>CAWHTD010000012.1:0-785029 GCA_963832135.1 Vicinamibacteria bacterium | reverse complement strand
GGGTGCAGGTACATTGCGGCAAGGCTGCCGAGCGTTCGGCGCAGGACGTGAACGCTCAGGCCTACACGATAGGTCAGCACATTGTGTTCGGCGCCGGTCGGTTTGCGCCGGAAACCCACCAGGGACGGCGACTGATCGCCCATGAGCTAACCCACGTGGCGCAGCAGTCAGGTGGGGCCGGAGTTCGTACTGGCCAAAACAACGGGAAGGACGGTCTGTCTGCTATTTCCCTCCCATGCTGATCCAGCGCCAACCTGAAGAGAGTCCACCGAAGGAAAATCCACCCGAAAAACAGCCTGCCAAGAAAACCCTGAAAAGCGAAGGGGTCGATCTGAGCGACCCGGTTGCGGTAGATACCGCGACCATCATCGATGAGGTTCTGTTAAGAAATCAGACACTGGCGCCCTACATCGGGGACCGGCTTACCGCCGGCTTCAGGATCGCCGAGAAGGGAAAATTCGTCTGGGATTCCACCGATGGGAATTTTGATGACGCCTACCGGAACGCTTACGAATTGGATTCATCACGTACGGTTGCGAAGGACACCAAGGGTTTTTTTGATCCCAAGAAATCGGAAATCCATCTGCGCCCGGATGCGAAATTCGGAACCGCTGTGCATGAATCGGTCCATCGGTTGGCGTCGCCGGCTTTATACAAATTATATCTGCAAGAGGCGAACAAGATTTCAGCGAACTTGACCGAAGTTTTAAAAGAAGGCGTGACGGCGTTTTTCACCGACTTAATATTGAAAGACGAGGGGCTGCCCAATTTTAACGACGCTTACCGGAGTAAAAAGAAGAATGTCGAAACATTGATCACGGCATTAGGCCCCGACGGTTTCGATCTGATCGCCAAGTTCAATTTCATGGGTACCGGCGTCATCGAGATCGGTCAAAAATTGGGGTTTACGAGCAAGCAGTTCAGCGCTTCTCAGGGGGAGGCATCCGAGAGGTGCTGAAACGGATGGAAAAGGCGCTGTGACCTCCGGCCGATTGTTCGGAGAGTCAAACACGAGCCCTTAAATGAGCGAGCATATCACCAGTTCGCTGACACCATCGCGCGCAAGCCCTGTTCAGGCGGCGCCCATTATGTTTTTGCAGCGCAAGTGCGCCTGCGGCGGCGCGCCGGGCGTCAGCGGTGCATGCGAAGAGTGTCAAGCGAACCTCCTGCAGCGCAAGGCCGCGACTCACTCTCTTGGTGCCGTGCCGAGCAGTGTGAGCGCGGCGCTGGGCGCGCCGGGACAACCGCTCCAGGCCGACACGCGCGAATATATGGAGAACCGGTTCGGCCACGACTTCAGCCACGTGCGAGTTCACGCGGATGCCAGCGCCGCGAATTCGGCTCGTGCAGTCAATGCCTTGGCTTACACCGTCGGCCGAATGTCGTTTTGGCGCCCGGACAATATGCGCCGAACACAGCGGTAGGAAGGCAGCTCCTCGCTCACGAGCTGACGCATGTCTTACAGCAATCGGCGAGAAGCGTGAGCTTGCAGCCGCGCCTCGAAATCGGCGCGCCGAATGACCAAGCCGAAAGCGAAGCCGACCGGATTGCCGCAAGGGTGACCAGCGCGGCCGCGCCGACGGAGCAGCTAAGAGTGTCCCGAGCGCCGGCGCGCTTGCGCCGGCAACCCGCGGTTCAGCCTCGAACCGAAACCGAAGGCTGCGAACCCGCTCTTCAGAACGACTTGAAAGCGATGCACCAACCGGCGCTCGATCACCTGGATCGTGCCATCACCAGCTTACAACCCGGGTGGAAAAAAATGATCCCGGCCGATAAGGCCGCATTCACGCAATACTTCGATCCATCCGGGAGCGGCGAAATCGATGACGGGTTTGTCCGCGACGTTCGGCAGAAGTACCGATTGATCCGCGGCAATATGCGGTCATTGCGATTCGATTGCGATCCGAGCACTCGGACAATGTGCGGCAGCTCTTCGAAGTGGTGCGTGGGCGGGCGGTTGATGTGGACCTGTTTTGGCAACCTTCACGTCTGTTCCGCCGCTTATAAAACCGCCACCCCGGACTCTAAGATCGAAACGATCATCCATGAATCGGTGCATAACGCGCTCTTAACGACGGATCGCGCCTATTCCAATGAAGCGGGATTCAACAAGTTGAGTCCGAGAGGCAGTGGATTCTTCGGGCGAATATTAAATTTTCTCGGCAGGATTCCAGTGCTCGGAATTCTCTTCCGCGTATTGCCGGGAAACAACGACACGATCAACAACCCCGACAGTTACGCGGGTTATGCGATGAAGGTCTGAAGATGCGACTGAGGCGATAAAATTATGCGGCGGCTCAATTGCAAACGCATACAGGCTCTGCACGCGCGCCCGTTCTCTCCCCGCGTCGATGGCGACCGGACTGCTGCAGCGTAAATGCCTTTGCGGGTCGGCGACGTCGTCCTTGACCGGCGAATGCGAGGAATGCCTGAGCGAAAAACATTTGCAGAAAAAACTCGTGTCGGCGCCAGTGACGATCCTCTGGAGCACGAAGCGGACCGGGTCGCCGATCAGGTGCTCGCAATGCCCGCGCATTCCGCTGTCCATTGGGCAGCGCCGCGTATCCAGCGCTTGTCGGGACCATCGAATAGCAAAATGGCCGAGGCGCCGGCCGGCGTAGAGCGCATTCTTGCCGGCTCGGGCAGACCGCTGGATACAGCACTACGGCAGGACATGGAGCAACGCTTCGGCCACGATTTCTCCAGGGTGCGGGTGCATTCCGATGGAGCGGCTGAGCATCAGCGCGGGAAATAAACGCTCATGCCTACACGATAGGATACGATATTGTGTTCGCTTCCGGACGGTTTGCGCCGGAAACCAACGAAGGACGGCGGCTGATGGCTCATGAGCTCACTCATGTGGTGCAGCAGACGGGCAGGGATGGAACCACTATCGGCGAAAGCGATGTTCCAATGGCCATCGCCACGATTTCAACCACGCGGCGCATTCAACGCGACGGCGATCCGAGCACTGACGGGGTGAGCGAACTCGATCAAGTCGGTAATGCCTGGGAGCTGAAGCTGCCGGGGTACACCGAGGCGGGGGTCGTGGCGGGTTACATCTGGCCTTTAGGAACTCCTCCAGGCGTTCGGGTCGCCCCCCTGATTGTCGTGGAGAAACCGGCGCAGATCGGTCTCTTCGAGATCAGCGGCGTTACATCCGCGGCGCTTACTACCATGGACTCGCAGTTCGCGAAGTGGTTCAGCGACAAAGGCCTGCGTTGGACCGCTGTCGACCTGAAGAAGATGCTTGATACCTGCGACGGCGGCTTGGGAATTTGGGCCAAGGCGACCAAGGCGAACAAGGGCAAACCGCCGAAAGTCACTCCGGCTAGGATCGGCGCCGGCGAATTTGTCAATACCGACATGCTCTCCGGTGAAATTACCCTCAATGAAACAGTCGATAAATGCCAAGCGATACAACAGCTGGTTCATGAGCTCTCGAACCTGGCGTCGATAGCCGAGGTCAACAAGATCGAGGTTTTGGCGACCGCCGGTGATCTGGGCCGCGATGACTTCATCAAGAACATAGAGAAAATCGAATACGAGGTCGGAGTCAAAAACACTCTCAATGCTTTCGATGGCTGCAAAAGCAAGTGGGTGTGTCAAACCAGTATTATGGAATTCGCGCGCGGGGCCAAAGATTTCGACGACTATTTTAAGAATAAGTTATCGCCCCGTCACAAGGCCAGCTATGGAAAATATTGGGACGATAAGTTCAAAAAGGCGTACGACAAGAAGCACCCGACGAAATAGTGGAAGCCCATGCAAGCACTACAAACAGCGGCGACCCAGGTCGTCCCGAACGCCTCGAGTGCGTTTTTGTTGCAACGCAAGTGCGCCTGCGGCCGATCGGCTGGGTTAACCGGGGCATATCATGAGTGCCGCGGCAACGGGGTGTTTGCTAAGCCGGGGCAAACCGAGTTGCGCATGAACGCCTCGGGAGACGAATACGAGCGGCAGGCGGAACGCGTTGCCGGTAGGATCGTGAAAGCCAGCGCGCATGATACCGCCGGCGAAGCGGCAGCCGGAACCCAACGTTTCGCCGCACCGCCGAACGGTTCGATGATTGCCGCGCCCGACAGCGTGGAACGCGTCCTTGGCAGTCCCGGCGGACGGCTGGATGCGGCCTTGCGCCAGGATATGGAGCGGCGCTTCGGTCATGATTTCTCCAGGGTGCGCGTGCACACGGACGCAGCCGCGGAAAAGTCGGCGCGCGACGTGGCGGCGCGCGCCTATACGGCCGGCCGCAATATCGTGTTTGGTGCGGGACAATACGCTCCCAGAAGTCACGAGGGACGGCGTTTGATTGCCCATGAGTTGACGCATGTCGTGCAGCAGTCGGCGGCAGATGCGCAGCGCGTTGGCCAAAACATCTGTGAAGCCGGTCTGTCTTCAAGTCCCTCGCTCGCGCATGAAGCGCCTGCTGTTCCAAGAGGTAGGGCTTATTCGACGGTTCCGGTTCTGCTCATGCGCCAGCCGGAGCAGAAAAGTGAAACCGAACCGGAAGCGAGTCGGACCGATGAAACGGCAGCAAAGACCGCGCCCGCCGATCCATGCACGGCGCCTGATCCGCAGCTTCCCGTCTACAAGGAAGCCGACCAGAAGCAGCGCGATCAAATCCTGCAGGACATGCTGCGCGGCTTAACCGCGACCGAAAAAGACAGTGTGTGCAAACGATTCAGGCGGGCGCTGGCTGCATTTTCGACGAGCCAGATGCTGACCATGAAGTCGGCCGGCGTGCGGTTCTGGAGGGCCGGCGAATTTCCGCCGCCATTCAAAGACGACTATGCGCCGGGCAAGGCGAAGCGAAACGAAATGGCCCGGTATCACCCCGAAGTTCGCGTCATTCAGTGGGGAACTCGGGCCGGCGTCGATGAAATTCGCCACGAGCTGGCGCACGCCTGGGACCACGTTCGCGGCGGAAAGGTTGCGCGACTGACGCCGACAAAGGAGCCCGACGCAAAAAGGCGATTCAAGCTGCGGCCACGTTCTCATCTGAAAAAAACGAAGCCCGCCTGACCGTGGAAGAGATCGTTCACGGACAGAAACAAAAAGTCGGCCTGTCTATCAAGGATGTTTACGACCGCTTCATGAAACGGCCGGCGGCGGCCTATTGGTCTTTCGCGAACACCAAGACCGACCCGGAACACGTGACCAGCGACGTGAGAGAGTTTTATGCGGAAGGATACAGCGTCTTTCACGGCGACAATGAAGACGCGCAGGCTCAGCTTCTCTGCGATGCGCCGGAGCTCTATCAGCTGCTCGAAAACGAGGCGATCCGTGATGTGCGGCGCATTCAGGAGCTGGAGTTCCCGGTGTTCGCGGCCGGGATCAAGCCCGTGGATTCGCGGGGCCGCGGCCGCGTCGTGGCCTATAACGTGCCGGTGCGGTGCGGCGGCGTGTTGGTGACGCCGGGAGACCTCGTCGTTGGCGATCTCGACGGCATCGTTACGATTCCGGCGGCGATGGTCGAACAGGTTGTCCGGCTCGCGACCGACAAGGTCTCGCGCGAAAACCATAGCCGCGACGAACTGCAGAAGGGCGCATACCTCCGTTCCGTGTACGACAAGTACGGGGTGCTCTGAACAACATGATCGTGGACGTACACACGCATGTGTGGGAGCGGCCGGCACATCTCGGCGAGACGTTCATCAAGGATGCGCAGATCGCCGCCGGGAATCCCAGCCTCGAGATTGCCGTTGATCTCGAGGCGCACTGGGCCGCGATGGCCCCAGTGGACCGGTCCATCGTCCTTGGCTTCCGGGCACGGCATGTGGGAGTGCTGGTTCCCAACGAATATGTCGCGGCGTACGTGGAACGCCACCCCGAAAAGCTGATTGGCTTCTGCTCCGTGGATCCGCACGATGCGGACGCCGTGGAGCAGTTGGAGCACGCTATCGGGGGGCTCGGACTGCGCGGTCTCAAGGTCGCGCCGATCTATCAGAACGTCCACCCTTCGGACCCGCGCTTCGTCGCCCTGTTGAAGAGGGCCGAGGAGCTGGGCGTGCCGGTGCTGATTCACCAGGGGACCACGTTCTGCGAAAACGTATCGCTGGAGCTGGCCAATCCGGTGTTGCTGCAGCCGCTGGCCCTGCAGTTCCCGCGGCTCCGGATGGTCATTGCGCACCTCGGTCACCCGTGGATCGCCGAGACGCTCGTGCTCATCCGGAAGCACCGGCATCTTTACAGCGATATCTCGGCGCTCTACTATCGCCCGTGGCAGTTCTACAACGCACTCGTCATGGCGATGGAGTACGGGGTGCTCGACCGGCTGCTGTTCGGCACCGACTATCCCTTCACCACGCCAGCATCGACGATTGACGCGTTGAGGAGCCTGAACCAGATGGCGGAAGGCACGAACCTCCCGCGCGTGCCTCTCGACCGCATCGAGGCGATGATCCACCGGGACTCGCTCGGACTGCTCGGGCTCGATCGCTAGCAAACGAAGCCTGGTATAACTGCTGGCAGCGCCGCATGGATGATCGCCGCGGCAGCAATATGCGACGACCTATTTCTTGGGCTTGTAGGCCATACTTTGTTTGAGTTTGCCGCCTTTCTCGTAGATCTTCCATTCACCAACTTTCTTTCCATCTGCATACACGCCCTCGTCCCACAGCTGAGCATTCTCGTAGTACCGTTTCCAAGGGCCGACCTGCTTACCATGATTAAAGGAGCCTGCCTGCAGAGGCTTTCCATTCTCGCGCCACCACTCCCAATATCCATCCAATTCGCCGTCAGCGTACATGCCAACCGCCTTCAGCCCGCCGCCCTTGTAGTAGAACGTCCACTTCCCGTGCCGTTTACCCGCCTTGAAACGCCCATCGCCAGAAAGGGTGCCATCAGCGAACAATTCTTTGTGCGAGCCGTTGAGCGGCGGCTTGTTGGTCAACTTCATGATCCTTCCGGGGACGAATGCTGCGGCATAGCCAATAGTAGGCCGACCTGCGGAACGCGAGGCCAGTACGCGGCGTAACGCCGTTTTTGTCCCGTGTAGTCGCGCACTGGCGAGGAATCAGTGGACGGATGGCGGGTCCACGCTGCGGCGTTACTCGTTACGCATCCACATCTACGGCGCCTCGCGTTCAGCGCCTCTCCTCAGCTTGCGACGCAGGCCACCTGTATTGAACGAACGAGATGACGTTCCCGTCAGGGTCACGCACGTGGAAGTCGAGGCCGCCCCACGCCTGTCTGACGAGCCGCTGGGCAAAATCCACGCGGCGCGCCTCATATTCCTGGAAGAGCGCTTTCACATTTGCCACCTCGATCGTGGCCAGGATCAGCGACTCTTCGCGCGCGGCGAGTTCGGCGAAGTTGGTCTGATGTACGAACCGCAAGTGAAGGCACGCCCGATCGCGCGACACTGAACCGTAAAAGGGCGGCCTTCCGTGAAGAAAATCAATGTGGAAGCCGAGTTTCACCTCGTAGAAAGCCGCTGCCGCCTCAACGTCATGTACGAACAATATCGGGACGGCGCCAACCAGGGTCGGCCCGCTGGGATCGACGCGGGAAGGCTGCGTGAGGTCGCCAGTCCCCGCCTTGAGCGCAGCCCAATCTCGATAACCAGCTTCCACCGCCACGATCTCCTGAGCGAGTGTCAGAGGCATGGCCATCTCGAGGACTTCGACATCGGTGAGGTGGCGATAGCGCTCCAGAAGGCGGAGCTTCTCGCCGATCGAATAGTTGCGCTCGCGATGCCAGCGAACCAACAGCTTGGCCTGTTTCCGGTAGGTCTCGATAGAAGGCATAGGTGCGCTCCTGCTGATGGTTTCAGCGGGCGGGCCTAGCCCTTTCGGCGACGATGCCGACGCACCCCGTAGAGCGACGATACGTTAGTCGGCTGGTTCGAATATTGTCAAGTCGACTGTGATGTTGTGTGGACCACGAAGCCTGTGCAGTCGAAAGACGGCTTCGCGAAATGTGCCAGCGACGATCTAGCGCTTCGTCCTGAGTAGTCGCGTAAGTGCTTACCTATCCGTCCGAGGCCGTCGGATCGCGCTGTTCGGGTGGGGGCTAGCCCGACGCACTGCGACGCGTCGCGCCGGGCGGGGTGTTGTTACACGCTCTAAGTACCAAGCCCTCTGCGGCTCGGCGCGCTCCGCGTTTGATCCACTCTGCGAGCTCCGCCGAGCGAATGCGGCATCGTGACTCATTTGTCAAGCGAACTCGGGCGTAGCCGCCGCCCACAATCGGCGTGCTACGCGATCCGATATTTGGCGAGCGTTTCTTCGTTCACCTCGACTCCGAGCCCCGGTGCGGTCGGGACGGCGACGAAGCCGTCGACGATGCGAAGAGGGTTGCGGACCATCGCGCGACTCAGCGGTCCCTGCGACGTGTTGAACTCGACGAATTCCGCCCGGCGCTGGAACGCGGTGAGCTGCAGGGACGCAGCGGTGAGTAAGTCCGACGACCACGAGTGAGGGATGACGAGCACATTGGCCATTTCGGCCATGTGCACGATCTTGCGGGCCGCCGTGAAGCCGCCGCAGCGCGTGAGGTCCGGCTGCAGGACGTCCACGCGCGCGCGTTCAATGAGCTCGCGGAACCCCCATTCCGTTGACTCCTGTTCACCACACGCGATGAGGGTTTCGACCGCCTCCGACACGCGACGATACCCGTCGTAGTCTTCGGGATGGAGGATCTCCTCGACGAAGAACGGCTTGAAGGCCTCGATGGAGCGGATGACCTGAATCGCCTGCTTGGGTGTGCGCTCGACGAACCAGCCGGTGTCCACGAGCAGGTCGCGATTGGAGCCGAGTGCCTCGCGTGCGGCCTCCACCAGCTGCACGTCGAGCGTCGGGTTCCTGCCGAAGACGCCCCATCCAAACTTCACCGCGGTGAAGCCTTCGTCGATATAGCGCGTGGCGGCCTCGCGCATCGCCTGCGGCGTCGGGCGAAAGAGCGTGCTGGCATAGGCGCGCACGGAGTCGCGCCACTTGCCGCCGAGCAGGACATGTACGGGCTGCCCGTACGCCTTGCCCATGATGTCCCACAAGGCGATATCGATCGCCGAGATCGCCTGCATGGCGACGCCGCGGCGGCCGTAATAGATGCTGCCGCGGTACATCCGATACCAGAGGCGCTCCACCTCGAGCGGGTTCTCGCCGATGATGAGCGAGGCGAGCCCGTCGAAGGCCTGGATGTCGCCTTCGCTCCAGCGGGGCGCTTCGACGGCGGCCTTGGCCACGGAGGCGGCAGTCTCCATGTCGGAGTAGCCGACGATGCCCGCATCCGTAGACACCTTCATGACTCCCATATAGGTGGGGCCCGGCGGCTCCTCCGCAGTGTCGCTGCTGCGGTAGAGACCGGGCGACTTCAGGATGAGAACTTCGACGTTGGTAATCTTCATGAGACTGGTGCGACATCTTCCGCGATGACATAGAGCGTCGAGCCGCGCCTGCACACCGCCGCGAAGTGCAAGGCGATGACAACTCCACTGCGGTGCGCGGTGACCTCGAGCGGCGCAGACGTGTGGTCGGCGAAGTCGTGCAGGCGACCGAGCAAGTGGCCTTCGGGCACCTCGGCGCCCGGTGTCACCAGCGGCTCCCAGATCCCGTGGACGGGACACGGGACGTAGTCGGCAAGATGAGGTGCCTGGACCACGCGAGGGGGCGTCGGGCGCGCGGCATCTACGCGCCTCACATGGCCGGGCAGCATGCGATAGTGGCGCAGCACGTTCTTCACGCCCTCGTAGGCATGGGCGATGCCACCGACGTTCGAGCCCTCACCGAAGCCGAACTCGCCGCCGATGGCGATCTTCCCTTCGTCCTCGGCTTCCTCGGTAAGGAGGCCGGACGCCATCTGGCGCGAGTACACGTAGACGAACGGGGTGTCGAAGAGGCGCGCGACCGTGAGCGCCTCTGCCCATTGCGCCGGGTCCGGCATCGGGTGGATCGACGTGCACAGGGGGAAGGAGGCCTCGCGCCCGCCCGCATGGAGATCGATGACGACCCCGGCGTTCGGAAAGACGCGGGTCTTCACGAAGTGCGCGATGCGAAACGACAGCGTGCCGCGCGGGTTGCCGGGGAACGCGCGATTCATGTTGACGTGGTCCTCGGGCGACGAGCGCGTATGCGCCACACACGCGGTCTCGCTCAGCTGCGGCATCAGGATGACGCGGCCCGTCAACGCACCGGCGTCGAGGTCGCGGCACAAGCGCTTGACGACGATCTGCCCTTCGTACTCGTTGCCGTGCGTGCCGCCGAACACGGCGACGCCTGGCGTCTCGGCATCATCGCGGGTGCCATTGATGACAGTGATCGGCACTAGCGAATAGCCCCAACTGCCATCGAGGTGAAACGCCGCCTGGTAGTGGTGCGTGCCTGGTCTGGTGAAGTCGATCGCGTCGGGATCGATGCGTACGGCGGTCACGATGTGCGCTAGTTTACCGTTCGGCGCGCCGGACAGCGCGGCCGCCGTCGGCATTGTGCCTTGCGGCTCCTACCGGCTGGACTCCGGCGTCAGGTCGGCTGGAATCACGCATCCCCGCAGGCCCTCAACCTTCGGCATTTCAGCCGTTCCCCGCCACGCATCAGGTGTGCACTCATGGTTTGCGGCACCGAGCCGAAATATGAAGAAGGATGTTCTTCTTCCTGAAGCGTATTGGAAACCCCCTCGCCCGAAACAAAGGCGTGACAGAGTGTGAATCGGCACGCAATTCCGCGCTGGGCGCTGCCTGTGGCGTCAATTCGGTGACGGGTCACAAACGAATTGAGCGGGCGACCGACCGTCGCAAACGCACGAGACAGGTGCTTCTCGTAGTGTTTGGCGCCGCATGGGTGCTCGCCGTCGCAACAGGGCTGGTCGTTCTCTGGGACTACGACGCCGGACCTGCGCCCGCGGGTCACCCGCCTGCACGGTGGCCCGCCGCAAGTCGGCTCGCACAGGTTAGCAGCCGCGCGACACTCGTCATGACGGCCCATCCGCACTGCCCCTGCACCCGGGCGAGCATCGGCGAGTTGGATGCGCTGATGACTCAGACCGCCGGGCTCGTCGACACTTATGTGCTTTTCTACAAGCCCAAAGGCGTGCCCGAGGGCTGGGACCGCACCGACCTGTGGACGCGCGCGGCTTCGATCCCGGGTGTGCGCGTCGTGCAAGACGACGCGGGGGTCGAGGCCGAGCGCTTCGGAGCTCTCGCGTCGGGCCAGGTGATGCTGTATAGCGCAAGCGGAGATCGGCTGTTCAGCGGCGGGATCACCGCGTCGCGCGGCCATGCGGGCGACAATGCGGGCCGTGATGCAATCGTCGCCCATCTGCGACATCAGCCGAGCGCTCGGGCGCTGACGCCGGTGTTCGGCTGTGCGCTCGGCGAGACTGCCGCCAAATCGCCTGGTCCGGCCGGGTCCGTCACGTTGGCCAACATTCTCGGCCGCATTGGCGTCCGTAGCGGGCGTTACGAATGATGCCGGCCTCACAGCTTCCAGGGAAGCCGCCGCCGACGGACCGGGCCGAAGAAATTCTTCGGGAACACCAGCTGGCCATCCACAAGCAGACAGACCGTCTGTTTGCCGCGCTGATGATCGTTCAGTGGCTCGCTGGGATTGGCGCCGCCCTGTGGTTGTCGCCGCGTACCTGGGCCGGGGCTGAAAGCCGTCCCCACCTGCATGTATGGCTCGCGGTGTTGCTCGGCGGGGCAATCAGCGCATATCCGGTTGCCCTGGCGCTCCTGCGTCCTGGCCTGCTGAGCACCCGTCAGGTGATTGCGGTCGGCCAGATGCTCACCTCCGCGTTGTTGATCCACCTGACCGGGGGCCGAATCGAAACGCACTTCCACGTGTTCGGATCGCTCGCGTTCCTGGCGCTCTATCGTGACTGGCGCGTGCTCGTTCCGGCCACTATCGTGGTCGCGGCCGATCATTTCATTCGCGGCGCCTACTGGCCGCAGTCGGTATACGGCATTCTCGCGGCAAGCCCGTGGCGCTGGGTCGAGCATGCGGCCTGGGTAATCTTTGAAGACATCGTCCTCGTCAGCGGCTGTGTCCGTAGTGTGCGCGAGATGCGTGTGCATGCCGGGCGAGCGGCGGATCTTGAAGTAAGTGAAAGCCGCCTCGCACAAGCGCAGCAGCTCGCATTGATTGGTAGCTGGGAGTGGGACATTGCCACAGGGCGCGCCACATGGTCGGCCGAGCAGTTCCGCATGCTCGGGTTCGCGCCTGGAGAGCTGGAGCCGAGCTTCCTCACCTATTTCGAATTCGTCCACCCGGACGATCGCAGGCGAATCGAGCATCTGGTCCGGCGCGCGGTCGAAAGTGGCGAGTCATTCGACTGTGAGCACCGCGTCGTCGGAAAGGACGAGGCGGTGCGCGTCGTGCATGCTCGTGCTCACGTCGTGACGACCGCACGCGGCGAGTGCATCAAGGTCGTCGGGACCGTGCAGGACATCACGGCACGGCGACGGGCGGAGGACGAGCTCCGCGAGAAGAGCACCGCCCTCGAACACGCGGCCGAAGGCATCGCCCGAGTGGATGCTCGTGGATGCTACGCAAGCGTCAACCTGTCCTACGCCGCCATGCTCGGGTACCCGCCATCGGAACTGATAGGACGCGAATGGCAGACGACCGTGGTGGCAGACGACCTCCCCGCCATGAACGAGGCTTACTCGCAGATGCGAGACCACGGGAAAACGGAGGCTGAGGCGCGGGGGCTCCGCAAGGACGGTTCGACATTTCACAAGGAAGTCGTGATGATAGCGGTTGGCGATCCCAAGGAGGCCCTGGGTCACTATTGCTTCGTCAAGGACATCACCGAACGAAAGCGTGTCGCGCAGGAGCTCCAACGGGCCCGCGACGCCGCTCTACAGACGGCCCGTTTGAAGGCCGAGTTCCTGGCGAACATGAGCCACGAGATTCGCACGCCGATGAACGGCGTCGTTGGAATGACCGGACTGTTGCTCGAAACGAAACTCGACGACGAGCAGCGGGAGTTCGCCGAGTCAATCCGGAGCAGCGGCGATGGGCTGCTCACGGTGATCAACGACATCCTCGACTTCTCGAAAATCGAAGCGGGAAAGTTGACGTTCGAAATGCTGGACTTCGATCTGCGAGACGCGATCGAGGACAGTGTCGACCTGCTCGCCGATGCCGCACACACGAAGGGTGTCGAGCTGCTCACCTGGATCGCGCCCAATGTTCCGACATCCGTGCAGGGCGATCCCGGGCGCCTGCGTCAGGTGCTGCTGAATCTCGTCGGGAACGCACTGAAGTTCACGCAGTCCGGCGAGGTCGCGGTGCGAGTCACGCGCGAGGCGGAGACGGATGCGCACCTGGTCGTCCGCATTTCGGTGCATGACACAGGAATCGGCGTCGCTGCGGACGTGCAGGGCACGCTATTCGAGGCGTTCACGCAGGCCGATGGATCGACGACGCGGAAATACGGGGGCACAGGCCTTGGGCTGGCGATTTCCAAGCGCCTTGTGGAACTGATGGGCGGCGTCATCGGCGTTGACAGCGAGCCCGGCCTGGGATCGACCTTCTACTTCACAGCGCAGCTCTCGAAGCAGCCGAGCGGCCCCCAGCGAGCCATTGCACCGCTCACCTCTCTCCAGCAACTGCGGGTGCTGGTTGTCGACGACAATGCATCCAACCGGACGATCCTGCACCACCAGCTCACCGCCTGGGACATGCTTGCGGAGAGCGCCTCGAGCGGCGACGAGGCGCTCGAGCAACTCGCCCTCGCGGCGGCAAGTGGGACGCCGTTCGCACTTGCCATTCTCGATATGAAAATGCCGGGGATGAACGGTCTCGCGCTGGCTGCCGCTATCAGTGCGACGCCACAGTTGGCGTCGATCAAGCTTGTGATGATGACGTCGCTCGGTCGGCTGACCGACGGTGACACGCTCCGCGCCGCCGGAATCGCAAGGTGCCTCACAAAGCCCGTGAAGCAGTCGCAGTTGTTCGACTGCCTGGCAACAGTGATGGGAGCGCATCTCGAACCCAGGGGTCTGACGGGACGAGGGACGATGATCGGTGAGTGGCAATCCCCTGGTGTCGGTGGCGAGCGCCTGCGGGGACGGGTGCTGGTTGCCGAGGACAACAAGGTGAATCAGCGTGTGACGCTTCACCTGCTGCGGCGACTGGGCTATGCAGCGGATGCGGTCGCCAATGGTGCCGTCGCGATCGAGGCCCTCAGCCATATACCTTACGACCTCGTGCTGATGGACTGCCAAATGCCCGAACTCGACGGCTATGCCGCCACAGCAGCCATCCGCCAACAGGAAGGGAGCCGGCGGCACACACCGATCATTGCCCTGACTGCGCACGCGCTCCAGGGCGATCGAGAGAAATGTCTGGCCGCTGGTATGGACGACTACCTGAGCAAGCCAGTCGATCACACGGAGCTCGGCGCGGTACTGGCTCGCTGGATGCCAGGCCCCGCGCAATCGATAGACGCATCCGGCATCGATGCCCTCGCGAATCCAGACGCGCCCGGTACCGAAGTCCTCAGCCCCCGCGCTTAACTGGCGCTTGTCGCGTCCGACCCGCTGCTCGCGTTCCGCGCTTTTTCGTGTGCCCACCAGACGCGCGACGGCGACGTCGAGATCAACACGCCGATGTCGATTGGCGATCCAGACAATCTCGAGGACTGCATTGCCGTCGGCTCGGTCAACGCGGACCGTGTCTGGCGAGATTTGGTTCAACGCGCGAGTCGCCAGCTCGAGCGTCCAGGTCCGGGATGTCCGGTATTGAACACTAGTGGAATCGCGCTTCGCCGACAATGGCTCTATGCAATCGCTGACGTTCGTCGACCGCATTGGCGGACGCGTCATCGGCCTCTTTGAAACCGTCGGCGCGGTCGCCACGTTTGGCGGGCGCGCGGTGGTAGAAGCGGCTCGTCCTCCCTACGAGCCGCGCGAAATCCTCAGGCATCTCTTTGAGTTCGGTTACCGCTCCGCGCCGCTGATTCTCACGGCGGGCTTCGCGATCGGCATCGTGCTGTCGATGCATACACGCGCCTCGCTCGAGCGCTTCGGCGCGGAGGCGATGATCCCCGCCGGCCTCGCGATTGCGCTCATCCGCGAGACGGGTCCGCTGACCGCCGGACTCCTCGTATGCGGGCGCGTCGGCGCCGGCATCGGCGCCGAGATCGGCGCGATGAAAGTGAGCGAGCAGATCGACGCGCTCGAAGCCAATGCCGTCGATGCGTTCAAGTATCTGGCGGTCACGCGAATCATCGCGCTGATGATCGCAATGCCGCTCCTGACCATCATGATGGACTTCGCGGGCATCTTCGGCGGCTACGTCGCGGAGGCCGCGGTGTCCGGCATGTCCTGGCAGCTGTACTTCGAACGGTCATTCAGTTACATCGCCTACTCGGACATCATGCCCGCGACGCTGAAAACCATCGTGTTCGGGTATCTGATTGCGGTCGTGTCCAGCTATCTCGGCTTCACGACGAGTCGCGGAACCGAAGGCGTCGGTGAGGCATCCACGCGGAGTGTCGTCATGTCGTCGATGCTGCTCATTCTGAGCGACGTGATCCTCGTGAAAATCATCTTCTTCTTCTATCCTCCGGTGTCGGGATGAACGTGGTGCGTTTCGATCATGTCTCGAAGGCGTTCGGAACGGTAAAAGTCCTCGATGATATTTCGTTCGACATTCCCAAGGGTGAGGCGTTCTGCCTGCTCGGACGTAGCGGCACCGGCAAGAGCGTCACCCTCCGTCATATCGTCGGGCTCGTGCGGCCGGACAGCGGGAGGGTATTTGTCGAGGACCGCGAGATCAGCGCGCTCGCCGGGCGCGAGCTCGCCGACGTTCGGAAACACATGGGTTTTCTCTTTCAGAATGCCGCGCTGTTCGATTCGATGTCGGTCGGCGACAACGTGGCGTTTCCGATGCGGCGCCACACCGACTGGTCCGACGGCGACATTCGCGAGCGCGCGAGAAGCAAGCTGGCCGACGTCGGGCTCGACAAGGATTTTCACAAGATGCCGGGCGATCTATCCGGCGGGATGAAGAAGCGTGCCGGGCTTGCCCGCGCCATGGCGCTCGACCCACCGATCCTGCTCGTCGACGAGCCGAGCGCGGGCCTCGATCCGATCACCGCCAGCGAGATCGACGAGCTGCTCGTCAGGACGAAGCAGCGCGGCACCACGCTCGTGGTGGTCACGCACAACATCCCGAGCGCGCGCGTCATCGGCGACGGGTTTGCGGTGCTCCAGGATGGTCGAATGCTGGTGAATGGAACGCTCGCGGCGCTCGAGTCCAGCGAAGAGCCGCTCGTCCAGGCGTTCATGCATGCCCAGGGAGGCGGCTAGTGCTCACACCGGCGAGACTGGCGGGCATCGGTGTGTTTGTGCTCGGCGGTCTCTTCCTCTTTACGATCGGTCTGTTCATGATCGGCGATCGGCAGATGGCCTTCGCGAAGAAGTTCACGGTTTATACGGAGTTCAGGAAGATCACCGGCCTTCAACCCGGCGCGATCGTGCGGGTGTCGGGCGCCAAGGCGGGATCGATCACGCAGATTCTCCCGCCGAACAGGCCGAGTGAGAAGTTCCGCGTGAAGGTCGAGCTCATTGAGGAGCTTCATCAACTGGTGCGCACCGACTCGTTGGCGACGATCGAGACAGAAGGGCTGGTGGGCGGGACCTATCTCGGTATCGGCACCGGCACGGATGCGGCCCCGCCGGTAGTCCCGAATGCGACGATCGCCGGCAGGGAGCCGTTCGACATTGCCGATCTGATGCAGCAGATGGGCGACACGATCAAAAAAGTGAACAACTCGTTCGACGAAATGAAGGGCGAGGTGCAGACGACCGTGGTGGCGATCGGCGACACCGTCGACCACGTGAACGCACTGCTCGTCGACGTCAGCGTCGACGTGAAGCACATGACGGCGTCCGGCGCGACGATCGCCCGAGACGCCGCGCAGATCGCCGAGGGTATTCGCAGCGGGAAGGGCACCATCGGCAAGCTCGTAAAGGACGACGAGCTATACAACCGCGCCACCGCCATCGCGAAGCAGACCGAAGAAATCGCCGTAAACGCGAGGCAGGTGATCGAGAGGGCGAAGCTGACCCTCGAGGGCTTGCAGTCGAAGGACGGCCCGGTCCAGGGGATGACGGTGAGCGTCAAGCAGACAATGGACGATGCGCGCGCCGCGATGGAGGGTTTGGCTGAAAACATGGACGCGCTGAGGCATAACTTCCTGCTCCGCGGCTTCTTCAAGAGGCGCGGGTACTTCGAGCTAGCGCAGATTTCACCGGCGGAGTACAGGCGGGGCGTGCTCACAAAGGGGAGCGATCGTCGTCTGGTGCGCGTCTGGCGGCGCGCCGAGGATTTGTTCGAGCCGGAGCCAGGTAGCCCGCAAGGTGAGCGATTGACGGACCCGGGCCGGGCATGGCTCGACTCGGCAATAGCGCCCTACCTGGAGGACGTCGGATCAGGCATTGTGATAGTCGAAGGCTACGCGCAGCAGGGCACGCTCGGCGAGCAGTACCTGCGATCGCGTGCGCGCGCGTCGATAGGGCGCGATACCTCTTGAGCAAGTTCCATCTCGACCCGCAAGCAACAGGCGCGATGCCGCTCGGCGCCGACTCGACCGGCGGCCCAGGCGAATCGCCGTGGGACGGCGTGGCCCTCACGATCATCCTGCCGAAGGCCTCGCTCGAGCGCATCAGCAATCCCACGACGACACGTCCTCAGTAGTTGTCCAGAGGCGCTTATGGAAAGCACGCTGATTCGCTCATCGCCATGCTCTGAGTGCGGCTCCGAAATGCTGTGGACCCAAAACGCGTGGGAGACTGGCGATATGGGGCAAGCGGCTTACCGCTGTCAGAATGGCCACGCGGTTGACCCCTCCTTGACACGGCAATGTCCAGCGTGCGGGATACATGACACGGTGTTGCTGGGCGATCGAGACGGCCGTCAGCAGTTCCGTTGCGCGAGGTGTGGCGACACTTTCGAATTTCCCCGCTGACCCTGCGTGAGCCGGGCCGGCTGGCCTCGGGGCGAGGCCGAGTCCGCCAGAGCGCGCAAAACCGACGAGACTTTCGGATTCGCGAAGCGAGAGAGGGCTTAAGAACAGATGGCTACGTACATTCTCAAGTTGTGGGCGCACGCTCCAGAGGCGTCGGTGCCGACCGTTGAAGTCGACGCTGAGGACGAAATGAAAGCCGCTGCGCTTGGCCTCAAGCATTTCGCCCAGATTGGCAAAGAGCTTCCCGATGACGGAACGATTGATGTCGGGCAGCAGCCCTTCAAGGTCGAAGACGTGTTGAGGTGGCTGCGGATTACAACAGAAGGTAAGGAATTCGCTGTGCGCAAGGATCTGAAGGCGTTGTTGTCAGTATAATCCGGCGCTGTCATTCCCCTCGTAACGCCGACGCAGGATCGATACGCGTGGCGCGCCAGGCCGGACCGGCAATCGCCACCGCGCCGGTGAGAGCCAGCACGATCGTCACAGACGCGAACGTCATCGGGTCCAAGGGCTGTACGCCGAACAGCATGGTGCCAAGCAGCCCGCCCAGGGCTGTCGACAGCGCCAGCCCGATGACAGTGCCGGTCGCGATCACGCGCAGGGCGCTCCCGACGACGAGGCGCAGCACGTCGCTCGTGCTGGCCCCGAGCGCCCTCCGCACCCCGAAATCACGCACGCGCTGTTGAACGGAGTAGGCGAGGATGCCGAACACTCCAACCATCGCCAGCAGCAGCGCCAGCCCGGCAAACGCCATCACCATTGCCGCCCTGAACCGATGGCGCCCGGTCGCCTCCCACGCGACGTCGTCGAGCGTCATCACGTCCCTGACGCTCACGAGCTGCTCTCTGTCCACGCGCCCGATCGCGGCACGGACGGAAGTCGCAAGCCCGTCGGCGCGTCCCGCTGTAGGGCGGACGACGAGATAGATGTCGTCCACGACGTTCTGAGCCATCGGAACGTAGATCTGAACGAGGTCCTCGGTTTCATCAGGTCGGCTTCTTACCTGACGCGCGACGCCGACGATCTCCTTTACCGCCGGCGGCGCCTCCGAGGACTCCGGCGGCCGGAGCGCGACGCGCTGGCCGATCGGCGATCTGCCTCGAAAGTGGCGGCGCACGAAGGCTTCGTTCACCATACAGACCGAAACGCTGTCAGCACGATCCTGGGCATTGAATCCGCGACCCGCGACGACAGGAATCTCGAGAGCCCGGAAGTACGCCGGGCTCACAATCTCGTAATCGGCAACCGGGCGTTGGCGCTCGTCCACTGGTGCGTCACCCGCGATCTCGAATGACCGCCGACCGCCGTCGGAAGCCCCCAAGGGCAACGTGCTGGTCCATGCCATGCCGCGCACGCCTGGGAGAACGCTCACCTCCCGCTCGAGGGCATCGAAAAACTGCAACAGCGACGCGTCGGTCGGATAGCGCGAGCCGAGCGGGTCGACCAGCATGGTCAGGACGCTTTCGGCACGATAGCCACGATCGACGCTCTCTACGGCCAGGAGCGTACGCAGCAGCAACCCGGCGCCGAAGAGGAGCACCACCGCGGTCGCCAGCTCGCCGATAACGAGCAGGCTTCGGAATTTCCCCCCGCGGCCAGTCACTGTCCGGCTGTCGGAGGCGATCAGTTGCGACGACGAGAGTTCCGTCGCCTGCCATGCTGGCGTGAGTCCAAACAGGAGGCCGACGAGAAGCGCGGCACCGGCACAGAACGCCACCACGCGCAGGTCGAACGTGAGCGTGACCGCCCCGGGGAGCAGGCCCTCGGGGATCACTGATGGCGCAATACCGACAATTGCGGCGCCGAGTCCCGCGCCCAACAGGCCCCCGATCGCCGAGAGCACGAGGCTTTCGGTGAGGAGCTGACGGATCACGCGTCGCCGTCCAGCGCCAAGCGCAGAGCGGATTGCGAATTCACGCGTCCGTACCGTCGCGCGGGCCAGGAGCAGGTTGGCGACGTTGGCGCAGCAAATCAGGAGCACGAATCCAACGACGCCGAGGAAGAGCATTGAAGTCAGGCGGAGCTCGCTCCCAATCACCGCCTCGTGCAGCGGTTCGAGAGTAACGCCGCGCCCCTTGTTCGTCTTCGGGAATTCTCTTGCCAGCCCCGCAGCGACGGCGCCCAGATCAGCATCGGCGGCTTCGAGTCTGACGCCGGGCCGCAAGCGTCCGATAGCTTCCAGCATGTGCGCAGCCCGAGCCGCGGGCGGGGCACCGTGCATGGAGACCATCGCCCAGATACTGCTCCGTCCAATCAACTGCGACTCGTTCGGAACGACGCCGACGACCGTATACAGCGACCCATCGAGCCGGATATCGCGGCCAACCACCGTCGGATCGGCGTCGAACCGCGTTTGCCAGAATGCCTCGCTGAGCACAACGACATTGGCGCGCCGGCGGTCGTCGGCGGGTAGGAACGTCCGGCCAACGATCGCCTTGATCCCGAGCGCGTCGAAAATTCCGGCCGTGACCCACTGGCGGGGAACGGTTTCCGCGCTGCCATCCGCCCCGGTCATGACCATGCCACCGACGCCAGGAACGAATCCGGCGATCCGATCGAAGGTCCGATTACGATCGTTCCAGTCGGCGAGATTCAGCGGCGCAACCCCGTCCCGTTGCGATGCGTCAGTTCGCTCCCAGATCATCACCAGACGGTCGGGGTCGCGGAATGGAAGCGGACGAAGGAGCGTCGCATCGACGAGCGCGAAGATGGCGCTGTTGGCGCCGATGCCGAGCGCGAGTGTCGTCGCCGCGATACACGCGAAGCCTGGCGCGCGTCTCAATTGACGCAGCGCAAACTTCACATCGTCGCGAAGCTCATCGAGCCATCGGGTCAGCCGCATTTCGCGATCTCTCTTTCTGCCCAGGTTCACACACGTGCGTTTTAGACTCGCGACGTCGCCCAGTCGACTGATGGCCACCTTGCGGGCAGTCCTCGGGTCCAGCCCCCGCTCGACGAGCTCGTGCGTTCGCATGTCGACATGGAAGGCGATTTCCTCGTCGATTTCCTGATCGAGCGGTCACTCGCCACAACCACGACCGGAGGGAGCGTTTCATCCAGGCGGCTCACGCATCTTATACCAAGACATTCTTGGTAACAGACCGTTTGACGGATCTGCGGACTCAGAAGTTTGCCGCTCTCTTGCCAGCTGTCGGCTGAGTCACCACGAGCACCTGGTCCGCCTTCACCCCGGTGAGTGTCTGGACGGGACCGCCAGGCCAGCGGATTTCGAGATCCGCCGTCGTCGCCGTCCCCAGGCCGAAGTGGAGCCGCCGGTCGTCGGCTGAATAGAATCCCGACTGGCCCAGGACTTCCTGTGCCCGCTGTGCGCCGCCATACCGCGCGACCACGCGGGCACCAATCGCGCTCCGGTTGCACGACGTGCCGACGAGCTTGACCTTGAGCCAATGACGCGCGCCCTTGAGGTCGTTGCGCAACAGCGAGGGCGCCTCGTTCAGATTCACGACGAGGATGTCGATGTCGCCATCGTTATCGAAGTCGCCGAACGCGCACCCGCGGCTCGTGTGCGGCGCGGCGACTGCTGGCCCCGCTTCCTCAATCAACTCCTCGTAGCGTCCCTTCCCGAGATTGCGGAACACGATTCGCGGCGTCTTCAGAGGATAGGCGGGCAGCTGCCGTTCGATTTCCGGATAGACGTTGCCGGTCACCACGAAGATATCCGGCAGCCCGTCGTTGTCCAGGTCGACGATACCGACTCCCCACCCGACATAGCGCGTCTCGACGCCAATGCGCGCGGCGCGTGTGACGTCGAAGAAGTTGCCCTTCCCGTCGCCGCGATACAGCACGTTCGTGTCGTCCGCGAAATGCGTCTTGAAAAGATCCAGATGTCCATCGAGGTTGAAGTCGCCGGCGGCTGCGCCCATCCCTGCCTGCTCGAGTCCGTCCTCGCTCAACGCGACGCCACGAACGAGCGCCTCCTCTCGAAACGTTCCGTCGCGGTTGTTCATGAACAGCAGGCTCGGTGTCGAATCGCAGGCCACATAGATGTCCGGCCAGCCGTCGTTGTCGAAATCCGCGGCGACGACGCTCATCCCATAGGTGCCACGGGCGGCGGCGATTCCAGAGGGCTCGCTGACGTCGGTGAACGTCGCGTTCCCGTTGTTCCGATAGAGCGCGTGCACGCCAGGCGGAAGGCCTCTCGGGCCGCAATTGACGGCGACGCCCTTCCAGTTGCAGTTCGCGTTCTGTCCCGGCTTCATCGCCTGGTCGAAGCTGAAGCCCAGATAGTTCGAGACGAACAGATCGAGATGGCCATCGAGGTTGTAGTCGAGAAACGTGCAGCCCGCTCCCCAGCGCGTGCCGGCATCGAGCAGCCCGGCTTCCCGGGTGATATCGGTGAACGTGCCGTCGCCGTTGTTCCGGTACAGCACGTTCTGCCCCCAGTACGTGACGAAGAGATCTTCGTGACCGTCGTTGTTGTAGTCGCCCACAGTCACACCCGACGCCCAGCCGGTGCGCACGAGACCGGCACGCTCGGTCATGTCTGTAAAAGTGCCGTCGCGATTGTTCTTATAGAGACGATTGGTCGTTCCCTCCGGCGCGCCGTCGACGCGCGTGCCGTTGAGGATGAAGATGTCTATCCAGCCATCGTTGTCGTAATCGATGAAGGCACACCCGCAGCCAATCGTTTCGAGAATGTAGTCTTTGCGGTCGGCGCTCCCGTAGATGACGGGCGCGTGGAGCCCAGCCTCTCGCGCGATGTCGACGAATTGCGCGTCGAACGGAATGCCGGACGGCTTGCCCCGCGGCTGAGGGCGCACGCCGCGGGACGCGACGCCCTGCGCGTGCGCCCCGCCGGCGACGAGCAGATGGGTGGCTGAAAGGCCCAGCGCTCCGACAAACCCTCGACGAGAGATCACGGCCGCGGCTCGGGCCGCGGAGCGTCGCTCCTGACCAACCGCACCCGATTCCGCTCGACCTCCTGGACGCGCTCGCGCGCGAGCAGCGCCTTCAGATCCGCCGCGGCTCGCATGGCGTCGGACTCTCGCCCGAGCTGGCGATATGCGAGAACGAGCTGATTGAGCGCCACGCGGTTGGCGGGATCGAGCTCGAGAGCCGCCTTCAGCGCATCCACGGCACGGGGCAGATCGCCGGCGCGCAACAAGAGCTTTCCCAGCGCTGCCTGGGCGCTCGCGAATCGCGGCTTCGCGGCGAGCGCGCGGCCGAGCGCTCTGCGAGCATCACGAAACTCGGCGGAGGCCGGTTCCGGATCGCTTCGCATCAGCGCGTCGGCGAGCAGGTAATTGAGGGTCGGATCGGCGGGACGTGCCCGGAGCTTCCGCCGCAGGAGCGCAATCGCCTCAGGGATGCGGTCGGTCTGACGAAGAACGAGGCTCAGCCCGACGGCGCCGTACAGCTCGTCTGGCCCCAGCGCGCGGGCCTGCTCGAAATCTCGCACGGCGTCTTCGAGCTCGGCGCGGTCGGCGTGGATCGCGCCGCGCATCGTGTACAACCGCGCGGCGGTCGGTATGCGCGCGAGCCCGGCGTTCACAACCTCCATCGCGAGGTCGGCCGCATCGTGATCGAGACAGATCAGGGCCAGATCAAGATAGTGCCGCTCGTTGTCTGGGGCGATCTCGATAGCGGTGCGGAGGGCGCGTATCGCGGGCTCCAGTTGTCCGGCCGTCGCGCTGGCGGCCGCAAACAGGCTCAACCCCTCGGGATCGCGAGGGTTTCTGGCCATCGCCGCAGTGGCGCTCGAGAGCGCCAGATCGTTGCGGCCTGCCTGCAGCGCGGCGACGGCGAGGTTATAGCGAGCGGATGCGTCGTCGCCTCCTTCCCGAAGCAGCCGCTCGAAGATGGCCACGGCTTCGTCCGGCCGGTGCAGCCGCAACAGGCAGCCGCCGTACTCCGTCAGCGCTACGGCGTTTCCGTCGAGCGCATGGCCACCCTGACGGAAATGATCCACACCCCTGTCGCAGCGCCCGGCCTCGACGGCCAGGACACCGGCCATCGCGTGTGCCGTTTCGCTTGCCGGATCGCGACCGAGCACGCGCGCGACCAGCGCCGTGGCCTTGGGGCTCCTCGTGCGATACGCCACTTGAGTGGCCCCTTGCAACGCGGCCAGCGACTGCGGATCGATGACAAGGGCGCGCTCGAAGCTCTGGAGACTCTCGGGAAGACGCTGCAGCCGTTCGAGAGCGATGCCGCGGATGGTCCAGGCCCGCGCGTCACGCGGCTGCGCTTGAAGGCGGACGTCAGCGAGCCTGACGACCTCCGCAAACTGTCCCGCAGCCAGTGCGTCCGTCAGGTCGTCGGCTCGAAGCGAGACGCCCAGGGCCAGCACGACGATCGCGCAGGCAAGGGCTCTGGCGAGATCGAAGCTAATTCGCCGCGTCGGGCGCGTGCGGCACCCAGACGACCATCGGCTGCGGCTCGCGGTTTGCCCAGGCATAGTAAGGGATGAAGGTCAGCGTCACCGGCGTGCGCGCCGCCGCCGATGTCGCTCCGACAGGACTGTACAGCGGCTGCTCGCTCAGCGGCCGCGCGGCCGCCTGCCCCTGACGCCGCAGGACCAGCACGCCGCCGAGCAGATCGGGCTTGAACTCGCTCTCGAATGTGCCCGATGCCAGCGACAAATCGAACAGCGCCTTCCCCGCCGCCTGATCCTCCTGTTCCAGACAGTACACCAGGGGACCGCGCTCGACCGCAACGCGTCCCACGTTTTCGCGCACCAGTGGGTTCGAGACCGTCAGCCGCGGCTGCACGTCCAGCTTGAGCCGAACGCGATCGCCCGGCGTCCACTCACGCCGGACCTCGACGTACTCCCCCGCTTTCGCGTTGACCTTCGCCGATTCGCCGTTCACCAGGACGCTCGTCCGCGCCGACCACGACGGGATGCGGAGAAAAAGGCTGAACTCGGTGGCGGCCTCCGGAGTGATGGTGAAGTCGACGGTGTCTTTCCACGGATAATCCGTGACCTGCTGGACTTTCAGTCCGGCCCCGTTCTGCAGGTGCCAGGTCAAATCGGCGTTGTGATACAGGTGCACCCAGACGCCCCGGTCGTTCATGCTGTACATGTAGCCGGGCAGCGACGCGAGCACACGTTCGAGATTGGGCGGGCAGCAGGTCGTCTCGTACCACTCGTTACGAATCTTTTCGCCGGACGACTCGAGCGGATTGCGGTAGCAATAGAGCGTGCCGTCGAGCGAGAGGCCCGAGTTGATGCCGTTGTACAACGCGCGCTCGATCACGTCGCCGAAGCGGCCCTCCCCGGTGGCCATCAGCATGCGCCAGTTCCAGAACATGTTGCCAATCGCGGCGCAGCTCTCACCATAGGCCTGCGAGTTGGGCAGCTCATAGGGCTCGCCGAACGTCTCGCCCGCGGCACGCGACCCGACTCCACCCGTGACGTACATCTTCGACCGCGTCAGATCGCGCCACAGCCGCTCGAGCGTCTCGCGATAGGCGGCATCGCCGGTCTCGAGGTAGTAGTCGGTCGCGCCCGACGCGGCATACATCGCCCTCACGGCGTGTCCTTCCAGCACCGTGCGTGACGTGAACGGTTTGCCGCTGAAGGTATAGGTGACCTCTTGGTCCGTGAGCTTCAATCGTTCCCGATCCACACCGCTCAATAGATAACCGGCGAAGTCGAGGTACTTCCGCTCGCCCGTCGTGCGGTACAGCTCGATCATGGCGAGCTCGAGCTCTGGGTGGCCGGTGAACATCGGCCGCTTATCGGGGCCGAAGTTGCTCACGAAGTAATCGGCCATGCGGATGCCGCCGTCGAGCAGCCGGCGGTTGCCGGTGGCCCGGTAGTAGGCGATGCCCGCCTGCAGCAGGTGACCGAGGCAGTATTCCTCGTGCGAGCGCACCAGCTCGGTGAACCGGAGAGGCTTCCGATCTTCCACGAAGTACGTGTTCAAATACCCCGACGGTTCCTGGGCCGCGAGCACATCGTCGATGATGCGGTCCATCGTGGCACGCAGTGCCGGATCGTCCTGGGACTGCAGGACGAACCCGACGGCTTCCATCCACTTGTAGAGATCCGAGTCGGTGTACAGCGGACCGCGGCGGGGTACGTGTTTGCGTCCGGAAAGGCGGCGAAAATTGTCGACGATGCCGTTGGTCTCGAGCAGGGTGAGCAGCGTCGGGATGCTCCGTTCGACATTGACGCGGCGTCGGGGCGCCCAGAACCCGTCGCCCATTCGCACCGCCCGGACAGGCACGTCCTTCAGGCGTGCGTGAGGCGAGTGCGCGAGGAAGAGGACACCTTCGCTGCGCCACTGGTCCCCAGCGCCTTGCGCGAGAACCGCGACGAACGCGAGCGCCGCAATCGCTGCTTTCATCTGAGATCCCCTCGCCCGATTTGTTGGCTATTTGCGCACGGCTGGGAAGGCCGTGACGCGGAGCTTCGCCGCGCCGTACGGCACCAGCGTGAGCGTTTCGTCGGTCGCCGCGCTCGTCACCGGGCTTTCGGGCAGCGGACCTGCCGAGCCATTCACCAGCGTCCACTCCGGCACCCGCCGGCCGACGACCGAGAGCTCCACGGGCGCGCCGTCCGGGCTGAACGGGAACTGTCCGATCGCGCGCTCCCGCACCTTGATGGTTCCCGGAGCCCCCTGCGAGTCGGTGACGAGCCCGTAGTTCCATGGCGTGGTCGGATGCACTTCCCAGTCGGCCGCCGGCGGCGGCGCCGGCTTGCCCATACCAGTCGTGAGCTTCTTCCAGTCTTCGCCGAGTCGCAACGAAAAGACGAGCGGCCCTCGCTCGACGGCGATCGAGTGGCGATACCAGGTGCTGGTCCGCGGCGTCATCGGCAAGCGCAGCACGATCGTATCGCCCGGCTTCCACTGCCGATCGATGCGCGCGAATCCGCGCGTGGGAGAGGCCGTCACGTTCTGGCCGTTCACCGTGAGGGAGACGTCTGTGGCCCAGCCGGGGATGCGGAGCATCAGTGGGAATGATACGGCCGATGCCGGCGTGACCGTGAACCGCACAGTGTCGCGGAACGGGTACTCAGTGTCTTCGATGACCGTGACGGGGACGCCGCCCACCAGGGTCCGTACCTCGTTCGGTGCATACGTCACCGCCGCCAGTCCCTTCTCGGGCGTCGCCATCCACAGACTCTGAACCAGCTTGGGCCATCCCTGGTGCATGTTGGCGGTGCAACAGCCGAAGTTCGGCTCGATGCCGAAGATGTTCGACTCGGGGCCGTTGGTTGACCAGCCGCGTTTGGCCAGCGTGCAGAGCACCTGATTCGGCTGCTGGTCGTACTGATGCGCCCACATGTCAGCGGTGAAAGTGGCGGGCAGCGCGTTGAAGGCGATGCGTTCGACCCGGTCGGCCAGCGCGGCATCGCCCGTCACCCGGATTGCGTGCTGCAACGAGAAGAGCGCCTCGACCACAGCGCAGAGCTCAGTGCCCTGTGACGGGTCCAGGCCGGCGTAGTGTTCGTCGGCGCTGAACATGCCGTTCGGAAGACCGTGGTAACGGTCGAGGACCTCGAGCGCGCGGTGAATGGCATCGCGATCGCTCGGATCGCCAGACACGAGATACCAGAGCACGCTGGTCTTGAGCGCCATGGCGTTATTGACGCCGTGCGCCCGCATCGCCCGATCCTTCAGGCCGGCGCCAGGCGTCATGCCGAGCGTTTCGGGCGTCGTTTTCTCGCGGAACTCGAAGTTGGCGAAGTGCCGCTTCCAGTCGGTGCCCTGATCGTGGAGCACGTGCGCGAGGTCGACGAGCGACTTGTCTCCGGTGCGGTTGTACAGCCAGAGGACGCTGACGAGCTCGTCGGCCCAGCGAACGGCCGCCCACTCGTGCAGCGGCCGCTCCTTCGCGTGCGCCAGGTGATACGCGAAATACCGCTGCATGAACGGCACGACTCGCGCGTCGCCGGTCGCCTCTTGATACTGGGTGAGCGCCTTGAGCATCACCATGTTTGGCCACCAGTCGGTGTTCTTCACCGGTCCCATGCGTCCGTCCGGATCCTGGTGCGTGAGCGTCCACTCGATCCACGGACGGGCCTTCGCGATCAGCCGCTCGTCCTTCAGCAGGTAGGCGAGAGGCACGAGCCCGTCGAGGAAATATGGACCACGTTCCCAGCTCTCGCCGGCACCACCGAGCCATCCACTGTTGTGGCCAACGTCGGCCCAGAACTCGTCAAGATGACCAGTCAGGCCATCGGCCTGAATCTGCAGTTGTCGCCTGAGCCACCCGGCGGGCATGACCGTCCCGAGCGGCAGAGGCACCAGCGCTTCGGAACCGAGCGGGTCACGGCTGGGCACGACCTGCGCCGTCTTCGTGGTGGCGTCAGAAGTGTTCTGCGCTCCGGCATTGGCGAGCGCGCAGATGATCGCCGCGCTCAGAAGGCCCATTCTCATGGCATCCCCAGAATAGTGAAGGCGGAGGCAAGTTGCCTCCGCCCTTGCTCGATGTGACGCGCTCGAGCTCGTTCAGTACGTGAGGCGCACGCCCAGTTGGATGATCCTAGGATCGTAGGTCGACGTCGACCGGCCGAACGTGCTGCTGGCAAGGTTGCCATTCACGGCGGCAAAATTCACGCGATTGAATACGTTGAACACTTCGAAGCGGAACTGCGCGTTGACGCGTTCGCCAATCCTGTTGTTCTTGATGAGGCTCAGGTCCACGTTGATGAAGCCCGGGTTCCGGAAGGAGCTCCGTTTCAAATTGCCTTCCTGCCCCGGCGCGGGCAACGGGAACTGCGATGCCTGGAACACGCCATTGATGAAGTCGTCATGAGAGAACGAGCTCGGCACGGTGCCGGTCGGCGCATTCGGGAAATCGAAGTTCACGCCGTCGGCATTGTAGTCGCCGCTCGTCGACTGCAGCCCGATCACCGTGCCGTTCGCATCGAGTATGGGATTGAACGACGCATCGGTGCGCACTGTGAACGGCGTGCCGGTCTGGAAGATGCCGGTGCCGGTGATCTGCCAGCCGCCGGCAAGCCGCTTGACCAGGGCCGAATCGCTTTGCGGTTCGGGCAGCAGGTAGCTTTCCGCAAAGGCAAACCGATGCCGCACGTCCCAGTCGGCGTCGGCGCGGTACTGCGACAGGTTCTCGGCCGTCGGCGTGGCATAGCCCGGATCGCGGTTGACTCGGGTCCCTGCCTGTCCGTAATCCTCGACCTTCGACATCGTATAGCTGGCCAGGAAGTTGTTGCGTCCCATCGCCTGTCGCGCCGAAAGGATCAGCGCGTTGTAGTACATCTTGTTGGCATTCAGCTCGTAGTAGATCGTCCCGAAGCTTGGATTCAACCGGTCGAGCCGGCCGTCGAGGAGGTCGCCGGCAAACCGGTTGAAGTCGGAGCCGAACAGTCCGTTCCAGGTATACGAGCCGCTGTACGCGACGCCCGCCACGATCCGTTTCAGGAATTGCCGTTCGATGCCGGCGTTGTAGATCAGCGTGCTGTCGGCATCGATGTTCCGGTCGATACCACCGGCGCCGGGGCGCGCTCCAACAATGCCGCCGCGATCGTCGAGACTGCCCGACGGGATGGTGGGGTAATTGAATCCGAACGGCGGTCGATCGCTCGTGCCGATCGACAGAATCGGTTCGATCGGATCGCCAGTGCGGAAGGTCGGGGTCACCAGGCCCGGCGGGTTCTGGCGCACGCGGTTGGCCTCGCCCAACGGGATCCAGTTGTGGTAGAGCCCCATTCCCCCCCGCACCAGCCACGTGTCTCCACCGCCTGGTGCCCATGCCACTCCCGCACGCGGGCTGAAGTTCTTGTTGAGCCGATGCTCGTAGACGGCGTCCACCTGCCGGACCGATGCGTTCGCGAACTGCTCGTTCAGCGTCGAGCCGCTGCCCAGGAACACGTTCCCCATCGTCGTCTTGTCGTCAGGGTGCGGGTTGCCGTAATCGTCCCAGCGAACGCCGAGCGTCAGCGTCAGGTTCGGACGCACCTTCCAGTCGTCCTGCACGAAGACGCCCACCGTGTTGAGGAGGTGACGATACGCGCCATTGGCGACCTGTCCGGTGATCGGATCGTAATTGACGCCGCTCTGCTCATACGGCTGATCGCGCACGAGATCGAGCAGGTTGTTGAACTGGAAAGTCGGGCGCTCGTACGGCGCCCGGAACTGCGCGTCATCGTCGCCCATCCAGAACTCGCCGCCCACCTTCAACGAGTGCGCGCCGCGCACCCACGTGACGACATCGCGCCAGTTGTAGTTGTGCTGGATGAACGTCGCCGGTCCCCAACCGGCGTTGATGCCGGTGTCCTGGTAGGTGATGTTGATGTTGGGCACGCGGAAGGGAATGCCCGGCGAATCGCCGGCGCTGCCCTGGACGCGAATCTGACCGTAGCTGAACTCGTTCAACAACGTGGGCGTGAAGATGTGGAGCCAGCTGGCCTGGTACGCGCTCGTGTTGTTGTTGTCGACGCCATAGAACCCCTCGCGCCGCCCGATCTGCTCGGTGTCGAGATCGACTTTGTAGAAGTTGAAGTACAACCGGTCGTTGTCCTTGCGAAGGTAGTGATCCACGCGGCCGCTGTACTGGATGGCGTTCCGGAAGGGACTCGGCTTAAAGCGGCCCTGGGCCACTATCGGCAGGCTGCACGGGATGTTCCCGGTCGCGGCCGTGCCGCAGGCGCTGCCGAAAATGCTCGCAGCCGTCTGCACGACCCCCGTCGTCTCGACGTTCGCGAGCGGGTAGTCGTTCAGGAGCTGTGTGCCGATCGTGTTCGGATATGTCTGCTGGGCGTAATTGACAAATTCGGGCGTCTCGAACGTGATGACCGACGTGGCCTGCGACACGCGGGATCGCAATGGCTGCACGGACCCGAAAAAGAACGTCCGGTTCTTCTTGATGGGGCCGCCAAACGTCGCCGACATGTCGTGGCGGGCGAATGGTTCGTATTTGCTCGTGAAGAACGTGCGCGCGCGCAGGTTCTCGTTGGTGAAGAAGTAGCTGCCGGTGCCGTGGAAGTCGTTGGCCCCGGACTTGGTCGTGATAGCCACCTGCACAGAACTGCCGCGTCCGTTCTCCACGCTGAACGTGTTGGTCTGTATCGCGACCTCCTGGACCGAATCCGGGTTCGGCGAGAGATTGGCCGTGCCCTGGAGGATGTTGCTCGTGACGTTCAGGCCGTCCAGCGTGAACTGGTTCCCGCTTTGATTGCGGCCGTTGCCGCTGGCCTCGACGGTCTTTTCGGTCGAGAAATTGTCGGGCGCGTCGGCCGGCGCCCCGCCGCCAACGGCGCCATGCCCCGTGATGCCGGAGCCGAGCGCCACCAGTCCGAGGAAGTTGCGTCCCTGCAGCGGCAGCTCCTGGAGAGTCTCGGTGCGAATGGTGGTCTGCACTCGCGTCTCGGCCGGGTTGAACACCTGCGCCTCACCCACGACCGCCACTTGCTCGGTCGCACCCGCAACGTTCAGCGTGAGGTTGACGCCGGCCGTCTGCGCCGTCTCGAGCCGCACTTCCGTTTTCGCCGGCTGGAACCCGCTGATCTCGGCGGTGATTTCGTAGCGGCCCGGCGCGAGGCTGCTCAAACGGTAGACGCCCGTGTCATTGGTCTGTGCCGTCGCGGTGACCTGCGTCTCGAGATTGCGGGCCGTCACAGTGACACCTGGAACGACAGCGCCGCTCTGGTCCTCGACGACGCCCTGAACGCTGCTGCTGTATTGCGCTCTGGCGGGCGCCGCCCAGAGGCTTAGGCCCAGTATTACCAGCAGGAGTCCCGCCGTACGTTGTCGTCGCATGCCAACCTCCCGCGGCTCCTGCCCGCGCGAAACGGGCGCGGACAAACGCGGGAGGGTTGTAGCACCACTCCGGCCAGGTTGTCAAACGTTTACCTTTAAGAGAATTTAGAAGAACATCGCTTGAAGCTGAAACTGTAGAGGTTGAAGAAAAACGTTTAACACTCGGCCACGTCAACCTCGCATCGGATGCTGGGGAGCGCAGAGGGAGCAGAGCGCGCCGAGACGAGGTCAACGCCGCGGCCGCGGAATTCGCAGAGGATTATCAAGGCCTCCGCGGGCCCTGCGATCTCTGCGTTAAAACCGCTCTGCGCCCTCTGCGCCGGGCCTCAGCTCGGGTGCATGAACCCAACCGTCGCGAACCGCCCCTATCGAGTGGGATTGGGAATGCGGTGGAGTGGAGCGCGCATCTATGAAAGGGCCCCTCGCGTCAAGACACACGTCGAGTGAGCGGAGCGCGCCCGGCGTATCAAGCCATCCGGGCGCGCGCAGCGAACGGGTAGAAACGACCGACGAGGTTTGCTCGTTCACACATACTCCGGGCGCCTGACGTCTGCAATGCATCTATCCGAGTGCACCACCAGAGGCGCACGCACTCTCAGGTTGGCCCACGTGCGGCACATTCAGAGATCGACGCCGGCCCTGCGGGTCCGGCATCATGCGTGCTCGCGACACTCCGCACGTGGAGAGGACGTCACGACTCCACGGTCTTCTGCGGCCAGGTGCTCACGACCTGGTCGCACAGCACACGCGCCAACGCGACGCGCGCTGTGTAGAGGCCCTTTCGCACGGCCAGGCGGCGCGCCCAGCGCCCCACCGCATCCGGCCGTTTGATGGCGTGCCGTGCCATTTCGACCAGCGCCCAGCGCAGCCACGGTGACCCGTCGCGCGTGATGCGCCCGTGATACACGCGATCGCCACTGCTGTCGACGCGCGGCACCAGGCCGGCATAACACGCCAGCGCCGGCCCGCGCGTGAACCGCGCGATGTCGCCGATCTCCGCGCGGATCGTCAACGCCATCACCGGCCCGATCCCGACCAGCTCGGTCAAGGCCCCCGCGATCGGGTCGGCGGCGGCCCGTTGCCGCACCTCCGCATCGGCCGCCTGCGCGTCGATGTGGATCGCGCGATACAGGCGCTCGAGCCGCCGCAGGGTGCGGTCCGCGTCGGGCGGCAACGACACCGCGGCCAGCCACGCCAGCGCCCGCGGGGCGTACAGTCGGGTGCCGGGCGGCTCGCCGGCATCGCACCGCAACAGCAGCGCCCGAATCATCTGCGCGAGCCGCGTGCGCAACCGCACCACTTGATGCCGGCCCCGACACACCTCGCGCAGTTCGCGGATTGCCGGCGGCGGAATGTAGATGCTCACGACGCTCTCACGCCGCAGTGCATCCGCCAGCCGGCGGGCATCGAGCCGATCGGTCTTCGCCGCGAACCCGGCCTTGAGCTTGGTCTTGCGCGGATCGACGACGCAGACCCGCGCGCCGGTCGGGCGCAGCGGGTCGACGAAGGCCCACGTCGGACCACTCGCTTCAACGGCCACGACCTGCGCGCTGCCGATGCCCCGCGCGATAAACCGCGCCACCCCCTCGGATGTCCGCGGGAACCGCCCCTCCCACGTCCGCTCGCCGGTGGGCCTCAGCGCGCACGCCTGGAAAAACGCCTTGTGCAAATCAACACCGATATATTCTTGGGTCATGGGCTGTCCTCCTCTCACAGCCCGGAGCATGCGGGGTTGAGCGACTGCATTATCTCCGGCGCCGCGAGTGGGCGACGGCCCTTTCATTTGATCAGAGGGAGCGGAGCGCGCTGAGACGAGATCAACGCCGAGTTCGCGGAGTACGCAGAGGATTATCAAGGCCATTGCGGGCTCTGCGATTCTCTGCGTTAAAACCGGCTCTGCGCCCTCTGCGCGCGGGCCTCAGCTATCGAGAGGGATTCGGGAACTGCGGTGGAGCTGCGAACGATCAGGTTCGTCGTCACGGCAATCTGTGCTCCGGCATGCGTGGGGTCGGTCAGCATCCCCAGGAGCGATTCAAAGGCCAGGGCGCCAATCCGCGACCGCGGGACGTGGACGGTGGTGAGGGAGGGCTGCGTGTATTCGGCGAACGTGATGTCGTCGAAGCCGACGACGGAGAGATCCTCCGGCACGCGGAGGCCGCGATCCCAGCTGCAGTGCATCGCGCCGATGGCCATCAAATCATTCGATGCGACAATCGCGGTTGGTGCCCAGCCGGCAATCAGTTTTGCGCAGGCGACGTACCCGCCCTGCACCGTGAAGTCCGCATCGATGATTTTCGTCTCGAAGTCGCTCTGGCCGGCCACCTGTGCCACGAACGCGGCTTTGCGCCGGCGTGCCGAGTGGAGGGCTGGAGGGCCCCCAATCAATCCGATGCGGCGGTGTCCCAGTTCCCGGAGATGGGCAAACGCTTCGGCGATGCCCTGCTCGTAATCGATCGCCAGGTTGCTGATGCGCGGTTCCACCCGCCCGAGGTCGAGGTACACGGCGCACACGGCGTTGTCGCGCAGGTACTCGGTGATTGATTGTTCGATCTGCGACGTCAGCACGGCGACGCCTGGGACCTGCAGGCCGATCAGTCGCCGCACGGCCACGAGCGTGCGGTGACTCTCGTAGTTCGTGTGAATGACGAGCGAGTCCATCTCGTGCAGCAGCGCCCGGTCCTGAAACGCGGCGGTGATCTCTGGAAAAAACGGATTCCTGATGTCGGAGACCACCACGCCCAGCAGTTGCGTCCGCCCGCCCGCCAGGCGGCGGGCGACCAGATTGGGCGCGTATCCGAGCCGCTCGACGACGGCACGGACCCGCTGTTCTGTTTCGGGTCGGACGCGCTTGGTGCCGTTGAGCACGTGTGAGACAGTGGCGATGGACACGCCGGACAACTCAGCGACGTCTTTGAGATTTGCCATCGGACCGGCTGCGCCTGCAGTATCACACGCGCGCGATATCGGTCGTCAAGTTACCCGAGCACCTGCAAGTGCGGGGCATGACGCGCGGACGTTGCGGTAAGTCCTCCAGATGGCATTCGGGATATGGTGATGCAAACAGCACATTTCAATCAGGGGCTCGCGATGAAAAAGGCTCTTGTTCTTCTTGTACTGCTCGTCGGCGGTGTCACGGCGCTTGCGCAAACATCACAAGAGGCCGGGCGCTGGTCGGAAGCGAAAGCGGCCGCGTGGTACGCCAAGCAGCCGTGGCTGGTCGGCAGTAATTACATCCCGGCCAATGCGATCAATGAACTCGAGATGTGGCAGGCCGACACGTTCGATCCCGAGACGATCGACAAAGAACTGGGCTGGGCCGAGGGGCTCGGCATGAACACGATGCGCGTCTTTCTTCACGATTTGGCGTGGCAGCAGGATGCGGCCGGCTACCGCCAGCGGATCGATCGGTTCCTGGCAATCGCGGCCAAGCACCACATAAAGCCGCTGCTCGTCCTGTTCGATTCGTGCTGGGATCCGTTCCCCCAACTCGGGCGACAGCGAGCGCCAAAGCCCGGCGTGCACAACTCCGGATGGCTGCAAAGTCCCGGCGCAAAGGCCCTGCAGGACCCGGCGAGTTACCCGCGCCTCGAAGCCTACGTCAAGGGCGTGGTCGGCGCGTTCGGCAAGGATGCGCGCGTCCTCGGATGGGATGTCTGGAACGAGCCGGACAACGACAACAAGAGCAGCTACGGTGCACAGGAACCGACGAATAAGGTCGATCTGGTCGTGGCGTTGCTGCCGCAGGTGTTCAAGTGGACGCGGGCCGCGGGTGCCGAACAGCCGCTGACCTCAGGCGTCTGGAGGGGCGATTGGTCATCGGATGCGGGCCTCTCGGCTACGGAAAGGATTCAGCTCGAGCAGTCGGATGTGATCTCGTTTCACAACTACGACAGCGGCGCGGAATTCGAGAAACGCATCAAGTGGCTCGAGCGATATCGGCGGCCCATTCTCTGCACCGAGTACATGGCGCGAGGCAACGGCAGTACGTTTCAAGGTTCCCTGCCGATTGCGAAAAAGTACAAGGTCGCGGCGATGAACTGGGGCTTCGTCGCCGGCAAGACGCAGACGTACCTGCCGTGGGATTCCTGGCAGCGACCGTACGTGGATCGCGAGCCGGCGATCTGGTTTCACGAGATCTTCAAGCAGGACGGCACGCCGTACAAACAGGAGGAGGTCGATTTGATCCGCTCGCTGACAGGGACCGCGAAAGGGAAGGTCGCTGCTGCCGTGAGGTGACAGAGTACGCTCAGCGCGACACTGGTTGAAACTTTCCACAGCGTCGCTCGCAGGCCGATCTTGAGGGCCATCACCTGGCCGTCCGGTCGAATCGCGGTCTGCGGCCGTACTGCGGCAGCCTATGTCACGCTGCGGCGAGTACAGGCCGGACGCGCTTTGAGGACCAACCCCGGGGTCAGCGGATCCTGATGACTCTCCGGACGTTCGGCCCTGCACACTACTTGATCAGGGCACTTGCGCTGACGACGCACTGCCACTTACCGTCGGGCATCTTCACGAATGTGTCCGCAAACCGCTCCTTACCATCGACGGCCTTCCCGCTTCCGTCGGTTCCTTTTCCGGTCCACACGCCAATCACGACGGCGGCGTCGCCATGAACCTGGACCTTCATGTCGCTTACCTCACTGACCTGCCACTTGCCCTTGGTGGTCTTTGCGACGTACTCGGACTTGCTCTCCGTCGTCCCGTCGGACTGAACCGAGACAAAATCCGCGGCAAGGATTGGCGCGAGAGTCTCAGCGCTACCTGCCATTGCGGCCTTGACCCACTGCCGTTCCAAATCCATCAGCGTCTGTTCGACGCTGCCCTGTGCAAGCGCCACAGTGCACATCGCAAACATGACCGACGCAACCGTCAAGAGCTTCTTCATGAATACCCCCTTCAAAGGGACCGCGCGGTGTTACTCCAAATCCGAACGGAGCGATGCTACTACAGTCCGGCTTGCTCCCTCGGCATCATCAACAGTAAGGCGTTCGGTGATTGCATCACCGAACGTCGATTTCAAAACGTCGTCGCGGACCTGGCTAAGGCGACCGCGCGATGACGTGGCTCCCTGAGCTGATCGCCCTTTCGCCTACTTCACCCTGGTTGCGCGTGACGCAGGACCGTCCGAAACAACGATCAACTCCCGCACCTCGCCGCTCGCAGACCGTACGAACGTGATCTCGTCAGTTCCCGGTGCAGTGAACGTCGTTTCCGACATCGCGGTCAGCGGCATCTTCGGCGACGTGTCGAATGGGTTGATCCACTGCAGGCTCAGCACACCGTTCTCAACGGTGAAGGAGACCGTGGAAGATCCGGACTCGAAGCGGTACGTTCCGGCATAGGCCGATAACACGGTTCCGCTGACGGTGGGAGCCGTGGTCTGCTGTCGCGGCATCCGACCGAAGGGGAACGTGTAGTCCCCGACCAGTTTCCACGCCCCGCTGTCCTTGGCCCACACGTGCACGAACTGACCAGAGAAACGATTCTGGTCCTGACCTTTGAACGTCGTCGTGATCAAGAAGCGTCCGGTGGATACCGCCGCAGTACCCGCGGCCCTTACGACGTGCTCACTGATTGTGTGCTCTCGTGTGAGTCCGAGTTTCGCGCGTTCCTTGATCCCGTCCTCCCACCCGGCGACCACCTGCTCCCGAGTGCGCGTCGCTGCGGCGAACGGGCCCATGCCAAAGCCGTCCTTGCGCAGGATGCCCGTTAAGGTGGGGATATCGAGCTTGTCGATGGCCGCCTCCCACCGTCGTTCGATCGCCGCGATCTCCTTCTCGCTCTCGGCGTTCGTCCGTTCCTCGGCAGTAAGCGGGCGCATCTCCGACAATGTGATCGTGTACTTTGCCGCCTTCGCGTCGGCCCGCTCGAATGGCGCCACGCGGACGTGATACACGCCCGGCGTGAGTGCCGTCAGATGCGCAATCTCCGATCCGCCGGTGCCGTGGTCGTCGCTGGCAGCGTCTACCTGAATCATCTGCATGCCATCCGGCCCGACCACGGTCACGACGACGTCGATGCCCTGCTGCTGAACGGTGACGGTCAGCGCCTGCGGCTCCGAGGTGGTCACCGCATACTCATGCGCTGCATTTCCGGGAGACAACGGCCGCTCGACTGGCGTGTTCAGCTGCAATGCTTGCTCCTGCGCTCCGACTGACGTCGTCGCGAGAGCAAGCGCGATGACGTACAACGCTCGTCGCCCTCCAGCCATGTGCCCCTCCAAACAGAAGCGCCAGAATCAGGACATGCCGCAGTCGATCCGGTCCGACTCTGAGAAAACGAACCCAGGCCGGAGGTGCGTTGGTGGCTCCGAGGGTCAATGCCGGATCGCGCCTGGGTCTAAGGCGACTGATCATTATCACGGTTGAGGTGGCAAGGCGAGCAGTTTGTCGGTATGCGGAAGGATTCAATCGAGCGCCACAGACCCGCGGAGGTCGCGATTGGCGTGCTGATTGGCATCGTATTCGGTTGTGCGATCAGCAACCTTTAGTGCGATGACAGCGCAGAGGGAGCAAAGGACGCGGAGACGATGGCAACGCCAAGGCCGCAGAGCACACATCTATGAAAGGGCCCCTCGCGTCAAGACACACGTCGAGTGAGCGGAGCGCGCCCGGCGTATCAAGCCATCCGGGCGCGCGCAGCGAACGGGTAGAAACGACCGACGAGGTTTGCTCGTTCACACATACTCCGGGCGCCTGACGTCTGCAATGCATCTATCCGAGTGCACCACCAGAGGCGCACGCACTCTCAGGTTGGCCCACGTGCGGCACATTCAGAGATCGACGCCGGCCCTGCGGGTCCGGCATCATGCGTGCTCGCGACACTCCGCACGTGGAGAGGACGTCACGACTCCACGGTCTTCTGCGGCCAGGTGCTCACGACCTGGTCGCACAGCACACGCGCCAACGCGACGCGCGCTGTGTAGAGGCCCTTTCGCACGGCCAGGCGGCGCGCCCAGCGCCCCACCGCATCCGGCCGTTTGATGGCGTGCCGTGCCATTTCGACCAGCGCCCAGCGCAGCCACGGTGACCCGTCGCGCGTGATGCGCCCGTGATACACGCGATCGCCACTGCTGTCGACGCGCGGCACCAGGCCGGCATAACACGCCAGCGCCGGCCCGCGCGTGAACCGCGCGATGTCGCCGATCTCCGCGCGGATCGTCAACGCCATCACCGGCCCGATCCCGACCAGCTCGGTCAAGGCCCCCGCGATCGGGTCGGCGGCGGCCCGTTGCCGCACCTCCGCATCGGCCGCCTGCGCGTCGATGTGGATCGCGCGATACAGGCGCTCGAGCCGCCGCAGGGTGCGGTCCGCGTCGGGCGGCAACGACACCGCGGCCAGCCACGCCAGCGCCCGCGGGGCGTACAGTCGGGTGCCGGGCGGCTCGCCGGCATCGCACCGCAACAGCAGCGCCCGAATCATCTGCGCGAGCCGCGTGCGCAACCGCACCACTTGATGCCGGCCCCGACACACCTCGCGCAGTTCGCGGATCGCCGGCGGCGGAATGTAGATGCTCACGACGCTCTCACGCCGCAGTGCATCCGCCAGCCGGCGGGCATCGAGCCGATCGGTCTTCGCCGCGAACCCGGCCTTGAGCTTGGTCTTGCGCGGATCGACGACGCAGACCCGCGCGCCGGTCGGACGCAGCGCGTCGACGAAGGCCCACGTCGGACCACTCGCTTCAACGGCCACGACCTGCGCGCTGCCGATGCCCCGCGCGATAAACCGCGCCACCCCCTCGGATGTCCGCGGGAACCGCCCCTCCCACGTCCGCTCGCCGGTGGGCCTCAGCGCGCACGCCTGGAAAAACGCCTTGTGCAAATCAACACCGATATATTCTTGGGTCATGGGCTGTCCTCCTCTCACAGCCCGGAGCATGCGGGGTTGAGCGACTGCATTATCTCCGGCGCCGCGAGTGGGCGACGGCCCTTTCATTTGATCAGAGATCTTTCAAGACTCGGCGGGCTCCGCGATCTCCGCGTTGAAACCGCTCTGCGCTCTCCATTCTCAAACCGTCTCAGAGCAGGACTTCTTCGGAAGCCGACGTAAGGCGGGTCTTGCGTTATGCTGCGACGCCAGCAAGACGCGTCGAAAGACGCAGGTCCGTCTTGTCGTGAGGCGTTTCAAAGGGAGACTCGATGTCCGCCGAGAACGGCCAAATGGCCAGTGGCGAAGCAAAGGGTACGATCCTCGCCGGTGGCATCGCTCTGGTCGGAGGGGCTCTCGCGTTTCTCGGCGTGTTCACCTACCTCGCCGCTCGGTTTCACTACCCTGAGGTGCTCGACGGCGCCGCCAAGGAGGTGCTCCCGGCGCTCTTGGCGACAGGAGCGTCCGGTCGGGCGGCCTGGGCCCTCTACAGTGTTCTCCCACTCGTGTTCATTCCTGCCGGTATCGCTGCGTTCGAGGCTCTCCGTGCGCGTGCTGCGGGCCCGATGCGCGTGGGACTGCTCTTCGCCCTGCTGGCAGCGGTGAGCATGATGCTGGGGCTGATGCGTTGGCCGAGTGTGCACTGGGAGCTTGCGCGCGCATGGGGTCCGGCCGCTGAAGGCCAGCGCTTCGTACTCGCGGCGGTGTTCGATGGATTGAACCGTTACCTTGGAAACTTCATCGGCGAATTCCTCGGCGAGCTCAGCTTCAGCGTGTTCTTCACGCTTTCAGGTGTCAGCCTATTGCGGCATCAGGGAGCGCCCCGCTGGCTCGGTTGGTGGGGAATCGCCACGGGCGTCCTGGGCCTGATTGGCATGTGGCGCAACGTGACGCCCGCGGTAGACGCTGTCGCAGCGGCGAACAACTACCTTCTGCCGGCGTGGATGATCGTCTTTGGGGTGTGGCTCATCATTGCGAGCCGGAGAGGTGCAACGGTTTCTCGGATGGAGGCGCCATGAGGGGGTTGAGCATCCCGTCGCGAACGGTCCTTCTGTTGATTCTGACCATCGCAAGCGTTCAGGAGGTCGAGGGGCAGGAGCTCTTCAAGAACACCTATACCTACAAGACGATAGGAGACCTTCGCATTCTCGCCGACGTCTACCGGAAGCAGGACGACCTCATCAGGCCCGCCATCCTGTACATCCATGGTGGAGCGCTCATCATGGGCAACCGCAGTTGGCTGGATCCGGTGCAGGCGCAAAAATATGTCGACGCGGGCTACACGATCATTTCGATCGACTATCGGCTGTCGCCACAGGCCAAGCTGAATCAGATCATCGAGGATCTGGCCGAGGCCTATCGATGGGTGCGCATCGACGGTCCAACGCTGTTGCGGATCGATCCGAATCGCATCGCCCTTGTCGGGCACTCGGCGGGAGGGTACCTGGCATTGATGGGCGGCTTCCGCCTCAAACCACGGCCCGCCGCAGTCGTGTCGTTCTACGGCTATGGTGATATTGCGGGGGACTGGTACAGCCGTCCCGATCCGTTTTACAACCGGCAGCCGGCCGTGACACGGGAAGAGGCGTACCGGGCCGTTGGCACGGGCGTCGTTGCGGAAGATCCAGTCGCGAAGCGGGAACCATTCTACCTCTACACCCGTCAACAGGGCCTTTGGCCACGGGAAGTGGCTGGACACAATCCAGCCACAGAACCACGGACATTTGATCCGCTGTGTCCGCTGCGCAATATCACGAAGGCTTACCCGCCAACGCTGCTTCTTCATGGGGACGACGACACCGACGTCCCGTTTGAACAATCCGTGCTCATGTCCGGGGAATTGGAACGCCAGGGTGTCGAGCACGAATTCATCGCGATGACTGGAAAGGGACATGGGTTCGACGAGGAGATGTCGGATCCGGTCGTCGCGTCGACCTTTGATCGTGTACTGGCGTTTCTGGAAAAACAGCTCAGACGCTAACGGTGACCTTCGCTGGGTTGCCGATGCGCCGTTCTACAATGGGTCGGTCGTCGAACCACAGAGCGCCGAGCCTTCCGTTAAAGGCAAATCCATGCCGGATACTCGCGAACCCCGCTCGGTCATCGAGGAGGCGGAGCAAGCCGCTGCTGCCGGCGATTACGCATCGGCGGAACAGCTGCTGCGCGAGGCGGCCCTGCTGCAAGAGGCCAGCCTCGGCCCCGTCCACGCGGACCTCGCCAACACGTTGAACAATCTCGGCGTCGTGTGCGAGATCACGAAAAAACCGGTCGACGCGGAGCACTTCTTTCGAAGGGCTTCTGCCATCGCGACGGCCGCCCTGGATCCGGATCACCCGTTCGTGGCCACGAGTCGAAGGAACCTCGAGGATTTTTGCACGGCCCGGGGGATAGCCGTCGACCCGCCGCGCACATCGACCACTGCGGATGACCGGGCCGAGCCAGCGACGCGTGCCGATGACATTCAACCGGAGAGCCCCTCGGACCAGGAATTGCCCCCAGGCGCATCCAGACGAGGGCCAGGTCCACTCGCGATCGGCGCCCTGGTTGTGGGCGGACTGCTCCTGACGCTCGTCGCAACTGCCACGTGGCTGCGCTCGAGCCGTGAGGCCGACCCGCGAACGGGTCCGAGCGTGCCATCAGGCGGGGCTGAAGCCCCGCCGCCACAACAGAAGGAAGCCCCACCGCCACAACAGAAGGAGGCCCCACCACCACAACAGAAGATCACTCCTGCTGCGCCCGACGACACGGCAGCCAGAAGTGCGCCACCCGTCAGTGTTGAGCCAAGGACGGGTGGTACCGGCGTCATCGGCCTCCGGCGGGACACGGGCCAGAGAATCGTCGCCGCTGGTCGCGGCCGCGCATCTGTGCAAGGAGCTTTCAACCGGTGGGCCGCGTGGCACGGCCGGCGACTGGCGCTGCGTGCCTCCCGGCGCTCCAGTCGATCCGGGTCCGCTCTTCTTCTACACGCGACTCAAATCTGCGACGGAGACGAGGGTGCAACATCGATGGTATCGCGGCGACCGCTTGCGGCAGTCGGTGGAACTCCCCATTCGCCCGAACACCACGGACGGGTACCGCACGTATAGCCGCAACACGGTTGACGATCGGGGGGCCGGCGACTGGAGAGTCGAGCTCAGAACGATCGACGGGGTCCTGCTGCACGAAGAGCGCTTCGTCGTTCGCTGATCGCTGAGAGGCAAACGAAGGTTACTGTCGCGTAATGCTATCGTGAGCAGGTGAACGTCACAACGGCCGTGCGACCCGTTTCCTGGCCGGTCACGCTCCTGGGTCTCTTCTGGATCATTACGACGTTCATCGCCACGATACCGCTGACACTGACCGTCATTGCGGGAACCGGGATGCCGGCCGTCTATCGCCTGGCCGCGGTGATGATCGTGGGGCTGGCGGTATGGCGTCCGCTCGATGCGGTGATGGTGGCCGCGGGACTTGCGCCGATCGGCATTCTGGTCGCCGTGGTGACCGGGGGACGCGGGTCGGCGACCGAGTGGATCATTTCGGCGATGCTCCTTGGCCTCGCCGCGGGGAGAATCCGTCGTCCCGCGTCGATCGTGACGACGCCCTGCGCGCTGGTGGCCGCTTCGCTCCTCCTCGCCTGGCTCGCACTCGCGTCGACGGTGGTTCAGGCGGCGGCGCTGCGGCCCTATTTCGAGTCGTCGGCCGAGTGGCGACACACGCTCCTGAACGTCCTCAGTGAACAGTACTCCGGCGATCGCGCGAGTTTCAGATTCCTCACATCCGGTCTGCTGCTCGCACAGGGCATTCTGATCGTCCCGATCGTTTCGGGAATACTCACGACCGCAACCGACACCCGGCGCGTGGCGGCCATGTGGCTATTCGGTGCCGGTGCCGCCGCGACTCAGAACCTGCTGCGGCTGCTGACGGTGGCGATCAGCACAGGCGAACCGCTGCGAGCGCTGTGGAAGATGGTCGGCACGCTACGAATCTCGGCGGCATTCGCCGACGTCAACGCGGCGGGATCGTATTTCGGCATGGCAGCGATCCTCGCGTGCGGCTTCGCACTGGACTGCCGGCACCGGCGGTCGCGCGGCCCGTTTGCGCTGGCGATTCTGGCGCTGATACTGACCACCTGCGCGCTGTGGCTCGCAGGCTCGCGCGTGGCGATTGGGACAATCCCGGTAGCGCTGCTGTTGGTGGTCCTGCTGCGCCTTCGGGAGGCGGGCCGCTTGACGGTCCGGCGACTCGCCATGCTGCTTGCCTGCGCCACCGTGGCGATTGTCGTGGCGTGGGCAGCGACGGAAAGCAGGCGACCTCGGAAGGACGCAAGCGACGCGTACATCATTCGGATGGAGTTCGTCCGAACGACCTGGAACATGCTGCGAGACTATCCGGTCTTCGGCGTGGGCTCCGGCCGCTACTTCGACGCGTCCCAGCGCTATTCATCGGATCAACTGAAACGGTACTATTCTCGACAGAACGCTCATAACAACTACCTCCAGATTGCCGGCGAGCTGGGCCCTTTCGCGTTGGCGGCATTCATCGTTGTCCTCGGCGAGACACTGAGGCGGCTCATTGTTTATCAACGCTCGTCAAGCGATTACTGGCTGGCCCTCGGTCTTCTCGGCGGCATCCTGGCGTTTCTGCTCACGTGTCTCGGCGGCCATCCGCTCCTGATACCACAAGTATCGGCGAGCTTCTTTCTGATGCTCGGCGTCGCGGCGTCGCTGTCGGTCCGATCCGCCGTCGCGCCGGGTCGTGGGGAACGCCACTGTGCCAGCTGGGCGGTCGCCATGGCAGTCGCCGCGTTCCTGCTGACGGTAACGGTGCCTTTGCGCGTCGATGCCGCGCTCGCAAGGCTCGACCTCGATCACGTCTTGCTCCGAGAGCTCAAGTGGAGATGGCAGGACGGCGAACAGGAGGTGGACTTCAGAGGACGGGCCTCGCTGTACGTTCCTGCCCGCGGCCAGCGAGCCATCGTGACTCTGCGCTCGCCCTCCGCACCGCGTGAGCCTGTGGAGGTCACGCTGTCGATGAAGGGAAAGCCGCTCGATGTCGTTCGACTGACCAGCGGTGCCTGGCAGAGTACAACGATTGCGATTCCGCGGCAGGGCCACGAGCGATTCGGCCTGTTGCAACTGGACGCCCGGTGGACGGATAGCCGGCGCCAGACGCCGCCGAAGATTCAGCTTCGGCGCGTTCGAGACGTCCCGTAACGCCACCCTCGGAGTTCTCTTGTGATGGCGCGCCGCTCACGTGGAGGCGGGGCTTCCCCGCAATTCGCGGCGCACGGAAGCGCGTTTGGACGAACAGGAGCTCAGAAGGTCAAGAGAATTACGAAGGACTCCTTCACTCCTTGTCTCCTGTTCGCAGCTGGAAACCCTGGCGGCGACCAGAGAAAGTAACCACGATCGAGGGCGACCGGCTAAACGGACACCGCGACCTGGAAGGTCACCGAATAGCCGCCGGACGGATCGCCTGCAGGCGTGACGAGCTCCGATGCCAGGCTGTCCGCAAAAATACCATCCGAGGCATTTGCAATCGGGTTCTGACCGTGAGATGCGTACACCCCGCTGCCGTGCACCGTGGCCGTGACGGCCTCGGGGAACGCGATCTGCGTCGCCTTGATCGACGTGCCGTTCATCGTCACTTCCAGGTGAATGTGCGTGGCGCGGCCCTGATACCATCCGGGATAGATCGTGGCGAACGTGACGATTCCGTCGCTGTTCGTCGTCTGTATCCCTCGTAGGAACGTCTCGGCCGCATTCGCGCCGTATTCAGAGTAGTTGCCACCGGCATCGACGTGCCAGATTTCGACGTTCGCGTTCGAGACGGCCGCGCACCCGTTGTTCACGTTCACAACCTTGACGGTGAGCGTCAGGAGCGTGCCAGTCTTTCCGTCGCGGATATCGCTTCGAAAAATATCCGTGAGCGAGGGAAAGGGTCCCACCGTCTCGGTCGGGGTGATCGAACAGGCGTCGTTCGTGCCGGTCGTGGTGGTGGTCGTCGTGCCCGTCGACGTGGCCGTGGGGCTGGCCGGTGAGTTGCCGCAACCGAACGCCAGCGCCGCACCCGCAGCGCCGATTGCACTAATAGCCTCGCGGCGACCGATTCTTTTCCTCATTGTCTGTAGACTCCTCGTGCGCGGATTGCATTCCCTGCAGGCGCGGCACCCGTCGCTTCGTCGGATCACAATGACGGCCAGATGTCACAGATATGTGGCAGAACTTCGAGAAGAGGGTGTCAGTGGCTGAGGCACAATGGAAGGCATGGCCGGCGATTCAGTCCCGCGACGCGCGCTCGTCGTGGAAGACGATCCCTCGATCCGCGAGCTGCTGCGCCTTCACCTCGGACTCGCGGGGTTCGACGTGGACGAAGTCGGGGATGGACGCGCCGCTCTTCAGCGCGCGCGAGACGACGCGTTCGATTTGCTGGTGATCGACGTCATGCTTCCCGGCCTGGACGGCATCTCACTCTGTCGTGCGATCCGGGTTGCCGGACCGAACGTCGACAGTCCAATCCTCATGCTCACGGCACGGGATGCCGAGTCAGATAAAGTCGTCGGGCTTGAAAGCGGTGCTGACGACTACGTCACCAAGCCCTTTGGGATACGCGAGCTGCTGGCGCGGGTCACGTCGATCACGCGAAGGCACATGCGCACGACGGAACGCGACGAGGTTCGGCATGCGCGCGTCGCTGCTGCGGGAGTGCTGACATTGGATCGCGATCGACGGGAAGCGCGCATTCGAGGCGCGCCGATCGAGCTGACGAAACAGGAGTTCGATCTGCTCTTTCAGCTGGCGTCCCGTCCAGGCATCGTGTTCAGCCGGACGGCTCTACTCCAGAACGTCTGGACGGATGACACGTATGTCACGGAACGCACCGTCGACACGGTCGTCAGCCGGTTGCGCCGGAAGATCGAGCAGGACCCGCACGATCCCGAGCTGATTCTCACGGCCTGGGGTATCGGCTACAAGTTCGCGGATGCAGACTGAATCGCTGGCGGTGGGTGGTCGACGTCGAACTGGGGCAGCATCAGCGTGAACTCGGTGCGGCCAGGGACGCTCGCCACGGCGACGTTGCCTCCGTGCTCCTCGACGATGGCCTTCACGATGGACAGGCCAAGGCCGCTTCCCCCGCTTCCGCCGGGCCGCGAGGAATCGACCTTGTAGAACCGGTCGAACACAAGCGGCAGATGTTCGGGGGCAATGCCTTCGCCCGAGTCGACGACCGAGAGCCGCGCGACGCCTTCGTGAGCCGCCCCGTGCAGCGCGATCGTCCCACCGTCGGGTGTGTGACGAAGGGCGTTGACCACCAGGTTGTCGACCGCCTGGTCGATGCGGTGGGGGTCGGCAACCAGCTGGTCCGCCGACGCGGCAACGCTGGATGTCAGGCCGATGTTCCGCTCGTGGGCCTCCCGTTCGTGGCGCGAAATGACCTGCTCGAACAGCCGCTCCACCGAGAACACGCGAGCCTCGCAGGGGACCACGCGGTTCTCGTAACGGGCCAGATCGAGCAGATCGCTGACAATCCGTTCCAGGCGGCGCGTCTCCTGTTCGATCGTGGCAAAGTAGCGCGCGCGCCGATCCGAGTCGGCGGCGATGTCGGGCATCTGCAGCGTCTCGATGTACCCGCGCATCGAGGTCAGCGGCGTCTTGAGCTCGTGCGAAACGTCTGCGAGCATCTGCCGCCGCAGACGATCGGATACGCGGAGCGCCTCCTCGCGCGCGGCCAACTCGCGCGCCATGCGATTGAACCCGCGAGCCACGCGTGAGATCTCGTCGTTGCCTTCCTCGGACGCGCGTGCCTGGAGGTCGCCGCGCGCCAGACGATCGGTCGCCTCCTCGAGCGCCCGCAGCCGGCGCCGGGCCGGCGCGAAGATAAAGAGCGCGGCGAGTGTCGTGCCGACAATCAGCAGGATGGTTGCCGGCAGCGACAACCATCGGCCCACGTCACGCAGGACGCCGCCGGGTGGCGGGGGCGGCAACACCACCAGTCCCTCGAGCTCGCGACCCACACGAACCGGGGCCGTCACGACGGGCCCTTGAAGGCGGGGCGCCTGGCCCTCCCGCGCCGCCGCGCCGTGCAAGGCCGCCTCCGCGGAACGACGCAAGTCTTCAGACAGCGCCATCACACCATTACTGCCCGCGCGCCCGTCCATGAGGACAACGAACATCGGCTGCATGGCACGACCGTAGTGCGTCCGCAGGTGCGAGTCGAGATCGAGACCGGGGTTGGCTTCGAGCGCCGCCCCGACGTCGGACGCCGCGGCGATCGCGACGTTGTTGGGCGCCCGGCTTGGATCCTGCGCATTGCGCCGCGCCATGACGTAGCTGAACATGGCGCTCTGAGCGACGATGACGCCGATGACAAAGACGACGAAGCTGAGCGCGATGCGCCAGTAGAAGCTGCGGAACCACTGGCGCGGGCTGTTGCTCATCGGCTGTCGGCGGTCTCCACCACTCGAATTACACGCCAGAAGTTGTGGCAAATCTGTGGCAGCGCTCTGAAATGTCCGTGCACGCTGCTAAGATCGTCCGGCTGGCCCAACGCAATGAACACTCAAATCTCTCCAATGCTGGCCGTCAGCGACGGAAACGCGGCCATCGAGTTCTACAAAGCCGCATTCGGCGCGAAGCTCCTCTGGCACCTGGATGGCGGGCACGTCGTTGCCGGTCTGTCGATTGACGGGGCGCAGTTCTTTCTCGCTCACGAGTCGCCGCCTCACGGCACGCGCGGCCCAGCCTCGGCAGGCTTCACGACAGTACGGATCGAGCTCTTCGTGAACGACCCTGTCGTGGTGCACGGCCAGGCAATCGCCGCCGGCGCGATCGAACACAGTCCCGTCAGAGAACACACGCACGCGACGATCGGACCGCGCCCGATCAGTCGGATGCTCCAGGGGGCCGTCGTCGATCCGTTCGGCCATATGTGGCTCGTCGGAAAGATCCTCGAGTAGGTGCCTTTCGTACTTCATCTAAACAAACGCCTGGATTGAGCGAGTCTCAACGGGTCTTCGCCGGCACGAGCGACAGGAGCGTCGGCACAAAGACCAGCGTCACGATTGTCGACACCGACAACCCGCCGATGACCGCAATCGCCAGCGGCTTCTGCAACTCCGCCCCCGATCCCAGCCCGAGGGCGAGCGGCAGCAATCCGAAGAGCGTGCACAGCGTCGTCATCAGAATCGGCCGCAGCCGGATCGCGCCTGCGCGCGCAAGCGCGTCGCGAGGCCCGGCCCCCTCGCCGCTCAGGCGATCGGCGTAGTCGATGAGAATGATGCCGTTCTTCACGATGAGGCCGATCAGCAGGATCAGGCCCATGAACGACGATACGTTCAGCGGCGTCCCGGTGATGAGCAAGAGGCCAAACGCGCCGACGAGCGACAACGGCGCCGCCGACATGATCACGGCGGCCGCCGACAGCCGGCGAAACTGCGCGATCAGCAGTCCGAATACGAGCAGGAGCGCAATCGCCAGAACGACCATCAGGGACCGGAACGAGCTCTGCTGACTCTGGTACTGGCCGCCAATCTGAAACGTGTAGCCGATTGGCAAGCGCTCGGCCTCGAGAATGCCGGCAATTTCCTTCACGGCGCTGCCGAGATCGCGGTGCTCGAGGCGGCCCGTGATCGGCAGCATCTGCTTCAAGTCTTCCCGATGCAGCTGGGCCTGGGCTTCAACAGGCACGATGGCGGCCGTGGATGACAACGGCAGGATCGAGCCGTCCGGCCTCGCGAGCGGGAACTCGCGGAGCCACCGAGGGTCGAACCGGTAGGCATCGGGATACCGCGCGCGCACGTCGATCAAACGGTCCCCTCGGCGCACTTCCGTGGCGACGGTTCCGAGAAGGCCGCTTGCCAGTTGCGTCGCGATTTGATCAGGCCTGAAGCCGGCCTTGGCCGCCAGCGTCGCGTCGATGCGTACCTCGAGTTCGGGGTTGCCCTGCCGAGGCTCCACGACGTCGACGAGCCCCTCGACGCCCTTCAATTTCTTTGCCACGCCTGAGGTGATGTCGTGCAGCGTGGGCAGATCGTCGCCGAACAGCTTGACCTCGACGGGCTCAGGGTTGCCCTCGAGATCCCCGAGCATGTCCTGCAGAAGCTGCACGAACTCGATCGTGACGCCGGGCACGGTCTGCGCGAAGCGTGCGCGCTCCTCCGAGATGATTTCATCCGCGGACCGATCGCGCTCGCCGGGAGGCTTCAGCCTGACCACGATATCGCCGCTGTTCTGCTCGGTCGCAAAGAGCCCGAGCTCCGTGCCCGTTCGGCGTGTGAAGCTGGCAATCTCCGGCGTCGCCTTCAGAACACTTTCCACGCGCTTCAGCATCGCGTCGGTTTCGGCCAGCGATGTGCCAGAGGGCGTGACGTAGTCGATCACGTAGCCGCCCTCGTCCATCTCGGGCAGGAACCCGGTCTCCAGGCGGAAGTACAGCAACACGCCAGAAATGGCAATGGCAGCCGTGACCCCACACACGACCCGTGCGCTGTCCATCGCCCGTCGAAGAAACGATTCGTAGCGGCGACTGAGCCAATCGAGCTCGTGACCCGCCGCACGACGTGGGCGTAGAAACGCGCCGGCAGGTACTGGGATCAGCAGAAGCGCGTACAGCAGCGAGAGCACCACAGCGCCGGCGAGCGTCAAAGAGAGAGCAGTGAAAAACTGCCCGATCATGCCCTGTAGAAGTCCCAACGGGATGAACACCACGATGGTCGTGAGTGTCGATCCGACGACCGCGCCGATCAGCTCGTCGGTCCCGCGCTGTGCGGCCACGTCCGGACGTTCACCCGCCGAGAGATGGCGATGGATGTTCTCGACCACAACGATCGCATCGTCGATGACTAATCCGATCGCGACGGCGAGGCCTCCCATTGACATCAGGTTGATCGTGCCGCCGGCCACGTGAAGCAGGAAGAACGTACCGATGATCGTGAGCGGCAGCGTCGCCGCGGCCACGAGCGTCGCCCGCCAGTCGCGCAGAAAGGCGAGGAGCACGAAAACGGCGAGGAGTCCGCCGATGACGATCGCGTCGCGCACGCTGGCGACGGCCTGCCGGACGAACCCGGCGAGATCGTAGGCCTTGGAGATCCGAAGCGCGGGCGGCAGCGAGCCTGCCTGCTCGCGAAGCGTGCGTTCGACACCGTCCGCGATGTCGACGATGTTGCCGCGAATCTGGCGCGCGATGGTGACGACTGCGGCCGGTTCACCGTTGCCTGTGACGAGCGTGGTAGGGTCCACGACGCCTTCGCGCACCTCCGCGATGTCCGCGAGATAGAGCGGCGTCTGCTGCCTGAAGGCCACGACCACCCGTTTGAGATCGTCGATCGTCTTGAGCTCGGAGGTCGCCAGCACCAGAAACTGCTGGTAGTCCTTTGGCAGCCGGCCGACAGAGACGACCTGATTCGCGCCTTTCAATGCGGCTTCGACCTGTTCCAAGGTGAGCTTCGCCGCACCGAGACGCTCGGGGTCGACAATCACCGAGACTTCCCGCTCTTCGCTCGCGAGGACGTCCACGCTCGCCACGCCAGGGATTCGGCTGAGCAAGGGACGGATCTGAAACCTGGCGATGTCGGCGAGATCGACCGGCGAGAGGTCGCCCGTGAGGTTGAAGCTCAGGATCGGGAACACGGACGGCGTCATCCGCTCGACGACCATCGTGGTCGACGGAGGGAGCGTCTGGCGAGCCTCGTCCATCTTGCCCTGCATCAGTTGCAGCGCTTGCTGCATGTCGGCGTCGGGGTTGAACAGGGCCGAGATCTCCGACGCTCCGCGGATGGTCTTCGAGCGCACGCGGCGCACGCCGAGCACACCGCGCGCCGCCTCTTCGATGGGCCGCGTGACCGAGACGGCCATGATCTGCGGCGAGAGGTCCCCGGAATGGGCGATGATCGCGATCCGCGGGAATTCGACTTCGGGATAGATCCCGCTTGGCAGTACCGTGAGCGAGTAGGCGCCCGCGAGAGTCACGAGCACCGCACCAAAGACGATGGCCCGAGCGTTCTTCGAGGCGAAGCCGGCGACGCTCACCATCGGCCGTCTTCAGCCTTCCTTGCGAGGGCGCGCGAGCTTCGCCTTGTCACCGAGTCCGTACACCGCCGAGGTCAGCACCGTCTGGCCGGCGGTGAGGCCGGACAGGATCTCCACGGCCTCCGGCTGTTCGAGCCCGATGCGCACGGGCTTCCGTTGAGCGGTGTCACCCGTCACGACATAGACGAACGCCGCGGCGTCGCGTTTGACCACTGCCGACGGCGGAACGATCAGCACGTTCGGGTGCTCGGCAAGCTCGAGGCGTCCTTCGGCGAACATCCCAACCTTCAGCCGACGTTCTCGGTTGACGACCCGAATGCGGACCAGCGCCGTGTTGGTCGCGATATCGATGGCCGGGGCAATTGCGAGAACCTCGGCAGGGAATAGGGTGCCTGGGTAGGCCTCCGTAGAGACGACCACCTTCTGGCCGACCCTCACCTGTGACAGGTGTTCGGGAGGCACGCTGGCGGCGAGCTCCACGCGGTCGACGTTGGCGATCTCGACGATCGGCTGTGCGCCGGTACCATCGACCTGTTCGCCGACGCTGACCATCCGCTTCACGACCTGCCCGGAGATAGGTGCGCGGATGTCGGTGCGGGCGAGCTGACGCCGCGCCCCCTCGAGCGCCGCGGTCGCCTGCTCGAGCGCCGCCTGGGCGGAGGCCATCTGTGCGCGCGCGTCCTCCACTTCCTTGCCGGCGGCAATGCCACGTTGAAAGAGCTCATCGGTGCGGCGCAGGTTGAGACGCGCATTCTCGATTTGCGCCGTTGCCTGCTCGACCGAGGCTGCCGCCTTGCGCTCCTCTTCCTGCGACGGCCGGCGATCGAGAGAGGCAACCACCTGTCCTTTCCGGACGTTGTCGCCCTCGGCTACCGTGACCGCGGTCAGGCGGCCGGGCACGAGCGCGCTTACCCGAACGTCTTCGTTCGGCACCGCGGTCACCGTACCGCGAACCGTCAGCCCGTCGACGAGCGTTCGGGAGGTCACCGTCGCGACCGACGCCGTGATCGTCGGCTCCTCGGCGGGCTCCCCTTCGTCGTCCGCGGCCTTCTCTCCGCAGCCGCACGCCAGCAGCCAGGCGGTCAGACACACCGAGGCCGTTGCACGTCTGGATACGCTCGAGGTCAGAATGCCGTATCGCGAGACGCGGGTCACGTTACGGAACCCCGGCGCCAATCAATTCCTCCAGCGCTCCGAGCGTGACCTGCACGTCCAACGCGGCCTGTAATGCCTCGTCCCGCAGGTCTCGCAAGCTCCGTTGAGCGTCAAGCACGCCCAGTACCGAGGTGCGCCCGGCACGGTAGCTCTCTTCGGAAAGCGATTCGAGCTCGACGGCCGTCGGCACGAGCCGCTGCTGGTACGAACCCACCCGGCGACGCTGCGCCTCGATGGTGGCGAGCGTGCCGAAGAGGGCGTTGTCGATGGCGCGCTGGGCTGCGTCCCGCTGGCCGCGCAATTGCGAGGTGGTGGCGATCGATCCGGCGATCTCGCCCTGGTTACGGTTGAAGAGCGGCAGGCCGATGCTGACTCCCGCTCGGGGCCCGACGTCGAATTCACCCGGGGCGTTGAAATCGGCGCCGACCGAGAAGATCGGCGTCGGCACACGCTCGGCACGAAGCAGATCCGTGCGGCGCCCCTCGATGGCGATTTGCCGATCGAAGCTCGTGAGATCGGTGTTCGAGCGTGACGCCAGCAGGAGCGCCTCCTCGTAGGCCGGCGGCGAGCGATCGTCGTACAGATTCCCGGCGACGACGAGCGCGTGCTGCGGCGGGAGATTGAGGACGCCATTCAGCGTCGCGCGGAACGCGATCTCGGAGCCGCGTGCAAGATCGAGGTCAGCCTCGGCTCTCGCGACGCCAAGATCGGCCTGCATCAGTTCGAGCCGGGGCGCCGCGCCGGTGTCGACGCGGGCTTGTGCGATCTCGCGAAGGCGGCGCGCGATGTCGAGCGCGCCCTGGGTCAGACGTACGCGCTCGTTCGCTGCGACGAGGGAATAGAAGGCCTCACGAAGGTCTCGCCGGACAACACGGGCGGCGCGCTGCACATTGCTCTCGGCAAGCGATATTTCCTCCGTGGCGAGGGCGATCCTTCGCGAGCGCTTGCCGCCGATCTCGATCGGCACGGCGAGCGCCACGGCCTGATGGGGCGTGTCGCGCGCGGTCTCGGCGCTCAGATCCGGATTCGGCAACTGCCGCGACGCGCGCACCGCCGCCTCGCGGATTGCCCGCTGTCGCTTTGCCGCTTCAAGATCGAGATTCCTGGCGAGCGCAAGCTCCAGTGCCGACTCGTAGGTGAGCGGCGACGGCACGTCTACGGCTTGAGCGCAGAGGCCAATCGAGGATCCGAGGAAGAGCAGGAGCACGAGCACCGATTGAATCGTCTTGGTCATGACCCGCGTCCGCTAGTCGCCGGCGCTGCCCTTGAAGTGATCGTCTTCATCCGCAAAGAGCACGTTGAAGCTCGTCAGCGTCCCATAGCAACCGCTGACATACGCCTGCAGCTTCACCTTCACATCGTCTGGCAGATCGGAGGCGTTGACCTGTTGTTCCATTCGAGCAGTTCACCGGCCCGGTAGGGGCGGAGCATCGACATGTCGCGGCTATGATCGCACGATCTGGCGTAGGCTCCTCACGGACGGCCGGCGAACATGAATGGGAGAAGACGAGAAAGAAAAAGGCCGATCAGTCAGCCACGGATCGAGACGGCACAATATCAATCGTACCTCCTTGGCGCGTTTGGAATAACAGGACAGCAGGAGATCAGGAGAAAACGTGAAGGACTCCTGAACTTCTGAGCTCCTGTTCGCGATTCCTCGGTGAACGTCGCAAGCGGACTAGACGGCCACGGATTCGACGCGGACCGGCACGAAACTGAACCAACTATGTCGGTCACGCGGAGAAATGGGATCGGGTCGACGTAGAGGGCGACGCGGCGAAACACGACGTCGCGGTGCGATTCACGCGGGCCGGGAAGCTTTTCGCGCTGGCGACCCTGTTCCGCGACGAAGAGAGCTTGCGTGCCGAGATCGACATGCAGCGCCAGCGCGCCGACGAACCACGCCCCGGCTGAGGACGTGAGTCGGGGCCCGTCACTTCATCACCATCACGCTGACGCCGATCCCGCCAGGCACGAGCATCGGCGTGGCGTAATAGTTTCGCCCGTGAAACGTGACCGATCGACCGATGATGATGCCTTCCGTCGCGCCCGCCATGACGTCGCTTGCCACGTGGCGCTCGTCGTGAAGGCGCGACATCGCGACATACGAGGCGACCAGATACGTCGGGACAGCGGCCTTCCACCCGAAGTGCTGCTGGAAGACCGTGGCGGCGGCAAACGTCACGGCCGCGTGCCCCGAGGGAAACGCGTAGCCGCTGGAGCGCGTGCCGTCTTCGCGGAGCGGGCGGTCGCGGCGGATCGCGACTTTCAATCCCTGCGTGATGCCTTCGGAGAGCAGAGTCGCCTCGATGAGGTCCATCCCGAGATGCTGCACCCACGTCGCGTGCTTATGACGTCCGACCAGGTAGGTCGTGAACGACGCGCCCAGCACGACCGGGAACGCCCCTAAGTACTTGCCCGGTACGAAGAAGCCGTCGGCGAATTCGGATCCGGCCAGGTGCTCGTTGATGTAGTCGTCGGCGGGATGCACGGCGGCGGTCATCGCGCTCCCAGCGGCCAGCCAGTACAGGCTGTTGCGCCGCGGGATGTGCTTCAGGTCGTCGCCAAGGTTGCGGAACAGCGTGCCGGCAAAACCGCGATTCGGTTTTTTCGCCTCTTCGGCTGCAGCGACTTTCTTCTGGCCGGATGGCGGCTTCTGCGACGCGTCACCATCGGGCGCTCCTACGACGGCCTGTGCGCGTCCGGGGAGGGCACACAGGACCAGGATCAACCCGACAATGCTCGCTCGCATTCGAAAAGTGCCCACAGGCCTCCTTACTCTGTCGGCGCGTTTCGCGCCGCGTCGCCAAGGGAATCCCTGGACGAATCACGAGGGAGGATCGTGCATCTTCAAGGATGAACGGCTGATGAATGTGGCGGCCCCCGGCGAAAGAAGACACGTTCGGAGCCATTCGGATGCATGATTTCTGCGGGTCCGATCGGAATGCGAATTCTTGTCGTCGAAGATGAGCCGCGGGCGGCGCAGATGCTCGCCAAGGGGCTCCGTGAGGAAGCCTATGCCGTCGACGTCGTCGGTGACGGCGAGCGCGCGCTCTATCAGGCGGCGATCACCGAGTACGACGCCATCATCCTGGACGTCATGTTGCCGCTGCAGGATGGGTTGGCGGTCTGTCGCGAGCTCAGGAAGAACGCGTCAGCCGTGCCCGTGTTGATGCTCACCGCGCGGGATGCCGTGGACTCGAGGATCTCGGGCCTCGACAGCGGCGCTGACGACTACCTGACGAAGCCCTACGACTTTCGCGAACTGCTTGCCCGCCTGCGCGCCATCATGCGACGCGGCCGTCGTCCGTTGACCCCGCCGATTCTTCGAGTGGGCCCAATCGAGCTCGACACCCGGGGACGACGCGCGTTTCGACATGGCGAGCCGTTGACCCTGACGGCGCGCGAGTACGCCCTTCTCGAGCACCTGGTGCTGCACGCCGACGAGGTGGTGGGTCGAGCCGGCATCGCGGAGCACGTCTGGGACGCGCCGTACGAGGCGATGTCGAACGTGATCGACGTGCTGATTCAGCGACTGCGGCGGAAGATCGACGTGCCCGGGCACCCGTCGTTGATCGTGACGCGTCGAGGAGAGGGGTACATGCTCACGGGCAATCCGGAGTGATTGGCGCGCGCTTGCGCCCCTCCGGTCACGGCCCGCAGAGATAGATGTGGCCTACCACCGGCGGTTCTGAGCCGCACCGCCGTCGCGCGACTCGAGTCGCCTCGGCATGATGTGCGGCGACCGTTCGCTGGTACTCAAGCACGCGGACCCGAGTGGACGACGCCATGATGATGCGCTCGTTGGTGAGGAACGTGATCGGATAGGAGAGCGCATAGTCCGCAATACCGTATCGGGCCCCTCGAGCGTCCAACGCGGCGATGAGCAGGCGCTTTCCTCCTATCGGCGCACGGGTTGCGTATTCAGTCCAGAGTCGCACGTGTGCTGCGCCGTGAATGACTGTCCACATGACGAGCGCCGTCAGCCAGATTGTTCTCAATCGCGCGGAGGGCTCCGCCTTCAAATACCAAGCGGCCATGCCGACCGCACCCACCAGCGAGAGCAGCTCGTAGTTCATCTTGTAGATCGTGAGGACACCGCAACGCGCGATGACGTAGGCGCTGGCAGAGAGCGCGCCCACCAGGACCAGGTAGGCACACGCGTCGAGCTCGGGGCGCCAGCGCCTTTCGCGGGCAACCCTGTAACCAATCCGAACGACGGCGAAGACCATGATGGCGCCGAGCAGTAGACCGGCCCCCCACATCCCTTGAGCGACATGGCTCTCGATGCCGTATTCCACGAGCGGCTGCGGCTCGGTGCCGAAAAGGAGCGGCCAATGCCGCGACACGAGTTTCCCGAATCCCGGTGGGATCGTGCGCCACTCGAAGCAAAGGTGGCCTGCGATTTCCTTCAATTGCGTGGGCCTGTGAAGGTCCGCCAGCGTCGTGCCTGGACCAAGCGCCGACGCTGAATGCTTCGCGGTCTCGGCGGTCAACCACACGGCCGATGCGATGAAGACCGTCACGACGATGCCACGGAGCGCGACGCGATTGAACAACGCGCGTCGCGCCGCGAGGATTAGCAGGAGGCTGATGTAACCGTAGAGTGTAAAGGGGCGCTGAAGGATGCCGACACCAAGGACAAGACCGCACCATCCAGGCCGAGCGCGGGCCAGCCACAAGAGCAGGACATACAGGAACGTCTCGACATTGCCGCCGCTCGCCTCGAGTAACTGGGCCGTCGTGGCGGGGCTGGGCAGCACGACGAACAGTGACGCCAGCGCGGCCGATGCCTGCGATAGCCCGACGTCACGGTCGAGGACACGCAACAGCAACAGCGCCACCGCGACGTTGATGATCAGCAGCGGCAGCTTCAACGCCGCGACGGAAACCCCAAACGCCAGGAAGAGCGGCGCCGCGAGCCAGGCCTCGATCGCGAGGACGTAGCTCTGGCCGTACATGAAGAGCGGCCACGCGCGCTGTTCGGCCAGATGCTTCGCCATCAGCCCAATCACGGCTTGATTGGCGTCGAAGTACGACTGTGGGCAGAAGACGAATATAGCTGAGCGAGCGAGGACCAGCGCGACAACTGCAGCCTGGAGCGATCGCCGTCCCGAGACCATCGATCGTGGTCAAGCGTATCCACACGCTCATGAACGCACGATGATCGATGGCAGGGACGATCAGCTCGCTCGGCGATTCGTCAGTGGCAGGATCGCGGCAAACACGCTGCCGGTCGGCCCGGTCGATTCGAGAATCAAGTGTCCGCCGTGGGCTTCCGCGATCCATCGGGCAATCGGCAAGCCGAGTCCCGCGCCGCTGTAGCTTGCGTCATGGCGCACGAATCGCTCAAAGATGCGCAGGCGCTGCGACTCCGGTATTCCGCGTCCATCGTCGGCAATGCGAATCGCGACGTCCCGCGGTGACTGCAGAAGCGACGCCGTGACGACACCGCCGCGCGCCGCATGGCGAATAGCGTTGTCGATCAGGTTGCTCACCATCTGTCGCAACAGCCGATCGTCCCCGACGTAGCTCACTTCGCCGTTGGTGCGCGTCTCGACCGTGACGTCGCGCGTGGACGCGAGGACCTGCAGCGCGCGGCCCGTTTCGCTGACGATGTCGTCGAGATAGAGCGGCTCCTGAATCAGCGGGAGACCATGCGCCTCGGCGCGGGACAACAGAAACATCGCGTCAACGAGCCTGGCGAGACGCTCGGCCTGTTCGCCGACAATCGTCATCGATTCACGGTAGTCGTCGGCAGAACGCGCATCCCGCGCCAGCGTCACTTGCGCGGTGGTTCGCACCACCGACACTGGCGTACGCAGCTCGTGCGAGGCGTCGGCCATGAATTGCCGCTGAGCGTTGAGGACGGCCCCGAGGCGATCGAGCAAGCCGTTGAACGCGACGGCGAGCGTCCCGAGCTCGTCGTGGGGGTGCGGCGTGGTCAGCCGGTCAACCGGGTTCCTCTCGGTAATGCGCGCGGCCTGCGCCGCCATATCCGCGAGCGGTTGCAGTGTCCTACGTCCCACGAGCCATCCGCTCAGCCCGGCAACGGCGAAAGCCACGACGATGCCCATCAGCAGCGCGCTCCGGAGCTCGGCGTTGTCTGCCGCGATGTCGTCGAGCGGCGCCACAATCGCCGCCACGTATCGGTGACCGCGGTATTCGACGCGCTCGCTGAGCACTCGTCCGCGCGCGGTGCCGATCGCGATCGTCTCGACGACCGGACTCGCATTCAGACGAGGGCGCCACGTTGACGACAGCGGACGGCCCCACATTTCGAGCAACCTGCCGTTCACGTCTGTCAGCACCAGAGTACGGTCCGGCGCCAGCACCTCGGTGCTGGCCTCACTGGCCGCACCCGCCAGGTCCATTCCTTCGCCGAATTCCTCATGGAGCACGCCCTGCAGCGTGAGCATCAGCCGAGACAGTTCGGCATCCAGCCGGAGGACTGCCCGGCGCTCCTGCACGAGCGCGACAACAATCGCCGAGACGGCGAGGACGACCAGCACGACGCCGGTGTACCACGCGGTGAGACGGGCTCGGATCGACCACTGCATACGCTCAGCTTCCGTGCGTCATTGTGCACCAGTCCAGTAGCTGCGACACAAGTGAACGCGGACCAGGGTAGTGGTCTAGCGTGAACTCGATCACTACCGAGTCCCTGGACGGGCTAACGATCGCGTCCGCTGGGATATATGACGATCTCGTCATCCGTGCTTCATCTCTGCGTCATGTACGGCTCGCTATCCTGCGAATCGCAGTGGAGGATCATTGCCCCCGTGCAACTCGAGATGCTTCTGGACTGACCTCGCGATGGCGTGCCGCCGTGGCCGTCAGGTACCGGACGCTCCTATCGCCAAGGGCGATGCCGCTCGCCGATCGCGATGTTGCCACGTTGCTGTCTCTCGCGTTGGGCGTGCTTCTGTTTGTGTGGCCGTTGACACTGCGTTTTCCTCTCTTGGATCCGGACGAAGGTCTTCATGCTTCGATCGCGCAGGAGATGTTGGAACGCGGCGAGTACATCACCCCAACATTCCTCGGTCAGCCGTTCCTCGATAAGCCCATTCTGTTCTTTTGGGTGCAGCGCGGCTCGCTGCAGCTGCTCGGCCCGACAGAGGCGGGCGTGCGGCTGCCAGGCTTGCTGTTCGGCGCGTTGGGTGCGGTCACGACCGGTCTTCTCGCGCGAGAGCTGTGTGGTGGATTCGGCGGCTTCCTCGCCGGCGTTCTGTACGCGACGATGCTGCTCCCGCTCGCGCAAGCTCAGTCTGGCGTCCACGACATCGCGCTGGTGCCCTGGACCAATCTCGCGCTGGTGTTTCTACGACGTGCCGACAAGGCAACGGCGCGCCGGTCGGTCGTCGGCGCGCTGGCGATGGTGGCACTCTGCCTTGGGCTGGGCATTCTGACGAAGGGACTGGCTGGCGTGGCGCTGGTTGGACTGGCTGCCGTCGCCGTCCTGAGCGTGACTCGCAGCCTCTCGGTAACTCGAGTGATGAGCGTCGCAGGTTGCGTGTGCGTTGCCGCAATCATCGCGACGCCTTGGTATCTCGCGATGGAACGGACGCATCCCGGATATCTGCACTACTACTTCATCGACCGACACGTGCTCGGCTACGTGGCCGCCGGTGCCAGGCACGCCGACAAGCCGTGGTGGTATTACGGGCCGATCGTGTTCGCCGGCGGCTTTCCCTGGATCTTGTATCTCACTGCGGGGGCGTTCGACCGGCGGCGGGAGGCCCACGACCCGTCGACCGCAGTAACATCGCTGGTCGTATGGACGTGGCTGGGCAGCGGATTGCTGTTTCTGAGTGTGGCGCAGGTCAAACTGTGGACGTACGCCCTGCCTCTGTTTCCGGCCATCGCAATTCTCGCGGCCCTGTTCTGGGTACGGGAGCTGCAATGTCGCGCGGATACGCCTAGCCGATACACCATGTGGGCGCTCACTGCCCACGTGATCCTCGGATCCTTGCTGCTGCCGGCGGCCCTGCTGTTCAGTCGTGCCCGATACGGCGTAGTGCCGTCGCTCGCGCTGTATGCGGTTGCCGCCGCTATCGCGGTCGGCTACTGGCGTGCGCGGACCGCGTGGATGCGCGGCCACTCCCATCTGGGATTCGGCGCCGTGCTGACGCTGTTGGTCGTGACCGTCATGGCCACGCTGGCGCTGCTGATGCCGACGGTAGCAGATGCGCTTTCAGAACGTGATATTGCTCGTCATTTCAATCAGGTTGACAGGATGCCTGCGCGACTCTGGCTGATCGACGATCGAGTGGGCTCTCTCGTTTTCTATCTGGATCCTGGCCTGCGCGCCGACTTGACGTCCACGCGCGTCGAGTCTGTTGGCATGACCGTCGTGCGCACGCGGATTGCCGATGCGCCGCCCGATACGGTTGTCGCTGTCAGAGAACGACGTGCCGACAGATTCATCAGCGTGATGGAGCTGCGACCAGTTGCGTATGAACGCGCTGGCCAGTTCCGCCTATATAAAGCACCGCTGCTTCAGCGAAACTGCTGCACGGCCGGTCACCACTAGCCTCAGCCTCGATCAGGCCATGTTGAAGCAGTCCGAGACGCCGAACGACAAGCCCACGGCTCGGGATCGTGGAGAGCGGCGCGGTTTACCCGCTCAGGTCAGGTAACACTACAAGATCGGTCGCTCCAAGGTGGAGACACGTCTTGAGCACGCCAGCACGAACGAATCGATTCGACCCTCGGCGGATACCACGACGCAGCTTGGCCAGATGGCGATCGGATCAGGCCCCAGCCAGTGAGCCAGTGATCACCGGTTCCTTGTCGACCGGCCTGCGGACGCCCCCTATGGCTCCGTCCCGAGCACGAGGATTTTCATCGTACCGAGCACGACCTGCGCGCGGCCGTTCGGTCCGGGTACCGTCTTCGCCACCGGAACGTAGACCTTATGGGACACCGGATCGAGCCATATCGTCCGTCCCGACGGCTGCGTCCTCGCGGTCTGGACGACGGTGAACGTGTTCGGCGCGTCTTCGTGGGCAATGGTCAGCACCCCCGTGCCACTCGAGGCGAACGCCAGACCGGTGGCCACATCGAAGCCGTTGCCGTCCACGCGCGACGCTGTCGGAAAGCTGGTGACGGCCGTGCCCGACCGGCTGCCGGTCACCGCCATCCTGCCGTCGCACGCACTCAGGAGGAGATGGTTTCCGGGGTCGAATGCCAGTCCGGTCGGACCTTCGCACCCGGCGAGCGACCACCTCGACACGACCGCGTGCCTGAGCGTGTCGACCACCGCGATGGTGCCTTTGTCTTCGACGTTGACGTAGACGCGACTTGCCGAGGCGTCTTCAACCGCTTCTTCGAGCTCGCCGCCGACGTCGATCGTGGCAATGACTTTGCCGGACAAAGGATGGAACGCTGTGATCGAGCCGCCCGTGTGGTTGAAGGCCCAGACTTCCTTGCGGTCCTGTAGATAGCGAATGCTGTCGGGATTCGCGCCCGTCGCCACCGTGCCCAGCGGCTTCAGCGTGCGCAAGTCGACGATCGTCGACGAGTTCGCCCGGCCGTTGCTGGTGAACGCGCGCCCGAGATCGGAAGCGATCGCGATGCCGTGTACGCCTGGGGTGTCTGAGATCTCACCGACGATCTTGCCACTGTCGATGTCGGCGACGACGATCTTGGTTGCATGCGATACGTAGAGGCGGCGCGTCGCCGAATCCACAATCACATAGTCCCAGCCTCCCTCCCCCCCGATCTGAATTTCATTGACGACGTCGTAATTCGGATCGGCCGCATGCAGGACGCCGCTTGCGTTGAGACAGATCAGCACCGCGATGAGCTTGCGCATTGGGTCGGCTATGCCATGCCACTGAATCGTCGATAGAAACGGCGCAGGTATTCACCACTGAGCGTCTCGAGGCGCGTGTGGCTTCGGCACTGCTCCACGTGGATTTCGCTGCCATTCTCAACGACGCGAACAACATATGTCTGGCGGTCGGGATGTCGATCGACCACGCATTCCAAGCGGAATCCCACCATTTCGAGGCGCCACACCGTCCCTTTGCATTGACGCACGTCCGAATCGTTCATCAATACCCCTATCGAAGGCTTGTTGGGCGATTGAGTCCATCCTTCGAGTGTAATGACGCCAGGTGAACGTTCGATGAACGCCATTAGCTCGTTGATCCCCGCCACTCTCAATGCGGTAGCGATGCATGTGGCGTCGCCGACGGGCGTCGCTTCCGCGACGTTCATCGAGCTGTCATTCTCGCATCGGCACAATTGGCGAGGTGGTCGGCTCGCTGGCGGGCAGGCGTACGATGGACTGCTTATACGCATGGCCCGCGTGCTTAACGTAACGGCTTTCGAGATCGAGATTCCTGGCGAGCGCAAGCTCCAGTGCCGACTCGTAGGTGAGCGGCGACGGCACGTCTACGGCTTGAGCGCAGGGGCGAATCGAGGATCCGAGGAAGAGCAGGAGCACGAGCACCGATTGAATCGTCTTGGTCATGACCCGCGTCCGCTAGTCGCCGGCGCTGCCCTTGAAGTGATCGTCTTCATCCGCAAAGAGCACGTTGAAGCTCGTCAGCGTCCCATAGCAACCGCTGACATACGCCTGCAGCTTCACCTTCACATCGTCTGGCAGATCGGAGGCGTTGACCTGTTGTTCCAGTGTGCGCAGGCGGTTCCGGAGCATCACCACCTTGTGGAAGAAGGTCTCGATCGGCCAGGTCTTCTCCTGCAGTCCTGGTGTGCCCGGACGCAGGACGAGCGTGCCACCGCGCCACTTCTCGGACGGCGCGACAGACGAGATGCCGGTCTCCTCCCGGATGATGCGACGCAGCAGCAACTCCAAATCAGTATCGGAATCAGGCAGCATGACGGGGGGCGCGCTCCTCTCGCGATCGGACACTGTGGGGAACGCCTCGTGCTCTGGCGAGGGGAGGCGACGTTCCGGGGATGGGACGGCCGGCGCGCCCAGGGATGAACGGATCGTTCCGGCCCGAGCGCCGCCCCCCGACGGCTCGACGCGCGGGCCGCCGCGATAATTGTGCTCGCTGCGACAAAAGCCGCACGTCACACGCAGCGGCCGGCCAGTCGCGTCCGCGGCGATCACGGTGTGCATGCGATCGGTCTTGCAGGCGCGACAGAAATCTTCGAGCAGTTCACCAGCCCGGTAGGGGCGAGGCGTCGACATGTCAGGGCTATGATCGCATGATCTGGGCGCGAGTCACGGACGCGGAGGAAGCAGAGGACGCAGAGACGACGGCAACGCCGAGGCCGCGGAGTACGCAGAGGATTACTAAACACTCGGCGAACTCCGCGATCTCTGCGTTGAAACCGGCTCTGCGATCTCCACCGCCACGGATCAGCATCTGATCACGGAACTGGACAATGCAGATACATCTGATCGACGGCACATACGAGCTGTTCCGGCACTTCTTCGCGATTCCCTCCCAGCGCGATGCCGATGGTCACGAGGTCGCCGCCGTGCGAGGCGTCCTGGCGTCGGTGATGGGGATGATCACGGGCGGCGCGACCCATCTGGGCGTGGCGACCGATCACGTGATCGAGTCGTTTCGGAACGGTCTCTGGCGTGGGTACAAGACGGGCGCCGGCATCGACCCGCACCTCCTCGCGCAGTTCCCCCTGCTCGAGGAAGCGCTGTCCGCGCTCGGCGTCGTGGTCTGGCCCATGGTGGAGTTCGAAGCAGACGATGCGCTGGCGGCGGCAGCGGAGATTGCGGCAACCGATGCCCGAGTGGATCAGGTGATCATCTGCACGCCTGACAAGGATCTGGCGCAGTCGGTCCGCGGTACCCGCGTGGTGCAGATGAATCGCCGCACGCGCACCATCATGGACGAGGCCGGGGTCGTCGCGAAGTTCGGCGTGATGCCGGCCTCGATTCCCGACTACCTCGCGCTCGTGGGCGATGCCGCCGATGGATACCCCGGCCTGCGCGGGTGGGGCGCGAAGTCGGCTGCGGCGGTCCTCGCCCGCTATCATCACCTCGAAGCCATTCCAGCTGATTGGCGGACCTGGGGCGTCAACGCCGCCAATGCCGGGACCCTCTCGCGCACGCTCGAGGCCGAGCGCGATCGCGCGCTGCTGTTTCGCACGCTCGCGACGCTCCGCACCGACCTCCCGCTGTTCTCGAAAGTCGACGAGCTGGAGTGGAAGGGGCCGACGCCCGCCTTTGCGCCGCTGGCGGCGCGGCTCGACGCGGGTCGGACGCCCGCGACGCGTGCTACCATCCGCGCCAACGGAGGACTCCCATGAGCCACCGCTCCATGACCCGGCGCGACCTGTTCCGCCGAAGCCTGCAGGTCGGGGCCGTCGCCGCGGCGCCGGGCCTGCTGCGCTCGGACGCGCAGGCCGCATCAATCAAGCCCGTCAACATGAGCGCGTCAACAGGCCTGCGCGTCGGCCCCGTGATCTACCAGTCGATTGGCGTGCGGCCGCTCGTCAACGCGCGGGGCACCTACACGATCATCAGTGGGTCGCTCATGCTGCCAGAAGTGCGCGCCGCCATGGAGGCGGCCTCGAAGCAGTACGTGCACCTCGACGAGCTGACCGAAGGCATCGGCGCGCGCCTGGCCGAGCTCACCGGCGCCGAGTGGGGCCTCGTCACCTCCGGCTGCGCGGCGGCCCTGACGCATGGCACGACGGCGTGCGTCGCGGGCGGCAATCCCGATCTACACGTGCGTATTCCGAACCTGACCGGCTTCGCGAAAGACGAGGCCATCATCCCGCGGCACTCGCGCAATGTGTACGATGCGGCGCTCCGCGCCGTGGGCGTGCGGGTGGTCGAGGTCGAGACAGTCGAGGAGCTCGAAGCCGCCTTCGGCCCGCGGACCGCGCTCATCTACCTCCTGGCCAGCCCCAATGCCGACAACAGTCCGCTCAGCCTGGACGCCATCGCACCGCTTGCGAAAGCCAAGGGAGTGCCGATTCTCGTCGACGCCGCCGCCGAGATCCTGACGATCCCGAACGTCCACCTGCAAAAGGGGGCGACGCTTGTCGCCTACAGCGGAGGAAAGTGCCTGCGGGGCCCGCAGACCGCGGGGTTGCTGCTGGGACGCAAGGATCTCGTTCGCGCGGCCTGGGTGCACAGCGCCCCACATCACGGGTTCGCTCGCGGGAAGAAAGTCGGCAAAGAAGAGGCGATCGCCATGCTCATGGCGGTCGAGATGTGGGTGAAACGGGATCACACCGCGGAATGGACTCGATGGAACGGCTGGCTCGATCACATTGCGCGGCGGGTATCCGCCGTCGACGGGATCCAGACCCTGGTCGTGCAGCCCGAAGGCCTGTCGAACAAGACGCCGTCGCTGAAAGTGCTCTGGGACCGGGCGCGTCTTGGCGCTTCGGGAGAAACCGTGGCCCGCGCGCTCCTCGACGGCGAGCCGCGCATCGCGCTTTTCCCGGCGCGCAGCGACGATGAGACGCGGACGGGCGTCTCGATCACGCCCTACATGCTGTCGCCGGGAGAAGAGAAGATCGTCGCCGACCGGCTGTACGAGGTGCTGTCGAATCCGCCAAAGGAGGCTGCACCCGCACCGGCAACGCCTGCAACGGACGTCACCGGGCGATGGGACGTTCGCATCGAATATGCCGCTGCGGTGTCGCACCACACGCTGCACCTTCGCCAGCGTGGCAAGGACATCGACGGGACGCATCAGGGGGAATTCGTCTCGCGGGATCTGCTGGGCGCCATCGACGGCAGCGGCGTGAAGCTGCGCAGCGCGTACGGTGAAGAGCACGGCGACGCGCTCACGTTCACCTTCACCGGGACGGTGACGGGCGACGAGATCGCCGGCACACTCGACATGGGCGAGTACTTGCAAGCGACGTGGACCGGCACACGGCACGCCCGCTCGCGGAGCTGATCGTGTCCGCGTTTCTCGGCGGCCAGGCTGCTGTCATATTGTCGGCGTTCTTCTGTTTCGCTGCGGCCGTCTTCTCCGCCTCTCTGTGGCCGCTCGTCGCTATGCCGCTCTCCACTCAGGCCCAGACTGAGCCCAAATACGATCTGCTCCTGCGCGGCGGCCACATCATCGATCCACGAAGCGGGACGAGCGCCGTCCGCGACGTCGCCATGGCCGCGGGCACAATCGCGGCGGTGGCGCCGCGGATCGATCCGGCAGATGCCTTCAAGACGGTGGATGTGTCTGGCCTTTACGTCACGCCCGGCCTGATCGACATTCACACGCACGTGTATGCGGGCACCGGTGAAAAAGGATCGTATGCGGGCGACAACAGCGTCTATCCCGACGGCTTCACGTTGCGCACTGGTGTCACGACGATTGCCGATGCCGGATGCGCCGGGTGGCGCAACTTCGACGACTTCAAGCAGCACGTCATCGATCGCTCCATCACCCGCGTCCTCGCCTTTCTGAACATCGTCGGCAACGGAATGAGGGGAGCGAATTTCGAGGACAACCTCGAAGACATGGCGGCCCAACCCGCCGCCGACATGGCGCGGCGTCATCGCGGCGTCATCGTCGGCATCAAGACCGCGCACTATCGCGGGCCGGAATGGACGCCGGTGGAGCGCGCCGTGGAGGCAGGCACGCTCGCCGATGTGCCGGTGATGGTGGATTTCGGGGCCAATCGCCCTGAACGGCCGCTTCGCGAGCTGATAACGGCGAAGCTGCGCCCTGGAGACATCTACACGCACATGTACTCGGGCCTGCGCGGCGAGCAGGACGCCTCGGGCCACGTGAATCCTGGTCTCTGGGATGGGAGAAAGCGAGGCGTGCTGTTCGACGTCGGCCACGGAGGCGGCAGCTTCGTCTGGCGCATCGCGGTGCCCGCGATGAAGGAGCGGTTCCTGCCCGACACCCTCTCGACGGATTTGCACATCGGCAGCATGAACGCGGGTATGAAGGACCTGCTCAACGTGATGAGCAAGTTCCTGGCGATGGAGATGTCTCTGGACGAGGTAGTTGCGCGCGTCACGTGGAACGCGGCGCGGGCGATCAAACACGATCGGCTGGGACATCTATCCGTGGGCGCTCCGGCCGACATCGCCGTGCTGCGCGTCGAGAAGGGCCGCTTCGGTTTTGTAGACTCATTCGGTGCGCGGCTGCAGGGCGACAGGCGGCTGGCATGCGAGCTGACACTGCGCGACGGGAAGGTCGTGCACGACCTCAATGGCATCACTCGGCCGGAATGGCATACTCTGCCACCGGATTACCGCGCCACCGGCAATCCCCGATGGGACGCGGTCGGCGGCAGCAGGAGGTGACATGGCAGCGTCGAATCGACGATCCGATCGAAGAGGATTTCTCAAGGCCGCTCCGGCGGCCGTCGCCGCGGCGGCGCTCACGCCGACGACGGCCCGCGCCCAGGAGGCGGGTCCGAAGGCCGTGAAGAAGGTGCATTGGAGCGACGGGAAGGCGCCCGAGAAACCGCCGCTCTTCAGTCCCGTCGTGCAATACGGGAACCTCATCTTCGTATCGGGCGTCGGCGCGCACTTCGAAGGCGACATCAAGGCGCACACCAAGCACGTGCTCGACGAGATTCAGAAGCGGCTCGAGGGCGCCGGCTCGTCGATGGAGAAGGTGCTGAAGGTCAACGTGTACTTGAACGACCTGAAGGACTATGCCGCGATGAACGAGGTCTTTCTCGGCCGCTTTGGGCCCGAGCCCGGCGTGCGCACGACGATTGCCGCCGCCGGCGGTATCCCTGGCAACTCGCTCGTCGAGATCGACTGCATAGCATACGTTTGAGGCCGCTCGCTTCGCGCCGGGGGGGGCGCCCACTTCGTGGGCGAGGGGCCGCTCGCCTCACGGCTCGCGGAAGGGCCGGCGCTTCGCGCCGGGGGACGCGCACGAGCTCGGAGCTGCGGCGAAATCGCGCCGTCGTGAATACGGAATGATCCGTGTGAATCCGTGTCCGTCCGTGGCTGCATCGATCTGCGTTCGTCCGTGGCGAGGATTCCGTGGCGTGTCTGTGGCGGGGCTGTCAGCGCCCGCCTACGAGCGCGAAGGAGATGATCGTCGGGCCGGCGGCAACAGCGACGTGCTGCGTGCCGTCGAACGCGTACGTCATGGGTGAGGCTTTCCAGAGCGCGTTCGCCTGAAACTGCCACAGGCGTGCGCCCGTCGAGGCGTCGACGGAGGCGAGCGCGCCGCTGTCGTCGCCGAAAAAGACCAGTCCACCCGCGGTCGACAACGTGCCTCCCCAGGAATCTGCCCCGCCGGTCTGCGGCACTTCCCATGCGATCGCTCCCGTCCTGACGTCGATCGCGCGAAGCACCTTTTGCGCCGTCTCGCCCGCCACGTTCTTCGTCGACCCTCCGTAGTAGGAGCGGCCGGATTGCCACACCTCTGGCGATGTCGTGTAGATGCTGCACTTCTCGAGCGTCTGAACGTAGTACAGGTTGGTCGCGGGGTTGAATGCGGTCGAAAACCAGTTCGTGGCGCCTTCGACCGCCGGGCAGACGCGCGTGCCCTGCTTCGACGGCTGCTGATTCGGGTTGAGCACCGGCCGTCCATCAGGCCGAACTCCGCTGGCCCAGGTCAGCGCCTTGACGAACGATCGGACCAGGAGCAACTTTCCATTCGTGCGATCGAGCACGTAGAAGAACCCGTTGCGATTCGCATGGAGCAGGAGACGGCGCGGTTGGCCGTCCCACTGCGTGTCCACCAGGACCGGCGGCTGTTGCGCGTCCCAATCCCAGACATCGTGCGGCGTGTACTGGAAGTACCATTCGAGGCGGCCGCTCTTCGCATTGAGGGCGAGGATGGAATCGGAGTAGAGGTTGTCGCCGAGCCGCTGGCTGCCGTCGTGATCGGGGCACGGGTTGCCCGTGGGCCAATACAGCAGATCGAGATCGGGATCGTACGTGCCGGTCAGCCATGTGGATGCACACGGATGATCGATGTCTCTCCCCTTCCACGTCTCGGAGCCCGGCTCGCCTCGCCTGGGCACGGTCCAGAAGCGCCAGACCTCTTTGCCCGTCGCCTGATCGAGCGCGGCCACGAACCCGCGAATGCCCTCGTCGCCCCCCGACGTCCCCGACACCACGAGGCCGCCCACTGCCAGCGGAGCTGAGGTCGCCCCGTAGTTTTCACGCCAATCCGCCAGCGTCGTGTCCCACAACACCGAACCCGTGAAGCGGTTCAGCGCGATGACGTGCGCGTGATCCGTGGCCATGAACACCCGATCGCCTGACACTGCCACGCCACGGTTGATGCCTCCGGCCGCGTCACCGGCCAGCCCCTTCGTGCGAGGCCGGCGAAAATGCCAGATCTGGCGGCCGTTCCCGGCATCGAGCGCATAACACTCGTTGACCGCCGTCACGTACATGATGCCGTCGACAACGACAGGAGTGACCTCTAGTCGGGAACTGCCCGGGATCGCGAACATCCAGGCGGGCGCGAGACGGGAGACGTTCGTCTTGTCGATCTGGTTGAGTGTGCTGAAACGATTACCCCCGTCACGCCCGTGGTATGTGGGCCAGTCGGCTTGGGAGGTCACCACGCGGAACGCGTCGCCTTCGCGCCGCAGCAGATGGATCCGCCCCTCATCCGACAACAACTGGAGATCGCCAGCGGCGTGGTTCAGCGCGACGCCTTCGAGCCTGCGCCCATCGGTCGTCGCGACCGTGACGCGCTCGCGATCGGCTCCCTGCTCCACTTCGAGCCAACGAACAAACTGCAGCAAGCTGCGCGTGGCGCTTCGCGACAGGACAAAGCCGGGCATACCCGCCGTCGGGATGCCTTCACGAACGAGATTTGCGAGCTCCCCGTCATTTCGGAACGCGAGCCGATCCACGATGTTCGGTCCGCGCTCGCCACCCCGCCCGTCTGCACCATGACAGCTCGAGCACAGCCGCGCGAACAGCCGGCCGCCGGCGCCGCCAGTTGGCGCGGCAGCCGGTTGGGCCGCGCAGATATCGGCGCTCGCGAACGTGATGACGAGCGCGGCGAGAGCTACCGCATCGAATCGCATGCCGCGCGGAACATACCACGGGGGGCCGCTCGCCTTACGGCTCGCGGAGGGGTGGCTCGCTTTCGGCTCGCGAGGGTTCGGTCGCTTCGCTCGCGGAAGGGAGCCGTCGTAACATTGGGCGCCGATCCTACGCGCGGCCGCGCCCAGAGACGAGCGGCAGTCGGTTACAGTTGGAAATCCTCGTAATTCGAGTACGTCAACTTCCGTGCCTGTCCGTGTCCGTCCGCGGCTGACCTTTCTCCGTGTTCGTCCGTGGCGAACGCTGCGTTTGGCTGCGTCCATGGCTCTGGCCGTAGCCGCGCTCGGAGTAACGGCGCCCACACCGGCCCGCTATGAAGCCAGCCGCCTCTCGATGGCATGCGTCTACGCCATAGTCGCGTATGGCGACGAGGCACAGAGAGTGCCGCGGATTCTCGAGGAAGCGCTGGACGAGGTCGATCGCATCGATCGCCTCATGAGCCACTACAAGGCAGAGAGCCCGCTGTCGCGGCTCAATCGCGACGCCGCGCGCGGCGCCGTGGCCGTCGATCGCGAGTTGTTCGATTTCATCGCCCTCGCGGTGCGGCACGGCCGCGACTCCGATGGCGCCTTCGACATCACGGTCGGACCGCTGATGAAGGCATGGGGATTCTTCAGCGGCGACGGCCGTGTCCCCGGCGATCGTGAGCTGGCGGCGGTCCGGAGACGCGTCGGATACGAGCACATCATCCTGGACCACGCGGCGCGTAGGATCCGATTCGATGTGCCTGGCGTCGAGCTCGACCTCGGTGGCATCGCGAAGGGCTACGCCGTCGATCGGGTCGTGGCGCTGCTGAAGCGCCGGGGCATTGGCGCGGCGCTGGTGAGCGCCGGCGGCAGCACGGTCTATGGATTGGGCACGCCGCCAGGACTCGCGTCGTGGGAAGTGAAGGTGCAGGATCCGCTCGATGCGTCGAAAGTTGCCTTCACGACTCGTCTGCGAGATCGGGCGCTGTCCGTGGCCGGCCGGTCAGAGCAGTCGTTCGAGGTGAATGGCGTGCTGTATTCGCACATCATGGATCCGCGACGCGGCACACCGGTCCAGGGGGTGCTGAGCGTCGCGGTCGTCGCCGAGTCGGGCACCGAGGGCGACGCGTTGGACGATGCGCTATTCGTGATGGGCATCGAGAAGAGCCGCACCCATATGCAGAAATATCCGCGAGCGGAGGCGTATTTCCTGCTGCCAGATCAACGGCACGGATGGCGCATGATCGTGTTGAAGGATTGAAATACCGCGCTCCACTTCTCACTTGTCACTTCTCAGTCCACTTTGCACTTAGCACTCCCCACTTGGCGCTTCTTCCGGCTCACTACTCCGTCGTGAGGTCGATCACCGCATACACCGTCATCCGCGGAATCGAGAATTCCGTGGCGCCGTCGGCGATCGCGACATCTTGCGCCGTGGAAACTTCGACGTCCGCTACGTGCAGTCCGACGACTCGATACGCGCCACGCACGCGAATCCTGAGCGCATCGATCTCGCGCCCGCCGTAGTTGACGAGGTGCAGGCGGCGGCGTCCCGCATCGCCCGTCAGGTGTGCGATGACGACCTCGCTGCCGTACACCCGCAGCGTCCGCTGATCGTCGGTGAGCTGGCGCCGGATCTTCAGCGCGAATGCGCTCGGGTTGGCCGCGTCCTTCCGCGAATAGCCCTTCGTGCCGACCGTCACGTTCAGAGGAAACTGCGAAGAGCGCGCAGGAACTGGCTGATACAACAGGTTCCGACGTGTGAGAAGGTTCATCACTTCGCCGACGAGCGCGGACCCGTCATCGACCACCGCGAAGTCGGCAACGGCCGGCAGATCGACGGAGGGGCGCTGCCGGAGAAACGTGAGCATTCTCCCGAGCTCGGGAAGATCGGCGGCATCAATCTTGAGGAGAACGTCGGCACCGTACGCGCCCGCTTCCGCGGCGGCGAGTGCCGCCTTTCCGGCCGGGAGCTCGTAGGTGTAGCGTCCGCCCGGCTTGCGGACAAAGCGCCAGCCGTTGGCGTCCACCCACGGGCTCCGCGTCGACGAGACGAGGTCGACGCGGCTGGCAATGCCGGGTGGGGGGAGCGCCTCGCGCGCGGCAAGATCGGCGTCGGTCGTCGGCACCGCCTCGACGCCCGCCGCGCGCCAGGCGTCGGCAAGATCGGCCGGCACGCACAGCCGCGCGATGCCAGCGCGTTTGAGAGCTTCGACGGTCTCCGCGGCGCCTTGTGTCCAATACAGGCACGGCGCGGTCGCGACTGGCGCGGTCGGGGCAGGCGCGATCGGGACAGGTACTGTCTGAAGCCAGGCAACTGCCAGAAGCACGAGGACCCGCGTCATAGCCCGATATCCCGGACGATGATCTTGGCGCGATCTGACACGCCCAGGCCGAGCGTCGAGGCGTACTCGATGTGTCCCGGCTCGCGAAAGATGATGTCGACGTCGGGCCCCTGATCGCGCTCGGTCGCCTGATCCATCTTCACGTGCTTGCGCGACCGGTTCCAGATCGAGAGCGCGCCCTCCTCGGTACGCTTCCGCTCGATGATGTCGCGCATGGCGGAATCGATGGCCACCGGGTCGGTGCCGATCAGAATCCGCTTGGGATAGAACAGGTATCGCTCGGTCCGCGCGAACGGCCCGCCGTGCCACACGCCGCGCAGGCCGTCCATGATCTGCAGCACCGTTCGCGAGCGGAGAGGCTCGACGGCCGCCAGTGCGCCAACAAACGAGTACGTGTGTGACCGCCCGAGATAATGGGTTCGCGCGACGTTCGAGAAGCTGCCGTACGAGATGTTCTTCAAGCAGCCCGTGACCCCTGCGGCCCGGTGATCCTTGACGTTCGGGATGTTGATGATTTTCGTGAGCCGCTCGGTCACCAGGCGCATCATGTTCGAGCGGGTGTCGTCTTCGCCGAAGAAGTCCGCCTCCACGTAGGTGAACGGATCGTAGCCGCTGTTGTCGGCATGGCGATTCGCGGATTCGGCCGCGACGATCCGAACGCCATCCGGAATGTGAGGCGTATAGTTCACCTCGTCGAGCTGATTCTGAAAACGCTCGTAAATGTAGATCTGCGTTGGCGGCACGCCGAGGCTCGTGAGCTGTCTGATGACCTCGGCGATGATTTCGTGCGCCGACACGCAGTACGGGTGGCCACCGCAGTTCACCTTGATCCCCACCACATCGTCTGGCGTGAAGAAGCGGCGCCACGCCTCTGCCGGCGTCGCGTCGCCGGTTAAGGCGCACAGTCCACGGGCCAGCATCTCTCGCACGACGTCCGGATTTGCCACGTTCGTCGACGTGTCGACGCACGTGTCCGACCTGGCCGCGGCGACGATGCCCGGATACGGGCCAGGCATGCCGGGTACCGCCGCGGGCGCGTACGTGGTGACGACGCGAAGGCGCGGCACGGCCGCTGGCGGCTTGACCGTCGCGACGAGCGGTGTCCCCGCAAGCAATCGGACGAACTCACGGCGATCCATCGTGGTCTCCCTGAGTAACTTACGCGACGCCATCTGCACTGCACACGCAAGAGTCTCGCGACGCGATCTCCGCTCAACATGGCCGAACCGATATCACGCGGGGCTGAAGCCCCGCCGCCACAACATTCACGCGGGGCTGAAGCCCCGCCGCTACAACAGTCGTTACGCGCGAAGCGGTTCGACCCCTTATGAAAATACTTGACAAAAGCGCGAAATGGCGTAGTTTTTAGCGACCCTACCCCCAAGGCGGCGCACCGACTCGCGCCCGGTGCTCTCAGTCGGGCACGAACCTCGCTCGATGGGCGAGGACCGCCGCCAGCGTGATTGGCTCCACGGGAGGCGATTCATGACGAGACGATGGTTCCAAACGGCGCTCGCCTTGTCGTTCGCGATATCGATCGGCTGGGTATCGCTGGGCGCCCAGACGCAGTTCGCGAGCTTCACGGGCACCGTTACCAGCACGGACGGCAATCCCCTCCCCAGCGTCGAAGTGGTCGCGACGAACGAGGCGACCCAGGTCACCTACACGGCGACGAGCAACGACCAGGGGCTCTACACCATCACCGCGCTCCCCATCGGCACGTACAAGGTCCGGGCACAGGCACAGAACCTCCGGCCCTTCGAGACGAATCCAATCAAGCTCGAGTCGGGTCAGAACGCGCGCGTCGACATCACGATGCAGGTCGGCGCCACCGAGAGTGTGGAGGTCACCGGCGTCAGCCCGATTCTGCAGACCCAGGACGCGGTGGTCGGCGAGGTCATCTCCGGTACGACGATCGAGCGGATGCCGCTCAACGGCCGCAACTTCTCGCAGCTCTCGCTCCTCTTGCCGGGGGTGATGACGACCGCGCCCGATACGTTCACCGAGCCGAAGAACTTCGGCCAGGGACGGCCTTATGTGAACGGCCAGCGGGAGCAGGAAAACAACTACATGCTCGACGGCGTCGACATGAACGAGGCCATCGACAACCTGCTGCCGTACCAGCCCAGCCCGGATGCGTTGGCGGAGGTTCGGGTTGATACGAACAACTACTCGGCCGAGTTCGGAAACGTCGCGGGCGCCGTGGTCAACAGCACGATCAAGTCGGGCTCGAACGAATTCCACGGCAACGGATTCGAGTTCTGGCGCGACAGCAGTATGGCGGCCAACTCGTGGGACAACAACCGGGCCGGCGCAAAAAAGATCGACCTCTCTCAGCACATTTTTGGCGCCACGATCGGCGGACCGATCGTGCAGAACAAGGTGTTCTTCTTTGGCGACTATCAGGGCTTCCTGAGGGACCGGCCTGGCGAACAGGCGGTAAGCGTGGCGCCCGAGGCGTGGCGGCTCGGCGACTTTTCCGAAGTGCGCAATGCCGCAGGGGCCCTTTTGGAGATTCGCGATCCGCTTACGGGCCAGCCCTTCCCTGGGAACCGTATCGATCCGTCACGATTCAGTCCGGTCGCCCGCGCCGTGCTCGCGAACCAGACGTTGTATCCGCTTCCCAACCGGCCGGGCGCCTCGAACAACCTGGTTACGGGGTTTTCCGATGTTCAAAGAGCCCATCAGGGCGACGCGAAGGTCGATGTGAACCTTTCGGCGAACGATCGCATGTTCGGACGGCTGTCGATCCAGGATTTCACGTCGAAGCCCGAGCGACGGCCTCTCGAGAGTCAACTGGTCGGGACGAACGATTCGCCATTCCTTGGTCTTGCGTTCAACTGGACTCGTACGTTGTCGGCCAGCACAGTCAACGAGCTGCTCGTCGGCTTCACGAAAGTCAAGTTCGATACGAGCCTGAGCGACTGGGCGGGAATCGGCGATGCGAACGCGACCATCGGGATTCCGGGCGGGCAGCCCATTCCAGGTTTGAGCAACTTCGTCATCGGCAACGTAGGTTTCGGCGATGCCGGCATCAAACAGTTCAACGACATCAAGAGCTACCAGATCACCGAGAAGTTCTCGCTCTTCAAAGGGCGGCATCAACTGAAGTTCGGCGGGCGCTGGTTGTACCAGCAGCAGGGCTTCTCTTATTCGGGCAACGAGGGCATTCTTGGTCACTTCAACTACACGGGGACCTTTACCGGCTTCGCCTTTTCCGATTTCTTGCTCGACGCCGTGGCGCAGAAAGGCCGGGGAGGAGTTGTTTCTCCATTTACCCACCTCCAGCACCGCGTCGGCGTCTACGCGCAGGACGACTTCCGAATGCGGGACGATCTCACGCTCAATCTCGGTCTTGCGTGGGAGTACACGTCGCCCCTGGTGGAGAAAGACGACCGTCAGTCCAACATCGACCTGACGACGGGCGAGCTGCTGATCGCGGGCCAGAATGGGAACAACCGCGCGCTTTACGACTCGTACTACGGCGGCTTCGAGCCGCGGATCGGCCTCGCCTGGACGCCATCGGAGAAGTGGGTGGTGCGTGGGGGCTTCGGAATCGTGCAGTACATGGAGGGCACCGGCAAGAACCTGCGATTGCCGGCGAATCCGCCCTTCAACTTCGAAGGGCAGCGATCGTTCGACCGGACCACGGGTCCGGGCACGACATCGAACGGCTTTGCGGACGTGACGCCGAACACGAGTGGCGGGCCCGGCACCCTCTATCGCATTTTCGCCCCCGATCTGCGACCGCAGCTCACGAAGCAATGGAACGTCTTCGTCGAACGAAAGCTGACAGACTCGCTCTCGGGACAGATTGGCTACGTGGGCAGCCGCTCGAGTCACATGGTCGTCCCGTTCGATTTCAACCAGCCGGAGCCCGATCCCGGTCCCGTCTCGACCTGGCGGCCGCTCGCAGAGCGGCGGCCTCTCCATGCATTGAACCCGAACCTGGACACACAAACCAGCGGCACGAACTCGATTGGCGTAGGCGCGTACGACGCGCTGCAAGCCAGCGTTCGGCAACGCCCGACGGACGGTCTCGAGTTCCTCGCCTCGTACACATGGGGTAAGGCCCTGAGCGACAACGTTGGATACTACGGCGTTGGCTGGGGCCAGACCTCGGTTCAGGGCTTCTACTACATGGATGGTACGGACCCACTGCGCGATTACGGCCCATCCCCGTACGACGTGCGGCACATGTTCAGCCTGGCGGCCAACTACGAATTGCCCTTCGGCAAGGGACGCAAATTCGACTTGTCGGGTCCGGCCGACGTGGCCTTTGGCGGCTGGCACGTGAACACCATCCTCCAGGCGCGCACAGGCCTCGCGCTCACGGTGTGGGACGGCGCGGGCCAATCGCTTCAGGCGACGCGATCGAACGAGCGGCCGGATCGTCTGTGCGAGGGTGGGACGGACGCCTCCGGTCCGGACGATGTCTGGCTCGACATCAGCTGCTTCGCACATGCAGCTGCGGGCCAGTTCGGTAACTCCGGCTCCGGCATCCTCCACGGCCCCGGCTACTGGAACGTGGACTTCGGACTGAGCAAGGACATCCACTTCGGCGACACCCGCTACGCGACGTTCAGGATCGAGGCCTTCAACGTCTTCAATCACCCGAACTTCGCGATCCAGCAGGACGCAGCGAACATGGCCGCCCCGAACAACTTCGGGCGCATCCTCAACACCTTCTCGGCGCCGCGCATTGTCGAACTGGTGGTGAAGTTCACCTTCTGAGCCACGGATGGCGAGAGACCGGGATCAGCCGCGGATCACACGGATCAGGATCCGCCGCGGATTCACGCTGACGTCACACGGATTAGGATCGCCACGGAGTCACACGGACACGCACGGATCAGGAGCGCCACGGACTCACACAGACACACACGGATCAGGATCCATACGGACACGCACGGATCGGGATCGCCACGGACTCACACGGAGAGGCGCGGATTGCATCAGCCACGTACTGACACGGACGTAAGGTCACAATTGGTTAAGATCGAGACGTTCTCGTAGGGGCGCATGGCACGCGCCCCGCGGGCGTGCATCCGGCTGATGGAACACACAGACTGGTCCGCAGCATTCGGCGTGGTTGCGCTGTCTGTGGTGCTCACAGCGGCGCTTCCGGCAGGCGCTGCATCGTCGTGGCCAAACCTTAAGGTCCGGTCTGCGTGTTGCGAGCAGGCGGCGAACGCCAACAAGTCCGCTCCAGCCTCGAAACCCACCTATCGCTACCGGCCGAAGTACCGCGTCCCGCCATCGCTTGAGTCGATCCAGAAGCATGTGATCGCGGGATCCGACACGTTTCCCGAGGAGAAGACCGCTGAGGATCTCGCCGTGGCGCTGAAGGCCCTCGGCGCCTCGCTGCGCGATCGTCCAGGCGGCGTCACCGCCGCGGCCGAGAAGCTGCTGGCGCGTCAGTTCGCGGGCGGGCGCCTCGTGCCGCCCACGGACACGGCGGGCGACAGCGTCAGCTCGCCGCTCGACGTCTCTCGAACGCCCGCACCGGAGCCTGAGCCGTCACTCGATCGCGCAAGGTTTCAGAGGGAGCTGCAGGCCCTCGTTGGCCGCTTCGCGTCAATCGATGTCGCCGAGTTTCTCATCACGAGCATCGAGGCGGCGTCTTCCACCGAAGGCGGCATCCGTACGATCGTCCGCTTCGATTTCTCGGGCGCCGCAAAAGGTGGCGGGCGCGAGGAGCGGATCGGGCGATGGCGGATGCTATGGCGGCGTGACGGCTCGGACTGGAAGGTCGTCGAGTGGACGGCGCTCGAGAGCGTGCGTAGCCGCGCGACGGCTCCAGTGTTTACCGAGACCACCAGCGCCGCGTTCGGCAGGAACCCATCATTTGGAGGGCAGCTCCGGACCGGACTCGACGACTGGATCACGCGAATCGACTCGGCGTTCATGCCGGGCGGCATGGGACATCACGGCGTCTCCGCCGGCGACGCGGATGGCGATGGACTGGATGACCTGTATGTGTCGCAGCCCTCCGGGCTGCCGAACCGGCTCTTTCGCAATAACGGCGACGGCACGTTCACCGACATCACGGAGGCTGCTGGCCTTGCGGTGCTCGACAGCACCTCGCAGTCCCTGTTCGCGGACGTGGAGAACGACGGCGATCAGGATCTGATCCTCGTCACACGCAGCGAGCCGCTGCTCTTCACGAACGATGGCAAGGGCCGCTTCACTCGCGTCCCGAAAGCCTTTCAGCTTGCCCAGCAGCTGCGCGGCACGCTCACGTCGGCGGCGGTGGCTGACTACGACCGCGATGGCTTTCTCGATCTGTATTTGTGTGCCTACTCGTTTCTGATCGGCGCAAGCGAGGACAAGGCCGGCCCGCCGGCCCCTTACCACGACGCGCAGAACGGACCGCCCAACCTGCTTTTTCGGAACGACGGACACGGACGGTTCGTTGAGGTCACCGACAGCGTGGGCCTCAATGACAACAACGACCGCTTCAGCTTCGCGCCCGCCTGGGGCGACTACGACGAGGACGGCTGGCCGGATCTGCTCGTGTCGAACGACTTCGGCCGGAAGAACCTGTACCGAAATCTCGGCGGAGCGAACGGGCAAGTGCGCTTCCAGGACGTTGCCGACCGAGCTGGGGTCAGCGACCACGGCGCGGGCATGAGCGCGGCGTTCCTGGATTTCGACAATGACGGGCACCTCGATATCTATACCGGCAACATGTGGAGTGCGGCTGGTCTACGTGTGACGGCGCAGGCCGCGTTCATGCCGCAGGCATCTGCCGGGATTCGCGATCTGTACCGCCGCCACGCACGCGGCAACTCGCTCTTCAGAAACCGCGGCGACGGCACCTTCGACGATGTCACGCTGCAGGCGGGTGCCGAGTTCGGCCGCTGGGCCTGGTCATCCGACGCCATCGACATCGACAGCGATGGCTGGGAAGATCTCTTCATCGTGAATGGCATGTTCACCCGCGCCGCCAACGAGGCGGAAGTTGTCGATATCGACAGCTTCTTCTGGCGGCAACTCGTCGCCCGTTCGCCCCTCGTCCGGCAGACGGGGACGCCGTACGACGATGCATGGCGCGCGACGAATCGCTTGCTGATGACTCACGGCGCGCAGGCGAGCCACGAGCGGGACGTCCTCCTGCACAACAACGGCCGCGGCGGCTTCGACGAGATCTCTGGTACGTCGGGACTCGATCTGGACCAGGACGGTCGATCCTTCGCCGTCCTCGACTACGACGGCGACGGAGATCCCGACATGGCGATCATGGCGCCGCGGGCGTCTCCGCAGCTTCGGCTGTTCCGCAACGACTGGTCCGGGAAACACGCGGCGCTGGCGGTCCGGTTGATCGGAACGAAGAGCAATCGCGACGCCGTGGGCGCGCGCGTCACGGTCGAGACGGATCAGGGCCACTTCACACGCGTTGTCAGAGGAGGCTCGGGCTTCATCTCGCAGCCGTCGAAGGAGCTGCTGTTCGGCCTGGGGAAGAGCACGCGAGTGTTGAAGGCGACGATCGTCTGGCCTTCCGGCCTCGTGCAGACACTCGTGGGAATGCCCGTCGATCAACGCGTCCGCGTCACCGAGGGCGGCGACGACGTCCAGACGGAACCGTTCAGGCATTCCGAACTGCGGTCAGCCTCGCGCGCTGGGACGTCGACGAACGCCGCGGATTCCTCACACGCGCCCGACCGCGGCACATGGCTCTATCAACCTTACCCCGCTCCCGACTTCACCGTTCGAGATCTCGCCGGCCAGGCGCACTCACTCTCGGCGCTCTCGGGACATGCGGTCGCGCTGTTGTTCTGGGCCACATGGGCACCACCGTCCCGCGTCGCCCTCGAGGAGCTGTCGCGCCAGCGCCAGGCGCTCGAAGCCGCGGCTGTTTCGGTGCTTGCCGTCTCGGTGGACCGGCCCGAGGACGAGTCCACAGTGCGCGCGGCCGCCCAGGGACTTGACGTACCGATCGCGATCGCCGGCGAGGACGTGGCCGGCATGTATGGCTTGCTCCACCGGTATCTCTTCGATCGGCGCGCGGACTTGCCGCTGCCGACGCTGTTCCTGCTGAACGCGAAGGGAGAAGTGGCGAAGGTGTATCGGGACCCTGGCGCCGCGGCGAAGGTCGTAACGGACGTCCAGAAGATCGAGGTTCCGGACGCCGAACGCCTTGCGCGTGCGGTGCCCTTCCCGGGGACGTTCCATGCGAACCCGGGCGAGCGCAGCTACTTCCAGTACGGGTTGGAGCTATCGGAACAGGGATACGACGCCGCGTCGCTGGTCGCCTTCGAGCATGTCGCCGCGGTCGATCCAAGCGCGATCACGTTCTACAACCTGGGCACGTTGTACATGCGGCGCCAGCGATCGGCCGAGGCAAGATCGGCGTTCGAGCGATCGCTGCAGCTGCAGCCCGACTACGCGGATGCGAACAACAGCCTCGGCGCGCTGCTGGCACAGGCCGGCGACCTTCCGGCGGCGATCGAGCGTTTTCGGGCGGCGCTGGAATCCAGGCCGGAGTTTGCCGATGCCCTCAACAATCTGGGCTTCGCGCTGTTTCAAAGCGGTCAGGCCGACCGCGCCCACGAGCTCTATGAAAAGGCGTTGACGCTTCAGCCCGACTTCCCCGAGGCGCTGAACAATCTCGGCATCTTCTTCGGCAGCCGGCGGGACCTCGATCGCGCGCTGACGTACTTCCAGCAGGCCGTCGACAAGCGCAGCACCTACGGCGAGGCCGCCAACAATCTCGCCTTGGTGCTCGCCGCTCGCGGAGATACCGACAAGGCTATCCTGGTGCTGCAGCGACTGCTGCAGGAGAATCCAGGCTTTGACATGGCCTATGTGACCCTTTGCAGGATTTACCTCCAGACGGGCAGGCGACAGGAGGGGACGCAGGTGCTCGAACGGCTCCTCCAGCGGAATCCCACTCACCCGCTCGGCTTACAACTCTTGCAACAGATCAAGGCTGGGCAATGATTCGAGTACTACGCGGAGGTAGCAGAGCGCGCAGAGCGGATCTCAACGCAGAGATCGCTAAGACCGCTAAGCACGGACCGTCCTATCGTCGAATCCATTTACGACACGTTCGACACCGTTTTTCAGAATCGTGGTGTTGAAGTTCATGAGCAGACCCACCGTGTGGCCCGACAGACGGAGATACGTCAACATTTGAGCCCGATGAAGAGGCGCAAGCCGTTCGACGGCCTTGATTTCGAGTATCACAGCATCTTCCACGATCACGTCGGCTCGGAATCCACAATCGAGCTTCACGCCTTCGTACACAACCGGCACGGGGGATTGTGTCTGCAACTTCAGTCCCAGCTGGCCGAGCTCGAACGCCAGACACGCGATGTAGACCGATTCCAGGAGGCCTGGTCCCAGAGCTCGATGGACCTTTATGGCAGCACCAATGACCAGCCGCGTGATTTCATTCAACCTCTGAACGGCAACAGTTGTCATGGTTACGCAGTGGGCATGGAGCATGCCGGCTCTGAAACGTTCGGTTCCTGGGAGCAGTCGGAGAGTTGAGGAAGGCAGAAGTGGCAGATTGTTCGAACGTTGGCAGCGGAGGGCGGGCACTTCTTGCCATCCCGAGACCTGACGCGCGGGAGCAGAGGCCGCAGAGCTGGTTTCAAGACGAAGATCGCAGAGCTGTGTTCAACGCGGAGGTCGCAGAGCCGATTTCAACGCAGAGATCGCAGAGTTCGCCGAGTGTTTATCAGTCCTCTGCGTACTCCGCGATCTCGGCGTTAATATCGTCCCTGCGTCCTCTGCTCTCTCTGCGCCCGACCCACGACGTTTGCCCGGCACGCCTTAGCCGCCGACGCAGAGCCGGTTTCAAGGTGGAGGCCGCAGAGCCGGTTTCAACGCAGAGATCGCAGAGTTCGCCGAGTGTTTATCAGTCCTCTGCGTACTCCGCGATCTCGGCGTTAATATCGTCTCTGCGCCCTCTGCTCCCTCTGCGCCTGACCCCACGACGTTTTCCCGGCACGCTGGAGGCGACGGACGCAGCGCCGGTTTCAAGGTGGACGTCGCAGAGCCGATTTCAACGCAGAGATCGCAGAGTTCGCCGAGTGTCTATCAGTCCTCTGCGTACTCCGCGCCCTCGGCGTTAATATCGTTTCTGCGCTCTCTGCTCCCTCTGCGCCTGACCCCGCGACGTTTGCCCGGCACGCCGGAGGCGTCGGACGCAGAGCCGGTTTCAAGGCGGAGGTCGCAGAGCCGATTTCAACGCAGAGATCGCAGAGTTCGCCGAGTGTTTATCAGTCCTCTGCGTATCTCCGCGCCCTCCGCGTTATTATCGTCTCTGCGTCCTCCGCTCTCTCTGCGCCCCACGAGGCGGGCGACCAAAACGCCTATGTCTCTTTCCCGCCGCGAGTTCTGCCAATGGCTCGGAGGAAGCGGGCTCGTCGCACGTGCGTCGCCGCATGCGCTGAATCCCGCCCTGTTCCAGGACACCGCCGCTTCGGACCTACCGACGGGCTCGGATATCGGGAGCCTCTATCGTTTCGTGCAACAGCAGGCCGACCGATCACGTCTCGAGCTGTCCTTCCTGCAGCCGAAATTTCGCGATCTCGAGACGTGGCAGGCCGAGGCGCGCGCAACGGTATTGGAGAGGCTTTTCTATGCACCAGCGCCAGTGAGCGCCGCGGCGGAAGTGATTCGGCGCGAGGACCGGGGGGACTACGTTCAAGAGTACCTCACGTTTCAGACCACGCCGGACCTTCGCGTGCCCGCGTACGTGCTGATACCCAAAAAGGCGAAGCTTCCCGCGCCCGGGATCGTGGCGCTCCACTGTCATGGGGCCTTCTACCTGTGGGGCAAGGACAAGCTCGTGGAGTCCGACGGCGAGCATGTCCCCCTGACGGAATACAAGCAGCAGCTTTACGAAGGAAGAAGCATCGCCAGTGAATTGGCTCGACGCGGCTACGTCGTGATCGTCATCGATGCGTTCTATTGGGGAGAACGGCGCATGCTGTTGGACGAGGACCCACGGTCCTATCGCGTTCGGCAGCAGATGACGAAGGCCGAGGTCGTGAATTTCAACCGGCGGTCACAACAGAGTGAACAGCTCGTCGCGCGAAGCCTGTTCACGGCGGGAATCACGTGGCCCGGTGTGCTTCTGTGGGACGACCTTCGGACGCTTGATTACCTGGCCTCGCGACCCGAGGTGGACCGGCAGCGCCTCGGTTGCGTGGGACTGTCGCTCGGGGGATATCGCAGCTTCCTGCTGGCCGCGTTGGACCCGCGAATCAAGGTCGCGGTAGACGTTGGCTGGATGACGTCGTTCTCCTCGCAGATCAAAGGCCACGTAGTCAACAGTATTGGTCTCACATTCCACATCGCGGGCCTCTACCGCTACCTGGATTTTCCGGACCTTGCGGCCCTGATCGCGCCGCGAGGGCTGCTCGTCATCAATGGCACCAAAGACGGGCTCTTTGCGCCCGAAGGCGTCCGTGCCGCGTTCGAGAAGATCGACGCGTGCTTTCAGAAGGCGGGCGCCTCCGATCGCCAGCAGTGCCGGCTGTACGACGCGCCGCATGAGTTCAATCGTCAGATGCAGGACGAGGCGTGGGGGTGGATGGCCAGGTTTCTGGGACCATGAACGTCATCCTCTTTGGCGCGACCGGCATGATCGGACAGGGTGTCCTGCGCGAATGTCTGATCGATACGGGCGTTGAACGCGTGCTCATTATCGGCCGGAATCCGACGGGTCAGCACCACGAGAAGCTGCGCGAGATCGTCCACACGGATCTGCTCGACTTCATGGCGATCCGAAACGAGCTGGCCGGATACGACGCCTGCTTCTTCTGCCTCGGGATCACGTCGGCGGGGATGAAGGAGGCCGACTATCGCCGCGTCACCTACGAAATCGCGCTGGCCGCGGCGCGGACGCTCGTCGACCTGAACCGGACGATGACGTTCGTCTTCGTGTCGGGTACGGGAGCCGACAGCAGCGAGCGCGGGCGCGTCATGTGGGCGCGCGTCAAGGGCGCGGCCGAGAACGCGATTCTGGCGCTCCCTTTCAAGGCCTCCTACATCTTCCGGCCGGCCTTCGTGCAGCCGATGCACGGCATCACGTCGCGAACCGGCTGGTACAACGCCTTCTACCGCGTTGTCGGTCCGCTGTATCCCGTCCTGAGCCGTCTCGCGCCCGGCTACATGCTGACGACCGAGCAGATTGGCCAGGCGATGCTGTCCGTGGCGAGACACGGTGTGCCAAAGCGAGTACTCGAGAGCCGCGACATCAGCGCAGCGGCTCACTGACTTCGGCTACTGGAAGTTCTCTACCAACACGATGTCGCTGTCGGCCTGATCCGTCTGGGTGTAGAGGATCGTCCGTCCATCTGGCGACAGCGCCAGGCCCGGCTCGGCCTGCGTCGGCGGTCTTTGAAGGTCCGCGACGCGAGTGGGGCGACCGCTCGCAAAAGCGAGGAACTCCAGCGCGGGCGGCGTGGAGCTCGTGTTGACGTAATAGATCCCTTTCTCCGCGAGCGCCCAGAACCCCCAGTATCCGGATTTTGGGAAGTCCAGCACCTGGGCTTCGTCGCCGCCATCCGCGGCCACTTTCCACACGCCGCTTTCGTCGGGGCCTTTCGCGTAGTAAAGGGCCGCCCGTCTGCCGACTCAAAGGCAGCGAACCCGCCCCGCTTCGTCACCTGGATCGCGGTTCCGCCGTTTGCGGGGCCTTTCCAGACCTCGAAGCGCCCGGTGCGATTGCTCGCAAAGTAGATCCATCGCCCATCGTGCGACCAGCTCGGGACGCTGTCCTCCGACGGATCGGTCGTGACGCGGCGCGGCCGACCACCGTCAGCGTCCACCACGTAGATATCCGAGGTCTCCTGCTCTTTAGAGTCGAACGCGATGTGTCGGCCGTCCAGAGACCAGCGGGGCGTCCCCGTCAGGGGATGACCCAATGCGGTCAATTGCAGCTGGTTGCGACCGTCGCGATCGCACGTCCAGATCTCGGTCGCGCCGGAGCGATCCGAATGAAACACAACCCTCTTGCCATCCGGCGAAAACTGCGCTCCGGCTTCGTGACGCGTCGAGCCAATCAGCTTCGTATAGCCTGAGACGCCTCGAGTCGCGCCACGAGTGAGCTGCCAGATGTTGGCGTCGTACGTCGGCTGGACAAAGGCCAGCCGGTTCGAACGCGCGGCGATTGCCGGCGACTCGGCGCGGTCGCCCCCTATCGGCAACCGTGCCGGCTGTCCGCCTGCCACCGACACGCGGTAAAGACTGCTCTCGGTGGGGCCACCACCCGAGGCAAACACCACATCCCGGCCGTCCGCAGTCCACGCCAGGCCACGAAGCCAGGCGCGTAGGAACGTCAGCCGGCGCGGCTCGCCGCCGGAGAAGGGGACAAGATAGACATCGCTGACCCCGCCGCTTGCATCGCGGATGAACGCCACAGTCTGGCCGTCCGGCGAGATAGCCGGGCCCATATCGCCAGTTGCCGGCGCGAGTGGAGAGGTGAGCTTACGACGCAGCGAGCGGTCGAGAGACGCCACGAACACACTGGCGGGGTCGTGGCGTGCGCTCCGATCGGAGAACGCCGGCGACCAGCTGAGCCCATTGACATCCCAGTCGTCCCCCACGTCGGCTTGACGATCAGGCGCTCGGCCCCCCCGAGAGCTGGAATGATGAAGAGTCCGCTGGCCGCGCCCGACACTCGGACGAAGGCAATGTAGCGGCCGTCGGGCGACCAGGCGGCGAGTCGTTCCACTCCGGGACTTGCGGTGAGCCGGAGAGGGGTTCGTTGCCGATCTGCTTGACGTACAAGATCTTGGTGCCCCTTGTCATCCGACCAAATGAACGCCACCTGGCTGCCATCGGGAGAAAACGTCGGAGATGTTTCCCTTCCCGCGAGACTTGTGAAGGGTGCGGTTCGCATCGCCGGCAGAGGCGGCTCGGAAGTCGATGTTCGAGGACGGTAGTACAAGATCGCACCCGCAATCGTCATGAGGCTGGCGACGGCCACGACGACGAGAGCACTTCGGCTGCGCCACCAGCCGCCGCTCAGCGTCGCGGAACGTGCCTCGCCTGCAACGCTCGACCGCCCAGAATCCACCTCGCGCTTCACTCGCCGAAGATCCACGAGCATCTCTTTCGCTGACTGATATCGATCGTCGCGGTCTTTTTCTAGTGCCTTCTCGATAATGCTCTCCAGACTCGCGGGCACGCTCTGGTTCAGACGTACCGGTGGGGTCGGCACTCGATTGAGAAGGGCGTCGAAGATGATCGCGGCAGACGTTCCCGTGAAGGGCACCGTCCCAGTCGCCATCTCGTAGAGCACGACTCCGAAGGAAAAAAGATCTGCTACGCGCGTCCAGTTCCTCAGCTCTGGCCTGCTCCGGAGACATGTAGGCGACGGTCCCCAAGGTCGTACCGGCACTGCTGAGGAATCGAGTGCTCAGTGCCCTCGGGTCGTCCTCTGTCGCCGGCGACGCGACGGGTTCGGATAGCAGCTTGGCCAACCCGAAGTCCAGAATCTTGGCATGGCCGCGCGTCGTCAGAAAGATGTTGGCCGGTTTGAGGTCGCGATGAACGACGCCCTTCGAGTGAGCCGCATCCAGGGCGTCGGCGATCTGGATCCCCACGTCGAGAAGCTCGCTGGTCTTGAGCCGCCTCTCAGCGATCAAGTCCCTGAGTGTCCATCCTTCCAGCAGCTCCATGACCATGTACTGACGGCCATCGTGTTCGCCGATATCGTACGCAGTACAGATGTGGGGATGGTTCAGCGACGACGCGGCACGCGCCTCGCGTTGAAAGCGGTCAACCGCCTCAGCGTCGTGAGAGAGCTCGACCGGGAGGAATTTCAGCGCCACCTGACGAGGCAGCCGGGTATCGTCCGCCTTGTAGACGACGCCCATGCCGCCCTCGCCGAGCTTCGCGACAACAAGGTAATGGGAGATTGTCTGGCCAATCATTGACGTCAGAGGCCGCGCCGTGGTGGTAGGTCCGCGCGTCCGCCGAGTCAACGCGCGCTCTAGTTCGACTTTGTCAGATCGCTGACTTCGTTCCGAAATTTGCGACCGATCAATTTTGAGGACATTGTACTTTTTGCTCGAATTCGGTAGCCTGTGGCGCACTGGTCGATCACACCGCGACGGCGCGCGTACAGCGACTGATCCGATGGTTGGAGCAGTTCACGAGTTGCTTTGGCCATCGCGCGCAGCTGTTGTCGCTGCGGTCCTACGTCAAGGGCGTCTTCAGCGACAGCGAGCGCAAGTCGATGCAGGCGATGCTGGCCCGCGTGACCGAGCCGGTCGCCTATCAAGCCTTCCAGCACTTCATTACGCACGCCCCGTGGGAGGCCGAGCGCGTCTGGCGGCGGTTGCGCGCGGTGCTGCCGGAACGTCGCGGGGTATTGATTCTCGACGGGACGAGCTTTCCCAAACAGGGCCCGGCGTCGGTCGGCGTGGCGCGTCAGGTACCTGTGGCGCGCTCGGCAAGATCGCGAATTGCCAAGTCGCCGTGACGGCGGCGCTGTGGACCGGGGCGCGAGCCTGGTGCCTTGGCGCGGCGCTGTATCTGCCCGAGGAATGGGTGACGCCGAGCGCTCGGCAGCAGGCGCGCATTCCGGCGTCGGTTCGCTTTCAAGAAAAGTGGCGGCTGGCCCTCAGCCTGCTCCGGCAAGCCCGCGCGGCTGGTCTCACGCTGACGGCGGTCCTCGCCGACGCCGAATTCGGCGACGTCACCGCGTTTCGCGCGGCGTTGCATCGGCTGCGATTGCCGTATGCGGTCGGCATTTCGTCGCATCTGAGCGTCTTCACCACACGGCCGCACATCACGACCCCCGCGGCCAATCGCCGCGGCCGTCCTCGCACGCGCGTGCGCATGATGACGCCGGTCACCGCGATCGCCGTCCGCGACTGGGCCGCGCAACTGCCGCGCGCGCGATGGCGACCGATCATCTGGCGCAATGGCACACAACCGACGCGCACCGCCCGGTTCGCCGCCGTCCGCGTGACCCCGGCCCACGAGTGGCGCCAGGCCCGCCTCGCACCCGAAGTCTGGTTGCTGTGCGAACAAGAAGCCGGGACGAAACCACGGGTGAAGTACTACTTCGTCCATCTGCCCGCCACGGCGTCGCTGCGAGCGTTGGTCATCTTGGCGCATCAACGATGGGCGATCGAACAACAGTACCAAGAACTCAAGAGCGAACTGGGCCTCGACCACTTCGAGGGTCGTACCTATCCCGGCTGGCAGCATCACGTCGTCTTGACCGCCGTGGCGCACGCGTTCATCCAGCGCGAGCGGATGCGACCGCAGCGCGGACCGCGGCTGACGTTCCCGGCCACGCGCGCCATCGTGCAGGAAATCTTCACCGCGCTGTTGTTTGCGGCCAAGCCGCGCTACATGCATTGGATGGAACAAGCAAAACGAAAGCTTCAACTACGGATCTGACAAAGTCGAACTAGAGTGTCGGCGTCCCAATCGGTTACGCTTCAAGGGTGGCTCCGCTTCAGGACCGCTTGCTCCGCGCGTTCAACGAGCTGTCGGGCGGCAAGCGCACGACCGAATCCATCGTTCCGCGCCGCACGTTCGCCGACGTGATCCTTCCGGACGCGACGCGCCGCGCGCTCGACCAGGCGCTGGTGCAGGTCACCAGCCACGATCTGATCTTCAATCAGTGGGGACTCGGCGAAAGACACCCGACCGGCCTGGCGCTCGCGTTCAACTTCGCGGGGCCATCCGGCACCGGCAAGACGATCTGCGCCGAGGCGATAGCACACACCCTCGGCCGGAGGCTGTTGAACGTCCGATACACCGAGGTCGAGTCGATGTGGCTCGGCGAAACGCCGAAGAACGTCGCAGCCGTCTTCCGCCTGGCGCGCGACGAGAACGCCGTCCTCTTCTTCGACGAGGCGGACGCCATCGCCTCGCGCCGATCGGAATCGGTCGAGCAAGGCATCCAGCGGGAGATGAACACGGTCGTCAACGTGCTCCTCCAGGAGCTCGAGCGATTCAACGGCGTCGTCATCTTCGCGACGAATCTCGCGTCGAACTTCGACCCGGCGTTCGAACGGCGCATTCGCGCGCACGTCCTGTTCAAGATGCCCGGCGCGGCCGAGCGCGAGCAGATCTGGCGGGTGCAGGTGCATCCCTCGCGAACGCCCCTCGCAGACGACGTGGACTTCGGCGCGCTGGCCGTGGCTTACGAGTGCAGCGGCGGCGACATCCGGAACGCCGTGCTCAAAGCGGCCCTGGCAGCGGCAGCCGGCCCCGGCACCGACGCGTCGAAGCGCATCACACAGCAGCACCTCGACGACGCCATGCGCGACGTCGTTGCCGGCAAGCGTGTGATGCGGCAGTCGCTGTTTCGAGACGAACCAAAAGCCGGCGGTCCGCTGGATGCGATCGGCAGCGTTGAATCAAGACTGCAGCGAACGATTACCATCGCCGCCGCGCTCGCCCTGGGCGCACTCCTCGTCGCGCTTGTCGCTCTCATGGTCGCTCTCGTGCGTTGAGCGCTCCCGCTCGGGCGCTTTCACGAAAGTGCCAACTGCAGAGTGCACTTCCCATCATGGCCGTATGACCGTCCCATCCCGCCGGCGCGTTGTGCCCCAGCTGAAATCGAAGTTCTCGGGACCCGGAGGAAACGGGAACTTCGCGGCGAGCGCCTCGTCGACGTCGATGCCGAGACCGGGGCGATCGTTGGCGACCATGTAGCCGTTTCTGGTCTCGGGACAGCCGCGAAAGACGTCACGTGTCTCTGATGGAAAGTTGCCGCCCTCGTGAATGCCGAAGTTGTAGCTGGCGAGCTCCAGCGCGAGCTGCGCTGCATGGGCGAGGGGCGAGGCGTCGCCCGGGCCGTGCCAGGCCGTCCTCACGCCGAAGAATTCACTCAGGGCCTGCACTTTTCTCGCGGGGCTGAGGCCGCCGATCTGCGAGATGTGAATCCGGATGAAGTCGATCAGCCGTTCCGCGATGAGCGGCACGAACTCGTGCTGCGTGTTGAACAGCTCGCCCATCGCCAGAGGAATCGTCGTCTGCTGACGGAGCTGACGGAAGTGGGCGTTCTCTTCCGGCGGAAACGGATCCTCGAGAAAGAACAGGCGGTACGGCTCGAGCGACCTGCAGAGGGCGATGCCTTCGGGCAGCGAGACGCGCTCGTGCACGTCGTGCAGCAGCTCGACGTCTTCGCCGATCGCCTTGCGGAGATGCTCGAACAGCTTCGGGACCATGCGGACGTACGGGGCCGATTCCCAAATCGACCCGGGCTTCGTCGGGCCGATGGCCTCCTGCGACTCGGCCGCTGAGGGACTAGCCGATCGCGTGCCGTATGTCGCGAGTCCCTGCACGGACGCCTGCACGCGCACGTAGCGGTACCCGAGCGACAGGCCTTTGCGCGCGTTGTCTTCCACTTCCTGGAAGTCGCGCCCGGATGCGTGATAGTAACAGTCGGCGCCAAGGCGGCACTTGCCGCCGAGGAGCTGATAGAGCGGCATGCCAGCCCGCTTGCCTTTGATGTCCCAGAGCGCGATGTCGATCCCGCTCATCGCGTTGAAGAGAACCGGACCATTGCGCCAGTACCGAGCTCACGTAAGAGGACTGCCAGATGTCCTCGATCTCGTCGACGTTCCGGCCGATCAGAAACGGCTTCAGATACTGATCGATCGCGGTCTGGACGACCAGGGCGCGCTGCGTGAACGTGGCGCAGCCCCACCCATGCAGGCCCGGCTCGCTCGTCAGCACCTTCACAAGGACCAGTCGGATGCCGTTGGGCGCCGTCAGCAGTGTCTTGACGTCGCGGATCTTCACCGGCGGCACGCCGCGCGGGAGGGCCGGCGGCTCCTGCGCACGGGTCGGCATCGACGGCAGAGACAACAGTCCCGCTCCTGCACCGAGTGTTCCGGCCGAGAGTTTTCGCAGCACATCGCGGCGTTCCATGGCGGCTCCTTGTCGAGAAGGTCGAACGTCGCCTTCCTTTTACCCGATCTCACCGAACCGTCACATACAATCGCTGGCTGTGGCGGCGGGGCTTCAGCCCCGCGATTCTCAAACCGACCATGAACGCTTTCACACGTCTGTGACGGTCGCCCTTGCCACCTACGCGGCTCTCCCTGACCTCACCGACGACGATCGGCTGTTGATTCCCGCCCTGGAGGCGAGAGGCATTCGTGCCGTCCCGGCGATCTGGCACGACAGCCGTGTCGACTGGGGCGGCTTTGACGCGGTCGTGATTCGCTCGTGCTGGGACTACCACCTGCGCCCGTCGGAGTTTCTCGCGTGGGTGATGCGTCTCGAGGCGGCGGGTGTCCCGTTGTGGAATCCCCCTTCCGTCATTCGATGGAACGCGGAGAAAACCTACTTGCGCGAGCTCGAGGCGCGGAGCGTCCCGGTCGTGCCCACCCGCTGGATCGAGCGTGGCGACCCGGTGTCGCTGGCCGAAGTGTTCCGCGGCGCCGGGTGGGACAGAGTCGTCGTGAAGCCCGCGATTGCCGCAACCGCCTACCAGACGTGGTCCACGTCGATCGCGAATGCGACGGCCGATGACGGGCGTTTCCGGGCGCTAACGTCGGCCGGACGCGTGCTCGTGCAGCCGTTCGTCGACGCCGTGACCACTGATGGCGAGTGGTTCGCTGATGTTCTTCGGCGGAAACTACGCCTACGCGGTACTGAAGCGTCCTCGGGCCGGCGACTTCCGGGTGCAGAACGAGTTCGGCGGCACCGTGGAGCCGCGCGATCCTGGACCCGATCTCATCGCGCAAGCCTCCGGCATGTTGCGCGCATTGCCATTCGACTCGTCAGAGTGTCTCTACGCACGCGTGGACGGGTGTGTCGTGGATGGCCGGCTGATGTTGATGGAGCTGGAGCTCCTGGAGCCGGCGCTCTATTTCGGAATGCATGCGGGCGGCGCGGATCTGTTCGCAAGTGCGCTCGTGGATCGGCTGAGACTTCGAGATTTTGAGGATCGTAGGGCCGAGCTTTAGCGAGCAGGCCACTGAACGGTACTTGGTGTCTCCGTGCGTGTCGGTCCGTGGCAGATCTTGATCCGTGGCCGTCCGCGGCCGACGCTAGGCCGCCGGTTGGCTGGCGACCGCAACTCTCGGCGGGTGCAGGCTCTGGACGATGTGCCGGACGTACGAACCATCATTGGCTCGCACCGAAAGGTCCAATTCGTGCGACAGCCGCTTCGACGGATCAAGGTCCTGGACGAGATCGATCACCGGGTGGAGCGGATCCGTGGCATTCGAGCGGACGACCACCCCGACCTCGTCGCGCGACGTGCGCACCAGCGTGCCGACGGGGAAGAACGTCACCGCGCCGACAAACGCCTTCACGAGCGCCGCATCGAGCTGCGTGCCGGCCACACGCGCCAGGATGAGGCACGCCTGCTCGGGAAGCGCTGGCGGTCGATACGCGCGGGCGCCCGTGAGCGCCTCGTACACGTCGGCCACCGACACGATGCGGCTGAGGGCATGCGGTCGCGCGGCCCCGAGGTCGGGATATCCGGCTCCCGTCACATGACGATGGTGCTCGAGGGCGATGGTGGGGGTGAGCGGATCGAGACCGGGCACCTCGACGAGCATCATCGCGCCGTGAATCGTGTGCCGCTCGATGATGCGGCGCTCCCGCTGATCGAGGGCCGCGGGCTTTCGGAGGATCTCGACCGGCACCCGTGTCTTCCCGACATCGTGTAAGAGCGCGCCCTCCACGAGCGTCGCCTGCGCGGCTTCGTCCAACCCGATTTGCCGTCCAAGGAGCAGGCTCAGAATCGACACGTTCACTGAGTGGCAGTAGGTGTGATTTTCGTACTGCTTCACCGCCAGGATCTGCCCGAGCGCCGCCGAGCTGCCAGCCACCTTGAACATCAGCAGATGCAGAAGGTCACGCACCGCGCGCGCCGTGGGCTGTCCGCCGGTTGCGAACGCCCCGAACGTCTCCTCCGCGCGCTGCAGCGACTCGGCGTAGTCCGGGTCGAGCGGGCCCGTCGGTGCCTCCGGCCACTGTTGCGACGTCGAACGCGTGTCGAGCTCGACGAGGCGACCCAGGCTGATGTGGGTCACGCCCGCGCGCGCCAGCGCCGGGCCGACGGGCTCCGATGGGCCGCGATCCTTCCACCCGGCCAGCATGGTCGAGACGCTGCGGAGCTCGTCGCGCGTGACGCCGCGTGAAAAGTGAAGGCTGTCGAGGCCGAGCGCGCGAAACTCGTGGAGCACGCCCGCGTGCTGGCGGCTCTCGAGGCGGAATGGCACGCCGTTCAAGTGGGCGTCGCCCCGAATCACGTCGATCCGCACCTCGGATTCTTCCCTGAAGGCCGCGTTCAAGGTCTCGTCGAGTTGCTGGAGCGCCTGATCGACGATCGGGTGTCCCTGCGGGTAGAGCCTCGTGAGCTGGCGCAGCCCCGTCAGGCCCTTCACAATCGTCACCGGATCGATGACCAAGGCAGGAGGAGGCGCGAACGCGATCGGCTGTTCGCTCATCGCATCGTTCCCTGCACCCGCGCGGCCGCCAGGCCGAGGCGCATGTGCGCGGGGCGCCAGAAGCGACGCCGGAGCGGCGTGAGCTGATGGAGCACGCTGGCCATGCCGTCGAGCCGCCGTTCGGCCGCCTTTTCAACGAGCCTGCGCGCAATGTGAGGGTGCGCCGACACGAATCCGGTGTCACCGAGCAGACGCCGCGTTTCGCCGCTCACCAGAACCACCGGAAACCGCCAGAACGCATCGTCGGCCAGCGCGGACCGGTCGCCGGACGCGAGGCGGGCCGCGACCAGACCAATCGCCTGCGGGGTCCCGAGCTGCACCAGCGCGCGGTATGCCTGCCGAAGGACGTGCTGATCGGAGTGCTTCAGGACCGAGGCGATCATCGGCTCCGCGTTCTCGGCGTGGCCGAGGATCGTCAACAGATCACGCACGACGGTCGAGTTTGCATGCCCCAGGTACGCCGCCAACGCGCTCGCGATCGGCGTCGCGTGGACGCTCATCATTTTGACGATTGCCGCTCGAGGCGTGCGCGGTGCTGCCGCGTCGAGCACCGTGATCAGGGCGGGGACGATGGCGGCGCCAGGGGCGGTGATGAGCCTGGCAGTGGTGGGAGCTTCGACGTCGGACTCGCTCGCGCGCGCGGCTTCGATTATCCACGCTTCATCCACCGCGGCACTGATCGTGGAGGCGATGGACTCCGCGATCTCCGGGCGATCGGCAGTGATCGCCTCGTGATGAAGAACGCCGAGGCGCTCGATCCACTGCGCGGCCGACACCCACCGGCGGGCCTGCCGGACATCGTTCAAAAGCGACTGCGCAGCAGCCAGCAGGCGCGTGGCGGGCTCCGGATTCGCCTCGAGAGCGACGAGATTCAATAGACACCCGATCCGGCCGTCACGCTGGTCAGTGGCTGCTATCTCCTGGCGGGTCCCGTCGAGTGTCTGTTCGACGAGGGCATCGATGGCGAGGTTGAAGCTGGCGAAGTCGCGAAACTCTTTCGCCTGCGACAGGTCGACCTTGATGCGTCCATCGGCATATCCATCGATGGCGCCCGGAACGAGCTCGCGGTCGGCGTCGCGCGCCTCGAGCCGTTCGCGCAGCAGCGGCTCGACGCGTCCACGCCGCTCGTCGGAGAGCTCGAGGCGATCGAGCGCCAGCCCGAGGAGCTCCGGCGCGGCGACCTGCAGATCGAGCAACAGCGACAGCGAGTCGGCGAGCTCGAGATCGGGCAGGTGGCGCAGGACACCGCTGTCGAGGCGTCCCTCGATGAGGCCGGGGAGGATCGAATCGCGGAGCAGATGCCTGCGCCTGTCCTGATCGAGCGCGAGCAGCGCGCGTGCGAGGCTGGCGAGGAGCGTCTCGGCGGTCGCCGGGTCCGTGGCGCTGAACAGGGTCGCGATGTCCTCGAACTTGCGCTCGAACGCCTCTGTGGGATCGGCCGCCGGCGGGTCGTCCGACAGGGCGACGAGCATCTCGGCCAGCGCGAACGGGTCGCCAACCAATTGCGCCAGGTCGGTCAACGACACGTGACCAAGCGTGGCGGCTCCGGGGTCCATGCGCACCCAGCCCTTGCCGGCCGGATACAGGTGGCCGGCCGTCTCGTGGCGCGCGTCCGCCGCCGTGCGCTGTCGATTGAGGTGCTCGACGCGTGCCGAGGGCGGCAGGCCGATCTCGAGGACTGCCGGTCGCTCGATGATCGTCACCGTGATCTTCTCGATGCCGCGCTCGCGGAGGCTATCGGGCAACGCCATCGCGCCCGCGTCAGCGGGATCGTGAGTCACGAGCTCGCGACAGAAGACGCTCAGGTCGCGTCCCGACGCCTCCCGCGCAATCGTGAGCGTGCCGATGGACGCCTGGTGCAGGCGCACCGCCAGCTCGGTGATCGGCGGCACGGAGGTCAGCGGCAAGTCGTCGACGAGGAGGGTGCGCTGCGCGGCGCGCACGACCAGCCTGTCGCGATCCAGGCTCGCGAGCGCGCGCTGCGCGGCGTCGAGCGCCTGTGACGTCAGGGGGCTGCCATGGGGGTATGCGCGAACGCGCTGAATCGCGCGGGCGAGGAGGAGCACCGCCTTTTCGACGTCCGGGGGCGGCGAGGCGAGCGGCGGCTTCGCCGGAGCCGCAGGAGCAACGTTAGTGGAGATTGTCACGGGGATGCCCTGTTTCTCTATCGGCAGGTCCCCCGAGCGGCTTCAACACCCCTCGGGCGACGTGACTCAGGTTTGGGTTGACAGTCGGACTCGTTGAAGCTGACAGTACCCCTCCGGCATGCAGTCGTTTGACCTCCTTGTCATCGGTTCGGGCCCCGCGGGCCAGCGCGCCTCCATCCACGCGGCAAAGGCCGGCAAGCGCGTCGCGCTCGTCGAGCGGAAGGAAGTCATCGGCGGCACCTGCATCAATCTGGGCACCATTCCCAGCAAAACGATGCGGGAGGCGGTGCTCCACCTCTCGGGCTTCCTGTACCAGGGAATCTACGGCATCAACTACCGCGTGAAGGACCACATCACCATGGCGGACCTCTCGTTCCGGGTCCAGCAGGTGGTCAAGAACGAGATCGACGTCACCCAGGCGCAGCTCTCGCGCAACAACATCACGGTCATGGCCGGATCGGCCAGCTTCGTCGACCCGCACACGATCAAGATCGAGAACGCGCTCGGCGAAACCCTGTGCTACGGCGCCTCGATCGTCATCGCGACGGGCACGCTTCCAGCCGAATCACCCGCTGTGCCGGTGAACGGCCGGACCATCCTTCTCAGCGACCAGGTCATGGAGATGCCCACCCTTCCCAAGACGATGATCGTCGTCGGAGGGGGCGTGATTGGCCTCGAATACGCGTCGATGTTCGCCGCGCTCGGCGTGCGGGTGGTGCTCATCGAACGGCGCCCGCGGCTCCTGGAGTTCGCCGATCAGGAAATCGTCGAGGCGCTCTGCTATCACCTGCGCGACCATCGCGTTACGCTGCGCCTCGGCGAGGAAGTGGAGTCGGTCGAGGAGGCCGACGGGGTCGTCATCGCGAAGCTGCAGAGCAAGAAGAAGATCTCGGGCGATGCCCTCCTCTACTCGGTCGGCCGGAACGGCAACGTGGCGCCGCTCAATCTCGCCGCCGCCGGCCTCGAGGCCGATGAGCGTGGACGCATCGCGGTTGATGCCGAGTATCGGACCAAAGAGCCGCACATCTTCGCGGTGGGAGACGTGATCGGCTTTCCGAGCCTTGCGTCGGTCTCGATGGAGCAAGGCCGCATCGCGGCAGGACACGCGATCGGTGCGCCCGTGCACTCGAATCCGGCCCGCTATCCGTACGGCATCTACACGGTGCCCGAGATCTCCTTCATCGGAAAGACGGAAGAGCAGTTGACTGATGAAGACGTGCCGTACGAAACAGGCGTGGCCTACTACCGCGAGATCGCCCGCGGCCAGATCCGCGGCGACACGACGGGGCGCCTGAAGCTGATTTTTCACCGTGATACCAAGGCGCTGCTCGGCGTGCACATCATCGGCGAAGGCGCGGCGGAGCTGCTCCACATCGGACAGGCCGTGCTCTCGTTCGACGGGACGGTCGAGTACTTCGTGGAGACGGTCTTCAACTACCCGACGCTGGCGGAGTGCTACAAGACCGCCGCGTTCAACGGGTTGAACAAGTTGGCGAGGCTGTAAGGGGCGGATCGATTGTGGCGGCGGGCCTTGAGGCCCGCGTTCAGTGCGCCGCCAGTTGCGGGGCTCAAGCCCCGCCGCCACGTGAGCGGCGTCGAGCGGTTACAGTTGCGGGGCCTGAAGCCCCGCCGCCACGTGTGCGGCGCCAATGGGCGCTCGCACGGGCCCGGCGCTCTCGCCGAGGGGACAAACGATGTCACGCGCGATTGGGGTGCTGGCGATGGAACACATCGCCGTCGGGCTCGTGGAGAACGGCGCACTTGCCGGGCCGGTCCGCGTGTATCCGGCAGACGGCTCCTCGTCGGTCGAGCTGCACAGCATGCCCCCTGAACAGATCGCCGAAACAATTCGCGTCGAAATCCAGGCCGTGGCAGGCGCCGCCGAGATCGATGCCATCGGCATCGGCTTTCCCGGCATCATCCGCGGCGGCGTCATCGACGAGTCGCCAAACCTGCGTCAGATCAAAGGCTTCAAGCTCCAATCGACGCTCGCGACGATCCTCGACACGGACGCGCCGGTCCTGGTCCTGAACGACGCCGATGCGGTCGCGGCGGGCGTAGCCGCCACGCGCGGGCATCTCGATGCGCTCATCCGCGTGTGGACGCTCGGCAGCGGCGTCGGCTTTGGACGGTATCCAGCCGCAGAGGGCGTCTGGGAAGGCGGACACGTCGTCGTCAGCCTCGACCCCCGCGAAAAATACTGCGGCTGCGGCGGCGTGGGACACCTCGAAGGCATCGTCGGCCGCCGGGCGATGCGGCTGCGGTTCCTGGACCGCGAGCCGGAGGAGGTGTTCGACGATGCGCGCGCGGGAGACGAGCGGTGCGCGAGCTTCGTGGCGCGCTGGCATCGGGCGCTCGCGGCCGCAACGGCGACGAGTGTCCATCTCGAAGGGCCGGGCCGCTTTTTTCTCTCGGGCCCGAACGCGCGGTTCGTCGATCTGAACCTGCTGCAGCACACGCTGCATGAGATGGTAACGATGAGCTCGCTGCAAGGCAGCGCGATCGAGATCGTCGAGGCGAGCGATGAAACCGCGATCATCGGCGCTGCGGTCGCCGCAGGAAGAAATCGGGAAACCGAGCGATCGAGAACCCGAGAATGAGCACTCAGACGAACGGGAGCCGCTGCGACAGGCCCACTGCTTTGCTTAGGGCCCGAGGTCTTCACGCGTTGGCGCATGGTTTCTCGAAGGCTCCACACGGCAACGCTTGGTCTCTGGCAAGAGAGATCGGTCGTAGGCCTAAGTTCAAAAAGAGGTTGCGCGAGTCAGAGGCCGGGGCGGCGTGCACAAGGGCACGCCTGAAGCTAACTCATCCGGTGACGACCTTAAACATGAAATTGAAGACGTTTTGTCAGCCTTTGACGACGAACTTTTCGCGTGCAGGTGGGTGGGCTATGCCCGGAGGTGCTTCCATGCTCCGTCTTCTCAAGATCAGCGTATTGGGACTCGTGCTCTCGGTCGGGGCGGCAGTCCAGGCGTCGGCCGCGACGATCATCGATCCCATCGTGCGAACGAAGTTAGGCGGCAGCGGCTCGATTCAGATTTTCTCGCTGCCGTTCTTCTACGACTTCTATGACGACGGATCGTTTCCTGACGATCCGGACTTTCCCGACGATCTGGACGATCCGTTTCCGGGAGACAACTGCACGACAGGCATGGAAGCTGGCATGCCGCTCGTAAACTGCGAGTTCCAGAACCTGACCGGTCAGACGATTGGATTTCTCGACTTCGACTTTTTTGACATTCCGGAGATCCCGACCGGTCTCGCGTTTTTTGCGCTCGACGACCCGTAACTCTCTTCAACTTCAGAGACAATCAACTTCTGCTGGTGCGCAGTTCATTCGGCGGCGGCATTCCGTCCGGGTTTTGTGGCGAAATCGAGCCATGCTACGGCGGTCGACTTCTCGATCGACCTCGTCGGATTCCCGGAGGGCATCGCGCATTGACATGCTGGCCGAAGCAACGCGCGTGCCCGAGCCTGCGACGTTGACGTTGGTGGCGACGGGGATCGCGCATGGCGGTCGCGCGGCGCGCCGGCGTCAGCAGTAGAAGTCTGAACTGAGGCGGGGCTTCGCACCGCATACACACGGCCTAGGGCCGCCGCCACAGTTTAGGCGAGGAGGCGGTCAGCCCGCCTCGCGCGTCCGCCACGGTCAGCCCCGCCCTGAATATCGTCGCAGGAGGCGCCCGAACGCTTCCGACTTGGCGAGCTGCTGCAGCTCCGGATCCTCGGCCGCTTCCCGCGCCGAGTAGCCGCCCTCCAATGCTTTCTCGAGCGAGGCGAACGCAGCCGCCTCGCGGCCGCCGAGCGCGTGGACGACGCACTCATAGTAGAGCAGCGCCGGGCTCTTCGGATCGATCGCGCGGGCGCGCTTGATGAAGTCCCTCGCGCGCGCGTCGTTGCCGCTCTTGGACTGATAGAGCGCCACCATCGCCAGCGTCGTCGTATCGCGCGGATTGACCTGCAGCTCCTTGTACGCGAGCGTCAGCGCCGTGGCGTACGTCGCCAGCGACTTTTCACGCTGTCCGGCCCAGCGCAGACCGTCGGCGAGGTTCCCCATCGTGATCGCGTCGTTGGGGTTCAGCGCCGATGCCTGCTCGAAGACCTTCACGGCATCCTGATAGCGTTTCAAGTAGAAGTACGCCGTCCCCAGGTTCGAATAGGTCAGCCAGTCCGGTTGCAACTTGAGCGACTGCTCGTAGGCGGGGATGCCCTGCTCCCACTGCCCCTCCGCGAAGTACGCGGATCCGATGTTGTTGTACCCGACCGGATTCTTTGGCTCGAGCTCGGTGACGCGGCGGAACTCCTCGAGCGCCTTGCCGTGCTCGCCGAATTGCAGGTACGCGTCTCCCAGCGCGTTGTGATTCAGCCAGAAGTACGGGTTCACGTTCACCGCCTTCTGCAGCGCGTCGATCGCGTCTTTCTTGCGGCCAAGGGCCTGATAGGCGACCCCGAGGCGCCGGTACGCCTCGTCGGAATTCGGCGCGAGCTCGAGCGCCCGCCGCAACACGATCACCGCTTCCGCGCTCCTGCCGCTCTCGGAGTACACGGACCCGAGCGCGTAGTGCACTTCCGGCACCTTGTCGTCGAGCTCGCGCGCGCGGACCGCCACCGCCCGTGCACGCTCGACCCAGAAACTGTCTTTCTTCTCGTGATACATCATGAGACTCGCGTCGGCCAGGCCGCTGTGGGCCAGGGCGAAGCTCGAATCTTTCTGGATGGCCTTCTCGAAGAAACCAATCGCGGCCTGCAGTTGCTGCGGATTCTGTCCGGAACGCAGCGCATCGCGGCCTTTCAGATACAGATCGTAGGCTTCGATGTCCTCGGTCGGGCGATCGGTCGAGTGCGCCATCGCCTCCGGGCGGGGCGACAACCCGAGCGCGCTTACGAGCCCGTCATAGATCTCGTCCTGCAAGGCGAAGAGGGTCTCGCGTGTGCCAGTGAACTGCCGGCTCCATGTCTGACGTTTTCCCGCGATGTCGTGAAGGTTCACCACGAGGCGCAGGTTCTCGCCGGCCGCCTGCACGGTGCCCTCGACAATCAGATTCGCGCCGAGCGTGCGCGCGGCCTCGTCAATCGACGGAGCGCCGCGGGCCTGTTCCACGTCGCGGCTCGACACCACGCTGACGCCGCCCAGCTGAAACAGCCTGGACGACAGCGCTTCGACGACGCCGTCTCCGACATAGCGCAGTTGCTGCGGGTCGCCCAGCACGCGAAAGGGCAGTACCAGCGAGGAACTTGGCGCCAGGCATTGCGGGCGGCGCTGCGGTCGTCGAGACGCCCACGCCTGTCGTAGGCGTCACGGTCGCAGGCGCGCCGCGAGTCATCAACCAGACGCCCACGGCTAGCGGCCGCGACCACCGCGACGCCGGCCGAGGCGAGCTGTCTCCGCGACCATCGCGCGGGAGCGCCCGGCGCCGACAGAAGCGGCCGCGGCAGCACCTGGCTGCGACGAGCGCCGCGCCGCGAGCCGCTTGGCGCGTCGAAGCCGAAATCGAGCCCCATCAGAATGTCGTCGGCGCTCTGGTACCTCGCGTTGGGATTCGTCTCGAGGCAGCGCAGGATGACTTCGGCGAGCGGCGCGGGCGTTTCCGGCATTCACCGTGCGCGGATCGGGCGGCTTGGCCTGCACGCGCATCAGCAGTTCCTGGATGGCCGAGTCGCCATGAAAAGGCACGGTCCCCGTCACCATCTCGTACAGAATCAGGCCGAACGCGTAGAGATCCACGCGATGATCGAGGGGGCCGCCCGAGACCTGCTCGGGCGCCATGTAGCGTGGCGTCCCGAGCAGCTCCCCGCTGCGCGTCATGTCGGGCGCCGAAGCGAGCGACTTCGCGAGGCCGAAGTCCGACACGTAGGCCGTACCCGACTCGATCGATCAGGATGTTGTGCGGCTTCAGATCGCGGTGAATGACCCCTTCGGCGTGCGCGGCGGCGAGCGCTTCGCCAATCTGGCGCGCCACGGTGACGGCGCGGTCGATTGGCAGCCGGCCCTCTCGGCGAAGGATGCTGTGCAGATCCTCGCCATCCACGTAGGCCATCGAGATGTACTTGAGGCCCTCGACTTCCCCGAGATCGTGGATGCGCAGGATGTGCTTGTGCGAGACCTTCGAGCCGAGCAGCAGTTCCTGCTTGAACCGCTGTACGGCGGAGGGGTCGGCGACGAGCCCCGGCCGGATGACCTTGATCGCGACGAGCCGGTCGAGCTCGCGATCGTAGGCCTTGTAGACGCTCCCCATGCCACCCTCGCCGAGGATGGACTCGATGTGGTAACGCGAGCCGAGCTCGACGCCTGGCTGCAGGACGCGCGAGCTCGACGCCTGGCTGGACGACGCGCGCTGGGACGAGGCAGAAGGCGGCGTTCCGGCGGGTACGACGGAAGAGTCAGAAAACGTGACTTCGGCGTCGGAAAACGTCCGGTTCTCGTGCGGGGGAAGGGAATCGCGAGGGCCGGGCAATGCTCACCTGAACTGATACTCGGCCATTATGCAACATCGACTCGCGATCGAACGGCTCGTCTGGCTGCGCGTGAGCGGAAACTGAGGACGCCGCGTGTGTAAAGCTTTGGTAAAACCTGCCGCCCAAGCTCGGCCGGGCGCCCGTGCCGTCCCGCGCGGTGATACCTTGCCGAGGATTGGGGTCAGATCTTGAATTGTGAATTTTTCAAGATTCAAGATCTGACCCCGCAGTCGCCCACATGGAGAAGACGCCTTCGGCACTGGCCGTCATCGACGTCGGCGCGTCGGCCATCCGGCTCGTGATCGCGCAGCATGTCCCCGGCGAGCGCCCACAGGTGCTCGAAGAGGCGTCGCGCGGCGTGCTGCTCGGACGCGACACGTTCGCGGTCGGGCGGATCGGCGCGACCACGACCGATGCGGCCGTCCGGGCCCTCAGCGGCTTCCGGCGGATGATGGACGACTACGGCGTCACGCGGGTCCGCGCGGTCGCCACGAGCGCCGTGCGCGAGGCGGCCAACTGCGACACCTTCCTCGATCGTGTGCGCGTGCGCACGGGCCTTGAAATCGAGGTCATCGACGGATCCGAAGAGAGCCGGCTGACGTATCTCGCGGTGCGCGACGGCCTTGGCGCGCACCCCGCGCTTGCGGCTCCGGCGACGCTGCTCGTCGAAGTCGGCGGCGGGAGCGTCGACGTGACCCGGCTCGCCAACGGGCAGCCGGTGCAGGCCGGCGTCTTCCCGCTCGGCGCGATTCGCCTGCGCCAGCGGCTCGGCGTCTGGTCGGGGTCTCACGAACAGCGGATTCGTCTTCTGACGGCACAAGTGGACACCGTTGTCGGCGAAATCGTCGACGAAGTGCCAGCCGCAGACGCGACGTTCGTGGTGGCCCTCGGCAGCGACGTGCGCTTCGCCGCGCGGCGGCTCGTCGAAACGAGCGGCGATGGTGTGATCGCCGAGATCCCGCGCGAGGCGTTCATGCAGTTTTCGCACGAAGTCTCGAAATGCGACGAGGACGAGCTCGTCGGCCGGTATCGTCTGTCGCCCATGGAAGCCGAGACGCTCGTTCCTGCCCTTCTCGTGTACCGGGCATTGATCGAGGCGACGGCCGCTCACACGATCGTCGTCCCGGACGTGTCGCTTCGGGCCGGCCTGCTGGTGGACCTGGTGGGCGAAGGGGCCGAGCAGGCCGACTTCGCGCCACAGGTGCTCGCCAGCGCGGCGGCGCTCGGGGCGCGCTACCGGTACGATGCCGAGCACGTCTCTCACGTGGCGCGCCTTGCCATTCGGCTGTTCGACAATCTCGCCGTCGAGCACGCGCTGAGCCCGCGCGACCGGCTGCTCTTGGAGGTGGCCGCGCTCCTGCACGACATCGGGCTCTTCGTGAGCCTGCGTGGACACCACAAACACAGCCTTGTATCTGCTTCAGGCGTCGGAGATCTTCGGCCTGACGCGCGACGACATGCAGATCATCGGCAATATCGCCCGCTATCACCGTCGAGGGCTCCCCCAGAAATCACATCCTGAATTCATGCGGCTCGATCGCGACGAGCGCGTGCGGGTGGCCAAGCTCGCGGCGATTCTCCGCCTCGCCAACGCGCTCGACGCCGAGCACATGCAGAAGGTCTCCGACGTCACTCTTCATGAAGAAGACGGCCGCTGGGTGATCGAGCTGCACGGGCGGGGAGACCTGACCATGGAGCGGATGGCCGCGACGTCGCGCGTCGATATGCTCGTCGACGTCTTCGGGAAGCACGTCGCCATCCGCGGAGCGGGAGCCGGCGTATGACGCCGCCGCAGGACGGTCCGGAGCTCTTCTTCAATCGTGAGCTGTCGTGGCTGGCGTTCAACGAGCGCGTGCTCGAAGAGGCCAGGAGCCCGTCCAACCCCTTGCTCGAGCGTGTGCGCTTCTCGACCATCGTCGCGTCCAATCTGGACGAGTTCTTCATGGTGCGGGTCGCCGGGCTGAAAGCGGCCGTGCGCGACGGCGACAATCGGCCGCACGCGTGCGGCATGACACCGGTCGATCAGCTCGCGGCGATCCGGGAGCGCGCCGGGGCGATGTTGAACGCGCTGCACGCGCTCGTTGGGCAGACGCTTCTCCCGGCCATCGCCGCACACGGCATCCACGTGGTGGAGGTGTCGGCGCTCGACGCCGCGTCGCGGGCGGCGATTGCCGCCTACTTTCAGTCCGACGTCCTGGCCGCGCTCACCCCGCTGGCGATCGACGTCGAGCGGCCGTTCCCGATGCTGTCGGCGTTGAGCCTGAACCTCGCGTTCTGGCTTCCCGCGGCTGGCGACGAGGTGCAGCGCAGACTTGCGGTTGTGCAGCTTCCGTCGCGCCTTCCGCGCCTGGTCCGCCTGGCGGGCATCGATGCGCCCACGTTCGTGCTGCTGGACGACGTCATTCGCGCCGAGTGTGCGTCGCTTTTCCCGGGACAGACTGTCGGCGAGTCGGTGGCGTTCCGCCTGGCGCGGGACGCCGAGCTCGAGCTGGACGACGAGGGAGAGTCGTTCCTGGAAGCGGTTGAACAGTCGCTGCGCCAGCGGCGCAGAAACGAGGCGGTGCGGCTCGAAGTCGGCGCGGAAGCCAGCGATGAAGCGGCCGCGCACCTGGCGAGCCTCGTGGAGCTCGAATCGCAGGACGTCTATCGGCTGCCTGGATTTCTCGATGTCCGCGCCCTGGCTGCGATCGTCGACCTGCCGGGATACGACGCGCTTCGATTTCCGCCGGCTCCGCCGATCGTGACCGTCGACGCCGTCGAGCAGGACGACATCTTCTCGGCCATCGACCGGCGCGACATCCTGCTGCACCATCCCTACGAGTCGTTCGATCCGGTCGTCGCGTTCGTCGAGGCGGCCGCCGACGATCCCGACGTGCTCGCGATCAAGCAGACGCTCTACCGCACGAGCGGCGATTCCCCGATCGTCGCCGCGCTCACCCGCGCGGCCGACCAGGGCAAACAGGTGACCGTGCTGGTGGAGCTGATGGCCCGCTTCGACGAGTCGCGCAATATCCGGTGGGCTCGCCGGCTCGAAGAGATGGGAGCGCACGTCATCTACGGGATTCGCCACTACAAGGTGCACTCGAAGATTTGCCTCGTCGTGCGCAGAAGCAAGGCGGGCCTGCAGCGCTACGTCCACCTCGGCACGGGCAACTACAACGACGGCACGGCGCGGGTCTATACCGACATGGGCCTTCTGACGCGCGATCCCGACATCGCGGCCGACGCATCGGCGTTCTGGAGCGCCCTGACCGGCTACTCGGATCCACCGCGGCTTCGAAAGCTGGTGATGGCGCCGACGATGCTGCGCGAACGGTTGCTGGGTCTGATCAACCGCGAACGGCGGCGCGCCGACGATGGGCAGCCGGCACGCATCATCGCCAAGATGAACTCGCTGGTCGACGTCGAGATCATCCGCGCGCTGTATCAGGCGTCGCAGGCCGGTGTACGGGTGGAGCTGAACGTGCGCGGGATGTGCATGCTGAAGCCCGGCATCCCAGGGGTGAGCGAGCGGATCACGGTCACCTCGATCGTGGGGCGATATCTCGAGCACACGCGCGTCTTCGTCTTTCACAACGGGGGCGATGACGACGTCTTTCTGGCGAGCGCCGACTGGATGCCGCGCAACCTCGACACGCGCGTCGAGCTGATGTTCCCGATCGAGGCGCCGGCGGCCAAACGGAAGGTGCTGGATGCGCTGAGCGCGATGCTCCGAGACAACGTCAAAGGCCGGCGGCTGCAACCCGACGGCCGGTGGATCACGCCGCCGGCCGGCGCATCGGAGCCGTTCGAGGCACAGGTTTTTCTCCGCGAGCAGGCGCTGCGGTCCGTGGCCGCCGACCCGCGCCCTGTCTTCGAGCCGCGCGCCGTGCCGGAGGATCCGCGAGCGCGGGGGTGACAGGGGCGCCTCGCTGCGCTCGCGGGAGGGCGGCTCGCTGCGCTCGCCGTTGGGGCCGCCTCGCTGCGCTCGGCGGAGGGGCGCTCACTTCGTTCGCGCAGGGCCGCGTTCCGCGCGGGGGAAGAACTCCGTTCCGGCCCACCGGAGGGATGAACCCCAGCATTACCCGCGAGCGTCAGCGAGCCGGCCCTACTCTGCCCCTACTCCGAGGTACGTGCGCAGTTTCTCGTCGTCGAAGAGCGCTTCGGCCCTGGGCTCGCGGGTGAGGAGCGACCCGATGATGCCCGCAAGGAACGCCGCAGTCATCGAGACGATCGCGGGATTGCGGAGCGGAAAGAGCGGCTCCGCGTAGCCGAAGACATCCACCCATACTGTCGGGCTGCCCGCGATCAGGAGCACGGACAGGCTCGCGCCGCAGGCTATCGAGCTGACGGCGCCGACGGTGTTGAACCGCCGCCAGACGATCGACAGAAGCAAGGGCGGAAAGTTCGCGCTGCAGGCGATGGCGAACGCCAGGCCCACCATGAACGCCACGTTCTGTCCCCGAAACGCGATGCCGAGGAGCACGGCGAGGACGCCGAACACGACGGTCGCCAGCCGCGCGACGCGCACCTGCTCGGCCTCGCTCGCATGGCCCTTGCGAATCACGTGAACGAAGATGTCGTGCGAGAGCGCGCTCGCGCCGGCCAGCGTGAGGCCCGCAACGACCGCCAGAATCGTGGCGAAGGCGACCGCCGCGATGAACCCGAGAAACGGCGTGCCGCCGACGAGCTCCGCCACGAGCGGCGCGGCCATGTTGCCGCCGGGGTCGATCCGGCTGATCGCTTCACGTCCGACGAGCGCGGATGCGCCGAAGCCGACAATCGGGATGATCAGATAGAAGTAGCCGATGAAGCCGGTGGCATACAGCACCGACGTGCGCGCCGCGCGGGCGTCCGGCACGGTATAGAAGCGCATGAGAATGTGGGGCAGGCCGAGGAGACCCAGCATGAGGGCCAGACCGAGCGACACGGCCTCGATCGGATCGGTGACGAGCCCGCCTGGCTCGAGCGCCGCCTGGCCGTACCGCGCGGCCACGGCGCCGAAGAGGTGTCCGAGATTGAAGTCGAACCGAGCCAGCACCATCGCCGTCAGCAGCGTGACGCCAAAAAGCAGCAGGGCCGCCTTGATGATCTGCACCCACGTCGTCGCGATCATGCCGCCGAAGAGGACGTAGGCGAGCATCACGGCGCCCACCGAGACGACGGCCCACTGGTACGGAATGCCGAACATCAGGCTGATCAGGTTGCCGGCGCCCACCATCTGCGCGATGGTGTAGAAAAGCACGGTCAGGATGCCGCCGAAAGCGGCGGCGATCCGCACCGGCACCTGACGCAGCCGGAAGGCGACGACGTCAGCGAACGTGAACTTACCGAGGTTGCGCAGGGGCTCCGCTATCAGGAACATCAGGGCGGGCCAGCCCACCAGCCAGCCTGTCGCGTAGATCATGCCGTCGTAGCCACGCATCGCGACGAGGCCGGCGATGCCCAGAAACGAGGCGGCGCTCATGTAGTCGCCGGCCAGCGCCAGGCCGTTCTGAAAGGCCGAGACGGATCGACCCGCCGCGTAGAAATCCCGCGTCGACCGCGTGCGCCGGGCTGCCCAGTAGGTGACCGCGAGCGTCAGCGCCACGATCGCCAGGAAGAACAGCACCGCCGAACCGGTCGGCGTGCCGAGTGTGGTCTCGAGCTGAGGCGCCATGCCGTCAGTCGGAGAGGCGCCGTCGCAGCCGGATTACCTCGGCGTCGTAAGCACGATTGGCCCAGACGACGTAGATCGCGGTGAGCGCCCAGGCGCCGACAATGACCGCCGCCCCCAGCGGAATTCCTATCGTCGTCACCTCGCCAATCCGCTGCGAGAGGAACCCTTTGTTCGTGGCGATGAGCAGGATGTACCCATAGTAGAGAACGACGAGGCACGCCGTGAGGACGAGCGACACGCGCCAGCGCCGGACGACGAGGTGCCGGAATTCCGGAGAGTCGAGGAGCTGCCGAGTCGACGTGTGCACCGTCTGGCCTTTCGAATGTGATGGCGGCCGATTATAGGCGGAAGCCGGGAATTGCGGCCAACCGGTCCCGGCTGTGGCGGCGGGGCTTTAGCCCCGCGATAATGGGCAACTCCCAGGGAGAACACAATGAAAGCAGTGCGATTGGTTCGAAGACCCACTCGCTGGAGCCCGAGGTGGCCGGTGCTGGGCGTCATTTGTCTCGCGGGCCTGCTGGTGGGCACATCCGTCCTGGCGCATCACGGCTGGAGCGACTACGATTCGAGCCGCACGCTGACGCTGAAGGGCGTCATCAAGGAATCGCGCTACTCGAACCCGCACGGCATGATCCGGCTGCAGGTGGACGGCGACAAGGGGAAGACCTGGAATGCGGTGCTCGCGCCCCCCTCGCGCATGACTACTCGAGGGCTGTCGGCCGAGATGCTGCAGGTCGGGACCGAGGCAACGGTCGTCGGCTATCCGCACAGAAAGATCGCCGACGAGATGCGGGCCGAACGGATTACGGTCGGTGACAAAACCGTGGAGCTGCGCTGACGGAAGAACCCGTTCGTGGTGAGCCCGTTCGACACCGCGTTTTCAACTCCCTGCCCAAACGACCGTGTGGCTGCGATGGATCGAGACGTCCTCACTGGCGGTCGCGATTCGCGACTCGCCGTGGATCTATCCCTCGCTTGAAATCCTCCACATCGTCGGCTTCGTCGTGCTGGTCGGTGCCGCGATGATGTTCGACGTGCGGCTGCTCGGGATGTCGCGTGACCTCGCCGTCGATCGGATGGCCACTCACCTGCTGCGATGGTCGCGCGTCAGCGTGTTGCTGGTGGTGCCGTCGGGCATGCTGCTGTTCATGAGCGCCGCAAGCGAGACGTGGGCCAATCCCGCGTTCAGAATCAAGCTGATACTGATCGCCTGCGCCGGGCTCAACGCGTACGTGTTCCACCGCTGGCCATTCCGGACGGTCAGCGAGTGGAACTACGACCGTCCGCCCGCCGGCGCGAGGGTCGCGGCCGTCGCGTCGCTCGTTCTGTGGACGTGCGTGATTGCCGCGGGTCGGATGATTGCGTATTGGTAGCCGGATCGCTGGAGATGCGATCGATGTCCTCGCGTCCGAACACCGGGAATTCTAGTCTACGATATGGACTGCCATGGCGCTGCGCGCTGTTCCCAATGAAGTCGACTTCGCGGCACTCGAGCGCTCCGTTCTCGATCGCTGGCAACGAGAGCGAACGTTCGAACAGTCGGTCAGCTTCCGCGCAGGACGTCCGGCGTACGTGTTTTATGACGGTCCACCGTTTGCGACCGGGCTGCCTCACTACGGCCACATTCTGACGTCATACATCAAGGATGTGGTTCCACGTTTCTTCACGATGCGTGGATTCCACGTGCCGCGACGCTGGGGATGGGATTGTCACGGCCTGCCTGTCGAGTTCGAAGTCGAAAAAGAACACGGGTTCAAAACCAGGACCGAGATACTCGAGTTCGGCATCGACCGCTTCAACGACAGTTGTCGGCAGATGGTCCTTCGCTACGCCTCCGAGTGGCGCAGCATCATCGGACGGCTCGGTCGATGGGTCGACTTCGACAACGCCTATAAGACGATGGACCCGGACTACATCGAAACCGTGGTCTGGGTATTCAAGACGTTGTGGGAGCGCGGGCTGGTGTACCGAGGGACAGAAAGTGGTGCCCTACTGCACTCGCTGTCAAACGCCACTCTCCAATTTCGAGGCCCGGCAGGATGATGCGTTCCGTCCTCGCGTCGATCCCGCGGTCACGGTGCGGTTCCAGTTGTCCGACGACAAGTCCCAGTCATTTCTGGCGTGGACGACGACTCCATGGACCCTGCCGTCCAACGTCGCGATTGCGGTGGGCCCAAACGTCGAGTACAGCCGGATGGAGGCGAACGGCGAGAGCGTCTGGATCAGGTACGGCCTCCGTCGGCCGCTACTCGCAGGAGCTCAAAGACCACCGAGAAGTGGAGCGGCGGCCCGGCGAACGCCTGGTGGGACTTCGCTACGATCCGCTTCTTCCTTACTTCTCGGCGACAACTAGTGCGTTCCGGATCGCGCCGGCCGAGTTCGTTTCCACCGAGGAGGGCACCGGATTCGTGCATCTGGCGCCCGCGTTCGGGGAGGAGGACGCCATCGTCTGCGCCGAATTCGGGATCGAGGGTCCCAACCCTGTGCGTGACGACGGGACCTTCGATTCGAGCGTTCCCTATCTGACGGGCCTGGATGTGTTCGCCGCCAACGACCGGATTATGGGACGGCTGAAGGCGGAAGGCGCGCTCTTCAAGCGAGAACAGTACACACACAATTACCCGCACTGTTGGCGTTGTGATTCACCGCTGTTGTACCGCGCGATCACCACGTGGTTCATCCGCGTGGTCGACGTCAAATCCCAGATGGTCGGCGTAAACGCCAAGATCCGGTGGATTCCCGAGCACGTACGCGATGGACGCTTTGGCAAATGGCTGGAGAACGCGCGCGACTGGGCGGTGTCGCGGAATCGGTTCTGGGGCGCCCCGGTTCCGGTGTGGCGTTGTGACGTGTGCGCATCGATCGACGTCATCGGCAGTCGACACGAACTGGAGGAGAAGAACGGCGGCGTGATGTCCGACTGGCATCGGCCCGCCATCGACCACGTGACGTGGTCCTGCAAGTGCGGCGGAACGATGACACGGGTGCCCGACGTGCTGGATTGCTGGTTCGAGTCGGGCGCAATGCCGTACGCGCAGGTGCACTATCCGTTTGAACACAAGGAGGAGTTCGAGGCTTCGTTCCCCGGCGACTTCATTGTCGAGTACATCGCGCAGACGCGCGGGTGGTTCTACACGCTTGTCGTCGAGGCCGCCGCCCTCTTCCACGAGCGGCCGTTCAAGAACGGCATGTGCCATGGGGTCATCCTGGCCGAGGATGGCCGCAAGATGTCGAAGCGGTTGAAGAACTACCCCGATCCACTGGAGCTGGTCGAGACGCACGGGTCGGATGCGTTGCGAATCGCCCTCCTCAATTCTGTTCTGGTTCGTGGCGCCGACATGCGCTTTTCAGCCGCCAGCGTGCGCGATGCGGTGCGACGCGTCTCAATTCCCGTCTGGAATTGCCTTCACTACTACACGTCATACGCCTCAATCGATCGTTTCCAGGCGACGGGGCGGATCTCGACGTCGAGCCGCCTCGATCGGTATCTGCTTTCGGAGACGGATCGACTTCGCCAGGACCTGGAAGACTTGATGGCCACCTACGACGTGGCGGGATGCTATGAGGCCATCGAAACCTACGTGACCATGCTGTCGACCTGGTATGTGAGGCTGTCGAGACGTCGTTTCTGGCAATCAGGGTTGACGGAGAGCAAGCTGGCGGCATTCGAGACGCTTCACGCCGCGCTATCGACCTTCGCAATCGTTACCGCACCGTTCCTGCCGTTCCTGAGCGAGAGCATGCATGAAGCACTGGGCGGACCGCGGTCGGTCCACCTCGAAGACTGGCCAAGCGCGCACCATGACTGGCGCGACCACGAACTGTCGAGCGAAATGCACGCGATACGGACCGTGGTACGGCTCACACGCAGCGTGCGGGAAGCGCATCGGCTGAGTCATCGGCAGCCGCTCCCATCCGTCGCCGTGGCCAACGTTCCTGGGCACGCAATCACCGGGAACCTCGAGTTGCTTCTCGACGAGTTGAACGTCAAAGAGGTCACCGTCCTCGAGTCGCTGGACGGGTACGCGACGCCAGTCATCAAGCTGAACTATCCACGTCTCGGAAAGCGGCTGCGCCAGGAAGTGAAGGCTCTACAAGCCGCCATCAGCGTGAGGGAGTACGAAATGCTGGACGGAGACACTCGCCTGCGCGCTGGCGGCCACGTGCTGGATCAAGAGGACTTCAGCCTTGATTACGCTCCCGCCGGAGAGGGCAAGGGCGTCGCGGCCGAAGGCCGCCTCGTTGTCGTCGTCGATCTGACAGTCGACGCCGCGCTATTGGAAGAGAAGCACATGCGCGATCTGAATCGGGGACTGCAGGATCTTCGCAAGGAAGCCGGGCTCCGGTACGACGACCGGATTCGTGTCGGCATCGTGGCGCCACAGCCGCTCGTCGACGCGTTGGCGTCGCACTTGTCGTGGCTCTCGAACGAGACCCTGGCAGTCGAGATCGTCCTGGGCGAGCTCGCGTCGCCGGGCGCGCGAGGGACCGTTGAAGTTGGCGAGGCGACGGTCGAAATCATGCTTCGCCGCGCCTGACGCGACCCCGGGTGTTGGCGAGCAAGGTGTCGCGGTGAGTCGCGTTCTGATCGACGTGTCGTGGCCTTGAAACGCAAGTCTTGTGGAGGACGGTTGATGAAGAACGTGCGCCTTCTGTCTGTGGCCATTGCGATCGCGGCAGCGACCAGCACACGGGTCTCGACGCAGCAACCTGTCGGGTACTTCGAGGCCAGCGGCGATGTCGGCCAGCCCGCAATTGCCGGATCGACAACCTACGATGACGCGGCGCAGATCTACACGATGGCCGGCGCCGGCACCAACATGTGGGCCGCGCGCGACGAGTTCCAGTTCGCCTGGCGCAAGATGACGGGCGATTTCATCGTGCGCACGCACGCGAGCTTTCTCGGCACCGGCGTCGATCCCCATCGCAAGCTTGGCTGGATCATCCGTCGCACGTTGGACGCGGACTCGCCTTACGTGGACGCGGCGGTCCACGGCGATGGGCTGACGTCGCTCCAGTTCAGGCGAACGGCCGGCGCCATCACCGAACAGACGCAGTCGGCCGTGAAGGGCGCGGACGTGATCCAGCTCGCGCGGAAGGGACGCACCTACACGATGTCGGTGGCGCGATTCGGTGACGCCTTCACGCACACCGACGTCTCTGACATCGACCTGGGTGACGACGTCTACGTCGGCCTTTTCGTCTGCTCGCACAATCCGGCCGTTTCCGAGCGCGCGGCCTTCCGCAATGTGCGCATCGTTGTCCCTCCCAAAGAAGGATGGGTCCCGTATCGGGATTACATCGGCAGCAATCTCGAAGTCATGTCGGTCGACACGGGCGATCGAAAGGTCGTGTCCACGTCGCCCATCTCGATCCAGGCGCCGAACTGGACGACCGACGGTAAGGAACTGATCTACAACAGTGAGGGCAAGCTCTATCGGTTCGATCTGGCCACACGCAAGATCTCTCCACTCGATACCGGCTTTGCCATCTCGAACAACAACGACCACGTGCTGTCGTTCGATGGGAAGATGCTCGGGATCAGTCATCAGCCGACCGAAGAGCAGCGACGCTCCGTCGTCTACACTCTGCCGGCCACTGGCGGTACGCCAAAGCGCGTCACCGCAAATTCGCCGTCATATCTCCACGGCTGGTCGCCTGACAAGCGGTTCCTCGTCTTCACCGGCGGACGCAACGGAGAGTTCGACGTCTACAAGATTCCCGTGGAGGGCGGCGAAGAGGTCCGGTTGACGACGGCCACGGGCGTCGATGACGGGCCGGAGTACTCACCCGACGGCGAGTGGATCTACTTCAACTCGATGCGGACGGGACGCATGCAGATCTGGCGGATGAAGCCGGACGGCAGCGGACAGGAGCAGCTCACGAGCGACGAGTACAACAACTGGTTCCCGCACCTGTCGCCCGATGGAAAGAGGATGATTGTGCTGTCGTTCCTGGCCGACGTGAAGCCGGAAGACCACCCCTTCTACCGGCAGGTCTACATCCGGCTGATGCAGCCTGACGGCAGCGCACCGCGCATCATCGCGTATGTCTTCGGCGGTCAGGGCACGATCAACGTGCCGTCGTGGTCGCCCGACGGCAAACAAATCGCGTTTGTCAGCAACACCGCGTTACCTGCGCCGCATTAGGCGAATGCTGCTCGGTGGTGTTGGCGGCGCGGACTCAATTGGGGTCAGATCTTGAATCTTGAAGAATTCGCAATTCAAGATCTGACCCCAACGCCCAAGCGCGTCGGCCACTCGACCGCAAATACGTCCGTTTGTTAGCAATACCGCGCTCCCGGCGTCCGCCTTGAGGAGCGCAGACTCAACTGGGGTCAGATCTTGAATCTTGAAAAATTCGCAATTCAAGATCTGACCCCAGACCGCGCTAGCGCGTCAGCTGAGCCTGTCGAGGGGTGCGTGCGCCCCGTCACCGGGTGAGCCATTCGGCAAATGCCAGCCATGGGCCGGTGCCGCCGACGATCAGCCGCAGCGGCTGCATGGCGATCACGAACAGACCGCCCCATTTGAACGCCGGGTGAATGCGCCCGCTCGTCACGCGGTCGTAGACGAAGCACGCCACGATGAAGAGGTCCGTCAGGCCCCAGAACGCCGGCGGTCCGGCGACGATGATGCCGGGAAGCCGCGCGATGGCCGGCGTGAGGAGGGCGATCGTCGCCAGCAGCATCAGTCGTTTGTGCGTCTGACTCTGCTGCCGGAAATACAGCGCCGTGCCGACCAGCACCGCAAAGACGACGAGATCCCCGAGCGGAATAATCAGGAACGTAAGGGGAGGCGGACCGCCCGGCGGCGTGAAGCCTCGTCGTGCCGAGGCGATGGCCGCCAGCGTGCCGACCAGCAGCATCGCGACGGCGATCAGGCCGCCAAGCACACCAAGGCGCCGGTGGAGCGGCGTGCGGCGGCCGGCAATCAGGCGCGTCTGCACGATGAACAGGACGATCCAGCTCGTGAAGATCAGGCCGTGCACGTGGAGGAGCGGGGACAACTGCGGCCCGCCAAACGTGCCTTTCAGGTAGTAGGTCGGCGCAAACCCCGCGAAGACGACAACCGCGGCAGCGACCGCCATTCCGCTGAAAAAGAGCCGATCCCGTCGCCACGGCCAGGCCGCGACCGCAGGCGCCGGCGGCTGAGGCTCCGCCATCGCGTCGAGCTGCACGCTCATTGACTCTCCCCGGCCTTTGAGGCCAAACTCAGCCGCAGTTTACCGTTTTGCCACCGCACGTCAACGTCGTTCTTCACCCCTGCTTCGCCCCCCTGGAGGCCGCATGCGTGTTCGCGCTCCCCTGCTGCTCTTGGCCTTTCTCTGCGCGCCAGTGCCGGCCTCGTCACAGCTGTCCACCCATCCACTCGACTCGCTGACGCTTGCCGAGCACTGGATCGTGTACGACGTCATCCGCGATTCGGGACGGCTCGATGAGCACGGCCGTTTCGCCGGCGTCTCGCTGCACGAGCCGCCGAAATCCGACGTGCTCGCGTGGAAGCCTGGGGCCCCGGTACGCCGGGAAGCAAAAGTGATCCTCATGCTGGGGGCGAAGACCGTCGAGGCGCTGGTCGACATCAGCGCACGGACAGTGACGTCATGGCGCGACGTGCCCGGCGTGCAGCCCGACATCACCGGCGAGGAGCTGATGATGCAGGACGGCATCGCCAAGGCCAATCCCGAGGTGCTTGCCGCGCTGAAACGGCGCGGAATCACGGATCTGAAAACGATCGAGTGCCAGGGCGTGATGCGCGGCTACTTCGCCGTTCCGACCGAAGGGACACGACGTCTCGCAGCTGCCAGTTGCCTGGATCGCCACGGCGTGGAGAACCAATGGGGACGGCCCATCGAGGGCCTCACCATTTACATCGACCTGCACGAAAAGAAGGTCTTCCGGGTCGTCGACACGGGACCCGTGCCGGTGCCCTCGGCGCCAGTCGACTTCCATCCCGAGGCGGTCGGTCCGACCCGTCCGGCGCTGGCCCCGCTCCAGATCGAGCAGCCACTCGGACCCGGCTTTTCGCGCGACGGCGGCATGGTCACCTGGGATCGCTGGCAGTTTCACGTCCGCCTCGAGCCGCGCCGCGGCGCGATCGTCTCGCAGGTGCGCTACAAGGACGGCGACCGTTCGCGCTCTGTGCTCTATCAAGGCTCCATCTCGGAGCTGTTCGTGCCGTACATGGATCCCGACGAAAGCTGGTATCACCGAACGTTTTTCGACGCCGGCGAATTCGGACACACCCTGGGGCTCGCGGATCGTCCACTGCAGCGCGGCACCGACTGCCCCGACAATGCCGTGTGGCTCGATCTCGTGATCGCCGACGAGCGCGGCGTGCCCCATCGCCGCTCCGATGTCGCCTGCCTGTTCGAGCGCGCGGCGGGAGACGTGCTCTGGAGACATCGCGAGGAATCGCAGCTCGATAGCCGCGCGGGGCGGGATCTGGTGGTGCGATGGATTGCGACGCTCGGTAATTACGACTACGTCTTCGACTGGGCCTTCCAGCAGGACGGCTCGATCCGCGGTATTGCCGGCGCGACGGGCGTCGCGGAGGTGAAGGGCGTCAAGAGCCGCACACCGGCCGAGGACGGCGACGGTCGTGACGGCGCGTATGGCCACTTCGTGTCGGAGCACACGGTCGCTCCGAACCATGACCACTTCTTCTCGTACCGCCTGGATCTGGACGTCGACGGCACGTCCAACAGCCTCGTCGTCGATCGGCTCGAGAAAAAACGCCTGCCCGCGGGACAGCTGCGCAAGAGCGTCTGGGTCGCGAATTCACGGACGGCGCGGGTCGAGGCCGACGCGATGCTGGATCGACACGTCCCGGGAATGTGGCGCATCGTGAATCCTGGTGTTCGGGGTCCGCTCGGTTACCCGACCGGGTTTCAAGTGAAGCCAGGACACAGCGACGACTCGATGCTGGACAAGGACGACTATCCGCAGAAGCGCGCGGGGTTCACGGATCACGCCCTGTGGGTCACGCCGTATCGCGCCGAGGAGCTATATGCCGCCGGCGACTACCCCACCCAAAGCCACGGCGGCGACGGTCTGCCCGCGTGGACTGCTGCCAATCGTCCGATCGACAACACCGACATCGTCGCCTGGTACACGTTCGGGATGCACCACGTCGTGCGCGCCGAGGATTGGCCGGTGATGCCGACGGTGTGGCACGAGTTCGAGCTGCGGCCGTTCGATTTCTTTCCGAGGAACCCGGCGCTGGATGTGGCGAGAGAATAGTGCTTGGTGCTCAGTGCTTCGTGCTCAGTGCTTCGTGCTTTGTGCTCTGTCACCAATCCCGTACCGTCCCGGCGCGAGGATGCCTTTTGGATCGAGCGCCTGCTTGATGGTGGAGAGAAGCGCCGTGTAGGAATCCTTCTCCGCCATCTCGGCTGAGGACTGGATTCCGAGACGGTACGAGTGATACCCCGACGCCGTGAGCCGCTCGAGGAGCTCGCGGTAGCACTGCATGGCGCGGTCGTCTTCTCCGGGCACGTCGCGGTCGTAGCCAATCGACACAACGCAGGTCAGCGCGCGGTCGCTCACGAGCGAGAGCGACAGCATGGGCTCGAATCCGTGGGCGAGGAGCGTATCGATGCTCAGCTGCGTGAGGCGCTCGGCATGGCGGCCTTCCAGAGGCGCGACCGGCGCGCACCAGAGCAGCCCGCAGCGATCGCGATCGGGATCCATGTCGGCCGGAGGCGGCGTGCGCTTGCGCCAGTAGGCGCTCGCCATCGGCGCTTCCGTCGGCACGCCCTGCATGAGTTCGAACACCGGCTGGACCAGGTTCAGCGCCGCGGTGATGTCCCACCCGGTGAACATCCGATAAATGCGCGCGAAGCGGCGGGCGAACGCCAGCTTTCGCTGGCTCAGGAACTCGATCCGCGCAACCTTCCCCTTCAACGCCTCGCGCAGGAGCCGCTTGGCCTCCCGGACCTGCGCCCTGGTGCCATAGAGCCCGCCGGATCCGTTCCAGACGCCGAACCGCAGCTCGTCACGGAATCGCTTGAGGTGCTCGGGCCGAAGCGGGGTCGTGCCGCCGGTCGCTTCCCACGGATATTGGCGGATGCCGTTGAGGACCTTGTAGTCGTTGCCGATGTGCGACGCGCTTCGGAGCGTCCCGTTCAGCCGCAGCCCGCGCAGCGCATCCATCACCTCGCCCAACCGGTGCTCATCGTCGCAGCGAAAGAAGAACGCCTCGAAGCGCTCGGGCGCGGGCATCAGCCAGATGCTCATCCTGGTGACGATGCCGAAATTCGACTGCGTGAACAGCCCGTCGAGCGCCGGACCGAGGCCCCAGCGATACAGCGGCCCTGTCGATGCCGCGGCGAAACGGGAAAACCCCGTCTCGATGCACTCCCCCGTCGGCAGCACCACCTCCAGCCCACACACATGGGCAAAGTGATCGCCGTATGGCGTGTGGCCGAAGCCGCGCTCCATCGTGTTGCCGATCAGGCTGCAGTCGGGACGGGCGCCGGTCGCGTCCATCCACAACCGCGATCCGCCGGCGCGCAGGAAGTCGAACAGCTGCTGCTGCGTGACGCCGGGCTCTACCGTCACGTACGCGAGCTCTTCGCTGAAGTCGACGATCCGGTTCATGCGCCCGAGATCGAGAATGACGTTCCCGTCGGTCGCCGGGACCTTGGATCCGTAGCCCCAGTTCCTGCCAGTGCTGATTGGATAGACGGGGATCTCGCACTCGGTCGCGATCCGGAGGCAGGCTTGCACCTGATTGCGGTCGGCTGGGCGGAGGATCAGCGGAACGCGTCGAGTGGTCGTGAAGGTTGCGGTTTCGGCATCCCGCAGCGCGACGGGATCGGAGATGAGGTGCTCGGGCCCGACGACCGCGGACCAGTCCTGAATCGCACGGTCCAGATGGCGATCCGTGCTCGTCGACACTGCCGACTCCGTTCTGTCCCTATGCCCCTACGCGCACGCTTCGCGAAAGCCCATTTGAGCGAACGCGGGCCGCCGGACGAACTCCCTGGAGGCATCCGCCGCCGCTCGTGCGCAGACGACGGGCAGCTCGAAAAACCTGCTCAGAATATCATCGATGCGCGACTGATACTTGGGGTTCGGCGTGTTCGAGTCGAATCGGAGCAGCTCCATTTCGCACCCGTAGTTGGCGTCGAAATAGGAGGGCAGCGGGCACCCTGGAAGTCCCAGCGACCGGCCGCCAATCTTGCGCAGAATGCGGGACGAGCAGTTTCGGACCGTGGCGGTCGTGAGGCCGATGCACCCCCCAATGGTCTGCGCCAGCGCGTAGGTCGACAGCGCGATGTTCATGGCCTCGGTTGTGTACCGCATGTCTTCGGAGATCGCCCAACCGCCCACCTCGACATAATCGACATTTCGCTTTCTCGCGAGGGCGATTTCCGACTTGAGCGCCATGCGCAGCGGACCGCTCCACAAGTGGTCGGTTGCCAGAGCCGACCGCCACGCACCGAGATGCTCGGGCTCGGTGCCCTCACCATAGGCGCGGTACCGGGAACATCCGGTCACGCGCCCATCGGGCTGCACCGACACCACATGCCAGCTCGCCGAGTCGACGCCCAGGACGTGACGGCCGTCGGGGGAGAGCTGCGCAGAATCGATGGCGCCGTCGTGGAGGTACACGCTGCCGCGCAGGCGTTGGAGTTGCGCCAGAATTTCATCATGGCGTTCGGGGCTCACGTCCACAGTCGGAAACGAATCAGGCACGTACGCTTCTGAGGGTGCGAGAAGCATCAGCCTGCCACTGCGTGATCGCGTGGAACCCAGGATGCGCATGACGAAACTCCTTATCCGCTCCTGCCCGAACCTCGCATGCGACGGCCCTCAGGAGCGCAACACGCCCGGCATGACCGCAACAGATTGCGGCTCCGAGCACTAAAACTTCTTACGGTGAGCTGGTAGTTGCGACCTGCCCGTGCAGCGTCGCGAAGCGCTTGCCGTGAGACCCGTCTGGTCGACGCGCCTCAACAGCTGGCCGAGCTTCAGGCAAAGCGCGTGCCCGCCTCGCCGTTGCACAGAAATAAAGCGGAAATGGTGTTTTTGAGAGAGGAAGTTGGGCGGGACAGGATCCCGGCGCTTGTCGACACCGGCACCGAGCAGGGAGGCGCTGCTATTTTTACGCGGCGGCTTACACTACCGTGGTCCGAGTTACACACCCCTCCGAGAACGGCTATTTCAACCGTATTGTGGCGCAAAGTGACGGATTCACGACCCTTGCGCGCCCCTTAATAAACTGGGTCAGGAACGCGCCAACCATCTGGACCGTGAACAATGGCTGCGCTGTCGCAGAACTGTGCAACTCTGTTGCCGTTCCCGGGTCGGGACGATAGGAACTCTTGAGTACTGCGACGCCAGACGAGCTCTGGTAATCTGGACGACAGGCCTCACCTCCTCGAGAACATGTCGCGGCGGCCCTGAAACCTCGCCTCCACAGTACGAATGAACGGTGCGAAAGAGACGATCGTGTCACGCAGTGCAGCCCTCGTAATTTCCAACGAGTCCGACGACATCTCGTCTGACTCGCCCGACACGACGCCCCTGGACGTCCTCAGTCGCCGTCTCGTGAGCGACCTGCACACGCCGCGCGCGGTCATCTTCTGGAGCGATCTGATCATCAGTGGCAGCATCGGCTGGGTCGCCTTCGCCGTCGCGCTCGCCTCGACGCCCTGGACGTCAACCATGCTCCTGGCGTTGGTCGTCTCCGGCTTCGCACTTTATCGAGGCCTGTGCTTCACGCACGAGCTCACGCATCTCAGGCGTCGATCGGTGCCAGGCTTTGAAACCGCGTGGAACGTGCTGTTCGGTGTGCCGCTCCTGTTGCCGTCCTTCACGTACATCGGGGTCCATCAGAGCCATCACAGCTTGTCCACCTACGGCACGAAGGACGATCCCGAATATCTGCCGTTTGCCAAATCGCGGAAGCTGATTGTGGTCTTCGCGCTGCAGTCGTCGCTGCTCATTCCGCTGATCCTGCTGCTCCGATTTCTGGTGCTGGCGCCGGTCGGCCTGGTCTGGCCGCGATTTCATCGCTGGCTCGAAGCGCACGCGTCGTCGTTCTCGATGAATCCCGACTATCGCCGGAACGTGCCGCCCCCGGTGGCGCAGAAAATGCGCCGATGGGAAGTCGCGATGCTGGCGTTCTGGACCGCCACCTTCGCGCTGATGTATCTCGGCGCACTGCCAGGCCGTACGCTCCTGGTGTGGTACGGCGTGCTCACATTCGTCAGTTTCTTCAACACGCTTCGGGTCCTCGGCGCGCACGAATACGAGACCGACGGAACGCCGCGCGATCGTCACGAGCAACTGAGCGACTCGATCGACACGCCGGGCGGGCCCTGGACGGAACTGTGGGCGCCGGTCGGACTCCGCTATCACGCCCTGCATCACTTCTTCCCGGGCATTCCGTATCACAACCTCGGAACCGCCTACGGCCGGATTATTCAGGCCATCCCGCAGGACTCGGTCTATCGGCAATCGACGAGTCCAAGCCTCGGGCACTCGCTGTCAGAGCTCTATCGGAAAGCCAAGACGCACGGCGGCAAACTCGTCGGCTGGTAACGGTCCAGGGCGGCGCATGACCCATTTCGGGATCATCAGCCCGCCGGTTCACGGTCACATCCACCCCTTGGCGGCCCTCGGCCGCGAGCTCGTCCAACGCGGGCACCGCGTGACGTACTTCCAGATGGCGGATCTCGAAGAGAAGATCCGCTCGGAAGGACTCGAGTTCCACGTGATTGGTGCGCGCGATCATCCGCGGGGATCGCTGCCGGAATCGCTCGCCCAGCTCGGTCGACTGAAGGGTCTCGGGGCGCTGCGCTTCACCATTCGAGCCGTCGCGCGCACGAGCGTGATGGTCTGCCGCGATCTCCCCGACGCGATTCGCGCCGCGGGCGTCGAGGCCCTGCTCGTCGATCAGATGGAGCCGGCTGGCGGCGCCGTCGCCGAGCACCTCGGACGTCCCTTCGTGACCGTGTGCAACGCGCTGGCGATCAATCGCGATCCTGTGGCGCCTCCGCCATTCACGCCGTGGGGCTATCACGAGGCGTGGTGGGCACGCGCGCGGAATCACCTGGGGTATGCCGTCTCCGATCGGCTCACGCGGCCGATCGCCGATGTCGTCGCCGGTTTCCGCGATCAGTGGAAGCTCCCGAGGCTGGCATCGCCCGACGAGTCGTTCTCGCGCCTGGCCCAGATCTGCCAGATGCCTCGAGAGCTCGACTTTCCGCGGAGCCGGCTGCCGGACGGCTTTCACTACGTCGGGCCGCTTCGCGGAGGGCTGCCGAAGCCGATCGCGTTCCCCTGGGACAGGCTGGACGGCCGTCCACTCGTCTACGCCTCGCTCGGGACCCTCCAGAACAGCCGCGAGGCCCTCTTCCACACATTCGCCGAGGCGTGCCGAGGGCTCGATGTCCAGTTGGTCATCAGCCACGGCGGCGGCCTGAGCGTGGCTGAAGCCGCCGCGCTGCCGGGAGACCCCCTTGTCGTCGGCTACGCGCCGCAGCTGGAGCTCATCGCCCGGGCCAGGTTGACCATCACGCACGCGGGCCTCAATACCGTGCTGGATTCGCTCGCCAACGGCGTGCCGCTCGTGGCCGTTCCGATCACCTACGAACAGCCCGCGATTGCGCGGCGCCTGGAGTGGACCGGCGCCGGCCGATCGATCCCGCTCGGCGGCCTCCGGCCCGGGCGGCTTCGGGAGGCGGCCAGGGCGGTGCTGGAGGAAGAGGGGTATCGGGTCGCCGCGCGAAAAGTGGCCGAAGCGATCAAGAGCGCTGGAGGAACCCGGAGAGCTGCCGATATCGTGGAAGGGGTCGTCGCGTGAGTCCCCCGGCCGCTCACCGCCCGGACGGTCAGCCCCTGGAGTTCCTCAATGGCTCATTTCGGGCTGGTCTGTCCCCCTGGAACCAGCCATGTCACCGGGTTGACGACGATCGCGCGCGAGCTGTGCGCGCGCGGGCACCAGGCCACGGTCTTCAACATTCTCGATGTCGAGGATCTGGCGCGACGCGAAGGGGTGGGGTTCTCCCCGCTCGGCGTCAAGCAGCACCCGAAGGGGGCGTTCAAGGCGTTCTCCGACCGCCTCAGTCAGCTTCAAGGCACGGAGGCGCTTCGCTTTGGCCTGAAAGTCGCCCGCGAGGAGATCGCGATGCTCCTCGAAGAGGCGCCCGGCGCGATGCGCGCCGCCGGGGTGACGGCGCTACTGGTCGACCAGGGGCAGCCGGCTGGCTCCACGATCGCTGAACGGCTGGATGTGCCGTTCGTTACGGTGTGCAACGCTGTGCCCGTGGATCCGGATCCCTCGGTCCCACTCTCGGGCACGACCTGGGGACCGGCCCTGTCGTGGGCGGATCGGATGCGGAACCGCGCCGCGTACCGGATCCTCGATCTCGCGGCAACGCCGCTGCGGCAGAAAATCAATACTTATCGATCGCGCTGGGGGCTGACGCATCTGCGATCGCTGTACGACACGTTCTCGCCCATCCTGGAGATCGCGCAGCAAAGCGTCGACTTCGACTTTCCACGGACTCCGCCGCCGCAATTCCACTACATCGGGTTGATTCGTCGCGTGGGATCGGCACACGTCATGTTTCCGTTCGAGCGTCTGGATGGGCGGCCGGTCGTCTATGCGTCGCTCGGCACTGTGCGGACAGACGGCCACGGGGTCTTTCGCCTGCTCGCCGAGGCGTGCGCCGGGCTCGAGGCGCAGCTCGTGATCACGCTCGGTGGCCAGGGCGACGAGGCGGCGTATGCGGATCTGCCAGGCAGGCCTATCGTCGTGAAGTACGCACCCCAGTTCGCGGTCCTCGAGCGCGCCGCGGTGACGGTCTGCCATGCCGGCAACAATACCGTCCTCGAGTCGCTCTCGTGCGGCGTTCCGGTGGTGGCCGTGGCGCTCAACGGCGATCAGTACGGCGTCGCCGCACGGTTACAGCATTCCGGCGCCGGCGAGCGCATCGACGCCAAGAAGCTGTCCGCACCGGAGCTGCGAGCGGCGATTGGTCGCGTGCTGTCCAATCCGTCTTACCGAACGCGCGCCGAGGTCATCAAGGCCTCGCTGGAGCGCGCGGGTGGCGAGTGTCGCGCCGCGGACCTCGTCGAGCAGACGTTGGGGCGGGCACGGCTGGCCGCCTGAAAGGCAGTTTCGCATGCCCCCGCCGGGCAGAATTCTCGTGTTCTCTCCTCACCCCGACGACGTGGAGCTGTTCCTGGGAGGGACACTTCTCAAACACGTTCGCGACGGGGACGCCATCAGGGTAGTGATGATGACGCACGGGGAGAAGGGGTCTCTGCTGTCGCTCCTCGGGAAGGCACGCCAGGAGGCTCTGACGCGCGAGAGGGACGACGAACTGCGAGAGCGCTACCTGCGCATCCCGTCGGTCGAGCTCTCGCACCTGGGGCTTCCTGACATGGGCGTCCGTTTCGGGGACGATACGGTCGCCAGGGTGCTCGCGGAATTTGCCTCGTTCGCCCCCCGGGCCGTTTACTTACCCGAGTCCGCCAAGCCCGCTGCCACCTACACTCACCCCGACCATTTGGCTACCGGCACGATTGTCGAGGCGGCGAATCGACGGTATGAGCCGCCGGCGCAGCTGCGGTATTACCACTCGAAGCATCCCAACACGGTCGTGGACGTCTCGGCGTTCCACTCCGAGAATCTGCGCGCGCTTCGCTGCTACAGGAGTCAGTACCGCGCGACGGCGGGTCCGCCGTTTCTCCTGCACCTGCTCGAGGGCGAGCGCTACTTGCGGACGAGAAAACTGGGGAAACAGGTGGGAACGCGCTTCGCGGAAGCGTTTCGGGAGGTCTGATAGCGGAGAACTTCGCTTCCGGCCCAGGTTGACAACAGACCAGCGCCCGGGACCCAGCGTTTGCCAGGCCCGGGCGCGGTCACAACCGTTCGGATTCTACGAATCGCTACAGAAGACGTAACGTCCGTGCCGAAGTCCTACTGCTAGACGGACTTCTTGCCAGCCCGGCGTCGAAGTGCGCTGACGGCCGCAAGCCCACCACCGAGCAGGAGCATCGAAGCCGGCTCCGGGATCACGGTCGGCAGTGAACGTCACATCCCAAGTCGACGACTGGGAATTCGTGATCGACCCGTTCTGGGAGATGATCGTGCCGATCTCAAGGGCGGTCAGGGTATTGAACTGCGTCGTGAAGGACGCTTCCCAATTCGACACAGGATCGCCACTTCCATCCGACAGCGTGCCGAACATCTTCAGCTGGATTGCGGAGCCGCCGCTGCCGTCGTTGAGGATGGTGAATGGGGAACCGTCGAACGTGCAGACGTCACCGGGATCATTCGTGCACTCGGCAAGGGTCCCGAACCCAGGATTGATGAGGGTCAACGTGAAATCCCACCCGGCCGGAATCGCCCCGCCGCTCAGGAAATCGGAGTGAACGATTGGAAGACCGACCGCATCGGGCGGGAAGCTGAGATCGTCCAACGTCGCACTCGTACCCGACAGAAATCCGAAGTCGGGATTAGAGGCGGAGTTGAAGATCACATTGAAGCCCCCGCCGTTGGCCCCCCACAAAATGCTGTTGCCCGTTACGGTGACGTCAACGAGGCTGCCCAAGTTGAAGCTGCCCGTCAGCGTGTCGGCTTTGGCGGCGACGCTAGTACCCAGCATCAGCGCGAAAGCAATTGCACTTACCCGTGCGAACGTACGTTTCATAGCAAAGTCTCCCGTCGGTTGTGCGCCTCCCCATCCCCTACCAACGGGGGTGAGGCGGCTGCGGCCGGTTGAATAGCATGGAGCGTGCCCGACGTGGCAAAGGCAGGGCTGGGTTGTAAGTGTCTGACTATACGAATGTTACAGGCAGCACATCCGTTTGGGCCGATTTGAAAGGTGCTGGTAGAGGAGACTTTAGGTAGACATTGAGGGCGCGAACCGTGAAAAGTCGTAAAGACAGCCCCTATCCTGTTTCAAGCTCTGCCTTTACAGCCGGTCGGTCCGGTCCGCCACGCTAGCGTCCTTCCGATCCCAGCAGCTGCCCGACGAGCACCTGGTAGTCGACCTTGTTGCTGGAGGTTCTCGGCAGCTCGTCCCGAAAGACGAACCGATCGGGGCTCATGTACGCAGGTACTTTCGTCGCGCAAAAGGTTTTGAGCTCGATGATCGACGGCGGCAGCCCGCCCGGCGACGAGACAAACGCGATCACTTTCACGCCGGCATCGGCGTCGGGAATCGAGACGACGGCCGCTTCGCGCACTCGTTCGTGCGCATAGAGCGCCGACTCGATCTCGCCGAGCTCGATCCGGTACCCGCGGCGTTTGACCATACGATCCTGCCGTCCGATGTAGGTGAAGCCCTCACGGGCATCAAACCGGACGACATCCCCGGTGTTGTACCAGCGCACCCCGTCGCGCTCGATGAATGCCGCGGCGGTTTCCGCAGGCCGATTCCAGTAGCCCGCGAAGACCGACGGGCCGCTGATGTACAAGAGGCCCTCCTGACCGGCGGGCACGTCGCGTCCCTGCGCGTCGACGACGAGCGCACGACAGTGCGAGCACGCAAACCCAATCGGGTACGGCGCCTCGCGGTCCTCCGGAACTGGATCCGGAATGCGGGCGAGCGTGCACGCGACGGTGATTTCGGTCGGACCGTACAGGTTGTAGTAGACGGCAGACGGCCACTGGCGCTGAAGCTGGCGCAGATGCTTCACCGGGAAGACCTCGCCTCCGAACAGGACCAGCCGCAGGCTCGGCGCGTCGTGCGCCTCGAGGTGACCGAACTGCACGAGCAGCGTCAGGATGCACGGCGTCGAGAACCACACCGTCAGGCGATTCGCCGCGACGAATCGCGCGAGCTCCTTGGGATTTCGCCCGAGGTCGTCGGAAATGAGATAGACGGACGCGCCGTGTTTGATCGTGAGATAGATGTCGATCACCGACGCGTCGAAGTGAAACGGCGCGTGGTTGCTGAAGCGATCGTCCGGGCCCGGCGCGAACACCGACGAGCACCAGTCGATGAAGCTGAGCGCGTTGGCGTGGGTGATCATCGCGCCTTTCGGCATCCCGGTGGATCCTGACGTGTACAGGATGTAGGCGAGTTCCGCCTCGTGCCGTTCGTGCTGCGGTGGATCACCGGCCGCTTCGAGGGCACCCTCCCAGGACGTAAACCGCTCCGGCGCAACGCTGTCTCCCCCAAGCGGGCCCGAGACGACGACCGCCGCAAGGCCATCGCCGCTCCCGTCTGTTTCAGGGATCATCGCGAGGCAGGCGCTGTCGACGATGAGCGCGCGGATCCGGCAGTCGGTGAGAATGCGACGGCCACGATCCGCGGGAGCGCCGGAATCGACGGGCACGTAGGCGGCGCCCGCCTTCAACGCTCCAAAGATCGACACGACCGATGCCAGACTCTTCGGCAGCACGATGCCCACCCGGTCGCCCGGCCTCACGCCCTGCGCCACGAGAAACGCGGCCAGTCTGTTGGCGTCCCGATTGAGATCCGCGTAAGTCAGGGGCTGGCCGGTGGGATCGATGACCGCTGGGCGGTCGGGATAGCGAGAGGCGCTCTCCTCGAGGTATTCGGCGAGGTGTTCGACCGTGGTTTGTCTCACTCTTATAGTTCTTCGGCCGGAAAGCCGTAGCTCGTTACAGAACGCCGAAGGATGTGAGGCTATTTTGCGAAGGACTCAGACCGCCTCCAGCTCGGCCTTCACGGCGGATAGAAACCTCAGTGCAGCACGCCCATCGAATATGGCGTGATCGCTCGAGAGCGTCAGTGTCATCACGGAGCGCACGGCCGGCAGCCCGTCGACCGCAACCACACGCTGCCAGACCTGTCCGCCGACGAGCACGCCGCCGGTCGAAAACGTCGACGTCAAGGCCCAGTCGCCGGCGACGGTCGACACTTGAAACGTGCCCGCACCCTTACGCCGGAATGTCCCGCTCATGAAGAGCAGTCGCAGGATCGCCCGGCGGAGAAATCCAAACGGCGCCAGCCAGCCGAATCGACGCAGTGCGGCCAGCATCTTCCGGTCGGCCTCCCGGACCTCAGGCGCGCGCCTGACGATTTCAGACGCAATCTGCTCGACCGTCTTCTGGTCGGCCCCTTCGATGACCATCACGGGAGCGACAAACGTGTCCCCCGCCACCGACAATCCGATGTCCACGCGGGCGGGGCGATGTCGGCGAGTTCCCGCGATGAGTTGATGCAGGGCGGGGTTTTGCGCAAACGCCCGGGCGGTCGCCTGGACGAGCAGGTGTGTCGGCGTGACGCGAACGCCCTGCTTCCTGAACCGCTCGAGCCGGGTCATGGCGTGCGTCATGTCCGCCGTAACCTGAAGCGCCGAAAACGGCGGCCGCAGGACGCGCATTCCATCGATCAGCCACCGCTCTGCATAATCGAGGGGTGCGCCACTCGGGTCGGCCACTCTATAGGCCCTCCGCACCCAGCAACTGGCCAAAGCACACGTGGCAGTGGACCTTGTCGCCGGATGCTCGAGGAAATGGTTTGAAAGACGAGCCACTCGCGGCTCATCCAGGCAGGCACCTTGATTGTTGGTGTTATATCACTGCGTGCCGCCACGTGCCAGGTGGCCGAGCGTCACGCCGCGGGCTCCGTGATCTTCCGTGCGTTCAGCGATTGCTGGCGCTCCACGGACCGAGCGATGTCCTGAATGCGGTTGAAGTGCTCCACGCTGGTTGCGTAGACGTCGAGCTCAACGCCGAACCGTTCCTCCACGAAGCCTGCGAGGCCGAGAGCGGCGAGGGAATCCAGTATGCCGCTCGTCAGAAGCGGTGTGTGGTCCTGGAGATTGTCCCGCGATTCGCCCGGCAGGTAGGTAGTAAGAATGAACTGCCGAATCACTTCCTTCACGTCGTCCATGACCGCTCCTGATTGTCGCACCTCCCTAGTTTTCGGCCGGACAGCCGAATATCGATAGGGAAACGCTAACCGCTACAAGCTCGGGCGGGGATTGCCGGACGTTGTGCTTTGTGCCTAGTGCTTTGTGCCTGGTGCTTCGCGCTAAGTGCTTAGGTGCCTGGTGCTTACTGCTGTATGCCGCATTGGTGGTTAGGTGCGGCACCGAGCACTGGCACGAAGCACAGCACTGAGCACTGAAGCACTGAGCACTTAGAACGTATACCGCAACGAGAACTGAATCGTCCGTGGGCCCGCCTGGTCGACGGTCTGCGTCCCGGTGATCCGCCCGAACGCGCTCGACGTCACGCTCAGATTGCTCGGGACGTCCAGGTTCTCGATGTTGAACAGATTCGAGAACGCCACTTCGACGCGCAGGCGCGACACGCCCAGGGTCGCGAACGACTTGCCGAGCGTCATCGAAAACACCCGCGTTCCGGGACCGACGAGAATGCCGACGCCGGCGTTCCCGAAGCGGCCGATATTGTCTGCCGGCCGAACGAACGCCGCTGGATCGAAATACGCGTCAGCGGTCGGGTTCGCCAGGTTGGCGTCGGCGATCTGGTCCGGCCGCTGGGTCGCGGTGAAGCCGCGCACCGTCGTGCCGGTGCCCGACGGGTCGCCATCGCTGAATGACGGCGTGAGGAACGGACCCGACTGGAACAGCGTGACGCCGGTGACGTCCCATCCGCCGACGAGGAGATCGAGACTGCGTCCGATGCCGTTCAGGAACCGCCGATCGCGCCCGATGGGCAACTGATACAGAAACGTGCTGACGAAGCGGTGACGGCGGGTGAACGCCACATTCCCGTAGTCGGCGTCGCCCCGAAAAAGATCGAGCGCGGTGGCACCGTTCTCGGCGGCAAACGACGTCGGCACCGCACCGGCCACATCCGACCGATGCTTGGCGAGCGTGTACGACGCGTTCAGCGTCAGGCCATCCGAGAAGCGCTTGTTCAGCTCGAGCCCCAGCGCGTCGTACCGCGATCGCGGGTCGTTGGCGCGTGTCGTCACCACGTTCCAGTCGAGGAACGGTCGGGTGGCCCTCACCGCGTCGTAGCCGAGCGTATTCGACGGCACCTGATTCAGGTCGGGGCTCCAGATGAGATCCTTGGTCGTGGATCCCACGTAGCTCACGCGCGCTCCCGTGTTCCAGCCCAGATCCCGCTCGACCGTCAGGTTCCACTGCATCGTGCGCGGGTCGTTCATGTGAATCTGGTTCGCGCGGCGGAAGTCGAGCGTGCCGGGCGGCACCGAATCCTGTGCCGACGCGGATGATGAGACGTTGGGGAAGACGAACGGATTGGTGGCGCTGTTGGCGAAGGCGGGCGCGGCCGCGGTCACGGTCGCGACCATCGAGTAGTTGACCGATCCGAGGAGCGGCACGGTGTAGAGCCCGAACCCGCCGCGGACTACCGTACGGCTGTCCTCGGATGGACGCCAGGCGACGCCAATGCGCGGGCTGAAATTGTTCTTGTCGGTAAACCGCAGCGTCTTTGGCAAGCCCGCCTCGTCGGCCGTCACAAACGGCGTGTTCGGGACGGAGTTGCGGACAAACGCCGGCACCATCGCGAGCCCCGCCTCGTCCGACACGATGACGCGGCCGCCGGGGAAATCCGGATCGAAGTTCCCGAGCTGATTGCTGCGGTCCTTCATCGGCGGCCTGAGGTCGTACCGCAGGCCGAGATCGACCGTCAGGGTCCGCGTCGGCCGCCACGTGTCCTGGGCAAAAAAGGCGTAGTAGGTCGAATACGGGTTCACGTCGGGCGCGGGGAGGATGTAGCCGGTGAAATGCGGCATCCCCAGGAGAAAGTCGGCGAACGCGCTTCCAGTGAAGCTGCCATCGAACTCGTAGCGGCCCAGCTCCTCGCCGTCGAAGAACGAGATTTGATCGCGGTATTCCACGTATTGGATGTCGACACCCGTCTTCAGCGTGTGACGTCCCGCCAGCCAGGTGACCGTGTCGCTGCCCTGCACGACGCGCGACAGGATGTCGAACGGCTTCACGCCTCCGGTCGAGATGAACGAGCCGTCGTTGAACTGAAAGTGTGGAAAGCCGCCCGTTCCCGGCGGCCCTGGCAGACCGACCAGACCGGTGTTCGCGACAAGGTCCGGGCCCTCGAGGGCATTGGCGTAGCTGTCTTTTTCGACTGTGTTGGACCATCCCCCGCGCAGCTCGTTGACGAGCGCGCCGTGGACCCAGTTGTGGGACGCGGCGAGCTGACGCACTTCGGTGCGACGGAACGGATCGCCCTGCTTCGTGTTCCAGTTGCCCGTCGCGCCGCTGTTCTCGGCGTTCTTCCACGTCATGCGTCCGAACACTTTCTGATTCGCGCCCAGGTTGTAGTCGACGCGGCCGTCGATGCCGTCGACCGAGAAGTCGCCCGGTGCGTTGATGATGTAGTTGGGGGCGCCCGTCGCGGACCCGGTCGGCTGGTTCTGACGCTCGTAGAAGGCCTCGAGAATGCGCGCGGACACCGCGTTGACCGGGATTTGATTGTTCGGAAACGGCTGACCTGTCGCCGGATTCCGAATGGGGCTCGACACACTCGACAGATCGCCGGCCCGCCACGCGTCGGGCGGCACGATCTGATTCAGCGTTTCTTCGTTCGGCCGCCGTGCCCCCTCGTACGTCGCAAAGAAGAATGCGCGGTTCTGAACGATTGGCCCTCCGCCAGAAATACCGAAGCTGTTCGCCTGGATGTCTGGCTTGATGACGTTGCCCGAATCGTCGCGGGGGGTGAACCGCGTGGAGGCGCTCAAGGCGCTGTCCTGGCTGAACCAGAAGGCCGCGCCATGCACCTGGTTCGTCCCGCTCTTGGTCGTCGTCGTGATGTCGGTCACCTGCATGAACTCGGCGCTCGTGTTCGCCGTCGTCACCTTGAACTCGCCGATCGACTCGACCGACGGGAACAGGTCCTTGGACGGACCGCCGTAGCGAACGCGCTGGGTCGAGATGCCGTCGACGGAAAACGACGTCATGAACGGAAGGGCGCCGGCAAGCGAGATGCTGCCGGCCCGATCCTGCTGCACGCCTTGCGTCAGCGTCGCGACCGCGATCGGGCTCGTGTTGTTGCTGGCGCGAAAATTCAGCGCCAGCTTGCCGATGTCGTCGCCCGACGTCGAGCTGTCGATGGCGGCCCGTTCCGTCTCGATGACGGGCCGGACGGCCGAAACCTCGATGCGCTCGGCGGTGCCGGCGATCTGCAACTGCAGGTCGGCACGGACCGTCTGTCGGGCGAGCAGCTCCACCCGGCGCGCGAGGTTCGCGAACCCGTCGAGGTGCGCCTCCAATTCGTAGTTGCCTGCGTCGAGGTTGGCAACCTGGAATTGTCCGGCGTCTTCGCTGACCACGGTGCGCTCCGCCCCGGTCGCGGCGTTGCGGATCGTGATTGCCGTGCCAGGCAGGACGGCGCCGGACGAGTCTGTCACGACGCCAGTCAGGGTCGCGAACGTCGACTGGGCAAGAAGCCGTCTCGGCGCGACGCCAAGAACGATGACGAGTGCGAGCACGTGAACGATTGCCGGCCTGAAGACTTCACCGCTCCGGAGCATGGCGCCTCCTTGGTCGCGGTGAAGCCTACAAGTCCGATATCACGATCTGTTGTCGGCGTCGTATCGATGGTGTGACTGGACTGTCCCGACAGTGCTGGGTGCACTATTCCTTCCTGAACGGGTGCGCGAACTGTCGCGTGAAGCCATCCGGGATCGGCGTGCCATCGGCGAGACCATACGACGCCGGCCAGCGGTCTTCCGGCAGGTAATACGTCCCGAACACCCAGTCGATGATTGGCAGGTGCACGGCGAAGTTCTTGTCGACGGCTTCAGGCTCCGCACCGTGATGCCAATGATGAAACCGTGGCGTCACCAGCAGCCACGCCAGCGGTCCGAAACGGAACCGCACGTTGGCGTGAATGAACGTGGCCTGGACGCTGACGAAGACCACGTAGACAAAAAGCGGCGCCTGATCGAACCCGAGGACGTACAGCGGCACGTAGGTCAGCCCTCGCGTGACGGCAACGTCCACAAGATGCAGGCGCGAGCCGGCCAGCCAGTCCATCGCTTCGGCAGAATGGTGGATCCGGTGAAAACGCCACAGTCTCGGCACAATGTGAAAGGTCCGGTGAATCCAGTACTGTGCAACATCGGTGAGGACGAGAATCTCGAGAACCTGCACGATGAAGGGCTGATTGCGCACCCACGCCTGCACCCCCGGATCGGCCGCCCACTGGAAGAACACCATCGCCGGCTGCATCGTGAGAAGCGTCGTCACCTGCAGCAGGAGCGCGCTCATGAAGAAATACGCGAGGTCCGTGCGCCAGCCGCGGCGGAACGTTGATTGTTCCGGCAGGTGGGCAAACAGCCGCTCGAGCGGCACGAAGACGACCGAGTAGACGATGAGGTTCAACAGGAACCAGTCCAGGCCGAGGAACGGCCCGCCGGCGCGGGCACGATCGACGGGCACCTGCGACCCGCCAAGGAGCGCGGCAACGAGCGTGAAGGCGATGCCCGCCACGCCGAGCGCCTTGTTCTGCCGCAGAGAGACGCTGATCACGCCCAGCACGAACGCGCCGACGAGCACGAGGTGCAGCAGCGCGCGGACGTAGGGCAGCGGATACAGGCTCCGCAGCTCCGGCACCGTCAGGACGGATGGATAGTGGAAGCAGACGACGGCGCCGAGTCCGATCAGGCCAAGAGCCGCAGACAGAACACCGCTAATCCAGCCGGATCCGAAGTGGCGCGGCTCGAGCGACCGAAGGCTCAGGCGAAACCCGTGCACCCGAGCTGACCCTACATCCGCGTGCCCGGACTGTCAACGCTGAGGTAGTGCGCGGGTGTCAGAAAGAAGAAACGGATCATCGTGCCCGCTCGATCGACGGCGTCCCCCAGAACAGCCGATCACTGGCATCGGCGCTGCGCCCCTGCCGGGTAATGCTGGTGTTGAAGATGACGCGCCAGGTCTTCTCACGCGGACGATAGAACAGACTCCACTTGAATCCGGCGTAGTCCGACAGGTCGATCGACACATGTTCCCAGGCGCGCGGCGTTGATCCGATGTCGATCTCCTTGCTCAGGAGCCCGTCGTAGGTTCGCTCGTCGGCAATCCCGATCCGGAAGAGCGCCCTGCCCCCTCCCGGCGCGGCCATTTCGGTCGGGAGGCCGACCGCGGTTCGCAGCACGGCGTGGTCCGGCAGGCGTGATGCAAAGACGATGCGGCTCATGGCGGGAACGTCGAGCGCGGGCTGCGTCTCGCCGCCGAGGGTCACGATCGCCGTCGTAAATACGGCTCCCGCGGGTCGCTTCTCTGCGCGGTCGAACGACCTCAACAAATCGATGCGCCGAGGGACGATAGTGCCGTCGTCGCGTCGACAGTGAGCGGCCGCGATGACTGCGAAGAGAACCACGGCCACGCAACTCCACGAGCGTGGCATCTAGAGAAGCGGCAGCCGCAGCAGCTGGGGCGAGTAGAGCACGGTCAGGTTCCCGGCGACCAACAGGCTCCAGAACCACCAAGGGTCGTCGCACTGAATGAGCAGGACGTTGAATGCCAGCGTCAACGGCAGCATCACGCGCATCGCGGTGCCGGGCTGACCCTCCCACAATGGACGTCCAAGGAATGGAAAGAGGGCGACGTACGCCGCGCCCAGCCTCCACCAGCGGTTCTTCCAATCCGCCCTTGCGAGGACATAGGCCGCCTGCACGACGATCGAAACCAGGGCCAGGGTGCCAATCCGTGAGGCGGCGTGCATCCCGTTTGCAGACGCATCCGCCCACATCGAGCTCAGTTTCCATTGAAGCCCGCTGAATGGCAGCGCGATCGTCCCGCCCGACGTGTAGATCCGGTCCCGGTACAGGGAATACAGGTAGTCGAACCATTCCGCGGGTCGTAGAACCGCCCGATGCAGAAGAGAAAGGCCAGGACGGCAACCAGATACGGGAGCCAGGTGCGAACGGCGTGTCGACGTCCGCGGCCGGCAAAGGTGTGAGGCACGCGACAGGCTTCGGGGAAGCCCTGCGATGGTACACGAGCGGCGTTACGATTCCATGACGCGCGTGTCGCGCTCCCGCTCGTCCTCACGATCAGCCGCGCGCCGAGGAGGCGGAGGCCGCAGAGACGGTTCCAACGCAGAGAGCGCGGAGAACGCCGAATCTTTCATTCCGCGTCCTTCGCGTCCTCCGCGTTGAATCCGTCTCTGATCAAATGAAAGGGCCGTCGCCCACTCGCGGCGCCGGAGATAATGCAGTCGCTCAACCCCGCATGCTCCGGGCTGTGAGAGGAGGACAGCCCATGACCCAAGAATATATCGGTGTTGATTTGCACAAGGCGTTTTTCCAGGCGTGCGCGCTGAGGCCCACCGGCGAGCGGACGTGGGAGGGGCGGTTCCCGCGGACATCCGAGGGGGTGGCGCGGTTTATCGCGCGGGGCATCGGCAGCGCGCAGGTCGTGGCCGTTGAAGCGAGTGGTCCGACGTGGGCCTTCGTCGACGCGCTGCGCCCGACCGGCGCGCGGGTCTGCGTCGTCGATCCGCGCAAGACCAAGCTCAAGGCCGGGTTCGCGGCGAAGACCGATCGGCTCGATGCCCGCCGGCTGGCGGATGCACTGCGGCGTGAGAGCGTCGTGAGCATCTACATTCCGCCGCCGGCGATCCGCGAACTGCGCGAGGTGTGTCGGGGCCGGCATCAAGTGGTGCGGTTGCGCACGCGGCTCGCGCAGATGATTCGGGCGCTGCTGTTGCGGTGCGATGCCGGCGAGCCGCCCGGCACCCGACTGTACGCCCCGCGGGCGCTGGCGTGGCTGGCCGCGGTGTCGTTGCCGCCCGACGCGGACCGCACCCTGCGGCGGCTCGAGCGCCTGTATCGCGCGATCCACATCGACGCGCAGGCGGCCGATGCGGAGGTGCGGCAACGGGCCGCCGCCGACCCGATCGCGGGGGCCTTGACCGAGCTGGTCGGGATCGGGCCGGTGATGGCGTTGACGATCCGCGCGGAGATCGGCGACATCGCGCGGTTCACGCGCGGGCCGGCGCTGGCGTGTTATGCCGGCCTGGTGCCGCGCGTCGACAGCAGTGGCGATCGCGTGTATCACGGGCGCATCACGCGCGACGGGTCACCGTGGCTGCGCTGGGCGCTGGTCGAAATGGCACGGCACGCCATCAAACGGCCGGATGCGGTGGGGCGCTGGGCGCGCCGCCTGGCCGTGCGAAAGGGCCTCTACACAGCGCGCGTCGCGTTGGCGCGTGTGCTGTGCGACCAGGTCGTGAGCACCTGGCCGCAGAAGACCGTGGAGTCGTGACGTCCTCTCCACGTGCGGAGTGTCGCGAGCACGCATGATGCCGGACCCGCAGGGCCGGCGTCGATCTCTGAATGTGCCGCACGTGGGCCAACCTGAGAGTGCGTGCGCCTCTGGTGGTGCACTCGGATAGATGCATTGCAGACGTCAGGCGCCCGGAGTATGTGTGAACGAGCAAACCTCGTCGGTCGTTTCTACCCGTTCGCTGCGCGCGCCCGGATGGCTTGATACGCCGGGCGCGCTCCGCTCACTCGACGTGTGTCTTGACGCGAGGGGCCCTTTCATAGATGCGTGCTCTACAACCTCTGCGCGCGGTCATTGCGTGCCGGCCGACGCTTTGCCCAACTGCTCTTCCAGGAATCGAAGCATGTGGCCGATCATGATCACCTGTCCGGCACGGCGGGCGGCCCCGTGGCCTTCGCCCTCCACGAGAATCAGCCGTGAAGGAATGCCCCGCTTCTCGAGTCCTTCCTGCATCTGGACGGCTTCGCCGACAGGGACGCGCGGATCATCGACGCCCTGGATCATGAGCAGCGGCGACTTGATGCGGTCCAGATACGTCACCGGCGAGAGTTTCTTCAAGGCGTCGGCGTCCTTTTCCGGGTCGCCGTATTCCGAGGCGCGCAGCTTTCGGCGGTAGGGCGCGGTGTTCTGTAGGAAGGTCTGCAGGTTCGAGATCCCCACAATCGACACGCCCGCATCGTATGTGCCGGCAAACATCGTCATGCCAATCAGCGAGGAATAACCGCCATAGCTGCCTCCGACGATGGCGACTTTTGGCGCTTTCCCGTTGCGGGTGAACCGAGCGCGGAGCGCCTTGCCCGCGTCCTCGATGTCGGTGATGACGGCGAGCCGCTTGGCCCCGTTGTCGGCGTCGAGCCACGCCTTGCCATAGCCATCGCTGCCGCGGACGTTCGGCTCGACGAAAATGAAGCCACTGTCGACGAACAGCTGCGCATAGCCGCTGAATCCCGGCGCCGCCTGGCCTTCCGGCCCGCCGTGGAACTCGACCACTACGGGACACGGATCGGCGGCGCTCGCGTCGGGCGCGCATTGCGCCGGGTAGCGCACGAACATCGGAATCTTCGTGCCGTCGCGCGCCGGGTAACTTTCCAGACGCGCCACGGCAAATTTCGAGAGATCGATCTCCGGCGCGCTGGCCAGCGCCCACGGCGTCAGCGTGTTGCTCTGCCAGTCGAACACGTAGGTCGATCGAGGCGCCTTGGCGGTCTCGACAGAAACGCTGACGAACCGGCCGTCCGGGGTGATCGGTCCGACATCCACGTTGTCGACGTCGTCGGGCACGGGCATCTTGAGCTCGGCCAACGTGCCGGCATCGATGGCGCGCAGGCGTTGGTACCCGCCGTCATTTATCGTGTAATACACGCGACGGCGAGATTCATCGATGCTGAAGCTCGCCACGTCCTTCGGCATCTCGGGAGTCACCGGCGTGAGCTGGCCGCCTCGCTTCCATGTGTAGAGCCGCCGGAACTCGCCAAGCTTGTTGGTCAACACGAAGAGCTCGCCGGCTGTAGTGGCATAGCGCGCGTCGTATTCGACGGTTTCATCCTGGCCCACGAGCGGGGTCAACTGGCGGCTGGCCACGTCGTACTCCGCGAACTCGCGAGAGAGCGCGCCCGTGGCTTTGCCGACGAGCAGTGTGAGACTGCCGCCAGGCGCGTCGCGATGATCGGCGATGAACCAGAGGCCCGGCTGATTGAAAATCAGCTCACGATTCTTGGTGGCGATGTCATAGCGATAAATCGCGTAGCTGTCGGGAGCCACGTCGTTGGCGGTGAAATAGAGGGTCTTGGCGTCGCTGGTGGCAAAGCCGTAAGCGGCCCGGGTGCCTTTCTTGTGGTGCACTTCGGTGAGGGGGCCGCCATCTGCGGATTGCAGGTAGAGGCCTGGATCCTCCTGCCCTCCGACGTCGCGCGACATCACGAGATAGCGGCCGTCGGGCGTGACGCCAGACAAACGCGTGGGATTCTCCCCGCCGGTGAGCTGGACCGGGAAGCCCTTGGGGCCGTCCAGCCGCCAGACGTTCGGGGTTCCAGTGATCGCCCAGGTGAAATAGAGGCGGCGCCCGTCCGGCGCCAGCGTTCCGAGCACCGCGCCTCGGACGTCGAGCATCATCTGGATGCGGCGCGTCACGTTGGAAGGAAGGGCCGGCGGCACATACTTCACGATCTTCTCGCGCGGGACGCTCTCGGCTCCATGCCCGGCATAGGGACTCTGGCCCTGCACGCTGGCCGATGACGCGATCCCACAGACCAGGCACGCGCCGAGCAGCCCGAGACAGCCGTGTCGATTCATCGCCTTCGCCATGTTCGTCGTTCCTCTTGGTCTCCGTATCACCTTCATCACCCGCTCGACCTCGTGAGCGCGCGACTCACGGCGTGGGCACGATGCCAAACTCGACCCACGCGACGAGCGCTCCGAAGGCGGAAATGAGCTCGGAGTCCTCGAACTCGCAGTGACCATAGCGGTCGATTTCACGCTGGACGAGCAGCGTGGGATCTCCCTCTTCGTCCACGGCCTGCTGGTAGGCCGCTTGATTGAAGCCGGGCGCCACCGGATCGCGCGAGGTCGAGAGCATCAGCATGGGAATCGCGAGATCGCCAGACGGCGTGTAGTTGTGGTCCAGATAATTCGCCGCGCTGGGGGACCCCGCGAATCGGTCGACGCCGGCGTTCACGTCCGCGAGATCTGGTGCCAGCAGAGCGCCCGTGTACACGGTGTGCTCGTTGTCGAAGAAGGGGTGTCCGTGCGTGCGGCTCGAGACATCGTTGAACAGCGTGGCGTGGGCGACCAGGGCAGTCACGATCGAGTCGATGAGCTCGGCGGATGACGCGAAGGGGACCGGGGTCTGATCGATGGCCGCAATCGCGACGGCTCCGGCCGGATTTGCCGACATCGCCGCGAACGCCGGTAGCCCGATGGCGATCGAGGGGTCGATACCGGCGGGGATCTCGCCGGCGCTGCCCGGTAGCACGCCTGGATAGAAATAGTCGAACAAGGCGCGTACGTGTGATCCGTAGTCGAACTGCAATTGGGCGCCGCCGGCGATGGCGCAGGCGGGCAACGCGCCGTCGAACGTCTGGGGGTACGTCTCGGCCAGCTTGATGGCAATCAGCCCGCCCAGGGAGTCGCCTGCCACGTAGATGCGTGTGGGCCGGCCGAATTTCGACGAAAAGATCCCAATCAACTGATGCGTGCGCTGCACGCCGTCTTTGAGCGCCCAGCCGTTCTCTGAAAAGCTCGACAGGGCGACGGCAAAGTGCTGCGACGTCAGCAGACCCACAATCCGGGCCGCTTCGGGCGGGAGCGCAATCGGCGCGTCGCTCGCCACGCCGCCATGGGCGAACAACACGAGGCTGCCGTTCCACACGGGCGGCCGGACCAGCCGGTAGAGAGCCCCGGGACCGACGCGGCCATTAATCACCTCATTCACATCATCCGCACGCGCCTGAGCGACCGCGCAGACAAACGACACCGCCAGAAACGTGAGGGCACGCATACGCATGGTGAAGAGTCCTTTTGACATTCCTTCGGGCTGTTGACGTCTCTATCGCGAGGCGGAGCGCTTCTCCAGGAAGGCACGCGCGTGCTGGAGCGACTGGCGCCCGGGCTTGTCTGCTGGCTGGCAAATCTCCAGGAGCGTCCGGTAATGAACGCCTGCACCTTCGAGGTCGCCGGAGCGCTCCGCCGCGAGGCCCGCGCCAAACTCGGCGCGCAGCCGTCGCGGCTCCTTCTTCAGGACCGCTTCGAAGGCGCGCCGCGCGTCGGCCGGGCGGCCAGCCTCGAGCAGCATCTCGGCGAGCAGCTCGCGCGCGGGCGCCAGTGGGCCGGGTGAGACTGCCGACTTTTCGGTCGCGTCTTCGGCCTCGGCACCCGCCGCGGCAAGCTGCAGCGCTTCGTCTTTGCGACCCTCGGCCCACGCCGTCCATGCGGTGGCCATCTGCCGCTGGATGTCGACCTGCCCCGCCCAGTACGCATCCTTCTTCGCCGTCAGCTCGTCGCGCAACGCGGTCAGCCGCGCGATATCGGCAACGGTCGACTCGGGATGACCCGCGCGCGCGGCGCCAATCGCACGCGCGAAGTGCGTAACCGCCGCGGCGTTGGGCTGTGCGCTTCCGTCGGATTCGAGCGCGGCCGCTTCTCCCCACTCCCCTCGCTCGAGTGCGTAGCGCGCCGGAATCGCCGCCGCGGCGTACGTGCCGGCCGCCACCGGCGCCGCACTGCCGCCTGCGGTCGGTGCCGAAAGCCCCGCCGCGATGCCCGGCAGGGCGGCGAGCACGTCGCTGACGGCCTTGTCCTGCCCCATTTGCAGGTACGCATAGACCTGATAGTCCATGGCGTGGAGCTCTTCGGCCGTGGACCCCTCCCGCTTCGCGGCCGCCTGGGACGCGAGGTTCGTCTCGACCGACTCTTGCCAGTACCCGACGCGGGTGAACGTGTGCGAGGGCATGTGCAGGGCGTGCGGCGCAGACGGCGCGATCTTGGCGTATCGGCGTGCGGCGTCCAGAGCGCGCGGGGCCAGCGCTGGAACGTCGTAGGCGTGGATGATGTAGTGCGCGAGCCCCGGATGGTCAGGCTCGGCCGCAAACAGTTTCTCGAGGACCGCTCCAGCCTGCAGCTGCTTCGCGTACGTCTTGTCGGTCGGCAGCGCAGTCTGCACCAAGGCGAGGGCCGCGAAGATCTGCGCCTCGCGATCGTCGGGATAGGTCGATGCCAGGCGCGCCATCGCACGGTCGTAGGCGGCGATGCGGCTGGGATGATCGACTGTCTGGTGATCTTTGTAGAGCTCGGCGACCGCACCCACGTAGTCGCGCTCGCGCTGGGAGCCCGCGCCAATCGCATGGGCGCGCGCCACAACAGCCGCGCCCTTCTCGAGCGTCGGAAGCGGCTTGATTCCCGCAAACGGATTCCCCCAGGCGCTGAGCGCAATACCCCACATGGCGATCCCGCACTTGGGATCCTGCTGGAGCACCTGTTCGAACCCGTTCGTCGCGGCCAGAAACGCGAACGAGTGCAGCAGCGCCGTGGCGCGATTGAATGCCGCCCGGGTCGCCGGCGCGCACGTCGTCGAGAAATCGACGGTGCCAAGACGTTCCGGAACGGGGTGATCGTGCTGATGCTCGGCCTGTGCAAGGGCTCGGCGTTCGGCGCCCATCAGGCAAAAAACGATCAACGCGACATGGATGAGGTAAGTGCGTCGACTGCGCATGAGGCCCTCCGGAAGAGGACAGAGTATAGCTGGTTAGAACTGGCTAGAAATCGAGAAACCGAGAAGCCAAGAACGCGAGAAAATATGAAGACTCCTTAACTCGGCGACACGCACGCCGTGCACGTGCGGCTACTCCTATCCTCCTGGTTACATTCGTTTCCTGGCGCGCTGTAACGGGAGATCAATGAGGAACAGCTACGGATGCCTGGTGTCAGAAGATTCGGGATACTAGCGAGCGAGCACCGCCGGCTTCAATGTCCACGCCTGCAATCGAGCGAGCGCCATGATGTCCGGCGCATGGAAGCCGTCAGGGAAGATGGGCCAGCTCCACAGCGCCGCCGAGTCTTCCGCGACGTACCGATCGGAGGTGAAGTGTCCCGCTCGGCGCTCCACGCGTGCGGGCGCCGCACTCGAGGCGGCCGCCGCTTCGAAGGCTCCGGCAAGGGTGGCCAGGTAATCGGCGGGCGACAGGCTCTCGGCGCCAATCCAGATCTCTGCCGGCATCTGCCTGTTGGCGCGCATGAACTCGCCGGTCTCGCGCACGGCTCCGGCAAAGGCGGTCCACGCGAAGGCTGTCGATTCGCGACCACCGGCCGAGGGCTCGAACCCGCGGGCCGGTCCGACGACGGCGACGAGCGGGATCGCGGCCGGCACCTTGCCGTGCTCCATGAAGGATTCGACGCCGGCATTCAGCAATACGAAGGCGTCCGCGGCCGACACGGCGTATCCATCGCGCGTCTGAAACGTGATTTCGGCGCGCGAGGCGCGCGCAAGACCGAGCAGATCCTCGGTGCTGAACGTTCGCGACAGCGCGCGGTCCTGATAGAGCCGCATCAGGTCGGTGGCGGTCACGAACTGCACGCCTGGCTGCGCTTTCATGAACTGCAGGTACTGCTCGAAGTCGCTGAACGCGGTCTCCGTTTCGGCGGCAGGACGCGTGCCGGGCGGCTTCCACTCGCTTCGCGGCGGGTTCGCGCCGTGGCTGAAATTGACGGCGTCCCAGAACTCGGTCTGCACCCACTCGTTTGGATGGTAGTAGACGCTGATCGTCCCGCCGCCTCGCGCGCGCAGCGCGTCATACGCCTTCGTGAAAGTGGCTTTGCCTTTCGAAAGGCTTTCACCGCCGTCCAAATCCATCCTCGCGAGCATCGACCGCATCTTGAAGACGTTCAGCATGCCGTCAAAGTAGAACGGCTGATCGGCGATGCCCACGTGATCGGCTTCGTCGAGATACATGCCGATACCCATCTTCGCCAGCGCCGGATAGGTCTGCGGCGCCCACGCGGCCCCAGGCTGACCGTAGCAGACGGGCGTGACGCCGAAGATGCGGGTGACATCGCGCACGCCCTGAATCTCGCGGCGATAGAACTCCGCGGCGCCATCAAGCCATCCCGCGTGTTGCAGGTACACCGCCACCGTCGGCTGACCGCTGTGCGTATTCGAGTGATAGCCGATGTCGTGCTTCTTCAGAGCGTCGATCACATCGGTCCTGCCCCGCGTCTCCAGGACCCGTGCCTTCTCGCCCACGATCTTGAACGTCGCCTTGATGCCTGCCCGCGTCAGCATCCCGGCCAACCGCTTCGTCGCGTCGTCATCCTGCGTGAGGATGTAGTCCTCGGTGTCGAACCAGAGGGTGACGTAGATAGGCGGTGGGGGCTGGGCAAGCGCGATGGCTGCAGAAGCGAGGACCAGCATCAAAGCGGCGGCGACTCTCGTCATGCGCCGCCATGATAGCGCGGTCCAGAGCGAGCTCGATTGGCCTGAGGCCCGGGCGGAACATGAAACGGACCCGGCGCCTCGGCGTCAATCGCCACTCGCGCTCTTCACTTTCACCAGACGTGGCTTCTTCACGGGCGGGCGCGCAATTCGCTGGCGCGGGTGAGGCCGAGCCCCTGGATCGGCGAACGGCGGGATGGCCACGGCTTTCCCGGTATCCGCCGACTCGTAGAGCGCCTGCACGATCCGGACGTCTTGCAGGCCTTCCTCGCCGGACGGCTCCGGCATGCGGTCCTTCAATATGCAATCGGAGAAATACAGCAGTTCAGGCGCGAACTGATCACGGCGTCCGATCCGTTTCCGCTCGGTCTTGCCGTTGACCGTCAACTCATACGCGAGGCCTTCTGCGTACTCGGTACGCCGGGTCGACTCGAAGCTGCCCCTTCGTCCCGACGATCCGGTAGGACGCGACGTCGGCGGAATTGAAGCTCGTCACGAAGGCGGCGACGCGCTCGCCGTCGAAGCGCAGAAGCGCGCCCGTCGATTCATCGATCGCACGCAGTCGAGGATCTCCGCTGTTCACGGAGATCGCCATGACCTCCTTGGGCTCGGCGCGAAACAGGTAACGCGACGCGTTGATGCAGTAGACCCCGATGTCATAGAGCGTGCCGCCGCCCATGTCACGACGCGTCCGGATGTTGCCGGCGGCAACGCGCATGCCGAAGGATGAATTGAAAAACTTCGGCTCGCCGATCCGTCCGCGACGCACCAGTTCGATGGCCGTGAGGTTCAACTGCTCGAAGTGGAGGCGATAGGCGATCATCAGCTTCACCCCCGCGTCGCGGCAGGCGTCGATCATGCGCTCGCACTCGTTGGCCGTCACCGCCATCGGCTTCTCGCACAACACGTGCACGCCCGCGCGGGCCGCGCGGATCGTGTACTCGGCGTGCATCGAGTTCGGCAGCGCGATGTACACGGCGTCCACCAGCGCCAGGCATTGCTCGTACTCGTCGTACGTGAACGTCGCCTCAGGCTGGTACTTACGCGCGAGGGTCCGTCGCTTGGTGCTGTCGTCGCTCACCAGCGCGACCAGGCGCGAGTTGCGCCTGGCGTGGGCGAATGCGGGCAACACCGCCACTTGGGCAATGTGCCCCAGACCAACCACCGCATAGCGCACCGTTCGCGACCTTCGGCGAATCGCCACGTCCGTTCTCCGCGATGAGGACGCACTCAGCATCCGGCGTGGGCCACGACGTACCACAGGGCCACGATGCTGAATGGGACGCCAAGTGCCCAAGCCAAAATGTAGCGCATAGAACCTCCGGTGCTCTCTATAGCAAGAAGGCGACCACCGGGATGTTCTGCCCGAATCTCACGGCTTCCACGAGCTGCGCACTTCTCGCGTGCAGGCTCAATGGGCTGCGGTCACGACACAAAGTCCTGAATTGACGCATTTCAAGACAACGCAATCGCTGAACCCCACGCCACTGCAATCCTTGGATTGGCATCGATGTTGTTAGTTCTAACGTGGCCAGAGAATCTGAACCATGAACTTTGAGGGGACTGAACAATGGCGGGACTGAACACACTGCGAGAGCTGTTCGAGGACGAGTTGCGGGATCTCTATGACGCGGAAAAGCAGATCGTGAAAGCGCTGCCGAAAATGATCAAGGCTGCCGGCAACGAGCCGCTTCGCTCTGCGCTTGAAATGCACCTGGATGAAACGCGCGGACACGTCGAACGTCTGGAACGCGTGTTCGAATCGATAGACGTCCGTCCACGAGGAAAGCATTGCGCGGGGATGGCCGGCATTCTCGAGGAAGGCTCGGACCTGTTGGACGAGGAAGGTGAGGAAGCGGTGCTCGACGCCGCGTTCATCGCCGCGGCACAACGTGTCGAGCACTACGAGATCACCGCCTACGGATCACTCATGGCCTGGGCGAAGGTGCTGGGCCTGAGTGACGCGCGCTCCCTGCTCGAGGAGAACGCGCAGGAAGAGAAGGCGGCCGACGAGAAGCTCTCAAAGCTTGCCGAGGCCGGCATCAACCAGGTGGCTGCCGCAGGACAGGACGTGGCGGGGCAGGAGGTGGCTGCCGTCCGCCGAAAGTAGCCGCTACTGACCGGACGGGTGGGACTGCGATCCGCTGGCCGGAGCCCACGCGAGACCATCGGCGCCTTTGCCCGCATCGATGATCGACGCGACGGCCCAATCCGACAGGCGGATCGCGGCCACCTTCCCGGTGACGTCGCACGAGACAAACGCCATCTGGCCGTCGGGACGGACGAGGACCTCCTGTGGGGATGCCGGCACGTCAATCGTGCGGGCCACGGTGAAGGTCTGAAGGTCTACGACTGCGACCTTGTTGGCGGACGGCATCGCGACGATGAGCCAGCGGCCGTCGGACGTCGCCGCCGTGCCATAGCCCGATGCCGGCAGCGCGACCCATCGTTCAACCGCGTTGGTGCTCGTGTTGATCACGGCGAGCCGCGGCGATCGTTGATCCGAGGTGAACGCGAGCTTGTCGTCGTGCGACAACGAGATGCGCTGCGAGTACTCCGAGACGGGAATCACGGCCAGCGTCTTGCGCGCCTCGAGATCGAGCACCGACACCGTGCCGGGACCGACGTTCGAGGTGTAGCCACGGCGGCCATCGCGCGTGATGGCCAGCATGTGCGACTCGGGCTGACCAGTCGGCACCGACCCGACGATTTTCATCGTCGCGGGGTCGACAATGGTGACCGAGTTGTCGAGCTCCGTCGTCACGTACAACATTCCGTCTTTCGGATTGATGAGCGGGCAGTGCGGCCGCACGCCGTGACCGAAATCGAGCGTGGCCTTGATCGTGCGCGACGCGATGTCGATGGCGACCAGATGTCGGCCGTCAGTGCCGGCCTTGCCGACACCCGAGTCGCCGTAGATCGGCACGTAGGCCGTACGGCCGTCGGGCGACGCGATGACTTCGTGCCCGGTCACGCCATTTTCGGCCACCAGCGCGACCTGCCGTCCCGACTCCGTGTCGATGATGCCGAGCGCGCGCTCGCCCTTGTTGGCGACGAGCAGGAGGCCAGCGCCGCCCGCGGCCGATGGCTGTTCTGTCCAGACCATCGAGACGATTGCCAGCGCGGAAGCGACCAGCAGGGTTGCAACACATTGCTTCATGGGTGCCTGGCTCTTTCGATTCGTGCGGCCGCGGTTCTGGAAACAGCCGCTCGCGGCTATCCTACATCTGATGTGTCGATGTGGCTGTTGTGGCGGCGGCCCTTTAGGGCCGCGTGCAGGCGGGCTGAAGGCCCGCCGCCACAGCTGCAAAATTCGCCCTGACACTACTCCGACACAGGCGCAGACGCGGTGACGCGCACGGTGGCGCCGGACGTGATTTGGACGGGCTGCACCGAACGGATGCCCTGCTGCTCGTTGACGAGCGTGATGGTGTGCCGGCCAGCGGGCAGGCGATACCTTGCATTCGTCGCCGACCCCAGCAGCCGGCCGTTCGCGTAAACGCGCACATCGACGGGCGAGTCCACCAGAATCCACCCAATCACAGCGGTCGCGGCACGGCTCGATCCATCCGCCGCGTGACTCTGCGCGAAACGCCGACCCGCGGTGGCGCGATCGGCCGACGCCGCCCGCACCGCGCGGGCCAGAGATGACGCCGCGGCTCCGGGCGGCGTCGCTGCGGCCGGCATCGCGATTGCGGGAACCGGCGTGGGCGGCGGCACTGGCGCCGGCGTGCGCCCCATAGCGCGTGATCAGCACTGCCAGACAGACGGCCTCGACGATGGCGACGACGGTGAGCACACCGTTGATCCTCCACAGCCGGCGCGTCACGGCGGCATTCCCTGGCGGCAGCGCGAGACGTCCGGCGGAGATCGATTCGGCATCCATCGAGCTGGGCGTGCCGATTCGACCCGACCGTCATCGCGCTCGAGGTCGACATCCGCGCGAGCCCCGCGCTCTCAGACGATCCCATGGTCGCCGCATCCGGCACGAGGCGCGACGACCATGCGCCGTCCACGCCCGGGACGACTTCGTCCAGCGCCGCCAGCGCCGCCCACGCCGACGAGAAGCCTCCGTCGGGCGAAAGAGGGCGCGTGCCAGCCAGCTGCGGAGCGCCTTGGATGATTGCCAGGCGTTGAGGGCCTCGTCCACCGTTGAGAGACGGATCGGAATCTCGTGGGGCCGGAGAGGCCGGCCAAGAAGCACCGCGAGCGCCGCCAGGGCGACCTGCGCCACATCCGTCCTCTGATCAAGCGATGTCCGACCGCGATGCTCGCGGCCCGCGACGCCGAACGTCTGCCACAGGTTGGCCGCCGACAGACCAAGCTGCTCGATCGCTCCGCCAAGCGGATATTCGGTGATGCGCAGATCCCTGTCCGGCGTCACCAGGATCCGATCGGGACAGATCGTGCCGTGGGGCAGGCCTCCGCCGGCATCGTGGAGGGCGCCGACGGCCGGAAGGAGCCGCCGGATCAACCACACCGCCGATCCCGGATCGGGACGCAGGCCGGCTCGATCGGCGGCACGGAGCAGCGTCGAGAGACGCTCCCCTCGCACGAGTTCCGAGACCAGCGCCAGCTGCGGCTTCTGGTCGTCGAGCATCGTGAGCGATCGCACGCGCGCAAACGCCGGGTGCCTGAAATCCGCCAGTTGATCGATGCGTCGACGGACCGCCATCTCGAATCCAGGTTGAGAGGCGAGCTCTGCTCGGAACCGGAGCAGCTCGAGGGCTGGTCCGGCGTTGTCGAACAGGAGCAGTCGGTCACCGAGTGGATCAGCGAAGCCTTCGGCGTACCAGGCGACCAGCCCGGGACTGACGACGTTGGAGGAGGGCGAACTGATGGAATCCAGCGTTGCCGCGATCGTCACGCGTACATCATCCGCGATGAACGAGCTGACGATGCTGATGAGGGAGATGTCGTAATCAGGCGCGATCGCACTTCGCATCAGGTCTGATGGCTCGCGCCATTACCGCACGAAGTGGCCGCTCAGTCAAGACGATCGTGGCTGATTTCTCTTGTTGCCGGAGCGTGAGATTGTCTATCATCGGCGGCAATGGAAGAGGCGCGCCCGTCGGATCGTGAACTGTCGATCGAGCAGCGTGAATCCGATCTGAAGCTGCAGGTCGAACAGGTCAACGTCGCTCTCCAACAGCTCCGTCTCACCCAGGAGTCGATGCAGGGGCTCGAGTCGCGTCTCGCCGACATGACGCGCGACTGCTCCGGCATCCTCGATCGGTGGGCGAAAAACGACGAAAAGCACGCGTCGGCCGTCGTCGAGCTCCACAGTCGTCTCGGCGAGTGGAACGACATCGAGCGCCGGCTGCTGAACGAGTCGACCACGCGCATCCACCAGTTCGAGCGCAGCCTGCAGCACGAGTGGAGCTCGCTCAAGCAGTCGCACGAAGAACCCATGCGGCAGCTCGATGCCCAGACCACACGGATCACCGAAGCGTGCCTGGCCGCAGTCGATCAGGCGCTGCGCGGGTTCGAGCGCGCCGAGACGAGGCTGACGACCCTCGAGCAGGAGCTCCATCGCGAGATGAACACCCTCTCGCGCGAAGTGCGCGAAGCGTTGACAGAGATGCGACAGGGCGCCCCGCAGCTCGGTCCTCGCCAGCCCTGGTCGCTCGATAATGTCGTCCGCCTCCACAACGAGCTTCGCGCTGAAGGCGAGGGAGCCGGCGTCAGCGCCCCGGCGTTCGCGGGAGCAGGCGCCGGATTCGGGCACATGGCGCAGACCTCCCCCTCCAGGGGCACGCTCGCCCTCGCGGATCCGGTACCCGATCGAACGGCTGACGGCTTTAGAACGGAAGCCGGACGCCGGCGCGTTCCGATCGGTCCACATCGCGGATCCGGAAGCCAAGGCTCCGTCGTGGCGCAGGCCCATCGTCGTCATCGGCGTGCTGGTCGTGGCCATTGGCGCCTTTGCCCTCTACGTCCAGTCGCAGGTCCGCACGGGGCTTCAGGCGGCCACGTCGCGGGCCGAGGCGGCAGAGCGTGGCGCCGACCGAGACCCGGATCCGCGCCGAGCAGCAGCTGGAAGCCGTGCGCAAGGCCGCGGACGAGCGCCTGCAGGCCGCGCAGCAAACGGCACAATCGGCGCAGGCGCTGGCGATCCTCCTTGCCGCGCCCGATCTGCATCGCTTCGATCTGACGGGTCCGAGCGCCGGGTCGCCGCGCAGGTGCTCTGGAGCCGGTCGCAGGGGCTCGCGTTTTCCGCCTCGCAGCTGCCCGCCCCGCCAGCAGGCAGGGCGTACCAACTGTGGCTCCTGACGCCGTCCTCCACCACGAGCGTCGGGCTGATCACGCCCGACGCAAACGGACGCGCCAGCGCGCTCTTCGACCCGATCGCGAACCTGCCGCGCCCGATCGTGCGCGCAGTGATGACCATCGAGAGCGCCAGCGGATCTCCGCCAGCCGATCCGGGACGCCTTACCTCGCGTCGCCGACGCCGGAGGCGCCCGTTCCCACGTCTGCTCCGTGACCCACCTGGTCGAGCACCGTGGGACCTGGTCTCCACGCGAGTGGTTCCGCGGCTATTTGAAGCGTCACACCATCGGCACCGCCGACCTCACGTGGTACTTCGTCCAGTCCGTCCCTCGTTTCGGCAGCGACCCTGAGGTCCGGCTCGCCGTCGAGGAGTTGGTCGATCAACTGGGCCGGATCCTCGGGTTCGACGCGGTGCGCGACGAAGACGCGGATCGGGCCGTGTGGACGTCTCCCGCGGGCTGGTATCTGGTTGTCTGGGTGCTCGACGCCGAGACCGCCGCGGCACGGCTCGGACAGATCTCACATGCGCGCGACGCGGTGCTGGCATCCGTGCAGGTACCGACCGACGATCGCGTGACCTGCCTGTGCATCGTGACCGGGCGGGCAAACCATCGCCTGCTGACCGAAGTGCATCGACTTGCGCCGGCAGTCGGCGCACGTGCGACTGGTCGGCGTGGACGCCCTCCTGAAGCTCGCCGAGATCGCCGAGTGCGGGGGCTTGTCGCACGACGACGTGATATCGCTGCTCAGACCCGCCAACCCGTTTGCCGACTCGCTGATCTCGCTGCTCGCCGCACGAACCGGCGCCGCGTCCGCGGCGCGGTTCAACGCGCGAGGCCCGATCGAATCTGCCCTCGACTAGTCGCTACACAAAACGGCACAGGGTGTTTCTGTCCGATCGGGCAAGGCATTGCCTTCGGCTGAGCCAGGCGGATTCGCACGAAACCCCCGTAAATCCCCCATACTCACGGGTTCGGCAGATGAGGCGGTTAACATGCTGGCCGATCGCGTCCGGCGCAGAAACCGGGAAACCAAGTAAATCTCTGTGAAAACACGACGGTACAAAGCGTGCTCCCTCTTACGCTGCCGACTCGGATCCGCGGCACTTTTTGGGGTGAGTGACTTTCAGCCATGACACAACATCGCGCCTTCCGTCCGATTGCCCTTGTAACCCTCTCACTGCTCGTCATGTCGGCGGCCGCCTGCGGGCACTCGTCGCCGGCCGCGCCAGATCCGGTCGCCGTCACCAACACCGCGGCGGCTTCCACCACCGCCATTGTCCCCGCCGTGGAGCCTTCGACCACCGCAACGTTCCCGCTGTCGGAGGGGAAGTTCACGATCACGGATCGCAAGGGCGCCCAATTGAGCGGTACCTATAGGGGTGAAACGTCCGAGACGGCCTATAGCTCGGTGACGACCCTGACCCTCGAGGTCACGGGCGGCACGGGCGGGTTGAAGGGCGCGAAGGGAACGCTCGAAGGCCACGGGCTTGGCGCGTTCACCGGAGAGGGCGCGTTCTCAGTCGACATCTCTGGCACGATCGCGACCGGCGGCCGGGAAGAAGAGCGCGAAGTTCACCGCAGCGCTCAGCGGCGCGTCGAGCATCTCCTGCAGCGGCGGTCATGTCCTCATCCGGCAGACCGCCAATGGCTCGGGCGGCACGAAGACGGGCCGCGTGGGCGCGGTCATGCAGCACGAAGTGGGCAACGCCGCCTGCGGTTAGGCGGTTAGGTAGACAGAACGTCACGTCACTCCACCCTGACCGACCGGAATACGCCGAGAATCGGCGCCAACTGCTCGACAAAGGCAGTGGCGCCGAGCTCGATGACCGCGACATCGTGACTCGCGCCGCATAGACGCGCGAAGGTCCGCCCGACACCATAGGCGCGCCCGAAATCCGGATGCGGTTGACTGAGCAGATGCTGATAGTCCCGCACTCGGGATCGCCAGCCCCGCTCCGTCGCACACCACGGATCGCCCGACCACAGCGCCCTGTAAAATCCCTCCAGCACGCGGACGTCCTCACCCCCTGGACCGAACACGACGCTCACGCAGAAATGCATCGTGATGATCGACACATAGGCGAGCTCGGCCTGAACGCGGTCGGGCTCGAGATTCATCCGCGCCGCAAACTCCGCGAGCCCGGCACCCCCTCCACTCGATCGCGACAGGACGGATTGGGCGAGCCGCGCGCCGAGCGGCTCGGCCTGGACGCTCACTTTCGCGTCGGCTTCCGGCGCCCGCCCGTCGGTTGGCGAATCCGTCATGCGCTCCTTTCTCGTCACCGCAACCGCGCACCGACGATGCAGCGCGCCTCCGAGAAGCCCCGACACGCCAATCGTCTCGTGCAGGACGATCACGCCGAGCAGCGCGCCGACGACCGGCTCGAGGTTCACGAACACGCCGGCACGCGATGCCGGCACCACGGACAATCCCCAGTTCCACAAGAGGGTCGTCATGGTCGTCGACACGATGCCTTGAGCGGCAAGAGCCGCCCAGACGTCAGCTGAAAGCCGAACTGGCGGCAAGCCCACCGTGATGAACATCCACAGTGCGAGCGCCGGCGTGCCGACCAGCACGATGACGGCGCTGATGAAGAGCGGCGGGTAGCGCCCCATCAGCTGCTTGTTCAGCAGCATCCAGGCGACGGCCGCAACGAGCGAGCAGAGCACCAGCGCGTCTCCATACAAGCGTCGCGCCGCCCTTCGTCGCGTCGTCTGGCGAGGCGATCGCGATCAGCCCGACGCCGAGCGTCGACCAGAAGATTGCCCACCAGCCACGACGGTCGAGCCGCTCCTTCATGAAGACCGCGGCGCCGAGCGCGAGGACGACCGGCAGCGTGCCGACCATGAACGAGGCGTGCGTCACGGTCGTGCGCGCCAGCCCCTCGAATTGCACGAGGAACTGCACGGGGACGCCGACGATGGCGGCCGCGGCAATCCATCCCCAATCCTTCCGCTGGATGGGGTCGGGATGAATTTCACTTTCTGCGACGCGACGCGGATGCAGAAAGTGAAATTCATCCCGACCCCGTCGGAGGACGGCCGGGGCGAGGCCGACACACGCGAAGACGAAGCGATAAAAGATCATGTGCGTCACGCCCAGCTCGCCCGAGGACGATCTTGCCGAACACAAATCCCGTCGCCCACAGGCACCCGGCCGCGGCGAGCGCGAGGTAGGCGAGACGCGCGTCTCGTCCCGAGAGCTCTCCAGCGGATGAGGGCGTCATCGGTCGATCGCCGGCGCGCACGAGAAGCGCCGAGCCGTCTGCCCCATCCCGGCGCTGCTGAGGATCAGCGCGGGCGTCACGATTCGGCCGTACGAGGCGTGTGCAAGGCGCAGGGATTATCCGAGAGAATCGCCGCTGCGACCGGGGGCCTCGATGATGCGGCGCGTGGCCGCATCGTAGCGGACGCGCTTGCCCGTCCGCTCGGCTTCCCGACCGAGGCAACACGCGACCGCGTGCGCGAAGCCGGCTTGAATCGGCGCGTTCGGCGTCTGGCGCGAACGCACGCAATCGAACCAGTTGCCGACGTGGCTGCGCTCCTCGCCGATCGGGGCCGGCAGCGTGATGTCGGTGGCTCCCTCGGGCCGCGTGTTGGCTGCCGGTCGGCTGATCCAGTCGCGCGTGTCGAGCGTGCGCTCCTGGCCGTAGAAAATCTCGTAGTCCGACTCTGGTCCGGAACCGAGCCGCGACGAGAACGTCAGCATCCAGCCCTTCGGGAACTCGAACACGTATTCCGCCGTGTCGCTCGTCTGTCGCCCGTCCTTCCAGGTCAGCGTGTCTCCGAGCGCCACGGCCGACTGCGGGAACGGATCGTCCATGAACCACAGTGCGACGTCGATCATGTGGCTGCCGAGCAGGCCGACCAGCCCGGTCGTGTACCTCGTAGAACCAGTGCCAGCAGCGGTACCGCACCGGATCGAATTCCTGCTTCGGGAGATACATCTGATACTGGTCCCAGTCGACGTCTTCCTTCCTGATCATGTCGACGGGACGACGCCAGCTCGGCACGTTGCGATTCCAGGCCGTTTCAATCTTGCAGATTCGGCCGAGCGCGCCCGAGCGGACGTACTCGGCGGCCGCGCGGAAGCGGGGATCGCTCCGGCGCTGCGTGCCGACCTGGACGATCTGTTTGCTGCCCTCGACGGCGTCGAGGGCGGCAACGGCATCCTCGAGCCGCGCGCTGAGGGGCTTCTCGACGAACGCATCCTTCCCGGCGCGCACGGCATCGACGAGCACGCCCGGATGGGCGAAGTCGGGCGTCGCGATGATCACGGCGTCCAGCCCCGGCATCGACAGAAGCTCCTGGTGGCGTGAGACGAGCCGCGGCTTCTGCCCGGGGAGCTTCTCGGCCACGAGCGCCGCCATCTTTTCGCGCGCCTCGGACCATACGTCGCAGAGCGCGACGACCTCGAACTGGCCAGGCGCCGCCGCGAGCGCCTGATTCAACAGGTACGTGCCGCGGGATCCGCAGCCAACGATGCCGAGGTTGATCCGATCGTTCGGTGCCGCGGCGGCCGGCGACGAGCTCGATTGCCGCGGCGGCGAGCCCGACACCAGTCGCGAGGAACTCACGACGAGGAACGCGGGTGGCTGACATGAGAAGCCTCGTCTCGCGCGGGGCGCGCGTCAGTGGATCCGGCCGAAGGGACATGATGCGTGGCGCCGCGGACGGCTGTCAATCGGCTCATCCGCTTTGTAGGGCTGCTCGCTTCGCTCGCAGGTAGGGCGGCGCTTCGCGCCGGGGGCGCTCGCTCCGCTCGCGGAGGGCTTCGCGCCGCGCGCGTCGATCCCCGGCTCATCGTGATCCGCGGCCGTCCGCGTCCCTCCGTGGCGGACCGATGTCTGTGTCGATCCGTGGCCGACCGTGATTCGCGGCTATCCGTGGTCGCGGACGGCGATCGCCGCCAGCTTCGCGTCGTCCACCGTCACGCCGAGGCCGGGTCCCGTGGACGGTGCCAGCTGCCCGCCTTTCGGGACGAACGGCGCGTCGATGACCGAGTGGGCCAGAAACTGCGGGCCGTTCAGGGCGCATGGCCGCGTCTGTCCGAATGACGAGAAGAGCGCGAGCGTCGCCGCCAGCGACACGTCGGGGTCGGTCAAGCCACTTGCGAGCCACATCAGCCCCGCATCCTTGACGATCTCGATTTGCCGGCGGGCCATCATCAACCCACCGCACCGCGCGGGCTTCATCGCGACGCCGTTGAGCATCCCGAGACGAATGAACTCGACGAGCTCGTCCGCCGAGACGATGCCTTCGTCCATGAGAATGGGCAGGGCTCCCTGCCGTGCGAGTGCCTGATAGCCGGCGATCCGATTCGGCCGGACCGGCGCTTCGAGAACGTCGACGCCCGCGTCGGCGAGCTTCGGCGCCATGCTGAGCGCAGTGTCGACGTCGTACCCGCAGTTGGCGTCGGCCCAGAGAAATCCGTCCGGCGCGAGCTGCCGCACCCGTCGGCACAGCGCCAGGTCCATGGCGGTGTCCGGCGCAACCTTGACATTGAAGTGTCGATATCCGAGAGCTCGCCCGGCCTCGATGAGCCCGTCGACCTCATCGAGCGTGCGAGGATTTACCGTCCAACTGAGCGTCAACGGCGGGCCCGGCGTACGCCCCCAGAGCGCCGTCACGTTGGCGCCCCGGCGCTTGCCCGCCAGATCGTGCAGCGCGAGGTCGATGCCGGCCTTCGCGATTGGTTGCCCCGTCGAGAAGGCAGGCGCGATCGCACGGTCCATTACGGCATGCGCAGCCTGATGTCGGTCGCGTCGCGGCCGACGAGCTCAGGCGCCAGATACGCCACGGATTGTCGTTGTCACGGTCTCGAGCGTCTCGTCGCTCCACTTCGGAATCGGGACGCTCTCGCCCCACCCGACGACGCCATCCTCGTCGCGGACGCGGATGAGGACCGCGGGACGCCCGGCCGGAGAACCATCGGGGCCCTCGAAGAATTTGAATCGCCCGCGCATGGGGTAGCGAACGGGAAAGACGTCGATGGCGGCGATGCGCGACACGCCGGCGCTCGCGGTCCATCCAACCTCGCCCAGTGCGCATGACGCCGCGCCGATCCCCAAGAGCTCCAGCGCGGCCCGCCGCGAGAGCGTCGGCGGCCTATGGTTGGTGATCACTCCTTTCCTCCCTGATCCGCCGGAACTGCCGACACCAAGGCCGGGCCAGACTATCGGTGTGGCGGTCTCGGCTGTCAAGGAGACCGACGCGGGCAAGGCGCGAGCTTACTCGCGTCTTCAGCTTCGAGGAGCCGCTCTGCCTTGCCGGCCCGACGCGCTTAGCGCGTGGCGTGGGCGTCGAGCCTCTGGACGTCCTGGCGGCGCGCCCGCTCCGGTAGCGCCGGCTGCTCATTAACCTCGTCTACGGCGCGTGCGAACGACTGCTCAAGGGCCCCGCCGACATGAGCCCCCCGCGCGCTGGCCGTTAGTCGGCAGCGCCCTGCCTGATCAGGTGACGGCCAGCCGGCCGTAGGCCCGACGGTGATTCGAACGAGCGCCGTAGGCGACGAGCCGGAACGAGGTTCCGCCGCCCGCGAACGGAGACGCACATGAACCTGCGACAGAAGTACGACCACGCGATTCAAGTGGCCAAGGGCCTGCGCATGCAGGGGGCCGCCGAAGAGAGAGACGGCAAACTGCACTTCCACGGCGTCGTGAATTCCGACGATGAGAAGAATCAGATCTGGAACGCGATCAAAACGGTGGGTACCTGGCAGACCGAAGTGGTTGCCGAGTTGACGGTGGTGCCGAGCGCAGCGCCAGCCGCCCGCGCCGCGGCGCCCCCGCCGGCGCACACTTATACGGTGAAGGCAGGCGACACGCTCAGCAAGATCGCGAAAGAGCACCTCGGGAACGCCAACGCGTACATGGATATCTTCAACGCGAACAAGGATCAGCTGACCGATCCTGACAAGATCAAGCCAGGCCAGGTATTGAAGCTGCCGGTGGTCAGCACGTAGAAGCGCAACCACGGTCTGGGTGCGCCCGCGGTGGCGGAAGTCCCTGAAGGCGGGATCTCCGCCGACCGCGGGCCGCAGATACGAGGGGGGTCAGTCCCAGGCGCGATCTGCGGCCGGGTTCACCCAGGCGTAGGCTGCCGACAGGTCCGTAAAAGGACGCAGGCTGATTCCGCTGCCGCTAGTGAGCGCTTCGGCCACGCGCACCATGCCAAAGGCCGCGAGCGCCGACGGGGCAACGACGATCGCCCACCGGGCCGGGCCGAGCTCACCAGCGTGGTTGTTGATCCACCCGGCCGCACGCTCCACCTCCGCCCGCGACGCCACGGTCGTCACCGCACGGCTGTCGTCGACAAGATTCAGCCCGCGCACGAAGGCCGGATCCGACATAATCTGCGCCATGAAGCGCTCCCACTCGTCGGCGCTCACTGTGCGTGCGGGTAACGACCACCAGGGATCGCTCGGGATGAATCGATACGTCAGCGGCACGAAGCATTCCACCGCTGCGATCATCGGACGCTTCGGACGCGTGCACAGGCCACGCGGAAAATATTCTGTGCAAATGGTTGAGATAGTAGGAGGCCCAATGACCGAGGATGGGGAGTAGGGGGGGTGGATTGGGGGGAGGAGACGTAAGAGGGTTGGAAGAGGGTAGAGGGGAGGGGGAGGGCTTGGGATGGTGTTATGGAAACGGCGTGCTCGTCGTGGATCGCGGCGCGAACCGCGGCTTAACTGGCGTAGGCGCAAGCTTCAGCTTGGGCAGGCGCGACCGAGCTGAAGCTCGGCCACGGCACCCGACGCACCCGACGCTATGGCTTGCGTCCGCGCTTGCCGTTCGCCCACTCGTCCCACAGATTGAACGTCTTCATCTGATCGTCGAGGTCCGTGCGATCCATCAGCGCCTGGACCTGGACGTGGGTGTGTCGGGGCAGGATGGTCGCGTCGTTGGCAAAGCCCCAGACGAGACTCGCAACGACCGCGGCGTTGAGCTTCACGTCCACGATCTCGCACTGACCGAACTGATCGTTGCTGGCGTGATAACTCGGACCGTACAGGGCCGCTCTCTGGTTGGCGATCAGGTTTGGTACGCCTTCGAGCATGAAGTCGAAGTTGTCGGTGCCGACCACCGGCACGTCGAGCTGCACGAATGGCCCAGGCCAGAGACGGGCTCCAGGAGCCGATTGACCAGTGGCGCCACGTCGGGCCGGCCTCCGGTGAAGAACCCGGTGATGCGGCCGCAGCCGATGTCGGTCGACTCGGCGACGACATGGTGGCCCAGCTCCGCCGCATGCGCGCGGACGTAGCCGAGCGACCCGAGCATCCCGAGCTCCTCGCCGTTCCACATCGCGAACCGGATCGTCCGCGACGGGTGGAGGCCGAGCCGAACAATCTGCCGCGCGACGTCGAGGAGCAGCGCGACGTTGACGCCGTTGTCCAGCGTCCCGGCGCCGAGATCCCACGCATCCAGATGAGCGCCGAAGATGACGATCTCGTCGGGCCGCTCACGGCCGCGAATCTCGCCGATGACGTTCTCGCTCTGGGCGCCGCGCGCGGCGTCGACGTCGAGGTGCAGCGTGATCGTCAGCGGCACACCCGCGTTCAAGAGGCGCACGACACGGCGAGCGGCGTCGCGCTCCATCACCACCATCGGCCTGCTGTTGGCCGCGCCGACGGCGACGTTGTGGCGGTACAGCACGCCCGACGCGCGCGAGCTCATGTAGATGACGCCTGCGACGCCGGCCGCCGCGGCGCGGCGTTCTATAGCGGCCGACTCGTTGTACTCGCGGAACAGCGCATCAACGTCGATCAGTTCGTCCTGCGCGACCAGCACGAACGCGCCGGTTGCCGAACCTCCGAGACGCGTGAAGTCGTCCTCGGTTCCGCGGCCGCCGTCGAGAATCGATCCCGACACCCCGTCCGGTCCCGTGCCAGTCGAATACGGCATTGCCGCAATCGCCGGGGCGAAGCTCACGGACTGCCCGCGGACTTCCGCGCGGGCCGATCGTTCGAGCCAACCATGAGCAACCGTGAATGTTTCGCGGCGCGCGGTCACGCCTGCGTCTCGAAAGCGTGATTCCGCCCACTCCACGGCCTTCCGGTTCGCGTCGGAGCCGGTCGCGCGCCCTCCGATGCGGTCGCTCAACGCCGCGAGGTCAGCCTCGAGCGGGGTCGCGCCTAGAAGGGCCGCCACGAGGCGGTCGAGGGCGCTGTCGACGGCTTCGCGCGCGGTCAGCGCCACTGCGAGAGAGGCCACACCGATGACGATCAGCACGGTCCGGACGATGCGCAGCATCAGGTATCTCCTGAATGACAGGCACCAGCAGGTGTGGCGGCGGCCCTTCAGGGCCGCGTGCGCGCGGGGCTGAGCCCGCCTCCGCCGAATGCCGACACCCCGGTCCGCACAACCTTTGGCGGCGGGCCTCCAGGACGTGCGCGCGCGGCTAGACGCCCGCCTCCACAAAATGCCCGAACGGCCGTCGCCACAAACGAACGGCGCGCGTCGGGCAACGGATGTCGTCCAGATGGCTATACTCGCCAGAGGAGGCTCCGACGATGACTGTCGACGAGCTCACACGCACGCTGAAGGACTCGACGCCGCCGGCCGGGTTGAGCGGCGCGCTCACGGCGCTGTGGCACGACGCCCGTGGGGACTGGCACAATGCCCATCGCATCGCGCAGGACGTCGACGACGCGACTGGCGCGTGGGTCCACGCGTACCTGCATCGCAAAGAAGGCGACCTCGGGAACGCCGGCTATTGGTATCGCCGCGCAGACCAGCCGATCGCCGACGACGACCTCGAGTCCGAGTGGCGGCGCATCGTCACGGCGCTCCTCTTAGAGTCCGAAAAACGAGAGTGACGCGTTGTCCTCCAGAAGCTTCTTGTGGGGCTCGACAAGGGCCTTGTTCTTGTCGGACGCCGCCGAGGGAACAGGGAGAGCAAGGTGCCCGGGCTGCTCGGGCGTTCGTCCCGCCTTCAGGTCGTCGATGAATCGCGAGACGTCCATGTTCATCACCGGAATCCCGATGGCCGTGTACGCCTGCAGCTGAATCCAGCGGTACTCGCCGAGCGACAGGTTCCTGGCGTTGAGCGCGTCGACCTGGGCCTGCTTGCCCAGCACATACAAGCCCGCCAGCTCCTGATAGGCGCCGATCAACTGGGGCACGTCGAGCGCCGTGTGCTGGTCGCGGTTCGACGCGCTCCATGAACGATTTGTACTTCGTGTCGATTTGCTTGAAGCGGTCGCCCATCTTCTGCCGGACCTGCTCCCGCACGGCGACGTAAGTGGCGATCTGGTCTGCCGTGAGCTCACCGGAACTGGGCGGCACGAATGCCGACCGGTTCCTCACTTGCCGCTCGAGGTCGGGCACCTTTCCGAGCTCGGTGAATCCGGCAAGCGCCGCCCGGGCCTTGTTGTAGACGACATACATACCCACTGTGCCGCCGATGAGCGCGACAACGAGGACGATACCGCAGCCGATAGCGACTTTTTTCATGGCAAACCGGCGAGAGTATAGCGCAACCCGTCCGAGCGGTGCTCGGCCTGAAGTCGCCACGCCATCGAGCCGAAAGAGTAACGGGCCGGCCCGTAACCCATCCCACACATGCGAGTCCTGGTCGTCGAACACGACGGCGCCACGCGCGCCATTCTGCTGTCTACGCTCCGCGCCCGGCGGCACCAGGTCACCGTCTGCGCCGACGCCGAGAGCGCCTGGGCCGAGATCGGTCCCGAAGTGGCTGCCGTTCCGTTCGATTTGGCCATCCTCGACGTTGCCCTGCCCGGTCAGGACGGCATCGCCTTCTGCCGGCGGTTCAAGCGTCACGCGGCGGGCCGCCATGCCGTGATTCTGGCCGTCACGGCCGACGAGCGAATCGAGAGCCTGGAAGCGGCGCTCGAATCGGGCGTGCACGACTATGTGGTCTCGCCCGTCGATCCGCGCATCCTGACGATCCGCGTGGCAATGGCCGAACAGCGGTCGCTGACCAATGCCACCAGCCGATACTCGCGCGAGGCGCTGCGGGAAAGCGAGAGCCGGTTCGAAGCCTTCATGACCAACTCGCCGACCGCTGCGTTCATCAAGGACGCGCAGGGCCGATTCCTGTACGTGAACCGTCGATACCTCGAGCTGTTTCAGATCGAGGAATCAGATCGCATTGGCCGGAGCCATTTCGACGCGTTCCCGCCCGACGTCGCGGCCGACCAGCAGCGCACCGATACCGAGGTGCTCGAAACCGGCGCGGCTCGCGAGACGGTCGAGCGAGTGCCGCTGCCCGATGGCGTGCACGACTGGCTCACATACAAGTTCCCGCTGCACGACAACCAAGGTCGTCCCACGCTCGTCGCGGGCCTGGCAATCGACATCACGGATCGCATTCGCGCCGAGCGTGCCGAGATTGCGGCCGGGGAGGCCCTCAGGCGCCAGAAGTCGCGTCTCGAGACCGTGCTGCGGGTGGCGGCCCGTTTGAATTCCATCACGGATTTTCGCACCGTGCTGGACGCCGTATGCGTCGAGGTCCGCTCGCTCCTCGGCGTCCGCGCCGCATCCGTCGCGCTCCTCGATACGACAACCGGCGCGCTCCGGCTCGCTGCCTCGTCAGGCCTCCCGACCGGGGCCGAGGCGCTCCTCGCAGACGTGCCGGCGGCGGTCTGGACTCGGGTGCGCGAGGATTTTCGGCCCGTGCTCGAAATCGAGGACTTCCGCGATCGAGTGCTGCCCGAGGAGCGATCGGCCGTCGAGCGGACAGGCATCCGCACGTGTCTCGCGGCAATGGCACGGCACGAAAATGGGCTGCTCGGTACAGTCACCGCGTGGACGCTCGGCGAGGTCCGACAGTTCACCTCCGATGAACGCGCCCTTCTGCAAGGCGTGGCCGACCAGGCCGCGCTCGCCATCAGCAACGCGCAGGCGCTCGAACACCTGCGCGACGCCGAGGCGGCCGCGCGCCGGGAGCGCGATCGCGCCGAGGCTCTGTTGCGCCTGTCGCATTACCTGGGGGCTCAACGCGAGTTCGGCGACGCGCTCAATGCGGTCTGCGAGCAGGCCCGCCTCGCCCTGCGCACGTCGGCGGCGGTCGTCTACGTGTACGACCCACGCGACGGCCTGTTGAAGGCCGAAGCCGTCGCCGGGGGGCCGCCGGACGCGCTCAAACAATTCATCCCGGCGCCCATCGACCTCCACCTGCGTCTCTGGCCCGTCGAGACCTCGGTCGTGACGATTCCCGACGTCGACCAGGCGACTTTCATGCCCAACCACGCGACGTTCCGGAATCTTGGCGTGCGCTCGGCGGCGTTTGCCCGAATGATTCGCGACGAGACGCTCATCGGGATGGTGGCCGTGGGCGAGATCGGCCGATCGCGCGAATTCTCGGGCGACGATGTGGCGTTGTTGCGCGGGCTGAGCGATCAAGCCGCGCTCGCCATCCGCAACGCCCAACTGCTCGAGGCGCGGCTGCAGACCGATCTGGAGCTTCGCCGGAGCGAGGAACGGTTCCGCGTCGCGCTGAAGAACTCGCCGATTTTCGTGTCGACCGAGGATCGCAATCTCCAGTACACGTGGGCCTATTCCTCGGGCGAGACGCGAACGATCGACGAGGCCGTCGGTTGCAACGACCCGGGTCCGGTGGGCGTGGAAAAGGCACAGCGCATGCACGCGTTGAAGCGCCGCGTGCTCGAGACGGGTATCGGCGAGCGCGTGGAACTGGAGTTTCAGACGCCGGACAGCCGCATGCTCTATTTCGATTTGACGGTAGAGCCCCTCCGCGAGTTGTCCGGAGCCATCGTCGGTGTGACGACGGCGGGCGTCGACGTCACGGAGCGGAGGATGGCGGAGATCGAACGGAAGCGGCTGGAAGAGCAGATGCGCAATGCGAAGAAGCTCGAAAGCCTCGGCGTGCTCGCCGGTGGCATCGCGCACGACTTCAACAATCTCCTCGTCGGCGTCCTGGGCAACGCCGGGCTCGCGCTCGTCGACCTGCCAGAGAACTCGCCGGCGCGTCAGCCGGTGAAAGACATCGAGACGAGCGCGCAGCGCGCGGCCGAGCTGACGCGGCAGATGCTCGCCTACTCGGGGCGCGGCAAGTTCCTTGTCGAGCCGCTCAGTCTCACTCTCATCGTCCGTGAAATGACGCAGCTCCTGGATCGCGTCGATCTCGAGGCAGGCACAGCTGTCGCTGCAACTGACCGACGACATGCCGGCAATCGTGGCCGACGCGACGCAAGTCCGGCAGGTCGTCATGAACCTGATCACCAACGCCTCGGACGCCTTGGAAGGCCAGCCCGGCCTCGTGACGGTGAAGACGGGGACGATTCAGGCCGACCGCCAGATGCTGGCGGACGACATATCTCAACGAGGAGCTGCCCGCGGGAGAGTACGTGTTCCTCGAGGTGACCGATAGCGGCGTCGGCATGGACGCCGCGACGCGCGCGCGGATCTTCGAGCCGTTCTTCACCACGAAGTTCACGGGGCGCGGGCTCGGCCTGGCCGCTGTCCTCGGCATCGTACGCGGCCACAAAGGCGCGCTCGACGTCATCAGCCAGCGAGGATGCGGCACTACTTTCCGACTCTTCTTTCCGGCCGCCGCGGCGGTGACCGAAACTCCAGCTGCGACCGTTGGCGCGCCAGCGCGATGGCAAGGCAGCGGCATGGTTCTCCTGGTCGACGATGAGGCGGCCGTGCGCGCCGTGGCGCGCCGCGTGCTCGAACGCAGCGGCTTCTGCATCGTCGAAGCCAACACGGGCGACGATGCGCTCGCGCGCTGCCAGGAGCACGACGGGAAGTTGTGTCTTGTGCTCCTCGACTTGACGATGCCGGGGCTGAGCGGTGAGGTCACCCTCGGCGAGATCAGGCGGCGGTGGCCGTCGCTGCCGGTCGTGGTATCGAGCGGCCTGGTGCCGGAGGACGGCGGTAGGCTCTCCGCCGTCCCATTTCTCGCCAAGCCGTACCGTCCGTCAGAGCTCGTCGATCTCGTGAGGCGGCTGCTCGAAGGCGAGACGCCCGTGCTGCGGACCTGACGCCCGATCTGAAGCTCCGGCCTACGCGCTGAGAAATTCGAGAAACCGAGAACACGAAAGGGTCGATCGTAGGCCCGAGCTTTGGCTCGGGCAATGGCACCTACTGCTTCAGGACGGCTTCGAAGAACTCGACGGCCCGCACATCGCCCGTCTGCCCCAGCCAGAACATCGCCTGCTTGCGCACCTCGGGGTCACGATGTGTTCGCGCCAGCTCGATCAACTTCGGCACGGACTGGTCTCTCGGCAACTGGCTGATCGCGAACACGGCGCGCTTTCTCACCTCCCGATCCGGGTCGTCGTCGACGGCCCGGCCGAGCGTGCGCACCGCACGTTCGCCGGCTTTCTGCCCGAGCCAGAAAAGCGCCTGACCCCGGACCTGGCTGCTGGCGTCATCGCGCGCGAGATCGAGCAGCGTCTCGAGGCCGGTGTCGCCCGTGAGCGTGAGGACAAACGTCAGGTGCTCACGAAAGTCCTCGTCCTTGTCGCCGCGAGCGAGACGGCCGATGACGACGGCGCCGCGGGCGCCTCGCGCCGCACCGAGCCAGAACGCCGCATCGCGCCGCAGCCAGCGCGGATTCGCCGGTGCGACAAACGCCTCGAGCACGGCGTCGGCGGAGAGATCGGCTGTGAGCGCGACCGCGACCAGCGCATGACGGCGTCCGTGCTTGCGATCGTGATCGTCTCGATCGCCGTCGGGCGACGACATCTCCGCTGCTTCTCGACGCACGAGACCCGCCAGCAGGTCCACACTCTCGTGCGCCACGACATGCTCCAGCCAATAGACCGTCCGCGCGCCCGCGTCGACCGTGCAGCGCATGTCGGCAACAGCGACGCGATCGATCGAGCGATTCGACAGTCGCGCGAGAATCACGAGCGTCTCCGTTCGGTCGTCGATATTTCCGCCCTCGCTGAAATTGCCATCGTCGTCGAGTACGCACCGGGCAACGCCGCGATCCCACGAGCCGTTCGAGCCAGGACGCTTCTGGGCCGGGCTCGTCCAGGCCAGCCACACCGACCCGGCTTCGGCCCGAGCGATCGCGTCGACCGAGGATGACAGGCCCGAGGCGGCATCGCGGCGTTCGATGCGGGCGGCGCGCACGGGCAGCGCCGACGTCCCTGTGTTCTGCGCCTGCAGGCTGGCGGAATCCGAGAGCGCGGGCGCTTCCAGATCCGCGAATGGCGCAGCCGCCATCGGTTCGGTCCAGGTGCCGGTCGCACCCACGAGTGGAATGAGCGAGGCGTAGACGCCAGCCGCGAGGATCGACCGGAGGTTCATTTCAGGAGCTCCATCATGTAGTCGGTGGCTTCCTTCGAACCCATCAGCGAGAGCTTTTCGACGGCTTCACGCTTGAGTCCTGGATCCTGTTCACGTCTCGCGATCTCGACGAGGGCGGCGGCGTTGCCCTGCACGAAAAACGCGTTCAGCACCGCGCGCTTCAGTGCCGGATCCTTTTCGTTCGTGTAGATCGTCTTGAGGGTCCCGGCGCTGGAGGTTCCGGTCAGCCCAAGACGTTCGATCGCCTCACGGCGAAGCTGCGGATCGGTCTCCTTCATCGCGAGCTCGCTGAGCTGATCCGCCCCGCCGCCAACGAACAGCGCGTTGATGATGGCGCGACGCACCGAGAGATCCTTGTCCTGCTGATACAGCTGCCAGAGCTCGGCGCGGCCGCCCGACACACCCAGCTGATTGATCGCTTCGCGCCGCAGCTCGGGCGAGGGTTCCTTGCGGGCGAGCTCTGCGAGACGCGTGCGATCGCCCGAGATCATGAAGGCGTGGAGGACAGCTTTCCGCGCCCTGACGTCCTGGCTGGTCGAGTAGATGTCGACCAGCGTCTGCCGGCTCTCCTCCCCGCCAAACAGTCCGAGCTGCTGGATGGCCTTGACCCGCGTCTCCGGGTTGGGATCGCTCTTGGCGAGGGTCACCAGCAACTGTCGCCCCTCGTCGGAGCCGCTCTGTGCCAGGACGAAGAGCGCGCGATCCCGGAGCTTGTCCGACGGCGCACCGGCCAGCATTTGCTTGATGATGGGAATCGCGCGATTCGGATCGGCGTTCATCAGCCCGCGGAGGGCCATCAGCTTCAGCTCGTCGTTGTCGTCGGGCTCGACCTGCGGCGTCTGACCGCTGGCCTGCCGGACTTCCATTTCGAGAGCCCGGCCATCCCGCAGCCAGCGGCTCTGCGGGTAGGCGCTTTTCAGGGCGGCCAGCGTCTTGAGGGCATCCTCGCGGCGTCCGCTCTTGTTGAACGCGTACGCCTGCCAGTACAGCGCGGCGTCGGCCCGCTCGCCCTTCTGGCGTGCGACTTCCCCGAACGCTTTGATGGCCGCGTCCCAGTCGCTCCGGTCGAGCGCGCTGGTGCCCTCCTTGTAAAGCGCCGGCTCCTGCGGCGCGCCGGCTTCGACGGCCGCAGAGACTGCTGCCAGGTCGGTTCGTATCGACGGCGTGCCCGCTACGAGCATTGCCGCCACAAGTTCTGCGATCATGACGTCTTTTCTCCAGAATGAATGCGCGTCTGCTGCCGGGCGCGAATGTCGGCGCCGGACACACGCACTTTGAACACGAGGCTCCGGTCGTCGATGCGCGAGCGGAGCGATTGAAACTCTTCGGCCGTCAGACGGCTCGGGCTGTGCACGATGGCGAGCAGGATCGGCTCGAGCTCGCCGAGGAGATCCACGAGTGCGGGTGACGCCGTGCCGCGTGCCGACTGGCGATAGAGGCGATTGGCGTCCAGCAGGTCGCGCGCCCACGCCTGTTCCGCGGAAATGTCGACTGTCCCGCCCTCGTCGGCGTTGACGAGCTCGACGAGCGCACGCTCGGTACGCTCCAGGTGATCTCCGAGCGCGGCCAGCACCACGCGTTCTCGAATGCCGCTCGGGTCCGGCGAGGGGCGCGCGGCTGTCGCCATTCGTGCGGGAATTTCTCTCGGCTGCGACCACCGGCCGATCAGAAATGCCCCCAGCGCCAGCAGCAGCGCCGCGGCGGCGGCAAGCCACGGACGCCACGCAAGAGTCGACGGCCGCGCCTCACCGGGCAATCGCGGCTCGAGGCGCGCCCAGACGTCGGCACCGTACTCCGCCGGACGGGGCGGCGCGTCGAGCCCACTTGCCGCCAGCAGCACACGACGCAACTCCTCGAGCTCGGCCCGGCATGCCTCGCACATCGCCACGTGCGTTTCGACCACGACGCGCGTGCCATCGTCGGCATCGTCCAGGGCGTAGGCCACGAGTTGTTCTTCCGCGATGTGTGTCATGGGCTCGTCCTCACCAGTGGCGCCAGTTCACGCCGCATCTTGGCCACGGCGCGAAAGATGCTGTGCCGCGTGGCCGCCGGGCTCTGGCCCAGCGCCGCGCTGATCTCTTCGACCGGCCGCTGCTCGAGATGCCGCAGCGTGAACGCCGCGCGCTCGAGGGGCGTCAATGCGGAGAGCACCGCCTCGATGCGCTTCCGAATCTGTTGCCCTGTCGCCTCGCGCTCGGGTCCCGGCGCCGGGCTGGCGAGTCGCGCCAGCAGGGGCTGTGCCTCGTCGTCGTCGTGGACCACGTGCTTGGGCCGCCGTCGAATCAGGTCGATCGCGCAGTTGGCGGCGATGCGGTGGACCCAGGTGCCAAAGCCGGACCGCGCCTCGAACCGGGCGAGCTCGGTGTAGGCCTTCAGAAACGTCTCCTGCACGACGTCCTCGGCATCCTGCTCGTTGCCGGTGACCCGGAACGCCACCCGGAAGACAGCACGGCTGTGCCGCTCGACGAGCGTGCGAAACGCCTGGCGATGTCCGGCCCTCGCCTGCGCGAGGACGAATTCTTCAGCGTCGTCCACAGTGTCTGGGAAAGTTAGACGAGAAGAGACGGGTTGCGTTAGGGCCGGCTCACTTTCGTTCGCCGCGAGGGCGCCTCGCTCGGCTCGGCAGAGGGGCCGGCCTTCGGCCGGTGGGGCGCCTCGCTCCGCCCGACCGCGAGCAGCGTAAGCGGCCTCTCACCGAGCGCCTGCGAGGTGCCCCACGGCGCGAAAGCGCCGCCCGACCGCGAGCGGAGCGCGCGGCCCTGACCCTAGAGGGCCTTAAGAGCCTGGAGGACTTCGTCGGCGTGGCTGCCAACGCTCACCTTGTCCCACCGCCTGGCCACCTTGCCGGCGGCGTCGATGAGATAGGTGATCCGCGCAATGCCCATGTACTTGCGGCCGTACATGCTCTTTTCCTGCCACGCGCCGTAATTTTCCGCCACCGCGTGATCCTCATCGGCCAGCAGGGGAAAGTTGAGCGAGTGCTTCTTGGCAAACTTGGCCTTGCTGGCGCTGTCGAGCACGCTGACCCCAAGGACCGTGGCCTTCACCTTTGAGAAGTCGGGCAGCGCATCCCGGAAGCTGCACGCTTCGGTCGTGCAGCCTGGCGTGTCGTCCTTCGGGTAGAAGTAGAGGACGACCGGCCGTCCCGCATAGTCCTTCAGGCTGTGCACCTTTCCCGACTGGTCCGGCAACGAGAAAGCGGGCGCCTTTTTCCCTTCGTCAATGAGCGGCACGGTTGCGTCCTCCACTTGTCACTTCCCACTTCCCACTCCACTTGGCACTTTGCACTTATCACTTGGCACTTCTATTATCTCCACATGCCTGACTCCTCCCGCCGTCGATTCCTGAAGACGCTCGCCGCCGGTGCGAGCGCGCTGCCGTTTGTCACGAACGACCATGCGCTCGAGGCCGCGCCGACCCACAACCTGCCCGGGGTGCTCGGACTGGAGCTGTATACGGTGCGCCATCTCCTCGAGAAGGACGTGCCTGGCACGTTGAAGCTCGTACAGGACTGGGGCTTCGAGGACGTCGAGGGTGGCGGCTGGTATGGCGGAACCGCGGCGGACTTCAAGACGCTCATCGGAAAGTACGGCCTCCGCATGCAAAGCATGCTGACCGGCTACGAAAAGCTTCGCGACGATCTGCCCTCCGCCATCAAGGACGCGAAGGACGTCGGGGCGACGTACGTTGGCACGGCCTGGATCCCGCATCAGGGGCCCGTCACGCGCCAGCACATCGATCAGGCGTCCACCGATTTTACGAAATGGGCCGCGGCGCTTGCCGCCGAGGGGCTCCAATTCCACTACCACGTGCATGGCTACGAGTTCCAGCCGACCGCCGACGGCACGCTGCTCGACACGCTGCTGAAGCAGTCATCGAAAGACGTGGCGTTCCAGATGGATGTCTTCTGGGTCGTTCGCGGCGGCGGCAACCCGGTGGAGCTCCTGACGAAGTATCCGGGACGGTTCCTGTTGATGCACCTGAAGGACATCGCCAAGGGCACTGCGGTCGGGGATCCCACGGGCACGGCGCCCGACGAAACAAGCGTGCCCCTCGGGCAGGGGCAGATCGACTGGCCCGCCGTGGTGAAAGCAGCCAAAGCCGGAGGCACGAAGATGTTTTACATCGAAGACGAGCACCCGAAGGCGGAAGATCAGGTACCCGTCACGCTCAAGTACGTTGCGGAGCTGAAGGCATAGAAATCGAGAAACCGAGAACTCGAAAACTCGAGAAGCGGCTTCAGCTGATTCGTCGCACCGTCACGCGGATCGCCGTCTGCCCGTCGCGAAACACATTGCTGTCTTCTGGAACGCCTGGGAGCTGACCGGACAGGCGCGGAGTCTTGAACTCGATGGTTTCTCCCTCGGCGACGGTTTCCTGCTTGGTGCCGCCGTTGCCCGTACCGAGTCTGTCAACTAGCACCATACGCGACGCGCCAAGGACGAGATCGATCCGGCCATCCTGACGCAGGCGACCCTTTACTCGGCCATCGAGCCTGACAGACACGGGTCCCGCGGGGTCCAGCGAGCCATCTGTCCGATATCGAAGTGGGCGAAAGGTGTATTCGATTTCGCGGCCCTGAAACCCGCGCGGCTGGACGTGATCCGTAATTTGTTGGCCGGCCGCATCGGTGTGGACCAGCCAGATGTCGGTACTCGAGCAACCGGTTCGCGAGCTCGGGTTCGTCCCAAAAACTCAACTCGGCCTCGAGCGCAACGCCATCACAGCCATTGTGTGGGCCTCCGGTCGCTCTGACGAGATCGATCGGGACACGCGCTCCTTCGTGGAGCGACAGCTCGTAGTGTCGGTCCATCGAATCGCCGTCAACGGATGCGCGATCGTGAACGGTCCGCGTCCAATGCAGGTCCACAACGGCGCCGGAGCGGTCGAACGACTTGAGCCGCGACTCGAAGCGCCACGCAACGATCGCACCGGATGGAGGCCGCGCATCTTCGCCACTCGTCTGGTCGCCGCCAGAAACTGTGCAGAGCTCACGGGAGCCTGTCATACCGGAGGACATGTAATTGTCTCGACTTTCGCCGGTCACAATCGTGCCGCCGACTGACACCGTGGCGCCGCCCGAAAAGGACGGACCAAGCGGGGCCGCAAGAAAACGGATCTGGGGCACGGCCGCGCCAGGGATAGTGTCGGCGGTTCGGTTCGCCACACTTGCGCGAGGAGTTCCACTAAGCGCACACGTGATCATCGCGAGGGCCACAATTGAAGCACGCATCTCACCTCCTCAACGCCAATCCACACCGGGTGTGAACGAAAGGACCCTGTCGGGCGTCGGCGGCTTCGCCCCTGTCACCCGATCGCCAATCCACATGCCACTTGCAACACCGATCGCAAGCGGCAGGAGTACGGCGGCTGCGAGTCGCCACACCCGAGGGCGCGAACCGCGCATCGTGACCGCTCGAGGCACGTCCACGCTGGCGTCGGCCTCCGCATGCTGGAGTTCGACCCGAAGTCGGACGAAATCCACCAGCGTCGCCCTGCCGGCAGGATCGTCCAGGGCGGCAGCCAGCGCATCGGGATCGACCGCTTCTCGATCAAGCAGGGCAGAAAGCACAGCGTGTCGTTCGTCAAACGTCATCGTTTTGGTCCATTGAGTTGACATGCGAGGCAGACGCACGCGGTCGCGGCAGCACGCTCGCCCGCAATTGCACCCGCACGCGATACAGCACCGAGCGAACGGCGGCGACGCTGAGATCGAGAACGTCAGCCAGCTCTTCGTAGGTGAGCCCACCGATCTCGCAGAGCAGAAAGGCGTGACGGTCGCGGTCGGTCAGGCGCGCCAGCGCCTCGCGAATACTGAGGCGCTGCGGCTGGAGAGCGGGCCGGATCGGCTCCACCGCGAAGTCAGCGGCTTCGGGGTGCGTCAGTTGCCGCCGGGCATGGTCGGTCAACAGATTGCGTGCGATCCGGAACAGCCAGGCGCGTTCGCGCTCTCGCGGCGTGTACGCGTCGGCGCCGCGGACGACGCGCAGGAACACATCTTGGGTGAGGTCATCGGCCAGATCGGCGCTGCCTGTCGCGAAGCGCAAATAACGCCGCAGCGGCTGCTGATACTTCTCGAAGAGCGCTGCGGCCAGGCCATCGGCCGGCGTGCCGGTCACACTATTCATAACGCGGACCGAGGCAAAAAGTCTCAACCCGTCGCCGCAGCCAATAGGCCGTAGCCAATCCACAATTGACGCGATCGGATGATTCGGGCCTAATGAGGGCGGGGGCAGCGCGATCCCGAGCCGGCAATCCGCAATCCGCAATCCGCAATCCGCCTTTCGCCATCCACGATCGGCCCGCCCTCTCCTGAAGTGGGCCGGCGGGAAACGGCAACTGCTGCCCCGCGTTCAGGCGTTTCTATCCGCGCGAGTTCGGTGCGTATTTCGAGCCGTTCGTCGGCAGCGGGGCGGTCTTCTTCGATCTTCACGCCGCCGAGCGGCTCGACGGCCGCCGCGTCGTGCTGACCGACAGCAACGAGGATCTGGTCGGCTGCTACCGTGCGGTGCGCGACGACCCGGCGGGCGTGGTGGCGGCGCTGGAGCCTCTCGCGGTTGGCCATGACGCGGGCGGGCCGGATCACTACTACGCGGTGCGCGAGTCGTTCAATCGTCTGAGACGGGAACTTCCGCCGAGAGCGACGTACACGCCGGCACTGGCGGCCATGTTGATCTATCTGAATCGCACCGGTTTCAACGGCCTCTTCCGGCTGAACGGTGACGGCGGCTTCAACGTGCCGGCGGGGCGTTACGTGCGGCCGCGGATTCTCGAGCCGGACCACATCCACGCGATTTCACGGATCCTGTCGCGCCGCCGCGTGTCGATTGCGCGCGCCAGATTCGACGCCGTGCTCGGTCAAGCGCGGACCGGCGACTTCCTGTACTTCGATCCTCCGTATGCGCCGCTCTCGACAACCGCCCGCTTCACCGCCTACACGATGCAGCCGTTCACGCTTGGCGATCACCAGCGGCTCGCCGACGTGGCGGCGGAGCTGGCGCGGCGCGGATGCCACGTGATGGTCAGCAACTCGAGCGCTCCGGAAATCGCCGCGCTCTACGAGGGAGATCCGGCGGTCGCGGCTGCGGGCCTGCGCGTTCATCGGCTGCCCGCGCGGCGCGCGATCAACTCGCGCGCCGCGGCTCGGGGTGTCGTCACGGAGCTCCTGCTGACGAATCTCGAGCCGCGGGACTGACAGCGATCCGACAATTTCAGCCTTCAAAGCCGCACGGCGGGGCGCGTGGAGCGAAAAAAATGGCCGTTTCTCCGACACCTGAAGTCGCGCTTCTCACTGATTTTTGACGCTCCATTCGGCACTTTCGCTCACCGCTGCGTGGGGGTGCACGGCAGTGCACATGCATCCTGTTTCTGCACATGTCTTGCGTAGGTGGATGGTGCATGACCTCCCCGGCATTGCGCGTTCTCATCGTTTCAGGTGACCCGGTCATCGCCAGTTCCCTGGAACACGTCCTCGCGCTCGCACCGGGCGCCTCCATGCGGCGTGCCACCGCCGTCGCCACCGCCGTTGCGACGCTGGCGGAGGAATCGCTCGACGCGGTGCTCGTGGATCTGGCAATGACAGACGGCGGCGAGCTGGCCGACCTGACGCGCATCGGCCGGCCGGAGCCGCTCGCCGTGCTCGGCATCCTGCGGGAAGACTGTCCCCTTCGCACCGCGGAGGCGCTTCAGGCCGGCGCGCAGGAGTGCCTGCTCCTGTCGGACCTCACCGCGGATCGGCTGGTGCGGTCTATCAGACAGGGGATCGAGCGCCAGCGCCTGCAGACGCGGCTGGCGGATCTGGCCCTTCGAGATGAGCTGACGGGTCTATACAACCGGCGGGGCCTGCTCGCGATTGGCGAGCACGCGCGGCGGCAATGCCTGCGGAGCGGTCGCAGCTTCGCGCTGGTGCAGATCGACCTGGACGGCCTCAAGTTGATCAACGACACGTTCGGCCACGCGGCCGGCGATCAGGCGATCGCGGCGACGGCGGCCATTCTGCGCTGCACCTTCCGCGAATCGGACGTCGTGGCCCGGCTCGGCGGCGACGAGTTCGTCGCGATTGCCCTCGACGCCGATCACATCGCCGCCGCCCGCGTCGTCATCCGACTGGAGGAAGCGCTCGCGCAGCACAACGTGCGAACGGCGGCGCCCTTTGCGATCGCATTCAGTGCCGGCACGGCCGTGTTGATGCCGCCCGAGCGGCCGACGCTGGCCGACCTGCTCGGCGAAGCCGACCGTGCGCTCTACGCGAACAAACGCCGCACGCGGCAGGCCCTCTGGGTCGCGCGCGCGGCGCAGGCCATGCTGGCGCCCACCGTCGCTGCCTGACGCGTCGGCCACGGGCTGTCACCGATCGCCGGCGCAGCCACGGATTCACACGGACCTCGGCCCGCCACGGATTCACACCGACATCAGCCAGCCGCGGATTCACACGGATCATCAGCCCCCACGGACTTACGCGGATCTCCAGCCAGCCACGGACAGACACGGTTCGCAGGCGGACCGACGGTTGGCGAGCGAAAGCGAGCGGCCCCTGTGCCTTGCACGTGCCGCAAATCGCGTGTTACCGTCGCGAGCGAATCCGCGCGGGCGAAAGTGGCGGAACTGGCAGACGCGCCGGACTTAGGATCCGGTGGCCGAAAGGCCGTGGGGGTTCAACTCCCCCCTTTCGCACCAGCCTTCGCTCGGAGCCCAGGCGGAGGCGGTCCGCCCTAGCGGCGATCCGAAAACCCTGCCGCGACGGCGGCCGTCACCGAGCACATTTTCGAGCTAGGGCTGGCAGGCCAACAGTTCGATCGCCATTCACGCAAAGGTTGCGCGCCGAAGCGCCGCTGGCGCCAAGGCGGACCTCCTACGGTCAGCTTCGCCAGCACTGTACCGCTCACCGTGTCTTCCAAACGCCTCCTCCTGATCGCGCTGCACGTCGGCTTCGTGGTGGCCGGAATGGCCACGACGCTCCTCGGACCGATACTCCCGGCCCTCACCCTGCGCTGGGGCATGAGCGACGTTGTCGCCGGCAGTCTGTTCACCGCGCAATTTCTCAGCTCGATGTCGGCAACGCTGGTGGCGCCCGCCCTGGCCGCGCGGGTTGGCGCGCGCTGGGCGCTCGCCTTGGGCTTCACGCTGCTGGCGGTGGGGATCGGGACCCTCGGCATTGCGCCGCACGCGCTTGGCGTGGCGGCAACGATCACCTACGGTCTGGGCCTGGGACTGGTGCTACCCCTCACCAATATCGCGGTCGCCGCGGCGGAGCCCGATCGAGCGGCCAGCGCACTCAATCTCGTCAACGTGTCGTGGGCCGTCGGCGCCGTTGTGTGGCCCCTCGTCGTGCGCGCCCTCGGTGCTCCGGCCAGCGTGGCGGGTCCAACGGCGGTGCTCGCGATCGCCTGCGCGGCGCAAGCAGTTGCCTGTGGCGTCGTGGTGCCGCGATTGCTTCTCGCGGTACGTCGCGATCCCACGGGCGCACCGCGCGCGGAGACGCTGGCGCATGCCGGGCTCCTCCATCACGCGCTGCTCTATGGGACGCTGATTTTCCTGTATGTCGGAACGGAAAATTCCGTGGCGGGTTGGGTCGCCGAGTTCGCGCACCGGATGGCCGCTGGACCCACGGCGACGACGTGGGCGCTCGCCCCGACGGCGTTCTGGGCGGCGCTGACCGCCGGGCGGCTGATGGCCACCCTCGCCCTCAGCCGCATCAAGGAGGTCACGTTGATTCGTGGCGGCCTCGCGGTCGCCGCCTTGGGCGTGCTTGCGATTACCTTCGCCGCGACCACTCCGAAGGGGGTGGTCCTGGGCTCTGCGGTCGCGGGTCTCGGCCTTTCGGCCATCTTTCCGCTGCTCTGGGCGCAGGTCACGCGATCGGTCGCTGCACGCGCACCTGGCGCCGCCGGACCGTTGTATGGTGCCGGCGGACTCGGGGGCGCGGTTATGCCTTGGGTCGTGGGCGCGTTCTCGAGCGCGTTCGGCGACTTGCGCGCCGGTCTCGCGGTACCACTTGCCGCACTGGCGATCCTGCTTGCGCTGTCCAGCCTGAAACAGTTTCGCTGAAAACGGCGCTTGAAGAATGAGTGGCGCGACAGGCAAAAAAAGAGGGTCGGTCGTGCCCGCGACCGGCCCTCTGGCGGGCGAAGTCCCCCTGTGGCTCCCGCCAAAACTCTCTTCCCTAGGCATCCTGCGACACATGGTCGGGACGCGCTGCTAAATCGGCTTTCGCTACTAAATCGTTTTAGTAGTGATAGATTGGTAACAGTTCCGGCGCGCGTTGTCAAGCTGAGCGGCTAAAACCCCCCAGGGCCCCGCTTGCCGGCACGCTGCCCGCATGGGAGACTGCCGTTCGCACATGGCTAAACGCCGAGCCCGATCGCCCGCCGCCGGCGAGTCCGGCCCGATGACGCTTCGTGTCCTGGCCGAGCACCTTGGCCTCTCCCCCGCCTCAGTCTCGCTCGTGCTGAATCAGGCGCCTGGCGCCGCCGCGATCCCGCGCGCAACGCAGGAGCGCATCATCTCGGCCGCCCGCAAGCTCGATTACCGTCCCAACACGCTCGCCCGATCGCTGCGGCGCCAGCGCAGCTTCACGATTGGTGTGCTGGTGCCCGAGATCAGCGAAGGCTACGCCACGCTCGTCCTCCGCGGCATCGAGGATCGGCTGCTCCAGGAGGGGTTCCTGTATTTCGTGGCGAGCCATCGGCACCGACCGGACCTGCTCGACGAGTATCCGCGCCTGCTGCTCGATCGGGCGGTCGAGGGACTCATTTGCGTCGACACGCCGTGCGAGCAGTCGCTGCCGGTGCCAGTGGTCGCCGTCTCGGGACACCATCGCTCGCCGGGCGTCACCAACGTGGAGCTCAATCACGATCATGCGGCCACACTTGCGCTGAAACACTTTCAGGCGCTGGGCCACCGGCGCATTGCCATCATCAAGGGCCAGAGCTTCAGCTCCGACACCGACATCCGCTGGCGGGCGATTCGGCAAGCGGCAGTGCGCCTCGGGATCCCGCTCGATCGACGGCTCGTGGTGCAACTCGAGGGGGACGGTCCGTTGCCCGAGGCCGGCTACGACATCACGCGGCAGCTTCTGCTCGCGCGACCAGGCTTCACGGCAATCTTCGCCTTCAACGATCTGTCGGCGTTCGGCGCCATCGGCGCGTTGCGCGATGCGGGCCTCAGCGTGCCGGACGACGTGTCGGTCGTCGGCTTCGATGACATCCTCGGCGCCTCGTCTCACAACCCTCCCCTTACCACCGTGCGCCAACCGCTGCGCCAGATGGGTGAGCTCGCCGCCGAAACGATGGTGGCCCGGATCGCCGCGGGGCGAACAGCACGCGCGCCTCGCGTGCTGCACGTCGAGCCTGAGCTCGTCGTCCGTGCATCGACGGCGAAAGCGAGCGCGGCCCGCGAAGAACCGCGCATCCAACGCCGCGCGCGGGCCTGAGGCTGAGGCCCCGACAAACATGCGGGGCTAAAGCCCCGCCGCCACAGGAAGCATGCGGGCGAGAGCCCCGCCGTCACAGGAAGCATGCGGCGAAAGCCCCGCCGCCACACAGGGACGCGTCACGCAAAACGGCTCGTTGGGTAGTGGTCAAGTTTGACTGAGGCCACCCCGCGCGTTGGCACGCGGATTGTCGTGCGGCAAGGGTTTCTGGTGACTCAGAAGAACGCGGTGAGGATGCCGGCAACGATGAGCGCACAGGCCACGAGCATCAGCACCGATTCGAGCGCCGCGTTGGGAGATCGCGTGTGGAGCATGGGCCTACGCGCTCGCCCGTCTCAAGTCTTCCCCATACTGCGTGGCCCACACGAACCCGCACCCGTCGCAGCGCCAATAGTGAATCCCTGGAGCGAGGTCGTGCAGTGTGATCTCGTGCACGCGGTCAGGCTGACGGCAGTTGGCACACTCCGGGACGACGGGGCCAGACGACGACGATCTCTGAGAGACATCGTGCAGTGGCATATCGAGCCTCCGTACTGTTGAATCGTCGGATTCATACCGCAAGTGCGACAACTCGATCTGTCGGGTTGCCGACAGTTCGGGCGGTGGCGCCCGGCGGTCAGAAGAACGCGAGGATCACACTAACGGCGAGGACTAGCACGCCACAGAACACGGATGCCTCATAGGTCAGCTTCGGCGACGCCATGGTGTCACCCCTCCCGCCAATACTGGAGCCTACCCGACGCGCCGAATCCCGGCAGTTCAAAAGAGCACACCGGCCCGTCAGTTAATGCGGAGGCTCAAAGAAAACGATTGGGAGGAGGCGCGCGCCAGGGCGGAGTCTGGACTACCAGAGCCCAAGCACTGAGGACAAAAGTGGACGCACGCAGCGGCGCTTACTGGTCCCCTTCGCCCTGTAATAGCCCATCACGCTGCCAAGACACCAGACACCGGCGAGCACGCCGACAAGTTCATTCATTGCGCCCGCTTTATCTCTAGCTGTGTCGGCCGTTGATGGTCTGCCGACGGTCGCAAACCTGGGGCCGCAGAGAACGAAGTAGGTAGTGGGCTACTTTGATAATCGAAAGTAGCCCACTACCGAAATTCGGGTAGTGGGTCAGTTTCATTTGTCGGTTCTGGCCTGTGGCACGAGGCTTGATCGTTTGGCCAGCAAGTTAGAGAATAACAGCCGGGGGTCCGTATGCGGCTTCGCAGCGTACTAGCGGCATCTCTCGCGCTTGGTCTCGCGCTTAGCGCCCCGGCAGAAGCACAGCCTGGCATTCTCGCTCGCCAATTGCCCAGCATGTCCTTCGACAATAAATCTCTACCCGAAGTCGCCAATCTGTTGAGCGATGCGGCCAGAGTTAGAGTCACGCTCGCGCCAGAGGTTCAGGAGTGCATCGCAAAGCGGAAGAATGGCGACTCTAAAGACGAGCACGGTCCGTGTTGCGACTGGAGCATCGGTGCTCGCTGGCATAAACAATCACTGGAGTCCGCGCTGGGAATGGTCGCCAAAAGCGCGACGTTGAGCTATCGCATTGTCGATCAGAAGACGATCCAGATCACGATGAGAGTGCCGACCAAGGCACCGGATGCGCCCTAACTCAATCTAGTAGAGCCACGATCTCTTCCACCGACCACACGTGATCGCTGACGCGCGCTTCCATCGCTGGCGTTACGCGCAACGTCTGATGCACGCGGCCAAAGTTGTACCACATGAAATAGAGCGCCACGGCTGCCGCGTGGTTCTCCACCTTCTTTGAGAACGCATTCGTCAGTCGCGTAAAGCGGCGCATCGACATCCGCATCGACAAATTCTGTCGCTCAACGTAAGACGTGGAGATGTGCTTTGGATCGGGGGCGCCCGTAACCGTCTCCACCTTGCAGCCGATGCACACGGCGGGGCTGTAGCGCGTCTCGCTGCCTGCCTCCGCGCCATAGAGCTTCTGGAGCATCGCGTAATCGATGTCCGCGCCGAAGGCATCCTCGACCGCCGCGAGATAGGGCCTGTGACCGTCTGTCGTGAGCTGCACGCGCCCACGCAGCCGTGACGCCACGTCCTGCATGAACTCGTACGCCGAGCCTGCATCGCGCGAGCCGACCAGCCAGGACGCGATTAGCTTCGTATCGGCATCGAGCGCCGTCCACGTCCAGATCGAGCCGAGCCCTTGCTCCTTCTTCTCCTGCGACAGGTTCTTGTCCTTCGCGCCGACGTACGACCAAATCTCATCGCACTGAAGCCGCTTGCAGGGCAGATTGCGGAGGTGCTCGTCCTGGTAGGCCGCGCACGCCGCGCCCAACTCAATCAGCAATTTGGCGATCGTGTTCTTCGCCACGCCGGTCAGTGCGGACGGTCGCGCGGATGGAGCAGCCCTCAACCAGAGCCTTGACCACCGCCGTGCGCTTTACGATTGTCAGCCGGTTCATGTTGACCATTATGCTTGACCGCACTAGGAATGTCAACTTGAAATAATATGATTCTAAATCATATAATCGGGCTGTGGCTAGGGTCCCGATTACCGTTATGGGCTGCCGGTGCGACCGGTGCGGGTTTGAGTGGATTCCCAGGAACCTGGAGGAGGAGCCCCGTTTTTGCCCGAAGTGCAAGTCTCCCTATTGGAACCGACCCCGCAAGAAGGCGGTCCCGATGCTGACCTATGAGGAGTTCAGGGACCGCATCCGAAAGGCGTTACAGGGCAGAGAGAGCGGTCTGACCTGGACCGAGATCAGAACTGCGGCGAAGATGCCGCAAGCGTTCCCGAATAACCAGTGGGTCCGACGCCTTGAGGCCGATATAGGTCTCGAGCGCCCCAAGGACAGCCACGGAATCATCCATTGGCGTCTGCGGTAAGCTCATGACGAGATGCCACAGAAGAACCGGCTCAGCCTTCCGTGTGGAACGCGCCAAGAGCAGCTGGACGGCCGAGCAGCGTGGAACCAAACGCGTGACCTTGGCGCGGCTCATTTCTTCACGCTTGGTTACACCGGGCGAAAGCTAGACGAATTGATCGCGGCGATGCTTGGCGCGAGCGTCAAGACGCTCCTCGACATCCGCCAGAACCCGGTCAGCATGTATCGACCCGAGTTAAGCAAGAGCAATCTAAAGGCGAGCGTGGAGGCTGTAGGCATCGCGTACGTTCACGCGCCAGATCTTGGTGTTCCGCGTGACATCAGAGCCAAAGCTATCGAATCAGGAACCCGCGAAACGATCTGGCACTGGTATGACGAGCACGTTGTAGGCCCGAGGTTCGGCCTGAACCTGCATTGGTTCCTGAATGGGTTTGAGCTGCCGGCTGCGTTGATGTGCGTCGAGATTGACCCGCACGAATGCCACAGACACCGGCTGTCTGCCGCCCTGGAACGGAAAGGGCTGCGTGGCTACGACCTGTAGATGCCCCTAGAGACGAAGCGAGCGCTCATCGTCGTTCGCACGTATCCCACCCCAGCAAAACAGGGCATCGAAGTCTCGTGTACAGGCGGCCATCACAGATAATGGCCAGTGGCTGCGCCTGTTTCCGGTTCCGTATCGTTTCCTCGATTCTGACAAGCAATTCAGGAGAGTACCAATGGATCGATGTCCAAGACTGCATTTCTTCGTTGGGACCGTCCACAAGAACCCGAAGTCATGGATCATCGTCGGGCTGTTCTATCCACCGAAGCCCGATGAACTCCCACTATTTCCTAGCGGCTCCATCGGGCCTTAGCGGCCTTCCTGGCGATCGCCTTGCGCTTGGCAGGGCTCAGGGCTTCTGCTCTGGCCTTGCCGCCCTTGGCCCCGCCCAACTTGCCAAGTGCGACGGCCGCAGGATTCTTCGTGCTCGGCTCCAGCGCCGACCCGTCCAACTTCTCGCCAATCGCCTGCTCCACGACGCTACGGGCTACCGTGGCGAAATCATGATCGCGTGATGTGCCTGGACGTTTGCGGACGGCTGGTTTCGTTTTGGACTTGCTTGAGCGGCTAGGCATGCTCCCATTGTGCCACGCGCGCGAACCGGCGGTGCCAGATTATCTTCGGCCCATCTTTTCAAACTGACCCACTACCGAAATTCGGGCTGGCACGGCACGTCCCGGCCCCTGTGTTAGAGTGGGAAGTTGCCTTCATGAAGACCGAGTTCCTCGACGTCACCGACACACGCAAACAGCTCGTGGTCGAGATCCCCAGCACGGTGGTCGACGCCGAGATCGACCGCATCGCGCGCGACTATGGCAAGGCCGCGCGCATCCCCGGCTTTCGACCCGGCAAGGTGCCGGCGAAAGTCGTGCGCCAGCGATTCCGCGATCAGATTCTCCACGACGTCGTCCACGACCTCATCCCGCGCGCCGTCGACGACGCGCTGCGCGAGCGGGGCATGGAGCCGGTCGACACGCCGGATATTCGCGACGTGCTGGTCGAGGAAGGCCAGCCGCTGAAGTTCACGGCGAACTTCGAGACCGTCCCGGCCTTCGATCCCGGCGACTATTCGGCCCTGCGCCTCCGCAGGCCACCGGCGGTCGTCGAGGAAGATGCCGTCGCCCAGGCCCTGGACCGGCTCCGCGAGCGGGCCGCGCGCTATGAGCCCCTCGAGGGCCGGCAGGCCGAATCGGGCGACACCGTGGTGGTGGATCTGGTGCGGGAGGCATCGGGCGAAGCGCCCGACCGGCACGAGGACGTCTCTATTGAAATCGGCGCGTCGGCGAACCCGCCTGGATTCGACGATCAGGTGACAGGAATGGCCGTCGGCGAGGAAAAGCGATTTCCGGTCGATACCCCGCCGACTACTCGCTCAAGGAGCTCGCCGGGACGACGCTTCACTACGGCGTCACCGTCAAGGGCCTGAAAAAGCGCGTCGTGCCGGCACTCGACGATGAGTTCGCCAAGGATCTCGGCGACTTCGAGACGCTGGACGCACTCCGCGATCGCGTGCGCACAGATCTGCAGACCGAAGCGGATCGCGCCGCCGAGCGCGAGGTTCGCAGCGACCTGCTGCGGCAGCTGGCGGCGCGCGTCACCTTCGACGTGCCCGACGCGCTCATCGATCGCGAGATCGAGCGGCGCACCGAGGAATTCGTGCGCCGTCTGATCGAACAGGGCGTGGACCCGCGCCAGGCGGGCATCGACTGGCAGCTCTTCCGCGATAATCAGCGCGACTCGGCGCGCGAAACGGTGGCCAGCGCCATCGTGCTCGACGAAATTGCGCGACGCGAGCAATTAGCCGTGGAGTCGAGCGAGGTTGATGCCGAAATAGAGAAGTACGCGGCGGCAATGGGCCGGACAAGCGAGGCAGTCCGGGCACGGCTCGAGAAGGAAGGCCGTATCTCTAGCCTCTATACGAGTTTACGGCGAGAGAAGGCGGTTGACTTCCTCCGTGCCCGTGCTACAATTGCCGAGGAGTAGTCGAACCTGCCACCGAAGCGCCTGCCGCTTCGGGTCCTCAAGCCGCCACACTCGTCACTCGGCATCGACCCTAAACCGTCTGAACGGCGTCTGATCCTATATATGCGAGATACGGATTCCCGGATGCAACTCGTCCCGATGGTTGTTGAGCAGACCAATCGCGGCGAGCGGGCCTATGACATTTTTTCGCGGCTGCTCAAAGACAACATCATCTTCATCGGCACGCCAATCGACGACGGGATCGCGAACCTGGCAATTGCCCAGATGTTGTTTCTGGAAGCTGAAGACCCCGACAAGGACATCCTGCTCTATATCAACAGTCCCGGTGGGTCGATCACGGCAGGGTTTGCGATATACGACACGATGCAGTTCATCAAGCCGGACGTGGCGACGTACTGCATCGGACAGGCGGCGTCGATTGCGGCCGTGCTGCTGGCAGCCGGCTGCAAGGGCAAGCGGTATTCGCTGCCCAACTCGCGCATTCTTATCCATCAGCCCTGGATGTCGGGGTTAGGTGGTCAGGCAACCGACATCGACATCGCGGCGAGAGAGATCCTGCGGATGCGGGAGCGGATCAACGCGATCCTGGTACTGCACACGGAGCAGCCGATCAAGCGTATCCAAGAGGATACGGAACGTGACTACATCATGTCGGCTGAGCAGGGCAAGGAATACGGTATTATTGATGATGTCATCCGCAAACGGGCGTAACGGGTCGGCGTTCGAGATCCGGCGCTAGTCCGGGCCTCGCGGGAGCACAGCCCCCACCATGGTCAAGAAGAACGGCGAGTCGGAAGTCCTGCGTTGCTCGTTTTGCAACAAGGATCAGAACGACGTCCGGAAACTCATCGCAGGCCCCACGGTATTCATCTGTGATGAATGCGTCGAGGTCTGCAACGACATCATCGCGGACGACAATCGGTTCGAGACGCGAGGCGTGCGCTCGTCGCTGCCGTCTCCGCCCGAGATCAAGAAGTTCCTCGACGAGTACGTGATCGGCCAGGAGCGCACCAAGAAAAAGCTGGCGGTCGCGGTCTACAACCACTACAAGCGGATCGAGATCCAGAAGCAGCCGCGCAGCCGTCACGATGTCGAGCTGACCAAGTCGAACATTCTGCTGATTGGTCCGACGGGCACCGGCAAGACGCTTCTGGCGCAGACGCTGGCCAAGCTCCTCTCGGTCCCGTTCACCATCGTCGATGCGACGACGCTGACCGAAGCCGGGTACGTCGGCGAGGATGTCGAGAACATCATCCTCAAGCTGCTGCAGTCGGCCGGCGGCGACATCGAGAAGTGCCAGCAGGGGATCATCTACATCGACGAGGTCGACAAGATCTGCCGGAAGGACGAGAACCCGTCGATCACGCGCGATGTCTCGGGTGAAGGCGTGCAGCAGGCGCTGCTCAAGATCCTCGAGGGCACGGTCGCCAACGTGCCGCCGCAGGGCGGCCGGAAGCACCCGCACCAGGAGTTCTTCCAGATCGACACGACGAACATCCTGTTCATTTGCGGCGGCGCGTTCGTCGGGCTCGACAAATCGATCGAGCGGCGCGTCGGCAAGAAGACGCTGGGGTTCAAGGCCGAGGTCAAGTCGGTCCGGAACCGCGACATCGGCTCGACGCTGGAACACCTCGAACCCGAGGATCTGATCAAGTACGGGCTCATTCCCGAGTTCGTGGGCCGCTTGCCGGTGGTGGGCACGCTGCACGAGCTCGACAAGCCGGCACTCATCCAGATCCTGACGCAGCCGCGAAACGCCATTGTCCGGCAGTACCAGAAGCTGTTCGAGTACCAGAACGTGAAGCTGAAGTTCACGGACGATTCGCTCGAGGCCATCGCCGAGTCCGCGCTCAAGCGGAAGATCGGCGCCCGCGGCCTCCGGATGATCATCGAAGAGCTGATGCTCGAGCTGATGTACAACCTCCCGTCGCAGAAGAAGGTGCGTGAATGCGTGATCACGCGCGACGTCGTGGAGGCGAAAGACAAGCCGATCACGCTAATTGAGAAGGCCGGGTAGGGATTGGGGATTGCGGGTCGCGGATTGACGGCGGATTTCAATCAGCACAACCGCTCTGCCCCATCGCTCTCGTCCCCGGCGCTCGATCTGTTCTCCCAATCCGAAATCCACAATCCGCAATTCGAAATCGATTAGATGGAAGTCTACGAGACATTGCCCATAGTCCCGCTGCGGGACGTTGTCGTGTTCCCGCACATGATGATGCCGTTCGTGATCGGACGGCCTTCCTCGACGCGCGCGCTCGAGCATGCGCTCGGCAAGGACAAGAAGATCTTTCTCGCCGCGCAGCACGACGCGTCCATCGATGATCCGCGCCCTGAAGACATCTTCACCATGGGCTGCGTCGCCAACGTCGTCCAGTCGCTGAAGCTGCCGGACGGCAACATCAAGGTGCTCGTCGAGGGCCTCGATCGCGCACGCGCCATCGAGTGGAAGGAAGACAAGGGCTTCTATCGCGTCGTCGTGAAGCTGCTGGCGAAGCAGAAAGACGTCGCCGGCGACGTCGAGGGGACGATGAGCCGCGTCGTGTCGCTCTTCGAGCAGTACGTCAAGCTCTCGAACAATCTTCATTACGACGCGATGATTGCCGCCGTGCGCGTCGACGATCCCGGCAAGCTCGCAGACACGATCGCCGCGCACCTGCTCGTCGGCGTCGACGAGAAGCAGAACCTGCTCGAGATCGTGTCGCCGCTCGAACGGCTGAACCGCATCGCCAGCATTCTCGAGAGCGAGGTAGACAAGCTCCAGGTCGATCGCCGCATCCAGTCGCGCGTGAAGAAGCAGATGGAGAAGGCGCAGAAGGAGTACTACCTGAACGAGAAGATGAAGGCGATTCAGAAGGAACTGGGCCGCAAGGACGAAAAGGGGAACGAGATCGACGATCTCAAGAAGAAGATCGAGCAGTCGAAGATGCCGAAGGAGGTCGAGGAAAAGGCCGTCCAGGAGCTGAAGCGGCTGGAAGCGATGCCCCCGATGTCGGCCGAGGCGACCGTCTCGCGGAACTACCTCGATTGGCTCATCGCGGTGCCCTGGAACAAGAAGACCAAGGAGAGCCGCGATCTGAAGCGCGCCGAGGAGATCCTCAACGAGGACCATTACGGGCTCGAGAAGATCAAGGACCGCATCCTGGAGTTCCTCGCCGTGCGCGCGCTCGTGAAGAAGCCGAAGGCGACGATCCTCACGTTCGCGGGCCCTCCGGGCGTCGGGAAGACCTCGCTGGCCAAGTCGATCGCCCGCGCCATGAACCGCAAGTTCGTGCGGCTGTCGCTCGGCGGCGTGCGTGACGAGGCCGAGATCCGCGGCCACCGGCGCACCTACATCGGCGCGTTCCCGGGGCAGATCATCCAGATGATGAAGAAGGCCGGCTCGATGAACCCGGTCTTCCTGCTCGACGAAGTCGACAAGATGTCGATGGACTTCCGCGGCGACCCGTCGGCGGCGCTGCTCGAAGTGCTGGACCCGGAGCAGAACGGGGCGTTTCTCGATCACTATCTCGACGTCGAGTACGACCTGTCGAACGTGATGTTCATCTGCACGGCCAACGTGCTGCACACGGTGCCGCAGGCGCTGCGCGATCGCATGGAAGTGCTGCAGCTGGCCGGCTACACCGAGCAGGAGAAGGGGCAGATCGCGAAGAAGTTCCTGGTGCCCAAGGCCGTCGAGGGCACCGGCCTCACGGAAGCGAACATTCGATTCACCGACGAGGCGCTTCAGACGATCATCAACCGCTACACGCGTGAAGCCGGCGTTCGCAATCTCGAGCGCGAAATCTCGTCGGTCTGCCGCAAGGTGGCGCGCAAGGTGGTGGTCGAGGGCAGCAGCTTCAGCGAGGAGATGGACACCACCAAGATCACCGCCTATCTGGGCGTGCCGCGCTACCGCTCGACGGAAGCCGAACAGACCAACGAGATCGGCATCGCGACCGGACTGGCCTGGACGGAGGTGGGCGGCGAGATCCTCGTGACCGAGGCGACGCTCATGCCCGGCAAGGGCGCGTTGATGCTCACCGGAAAGCTCGGCGACGTGATGCAGGAATCGGCGCGCGCCGCGATGAGCTGGGTGCGATCCAAGGCCGACGAGTTCGGCCTGGCCAAGGACTGGAACCGCAAACACGACGTGCACATCCACGTGCCGGAAGGCGCCATCCCGAAGGACGGCCCGAGCGCCGGGATCACGATTGCGACCGCGCTGGTATCGGCGCTGGCACGCGTGCCGACGAACCGCCACGTGGCGATGACCGGCGAGATTACGCTTCGAGGCAAGGTGCTGCCGATTGGCGGCGTCAAGGAGAAGGTGCTCGCCGCGCACCGCGCCGGGGTGAAAACCATCGTCATCCCCAAGGACAACGAAAAGGATCTGGCCGACATCCCCAAGGCGGTCCTGGACGTCCTCGACGTCTACATGGTGCAGACGATGGACGAGGTCCTGAAGATCGCGCTGGCCGAGCCGTTGCCCGGGCCTATCGTGGCACCTGTCGCCGAAGGCGTCGAGGTCGAGGCGCCGGACGACACGATCACGCACTGACGGGCTCCTCGTGTTCGCGTGCTGTTCGGACTGTCGCTCTGGCCTGTGGCCGGTTGATTTCAGTGCCTCTGTGACTGCTGCTCTCCGTGACTCTGACTCTGTGGCGATTTGAGCTCTGTGCCTCCGTGGCAGGCTGATGCGCGCGGAGTTCGTGACCAGTGCAGTCCGGCCGGCCGACTATCCGGGCGACGGACTCGCCGAGCTCGCGGTTGTCGGACGCTCCAACGTGGGCAAGTCAACGCTGGTGAACAAGCTGGCGGCGGCGCGTATCGCGCGCACGAGCGCGGCGCCTGGGAAGACCCGCACGCTGAACGTCTATCGCCTGGAGTCCCCGGGCGACCGACCGTTCCATCTCGTGGACTTACCGGGATACGGGTATGCGCGCGGCGGCTCAGTGTCGGCCGACGCCTTTGAGGCGCTGACACGCGACTATTTCGGGCATCGCGCGAGCGGCCAGACGGCCGCCGGGTCGGGTCACCGCCCGCCGGCGGCGTTCGGCGCCCTGCTGCTCGTCGACGGGCGGCACCCGGGCCTCGAGAGCGACGTGCGTGCCCACGACTGGCTGGCGGCGCTCGAGATTCCACTCGGCGTCGTCGCCACCAAGATTGACAAGCTGTCGCGCGCCGAACGCTCGCGCGCCCAGCATGCGTTTGAACGAGCGTTTACCACCCCCGTGCTGCCGATGTCGGCCGCGACGGGCGAAGGACTGAAGGAACTGTGGATACTGATCGCCAGACTGCTCAGCAGCCAACCACCGCCACCACCGAGGCCCCGACCGGCCCGACCGTCATCGAGCTGAGTCACCTCAAGGAGATGAGCGTCACCGAGCTGACGCGCATCGCCAAACAGCTCGAAGTGCCGGGCGCGACGGGGATGCGCAAACAGGAGCTCATCTTCGAGATCCTGCGCGCGCGCGCCGAGAAGAGCGGACTCATCTTCTCTGAAGGCGTCCTCGAGGTGCTCCCCGACGGCTTTGGATTTCTCCGGGCGCCCGACTACAACTATCTGCCCGGCCCCGACGACATCTACGTCTCGCCGTCGCAGATCCGCAAGTTCGACCTGCACACGGGCGACACCGTCTCGGGACAGATTCGATCGCCGAAAGAAGGCGAGCGCTATTTCGCGCTGATCAAGGTCGAGGCCGTGAACTTCGAGCCGCCTGAACGGGCGCGCGAGAAGGTGTTCTTCGAGAACCTCACGCCCCTCTACCCTCAGGGGCGGCTCGTGCTCGAGACCGATGGCGAAAACCTGTCGGGCCGCGTGCTCGATCTGATGACGCCGATCGGCAAGGGCCAGCGTGGCCTGATCGTCGCCGCGCCGCGCACGGGCAAGACGATGCTGCTCCAGAGCCTGGCGAACAGCATCGCGAAGAACCACCCGGAGGTGTACCTCATCGTGCTGCTCATCGACGAGCGGCCGGAAGAAGTCACCGACATGCAGCGATCGGTCCGGGGCGAGGTCATCTCGTCGACCTTCGACGAGCCCGCCCAGCGTCACGTGCAGGTCGCCGAGATGGTCATCGAGAAGGCGAAGCGTCTGGTCGAGCACAAGAAAGACGTGGTCATCCTGCTCGACTCGATCACGCGGCTTGCGCGCGCCTACAACACGATCGTGCCCGCCTCGGGCAAGATTCTCTCGGGCGGCGTCGACAGCAATGCCCTGCAGCGGCCCAAGCGCTTCTTCGGCGCCGCGCGCAACATCGAGGAGGGCGGCTCGCTCACCATCATCGCGACGGCGCTCATCGACACCGGCTCGCGGATGGACGAGGTCATCTTCGAGGAGTTCAAGGGCACGGGCAACATGGAGATCCATCTCGACCGCAAGCTGATGGATCGCCGCGTGTTCCCCGCCATCGATATCCAGAAGAGCGGTACGCGGAAAGAAGAGCTGCTCCTGCCCAAAGAGGATCTGAATCGCGTCTACGTTCTGCGCAAGGTGCTCACGCCTCTGTCACCGGTGGAAGCCATGGAGCTGCTCCTCTCGAAGATGGGCAAGACCAAGAGCAACGCGGACTTCCTCGGCTCGATGAGCAACGGCAAATAAGGCGCCGCCTTCGGCGGCGAGCGGCGGCTCACTTCGTTCGCCGAGGGGCGCTCGCCTCGCGCGCGAGCGCCGCCGGCTTCGCTGGCGAGGGCCCTCCACGCCACGCCCGTGCGAAGCGTGAAGACGCTTGCGGCGGCACGGCCGACCCGACTACGATCTCCGTTCACCTCCTGGAGGACACATGTCGATGGGAACTGCAACTGCGCCTGACGTCCTGGTCAGCACAGACTGGGTAAAGCAGCATCTTGGCGACGACACGATCCGCGTCGTCGAAGTGGACGTTGATACCGCGGCTTACGATCAGGGGCACGTGCCGGGTGCCATCGGCTGGAATTGGACGACCGAGCTCTGTGACACGCTGGTGCGAGACATCATTCCGCCGAAGAAGTTCGAGGAGCTGATGGCGCGCTCGGGCATCGGCAACGACACGACCGTTGTCTTGTACGGGGACAACAACAACTGGTTCGCCGCATGGGCCTACTGGCAGATGAAGATCTACGGCCACAAGGACGTGCGGATCATGAACGGCGGCCGCAAGAAGTGGGTGGCTGAAGGCCGCGAGCTCGATACGGCAGCGCCCACAGCCAAGCCCGCCACCTATAAGGCGAGCGCGGCCGACCTCTCCATTCGCGCGTTTCTGCCCGAAGTGCAGGACGCGGTGAAAGAGAAGAGCGCCGCCCTGGTCGACGTTCGCGGACCGCAGGAGTTCACAGGAGAGATCCTGGCGCCTCCGGGTCTTCCCGAAACCTGCCAGCGCGGCGGCCACATCCCCGGCGCAAAGAGCATCCCCTGGGCCAAGGCCTGCAACGACGATGGAACGTTCAAGTCGACCGACGAGCTGCGCGCGCTCTACGGCGCGGCAGGCGTCACCGCCGACAAGCCCGTGATCGCTTACTGCCGCATCGGCGAGCGCTCGAGTCACACGTGGTTCGTTCTGAAGGAGCTCCTGGGCTACGAAAACGTCAAGAACTACGACGGCTCGTGGACCGAGTGGGGCAATCTGGTGGGAGCGCAAGTCGAAAAGCCGTAGCCGCACTCGATGAACGCCGAAGCCTACACTCGACGAGAGCAGGAGCTGTCGGGCTGGTCGATCGTCCTCGAGACGTACCGGCTCGGCGACACGTACTTCTGCACGATCTCAAGCGTGGATCCCGGCGCGCGGTTCGCCCGCGCCGAGGGTCCCACGCGTGAGGACGCGGAACGTGTGGCGCTCGAGAGAGCCGCGCGCTGGCTGGGGCAGACACGGCGCTTTTCCACTACGAGCTGATTCGCGGGGCTGAGCGGCGGGGCTGACCGCCTCCGCCCCCGACTACTCTCTTCGAGCTTCGCCGGGTCTCGCGGTAGCGCCTCGCTCGGAGGCGGACAAGGCTAAGGCGAGTCCGCCGAAGCCTTCAGCGACGGCGGAAGCCCAGCCTCCACACGCACCTGACGCACCCGTCGCACCTGACGCACCTGACGCACCTGAAATAAACTCTCCGTATGCGCTATCGGGCTCATCCACGTACCGGCTGGGAAATCTCCGAGATCGGCTATGGCATGTGGGGCCTGGGCGGCTGGACCGGATCGGACGACCGCGAGACGATGGCGGCGCTTCACGAGAGCGTGGCGCTCGGCTGCAACTTCTTCGACACCGCCTGGGCGTACGGCGCCGGGCACAGCGAGCAGCTGCTGGGTGCGCTGCTGCGCGACAATCCCGGAACACGCCTCTACGTCGCCACGAAGGTGCCCCCCAGGAATCAGCGCTGGATTCAGCTCGATGGTTTCCCGCTCGACGATGTCTTTCCGCCCGATCACATTCGCGCCTTCACCGAGAAGAGCCTGAAGAATCTCGGTGTCGAGACCATAGATCTCCAACAGCTTCACGCCTGGAGCGACAAGTGGGCGGCTGACGATCGTTGGCGGCGCGCGATGGAGGACCTCAAGCGCGAGGGTCTCGTCCGAAGCTGGGGGATCAGCGTGAATCGCTGGGAGCCCACCAATGTGCTCAAGGCGCTGGCCACGGGCTTGATCGATTCAGTGCAGGTCGTTTACAACATCTTCGACCAGAACCCGGAGAATGAGCTGTTTCCGTACTGTCAGGAGCACGGAATCTCGATCATCGCGCGTGTGCCGTTCGATGAGGGCAGCCTGACGGGCACGCTCACCGCCGACGCTCGCTGGCCCGACGGAGACTGGCGCAATCTGTACTTCACCCCCGGGAATCTCGCGGCCACCCTCGAGCGGGTCGACCGGCTGAAACACGCAGTGCCGCCCGGCATGACGCTCGCGGAGCTGGCGCTGCGTTTCATCTTGCATCACCCGGCCGTCACGACGACCATTCCCGGGATGCGACGGCTGGCCAACGTGCGCGCCAACTGTGCGGCCAGCGACGGGCGGCCGCTCGACCCGGCGCTCCTGGAGACGCTCCGTGCGCATCGGTGGGAGCGGGACTGGGTCGTTGCGTGACGAATGACGAACGACGAGCGTCGGACGACGAACGGCCGTTAGGGGCGCACCGCGTGCGCCCGGACAGGACGGTGAACGTGCTGTATCAAGATCCTCGTGCGCCGGCGGCCGGCGACTACTCGGTGCAACGGCTCGCCTCGGATGCGGCGGCCATCCTCGCCGTTGACGGTCCAGCGTGGCGTGACGCGGCAGTGATTGAATGGGGCCCGGAGCGGTATCGCACGCGCTTCCAGGCGTGCTGGGACCGGGCGGCGCTGCACGTCCGATTCGACGCGGTTGACGACGCGCCATGGCACAGGATGACGCGACGCGACGAGCACATCTGGGAGGAAGAAGTGGTCGAGATCTTTCTCGATCTGGACAAGTCGGGCGTCAACTACGCCGAGCTCGAAATCAGCCCCGCCAACGTGGTCTGCGATCTGCGGGTCGAGCGGCCGGCGCCTTCCGTGCGTTCCCTGACCGAGTGGGACTGGGCCGGCATGTCGTCCGAGGTCGTGCCCCTGCGCGATGCGCACGGAACGCAGGAGGGCTGGACGGCCCTGGCGCGCCTGCCCTGGGCGGGGCTGGCCACGCTGTCGGGTAAGGCAGCCGCACGTGTGCCGCCCGCACCCGGCGACTCCTGGGCTTTCAATGTGTTCCGCATCAAGCGCCCGGGGGGGCCGGAAGCTCCAGCCGAGGGCGCGGTGTTCGCGGCCTGGTCGGTCCCGGACGGTCCGAGCTTCCATGTGCCGGCGAAGTTCCGCCCGTTCCGGTTTGCCTGACTGGAACTGCCGGGAAACCTGTCGGCACCTAATGATTGTGGTGCTCCGCGGGGCTTCAGCCCCGCCGGTCGCTGCTGGTATACTGAGCTTTTGCTGTAAGCCGCGAAGGAGTCCGCCGTGAAGCCCGAGATTCATCCCAAGTACTTCGAAGTCGAGGCGCGCTGCGCGTGCGGCGCGACGTGGAAGACGCACTCGACAAAGCCAGAGCTGCACCTGGAAATCTGCTCGAACTGCCACCCGTTCTTCACGGGCCGCCAGAAGCTGATCGACACGGAAGGCCGCGTCGAGCGCTTCACGAAGAAATACGGCGCGCAGACGGTCGAACAGCGGAAGCAGGCAGCGGCCAAGACGGCGAAGCCCAAGAAGGCGACCGGTAAGGTCACCATTCAGTAGCTCTAGGCGTCCTGCCACATGAGCCCGGGCCCGACGGGTCCGGGCGGTCGTCCCGCCATTTTTCGATCGAGTCGTGCGAGCCGGTGCTGGCCGGCATCCATGCCCCGTGTGCCGACGCGTTCGGCAAGCGAGAGCCGCGCGAAACGATGCGCTTCCTCCAGGTCTCGCGCGCGGTGCTCGTAGTAAATCGCGAGCGCGTCGAGCGCCTCGCGCCGCAGCGCCGGAGGCGCCTGCCGCTCGACGACAATGGCGCGCCACAGGTCCGCAGCTTCGTTGAATCGTCCGTCGCGACGACAGCGGAGCGCCAGATTCCGCAAGGCTTCGGCGCGAACGAGCCCCGCATCTCCGCCGCGCTCCGTGCGCGTGCGCTCGATGGCATCCCGATAGCACCGTTCTGCTTCCATCACCCGGCCCACGCTTTCCAGGATCCGGCCCGCGGCCAGGCTTTCGCGCGCGGTCGTGCACGACGACGGGGCATCTTCGAGCACGCGGAGCGCGCGCGCGGTCAACAGCGCCAGCGAGAGGAGATCGAGCCGGTTGTGCTCGAACACGGGCTCGAGCCGTTCGGCATTTCCGGTTCTGACGAAGTCGAAGTATCTGGACGGAATTTCGAATCCCGGGACGTCGCCCAGGCGGCGCACGCCGAACAGGACACGCTCGAGCGCACTCAACCGGCAGCTGTCGGTCTCGGGCCACGCGCCGCGCGCGGCCGGCACGCTGCGCCAGAATCGACGGGCCACGTGCAGCATGTCGACGTGCGCGAAGCCCGTGAACGGCGGCGCGAGCCGGTTGAAGGCATACCGGGTCTCGAGGACCGGAACATCGAACGACTTCCCGTTGTAACTGACCAGGCCCGCCGAACGACGCATGAGCGCGTCGACCGCTCCAAGCAGTGGCCGTTCGTGCTGGAAGGCGCTGAGAAAGAACTGTCGGATTCGAAAGCCGTGCGGCTCGAAATACGCGCAGCCCACCAGAAACGCGTAGGTGCCCGCGCCGCCGGAGAGCCCCGTCGTTTCGAGATCGACGAAGAGGAGCGGACTGGGCGCGACGTCCGGATTCGACGGTTGTCCGCCGACGAGCGTCAACTCCGGCGCAACGGACATCGACAGGCCGTGCACGTCGCCGATCCGCACCATGCCGTGATGATGGTCGGCGGGATAAAACCGATCGACGACCACGCAGGGGCCGCTCGACGATTCGACGACATCGCCGTCCAGACTCGACGCGATCGCCTCGAGGCGAGCGCCGGGTAGCGCCTCCAGCTGGCGAACGACCGTGTGTGGCGGGTCGACGCCCGGACCGGCATCGCGGCGCATGCGCAGGATCTCGCGCAACCGGGACTCGACGTGGGCGCTCATACGGGCTGTAGACCGAGCAGGCGATCGAGCAGGAGCAGGGCGACCGGCTTGGCTTCGGGTCCCGTCTCGCCAACCGGGCCCACACACGTCGGGCAGCCATGATCGCATTCGCAGCCCGCGATCAATCGGCGGGTTTCGGTGATGAGCGCGTCGTGCATTCCGAAGAGCGGTTCGCTGAAACCGATGCCTCCCGGGTAGTTGTCGTAGATGAAGATCCGCGGCTCGTCGAGATCCTGCTGCGACATGCCCTGGCCGACGGCCGGGCCTTCATCGCCCGCGCCGATCGACAACCCGAGATCGCGCCGATCGCACATCAGCAGGAGCTGCGCCACCTGCACCATCGCGAAGGCAAGCCCGGCCACGCCATCACGCCGATCCTCGAGGCTGTACGGCAGCGTCGCCATCAGCGCACGCGGAAGCAGGAGCCAGTACGCGGTCGTGTGCATCTGCTGTTCGGGCAGATCCAGCTCGCCGCTGCCGACGTTTTCGTTCGTATAGAACTTGATCTTCTTGAAGCCAACGACTCGCGACACGACACGCACGTCGCCGTGCGATCGCAGCGCGGTTCCAGGCAGCGCCGGCACCGGCGCGTCCTCCTGGTCCTCGTCGCCGGCTGCGTCGTGTGGCGTGGCGGTGTCGGTGTTGAAGACGTCGAGGATCGTCACCCGCGAGTAGGTGATGGCGTCGGTGTAGTAGTCGCAATCCGCCTGCCGGACGTAGGCTTTTCTGCCTTCGACGTCGAGCCGCTCCACCTGATAGAGGCGGGCTTCGAGAAGGTAGATCGCCTTTTCGTGAAGCGTGGCGAGTGCGCTCGAGTAGTCCGTCTCGCCGATGATGTCCGCGCCGCGCGTGGTGTCGACGACGACGAAGTTGTCCGAGGAGACGGAGCGGAGACTGACCGCATCGGCGGGGTAGGATTCGTTCGTCCAGTTCCACTGCCCCGGGCGCGCGCCATCCTCCACGAGGTGCACGAACCCTTCTTCCGACAGCAGCTGCAGAATGGCTTGCACGGGCTCGCGGCCGAAGCTTTCGTCGGCGCCAAACGGCAGCTCGAAGGCGGCGCACTTCACGTGATCGAGCAGGATGTGCAGGTTGTCGGGGTTCACCAGCGCATGCTCGGGCGACGCGTCGAAGAAGTACGACGGGTTGCGGACGACGAACTGATCCACGGGCGCGCTGCTGGCTACCATCACGGCGGCCGATCGGCCCTGGCGGCGGCCCGCCCGGCCCGCGCGCTGCCAGGTGGACGCGATGGTGCCGGGATACCCTGCCATCACCACGATGTCGAGCGCCCCGATATCGATGCCGAGCTCGAGCGCGTTCGTGGCGACCACCGCGCGCACCTGGCCTTCGCGCAGGCCGCGCTCGATCTCGCGTCGGCGCAGCGGGAGATATCCGCCGCGATAGCCGCGCACCTGCTCTGGTGTGCCGGGAGGCCCGTCGAAGTCATCCTTCAGATACGTCGTCAGGATCTCGGTCGACAGCCGGCTCTGACAAAAGACGATGAGTTGGAGCTGACGCTTGAGGAACTCGCTCGCGACGCGGCGCGCTTCGCTCAGGTACGACCGGCGTATGCCGAGCTCTTTGTTGACGACGGGCGGGTTGACGAAGAGGAACAGCTTCTCGCCACGCGGAGCCCCATTCTCCTGCACGAGCTCGAATGGGCGTTCCGTCAGCCGCTCGGCGAGCTCGCGTGGATTCGCGATCGTTGCAGACGAGCAGATGAAGACGGGATCCGATCCGTAGTGGCGACAGATGCGCTGCATCCGCCGAAGCACGTTGCCGAGATGGCTGCCGAACACGCCGCGATACGCGTGCAGCTCGTCGACGACGACGAAGCGCAGGTTCTCGAACAGCTTCGCCCACTTGGGATGATGCGGCAGGATTCCCGAGTGCAGCATGTCCGGGTTGCTGAGGACGACGTGGGCACGGGTGCGGATGGCGCGGCGGGCGTCCTGCGGCGTGTCGCCGTCATAGGTGAACACGCCGAGATCGGTGCCGGCGGCGCGGTTCACGTGACCGGTGAGCTCGTGCAGCTCGGCCAGCTGGTCCTGGGCGAGTGCCTTGGTCGGAAAAAGGTACAGCGCGCGGCTGGCCGAATCCGCAAGCGCGGTGTTCAGGACCGGCGCGTTGTAGCAGAGCGTCTTGCCGGATGCCGTCGGGGTGATGACCACGAGGTTGCGGCCGGCGAGCGCGAGATCGAAGGCCGCCGCCTGGTGGATGTAGAGCTCGGTGACGCCACGCGCCTCGAGGGCGGCGCGCAACCGCGGATCGATCAGGTCGGGCCAGGGAGCACAACGGGCCTCGGCCGACTGCACTGTGCGGATGGCGGTGACCCAGCCGTCCGGATTGTCGGCGCGCCCGTCGGGTCGAGCGGCGCCGAAGCGCTCGAGTGCCGCCTGCAGCGCCTGCTCACGCGCAAGGCCCGTCGGCTTTCGAATGACCGCGATTGGTGTCGTCGTGGGCGCGCCAGCCTGCAGAAGTTCTGGCTGGCGACTTCCCGGCGACTGCGCAGACATGAGAAGGGATGGTAACACGAAGGTGCGGCGAAAGGTTGGGGTCAGACGCTGTTGTCCCACAGCGGTGCCAGGCACTGTTAAGGCAAAGTTTCTGTCTTAACAGTGCCTGGCACTACCGGTTGAGTGTCAGCCAGGCGGTCGGCAAGAAGATCGAGCCAGTTCGGAGGTCGCTTGAAGGGCGCTAAGCGCAGGCCGGCAAAGGGCGTCACACTCGACCAACGCCAATTTTCCGCGCGATGCACCAATCCGGCACGAACCGGATTGCTTTCCACGTAACGCAGCACAACCCATAGATGTCGTTCATCGGCGATGGGCACGCTGTAAAACCGACTCTGATAGACGTGACCCTTCAGGCCGCGCGCCGCATTGAAGTAGCGCGCATGCACACCCGTAAGCCAATGAATGTACGCAGAAAGTGCCGCGTCCGTCTTTGGCCACAAGACAAGGTGCCAATGGTTTTTCATGAGGCAGTAGGCAATGAGCCGTATAGCCACGCGAGAGCAGGCCCTGACCATAAGCTGTTGAAATTGCAGGTAATCGCTGCTCGACTCAAACAGCATCTGACGGTGGACGCCGCGGTTGACGACGTGATAAGCGAATCCCTTTTGCGCGACACGAAGTGGGCGTCCCATGCATCCCATCAGCGCAAACCGGATGCCTTAACGGTGCCAGGCACTGTTAAGACCGAGGAATCGTCTTAACAGTGCCTGGCACCGTTAAGGGACCAATACGGTGGCCTGACGGCCCGTTTGGCGGGTGTATTCCTCGACCACGCGAGCGGCGACGGCGGACGCCTCGCCGTCGCGGACCAGCGCCACGATGGACCCGCCAAAGCCGCCGCCGGTCAGGCGCGCGCCGAAGACGCCCGCCTCCGCCTGCGCGAGGTTGACGAGCAAGTCGACTTCCGGCACCGACACCTCGAAATCATCGCGCTCCGACGCGTGCGACGCGTCGAACAAAGCGCCAAGACGGGCGGGGTCGCCAGCCGCGATCGCGGCCATCGCGTCGAGGACGCGCTGATCTTCCGTCACGACGTGCCGAGCGCGGCGATTGAACGGATCGGGCAGCCGCATCACGCGATCGAGCTCGGTCACGCCAACATCGCGAAGAGCGCGGACGCCCAGCAGCACGGCCGCACGTTCGCACTCGGCGCGCCTGGTCCGATAGTCGCCGGCGGCGTGATGATGGGCGACGCCGGAATTGATCACCGCAAGCTCGGTTCCCCGCGGCAAATGGGCCGGTTCGTACGCCAGCGACCGCGTGTCGATGAACAACGCGACACCTGGACGCGCCAGGCTGGACGCCATCTGGTCCATGATGCCGACCGGAGCGCCGACGAACTCATTCTCCGCGCGCTGTCCCAATCGCGCGAGCATCACGTCGTCGAGATCGAGCGCGAACAGGTGTCGGAGTGCGCGGAGCACCGCCACTTCGAGCGCCGCGCTCGACGACAATCCACTCCCGAGCGGCACCGTCGAGCGAAGCGCCAGATCGAACCCGCCAATCGTGTAGCCGGCTCCCGCGACCGCCTGCGTCAGGCCTTGCACGTAGTCGACCCAACCCCGGCCCGACCGCTCTTCGCCGAGCGCATACGCTTCAAGCCCGTCGCCGGCGCTCAGCTCCGCGCTCCAGGCCCGGACTATCCGATCGCCGCGCGGCGCGATCGCGGTCACGGTCGACTGCGGAATCGACGTTGGCAGCACGAAGCCCTCGTTGTAATCGGTGTGCTCACCAATGAGATTCACCCGGCCGAAGGCCTCGGTCTCCGCCGCCGGATCCACGCCGAACAGCGCTCGAAATTCGTCGGCGGCGATCACCGGCCGTCGTCTCTGCGCGTCAGTCACAAGACACCTCGACGGCCTGGAGTTGGGCCGCGGTCTCCTCTGGAAGGGTGTCTGCAGTGAACACGCCGGCGCCGGCTTCGCTGCCGGCCAGGTACTTGAGCCGATTCGGCATCCGATACGCAGGATAGAACTCGACGTGCACGTGCGCTTCCGGGTGTGGCTGCCCGTCGGTTGGCGCCTGATGGAACGCCATGATGTAGGGGAACGGCTTCTGCCAGAGGCCATCGTATTTGAGCAGCACGGTTTTCAGCGCCCGCGCGAAGTCCTCGCGCTCGGATGCGGTGAGCGCCGCAATCGATGGCGCCGATCTGATGGGCGCGATCCAGACCTCATACGGATAGCGCGCGCACACCGGCACCACCGCGATCACATGCTCGCCCGAATAGATCACGCGCTTCGCGCCGTCGTCGCGCTCGCGCTGCAGGAGATCATCGAGAAGCCCGCGCCCGTGCCGATCGAGAAAGGCACGCTGCTCGGCCAGCTCGCGCGCCGCGACCGGCGGCACGAACGGGTAACCGTAGATCTGTCCGTGGGGATGATGCAGCGTCACCCCAACCTCGACGCCGCGGTTCTCGAACGGAAACACGTACTCGACATCGTCACGCGCCCCAAGCTCGGTGGTGCGATCGGCCCACACGTCGAGGATCAGCGAGATCCGCTCGAGCGGCAGGCGTCCGAGCGACGCGTGCGGATCCTGCGTGAAGACGACGACTTCGCAACTGCCGCGGCCCGGACGCGTCTCCACGATGGCCGACGGCGGTTCGCCAGCGGCGGCGCTCAACGTCGGGAACATGTTCTCGAAGACGGCGACCTCCCATGGGCCCTGCGGCACTTCCGTGGGGGCCGCGGGGTCCACGGTGACGGCGAGAGGATTCCATTCCGGCGGCGGCAGGAAGGTGCGATGTTGCCGATGTGACGCATAGGCGACCCACTCCCCTCTCAGCGGATGCCACCGGAGATGCGAGCTCGCCGCCACGGGCTGGATCCCTGGACTCGGCGCCGCGATGTCAGCCTGGAACGGCTGACGCGCATACAGCCAGAGCGACCGGCCGTCAGGCTTGACGAGATGCGTCTTGAACACGAGAGCGGTCCATGGCCACCTTCGCAACGAAGCCACTCAGCCCGAGCACACCGATCACGTTCGGGAAAATCTGAAGCGCGTTCATCAGATCCCCCCATGCCCACACGAGCTCGACCTTCGAGATGGCGCCAAACGGAATGAGCAGGCAATAGATCCAGCGGTACGGAACCACGACGCGTGGGCCAAAGATGTACACCAGGAATTGTTCACCGTAAAACGCCCACCCGATGAGCGTCGTGTAGCCGAACAGACACACACAGAATGCCACCACGTAGGCCCCCGCGCCCGGCAGCGCGGAATCAAACGCCAGGGCCACCGCGGCGGTGCTCGTCTGTCCCGACAGCCAGGCGCCCGTGAGCAGGATCGTCATCGCGGAAATGGTACAGGTGACAAACGACACGATGAAGACTTCCATCATCGCGTTCAAGCCCTGCTGCACCGGCTGGCCGCTCTGTGCCGTCCCGTACGCCACGGCCGCCGTGCCGTAACCGGCTTCGTTCGCGTACATCCCTCGCGCCAGCCCGTACCGCATGGCGACGAGCATGCTCAGGCTGCCGCCCGCGACGGCCCGCGTGGAAAACGCCTCGCGGAACACGAGCGCCAGCACGTCCGGGATCCTCTCGGCGAAGCTCCCGATCACGAAGATCCCGCCGGCCAGATACAGTCCGACCTTGATCGGCGTCAGCTTTTCCGCCGCACGCCCGATTGACTTGATGCCGCCGATGATCACGAGCCACGTCAGGATCGCGACGATCACGCCTGTCACCCAGGTGGGGACGCGCACGACGGAATGCATCACGAGCGCGATCGAGTTCGTCTGTGTGAACGGCGTCGTCGTCAGCGCCGCCACGCCGGCGACGAGCGCGTAGATCCAGGCCAGCGCGGGCGAGCGAAGCCCGTCGCGGAGGTAGTACATCGGCCCTGTGCGCACGCTCTCGCGGTCGGTGTCGCGGAACGTGACGCCGAGTACCGCCTCCGAAAACTTCACCGTCGTCGCGAAGAAGCCGTAGCACCAGATCCAGAAAAGCGCTCCCGGCCCTCCCGACACGATACCCGCCGCGACGCCGGCAATGTTGCCGGTGCCAATCGTCGCCGCAAGCGCGGTCATGAAGGCCTGGAACGGCGATAGCACGCCAGCAGCGCCGCGATCGTGGCTTGCCACAAATACGCCCAGCGCGTCCCGGAACCGGCGGACCTGGACGGCTCGATAGCGGACGGTCAGAAAGAGGCCCGTGCCAAACAGCAGGATGACCAGAACTGGCAGGTAGAGCAGATCGGCGATCGCCTGGATTGCCTCGGAGACGGAAGGCGGGATCATGTGGAGCGCAGAGTATACCGTCGGGGTGCGCTCATAGATTCGACTTCGACTGGCATCCGTCGACGACAATCGACGCGCCGCTCACCCAGCTCGCGCGAGGCGACGCGAGGAAGGCGACCACATCTCCGACTTCGTCGGCACGGCCGAATCTGCCGAACGGCAGCTCGCGCAGCACGAACTCCGCGATGCCTGCCGGGTCTGTCTGCTGACGCCGATGCCAGGAGCCGCCGACGAACATGATCGACCCGGGCGCGACGCTGACGACGCGGATGTTGTCGCCGGCGAGCTGCTGGGCGAGTGACTTCGCAAGGCTGGTTTCAGCGGCCTTCACCGCGTTGTACGTCATTCGACCGCCCGATTCCCTGCCCCAGATCGAAGTGATGAACACGATGACACCGCCGCCGCGGCGGCGCATTTCGGGCACGGCGAGCCGCGAGGCGCGAATGGCCGGCAGCAGCGTCTGATCGAAAGCCTCCTGCCACTCGGCGTCGGTCGTTTGAAGGAGGCCGCCGCCCCGTGCAAGCCCCATGTTGTTGACGAGGATGTCGACGCCGCCGAACTGACTGACCGTCGCCTCCAGGGCGAGCGTCACGCCCTCCTCCGTCGAAAGATCGGCGGCCAGCCACCGTACGCCGTCGGGTCCCGCGATCGCCTGCAGGTCCAGGGCGGCCTGCGCGAGCGTGTCGGTGCCGCGCGCCGTCAACATGACCCGGCACCCTTCCGCCGCGAGCGACCGCGCGCTCGCCAGCCCGAGCCCGCGGCTGGAGCCGGTGATGAGCGCGACCTTGCCACGGAGCTGAAGATCCATTCAAACCGCCTCCCGGCAGCCACAGCCCAGGGGCGCGCTGCGTGCGCCTTCCGCGATTCCCGACGCCCGTTCGGACAACGGCATCACATGTAGGCCGGACCTTCAGGTCCGGCATCGGGGCGGGGCTGAAGCCCCGCCTCCACGGGTGTTCTATTGCCGCCCGCCGGTCAAGTCGTTCAACCGCCAGTCGAACGGGCGGAATTGCACCCGGAACCGATTCTGCTCCAGGAACTCTCGCTCGTGCCCGAGGAGATTTGGCTCGATGAAGGCCAGCAGCGCCTTCTCGATCGGGCTGCGTGCGGCGTATCGCGGCGAGGAGGCCGACCCGTAGGCCGCAATGAAATCGGCCTGGCGCCAGCTCACGATCGCGGTCACCTCCACATTGCCGGTCGCCTCGTCGATGTCGAGGAGATGCCCGCCCGTGGCGAACTCCGCTGCGACCGAGGCCAGCTGCTCGCCGAGCCGCGCGCCGCTGTACGCCTCGCTTCGCAGTCGTCCGCCCCCGGCGGCTCCCCGGCCAATCGCGAGATAGAGCCGCGGATCCCGAAAGCCCGCCAGCACGCTCGTCTCGAGTTGATCGAGCGTCAACGTCCGGCCCGCCACGAGGTGTGTCGCCCGGTCGAAGGCGCCGGCAATCTGGCGGACGCTATTGGGCGGATAGTTCGCCGCGCGGCCTCGGATCGGATAGTTGTTGACGACGGTCTCGAGCACGAGCGCGTTATACGCGTTCAGCCAGAACGCGATCTGCTCGTCCTGTGACAACCGATCGATGCCCCGCGCCCGCGGACCATTGAGCGTGGCAATGTATGCGTCCAGCCGACGCCTGTCGCTTTTGACCGCGTTGTAGTACACGAACCCGTCTCGCACGTACAGCTCGAGCAACTGGTCGAGCGGCGCGTGCACTCCAGCCGAGTCGGCCGCCTGCCTGACCGCCGCCGGTTCGAGGGCGGGCACGAGCGACGCATGAATTGCCAGCAGCACGACAAGTGGTTTCAGCATCACAATCCAGCCAGCCACGGCCGCAGCGCCGCGTTGAAGGAATCGGGGTTCTCGATGTTCGACAGGTGGCCTGCCTCGGGCAAAATCGCGAGCCTGGCGTCGCGCACGCCCGTCGACAAGGCGCGCGCGTCGTCGACCGGCGTCACCGCGTCTTCCTCGCCGGCGATGACCAGGACCGGCACGTGAATCTGCCGGAGCTGCGGCGTGGCGTCGGGACGATCGCGCAGACGGATGATGGCGCGGCGCAGGCCTTCGACGGAATTGGCCTCGATGAGCGCCCGGACGTGGGACTCGAGGCCGGCTCTGGTCCGATGCGAGGTCGCGCCCAGCAGCTTCGGCAGCATGTCGTCGGCCACGCCCGCCGCGCCGCGGCGATCGAGCAGATCGAGCATCGCCTGGCGCGCCTGCCGGACCGACGGCGTGTCGGCCGCGCTCCGAGTGTCGGCGAGTATCAGCGCGCGCAGCCGATCAGGCGCACGACGATGGAATGCAAAGGCCGCGTATCCGCCCATCGACAGACCGCCCAGCACAATGGGACCGGCGTCGAGCGACGTCAGCAGGCGCTCGACGTCGACCGCGAAATCGTCGATCGAGGGCGGGCCGTCGTGATCCGAGGTGCCGCCAAAGCCGGCGAGATCCGGCGCGATCATGCGCCAGCCGGGGGGCACCGCCTCGAGCTGAGCCGTCCACATCGTGCTCGAGACCGGAAAGGCGTGCAGCCAGACCAGGATGTTCGGTGAGCTGGCCTCGCCGGCCTCGAGCCACTGAAAGCGGCGCTCGCCAAGCACGAGCATTTCGGTCCGAACCATTCGACCATTCTAGTGGACTCGATCTTTGCGTCACCAATTCGCCACAGAGTGTGGTCATGATGCACCCGGAGGGCCAAAGGATGTCGAGGGCGCGTGTTGTGGCTGGTGCGATGCTCATGCTGGTGGCGATCGTCCTGGTGTCGGCGCAGGAACGCGTGCCGCACGTGGTGATGATCTCGATCGACGGCTTGCGGCCGAAGCTGTACACGGAGGCGGGGCCGGCAAAGATCCCGACCCTACGGCGGCTGATGCAGTCGGGCGCGTGGGCCAGCGGCGTGACGGGCGTGCTGCCCACGGTCACCTACCCGTCGCATACGACCCTCATCACGGGTGTGCTGCCGGCAGTCCACGGCGTGGTCGACAACCGCATTCTCGATCCGGAAAACCTCTCGATGCAGGCCTGGTTCTGGTACTCGAGCGCCATTCGCGTCGTGACGCTGCCGGGAGCCGTGCGGGCGCGCGGGCTGAGCGCGGCGGCGGTGAGCTGGCCGGCGACGGTCGGCATGGATCTCGACTACAACGTTCCAGAGATTCTGCGGTCGCGGCACCGCGAGAACCTCGATCTCATGGCCGCGGTGTCGACGCCGCCCCGTGTGCTGGACGCCTACAGTGGCGCCACTGGCCGCCCGCTTGTGTGGCCGCCGACCGACGCCGATCGGGGAGGACTTGGCGCGTGGCTGATGCGGACCTTTCGGCCGCACCTGCTCCTCCTGCACATCTTCGATAGTGATTCAGCCGCGCACGAACACGGCCCCGACTCATCCGAAGCGCTCGCCGCCGTGGAGCGCGCGGACGCCGAGGTCGCCCGCGTCCTCGACGCGGTCAAGCAGGCAGGACTCGCCGAGCGCACGAACGTCGTCATCGTGTCGGACCATGGATTCGTTTCCGTGAAGCAGCAGCTTCAGCCCAATTTCGTGTTCAAGCGCGACGGGCTGCTCACGACATCCGACCGCGGACAGGTGTCGAGCTGGGAGGCGTATTTCCATTCCTCCGGTGGCGCGGGATTCGTGTATCTCAAACGGCCCGACGACGCGGGCCTCGTGGGGCGCGTCGGGACACTGCTTGAACAGCTTGCCGGAGATCCCGCCAATGGCATCGACAAGGTCTGGACGCGAGCCGAGCTGCGCCAGGCCGGGGCCCATCCGGACGCGAGCTTCGGGCTCACCATGAAACCCGGGTTCTATACCGGATTCGGTCACGACGCGCTCCTCGTCCCGACAACGAGCAAGGGAGGCCACGGCTTCGACCCGGCGCTTCCGGAATTGAAGGCATCGCTCATCATGGCGGGCCCCGACGTCCCGGCCGCCGGCGACCTCGGGGTCGTGTCGATGACCCGGGTGGCCCCCACGGTGGCGAAGTGGTTCGACGTGCAGCTCTCGCCGGAAGCGGATCGGCCTCTCGAGCTCGGCAGAGCCTCGGCCGTCCGCTGATGCGCGCGGCAGGCTCGAGCCCTCGTCCCGGCCGCCGATTGTGAGGGGGTGCCGGGAGCGTCGTTCACGCAGGTGCTGGACCGTTTGATCGCCGCGCGGCGCTCGACCTGCTCCGGTCGGCAGGCGCGGTCGATCTCTCCGACGATTTCCTGATATCGCGTGCTGCTGGAGTGCTGAGGCCACGGACGGACACCGACTCAGATCAGCCACGGACGGACACCGACTCAGATCAGCCACGGACGGACACGGACTCAGATCAGCCACGGACGGACACGGACTCACGCGGACTTCGCATCTGCACCGGGCGACACGAGATTCAAAGGACATCCAACGCGTCCACGATGCGCCTGTATCAGAACCCAGCGGCACCTCGTCACCCCTCGCGAAGAGCCGCGGTCGGCTCGACGCTGGCGGCACGTCTGGCAGGAATATAGGTCGCAACACCCGTCACGAGACACATGAGCAACGCGACACCCGCGATCGTCGCGGGGTCGTGGCGGCTGACGCCGTACAGGATCGTTTGGAGCCAGCCGCTGAAGAGCGCGGCGATCGCCGCGCCGCCGATCATGCCGATGAGGGTCATCATCGCGCCTTCGAGCAGGACGGCTTGGAGCACAACACCCCTGGGCGCGCCGAGCGCCATCCGGATGCCGATTTCGCGGGTGCGCTCCACCACGTGGGCCATCACGACGCCGTACAGTCCGATCGTGGACAGCAGCAGGCAGACGGCGGCAAACCCGACGAACAGAGCGGCGGTCACGCGTGAACGCGCGAGCGGCTCGGACGAGTAGCCGTCGAGCCGCCGTAACGACGTAAACGTCGCACCCGGCCACATCGCCTGGCCGGCGCGACGAATCGCGGGAGCGAGGCCGATCGGATCGCCAGCCGTGCGGACGGCGAGAAACGGCGGTGCGGCTTCGAACTGATCACGCGGCCGGTAGGCCGTTGGCCGAAGGACCGTCAGCTCGCGATAGCGCGTATCGGCCGCCACGCCAACCACGGTGGCCCAGGTGCCGGCGATCTTCATCCGCTCGCCGACCGCGTCCGTGTTGGGCCACGCGAGTCTTGCCGCGGATTCACTCAGGATCACGACCGGACGTCCCTCGGCGCTGTCCTCGTCGGTGAACGCGCGGCCGCGGACGATCGCGATGCCGAGCGTCTGGAAGAAGGCGGGTGACGCGATTTCGAGATTGAGCAGCGGCTGGCGTGCCTCCTCCTCCGGCGACTGTCCATCCAACAGATACCGCGCATCCCAGCCAGACATGCCGCCAAACGGCTCGCTGAGGAGCGGCGCCACGCCCTGCACTCCGGGGAGCGGCGCGATGGCCTCGATAACCCGATCCAGGCCGGCGTTGAATCGCTTCGGATTCGCGAAGTCGTCCTGCTGCGGAGGGACGACCTGGACGACGAGGATGCGGTCGCCAGCCAGCCCCAGATCCAATGTTTCGAGATTCAACTGGCTCCGCGCCACGAGCCCCGCGCCCAGGATCACGGTGACCGCCAGTGTGACCTGGGCGACCACCAGGGCCCGCTGGGTTCGCCGCGCCGCCCGCGTGCCCGTGCCGCCGCGAGCCGCCGCGTTGAGCACGCGCGAGGGCTCGGCACGCCGCGGGCCGTACACGCAGGCGATCGCGAACGCGACCGTGGCCACCACGGCGAGCACGACGGCGAAGGCGAGCGTCACCCCGTTCACTTCGATCGCGTCCGCACGCGGGAGCTGCGTGGACGCGAATGACACGACCAGCCTCACCACGCCATGGGCGATGGCGACGCCGAGGACCGCGCCCGCGGCCACCACGATCAGCGCGTCGTTGAACGCCAGCAGCAACAAGCGCCGCGGTGTGGCGCCCAGCGACACCCGCACGGCCAGTTCCTGCCGTTTGGTGAGCCCCAGCGCGAGGAACAGGGCGCCGACGTTGACGATCGCCACGAGCATCACGAGAGCGCTCGCCACCAGCAGCAGGCGAATGACGGGACGCACGTCGCCGAGCAGGTCGTCGTCGAAGGCTTTGGCCGACGCGGTCATGCCGCGCAACATCGAGGGCAGCAGCGCGAGGTTGCTGCGGAGGTAATTCGTGAGCTCGGACGCGGATTGTTCGACCGTCGCGCCGGGCGCGAGACGGCCTACCAGGTACACATAGAAGTCTGGCGGGCCGGTCTCCGCGACGGGGCGGAACGGACGCGCCGTCGCCCACACGTCCGTCTGGGCGGGAAATCCAAAGCCGCGAGGCATCACCGCGACAATCGTGCCGGGCTGCCCGCGAATCGTGAGCACGCGACCCAGCACCGAGGGATCCGTCGCATAGCGACGCTGCCACAGCTCGTAACTGATTGCGACCACCGGCGCCGCCGCCACGCTGTCATCTTCCGCCCGGATGTTACGGCCAACGAGCGGCGTGACGCCGAGCACGTTGAACAGATTCCCGGTGACCAACGCGACCTTGAGGTTCACACCGTCCGCTCCCTCGCGAACGGGAAGGCTGGCCGCGCCGTGATAGTCGACGCCGGCGACGGCGGAGAGCGTCTTCGGCGAGGCGTCCACGAAGCCCTTGAACGCGCCGTACGGGACTGGCACCTGCCTCGCCCCGGCGGCTTGATCGACGCCCCACAGCACCGACAGCTTCCGCTGCTCATGCACGAGCAGGGGCCGCATGAGCACGGCGTCGGCGATGCTGAACGTCGCCGTGGAGGCGCCAATGCCGATCCCGAGGGTCGCAACCGCGACGAGAGTGAAGGTCGGCCGCTTTGCGGCCGTGCGTAGCGCACGCGCCAGCTCGCGGCCAATCTCGCGCAGGTGATCGAACAATGTCGGACTGGGACTGTGCGGCACACTCAGCTCCCCTGATCGCCACGGAGCGACCTTCCGTTTCGCCGAGTCGGCCAGCGATGTCAGGCCACGGGTTCCGCGTCCTGAAGCCCTTCGGCGTCACTCACTGCGGGATCTCCGTGACGGGACGCAGCCGCATTCCGGCGGTACAGGGGCCATCATCGAGTACCTGGCGCAGCGATTGCCAGCAGATCCACGCACAACCCAGAGAGAGAGAGATGCCTCGTGGATGTCGGCCCGTTTGTCGTACCGGACGCGCAGGGGTCGAAATTTGATTCAGCCATGCGAACGTCCACTCGACCACCCACCGCCACCGCCCCCGACCACGCAGACCGGCCGGTACCGGGTCGGCCGCGTTGGCCTTGCAGAGGCGGAATCGCATCAACCAACGCGAGGGCGTCTTGCGAGTCGTTCCGATTGGCACCGGTCGGCAACATCTGCCACGGATCCGCTGCGCAGGACGAAGAGGATACCGGTTAGACAGGCGCTATCAGAGCGGCGCGGTCGTCCACCGTTTGGTCGCGGCGGTGGAACGGGCAGAAGCAGTTCGATGAGATCCCACAGTGCGTCGGGCAGCAGAACGGCGGCCATAACCACTGCCCTTACTGCCCCAAACGAATGCGTCCATGGCGCCCATCATCGGTTTTGTTGCGCGTTTTTCAGGGGTTTCGTACGTCAGCGCCGTGATTAGTCGCTTGTAGGCCGGAGCTTCAGCTCCGGCGTCACGCGTGCACTTTTCGTGCGCACCACGGTGTCCCTTTTGAAGCCCCAGTGGATTGCTTTTGGGGACTCATTACAGCGCGGTTCCTGGAGCGACCAGCTCCGACTTCAAGTAGATCAATCGTTGTCTCGCCGCGACCACGAGCTCGTCGAGGCCCGTTCCGTCCATTGGAGGCGTGGCGCTACCAATAGCGAGACTTAGAACCGAGTGATGTGATCGGTCGCCGATCGACCGGTCGAGGGTCTCAGTAAGCCGAACAGTAATCGCATTCGCCGTCGCGGCATCCGCGCCACTGAGAATGCAAACGATCTCGTGTTGGGTCAGTCGAAAGATCAAGTCCCCCAGACGAAGCGCACTACGCACGTCGTTCGCGACCACTCTCAACGACGACGACTCGGGCGCAGCCGAACCGTTGCCGCTGCGGATCAGGAGAACCGATCCGCCAACCCCCGGATTTCTGCCGACCGGCGATGCGACGTATTCTCGTAAGTAGCGGCTGTTCGGTAGTCCGGTCTCCCGATCCCAGAGGTGCGCTGCGTGTTCTTGATCGTGACGACACGGCCTTCGACACCGCATACGCCAGTCGCGGAGCCAACAGTGACAAGACCTTAACGTGTTGCTCGCTAAAGGCGTTCGATTCCTCCGAATATAGTGTTAGAACGCCGATGATTTGATCATCTAACGTCAAGGGCACAGACGCCGCGCTCCGCAGCTCCCTGCTCGTCTCGATGGATGTGGTCCCGAAATCGAGCCGTGGGTCAGAGTTGAGGATAGTCTGCCGTGTTCCCTACAAGAGAAATGAAGGCGGTGGCTGTTGGTGACGGCAAGCGGTGGTCGGCCGTCCGGGTTGTTGGAATTATCAGATGATGAAACCAAGAATTATGTATACCGTTCGCATTTTGCCAGAACGTTCTCTATGGAGGGATTCGGCGGTATTCTGGTCGAGCTGACTACGACGGCGGTGTAAGGAGCGGCTGCTCCAGTGCTACTACCATCGCGCCGGCAAGAGGCAGCCGAAAGCGGCCGGCGCTGAACCAGAGGCTCTCTGGCCTCGGCAAGCCGCCTCTTAGTGCCAACGTCTTCATCGAAGCCGTGAATGGCATCTCTGGTGTCTCAATTTGCCGGGCAACGTGCCGGTGCGCCGCCGACGCTTTCGTTGGCCAGACCAATTCGGGAGACTGATGGCCGTACCCAACCTACAATCAGTTCATTGAGCCCATCCTCCGCTATCTAGCCGCTACATCCGGAAAGAGCTTCATGCGAGAGACGTGCATATGCAGCGGCTCTTAGATTGGGGCTGACCGATTCGGCCCGAGCAGAGCTGCTGCAAATGGCGTTCAGACGGTGTACAAGAATCGAGCGGGCTGGGCTCACGACCGCCTAAAGCGGTCTGGGTTATCCGCGAGCCTGAAGCGAGGTTTCTGGAAGCTGACCGAGGCTGGCCTTGGTTTCGCGTCTGCGAATCCCTCGCCTCTTCGACAGGAGCTTGTCGAGCGGCTTGCCACTGAAAACCACGATGTGCGACTTCGGCCCGTCGAACAGTCCGAATCGCCCGGTGCCGTCGTTGTCGTCCCGGCCCAAGCTACGGCTAGTCCTGACGACCGATTGGAAGGAGCCCTGTCGGAACTCCGCCAGACGGTGGCCGCGGAGCTTCTTGAAACGCTGGCACAGGTTTCTCCGCAGCACTTCGAGACCATCGTTCTCGATCTGCTACATCGAATGGGCTACGGCGCCAGCCGTACCGACCTGCAACGCGTTGGTGGAGTTGGTGACGGGGGCATCGACGGTGTTATCTCGCTAGACCGGCTGGGGCTTGAGAAAGTGTACGTCCAGGCCAAACGATGGCAAGGGTCGGTGGGTCGACCAGAGGTGCAGGCATTCTACGGGGCTCTCGCCGGGCAACGAGCAAACAAGGGAGTTTTCATCACGACATCGAGCTTCACGCTACAAGCCATCGAGTTCGCGCGATCGGTTGAACGTGTGGTGTTGGTGGACGGAGAGAAACTTGCGGGTCTCATGATGGAACACGAAGTCGGTGTCACCTTGCGGCCTGTCAAAGTGCCAAAGTTGGACTCAGACTACTTCGAAGAATAGAGCACCGCGGCGCGTAGAACAGTAGTTCATGGCGGCTGATTCTACCTGTGAGGGGTTGCAGGCCATCGCACCTGCATCACGCGAACCGTCAAGGCGACATTGACTTTGCCAAGACGTGGATGAACGCACAGACGATGTTTTCCTATTCGTGCGGCAATTCGCGTTGAACCCATCCGCTTTCTTCCAACTCAAACCGCTTTGTCGTTGCTTCCTTCAGCAGCTCGGTCCCGTCGCTGAAAAGATGGCTCTGCGTCAACACACCGTCCCACAGAAAGCGCAATTCAAGGCCGACGCCCTCGATCTCACGAACCTCGGCTTGGACCGTCTTCTGGCCCTTCCCGAGTGTCCACAAATTGCCACGGTCGATGGCCTCGCGCATTGTATTAGGCAGCTTCGTTTGCGATCTGCTCGCACACAATCTCACGCACCGTCAACGGGATGCACGCGCGCTCTTGTAGATAATCGGCCGATCCAGTCATTGCATCCCTCGAACGTTGCACGAGACACGGAAAAGCTTGTCGTTTAGAGTGGGACAAATCGTCCGAACGAGCATCCTGAAATCTCCACCTCTAAGACGGTCGAGGGCCCCTGTCTTCAAGAGACACTCACGGTCTTTCGGGCCGGTCACATCAGGCGTTCTGCTTGCTCCGTGACCTCGGACTGAGGTGGAATACTAGCAAAAATTGTGTCGGCCGAACTTAACAGTTGGGCGAGGGTTCTGCCTTGCCGGGGAGCACTGACTATTGCGGACCGGAATGAATACAGTTCGTGGCGACCCTGCTCAGATTCGGCTGGGATGTGAAACGTGAGGAGCCGTTCTCGCACCGCGGCAGCCGAGTTCTCATCGCCGTCGGCAAGAAGGCAGACTAGCGTGGTGGTTCCACAGACAAACACCAAGTCGCCGCCTCTGAGGTTCGCTGAGGCAAAGGCGGCCACTGCTTCCAGCAGGCCAGTGTCGCCTTGCTCGGCAAAAGTGAAATCCAACTGAAGGACAACAAGAGCGAGAGTCGCTGGGTCGCGGTCTTGTAATCGCTGCCGGACATAGTGGTCGAGGTGACGAGCTCCAGGATAATTCGGGATCGACGACTCAGTAGCTGCGGTGAACACCCTTGCTCTCCGCAGCAAACCTGCGATGTGCGGCGCGACGCCTTCAAGGATCTGACGGTGGTGGTCATTAAACGCCTGCTCAGACGTGGCGTAAATGGTTACCACCCCAACGAGACTATCTCGCAGCACGAGGGGCACGCTCAACGTACTCGATACTTCTGCGCATACTTGGGGACAGATGTCGGCAAGATCCAATGCTGGGACAGAATTGACGATGGGCCGGCGGTTCGCGGCAACCCATCCGGATAACCCATCACCGAGTCTTCGGTGCTGGCCACGCATCGCACCCATGCCGGGTCCATGAGTCGATTGGCAGACAACCCCATCGGAAGTCGGATCATAAGCAAATACCGCAGCACGCGAAAGCGGAAGGACCTGCGACAGCCGATACATTACGAGGTCGGCCGCGTCATCCCACCCTCGATCTGCGAAGTCGGTTAGCACCTGATAGAGCAAGTAGAGCGATAGTCCATCCCCTCCGGAAAGTGTTGCATGACCCGTTTTCTGAGTGTCGACTTGCTGTGCATTCGCTATCGCGTTTGCGACCGGCAACGGGCTGTGATCGTGTGTCCCGATTAGCTCCGCACGGATCCGGACAAACGTGTCAACGACCATTGGGTCGTACATGTTGCCGCGCCTCTGGAGAAGAATCTTTACTGCCTCATCGTCCGTCAGCGCAGGCCTGTAGGGCCGGTCTGAAGTGAGAGCGTCAAAGCAATCCACGACGGACAGAATTCTCGCGCCGATCGGAATGGCCGTGCCCTGCAGACCTGTGGGGTAGCCAGTGCCATCCCAATTTTCGTGATGGTGACGAACGATCGGGACGACCGGGTAGGGAAACTCAATAGATGAGAGAATGTCTGCGCCGATGCTCGCATGCAGCTTCATCTTCTCGAACTCAGCCGGCGTAAGCTTCCCGGGCTTATTGAGGATGTGTTCTGGAATCGCCAATTTTCCCATGTCGTGAAGAAGCGCGGAGGCCTCGATTGCCTGAAGCATCAGGTCGTCTTGAATGCCAAGACCTTTCGCCAGTCCCACGGTGTAGTTCTGCACTCGGCGAATATGACCATGCGTGACCTGATCTTTAGCGTCGATCGCGAGTGCAAGCGTCTCGATCGTCGATAAGTACAGCGAGTTGACCTTCTTGAGATGGAGGGTCGTGTCTTCGACACGCGCCATCGGAATCTTGAACGTGAAGTACAGGATCAGAAGAAGGGGAATGATGATCGCAATGTACGTATAGCTGATATCGCGCGTATAGACGACGAGTAGGGCCGATACGGAGGCTCCGCCGAAGTAGTTCAGTGAGAGCCAAAGAAAATCGGCGCGCCAGATGTCGAAGGGTCTCCGCTTAGTCTCGAACGCCACGGCGAATGCGATGAGCGAGCTGTTGATCAGGAAATGACAGAGCGCGAATACCAGAAGCGGAAACAGTAGTTGATTGATCGGGACTTGTTGAGACGTAACCGGCAGTAGCGGGCTGACTTGGGGAAACGAGTAATAGACTCCGGCGCGAGCCAAATCGAGACTGCGGGAGCCGACATGTTGAACGCGACGCGATAGAATTCCTTTCGCCGCTTTGTCAGCCAGATCGAAATGATCAGTCCGTCGAGCGCGACGATCGTAGCTCCCGCTGACGGTCCAAGAAGAAGGACGGACGTGAATACGAAGGTCTCAGAAATCGAGATGGTCGCGGGAACCGACGGCAGCTTGACCGTCGCCGACCCGCTGAGAAGGGTAAGAGCCGCGAGGATGAACCATTGAGCGGTCAGCATCCTCGCGGCTATGTCGTACGTTGAAAAGCCGATGACACAGAAACCCGACGCGATTACGAACATTACGTAACCCGCGCCGTGCCGAGGAATGAACAAGTCCCGTGTCATCAATGCCTTACCGCCGTTTGCACATTGCTTGCGTAGAGCGGCAGCACCTCGGCTGTTTTTATCGGTCGATTACGACCAGACGATTATGGGCGTCATGAGCTACCTCAAAGTGGTTGATGCCGGGATTCCGAAACAACGCAACTGATCGCTCGACCCTAGTTGCCCCAGACCAAGCTGTTCCCCCACACGAGGCTGTTCCCCCAGACAAGGGAATTGCCCCATACCAAGCTGTCCGCATTGCCCCAGACGAGGCTGTTGCCCCAGACGAAGCTGTTGCCCCAGACAAGGGCATTGCCCCACACGAGAGACTCGGTGTTTCCCCAGACCAACGAAGACGCGTTGCCCCAAACCAGGGAATTGCCCCACACCAACGACTCGGCGTTGCCCCACACGAGCGTGTTGCCCCACACCAAGCTGTTACCCCAGACGAGCGTGTTACCCCAGACGAGGGAGTTTCCCCAAACCAGCGAGTTGGCGTTTCCCCAAACCAGGGCGTTCCCCCACACCAAGCTGTTCCCCCAAACGAGGCTATTCCCCCAGACGAGTGACTGCGCATTGCCCCAAACCAGCGAGTCGGCGTTGCCCCAAACGAGCGCATTTCCCCAGACAAGGGTGGCGCCAAACACGACTCCGCTTGCGTCGACGGGCTCGCCGCCGATTACGGTCGACACGCCCGACACCGACGGGCCGGACGAGGCCAGCTGCACCGCCGCCGCCGCGTTCAGGCTGCCCGCGCCCGCCGCCGCCAGGCCGTCTTCCGGCAGGAACGTGCTCGACATCTGCATCGCGATGCGCACCTGAAGAGGGTTCAGACTCGGGTTCGCCTCGAGGACCAGCGCCGCCACGCCGCTCGCCACGGCCGCCGCCATGCTCGTCCCGCTCAGCGTGAACAGGCCGTTCTGCCCGTTCCCGCTCACCAGGTTCTGCGGGTACTTCTTGCCCAGGGTCGATCCCGGCGCATACAGCGACACGATCTTCCGTCCGGGCGCCGCCAGATCCGGCTTCACGATCCGGTCATACAGCGTCGGCCCGCGCGAGCTGAAATCCGCCACGGTGTCGTCGCTCCGCCCCGCCGTCCCCTGCGCGTCCAGCGCGCCCACGGTGATGGCAAACGGCGAGTTGCCCGGGAGACGTGATGCCGCCGAAGACCATCCGGCCGTCCTGCGTCTTGCCGTAGTTGCCCGCCGAGGCCACCACCACGACGCCCGAGCGATACACGCGCTCCACGGCCTGGTCCATCGGGTCTTCCAGGTAGGATTCCGTCACCGGACGGCCCAGCGAGAGATTGACGACGCGGATGTTGTATTTCTTCGCGTTCGCCGCCACCCAGTCCAGCGCGTTGATGACGCTGCTCGTGCGGCCCGACCCGTCGGCGTCCAGCACCTTCAGGCTCACCAGCGTCGCGCCCGGCGCCACGCCCGTGAAGGCTGTCGCTCTTGCCCGCGATGATGCCCGCAATGTGCGTCGCGTGCCCCAGCTTGTCGTCGCCCACACCGTTGGTCCCGGTGAAGTCGAGGCAGGCGGCCATTTGCTTCTTGACCGCCTGGTGGTTCGGGCAGCCGGAATCGATGAACGCCACGCCCACGCCGCGGCCGGTCACGGCGCCCGTGCCCGCGAACGCGCCCGCCCACGCCTGGTCGGCGCCGATGGCCTGGTCGGTCACGGCCATCATCGAGCGCACATAGAGGTCGCCCGAGAGATGATCCACCGCGGAATCCGCGCTCAGGGCCGCGAGCTGCGAGCCCTGCACCGTCAGCACGGCGCCGGTCTTCAGCCGCTTCTTGATGACGGCCCCGTGCCGCGCCGCCACCGCGTCAATCGTAGCCGCGTCGGCCTGAAGGATCACGTCCCGCGCATCCACCGCACCTGCCGACAGCGCCTCAGACAGGTCGCGCGAGAGCCGAGCCTTCGGCGCCGCCACCGCGGCGCCTGCCGTCAGGCACAGGACGAGGACAGCCCCCATGGCCGTCGTCGTACCGATGCGCCCGAAGAGGAAATTCATTGTCTGCCTCCGATTTCCGAAACAAGTGGGCGAAAGGGGAATACCGTTGCCCGTGCCAGCGACTCAATCAGGACGCGCTGGGATCCTCCGAGTGTCCTGATGGTCATCAACCGCCCGTCGCGAATCCGGTTGTAAACGGTCCGCCGGGAAACGCCGAGAACCTCTGCAGCCTGGTCTATGGAGAGGCTGCGACCGACCCGCGGCTCCGCCGCTGGCAAATTGAACGTGGAGTCCGACATCCGAGTGCCTCCGGGCATACACATGGCAGGGCTGGTGCCAGCCGAGCTTCGTGCCCTGGAGGAGCCTGATAAAGTGTTGAGAAGATTACAGATAGGGGCGCATGCCGCGCGGAGCTTTACCGGTGTCGCGATCCCGGCTCACTAGGCAGTACATTGCCCGCGCAAAAGCTCATCCGTAGGGGGAACCGGCGCGAGTGCCGGGAAGTCACCAAATGCTCAGCCATATCGACGCTTTGGAATCGGCCAATCCCTTGGCCACTCAGTCAGCCACATGACCAACACCACGCGATGGATATCATCTGCGGCGCTTATCGCCGTGGCCGCCGGCCTCACGATCTACCTGGCGCGGCGCCCCGACCCGGCCCTCCCTCCGCCGCCGGCCACGGGCGGGTCGCTGGTCGCCACGCTCCGATCGGAGCCGGTCACGTTCAACCGGTTCGTCCGCCCGAGCTTCCCCACGCACCTGATCAGCCTCCTCACGCAGGGACGCCTCGTCCGCATCAACCGCCTCACCATGGCCCCCGAGCCGTGGCTGGCCTCGGCCTGGACGGCGTCAGCGGACGGCCGCACCATCGCGCTGGACCTGCGCGAAGGCGTCGCGTGGTCGGACGGCGTCCCCTTCGAGAGCGACGATGTGGTGTTTTCGATGCGGGCGGCGTACGACGCGTCTGTCGGGAGCCTGATTGGGGACGGGCTGAAGGTGGCCGGGAAACCCATCGCGGTCCGCGCCGACGGCCCGCGCCGGGTCGTCTTCACGTTCCCCGCGCCGTTTGCGCCGGGCGTCCGCCTGCTCGACGCGCTGCCCATCTACCCGCGGCACGCGCTCGAGGCCTCGCTCGCTGACGGCTCGTTCAAGTCGGCGTGGGGCCCGTCGACCACTCCGAAGGCGATGCCCTGCCTGGGTCCCTTCACGCTGGAACGCTACGAGCCGGGCCAGCGGATCGTGCTCGCCCGCAACCCCCGCTACTGGCGCCGCGACGCGCGCGGCACCGGGCTCCCCTATTTGGATCGCCTCGTCCTCGAGATCGTCCCCGATCAGAACGCGGAGCTCCTGCGACTCAGCTCAGGGCAGGTGGATCTGCTGCAGAACGAAATTCGACCCGAAGACTACCGCGCCATGAAAGCCGCCGCCGATGCCGGGCGCGTGCGTTTGACGGATGTCGGTCCCGGCCTCGAGCGCGAAGCGCTCTGGTTCAACCTCGCCGCGTCGCGGACGAGCAGCCCGGCGCAGGCGCTCGTCCGGCAGGACGGGGTGCGCGAGGCGATTTCCCTGGCCGTCAACCGGCGCGCCTTCGCGGACGACATCTTTCTCGGGGCCGCGGAACCGGCGGCGGCGCCCGTGCCGCCGGCGACGCGCGAGTGGCTCGCCGAGGGGCTCGACGCCGGGCGGTACGATCCGGCGCGCGCCGCGGCGCGGCTGGACGCGCTCGGCATCACGGATCGCAACGGGGACGGCATCCGCGAGGACGCCGCGGGCCATCCCGCGCGGTTCAGCGTCCTCGTGGGCACCGGGATCACCGCGAGCGAGAAAGGCGGACAGTTCCTGCGCGACGCGCTCAGGAAGATCGGCATTGCCGTCGACATCGTCTCGCTCGACATCAACGCGATCATGGGACGCTGGTCCGAACGCCAGTACGACGCGATCTATCACCACCTCGGGGTCACGGACTCGGATCCGGGCGGCAACCTCGATTGGTGGCTCTCGAGCGGCAGCAACCACCTGTGGAATCCCGGCCAGAAATCTCCGGCGACGCCATGGGAGGCGCAGATGGACGCGCTCATGACGAAGCAGACCGCGACGATGGATGCCGGGGAGCGGCGGCGGCTGTTCGCGGAGGTGCAGCGGCTGTTCGTGGCGCACAACCCGGCGATCTATTTCGTGGCGCCGAGGATCTACGTCGCGACCAGCACGCGCGTGGCGGCCATGACGCCGGCGCTCGAGCGGCCGCAGATTCTGTGGGCGGCGGATGAATTAGCGGTGGCAAAATGAGAGCGTGCCCACCAAGATCACCATGGCAGGTTAATTCACGTGCTGCCCGGAAGCCGGCGACGCGTCCCTTACCGCACACCTGCGTCCCATCTCCGGACAGTCGTGGCGGCGCCGCCTCGCCGCCGGCCAGCGTAGCCCCCTCGCGCAAAACGGCTTAGGTGCCGAGTTCCAATGTCAGCGACAGGCGCCACTCTGGCACTCGCGTTGCCTGAACGGTCCACGAGGATCCCATGTCCCGACTGCTGGCCGACGTTCGGTACGCGTTGCGAAGCCTCCGAAAAGTACCGCTCTTCACTGCCATTGGCATCGCCTCGATTGGCTTCGGCATCGGCGCGAACACGACGGTCTTTACGCTGGTGGACCAAGTAATCGTGCGGCCGCTGCCGGTCGTGCGGCCGGGCGAGCTGGTGCAGGTCTCCGCACCAGGGACCGAATCGTACGGCGGCACGATGGGTGATGGCACCGAGCTCTCGGTACTCGATGTATCGCGATATCCGCGATCGCAATCAGGTCTTCGCGGGGACGGCCTGTCGAATGCCGACGCCGATCAACGTGAGCGACGGCACCCGCAGCGAGCTGGTCAACGGCGAGCTGGTCTCCGGCAATTTCTTTCCGCTGCTGGGCCTCAGCCCGGCACTCGGGCGGATGATTGATCCGCAAGACGATCGATTGGGCGACGCGCGCGCCGTCACCGTACTCTCGTTCGCGTACTGGAAGGCGCGCTTTGCCGGGGATCCGGCGGTGATCGGACGCTCACTGCGGATCAACGGCTATTCGTACCAGGTGATCGGCGTCCTCGATCCGCGCTTCAGCGGCCTCGACATCGGCCAGCCGGCGCAGGCCTACCTGCCCGTGACCATGCAACCGCGCCTCGGTCCTGCCTGGCTGCAGCTCGAAGGACGCCGCTTCCGGTTCGTGCAAGTCTACGCGCGGCTGAAACCAGGCGTCCACGCCGCACAAGCGCAGGCCAGCCTGCAGCCGCTCTACCACGCGGTGCTGGAACAGGAGGCCGGGGATCCGGCATTCGACAAGGCGTCGCCCGATGTGAAGCGTCAGTTCCTTGCCGGGACGCTCACCGTCTCAGACGCGTCGCGCGGCCATTCCGCCCTTCGCGACTCGGTCACGACGCCTCTCCTCATCCTCATGGCCATTGCCGGGGCGGTGCTCCTGATCGTCTGCGCCAACGTCGCCAACCTATTGATGGCGCGCGGCGCGGCGCGGCATCGGGAGCTGGCGCTACGACTCGCGGTCGGCGCGTCGCGGACGCAGATCGTGCGCCTCCTCCTGGCCGAGAGCCTGATGCTGGCGCTCGCGGGCGCGGCGGTCGGCGTGCTGCTGTCGGTCTGGGGCGCGAGCGCGCTGCTGGGCTTCTTCGCGAGGCCCGATGCGCCGCTGCCGATTTCTGCCAATCCGGACGGTCGCATCCTCGTCTTCACGTCCGTGCTGGCAGTGCTCACCGCGATGCTCGCCGGCGCGGTGCCGGCCTTCTGGAGTGCAAGCGCCGATCTGGCGCCCACGTTGAAGAGTTCCGGCGGCGCCGTGGTCAACGAGCAGCCGCGGCTGCGAAAGACGCTGGTCGTTGCCCAGGTAGCGCTGTCGTTCCTGCTGCTCATCGGCGCCGGGCTCTTCGTGCGCAGCGTCCGGAACCTCATGTCCGTGGATCCCGGTTTCAAGACGTCGCGCGTCATGACGTTCGCGCTCGACACCTCACGCGCGGCGTACGACACCGAACGATCGCATACGTTCGTGAAGGCGCTCGCTCAGCGTCTCGGGCGTGTGCCCGGCGTGACAGCCACAGGTTTCACCTTCCTGCCGGTGTTGGAAGGCGCGGAGTGGGGCATGGCTTTCACCGTCGAGGGCTACCAGCCGCCACCCGGCCAGAGCGCCGGGGCGGCCTGCAACGCCATCGGCCCCGGCTTCTTCAAGGCGATGGGGGTTCCGCTGCTCGCCGGACGCGAATTCACCGAGCGGGACGATCACATCGTGCCCGCACCCGAAGGGTGGCCCTATCGGCACGCGATCGTGAACGAGACGTTCGCGAAGCGCTACCTCAAGGGCGTGAACCCGATTGGTCGTCACGTCGGCATCGGCGCCGACCCCGGCACGCCGATGCCGATCGAGATCGTCGGCGTGGTCAAGGACACGCGCTACGCCGGCATTCGAGAGGAACAGCGGCCGCAGGCCTTCTTCCCGTCTCTCGAGGCCGGGCAAATCGAGAAGTCGACCTTTTACGTCAGGACCGAATCCGACCCCGAGGCCATGGCGCAAGCCCTGCGCCGCGAAGTTGCGGCACTCGATGCACAGCTGCCGATCTTCAACATGGCCACGCTCGAGTCGCGGGTGGAGCACTCGATTGTCAACGAACGGCTGATTGCGACGCTCTCCACCGCGCTCAGCGGCATGGCCACGCTGCTGTCGGTGATCGGACTCTACGGCGTGATGACCTACATGGTCACGCGCCGGGCACGCGAGATCGGCATCCGCATGGCTCTGGGAGCGCTGGACTGGCAGATTGCCCGGAGCGTGTTGCAAGAAGCCGGAGTCCTCGTGGTCGTCGGCCTGGCGGCCGGCTTCGCCGCGGCGTGGTGGCTGGGTCGCTACATCGAGAGTCAGCTGTACGGCGTCACCCCGGCTGACGGCGCAACGATTGGGCTCGCCGCGATCCTGCTGGCCTTCGTCGCCACGCTCGCCGCGACAGTTCCGGCACGGCGCGCGGCACGCATGTCTCCCATGACGGCGCTCCGCGAGGAATAATGGATATGTGATCTGCCGACATTTCGGGAGGTGCGGCGCCTACGTCATCACTTGCTCCATTGAAGCATTCGACGCCACACGATCTCCGTGGCGTGCACCGCCAGCTGGACGAAAAACTCAGTCCGTCCTCAGCGCGACGATCGGGTCCACCCGTGTGGCGCGCCAGGCCGGCAGATAGCTCGCCAGCAGAGCCGAGATCAGCAGCATCGCGACGACGGCGATGTAGGTCACTGGATCGGTGCTCGTGATCCCGGAGAGCATGTCACCCATCAGCCGCGTCAACGCCAGTGCGGCGGGAACGCCGACTCCGATGCCGACCAGCGCGAGGCGCATGCCGTTGCCGAGAATCAGCCGGAAGACCTCGCGGTTGCCCGCGCCGAGCGCGACGCGGACGCCGATCTCGCGAATCCGCTGCTCGACGGCATAGGCAAGGATTCCGTACAGTCCGAGCGCGGCGAGGAAGAAGGCGACACCCGCAAAGAACGACATGACGAGCGTCGTGAACCGCGGCTGGTCCGCGGCGTCCGAGACGACCTCGGACATCGTCCGGACATCCGCCAGCGGCAATCCGCGATCGATGGAGGCGACCGCCCGGCGCGCCGTTGCGGCGACGGCCGCCGGATCACCCGGCACCCGGACGATGAATGTCATCATGCGTCCCTCGTACCCCGGCCGCGGCGCCTGGTCGAGCGGCACGTAAACGGCGGGCGGAGCCGGCTCGCTCGCGCCAGTCGACCGGACGTCGCCCACGATTCCGACGATCTGGATGGACTGATTGGTCTCCGGCGGGTAGTAGCGGATCGTTTTTCCGATCGGCTCGTCGCCAGGCCAGTAGAGACGCGCGGCAGTCTCGTTGATGACCGCCACGAGCGGTCGCCCGGTGATGTCGCCTGCGGCGAGGAGCCTTCCGCGCTTCAACGGAATGCCGAGCGCGCGAAAGAGTCGCGGCGACGCCATCAGGTACCGCCCGCTCCACCCCGGCGCTCCGGGCGCTGGCCTGGGTCGCCCTTCGATCACGAAATCGTCCGGCGGTCCCGGCCGACGCCAGCGGCAGATCCGACACCGCGCCGGCAGCCTGGACACCGGGGGTCGTTGCGAGGCGCTCTTCGATTGAGGCCAGGGTCCGCCGCGCGGCGGCAGCGTCTGGCTGGCGACCCGGCGGAACGAACACGCCGAAGGTCAGCACGTGATCCACCCGAATGCCCAGATCGACCTGCTGCAGCTGGCGATACGACCGAATCAGGAGCATGCGCGCCGACCAGGAGAACCACGCCCAGCGCCAGCTGGCCGACCACCAGCGCCGAACGAGCGGTGACCGCACGGCGAGAGCCCGTCGCGGTGCGCGAGTCCGCTCTCAGGGCGTCCTGCATCCGCAGGCCCGTCGCGTTCAGCGCCGGAACCAGGCCGACCAGAAACCCTGCGACCATCACCAGGGCCGCCGTGTAGAGCAGTGCGGCGTAGTCGATCGTGATGGCCTGCGATCCCGGCAACTGTTGCGGATAGACGGCAAGCAGACCCGCGAGCGCCGTGTTCGCGAAGATGACCCCGATGGCGCCGCCGAGAACGGCAAGCAGCATGGCTTCGGCCACCAGCTGCCGAACGAGGCGGCGGCGATTGGCGCCGAGCGCATGCCGGACCGCGAACTCCCGCCGCCGCGCTTCGCCATTCGAAATCAGCAGCGCCGCCAGATTGACGCAGACGATCAGCAGCACGAAGAGCACGGCGCCGCCGAGCAGGAGCAAGGCGTCGCGACGCTGGTCGCCGACGATATCCTCCTGGAGCGACAGGTTGATGGCGAAATGGCCCTTCGAGTAGTGATCGGGGTACTTCTCGGACCAGTACCCGCGCAAAGACTGCAGCTGCGCGTCGGCCTGGGCGGCGGTGACGCCGTCGCGCAGCCGCGCGATTGCGAGGACGCGATGACTCTCCCGATTCATCGTCGTCTCCTCGGTGTCGAGAAGCAGCGCCGTCCACACCTTGACGTTCTCGTCACGAAACGCAAAACCGCGGGGCAGGACGCCGATCACTTCGCACGGCGCGTCGTCGAGTCGGATGGTCGAGCCAATCGCCGTTGCCGCCTGGCCTCCGGCGTCATCCGCGACCACCGCCAGGCATCCCTGGCCGCGCCGCGCTTCCTCCTCGGTGAAGGTTCGGCCGCGCGCGGGCTTCACGCCGAGCGCGTCGAAGAATCCTGCCGTCACGGACATCGTGAGGACGCGCTCGGCCTCCCCGTTGGCGCGCGTCAGGTTGCGGGTGCTGAAATCGTAGGCGGCAATTCCGGCGTACGCGTTGACGCGGCTGCGGATGTCGGCGAACTCCGGACCCGAGAGCGCGAAGTACTCGAAGTCATAACCCGATGACGGCAGGTACCGCGAGTACACCGACAACAGCTGTTCGCTCTTCGGGAACGGCAGCGGCCGGAGCAGCACCGCATTGATGACGGAGAAGATGGCGGCATTCGACCCGATGCCAACCGCGAGTGTCAGCACGGCTGCGACAGTGAAACCGGGTTGTTTCCGCAACGTGCGCGCGGCGTAGCGCAGATCCTGCCGGAGATCGCCGAGCAAATGGCCCCCGGGCGCGCCCGGTGCGATCGATGGCGGCGGATGGGCCTGCCGAAGCGGCGCCAGGTGCCGCGCCAGGAGATCGCCGTCCCTGAAGTCGGCGAGTGTCAACCGCGTGGCCTCATCAGGAGAGGCTCCGCCGGCGATCAGCTCCCGCCTTCGGTCGTCGAGATGCTGCGAAAGCTCTTCGACGATCTCGGTCTCGCGCGCAGGCGAGAGAGGCAGCGACGCCAAGCGCGCACGTATTTCGCGCCCCCAGCGTGCCCTGAGCGACGGATCGTTCGGCAGTTCAGGCATGTTCGGCTCCCGTGACGCGCTGCAGAGCCAGGTAGCGGTCGAGCGCGCATGTGGTGGTTGATACCTGCTATAGACAGATAGTATGTAGACAGGCATCGTGAGTCAACCTGCAGCGGCGGGGCCTGAAGGCCCGCCGCCACAACTCGTCAACGTGCACGCGGGCCTGAAGGCCCGCCGCCACAAGTGAGCTCTCGACTGAGACTAATGTGGTCGCAGGGCGGCGTTGACGTCGGCGAGCGCGGTTCTCGCGTCCTCGCTCGACGGATCGATGGCGAGCGCCTGCTCGAAATGCCGGCGCGCATCGCCGAGGCGTCCGCGCCGCGCGGCCACGAGCCCGAGATTGAAGTGGGCGCGCGCGTTCCGGGGCTGTAACACCAGCGATCGCTCGAAGCTCGCGACGGCCTTGTCATAACGGCCGAGCATCGCGTATGCGCTCCCTGCATCGCTCAACGCCGCCGCATCGTCGGGCGACGCGCGCAGCACGCGCTCGAAGCGCGCCACGGCCAGGGCGGGCTGATTCTTCGCGAGCAGCACGTTTCCGAGGTTGTACTCGGGATCCAGGTAGCCCGGTTTCAGCCGCGCCGCCTCGGCAAACTCGATGGCGGCCTCGTCGAGCCGTCCAGCAGACTGAAGCGCGGCGCCGAGCATGTTGCGCGCCTGCGCGTGCGAGGGGCGCGCCGCGACGGCCGCGCGCAGATCGTCCACCGCCTCGTCGAGCCGTCCGGCCGATTCGAGGACGGATCCCAGGTTCACCAGCGCCACGAAGTCGCCGGGATACTTTCTGAGCCGCGCGCGCATCACCGCTTCCTGCAGCAGCGCGCGGTCCTCCGGGCGCTTCGGCAGTACCTGCAGCCACAAGTGCGCCATCTCGTCGACGGCGCTATCGCCAGCGACGACGCGCTCCGGCGGATCGTGGGGGTTCCGGACATTGGCCCGCGAGTTGTCGTACGTCCAGCGCATCGAGACAACCGTGCCCTTCGGCAGCGGAAGCGGCGCTTTCAGACGATATACCGCCTGCCAGTTCAGATCCCAATCGGCGATGTGGACGAGCCATTTCGTCGTGCCGTCGGGAAGGCGCGCCGTGCCGCGCACCTCGTGGCCCACGTAGTGCGCGTGCGGATAGACGGCCAGCACCGTGACGTCGACCGGCAGCGTGAGCTCGTCGGTGACGGTGAAATCCGAAACTCCCGGCGGGATGTCGAGCGCGCCATCGTGTTCGAGCTGCAGCAGCATCGTCTCGCGCGTGGGCGCGCGGTCGGTGAAGTAGAGGCCGACCGTCGGCCGCACGTCCTCGCGCCGCCCGGACGGCTGCAGGTGCATGTTCAGGACGAGATCCGCGCCCGGCTCGAGGCGCCAGGCCATGTCGTCGGGCTCGGGGACCGGCGGCGATCCCGGCTTCCAGAACAGGAAGTGGCTCTCGGGATCGAATCGATCCGACACGATCTCGAGGTCCATGCCCGGGAAGCCCACCACCGGATCGGCAGCATCGCGCGCGCGCGCCCAGCCGCTGCGATCGACGAGGATGTTCGCGTGGTGCACCAGCCGCGGCCGGCCGGGCAGGATCTCGATCGCGCGCACGTAGCGCGTGGCCGGGACGGGCACGGGCAGCACGAAATTGTGAAAGCGATCGCCGCCTTCGGCGTCGAGCGTGAAGCCGGGCGGCGCTGTCAGGACGAGGTCGGGGGGCCCGAGCTGCCACGACGAGGGAAACTGCGGCGGCAGAGGCGCCGCGCGCGCGTCTCCTTCCGGAGCGCCGGCCTCGAACCAGCGCGCGAGGAGATCCACCTGTTGATCGGTGAGCCGCCGCTCTCCGACGAAGTCGCCGTGGCCGGCGACGGGAGGCCAGGGCGGCATATAGCGCTGGCTCGTGACCTCGACGATCTGGCGTGCCCGGCGCTTCACCGCGTCGTACCGCGTGAGCGGGAAGGGACCGGCGCCGCCCTCGTGGTGGCATGGCGCGCACTGCGCGTAGACGAGCGGCGCCACGTCGCGCGCAAAGGTCGGCGGCGCCTCCTGCCGGCACGCGGCGCCCGCCAGAGCCGCGGCCACGAATCCGGCAGCCCACCAGCGTCGCATCGCTATCGAAGATCCGCGATTACGCAACCTATTGGTTGCGTAATCCGCGTCGTGCTGCTGATGGTCCCGCCCAAGACGTCGTCGAGCGCCTCCTGGAGATCGCGCGTGGTCGGCCGCGGCCGCGCGCGCGCCACATCGACGTACCGGTTGTCGATGCGGCCTCTGTACACGAGACGCGGCGCCGGCCCATCGTGCACGAAGACGGCGGCTTCAGGCGTTCTCGTCGCTCCCGTCATGGTGACGAGCGCGTGGTGCGGGTCGCGAAGGGCACGGCTCTCGTGCGCGAAAGCGGTGAGATGCGCGCGGATCTCACTGCCGGACTGCGCCGGATCCACGAACACGAGCCAGAAGCGTATGCCGCGTGGCTCGTAACTGGCGCGAAGGCGCTCGATGGTGGGCGCGAAACGGTTCGCGATCGGGCAGTCGGTCCGCATGAACAGGAGCACCGTCGCGCGCACCGGCACAGACGCGCGGAGAGGATCAGCCGGGCGGCCATCGAGATCGATCGCCGTGTGCGGGTCGACTTGCTGGGCGGCCGCCGGTACGACGCACAACAACGCGGTTGCCAAGAGGCCCGCGGCTCGACAGCCAGCGGCAGCGCCCCGGAACGAACGAGCTCGGCGCACAATGTCTGGAAGTATATGCCTACGCGCGAAGGGGTCGGTGCGCGAGCAGCTGGCTCCAACCCAGATAGCCGAGCTCGCGCAGCATCTGGTGCGCCGGAGCCGGACCACCCTGCGCCTCGATCCTCTCCTCGCGAATCGCCGAGACGAGCGCCGCCAGGTACGGGCTCGCGCTTTCCACGAGACCGTCCATCGCCGTCAGCACCTCGTCGACGCGATCCCACCGTTCGAGCATCGTGAGCACCACGGCCTCGGTCCGGCGAAAAAACCAGAACGGCGGAATGTCGCGCTGGGCCACCTGCTTCAGCACGAGGTCCACCGCCTCGTGACGGCCCGTCGCGCCGTACAGCAGCAGCAGGACGCTCTCCCGCTCGAACGGCTCCGACTGAAGCGGCAGCTCCGCGCGCGTCAGCAGCGACGTCAGAAGCGACACTGCCCCGACGCTTCGGCGATCCAGCGCATCGGCCACAATCGCGAAGGCCTGGACGGTGGTGACCGCATAACAGAAGGCCGTCTGCGGATGCGCGGCGACGAGCTGCTCGGTCTCGATGGCCAGCTCGCGCAGACCGGGCCAATCGCCCCGAGCGAGCAGCACGTGGCTCTGTTCCCGGTACGCGTGCGTCTTCAGATGCGGGCCTCGTGACCGGCTCACGTCGAGGAAATCGCGGGCCAGCCGTGCGCCCTCGGCGAGATGGCCGGTATTCAGCGAGAAAATCGCGCGGAATTCCAGCATCTGGTGGGTCAGCCCGCTTGCCTCCGCCACCGAGTCCAGGCGTTCATACGTGCGCTGCGCGGCGTCGAAATGGCCGAGTCGATTCTGAAGAATCGCGGCGTGCCCCAGAAACGACGTCAGTGGCGCCGCGTCGCTCACATCGTCTGCGAGCCGCAGCGCGTCTTCGAGCCGGCTGGCATCGTGCGTCCGGTAGGCGTCGAGCGCGACGAGCCGCGCCAACGACGCCGCGTCGCCCGCACGCCGGGCGATGCCCTCGCCTTCGTCCAGCAGCGCCGCCACCAGCGTCTGGCTCAGCGGCCGCATGAACATGCCCGCCGTGTATACCGGAAGCTCGAGGAAGCTCGGGTAGAAGTCTGGCGGCGGCCGCGACCCCGCGGCCTGGTAGAGATGCCGCGCGCGCAGATAGTGCGCCGCAGCCTCATCGGCATCACCGCTTGCCCCGTAGATACCCGCCAGGATCTGTTCGACGCGGGCGACGTCTAGCGGCGCCGCCGCAAGACCAAGCGCTCGGCGGCCCGCTTCGATGGCGCGCTCGAACGCGAACCGCGCCGCGTAGCGCCGCGCCGCCGCGAGATGCACTTGGAGCGCGCGGCCACGAAGCGCCGACAACTCCGCGCCGTTCTCCCATACCCACTCGGCATCGGCATGCCCGACGGCCTCCCAATAATGATGCGCAAGGGCCTCGGCATCGTCGGCCATCACGCCTTCCGTCGCGTACCGCGCGTGGAGACGCATGCGCTCGGCGGCAGTCAGACGCCCGTACGCCACGTCACGGACCAGCGCGTGATGAAAACGGTGCCTGCCATCAGCCGGATAGAGATATCGAAGGTCGGCGAGCCGCCCGAGCATGTGGTCGACTTCGGCCTGATCGCTCGCCGAAAGCAGCGCCGCATCCCGGGCAGTGAAGGTCTCGCCGACGACCGATGCTCGCTGCAAGAGCTCGCGCTCGCGAGGCGCAAGCTCGTCGAGGCGTGCGCCGATGACGCCCTGCAGCGTGATCGGCACGTCTGACGGGCCCGCTTCGCGGGCGCGCGCCAGCTCGATGATGAAGAGCGGATTGCCGCCGGCCCGCTCGAGGCCAGACGGGTCGGCCGCGCCCACGTGACGAGCCAGCGATCGGGCATTGTCGTTGTCGAGCGGGTCGAGCGTGATGAAGAAGCGGTCGCCGCCAGGGCGCAATCCGGCCTGTGCGCCAAACTCCGGCCGCGCCGTGGCCACGACCAGAAACGGGAACTCGGCGCCGAAGGTCAGGCGATCCAGCAGTTGGACCACCTCGCCTTCCGCCCAGTGCAGGTCATCCACCCACACCAGGAGCGGTTTCTGCCGTGCCAGCGCCGCCAGGTACCGCCGCCATCCGTTGGCGATCTCGTCGAGGCGTTCGGCGGTTGGAAGCGCCGCGAGCTCGCGGCCGGCGGCGGCGCCCGCACTGAAGCCGAACGCGGTCAGCACGCGGTGCCGCTCCAGGGGATCGGCGAACAGCCCCTGCACACGCTCGGCGAGCACGTCGCTCGAGGCTTCGCGACCCTCCAGCGTGAGGAGCTCGTGCAACGGGCTCCGCTGACCGAGCTCGCCCGCGGGGCGACAGCGGGCCTTCAGCAGGCGCGCCTCGGCGCTGACCCCCGCAAGGAACTCCTCCACCAATCGCGTTTTCCCCTGGCCGGGCGGCCCGGAGACAAGCGCGAGGACACTGCGACCGGACTGCGCTCGCCGATAGGCGAGGCGCAGAAGATCGAGCTCGACGTCACGGCCGACAAACGGTGGGCGGGGGCCAGTGGTCGGCACACTGAGCGAGACGAGGCGCCATGCCGCCACCGGACCCATGCCTTTGAGATCGACCTCGCCAAGCGCGTCGAACTCGGCGATCTCGGCGTTGGCCTGGTGGCAGATCGGACCGACCAGCACCTGCCCCGGCTCGGCCACCTGCTGGAGTCGCGCGGCCAGGTTCACGCACAGCCCCACGCTCATCTGCTGGCGGCCGCCTTCCGTTGCCGCAAGGTCGACGATCGCCTCGCCGGTTTCGAGGCCGATCCGGACCGACATCGTGGAAGACGAAGCGGCGCTCGTTTGCGCCCATCGAGCGCACGTGTGCGCGGCTCGGAGCGCACGCTGCGGATCGTCCCGGTGCGCCACGGGCGCACCGAACAGCGCGTGAATCGCATCGCCGACGTACTTCTCAACCGTGCCGCCCTCGGCTTCGATAAACGCCTTGAGCTCCGAGAACGCCCGCTCGAGCACTCGCTTCAGGCGCTCGGGACCCAACCGCATTCCAAGCGAGGCGGATCCCACGACGTCGAGAAAGAGCGCGGTGACGACGCGACGCTCCGCGGATGGTTGGGTCATCGGGAGGGTGCGCCCTCGGGTCGCGGGCCGTCTCAGCGAGAACGGCCCGATGCTAACACGAGGGATAGGGGGCCTTCGGCGAGGATAGAATGCCGCGGCAGAGGGACGTCCATCATGCTGCGGCCGGCCGCTCTCCTGGCATCATGCTTCGCGCTCGGTCTCGGCGTTCTGCCGCCTGCGGTGCCGCCCGCCGATGTCTCGGCTCCGCGCATCGTGAGAAATCGCCCGCCCCTTCAACCAGGCGCGTTTACTGTACTTCCGCTGGGCTCCGTGACGCCCGAGGGGTGGCTGCGGCGCCAGCTGGAGATCCAGGCGCGCGGCCTCACCGGACATCTCGACGAGCTCTGGCCAGACGTGGGCGCCCGGAGCGGGTGGCTCGGCGGCACGGGCGAAAGCTGGGAACGCGGTCCGTATTACCTCGATGGCCTGCTGCCCCTGGCGTACCTCCTCCGGAACGAGGCGCTCATCGCGAAGGCGACCCGCTACATCGACTGGACGCTGACGCACCAGGCCGAGAGCGGGTGGATCGGTCCGCCGTCGAACACCGACTGGTGGCCCAACATGGTGATGCTGAAAGTGCTCACGCAGCACCAGGAGGCCACCGGCGATCCGCGCGTTGTCCCCGCGCTGACGCGGTACTTCCACCATCACCTCGATGAAGCCGGACGCCGCCCGCTGAAAGACTGGGCCGTCTATCGCTGGGCCGACGAGGTCGTCTCGATCCTCTGGCTGTACAACCGAACCGCCGACCCGAAGCTGCTGACCCTGGCGCGCACCCTTCGGAACCAGGGCGCCGACTGGGGACGGCATTTCTCGACGTTCGCGCTGACGTCGAAGACGACGAACCAGCAACTGGGCTGGGGCGCCGAACCGAAGGGACTGCCGGATCTCGCGATGCGCGCACACGGCGTGAACAACGCCATGGCGCTGAAGACGTCGGCGGTGTGGTCGCTCGTCTCCGGCGAATCGTCGGACCGCGACGCGATTCTCCAGGCGCTCGACGTCCTCGATCGCCATCACGGGCAGCCGAACGGCATGTTCAGCGCAGACGAGCACTACGCGGGACGCGATCCGTCCGAGGGCACGGAGCTCTGCGCGGTGGTCGAAGCGATGTTCTCGCTCGAGCAGAGCCTTGCGGCGCGAGGCGGCGTCGCGCTGGCGGATCGTCTGGAGCGCATCGCGTACAACGCGCTGCCGGCAACGCTTTCGGCCGACATGTGGTCGCATCAATACGACCAGCAGGCCAATCAGGTGCTGTGCAGCCTGAATCGCCGGCGGTGGGTCTCGAATGGCCCGGAATCGAATCTGTTCGGCCTCGAGCCCAACTTCGGCTGCTGCACCGCCAACATGCACCAGGGATGGCCGAAGCTGGTCGCGAGCCTCTGGATGGCGTCGCCGGACGATGGGCTTGCGCTGGTCGCGTACGGTCCGAGCCGGGTGCGCGCGCGCGTGGCGCGCGGTGTGCCCGTGACGATCGAAGAGCGCACCGACTATCCGTTTCGCGACGCGGTGGAGCTGGTCGTGCGGACGGACGCGTCGTCGCTGCAGTTTCCGCTCCACCTGAGGATCCCGCGGTGGACGACGGAACCGACGGTCCGCGTCAACGGCGCGCCGGTGCCGGGCATCGTGCCCGGCGAGTTCGCGCGCATCGAGCGCGTCTGGCGCGCCGGCGATCGCGTGTCGATCCAATTGCCCATGACACCGTCGGCGTCCACGTGGTATCGCGACTCGATTGCCGTGGAGCGGGGCCCGCTCGTGTTCTCGCTGCCCGTCGGCGAGGACTGGCGCCGCGTAAGGAGCGGCATGAAGAAGCCGGCGTCTGCGCCGGCCGCGGACTGGGAAGTGCACCCGACGACCGCATGGAATTATGGGCTGGTGCTGGATCCGTCCGACGCGCCGCGGCTGGAGGTGGAGCAGAAGACGGTCGGCGACGTGGCATTCGCCGCGGGCAGCCCGCCCGTCGCGATTCGTGTGACGGGCCGCCGCGTGCCCGAGTGGCAATTGGAGGAGGGATCGGCGGGGACGCTGCCGATGAGCCCGGTGATCAGTCGAGAGCGCGATGAAGCGCTGCGCCTCGTGCCCTATGGATCCGCGCGGTTGCGAGTGACGGCGTTTCCGCGGGTAGAGCCATAGTTCGGCCTTCGATCAGAACGTCACGGTAACGGTGTTCGAGCACACGGTCGTGCTGCCGCTATTGCAGACTTTGTAACCGAACGAGCCGCCGCCCTTCCCAGCAATCGTGTCGGTGTAAAAACCGTTGTTCGTGGTCGTCGTGAGCCTCAGATTGTTACGGTAGACGTCGACCGGCGGTATCGCCCCGCCCCACGTAAGATCCACCTTGCGTACGCCTTTCAACTTGTAGGCGCGCGCGGTCAGCGTGATGTTGACGACGGTGACGGTGACCTGGGCAGACCCGGTGAGTTGTGCGCTGTCGATGGCGGTGGCGGTCACGACGTGGGTGCCCACCTGGAGGTTGCTCCGCTGGAACGAGCCGCCCGTCCCAATCGACCCCTGTTTGCTGGAGACCCAGACCAGGCTTGCGCTGACATTTCCGTCCTGTTGATCGCTGGCGCTGCCCGTGAACGTCACCGACGTGCCCAGCTTCATCGTGGATCCGCTCACCGGGGCAGTTATCGTCACGCTCGGCGGCGTGTTCGGGGGACTCACGACGATGGTCACCGTCGCCGAGCCGGGCAGATTGCCGCTGTCAGTGGCCGTGGCGGTGATGACATGCGTGCCGACCGCGAGGTCTGCTCGCGAAAACGACGCGCCCGTGCCGATCGGCCCCTGAAGATTCGACACCCACACCAGACTGCTACTGAGATTCCCATCCTGCGTGTCGCTCGCGCTGCCGCTGAACGCGACCGGCGTGCCCACCGTGATGCTGATCCCGGTGGTGGGGCTGGTGATCAGGACGGTCGGCGCGGTGTTCGGCAGCGGGTTCGTGCAGGTGGGCGGCTTGACGAACGACTCGGTCGCCCTGAAGAGGCAGATACCTATGACACAGAGCTCGGATCCGTCGGCGCCAACGCCAATCCCGAACTGCGCGAATGCGTCCCACACGGTGCAGGCGGCCTGCTCGTCGCTCACTTCCGTGGTGAGATTCGCGATGGACGCGAGGATGCCATCCCGCATGTCTTCATACGCCGGTTGGGGCGCCGTGTAATTCATCCCATCGACGATGTAGCGCAGCAGCGTGTGCTGTGACCATCCTTTTGCCAGCCAGAGCTGGCGCAGGCGCCACATCGTCGCTGCGTAGATTTCTCCGTCGAGATGCGGTCCGACGAAACCAACCACGAGACCGTAGGTTCTCGTGTAATTCGTGTACGGCGCCGAGCGGATGCCAATGGGGTTGTTGTACCAGGTACTCGGCGATCCGATCATCTCCATTGAGGTACGTGGCGAGCGCGTCGCTCATGCCTTCGCCCACAGCGGCGCCGGTCACGTTGCCCATGTCGCCGATCATCCGCCAGGTGAGCCCGTGGCCGTACTCGTGATAGACGATGTCCGAGTCGAGATCGCCGTCGCGCAACGGATTCACGCTGTTGGCGTTCCACAAGTACATTTGCATCCGCGGCCGGCTCCCGTCGTCCGGGGTGGCAAAATTCGCGTTGCTGAAGCCGCCGCCGTCCTGCGCTTCGGCGTCCAGCGGGTCGTTCTCGAGGCCGCCTCTGCCGAAGTTGTTGGCTTGGAAGTTGCCGGCCGATTCGGTGAAGCCGTACCCATACAGCGTGTCGTGGAGGACATTGTTCAGATAGAACAGATTCGTCACGGCGGCCATCTGGTTGGTCGGCGTCGCCGGGTCGGTCGCGCCGTCCCAGGCGAAGTCGAACACCCGATTGGCTGCCACAGGACGGCCGCCAGCGTCCGGAATGTCGTTGTTGTCCCGATCGAGGTACGCGTCGACGTTGTTGCCAGTCGTCGTCGTGCTGAGGCCCAGCCAGCCAAGCGGCGACGCCATGGGGTCCGCGGGATCGATCATGAGCTGTTGTGGCGTGATACCGGGATGATTCGGAAATATCCGAAAGCTTTCCTGGTTCGTCCGCAGCTGTTCGTAGAGTATCTCGCCGCGGCCGGAGACCACCGTGTGCCGAAGCATGTTGGCACGGTCCCACGTGACGACCAGGTACCCGGAATCGAGCGCGCTGCCGCGAAGCGGAAGCGCCATTCGCGTGACGGTTGGCGAGTGGTCGAGCGTCCCCACTCGCTCGAAGGTCACGACGTTGCCCACGCTTGAAATCTCGGGCGGGTCGGCTGCGATGCCCGGGTAATAACGGGCGAGCACCACGCGGAGCGCCGCCTCGGGGCCGACGCGCGCGGGCCGCAGGGCGCGCGCCGCGGACACGAGATTTTCGACCACACTCGTCAGGTCGCCATTCGATCTGAAGCTCGCCTTGACATACGTGCCGTACACGTCGAGCCCGGCGACCTGCTGGCCGAACATGGCGTGTATGGTCCCCGCCGACTCGTGCTCCTTCACCTGGACGAGATCGCGCAGCGTCCCCGAATCGTGTCTGGATTCGAGAAACGCTCGGAGCGTTTCGATGCGTGATGCCCCGGGAGGCGCGAGACGGTCGCGCCGCGCGGCGCGGTTGACGCGGGCCGCATGGGCGCTCAAATCGATCAGGCCATCCTGGGCGTACGCGGTACCGGCAGCCAGCAGACTGCACGTCAGAACCAGCGGCCGGGTCCATCGCATGACAGCAGCTCCCGAAACGACCGAGTGGCGAACCGAGGCGCGTGTTGGAGGAGGGCCGAGGCTACCGCTTGCTCACCGCGGAGTCAAAGGGGCTGGCGCCGGCGGTGTGTCGCGAGAGAGACGCGGTGAGGACGAACGGACACAGAAGAGTGGACGGCGGAGCTCCGGCAGCGATAGGGCCGGAGCTGAAGCTCCGGCCTACATATTGTCTAGACGTTGCCGGCCTTCATTTCCTGCATCAGGAAGTCGCACGAGCGCACCGTGAGCGCCATGATCGTGAGCGTCGGGTTCTGACAGCCGCCCGAGACGAACGCCGACGCATCGGTGACGAAGAGGTTCTTGATGTCGTGGGTCTGGCAGAACTGCGTGAGGACAGACGTCTTCGCGTCGGCGCCCATTCGCGCGGTGCCCATTTCGTGGATGCCGTAGCCCGGCACGCGGTTCATCATCTGGAACGGCCGGATGTTCTTCGCGCCCGACGCTTCGAGCATCTCGACGGCCGTCGCGGCCATGTCGGGGATCATCTTGCGATCGTTTTCGCCCCACGACATCGTGATTCGCAGCACCGGGATGCCGTACGCGTCGACCACTGTCGGATCGATCGCCACGAAGTTGTCGTAGCGCGCCAGGCACTCGCCGAACCCGGCAAACGACACGCTGTTCACGGGATCGAGCACAGACTTCTTGAACGCCGCGCCATAGCCCGGCGCGTTCAGATTGAACGAGAGGCTGCCGCCGCCCTGGAACCCGAAGCCGCGGATGAACTCTTTCGACCTCGGTCCGTTCATCGTGTTCCGCATCCGGATCGTGTAAAGGCCCGTGGGTCGCTTGGGCGCGCCCAGGGACGGCGCCTCGGACGGGAGATCGGGAAACTGTCCCGAGGCCCCGCCGGCGACCCAGATGTGATCCATCAGGTAGTGGCCGAGCACGCCGCTCGAGTTCGCCAGGCCGTTCGGGAACTGCGTGTTCGCCGAGTTGAACAGGATGCGCGCCGACTCGAGCGCCTGCGCCGAAAGAATCACGGCGCGCGCGTGCACTTCCTTGATCTCGCGGGTGTTCCGATCGATGTACATCACGCCGGTCGCCTTCGCCGTCTGCGGATCCGTGAGGATCTTGTAGACCATGGCGTCGGTGATGAGCGTCGTGTTGCCCGACTTCACGGCGTCGGCCACTGTCGTGAACGCAGCGTTGAAATAGGAGTGCGTCGCGCAGCCCTGCTCGCACGGCCCGCAGTAATGGCATGCCACGCGGCCGTTGATCGGCTTGGTGATGTTGGCGGCGCGGCCGATCGTCACCGTGTAACCGAGCTTCTGCTTGACGCGCGTGCGCACCTGCATCTCGGCGCACGTCATCGCCATCGCGGGATGGAACCTGCTGTCGGGCAGCTCCGGAACTCCCTCGGCCTGTCCGCTGATTCCGACGTAGTCCTCGACGAGGTCGTAGTAGGGCTCGAGATCCTTGTAGCTGAGGGGCCAGTCCTCGCCGTAGCCGTCGAACGATTTGCCCTTGAGATCCTGCTCGCTGAGGCGGTAGCTCTGTCGTCCCCAGACGTTCGTGCGCCCGCCGACGACCCGCATGCGGCCCTGCCAGCTGAACGGCTTGTCGTCGGGCGTCGTGTAGGGTTCCTCGATGTCGTTGGCGAACCAGTCGTAGTTCCACTCGCGGCACGCGTAGCAATCGCGCTGGCGATGCCGCGTCTTGCGAATCACCTCGCCGGCCTTGTCGCGGTATTTCAGTTTGAAGGCGGGAACGTGCTCGCTGAAGTTCGAGTCGGGCTGCGGGCGGCCGGCTTCGAGGAGCGCCACCTTGATCCCCGCCTCTGAGAGGCGCTTGGCGGCCCATCCTCCCGACGCACCCGATCCGATGACGATCACGTCGAACTGACGACTGGTTTTCTGCACGCCGCTACCCCGAGTGTCCGTCCGGATGTGTGCAGCCGGGCAGCGCCGTGTGGAAGACGTTTTCCGTCCAGCCCAGCTCGCGCGCGCCCTTCTCGGAAGAGTAATAGGCGCCGGCGATCCAGCCTTTCACGTTGCCGAAGTGATCGCCGATCGTGATCTTGCCCGAGCCGCCCGGTGCCGCCACGCCTGGCCACTGCCCCACTTGCGGCGAGCCGGGCGCGGTCGTCGACGCGGTCTGCAGGAGCGCCTCCTGCTCCGCCGCGGTCAGCGCGATCCAGGGCCTGGTGTGCTTGTCGACGGCGAGCATGTCGAAGGCGCCGAGCGCGCTCAGGAACTTGCGCTGGTTCTCGCCGGACTCGACGGCGATGAGCGTGTCGAGAAACGGCGCCACCTTCGCTTCGGTGGAGCCGGGCACGATGGCCTCGGCCAGCACCGTCAGCGTCTTGAACTGGTGGGCGTCGAGAAACGCCGGCTTGAATGCCGCGCCGGCCGCCTTCTTCTGCGCGGCGGCCGCGGTCGCGGTGCCGACGTGATGCTGCACCGGATGCTGTGCTTCGGCGACGCCATCGAGCGCGAGGCCGGCGCCCACACCACCGAGCAGGGTCTGCAGCAGCGTGCGGCGCCCAATGCCCGAATCCGTCGTGGGCTCCGACGGAGTCAACGGAATGATCCTGGGAGATTCGTGCGGGCTCATGAGCCGGAGTTTAGCACGGGTGGTATGACCGGCAGGCTGGCGCGCGCTGCCCTATAGTTGAGCCCATGTTCGTCTCCGCGCGGGCGGGAGCAGGCGCCGCGGTCGTCGTCCTCGTGCTGATCTCGATGCTCGCGAATCTCCCACGCGCTCAGACACGAGCCACGCCCGACGTGCTGTGCGGCACGTGCCACCGTCTCCCCCCGCCCGACATTCTGCCGCGCACGGCATGGCGCGACGAGCTCATACGGATGCAGCGCATCCAGGACGGATCCGAGTCGGAAAGCGCGGCACCGCCGCCGGTCCTCCGAACCGATTACGCATCCGCGCTGGCCTGGTACGAGCACCGCGCGCCGGTCGCGCTCGCGGCTCCTGCGCCATGGCCGCCGCCGGGCCCGTCCCCGGCGTTCACGCATCACCGGCTGACGCCGCCGTCCGCGCCGCCGACGCCGGTCGTCTCAGACGTGGAGCTCGTCGATGTCGACGGCGACGCCAGACTGGAGCTGGTTGTCTGCGACATGCGCCACGGCATGGTGTTTCTGGGCCGTCCCTACGACCGCTCCGCGGGTCTGACCCTCATCGCCCAGCTCTCGAATCCCGCCCGCGCCGTGGCGGTCGATCTCGATCGCGACGGCACGAAGGATCTGCTCGTCGCCGATCTCGGGGAGTTCCTGCCGCGCGATCACGACAAGGGCGCCGTCGTCTGGCTGCGAGGTCTCGGCAACGGGCGATTCGCGCCGTTCGCGATCGGAGGGCTGCCGCGCATTGCCGACGTGGAAGCCGCCGACTTCGATGGCGACGGCGATCTCGATCTGCTGGTCAGCGCGTTCGGGTATCGGAAAACCGGCAGCGTGCAGATCCTCGAGAACCGGACCACCGACTGGAGCACGCCCGGCTTCACACCGATGACGATCGACGCGCGGCCCGGCGCGGTGCGGGCGCTGCCCACGGATCTGGAAGGCGATGGCCGCATGGACGTGATCGCGGTCCTGTCGCAGGAGCACGAGATGGTCGTCGCGTTTCACAACGAGGGCGCGCTCAAGTTCCGCACCGAGGTGCTGTACCAGGCGCCGCATCCGAACTGGGGATCCTCCGGCATGTCGCTGGCGGACGTGGATGGCGACGGCGACACCGACGTGCTGCTGGCCAACGGCGACACGTTCGACGACAGCCTGTTGAAGCCGTATCACGGCCTGGCGTGGCTCTCCCGACAGGGCAAGGGCCGCGACGTCCGATTCGTGTATCGGCCGCTCGCCAATCTGCCGGGTCCGCACTCGATTGTCGCCGCGGATGTCGACGGCGACGGCGACCTGGACATCGTCGCGTCGGCGCTCATCGCGGGAGGCGCCGGCGCCGAGGACGCGCGTCTGCCCGCGGTGGTGTGGCTGGAACAGACGAAGGGACGCTTCGAGCGTCACACGTTGAAGCTCGGGTTCCCACGGCACGCGGCCCTCGCCGCCGGCGACTACGATCGCGACGGGGACCTCGATCTCGTGGTGGGCCAGATGGCCACGACCGAGCCGTCGGCCACGTGGGTCGACGTGTGGGAGCGCGGTAACTGACGCTGTTCCAGCGACGAGCGATTCCAGCGACGAGCGACGAATGACGAGTGACGAACTTCGAGCGTCGAACGACGAACTCAGCGACGAACGGCGAATGGAAGAGTCATGATTGATCGCAAATTCACGATGTGCGTGCTCGCCGCCGCCGCGACACTCTTTGCCGGTTCAGCCGCGCCGCAGACTGAAACGCTCGCGATCACCCACGTGACGGTGATTGACGTCGTGGATGGACGGCTTGTGCCGAACAGCACGCTGACGATCCGCGGCAGGACGATTGCCAGCATCAAAGAGAACGGCGCTCCGCCACGAGACGCGCAGGTCGTGGACGGCCAGGGCAGGTTCCTCATTCCCGGTCTCTGGGACATGCACGCGCACACGGAGATGACCGGAGCGGCGTGGCTCCAGCTCTATGCCGCCAACGGCGTGACCGGCATACGCGACATGGGCTCCGGCCTGGATCTCATTCTGAAGATGCGCGAGGAGACTTCGTCGGGGCGCATGCTTGGACCTCGCATCTTCGCTGCGGGACCGATTCTGGACGACGCGCCTGGAGACTGGCCGTTCAGAATGCGCGTGAAGACCTCCGAGGACGGCCGGGCGGCGGTTCAACTGCTGAAGCGTCGAGGCGTGGATCTGATCAAGGTGCACGACCACACGCCGCGCGAGGCGTATCTCGCGATCGCGGACGAGGCACGCCGCCAGAATCTTCCGCTTGCGGGCCATGTACCCCGTGGCCTGACCGTCGAGGAGATCGTCAACGCCGGCCAGGGCGACATCGAGCACCTGGACAATCTGCAACTGTGGAGGCCCTGCTCAGGTGGCGCGACGTACTCGCCCGAAAGGTGCCGGCCGTTCTTTGAGATGCTGGCGCGCCGGGGCATCTGGCAGACGCCGACGCTCGTGGCGATGTCGGAGATCGCGACGATCGGCACTCCAGCCTCCGCGGTGAGCGCCGACCGTCTGGCGTACGCGAGCACGTCTCTCAGAGCCATGTGGGCCGCGAATCAGAGTGTGTCCAACGCACCAGAAGTGGGGCGGATCCTCAGGGCCGGCGCCGAGGTCGGCGGCCAGGTGGTAAGAGACATGGCCAAGGCCGGCGTCGGCATCCTGGCCGGCTGCGATTCGATGATCGCCGGCTTCTGCGTGCACGACGAGCTCGCCGCGATGGTGCGCGGTGGGATGACCCCTCTAGCCGCGCTGCAGACGGCGACGATCAATCCCGCGCGGTATTTCGGTCTCGAGCAGACGGCCGGCACCATCGCGCCTGAACACCGCGCAGATCTGGTACTCGTCGACGCGAATCCCCTGACCGACATCGCGAACGTCGGACGCATTCGCGCCGTCGTTGTCGCGGGCCGCTTCCTGGACAGGCAAGCCCTGGACAGGCTGCTCGCGGAAGCAAGAAGCGCGGCGACCGGGCATTGACACGACGCGGCGGGCCTTTGATCTCAGAGCGTGTAACAAGTACGCAAACGTGCGAGCTGAAAGACCTGCCTGGGATCCGAACGCTTGCCGAATGGCGCCAACATTTTGATAACTGTTGACGTCGCGCCCGGCGAACGCTGCATCAACGCGCGTGAGCATCGCTGCAAAGGCCACAGACTCAGAACGCCAAGCAGCGCGATTGCTGGAGCGCCGCCTTGGCGCCGCCACATCCAGAAGGCGAAGCACCCGGCGATCTCGAGCAGCGCGGCCGCCACGAACGCGAGCAGGTTCACGGTCACGAACAAGTTTCGGACGGCATCGGATGAAGGTCGGACCGTCAAAACTGGCGATCTCGGCAGTTGGCCAGTCTTGTAGGGAGATCAATCGCAACGTAACGCGATGAGGGGGTCGATCTTTGTTGCGCGGGCCGCCGGCACGTAGCACGCAAGGAGCGACACTATCGCGAGCGTTCCGGCAACGACGACGTAGGTGACAGGATCGCGTGATGTCACGCCGAACAGCAGCGCTTCGAGTACCGGGCTGAGGGCGACCGCGGCGACGAGACCGATCGCGACGCCGCTCCCAGCTACGGTGAAGCCCCAGCGAAGGATCATGCGCACGATCTGGCCGCGAGCTGCACCAACCGCCATCCGCACACCGATCTCCTTCGTGCGCTGCGCGACGGCGCCGGCGAGCAAGCCGTACAGGCCGACTGCCGCCAGGATCAGTGCAACGCCGGCGAACGCCCCGCTCAGGAGCGACGTGAAGCGCGGCTCGGCGGCCGTCTCGTCCAGCCAGTCACCCAGCCGCCGGAGTTGCGTCACAGGCTGCGCCGGATCGGTCGCTTGGGTGGCCTGCCGAAGCAGAGAGGCCGTCGCTGTCCACTCGCCCGACGTGCGTACGATGAGCGTCATCGCGCTCATGGGTTGCTGCGTCACCGCGAAGTAGGCCGCCGAACCCGGATCGAGATCGAGGCCGCCGCCGCGAGGACCCTGCCCGGCGGCGCCGCGCACGTCTCCTACGACGCCGATCACGATGGCCGGACGCGCACCGTTCCACTCCACGATCTGGCCGACGGGATTGGCACCCGGCCAGAGTGCGCGCGCTACGCTTTCCGAGACGACGGTCACGCGCGGCGATGCCGGCGCGTCCTCCTTGCCAAAGGTGCGGCCGGTCAGCACGGGAATTCCGAGCGTCCGAAAGTAGTTCGCGCTCACGAGGTGCTCGATCGCGCCCACTGACCGGTCTGTCGGCGCCGAGGCCGTTCGTCGATCGCGCAACCGTCCACCCGCACGAACGCCGGGTGTGAACGGAGCGCTCGTGCCGATCGCGGCGCTGTGCACGCCGGCCCGGCCGTCCAGCGATTCCAGCAGTCGTTGCCAGAAGCCGAGAGTACGCGCGGCATCCGAATAGGACGTCCTCGGCAGGGCAATTCTGGCGGTGATGACCGCATCGGGTTCGAACCCGAGAGGCACCTGCTCCAGCCGCGCAAAACTCTGCAACAGAAGGGCCGCTCCCACCAGCAGCATGGTCGCAAGGGCCGTCTGCGCTACGACGAGAGAGTTGCGCGCGACCACTCGGGATGTCCCGGTCACGCCCCTACCTTGCTGGGCGAGCTCGGCCATCGGCACGGCGCGGGAAGCGCGCCACGCCGGAATCAATCCCACGACGAGACCGCTCGCGATGGACGCGAGGAGGCCGGCCGCAAGAACTGGCGCGTCGATGACGATCTCGTCGATGCGCGGCAACGTCGGCGGCAGGATGATCTTCAGCGCGCGGACCGCGAGCGTCGCCAAAAGCAAGCCGGCGGCGCCGCTGACCAAGGAAAAACACGCCCCCTCGGTCATCAGCTGGCGAATCAACCGTGTTCGCCGCGCTCCCAGCGCCGAACGCAACGCCAGCTCGTGCCGACGGGAGAGATTCCTGGCCAGAAGCACGCTGGCGACGTTCGCGCAGGCAATGAGCAGCACCAGCGCCACGGCGGCGAGCAGCACGAGCAGCGAGGGGCGCACGCGTGGGTCGAACATGGTGTTGGAAATCCTGTCGATCTGTACGCCCCATCCCTTGTTCGTAGCCGGGAACTCTTGCTCCAGAGCGGCGGCGATGCGCTGCATCTCGCCCTGCGCCTGCCCGAACGAGACGCCCGCCCGCAGCCGTCCGACCACACGAATGGTGTGATTACCGCGGTTCTCACGCGCCGGGTCGATCGTGAACGGGACGAACACCTGCGGCGCGTCGGTGGACGTCAGGATCGACCGTCCGATATCGCGAAACGATGCCGGCACAACCCCGATCACCTCGTAGCGCTCGCGGTTGATCGTGACGAGCTGACCGATGATTGCGGCATCGCCGCCGAACCGGCGTCGCCAGAGCGACTCGCCGAGCACGGCGACACGCGCCGCGCCAACGCGCTCGTCGTCGGCCTGAAAGGCGCGACCGGCGATCGGCGCGAGGCCCAGCACCTGGAACATGGAGGCGGTGGCGGCGCCGCCCGGCACGCTCTCCGGCTCTCCACGATCAGTCAAGGTGGCGGGGAAAGCGCTGAACACACCCAGCGCTTCGAATCCGGTCGCGCGCTCGGTCCACGACAAGTAGTTGAGCGTCGACACCCGAAAGCGCGGCATGTTGGCCGTGCGGTTGTCTTCGAAAAGCTCCACCAGACGGCCAGCGTTGGGATACGGCAAGGGACGGAGCAAGACTCCGTACACGACACCGAAGATCGCCGTGCTGCTGCCGATGCCGAGCGCGATTGTGAGAAGCGCCGTGGCTGTGACGATCGGCGTGCGCCAGAAGAGACGGAACGCCTGGCGCACGTCCTGGCTCAACAGGGACAGGTGCTCCCGCGGCGCGGTTCGAACGACATCGCCAAGCAGCGCGAGCCACAGCCGAACGACGCCTTCGTCCGCAGCGCGACTACGGTAGACGTACGTCATCTCCTCGCCGTACTCCTCGCGGAACTCTCGCGGATAGAGCCATAGGAGACGGCGATAGAAGCGTGCGCCCGGGATGTGTTCGTGCCATGAATGCCTCTGGTCCTCTACGCGCGGCTCGGTGTCAGTCCCACGGCTCTTGCCTGGCGCAGCAGCGCCGTCAGGCGTGTAGCTTCCGCCTGCGCGACAGACCGCCCGAATGCAGTGATCCGGTAGTAGCGCCGCCGTTCGTCGTCCTCCTTCGGGCGTTCCCGATCGTTCAGTTCAAGGATGAGACTCTGGTCGAGCATGCGCCTGATCGAGCCGTACAGTGTGCCCGGGCTCAGCTTGAGCGCACCGTTCGTACGTGCGGCGACGTCCTGCATGATGGCGTAGCCGTGGCGGTCTTGATCGGCGACAGCGACCAGGATGTGAAACATCGCCACGGGCAGCGGCAGCAGTTCGTTGGGATCGGCAGAGGATAGCGAAGCCACGACCGTATATGTAACGCGTCTCGTTATATCAGTCAACGTCTGAGTTGGCCACAGGCGGCACGCCGGTCGATCTATCCCGTAGGTAGCGGTAGCAGTGATTGTGTCTGAGGGCTGCGCCCTAGTGGTCGCACTGGGCGTCAGGAAGTCGCGAACGTCTGTCAGGCATCGCCCCAAACTTGCGTTCAGCATCGTCTTCCATTGAGGTCCGTATAAAGCGGGGCTGAAGCCCCGCCACCACAGGAGAATCAAAGGATGCGCAGTGGCGAGGGAGCGCTACGACTGGGACACGGAGGCGCGATTTGCTCTGGGAGACGACCGTCGAGGCGGCGCTGACACGTCAAGGAGAGTCGCGGCGCGATCATTCAGACCGCAGCGCCTCCATCGGGTGCACCTTCGTCGCGCGGCGCGCGGGCAGCCAGCAGGCGAGGAGCGCCGCGACTGCCAGGAGCGCGATGATGCTCGTGAGCGTCAACGGATCCGACGGAGACACGCCGTACAGCTGACTTGCGACCAGACGCGATGTCGCCAGGCTCCCGGCCAGTCCACCAAGACAGCCGATGGCGACGGGCGTCATCCCCTGCCGGAGCACCAGCCGCAGGATGTCGCCCCGCCGGGCGCCCATGGCCATTCGAATGCCGATTTCCCGCGTGCGCCGGCCCACCAGAAACGCGACGACGCCATAGATGCCCATGAGTGTCAGGAGGAGCGCCGTGACTGCAAAGAATGCCAGCAGCGCCATGTTGAATCGCCGCGCGCTGGCCGCCTTCGACACCACCTGTTCCATCGTCCGCATGTTCGCGGCGGGAAGAAGCGCGTCGAGCGCCTTCAATTCGCCGCGCACGGCCGATACCAGCGCCAGCGGGTCACTCTCGGTGTGCAGCACTACGGTCATCGGAGGCCACGGATCTTGCGCATGGGGCAGATACACCTGCGGGCGAACATCGCTCTCCAGGGAACTGCTCTTCACGTCCGACACCACACCCACAATCGTGCGCCACGCCCCTCCAACCTTCAGCCGCCGATCCAGAGGATCGCGGGACCTGAAGAACTGCCGGGCCATGGTCTCGTTGATGACGACCACGCGTGGCTGGCCGGCGGTATCTGCCGGCGTGAACACCCGTCCCTGCCGGATGGGGACGCCCATTGCCGAGAAGTACCCGGGCGTCACCCAGCGACGCTCCGCCTTCGGCTGATTGCCCGGGCTGACCGGCGGCTCCCCTTCAACGGCGAAGCTGCCCATGTTCTCGCCTCCACCGAGCGGCAGATACGAAATGGCGCCTGCGGCACGCACTCCCGGCAGCGCTTCCAGGCGCGCCGTCAATTGCTGGAAGAACAGGACGGAGCTTGTCTCGCCTGAATGCCGGGCTGCCGGCAGTTGCACGTCGAACGCCAGCACCGAATCGGATCGGAAGCCCGGCTCGACGGCCTGCACGCGCAGAAAGCTTCGAACCATGAGCCCTGCCGTCGTCAGCAGGACGAGCGCCAGCGCCACTTCCGCAGCGACCAGCCAGGCGCGCACGCGCTCGCGAACCGCACCGTCTCTGCCGCGCCCGCTTTCGTGCAGCGATTTTCGCAGGTCGAATCGAGATGCCTGGAGCGCCGGCACAAGACCAAACACCGCGATCGTCACCAGGGCGATGAAGGCGGCAAAGCCGAGCGCGGCCGGATCGAGCGACGCCTCGTCGAGACGCGAATAGGTGACGGGATTGAGGATGAGAAAAGCTTTCAGGCAGCCTTCCGCAACCAGCAGCGCGAGTCCGCTGCCGAGCGCGCCGAGCAGCAGGCACTCGGTGAGCAGCTGGCGCACCAGGCGTCCGCGCCCGGCGCCCAATGCCGCGCGCACAGCCATCTCCTGCTGCCGGGCGACGCCTCGGGCGAGCAGCAGATTGGCGACGTTGACACACGCGATGAGCAGCAGCAGACCGACGGCGGCGAAGAGAATCAGCAAAGACTTGGAGGAGTGTCCCGCCATCTGTTCGCGCAGGGGCACGAGCTTCAGGCGCCAGCCTTTGTGCGAGTCCGGATGGTCGTTTGCTTCCCGGGCGGCAAAGGTATCCATCTCGGCCTGCGCCTGACGCAGACTGGCTTCGGGTTTCAGGCGCCCGATCACGATCAGCCCGCGCTCGTCGCGCGACTGCCAGTTGGACCAGCCGGTGCCGTCATCCTGTGCGCGAAACGCCAGGGGCAGCCACACCTCGGTCCGGCCGGCAAAGGGGAAAAATGCCGGCCATTCGGCGCCGCGCGGAAAATCGAAGTCCGGCGGAAGGACTCCGATGAGCGTGCGCTTGTCGCCGTTGATGGAAATGCGTTTGCCAACGAGCGCGGGATCACCGCCGAAGCGCCGCTGCCAAAGTCCGTGACTGATCAGCGCGACCGGAGGTCCGCCGGGCGCTTCCTCGTCGAGAGCCAGCGTCCTGCCCAGGAGCGGCGTCACGCCGAGCGTCTCGAAGAACCCGGCTGTCACGCTCGCAGCGCCGACGCGCTCCGGGTCGCCTCCGTCCGCCAGGTCGGCGGTGCGCGGCGGAGAATGCGGCGATCCTTGCGAAGCTCTCATTTCGGCTGCGCCACGCCGCGACGTCGGCGTTGGCAGGCGGGGCGACCGCGAAGCCCAGTTTGCGGCCAGGATTGTCGGCCCAAATCACGGCGAGCCGATTTGGATCGGGAAACGGCAGCGCACGAAGCACTGCGGCGTCGATCAAGCTGAAGATGGCCGTGTTCGCCCCGATGCCGAGCGCGAGCGTGAGGACGGCCGCAGCCGCAAAGCCGGGCTGCTTCCGCAACATGCGCGCGGCGTACCGCAGATCGTGCCAGAGGTCGGCGAGACGAAACGCCGTGGGTGCTCCGGGTGCGATGGGAGGCGGGACGTGCGCCTGACGAAGCGCTCGCATGTGGTGTGCAAGCGTCTCGGGCTCGCGCAGTTCCTCGATCGCGAGACGACGCGCTTCGGCATCGCTGGCTCCACTGGCGCGGAGCTCGTCATACCGCTCGTCGAGATGCTGCGACAGCTCCTCGATGATCTCCGCTTCCCGGCTGCCACTGAGCTGCAGCCGCGCCAGACGCGGGCGCAGGTGCTCGGTCCAGCCCTCCCTCGACGCTGCTCGATCGCCCCTCGACTCCGCTCGGGGTGATCCCGAGCTTGCCGAGGGATCAGACATGGTCGAGCTCCCGATCCGCCAGGCGCGCGCCTATAGCAGCCATAGCCACATATGGTATTGGCAATGGCGTCGCGCGGCAAGGGTGGCCGAGCGGTCAGAAAAAACCCTTCCACAGCAAAAACAGAAGAAGGGCGACGACCAGGGAGACGTTGATCGCGGCGTGCCTCCTGCCCCACCACGTATTGCTGAACCATGGGCCGACTTTCGAGGCCATCTCTTCTCCTTGCTGCTCGCGGGCGGTGTCCACCGCAGGCCATTAATACGGTACTACGGGCGTATGACGGCGTTCTGATCGACGGTTTCTTGAGCACTAACGGCGGACCTCGAGCGCATGGTCGTCATGGCGCCCCGACCTTCATGGTGACGTGGTGACGGCTCCCACGCGCATCCGACACTGATGTCGCGTACTTCACGTCACTATCGCTCCTCTTTAGTTAAGAGCTGTCATACGAAGTTTTTCGGAGTACCGGGACGCCTTTCTGTGAGACGTTTCAAAAACACTCCATTCTGCAACGCTCGGCAAGGTACCCCGAACCCCCGCCAACCCAGCAGCCCTTGGTGAAAGGCCCAACGAGCCCCCACGTCTGCGAATGAACCGCGCGCCCGCAAGCTCGTCGCGCACCGTGGGCCAGTCGTGCAACGTTGGTTGGCAATGGGCTCGGACAGGATCAAACCTCTCCGTTGCACTACGCTCGCGCGACAGCATCGAGGCTCTCAGGGAGAATCTGGCCTCCATCAACAACGATCGTTTGCCCGGTTATGTAAGCTGCCTCCTTCGATGCCAGAAACAGTGCTGCGTAGCCGATGTCTTCAACCGTCCCCAGCTTTTGGAGCGGGATGGAAGCCGCCATCGAACGCTCGTACTCTGGGCCGAGCGCCATCAAGCTCTCGGTCCGAATGTTACCAGGGAGTATTGCGTTAATAGTGATGCCGTAGTTGGCCAGTTCGAGGCAGGCCGTCCGCATGAATCCAAGCTGACCAGCCTTTGTCGCGCCGTAGTGACTCCAGCCTGGAAACCCGGTAATCGGTCCGGTGATCGAGGATGTAAGCACCACCCGACCCTGATCTGACTTCTTGAGGTGGGGCAAGCAGGCCTTGATCGCGAGAAACGTGCCCTTGAGATTCGTTGCCACCACGTGATCCCAGTCTTCCGGTGAGAGATCCTCGATCTTGGCTTGCGGAAAGATCCCCGCATTGGCACATAGAATATCGATCCCGCCGTGAGCGGCTACCGCGGCATCCGCCAGCATTTGCATGTCGCCAATTCTGGTGACATCGGCCGCATAGCCTCTTGCGGTGCCCCCATTGCAACGCAACTCCTCGGCGCAGGCTTCAGCTTCCTCGAGGTTACGCGAGACGACGAGCACCTTGCCGCCATTTCGACAGAATACGTTGGCGATTCCCTTGCCGATGCCTTTGCTCGCTCCGGTGACGATGACGGACCGGCCTGCGATCGAAGTCAACATGGATCCTCCTACGTTCTTCCTGTGCTAGTGGACCGTATCAGCTGAATGAGTAGTAATGCGATGCGCGGGATGGCTGTAGGTCCAGCGGATCGGTTTCGGGTCTTCGTTGTAGTGCGTGATGTAGCGACGAATCTTCCGGGCGAGGTCGGGCAGCGAGGTGAAGACGCCCCGCGCGAGCAAGTCCCGTTCGATCTTGGCAAACCAGAGCTCGACTTGATTGAGCCAGGAGGCGTACGTCGGCGTGAAATGCAGCTGGACCCGGGGATACGCCTGGAGAAACGCCTGGACCTTCTTGGTCTTGTGCGCCGAGAGGTTATCGACGATGACGTGGATCTCGCGCCGCCGCGGTTGGGTGCCCACGATATCGGTCAGGAAGTCGACAAAGGCGTCGCTGGTGTGCCGGGGCACGGTGTGGCCAATGATCTCGCCCGTCCGGGTGTTCAGCGCGGCGTACAACGAGAGCGTGCCGTGTCGGTAGTATTCAAAGCCGTGGCGTTCGGCACGCCCGGGCGAGAGCGGCAGCACGGGATCCAAGCGATCCAGGGCTTGAATCGCAGTCTTTTCATCGGCCGCAAACACGACCGCGTGTTGCGGGGGATTCAGATACAGCCCAATGACGTCGGCCGCTTTCTGCTCAAACGCGGGGTCGTCGGAGAGCATGTACCGCTCGAGCCGATGCGGTTGCAGGCCTGCACGTCGCCAGACGCGCGCCACCAACACATGACTGACGCCGAGCACTTTCGCCAGTTTCCGGGTGCTCCAATGCGTGCTCCCATCGGGCGGACGCTGCCGGGTCTTCGACAGGATCCGCGCCTCCATCGCCGGGGTTCGCACGGTCGGCGGTTGCCCGCGGTACTTCGCACGCAGGCCGGTGAGCCGCTCGGCTTCGAAGCGCTGTTTCCAGCGGTTGATGTAGTCCGGGTAGCACCCGACCGTCGCCGTGATCGGACTGAACGAGTCGCCCTGCGCGAGCATCAGAATCACCTGCGCGCGCCGGGCATCTTCCGCGCGGATCTTGCGGCTTCGGACGCGGCGTTCCAATTCGGTGCGTTCATCGGCAGTCAATACCAGCGCCATATGGCGCAGCAGTATACCACTACTGATTCAGTGGATACGAGCCACTAGCCGCCTGTAGTGAACCGCTGCATTGGGGATCGACACGATCGACCGCGCTCTGGCAGCCAGTGACACGTCACAGGCCGCCCCTGCGACTCCATTCAGCGCCCGGCCGGGTCTCGATCGCGCGACACGACATCGCAGACATCGGGGTGCGAGAAGCAGCTTTCATCACGGCCTGCTAGGCGAAAGCGCCGGTCTGGACGGCAGGATTGTGATGGACCCAGCCGATCGGCGCGGATCCCCACATCTCGGTTCGGCGCGGCCATCACTCCAGGAATGGACGTACTGCCTCGATGCACATCGCCGACCCGAGCGAAATGAAGATCCCAATTACGACGAGGTACCAGTCCCGGCGCTGTTCATCTCGAATCGACCGCTGCCTGACCACGAGATGGTGACCGGGGTTCAATACATGTGGCTCTCCAAGGGGATCCGACCAAGACACGATCTCAGATGGTCCCTCAGGTGCGTTAATGCGGATCTCGGTCCCTATCGGTACGAGCCCACGGTCGCGAGCAGTGTCCCCCGGATCCACACGGTTGTAGAGCAACGAGACGCTACTGGAAAACGTTTCGCGTAGCAGGCCGGGCCTGATGAAACACGTCACTGCGTGGTCTGAGCCAAGTGTGAGGCCTGTTAGATCAATGAACGTCCACTTCTCTGGAATGCTGTTAGGCAGCGGTGTCAACGTCTGCGGCGGTCGCGATTCCTTCGTCAATCTTTGGGAGGTGTAGTCACATTGCTCCGAATTCCAGACCCACAGCTCTGATGCTTCGGCGGGTAGCTGAAACCGTAGTTGCGTCTCGGTCAAGAGATACGTCAGTTGGAGGTGAGCAGCAGCAGCGCCGGGTCGTGCCCACACCGCGAACTGATACCAACTCTCGGGTTGAGTCCATACGGTTCCGCGAGTTGCCGCGGGATACGGCCGCAGGACCTCTGCTGCATACGCAATCCGTCGCGTCAGGTCCGCCGCGATTGCGAATGCGATGAGCGCGGCAACGAGCCATGCGCCCGCCCTTGTGGCTCGGAAATGTTCTTTGGCCCAGCGTCGTGCGACCGTAAGGCTGTCTGCCAGCGAAAGGCGGATCCGGTTCATCGGCGCTGTATTGTAGTCTCCGCACGATCGGAAAGCACTCTCACCGGGTGAGACAACCGCGCGCCATGGCCATCTTCCACGTTGCGCGATACGGGATCGCTCAAGGAGGGACACGGCAGGAGAAGCCGCGTCCACGACAACGCTGACTCGCAAGCGACAATTGCATCGCAGGTTGTCGTCACAGTCGAAGGCATCGATCCTGTGGCGGAGTGCCCCGAAGAGTAACCCCTAGCGCCGACGCTCGACCCATCATCGGAGTTGGTTACGCAAAACTGAGAACGGCGACGACCAGCGAGACGTCGATCGCGGCATGCCTCCTGCCCCACCACGTATTGCTGAACCATGGTCCGACTTTCGAGGCCATCCCTTCTCCTTGCTGCTCGCGGGCGGTGTCCACCGCAGGCCATTAATACGGTACTACGGGCGTATGACGGCGTTCTGATCGATGGTTTCTTGAGCACTAACGGCGGACCTCGAGCGCATGGTCGTCATGGCGCCCCGACCTTCATGGTGACGTGGTGACGGCCGACGACTCGCGTCACCACGCTCGGAGCGCTCAACGGCTGTTTGGAAAGCTAATAGGAGGAATCGTGAAAGGTACTCGCGATAGAGGCCGACTTGTAGAGTCCATGGCGTTGATCGAGCTTGCAACGGGCGCAGCTTTCCCTTGATGTCGATGCCGGGCAACGCTGCGCGCCAAGGAATACCGAGAATCCAGGTAACACCCAACGATACTGACCCTTTCGCTGGTCAACGGGCTCGGTTCAGATCTCGTCGTGGTTGTGAGGGTGCAACAGAAATGTGCGGGACCCTTGCGTCGATTGGCGTCTGCGAATCGCGTACTTCACTGTCACTATCGCTCCCTTGATCGCACGGTAGTAGTAAGGCGAGGTTTCTTGTGGATCTGCCGCCGAATCAACTCGGCCCGGGCTGGCGCAAGAAGGCTGGATAGCGGTGGAAGGCACGCAGCGGGTCATCGTCCAGCATCAGCAGCAGATCAAGGTCTCGCGAGGTGATCAGGCGATGGTCGCCCGCGACGCTTGGACGGGGATCAGCTAACCCGGGGAAGCGCAAGAAGACGGCCTTCGATGACTGTATGGTCGGATCGAAGGCCGTCGTGGGCCCACAGACGCGAATGCCCGAATCGGCGGGAACTCCGAATGACAGGGTACTGTCAAGGCTCGGACGGCAGCGACGGAATCGCCCGCAGATACTGGTAAATTGCGCGCAGGTCGCGATCGATCATGTCCTGGTAGACCGGCCACGGCATGACTTGCAGCAAGTCTTTGTCTCCGGAGGGGACGAAAGGAGGACGGTGCTTGAGGTCTATCCCCGTCCGCATCACCTGTCGGAACTGCTCCCAGGTCAGGCCCGCGGGCAAGCCGGTGCTGGCGTCCGGTGTCAGATTGCGCGAGATGGGTGTGTTGGGATCTGTTGGATCTCCAAATGGTGTCCCGCCCGCCAAGTATCTCGCAGTATTGACCCTTTTGTCCTCCCCGCTGAATGGGTCGCCGCCCCCGACATAAGGCGGAGCGGTGTGGCAGTCATTGCACCCGCCTTGCGCGTTGACGATGTAGCTTCCGAGCCCCACGAGTTGGCGATTCTTCCCTTCGAGGTTCAGCGGCACCGGGGCAATCTGGAAGCCGCGGAAAATACGAGCGACCTCCGCCTGCGACAAACCCTGCGGGGGGGTGTTTTCCCCCAACGCGGCCGGCACGTCTTGAGCAGCTTGGCTCTGTTGGGCAACACCGACGGATCGCCCCAGCACGGCGAGGAACACCCCGAAGATTACGGCAACGCACAGCTTGGTACGCATGAATCGTCCTCCGATTCAGAACGCCTGAAAAAAAACGTTATCGCGTCGTCGACAGCTGTTGACAGAGCAACTGAGTCTAGCGCAACACGATTTCGAGTGGAACGGGGTTTTCTTAGATTCGAGCGTTTCCAATCCGTGATCCGAGGCGCGCTTCAATCCCCGAGCCGGTGCGCATATTATTGGGCGCCCGGTTTAGAGCGTGGTTCCATCAATAGGTGAGGCCATGAATCCATTCCACTTTGGCGCGCCGCCGCGCGCACTGGCGTTCGGCGCATTCCTTGCCGTAATCTCGAGCGCCGGGGGGCCGCTCAGGGCGCAGACGCCCACTCCGACACTGGTCGATCCCAATCTGGCCGTGCGCCGCACCGTCGGCGACCTGGTACAGCCGATCCACCTGGCGTTTCTCGGCCCCGACGACCTACTCGTGCTCCAGAAGGTGAGCGGGCGCGTGCTGCGGATCGTCAACGGCGGCGCGCCGGACACCGTGCTCGACCTCGCCGTCAACTCCGCGTCTGAGCGCGGCCTGCTGAGCATCGCCCTGCACCCGGACTTTCCCACCAACGCCGGCGTGTACCTTTACTGGACCGAGAGTTTCGCTGACACGGACACCACTGACATTGCTTCGGTGCCGCTGTTAGGCAACCGCGTCGACCGATTCGTGTGGGACGGCTCGACGCTTACCTGGGAGCAGAACCTGATCCGCTTGCGGGCGTTCCTGGCGGACATGGGTCAGCCGCTGCGCGCCAATCAGAACGGCGGCGTGATCCGATTCGGGCCCGACGGCAAGCTCTACATTCTGGTGGGCGACACCGGCCGGCGCGGCCAGCTGCAGAATCTGCAGGACGGGCCCTTCGGGCCCGGCGTCCCTGACGACCAATTCGGCGGGCCGGAGCCCGATGACGCGCACCTCACCGGCGTGATCCTGCGCGTGAACGACGACGGCAGTGCGCCCGCAGACAACCCGTTCTTCGGTCACGGCGCGGAGGTGGGCGGCGAAGTCGGCGCCAATATCCAGAAGATCTTTGCCTACCGCCTCCGCAACGGCTTCGGAATGGCGTTCGATCCGGTGTCGGGCAACCTCTGGGAGCAGGAGAACGGGGACGACTCCTTCTCCGAGCTTAACCGCGTGGAGCCCGGGATGAACTCCGGGTGGATTCAGATCATGGGGCCCGTAGACCGGATTGCGCAGTTCAAGGAGATCGAGACCAGCCCGACGTTCTTCGGCCTGCAGCAGATTCGGTGGCCGCCCACCAACATCGCGGACACGCCCGCGGAGGCGCTGGAGCGCCTCTTCATGCTGCCCGGCGCCCACTACAGCCCACCCGAGTTCTCGTGGAAGTTCGAAGTGGCGCCCGGTGGCCTCGGTTTCGTCACGGGTCGCGCCCTCGGCCCCCAGTATGAGAACGACCTCATCATGGGCGGTGCGCGACCGATTCTGCGTGGGGGGCACCTCTTCCGCTTCAACTTGACGGGCAACCGCCGCAAAGTCGCCGTGGACGATCCCCGCATCGAGGACCGCGTGGCCGACAACGTCGCCAAGTTTGACATTACGGAGAGCGAGACGCTGCTCTTCGGCGAGAACTTCGGCACGGTCGTGGACGTCAAGACGGGCCCAAACGGGAACTTGTATCTAGTTTCGATCGACCACGGCGCCATCCTATGAGGTCTACCGAAAGTGATGGATGCCGCACGGAGCAACGGCGTCGAAGCTCCGCACCCGCGCCGTCTGAACTGCTGACAATCGGGAACCCCCAGACCCTCAATTAAACGGTAGTAGTACGGCACGCTTTGTCTTGAATCTGCCGCCAATCAGAACGAGTCACAACGAATGCCGAGAGAACGTCCGCAGAAGCCCGCAGAAGGCCGGGAACCCGTCGCCGAAGGTCACGGCCGGAAGTCCACCGCGGTGCGCGAGCAGGCCATCTTGGCGCTCTTGTCGGAGCGCACGTTGGAGCGCGCGGCGCGACGGTGTGGTGTCGGTGACCGCACGCTGCGGCGCTGGCAGACCGGTGACGCCCAGTTCATCGCGGCTCTGAACGCTGCCCGCGCCGCAATGCTTCAGGCCGGTATGCGCCGAATTCAGATGTTGGTCGGGCAGGCGGTCAACACGCTGGAGGACCTCCTCGATGCCACGGAAGCACCGGTCGTGCGACTGGGCGCCGCTCGCACCGTCGCGGAAATCGGGATGCATCAGTACGACGCGGTGATGATCGTGACGAAGCTCGGAGAGATTGAAGCGGCGCAAGACCGCCAGCGGAGGCGACGATGCGGCAGACAAGCCGTCAGGCCATCCGGTCGCGGGTGGAACGCCTGGCGCAAGCGTGCGGCACGGACGATAAGGAGCAGCTGTTCGTGCGTTGGATCAACCCATACGACACCTGCCCGAGTTGCCATTACGAGCTAGACGCGTACGCGTGCCGAGAAGCGAATCGCCGAGGAGTGGGCCGGCGGCGCAAAGACGCCGTGGTGACGGACGCGGCTTCTAGTGGTCTACTCGCCGGCCGCGTCGCTTCGTTTGCCCTTCTTCAACCGCTTTGAGAAGCTCATCCTTGACGAGTGAGCGTTGCCATTGACACGGGTTTGAATCCCCGACGGGATTGGCACCCTTTTCCGTGAACGGTTCGGTAATCCGACAAGCGGCAGAGAAGACATCGTTCTTGGCGTGTTGATCTACTGAGATTCGGCGCGCGCCAACAGCCGGTGCTGCAGCAACGTGAAGAACTGACGCGACGATTCCATGACCAGGAACCGCTGACCATCCGGGCTGACGGCGTACTGCGACCATCCAGGCGTCGGCACCAGATTCGTCGCAAACAACGTCGTCGGCGTCTCGGTCGCGAGTTCCGGCACCGTCCGAATGGCCACGCTCATGATCGACCCGTGCGGGGTGATGTAATAAAGCTCGCGGCCATCCCGGCGCCAGTGCGGCTGCAGGCCGCCCGCAACGGAGACCTGCCGCTTGCGCGCGAAATCGGGGAACGAGGCGACGTAGACCTCCCACTCACCGGATTCGTCGCTGTTGTACGTGACCCAGCGGCCATCCGCCGATACATGTATTTCGTCGATGCCCGTGGGTCGAAGAGCGACTGCAGCGCCTGTGCCTGACGCGGGAACCGCGAAGACTGATTCGTCGCTCCTGCAGATTAAGGACCGGCCGTCAGCGGTCCAGTCGTCGAGATACATGCCTGCGGCACCCGCTACGGCCTGGTCTGTCCCGGTTACGAGGTCCTTTCGAACGACGCCAAGGCCAACTTCGTCCACCCCAAGGCTAAAGTCGACCTTGGAGTACGCCAGGTACCCTCTCGTCCGGAGACCACGCCGGATCCGATTCGCGGCCCGGGTCCCTGGTGAGTCGCGAGAACACTCCTTTGGCTGACTCCGCCATCCAGAGATCCGCACTATTCGGATCGCCGCGCACGACCGCCACCCGGGCGCCACTCTGCGAGAGCACTACCGAGCGGGTACTCGGCTGGTTCACCGAGCCTGCCGTGACGGGAACCCTGTCGATCGAACCAGACCAGCGTCGTGAAATCGCTCTCGGCAGGGCGGTACGCGATCGCTCCGTTCTGCGATGCCGAAAAGCGCCCTGACACCACCGCGTCCGCGAGCGGGAACTCCGTTCCGCGAAACTCGAGCCGGACAGGATCGAACGGCCTCGCTATCAGGGTACGCTGCCGGGTGTATAACAAATGACCGGCTGCATAGCGACCTGGCGACGCAATATCGGCGACGGGCGTGACGGTGGTCGATCCAAGGGAGCCGACGTAGAGCGCAGGCTCGGGAGCATTCGCGAAGTACAGAAAATGCTGTCCGTCAGGCAGGAACTGAGGAGAGCCGTGGGAGCGCTCCTTACGAGACGCGTCGAGGCGCGTGACCGCGGTCGCCGTCCCGCGTTCGTCCATGCGCCGGATCAGGCGATCCCCCCACCCGCCAAACCAGCCGTCGACGAGCAAAACGCCCTCACCGTTCCACGTGGCAGTACGGAGGAATCCTCCTTGGTACTCCCCTAGCGTGACCACGGCGCCGCCGGTGACATCGACACGCCGGATCTGATCGTCAACCGAGAACCCGATGGCGCGCCCATCTGGCGACCAGAACGGATCCATAGCACCCTCGGTACCGGGCAGCGCCCTGATGACCGACGCGTTCACGGGCCGCAGGTAGAGCCGACGGGTCCCTTCGGCGATCCCGGTGAACGCGACGGTCCGGCCGTCGGGCGAGATGACGGGGCCGTCTACCCAATTCAGTGACAATCGTGACGGGAGCAGGAGTTCGGTTCGGCTCACGGGAGCGGGGGTTGGTTCAGTCCGACGAGGCAGGATCGCTGTCGCTGCGATCGCCAGCGTTGCGACCGCAGTGCCCCACGCCAGCCACTCCCGTCGTCTCACGCCGCCAGTCGGCCTCAGGGCTGCAGCGCCAGGCCGTGACGCATCCTGCCGGATCCATCGGAGCTCGAGGAGCAGGTCGTGCGCAGATTGCCACCGCTCGACAGGATCTTTCGCGAGACAGACCTGCACCACGTGGTCGAGCGCAGGAGGTGTCAGGGGTGCCGACGCCGAAAGCGCGGGCGGGCTCGTCTCGAGAATCTTCGCCACCAGGCTCGCGGGCGTGGTCGCCTCGAACGGCCTCCGGCTGCTCACCATTTCGTACAGGATGCAACCAAACGCCCAGTGGTCCGAGCGCGCATCCGCTTCCTTGCCTTGGAGCTGCTCGGGACTCATGTACTGCACCGTGCCCACGATGCTGCCCTGAGAGGTCAGCGGCGATTCCTGTGTCATCGACGCGGTCGCATCGGCGACAGAGACCGGCGCGGATTGCAGCTTCGCGAGTCCGAAGTCGAGCAGCTTCACACCGCTCGCCGTCAGCATGATGTTGCCGGGCTTCAAGTCCCGGTGGACGATGCCGTGTTGGTGCATGGCATCGATCGCTTCGGCGATCTGGATGGCGACATTCAGCGCCTCTGGCAACCGGAGCGCGCCGCGCGCGAGCCGTGCCGCAAGCGTTTCACCTTCGAGATACTGCATCACCAGAAAGACAGTCCCATCCTGGCGGCCGACGTCGTACAGGGGGCAGATATGCGGATGGTCGAGAGCTGAAATGGTACGGGCCTCGCGCTCGAATCGCTGATGGGATTCCGGGGAGTGCGCGAGTTGCGGCGACAGTACCTTTATTGCCACCGCGCGATCCAGACGTGTGTCGCGCGCGCGGTAGACCTCACCCATGCCCCCGGCGCCGATCGGGCCGAGAATCTCGTAGGGCCCGAGCCGCGTCCCGGCTTGCAGGGTCATCGATGCCTTACCGTTGCGGCGGCGATTATACGCTCGTGAAAGGGTTGGCGTCCCGACGGGCTCGGTACCCTATTCCGAAGCCAGAAATCAGTGGCCTTCCTTCGTGGCGGGCAGCGTCGGACAAGCCGCTTGAGAGCGCCGCGGCAGGAGTCGCGGCGGTCACTTCGTGCGCGTCAGTACCGGTTGTGCTAGGCTCTCGGCGGGAGCTCTCATGGCGCGTTCTCGGACTGCTGAAGATCGCGAATTAGCCGCGCTCGGCGCGATTCTGCGGGCACTAGACGGGTTAGACGGCGAGTCGATCCAACGAGTGTTCGACTATGTTTTCAATCGGCTAAGCATCTCGACCCCCATTAGCCGCGCAGTAATCGGTGTCCCTACCGGGCTTTCCATCGAAGCCGCCGAGCAAGAGCCAAGAACACGTCGGCCCAGCATCCGCGACTTGGCGGAACAGAAACGACCGCAGTCGTCAAACCAGATGGCCGCTCTGGTCGCGTACTACCTTTCCGAAGTTGCGGAAGACACCGAGCGCAAACCGACGATCAATACCGCGGACATCTCCCGCTACTTCAAGCAGGCAGGGTTTCGACTCCCTAGGGTACCGCGCTCGACGCTCCCAAACGCAGCGGCCCCGTCGAACCGCGTGATCGTCCATAACCACGTCCGCCCGACTCGCCGCCTCGGGTCGCGCGGCTTCCGTGCGTGGCTGGCATGCCCCGACCCGGACCGCCTTGTGCGCTGTGCGTGTGCGTGGGCACCGGAATTGGGCGAGCATTATCGCGTGCGACGTGAGGACGAGCAGGCCGAACGCGCGCAGCCACGGCGGTAGCGGCGGTCCCCGCGAGAGCGCCCGCTCCGGCCGCTCCGACGGGCGGAGCACACGCCGCGTCGGACCGGGCGGGCCGACGGTTAGCCCGACGCGCGGTTTTTAACCCGGGCGGACCGCATTAGTTTTAAACTAACTCGGAACCCATTAGTTTTAAACTAATTACTGCTCTTTTGCGCTTGCCTTTTCTAATAGCGCCGCTATACTAGGAATTAGGACCCCGCGGAGACCGCCAAGGGGCCGAGGACGAGGCCCGCCCCCGCTGGGGCGGGGCGTGCGACGTCCGGCGAGCGACCAATCCCTTGAGTCGCGACGCCGGGCGTTTTTCTTTGTACGGCCCGGCGAGAACATCGGAGGCGATGTTATGCGCCCAGGGCCGCTGCCGTTCCCCCGCCGCCGTCTGAACCCTAGTCTGTGTGATGCCGTCCGCGAGAAGAGGCGCGCGGGCATGCCCGCGTGGGCCATCGCCGCAGCTGCCGGATTTCCACATTACCCCTCCTTCGCCGGATTGCTCTTGGCGCGTGGAGATCGCCGCGACGCCGCGGACCGTGGCGCGCCTTCGCCGAGTGGCGGACATCGTCGGGTTTCCCGCCAGCGACATCTTCCTGCCCGACGACACCGACACGCGAGAGTCGCTGCCGGAATGTGAGGAGGTCGGGGCGTGAGCGGCCTCTTTGACCTCGTCGTCGTAAACAGCGCGCGCACGGATGTATCCGTAGAGCAGCTGCTCGCTGATGGGTTCGTCTGCCTCTAACCAGCGGGTTCGGGAGATGTCGCGTGCGTGACGTCGCGTTCCGCTATTCGCCGTCAAGTCTGCCGACAGACTCCGAATACCGGGTGCTGGCGCTCATCGAATTGGAGGCCCGGTATGTCGGGCACGATCGCCTCCTCCGCGAAACGATGGACGTGCTGAGTCGCGAATTGGAGGAGCGAACGCTCGCGGCGCGCACGAAACTGGATACGGCCGCTGACCAGGACGCCCGCAACGATCTGCACGAAGGATTGCGACAGCTTGAGCGCGGTGTCCATCCCGGTGAAGGCGTGATGAGCCGTTTGAGCTTCCTGGCCGACAAGCCCGGTTTGACCGAGACCGTGCGCACGCTCGCACGGATCCGGGAGGAACGCGCGGCGACGATGGCGCGAAGGGAGGCGGACCCGAACGCCGTCGCGCCCCACAAGCTGCGGCCCGGGAAGAGGTGCTTCCTCAACGGTCGTCCGGTGGAACCGGGTGACGTGGTCCTGCTGACGGCGCGGCAATCGCGCGCATGGGCCGACAAATTTGATCTCGTGGCGGACGCAGCGGAGTCCGTCGCCACATCGCCTTCAGGGCGAGGGGGCCGTCGGGGCGTCGCCGGGAATCGCGACGTAGGGGATGTTTGCTCGTCCCTGGGACTTGCCGCTGGTCCCTCGCCCACGCAGGATTGCGTGACGCCGCCAGCGTCGAGACGATTCCACCCCGGTCGCGGGCGCGCGGCCGACATACAGCCGTGGCGGATAGTCCGCGGACGACGCCGCCATGGCACGCGCCCGTGCTGAACGAGTGCTTGATTGGATGTGCTTGCTCGGACACGATTTCCTGGAGAACCGCCGATGAAGAGTTGAGCGACCTGAGGAAGGACCACCGAATGAACGCCGCAATCTACGCACGTCGGAGTACCGCGCAGGAAGGCGTCGCGGACGAGCAGAAGTCGGTTACGCGGCAAACAGAGTTGGCGCGTAGTTTCGCCGCACAGAAAGGATGGAGCGTCGTCGCGGAGTATGCGGATGACGGCATCTCGGGCGCAGAGTTCGCCAAGCGACCCGGACTCCAGCGATTGCTCCGCGACTTGATGCCGCGCGCCGCGTTCGGCGTGCTCGTCGTCGCGGAGCAGAAGGCGCTCGGCCGTGAAGCCGTTGAAACGCAATTCGTGATTAAGCAGTTAGCGCAGGCGGGCGTCGAGGTCTGGTCCTACATGGAGCAGCGCAGTCTGACGCCGCGCAACTACATGGATAAGGCCATGTCTGCGATGCGGAGCATGGCCGACGAGGCGCACCGTGAGGACACGGCGAAGCGCACCCACGAAGCCTTGCAGCGGAAGGCGGAACGCGGCTACGTCACCGGCGGCCGTGTGTTCGGCTACCGCAACGTTGACGTTGCGGCTGGGTGTGACGCGCACGGCCAACCGCGGCGCAGCCACGTTGAACGCCAGATCGTGCCGGAGGAAGCGACCGTCGTACGGCGAATTTTTGAGTCGTATGCGTCGGGGTTGGGGCTGAAAGCCATCGCGAGGCAGCTGACCACGGAGCACGCCGCGAAGCCCGCACCGATGAAGCGCCACGATGGCCTGACCTTCCCTGGCTGGGCACCTTCTACCGTGCGCGCCGTGCTAACGCGCCAGCTGTATCGCGGCGTGCTGGTGTGGAATGTCACGACGAAGCGCGACGACTGGGGCGCGAAGCACCGGAAGGCCCCACGCAAGGCGGCGGACCACTGGGTGTCCGTCGTGCGCGAGGAACTCCGCATCGTGCCCGAGGAATTGTGGGCGCGGGTCGCCTCGCGGCGCGCCGACACCGAAGGGAAGACGCTGCGCTTTGAGAGTGGCCGTATCTCCGGTCGGCCCCCGACACACGCGACGCAGAACCTATTGGCCGGTTTGGCGACGTGCGGTCTGTGCGGCGGTGGGCTCGTCGTGGAGACGAGTAGCCGTAAAGCCTCATAAGCGCGTCCTGCCGCTCCCGAACGTCATCGCGCTCCGTCAGCGCAATGACCTGTTCTACGGCTTCCGGCGTCAGCGCGTGCTCCTCAACGGCCTGGAGTACGGCTGCGTTCACTTCAGCGACCGAGATACGAAGCGCGTTGTCGCACGTGCCGTTATGCCGGTGGCGCGAGCACACATATTCATGTGTCGGAAAAGGGGTTACGTCCCCGAGCGGAACCGCAACCTCCGGAAGGCCATTTTGTCGAGTGTTCCGCGCAGCGTGACGTTCGTCCCCCGATTTGTGCCGTACACGGCAAGGGCCGTCTCGCGACGGCCCTGCGTAATGCGACTTCGTCCCGCTGATGATTCCTCAGGACGCCTTGCGCTGCCGCCAGCGGCGTGCGCCGATCCCGGCGAGCCCGAGGCCGAGTAGCGTGAGCGTTGCGGGTTCGGGGACGGCTGCCGTGTCTGGTCCTTCGGATACCGTCAGCGTGGCATCCTGGATGCCCGAGTCGCTGAAATCGAAAACGTTACCGAAATTCACGATACCTGGCGCGGTGATGAATCCCGAGGGGCTCGGAGTTTGCAGAAGAATCGCCGGGGTCGTGCCGGACTGACCACAGTCGATAATAAAATCATCGCCATTACCGATCGACCACTCCCCACAGCTGTTTGTCCCCACCTGGGTCACCGTCATCCCGGGAATCGTTTCGACGGTCGGCGAGATGTTGAACATCCCGGTGGTGGTCACAAAGTCGGGTAGGGTGAATTGGAGTGAGGCGCCAGTGTCAAAATCGAACGAGTAGTTGATGACGGGGGCTGCTCCGGCCTCGATGGTCGCGAACAGTTGCAGAACTGCCGTGATCGACAGCGTCAACGCACAGGATGGTAGCCGCATCAGAGTCCCCCCTAGAGGATGCGCCGCTCATTTTCGCGAAGGCGCGAACGTGAGCGTTGTACTCAAACTGGGATCCTAGTCCCTATGCCCTTCAGCAATGATGAAGGGAGCAATTTCGCGATCACGATTTGTAACGCTGGCAGGCTACTTCGGGGCGCGAGGTGGCGCGGTCAGAAATGAACGCCCGTTTCGGCGGGAGTTTCGCGCGGCCTGACCCGCCATTCCCCCGACGGGGATTGCGGCGAGTGAGTGTCTCGATATGTCGGGCTTTTCCGACCTTGCCGCCTGAACCGGTCAGGGCGGACAATTGTCCGAATGCCAACGATTTTCGACTTGGAGCATCAGCCGCCGGAACCTGGTCCTGGCGACACTGCCCATGCCGTGGTCGCCGCGGCGATCGGCTACGTTCCTATGGTGGGACCAGCCGGCGCGGCTCTCTTCGCCGCCATTTTCAAGAGCCCACTGGAGCGACGCCGCGACGAATGGGCAAACAGCGTCGGTGAGGCGTTGCGTGAGCTCATGAATCGTCGGTCTCTTACTGTCGAGGACCTTGCCGCCAACGATGCGTTCATCGACGTTGCCACCCAAGCGACGTGGGCAGCGATGCGAACGAGCAGCGCAACCAAGCGACAGGCCTTGCGCAACGTGCTTTTGAACGCTGCCCAGCCCGTTGGAAGTGGCACTGCAGGAGATGTTCGTCGCGCTAATCGACGGTTTCACCGACTGGCATTTGAGACTGCTCGCTTTCGCGCAGAACACACGAGGATGGCTCGAAGGTCACCCTGATCGCGAGCGGGCCGAGCGTGTACCGAGAACCGTCGTACCCCCAGATCTCTTGCCTCCGTGCTCGAGGAGGCGATACCCGAGCTCGTCGGAAAGAGAGATTTCTATTCGTTGGCGGTGATGCCAAACGAGCGCGTGCCGAGGCTGAGACGCACCTCACGCGTGTCGGAGAGACGGGTCGGCTTTTGGAGGCTGCCGGCGAAGCGGCCGTCCTGGACACGGGGCCGGGCGGTCATCGCGCGGGCACCGTCAAACAGCGACGGCGCGGAGGCCGCGAACGGAAGAATGGTGAATTGCACACGCCGAGTAAACGAAGGCAGGCCGAGCGCGCTCGAGCAGTAATGCGAGCGTTTGAAGCGGCTGTTCTTGCAGGTTGATGCCGTCCCGGCTTTTCACAGCCCGCTGAGGGCAGGTTCGGCTCGAACACGCTGAACTGAATGACATCAGGCGCCGCATCGGGAATTACAGACATCGATGTTCCTGCTGGCAGACCGAACGAAGGGAATTGCCAGGCAGCGTACACACCCGTCGGCGCTGTTGTCGAACAGGCACGGCCACTCGCAACCGCCACCGCCGCAAAGAATCAGAACCCGCGAGAAGGGCCGAATCTCTCTACAAAACACAAAATCCGACCGAACAGCGTCGACGGCTAGAAACGGTGCGATCGAACTGCACCATAGATCGCGGAGGCGGACACACTGGTCCCGGAATCGGACGGTACGGGCTCGGTTCAGCGGCAGGGATCGGGGGAACGCTGGCGATTCCTCGTGGCACCGGCGTTGCTCACGCTCGGTCACTTTTCGAGGGATCAAGGGGACCAACTGCGGCATGCGCCGCTCTTCACGGCGGTGGCCGTGCTGTTGATGGCGTTCGGCATCGGCGCGAATACCTCGATTCAAAGGAGTAGACAATGAAGCTCGCACGGGTGGGAGTGATTGCCGCGGCGATCCTGGCGGTGGCAACGGTGGCGTGGGCCCAGAAGCCGGACTTCTCGGGCACGTGAACACTTGATACAGTCAGCGCGCCGGCTGCCAGCGGAGGTGGAGGCGGTGCTCTGGGGAACGGTTCGGCGACGGTCAAGCAGCTCGCCGATGCGCTGACGATCGAGCGCACGATGGGCAATGCCGAGGAAGGAAGCACCCCAACAGCAATCACCGACGCGGGGCGATCTTAAACTCATTAAAGGCGAGCCCGGCGCCACGATCTGCCCTCCACGCCCCTATCCCCTCACTACACAGCCGCCCGAAATCGTCTTCGCTGTCGTCGTGACCAGTCTCAGCGTTGCGCCGGCACGCGCACCTCTGGATCGAAGTGCTCGACCACCCACGCGTCGTAGCTCGACTCGGTCATCGGACAAACGAACACGCTCAGATCGGCCCCGACCGTGCACGGCTGAAACTCCAGCAACCCCGTCGGAAAGGTGCCGAGGAGCTCGGTCTTGCCGGTGCTCGGCGAGACCCGGAAAATGAAGTGGTCCCGTCCGCACGCGTAGATCCATTTGCCGTCCGCCGACCAGGCCATGGGTATGAGCTCCAGCGCGAGGAATCGCTCGACGCGGCCAGGCCACGAGATCAGCCACAGGCCGCGTTTGTCGGGCTTTCCGAAATTGATAAAGACCGCGACCTGGTCCCCACGAGGCGAGAATCGGGGGTTGAAGACCCAGGAATCGGGTGGGTCCTTCCTCAGGAGCTCTTCTCGACCGCTCGTGAGATCGCGAAGGTGATAGTTCGGGCGCCCAGACGCACTGTCTGGCACGTCCCAAGCTATTCGGCCGTCGGTCAACCACGTCACGTCGTAGCCGGGGGTCGAGTCCTTGATTTCGGCGGCGTGCTGTCCATCCGGATCACCCACCCAGACCCGGCGGGACCCACTGCGGCTCGAGATGAAGGCGAGCCGCTGGCCGTCCGGCGACCAGCTGGGAGAGAACCCTGCGCCCAGGCGGACGATTTCCCCTCCGTCGCTGGAAAGCTTGACGACCTGGAAGGTCGATTCATCGCGTCCTTGAACCGCAACCAGGGACCCGCCGTCCGGCGAAAGCGCGGGCGTGATCAACGACGACGTGCCAGGCGTCAGTAGGGTGGCGGGTGTTCCAGGCCGGCGAACATCGAGCCGCCAGAGACTCGAGCGCGACGATCCACGCATGTACAGGAGCCGGTCCCCGTCCGCCGACACACTGCACGGTTGGGAAGACGTCGTTCCCACGACATGGACCGGCAGACCGGTGAGGAGGACGCGCGGGTCGCTGCCATTCGATCCCGTCAGGCGGAGACGAACCAATTCGTGCGTGTCATCACGCTGCCGCAAGAGATAGAGCGCGTCGGCAACGGGCGAGGCACAGATGGCAGTGATGGGCAGCGTATCCGCGTAGAGCTGGCGCTGGTTGCGCCCCTCCGGCGTGGCACTGATGACGATAGATCTGCCGTCAGTGTCATCTCTGGTCAGGAGCACGACCTGATCGGCGATCGGGCTCCACTCGATATCCGCGACCTCCTGAGAGCCCTTCAGCAGAACCCGGCGGATCACGCTGCCGTCTGCCGTGATCACACTGAATCCAAGCTCGCCGGAACCTCTCATCGCGATGCGCGATCCATCGGGAGATCGTGCAAACGCATCTTTGTATTCAGGAAGCCGCCGTGCAGCGCCGCCGAGTCTGGGGACGAGCCATGTGCTGTTTTTGTGAGAGGCGTCCATGCCGGCTGCGAGAAGGGATGAACCGTCTGGCAGCCACTGAAGCTTGTACGCGTCTTCGCCCCTCCAGAGCTCGATGGCCTGACCGCCTGTGAGGTCGCGGGCCAGCACCCTGATGGGGCCACCATGGGGGCCGGTTGCAAACGCCACCGTTCGGCCGTCCGGCGAGAGCGCTGCGGCGCGCACGTCACCGGCGAACGTGACCTGCGTGTGCCGCGCGACCACTGAAGGGGCTGGCGTCTCCCGTCCCCGATTCCAAAGCCACACGCCAAGCGAGCCAATCGCGAGGAGCAGCACCACGCCGACGGCCACGCCCCACGCACGGGTCCGCGGCCTTCGTAACTGTGGCGCAACACCAGCGACCGGCCCGCTACCCCCGCCGGACGCGAGCCAGCGCAATTCGTCGGCCACGTCGCTCGCGTGCTGCCATCGCGCGGTTGGATCCTTGGCCAGGCATTTTCGAACCAGGCGGTCGAATCCCGGAGGGACTGCCTGGGCGGCACTCACGGGATCGGGATCGTGCTCGAGAATCGCTGCGATGAGGCTGGCCGGGGATTCGCCGGTGAACGCTCGCCTGCCGACCGTCAGCTCATAGAGGATTCCGCCGAGCGCAAAGATGTCGGTGCGCGCGTCGACGGTCCGACCCTCGACCTGCTCCGGCGCCATGTAGGGAAGCGTGCCGACGAGCAGGCCGGGATCGGTCCCCGTCATGGTCGCGGCCGGCTCGCTGGTCGAGCCAACCACCGTAGGCGCCGGCGCCGACAGTTTCGCGAGACCGAAATCGAGCACCTTTACGCCCGTCTGCGTGAGCATGACGTTGCCCGGTTTCAAGTCTCGGTGGATGATGCCGGCGCGATGGGCAGCGGCGAGGGCGTCCGCGAGTTGCGCTCCGATCGTGAGGACCTCGCCGTACGGGAACGGGCTCACGGGGACGGTATCGCCCCCTGAGTCAGAGGATGACCCCGACGCTCGCGCGGGTTGTGGCGACACAGGGCGGGAGGACCGCCTGGTCCGAGACTTTCGCCGCGTCAGGGCTGTTGCCAGCGTCTCACCCTCGAGGTATTCCATGACCAGGAACTGAACGTCCTGTTCACGGCCCACGTCGTGAAGGGTGCAGATGTTCGGGTGAGTGAGCGCCGCGATCGCACGCGCCTCCCGTTGAAACCGCTCCATCGCATCGGCGTTGCCTGCGGCAGACGCCGCGATCACTTTGATCGCAACCTGACGCTCGAGCCTGGTGTCGCGGGCACGGTAGACCTGGCCCATGCCTCCTTCGCCGATCAGGGCGAGGATTTCGTAGGGACCGAGCAGAGTGCCGGGCGCTATCTGCATCGCCGGCTACTTTGATGGTTGAACGCAGGCCGCGTCAATCGCAGATTGAGCGTGCCTGGCGCTTCATCACTGTAGCCCAAACGCCACTGCGGCGGGCACTGAGGTCTTGCGCTCGCGCTCAACACGCGCGTTGCGAGAACCCCCGCGAGACGAGCACGGGAGCAGTGTGCACTCACGTTGCTCTGATTCCGGTCCCCCTTGCCACCACGGTCTTCGTGCGGCGGCCAGACGATAGGAAACATTGGGACCGTCTCGCCGTTACCCGCGTGATAACTGACGCTATCGCGTCCTCGACAACTGTAGACGGAGCAACTGAGTCTAGAAAGCTGTCAGGTTGTCGCAGAAGGCCGCGCGGCACGAGATGGTGGCGGACATCGCCGAGCGGGACGGTGAGACGCACACGGCCATCCTGGAGCGCAGTGACGCCAAGCGGGCGCGGGCCGAGGCCGAGGCTCACCTCACGTGCGTCGGAGAGACGGGTCGGCTGCTCGAGGCCGCCGGCGAAGCGGCCATCTTGGACAAAGGGCCGCACGGCATGACGCTGCATCCGAACATCTGCACGGTGCTCGAGCACCCAAACTCCATTGCGGTCGAAGCGTCACAGCGACGGATGGAGCTGGCGACCCAGGCGGAGGCCCTCGAGCCCGCCCTCGATGCCGCCGTGTCCGCCGGGGCGGCGAATTCGATCGAGCGCATGATCTGCCACCAGATCGCGACCGCCCATACCCACGCGATGATGATGTTCGAGCGGTCGATGTCAGACCGGCTCCCGGCCGTTGAACAGGTCCGCTATGCGAATGCGGCGGCTCGGCTGATGGATGTCTCCCAAAACGGCGTGCTCGTGTTCCAGCGGATCCACAAGGGCGCGACGCAAACGGTGGTAGTGCAGCACGCCCAGGTCAACGACGGTGGTCAGGCGGTCGTCGCCGGGACCATGAAACAGCGCAGGCGGAAAGGCACGCGGCATAGGACATGAAGGGAGCACTTTGCTGGAAGGAATGCCGGATACACGACGCCCGAAGTCGAGCGAAAGATTGAGATGACTCCCGTCAACCGTGTGGTTCGGGGTCGCCCCCGGCAAACGCTTCGTCGAAGACGCCCGGGTATCGGTCGCGCTCGCGCAGCAGGTCTTGGAGCATGTTGTCGATGTCGACGTACGCCTGGTGCGTCAGTACGGCATCGAACGGTGTGTGCGACGAGGCCGCGTGCTTCACGCCGAGCTCTCGGAGCGTATCCGCAAGCCGGTCGACGTACTGGCGCGGACCGGCGTACGACGCTGCGAGAGCCGGCAGCAGCTCACCGACCATCCCGCCGTAGTCACGTTCATTCACCGCGATGGCATCTAGAGCGCCGTGCAGCTGATCTGCCGATGCCGGACCGGGCTGCTGGCGGCGGACGCTTTTGTGGAACCGGTAGAAAACGTCATGGAGCGCACGGTACGCCAAGAGGGCGGCCCGGGTCCTCGGCCTCGGTCGCGTACGCCATGTGTGAGCCTCCGTGTGGGCCTCAGACTATCACCGCATCGAGGCCGGGTTCACTGGCGCGACCCACTACCGGGGGCTCGCGGGAGGGGGGAGGATCCGAAAAGTGAAGGAAGAACCCCATGACAAGCGCCAACGGACTCACTTAAAGGACGGCAGGACGGATCTGGTTGTGGTATCCGACAGCCTCTGGTATAAACGGCTGCCCGCCGCATCCCGCGAAGGCGAGTCTCGCGCCGATGCGAGCCTGGAGGAGCCAGCCTTATGCGCGCCGCTCGTTATCTCACCCTCGCGCTCCTGGCCCTAGGGATCAGCGCGGGTTCCGCACACGCGAGCCTCATCACGCTCGATTACGACTTCTCGGCGAGCGGCTTTTTTGGAGCGGTCGCCCCGGTTGATCCGGTCATTGGCTCGTTCTCCTTGACCTTTGACAACGCGAGCGATCTGACGGACGTTACCACGGGTATTAGCTTGGCCGACCTCAACATCTCGCTCGGCTCCGCCCCGGCATTCGATTACGTGACGGCATCCGACACTCTCGTTGTTGGCGGCCTGAACGGCGGCGCGAACGGGGTGGGCGGCGGGGTAGATGACTTCTGGATCGACATTGAGAGCGCGTCCACCAATCCGATATTCGGTGCGTTTGTTTACAGTCAGGTTGGTGAAGGGACCTTGATTACCTTCAGTGGGACGCTCACCCCGTCCGACGCGGCAGCCGTGCCTGAACCTGCAACACTAACGCTGCTCGGCCTCGGTCTCGCCGGCATGGGCGCGCGCCGCTGGCGACAGCCCAAGGCATCCTGAATCATTACCGCAGCGGAGTCGCAGTATGAGGGCCGTCGCGAGACGGCCCTCGCTGCGTACGGTCACCATTCGCATCGCTGTTGGTTGACAATCACTCGCTCAATTGAACTGCGACACTACCGAAAAGTCGAGCCAGTGGACAATCATCTAATTGTCCCGAGCGGTTGACGTGTCGAGTTCGAGTGCGGAAACGCTGGGCGAAAGTGCCGGCGGTTCTTGAGACGATTGTCCCATGCCGATTCGCTCCACGCTCCGCGCCGATTTCAGGCACGCCATAGCCATCTTCCACCTTCCACCTAGCGCGATACGGGATCGCTCAAGGAGGGACACGGCAGGAGAAGTCGCGTCCATGACAACGCTGACTCGCAAGCGACAATTGCATCGCAGGGTGTCGTCACAGTCGAAGGCATCGATCCTCTGGCGGAGTGCCCCGAAGAGTAACCCCTAGGGCCGACGCTCGACCTATCATCGGAGTTGGTTACGCAGAACTGAGAACGGCGACAACCAGCGAGACGTTGATCGGCGACTGCCAAACATACGCGGAATTCACCGGAAGTTTTCCACGAGCATGATGTCGCTGCTGCGATGATCCTCCTGGGTATACAGAATCCGCCTCTCATCGGGAGACACTGCAATCCCAGACACAAACGGGACCGGCTTTCTGTCCAGCGTGGCAACGTGGACGACCCGGCGCTCAGCAAAGCTCAGAAATTGCAGAGCGGGCTGAGGCGTGGCCTCGGTGTTCACGAAGTAAATGCCGGTCTCCACCAGAGCCCAGTAGCCCCAAAAGCTAGCTTTCGGAAAATCCAGCACAGGTGCTTCTTCGCCGCCGTTCACCGCAACGCGCCACAAGCCGTCGGTTCTTATGCCCTTCGCGTAGTACAGGGATTTGCCATCCTGCGACTCGAACGCGGCAAATCCGCCCCGCTTCGTAATCTGGACCGCCTGTCCGCCTGCGGCAGGCACTTTCCAGACCTCCGAACGTCCAGTGCGAGCGGACGCGAAGTAGATCCATTGTCCATCCCTCGACCAGCTCGGGACCACACCGTCGGGTGTGTCGCTGGCGACGCGCCGCGATGGGCCTCCATCGACGTCGATGACGTGGATACCCCACTGCCCATCGAACGCGATGCGGCGGCCATCCGGCGACCACCGCGGAGTTCCCGGGAAGCCGCCAGACGAAGTCAACTGAACCAGGTTGGAACCCGCCGTGTCGCACACCCAGATCTCAGAGCTCCCTGAACGGTCGGAACCAAACGCGATTCTCGTGCCATCGGGTGAGAATTGGGGGCCAGCCTCGACTCGCGTGGAGGCAATCAACGTCGTCGCGGGGCGGCTTGGTTGTGTCGCCGTCCCTACCTCGATCTGCGAAATATTGATGTCCTGCGATCGTTGCTCATACGCGAGCCTGTTTCCCCGGCTCGAAATAGCTGGATTCGCCGCATTCTCGCCACCGGCGGACACTCGCTCTGGTTTGCCGCCCGAAGCCGAGACTCTCCAGAGACTGCTACTCGATTCAGGAGCGCCGCCGCTGGACGAAAACACCAGCTCGCGCCCGTCGGCAGTCCAGGCGAGGCGTTCACAAAACAGCACCTGCTCGTCGAGTCAAACGCGTAGGCTCCCCTCCGACAATCGGGACGAGGTAGATACCCCCCGCGGCGCTGATCCGGTTGAAGGCCACACGTGCGACCGTCGGGAGAGATGACGGGAGCACAGTCACCAGCAGATCCCACAGGCGGAGACGTGAGCTTCCGCTTTTCCAGACTGTCCATCGACACCAGGACGATGCTGAGGGGGCCCTGCGCCTGGCTTTCAGAAAGCGCCAGCGTTCTTCCGTCTGGAGACCAACTCGGTCCCGCCGCCCACTCATGCTCAGAGATGAACGATCCGATTTTGCGCTCGGGACCACCGAGCGCGGGGATCACGAAGATCCCGCTTCCGCTTCCCTCCTCGGAGGAGCGGACAAACGCAATGTGGCGTCCGTCCGACGACCAGGCCGGCTTCTGGTCGGCGGCAGGATGGGTCGTCAAGCGAAGAGGGACGCCCGCACCGACGACCTTGACATAGATATCCTGGTTGTCTCCGTTTCCACCATCCCAGGCAAAAGCGACCTGGTTGCCATCAGGTGAAAAACTTGGGTAGCGTTCCTGGCCAGGAAGACTGGTCAGTGGCGAGGTTCGCATCGGAGCAAGTGAGAATGGCCTGAGCCGAAACACGTACAGCGAGACGGCCGCGCCAATCGCCAGTGCGATCACGACAGCCGGCCACATCAAGCTGCCGAGGGTGCCACCGCGTCGGACGCGGATGGGCGGCCGAACCATCCTGTAGCCCCTTATCGACGGCCGCAATGAACCGGTAGCCACGGCGCGGGACCGTCTCGACGAACCGCGGACTGTCGGCCGAGTCGCCGAGCGCGTCGCGCAGCCGGTTGATCACGGCGTTCAGGCCGTGTTCGAAATCGACGTACGTGCCATCTGGCCAAAGCCGCTGACGCAGTTGGTCGCGCGTGACGAGCTCGCCGGGACGCTCCAGCAGCAGCGTCAGCACTTGGAGGGCCTGTTCTTGAAGGCTGACCCGGACGCCCGCTTTCCGCAGCTCGCCCGACCGGCGATCCAATTCAAAAACGCCAAACCGGACAAGGCCCGTAGACGGGGACACCTCTGGCATGCGTCGTCCTCGGCCTGAAGTGTGGTGGAGGACCGCCGCGATCCTAGCACGCGCGGGGCTGAGACCCGACCGTAGCGGGGTCGTGTCCGTCGTGATGGCTGCGTGATCAGGATCTCGCGGAGGGTGAACCGAAACGATCCGACCGCGTCCTCGCGGGGCTAAAGCCCCGCCGCCACAGCTCGACTTCACCGCGTCTCGACTCAACTTGCCGCCGTCGGGTGCCTTTCGATACCGTGCCTAGATGATTTTGGCTCCGGACGTCGCCGCCGCATTCCCACGCGCCCTCTCGTCGTATCCCGATCAGAGTGCCGACACCATCGTCCAGGTGCTGGCGGAGCGTGTGCGCCTCGAGCCCTTCAATGCCCTCGCCACCGCGCTCTTCGTGCTGGCCGTCGTGCATACCTTCGCCGCGCTTCGCTTCACCAAACGCGCGCACCACGTGCAGCGCGCGCACGACGCCGAGGCACGCCGACAGGGGAAGCCTGCGGTTCCGAGCGTTTGGGCCGAAGTGCTGCACTTCCTCGGTGAAATCGAGGTGGTATTCGGCCTCTGGGCCGTGGTGCTCCTGGCGGTCATGGTGGCCTACGCCGGCTGGGAGACGACCATCCACTACTTCAACGACACCGTGAACTACACGGAGCCGCTGTTCGTGGTGGTGATCATGGCGCTTGCGGCCACACGGCCAATCATCGTGTTCGCGGAAAACGCCCTCCGACGCGTGGCCAACCTCGGTCACTGCACGCCGGCGGCATGGTGGCTCTCCATTCTGACGATCGGTCCCGTGCTGGGATCGTTCATCACCGAGCCCGCCGCGATGACGATCTGTGCGGTGTTGCTGGCGCGGCAGTTCTACGACCTCGATCCCGGCACGCGGCTGAAGTACGCCACGCTAGGGCTGTTGTTCGTGAACGTCTCCATCGGCGGCACACTCACGCACTTCGCGGCGCCGCCCGTCCTCATGGTCGCGCGTCCGTGGGGATGGGACTTCAGTTTCATGCTGGGCCACTTCGGATGGCGGGCGGCTGTCGCGATCCTCATGGCCACTCTCACGTATTTCCTCGTGTTCAGGCGTGAGCTCAGCATGCTCGCGAGCCGTCCGCCCCCCGCCGACGTGTTCGAGCCAGAGAATGCCGGCCAGGCGACACCGGGCATGCTCGCGGTCCCCGCGTGGCTCACGGTCGTGCACATGGGGTTCATGGCGTGGAGCGTCCTGACGGCCCACTATCCCGCGTTGTTCCTGGGGGGCTTCCTCATCTTCCTGGGCTTCGCCAAGGCCACGGCGGCGTACCAGAGCCGCATTGAGCTCAAGGCGCCGCTGCTCGTCGGGTTCTTTCTCGCCGGGCTCGTCATTCACGGCGGGCTGCAAGGGTGGTGGATAGGGCCGGTTCTGGGGCGCCTCGCCGAATTCCCCCTGTTCGCGATGGCGACGCTGCTGACGGCCTTCAACGACAACGCCTTGATCACTCTCCTCGCCACGCTTGTGCCCAACCTGCACGAGTCGTTGAAAATTGCCGTGGTGCAAGGAGCGGTCACCGGCGGCGGCCTGACCGTGATTGCGAACGCACCCAACCCCGCAGGGCACGCGCTGTTGAATCGCTTCTTTGCCGGCGGCATCACTCCGCTGGGACTACTGTTCGGAGCGCTTATGCCGACACTGATTGCCGCCCTCGCCTTCCGGTTGCTCTGAGGGCCTCACAAGACGGTCGAGGCCAGCCGCCCGCGGACCTCGGAGAAGCGCTGCGGGGCCCTCGCGTCGACGCTCGACATCTCATCGGAGTTGATCACGCAGCCGTGCGCTGCCCGGCGGCACACCGGTCGGCCTGCCTGGAGCCTCTCTTTTCGACGAACACTGAGTCGCCGAATTCGTGCGTCCGATACTGGTGGCGCTCCAGCTCCTGGTCGGCAGCCTTCAGCGTGTCACCACCCACGAACGCGCCGAGGAGGCGATAGTGACTGGTCTCGGGTTCGTGAGTGCCGGACAGGATCGCGTCGACCACGCGAAGCTCGCTGCCCGGTTCCAGCCGACCGGTGGCGACGGCGTCGCCCGCGTGCACGACGCCGCCTCGAAGGGCCGCGTGCTCGAGCGCGCGCACCACGCTCGTGCCCACGGCGACGATCCGTCCGCCTCTCGCTCGCGTACGGCGGATGACCGCGGCAGTCGCGACCGGAATGCGATACGGCTCGTCGAACGGTAGCCGCTGATCAAGATCGCCATCGCCGGTCGACGAGAGGCCGGCGGCCAGCGTAATCGTCGCGAATCGAACGCCCCGCTTCCGCATCCGGCCAACCATCCGCCAGTCGAGCGCAAATCCCGCGGAGGGTGGCTCGAACGCCGCCGGCAGCCCCGCGATGGGCGTCCACATGTCCCAGAGCGCCACCGGCATCGTGAGATGCGAGGTACTGAATCGGCCGCCCGTGACGCGCCAGTCCTGCCCAGATCGCGTCGCGCGGCCCGTCGAACTCGAGCGACACAAGGCGCGGGTGGCCGAGCATCGCCTTCACTGTGGCGACGAGCGGCCCGAGCGCAAGGCGGTCGCCAGGCGCCATCGGCGGCGGTAGCACCCGGTCTTCGGTTCTCGTTCTGAAGTCGCCGGCGCCGAAGACCACGGCCGTGAAGCTACGGGTGTCAGCCGGAGCCAGAGACGCGCTTCCGGCGAGACGGATCTCGATGCTCGCTCCGCTTGGAAGATGTGTGCCCGCGAGGCTTGCCGGCAGCGTGGCCGCGTCGTTGGCGACAACGAGGTCGCCCGGCTGCACGAGCTCCACCAGCTCGACCCGCGGCCGATGTGTGATGCGCCCGCGCGAGTCGATCACCAGAATCCTCGCGTCGGGTGGACGCTGGTGCGGGGAATCGGCGGCGATCATACGGCGACCGGCTCCGCGTCTTCGCCACGCCGGCGCTCGCCGTGTCGCCATCCTGGAAGGACATCGACGATCGCCGCAACCAGCTCGCGGGCCGCGGTCGCGGGCTGCTTGAGCGCCGCGCGATCGGCCTCCGGCACCGCTTGCGCATGGAGCGCGGTATCCATGTCGCCCGGATCCAGGGAGAGCACTCGAACGCCCTCGCCGGCCAGCTCCTCGTCCCAGATGCGGCTCATGTGATGGAGCGCCGCCTTGCTTGCCCCGTACGCGCCCCACCCGGAATACGCGCTGACGGCCGCATCGCTCGAGACGTTCACCACCACCGCACCCGTCCCCGCCCTCGCCGCCATCGTCAGGGCCCCCATCAGTGCTTTCGTGAGCCTGAAAGGTCCGAGCACGTTGGTCGCGAGCGCCCGCTCGAAGTCTTCACAGTCGGTGTCGGCCAGCAGCGCGAGCGGGACGGGGCCGAGCGCCGACGCGCTGTTGATCAGGATGTCGAGGCCGCCGAGGGTCCCGGTAATCTGCAATGCGAGCGGATAGATGTCGTCCTTCTTCGAAACGTCGCCGACGATGCCGTGCGTGCCGGGATGCTGCGCCGCGACGCGGCCGACGCGAACCGCATCGCGCGCCACGAACGCGACCGCGACGCCGCGCGCGCTCAGTTCCTCGACGAGCGCGAGCCCCAGTCCCGACGTCCCGCCAATGATCGCCGCGCGCAGGCCTTCAAGCGAATTCGCCACGATGGTCTCCTTCCCTTCTGGTCATATCCTCAGTATGCGGGAAGGATCTGCGGCAGACCTCGAGCGGACGATCAGCGCCCCCCTGTCCGAGCGGACAGGTCCTTCGACAGGCGGAGGACAGAACGGGAGCCTTTATAGAGTCTTCAAAAACGCTATCAACGCCCGCTTGTCATCAGCCGAAAGCTCCAGTCCGTACTCGTGCCCCCTTACCGCCCGCGTTTTCACGCCATAGCCTTTCCACCCCGTCGGCACGTAGTCATCGCGAACGCGGCGCGCGGTCGAACCAGTCTTCGAGGGTTGCCACCGACCCGTTGTGCTCGAACGGACCGCGATACCACACCCCTTTCAGCGAGGGCACTTTGTAGTAGCCCGTGCCACGGCGCGTTGTCATCGTCAGGCCTGGGTCGGTCCCTACCGAAACCCGCAGGATGTCGAAGCGCCTGTGATGCTCTTCAGGCACGGTGAAGCCGCCAGCCGGGGTCAACTTGTTATTCGTGTAGAGCGGTGGCGTATGACACGCGGCACACCCTTCGCGCTCGAATACCCTCTCACCCTGTATCGCTAGTGCCGTACGCCGGTTGGGATTCGGCGGAGGTCTTAGCGAATAGATATACAGCGCCAACGCATAAAGTTGCTCATCGCTGTAACGGGCCTGAGCGAACGCAACGAACGGCGCGTTTGGCACAAAGGTCAGCTTCGTAGAATCGCTGTCCTCGCCGGGATGAAATCGCCGTAGCGCGCCAGCATGTCCATCCCCTGATTCAGCGCCGCATACCGCATCAGGTCGCCGATACCGCGATGCCGCACGAGCCCGGTAGCATCCAGGTAGCGCCGCTCTTTGATTCCGATCAGATCAGGAAGCTTCGGCGGTGAAAACGGGCTTGTGCCCTGGCGGGCGAATACGCCGGCGGGGATTGCAAAATGAACCGCTTCGATCTCCGCCGCCGAGAACTGTTCGAGCCGCGCGTTCGGGTCAGGCTGCAGCCAGGGAGCCGCAAACGCACTGCGCTGTGCCTAGCCGGGCCCCGGCGAGGAATTTGTCTTTGTCTGGTGCGTTCGCCGCCTCGTCAGCCAATCCAAGGAAAGCCACCTGCTCAATCGGACGGTTGCCCTGCGCGCCCCTGATTACCGTCACGCCCGGCATGACGCGACTATGACATTCCCCGCAGGATACCTCGCCGATCTCGAGCTTCCCCCGCTCACGAACGACGTAGGTTGAAAACGAGCTGATGCCGTTCTTGTCGTACAAGTTGTCGCCGGTCTTCGCGGCAAAGGCACGCCTCTCTTCGAGACTCGACTGTCGCTGGGCTGAAGAGAACCGGCGCGTTAAAGACCATCTCACCGGCCGTGATCCAATCTGCTTCCGTCAGCAGCCTGGGGCGGTGCACGCCGTCATCCCAAAGAACGATCGGCTCGTGCTGTCTTGAGCCGTTCCCGGTAACCGCGGGTTCTTTGTCTGGATCATACTTGGGGTAGCTCTTGTAGATGGGCCGCACCGGAATGCGGTAATAGTCATCAACCGAGATGTCCTTAGGGCTGTGGCTCGGATCAGCCAGCGGCACTTCCAACTCCGCCAACGCCTCTTCGTCCCACGTCCTTGGAATCGTTGGTTTATGAACCGCAACTGGTTTCTGCGCTTGGCCTGTGCGGAGCAAAGAGAAGGCGATAGCTGCCGAGACCAAAAGATGCAAAAGGAGTTTGGCTCTTCTTGCGTTCATTCTGGCCTCCTTCCTGAATCTGCAGTTCTGATTGTGGAGGCAGGTCGTGAAACAGGTTACTACGTACGTTGGGGTCCGGACGCGCAGGATGTGCGTGCTGGTCGACGATCCCACCCAGCCTCACCGAACCGGTCTCGATCGCGTCCACAGCCAGATCGAGGACGACCAATCCTTCAGGCTGGTGACCACACGGGCAAACCCGTAAGCCTCCGTGGGATCATGCGCGGGGCGATGCTCGAGGACCATCTGATATCGTCTTGAAGGGCGCCTAATGAACGTGACACTGCTCGGACTCGGAAACATGGGATCGGGAATCGCGCGAAACCTGCTGGCGAAGGGGCACCCGCTCACGGTCTGGAATCGCACGGCGGCGCGCGCCCAGCCGCTGACGGAGCGGGGCGCCAACGCCGCCGCGAGCGTGCACGATGCGGTCGCCGGCGCCGACGTCGTCCTGACGATGCTGGCCGACGACACTGCCGTGAAGAGCGTCGTCGAAGGCAATAGCGGCCTGCTGGCGCGGATGCCGCGCGGTGCGGTGCACGCGTCGCTCAGCACGATCAGCGTGGCGCTCTCGCGAGAGCTGGCGGCGTCGCATGCCGCCGCCGGTCAGGGCTACGTCGCTGCTCCTGTGTTCGGACGACCGGCAGCAGCGGACAGCGGTCAGCTTCTTGTGGTGGCCGCCGGAGACTCGGACAAGGTCGCTCGTATCACTCCAGTGCTACAGGCGTTCAGCCGTCAGATCGTCGCGCTCGGCAAGGAGCCGGCGGAAGCGAACGCGATGAAGCTGGCCGGCAACTTCCTGATTGCGGCGATGATCGAATCGCTCGGCGAGGCGTTCGCGTTCGTGCGCCGTCACGACATCGATCCGCGCGTGTTCCTCGAGACCGTGAACGGGGGCTTGTTTCAGTCGCCGGTGTACAACACGTACGGGCTGATCATCGCGGACAAGAAGTTCTCACCGGCTGGCTTCGCGTTGCCTCTCGGCCTGAAAGATGTGCGGCTGCTGCTCGACGCCGCCGGCGCGGCAAACGTGCCCTTGCCGCTTGCCAGTCTCCTGCGCGATCACATGATTGCTGGTCTCGCGCGCGGCAAAGGCCAGCTGGACTGGTCTTCGGTGGCCGAGGTGATTGCCGAGAACGCGGGGCTGTGATCTCAGGGCATGGCAGGCAGTCACTCGATCGACAGCAGGCCGCGACGGCTGCCGAGCGCCACGGCCTGCGCGCGGTTGTCGGCGCCAAGCTTGTTGAAGAGCGCGGTCACGTGGAACTTGACCGTGCGCTCGGTGATGCCAAGTGAGTCGGCGATCTGTTGATTGGACTGCCCCGCCGCAATCAGTCGCAGGATGGCAAGCTGTCGGGGCGTGAGCAGGCTGGCATTGCGCGAGCGCCCGCCCTGGCGAGCAAGCGCCGCCCCGATTGTGGGCGACAGATACGACTCGCCGGCATGCACGAGCCGGATGGCGCGAAGAAGCTCGGTCGCAGGCGACCCCTTGAGCACGTAGCCTCTGGCGCCCGCCTGAATGGCGCCCAACACGAATTCTTCCGCGTCAGACGCCGTAAAGACGATGACGCGCGCTTCCGGCGCCGCGGCGACGAGCCGCTTGAGACCGGAGAGTCCCTCCTCGCCGGGCATCCGCAGGTCCAGCAACACCACGTCGGGACGGCCCGCGCGAACGCGACCGAGCGCGTCCTCCATTCGCTCCGCCGCCCCAATCACGCGGATGTCCGCGTGAGGCTGCAGCACCGCGGATACGCCGTCGTGCACGATGGGGTGATCGTCGACGATGAGGATGCGGATCATGGGATTGGGGATTGTAGATTGCGGATTGCGGATTGCGGATTGCGGATTACGGATTCGTACGGGATTTCGGATTGCGGATGGGGATTTCGGATTGCGGAGCTTGCCGGCGAGCGGCGCGTTGACCTCGATGGTCGTGCCGCGGCCCCGGCGTGAGCGCACGCGCAGGCGGCTCCCGATGAGCGCCGCCCGCTCGCGCATGCCGATCAGGCCGAATCCGCCGAGCGTGGCCTTTCGGTCGAAGCCCGCGCCGTTGTCGGCGATGGTCAGCCGGATCCGGCGCGGCAGCCGGACGAGTATCACGTCGACCTCGCTCGCGGCGGCGTGCCGGCGGACGTTGGTCAACGCCTCGGACGCAATTCGAAACAGCTCTTCCTCGACCTCGGGAGGCACCGACACACGCGGCGCCGACTGCACGTGAACCCGGACGCCTGTATCTGAACTCATGTCGCGGCCCAGAGCCGCCAGCGCTTCGGCCAGCGGACGCCCGTTGAGCGGTGACCGGCGCAGGTCACCGAGCGCGTGCCTCGCGCGATCGAGGCTCGACCGCGTCACCGCCAGCGCGCGCTGCAGTTGCGTGCGCATGCGCGCATCGCCGGTCGTTCCGAGCGCGGCCTCGACGTGCAGGCCGATGGCGGTCAGTCCCTGCGTGAGCGTGTCGTGGAGGTCGCGCGCCAGACGCGCCCGCTCCTCGGTGCGCGCAAGCCGGACGCTCTCTTCCGCCAGCCGGGCGCGCTCGATGGCGATCCCCACCTGCGAGGCAATGGTCGAAAGCAGGTCCAGCTCGCGTCGATTCAGCCGGCGCCACTGCGGCGTCGCCAGGTTCATGATGCCAAGCGGTCGGGTGCCGAAGTAGAGCGGGATGCTGGCGTGATACCGCAGGCCGCGCGTGGTCCGCCGCGCGGGCTTCAGCGCTTCACGAAGGCGGCTGCACTCGATGATGTCGATGTTTTCAGCCGTCAGCTCGCCGGATTTGAAGGCCTTGATGCACCAGCAGGTCTTGCCCGTCATGCGCACGGGCTCGCGCAGGAAGGGCGGCAGGTCCTGCGCCGCGGCGTTGTAGAAGCGGCCGGAACGCGGGTCGATCAGCCAGACCCATCCCGTGCGGACGCCGAGGAGCCGCGCCACGCGGCTCAACGCGTCGCGCAGCGCCTGCTCGACGTCGGCGGCGCCGTTCAGGCCTTCGGCGATTTCTTTCAGGATCCGCAGGTCCCGCGCGCGGTTTCGATCCGCGGCCGGCCGCGGCGCTCTTGTCGCCACACACAAATTCTAAGCGAGGGGCATCGGGGCCGGGACTTCGCGGGGCTAACCGCCTCCGCCAAGGCTACGGCGAGTCCGCCGAAGCTTCAGCGCAGTCGGAAGCCCCGCCGCCACATAGATGGAATCGCCGGGCAAAATGCGCGCGGGGCTGAATGCCCCGCCGCCACAGAAGAAGGCACAGGACATTCTGTGGTGGCGGGGCTTCAGCCCCGCGCGCCGCCCGTCACACACGAACATCGCAGCGCAAGAGATAGACTTGAGCGATGGTCCCGCTGCTGGAATCCGCCGTCACGCTCGCCGCCCTGGTGAGACGGCGGGCCCTGTCGCCAATCGAGCTGGTCGAGGCGACCCTGGCGCGCATCGATGCGCTCAACCCCGCCCTCAACGCATACGTCGGCATCGACGCCGAGGGCGCGCGCAGCGCGGCGCGCGAGTCGGAACGGGCCGTCATGAGCGGCGCGCGCCTCGGCCCTCTGCACGGCGTGCCGATCAGCATCAAGAGCGCGGTCGCCGTGAAGGGCATGCCGTGGGAGACGGGCACACGGTTCCGCGCCGGCACGACGGGAGACGCCGACGCGCCGCTCGTCGCTCGGCTCCGCGCCGCCGGCGCGATCGTGGTCGGCGTCACGAACGTCGCCGAGCAGTTGATGGCGTGGGAAACCGACAACGCGCTGTACGGGCGCACGAACAGCCCGTGGGCGCTCGACCGCACGCCGGGCGGATCGAGCGGCGGTGAAGCGGCCGCCATCGCCGCGGGGCTGTCGGCCGGGGGCATCGGCAGCGACGGCGGCGGATTCGATCCGCGTCCCGGCGCACTTCAGCGGTATCTGCGGCCTCAAACCCACACCCGGCCGCGTGCCGGCGACGGGCCACCATCCTGTGTGCGGCGGACCCTTCGGGCTCACGGGGGTCGTGGGCCCGATGGCGCGGACCATAGACGACGTGGCGGCGCTTCTCGGCGCAACCGCGGGACCCGACCGGGGCGATCCGAACGCGCACCCGGTCCCGCTCGTCCCATTCGATTCTCTGCCTCGCGACACCACCATCGGCTGGTTCGAAGACGATGGCATCGTCCCGGTGTCGGGAGAAACGCGACGAGCCGTGCGGCAGGCCATCGGGTGGCTCGAGGGCGCCGGGTATCGCGTCGAGCCATTCAGGCCTGAGGGCCTCGAGCTCGCACGCGAGCTCTGGTGGGACATCTTCGGGCACGCGTCGCGCCTGCTGCTCGAGCCCCTCGTCGCCGGACGCGAGAGCGAGGTGCACCCGAACCTGATCGAGTTCATCGACTGGACGCGCCGCGCGCCGCGGCTCTCGGCCGAGCGCCTGCTCAACGTCGAGATCGAGCGCGACCTTCTGAAGGCGCGAATCGCCGATCAGATGGCGCGCTACCCGGTGCTCATCTGCCCGGTCGCGCCCATTCCCGCCTTTCGGCACGGCGAGCGGAGCTGGCGCGTCGATGGCGTCGACATCCACTATCTCGATGCCTGGCGCTACACCGCCTGGTTCAATCTGCTTCAGAACCCCGCGGTGTCGGTGCCCGTGCTGTGCACGCCCGATGGCCTGCCGATTGGCGTGCAGGTCGTGGCCCGGCCGTGGGAGGAGCCGCTCGCGCTCGCGGCAGCGAAGGTCATCGAGCACTCGCGTGGCGCCTGGGTGCCGCCGCCGGCTCCGTTTGGGACAGTGGGCGCCATGCCGGCACCCGAGAGGTCGTTCCTGGCGAGCCTCCCGTGAAGAGCTCTCCCTCGCTGCGCCTGGTCGTCAGTCTCGTCCTGTCGCTCATGACGATCGGCGGGTTCGGGATGTACACGGCTCGCGAGATCCGTGCGCTCCGCGACGAGCAGACCGCGATCAGCGAGCGCAACCGCAAAGACTCGCTCCAGCTGCTCCGCATCCAGAACAACCTGGCGAAGCTCGCCACGACGATGCGCGATATGGCCGATCGGGTGGAGCCGTATCCGCTCGTGGCGTGGCAGCAGATCTTCGATCGCCTGCACGTCGACCTGTCGCAGGCCATTACCCTCGAAGAGACGCTTGCGCCCGCCGAGCGGCCCGTGGCACAGCAGGAGCGGCTCGTCGCGGCTGTGAACCGCTTCTGGTCGCTCGTCAACGCGATGTTCCGCGTCGCCGCGCGCGACGAGGACGCGGCGATCGTCCAGCTCCGCACGAGCATCAGCGCGCAGCACATGGAGCTGGTCGGCATGGTGTCGCAGTTTCTCGTCCTGAACAACCGCGTGCAGGAAGAGGCGGCGCAGAGGAACCAGGACATCTACGACCGGGTCGTGCGCCAGATCGGCGTGCTCGTGGCGGCGCTCCTCGTCGTCGTCGGGGCGACCGGGCTCTACATCATCCGCGCGAACCGCCGCGCCTTCGACGAAGTGGAACGACTGTCGACACAGCTCCGGAACCTCTCGTGGCGCATGCTGCGGATGCAGGAAGATCTGCAGCAGTCGTTCGCGCGCGAGCTGCACGACGAGTTCGGCCAGATCTTCACGGCCGTCGGGACGCTCCTGGGCCGCGTGAAGCGGAACCTGCCGCAGGACTCGCCTCTTGTCGGCGACCTCGAGGAAGTTCGTGGCATCGCGCAGCAGACGCTCGAGAAGATCCGCGTGCAGTCGCGGCTCCTGCATCCCGTGATCCTCGACGACTTCGGGCTGGAAAAAGCACTCGAATGGTTCGTCGATCAGTTCGGACGCCAGCACGGGATCAACGCGCACTTCGTGCCGCAGGGCCCGATAGGGGTGGTCCCATCAGAGTCCACGATCCACATCTACCGGATCGTGCAGGAAGCGCTGACAAACGTCAGCCGCCACGCGCACACCAAGGAAGCCTGGGTCCGCATCGTTCAGCGGGGCGGATTTCTGGAGCTCGAGGTCGAAGACCGCGGCAAAGGCCTCGCCGACCAGTCGCTGGACGCCGCGCAGCGAGGCATCGGCCTGGTGAGCATGCGCGAGCGGGCCGAGCTGATGGGCGGCACGTTCGCGCTGCGCGTGGCGCCGAGCGGCGGTGTGGTGGTCGCCGTTCGCGTCCCGGTCGAAGCCGGCCGCGCGAAGTCGGCCGAAGCCTCTCGCGCCGCCGGCGAGGCGAGTGCGGCGTCGTAATACAAACGCATTACAGTGCGCCAGCTCCAACCGGCACTACAATAAACGCCCATGCCCGCGTCACCGATTCGTGTTGTCCTCATCGACGACCATGCGCTCGTCCGCCAGGGGTTCCGCCGCATCCTCGAAGACGACCCCGATATCAGCGTGGTCGGCGAGGCAGGCAACGGGCTCGACGCCGTGACGCTCGTCAAGAAAACCGATCCCGACGTGGTGGTCATGGACATGTCGATGCCCGAGATGAACGGCCTGCACGCCACGATGGAGCTGGTGAAGCAGCGGCCGGGCACGAAGGTGCTGATTCTGAGCATGTACTCCGACGAGCAGTATGTGAGAAACGCCCTCGACGCCGGCGCGAAGGGCTACATCCTCAAGAACGCGATCGAAAACGACCTCACGCGCGCCGTGCGCGCCGTGGCGGCCGGCGAGCAGTACCTCGCGCCGGAGCTCTCGAGCGTGCTGATTCGCGCGATTCAGAGCGGCTCGTTCGAGAAGTCGACCGACCCCTACGATCGGCTGACGCAGCGCGAGAAGCAGGTGCTGCAGCTCATCGCCCACGGCAAGTCGAACAAGGAAATCGCGGTGATCCTCGAGCTGAGCGTCAACACGGTCGCGGTGCACCGCGCCAACCTGATGAGCGCGCTCGGTGTACACAAGACGGCCGAGCTCGTGCTCTTTGCCGTCAAGAAGGGACTCGTCCTGCCGGAATGACCCGATCGCGCGTTGCCGTGCTCTCTCTGGCGGTCGCGGCGCTGTGGCCGCACGTCCCCTCGGCGCAGCAAGCCGCCACCGTGCGCCTCACGGACGTCACGAAGCCGGCCGGCCTCATCTTCACGCACAACAACGGCGCGTTCGGCAAGAAGTTCCTGCCCGAAACGCTCGGGTCCGGCGCCGCGTTTCTCGACATCGACAACGACGGCCGCCAGGATCTGCTGCTGGTCAACGGGTCGAACTGGCCCGGACAACCGAAAGCGGCCAGCCGCACCCGCCTCTATCGAAATCGCGGCAACGCCACGTTCGATGACATCACCCGGACGTCCGGCATCGATGTCGCCATGTACGGAATGGGCGTCGCCGTCGCCGACTTCGACAATGACGGCTGGCAGGACGTGCTCCTGACGGCGGTCGGCCAGAACCGGTTGTTCCGGAACACCGGCAGGAACACATTCGTCGACGTGACCGCCAAGGCGGGTCTCGGCGGCCGCGAGGCGTTCAGCACCTCTGCCCTCTGGTTCGACTTCGACCGAGACGGACACCTCGATCTCCTCGTCTGCAACTACGTGAAGTGGGCGCCCGAAGCCGACGTCTACTGCAGCGTCGACGGCAAGCAGAAGTCGTATTGCACGCCGGAGGCGTATCGCGGCTCCACCTCGTGGCTGTTTCGAAACAAGGGGAACGGCACGTTCGAGGATGTGACGGCCAAGGCCGGTCTCTTCGACGTGACGTCGAAATCGCTCGGCGTCACGCTCATCGATTACGACCTGGATCCGTGGCCGGACGTCTTCGTGGCCAACGACACGGAGCCGAACAAGCTCTATCGGAACAACGGCAATGGCACCTTCACGGAGCTGGGCCTTCGAGCGGGCCTGGCCTTCAGCGAAGACGGCCGCGCGCGCGCCGGGATGGGCGTCGACGCCGCAGACTTCGACAACTCGGGCGCCGCAAGCGTCGTCGTTACGAACTTCTCCGGCGAGATGCTGGGCCTGTATCGACCGATTGGCGAGGGCCAGTTCGTCGACCAGGCGCCGCGCTCGGATGTTGGCCGCGCCACGCGAGGCACCCTGGGCTTCGGGTGCTTCTTCTTCGACGTGGACCTCGACGGCCTGCAGGATCTCCTCGTCGTCAATGGCCACATCGACGAAACCATTTCGAGCGTCAACGCGCGCGTCAGCTACGCCGAGCCGCCACACCTCTTTCACAATCTCGGCAACGGGCAATTCGCCGACATCGCCGGGCAGGTCGGCGGCGATTTCGTGCGGCCAAAAGTCGGCCGAGGCGCCGCGTTCGGCGACTTCGACAACGACGGCGATCCTGATATCGTCATCACGACCAACGGCGGTCCCGCCTACTTGTATCGCAACGACGTCGCTCCGGGGCGCCATGCCGTGCGCGTGCGGCTGAAAGGCGTGCGCTCGAATCGGGACGGGATCGGCGCCCGCGTGCGCGTGTTCGCGGGTACGGACAAGCTGTGGCGCGTCGTGAAATCCGGCTCGAGTTATCTGTCGCAGTCGGAGCTCCCGGTCACGTTCGGCCTCGGAAGCCGCACGAGCGCCGACCGTCTCGTGGTCGAGTGGCCGAGCGGCGTCAAAGACGAGATGAAAGGCGTGGCCGCCGGTGAGCTCTACGTCGTCACCGAAGGCGCGGGCATCACGGCGCGAGAGAAATTCAACAAGTAGGAGGTGGCCAGTGCTCCGCTCGAGGCTCTGGGTGATCGCCGGGATCCTGCTCGCCGCGCCGGCCGCCACCTCCGCGCAGGACATCCCGCTCAAGGGGCCCTCGGTCGATTTCTCGCACGGGCCGCTGCAGGTCTCCAAAAACCACCGCTTCCTGGAACATCGCGACGGGACGCCGTTTCTCTACCTCGGTGACACGGCGTGGGAGCTCTTCCATCGGCTGACGCGCGAAGAGGCCGAGCGGTATCTCGAGCAGCGTCGCGTGCAGGGGTTCACGGTCATTCAGGCCGTGGTGCTCGCCGAATTCGACGGCCTGACGGTGCCCAACGCGTACGGCGAGCGGCCGCTGATCGACAACGACCCGCTTCGTCCCAACGAGGCCTACTTCGCGCACGTCGACTGGATCGTGCGCAAGGCGGCAGAAAAAGGGCTCGTCGTGGGCATGCTGCCGACGTGGGGCGACAAGGTGGTCACCGAGACGTGGGGCAAGGGCCCGGTCGTCTTCAAACCCGAGGCCCCCGACGTGCCGCGAACCTACGGGCGCTTCCTCGGCGCCAGGTTCCGCGATCACCCGAACATCATCTGGATCCTGGGCGGCGATCGGAGCGGCGCCGGGTTCGAGCCGGTCTGGAACGCGATGGCGGCGGGCCTGGCCGATGGCGACTCGAGCGCGCACCTGAAGACCTACCATCCCGGCGGCGGCTCGTCGTCATCCGCGTGGTTTCACGACGCCGCGTGGCTCGACTTCAACATGCTGCAGTCGAGCCACGGCAAACGCGACCTCGCCAACGATCGGATGATCGACGCCGACTACGCACGCACGCCCGCGAAGCCCGTCCTCGATGGAGAGCCGCGCTACGAAGATCATCCCATCAACTGGAAACCTGCCGACGGCTACTTCGACGATGCGGATGTGCGTCAGGCGGTGTACTGGTCGGTTTTCGCGGGCGGACTCGGGGTGACCTATGGGTGCCACAACGTCTGGCAGTTCTACCAGGAGGGACGCGAGCCGATCTCGGCCGCGCGTCGTTCCTGGACGTCCAGCCTCACGCTGCCGGGCGCCTGGGACATGCTGCACCTTCGCCGATTGCTGCTCTCGCGGCCATTTCAGGATCGCGTGCCGGATCAGTCGCTGCTCGTCGGCGATCCGGGGCCGGAGGAATCGCACGCGCGCGCCACGCGCGGCCGCACGTATGCGTTCATCTACCTCCCGTCTGGTCAGCCTGTGACGGTACGGCTCGGGAAGGTCTCGGGCGAAGACGTGATGGCGTGGTGGTTCAATCCCCGCACGGGGGCCGCCAAGGCGCTCGGCACCTTCGTCAATCGCGGCACACGCCGGTTCGATCCGCCAGAGCCCGCCGCGCGCGGCCGCGATTGGGTGCTCGTCCTCGATGACACCGGCCACGAGTACAAGGCGCCGGGCCATCGGACGGGAACATAAGGACTGCGATCCTAAGGCGCGATCGACCTGATGCTCGCCTATCTCCTCCGTCGCCTGGTCGCCACGATTCTGCTCGTGATCGTCGTCTCGTCGGCGGCGCTCGTCATCACGCGGCTGGCGGCCTGGTACAGCATCGGGTCGGAACGGTTCGGCACCACGCCGGCAGAGATCGCCCGGGCCCGTCATGAAAAGGGCCTCGATCAGCCCCTCGTGTCGCAATGGGCGTCGTGGCTGAACGGCCTGGTGCGCCTCGATCTCGGCCAGTCGGCGCTTTACAGGCAACCGGTCGCGCCGATTGTCGGCGACCGGGCGCGGAACACGGCGCTGCTGGCCACGGTGGCGTTCGTGACGGCGCTCCTCCTCGGGATCCCACCGGCCTTCCTGACCGCAACACGGCCTCGGTCGCTCCTCGCGCGCGCGATCCGCGCGCTCTCGCTCGTGCTGCTGTCGCTGCCCTCGTTTGTCAGCTCGCTCGGGCTCGTGCTGATAGCCGTGCGCACCGGCTGGCTGCCCGCAGGCGGGCTCGTCTCGAGCGACGCGGGCCCGACGCTCGCGGCTCGCCTGATCGATGCCGCATGGCATCTGCCGCTCCCGGTCCTCGCACTGGCGCTGCCTTTGGCGGCGACGATCGAGCGCCTCCAGGCGCAATCGCTCGTTGAAGCGCTCGCGCAGCCGCCGGTTCAAGCGGCCCGCGCGCGCGGGATTCCGTACCGGACCATCGTCCTCCGCCATGCGGGGCGGCTCGCAATCAAGCCCGTGGCGGCCGTGGGCGGGCTCGCGTTTGGCGCGCTGCTCAGCGGATCCTTCGCGGTCGAGGTCGTGACGGCGTGGCCCGGCCTCGGCCGGCTGACGATCGATGCGCTCCGGAGCCGCGATCCCAACCTGGTCGCCGGATGCGCCGCCGCGGGCACGCTCGTCCTCGCGCTGGGGCTTCTCGCGGCCGACCTCGTGATCGCGTGGAGCGATCCGCGCGCGAGAGAGATCGTGACAGGCGACGCCGTCGAGTCGCCGGCATGACGCGGCGGCTTTCCGTCGCGGCGCTGGCGCTGGTGCTTCTCGCCGCCGTGTTCGCGCCATTTCTCGCGCCGCACGATCCCAGCCAGCGCTTTCCCGATCAGTCGAACGCACCGCCCACGCGGCCGCGCGTGCGCGACACGGCCGGCCATTGGCGCCGTCCGTTCTTCTATCCGGCTCGCGTCACCAACCGGCTGGAGCGCCGATTCGACGAAGATCGCGCGTCGGCCGTACCGCTGGCGTGGTTCGATCGCGGCACACTCGTGCGTGAAGCCTCAGGCGACGCGCCGTTTCTGCTGCTGGGCGCGGACGCCTCTGGCCGCGACGTCTTCGCGCGTCTGGTCCACGGCGCGCGCGTTTCGCTGGGCATCGCGCTCGTGGCGATTGCCGGCGCCGTCGGCCTCGGCCTCCTCGTAGGCGGTCTCGCCGGCTCGCGCGGCGGCCTCGTCGACGCGACGTTGATGCGGCTGACCGACGTCCTCGGCGTGCTCCCGGCGCTCTACGTGGTCGTGGTGCTGCGCGCGGCGCTTCCGCTCGTCCTCGACGCCTTCAGCGTCGCCGCTCTCATCACGGCGATCCTTGCCATCGTCGGAGCACCGTGGGTGGCGCGCGGTGTGCGCGCGATCGTGAGCGCCGAGCGCGCGACCGACTATGCCGAGGCGGCCCGCGCGCTGGGCGCGTCGCCGTCGCGCATCCTGATCCATCACTTGCTGCCGGCCACGCGCGGTTACGTCGTCCGGCAGGCCACTCTCCTGCTGCCCGCATTCGTGCTGGCGGAGGCCACGCTCTCGTTTGTCGGCCTCGGCCTGCCCGACACCGTTCCGAGCTGGGGCACGTCCCTGCAGGAGGCAGCCGACGTCACCGCCATCGCGGCGTTCCCGTGGATCCTCGCGCCCGCGGCCGCGCTCTTCGTCGTGACGCTGCTGGTGAACCTGGCGCTCGGTGAGGATGCGGCGGATCCGAGTCTGGTGAGGAAGTAGACATGTGTGGCGGCGGCCCTTGGGCCGCGTCTTCGCGGGGCTGACCAGCCTCCGCCAAGGCTACGGCGGTCCGCCGACCAGCCTCCGCTAAAGCTACGGCGGTCCGCCGGAGCCTTGGCGAAGGCGGAAGCTTCCGAGCGAAGGCGGAAGCCCCGCCGCCACAGAAGAGGGAATGGAAGGTCCGCCAGGGGCACCTGCGGAGCGGTCAGGGCCGCGTGCTAGCATCGAGCGATGCGCATGGTCTCTGCGGGCGTGCTGGCCCTCGTTGCCGTCACGCTGGCGGGCAGCGCGCGCGCGCGTCAGAGCCCACCGGCCGCACCTGCCCCGCCGGCAGGATCGACCGCGCCGGGAAGCGACGTCGCGACCGAGGCGGACGTAAAGATCGCCTGCGGCACCTGCCACAGCGTTCCGCCCCCCGACGTTCTGCCGAAGGGCGCGTGGCGCGACGAGATCGCGCGCATGTCGCTCATTCGCGGGAATCTTCCGCAACCCTCCGGCCCGATTGGCACCGCCGCGCGGATGATCGTGCTGCCGCCCGATTACGCGAGGGTGCTGCGCTACTACCAGGCGGCGGCGCCCCAGAAGCTTCCGCCGCCCGCCACGTGGCCGGCCGCCAACACGCTGACGTTCGTCAAGCGCGCGCTGAATCCCGTTGACGCGCCCGGCGGCCCGGCAATCGCCGACGTGAGGCTGTTCGACGTCGATGGCGACGGCACGCTCGAGATCCTGGCGGCCGACATGCGCTTCGGGCTCGTCATGCTGGGTCGACCGTACCGCTCGAACGCGCCGCTGGACGTCATCGCGCAGCTCTCGAACCCTTCGCACATCTCGATGGTGGATTTCGATCGAGACGGCGTGAAGGACTTCTTCGTCGCCGATCTCGGCGAGTACTTGCCGTCCGACCACACACACGGCTCCGTGGTCCTGCTGCGCGGAACCCGCGAAGGGAAATACCAGCAGCTCGCGCTCGACGGATGGCCCCGAGTGGCCGCCGTCGAGATGGCCGACGTCAACGGAGACGGCACCGAGGATGTCGCCGTCGCGGCCTTCGGCTGGCGCAAGGTCGGCAACCTGACGCTGCTCGAAAACCACACCGTCGACTACGCGCAGCCCTCGTTCGTGCCCCGCGTGCTCGATCCACGTCCGGGCGCTATTCGCGCGGTCCCGACCGATCTGAACAAGGACGGCAAGGTGGACCTCGTGGCGCTCTTCGCGCAGCAGTTCGAAACGGTGGTGGGATTCGTGAACGACGGCACCGGCGGGTTCACTCCTCAGGTCCTCTACACGGCGCCGCACCCCAACTGGGGCTCGTCAGGCATCGAGGTCGCCGACCTCGATCGGGACGGCGATCCCGACGTCATCCTGACCCACGGTGATACGTTCGACGATCAGATCATCAAGCCGTATCACGGCATCCAGTGGCTCGAGAATCGAGGCACTTTCCCGTTCGTCGAGCACGCGCTGGCGGACATGCCCGGCGTCAGCGTCGCGCGCGCCGCGGACCTGGATGGCGATGGCGATCTCGACATCGTCGCTGGAGCATTCATCGCGGGCGGCGCCGACATCGATGAGGCAGGCTTACCGGCGCTCATCTGGCTCGAGCAGACCACGCGTGGCGTGTTCACGCGCCACACGCTGGAGATGGGCACTCCGCGGCATGCGGCGCTCGACGCGGGCGACTTCGATCACGATGGCGACATCGATATCGCCGTCGGCAATTTTCACGTGCAAGGCAAAGGCGCTCCCTGGGTCGAGATCTGGGAGAACCGGCGGATCACGAGCGCGGCGACCAGCACACGCTAGACGTCGAGCGCGCGCCGCTCGATCGCGTCGTCGAAATTCAGGAAGGCGCGGGCTGGAAAGAAGTCGCCGACCCGCTGGTGGCGGCGGGGCTTCAGCCCCGCAACGCTGCGGCACGCGGGCCTGAAGGCCCGCCTCCACAACCGTCGCTCTGGTCTTAGTGCTGGTGCGCGTCCGGCGAGGTTCGCTTGAGCGTGAAGGATGGAGGCTTGCGCACGGTAAAGGTCTCGGCGAGCTCCTTGATCTCGAGGAACGCATCGACCGGCACATTGCGGAAGATCTGTTTTGTCCCGCTCGCGGGCCATTCAATCTCCAGCGACGACACAGTGGCCGTTCCCAGGCCGATGTGCTGCATCAGGCTGTTCGATCCGAACGAACCGCCGCTGGTGACCTCGCGATAGCGCAGCTTCGACGCGCTGTCTCCGCTCAGGTGTACCCGGATCTTCGCGCCAATGGCCGCGCGGTTCGACTTCACGCCCACCAGGCGCAGCGACAGCCAGTGATTGCCACTCCCGGCCCCTGGATTCTCGAATAGCGACTCGCCGTACGAGTCACCCGGCACGGCGCCACCGTTATTGAGCACGACATCTTCATCGCCGTCGTTGTCGATGTCCACGAACGCGATCCCGTGCCCCTTCTGCAGGTGTCCCGTGCCGGTGGCCTCGGTCACGTCCAGGAAGCGCCGGCCGGCGTCGTTTTTCAGCATGATGTTCGGCATCAGCGCGCCGAACGACGGCGTGCCGGTTCCGAGGTACATGTCGAGGAACCCGTCGTTGTCGAGGTCGCCAAAGTTGGCGCCCATGGCGGGAACGACGCGGTCCAGCCCCGTTGTCCTGGTCACGTCCTGGAAGGTGCCGTCGCCGCGATTCCGATAGAGCGTCAGCGTTTCGGCCGGCGTGGGCAACTTCAGGTAGTGCTTCAGGAACTCCTCGACCGAATTCGGGTACGAAGCGACGAAGATGTCGAGCCACCCGTCGTTGTCGTAATCGAAGAACCACGTCGGAAAACTGATCGACGGCCGCTCGACGCCAAGCGTCTTCCCCACCTCGGTGAACGTGCCGTTGCGGTTGTTGTGGAACAGCATGTTGTCGCCGAAGACGTTCGAGAGATACAGGTCCGGGAATCCGTCGTTGTCGTAGTCTCCGAAGACCACGCCTTTCGTGATCAGCCGCACCGCGATCCCGGACTTCGCCGTCACATCCTCGAACGTGCCGTCGCCGCGGTTTCTGAAGAGCTGCGACAGGGACATCTCGTGGCCCATGAACACATCGACCCAGCCGTCGTTGTCGTAGTCGCCCCACGCCACCGAATGCGTCGCGTGCACACCGGCCACCAGGCCTGATTCGCGCGTCACATCCGTGAACGTGCCATCGCCGTTGTTTCGGAGGAGCGAGTTGCGAATCGGGAATTCCCAGCCACCGCGCATCATGAACACGTCCAGGCGACCATCGTTGTTGTAGTCGGTCTGTATCGCGTTGATGGCGCCCAATTCCCGGCTGAGGCCTGCCGCCTCGGTTCGATCGTCGAACGTGCCGTCGCCACGGTTCCGGTACAGCCGTGCCGGCGCGCAGTGATCCACGCTCGAGACGAACACGTCGATCAGGCCGTCGCCGTCGAAGTCGTCGGCGATGGTCCCGCCCGCGATGTCGGTGCGCCCGAACCCGGCGCCCTGGGCGACGTCCACGAACCGCGGCAGTGGCGCTTCCGACTTGAAGAGGTCGCGACCGAGCAGGTAATCCGGCGGGACGTCTTCCGGATAGCCGCCCGACAACATGTACGACAGGTTCAGCAGCCAGCGAACCTCGAGGTCGCTGGGCACCATCTTGAGGAAGCGCTCGAACTCGACGGCCGCGGCCTGGACGCCTTCTTTCTGCAGATGCCGTCCACCCGTCAGCACCGGGAACAGGCACCGCTCGGCGTTCGGCATCGTCAGGCAGTTCGTGATTTCGCCGCGACGGAGATGGGCGGCGCCGAGGCTTTCGACGATCGTGAGGAACGGCCGTCGGACCGATGGCACGTCGTCGACAAACGGTGCCAGCGCATCGCGAGCCTTCTGCAGGTGCGTCACCGCATCGTCCATCTGACCGGCGTAGGTGGCAATCGCACCGAGCCGGAATTCTGCCATGGCCACTTGCTCGGCCGAGGTCGGATCGTCACCCAGTCCAGCCTGGCGAGATCCCGGTTGGCTGCGAATCGTCGCGCGCCGGATGGCCTCATCCTTGGCCCGGCAGACGGCGTCCAAGTCGTTCGAATCGAGCTCGGGCGGGACCTCCGAGTCCACTTCCACGAGACCCGATCCATCCGTGATGGTCCGATAGAGGCCGGCGGCGGCCTCGCTGGCGCGACTCCAGATGACGACGCGCTTCTCGTCGCGGGACTGTGAATTTGCCGTGTTGAGCCAGAGCGCTGCTGCGCACAAGGCCAGCGGCCAAGCGCGCCAACAGCGCCAGCGTCGAAGGCGGCCGGGGCGCATGCCCTGAAAGCCTACCATAGCCACTTTGTGCCAGACCGGACGCCCGACGTTATCGGTCGCTCGAGTACTGTGTGGCGGCTGTGCGGGCGACGTGACGATTTTCCCAGATCTCCACCCACGGCACTTTCTCATTCCCGATCAGAAAGTTGCCGACCGCGATGTCCAGGTCGCCGTCCTTGTCGATGTCGGCGAGATCGAGCGTCGCATGCCGAGGCGGCTTGCGCTCGAGGGTATGCTTGCGAAACTCGCCCGGCGAGACCTGTTCCAGCCAGACAAGCGATGGCAAGCCGGCGGCATCTTCTGCCCTGGTCTGGCCCGAGCTGAACGCACAGGCCACGATGTCGAGGTCTCCGTCGCCGTCGAGATCGCCCGCCTGCGCGCGGAGAACGCCGGGCAGATCGGCGATCGAGTGCTCGACGAACTGGTTCCCACCCGTGTTCTCGAGCCACTGCACGCCGTGATACGGCTTCACGACCTGGTCGTCGAACGTGTCGCCGTGCGTCAGCAGGACGTCCAGATCCTTGTCGCCGTCGACGTCGATCACTTGAATCCCGGAAGATCCCCAGTTCGGGTGCGGAGCGGTATAGAGCGTCTGCGGAGTAAAGGCGAAGCCGCTCCCGTTGTTGACATACAGTACGACGCTCTGGTACTGCTGGGCGAAGAGCGCCACGATGTCGAGGCGGCCATCGCCGTTCATGTCCACCGGCACCGCATGGATGCTCCCCGAGCGGGGATCGATCACGTGAGCCGTAAAGGCCGGATTGGCATAGTCGGTCGTGGTGTTCTCCAACACGGCGAGCTGCCCGACCTTGCGCCAGCCGAACGACGCTACGGCCAGGTCGGTCTTGCCGTCGCCATTGAAATCGCCCGGTTCCACGTCCGAGACGCGCGGCCAGCCGCCCAGCCGCTTCTGCGCATAGCGCCGATCGCCGAGGCGGCGCAGCCAGACGACCGCACCGAGGGTATGGTCGGCGGGCTGAAAGCTTCCAAGGTCGGCGACCAGCAGATCGCGTCCCCCGTCGCCATCGAGATCGAACAGCTGAAAATGCGAAGGGTTTGGCACGTCCCCGAGGATCTGCAGCGTCCCCGACTCTTTTGTCGCGACGGCCGCCAGGAGCAGCCCCTGTCGCATGTCGCTCGCGACGACATCGAGCGTTCCGTCGTTGTCGAGATCGACCAGGCGGACGTGCGAGATGGCCGGCAGCGGCGGCGCGTTGGTCGGCGAGAACGGATGCACGACAAATCCGCTCGCGTCCGGCTCCGGCCACGTGGTTGGCGATCGGAGACGCTCCGGGGCGTTCTGCTGATAGTACCGAAGCACCTTCAACATGTCTGGCGGCAACGCGATCATGCGTCCTGCCGTGCCGACAGGGCCCATCGGCTCGGGTTTGCCGTCGCGAATCAGCATCATACGAGCGACTTCGTCGCGCCAGGCGTTTCGCGGCAAGACGTCGGGCGGCGGGACCGCATGGCAGGTGCCGCAGGCCGTCCGCACGTCCGTGTCGGTCGCGATGGGAGCCTGGGCCGACGTTGTCTGCGCGGACGCGCGGACATCGAGCGCGGAAGAGAGGTGACGGCGGGAGGAAAGCGAGAGCAGCAGCGCCGCGGCCAGGAGCGTCGCGACGGCCCGCCGCGCGCCGCCGGCGGTGCGCATGACGAAATCGTACCACACGGGGACGAAGCCGCCCGCGTCCTCGCCGGGCCGCTACGTGACTGTGAAGAACGCGGCTCTCGTCTGCTGTTCCGTGCTGTCGCTCACCGTCACGCGCAACTCGTAGACGCCTGGCGGCAGATCGCCAATCGGCAGGTTCCCAACGTGCTGCAAGCGCCGCTCGGCGCCGGCCACAGGCAGGTCGCGCGTTGCGTCGGCGATGGACGCGCCGTTCTTGAGCAGCGAAATGTGCGCCGAGCAGGTCGATCGCCCAGGCTGCGTGTAGACGACGAAGTAAAAGGACAACGCCGAATCGGAGCCGTGCTTCAACGGGTCACCGAGATTCGGGTACAACAGGGTGTCGCCGTAATAGAAGGGCGGCCTTTTCTCGACCTTCCCTGCCGTGCTGCCCGGAGTCTGCTCCGACCGTGACACGAGGACCAGGCTGCTCATGCGCATCTGGGGCAACTCGGTCCCTGGGACAACGACACTCGACACTCGTGCGCTGCCCTTCTCGGCGAGCGCGTCGTAGACGACCGACTCGACCTGATAGAACCCCGTCGTCAGCTCGGGCTCGCGATAAAAGAGGATCTCGCCACGTTTGGCCGTGTCGACGTCCTTCGCGTCGCCGCTCAGCACGTACCTGTTGACTGAGCTTCTGCACCACGGCGCCCGCGCCGTCCCGGATGCGGACGACAACGGCAGCCTGCGCGGTGTACGTGGACTTCCGCTCGTCGATGTCGAAGCGGAGCGCGTCGGTCGTGACACGAACGACGATCGGGGTCAGGCCGGGACGATCCGCTTCCGGGAACGCGAACGCAGATGCCTGCGATGCAAACGCATTGGGCAGCCGCCTGGCGTCGAGCAGCGCAAGAGCCGGCGCCTCGTAGGTCAGCACCGGCACGCCCGGGGGCGCGTTGACGGCCCGGTAGCCCTTCCGGGCGAACACGGTCACATCGGGCCTGCGGACCTTTACGGCGATCTGCCGGAATGTACCGTCCATGACGTCGTTGGTCGGCGAATACGACAGCAGATAGTGAAAGCGCATGTCTTCGTCGATCTTCTTCAATGCCGCGCCGATGTTGTTGGTCCCGTGCACCAGGAAGCCGCCGGTATCTCCGGCGAGGCGTTCGAGCCCTCCTTCGCCGTTGAAGCGCATCAGGTCTTCAGTGCGTTCGATCACCTTCGTCAACGGCCCTTCGCTGTAGTCGAGGCCTGACGTGGCCTGCCTCAACCGTTCGTCGCCGGCGGCCTCGACCTCGCGCCGCGTCTCCTCCATGCTGCTCCTGACGCGCAGGCCGTTGGCGTCAATGGCATAAACAGTGATGTTGGATCGGTTCGCGGTCTCGACCAGCGACTGGAGCTGGCCCTGGAGCGCTGGCGACGCGGGCAGGCCCTCGGAAAAAAAGACAATGCTCTTCCGGCCAGGCAGAAAGGCCATCGATTGAAATACGGCAAGCAACGAGTTGGTCGTTCCGTATCCACGGTGATCGCGGTCGAGATCGTCGAAGGCCTGCAGCATCCGGATCTCGCCCTGGATCATCCGCCGCTGTGATTCGATCTGTCCGATGAGACCTGACTGTCCGGACTGGGCGATCGCACTCGCACTCGCCAGGGTGAGGCCGCTCGATTCCATTTCCGCCCGGCGCCGGCGCAGCGACTCCATCCGCTCATTCCGGACCTCCTTGGCTTCCTGGCCCGAAGCCGACACCTGCTGGACGGCCTTGCGGACAAGAGACGTATCGGTGGTGAAACGCTGTAGCTGACGAACCCCCGGATCGGTGACGAACACACCGACCTGGGACTCGGATTCCCCGTTCATCTTCACCGACTGGAGTGCGGCCTGCTGACAGAGGCCGAGCGATTCCGCTGAAAGCGCGTCGAAGACGAGTGCGACGACGGGTGGGGCCGCAGGCGGCGGGGCGTCCGATCCGGTTGAACCGGTTGGCATGACGACGGTGGGCACATTCGGATCGTGCAGGCGCACGCCGATGCCAATGCCCGTGCCGCGCGACACCAGCGTGAACGAGCCCAGCACCTGGCCGACGCCGTCTTCAGACAGCGAGAAGTCATCCGCCGACAGCTCCAGCACGGGATGGCCCTGCCGGTCGCGCACGACGACGTCCACGAGGACAGCGGTCGCGCGCGAGTCGTAGGACGGTTGCTGGCTGGCGGCAGGAGTTTGACCGGCCTGTCCCGAGACCTCAAGTGTGCAGGTCGTCAGCGCAATCGCGAGTGCGGCAAAACGTGTCTCGGTCGACATGGACGTCCCCAACATGTTCCGACTCCTCACGAAGAAGTCCCGCGAAGTTGACGCTCAGTCCGACACGCGGAATGACGTGGTCTGGCTGGCGCTGGTGCTGCCCTGGTGCACGGTGACTTTCAGCTCGTACGTTCCCGCCGCCAACTGGTCGATTGGAATCCGGCTGACCTGCTGAATCCGGTGTTCGGCGTCGGGCGCGGCGAGATCGAGCGGCACCTGCGCGAGAGGCTTGGCGTTGAGCAACAGCTCGAGCACGGCCTTCGCGTCGCCACCGGATGCCAGGACGTACGCCGCAAAATAGAACCCGACCTCTTTGTCCAGGCCGCGCTTCAACGAGGCCCCCAGATTGGGATAGATCAGCGTGTCACCGACGTACAGCGGGTTGGCGGCGACGCGTTCGGTCTCGGGCACCTTTTCGCCGCGCCGCACCAGCATCAGCGAGCTGAGTCGAAGGCGTGACGTGTCGACGGCAGGCTTCTCGACCGTTGAAAAGCGCACGGAAGCCTTCTTGGCCAGCGCGTCATAGACCACCGTCTCCATGCGGTAGACGCCCGTCGGGAGCTCGGGCTGGCGATAAAAGATCACCTCGCCCTGTTTGGCGCGATCGACGCCTTCGAGCGTCGTCTTGAGCTCGTATCGCTGACTCATCTTGTCGACCACGGTTCCCGAGTCGTCCGAGAAGCGCACGAGCACGGTCGCGTCCGCGTGGTACACCGTCTTGTCGTCGGGCATGGGCTCGAACGCAAGACCGCTGGTGGGCAGTTCGACGATGACCGGCGTCAGGCCCGGTCGGCCTTGTTCGGGGAATCGGAAGGCCACAGCGCGCACCGGAAAGGCGTTTGGCACCGGCGTTCGGTCGAGAGTGGCAAGTGCGGGGGCTTCGTAAGAAAGCACTGGTGCGCCCGCCGGCGCGCGCACCGCGAAGTACCCCTTCCGGTGCTGTACGGTCACGCCGGGGCGGGTGACTTTCAGGCTGATGGTGCGGAATCGCCCGTCGAAGTCTGCGTTCTTCGGGACATAGCTCAGCATGTAGTAGTTCCGCATGTCGCTGTCGACGCGCGCCAGTCCCTTGCGAAAGTCGTTCGTGTTCGACACCAGGAGGCCACCCGTCTGGTCCGCAAGCTGACCAAGGCCGCTGTGAGGATCGAGGCGCAGGTTGTTTTCGTTGCGCTCGAGGGCGGCCATCATCGGCTCGCCGGTGCTATCGCGACTCGGATTGCGGCTGAGGGTCCGCTGGCCGGCTGCCGTCACTTCGTCTCGGGTCTCCTTGAGGGTGCTCTCGGTGCGCAAGCCGATCGCGTCGACGGAGTAGATGCTCACGTTGGCGCGGTTAGCGGCGGCAATGACCGCAGTGAAGCGCTCCTGCACGTCGGGCGGGATCGACAAGCCTTCGGAGAAGAAGACGACGGCCTTGCGTCCGGGCATGTGGCGCATGCTGGACACCACGGCCATCAGCGCATTGGCCGTCGAGTAGCCCCGCTGATCGCGCTCGAGCGCGTCGAAGGTCTGCAGCATGTTCTGCTGCATCTGGGCGAACTGCGCGTCGCCGGCCGCGCCAGCGATGGCGTCCGCGCCGCCGCCGCCGGGCCCGCCCGCCGCCTGCTCAGCCGCTAACTGCCCCCGTCCCGCACGAAAGGCCTGCTCCTGGAGATCGGCGCGTTCCTGGCGCGTGCTGCCGAACTGTGACGTCGACCGCATGCCAAACTCTTCGATCGCTTTCTTGATGCGGGCCATGTCGCGTGTGAAGCCCTGAAACGGCACCAGGCCGAGATCGATCCCGTACACGGACATGATCCGGTTCGTCTGCTCCATGGAGGCGTACTGCAACGCCGCGTGATAAGCGATCGTCCGCGCCTCGGGCGTCAGCCGGTCGAAAACCAGGGCCATCACCTCGCCGGCCGAGCTGTTCGCTCTGCCGGAAACCGACACCGGGGGCACGCTCACGTTCGATGGAGGAGGCGCGACCGCCGGCGCCGCGGGCGCAGGCGCGCTCGTCGCCGCCGCCGTGACTCCGCTGTTGGCCGCGGGCCTGTCGCGGAAGATCGGTGTGAACGATCCGACATCCTGCTGCACGCCGTCTTCCTCGAGCACGAACTCATCACGCCGCAGGTCGCCGACCGGCTGACCGGCCTTGTCGCGAACCACGACGTCAACCAGGATAGCCGTGACATCGCTTCCGCTGGCGCTCGACGACTGCGCCCGTGATTTCTGCTGGCGCGCGGTGAGCGCCGTGGAGGTCACGATGGCCGCGACCGCGAGCGCCAGGCCATAACGAACGGTCTTTGTCATAGAGGGGCGGGTCCTTCCCGGACGAGTGCGGCGCGGATAGTCACTGTGGCGGGCTGCTGCCGGCATCGACGCCGCCGACGGAATGCGATCCGGTGCGCTGTGTCCGCAGCACGCGATCCAGCCGCGCGAACTCGGCCTGCTCACGATCCGCATCCGCGATGCGCCCGGCGCGTCGGTAGGCACGCGCCAGCACGAACCGCATCGCGGGGCTGTCGGGCGCCTGCTTCACGCCGACTTCGAACTCGCGAATGGCGGCTTCGATGTCACCGGTCTCGAGCAGCACCTGGCCCAGGGCACGGTGCGCGACGAACACGTCCGGAGCCTCGGCCGCGGCCTGCTCCGCCCACGGGCGCGCCGATTCCCAGTCCTGCCGCCTGATGTACTCGGTCGCAAGCTGCAGCTTCGCCCATGGATGCCGCGGGCTGATCTTCAGCTCCATCTTGAATTGCTCGAGCGCCTGGTCTGGCTGCTCGCTCGCCAGAAACACGCCGTACGCGTAGTGCACGTTCGGGGTCTCGGGGTATCGAGTGGACAGCTCTTCGAAGGCCGCCTGCGCCGCGGACGGGAGGCGAGCGGCCATGAAGTAGTTGGCGCGGCCAGCCAGCATGACCAGCGCCCGGCTGGTCCCCGGCACGTCGGCAGGGAGCATCGGCATCCGCAGCGCCGCGAGCCCCATGGCCTCGATGACCTTCGGGCCGTCGTCGCCTTCGACGGCGTAGGCGTTCAGCAGCTGCAGCGCCTGATCGAACTCTTCGTTCCTGGTGAGCAGAATGCCCATGTGATAGCGGGCAACGCTGACGAGCTCCTTGTTTGCCGAGCCGCCGCCCAGCCCACGGCCGTGCAACAGATCGCTCAGGGCCGTGTCGTAGTTCTTCAACTGGAACTCACAGAGTCCCTTCAGCGCCCATGCATCGCCATTTGAGGGTGTGAGCTTCGTGACACGACCGAACGCGACCCGCGCATCCGCGTAGCGATCCAGCTCGTAGAGGCCGGTACCGACGTGCCAATAGCCCTCCGACCATCCCGGATCCATCTTCAGCGCCTGCTGGTACAGCTGAATGGCATCGTCCAATCGGTTCGCTTCACGAGCCGCGGCCGCCTGCGTGACGAGCGCCTGAAAGGCCCGCGATCGGGCCGGGGCCTTGGGCGACGCCGCGGCCGGTTTCTTCGCGGCAGGCGGGGACGGCGGCGTAGTCGATTGTGCGACAGCGATCCCACCGTGGCCAAGCGTCAGGGCCGACACGATCGCGAACGCGCGGAGATGGAGGTGGTGCATAGCTAGTCTTGTGGCGCAGGATCCGCGGGTTGCGCCGGCGACGCGGCGCGCTCGAGCTCGTCGCTCTTCTGGGCGCCGGGCTGCTTCGCCTGGTTCTCGGCGTTCAGCCGATCGATGATCGCACGCTCGCGGTCGCCGTCTTCCTTCCGCTTCAGCCGGTAGTACGTCTGCGCGAGGAGCACGTGACCGTCAACATAGGATGGCGCGTCCTTGACTACGCCTTCCAGAAGCTCGCGGGCTTTCTCGGCGTCGCCGAGCGCGAGATAGGTCGCGGCTGTGCCGTGACGCAGAGCCACGTCCGTCGGGCGCACGGCGGCCGCCCGCTTCAAGTAGAGCATCGCCTCGTCGTACTTCTGATCCAGCCGATAGAGCGTGCCAAGCTGCAGGTTCGCGTCGAAGCTGTCGGGTTGCTGCGCCACCGCCGTCTTGAAGACTCTCAGCGCCTTCTCACGATCGCCGCTTCCGAGCAGGGCCCGCCCGTAGAGCAACTGCACGTTGGGCAGCGCGTCGTTCAGCTCCACGGCGCGCGCCAGCTCCTTCGTCGCGTTCTGATAGTCGCGTTTGTTCAGATGCGCCATCCCCATGAGGAGATGTCCTTCGGCCGATTCGCCCTTGCGAAAAATGCGATCGACGAGCCGCTCGCCTCTCTGCGTGTCGCCGGTTCTGAGATAGGCCGTGCCTAGAAGATACGCGTACGCGAGGTCGTCACCGAACGCGGCCTCGCGTGGACTGAGGAGATCGACCACTTCCTGGTCGGCGCCGGTCTGCAGCAGACAATCGGCCAGGAGGAGCGCCGCCTGGGTGTTCTGCGCGTCGCTGGTCAGCACGTGCCGAAACTCGAGAATTGCCTCGTCCAGCCCGCCGGCCTTGTACAGCGCGAGTCCCAGGTTCAAACGGATCGAGGCATCGTCCTGGATGGCCAGCGCCTTCTTGTATTCGACGATGGCCTCGGCGAAACGGCCGAGCCCCACGTACGCCGCCCCGAGGTTCGACAGGATGTCGGCGCGGTTCGGCGCCGTCTCCAGCGCGATTTGATAGTTCTGAATCGCGCCCAGCAGATCGCCGGCCTTGTGCAGGACCATGGCGCGCGCCAGCAGCTCGTCGGCGGCCTGGGTGTCCGGCGACGGGGCCGCGTCTTGCGCGAAGCCGCATTCCGGCATCGAGAAGAGGACCAGCGCGACGAGCAAGGATCGAAGAATGGAACTCACGATCACCGATCGGCCCGGGAGCCGGGAAAGAGCGAAGAAATCCAGTGTAGCGCAAAAAAAGAGGGGAGGGCGGGTGCCCTCCCCTCTTTCCGTCCGCGCATGCGCACGGAGCGGACCCTGGGACGCGCTAAAGCCTAGAAGTAGTACTTCAGCGCGAACTCGATGATGCGACGACCTCGGAGAAGGTTGATCTTTCCGAAGTTGTTGATGGTGTCCGACGTGAACTGGAAGCCCTGTGTCGGATCGCAGATGTGGTTGGACGTCCCGCCAACGCCATTCGGGACGTTATCCACATACACATTGCACTCTGTGTTGAGCGCCAGGTTGATGTCTTCGCGCGCGACCGACGTGGAAGCGAACGCCTGGTTGAAGATGTTGAAGAACCCGACCCGGACCTGCAGCTTCTGGTCGTTGTGAATCGCGAAGTTCTTGAACACCGTGATGTCGTGGTTCTGTCGAGCCGGCGATCGCAGGTCGAACGGCGGCAGTACCTGGCCGTTCTCACCAAAGGCAGGGAAGCCGATGCAGTTGATGTCGAACATCTTCTCGCCCTGCTTCGTCCCACCCGTCACCGGATTGCAGCTATACACCGGCGCGATGCCACCGACGGACTGGTTGCCGTTGTCGCGCAGGATGATAGTGTCGCCCGTACCGTAGTAGGCGCGGCTCGCGCCCCCATCGCCGGCGGCTCCGTCGAACTTGAACCAGATCGGGATGCCGCTCGCGTAGGTCGAAATGCCCGACACCTGCCAACCGTTCAGCATGCCGCGGCCGACGACGTTGTCCATCGCGCCTCTGGCACCGTCTGGCAGGAAGGCATTCCACGACACGTTCAGCGTGTGGGTGCGATCCTCGGGACGGATGCCGTAGGTCCGGGCCGCGTCGAACGGATCGCGCTCGCGGTATTCGTCGCCGAGCGTGCCCTTCGTCTCCCCGAGCGTGTACGCCACGAAGTACTGCAGGCGGCGTCCGGTCTGGCGGCTCAGGGTAAGCTGCATCGAGTTGTAGTTCGATTCGCCCTCGAAGTCGAGATACCTGAGTCGCGGATACGACGTGAACGGTCGGAACTGATTGATCGCAGGGTCCTGCAGCGCCACTCGCTGGACCGGGTCGGCGAGGTTCGCGTTGCCCACCGTTCCCTGGAGCAGAGCGCCCTCTGGCACCGCGTTCGCGTTCACGATGCTCACGAGATCCCGCCCTCTGGTCCCGACGTAGCTCACTTCCAACACCTGGCTCCACGGGATTCGCCGTGCGAACGAGACGCTGAAGCTGTGGGTCTGCGGGAACTTCCACGACGTGGGAGTGACCGTGTCGACGTTGAACGAACCCGCCCTTTTCGCCAACGTGGCCTCATGCGCGGTGTCGTAGGTGAGACCGGTGTTGTTGCCCAGGCTGGCGCCGTTGAACGCGTCCGTCTTGATGTCGCTGTAGGTCAATGGCGGGTAGTGCAACGCGGCGTACTCGACGTTGCCCATGTTCCGGTTATAGAACAGCCCATACCCGCCGCGCAGGACGTTGTTGCCTTGTCCGTCGATGTCCCACGCCATGTTCACGCGTGGCATCGCGAACGGCGAACGGTTGTCCAGGACGCTGTCAGGCGCGCACCCCGTGTCCACGTAGCAGAAGCCATTCAGCCGCTGGAACGTGTCGTCGGTGAACTCCGGCACGCTCGGGTCGTAAAGAGCTGGGTCGAAAAATGCCCCGTGACCGTTGATCTCGCGGTTGTTCGTCCAGTAACCCGCGCGAATGCCGTATTCCAACGTCAGGTTCGATCTTAGCTTCCACGAATCCTGAGCGAACGCGTCGAAGTTCCACATACGGTACTCGCCGTCTGGCGACTTCGTGCCCTGGTGCATTTCGGTGATGCGCCCGGTGAGGATGTCCCCGACGGCGTTACCGGTCGTGCCGGGAGTCCAGCCAGGCGAGAACACCAGATACGCTTCCTCGTTGTTGTTGAAGTTCTGCTGCTTCTGCAGACGCTGCGCGGAGCCGCCGAACTTCAGGCTGTGCGCACCGGCGATCTTCGTCACCTTGTCGGAGAACGTCAGCTCGTCGTTGTGCGCGTACATGTCGTTCGCAGCGCTCCACATGTTGCTGACCCCGCCGCCCCAGTTTGGCACGACGCCCGGGATGTAGGGGCTGGCGTTCGGGAACGTGGCGTCGAAGTCCACACCGTAAGTGGACAACATCATCTTCGCCGGATCCTTGTACGCACTATCCAGCTTCAAGCGGCTGAACGACACGAGTGCTTCATTCGTCATCGTCGGGCTGAGGACGGTGACGATGCTGCCCGAGTAGGACCGGCCCTTGTTCTTGCCCACGTCCGGACTGGGAATCGCCACCTCGGACGCGCCCCACCAGATGCCCCGCGGGTTCTCGACTTCCTCGCTCTCGCGCGCGATTCGCACGTACGCCTTCGTGTTGTTCGTCACGTTCCAGTCGAACCGCATCTTCATGTCGAGGCGGTTCTGCGGCGACAGCGTGCTGAAGACGTAGTTGTACCGGCCGTCCTGGTAGCTGCCAGTGGGCAACGGATACAAATCGACCAGGGTTTTACCCAGCGGCGTGATGTACGAGCGAAGATCCGCTCCTGGGGCCGGAGTGGTGGTGCCGGGAATCATGATCGTCGCCGATCCCTGGCCAAGCCCCGAGACGTTCTCGGTGAAGAGGCCCTGACGTTGAAGCTCCGTCGGCACGACGCCGAAGCGCGCTCCACCGTCCACCTGCTGGCGCTGCACTTCGAGGCCGAAGAAGAAGAACAACTTGTCCTTGTTGTTCGCGTAATCCCAGCCAGGGATGAGGATCGGGCCGCCGATGTTGCCGCCTGGATAGTTGAACGTGCTCTTGGGCTTTTCGATGCCCGCGATGCTGTTCGACCGATCGTTGGCCGCGAAGCGATAGTTGCGGTTGTAATCGTAAAGCGACCCGCTGAACTTCGAGGAGCCGGCCTTCGTGACGGCGCTGATGTTCATGCCGCCCGTGCCGTACTCGGCCGCGAAGTTCGAGCTCTGCACCTTCACTTCCTGAACCATGTCGTTGTTCAGGGTGACGATGACGCCGTTGTTGGAGCCGATGTCGATCAGCGCCGAGCCGTCGAGGCTGACGTTGTTGTTCGACGAGCGGATGCCGTTGACCGTATAGCCCTGTGTGTTGTTTGCGCCGCCGCCGAAGCTGACGCTCTCGAAGGCCGTATTCTCGGGCGAGACAACGCCGGGCAGGATGCGCAGCAGCTCGAGAGAGCTTCTGCCAACGACCGACAGGTTCTCGATCTGCTTGGCCGTCAGCACGCCCTCGCGGGCGCCCGTCTCGGTCTGGATCACTTCCTGTTGGGCGGTCACGGTAATCGTCTCGCTCTGTTGGCCAACTTCGAGCTTGACGTCGAGGCCTCGCGTGTCACCCGGGCTGACACTGATGCCTTTCTGCTCGTACGTTTTGAACCCCGAAAGCTCGACCTTGACGTCGTACGTTCCGGGAAAAACGACGGCCTGGTAGCCACCGCGCTCGTCGGTCACGCTCGTGACGATCGCTTTGGTGCCGCTATTCGTAATCACTACGGTCGCGCCGGGCAGCACGCCGCCACTACTGTCTGCAACCGAGCCACGAATTGTCGAGGTCTGCGTGGCCTGGCCAAAGACCGCGGAACCCGTCCCAAGAACGAACGCCGTCACGATGGCGAGGTTCTGGGCAGTCCGCGTCATTCTCATCCTCTGACTCACATTACACATGGGTCTCCTCAGGGGGTCTCCGCAACGAGCGAGGTTTGACCACTTTCAATGGTGCGGAAGAGTAATACACAAATACTAGGCGCTTAGTCAAACCGTATTTTCCATGCGGTGAACCACTTCCTGACCACTTTGGTCACAGTGGTAAATACTCTGCGGTATGCGACCAATCTCTTTTCAAGATGAAATTGGCCCCTTCCCGGTGATGGTGCATGGCCGGCCGATGCGTCGGAATTGTTGATATGGTTGAGGTTAGTGGGGGGCGACGGTTCATTCCACACGCCACCGTTGAAATCACCCTCACCCACGGAAGCCTCAGGCCTGCCGTGCAAGGCTGCGCAGCGGGCCCTTTGGGAACGCATCGAAAATTCCGTGTCCTTTTTGGCTCAAAGAGGGCGCGATCTGGCCGAAATGCGCAATCCGATACCGGCCCGGGTCTTCCGGCGGACCTCGTTGCGGTCGAGTCGGAATTCCGCGCCGACTGGGGCGGCGACCGCGACTCCACCCTCCGGCGGGATGGGCTGCCGATCGCGCCGAAATCCGGTTACTAAATGGTTTGAGTTAGTGTCGGAGCCTAGGGTTTGGGACGCGGGAGGCCCGCGGCGGGAGGCGACACGCCGGCGGCGCGGTCGACCGTGAACGGCTCGCGCAGCTCGGCGATCTTGACGGCAATTTCGTCGCGGATGCCCAGAGCCAGCTCGTAGTCCCCAGGCGGAAGGCCCGCCAGGGAAATGCCATACATCCTGACCAGGCCACCGTCCGGTCCCGGGACGATCGCGGTGGCTGGCGCCTCGCGGACAAGGGTGCCGTCCGCTCGTTTGAGGCTCCAGCTTCCGCTCACGTGCGGTTTCCCCGTGGCCGCGTCCGGCGCGGCGCCGTATACCGTGAACTGGCAGTACAGCGTGGAGCCGCCGAGAAACGTTCGCCGGGCAAGAACAACCGGCTTCGGGACGCTCTGGCCCGTGGCATCGGGGCGGAGGGCGTCGGTGAGGATAGGAGACGACACACGGAAGCCCGCGACCGGCGGCACGTCGAACTCGTGCGTGACGCTTCCGAGGCGCCCGCTGGTGCGGTCGCGAACCACGACTCTCGCTTGATACGCGCCGGCCGGCAGCGAGAACTCACGCGACAACGGATACCAGGTGACGCCCAGACGATCCCGCGTCTCGGCCCGCAGGTTCATCTCCGTCGTCTGCTCGAAGTGAAAGACTTCGCCGGTCTCGAGCCGCGTCGCCGCCACGGCGAATTCGACCGTGCCCTTGGACCGGCCACCGTCCTCGGGCTCGAAGAGAAACGACTTCACGTCGACGTCGGCGGCAATGACGACGTGGGCCGTGTCGGTCGCGGCGCGATCGAAGACGAGCGCGGTCGCGCGAACGGGCAGATCGGCCAGGTCCCGTGGCGCGTCGAGCGCGCGGCGCACGTCGGGATCGATGTCGGCGGTCGAGGGGGACCGACTCGCCTCCGAGGCGTCCGGCGCGAAGTATCCCGTGCGGGCGCGGACGGTCAGTCCTGGCCGCGCGACCTTCACCGAGATCTTCCGGAACTTGCCGTCGGCCCTGGCGTCCTTCGGGACGTACCCGACCAGGTAATAGCTTCGCGACTCCCGGGCGAGGCGGTCGAGGCCCGCGCCGAGATCGTTCGTGTTGCGGACGGCGAACCCACCGCTGTCTTCCGCGACGCTGACCGCGCCCTCGGCGTCGAGGGCGATGTCGGCGTAGACGGCGCCGATGTCGCGCGCGTCGGTGGGACTGCCCTCCGAGGCGGCGAAGTTGGACGTGGTCGCGACGAGCCCGCGCGCATCGACGAAGTAGATGGCGACGTTCGCACGGCGCGCGGCCTGCGACACGCTCTTGAAGCCGCGCGTCTCGGGATCGTGGACGAAGCCCTTCGAGAGGAGAATCACCGACTTCCTGCCCGCGCGTCGTGCCGAGCGACTCGAGCGCGCGCGTGAGAATTGCGAGCGTCATCCGGTTCCGGGCGACCACCTGCGAGTAGATGCCCGAGGCCCGGCTCTCGATGTAGGGCTCGACGACGCCCACGTTGCCGGCGGTCTCGCCAATCCTCGGCATGTCATCCACGCCGCCCGGGGTCGTCGTGGGCTCTTTCCCGGCGACACGGTAAGAGGCGAACCGGCGGCGCACCCGTGCCGCGACCGTGGTGTCCTGAAAGACCGTGATGCGCATGGCTTCGAAGTCGCTCATGCGCTCGGCGGACATGTCCTCGATGTACTTGCCCTCTTCCTTGTCGACGAGCGCGAGCAAGGTCTCGCGGTCTTTCGCGGATCGCGCATGGAACCAGCCGCCGCCGCTCGTGATGATGAGCGACACCGAGTCCTCGTCGGTGACCGCCGCGGCGACGAACGTCCGCAAGGCCTTCTTCGCCTCGGCGCCCTGCTGTCTCGTGAGATTGATGTCGTCGAACACGACGACGAACGCGCGGCCGGCAATGTGACCCGCGGTAATGGAATTGAACGAGACGCGCCGCTCGGCCCGGGCGCGCGCGGGGATGGGCGTCTCGGGCGGCGGCGGGAGCTCGACCGATTGGAACTCGGTGATCTGCTGGGGACGGCCGTCCTCGAGCACGGTGAAGTCCTGCCGGGTCAGCCCTTGCACCGGAGTGCCGCTCTTGTCGAGCACGACGACATCGACCGTGACGAGGTCAACGCCGGACCGGAACCGGGAGGGCGCTTGGGCCGGCGCCTGCGCCGCCGGAACGGCGTACGTCGCGCACGCCGCGAGGATCAGGATCGCCGACCGACCCAAAAACGACCGCACCGTCATCGTGCTGTCACCCATTCGATCCGGCATCCGCGTTCGCCGATTTTGATGGGACTGTCCCCGATCGCGGCGAGGCTTCAGCTCGCGAGATTGGAGACTGTCCCCACCAGCGTCTGCCGTGTCCAACTATGGAGACAGACAAGATGGCAAATTATTGCACGAGGGTCACAGGACTTTCAGATTCTGCGACATCGTTCCCTTGTTGGACCAGCGCGCGGACGCTGTACTCGCCGGGCGGAACGCTGTCGAGGGGAATCGTCCCCACGAACGGAATCCGGCCGCTCGCGTCCGCCGCGTCGAGCGCCGGCATCGCGCGCGCGACGAGACGGTCCCCCTGCAGGAACTCCAACGACATCTTCGGGGGCGTCGTCGTGCCCGGTGCCGTGTAAACGACGACGTAGACCGAGAGCGTCTTGTTTTGCGCCTTCGAGATAGGCACATCGAGATTCGGAATCACGCGCATCTTGTCGAGACGCAGCGGATCGTCGGCAGGCACATCGGGGCCGGCCTCCTCGATGCGGCGAATGACCGAGACGGTACTGATCGCGCACTGGGCGACCGGCGGGACGAACAGCGCGCTCTTCACCACGCTCGTACGGCCGCTGTCGCGATCCTGCGCCGCGAAATCAACGGTGTATTGCCCCGGCTTCAGCGTGAACGGACGCTTGAAGATCAGATTTCCACGCCGCAAGTTGTCGATCTTCTCGATGCGGCCCCTCGAACGGGTAGTCATCGCTGAATCGCTCGACGACCTTGCCCTCGCTGTCGCGGACGAGCGCCAGCAGTGAAAACCTGCAGTCGATACGTCTTCTTCTTGCGATCCTCCTCGAACGTCATCTTCTCGAGCGGCACCTCGAACATCAGCAGATGATTGCGGCCCTCCGGCGATTCGCCAAACTGCAGCGTGGCCGCCTGGTAATCGAACGCGTGGGGCGGCGGCTCGACTGCCAGGGCGGTCAAGAGCGGCATCTCGTACGGCAGGAGTGCCGAGCCTTCGCCCGGAGGCAAGCGCGAAATAGCCAGTGCGGCTCTGAATGGTGACGTTCGGCCGCGTGACCTTGACGCTGATCTTGCCGAAACTTGCCGTCGAACGCCTGGCTCACCGGCACGTAGGCGGCCTCATAGTAGCTGCCGATGTCGGTCGCGATGCGCTGCCATGTTCGGCTTGAAGTCGTTCGTGTTCGCCGTCAGGAATCCACCGGTGCTCTGCGCCAGCTCGCCGAGCGTGTCCTGCACGTTCGCCCTCAGGCTCTCTTCGGCGTTCTCGGCAATCATCACTTCATCGACGGTCACGGCGCCGGCGCCCCGCTTGGCCATCTGTCCCTGACTGTCACTTGCCGCCTTCAGCAGTTGCGACCTGGCCGCCTCTGAGTCGCGCGACGGAATTCAGACCCCCGCGCGTCGATCGCGTAGACGGTGACGTTGGCGCGATTCGCTTCGCTGATCGTCGTCTTGAAGACTTCCTCGAGATTCTTCGGAACCACGAGCCCCTCGGAGAAGTAGATCAGCGTCTTTCGGCCCGCGAGTCGCGCCTGCGCCTTCACCAGCGCGAGCATCGGGTACAGCGACGATTGGCCCTGCTGCTGCCGCTGGATGCTGTCGGAGAACCGGAGGATGGCCGCGATCACCTGCGCCATTTGCGCTTCGGCGTTCGCCGCTCCTATTGCCGCGCGTTCGGCGGCCGGCGCCGGCGGCGGCCGGCCGCGGCCGCTTCCGCCTGCTCGGCAATCGACTTCGCCTCCTTTGCGTGCTGCTCCTCGCAGCGCTGCCTGCCCGGCCAACGATGCGGCGGCCACCGACGTCGTGCCCGTCGCGGCGCATGAATCGCCTGCTTGACCAGGTAGGGGTCCTGCGTGAACGCCTGACGCAGGTACAGGCGCTGGTCGATCGTGAAGACCGAGATCCAGACGTTCGACTCCATGTTGTTCGCGATGAAGTCGAGCGCCGCCTGTTTCGAGAGCTGACGGTTGTCGAGCACCTTGTCGAACACCATGGTCACCAGGCTCACCTGGCGATTCGGGATCCGGCTGCAGGCCTGACGGGACCGGGCCGGCTACCCGTTCGTCGCTGACCTGTCCCTCGACCAGCCGGAACGCGGTGAGGTCCGCGGCCGACGCCGTCCTCGGAAACCTTCACTTCATCGGGGCGCAGATCTCGGACGGGCCGTCCCTTCTTGTCGCGGACGATGATGTCGAGGAGCACGACCGTGCTCTGCGCTTCGAATGTCGGCTGCGGCTTCTGATTGGGCGCGCTCTGACTGCTGCGCGCGAGGAGAGGCGACGGCCGCGATCGTGCGGCGGCGACTGCAAGCACGCCAATGACCCGCCTGTGCCACGGTGTCTCGGCATCTCTACTCCTGCGGCAGGGCCGGTGTCGTCTGACCCGGCTGCCGGGCCTGCGCCTCCGCGGTGAGCTTGGCGACGATCGCCCGCTCGCGATCGCCATCCGCCTTTCGCTTCAAGCGGTAGTAGGCCGTCGCGAGCGACACGTGCGCTTCGACGAAGCTCGGCGACTCGCGACGATCTTCTCGAGCAGACGCCCTCCGCCGGTCTCCGTCCTCGTTCGACGCCAGCAGCAACGTCGCGAGCTGATAGCGCGCGCCAGGATCGTCCGGCCGCAGCACGATCGCGCGATCGATGTAGCGGCGGGCCCCGGCGAACTCGCGATCCTCTTTCAGGATCACACCCAGGTACAGGTTCGATTCGAAATCGTTCGGATTCAGCGACAGCTCCTGCTGAAACGCCGCTGCGGCGTCTCGCGGTCCCCGGTCGACAGACACGCCTGCCCGAGCAGTGAGTTCGCCATCGGCAGCGTGTGGATTCAGGGCCACGGCCTTCTGAACTCTTCCCGCGCCTCGGCAAATTCGCCCGCGGCGCGCTTGGCGACGCCCATCAGCACGTGCGCCTCCGCCGAGTCGCCTTGCTTGAGGATCCGATCGAGATAGATCGACCCTTTCGCCGTCTGCTTGTCCTGCAGCAGCGCCATCCCGAACACGTAGTTGAACGCCGCGTCTTCCTTGTGCTCGTCGCGATCGGTCTCGAGCAGCGCGATCGCCTTCCGAAACTCGCCGAGCTGAAGATGACAGTCGGCCTTCAGCACCATCGCGTTGATACAGACCGGGGTTCGCATTGAGCACGGTCGCGAACTCGGGTATCGCCTCGCGCATCGCCCCGCCTTGTAGTACGCGAGCGCAAGATTCATCCGCACCGGCGTGCTCAGGTACGAGATCTCCAGGGCCTTCTTGTACGAGCGTATCGCGTCGTCGAACCGCCCCATCGTCGCGTAGACCACGCCGAGATTGACGAGCGCTTCGAGGTTGCTGGGCTGCCTCTTCGAGAAACCGAGGTACTGCGCCTCCGCCGTCGCGAGATCGCCCGCCTGTTGCGCCGCGACGGCCGCGCTCGAACAGCTTCAGCACCTCGCGCCGGTCCGCAGCTCCTGGGCGCGGAGTGGCACTGCGTGCGCAGCACACATCGCGAGTCACGACAGCAGAAGAACAGCGAGACATCACCGCCGATTCGACGGCGCGGCTGACATCGATGCGATCGATTGCGACGCCAGTAGAAAGACGAAGGGCCGGGCGCCTCGGTCGTGCGGCCCGCCCGGACCAGATCGAGCGTCTCGCACTCGACTGAGGCCCTGCGCCGACGGCTGGCCTAGAAGTAGAACTTGAAGGCCATCTGCAGGATCCGGTGCCCGTACTTGTTGTCCTCCGGCAGCAGGCCGAAGTTCGGTTGGTCTGCGTGCCGTTGGTGTAGTCCAAGTCCAGGTTCATGGCGTCTTCCGGCGCTCGCTGTGGATGGTTGAACACGTTGTACGCCGACAGGCGGAACTGGAACTTCCTGTTGCCTCCGAACGGGACGTTCTTGAACACCGAGAGGTCGTGGTTGACGTAGCACGGCCCGGCGATGTTGGGCCAGACGTAGGTGCCCGGCTTCTCCGACGGCGGGCGCAGCGAAGCACTCCGGCTTCGCGAGCACGTCGCCGCTGCCGCGCGGATCGCACGTCAGCACAGGCATCGTCTGGATGTCAGTCGACCCGACGATGTTCCTGCTGACCGAGGTCGACGCCTTGCGCGTTCGTGCCGCTGATGCGGAAGTTGCCATCGCCACCGACCAACTGAAGAGGCACGCCGCTGATGAATTGCGATATCCCCGAGAGCTGCCAGTTGCCGAGAATCGCATTCGTCACTCCCGTCTTCACTTCAGGCAGCAGCCAGCTGTACGCGAAGCTGAAGAAGTGCCGGCGGTCATTGCCCAGCGTGCCGTACGCGAATTCGTCGAAGGCTGGTGATGTCGGGCGGGTAAATCTGTTTCCCTGTGGTGCCGCCGCCGGCGCGAATGCCGAGCGTCTTCGAGAACGTGTATGACCCAGTGAAGCTGAACCGTCCCGTCTGGCGGCTGACCAGCGACTGCCACGAGTGATAGTTCGAGTAGAGATTGTGCTGGACGCGGTTGATGCGCCCCAGAGCTGGAACGGGCGATAATCGTCCGGGTTGCCGCTCGGCTCGTTCAGCATGAGCAGCCGAACGGCACCGTGTTGATGTTGGACAGATTCCGTCGTTCCGGAGCTGATCGCTCTTGCTGCCGACGTACCCGGTTTCAACCGTCAGGCTCCAGGGCAGTCGCCGCTGGACAGTGAGCTCCAACTCTGCGTTCGCGGCTGCAAATCGTCGTTCCGGTCGAGCGCCGTCACCCCAATTTTGGCGGCTGACGGGCACGGCTTGGGCATGTCGGCAAGCAGCACGCCATCGCAGCACGACGGCGTCCTCGTGATCGTCGTCGACCGCACACCCGCGGGCACATCGATCGAGCCCGCAAACGGCCCCTGCTCGTCGTGATAGTTGAAGATGCCGTAGCCGCCGCGAAGCAACGTCTGGCCGGTACCCTGGATGTCCCATGCGAAGCCCACGCGAGGCGCGAAGAAGAGATACTTCGCTTTCGAGCCCGGACAGCGGCACGCTGCTGTCGATCTGTTCCAGGTGAGTCCGCTCAGATCGGCGATCGAGGCGTTGGGATTGTAGAGTGACGGATCGAACACCGCCATGCCAATGCCCTCGCGATCGTACCAGTTCCCCAGGTGCGACACGCGGAGGCCACCCTCGAGCGTCACTCGCGGCTTCACTTTCCAGCTGTCCTGGGCGTAGAACTCCGTGATGTGGTACCCCATGTTGTGCAGGACGTTCTGGCGTCGCATCGCTGGAGCTGTAGCCAGCGGCCGGTCAGCAGATGTCGGAAAACATGTTGCCGGTCGAAAATGCCGAACTCGGATTCAATCCGAGTGCGCCGTTCGAGTTGTTGTTCCCGGGCTGGTTGTTGTTGACCCACTCGTAGTAGAAGCCGCCCTTGATCGTGTGCGCGCCGGCGACTTTCGTGACGTTCTGCGAGATCGAAACGAGCCACTTCTTGGCGAAGAGCACCGGGTCGAATCCGCCGGGATTGAACATGCGTCGGCCCGTCGCCCCAGCGGCGCGAACGACGGAATCTGGTCGAGGTCGTTCTTGAAAACGCCCGGGTTGGTGAAGCCGAGCGCCGACTTGCGAGACCTTGCTCGGATCCTCGAGGCGATTCGGGAAGTTGATGTAAGTCACGCCGAAGGTCGTCTCGCTCGTGAGCGTCGACGCCGAACACTTTCGTCAAGCTGGCGTCGCCGAGTGCGACCGGTTGTCGGCGACGACTGACGTCGGATACGGCACCTGGTTGGCGTTGCGCCACCAGAGGCCGACCGGGAACGGCTGCTCCTCGGCCTGGAAGTTGTATCGGAAGAACAGCTTCGTGTTGTCGCTGACGCTCACGTCCACGCGGCCGAGCGCCTGGTGATTGTTCTGCGACAGCGGGACGTTCTGCACGTAGTTGTAGCCGTTCGCCTGCTGCCGGATTGATGTTGGGGAGCGGCAGCAGGTTCAGGAGCACCTGGCCGTTCGGATCGATCAGGTTACCCGGCACGTGGCCGCCGTTGGCTCGCAGAACGGCTGCTTGTCTGACGCCGGTTCGGTCGCCAAGCTGACGAGGTACAGCGGCATCAGAGAAGTCGCCATTGCGCATCGCCTGGGTCGGCACCCACGACTTCAACGTGCCGGTGTCGAGATCCTGCTTGTAGTACTCGTAGCCGAAGAAGAAGAACAGCTTGTCGCGGCTCTTGTTGAAGTTGGTTCCCGGGATGAGCAGCGGGCCGCCGAGGTTGAAGCCGGGGAAATAAAATTTGTTCTTTGGCTGGTTCTGGGGCCCGACGCCGAATCGTCGACCTTGTTCAGGAACCACTCGTTCGCGTTCCAGCTGTAATTGCGGACGTAGGTGTAGGCCGTGCCCCGGAAGTCGCGGCCGCCGGCCTTCGAGACGACGTTGATCGTCGTAGGGCCCTTGGCGTTCTCGGCACCGAAGTTGGCCTGCAGGACCTTGAACTCCTCGACCATGTCCGGATTCGGGTTCACGGATGTCGCGCAGTTGCAGCCAGGATCGGACCCGTGCGCGCCATCGATCACGATGTCGAGCGAGTTGTTGTTGGTGCCGTTCGACGAGTAGTTGCCAATCGCGCTCTGCTTCCCGCCCTCGCCGTTACCGTTGATCCCGTAGACCTCCCCATTGAAGCTGGGGGAACCGCTGCTGCTTCCGTTGCTCGGTGCCATGCCAGGCAGGATCTTCAGCAGTTCCGCGGCGCTCCGGCCGATGATCGCGGTGTTCTGAATCTGCTCGCCGGTGATCGACACGCTCTTCTCGCCAGAGGACACGGGCGCGAGCTCGGTGATGGCGGTTACGGCGACCTGCTCGCTCAAGCCCGCAACTCCCAGCTTGATTCCGGTGAGGTTTCGCTTTTCACCGAGTCGCAGCACGATGCCCTTGGTCTCGACGGACTGGAAGCCTGACAGCTCCACCTTGACGGTGTAGGTGCCCGACTGGACGGCGGCAAACACGAAGTTGCCCGACTCGTTGGTCACCGTCGTCCGCTGATCTCCCGACAGTTCGTTGACGAGCGTGACCGTTGACCCGGGCAGCACCGCGTCGCTCGAATCGACGACCGTGCCGCTCAATTGTCCGGTCAGCGTCTGGGCGAAGCGCGGGCAGGGCCATCGCCAGTACAACTACGGGAATCAGCGCGGCCTTGAGAAGCGTTGGAATCTGGTTTGGGCATCCATCTCGCACCTGCCTGGAATCCGAAATCCGCGGCCGCGCGCTCAGGGAGCGCAGCCGCCCTGTCATGAGTCGCTTGGGGAAGAGACTGACCCGACACGCGCCGGCCATCTGCCAGCGATGTGCCCGATCGCCGACGACAGCCGGCTGGTAAAACCGTGGGTTCCCGCGCCGGAACCCATGGTCTGACCTGTTAATGGGGCCAAAGTAAAGCGTTTTGACTAGCTCATGTCAAGTGCATTCCCAATCAAAATGGTCCCTTCGTCCCGAACCATTCGGCGGCAGACTGTCTCAAAACTGCACACAGCCGCGCTGGCGGGGGACGGTCCCCAATCCTGCGCAACGGCTGAGGACAGTCCCCAATCTGAGGGCGCCGCTAGACCTCTTGAGAGCCCGAAACTTGGCGCAACGAGTCAGGTTTCCGGGGACGCACGTGAACTATAGGGGGCCGGGGCCCTGCTGGGCCGAGGCCCACTAGAATGTGCCCATGTCCCGTGTCTCCATTCGCCTGCTTCTGGTCGCCATTGCGTTATCGCTCATCGATCCGCGCCTGGTGGCCCACGCTCAGGCACCGACGCAGGTGGAGGCGTCGGCCGATGCCATTCGCCTGAACAACCTGGGCGTCGCGTCGATGAACCAGCAGAAGTTCGAAATCGCGCTGAAGCAGTTTCAAGACGCCGCCGCGCGCGACGCGTCGCTTCGTGCCGCCCACACCAATCAAGCCATCGCGCTCCTCGCACTGCAGCGGTACGAGCCGGCCCGCGGGCTGCTCGACGCTGTGGTGAAAGAGACGCCCGACAACCCAAGAGCCTGGTACAACCTCGGACTGCTGCAGAAGAGCCTTGGCGACGCCGACGCGTCGGTTGCGGCCTTCACGCGCGCGGCGGAGCTCGCCCCGGCCGACGCCCACGCGCGCTACTTCGCGGGGCTTCTCGCCAGCCAGCTCCAGCAATACGACGCGGCCATTGCGCAGTTCCTCAAGGCCCTCGAGCTCGACCCGTTTCTCGTGTCCGCCGAGTTCGGCCTCGCCCGCGCCTATCAGCGCGCCGGAAAGACCGAGGAGGCGAAGACGCACATGGATCGCTTCACGCGGCTGACGCAGTCGAAAGTGGCCTCGGCGATGAGCCTCGCCTATGGCGATCAAGGTCCGCTGTCGCTCGCCGAAGCCCTCCGTCCACCCGCGTCGGCGACCAAGGCGATCGCGGTGACCCTCGTCGCCGATCCGTCCGTGCTCGGACAGTCTGCGCCGCCCCTCGACGCGATCAACGCGGGACCTGGTGCGTGCCTCCTCGACTTCGACGGCGACGGCGCGATCGACGTGTTGCGGCTCGGAATCGCCGGCGTCAGCCTTCGGCGCAACACCGGCAAAGGACAGTTCGTCGACGCGACGCGCCTGACGCCCGACGCGTCGGCCGCGTCGTGCGCCGTCGGCGACTACGACAACGACGAGCGGCCCGACATCGCGATCGCGGGCGCGGCCGGCGTGCTGCTGTTTCACAACGACGGCGGCGGAGCGTTCACGCAGGTGCTGAACGGAAGCGGCATTCCGAAGGACCTGGCCGGCATCGCACTGGGCGTGAGCTTCGTCGACATCGATCACGACGCCGACCTGGATCTTCTCGTCGCCGCCTCGACCGAGGTGCCGTACGCGACCACGGCGAAGGGCGAGCGGCGTGTGCTGAAAGGCACGGCGCCCGGCCATGCACTGCTCTTCCGCAACAACGGAAACAGCACGTTCGTCGATGTCACCGCCGAGCGCGGCTTCGACGTCGCGAACACCAGCGGCATGACCGCGAGCGATCTGAACAACGACCGCGCGATCGATCTCGTGCTGACCGGCGAGCGGACCACCGTGCTGATCAATCCTCGCGAAGGCGCCTTCACACGGCTCGATCGGTTTACGCCTGCCCCACCCGTCAACACGCGCGGCGTCGTCGTGGCCGATGTCGACAAAGACGGATGGATGGATCTGATCGTCACGCACGCGGGCTCGCCGGGCATCTCGCTCTGGCGCAACGCGTCCGGGACGGCATTCGAGCAGGCGGCGCTTCCGCCGTCGCCGATTGAAAGCGGATTCGGTGTGGCGGCGCTCGACTACGACAACGATGGCTGGCTCGACGTGGCGGCCGTCGGCATCACCGCCCAGGGGACGGGCGTCCTCCAGATCCTGCGAAACGTTCAGGGGCGATTCGAAGACGTCTCGGCGACCGTTGGCGCTGTCACAACGCTGCACCAGCCGCGCGCGCTCCTCGTCGGCGATCTCGACAACGATTTCGACGCCGACCTCGTCGTGACCGATGCCGCGGGTCCCGCGCTTCTCCTGCGCAACGACGGCGGCAACGCGAACAAGGCCGTGCGCCTGGCGCTCGCGGGGCTGAACGACAACCGAAGCGCCTTTGGCACGAAGGTCGAAGTGCAGGCCGGAGCCGTGTGGCAGAAGTTCGAGACCGTGTCGTCGTCCGGTTTTATGGGACAGAGCTCACCGGAGCTCCTCATCGGCATCGGCTCTGCCGCCGGCGCCGACGTCGTTCGTCTGCTGTGGCCGACCGGCGTGGTGCAGGACGAGGTGGAGCTCGCGGCAGGAACGCGACACGCGATCACCCAGATCGATCGGCGCGGCAGCTCCTGTCCGATTCTGTTTTCGTGGAACGGATCTGAATACGAGTTCGTGTCCGACAGCATCGGACCGGCGGTCATCGGTCACTGGGTCGCGCCCGGCGAGTTCGCCGCGCCCGACATCGACGAATACGTGAAGGTCGATGGCGCGAAGGTGCGCGTGAAGGACGGCCGTCTGTCGTTTCAGTTCGTCGAGCCGATGGAGGAGATCAACTATCTGGACCGCGTGCGGCTGTTCGTGATCGACCACCCGCAAGGCACGGATGTCTATCCGAACGAGTACTTCGCCTCTCGGCCGCCGTGGCCGGCGGCGCGCACCATCGCAACCCGCGGCGCGCGCCTCCCAACCGGCGCGTGGGACGAGAAGGGCCGCGACGTGATGCCGGCGCTTCGGCACGCGGATCGCCGGTTCGTGGATTCCTTCGAGAGCGACGCGTTCAAGGGCTTCGCGAAGCTGCACGGGCTGGAGCTGGATCTTGGCGAGATGCCGTCCGGATCGCCCGTGCGGCTGTTGATGCGCGGCTTCACCGACTACTTCACCGCGACGTCGATGTTCGCGGCGCATCAGGCAGACGTGTCGGCGATCGCGCCCTACGTGGAGGCGCAGCGCGCCGACGGCTCATGGGTCCGCATCGCCGACGATATCGGCTTCCCGGCGGGGCTCCTCCGGACGATGGCCGCCGATCTCACCGGGAAGCTGCCAATGGGCACGCGGCGGATTCGCATCTGGACCAATCTGAAGGTGTACTGGGATCAGATTCTCGTCGACACGACGGCCGAGGGCGCCGTACCGATCACGCGCACCGAACTGCCGCTCGCGACCGCGACACTCGGCTATCTGGGATACCCACGCGAGGTGCCGGGACGCCCGGCCGGCGATCTCCAGTACGTGTTCAGCGAGATCAGCCGTCACGGGCCGTTCGCCAGGCATCGCGGGTTCTACACGCGCTACGGAGACGTCACGCCACTTCTCGGCCATGACGAGGATCACTTCGTCATCTTCGGCTCGGGCGAGAACGTCACGATCGAGTTCGATGCATCCGCGCTGCCGCCGCTCCGAGACGGATGGACCCGCGACTACGAGATCTACTTGAATGGCTATGTGAAGGACATGGATTTCTACGGTGCGTTCTCGCAGACCGTCGCACCGTTGCCGTTTCGTCAGATGCTGGGATACCCGTATCCGCTCGGCGTGTCGTATCCCGACGCGAATCGCGAATACCAGCTGGAATGGAATACGCGCGAAGTGCAGGGCGAGGGCGCCGCCAGGTACCGCTTCGACTACCCGAGCTCGAAAACACCACACAGCCGCGCGAATGGGGACAGTCCCCAACCCGCGCGTTGATCGCGGACCCACACTGGGCGCATGGCGGGCTGAACCTCACCGATTGGGCGATAATCAGACATGGGCTCCGACCCGCGTCACCTGCTGCTCTGGGACGGCAAATGCGGCGTCTGCCGCCGGGCGGTCGAGTGGGTCCGGCGCCGAGACCGCGCGGAGCGGTTTGCAATCATCCCCTATCAGGAGGCGCCGTCGCCGCCGATGACCCCGGAGCTGCGGGCCGCCTGCCGCCGCGCGATGCACGTCCTGACCACCGACGGCAGGACCCTGCGCGCGGGACGGGCGTCGCTGTTTGTCCTGAAGGAGACGGGAAGCCGCAGGCTTGCCGCGCTGCTCGGGCTTCCACCGCTCGTCTGGGCGGTCGACGCCGGCTACTGGATCGCGGCCAGGAACCGCTCCCGGCTCTCCTGGCTGATCTTCCCGCCGAAGCGGGCCTGATGTCCGACCGAGCGTCCAGTCATCACGCGAAAACCCGGAGCTTTCTCCGGCGTTCGCGACCGGACAGAATTCCTGTAAGATTCCCACTTCTCTCATGATTGGTCGCGTTGTCTCGCACTACCGGGTCGTCGAGCAGATTGGTGCGGGCGGCATGGGCGTGGTCTACAAGGCCGAGGATACGCGGCTCGGACGCGCCCTGGCGTTGAAGTTCCTCCCCGTGGACGCCTCAACGGATCAGCTGGCGCTCGACCGCTTTCAGCGCGAAGCGCGGACCGCCTCCACGTTCAATCACCCCTCAATCTGCACGATCTACGACATCGGCGAGTTCGAGGGCCGGCAGTTCATCGCGATGGAACTGCTCGACGGCCAGCCGCTCGACCAGGTCATCGCCGGTAAGCCCATGGCGATCAACAAGGTGCTCGATCTCGGCATCCAGATCGCCGATGCGCTCGACACCGCGCACTCGCTCGGGATCCTGCACCGCGACATCAAGCCGGCCAACATCTTCGTCACGCAGCGCGGCCAGGCGAAAGTGCTGGATTTCGGTCTGGCCAAACTCACGCCCGGCGGCCGCGGCAATTTCGGGTCACACAGCGCGCTCGCCGCCACGGTCGCCGAAAGTCTGCTCACGACCGGCGGCCTCGCGGTCGGCACCGTCGCCTATATGTCGCCCGAACAGGCGCGCGGCGAAGATCTCGACCAGCGCAGCGATTTGTTCTCGTTCGGGGTCGTCCTCCACGAGATGGCGACCGGCCGGCAGGCGTTCCAGGGCAATACGACCGCCATCGTTTTCGACGCGATCCTCAATCGGATGCCCCCGCCGGTCGCCGCGCTCAATCCCGAGGTGCCGCCGGAGCTCGAACGGATCATCGACAAGGCGCTCGAGAAGGATCGCGATATGCGCTACCAGACGGCGGCCGACATGAAGGCCGATCTGCAGCGCTTGCGGCGCGACCGCGACTCCGGCCGGATCCTTACGGGGAGCGGCGCCGTCTCACCCGCCAGTTCGGGATCCGGCTATCGTCCGGCCCGGTCCGGTGCCGGCGTCGCGCCTGCCGCGCCTGCACCTGAACCGCCGGTCGCGACGCCGCCCCCGCAGCCGACGGTGGATGCCGCGGCCAAGCCGTTGGTGCCGCCCGTCCCGCGCGCGCGTAAGGGCGTCAAGGTGAGTGACATCGTGGCTGGCGGCGTCGCGCTGCTGGTCGCCGCGAGCGCCCTCGCCGGATACTTCATCTGGAAGTCACGAACGGCTCCGACGCCTGATACGACGCAGGCCACCGAGGCGCCTCGAGACACCGCCCCTGCGGCAACGCCGCCATCGAGCGGGACGCCAGTACCCGCACCCGAGGGAGCGCCGGCACCCGAGGGCGCCGCGCCCGCGGACGGAACGCTGCCTGCGCCGCCAGCGTCTGGCACCGAACTGCCACCCGTGGATCCCGCCGCGGTGGGAGCGACGCCCCCACCGCCGGTGCCACCCGCGACACCGCCACCGCCCGCCGCCGCACCGAACACGGCGACGCCAAGAGCGCCGACAGCTCGCGAGAGGGCGGCTGCCGCGCGAAAGGCAGCGGCAGCCAAGGCCGCCGCCGCTCCGCCGCCCGTCGCTCCCGCGCCACCTGTCGTCGAAGCGGCGCCGCCGCCGCCGCCGCCGCCGCCGCCGGAAATCGACCCGGTCGAGCAGGCGGTCAATATCGCGGCAGCGCAGATCGAAGCCAAACAGTACGATCCGGCGCTGACGGGCCTGCTGAGCGCGCTTGGCCAGAAGCCCGCCAGTTCGCGTGCGCCGATGGCGAACCTGCTGATTGCGCGGATCTACGACCGGCAGAAACGTGTGGATGCCGCCATCGCGGCGTACACCGCGGTCCGCACCCGCTACCCGCGCGAGTCGGTGACGGCGGAAGCGCTCTTCCGCCTCGCCGAACTGGTGCAAGACACGAAGCAGCCCAATCGCCTTCAGGTGGCGAAAGGCTATGTGGATCAGGTCATCAACGAGTTCGGCAGCTCCTCGTTCGCGCCGCGTGCGCTCCAGTGGCGCGCCGCCTTCGAAGACCGCCAGAACCAGAAGGCGAACGATGCGACCATCGGCCGGCAGGTTCCGGCGTCGGTCCTCACGTATCGTCAGCTCGTGGAACGGTATCCCACGTCGGCGGCGGCTGAGGAGGCCTTGTGGAAGCTGGCGGACCGGTATCAGGATCTGAAGCGGTTCGATCTCGCCGCGCAGGCGTTGTCCGATCTCGGAACGCGGTTCCCCCGCACGCGCTACGACGCGTGGTGGGAAGCCGGCGAGCTGTATGAAAAGAGACTGAAAGACAGCGCCCGCGCCAAAGAGGCCTACACCAAGGTTCCCTCGTCGTCCCGCCGCTACCGCGAGGCGCAGAGGAAGACGCAGTAGCGTCGGCGCTCGCGCGCCTCACCACACTCTTCACACTCTCGACTGAGGGGAACGCGCTCACCCGTATGCCACACCTGCTGGGCATCGACGTCGGTACTGGCGGTACGCGCGCGCTCGCGATCGACGAGCGCGGCACGATTGTCGCGTCGGCGACGAGCGAGCACCGCGCCTTCGCCTCGCCGCAGACCGGCTGGGCCGAGCAGGACCCGAAGGACTGGTGGCGGGCGTCGACCGACGCCGTGCGTGCGGTGCTCGGCCAGGGTCCCGTGAGCGCCGAGTCGATCAAGGCCATTGGCTTTTCCGGACAGATGCATGGCTCGACCCTGCTCGACGCGAAGGGGGACGTGGTGCGACCCGCTCTCCTCTGGTGCGATCAGCGCACCGACGCGCAGTGCCGTGCGATCACCGAGAAGATTGGCGGAGCGCGCCTGATCGAGCTCACGCTGAATCCGGCGCTCACCGGCTTCACGCTGCCCAAGCTGCTCTGGGTACGCGAGCACGAGCCCGAGCGATGGCGCGACGTGCGTGCCGTGCTGCTACCGAAAGACTACGTTCGCTATCGCCTCACCGGTGAAAAGGCCACCGACGTCGCCGATGCGTCGGGAACGCTGCTCTTCGACGTGGCCGGCCGCGACTGGTCCGACACGATGCTGCGTGAGATGGATCTGGATCCGTCGCTGATGCCGCGCGTGTACGAATCGACGGAGATCACGAGCAGCGTGACGCCGGACGGCGCGGCCGCGACGGGCTTACGCGCCGGCACGCCCGTCGTCGCCGGCGGTGGCGATCAGGCGGCCGGCGCGGTTGGAATGGGCATCGTCCGGCCCGGATCGGTGAGCGCGACGATCGGCACGTCGGGCGTCGTGTTTGCGGCAACGGACCGGCCCGCGCTCGAGTCCGGCGGCCGCGTCCACACGTTCTGTCACGCGGTGCCCGGGCGCTGGCACGTGATGGGCGTGACACTCAGCGCGGGTCTCTCGCTCCGCTGGTTCCGCGATCTGATTGGCGCCAGGACCGACGATGGGCGCGATCCGTACGACCGGCTGACGGAGGAAGCGGCGCACATCGCCGCCGGCGCCGATGGCGTGCTCTGGGCTCCGTACCTGATGGGCGAGCGTACGCCTCATCTGGATCCGCACGCGCGCGCGGCGCTCGTGGGTCTCGCCGGGTCGCACACGCGCGCCCACGTCGTGCGCGCGATTCTCGAAGGGGTGGCCTTCAGCCTGCGCGACACATTTACCTTGTTCGAACAGATGCAGGTGCCGGTCGGCACCGTCCGGCTGGGCGGCGGCGGCGCACGCTCGGCGCTCTGGCGGCAGATTCAGGCCGATGTGTACGGCTACGCGGTGGAGACCGTCGAAGCTGAAGAAGGTGCCGCCTATGGCGCCGCGCTCCTGGCGGGCGTCGGCGCTGGGGTGTGGAAAACCGTCGACTCCGCCTGCGAGAGCGTCGTGCGCGTGGCGACACGCGTCGCGCCGAACGAGGCGGATCGCGCGACGCTCGCGCGGCAGTACGAGCGGTACCGCGCCTTGTATCCGGCATTGAAGGCGTTGGAGCAATGAAGGAAAGACGGATCAAACGCGGAGCGCGCCGAGATCGCAGAGTGCTTTGTACTTTGCGATCTCAGCGGCCTTCGGCGTTGAAATCGCCTCTGCGTGCTCGGCCTTCTCTGCGCCCTGCACCAGCGTTCCTGCATCATCAGGTCAACCGAGTCTCGGTCTAAAATGCAAAGCGCCAAAATTTCACGACGAGGTCATCGATGAGTCCTGACGCGTACGCTCCCCGCCCCGAGCACAAATTCTCGTTCGGTTTGTGGACCGTTTCGAACCGCGGCCGCGATCCATTCGGTTCAGAGGTGCGGCCCGTGCTGCCGCCTGTCGACGCGGTGAAGCTGCTCGCCGAGGTCGGCGCGTGGGGCGTGAACCTGCACGACAACGACCTCGTGCCGATCGACGCCACCCCCGCCGAGCGCGACCGCATCGTTCGCGAGTTCAAACATGCCTGTGATCAACACGGCATCGTCGTGCCCATGACGACGGTGACGCTGTTCTTCGATCCGGCGTTTCGTGACGGAGCGTTCACGGCCAACGATCCGGCTGTCCGCGCCTATGCGATCCAGAAGACGATGCGCGCGATGGATATCGGCGCCGAGCTCGGCGCGAAAACGTTCGTGCTGTGGGGCGGCCGCGAAGGCACCGAGACCGACGCATGCCGGCGGGCCGACGACGCGGTGAAGCGGCTGCGCTACGCGATCGACTATCTGTGCGGGTACTCGATCGACAAAGGGTACGGGTTCCGCTTTGCGCTGGAAGCCAAGCCGAACGAGCCGCGCGGCGATATCTACATGGCGACCACCGGCAACTATCTGGGACTCATCCCGACGCTCGCGCACCCGGAGCTGGTGGGCGTGAACCCGGAAGTGGCGCACGAGACGATGGCGGGACTGAACTTCATGCACGCCGTCGCACAGGCGTGGGAAGCCGGCAAGCTGTTTCACATCGACCTGAACGACCAGGTGCCGGGCCGCTACGATCAGGACTTCCGCTTCGGGGCGGCGAACCCGAAGACGGCATTTTTTCTCGTCAAGTTTCTCGAGGACGTCGGCTACGCGGGTCCGCGGCATTTCGACGCGCACGCCTATCGCACTGAAAATTATGACGGCGTGAAGGACTTCGCCCGCGGCTGCATGCGGACGTATCTGATTCTGAAGGAGAAGGCGGCGCGCTGGAACGCGGACGCCGAGATTCAAGCGATCGTGAAGGACGTCCATCAGCCGAGCATGCCGGTGCCCGACTCAGGGCCGTATTCACCCGCCCACGCCGCGAAGCTGCTGGCACAGGATTTCAACCGCGCAACGCTCGCCGCAAAAAATCTTCCCTACGAGCGGCTGGATCAACTCACGGTCGAAGTGCTGCTGGGAGTGAGATAAGCAGAGATCGGCGAGGCGCCATTCCCTTCGCTTGTGGAGGCGGGGCTTTAGCCCCGCCGTGTCTGGACTCTCCGCGCAGCGCCGGGAAGATACGATCCGGGCGAAAGGCTCGCGAGTTCGGAGGCTCGGCACATGCAGGTGGCGGTCATCACCGGCGCCGCACAGGGGATCGGCCGTCGCATCGCCGAGACGCTGGCGGCCCGCGGTTACGCGTTGGCGCTGAATGACTTGCGTCCGCCGGAGGAGACAATCTCCGGCCTGCGCGGCCATGGCGCCGACACGATGGCGCTCGTCGGAGACATCTCGGACGATCGCGTGGTCAGCGGCTTCGCGGAGACGGTCCTCGCGCGCTGGCGACGTGTTGACGTGCTCGTGAACAACGCGGGCATCAGCTACATCGCTCCCGCGGAGCACACGGCGCCGCGGGAGTTCCGGCGCATCCTCGAAGTGAACCTGGTCGCTCCATTCCTGATGGCGCACGCCTTCGGACCGATCATGCTGGCGCAGCGCTCGGGGTGCATCGTCAACATCGCGTCGATTGCCGGTCTTCTGGGAATTGCCGACCGAAGCGCATACAACGTGTCGAAGCACGGCCTGATCGGCCTGACGCGCACCCTCGCCGCCGAGTGGGGCGGCCGCGGCGTCCGCTCGAACGCCGTCTGCCCCGGCTGGGTGAAGACGGAGATGGATGCCACCGACCAGGCCAGTGGCCACTACTCTGACGGCGACATCACGGGTCGCATCCCAATGGGACGTTTCGCCTCGCCTGACGATGTCGCCAGCGCGGTGGCATTCCTGGCGGACCCGCAGCAGAGCGGGTTCATCAACGGGGCCGCGCTTGCGGTGGACGGAGGCTGGTCGAGCGACGGCAGCTGGCAGTCGCTACGCGATCAGCATCGCTGAGGTCTGTCGCCGCGAAGATCTCTCGTACAAGCGGCTCGATCAGGCCACGGTCGAAGTACTCCTCGGAGTGCGCTAGACAGAATTAACGGTGATGAACGCGGCCCTAAAGGGCCGCCGCCACGGGTGACGGTGTCGCCGTGACCCCTCAGTTGTGGAGGCGGGGCTTTAGCCCCGCGTGACAACCTCGCCGCTATTACGCGATCGCCTCGACCTCAATCTTGAGCGTGCCCCTGAGCGCGTTCGAGACGGGGCACCGCTGTTCGGCTTCCCGCGCCACGTCTCCAAACTTCGCCGGCTCGATGCCGCTGAGGCCATCGGCGAGCACGCGCAGATGCGAGGCCTGAATCGTCAGGCCCGCGTCGCCGAATTCGGCCTTCACGGTCGCGCTGACGTGCAGCCGAACTGCGCCTGCATTGTGCCGACCGAGCGTGGCCGCAAGGGCCATGGCGTAACACGCCGCGTGCGCTGAGGCGATCAGCTCTTCGGGGCTGGTCTTCCCTTCGGCTGCGCCGACGCGCGACGGAAAGCTCACGGGCAGCGAAAAAGCGCCCGTGCCCGCGCGCACCTCGCCGTGGCCCTCTCGGACGGTCCCTTCCCACGTAATCGTTGCCTGTCGCTCGAAGCTGGCCATCTGCACGGCTCACTTTCTGGTTGTTCTTACCCTGACGGTCTTCGTTCCTTTGCCCTGGCCTAGCTGCGCCACTGTGCCGACGACGCCGAGTCCCAGCCAGACCCACAGCACCCACTCCCGGCCCGGCGCGGGGTCGAGCGGATACACGACCCAGACGTTGTTTGCGGATGTAGCGGCCTGGGCCGCGCGGTCTCCCATCAGGGCCAACCCGCCGACCAGTGCCGTCCACGCGCCGCCGAACGCCGTGCCCACGATGATGACGTAACGCTGCAGGAGCATCGCGCCGACGGCGCCCGCCACCGCAAACAGGATCACGATGAGCACGTGCGGCTCGACGCCGGCGCGCCCCCAGAATATCGTGGCGAGCATCGCGCCGAACGCGGCGCCGACCAGCACGACGCCGAGAAAGTACGCCAGGTTCAACACGAGCGCACCAATGGCCCCGCCGATCACCGCGGCGAGGACGAGGGATCCGGTATTTCCCGCGCCGACGATCGTCGTGGCGAGGAGCGCACCGAGGATGAAGCCGTAGATGCCGAGGACGATTCGGAACAACCGGTAGCCCGCAAAGCAGGCGACCAGGCCGCCGAGGAGCAGGAGGGATGCAACCGGGAATCGGAGCGTGACGGGAAACATGTCCGCGCGGCCTAGACTTCTCTTCGCCCTTCCATGGCTTTCGACATCGTGATTTCGTCGGCGTACTCGATGTCGCTGCCGACGGGAATGCCCGTGGCGATCCGTGTGACGCGCACACCGAGGGGCTTCAGGAGACGGGCCAGGTACAAGGCGGTGGCCTCGCCTTCGACGTTTGGATTGGTCGCCAGGACCACTTCGCGCGCCTCTCCCTCGCCGACCCGTGTCAACAGCCCGCGGATCTTCAGATCGTCCGGACCCACGCCCTGCAGCGGCGAGAGCGCTCCCATCAAGACATGATAGACGCCGCGGAACTCACGGGTCTTCTCGATGGCCGCGACGTTCTGCGGTTCTTCCACGACACAGATGACCTGCCGGTCGCGTCGATCGTCCGTGCAGTACCTGCAGGGATCGACGTCGGTGATGTTGTTGCAGGTCGAGCAATAGGTCACCTTTTCTTTCACGTCCTGCACGGCCGCGCAGAGCTGGTCGGCGGCTTCCCGCGGGTGCCGGAGGATGTGATACGCCAGGCGTTGGGCGCTCTTCGCGCCGATGCCCGGCAGACGCTGAAGGTTTTCGATGAGCCGCGCGAGCGGTTCCGGCTGTGACATGGAGGCGAGGGCTCAGAACATCCCGGGGATCTGGCCGCCGAGCATGCCACCCATGCTCTTCTGCAGCTGCTCGTCCGCCTTGCGCTGCGCGTCGTTCACGGCGGCGAGAATCAGATCCTGGAGCATCTCCACGTCATCTTTCGAGACGACCTCCGGATCGATGCGCAGCGACATCAGCTGCTTGGCGCCGTTGACCACGACGGTCACCATGCCGCCGCCCGAAGTTGCCTCGATGCGGAGATCCTGCATCTGCTTCTGCAGCTGTTCCTGCATCTTCTGCGCCTGTTTCATCATCTGGCGGATGTCCATCTACTTGATCTCCTCGACGTCGCGGATCTCTGCCGGGAACACTTCGAGCATCGCCTGCACGCCACCGTCGGCCAGGGCGCGTGCCTTGAGATCGGCGTCGGCCGGCAACGGTGTCGGGACCGGCGCCGCGGGCGCGACGGTGGGGCGCGCGGCAGCCGGATCCATGGCCGCGCCTTTGGCCGTTGTCACCGCGACCTTCCGGCCCGCGACGGATTCGGCAACCGCTTCGAGCCACACACGCTTGGCCTCGACCTGCTGCCGCATCACTTCGTGGACGGGCCCGAAGGTGAAGACCAGCCGGCCGTCGACGATCTCGATCTTCTGCGCCTGTGCCAGATGGAATCCGTAGAACGTGCGGTTCGATCGCTGAACCTCGGTCAGGAACCGATTCTTGAAATCAGCGGGCAGCGCATCGCGGGATTCAGGCGGCGCCGGCGGCGGCGCCGGGCTCTCGACTGGTGCGGCGGCGGGACGGATTGCCGCCGGAGCGGGCGCGACGGATGGACGCGCGACAGGCGCCGACGGACGCGGCGGCGCCGGCGGAGCCGGCGATGGAGGACGCGCGCCGAAAGTCGGACGCGACCCGAAGACCGGCGGCGCGGACCGTTGCGCTCCCGTGGGCGCGGCCGCGCCAGAGGGTCTCGGCGTCGATCCGCCCAACAGTCCGCCGCCTTTTTCGAGGCTCGCGATGAGATCGCCGATGGGTACGAGCCGTCGCAGGTGGATCCACTTCACCAGCGCCATCTCGAGCGCATAGCGTGGCTGCGACGCGGCGCGGACATCCTGCTCCGCCTTTGCCAGCAGATCGAACGATCGCAGCAGATCCTCGCGAGAGAAGCGCGAGACGAGTCCGCCGAGGCGCTCGCGATCGGACTCGAAGACGACGTCCGGATCGTCCATCCGGGCCGGATCGATCGATACGAGCATCATGGCGCGCACGATTGCTGCCAGCTCGCGACAGAGGATGCGCAAATCGGTTCCGGCCTCGACGGCACGGCCGGCCAGTGTAAAGGCCGCGGCGAGGTCTTCGTCGGCCACCGCCGTGAGAATATCGAACAGCAGATCGCGCCCGACGAGCCCGAGCACCGTGGCGACGTCGTCGACACGCACGGAGCTGCCCGAGAACGCAATCACCTGATCGAACGCGCTTTCCGCGTCGCGCAGGCTGCCTTCGGCATACCGCGCAATCAGCCCCAGCGCGTCGTCCTGGACGACGATACCTTCGGCCTGGGCAATCGCGCGCAGTTGCGCGGTAATCGCGTTGGTCGCGATCGTTCGGAACTCGTAGACCTGCGAGCGCGACAGGATCGTGTCGGGGATCTTGTGCAGCTCGGTCGTCGCCATGATGAAGACGACGTGCGGCGGTGGCTCCTCGACCGACTTCAGAAGCGCGTTGAAAGAGTGATGGAGAGCTGGTGGACCTCGTCGATGATGAAGATCTTGTAGCGGTCGCGCGCAGGCGTGATCGCCAGATGGGCGATGATTACCTCGCGAGTGTCGTCGACCTTGGTATTCGTCGCGGCGTCGATTTCGAGCACGTCGAGGTCGCGTCCCTGGGCGATTTCGACGCAGGCCTCGCAGGCGCCGCACGGGTCGGCGGTGGGTCCGTTGACGCAGTTCAGCGCCCTGGCGAGAATCCGCGCGGTGGTCGTCTTGCCGACGCCGCGCGCGCCGGCAAACACGAACGCCTGCGCCAGCCGGCCGCTGGTCAACGCATTGCGCAGGGTGGTCGTGACGTGCTGCTGCCCGACCACATCCTCGAAGCGCTGTGGGCGCCACTTGCGGGCGAGCACCTGATAGGACATCGACGGTTCGGGACTCGAGTTCTTCGCTGTGGAGGCGGGGCTTTAGCCCCGCGTGAACGCCACTCGGCTGTTGCCCCGCGCGTCCCACCGCGACCCGGGAGACCTGCGGCACAGCTCAGGGACTACTTAGCGCTGCTGCCTTCCGGCCCTGACGCGGTTCGTAGACTGACCTTGCACAGGGTCCGGGCCGCGGTGCGGCGCGCGACGGGCGGATCAGAACCTGACCAGTGTACGTTGGCGCGAACTCGCGCGGCAACCCTCTTCGGGGGCAACCTGGACGAACCTGACTAACACGATCAACCCGTCGAACCTCGCGGTTCCGGCCCATCGGCTGCGCCAGTCGGAGGTCGGTCGGGTTCGTCGGGTTGAACAGGTTTTTCGGGTTGATCGCCGTGGCGGCCGAGATTGTTGTAGCGTCTTGACATGCCCGACCTCGAGTTGCGCGCCGTGGAAGCCTGTCGATGGGATTGCGTGTCGCTGGGAGAAGTAATGCTGCGCCTGGATCCGGGCGACGGCCGCGTCCACACCACACGGACGTTTCAGGTCTGGGAGGGGGGCGGCGAGTACAACGTCGCGCGCGGCCTGAAACGCTGTTTTGGCCTCCGGACGGCGATCGTGACGGCGCTCGCGGACAACCCGGTGGGACGCCTCGTGGAGGATCTGATGTTCCAGGGCGGCGTGGAACAGCGCGTGACGTGGGCGAAGTACGACGGCGTCGGGCGGACCGTGCGCAACGGGCTGAACTTCACCGAGCGGGGGTTCGGCGTGCGCGCCGCGCTGGGCTGCTCGGACCGCGGCCATACGGCTGTGTCTCAGCTCAAACCCGGCGACATCGACTGGCAGGAGATTTTCGCGCGCCTGGGCGCTCGCTGGTTCCACACCGGCGGCATTTTCAGCGCACTTTCGGAATCGACGCCGCTGGTCGCCGAAGAGGCCATGAAGGCCGCGCGCGACCACGGCACGATCATCTCCTACGATCTCAACTACCGCGATTCGCTCTGGAAATCGATCGGTGGTCAGGCGCGGGCCCGCGAGGTGAATCGCCGGCTCGCGCCGTACGTCGACGTGATGCTCGGCAACGAAGAGGACTTTTCGGCGGCGCTCGGATTCGAGATCGGCGGCGTGGACGAACACCTGAGCGAGCTGGACCCGGCGAACTTCACGCGCATGATCAAAGAAGTGGTGGCGGCCTATCCCCACTTGAAAATCGTCGCGACCACGCTCAGAAACGCGACGACCGCCACGATCAACGACTGGGGCGCGATCGCCTGGGCCGACGGCGCGTTTTATCCAGCATCCAACCGCGAACGCCTCGAAATCTGGGACCGGGTGGGCGGCGGCGATTCGTTCGCATCGGGCCTGATTTACGGCTTCCTGGCGGGCAAGGGGCCGCAGTACGCGGTGGAATGCGGGGCCGCCCATGGCGCGCTGGCCATGAGCACGCCCGGAGACACCAGCATGGCCACGCTCAGCGAGGTCGAGCGTGTCATGAAAGGGGGGACGGCCCGCGTGGCGCGCTGAGTATCCTTTTCACGCCTCGGTGCCGATAGCGGAAGGGAGCGCACGACTGGGCAGATTTGGGCATACGGCCGTGCTTGAGATCGAGGACAATACGGCATGGCCATCCGTGCAATGACGGACGCCCGCATTCTCATCATCGACGATCAGGAAGCGAACGTTCAGCTCCTCGAACGGCTCCTTCGGCTGAAGGGCTACGAACACATCGATGGGCTGACCGACTCCCGACTGGCTGTTGAGCGCTTCGTCGCTACACGACCGGACCTCGTGCTGCTCGACCTGCGCATGCCGTATCGCTCGGGCCTCGAGGTACTCGAAGAACTCCACCCTCTCATTGGCACGGAAGAGTACCTGCCCGTGCTGATCCTGACCGCGGACAACGCGCCGGAAACGCGGCAGACGGCGCTCTCGATGGGCGCGAAGGACTTCCTGAACAAGCCCTTCGACACGGTCGAGGTGCTCCTCCGGATTCGAAATCTCCTCGAAACCCGCTTCCTCTACCTGCAGCTGCGTGATCAGAACGCGCTGCTCGACCGCAAGGTCCGCGAGCGGACGCGCGAGCTCGAGGAAGCGCAGACCGAGATTCTGTCGCGGCTGGCGCTGGCCGCTGAGTATCGTGATGACCAGACGGGCGAGCACACCCGGCGCGTGGGCCACATCGCGGCGCTCCTCGGAAGAACCCTCGGGCTGTCGGACGCGGAGGTCGAGCTCATTCGAAGCGCGGCGCCGCTGCACGACATCGGCAAGATCGGCATTCCCGATGCCGTCCTCCTGAAGCCGGGCCGGCTGACCCCCGCCGAATACGAGGTCATGAAAACCCACACCGAGATCGGTGCGCGCATTCTGTCGGGCAGCCGCTTCCCGTTGATGCGCCTCGCGCAGGAGATCGCGCGATCGCATCACGAGAGCTGGAACGGCAGCGGGTACTATGGCCTGGTGGGCGAGAATATCCCGCTCGCCAGCCGCATCGTGACCGTGGCGGACACATTCGACGCGATCACGCACGATCGGCCGTACCGTGCCGGTCGGAGCATTCACGCCGCGATCGAGGAACTGCGCCGCGAGGCCGGGCGGCAGTTCGACGCGGAGGTCGTCGAGGCGCTCGCCGTCGTCCTCGAGCGCGAGCCGGCGCAAGCGCCGACGGCGCCCGACCCCGTACCCGCCACGCCGCGCGGGTGAGCCGATTGATGTCCCGGCGCGGCTAAAGCCCCGCCTCCACAAATTACTAAGCCCCGCCTCCACAAGAGTAGCTGTGGCGGCGGCCCTTCCGCCTTCGCTCGAAAGCTTCGGCGGACCGCCGTAGCCTTGGCGGAGGCTGGTTAGGGCCGCGTGCACGCGTGAGCACACGGCGTCGTTACCTCACGCTCCGCAAACGCACGGCTTCGTCCGAGAGCGCCTGCAGCGGCGCGCTGACGCGCACCTCCAGCGGCTCTGTCGCGTCGATTGCACGAACGCGCGTCGGCAACTCGTCGCGGCAGCGGCGCGCAGTCTCGGCGATCTCGCTTATCTCACGCGTCGGATCGAGCCGCTTGCCGTCGCGCATCACGCACCGGAGAAGCGGTCGGCCCTCCCGATGCTCGCCGGCCAGACCAATCACGTCGTGTGAGGCCTCTCCGCCCGCCCCCACGCGCCACACCTGTTTGCGGCCCGGGTGCGTTTGTTTGCCGGCGCTCAGCTTGATGACCGGCACCGGGCGCCCGTCGCGCTCCACTTCCACCAGCTTGTAGACCGCGCCGAGCGCGGGCGCATCGCGTACCGTGCTCACCGCCGTGCCGACGCCGAACGCATCAATCGGCGCGCCGTCTGCGACGAGCGCCGCGATCCGATGCTCGTCGAGATCTCCCGACGCGAGAATCCGCGTCTGCTGGAGCCCGCCGCCGTCGAGGATCGTGCGGACCTGCCGCGCAAGAGATCCGAGATCGCCGCTGTCGAGCCTGATCGCCGCCGGCCGCAGGCCTGCCTCCACGATCCGCCGCGCGGCATCGAGCGTGTCGTAGGTATCAATCAGCAGCGTCGTCGCCGAACCGAAGACGGCCATGTATTGTCTGAACGCCTCGACCTCGTCGTCGAACGCGATCACCCACGAGTGCGCCATGGTGCCCACCAGCGGAATGCCGAAGCGGTGGCCGGCCTCGACGTTGGACGTCGCGTGGAACCCGGCAAGGCACGCGGCTCGCGCCGCCAGGCAGGCTGCCTCGAGACCGTGCGCCCGCCGGCTGCCGAACTCCACGACGGTACGGCCACCGGCTGCGTCGACGATGCGCGACGCCTTGCTGGCGACGGAGGTTTGAAAGGAGACCGTGGCCAGAAGCGCCGTCTCGACGAGTTGTGCCTCGAGCGCGGGAGCCGTCACGCGCACCACGGGCTCGTGGGCGAACAGGATCTCTCCTTCGTCCATCGCCCACACCTCGCCGCTGAACCGAAACGACGGGAGGACGTCTAAGAAGAAGCGTTCCTGGACACCGCGAAAAGCGGGAACGCTCCGGAGCCAGGCAATCTCGTCGGGCGTGAACCGAACTCCCTCGAGGTAATCGAGCGCCTGCGCGAGTCCACCGGCGACCAGATACGTCCGCGTGTCGGGCAGCTCGCGGACGAATAGCTCGAACGTCAACGGCGCCCTGTGGCCGGCGGCGTCGTAGCCGGCCATCATCGTCAACTGATAGAGGTCTGTGGCAAGCGCGCTCGGCCGGTGCATGAGTGTGCCACCATATCTACCATGATCGACGATCGCAGCCCCGCGCTCCTCGTCGTGGATGTGCAGAACGACTTCTGCCCGGGCGGGTCGCTCGCCGTGCCCGGCGGCGACCACGTGATTCCTGTGCTGAACCGCCTTGCGGCGATGGCTGGCGCGCTCGGCATGCCGGTCTATGCGTCGCGCGACTGGCATCCACCCGACAGCCGTCACTTCGCGGCAAACGGGGGGCGCTGGCCGGTTCACTGCGTCGCGGGCACGGAGGGCGCGCGACTCCATGGAGATCTGCAGCTGCCGCCGGGTGCGCTCATCGTGTCGAAAGGCGTCGGCCGCGAAGACGAGGGGTATTCGGCCTTCGATGGCAGTATTGCCGGCCGCGGAAGCCTGCTGGCCGATCTGCGGGCCCGCGGGATCAACGAGCTCGTCATCGGCGGGCTGGCCACCGACCACTGCGTGCGTGCCAGCGCCCTCGACGCGCGGCGGCATGGGCTCGACGTGATCGTGGTGTCGGACGGGATTGGCGCCGTCGACGCCATGCCAGGCGACGGCGCGCGCGCAATCGACGAGATGAAAGCGGCTGGCGTTGACCTGAGGACGTCGGACCGCGTGTTTTGAGAAGCGCCCCTGTGGCGCGGGGCTTTAGCGCCGCTGTGGCGGGGCTTTAGCCCCGCGTTGGCGGCGGGCTAGAGCCCGCGGAAGCTCCTTTACTTCACAAAGTCGGCCGACTAACATCCCCTTGCGCCGTTTCCCTGTTCCTCATATTCGCGGGGCTAAAGCCCCGCCGCCACGGTCGGAGTGGCCTGAAGGGGATCTCGAGTGCCGAGAACGTCCGGACTGCGGCGTGCGGTCGCGCCAGGCATGGGCGAGAAAGAGACGGCGGACGCCCCACAATCAGGCGTCGTGATGCCGCCGGCCGATCACCTTGACCGGCTGATTCACGAGCGCCTTCGACTCGGCATCATCAGCGCGCTCGCCGCGCACCCGTCGCTCACGTTCACGGATCTGAAACGACTGCTGAAGACCACCGACGGAAACCTGAGCGTGCACGCGCGTAAGCTCGAAGAGGCCGGGTACGTGTCATGCGCGAAGTCGTTCGACGGCCGCACGCCGCGCACGGAGTTCCGCCTGACGCCGGCCGGCAAGGCCGCGCTCAACCGGTATCTGGATCACATGGAGGCGCTCATTCAGGCCGCAAGGGCACTGACGAAGTGATCCGCCCGCGCCCGTCAACCCGATCGGTGTTCGCCGTGGTAGCGGGCTACCTGGTCTTCGGCCTGTCGGCTGTCATCCTCTTTCAGATCGCCGGAATCGATCCGCACGCACAGTCGTCGATCGGCTTCAGGATCTTCAGCGTTCTGTGGGGTGTCGCCTTTGCGCTCGGCGCCGGTTTCCTCGCCGCGCGCCTCGCCCCGCGCCGCCCGCTCTGCCACGCCGGAATTGTCGCCGCCCTTGTGGCGGTTGCGGTGACCGTGTCGCTCGTGGGCATGAGCGGGGCGAAGTGGTCGCAGATCTCGGCGTTGCTGCTCACGACGCCCGCGGTCGTCCTCGGCGGCTGGCTCGGCTCCGCGAAGGTTGAGTAATGACATCGTTGTCCGTGCCATGCCCGAGCTGAAGCTCGGGCCTACGTACTGCGTATGACGGGTCGGCGTAGATAGGCCGCGTCCGGCGGGTCGATTGTAGGCCCAAGCTTTGGCTTGGGCGACGCGTCGCCTTACGGTCCCGGAAACGCGCGCGACGTGGCGACGGGCACCGGCATCGACTGCACCTCGCCAACCTGCCGTCGACTGAGGACGACCGATCGATCGCCGCGGAACACCGTGCGCCACCCCGCCGCCTCCATGCGCGCGATCATCGGGCTCTCAACGGGCAGCCAGGCATGGTCGGGATCGAGCTTCGCGAGCGCCTCCAGTGCGCCCTCCTTGCCCGCATAGATTGCGGTGTGCTCGCGCCGAACGGCGTCGCTGTACACAGTCTCGCGGCGGCCGTCGTTCGACACGCGAATCGCCGGCCACAGGTGCCAGATCGCATACTCGCCGTAGTTGAACCACGTGAGCATGCGTCCCTGCAGCTGATGACGTTTGATGGCGCCAATGGCTTCCGGTTCCGGCAGCCACTCGCCGTCCATCGTGATCGTGCGGCCGAACGACGCGACCGCGATCACGAGCAGCAGCAGGGCCACCGCTGCATCGGCCAGTCGCGGTACCGCGGTCGCGCCCCCAGTCCTCGCACGCTCCGGTTCGCGTGTTCCTTCGGCGCGTGCCTCCCCGCGTGCCACCAGGTATGGCGCCAGCAGGAACCCGACGGCGAGCCCACAGAACCCGACAAGGCGCGCGACACGCAGCGCCCCCACGGCAAGTACGAAGCCGATGAGGAGCGACGACCGCGGGATCCTGCCCCACCCACGCCACGCCGCCGCGACACCAAGGACAATAGGCACCGCCATGATGACGAGGATGACTGGCGGAAGGGCGGTGATTGGGCTCCACTCGAGGATATCGGAGCGCTCGGGGCGGACGGTGTCGGCCAGAAAGCCGAGCATCGACGGCCCATATGGGTTGACGAGTGTCGCCAGGGCGCTCGCGACCGACGCGACGACGAGCGCGCGGCGGCGCCGCATGTCGAGCGACCGCTCGATGAGCGCGACAGCCGTGAAGATCACCAGGACGCCCGCGCCAACGAGCCATCCGCCATGCAGGTTGACCCACAGCGCGAAGATGACGGGCAGCCGCCAGAGCGGCCGGTTGTCGCCCCGCCGAAACCGCTCGAGCTCGTAGAGCAGCCACGCAAAGGCCGCGATCGAAAACATCTGCGGCCGCGCCGAGACCAGCTGCGGCCATGCCGCCAGCGCGATCACAAACAGCAGGCCTTCTCGCGGCACGAGCCGCAGCCGGTAAGGGGCCCACGTCGCGAGGAGGAGCGCTCCGGCGATGGCCGCCATCAGCAGCTTCAGCGCCACGAGCCCGGGCGCGCCACCTGCGGCGTAGGCGAGCCACATGATCGCTTCGGCCAGCCACTCGTGATTCACCCAGGCGATATCGCTGGCAAACGAGTACGGATCCGAGCGGTGCACTCCGAGGGCGTGCACGATCTCGCGGCCGAACGTGAGGTGGCCGAACAGGTCCGGATCGGCGCCAGTGCCCGCCAGAAACAACAGGCACGTCAATCGCGGCAGCGCCGCCATCAGCCGTTGACGCCGTACGTCGCGCGACGTCGAATTGCGGTGATCGAGCGAGGGGCGGGCCGGAGTACTCAACGCGAGTGGCATTGTGCCGTGTTTCGCGCGCCCATGCCACCCGGACCCTGTTTCCCGGAGTTCGAGAGAGTGGATGACTCAAGATAGGGCATTCGCTCGACGGAGAGCGCAGAGACGGATCAAACGCAGAGCGCGCCGAGGCCGCTGAGGACTTTTGGTACTTTGTACTTTGCGATCTCAGCGGCCTCTGCTTGAAATCGGCTCTGCGTGCCCGGCCTCCTCTGCGCACTCGGAGTTGCCATGCTTCGCTTGTAGAATGGTGGAATCGGCTGCGCGGTGGCGCGTGGCCGGCGACTTGACGTGGCCGCCGACTCAAGACCAACCAAACGCGCGCTGGCCGACATGGGCCGGCGCTTCTATGCACGCGGCTGGGCGCTCGGGACGAGCGGCAACTTCAGCGCCGTCGTGTCGCGCCGGCCGTTCCGGCTGGCGATCACCGAGAGCGGTCACGACAAACGGACCCTGCGGCCCGCGCACATCGTCACGGTCGATGCCAACGGGAAGCGCGTCGGGCGAGGGGGACGGCCGTCGGCCGAAACGCTGCTGCACGTCACGATCGCACGCGCGAAAGGCGCCGGCGCCATCGTGCACACACACTCTGTCTACGGCACGCTGTTATCCGACAGGCACGGCGATGCCGGTGGATTTCACATCCACGGCTACGAGATGCTGAAGGGCCTCGAGGGAGTGACCTCGCACGAGCATCAGGAGTGGGTGCCGATTCTCGAAAACGATCAGGACATGCCGCGTCTGGCCGGCGTCCTGGAGAAGACCCTGGCCGGTAAGCCCGAGACGCATGCCGTGCTCCTGCGGCGGCACGGGCTGTACACCTGGGGAGAGACGCTCGCCGCAGCCGAGCGTCACGTCGAGATTCTGGAGTTCCTGTTCGAGACACTCGCGCGCGGCGCGCGCTACGATGAGAAGGGATCAGACGGAGGTGAACCATGGCGCTCGTAACGATTCCAGCCGAAGGGCGGACGATTGACGATGAGACGGCGATCCGCGCCCACCTCGCCACGTGCGGCATCGAGTACGCGCGCATCGAGGAGGCGGCGTCCCCGTCGGACGTTCCTGCCGACGAACTCCTGGCCCGGTTCTCCGCGCTCATCGACGACCTCAAGGCGCGTGGGGGCTATGTCACGGCCGACGTGATCGATGTCACCGCCGCAACACCCGGACTCGACGCGATGCTCGCGCGGTTCAACTCGGAGCATTGGCACGACGAAGACGAGGTGCGCCTGATTGTGGAGGGTCGGGGCCTCTTTCACATTCATCCACCCAACACGCCGGTCTTTGCCATCGAGGTTGAAGCCGGTGATCTGATCCGTGTCCCGAAAGGCACGCACCACTGGTTCGACTTGTGCGGAGACCGCCGGATCCGGGCGATCCGGCTGTTCCAGGACGCGTCTGGCTGGACGCCGCACTACACGCAGAGCGGCGCCGATCGCGACTTCCAGCCCGTGTGCTTCGGCCCGGCATACATTCGGCCGACTGCCCCGCCTCCCGGCGTGTGACGTTCGACCTTCGCGAGCACGGCCTCGAGGCCGTGGTGGTCGACATCGAGGGCACCACGACGCCACTCGCGTTCGTGCACGAGACGCTTTTCCCGTTTGCGAGGCGGGCGCTCGAGTCGTTCGTCCGCGAGTCGTACGGACGACCCGAGACTGCCGACCTGTTCGACAGCCTTCGCGTCGACTGGCGCGAAGACGTGCAGCGCGGTGACTCACCGCCTGAATGGCCGGAGAATGCCGATCGTGAAGAGCAGATTGCCTCGATCGTCGCGTACGCGAAATGGCAGATGGATCGGGATCGGAAGGCGTTCGGACTGAAGGCGCTGCAGGGACTGATCTGGGAGCGCGGCTATCGCGACGGCCTGCTGCAGGGCACTGTGTTCCCCGACGTGCCCGCGGCATTCGCGCGGTGGCGCGCTGCGGGGATCACCATCGCGATCTTTTCCTCGGGGAGCGTGCTGGCGCAGCAACTGCTGTTCCGATCGACGCCATCCGGTGACCTCAGGCCGCACATCGCGGCCTTCTTCGACACCCGCGTGGGCCCGAAACGAGAGCCCGACAGCTATCGCTGCATCGCCGCGGCACTCGGCAAACCGACTGCGCGGATGCTGTTCATCTCGGACACGCCGGCCGAGCTCGCCGCGGCTCGGGCGGCAGGCTGCACGGCACTGCTGTGTGCGCGTCCCGGCAATCCGCCGACGAGCGATCCACAAGCGATTCTCGACTTCACCGAAGTCGTCTGATTCTTCCACGCGTGACCCCATTTCGTCGCAGAATGCGCATTCGTACGAGATGCGGAATGCGGAATTGCTCGCGCTTGGGAACTTCGTCGCGCTGGCAGCGCTGGCGCTGGTCCTGATCCGGCGGCGGCCGAACTGGTGGCGCTCTCTGGGGCTTTCTGCGGCTGGCCTGTTGGTCGTGCTGACTGCTCCCTTGGCGCCGACAGTCTGGATGCTCGACCGCTCGCCAATCGCGCTCCGTGACTGGTGGCTGCTGCCCGCGCTGCCACTGGCGTATTGGGCGCCAGCACCGCTGGTCGGTCGCTCGCTCGAGCGACTTGAACTGTGGCTGGGCGATATCGATCGCCGTCTCGGCGTCGCTAGAGCGGCACCGAGCGCCGGGCGCATATTCGAACTCGCCTATCTTCTCGTCTACGCGGTAGTCCCCGCGGGCCTGCTCGCTGTTATCGGCACCGGCAAGGAGGGCGCGGTTGGGGAGTTCTGGCTGGCAATATTGATCGCGGTGTTGCCCTGTTACAGTCTTCTGCCGTTCGTGGCCACCAGGCCTCCGCGCGTGCTTCATCCCTCACCGGTGCTGATAACGACGACCCCCGATCTTGTTCGGCGGGCCAATGCACTCTTCATGGCGACCTTCAGCAACGGGTGGAACACACTGCCGAGCGGCCACGCCGCTTGCGCGAGTGCCGTTACCCTGGTCGTGTGGCGCAGCGGTTCACCACTGACACCCCTCTTTCTCGTCCTGGCGATCGGGATCGCCTTGGGTGCTGTGCGCGGAAGGTATCACTATGCCGTCGACGTCGTGCTGGGCGTCGGGCTCGGAGCAGTCGCGGGACTTTGCGCGTGAAAACGAACGCGTGCACTGGCGCAAACGCTGGCGACGGCATCGTAACAAGCGCTTCTCCGGAACCGAGGCGCGACGTCCGCCTGGTCGCGCGACGAAGAATCTCGCGTTCCCGGTCGTCGATCACTTGAGACGTGAGGCCGTGGCCTTACAATAGGCTCGTCGATCGAGACCCGTTCTCGGCGGACGGAGAGGGACCTGTTACATGGCTGATGCAAACGAACCCAGACACGCTTTAGGCGACCGCGCCGCACGACAGCTCGCGAATACGACGAAGACGGTCCCGGCGCTGGGCCTCATCACGCCCCGCTGGCTGGTGCGGCTCCTGTCGTGGACGCCCGTGGAGTCCGGCACGTTCCGCGTGAACCGCGTGCGAAGCGACGCGCCCGTCGCCGTCGACTGTGGATCGAAGGACGAGCGGCAGCTGCCCGAAACATTCGTCGATTACGAAGAGCAGCCGCGCGAGCACACGCTCAGTCAGATCTCGACCGTGCTGGACGTGCATACCCGCGTGTCGGATCTGTACAGCCACCCGCACGACCAGATCCGCGAGCAGCTCCGCCTCACGATCGAGGTCGTGAAGGAGCGCCAGGAAAGCGAACTCATCAACAACGCCGATTACGGCCTGTTGATCAATGCCGCGCAATCAATGCGCGTGAAGACTCGTACCGGTCCGCCCACTCCTGACGACCTCGACGAGCTGCTGACGCGCGTGTGGAAGGAGCCGGCGTTCTTCCTCGCGCACCCGCGCGCCATTGCCGCCTTCGGCCGTGAGTGCACTCGCCGCGGCGTGCCGCCGCCGACGGTGTCCCTGTTTGGATCGCAGTTTCTCACCTGGCGCGGACTACCGCTGGTCCCTTCGGACAAGGTGGGGATCGATGGCGACGGCAACGGCACGGCCGGGAAGACGAACATCCTGCTGCTGCGCGTTGGCGAGAAAAAGCAGGGCGTGATTGGGTTGTTTCAGCCGGGGCTGCCCGGCGAACAGACGCCTGGCCTCTCGGTCAGGTTCATGGGCATCAATCGGAACGCCATCGCGTCGTATCTCGTCTCGCTCTACTGCTCGGCGGCCGTGCTCACCGAAGATGCGCTGGGCGTGCTCGAGAATGTAGAGATCGGCCACTACCATGAGTACCGATGATCGCAATCGCGACGTGCTGGTGGAGCCGGCCGGCCCCTGGCCTGATGCGGCGGCGTTGACACGCCTCGCCAACGAGCTGTTCACGTCGTGGCAGGGCCAGGCAAAATCCCCGGCCCCTGTCCCGGCCAGCGCGGCGCCGACCGCGTGGGTGCCGACGCCGGGGGCGCTCGAGCCTCCGGAGGTGTCCGCATCGCCGTTTTACTTTCTCGATGAGCGGGCGCACGCAGTGCGCCCCTACTTGCCCGATACAGCGCACGCCGCGCAGCCCTACTTGCCCGATACAGCGCACGCCGCGCAGCCCTATTTGCCAGATACGGCGACTGCCGCGCGCCCCTACTTGGACGAATCGGGTGCGATCCCCGCGAGCGCGCACGGCGCGCCATTTTCATTGACGCCGCCTCTGGGACTCGCCGCGCTCGAGTTCCGTCCTGATCTGGTTCCCAATCTGAATCTCGCGCCGGGACTGTTCGACGTCGCGTCCATACGACGCGACTTCCCCATCCTGAACGAGATCGTGCACGGACGACGGCTCGTGTGGCTCGACAACGCCGCGACGACCCAGAAGCCGCAGAGCGTGATCGACCGGATTGCTCACTTCTACGCGCACGAGAACTCGAACGTCCACCGCGCGGCCCATGCCCTCGCCGCGCGTGCAACCGACGCGTACGAAGCCTCGCGCGAAACGGTCCGCCGCTTCCTGAACGCATCGTCGACCGACGAGATCGCGTTCGTGCGAGGCGCGACGGAAGGCGTCAACCTGGTGGCGCAAAGCTGGGGGCGCCGGCACATCGGCAAAGACGACGAGATCGTCATCACCTGGCTCGAACACCATTCGAACATCGTCCCCTGGCAGCTGCTGGCGGCAGAGAAGGGCGCACGCCTCCGCGTCGCGCCGATCGACGACGACGGGCAGGTGATCCTGGACGAATACGAGAAGCTGCTCGGGCCACGGACGCGGCTCGTCTCGTTCGCTCACGTGTCGAACGCGCTCGGCACTGTGACGCCCGTGCGCGAGATGGTGCAGATGGCGCATCGGCACGGCGCCCGGGTGCTCGTCGACGGCGCGCAGGCGATCTCGCACATGCCCGTGGACGTGCAGGCGCTCGACTGCGACTTTTATGTGTTCTCGGGCCACAAGGTCTTCGGCCCGACCGGCATCGGCGTCGTCCGAGGGAAGCCGGAGGCCTTCGAGGAAGCGCCGCCGTGGCAGGGCGGCGGGAACATGATCAAGGACGTCACGTTCGAGAAGACGGTGTATCAGAATCCGCCGCTTCGATTCGAGGCGGGGACAGGCAACATTGCCGACGCGGTTGGACTCGGCGCGGCGCTCGATTATCTCGATCAGCTCGGCATGGCGAACGTGTGGCAGCACGAGCACGAGCTTCTGACCTATGGCACCGAGGCCCTTCGTACGATTCCTGGATTGCGGTTGATTGGCACAGCGCCCGAGAAAGCCGGGGTCATGTCCTTCGTGCTCGAGGGATTCCGGTCGGAGGACGTCGGCAAGGCGCTCGATCGAGAAGGCATCGCCGTGCGGGCCGGGCATCATTGCGCCCAGCCGGCGCTGCGGCGCTTCGGGGTCGAAACGAGCGTGCGGCCATCGCTCGCCGTCTACAACACGCACGAGGATGTCGACGCGCTGATTGCCGCCCTCCGAAAGCTTCGGCCGATGTAAACAGTAGGCAGGCCTCGGCTTCTTATCGCCTGCTGAGGCGCGCATTCAGGCCCGCGTACGCCGCCTGGCGAGCCTGTGCTCGTTCGTCGCCTCGATGTTACAGGTTCCGGGCAGGATGGCTCTTTCAACGCTGCTTCTGGAGTGATGCCATGGCTGACCGACCGTATACGGTTCTCTTCCTCTGCACAGGGAACTCCGCGCGCAGCATCATGGCTGAGGCGCTGCTCAACCACTGGGGACACGGACGCTTTCAAGCCTTCAGCGCAGGAAGCAATCCAAGGGGCCGCTTGCACCCCCTGACGATCGAGACGCTGCAACAGAATCGACTGCCGGTCGACGGCCTTCGCAGCAAGAGCTGGGAAGAGTTCGCGACGAAAGACGTACACGAGATGGATTTCGTCTTCACGATCTGCGATCAGGCCGCCGAGGAAGTCTGTCCGATCTGGCCTGGACACCCGATGACGGCTCACTGGGGCACTCATGATCCGGCTGCCGTGGAAGGCACGGACGAAGAGAAGGCACGTGCCTTCAGTCGAGCGTTTCACGAGCTCGATGCGCGCGTGAAGATCTTCACGGCTCTGCGGATCGAGAGCCTCGACGAGCTGGCGTTGAAGGGGCACCTCGATGAAATCGGCCAGACGAGGCACGCGGACGAGATGAAGTGAGGACCGAGCCCGGCTCCACACTGCGCCCGCTGTTGAAAGAGAACTGACGGCGGGTCAATCGCGTCGTGCATCAATCACGAGTTCGTCCGTGTCGCTGTTGAACGAACGGCCATGGAAGTCCCCGTAGATCTCAACTGCGCCAAATCCCGCCTGTCTCAAGAGATGACGGATGTCGGTGGGATAGAGGTACGCCAGCTCGAGACGGTGCAGGAACGTTCCAGTGAGATTCCCGTCCGAATCATACTGTTCGTAACGGTGCAACGAGTGCACATGGCGTTGCACGGTGTCATACCGGTTTGCTTCGGACCGCAACAGGTAGCCGCCATCGGGAAGCGGATGCGTCGCTGTCCAGCGCCAGACACCCTCCAGCGCACCGGCATTGCGAGCCATGTACTCCAGTGACGGGTGGAAGACGTTGAACGCGAAGTGTCCGCCTGGCTGCAGGTGCTCGTACACCCGGCACACGCACGCCAACTGATCGCCCGCAGTGAGGTTGTGGAGGAACGCGCGGAACGGCGCGATTACGAGCGCGAAACTGCGGTTCAAGACGAACGACCGCATGTCTCCGGCCGTGACGGTCACACGTTCCCGGATGTGGGGCGGCAACGCGCTCACCTTTTGGCGGAGGGCATCAAGCATGCCTGCATCCGCATCCAGCGCGCACACTGAGGAGCCATCCTGCGCAATCGGAATGGTCACGCGGCCTGTGCCCGCGCCCAGTTCGAGCACCGGTCCTCCGGCGGCCCGCGCCTTCTCCCGATACCACTCGATATCGTCCAGAAAAGCACCGGGCGTGACGATGTCGTAGAAGTCTGGATGGTAGGTGCCCGCCATGGTGCCACGATCTTACGCGAAGCGCACCAACCGCCTTCGCGCGGCTGACTCCGACACGCACACCGCGCCCCGAACTCACCCGTCATCGAGAGCTGGTCGAAGCTTGTGGCGGCTTCATCCCAGACAGACGACCGTCCCGCGCGTTTAGAAGAACACTGAGGACGGCGACGATGGCGAGGGTGCCGGCGGTGACAGTATCCGTCCAGAAAGGATCAGGGTCGAATCCGAGCAGTTCGCGCGCGAGGAGCTGCATATAGGAGTGCGGGTCGACGTGCCCGAGCCGCGCTCGCACCTGCCAATGCCATTCGGTCAACGGGCAATAGCCCCAGCCGTACCAGATGCCCAGACCGAACCACGAAACGAGCGTCACGGCAATTGCCGCCAGATGCCAGCGGCGAGTGGCGCGCCAGGCCCAGCCGACGATGGCGAACACGATCCAACCCGTGTGGAACGCGAAAAAGCCGATGTTCAGCGCGCTGTCCACAGGGCGTCACCGCGTCTAGAGCCAGCTCCATCGCTACCGTAAATGACTGCCTCGCCGACCTCCGGCCCTACTTCTCCGCTCTCTTTTTGATTGGACACTCCACTTGGAGATCGACGAATTCGGTCAGCTCCACAGGCGTGCCCTGCATGCACGTTGTCATGGTCCCCGGCTGCGTCTCTCCAACGAACCTGACAACGCTATTCTCGGTGGGCCGCTTCTTCCCAATCACGAGATAGCTACGCAAAGGCGCTTTGTTTTCGTCCCAGGTGACGAGCACGAGACACCCCGCTTCAACACCGGCTCTGACGCACGCTTCGCCCGATACTTTTTCGCTCTGGTCTCGCTCCTTCGACCGGTCCTGCAGCGTGGCGGCGGCAAGCCCGCTCACAGCCAGCACGGCGACGAGGAGTGCCGCCGCGCGTCGAATTTGCTTTTTGCGATCCACGATTCATCTCCTGAGCTCGCCACCCGACTGTTCACGGGGTCGACCAGGGCATCTTAACCTGCCCCTTGAGCCGATCTCGTGTATTGGGAGACAAAAAAAGGGCGGCACTGAGCCGCTGACGTCGAGTGAGGCGGCGCGCGCAGGGCGGCTGCCCTGCGCGCGTGAGCGAGAGAATTCGCCGAGACGAATACCTGGACCGCAACTCGTTCTAGAGCGCTCCGTTCTTCCACGGCCCCCAGATGGCGAACGTCATGCCTTCGTCGTCTCCCTCAGGCGGATTGGGCCCACTTGTGGCCCCTTGGCGGTTCACGAAGAGCGTGATGCGGTCGGAGTGGCTGCCAAGCGGCGGGTTGTCGCCGCGGATCCCCCGTGCGTTCCACGATGGATCCGCAACGGCGAACGTCGCGCCGGCCCACTCGCGATTGGTTTCGAGGTTGTGCGCGAAGTCGAAGATTTTCCCGTCGAGGGTGACACCACGCAGGAACTGGTCGAAGCCAGGCGCATCCTCGCAGAGCAGAAGGGCGCCGCCGGGCGAGACCGTGAGGTTGTCTGGGAAATTGAGAACGGCGGCGTCCGGGGATTCATAGATCAGCGTGAGCGTCCCGCCCTCGCCTTTCGGCCTGAACTCCCACACCTGACCACGTGCGGCGTCGCCTCCGTCGGTCGCGTTGAAGTAGATCGCACCATTGCCCCACCAGCAGCCCTCGAGCCTGCGGAACCGCGCGCCGCCGAGCGCGAGGCCCTGCGTGAAGACGGCAATTTCGTCGACGTCCTCATCGCCCGTCAGCGGCGGGTCGGGGTCGGGAATCGTGACCCAGGTGACAGGCAGCGCTACGCCGACGGTCTGACCCGTTCGCGTGTCGTAGTTGGACGATCCGCTCACTGCCAGCATCTGCAGCGTGCCGCCGTCTGCCAGGACGCCACGCGTGTTGGGGAGATAGCGGTAGAAACCGCTCGTGCTGCCGAGGTCCTCCGTCTCGTACACGATCCACGTCGATGGGTCGACGGCAATCGCCTCGTGCGAAAAGCGGCCCATCGCGGGGATTGGAATCGCGGGGACGGAACTGTTGGCGGCGGCTGGCACGTCGAAACAGTAGCCGTGCTGTTGGCTCCATCCCTGAGGCGTGCCCGCGTTCGTCTCCTCGCAGGTGATCCAGGAGCCCCATGGCGTCGCTCCGCCCGCGCAGTTCACAATGGTGCCGTTCAGGCTGATGAAGTCGCTCTCGAGCTCGCGGGTGAACGGGTCGACGACCAGCGTCGTCGTGCCACCGCCACCGAGCGTGTCGTAGGCGGTTGACGGATCGACGGCCGTGGTGCCCGCGCCTGGGGCATTGCGATCCTCGTGATTGCGAACGAGGCGAAACTTGGCGTCCGGCGTGTTGAATACCGCCATGCCGTCGTGAGCGAGAGGGACAAGGTTGCCATCCGACATGGTGGAGCCCGCGAGGCTGAACGAGCGGTACCTGAATCCTTTCGGAAGGGCGAGCCGCGACGCTCCGTCGCGCAAGTCCGGAACCGGTCCGAGCGAACCGTAGCCGCCGTCACCGGGCGCCGCATAGACACGGCCCTGGTTGGTGAGCAGGCCGAGACTCTGAAGCGCCGGCAACGCCGCAGCCGACCCAGCCGCGGCAAGCGCACCGTACAAGAACTGTCGTCGTTCCACCTTCCGACTGGTGAGCGTCATCTCTTCTGCCTCCACGAATGGTTTGAAAAAAAGAAGAATCGCTGAGGGCTGCGCCAGCGTAGAGGTCGGAGGTTACAGCGCCGTCAACGTTGTGCAAACATCACGCGAACGCGCTGCAACCGGAACATCAACAGACTGGAAACATTGACGCTGAAAAAAGGAGCACACACCATGGCCGCCATGCCCAGGATCAAGGCCAAGACGATTGACGAGTACCTCGCGGCCCTGAGGGACGACCAGCGGGCCGCGCTCGAGAAGCTTCGAAAGACCATCCGGGCCGCTGCACCGAAGGCCGAAGAGTGCATCAGTTATGGACTCCCCGCGTTCCGTCTCAATGGCCCGCTCGTGGCGTTTGGCGCGGCGACGAATCACTGCGCCTTCTACCCGATGAGCGCCTCCGCCATCGCGAACCACAAGGGCGAGCTCAAGGGGTACGACACCAGCAAGGGGACTATTCGTTTTTCACCCGACAAGCCGCTCCCGGCGACTCTTGTGCGGAGGCTGGTGAAAGCGCGGATCGCGGAGAACCGCGATTAAATGGGCGGCGTGGGCCTCGGATCAGTTGCGAGATGCTGCATGGTATGGTGGGCGCAACTGACGGCAGATGCCACAATGTCCTAACTGTTCGGCGGAACTCGCGCACGAATACTGCTCCACCTGCGGCCAGCGCCGGATCGATGCCGACGATTTATCAGCTCGCCGTTTCGTCAACGAGCTAGCCGATGAGATCGCAAATCTCAACCTGAATTTCAAGATCGTGCGAAGCCTGCGAGGACTGTTCGTCCCTGGGTTCCTGACCGCGGAGTACCTGGCAGGCCGGCGCCAGTCTCATCTGGGTCCGCTCAAACTCTATCTGGTCTGCGCGGCAATCTTCTTTGTCTCGGCGCCAGTCGCGGGATTCAAGCTCGCAGCGATGATGGAGGCGGACGCCTCTGGCGCGCTTGCGAGGCAGGTGTCAGCGCGCGTTGCCGAGCGAGGTCTGGACCCGTCGCTCTTCGGCGCACGCTTCGACGTTCGCGTGCAGTCTGTCTATACGGTCGCCGTAGGCGCGAGCGCAATCGTCATCGCGTTGACGCTGCAATGGCTGTTTCGCAAAAAGGCCCGGCCGTATGGCGCGCATCTGATCTTTGCCCTTCACTACGTGTCGTTCATGTATCTCGTCACGATCGCCGCTGGAGCCAGCCGCCGCCTCAGTGCCCCGACGGCGCTTGCGGTCTTATGCGCGGTCGCCGTGATAGTGCCGTATCTGATCTTTGCGCTGAAGCGCGTCTATCGGGAATCGAACGGCGCCAGCATGTTGAAGGCTGGCGCGCTGCTCGTCGTGACCCTGCTCCTCAATAACGTCTCGAGCCTCGTGGCCATTCGTCTGACCCTCGCGTTCGTTTGACTCTCGACGGGTGGGCGAAGTGGAAGAAGTGGCTCTCTTGTGAAGTCGTCTACGCCTCGCGCAGCACCGCCAAAGGATCGACGCGAGTCGCCCATCGTGCGGGCAGATAGCATGCCAGGAGCGCGACCGCCACCAACATCGATGCCGCCCCGGCAAAACTGACAGGATCGGTTGCGCCCACGCCAAACAGCAGCGTGCGGAACAGGCGTCCGACAAGGAGCGCCGCCACCGCGCCAATCGCCACGCCCGTCATGACGAGCGACATGCCTTGTCTGAGAATCAGCCGACGGACGCTGGGCGGGCTCGCACCCAACGCCATGCGCAATCCAATCTCTCGCCTGCGCTGGATCACCGCGTACACCAGGATCCCGTACAACCGAGGCCGGCTGGTCCGTGTGGGCAAACTCGCGCCCGCGCTCGATCACAACGCCAGCCGTCTCGAAGTAGTTGCGGTCTACCGTATTGACTATCGTCGTGGAGCTGTCGGTTCGTGACCGTTGAGGCCGCCCTTCGACCTGCAATCCACTCACGGCGCGCGCCCAGAGCGGCATGTTCGAGGCCCACGACGCAGATTTTGATCCCAGGAACGTTCGCCACTCGCTCGCGTACGTCCTTGTAAAACGCTCTTGTCTGCGGCTCTCCGTACCGGGCCTGCCCAGGATTCAGGACGAAGACCGCGAGATGCGCCGTCTGAAAGCCCGGATCAATCTCGTATGCGCGCTGGATGCTTCGCAGTAAGTGCCTGGCCGGGCGTCACCGATCGGGACTGCCTCCTGTTTCGGCGTCCGCTGGCTCTTGTCGACGCTGGCCCGAATCGGATACATGTCGTCCAGCTCGGCAATCGTGTTCCGGTAGGCCTCTTCCTCTGTGGCACCGCCTCTCAACAACTCGCGGTGGTAATCTTCGAGATGCTCCGCGAGCTCGTCGGCGAGTTCGGACTCGGCAGCGGGCGTCAGGTGCAGTGATGACAACCGCGCTCGAACCGGCGCTTTCCAATCAGCCATGCTCAACTCCTGCGACCCGGTTGACCACCGCGACGAAGGCTTTCCAGCTCTCCTGTTTTGCACGAAGCGCCTTCCTGCCTTGCGGGGTCAGGCTGTAATACCGTCGCCTGCGCTGCTCCGGTTTTTCCACCCATCGCCCGTCGATCCAGCCCTGCTTCTCGAGTCGGTGGAGCAATGGATAGAGCGAGGTGACGTGAAACCGGAGAGCGCCGCCGGACCGGAGCTGAATCAACTTCGAAATGTCGTACCCATGGCGGGGTTGGTCCTCGAGCAGCGAGAGCACCAGGAGCTCGGCGCTTCCCTTTTTCCATTCCTGGTCAGGCGGATTTGCGGCCATGTTAGTTGGTCCCTTACATGGGACTCCCAGACATGGACGTCACAGGCGGCAGGATTGTTCCGTCGAGGTGCTGACGGTGTCGCGGTGCTAAGATCCTCATTCTGATCGACTCACCGGCCAGCGCGACCGGCCCATGTGCGGTCAATCAACCGCTGGATCGATCCCGTCGCCGAGCTCGACGACAAGGTTATGAAACGGACGCTATCTGCGCCCTACCGACGAATGCTCTTCATGCCTCGATGGCCGGCCGGAGTCATCGGCGGTGGCGTCGCGGTCTACATCCTGTTCAGGCTCCACGCGTTGACCGGATTCACATGGCCGATCGTCACACTCGGCGCGGCCATCGTCCTGGGCGTCAGCACTCTCATCGTGCTGGATGACCGAATGCGCCGCAGTCTGAAGGTGGTCGCCGTCGACGATCGCTTTCTCTACGTCACGAAGTACGCAGAGTCCACTGAAGCGCGATTTCTCTGAACGAGATCGTTCGCGTCACTCAACGGCGCGGCAAGCGGCTGAGACCGGTGTCCGTCTATCTGCGATCCCCGTCGGCATTCGGCACGCGCATCAGGTTCCAGCCGCCGCTCGAGTGGGGATTCGCGTGGAGAGAAGACGCGGTCGTCGACGAGCTCCGCAAGCTCGCTCACCTCGACGAATAGCGCTGGCAGACCCGAAGGAGAGACATGATGCGACTCACGAAATCGTTGTTCGTTCCAATCTTTGCGATCACGCTCGCCGCCAGTCTCGAAGCTGGCCAGGCTCCGCAGGTCGGGCCTGGCGAAAAGGATCCGGCATCGCCTGCCGCGCAGAAGTCCGAACCGACTGGCATCGCCGAGTGCGACAAGTACTTCATGATGGTCGACGCGTGCATTGCGACGAAGAAGATGTCCAAAGAGGACCAGCAAGCGGCGGAGTTCTCGGTGAGCCGGCTTCGCCAGATGTTGCCGCTCGCTCGAGCGCCGCAAGGCCGCGCCACGCTCGTTGACCGGTGCGCCAAGAGCCTGGAGCTCGCACGGAAAGACGACAAATACAGCTGTTACGCGACCAAGAAGTAAGGGATCGCACGCAACTTGCCAGCGACGTCCATTTTCGTGGACGATCTATGGAGCGATGGCGACAGCGTTGCCACAGGCTCGCGCGCCGCGTGCCCCGGCAACGGCCGGCGGTAATAATGAGGTGTCGGTGGGAGGGATGATGACGGGGAAAATTCGAACGTTGCGAGTGGACAAGGGGTTCGGGTTCATCAAGGACGAGTCGGGGAACGAGTACTTTTTCCATCAAAGTGCGGTCTATGGCGAAGGCCTCGAGGATCTGCGTGAGGGCGACAGCGTTGAGTTCGACGTCGGCCAGGGACCGAAGGGCCCTCGGGCCGAGAACGTACGGCGCACGTCCACCTAACAGGGCTGACCGGCGAGCGCCGGGCGAGAGCCATCACGTGATCTCGCCCAGGTGCCTGCCCTTGGTCTCGGGACCAGAAGCCACGGCGACCACGGAGATCAACGCGCACACTATCAGGTAGATCACCACCGGGGTTGTGTTGCCGCTCGCGCCCATCAGCGCAGTCGCGACGAGCGGCGCCGGCCCTCCCGCGACGATAGATGACCCCTGGAAGGCCAGCGAACTGCCGGCGTACCGATAGCGGGTCGGGAAAAGCTCGGTGATCCATGCGGCCTCGGGCCCGGCCAGCACGCCGTGCAGGAATGCGCCGACGCAAATCCCGAGGTAGAGAGAACCGAGCGACTCCTGTTTCGCCAGAATGAAAAAAATCGGGGCCCACACCGCCAGTCCGAGCGCGGCGGCGATCATCACCGGCCTGCGGCCAAGCGTGTCGGATAGCCACCCACCGAGCAGCACACCGACGAACTGACAGACGGCGGCGAACAGCACCGACCGCAGGACGTCAGGCAGCTCGAAGCTCAGGATCCTGGTCGCGTAGGCGATGACAAAGACGGTGTAGATATAGAAAGCGACGTTCTCGCCGATGCGTAAGCCGAGACCCTGCAGGATCGGGATCGGGCGCCGCAGGGCCTCGATTACGCTGGACCGGTTTTGGGCGGCCTGGTCGGCGGCGGCGAGCTGGAACGTCGGCGACTCTTCGACGCCGCGTCGGATCCAGGCTCCGACAAGCAGCAGGGGGATCGCGATCAGGAAGGCGACGCGCCAGCCCCACGCCTCGAAGGACGCCCTGGACATCGTTGAGCCGAGAAGGGCCAGTAGTGCCGTGGCCAGGATCGTCCCCGCGGGACCGCCGGCTTGCGGGAACGCCGCCCATCGCCCGCGATGCGCCGGCTTCGCGTATTCCGCCACCAGCGTGACGGCTGCGCCGAACTCACCGCCGAGCGCAAAACCCTGAATGAAGCGCAGCACGACCAGGGCAATCGGCGCGATCATCCCCCACGCGGCGTAGTTTGGCAGCAGACCAATCCCGGCGGTGGCGAGCGCGAGTGTCACGTACGTCGCCACGAGCATCGGCTTGCGGCCAACCCTGTCGCCAAGATGTCCGAAGAAGATTCCGCCGAGAGGCCGTGCGACGAACCCGACCGCCTGCGTGCCGAAGGCCAGCAGCACTCGGGTGTGCGGCGCCGACTCCGGAAAGAACTGCTCGGCAAACACCGTAGCGGCAAGCGCGCTGTAGACCGCGAAGTCGTACCGCTCGAGTACGGCGCCCACCATGCTTCCGGCGAGCGTCCGGCGGAAGGCGCCGACGTCGGTCGTGCGACCACGGTGCGACGGTGGTGCCTGGTCCGGCCTGGTGCTCATGCGACAGTGACGCGAGCTCGGTTCTCTACTCGACGCGCAGCGCCTGGATGGGTTCCATGCCTGCAGCGCGACGCGCGGGGAGAAACGCCGCCAGCACGGCAGACACGCCGAGCAGCAAGAGGCCGGCGGCAAGGACGAATGGGTCGTGTCCGCTCACGCCGAACAGCCGTGCCTGAAGCAGTTGTCCGACGCCGAACGCACCGGCGAGACCAGCCGCAAGTCCTGCGCTGAGCTGCAGGAGCGTGCCGCGCAGGATCGTCGCAACCACACGGGAGCGCGAGGCGCCGACCGCCACGCGCACGCCGATCTCTCTGGTCCTTCGTGACACGGAGTACGCGGTCAAGCCGTAAAGTCCCACGCACGAAAGGATCAACGCGACGACGCCGAATGCAACCGCGAGGCGTGCGATCAGGCGCTCCAGGTTGAAGGCGCGCGCAACTTGCTCGGCCATCGGCACGATGCTGCGCACGGTGATGCGGCGGTCCACGTCGGCCAGTGCACGACGGACCTCGCTTTCCAGGCCTGTCACCGGCCCGCGTGCATGGATCACAATCGCCTGCGGGTAGTGCGACCGATCGATCTTGATGCCCATCGCGACGGCACGGGCACGACTTTCCGATGTTTCCTGCAGATATGGCACGAAAAACGTCTCACGCGGCGCGCGTCGACCATCCTGATACTTGGCGTCTCCGACGACCCCAACGATCTCGATTTCGGGAATGCTCTGGCCCAGCCGCCGCCCAATCGGGTCAGCGTTGCCAAAGAACTTCCGCGCAAACGACTGACTGACGATGGCAACGAGCGGTGAGGTTCGGTGATCCCGCCCATCAAACGTCCTGCCGCGAACGAGCGGGGTTCCAACAGTGTCGAAGTACCCCGGGCTCACGCGATTCCACGAAGCGGAATAGCGCTCGGAGGAGTCGTGGCCCTCCACTGCGATGAGCGTCGACCAGTTGTCTCCTGACATCGGAGCATAAAGCGAAAACCCGGCGTTCATGACGCCTGGGATCCGCAGGAGACGTTCCTGCACGCGCGCGTACATCGATGGCAATTCTTCCGGAGATACGATCGTCAGGGATGGCGCGAGTGTGGCGACATAGCGGCCGCCGATCTGCACGCCGAAGTCCTGCGCCTCGAGCTTCTGCAGGCTGCGGCCCAGCAGACCCGCACACGTGATCAGCACGAGCGACAGCGCCACCTGCAGCGCCATGAGAGACGCGCGGATGCGACCGCCACGCTCGCCAGTGGTGCGCGAGCCGCCACGAAGCGCGTCGATCGGGTCCGATCGCGAACCGACGATCGCGGGGGCGGCGCCGAAGACAGCACCCGTGACAAGCGATGCACCGATGGCGAAGCCGATCACCAGCAGCGACGGCGAGGGATCCACCGGGACGTCCGTCGCGCCGCGGAACGCAAGGCTGATGATGGTGCGCGCGCCGGCGAACGACACGATGAGCCCGGCGACGCCGCCCGCGCAGGCGAGCAGGAGGCTTTCCACGAGAAACTGGGTAACCAGCCGGCCGCGGGAGGCGCCGAGGGCCACACGCACAGCCGTCTCGATCCGTCGCGCCGCGCCTCGCGCAAGTAGCAGGCTCGCGAGGTTCGCGCAACCAATGAGGAGGAGCGCCGCGGCCAGCGCCTGCAGAAGCGCGAGTGATGGTGCAACGCCATCGCGCATGTTTCTCACGCCGCCTGCTGCGGGAATCAGGCGGATGTGCTGTCGTGAAATCTCTTCACGTTCCTTCGCGTTCAATTGAAGGGTCGCGCCAATCCGGTGCTGAAGCGCCGCGGTCAACTGGGCTTCGAGCGGGCCAATCGTGACGTCCGGCTTCAGCCGGCCCATGATGTAGAGCCATTGGAGCGGCCGCGCGTCGAGCAACCGCGCTGCCGGCTGCAGTTGCGGCTCGTTCGAGAGCGGGATCCAGATCTCTGGCGGGTTCGGCCGCAGCGTTTCACCATAGAACCCCTCCGGTGCCACGCCCACGAGCGTCGCAGGCACGCCGTTCAGCGTGACCGTGCTGCCGAGGACATCCGTCCGCGCCTGAAACCGCGCACTCCACGCGCGATAGCTGATGACCGCCACTGGAGGGGCGCCGCGGCGGTCGTCCGACGGCTGGACGAGACGGCCTGCCGCAGGCACGAGTTCGAACAACTGAAAGTAGTTGCCCGATACGTACGCGCCATTCAGGGTCTCGTGCGGGGAGTCGTCGTTCTGGCGACCGATCGCAATGGCTTTCGTGTTTGCCTGGAAGGCCGCAAGCTGTGTGAACTGCGGCGCGGTAGTGCGCAGCTCGGTGTAGAGGTCGTACGAGAACAGTGAAAAGGACCCATGGAGACCGGAGTTCACGCAGCACGTGTCGGCGTCTCCGAGCCGATAGAGCTCAGTGGGGCGCTCAACCGGCAGCCGTTTCAACAGCACGCCGTCAATCAGGGTGAATACAGCTGTGTTGCCGCCGATGCCGAGGGCGAGCGTCAGCACGCAGACAACCGTGAAGCCCGGCGCCTCGCGGAGCCGCCGTGCCGCCAACCGTAAATCGGATCCCAACCCGCGCCATCCACTCATCGATGTTCTCCTCAGGCTCGCGAGTGTGATTTCCATGCGGCGAATGCACAGGGGGCCCATCGACCCGAGCACCTGTCGCCGGCTCCACCGCCGCGCGGCCGCCGGGCCAAATGTCCGTGCCCGCGCGCACGCCTCCTCGTCCAGGTCCTGGAGCATCGCCTCCCGATGCTGTTCGTCAGCGACCAGGCGAAGCATCAGGCGCGCGAAGCGGGGAACGGGGCGCGGCATGGTCCTCACTGGTGTTGCGTCCGCGGACGCCAGCCCTGCATCATGCGGGCGAGCATGCTGGTCGCGTGCGCGAGTGCCCGCTCCCCCGCCGCGGTGAGCGTAAAATGCTTTCGCCCGCGACCGCCCTGAATCGGCAGCGGGTCCGAGAGCTCGTACCGAATCAGGCGCTTTTCCTCGAGCCTCGACAACGTGGCGTAGACCGAGCCAATGGCAATCTCGCGGCCCGTCCGGCCAGTGATTTCCTGGCGGATGGAGATCCCGTATGCCTCCGGTCCCAGGTGGGCGAGCGCGAGCAGCACGTAGATCTCGAACTCCCCGAGGAAATGCCCTTTCGCCATGTTTCTTCTACAAACGCGTACCTAGACGCGACCAGGGGTGGGAAAGTTTACGGTTGAGGGCGCCAGGGTCTGGTTCGACGACGGATGGAGGAAAGTGATGAAGGTCCTGTTCGTGCACGGCGCGCTCGTACGCGACGGTGCGTGGTGGTGGAGTCGCATGGTGGAACCGCTGAAACAGCACGGCCTCGGCACGGCGGCGGTCGAGCTCCCAAGCTGCGACGGCAACCTCGACGATGGACTCTACGCGGACGTGGACGCCGTCAAAGCGGCCGTCCGCCGGGCTGGCGACGAGGTGATCCTGCTGGGCCATTCCTACGGCGCGACGATCATCACCGATGCGGCGGCCGGCGAAGAAGCCGTGGAGCACCTGGTGTATCTGGCCGCGCTGATCCCGGACATCGGCGATTCGCTCGCGTCCTTGACGTCCGGCCCGGCGCCGTGGGTGCGAGCCACCGAAAATGGGTTCGTGGAGCTGATCACCGACCAGTTGAACGAGCTGTTTCTGCAGGACTGCGATCAGGACGCCAAAGACGGCGCGCACCGGCGGGTGGCGCGACAGTCGGCGCTGGCGTTCAGCCAACCGGTGCGCGCGGCGGCGTGGCGGTCGATACCATCCACGTACGTCGTGTGTGCGGAAGATCTGGCAATCCCGCAGGAAAGGCAGCGCGTCATGGCTCAGAAAACCGGCGACGTCATCGAGCTTCCGACCGGTCACCACCCGTTCCTGTCGCGCCCCTCGGCGCTGGCCAGCGCGCTCGCGGCGATCGCCTCATAACCCGGGGAACATTCCCCGAAACTCATCCTCCGATATGAACGCGAGACGCGAGTCGCCGAAATGGTTCAGGTCATTCAACGCCGGACCTGCACGTCAGGTTCGATTGTTTCTCTTTCCACATGCCGGCGGTGGTGCGACGACATTTCGCTTATGGCCGGAACGGCTGCCAGACACGATTGAAGTGTGCGCGGTCCAATTGGCCGGACGCGAAAGCCGATTCCTCGAAGCACCTGTCAAGCGTGGCGGTGAAATCGTGGACGCGGTGACGCAAGAGATCGGAGTGCTGGACGACGCGCCCTTCGTGCTTTTTGGTCACAGCATGGGCGCGATCCTCGCGTTCGAGGTCGCGCGTCGACTACGGAGAATCGGTGGCCGGAGCCCTGCCGCGTTGATCGTCTCGGCCTGCTGCCCACCGCAACTGCGGAACCGTGCGCCGCGGCTCGGGCATCTGCACGGCGCCGAGCTGGTGCGGCGCTCAGCAGAGCTCTTTGGCGGCATTCCACCGGAGATGCTGGTGGAAAAGGCGCTCGTCGAGTTGATGGCTCGTGTCCTGGAGGCCGACTTGTGCGTCACTGAGGGCTATGAATACGTAGCCGAAGAGCCGCTCGAGTGTCCGATGGCCGCGTACGGAGGCCACGCAGATCCGTGGGTGACGCGCGGCGAGCTCGTGGCGTGGCGCGAGCACACGCGAGGCGGCTTCGTCACAGAGCAATACGCTGGCAACCATTTCTATTTCCGGGTCGCCGACAGCGAGCGACGCCTGCTGGAAGCCGTGCGGCAGACCTGCGCGGCCGTGGTGGGACGCCCGACGATCAACGAAGCCGAGCCGTGAGACGGTTGACGCCGTGCCCACACGACTGTCGAGAGCTACGTCGACTCGCGAATCGGAGTAAGCGTGCGTCCGTCATCATCGTCGCGCACGAAAAAGTGAGGCCGCGCGGCGCAGCGGACGGCAACGGCGAGTCGCGCATCGCCACCGGGTTCGAACAACGCGAAATGCCACTCGCGAGGCTCAACAATCGACGGACCGGTCACGTCAATATGCGCGTGCCCGTCGAACCCAAGAGAGACGGAGGCGAGTGATCCTGAAAGGCCCACGCCAAGGGCCTTCAAGAATGCCTCCTTCAAGGTCCACAGTTCGGTAAAGCGTACGGAACGCAGCTCAGCTGAGCACTGGCGAAGCCACACCGCTTCTTCGTCGGAAAAGCACCGGGCGGCGAGGTCGTCGACGCGCAGCGACCGATCGGTCCGTTCCACATCTACGCCGACTGGTGCGTTCACCGTGACCGCACACGCGATCCATCCGCGCGTATGAGAGAGGCTGAATGATAGCGCTCGTGCTCGGGGATCGCTGCTCGCGATCGACGGCTTCCCATAGTCGTTCGTGGCGAATTGCCAATCGGCGGGCGGCATGTGTTTAGATTGGGAGAGTGCCCGTCGCAGAAGATCGTGAGCGGCGGTGAAGTCGCGGCGATCGGCCGCGAATCGAAAGCGATCGCGGCGAGCTCGCTCTTCCAGAGAGAGATGCACGTCAGCCGACTTCACAGCCGCGGCATCAAGCTGTGCGGTGTTGCGATACCAGACGTGAACGTGAGACTCGTCAAGCGTGGTCACGGGGCGTCGTCTCGTGTTCAGCAGCGACTGACCATCTGTGATTGAATCCTCAGCTTGGTTGTTGTCATCGGCGGAGTCGGCATACGATCCCCAGAATTATCGGCATCGATTGATTGAAGAGAGGCGTCCCCTATGTTAGGATTCGTCGGCCGTTTCCGAGATTCGTTTCGCCAAGCTGTCGGTCTGGGTTGAGCCCTTCGCACCACGTGCGATTCCGGCGCACGTCCAACCGCAAGGGAGTGCAGCATGGCCGACATTGATATCCCACAAGAATATTGGATCCACCTCAACCCGCTGCACGTGACTGGAGGCATGGACCTGGACGTCGATGCCCAGCTTACAGCTGACCTCGGCCTCGACGATGTCAATATCGCGGTCGAGCCGCTCAAGCTGACGCTTGATCCACTGAAACTGACCCTCGATCCTGTAAAGCTGACGTTGGACCCGGTGACAGTGGATTTGGGTTTGGACAACGTCAATGTCTGCCTCTCGCTTGCCATTACGGATTTCCCTCGCATGCGCGTTCATGCGCCGACCAAATACGACTTTGGGCTGTGCGTACTGGGTCTGGAGCTCCTGAAGTTTTCGGTCTGCGGCGAAACGATGCTGCTCACCGAAGAGAACCCACCGCGTATCTCCGGGACAGTGGGCCACCGCGAAGCCGACAATCATTCAACGAGAGCCGACGATCAGTCAGAAAGGGCCACGGCCATGGAAGCATCTGGCGACGAGCCCTTTCGCGTTTCCCTGGGTGACGAGGCGACCGGATAATCCGCCGGCGACGTCCTAGGAGGCGGAGAATGCCTGAGCAGACGGCAGAACGCATCGATTTGAATACCGCGAGCCCGCGCGAACTGCAGCAGCTCGGAATCGACCGCGCAGTGTCCCGCAGGATTGTGATGGAACGGAGGACTCAGGGATATTTCACGTCCCTCGGCGATTTGGCCACGGTCGAGGGGATCGACCAGATCCTCCTGGACAAGCTCGAGGGACGAGTGAAGGTGGAGTCTCGGGAGAACGCGCCGAAGCGAGGGACGCTGACCTTCGCCCCGCCAGATCCAGAGGCTGTCGGTGCCGATAAACCGGTCACATTGTACGGACCTCCTGACGCCCTTGTGGGCCAGGTTGTCTTGCGCAATGACGGCGACCTGAGCGCGCGCGCGGCCTTCTTGCGGGTGGAGGCAGCACACCTGCGCGGCCGTGACCTCAGCCCGTTGACGGCACTCCACATTCGATCCTCGGTTGGCCCACGGCAACAGCGTGTGATCCCGCTTGCCCTGCAGATCGATCCGACGACGCCGCCCGGAGCGTATTCCGGCGAGGTCGTTGCCGGAGACCAGCGCCGCCAGCTCTTGATTCACGTCACTGAGCGGCTGTTGGTCGAGATTTCGCCAAGCACGATGGCGCTCCCGAGCGCAGCCGGCGCGAAAATCAAGCGGAACCTGGTCGTCCACAACGGCGGAAACGTCCCGCTCACTTTTGGCGACTTGGGCACCGTGGCACTCGAGGAGCTCGATCTTCGCTGCCGGATCATCCGCGACACAGTCCGACAAACCAAGAAGCCAACATTTGACGAGCTGGTCGGCGTCGCATCCGACGAGCTCAAAAAGCATTTCGGCCAGCTGGAGCTGCTCAAAATCCGGATGAAGAACAAACCGGTCACGCTACAGCCGGGCGACACCATCGCCGTGGAACTGGAAATCCACACGCCCAAGAATCTGCAGCCAGGACGCTCATACACGGCCCGGGTTCGTCTCCATAACGCCGCTCTCCGATTCACCATGGCGCCCGGCTCAATAGAACAGAGCGCGGTAGAGGAAGAATGAACCCGACCAGTTCAGTTACGCACGAGGAGGACGCGATGCGTGAAACTGCGGACCACCACGGACACGACAGGCATCGGTATCGACACGATCGGTCGGAACGTGATTGGTATGGATGCGATCGGCATGCACATGATCGCGGAACCTGTGATCCATTCGGGCTCGCGGCCAGCGTGCTGTGCACCGTGGCGGCCGCCCCCGTACTCATTGCAGGTCATGTCCTGAGTACGGCCAAGCGTTGCCTCGAAAAGTGCGGTGGGGGCCGGTGCCACACCTGCTCTCGTTGTGCCTGCCAGTGCCGGTGCTCCAGTCATCGTCACAGCCATCAATCGCACGGCGGCCGTGGTCTGCACGTGGTGGCCCGCATGGGTGAGACGCGGGAGAAGAAGATTCTCGTCGAGAACAACAGCCCGAAGGCCACGACGATTACTCCTCAGGCCGATCCCTGGATGGACTCCTCAGGTAACCTGGTCAACGCCACTATCGCGCTCACGCCGGCGAGCATGGCGCTCAAGCCGGGCGAAACCGCGGAGATCGCGGCATCAATCGTGGTGAAGGACCCGCTCGTCAGCGGCAGGAACTATTACACGGAGATACATCTCCGCGGGTGCTCGCGAAAACCGATCAGCGTCGAGTTGGGGATCGAGGAGTGCATCGACTATTACGCGGTCTGCGACCCCTGCCGCCCCGGGCATGGCCGATTCGTGGAAGTCTGCGATGACGACCCGTGCGATCGCAAGCCCGACCGCCACTCGTGCTGGGATCCGCACCAGCACTGGCACGAGATCTGCGACTGGCTGCTGCTGCCGCCGTTTGCGGGAGCGCGGGGTTGCCATTGACAACAGGCGTCTAACCCCAAAGCTCACTTGTGACGGCGCGCCGCGCACGTGGCGGCGGGGCTTCCGCCCTTCGCTCAAGGCTTCGGCGGACCGCCGTAGCCTTGGCGGAGGCTGGTCAGCCCCGCAACTCGCGGCGCACGCGGGCCTAAAGGCCCGCCTCCACAACTGTCAACACAAGTCAGCTCGCGATTAGACCAGGAACACGAATTGAACATGGATCCAGTGAAGCATCCCGATGTTCTTGGTGGCGCAGTGAAGACGGGCTTCGACATCCTGGAGTCGCTGCTCGATGCGCGCCGTAAATCCGAACAGCATACGCTCGAGATGATGCGGAGCACGCTCGGCGCTCTCCCTGGAGTTGGCGTCGGGCTGAGCCTGGCGGAGACAGCCTCCCGGCAACACCGCGAGCTGGAACGGCGGATTGTCAGTCAGGTGAAGCAGGCATTTTCGCGCTCGAGCGAGCTCTCAAAGGCGACGTCGGTCGGCGGGAAGGGTCGCTCGACGTCGGACGCCGCACCGCCGCCCGACTCCACGCAAAACGGCAGGCGTAGGACCGGGTTGCGTCTCACGATCCCGGTTGGTCCATCGACAGTACGCGTGCCCATCCAGCTGAGGAACCATCGCGACCAGAGCGACTTCGTCACCTTGTCAGCGAACACGCCCACCGCGGCCGCCCCCGCCGTCGTCCCACTGCCGATCGACCTGATTCGGTTCGAGCCTCAGACACTCGAGATTCCGGCTCGCTCGACGGCTACTGCCAACGTGATTCTCCTGATGACTCCTGACCTGGAGGTGAACAGGCAATATGGAACGGAGATTGTGATTTCCGGGGCACTGGTGAAAGAGATTCCACTGATCCTGCAACTCGTGCAGCCAGCACCCAGCCCAGTCGTCGCGACGGCGCTGCGTGAACACGCTTCCTAAGAGCGCGTGACAATACCCGCACGGTCACCTAGACCCTTCCGTTCGGACGCAGTAACGTCGCCGGTTTATGGCCGCCGTTCTGCTACTCGAGGTACTGTGGAATCTGATTGAGCCGCTTCTGCCCGTTCCCCCACCGCGACCGAGCGGTGGACGACCGCGCGTCCCTGATCGCGCGTGTCCTACGGGCATCCTCTTCGTGCTGCGCAGCGGGATTCCGTGGAAGAGGCCCTAACCCTGGTCGATGGGATTCCGCCCCTGCAAGGCGAACGCGGGCGACCCCGGTGCCGGCCGGTCTGCGTGCTCGGCGATCGCGGCTATGACGCGGCCGCGATCCGGCGCGGCTTGCGCGCTCGTCACATTCTGCCGCTGGTGGCGATGCGCCGCACCACGCATGGCAGCGGCTTGGGGCAGTGGCGCTGGGTGGTCGAGCGCACGTTTGCATGGCTTAATCAGTTTCGCCGGCTCCGCATCCGGTACGACACGCGGGCCGACATCCACGAGGCGTTTCTTTCCCTCAGCTGTGCGTGGATCTGCTGGCAGACGCTGTGCAAGGGCTGGAACACGGCTGAACCATGACGCCGGGCTTCTCGCCCCCCCAGAGTGGATAGATAAATACTGGGCGACTACACGAGAGTAATCCTCAACGTGTGCGGTTTCTGTCCTGGGGCCGGTTAGATTTCTGTTTGGCAGCCAGCTCCCGCGTTTGCGGCGATTGACACCCGGTTCTGCATTGGACGAACAGCTGCCTCAAACTGTCGAGTTGACGCAAGCAACGAGTGGCCGGGCAGAACGAATTCGGGCAACTCTGCACCGACTATGCTGCTCGGGCAATAGTCAGGCGTAGTCATCTGGGAGATCGAAATGATGCGGATGACATTGGCATCGTCGTCGATACGCATGCTGACGCTCCTCGCGCTCGGCTCATCCCTCACTGGCGCAGGAGCTCAGAAAAGTGCCTGTGGCTCCGAGATCCACGCTATTGAGATCAACAAAGCAACGCTCCATTACTTTGAATGCGGTGAGGGAGAGCCGCTCGTCTTTGTTCATGGTGCCCTGGGAGATCTGCACACCTTTCAAGCGCAGGTGCAGACGTTCGCAAAGAGCTACAGGGTCATCGCCTACAGCCGGCGTTTCTTCCCGCCCAACGCTCCGCCGCGAGAGACTGACGTCAATCCTCTCAGCACTCACGTTGCGGATCTGCGGGCGCTGATCGAGCACCTGAAGGCGAGGCCGGCGCATCTCGTGGGGAACTCAGGTGGCGCGTACGTTGCGCTCGCGCTGGCACTGGCGCATCCCGAGCTCGTGCGCAGCCTCGTTCTCGGCGAGCCTCCCGTTCTGCCGCTCCTCTCCCAGACGTCGGTGGGAGAAGCCATGCGGCAGTCGTGGATCAGACGGGTCGTCGAGCCATCACGTAAGGCATTCGAGGGCGGCAGCCTGGAGGACGGTCTGCGAACGTTCTGGAACGCCATCTGTGGAGCCACCACATGTTTCGATAGCCTCCCAGAAGCCCAACGAACAGTGTTGGTGAAAGAACAAGCGCCGGAATTGCGATCCTATTTCTTGACGGCGCTCTCGGCCATGGCGCCTCCGCTCGACTGTGGGAAACTGGGGAAATTGAACCGGCCGACGCTCTTGGTGACGGGCGAGCGAAGCCCTGCGATGTTCTTGCTCGTTACGACCGAGCTCGAACGCTGCCTCGAGGGTGAATCACAGCTGATGGTGCCCGAAGCAGGACATGGGATGCATGGCGAGAATGCGGCCTTCTACAACCAGGCCGTAGTGGCCTTTCTGCAGCGACGCTAGCTGTAGCTAGGGCGGCCGCAGTCGAGTGTTACACGAGCGCCAAAGGCTTTTGGCTTAACGCGAGCTATGCGGACAGCTCCGCAGCGGTCTGGCTCGATGCAACCGGTTGCCATCCAGTTCCAACTCGGTACGAATCTGGTCCGTAATAGGTCCTCAGTGACGCCGTAGAGGTGAGCCAACGCCGGCGCCGGACAGTCGCCACTTCCCGACTTCTCGCGACTAACCCATGGCAGCAATCCTCGCCTGCCCTTTGCAGATCATCGACGTCGTGTTCGCCTGGCGTCTTCCGCCCGTCGCTCCAGGCGACGCATCTCACGGTCTCAGCGGCGGCAGCCCGTCGAGCCTACGGCCTCCGGTTGACACGCTCGATCGATACGAGCTGCTCGTCGGTGAGGCCGACGCGGCGTAGCACGTCCAGGATGAAGTCCGTCTTGCCAAACACGTAGCTGTCGATGTCGGTTTGGAACTCGACGGCGAGCCGCCTCTTCAGGTTGCCGTAGTGGCACGCGGCGTCAGGGTGCGCACGGAGATAGTCGCGGACGGCAAGTTGATTCACAACACCGATCGTCCTTTGCGGGCACACATACAAATGGTGTCGCGGCAGATCGGGACGACGATCGAAGGCCTCGCGATCCTCGATGCCGAGATTGCCGCGATGACGATACCCAAGCGTCGCCAGCCGCTTGATCGTCAGCGGCACGTCGCTTCGTCCCCCCACGACGACCGTCAAGTCGATGATCGGCTTGGCGGCGAGCCCCGGTACGGCGGTGCTGCCGACATGTTCAATGCGAATTGCGACGTCAGACACAACCGGCCAGATCCGGGCACGAAGCTTCTCAAACCGGCGCGGCCATTCCTCGTCGTAGTCGACTACGACGACAGTTCGGTTCACCATTCTGGTTGACCAGTCACCAGGGCTTGCCACAGCTGCCCGTGGCAAGGATTCACGTGAGAGGGCGCGGTCGCGAGCGCACGCTTCACGCGTCCGCCAGCTTGACACGTGGCTCGGCGCTCCGCTGACCGTGCTCCCGATTGACGCCATCAGTGTCTGGGAACGTTCTGCCGCGCCCGACAGGCCCGATCCTCCTGCGATTTTCCTTGAAGCCTCTCGAGCCAGGCTTGTCGCGACGCCGGGCCGGCCGTCACCGCCATGCCGGGCCGGCCGGGAACGAGAACTCGGCGATCGAGGACGGTTTCATCGTGACGCTGTAGCCGGGCGCGGTCGGCACCTGATACCGGCCGCCGACCACGCGCACCGGGTCGACGAAGTGCTCATGCAGATGATCGACGTACTCGACCATCCGACCATCCAGCCTCGTGCCCACCCGCAGGTAGTCGAAAATCGCCAGGTGTTGCACGTACTCGCAGAGCCCCACACCGCCGGCGTGCGGGCATATGGGTACCCCGAACTTCGCGGCCATCAGGAGGATCGAGACCACCTCGTTAACGCCCGCGACCCGGCAGGCGTCCACCTGGCAGACCTGGATCGCCCCGGCCTGTAGAAGCTGCTTGAAGATGACCCGGTTGGCGGCCACCTCGCCGGTGGCCACCCGGATCGGCGCCACCGCACGGGCGATACGGGCATGGCCGAGCACGTCATCCGCGTGTGTTGGCTCTTCGATCCAGTACGGCTGGACCGACGCCAGGCGTTGCATCTTGGCGATCGCTTCGTCGACGTCCCAGACCTGGTTGGCGTCCATCATCAGGAGGGCATCCGGCCCGATCTCATCGCGGATGATGTGCGCTCGCCGCACGTCGTCGTCGATCGGGCCGCCGACCTTCATCTTCATCGCGCGCCAACCATCGGCGTACGCCCGCTGCGTCAGTGCTCTGATCTTCTCGTCCGAGTAGCCCAGCCACCCCACCGAGGTGGTGTACCAGGGAAACCCACGCTGCTCGAGTGCCGCGAGCCTATCCCCCATCCCGACCGATCCTTCTTGCAGGATCGCGTGGGCCTCCTGAGGTGTGAGCGCGTCGGAGATGTGATGGAAGTCGACGCATTGCACCAACTCATCGGCCGGCATCTGCGCCAGCAGCCGCCACATCGGCACCCCGGCCAGCTTGGCCCGCAGGTCCCAGACGGCGTTGACCACTGCCCCCGTGGCCATGTGGATGACGCCCTTCTCCGGGCCGATCCAACGTAGCTGGGGATCTGCGGTGAGTGAGCGCCAGAACGCGACCGGCTCGTCGAAGATCTCCTCGATGGTCCGGCGGACCACGTGGTCGGCGAGCGCCCGTACGGCTGCACACGTGATCTCGTTGCCCCGCCCATTGGTGAACGTCAGGCCGGCGCCGGTCGGGCCGGCATCGGTGCGCAACTCCACATACGTCGCAGAGTAGTCACCCCTGTTTATCGCGTCGGAACCGTCAGCCGTCGCGGCGGTGGGGAATCGCACATCGTGGACGTCGACGGCCGTTATCTTCGTGCCCATGAGCCTCGTTTCAGTCGGAAGACCGGTCACAGCGGACGTCGAGTGGCACGTGGATGGAATCGTGCCCCTGGGCTCTATTTCTCCGGCGACGATCGCGGCCGTTCGACGAGCAGATCAACGATGATCCCGTCACGGTCCAGGCTCGTCGTATCGTCTCGCGCGGGATCCTCGGTACCGGGACCCCGAAGAGCAGACGCGAGACCCGTATCCTCACGCTCAGACAGGCAGGCGCGGACGCCGGTGCGTCGGCGGGCGGACTTGCGGAGTCGTCCGAGCGCAAGGGCTTTCGCAGATCAGCTGAGCATGAGCCAGATGGTCATGATCAGCACCAGCACAACGAAGACCGTCGTCCAGACCTGCCAGTTGGCCGTCGGTTGGAGCGAACGGCGTTCTCTCACGGGCATGGTGTCTCCCTCACGTAATGGTCGTGTGCCCTCGCTCGACGCGCCCTTGATGGTAGACCGCTACCGACGTCTTGGCGAGTAGGAACGGAGTCCATGTAGGAACGGAGTCCACCGCGATCCGCCACGTGGTCCGGCCGAGTTGAGCCGCTTCGCTGCGATAGTCCTCTACGGAGCGCGGGTGCCCCCGTCGTTCATCCACGCGACTTCGACTGTGAGCGCAGGGTCTTCACCTGAATACACGGGTCCCGAGACTTGTCGCCCGTTGGTCCACACTGAACGACCACTCAGGAGTAATGTGCCGTCGTCCGGTGTGCGGGCGACGCGTTGCACGTATGAACGTCGCCTATGGAGGTGGCCGATGTTCACATCTGAGAAGAGGCGGCGGTTCATGAAACTATCGGTCGTCGGAATGTGCAGTCTGCTCTTCGGCAGCGGCGCCGTAATTGGCTGTGCCTTCACGAGCCAGGTGGTGGCACAGGGACCTGTGATCGACGTGCAATGCGGTGCCACCGCAGCGTCCCAACTTCGGACGACCCTGTACTTCGGCTTGGCGCGACCAAAGGGTTCTGTGAGCGAGCTTGAATGGCAGGTGTTCCTGCGCGATGAGGTCACGACTCGTTTTCCAGAAGGATTGACGGTATGGGAGGCGAACGGGCAGTGGCGCCGACCTGACGGCGAGATCGACCACGAAAGATCGAAAGTTCTCCTACTCGTTCACCCCGACACGGCAACAGACCGTGGGGCCGTCCAGGCTGTCATCGGACGGTACCGTCAGAAATTCGAACAGGAATCAGTGCTGTGGGAGTCGGCGCGCGTTTGCATCGCCTCATGATTGTCGGAAGGCAGTTATCGGGGCGGACGCTGCAACGGTGGCTCTCAGAGGATCACGGGTTCGACCCGACGCCGGCTCCGCATTGTGGTTACTCGCGAACGCCGTAATGGCAAGCGATTCTGCCCTCGGTTCAGTCGTCGCTTGGCGACTAGTCAGGAGTCACCCTGCGACATCGACGGATTCAGCGTAGGGATTCTGGTCGGTCTTAACCCTTTTCGAGGACCCAGGTTAACACTCGGTGCTCGGACGCCGCTGTCGTTACTCCGACACAGGACTTCTACTGACGCTACTCTGCCCGAAGCGCGAGCATCGGATCGACACGCGACGCACGACGTGCTGGGACGTACGAGGCTAAGGCGGCAATGACGACGAGCGTCGCAGCGGCGACGCCGTGCGCCTGCACATCCGCGGGTGTCACGCCGTGCAGTAGATTCCTCATCGCCTGTGCGCTGATGAACGCGAGTGGCAGCCCCACCAGCAATCCAACCACGACCAGCGAGAGCGCCTCCCGCATGACAAGCCACTGCACGGTGGCGCGACTCGAGCCGAGCGCCATCCGTAGTCCCAGTTCAGCGGTGCGTCGGGTCACCGCATACGAAATCGTCCCGTACAAACCGAGACAAGCCAGGAACAACGCGACACCACTGAATGTCATCGTCAGCTTGGTCAGAAGTCGCTCCGGGCTCATCGTCTGAAGGATCTGCTCATCAAGAGTATTGATGAACGTCAACGGGAGCCGCGGCTCCACCTCCTGCAGAGACGTGCGGACCCTGTCGACGAGTGCACCCGGCTCACCAGCGGTCTGAATCACGATGCCGTTGAGGAAGTCGTCACCGTCTGCACCGGGCAGATAGACCATGTTCGGGGGCGCACTTTTCAGATCATTGTAGTGGGCGTCCTGCACGACACCAACAATCTCATAGCCATGGCCATGGAAATCGGCGTCAGGGCCCCAGCGCCGGCCAATGGGATTCTCGCGGGCGAAATACCGCTTCTCCATTGTCTGGTTGATCACACTGACTCTCCGGCCGCGCTCGGTGTCGTCAGAAACAAACGTGCGGCCCTGCACAAGGTTTAAGCCGACCGTGCGAAAGTAGTCGGCGGTGACCCGTTCCTCGTGGGCACTCAGCTGTTCGTCCGAGCGGCGCATGTAGCCCTCAACCTCGAAGCCACTTCTCACGCGCGAACCGCTGAACGGGGGGTTCGTCGACATGCTCGCGGCCGTGACGCCCGGTATAACCGCGATCCGTTCCAAGACGCGGCGGCACAACGCAGGTACGTCGCTCGGCGCGTAGCCGCCAGCGCGTGGGTCCACCCGCGCGACGAGCAGATGACGGCGCTCAAACCCGACGTCCACCCGCGTCAACTCCTGCAGGCTGCGGGCGAACAGAGCCGCGACGACAAGCAGGAGTACCGAGAACGCGATCTGCCCTGCGACCAGCATCTTGGCAAGCCCGAAACGCCCTCCGGAGCCAGGGACCGCGCGCACCTGCGATTTCAACATCTCCACGAGACGAGTGTCCGTGCTGCGCAGGGCGGGCAGCAGACCAAAGGCCAGACCAGCGACGAGTGAGATCCCCAGGGTGGCCCCTGTTACACGCCAGTCTGGGCTGACATCGATCCCATTGGCCAACGCGTGGCTCTGACCAAGACTGATGCCCCAGTACGCCATCAGCAGCCCCATGCCCCCGCCGAGCACAGCGAGAAGCAGGCTTTCCGTCAGGAGCTGACGAATGACCCGGCCACGTCCCGCTCCGATCGACAGTCGGATGGCCATCTCGCGGTGTCGACTCGTCGCGCGCGCGAGTAGCAGGCTGGCCACATTGGCGCAGGTGATGGCTAGCAGAAGAACCACCATCGCCAGCAGGACGGCGAGTGGCGCCGTCACAGCCGCTCGGATATCGGAGATGCCCCGCCCTGCCGGGGTCAGTGTGAGTCGGGTCGCATGCACGCGTTCACGAATGTCGGTCCCTGGCTGAGAGAGAGGCTGGCCGTCCACGCCACGCTGCGTCGCTAGGTTCAAGGCCTCGGTGACCGCCGCGACGTTCTCGGGCGGGACGCGCACAATGATGTCGAGCCACAACACCCCGGGCTGCGAAGGCCAGGGCTGGCGCGCGTCTCCGTCGGTGGCGGTCATCCTGCCGGCGTACCGCAGCTGTGCCTGCATCATGACCGGCGCCCAGAGATCGGCATAACTGGACCCTACGGTGGTCCCGAAAAAGCCGGGTGCCGCGACCCCAACGACCGTCATGGAAGCGCCGTTCACGGTCAGCACGCTGCCCACGACGCTACGCGCTCGGGCGAAACGGCGGGTCCAGTAGCCATCGCTGATAACTGCGACCGGATGCTCGCCGAGCGTCCGGTTGTCCTCCGGACCCAGCAGGCGACCGGCCTGCGCGCGCTGACGCAGTAAACCGAAATATTCCCCTGACACCAGCTGCACCCGACCCGATTGCGACGCGTACGTGCCGTTCTTCACGGTCTCGGCTGCACTCCAAACCTCGGCGTTGCCGGAACCGCTGCGAGCGGCGATCTGCATCGGCTGGATGGCGCTCGCGGCAGCGAGCTCGGCGCGGCCCCCGATCAAGGCACGCGCGTCCTCGAACGCCGGGTAGGCGAACCGTGGTCGTTCGTCGGATCTCCGCGTCGTATCCGAAACATAGAGCTGTCCCGCCTCTGGAACCGGCAACGAGCGGAACAGGATGCCATTGATCATCGAGAAGATGGCACTGTTGGCACCGACACCCAACGCGAGTGACAGGCTGGCGACGATGGTGAAGACAGGACTGCGAATGAGCAACCGGCTGCCAAAGCGGAGGTCCTGGACAAAATACTCGAGCGAACGCAGAGTACGCATGTCGCGACACGCCTCCTTCACCTGATCAAAACCGCCGAAATGGCGGCGCGCGCGCCAGTAGGGGTTGTCCGACGCGTCCTCCCCGCGCGCCGAGGTGCGCGCTGAGGCCTGGGCCACGTCAGGATCCAGCCCACGCGCGGCTTCGTGGGCTTCTAGCTGCCGGAAATGGAACTGGAGCTCCTCGTCCAGTTCGTGTTCAACGGTGCGGCGTCGCAAGAAGGACCGCAGCCCGACGAACAGGCGATGATGGAAGCGTGTGGCCATGAAGGTCAGGCCGTCTCGACGAGCGTCGTGACCGCATTCGACAGCCGGCGCCACTGCTGCACCTCGCGTTCGAGCTGCTGCCGACCGGCGCGAGTAAGCGCGTAGTACTTCGCCCGTCGTCCCGCCTCGGTTCCGCCCCATGTCGCGCTGATCCAGCCCTGGTGCTCGAGACGATGAAGCGCGGGATAAAGCGAGCCCGGCGTGACCTGTAGGACGTCTCCTGTGATCTGCTGAATGCGCAGTGAGATGCCCCACCCGTGCATTCTGTCCAATGCCAGAGTCTTCAGGATCAGCAGGTCCAATGTGCCCTGCAGCAGGTCGGTTGGTTTGCCCATGCTGGATAGCTGCCGTACCGGAACCTTCTCTCGACGGTCGAGAGTAAATGAATTATCTCTCGATAGTCAAGAGAAGACGGCGTGGCGGGGAGCCGCTGCCGAACGGGTGCAAGCATGTGCTGGCACCCGACCACCAGACGAGCCACGTACCGGAAGGGTCGACCCGCATTCGATCCTCGGGCCCGATCTTGACCTTGTGTGGATTGTGTGCGGGCCGTTGCGGCAATCGCCGATAGAGAAGACTTCCTAGGACCCGCTACGCCGAGTGGACGTGAATCCTGGTGTTGATCGCGAGAGCGGCATGGGTCCTGAGTAACGCCGTAGCGTTTACTGATGCAGTCCTCGGGTCCGCCTCCTTACATGAAATCGGTCAGCGGATGCCATTGAGGTTTTGATACAGGTTCTAAACCGTCTTCACGAACGCGGCGGGTGTCGACCTGTGGCACCGGCGCCGGATCCTGCCCGGGCGGCCTCAAGCGGTGATGCGGCGTCGATAATCACCTGCGCAAGCGTGTCGGGCGCATCGATTGGCAGGTTGTGACCGCCGTTCAACACAACCCGCCACGCCCTGGGTCCTGCGGAAAACGAACTCGCCCCCCGCGAAAATTGACTGGCGTCGCCGCTGACGAGCGTGACCGGCGCGGCGATTCGGTCGAGCAGTTGCTCGTAGCCGGACAGACCGATGCTTTCGATGCCAAACGTGATGCCCGAGCGGTTCAGGAGCCGGGGGTCCCAACGCCAACGGATCCCTCCTTCGGCCGGCTCCGTCAGCCGGCGTGCCGTAATCATGGCCCGTTCCTCCGACATGGAGGGAGTCGCCCGTCGCAAGCGTTCAGCAGCAGCGTTCAGGTCCGTGAATATCGGGTGATGCGGCACGGTGGCCAGATAGTCCAGGTGAACGGCGAGCTTGCGAGAGTGATCCTGGTCCGCCTCTGAGGGAACGGCGCCCTCCACAAGGACGAGAGATCTGATCAGCTCTGGCCGGGCACTCGCGAACAGTGCTGCGATCGCGGCTCCCATCGAGTGCCCGACGATCGTGAACGGTTCCGGCGTGACGGCGCGTCCGATCGCGTCGATGTCGCCAACGAAGTCCAGCAGTTGGTAGGAGCTGCTCGACGCGACGTGCTCCGACAGTCCATGTCCTCGCAAGTCGGGCGCGATGATGCGATAGCCTGCTTCGGCCAGGCGCCGGGCGACCGCGTCCCAGGCGGCGCCATGATCCAGGATGCCGTGGAGGCACAGTACCGACGGGCCCGTCCTCGGGCCCCCACGAGCACAGACAGAGGCGCATTCCTCGCGTCTCCAAATAACTCTCAATCATTGCCAGCCGTGCTGCGGGCGGGCCAGATTCGGTGGGCAGTTCATAGCCCAGTTCTGCCGTCACCGAACGCGAGAAGTGATCGAGCGGCCTGCCGAGACGAACGCTCTTCCAGGCGTCCCCCAATGCCGCCTCGATGCCAGCGTGGTTGAGAAAATTGGGGTCGCCAATCGGCTTCGATTGGGGACGAACACCGTCCGTCATCCGGGATCCCTGATACGGTTCCAGGACTGCATCCTCGAACGGAATCCCGAGGAACTCGCAGAGCCGCGTCAGGGTTTCTCTCGGCTCGCGGACGAGGTCTTCGTAGCGAACGTGCTGCCACCGTGTCTGGTCGATTGTCTGGAGAAAACGCAGAATGTTCCGATTGGTTGTCGCCCAGACATGTTCGGCCAGCCAATACGGATCCGCGTCGCCGGCGCTCACCAGCTTGTCCATACGGTTGCGTACGAACGATTCGATCACGGCGTACGGATGCCGCGTGAGAGCAATGTACTTTGGATCCTCGAAGAGGTCCTCGGCTCGCTCGAGTATTTCGAGGCTGGTTGCGTAGGTGGCCGACTTGTCCAGCAGCACGCGGCTCCCCGCGAGATCCTGCAGCAGCCCATAGACTTCCTGGATTGACGCATTCCGCTCGACCAGGTCCCCGACGAAGGCCTTGGTGCGATCCACGTCCATTGACTTCAGGTCCATGAGGCCGCGTTCCAGTCCTTCGGCGAAGTAGCTGAGGCCCAGACCTTCCCGGCGGTCCTGCATGTTCTGGAACGGCAGCAAGTGCAATTCCGGAGGGCAGAACAGAGCCGAGTGGCCCGCCAGCATCACGCGGAGCAACGTCGATCCCGATCGAGGGCTGGACAGGAGAAATACGACGCTCTTGTTCCTGTGGAGCGCGGGCTGAGATCGGATTCGCGCGCCTCGCCCGCTGTCTGGCGAGAGGGTCATTGGGGGAGCCACGACCGGTGGGAGACTTCCCGTTCCGGCTCTTCGCGGCGTGTTGTCGAGTTCCTCCAGCAAGTATCTCGCGAGCGCGTCGATCGACGGATGTTCGTAAAACTCCCGTGGATAAAATGCGAGCTGAAAGTCGCGTTCCAGCACCTTGAGGAATTCCAACGCCATAAGGGAGTCGACGCCCACGTTCAGGAGATTGGCCTCGGTGTTCACCTCCTGCTCCGGCATCGCCACGATAGGAGCGATCCGCCGCGCCAGATGCGCCTTCACGAATGCGTGGCGGCGGTCCGGTGGGATTTCGCGAAGCTCGGCAAGGAGATCGGTGTCGTCAGTGCCGTGAATCGCCAGGGTCGCACCTTGGGACTTCTCTCCGATGAGATCCGCGAGGAACGTTTCACCAGGGAACTGAGCGGACAGCACGGACCAATCTGCCGGCAGAACGGCAGCCTGCGTGACGTCTCGCCGAACCAACTGCTCCAGCAATCGAACGCCGTCGTCCGGTGCGATCTGCTCCAGTCCGGCCACGTGTCGCGACCTTCGCTTGTCCAGATGCGCCGCCATTCCCACCTGCGCCCACTGGCCCCAGTTGATGGTTAAACCAGCCAGCCCGAGCCCGCGACGGTAATGGGCCATCGCATCCAGAAACGCGTTCGCCGCGGCGTAACTGGAGAGGCCCGGAGGTCCCAGTAACGAAGATGCAGACGAGAAGAGCACGAACAAGTCGAGAGGCGTGTCGAGCGTGAGGCGGTGCAGATGCCAGGCCCCCTCGACTTTTGGCATCATGACGCTGCTCAACTTGTCGCTGGTCTGCCGCAGCAGGAAGCCATCGTCCAGCACACCGGCCGCGTGAATAATCCCTCGCAGCCGGGGCTGAGACTCCTTCACGTCCGCCAACACCCTCGCGACGTCGTTCGCCACCGAGACGTCGCCTTTGGCGACGATGACCGTTGCACCGGCCCGTTCAATTTCGCGTATTGCGATCGTCTGGCCTTCCGAAGGACCGTGTCGTCCCATCAGGACGATCGTGCCCGCTCCGCTGCGCGCCATCCAGTGAGCGACGGTCAGACCGAGACCGCCGAGACCTCCTGTGATCAAGTACGTTGCGTCGCTCCGGAGTGCATTGGCCTCGTGGTCAATTGCAGACGACGGCATTGCTACCAGACGAGCGACGAAGCGGCGACCGCCACGATAGGCTACTTGATGCTCATCGCCGCGCAGGATCTCGGTCACGAGCGCCGCGGGGCCCTCCGTAGAATCCTGTGGATCAAGATCCACCAGGCCTCCCCACAACGCCGGATGTTCGTGTGCGGCCACACGGCCCCATCCCCAGAGGGACGCCTGTTCAACGGCGACGGGAGCGCCGACCGCATTGACCGACTGAGCCCCTTGCGTGACGAGCCACAAGCGAGGCGAACGTTGCCCTTCCCTCCTCGCCATTGCCTGGAGCACACACAGAGCACTGCCGCAACCAAATGTCTGGGCAGCCCCGAGCGTCGTCGCATTCGACTCTGCCGGCGAGGGCCGGCCGATGCTCCACAGGTGAATGACTCCACGGCAGGAGACGTCTCGAGCATCGAGCACGTTTCGAATCAGCGCATCAACGTGTTCCGGATCATCGGGCAGGTCAGGAGGTGAGACGAGGACCGGTCTCTCGCCACGCTTTTCGAGCAATTCGGCCACTCGAGCGCCAACGCCAGAGCGGTCGGCCAGGATCAACCACGTGCTCCGCTGTTGTGTGTGGTCCGGCGCGCTGTCCGGCTGGAGGCCAGGCACCGGGCGCCAGGCGACTTCGTGCAACCAGTGCTGGGGCACGGCGGGCGATGCCACGACCGTGTCGCGTTCTCCACGTCGTTCGATGCCTTCGTGCTCGTCGATTCGATACCGTCTGCGCTGGAACGGATAGGTCGGGAGCGCCACTTTGCGGCGCACATAGCCGGTATCGAAGCCCGCCCAGTCAATGGGGAAACCGCGCACATACAATTGCGCGACGATTTCGAGCGTCGCTTCCCATTCGTTGCGCGCCGGTTCAAGCGATGAGAGAACGATGTCACAGCCGTACTGTCGCAAGGCCTGTGTCACCTTCTCGATCTCGACGGGACTCTCTTCAAGGGTCCGCGGCCTCCGCCAATACGTCGCGTCGCGACACTCTTCTTTCACGGGCTGTGCGCTGGCGGTGGAGATCAATCTGATCCGAGGTGACGAGTACGTCGATTCGGCTGCCGCACGCGACTCGTCGCCGACGATCGCCATTGCCTGCTCCACCGTCATCACTCCAGCCGCGCAGGCAGCGACGTACTCGCCCACTCCGTGCCCGGCCGCGGCCCATGGCTCCACACCCCAGGCGCGCCAGAGCTCTGCCCATGCAAACTCGATCGCGAAAGCCGCCAGGTCCGGAGACGCGCCATTCCCTTCGAGCCAGGACGCCGCCGGCTGCGCGGCAAGTTCGGCGCATCGGTCGAGCACACGGCGGAATCCCGGCTGGCTCTGATAGAAGCGCCGCCCGATGCGCAAAGGTGTTCCTCGAAACAGGAATCCGACTTTCGGTGGTCGCGTCGCCTGGCCGGGGGCGGCAGCTGTCGCATCCGCGCTCCGATACGCGGACAGCTTGATCCGCGCATCGTCCACAGTTTCCGCGACCACCGCCACACGATGCTGAAAGTGCGCACGTCCGGTGGCCGCTGTATAACAAACGTCGGCAAGGGCCTGATCGCCGTGATCCGACAGATGGCAGGAGAATCGTTCCGTCAGAGCGCGCAGCGCATCGTCGGTTTTCGCCGAAAACGCCAGCACGTGCAGCGGCCTCTCGATTTTGGAGGGCTCGAGGCGGGCGACCGGCGCTTCCTCTACGACAAGATGGGCGTTGGTCCCACTGAACCCGAACGAACTGACGCCCGCGATTCGCCGGCGGCCATCGGATGCCCAGGGTACACACGAAGTGGGAATGACCGCAGGGATCTCGTCCAGAGGGATATACGGATTGAGCGTCTTGAGATGCAGGTGCGGGGGAATCTCGTCGTGCTGCAGCGCCAGCACTACTTTAATCAAGCCGGCGATACCGGCGGCCGATTCCAGATGCCCGATGTTCGTCTTGACGGAGCCGATCATCAGGGGTCGTGTGCGCGCCCCCCCCATCACCGCCCCCAACGCTCGCACTTCGATCGGGTCGCCGAGTACCGGTTCCGGTCCCGTGCGCTTCGACATACGTCACTTCGTCGGGATCCAGTCCGGCGAGCGCCCGACGAATCACGGCTTCCTGGGCTGGCCCGTTCGGCGCGGTCAAGCCGGCGCTGCGACCGTCTTGATTGACGGCGGAACTTCGCACGAGAGCCAGTACCCGTATCCCCGTCCTCAACCGCGTCGGACAACCGCTTGAGGACGACCATTCCACAACCCTCTCCACGCGCATAGCCATCGGCGGCGGCGTCGAAGGTTTTGCAGCGGCCGTCCGACGACAACGCGCGAAGTTTGGCGAAGGCCAGGGTCCCTGCCGGCGAGAGCACGTTCACGCCACCGGCCAGCGCCAGGTTGCATTCTCCCAACCGCAGGCTCTGACACGCGAGGTGCACCGAAACGAGCGAGGACGAGCATGCGGTATCCACTGCGATGCTCGGGCCGTGCAGACCGAATACGTAGGAGAGACGACCCGCAGCGACGCTCAAGCAGGTCCCCGTGCCCGAATAGGCGTCGATGCGATCGAGGTCCTGCGCGCGCGGCGACGTTCGACCGTAGTCTGTGAAGGAGATCCCGATGAACACGCCGGTCTGGCTTCCCGCCAGCTTCGTCGGAGACAGGCCCGCGTGCTCCACCGCTTCCCAACTGACTTCCAGCAACAGCCGTTGCTGCGGATCCATCGCGATTGCTTCACGGGGGACGATGTTGAAGAAGGCGGCATCGAAATCGTAGACGTCGTCCAGGAACCCGCTGCTTCGTGTATTGGCTCTCCCCGGCGTCTCAGGATTTGGATCGTAGAAGGCATCGAGGTCCCACCTGTGCGGCGGCACCTCGCGAATCGCATCCACGCCGTCGTGAAGGAGCCGCCAGAACGCGGTCGGACCGTCGGCGCCTCCAGGAAATCGACACCCGACCCCCACGATGGCGATGGGTTCAGCGGTCAGCCATTCACTCTTCGGCCTCATCTGGCGAGCCAGGAAGGCCAGCTTCAGGGGAGACATCGTGGCGATGCGCTGCGACACGGGCACGTCGGTCATGTTGGCTACGCTCCTGCGCCGCGCCTCAGCAGGCTCGCCACGTCAGCGTCCGGCAGCTGATCGACCTGAGCGAGCAGACTGTCTACTTCAACGTCCTTCTCGCCGCCTGGTTCGCGGGCGTCACCCTGGGCCGGAGCGGCCAGTTCCAGACTGAGGACATCGCGAATGAGGTACTGCGTGAGGGATTCAAGCGTAGGAAAGTCAAAGAACACAGTCGGCGGGAGCGTTCGGCCGAGCGCGGCCCCCAACGCGTTTCTCAACTCCACGGCCATCAGCGAATCGAGCCCGAGCTCGCTCAATGGCTGTTGAAGATCCAGGCTCTGAGACGCACCGAGCCCCAGGACTCTTGCGATTTGCTCCTGGATGAACGTGATCAGCACCTCGCGGCGCTCTCGAGGCAGCGCTTCGGTCAGCGCTTTCAGAAGTTGTCCGCTTTGCGCGGATTGTCCCGCTCCGGTCGCGTGTGTCGTGGCATTTCCGGCGAACTCGGACAGCAGCGGTGGCACGCCCGAATCGGCGAATTGCCGTAACAGCTGGGGCCAGTGAATCGGCACGATCATCACCTGCGGCGCATCCTGACGCAGCAACTGTTCGAGCGCCTGGAGGCCCTGATCGGGCGCAATGGTACCGAGCCCCTGGGCGGCCCAGCGCCGTTCGTTACGGTGCGCCACCGCCGCAGCCATGCCGCTTTCCCCCCATGGCCCCCAATTGATGCTCAGGCCGGGCAAGTCCAGCGCTCGGCGGTAATGGGCCAAGGCATCCAGAAAAGCGTTCGCCGCGGCGTAGTTGCCTTGACCGGGCGAGCCAAAGACGGACGCCGACGAGGAGAACAACACGAAGAAGTCCAACTCTCTGCCATCGGTCAGACTGTGCAGGTTCCAGGCGCCGGCCACCTTTGGCGCCATCACTGCCTGCAGTCGTCTCGCGTCCTGCTGCAGCAGCACGCCGTCGTCGAGCACTCCGGCGGCATGCACAATCCCGCGCAGCGGTGGCATTGCCTGATCGATCTCGGTGAGCACGCGGGCCAGATCGGCGGGCTGAGAGACATCCGCGCGTTGCTCACGTACTTGTGCCCCGGCCTTCCGCAGCTCCAACAACGCGTCCCGGGTTTGCGGCGATGACTCGCTGCGTCCGATCAGCACCAGGTATCTCGCCCCCTGCTCCACCATCCATCGGGCCACGCGCAATCCCAGCGCCCCCAAGCCACCCGTAATGAGATAGGTCGCGTCCGATCGAAGTGCGGGCGAGGATTCAGGAACGCGATCCTTCTGTGTCAGGACGACCTTGCCAATGTGCTTGGCCTGGGCCATGTGTCTGAACGCGACGACCGCGTCATCGAGCGGGAATGCTTCATGGGGAAGAGGAACAAGCGTGCGGTCAACAAACTTCGGCAGGAGCTCCTCGAACATGGATCGAATCAACGCTGGCGAGTTGAAACTGACTTCTGCGAGGTCGAACGCCGCGTATGACACGCCCGGTGCGATCACGGCGACCTGGCTGTCTTGCAGGAGATCGCGCTTGCCCAGCTCCAGGAACCGACCGCCCGGCGCCAGCACGGAGAGACTCTTCTGGACGAAGTCTCCGGCCAACGAGTTCAACACGATGTCGACGCCGCGTCCCTCCGTGACCTCCATCACCTCGTCCGCGAAGGCGAGCGTTCGCGAGTCCATGACATGCTGGACTCCGAGCGATTTCAGGAACTCGCGTTTTTCGGGACGTCCTGCTGTCGCAAACACTTCGGCCCCCGCGAGCCGTGCGAGCTGAACGGCCGCCAGGCCCACGCCTCCCGCCGCGGCATGGATCAAGACGCGATCGCCTTGCGTCATCGTGGCGAGATGGTGCAGTCCGTAGTAGGCCGTCAGGAAGGTGATCGGGATCGTCGCGGCCTCGACGAAGCTGAGGTTATACGGCATGTGTATAACGAACTGCTCCGGCACCGTGACAAATGTGCTGAAGCTGCCTGGCGCAAGGGCGATCACGTGGTCGTCGACTCGCAGGTCTGTCACGCCTTCCCCGACTGCCACGACGCGTCCCGTGCATTCCCCGCCCAACTGACCGGCGTTGCCGGGATACATGCCCAAGGCGTTCAGCACATCCCGAAAATTCATGCCACTCGCGAGGATTCGAATCTCGACCTGGCCGGGACCCGGGAGAGAGCGCTTCATCGGTTTCAGCGTGAGGCGATCCAGCACGCCGCGGGCAGCAATCTCCAACCGCACAGGATTGCGCTCCGTGCCTTTCCCACGGGCAGCAGCACTGCGAACCAGCCGCGGCACGTAACGCAAACCGTCGCGATATGCGACCTCAGGTTCGACGTCGGTGGCGAAGATCTCCTCGGTGAGCGCCCGGACGTGATCCTCCACGCTGGCGGCAGGATCCAGATCGATGCGACGACCGCCGGCCCCCTGGTTCTCCAGCGCCATGACTCGGCCCAAGCCGACGAGCGACGCGGACGCCACGTCTTGGATGCCCTGGTCGGATGGGACCGGATGCGCGCCCCGCGTCACGAGCCACAAGGGGGCTGCCGATCCTGTGCTCGCGAGCGCCTGGAACAAATGCAACGCACTGCCGCACGCGAGCGCCGCATCCTCCTCGAGGCTGTCCGTGGTCGCGGCCTTCGCTGGGGTCGCGTCGAGACTCCACAGGTGCACGACGCCAGCCGCCGGCATCGAGCCGGCTTGACGTAAGTCTTTCAGTAATCGGACGAAATCTTCCGGGCTGGTCGGGTTGGCGACGTAAGAGGAGGGTTCGCGTTTTTCAAACGACGCACCCTGGTGAATCAGCGCACACCGGCCACCCTGCTGTTCAAGAGCGTTCGCCAGCTCCGCTCCGGCGCCGCCACGATCGGCGAAAATCAGCCAGGAGCCCGGACGTTGCGACCGTGCGCGTTCGTCGTTGGCGCGCGCATCGGGCTGCCACCGGACCTCGTACATCCAGCGGTCGAGGCTGCTCCGCCGGGATTCAGCCAGGGCCTGACGGCTCGCCTGTCTGCCGTACAATCCTTCCACTTCCGCGATCACCGCACCGTTGTCATCGAACAGCCGGAGGTTTCCAAGGGCACTGCCCTCGACAGCTCCCTCACGCTCGTGCAAGACCGCATGGCACCATAACGTCGTGCCTTGCACGGCCGACGGTCCATGGAACTTGAAGGTGGCAATCGAAAACGGTATGGCGATCCTGTCGATCTGGCCAACTGTCGCAGCGTCTCCTCCGAAGCTGCAAGCCAGGAGCTGGAAACACGAGTCGATGATGCCGGGGTGAAGCCGCAATCCGGTGTTGGGTACGAGATCAGGAGCTTCGATCCCGCACAACGCCTCGCCTGCGCGTCGCCAGATCGGTCCGATCCACTGGAAGGTCGGACCAAGATCGTATCCAAGCGTTTTGTAGACTGAATAGAATGCCCGACCCGAGGACTGCTCCTGACACCGCGTCTGGATGTCGGCGGGCGCGCTTGGAGACGACGCTTCGGCGATCGGCCCAGTGTGAGCCTTCCCGCTGCAGTGCACGATCCAGCTCTCCGCACCAGGATCCGACGGCTCCAGGCTGACGAGCTGGAAAGAAGCCTCGCTGTCATTCTCCAACGACAGGATCAGCTGCAGCGTTCTGAACTCGCTGTCGACGAGTGCCAGAGGCTGTACGAAAATGACGTCTTGCAGCGTACAGGGCCCGGGCCCGAAGGCCTCCTCCATCCCCGCCAAGACCATCGCGATGTGCGATGCGGCAGGGACCACCGCCATGCCGTAGAGTCTGTGATCGTTGAGATAGGACGGGCTGTCCGAGCTGAAACGGGTCTCAAAGCGGACCTCGCGGGAAAGGGGCAAGCGCAGCCGGCGGCCGAGTACCGGGTGCGCCGCCGGTTCATTGACATCGCTCGAGGACGGAAGCGCGCGACCGCCACCATTCGAGGATTCCGGCACGTCAATCCAATATCTCTCTCGATGAAATGGATACGTCGGGAGCGCGATCGCTCGGCCTCCCTGATGGCGCTCGACTCCCTTCCAGTTGACGGAGGCGCCCTGCACGTACAGCGTGGCCAGACTCTCCGTCATTTGCGCCTCGTCGTCACGGCCCCGTCGCAGGGACGGCAGCCACGCGATAGTGCTCCCAGGTAGACATGCCTGTGCGAGCGTGAGCAACGTCGGGTGTGGCCCGAGTTCCAGGAAGCTCTGGCATCCGAGCTGGCTGAGGCTTCGCACACCGTCCGAGAACCTGACAGTGTCTCGAATGTGCCGGCGCCAGTACTCCGCATTGACGGTGTCGCGACCGACCGCCTGGCCCGTCAAGTTCGAAATCACCGGAATCCGCGGCTCGACGTAGGCGATAGATCGAGCTTCCTCGTAGAACTCCTCGAGGATCGGCTCCACCAGCGGCGAGTGGAAGGCGTGCGACACTCGCAGCGGCTGACAGTGGATTTCCTGTGCTTCGAGCCTGGACACCACACGGTGGACAGCCTCGCGCTCGCCCGAAATGACGGTGTTGACCGGTCCATTCGCCGCGGCGATGGAGACTCGATCGGCCTCGGGCGCCATGGCGGCAGCCACTCGGGATTGCCCGGCGAACACTGCGGCCATCGCGCCGTCCTGCGGCAAACTTTGCATCAGCCGGCCGCGCGTTGCGATCAGCCTCAAGCCGTCCTCGAGGCTGAAGACTCCCGCCACGCATGCCGCCACATACTCGCCGACGCTGTGACCCATGACGGCCGCCGGCTGGATTCCCCAGGATCGCCACAACTCCGACAGCGCATATCCCAGAGCGAACAGGGCCGGCTGTGTGTAAGCCGTGTGATCCAGGAGAGGCGGAGCCCCGGGAGCCGGGTCGATCGCCGCGAGCAGCGGGTGCGGCAGACAGTCGCGGAGCAGTTCATCGCACCGGTTGAGCGCGTCGCGGAAAACCGGTTGCGTCTCATACAGTCGGCGCCCCATTCCGGGATACTGCGACCCTTGTCCGGAGAAGAGAAACGCCACGGCTGGCAGTTTCGAGGGGGATGCCTGCCGGAAGACACCAGGTGCCGACGATCCGGACGCGACGGCCTTCAGGCTGATGTGCATCTCTTCGCGTGATTGCGCCGTGATCGCCACGCGTCTGGAGAAGTGCGACCGTCCGACTCCGGCGGTGAAGCACACGTCCGCCAGAGACTCCGGCGGATGCGTCTCGAGGTGCGCGTCGTATCGCGCTGCCAATTGCTGCAGCGCCTGGTCGCTCTTGGCGGATAACGGAAGCAGGTAGTGCTGTCTGGGCGACGCCGCGACGGCCTTGGCCGCGGGCGGTTCCTCGATGACGGCGTATGAATTGGTGCCGCTCAAGCCGAACGAGCCGACGCAGGCCGTCAGTTTCTGGCCATCCGCGGCCCAGGGCATCGCCTCCACCGGGATCCGGATGGGAACCGCATCGAGCTGGATGTACGGATTGAGCTTCTTGAAGTGCAGGTGGGGCGGTATGAGCTTGTGATTCAGCGAAAGCACGACCTTGATGAGCGATGCGATTCCGGCCGCGGCTTCGAGGTGACCGATATTCGTCTTCACCGAACCGATCACCAGTGGCTGGCTCGCCGGCCGTTCATTGCACAGCACTGCAGCGATCGCGCGCACTTCAATCGGATCGCCCAACGACGTGCCCGTGCCATGAGCCTCTACATAGCTGACCCGCACGGGCTCGGTGCCTGCATCCGACAGCGCCTGGCGAATCACGGCTTCCTGCGCTAACCCGTTCGGCACGGTGAAGCCGCTGCTCGCGCCGTCGTGGTTCACCGAAGAACCGCGAACAACGGCAAGAATCCTGTCCCCAGCGGCCTCCGCATCGGAGAGACGCTTGAGGACGACGACACCGCACCCTTCGCCGCGCACGTAACCATCCGCGGCGGCGTCGAACGTCTTGCACCGGCCGTCGGCAGAAAGCGCTCTCGCTCTCGACAGAAAGATCGAGGGCTCGGCTGAAAGCATCATGTTCACGCCGGCTGCCAGAGCCATGCTGCAATTCCCCGCGCGCAGGCTTTGACACGCCAGGTGGACCGCAACCAGTGAAGATGAGCACGCAGTGTCGACCACCATCGCCGGGCCATTGAGACCCAGCAAGTAGGACAACCGGCCGGCGATGGCGCTCTGGAGGTTGCCCGTGCCGGCATACGGATCGATCTGGCCGATGTCGTTCACCTTCCTCAGCAGCATCTGCAGGTACTCGTTTCCAGAGATGCCGACGAACACACCGGTGCGGCTGCCGCCAAGCTGGTCGACGGCCTGCGCCGCGTGTTCCAGCGCTTCCCACGCCACTTCCAGAAACAGACGTTGCTGCGGGTCCATCCCCGCAGCTTCACGAGGCGAGATGTTGAACAGCTGCGGATCGAACTTGTCTACGTCATCAAGGAATCCGCCGTGGCTGGTGTAGGTCTTGCCGGCGGTGTCTGGATTCGGATCGTAGTGGGCCTTGTTGTCCCAGCGCTCGGGCGGCACTTCCTTGATCGCGTCGATGCCGTCGCGAATCAACCGCCAGTATTCGTCGGGACTGTTGGCTCCCCCTGGAAAGCGGCAGGCCAGCCCGATAATGGCTACGGGTTCGGTCCGTGCCCGCTCGAGTGCGTCGAGCTTCAGGCGCATCTTCTTCAGCGCGAGCGTGGCGTTCTGCAGAGGCGTGAGGTGATCGACGGGATTGGATGTGCTGCTCATACGATTGCTCACGTTGAAAGGGCGTCCAGTTGTTCCGCGATGTAGGCGACCATCCGTTCGTCGGAGAGCTGCTGCACTTCGGCGACGAGGTCGGCGGTGGCCGCGTCGAGCTCTGCCTGCTGCAGGACGGTCGGCTTCGGCTCTCGCGGGATCGAGTGGCCAGTCAGATAACTCGAGAGCGCGCGAACGCTGGGATATTCAAAGACGATCGTGCTGGGCAGCGTGCAGGCCAAGCCGGATTGCAGACGGTTCTTCAGTTCGACGGCCATCAAAGAGTCCATGCCCATCTGGAAGAAACCGGCATCGGGCTCGGGCGACTGGTCGGTCGCAAAACCCATCACATTGGCAACTTCGCTTTGAACGAACGTGGCGATGAGCCGATCGCGCTCTCCTGCCGGCGCCTGCTCCAGCGCCTGCAACAATCTGGAATGCGGTTGGTTTTTCCGAAGGTCTTCTGGCGCGGAGGGAGCGTCCCTGGCAATTTCCTGGAATAGGGGCGGCACGCCGAACAGGTCGAACTGCTCCTTCAGTCGCGCCCACTGAATCGGCATCACGACAGCCTGCGCCGTTGCATCCTGCTGCAGTAAGTGCTGGAGTGCCTGAACCCCGTGATCCGGCGCGATAGTCCCGATCCCCCGAGCGGCCCATCGCCGCTCGTTGCGCTTCGCAACACCGGCTGCCATGCCGCTCTCTCCCCACGGCCCCCAGTTGATGCTGAGGGCTGGCTGTCCAAGGCGGCGGCGGAAATGCGCCAAGGCGTCCAGGAATGCGTTCGCTGCTGCGTAGTTGCCTTGACCGGGCGATCCAAAGACCGATGCGGACGAGGAGAACATCACAAAGAAATCCAGCTCGCGTTCGGTCAACTCATGGAGGTTCCATGCGCCCGCCATCTTCGGCGCCATCACCGCGCGCAGTCGTTCCGGCGTCTGCTGAAGCAGCACGCCGTCGTCGAGCACTCCGGCGGCATGGATGATCCCGCGAAGCGACGGCATCCGCGCGTCGATGTCGGCCAGCATCAGAGCCACGTCGGCCGGCTGTGCGACATCGCCTCGCTGCTCAACCACCTCGGCCCCGGCCCGCCTCAGTTCCAACAGCACGTCTCGCGCCGCAGGTGAGGCCTTCGTTCGAGCCATGAGCACCAGGTGCTTCGCTCCCTGGTCCACCATCCACCGGGCGACATACAAGCCCAACGCGCCCGTCCCGCCGGTAATGAGATAGGTCGCGTTGCCATTCAGAGATCGGACTGGCCACGGCCGGTTGCACGTTCCTTGCAGGAACGAGTCGCGCGACGAATCGTTGACCGACTCGAAATGCGACTTGGTCTTCTCCAGTCTTCGAAAGGATTTCTTCAAAGAGGGCCGACGCGTCGTCTTCTGCAGAACTGCCGCCGAGATCGATCATTCCGCCCCACAACTCGGGGTGCTCGCGCGCGATAGCCTTCCCAAGACCCCACAGGGGCGCCTGCTCGATGTTCAGTTGTTGCGAGCGGGACCCCGCAGGCTGGCTGTTTCGAGTGGCGATCCACAGCCGAGCCTGTGCGGGCCAGCTTGATTGAATGAGTGCCTGCGTCACCCTGAGCGCGCTCTCGCAGCCCAAGGTGTGCGACGTGTCGAGCGACCGCGCCGACCTCGGCTCCGCGCCCATCGCGTCGAGGCCCCACAGGTACACGACCCGGCTGTACGCGCCGCTCGCATGTTGCGTCAGGAGGCGCTGAAATGCGTCCGGCAAAGTGAGATCTGTCTGATTCCGAAAGACAAGTGCGGAGGTTTGACCGCTCTGGGTGAGACGCTCTGCGAGTGCGGCACCGACGCTCTGCTGATCGCAAAAGATCAACCAGTTGCCGGCGGCAGCATCGGAAAGCGTCTTCGCCACACGCTCCTCTGGCAGCCACGCGATCTCGTACTGCCAGCCGACAAACGGCCCCGACGATTCTCCTGCCGTGGACCGCTCTGAATCGCTTTCTACGATCCAATACCGCTGGCGTTGGAACGGATAGGTCGGGAAGGCGACTTTACGTCGCACCGCGCCCGCCTCGAGCGCCGGCCAGTCCAGCGTCGCGCCGCACACATACGCCTCCGCCCACTGCGCCAGCACCGGCGCCCACGCGGCGCGATCCGCCTCCCGCGCCGGGATCGGGAGGCGCGCCAGCCGGGAGGACCCGGCCGCGGGCGCCTCGCCGCGGACGACCCCCGCCGGCGCCGCGCCCTGCAGCGACGCCTCCAGCTGCGCGCGCGCCTCGGCTGCCGTCGCCGCCACCACCGCCAGCCGATGCGCAAAGTGCGCCCGGCCCACATACGCCGTGAAACAGACCTCCGCAAACGCGGACGCCTCGTCGTCCACCGTGGCCAGATGCCGGTGCACGCGCTCGGTCAGTTGGTGCAACGCCGCCGCACTCTTCGCCGACAGCGTCAGCAGCGACAGCGGCCGCGCATTGCCGACCGCCGCCGACGGCGCCCGCGGCCCTTCCTCCACCACCACGTGCGCGTTCGTCCCGCTAGCGCCGAACGAGCTCACGCCCGCCAGGCGCAAGGGCGCGCCGGCCGGCCACGGCTGCCGCGTCTGCGCCACGGCCACCGGCAGCGTCCCCCACGCGATGTACGGATTCGGCGCCCGGAAGTGCAGTTGCGCCGGAATCTCCCCGTGCGCCAGCGCCAGCACCACTTTGATCAGCCCCGCCACCCCCGCCGCCGCTTCCAAGTGGCCGATGTTGCTCTTCACCGACCCGATCACCACCGGGTCCGTCGCCGCCCGCCCCTCCCCCAGCACCGCCCCCAGCGCCTGCACCTCGATCGGATCCCCCAGCGCCGTCCCCGTCCCGTGCGCTTCCACATACTGCACCGCCGCCGGCGCCACCCCCGCCGCCGCCAGCGCCCGCCGGATCACCGCTTGTTGCGCCGGACCGTTCGGCGCCGTCAGCCCGCTGCTGCGCCCGTCCTGATTCACTGCCGTGCCCCGGATCACCGCCAGCACCCGATCGCCGTCCGCCACCGCGTCCGCCAGGCGCTTCAGCACCACGACGCCGCACCCTTCTCCGCGCACGAACCCATTTGCCCCGGCGTCGAACGTCTTGCACCGCCCGTCCGGCGCCAGCATGTGCAGCGCCGACAACGCCACCGTCGACGTCGGCGACAGAATCAGGTTCACCCCCCCCGCCACCGCCATCCGGCATTCCCCGCTCCGCACGCTCTGACACGCCAGATGCACCGCCACCAACGACGACGAACACGCCGTGTCCACCGCCAGGCTCGGCCCCTGCAACCCCAGCGCATACGAGATCCGACCCGCCGCGGCGCTCGGAGTGTTGCCGGTCGAGAGATACGCATCGATGCGCCCAATACCATCGGCGCGCAGACCGAGTTGCGCGTACTCGTTGTGACCGGTCCCGATGAACACGCCTGTTGGAGAGCCCACGAGATTTTCCGCAGCGTGGCCGGCGTGCTCGAGCGCTTCCCACGTGACTTCCAGCAGCAGACGATGCTGCGGATCCATGCTCACAGCCTCGCGCGGCGCGATGCCGAAGAAAGCCGCGTCGAATTGATCGACGTCCGACACACAGCCCATGAAGCGCGTGCTCGTCTTCCCGGGCTTCTCCGAGTCGGCGTCGTAAAAGGCGTCAACGTCCCAGCGGCTTGCGGGCACCTCGATGATGGGGTCTGTCCCATCGCGCAGCAATTCCCAGAACGCCTCCAGATCGCGGGCGCCGGGAAATCGGCAACCCATGCCAATGATGGCGATGGGCAACCGCTTCACGTGCTCGGCTTCCTCCAGCTGCGCGTGTAGTTCCGCTGCCAACAAGGCGAGCCTCTTGGGAGACAGCTTGACGATCCGATCGAAAAACTCCGCCATGTCAAGGCGCCTTTCCCAGGATTCTCTCGCCAAACAACCGTTCCACTTCGTCGTTTGACAGCTCTTCAATCGCGGTCAGCGCGTGTGCGGCTGCGCTGTCGCGGCCTCGCCATGCGACAGGGTGCGAGGGTGGTTGGAAACACAGGATTTGCGTGGCCAGATAATCGGTGAGCGCCTCGACCGTGGGGTGATCGAAGAGCAGCGTCGCCGGAAGGGATTTTTCCATCGACGTGCCCAGCACGTTTCTCAGTTCGAGCGCCATCAGCGAATCCAGACCGAATTCCTGTATCGGCCGCCGCGGATCGATCACCCTGGACCGGTCCATGCCGAGCACCTTGGCCACCTGATTGAGGACATGCGTGACCAGGAGACCGTGCTTCGCGTCGGCGGGGGCTTCTTGCAGACGCTCCAGAAACCGGTCGGAGGGCGGATCGCCATCCAACGAACCGTTCCGAGCCGCCACCAGGTCTCGTAGAAGGGCTGGTTGATGCTCCGGGAGGAGATCACGTACGGTCCTCCTCCAGTCGGCTTGCACGACGGCCACCTGCGTGAGGTGCTCGCGCAGAGCGTATTCGAATGCGCGGAGCCCCTGCTGCGGCGGAACGTAGCCGATGCCTCGCTTCGTCACGACACTGTCGACGGTCTCGCCCGCGGTCATTGCCGCTCCTACCTCGGCCCAGGCGCCCCAGTTCACGCTCAATCCGGGCAAGCCCAGCGATCGACGATAGTGAGCCAACGCATCCAGGAACGCGTTGGCCGCCGCGTAGTTGGCCTGACCCACGTTTCCCAGCAGTGCAGTCACGGCGGAGAACAGCACGAAGAAATCAAGCGGCGCATCCAGAGTCTGTGCGTGCAGATTCCAACTCCCATTCATCTTCGGCTCCATGACCTTGCGGAGCCGTTCATCATCCAGCTGCAGCAGAAGCGCGTCGTCCAGAACCATCGCGGAATGGACAACGCCTCGAAGCGGCGGCATCGACTGACGAATCTCACCCAGGACAGCGGCGAGCGCATGCGGCTGCGAGACGTCCGCCTTCGCAACCAGCACCTTGGCGCCGTTGCGCTTCAGGCCTTCGACCAGCTGGTACGTCCGTGGTGTATGCGCGCCTCGTCTCCCGACGAGCACCAGGTGGCGGGCACCACGCTGTTGCATCCATTGCGCGAACAGCAAGCCCAACCCGCCGAGGCCGCCGGTGATCAGGTAGGTCGCATCGCCATGCAACCGCAGAGCCTCAGACTCGCCGATTTCGCAGCGGATGCGAGTCAGTCTGGCGACGAATCGCGACCCGCCTCGAATCGCAACCCGATCTTCTCGATCGCCACCGACCAACTCTTCGAGAATCTCGTCGGCGCCGCCCGACTCATCCAGGTCGATTCGTCGGCATCGCAACCCGGGATGCTCCAGAGCGAGTACTGCGCCGAGGCCCCACAGTGGCGCCTGGCTCAGACCGTGCAGGTGAGTGTCTCCTGCGACCGACTGCGCGTGCCGCGTCACCAGAAACAACCGGGATGCCCGGGAATCATCCGTTCTCTCGAGCGCCTGTACCACGCGCATCACGCCGCGGCATCCCACTCTCAGCGCAATATCGAGGCTGGACGTTGTGAGTCCGTCGGCCTCCGGGCTATCAAGGCCCCAGAGATGCACTACGCCGCGCAGCGGAAGCTCGCTCTTGGCGCGCAGCCGGTCTAACCGCCGCCTCCAGCCATCGACATCCTCTTCCTCCGCATCAGAGTGAACCACCTCGCATCGCTCACCACGCGAGCGCAGTTGTCTCGCCACCTCCGCTCCCACGCCGCCGCGATCGGCAAGAACCAGCCACTGTCCGCACTGTTGCGATCGGCCCGGCGCCATGCATTCAGCCTGGGCCGCGTCCGGCCCCCGGGCCACGACGACGACGCAATCGGCCAGGGCTGAGGCACGCTCAGGAGTTGACGGAATCAGCGACGCGCGGAACCCCGCCTCGGACAGCAAGACCGGCCACGTCTCGCGAGCCAGGAGTGTGTGATTCGGTCGCAGATCGGTATCCGCGAATTTCCACCAGCCTTCTGTGAGACCAAATGTGAGATCGATCCAACGCTGCGGCTTGGTCTCTTCGAGCATGACGACCAGGCCGTCAGACGCCAACAGTTGTTTCACGTACGCAAGCGTTTCGCGCAGGTCTCTCGTCGCGTGCAGCACGTTCGCAGCGAGGATCAGATCGAACTCATGCGATCGAAACCCTTGTCTTTCCGGATCCCGTCCGATATCGAGCACCTGATAGCGCACAAACGGAAATGCGCGGAACGTGTGTTCGGCCCTCGAGATGAACCAAGGGGAAATGTCGGAAAACACGTATTCAGTCTGTCCGGCAGGCAGCCGCGGTAACACATGAGCGGTAGCGGCCCCCGTCCCGGCGCCAACTTCCAGAATGCGCAGTCGGCGCCCTGCCGGAACGTGCTCCAGAGCGACGGCCACGGCTTCCTCTACGAGGGTGTTGAGCGCCTTCGCGACGGGAAGGTATCGGTATATGGTCTCGACCCTGTTCAGAGAACCGTCGGGGAATATGAGTCCTAGGGGATCGACCTCGCCGCGCAGGACTTGCGCGAGCCGCTGCCCGCACACTTGCAGCAACTCTGTGACTGCACGGAAGGTCGGATACCTGGCGGCAAGAGCGGAGGCCGCCGCCTCCTGGTCGACCGCATCCGGCAGCAACCGACAGACGTTCCAACTTGAACCTGCCTCCTGCAGGATGCCTTCCTGAGCCAACATCTCCAGCATTCGACGCAAAAGGCGTACGTGCTGCGGACCGATGCCAAAGCGGTCGGCCAGACCTTGATGCGAGACTCGCGCACCGATCGAGTCGTCCCAGCCCAATTCGCGCAAGGCGTTGATGACGTAGTCGAAACTGAGCGCCTCGAGTTGCCGGATCAAGGCTTCGGACTGCTTCAACTCAGGTTGTTCGATCAGCGGGGCGACCAGCGGTTCCACGAGTCGGCAGATTTCCTCCGAGTCGCGCAGCGAACCCGCAGCACCTGCGTCCTTCGGCGCCGGCTGCCACTGAACCTGATACACCCAATCCCGCCAATCCTCCGCGCGCTTGGCGCCGTGTTCTGTAGGAACAGTCTCGCGACCGAGCTCGTTGGCCACGACCTCGTGCTCGGTGGTCTCCATCCAATAGCGTTGGCGTTGGAACGGATACGTGGGGAACGACACTTTACGTCGCACCGCGCCGCACTCGATGGCCGTCCAGTCCAGTGCGGCTCCGCGGACGTACAGGCGCGCCAGGTGCTCCAACACCGGCTGCCACGCGTCTGGTCCGGCGAGAAACGCAGGCAGGCTGATGCGCGGGGCCGACTCCGACGTCAGGGCCTCTCCACGCACCACGCCCGCCACAGTCTCGCCAATCAGATACGCGGCCAGCTTGGCGCACGCGTCGGCCGCAGACGCCGCGACTACCGCCAGGCGATGCGTCAAGTGCGCCCGTCCCACATACGCCGTGAAACAGACGTCGGCAAACGACTGCCTGCCGTCCGCGGTTGCCAGATGACGGTGAGCGCGCTCGGTCAGTTCTTTCAGGGCCTTGTCACTCTTCGCGGACAGCGTCAGCAGATGCAGCGGCCGCTCGCTAGCCGAGGACTGCCGCTCCACGGCCGGCGCTTCCTCCAGAATCACGTGCGCGTTGGTTCCGCTCGCGCCAAACGCGCTCACGCCTGCGATGCGTCGGCCCTCCCTCGGCCAGGCGGTTCGCTCGGTCGGAATGACAGCGGGAATTGTCTCCAACGAGATTTCCGGGTTCAGAGAATGAAAGTGCAACTGAGGCGGAATCTCCCTGCTTTGGAGCGCCAAGACGGACTTGATCAGTCCGGCCGCTCCGGCGGCGGCCTCCAGATGCCCGATGTTTGCCTTCACCGACCCGAGGAATACGGGCTCGTCCGGGCCGCGCCCTTGTCGTAGCACCGCTCCGAGCGCCCGCACCTCGATGGGATCGCCCAGCGCCGTGCCCGTCCCATGGGTCTCGACAAATTGCACGTCGGAAGGATCGATTCGTGAGTTCGCCAGCGCCTCTCGAATGACCGCTTCCTGTGCCAACCCGTTCGGCACCGTGAAGCCACTGGTGTGCCCATCGTGATTGATGGCGGTGCCGCGGATCAGCGCCAGAATGTGATCACTGTCGGCTTCCGCGTCCGACAGGCGCTTCAGCACGACCAATCCGCAGCCTTCACCCCGCGAGAAGCCGTCAGCGGCGGCGTCGAACGTTCTGCAGCGTCCGTCCGGCGCGAGCATCCTGACGGAAGAGAGTGCCGCCATGGCGACGGGGGACAGAATCAGATTGACGCCACCGGCCAACGCCATCCGGCACTCGCCATTCCGCACGCTCTGGGCAGCGATATGGACGGCGACGAGCGAGGAAGAGCACGCCGTGTCGATCACCATGCTGGGGCCGTGCAGGCCGAGCACATACGACAAGCGACCGGCGACGCCGCTGATCGCGTTGCCTGTCAGGAAGTGCGCATCGAGGTGGTCGAGGTCGCCGAACAGGCGTGCGTAGTCGTTGTTGCAGATGCCGATGAAGACACCTGTGCGGCTGCCCGCGAGGCGGTCGGGAGCCTGGCCGGCGCGCTCCAAAGCCGTCCAGCTCATTTCCAACAGCATGCGTTGCTGCGGATCCATGCTGACGGCTTCGCGGGGAGCAATACCGAAAAAGTCGGCATCGAACTGGTCCACGCCAATCAGGAATCCGCCTTGCCGTGTCACGATCCTCCCCGGCCTGCCGGGCTCCGGATCGTAGTAGTCGTCGGCGTTCCATCGATCGGGCGGGATGTCCGAAATGGCGTCGACACCGTTGCGCAGCACGTGCCAGAACGCCTCGGGCGAGTCGGCGCCGCCTGGAAAGCGGCAGTCCATGCCGATGATGGCAATCGGCTCCGCCTTCTCGCGTTCCAACTGCTCGAGCTTGGCGCGCATCTCCTTCAGCTCGACCAATGCACGCCTGACGACCGATAGCTCGTCGTGCTGTTCGTGGACGCTCATCGTGCTTTCATTCGTTGAACCGATTCGAGCTCGGCGGCCAGAAGCTGAAGCAACTCATCCTTCGACAAGTCGTCCGGCTCTGCCGTCTCTTCGCCGCACGAACGATCTCCGGCGCGTCCGCTTGGACGCCTGTCCGCCGCGTCCGCCAAGGGGGCCAAGGGGAAGGTCGTGGCGAGATATCCGGCCAGCGCTCCGACTGTTGGATATTCGAAAAGCGCTGCCGCCGGGATCGACCGTCCGACCGCGGCCTGCAGCCGGTTTCTCAATTCCACCGCTGTCAGCGAATCCATTCCCAATTCGAAAAACCCTTTTGTGGGATCCACGGGAGCGCCGGCGGCGAAACCCAGGACCTGCGCGACCTCCTTCCGAACGAACTGTGCGAGCAGATCGCTGCGCTGATCGGGTGGCGCCGCTTCCAGCTGCTGCAATATCGACGACGGTTCCGTCGGCAGCGGTTGCGGCGGAGCAGCCGGCGCGTGGACCCTCGGCAGCAGTGACGGGTGTGCCTTCGCCTCAGGCGATGTCCGGAATGCAGCCCAATCCACATCGGCGGCGATGGCCTGGACCGTGCCACTTCCTACGAGGCGATCCAGCGCGGCAATGAAATCGCGCTCATCGAGATCGTGTACGCCGGGCGCGGCACGCGACGGCTCCGGAAGGTTGAGGACCAGCGCCGGCCATCCGCGCGCGGCCCGGTAATGCGCAAGCGCATCGAGAAAATGCGTCGCGGCTGCTCCGTGAGTGGAGACCGGGTCGCCCCACACAGACGCGAACGACGAGAACAACAAAAACGAATGCAGGTCGATCTCGCGTGTGACCTGATGAAGTGTCCAGGCCTCGGCGATTCTCCGTTGCAGGAGATCGGCGACATCGGCCTTATCGAATTCGGTGATGTCGATTCCGTAGCTCACTGACGCGAGCGGTGGATATCGTGTTCCAAAATCCGAGAAGAGCGAGTGCACCTGGGACGGATCGTCCAGATCTGTCTGCACGCAGTGCACCGTCGCTTTGCGGAGGTTCAGACCGTCCATCCAGGTGCGATCGGATCGCTGTCCTATCACGACCAGACACGTTGCGCCCCGGTCAACCAGCCACTGGGCCAGAGGCCGTTCGACCTTGCCGGCGTTCGCAATCACGCAGGCGCCATCGGTCATCGGAGAGGAACGGCGCGCTGCGCCGTTCTGATTCGTACCTCGAACCAGCCGCGGCACGTATCTCAAGCCGCTGCGGTACGCCGCTTCTGTCGTCGGCGCAATTCGCGTGACGTGTTGCCACAGAGTGGCCGCATCATCGTCAACGGAGCCGGCGGGATCCAGATCGACGATGCCGCACTGAAGGTCCGGATGCTGGATGGCAATGGCACGACAGAGGCCCCAGAGTGGAGCGTGCCACAGCTGCAGCGGCGAAGCATTGGCTCCAACGGCCTGGCCACCTCTCGTAGCGATCGTGAGACGGGTATTCTGGCCTCCCTTGTCTTGCACGATCGCCTGGACGAGTCGGAGGATGCGGTCGCGGGCCAACTGTTGCGCCTGCTGAAGGACATCGAGTTCTGCCGCCTGGGCCGATGCGGTCAACCCTGCCAGGAATACGAATTCGCGGCGTCCCCTTCCGGACGTGGTTGCGATTTCCGACAGGAGCGTCTCCCATGCATCGGGATTCGACGGCTCGCTCAGAAGCGGGTTCGCCCCGCGAGCACGCAGCAGGTGGGCGAGGCTCTGGCCGACGCCATTCTGATCCGGCACGATGATCCAATCGGAAGCGGTGGTGCGATCCGGCTCGTTTGCGCGCGCGAGTAGCACCGCTTGCCGAGACAAGCCGGCGTCACCGTCGGCCGATTCCGGAATCGCCGCGGCTTCACCAAAGCCCATCTCACGAAGCAGTGACAACCACTGCGCCGTCGAGAGAAGTGGATGCTCCTGGCGCAGATCCGTATCGGCAAACCTCCACCACCCGCCCAGCAATCCCGCGGAGATCAGGTACATCCATTGCTCGGGTACCGTGGTTTCGAGAATCGCGAGCAGGCCGCCGGGCGCCAGCAGTTGCCGGACGTGTCTTAGGCTTTGCCGCAGGTCGCGCGTCGCGTGCAGCACATTGGCCGCGACAATGACATCGAACTGTTGATTGGCGAACCCCTGGTCGCCGGGGTTCCTTTCGATATCGAGCAGCTGATAGCTGATAAAGCTGCAGTCGCGGAATTTCTGTTCAGCGCGCGCCGTGAACAGAGGTGAAACATCGGTGAACACGTACTCGATGGCGTCGGCTGCCAGCTGGTGCACGAGATATGATGTCGTCGCTCCCGTCCCACCGCCGATCTCGAGGATGCGCACCTTCGCTCCCGCCGGAAGGGCCTGCAGAGCGCTGGCGATCGCTTCTCGAAGCACGGTATTGGAGAACTGTGCTGCGGGCGGATCCTCATACAGGCGCTGTGCGGATTCCACCGAGGCGTCGGGAAACAGAAGCTGCAGCGGATCCAGGTCGCCGCGCAAGACGTCCGACAGGTGTCGTCCACAGCGGCTGACTAGCTGCAGCTCCGGATCGCACCGGGGGAATCGCTCTCGCAGCGTCGTCCACAGGTGTTCCGGATCGCCCGCGTCGGGCAGACTCGCCACCTCCCAGCCGCCCTGACCCTTCGTAATGACGCCCTCGAGGGCCAGCATTTCCAGCATCCTGTTCAGAAGCCGGCGCTGCTCCGGACAGACGCCGAGACGCTCCGCCAGAACGGCGTCGGATATCACCCGGGCGCGATGCCCATCCCAGCCAAGCTGGCGCAACGCGAGCAGCGCGTGCGCGCGGCTCGCGGCGTTGACCTCCGGCAGCAAGTCACGGTACTGGGCGAGTCGCGTATCCGCAGCCAATTGCTCCACGAAGGACGACATGCCTTCCGAGATCTGACGCGGAGGCTTGAGATGATGGTCGCCTGCCGGTTGCCACTCGATCCCATACAGATGATGCGGCGACCGATCGAGAGCTTCGCCAACGTGCTCGAGATACAAGCCTTCGAACTCCGCCACCGTCCCGAGCTCGTTCAGCAGCCGCAGGTCTCCGGTCGGGCATCGCTCGCCTGCTCGTGTCTCGACAGATGCGCCGAACGCAATCCAGACACGGGCGCCGGCACGCCGAAAAATACGGACACGCCGAACACGCGCGAGCGCAAAGTCCAGGGCGTCGTCCCATTCGGACGCGCCGACCTGTTCGGTCGGCTGTTGCTGCGTGGCGTGTCGAGCAAAGGCCTGCAGACAGGCAGTCAGGAGCGTCGGGTGCTGGTGGAAACCTGCCGCTTCCTCGAACAGGTCTTCCGGCAGCTCAATCGTTTGGCCTGCCTCTCCTCTCTCTCGCGCGAGCGCCTCGCCAGCGCCCGCTCGCAACGTTCCCGACGCGTGACGCGTCCACGAAGAGGCGCTGGGCGTTCGGCTGCACACTTGGAACAGGGCGGCCCCGGCGTTTTCGCCCGCCGACGTCAGCACCGTCTGGATCGTCGGAGGCTCTCCCTCCGACACCAGCAACGGCTCGTGGATCACGATGTCCTCGAGCGTGTGAGGACCGGGACCGAACTCCTCTTCTGCCGCCGCCATCGCGAGTTCGAGGTACGCAGCTGGCGGAAACACGGGCGAACCCGGGACTCGCCGATCGTTGATAAACGTGTGAGCTCGGGTATCGATTTCGAGCTCGAAGGCGGTCACCGGTGACGACACTCGGCGGCCAAGCAGCGGGTGCGGGAACTTCAACGGCGCCGTGACCGGCACCGACGCGGGCACCTCGTGTCCCGTTGCCGGAATCCAATAGCGCTGGCGCTGGAACGGATAGGTCGGAAGCGAGACTTTCCGCCGTGCCGCGGCTCCCTCGAATCCCGCCCAGTCGATCGTGGCTCCGTCGATATATCGCTGCGCCAGGCGTTCCAGCACCGGCTCCCAGGCGATCCGCTCCGCCGAACGCGCTGGCAATTCGACCGTACGACTGGGCTCGTCCGCGATCCCGCCATCAGTCGTCCATTCGGAGGCCGCATCGGCGTCGATGACATGGATCACCGTCTGAGGTGTCGCCGCCTGACCACTGAGCAGTCCCAGCTGCGTTCGGCCTCGCAAAAATGCCCCCAGCTTCTCGCGCGCCTCCAACGCCGACGCCGCGATCAATGCCAGCCGATGCGCGAAGTGGGCGCGGCCCGTGTTGGCGGTGAAACAGATGTCCCCAAACGCTTCCGCGCCGTTTGCCTCCAGGTGGCTGCGAAAGCGGGCCGCCAGTTGGTGCAACGCCCCCTCACTCTTCGCCGACAATGTCAGGAGCTGCAGCGGCGGTTCCACCAGCGGCAGCTTCCGCTCAACGGCCGGCGCTTCCTCCAGCACCACGTGCGCATTGGTACCGCCGAATCCGAACGAGCTCACACCGGCGATCCGTCGGCGATCTCCCGGTCCCCACGGTGTACGGACGCGTGGCACTACCACGGGCAATGTTCCCCAGGCGATGTGCGGGCTGGGCTCTTGGAAGTGCACCTGCGGGGGTATCTCCGCGTGCCGGAGGCCGAGCACGACCTTGATCAGTCCCGCCACCCCCGCCGCGGCTTCCAGGTGGCCGATATTGGCCTTGACCGAGCCGATCACCAGTGGCTGATCGGCCGCGCGTCCCTTCCCCAGAGCCGTGCCCAGCGCCTGCACCTCGATCGGATCGCCCAGCGCGGTCCCCGTGCCGTGCGCCTCGACGTATTGCACAGAAGCCGGCTCGACTCTTCCGGATTTCAACGCCTTGGCAATCACCGCTGCCTGTGCCTGTCCGTTCGGCGCGGTCAAGCCGTTGCTGCGGCCATCCTGGTTGACCGCCGTCCCGCGAATGACCGCAAGCACTTGATCCGCGTCCGCAACGGCGTCCGACAGGCGCTTCAGGATCACCATCCCGCACCCCTCGCCACGCACGAAACCGTTTGCCGAGGCGTCGAACGTCTTGCAGCGTCCGTCCGGCGCGAGCATGCGCGCCTTCGAAAACGCAATCGTCACCTCCGGCGTCAGGATGCGGTTGACGCCGCCAGCGAGCGCCATGCGGCACTCGCCGTCCCGGAGGCTCTGGCAAGCGAGGTGAACGGCGACCAGGGACGACGAACAGGCCGTGTCGACCGCGACACTCGGTCCCTGAAGGCCGAGGACATAGGAAACGCGGCCCGATGCGATGCTCGTCGCGTTGCCGCTGGAACGGTAGGCGTCAATCCGCCTCACGTCCCGCATCATGCCCGCGTAGTCGTTCGTGCAGATGCCGATGAAGACGCCCGTGTCACTCCCCGCGAGCTGGTTGGGCGCCTGCCCGGCGTCTTCGAGCGCTTCCCAGCTCACTTCGAGCAACAGCCGCTGCTGGGGATCCATGCTCGCCGCCTCGCGCGGCGCAATGCCGAAGAACGCCGCATCGAACTGATCCGCGCCGGGCACGAACCCGCCGTAGCGAGAGTTCATCTTCCCGGGCTGATCGGGATCGACGTCGAAGTATGAGTCGACGGGCCACCGGCTCGCCGGTACTTCGCCGATCGCGTCGACGCCGTCCCGGAGTAACTCCCAGAAGGCCTGCGGGTCGCGAGCGCCCCCGGGGAAGCGGCACCCCAGGCCGATGATTGCAATCGGGTCTGTCCTCGACTGCTCCAGGGTTTGAAGCTTCGCCCTCATGTCCTTGAGCGCGAAGAGAGCCCGCTTCAATGGAGAAGCAATCCGAAGGCTGTCGGAAGTCCCGCTCATTGGCGCTAGTACCCGATGTTTTCCAATTCAGTCAGCAGTGACACGTGTGCTTCGTTTTCCGAGAGTCGATCGACCTCTTGCCACAGCGCGGCGCGGTCCCGATCGCCATCCTGGAACGCCGCCGCGGCTTCGTCCATCGATTCGAGCCGCAACACGTCTCGAGCAAGATGCTCGGAGATCGCCGTGACAGTGGGATAGCTGAAGAGCAAAGTCGACGGGAGCGTGCATCGCAGGGTATCGCTCAAGCTCTTGGTCAAATCGAGAGCCATCAGCGAATCGAGCCCCAGGTCGCTCAGTGGCTGCGTGAGGTCGACATCCTCTGATCCATTGATGCCAAGCGTCGCGAGAGCGACGTGTTGAACGTGCTCGAAGAGGATGTCCCGCTGACTCGCTGGTGATGCCTCCGCCATCCGCCGCAGCACGTCGGTGGCCGGTTTCGTGGGCACCTCGCGATGGATCTGACGACGTGCCTCATCGGCCAGCTCGTCGAGCAAAGGCGTTTCATCTGCTCGACGCTGTTCCAGAAACCGCGGCCAGTCGACTTGCAAGATCGCGATCCGAGTGACATCGCTCGTGAGGGCTCGCTCGAGCGCCTGAACGCCCCTTTCCGGGGAGATGGCACTCACGCCACGTTTGAACATGTGCTCGCCGACAGTGACGTTGGCGGCGGATCCCACTTCGCTCCAAGGTCCCCAGTCGATGCTGAGCGCCGGCTTGCCTAGCGCACGCCGATGAAACGCCAGGGCATCCAGGAATGCGTTGGACGCAGCGTGACTACCCTGGCCCGGTGATCCCAAAACGGAGGTCGCGGAAGAAAACAGTACGAACCAGTCGAGCTGCCAATCGGCCGTCAGCTCGTGCAGATGCCAGGCACCGGCGATCTTCGGCGCCATGACGCGAGTGAAACGATCCCACGACTGGTGCATCAGCACGCCGTCGTCCAAGATGCCGGCGGCGTGAATGATCCCGCGTACTGGCAGCCACGACTCGTCCAGCTGCTGCAACACGGCGGCGATCTCCTCCTTGCGTGACACGTCGGCGCGGCAGACTTGAACGCGAGCTCCCTTCTGCTCCAGCTCCTCGAGCGTTTGTCGCGCGGCAGGGGACGGCATACTCCGGCTCACGAGGATCAACCGCGTTGCTCCGCGCTCGACGAGCCAACGAGCGACCTTCAAGCCAAGGCCACCCGGTCCGCCCGTTATCAGATAGGTTGCGTCTTTCTGGATCTCGAGTGCGTCTGGCCCGACGGCCAACGCGCCCGCGCGAGTGAGCCTGGCAACCAGGCGTGTATCGCCGCGGAAGGCCACCTGGTCCTCGCGGCCGGCGTGACAGATCTCGTCCCACAGGGGCGCCGCGCCCCCTGCGGGATCCAAGTCGATCCGGCGGCACTGAAACTCCGGGTGTTCCAGCGCGATGACGCTGCCCAGCCCCCACAGCGGCGCTTGCAGCACCGCCGGGGGCGCCGCATCGCCGGCCACCGACTGCGCGCCGCGCGTGATCAGCCACAACGGCGGCCACGCGGCCGTCGCGTGCGGCCCGAGAGCGTGGACCAGATGCAGCACGCTGCCGCACCCGACGCCTTGCGCCGCTTGTACCTCCGCCCCCGTCTGCCCCTCGGCGGCCGGCAGGTCCAGGCTCCACAGGTGCACGACGCCCCGCCATGGTGCCGGCCCCTCACCCGTGACCGCCTCCAGGACGTGCCGCATCCCCGTGCGATCCAACGGATCCACCTGGAAGCGGTCGGCCTCGAGACGCTCGGTCCGCGCCCCTGCCTCGAGCAGGACCGCGCGATCACCGTGCGACCGCATCCGATCCGCCAACTGCGCGGCGATCCCCTGACCGTCCGCGTAGATCACCCACGTCCCGCGCGCCGATTGCACCGGATCCTGGCTTCGGTCTGCCATGATGGCCAGTGGTTGGGGGCGCCAGGCGACCTGGTAGAGCCAATCGCGCCACGGACGCTGCACCGTCTGCTCTAACGCCGCCCGCGACGCCCGTTTCACCGCCAGCCCGGTGATCTCGGCGACCAGCGCGCCGCGCGCATCCCGCACACGCAGGTCCGCGGTGACCGTCTCCCCCGCCGCGCCGGTGCGCGTCGCCTCGCACGACAGCGGGCCCACGCCGGGCCCCTGATAGCGCATCCGCTCCACATAGAGCGGCATGTACACCGGCCACGGCGCCCCCCCGTCCAGCGTCGCCGCCATCACCTGGAAGCAGGAGTCCAGCAAGCCGGGATGCAGCCCCGCCCACGCCGTCTCTTCGCCCGTCGCCGGGCGCATCTGCGCCCACGCCGTGGTCTCCGCGTGCCACAGCCCCGCGATCCACTGGAAGCGTGGGCCCAAGGCATACCCCGCCGCCGCCAACTGCGCGTAAAAGTCCGCCACGCTGTGCGACGCCCCGGGCGGCGCCCCCGGATCCGCCGCCCCCACCGCCGCGGCGTCGGCGCGGACGCGCCCCGTCGCGTGCACGCGCCACCCCCCGGCGCCCGCGCCCTCCGCCGCGCGACGGAGCTCGAACCGCGCGCCTCCGTCGGCCTCCGGCCTCACGATCACCTGCACCGTGACGGGCTGTTCGGCCGCCAGCACCAGCGCTTCGCGGAACGTGACCGCCTCCACCGCATACGCGCCCGGCCCCCACACCTCGGCCGCCGCCGCGAACACCATCCCCAGCTGCGCCGCGCCGGGCAGCACGACGTGATCGTGCACGCGGTGCTCGCGCAGCACCGGGTCGCTCGCGGTCAGCTGGGTTTCGAACACGACGTCCGGGGACGCCGACCGCACCCGGGGGCCGAGCAGCGGATGCGCCGGCCGCGCCGCGGCCACGGCCGCCGGCCCGTCGATCCAATACCGGTGGCGTTGAAACGGATAGGTCGGGAAGGCGACTTTACGTCGCACCGCGCCCGCCTCGAGCGCCGGCCAGTCCAGCGCCGCGCCGCACACATACGCCTCCGCCCACTGCGCCAGCACCGGCCCCCACGCGGCGCGATCCGCGTCCCGCGCCGGGATCGGGAGGCGCGCCAGCCGGGAGGACCCGGCCGCGGGCGCCTCGCCGCGGACGACCCCCGCCGGCGCCGCGCCTTGCAGCGACGCCTCCAGCTGCGCGCGCGCGTCGCTCGCCGTCGCCGCCACCACCGCCAGCCGATGCGCAAAGTGCGCCCGGCCCACATACGCCGTGAAACAGACCTCCGCAAACGCGGGCGCCTCGTCGTCCACCGTGGCCAAATGCCGGTGCACGCGCTCGGTCAGTTGGTGCAACGCCGCCGCACTCTTCGCCGACAGCGTCAGCAGCGACAGCGGCCGCGCATTGCCGACCGCCGCCGACGGCGCCCGCGGTCCTTCCTCCACCACCACGTGCGCATTCGTCCCGCCGAACCCGAACGAGCTCACGCCCGCCAGGCGCAAGGGCGCGCCGGCCGGCCACGGCTGCCGCGTCTGCGCCACGGCCACCGGCAGCGTCCCCCACGCGATGTACGGATTCGGCGCCCGGAAGTGCAGTTGCGCCGGAATCTCCCCGTGCGCCAGCGCCAGCACCACTTTGATCAGCCCCGCCACCCCCGCCGCCGCTTCCAAGTGGCCGATGTTGCTCTTCACGGACCCGATCACCACCGGGTCCGTCGCCGCCCGCCCCTCCCCCAGCACCGCCCCCAGCGCCTGCACCTCGATTGGATCCCCCAGCGCCGTCCCCGTCCCGTGCGCCTCCACATACTGCACCGCCGCCGGCGCCACCCCCGCCGCCGCCAGCGCCCGCCGGATCACCGCTTGTTGCGCCGGACCGTTCGGCGCCGTCAGCCCGCTGCTGCGCCCGTCCTGATTCACTGCCGTGCCCCGGATCACCGCCAGCACCCGATCGCCGTCCGCCACTGCGTCCGCTAGGCGCTTCAGCACCACGACGCCGCATCCTTCCCCGCGCACGAACCCATTTGCCCCGGCGTCGAACGTCTTGCACCGCCCGTCCGGCGCCAGCATGTGCAGCGCCGACAACGCCACCGTCGACGTCGGCGACAGAATCAGGTTCACCCCCCCCGCCACCGCCATCCGGCATTCCCCGCTCCGCACGCTCTGACACGCCAGATGCACCGCCACCAACGACGACGAACACGCCGTGTCCACCGCCAGGCTCGGCCCCTGCAACCCCAGCGCATACGAGATCCGACCCGCCGCGATGCTCGCGGCATTGCCTGTCGACCGATACGAATCCGCGAGTCCCGCCTGGTCGATCAGACCGGCGTAGTCGTTCGTAGAAATGCCGACGAACACGCCGGTGTCCGTGCCGGACAGCTGATCGGGCGCCTGACCTGCATGCTCCAAGGCATTCCAGATCACCTCGAGCAGAAGCCGCTGTTGGGGATCCATGCTCACGGCTTCGCGCGGCGCGATGCCGAAGAAAGCCGCGTCGAATTGATCGATCGAAGACACGAAGCCGCCGTACTGCGAGTTCATCGTCCCGGGCTTGTCGGGATCGGCGTCGAAGTACGCCCTCACGTCCCAGCGACTCGGTGGAATTTCGCTGATCCCGTCGACGCCGTCGCGCAGCACTTCCCAGAACGCCTGTGGGTCAGCGGCGCCGCCGGGAAAGCGGCAACCGACGCCGATAATCGCCACCTCCGTGTGGGATGAGATCGCAGGTGCGACGACCGCTTGCGCGGGTGCTCCCAGACTGAGCACGTCTTGAATCAGGTGCTGGACGATAACTTCGACGGTCGGATAGTCGAACAGCAGGGTCGCCGGGAGGGGCGTGCTCAAACTCGCCGACAGCGCGTTGCGCAACTCGACGGCGACAAGAGAATCCACCCCCAGCTCTTCGAGCGGTCGCCGTGGATCGACTACATGGGATTGGTCCAGCCCCAGAAGTTTGATCACGTGCGCTTGCACGTGGGCCGTCAGCCGGCTCACGCGTTCCGACGGAGGCGCCTCCTTCAGACTCTCCACGAACCCCGGCGTCTCTACGAACGGCGTCTTCGGGGACCGAGGCGTCACGATCGTTGGACGGAGGTCCGAGAGCAGTGCCTCACGCGACTGCGACGCAAACTGACTCCAATCGATCGGCAGTACCGCGACCTGCGGCTGATCGAGTCGGATCAATTCGTCCAGCACATTCAATCCGTCGTTCGGGGCAATCCCGACGATGCCCCGTCGGGATTTGTGCATGTCGTCGCCGCGGCGCGCCGCCGCACCGATGTCGGTCCACGCACTCCAATTGACACTCAGCGCAGGCAGGTGCCTGGCACGCCGATAATGGGCGAGGCCATCCAGGAAAGCATTGGCCGCCGCGTGATTGGCTTGCCCGGCTGACCCCAGAACGGCAGCGATCGACGAGAACAGGACGAAGAAGTCCAGATCCAGATGCTCGGTCAGGCTGTGCAGATTCCAGGCTCCGTCCACCTTGGGCCCGAGCACATCGGCGAAACGGGGCCACGACAATTGGAGCAGCGCACCATCGTCGAGCACTCCCGCGGCGTGAATGACGCCTGCCAGTGGCGGGAAGGATGCTCGGATATCTTCGAGAACCCGGGCCACGTCCGCCCGCTGCGATACATCCGCCCGAACGACGAGAATCCGCGCGCCTTCACGTTCGAGTTTCTGGAGAACTTCCGTGGTGTCTGCGGTGGGCGGGGTCCGCGCGGCCAGGACCAAGTGCCGGGCGCCACGATCGACCATCCACTGAGCCACAAGCAAACCGAGACCACTCAATCCCCCGGTGATGAGATAGGTGCGCGTCGACTCTATGTCGCGACTGCGCTGAACCACCGCGATCTTTCCGATGTGGCTGGCGTGCTCGAGCGTCCGAAACGCGTCGACCACGTGGTCAGTCGTAAATACCTGCACAGGCAGTGGCTCGAGAGCCTTCGACTCGAATGCCTGAATCAACTCGCGGAGGAGAGAAGCGATCAATTCCGGAACCGCGGTGGTCATTTCATTCAGCGCGACGAGGAAGTACGAAATGTCGCTTCTGAATTCAACGACCCTGGCATCGTCCCAGGTCCCGGACTTTCCAAGTTCCAGGAAACGGCCATTTGGCGTGAGCACGGCAAGGCTCTTCGGGATAGAGTCGCCGGCAAGAGAGTTGAGGACGATGTCGACGCCGCGGCCGCCGGTTACAGACATCAGCTGATCGGCGAAGTCGAGCGATCGGGAATCCATGACGTGTGGAACGCCAAGCGATCGAAGATAGCGCCTCTTCTCGGCAGTGCCCGCGGTTGCGAAGATCTCTGCGCCGACCTGCTGCGCGAGTTGGATCGCGGCCAAGCCGACGCCTCCCGCTCCGGCGTGAATCAGCACGCGATCGGCAGCGGAGATCCTGGCGAGCACGTGAAGGGCGTAGCGAGCGGTCAGAAACGCGACGGAAATCGTCGATGCCTCGGCAAAGCTCAGATGCTGTGGCTTCCTCTGCACCATTCGGGCGTCGGCCACTACATGCGTGCTGAAGCTTCCGGGCGCAAGCGCGATGACCTCGTCTCCAATTTGAAAGTCGACGACATCGGGCCCTGTCGCGGCAATCGTGCCGGCGCATTCGGCGCCGAACCAATGGCGCTCGAACGGAAGCAGTCCGATTGCATCCATGACGTCGAGGTAGTTCAGGCCGGAACTGACGACCCTGATTTCAACTTGCCCGGGGCCTGGTCGTCGATGCGCAGCGGGACGCCACGTGAGATTGTCCAAAACACCGCGGCTGCGAGTTGCGAGTTCTCGCGGTTCGTCAGAGAGGCGATCTGCGGGCGCGGGCTCAGTACCGAGTGAGCCTGGCAACCAGGCGTGTATCGCCGCGGAAGGCCACCTGGTCCTCGCGGCCGGCGTGACAGATCTCGTCCCACAAGGGCGCCGCGCCCCCTGCGGGATCCAAGTCGATCCGGCGGCACTGAAACTCCGGGTGTTCCAGCGCGATGACGCTGCCCAGCCCCCACAGCGGCGCTTGCAGCACCGCCGGGGGCGCCGCATCGCCGGCCACCGACTGCGCGCCGCGCGTGATCAGCCACAGCGGCGGCCACGCGGCCGTCGCGTGCGGCCCGAGAGCGTGGACCAGATGCAGCACGCTGCCGCACCCGACGCCTTGCGCCGCTTGTACCTCCGCCCCCGTCTGCCCCTCGGCGGCCGGCAGGTCCAGGCTCCACAGGTGCACGACGCCCCGCCATGGTGCCGGCCCCTCACCCGTGACCGCCTCCAGGACGTGCCGCATCCCCGTGCGATCCAACGGATCCACCTGGAAGCGGTCGGCCTCGAGACGCTCGGTCCGCGCCCCTGCCTCGAGCAGGACCGCGCGATCACCGTGCGACCGCATCCGATCCGCCAGCTGCGCGGCGACCCCCTGACCGTCCGCGTAGATCACCCACGTCCCGCGCGCCGATGACGCTGGCCGAGGGCCTCGCGCCATGACAATCGTCTGGCCACCCAAAGCGACCCTCTGCGGGAGTTCGACTGGGATTGCCTCGGCGTCCCGAAATCCCAATTCCCCTAACAGCGTCAGCCACTGGGCCTCGCGCAACAGGGGACCGCTCGGCCGCAGATCTCGATCCGCAAACCGCCACCATCCATCTGTCAGCCCGAACGTGAGATCGACCCACCGCTCGGGCCGCGTCCCTTCCAGCACGAGCAGTACGCCGTCGGGCGCGATCAGCTGGCCGACGTGCCGAATGGTCTGATGGAGATCCCGCGTCGCGTGCAGCACGTTCGCCGCGACGATCACGTCGAACTGACGATTCGCAAAGCCCTGTTCAGCGGGATCTCGCTCGATATCCAGCAGCGCGTACTGCAGAGCGCCATGGTCCCGGAACTTCTGTTTCGCTCGAGCGAGAAACAGAGGCGAGATGTCTGTGAACACGTACTCGATCGAGTGGCCGGTCAGCTTCGACAACAGGTAGGAAGTCGTCGCTCCCGTTCCAGCTCCGACCTCCAGGATGCGAATCTTCCGGTCCGGCGGCACACTTTGCAGCGCCACCACCATGGCGTCGCGCAGCAGGCCGTTGAGCGCCTGTGCCAGCGGCGAATCCTGGTACACCGCCTCGATGCTCCTCAGTGAGCCTCCGGGGAACAGCAACTGCAACGGATCTTTCGTGCCTCGCAGCACGTCCGCCAGTTGCCCACCGCACACGTGGAGCAGGCTCAGTATTGCGTGGTAGGCCGGATACCGATCGGCCAACGCGGTGTGCCGTTGTTCGGCTCCGCTCGTGGACGAGGCGCGGCGTACTTCCCATCCATCCCGCCGCTCGAGAATCCCCTCTTCCTCCAGCATCTTCAGCAGCCGCTGCAGGAGCCGGCGTTGATCCGCGCAGATGCCCAACTGTTCAGCGAGCGCGGTGGCCTCGACGCGTTCGCCCGTTTGCGGACGCCAGCCGAGTTGTTCGAACGCCCGCACCACGTAGTCCAAACTGAGCGCATCCAATTCGTGCCACAGCGTCGCCCATGACTCGAAGACGCCGTCGTTCATCGAGCGCGCGAGCGCGGTCGTCAGATGGTCGGCGACTTGCCGGGGGGCCGCCAGCGTCTCCACGCCCGCGTGTTCTTCAGCTGTGCGGGGTTGGGGGCGCCAGGCGACCTGGTAGAGCCAATCGCGCCACGGACGCTGCACCGTCTGCTCTAACGCCGCCCGCGACGCCCGTTTCACCGCCAGCCCGGTGATCTCGGCGACCAGCGCGCCGCGCGCATCCCGCACACGCAGGTCCGCGGTGACCGTCTCCCCCGCCGCGCCGGTGCGCGTCGCCTCGCACGACAGCGGGCCCACGCCGGGCCCCTGATAGCGCATCCGCTCCACATAGAGCGGCATGTACACCGGCCACGGCGCCCCCCCGTCCAGCGTCGCCGCCATCACCTGGAAGCAGGAGTCCAGCAAGCCGGGATGCAGCCCCGCCCACGCCGTCTCTTCGCCCGTCGCCGGGCGCATCTGCGCCCACGCCGTGGTCTCCGCGTGCCACAGCCCCGCGATCCACTGGAAGCGTGGGCCCAAGGCATACCCCGCCGCCGCCAACTGCGCGTAAAAGTCCGCCACGCTGTGCGACGCCCCGGGCGGCGCCCCCGGATCCGCCGCCCCCACCGCCGCGGCGTCGGCGCGGACGCGCCCCGTCGCGTGCACGCGCCACCCCCCGGCGCCCGCGCCCTCCGCCGCGCGACGGAGCTCGAACCGCGCGCCTCCGTCGGCCTCCGGCCTCACGATCACCTGCACCGTGACGGGCTGTTCGGCCGCCAGCACCAGCGCTTCGCGGAACGTGACCGCCTCCACCGCATACGCGCCCGGCCCCCACACCTCGGCCGCCGCCGCGAACACCATCCCCAGCTGCGCCGCGCCGGGCAGCACGACGTGATCGTGCACGCGGTGCTCGCGCAGCACCGGGTCGCTCGCGGTCAGCTGGGTTTCGAACACGACGTCCGGGGACGCCGACCGCACCCGGGGGCCGAGCAGCGGATGCGCCGGCCGCGCCGCGGCCACGGCCGCCGGCCCGTCGATCCAATACCGGTGGCGTTGAAACGGATAGGTCGGGAAGGCGACTTTACGTCGCACCGCGCCCGCCTCGAGCGCCGGCCAGTCCAGCGCCGCGCCGCACACATACGCCTCCGCCCACTGCGCCAGCACCGGCCCCCACGCGGCGCGATCCGCGTCCCGCGCCGGGATCGGGAGGCGCGCCAGCCGGGAGGACCCGGCCGCGGGCGCCTCGCCGCGGACGACCCCCGCCGGCGCCGCGCCTTGCAGCGACGCCTCCAGCTGCGCGCGCGCGTCGCTCGCCGTCGCCGCCACCACCGCCAGCCGATGCGCAAAGTGCGCCCGGCCCACATACGCCGTGAAACAGACCTCCGCAAACGCGGGCGCCTCGTCGTCCACCGTGGCCAAATGCCGGTGCACGCGCTCGGTCAGTTGGTGCAACGCCGCCGCACTCTTCGCCGACAGCGTCAGCAGCGACAGCGGCCGCGCATTGCCGACCGCCGCCGACGGCGCCCGCGGTCCTTCCTCCACCACCACGTGCGCATTCGTCCCGCCGAACCCGAACGAGCTCACGCCCGCCAGGCGCAAGGGCGCGCCGGCCGGCCACGGCTGCCGCGTCTGCGCCACGGCCACCGGCAGCGTCCCCCACGCGATGTACGGATTCGGCGCCCGGAAGTGCAGTTGCGCCGGAATCTCCCCGTGCGCCAGCGCCAGCACCACTTTGATCAGCCCCGCCACCCCCGCCGCCGCTTCCAAGTGGCCGATGTTGCTCTTCACGGACCCGATCACCACCGGGTCCGTCGCCGCCCGCCCCTCCCCCAGCACCGCCCCCAGCGCCTGCACCTCGATTGGATCCCCCAGCGCCGTCCCCGTCCCGTGCGCCTCCACATACTGCACTGCCGCCGGCGCCACCCCCGCCGCCGCCAGCGCCCCGCGGACAACGTCCTGCTGCGCCGCGGGATTAGGCGCAGTCAAGCCGTTGCTGAGCCCGTCCTGATTCACTGCCGTGCCCCGGATCACCGCCAGCACCCGATCGCCGTCCGCCACTGCGTCCGCTAGGCGCTTCAGCACCACGACGCCGCATCCTTCCCCGCGCACGAACCCATTTGCCCCGGCGTCGAACGTCTTGCACCGCCCGTCCGGCGCCAGCATGCCCGCTTGCGAGAAGACGTCCGTCCAGATGGGGGTCAGGATCAAGTTCACGCCTCCGGCCAGAACCAGGTCTGACTGGCCGGTGCGCAAGCTCTGACACGCCAGATGCACCGCCACCAGCGAGGACGAGCAGGCCGTATCGACGGCCAAACTCGGACCTCGGAGATCGAACTGATAGGAGATGCGATTCGCGGCAATGCTCAGCGCGGTACCCGTCCCCGCATACGCGCTGACAAAGGCCGGATCCTTGAACTGGAACCACGCGTAATCGGCGTTTGAAATCCCGATGAAGACACCTGTCCGGGACCCGGCCAACGCGTGGGGTGCCACTCCCGCATGCTCGAGCGCCTGCCACGCGACTTCCAGTAGCAACCGCTGTTGCGGATCGATGTGACGCGCCTCCTGCGGCGAAATTCCAAAGAACTCGGCATTGAACTGATCGACGTCATCGAGGTACCCGCCTGGCAGGCGCGCGCCCGGAGATGTCGGAGTGTCCTGCGCAAGTCTCTGGAGATCAGATCGTCTGTCGGGCAACTCGCGGACGGCGTCCACTTCATTTCGCAACAGCTGCCAGAACGCCTCGGGATCGTCGGCGCCAGGAAAACGGCAGCCCATGCCGATGATGGCGAGCGGTTCTGCGCCGCTCGCGTTTCCGGCTGAATGACTGGATGGCTGCACGAGCCCTCGCTCGCCCGCAAGGCGGACGCTCAGGGCATAAACCGTGGGGAACTCGTAAAGGAGCGTCGGCGGGAACGCCTCGCCGCGCCAGTCTTCGAGTTCGCCGACGAAACTCACGGCATCTCTCGAACCCAACCCATAACTCGCAAAGGGCGTGTGAAGGTCGATGTCATCGACGTTGAGGCCGAGCCGTGCCGCCAGCCGCGAGCGAATCTGATCCTGGAGCGATTCGGCGTCGCTGTTGCGGCGCAGTCCGTCGCCGACGGATTGCGATGCGATGGAAGCGCTGGGGCGATGTTCAATCGCGATGCAGTCCAGGTTGTGCGCCACAAACGCGGCACGGCAGGCTCTGCGTTGGATCTTGCCGCTCGAGGTTTTCGGAATGCCCCCTGATTTGACCAGGGCGATCGCGCCGGCCGACAGATCGTGATGCTCCGCGACCGCCTCGCGAATCGCGCGGATGACCACGTCAGGCAAGCCGCAGCGGCCTTTGATCTCCGCGATCACGACCAGCCGCTCTTCACCGTCCTCCTCGATCGAAAACGCCGCGCAGCCGTGGGGTCGAATGGATTGGTGGCTGCGCTCAACGCTCCATTCAATGTCCTGGGGATGATGATTGACGCCGCCGACAATGATCAGATCCTTGAGACGGCCGGCGATGAAGAGTTCGAGATCCTGGAAACCTCCGAGGTCCCCAGTACGCAGGAATGGACCTTCGCCCGTGTCCGCCAGGTATGCGTGGAAAGTCTCCTCAGATTCATCGGGACGTCTCCAGTACCCCTGTGCGATGCTGGCGCCGCTGACCCAGATCTCGCCAATCTCGTCCGGCTGGCACCGAGTTCGTGTCTTTGGATTCGCGATCACGACCCGGATTCCTTCGCCGAGGATGCGTCCGCAACCCACCAGGGTCCGAATGCCAGCCGCCCCGCCAGGCTGGAGCATGCAGTCGATACGGTGTTCTTCGAGCGCCGCGATACTGACGTCGCAGAACACCGGCTCTTGCGCGGGGTGGGTTGTGGAAACGGCCAGCGTGACTTCGGCCAATCCGTACCCGGGGCACAAGCTCGTCCGCCGAAAGCCGTATGGTTCGAATGCCTCGACGAAGCGCCGCAGGATGTCGGGGTTGATTGGCTCCGCCGCGACGCCGGCCGAATACCAACTTCTCAAGTCCAGACCGGCACACTGCGGGGGCGAGACGTGTCGAAGGCAGTGATTGTACGCGAAGTTCGGACCTTCGCTGTGGGTGGCTTTGTAGCGTGAAATCGCCTGCACCCAGCTGACGGGGCGCTTGAGGAACGCCATCGGCGACATCACATACGAGGGCGCCCCGTTGAATAGCGGAACCAGGAGCCCTTGAATCAGTCCGTAGTCATGAAAGTGCGGCAGCCACGTGACGGAAGTACTGTCGGCGTCGTACCCCGCCGCCTGGCTGAACGCGGCGCACTGGTGCAAGAGGTTGCCATGGCAGACCATGACGCCACGCGGCGTTCCCGTTGAGCCCGAGGTGTACTGCAGGAACGCGAGCGAATCGCGCGCAACGTCCGGCCGCCGCCACTCGCCCGACAAATCGCCCGACAGATCTTCAAGGCTCTGCCATCGGAGTCCTTTGACGTCGAGCACTCCGCCAGCCTTGGTAAGCGAGAGCATACGCGGCGTCGTCAGAGCGAGAGACGCGTCCGCGTCGTTGGCGATGGCTTGCAGCCTGGGCAGGGTTCGCTTCGGGTTTGCGCCCTCTCCTCCAGGCGCAGGAATCGCGATACAGCCGCCGTAGAGGCAGCCGAAGAAGCTGACAATGAAGTCGAGCCCTGGGGGATAGAGCAGCAGGACGCGGTCGCCGCGGAGCCCGAGGTTATCGAGGAACGCGCCCAACGATCGAGCGCGTCGATCCAACTCTCTGTAGGTAAGAGACGCGGCTTCTTTTTCGCCGTCGGCCAAGAACACGAACGCCGTCCGATCGGGATCCTCGGAGGACCACTTCTGGAGGACGTCGATGAATGTTGAGCGCTCCGATGAAATCATCGGGCGCTCCACCCACCAGCCCGACTGGGGCAGGCCGGGTTGGCCGGCAGATCTATCTCGTCTATTTCAAGTCGAGCGAACGGAGAGAGTTCGCCCCGGGACTCGTACAATCCAGTGCGTGCCGCACTGCGTTTCCAGGATGAACGCATAGAGCCGAACCGGGTTGGCCATCAACCAAAGGTGCGTTCTGAGCGAGATCTGGAGGCTATCGACGCGTGCGTCGTTTCGTCAATAGAAATCGTCGCTGTTGATCGGTCCAACGCTCGGTTCGCGCGGCTGAATGGTCGAGGCAATCTTCACCAATCAGACACTACCGAAGTCTTCTCCACTGTATGAAGATGTAGACATACAAAAACGCGAGCAGCAGACCGAGAGTGCGACCAAAGACAGGAGATGCCGACGGCGCAAGCGTTGGTTCGCCAAGCAGGAATGCGATGCCGACGCACGCAATGGCGGTGACGACCAGTCGAACACGCTGGTCACGCGTCCGCGCAAGTGAAGGGTGCATGCGGACATTCGTTTGAACAACGAACGTGCCTTCAGACAGTTCCGACGCGATCTGATCGAGTTGTCCGGGCGCATCACGCAGCAGCGTTAACACGCTGATCGCGACGCTTTTGAGGTTGCCCGCCTGAAGCGTTCCGACGGCGTCGCGAATTTGGAGTGAGACGAAAAAACTCCGGCCCAACTGGCGGAGGCTCACCGGAGATCCCAGGCGGTAGGCGATGGTCTCCGACGTCAGCAAGGTGCGATAGATCGCCAACAGGCTGGTCGGTACGCGAAAGCGATTTCGGCTGACCGCCCTCAAGACGCCGATCAACCAGTGGCTGATCGGCGAGCGCCGCTCAGAAGAACCGGCGCCTCGCCCGGCATCCTGCGCCTGTCCCAGCCACAGGGAGCTCTCGGCGGAGAAATCACGACGCAGTCCCTCCGGATCGGCATCCGGAGTGGCGACCAGGAGCTCCATGAGCGCATGGAACATGCGCTCCGTGTCGAGGTTGTATACGCTTTCGAGATACTGCGCCTGTTTGGCGCGCACGTTCTCATCCAGACTCGCGCACAGCCCGAAGTCGACATAGCCGATGACGTTGCCCGGCAGAGCGATGAGATTTCCCGGATGCACGTCGGCATGGAAGAACCGATATTCGAAAATCTGCCGGAGGGTCGACTGGAGGATGTTTGCCGCCAGCTGGTCAGCGTCCAGGTTCAGCAGTTGAAGGCGCGACGGATCCTCGCGCGCGTAGGCGAGGACTTCGCTGATCGGGATACCGTGCAGCAGCTCGGTCGTCAACACTCTCGCCGTTGACAGACGAGGATAGGCACGCGGCACACGTTCCGTCGGGCTGAGTTTCGTCAGCTCGCCGAGCCGCCGGAGATTGTCCAGTTCGCGCGTCAAGTCGAGCTCCTGCATCAACCAGGTTCTCAACTCCTCTACCACCTCACTGGTGGAAGCGACGAACTCAACGTGGCTCCACGCGAGCAGCCGCGCCAGGAGACGGACACGCCGCAGGTCCTTGAGCACACGTTCACGGATCTCTGGTCGCAGGATCTTGATCGCCACCCGGCTCCCATCCATCGTCGTCGCAGCGTGGACCTGGGCCAGCGAGCCGGCGGCAAGGGGTTCGGGATCGATGGATGAGAAGAACTGCGTGAGGTCTCCCAGCTCCTGCTGCAAAATGGATCGCGCGTCTGCCCACGGGAATGGCTCGACCCGGTCGAGCAGGGACATCAATTCGTCTGCGTATTCCTGCGGAATGATGTCCGGGCGCAAGGCGAGAAATTGCCCGAACTTGATGAAGGTGGGGCCGAGCCGTTCCAGCAGCCTCCGAAACCCTACCGGCCCGCCCACCGCCCGTCGGACAAGCGAGGAGCCGATCATCAGGGGAGGGTCACGGCTGGACGTGGCAGCCTGAAGGAACCACGAGCGCTACTTCGGCACCCGTTCGTTGTAGGTTTCGCGGAACGTCTCGGCCACGCGCCGTGAGGCACCAAGTGTGCCTTCGGTGCCTTTGGCGATGATCGAGGCGAGATCGCTCGGAAACTCCGCCAGGCGTTGCATCGCGATGCGAGAGGGAGGGGCGTCCGCGGCGGCACTCCGGTTAGCCCGCTCCTCTTCACGGCGGAAGGTCTCATCAGCCACGGACTTGAGGACGTCGGCCGCAGACCGGAGCTGTTCGAGAAACGCGAACGTCACGGCACGAGCCAGCCTGTTTGCCTCGTCCGATATCTTGTCGTGTATGTGATTGACGTCTGGTCCGGTGGGGCGATCGTGCGCGGACGGAGGCGGCACCGTCTCTCGTAGCACGCGATCCTCCAGCTCCCTCACCCGAGCGTGCAGCTGAGCGTTTTCCGCTTCCAGAAAAGCTGCCCTTGCTTCGTCGAATTCACTGCTCATGACAACCTCACGGGATGTTCCCCTCGATATTAGCAGGAAAGCGGGGCGACACGATTCGGCGACCCCGTTTTACGGCCAGTCGCCCGCCCAGACCGTCACCTCAAGCGAACGATCGACAGGAGAAAGAGCACCAGCGTCAGGCCCCAGACGATCGGCCGCGCGGGACCGGCAATCCCTTTGGTCAGCAGCGCGAGCGACAGGCCGACAAGCACCAGCGCCAGCGCCTCCAGGCGGCGATTCTCACGTTGCCGTACCTGCGGGGACTCTTCCAGCATGATATTCGAGCGGAACCGTCCGGTCGACAGTCGGGAGAGGATCTCTTCCACATGCGTCGGGAGCTTGGAGCCCAGCAGGAGCGCGGCTGCCGCGTGCCCGCTATCCTCGCCCAACTGCCACAGCCGATCGAGAATGCCCGGCCGAAACTCCTCGAAGAAATGACGCAACTCCTTCAACAGATCGAACGAGGGGCAGAGTTGCAGCACGGTCGCGTCCAGCACGATCAAGCCGCGCCAAAACAGGAGCGTGTCCACGCCCATCGTCAGGTGGTGGCGTCGAACCACCGCAAACATCTCGTCGGAGAACTTGGCGACCATCCGGTCGCCCGGAGCGATGGCGGGATTGCTGGACGCTTGAAGCCATCGGCTCAAGACGGCTTTCGACTCGCGCTGAAACGACGGATAGTCGGTGCGCTCGGTCGGGGTGAACAACCGCGAATAGTACCCGGAAGCTTTCATCGACGTTCCCCTGCGCGATCTGTTCGATGTGGCCGGTGAGCAGTTCCCGTTGCTCGGCGGTGACGGCCCCGAAAATCCCGAAGTCGACGAGCGCGATGCGATTGCCCTTGCAGAGGAAAATGTTGCCTGGGTGCGGATCGGCGTGGAAGAAGCCGACGATCAGCAGTTGATGCAGTGAGGCGGTCGCCAGATTGCGCATGCACGCACACAGATCGAGACCAGGCAGCATGCGCACGAGCTCGTCGGTGTGGCCACTGAGGACCAGCGGGTACGCGCGAGCGAGGCTGACCCCCTCGATGAACTCCAGCGTGAGCACGCGCTGCGTTGTGAGCGGCCAGAAGACTCGGGGAATGATCTCGCCCGAGACAGCTGTCGAACGGAGGCGTTCGGCCGTCCGGCCCTCCATGAGAAAATCGAGCTCCCGCCAGGTGTAGGTCGCGAATTCGTTGGCGACCTCCGATACCGAAAGAGCACCGAGCACGTGAAGCGAGTCGATGAGCGCGGCGGCCCGCCGGAGGTTGCGCATGTCCGCTCGGAGGTAGGCGGTCAGATTCGCCCGCTGGACCTTGACCGCGACGCGTTCTCCGTCGACGGTGATCGCCTCGTGGACCTGCGCCACCGATGCCGAGGCGAGCGGCTCCCACCGGAATTCGGAAAACAACCGCTCCAGCGGTCCGCCCAGTTCTGATTCGATCACGAACCGCACTTCATCCGGCGGCATCCGCACTACCTGCTCGAACAGCTTGCCAAGCTCCAGACACACGGACTGCGGCAGCAGATCGGCGCGCAACGCAAGAAACTGGCCCAGCTTGAGATAGGTCAGGCCCAGCTTCTGCAGCGACTTACGCAAGAGCACTTCCGGGCGATCGCCGCCTGTCAAAGGCGCGACCAGGCAAGCGACCGCCAGCTTCAGGCAGGTCCACACAAAAAGCGTCGCGCGGCGGAGATCGAAGAAGAGGTTTCGAACGACGCCGGTCGCATCGTTCCGTGGAAAGGGGCGGGCCTCAATCACGCGCGTTCCACCACCTGTCGCTTGTGCGCTCTAATCAGGTAGTAACCGTCTTCGAGCGCAGGTTCGGTGTGCGCCATGGATTCGCGGACAGGATACCAGACGACCGGAAAGCTGGCGCGATTGTAGAGCGTGAAGTACACGTGATGAGATGGAAGAAACGCACGCGCCGCGTCGAGGCTCAGCGGCTCGCCCCGCCGCATGGATCCGAAGACGAATTCCGTCTCGGGGTTGCCGACCGGGAGGTAGTGCCTCCGAACGAACGATGCCGGAAGGCGGTCGCGATGCTGGAGCATCACGAACACGTAATAGTGCAGCCACCAGTAGAACCAGTTGTTTCGTCGGCCCAGCCCGGCGTAGAACTCGTTGACATCGACGGACACCTCACAACCCGGTATCCCCGGCCTGCCATCCACATCTACCGCGGGTAATTCAAGCGTGCTGGACCACTCGTAGTACCGCAACACAAGCGCGTACCGCCCCGGCTCGAGATCGAGGCAGCCATCCGCGGAAGAGGGACCAAGCGTCGCCACGATGCGATCGGTAGGAAACTTGTGGACGACCATCGTCCAGAGGCGGGCCGAGCGTTGTGCGGCCTGCAGATCAACCCGGAGGGATCGAACGACCGACACCGGTCCAGCAATAGAGATGATTGCATGGGGGTTCCAGCGTGGGCCGGTGGTCATTACCACCGGCAACGCCAGCGGCCGGTTCAGCAACTCCCCCGAGAGCGTACGCCAATGGAGCAGGCGCTGGGGCGCCACAAGAAAGTAGGCGCTCTGGAAGATCCGAAACGCGATCCTGACGAGCTGGTACGACGCAAGCGAGAGAACGGCGAGAACCCAGCTCATGTCGCACGAGTGATCTCGATCGACTCGACGGCGCGCCGCGCGATCGCGTCAATCGGGGCCAAGTATACTACGCGGATTTGGGACGGTCCGGCGAGCGCATGCCTCTTGAAACGAGGACGATGTGATTGATCGCGTCCGAGCATTCGCGGACGCACTCCAGCGCCGGCTGCTGACGTTCTCAGCGCCCGCCGGTTATGTTCTGACGGCCCTCTTTGCGGCGGCACCGGTCGTCGTGGCGGTGGCGATTGGAGGGCTCCGCTCGGTCTCGGTTGAGTCTGATTCACCGCTGGCCGCATGTGCGCCTGCGATCGTGACGGGATACGGCCGCGCGTTCACCTTTCTGTCCCTGATCATTGTCTTGCCCGTCGTACTCTGGACCACGCGCGTCGTGAGTCGGTCGCTGTTCGGCGTAGGCCCGGGCGCAAACGCTTCGACGCCGGCCAGTGCGCGCGACGTACCCGCCGCTGATCGAGCCGCTATCGTGAAGGCGCTACGGACCGCGGCGTTGGACGGACGCATCGTGCTGGCGGCTCTGGTGCTTGGGGAAATCATCAACTTCCTGGACATGCGTGAAGCGCTTGGCGTGTACTGGCATCCAGGATCCGTGGCCTGTCCAGGGCCGAGCGAGATCAATTGGACGGTGATGTTTCTCCTGTCGGACCGTATCTCACGAACACAGAACCTCTGGCTTCTGATCGCCGCCTATACCGTGCAGTATGCGGCCATCACATTGGCACTGCTCGTGGTCGGGCTTCTGGTCCGGCGCGCTGTATTCTCTCTGTCGCGCGTACGCGAAGCGCGCGGCCACCAGTGAAATCGACCGCCTTCTGGCAGCCGAAGACGCGCGAAGTCTTTAGGAATTGGAATCGAAGCCTATCGCATCCGGTACATGTACAGGTCTTCGTCGTCAGCCTCATCGCGTCCGTTGATTGGATGTCGCGATCCAAAGGCAAGCACGCGTCCGGTGTCGTCGAGCGAGGGGGCCGTGCTGTTTGCCATCCACTCCCGTTATCATGGCTCACTCGAATCGTGCGGTGTGTGAACCGCCCATACACGAACACATCCCATAGAAGGTTGAGGTCGAACCCCGCCGCGCGGCACCTGCCTTCGCAAATAAGATTGGACGCCCAGCGACTGAAACGCGACCGTCCCGCCATCGTGAGAGATCGCCGGTCGCAGGCTGGCTCCATTTGCGGGACGCCCACTCGGGGTGCGGCTGACGAGCTCGGTGATACCCGTGACGAGGTCGTGCACATAGATGTGGGCGGCACGACTCCTGGAAGCCCGCGTCAGGTTCTGCGCCTCCGACACGAAAGCCACGTGCCGTCCATCGCTGCTGATCGCCGGGTCGTAGCTGGGCCCGTCCAGATCGCCACCAGCGTAGCTGCGGGTGATACGCCTCGTGATGTCCGTCAGCGTGTCACGAAGGTAGATGTCGGCGACGTCATTCGTGTCCGAAGGCTCAGTGACACACGCCTGCGCCTTCGTGCACATCAAGTCTGCTCTCGAGACGAATGCGACAAATCGGCCGTCGCCGCTGATCGCGGGTGACATGCTCTGGTCGGCGCCTCGTCCGCCGGCGCTCGTCAGGTCCAGTCGCGTACGCTGTCCTGAGGCAATCTGAACCAGGTAGATGCCGCCGTCCACGAACAACTCCGTACCAGTTATGTAGCTGCTCGCGTTCGCGAACACGATGTCGAGCCTGCCCTTGTCGCGTTTGATGTGTGCGAAGAGCCGATCGAGATCAGCCAGGTGCGACACGTCTCCTCGTACCACCGATACTTTCGTCCCGATTCCGTTGACGGCTTCGGTCAATTCCCGCTCACGTCGGCCCGTGATGAAGATGTACGCACCCTCGCGGACGAACTCCTTCGCGGTGGCGAGCTGTCCTTGCTGAATATTCCGTCCCTGTTGTGGCCGTTGCGGTTGCGGGCCAGAGACTGCTCTTCTTCACCGTCCCCACCGCCACGTTTCGCGTGTTGTCCCTGGCAGAATCCGTTCGTTGAACGGGTGATCCGAGCCCTCCGGCACGAGTGCCTCGATCACGTCATCGTGTGGAATGAGCGCGCGTCGCGCCGGCACCTGCAGCGCTACCTCACGAACTACCACGAGTGGCGCACGCACCTCTCGCTGGACAAGGATGGTCCCGTCCATCGGGCTGCGCAACCGCCCGCCTGTGGAACAATCGTCGCAGTCCCATACGTCGGCGGTTTGCATCACCACTACGAACGTCGCGCGGCTTGACCGTCTCTCGGCGAGCGTTACCTGCCTGACTGTCTTCGCCCGTAGTCGGCCGTCGTGTGCCCACGGAGGCCGCTATCGTACACAAAAAGGCGTCCCTGGCCGTTCGGGTTCTCGACTCCGCGTTGGCGACCATGACAACACACGAGCGGCGTGTCCCACGGTGCCGATGGAGTTTCTGGTAGGGACACGGCACAATGGCCTGAATCTGCACGTCGTCGCGCCGTCAGTCCCCAAAAAGTGCGCCGAAGGGCGGCGCGGTACAAGCGGAAGATCTATCAGCGTGGTTCTTTGCCGCGAACGGGTAAGTGATGCGATTATGGGGGCCGCTTCGCCTCCGTTCGGTCAATGCGAGCGGTATGACACCAGACGCGCCGATTCGAATCCATTGGACGAAGGGATCGGCCAACACCTTCCTATAATGGGTCCGTCCTCCCGCATCTGGTTTCATGCGCGTCGAGGAGGTCGCGATGAAACACCGTTCGGTGCTGCGTGGCTCTGGCATGCGCCGTGCTCGGCGGATGTCGCTCAACCGACGCACCGCCGGTTGCGGCGCCGCCCGCGGTCGTTGTCGCGCCACCGCTGGTGATGCGGCTGACCGAATGGGACGAGTACACCGGCCGCTTCGAGGCGACCGATCGCGTGGACGTTCGCGCCCGCGTGGATGGCTATCTCGACTCCATCCATTTCCGCGACGGCGCGATCGTCAAACCTGGCGACCTGCTGTTCGTGATCGATCCGCGACCCTACGAAGCGGTACTGGAGGGAGCGCGGGCAGACGTTGTACGCGCGCAGACACGCGTGGAGCTCGCCACCACCGACTTCACTCGCGGCGAAGCGCTGTTCGCGATCCGAGGCATCAGCCAGGAGGAGTTCGACCGCCGGGCGCAGGCGCGGAAGGAAGCCGAGGCGGCGCTGATCGTCGCCCGCGCCGCCGAGCGTGCGGCGGCGCTGAACGTGGAGTTCACGCGCGTGCGCGCACCGACTCGGCGGCCGCATCTCCGAGAAATTCGTGAGCGTGGGCAACGTGATCTCGGGCGGTCAGGCCGGATCGACGCTGTTGACGACGATCGTCGCGGTCGATCCGATCCAGTTCGTGTTCGATGCGAGCGAGTCGGACTACCTGAAATACAACCGGATGAACGCCAGCGGTGAACGGCGGAGCTCGCGTGACGCGCCCAATCCCGTGCGCATCCGGCTGCTCGATGAGCCCACGTTCACGCACGTCGGCAAGATGGACTTCGTCGACAACCGGGTCGACCCGCGCGACCGGCACGATCCGCGGCCGCGCACTCGTCCCCAACCCTGGCGGCTTCCTCACGCCTGGGCAGTTCGGACGCCTTCAGCTCCTCGGCTCTGGCGAGTTCGATGCGCTGCTCGTGCCCGACAGCGCGATCCTGAGCGACCAGTCGCGGCGATTCGTGTGGGCCTTGGGCAAGGACGACATGCCGGAGCAGCGCGTGGTGGAGCCGGGCAATCTCGAGCGAGGGCTTGCGCATCGTCCGCGCCGGCCTGCAGCGCGACGATCGCATCGTGATCAACGGCATGCAGCGCGTGCGGCCCGGCGCCAAGGTCGCTCCGACCAACGGGCGCATCGAGCCTCTGGCGGGCAGTTGAGGAGCCGCGACCATGGGCTTCTCCAAGCTGTTCATCGATCGGCCGATTCTCGCCGGCGTGATCTCGGTGATGATCATGCTGGTCGGCGCGGTCGCCTACTTCGCCCTTCCCATCTCCCAGTATCCCGAGGTCGCTCCTCCGAGCATCACGGTCACGGCCTCGTATCCAGGCGCGAATGCCGAGACCGCTGCCGCCACCGTTGCCGCTCCGCTCGAGCAGGAGATCAACGGCGTGGAGAGGATGCTGTATCTCTCCTCGCAATCGACGGCCGACGGCCGCACCACCATTACCGTCACGTTCGCGCTCGGCACCGATCTCGATGCCGCGCAGGTCCTGGTGCAGAACCGCGTCAACATCGCGCTGCCGCGACTGCCCGAAGAAGTGCGGCGGCTCGGCGTCGTCACCAACAAGAACACGCCGGACATCTTGATGGTGGTGCACATCTACTCGCCCGACAACTCGCGCGATCAGTTGTATCTGTCGAACTACACGCTGCTCAACATCCGCGACCGGCTGGCCAGGCTCGATGGCGTCGGCGATCTCCGGCTGTTCGGCGCGCGCGAGTATTCGATGCGGATCTGGCTCGATCCGAATCGGATTTCCGCGCTCGGCCTGACCGCCGGCGAAGTGGTGCAGGCGCTTCGCAGTCAGAACGTCCAGGTCGCCGGCGGCGTGCTGGATCGTCCGCCGTCGACGCAACAAGGCGCCTACGAGGTCGGCGTCCAGCTCCTCGGGCGCCTCACGGATCCCGCGCAGTTCGGGGACGTGCTGATCAAGAGCGCCGACGAAGGCCGGCTGGTACGCGTGCGCGACATCGGGCGCATCGAGCTCGGTGCCGTCGACTACTCGACCAACGCCTATCTCGACGACAAGCCAGCGGTGGCCATACCCATCTTTCAACGCCCGGGCTCGAACGCGCTCGAGACGGCACGGGGCGTGCAGGACGCTGATGGCGAGTCTCCGCCCGCAGTTCCCGTCAGGGCTCGACTACGACATCATCTACAACCCCTCGGAGTTCATCGCGCGAGTCGGTGCGCGAAGTTCAGAAGACCATCTTCGAGGCGGCGATCCTCGTGGTCGTGGTCGTGGTCCTCTTCCTCCAGTCGTGGCGCGCGTCGGTCATTCCGCTGCTCGCGATTCCCGTGTCGCTCATCGGCACGTTCGCGGTGCTCCAGGCGTTCGGCTTCTCGCTGAACACGCTCTCGCTGTTCGGGCTCGTCCTCGCGATCGGCATCGTCGTGGACGATGCGATCGTGGTGGTGGAGGACGTGGAACGCAATCTCCATCGAGGGCATGACGCCGCGGGAGGCCGCGCGCCGACGATGGACGAAGTCGGCGGCGCGCTGGTGGCCATCGCGCTCGTCCTGTCGGCGGTGTTCGTGCCGACGGCGTTCATCCCCGGCATCTCCGGTCAGTTCTATCGGCAGTTCGCGCTGACGATTGCCTCGGCCACGCTGATCTCGTGCCTGGTCTCGTTGACGCTGTCTCCCGCGCTGGCCGCGCTGCTGTTGCGTCCGCCGGAGCGATGCCCGGCGCTCGCTCGTCGGCCGCATCGTCGGCAGGTTCTTCGATGGATTCAACGCGGCATTCGATCGGCTCTCGAATCTGTACGGCAGAGGTGTCGGGAAGATCGTGCGCGTCTCGGCGCTGGTGCTCGTGGTCTACGCGGGGCTGCATCGTGCTGACCGGCGTGCAGTTCTGGCGCGCGCCCGGCGGCTTCATCCCGGCGCAGGACCAGGGCTACTTCATCACGATCGTGCAGCTGCCACCGGGCTCGTCGCTCTCGCGCACCGACGCCGTGGTGCAGCGGGCGATCAAGGAACTGCTCGCGATCCCCGGCGTCGTGCACACGGCGAGCTTCAGCGGGTTCGATGCGGCCACATCCACCAACGCCAGCAACGCCGCGGCCGTGTTCTTCACCGTGACACCGTTTGCCGAACGCGCCGCGCACGGCGTCGACGGGGCGACCGTCCTCCGCACCGCTCGACAGCGCATGGCCGCGATCGCCGAAGCGAACATCTTCGTCATCGCGCCACCCTCGGTTCGCGGCCTCAGCACGACGGGCGGCTTCAAGTTCATCGTGCAGGACCAGGCGGCGCGGGGCCTGCCGGCGCTGCGCGACGCCACGGGCCAGGTCACCGCCGCGGCCGCGCGCGAGCCCGGTCTCACCGCGGTGTTCTCACAGTTCGAGGTCTCGACGCCACAGCTCTACGTCGACATCGATCGCGACCGCGCCCAGGCGCTCGGCGTGCCGCCGTCGCGGGTGTTCGAGGCGCTCGAGGTGTTCCTCGGATCGTCGTTCGTGAACGACTTCAACTACCTCGGCCGCACCTACCGAGTGACCGCGCAGGCCGACTCGCAGTTCAGACGCACGGCGCGGAATATCTCCGAGCTCCGCACCCGCAGCGACACCGGAGGCATGGTGCCGCTCGGATCGGTGGCCACGTTTCGCGACGTGAGCGGCCCGACACGCGTGACCCGCTACAACCTCTATCCGGCCGTCGAGGTCCTCGGCGACATGACGCCAGGCACGTCCTTCGGCCAGGGGATGAGTGCGATGGAGGCGCTGGCGACACGCACGCTGCCCGAGGGGTTTTCCTACGAGTGGACGGAGCTGGCGTATCAGCAACAGCAGGCGGGCAACACCGCGGCGTTCGTCTTCGCCTTTGCGGTCATCGTCGTCTTTCTCGTGCTGGCCGGACAGTACGAGAGCCTGACGCTGCCGCTCGCGGTCGTGCTGATCGTGCCGATGTGCCTCCTGGCGGCGATCACGGGCGTGCTGCTGCGCGGACAGGACAACAACATCCTCACGCAGATCGGTCTCGTCGTGCTGGTCGGGCTCGCGTGCAAGAACGCCATCCTGATCGTCGAATTCGCGAAGCAGGCGGAAGATCAGCTCGGGCTCGATCGATTCGAGGCGGCGGCGCACGCCGCACGGCTGCGGCTGCGACCGATTCTGATGACGTCGTTCGCCTTCATTCTCGGCGTCGCGCCGCTGGTCGTCGCCAGCGGCGCCGGCTCGGAAGCGCGCCAGGCGCTGGGCACGGCCGTCTTCGCGGGGATGATTGGCGTCACGCTGTTCGGCTTGCTGCTCACGCCGGCGTTCTACGTCGTCTGCCGGCGTCTGGCGCTCGGCGCGAGCCATCGGCAGGCCGTCCAGCGATCAGCACGCCGAGACTCCGCAGTGCCACCGATCACCGCATCGCCTGCGGTGAGGTCCAGCCGTGATCCGCCGGGCGCATCCGGCCATCGGCGCTGCTGTTGGTCGCGATCGCCGGCTGCAGCGTGAGAGGCACGGACATCAGGCCGGTCGCGCCGACGCCGCCCGCTGCGTTCGAGAGCGGCAGCGGACGCCGCGCTCGCGACAACGGAGCCCGTCGACGCGTGGTGGACAACGTTCCAGGACGCGCGCATGACGTCGCTCGTCGAGCAGGCGCTGAGTCGAAGCCCCGACGTCCGTCAAGCGACGGCGCTGGTGCGGCTGGCGCGCGCCAGGCTGCGCGAGCAGGAGGGCGCGAACTGGCCCCTCGGCGGAGCGACGCGCCGCATTCGAGCGCAGCCGGTCGCAAGTCGGCGTCGCGCCGGCGGCCGACGTCGAACCTGTTCGATGCCGGCGTCGACGCGAGCTGGGAAGTGGACGTCTTCGGCGCTCGCCGCGCCTCGATTGCCGGGGCGCGCGCCGACTTCGCGCGCGAGCGATCGCTTCGCCGCCTCACCCTGGTCTCGGTGGCGGCCGAGGTCGTGCTTGCGTACACCGATGTCAGAGGCACGCAGGCGCGGCTCGCCGTCGCGCGCGACAACGTCGCCAACCAGGAGAGCGCGTCCGAGCTCACGCAACAACTGCTGACGGCGGGTCGAGGCACGCAGCTCGATGTCGATCGAGCGATCGCGCTGCTCGAATCGACAAGGGCGTCCATTCCACCGCTCGTCGCCGCTGAGTCGTCGGCGATCTACCGGCTGGGCGTGCTCGTCGGCTCCGAGCCGCAGGCGCTGGCGGCCGACTTGCGAGTTCCCGATACGCTGCCGCCGCCGCCCGACGCGCTCGCGCATCGGAGAACCGATCACCCTGCTGCGCCGGCGGCCCGACGTGGCCGCCGCCGAATTCGCGGTGCTCGCCGCAGCGGCTCGCGCCGGCGTCGCGGCCGCCGAGCTCTTCCCGCGACTGGTACTCACGGGCGGCGTTGGGCTGCAGTCCTTTAGCGTCGGCGACGTCGACAATCGAGGGCTGCGGTTTGGTCTCGGCGTCGGCGTCACGCTGCCGTTTCTCGAGTGGAACCGCATTCGTCAGCGCATCCTGGCCGCCGATGCGACCGCCGAAATCGCGCTCGCGGACTACGAGCGAACCGCCCTGTCCGCGCTCGAGGAAGCCGAGCGCGCGATCACCGCCTATGTGCAGGAGCGGGAACGCTTCGGCCATCTCGATCTGGCTGCTCGGTCCGCGCGCGCGGCCGCCGATCTCGCCCGGCAGCGATACCAGTTCGGCGTCGACAACTTCCTGACGGTGCTCGACGCCGAGCGCGTGCGTCTGGATGCGGAGGACCGGTTGGCGCAGAGCCGTGTCGAGGTCACGCGTCAGGCCGCGTCAATCTTCAAGGCGCTCGGCGGAGGCTGGTCAGAGGCCGAGCGTCTCACGAGCGCACAGCTCGCAGACGATGACCGTGCACGACTGCGAAGGATTGTCAAAGTCAGCCGAAGGTAGCCTCCAGCTCGGGCTCGATGCGCGCACAGCGCGCGCAATCACCCTGAGTAACCGCCGCGAGCGGTGGCCGCTGACACTTCCGAGAGCCCACGCTGCCGACAGAGAGCCCGATCAACGCTTGTGTCCAGGAGGATGGACGCTTGCTTCCGCTGCAGTTCGTCCAGCATGAGCGGTCCCGGTGGTTGGATTGTGGCAAGGTCGCGTGTCTCGTAACTTGCCTTGGGGTTGAGACCCGAAACGACAGGCAGCCACGTCTGTTCAACGGCGGCAATCCGTGCACGAGGCAGATCATGCTGGAAGCCCGTGCGTGCCGTCGGCCGCACGGAAACTTCGATGTCCCACTCGCCAACGCGTGAAGCCACCAGATGCAACTGGAGAACGACGAGAAACTGCGTTGGCCGGTCAGGTTCCTTTGAGGGAATGTCCAACTGCGGAAATCGGGCGGCGAACGTTTTCGAGCCTGAAGGTCCCAATGGGCCCGATGTGACCTCGAACTGTCTCGATTTGAGCAGGTCTTCGGGGCTGGCGCCCGTGGTGTCTCGCGGCGCGGTCTTGAGCGGGCCAACAATCTGCCCGTTGTGGAATTTGGATTCCTCCATGTACGCCATGTTCCGTTGTTCCCGCATCGTCCTGCTGATGGTTTCGGCTGCCGTGATCGTCGCGGCCGTTGCCGTCGGCGATCGCTTGCTCGCGGCACAATCCTCGATGCGCTCGACGTCGTCGCCGCCGCCCGGCTTCGAGCGCCTGCGCAAGATCGACGTGCACTCTCACATCTACGAGGACATGCCCGTCGTCAACGCGATGCTGCGGCGCATCAACCTGCGCGTCGTGAACATCAGCAATCCCGGCACCGACGGCCACCTCGAATTCATGCACCGGTTCAACGCCGCGCTCGTGAAGCGGCATCCGGACATCTTTTCTTTCGCCTCGACGTTCGATCTCACGACACGCAATCAGCCGGAGTACGGCGCGCGTGTGGCGAAAGCCCTCGACAAGACATTCGCGCAGGGCGCCGTCATGGTGAAGATCTGGAAGGAAGTCGGGCTCGAGCTGAAGCGGCCCGACGGCGCGTTCCTGCTGCCGGACGATGCGATCCTCGATCCGGTGTACGCGCATCTCGTGTCACGCCGGAAACCGCTGCTGGCCCATCTGGCGGAGCCACGTGAGGCGTGGCTGCCGCTCGACCCGAAGAGCGTTCACTACGGCTACTACTCGCGGAACCCGCAGTGGCATCTGTATGGGAAGCCAGAGTATCCGAGCCACGCACGGTTGATGGACGCGCGCGATCACATCCTGTCGAAGCATCCCGGCCTGGTCATGATCGGGGCGCACATCGGCAGTCTGGAGTACGACGTCGACGAGGTGGCGAAGCGGCTCGACACGTATCCAAACTTCCATGTCGAGGTCTCAGCGCGGACGCGCGACCTTACACGCCAACCGTCAGTCAAAGTGCGGGCATTCTTCGTGAAGTACCAAGACCGGATCCTGTACGGCGTCGATCGATCGTGGCGGCCCTATCGGACGCCCGACGTGGCGCCGACCGACGAGGATCGGGCGAAGTTCGCCGCCGATCTCGAGGCGCAGTACCGCCGCGACTGGGCCTACTACGCAGGCGCGGGCTCCACGGACTATGGCGGCGACACCGTCGAGGGGCTCGCCCTGCCGCAAGCCGTGCTCGAGAAGTTTTATCGGAAGAACGCGGAGCGAATCATCGGCGTGCGCTAGCGCGCCGTTGCCGCGGTCCTCGTCAGGACGATGTCAATACGCAGCCGCTGATGGACCTCGAGCCGGACATCGAGGACCGTCGCCCCCTAAGCAGCCCGTGGTGGAAGTGCCGCTGCATTCGACGGGCGATGCATCCCGTCTGGCGGCGTTGCTCCTCACTTAAATATTCCCGATATTCTCGGTCGTCGCGCCTTGCCAGGCGGGCGCCTCCCCCGTCTCGGTGCGACGCGGCACGTCCACCACTGGCTGCTAGGACCAGTCTGTCTCGAGTAGCCGCTGGGGCAACGGACCGCTTCTTGGCCCCTGCGCTCGAAACCGGCCGACGAACGGCTTACTTGAGCGACTCAATCATCAGCGTTGGAGGTGTTTTCCCAACATCGAGGGCGACGCCTTTAATCTCCGCCTGCTGAATTGGGCCTGACTCTGCAAGACGCTTTCGCACGTTCTCATAGGCGGCGCCGGTTGGTCTCACGGCGAATTCCTCCCCGGTTCCAGACACGACGAAGACGAGACGAGACGCGCGTTCCGCGACTGCCCCTACCGCATCAAGGCGCGCCTCTTTCGAGACGAACCCGTTGTTCTTCAGGATCGTCCGGAGTTGGGCGACCGTCACCTTGTTACCGAGCTCGAAATCGAGCACCGTCAGGCCGTCGTTCAAGCTCACCCGCACCGACTGGACTCCCGCCACCTTCTGCATGGCCACGCGCACGGCGTGGGCGCAGATCTCTCAATCCATGCCCAACGTCTTGATCTCCACATGCCGCAGTTCCGCGCGCGCACTCGTGGCCAGCAGCATCGCCGCGCACAGGGCGAAGAGTGTTCGCTTCATGACCAATCCCTCTCACTTGAGCCAGAAGAAGTAACTGACATTCACGGCGACGCGGACGTGCTCCTTGCTCCGCCCGGCATCGACGCGCTGGTAGGCCGGGAACAGGATCCCTGCCTCGAAGGCGTACGCCTTGTAGAGGATGAGGGTCGTCGGTCCTACGAAGACCGTTCGCGCGGCCGTCGACTGTTCGACGCCTCCCACGCGATCGGCCAGCCGGTTCTCCGCCGTGGCTTCGACAAAGAGGCGCGCGTCGGGTTTGTGTGCCTCGACGCGGAGCGCCTTGGGGCGGAACCCGTACACGACGCTGGCGAACCGACTGCCACCGAGTTGATCACCGTTTGTCTTCGTGAAGTGCTGGATGCCCGCTCCCACCCAGAGGTAATGCGAACGCGACGCGTACCCGGTCGCGCCACCCAGGTACAGCGACGGTGACGTGCGGGCGCCACCCCGCGTGGACTCGAATGGGATCGTCCACCCCGCATACGCGGTGCTTTCCTGGCGCCCACCGATGCCAATCACACGTCGTTGGAAGCGATAACCGGCCAGCACCTCGAGCTCACGCGCGTTCGACATCAGGCTCATCATCCGAGCCTCTGGCAACGCGCCATTGCTCATGGCGATTGGCAGAGACGCCGAGACTTGCAGCGTTTCGGTCACACCGAAACTGACCATCGTCTTGAGCATTTGCTCGCTGGCGTCGTGCTCACCCGTTCGGAGCGTCCAGGCGGTATCGAGGCTCCACCCGCCCCTCCCAAGCGTCGGCGTGGCTCCGCCGAACACTGGACCATGGCCGGCCGCCTGGACGACGCTGGGGCATTGCGCAGAGCACGCACGCGAGCGAAGCTATTCGCACGTTCATGATTGGCTCCTTACCCACCACAGCGCGCCGTACGTGACCGCGACGGCACCGGCGTAGATCACAAGTGACGTCCAAAAGAGCCATCGATTGACCCGCATGGCCGGACTGTCGATGTGACACACCTCTCCCGGCAGGCACGCCTGGCGCTTCGGACGCGCAATGGCGATCCAGTAATTGAAGGCGAGCAGCGCGCCGACGGTCAGAAAGACGCCAGTCTTATGGCGTCCGACCGACGCAATCCAGGGCGCTACCGTGAATGCCGACGCAATGACGGAGCCTAGACCTAGGCTCACGAACACAATCGGCAGCGTTCAACAGACGAGGGTCGTCAGGGCCGAGACGAGCCCTGCCGCCGCGTACAGACGTGATCGCACGTCGCACTCCTTTCAGCGAAGACAGACGGATTCCGCTGACAGCAGTGCCGTGTCTAGATCAGCAGTGAGAACGAATGGAGGTGGGGTGGATCGTGCGGTCGCTTGTCACGCTCGCGACCAGACACAACGAAGGACGATCGGACTGGCGGCCGGAACAGCGCCGGTATCGCGACGGGTGCCGCGACGGCCAAAACCGCGTCCGGTTGCTTGTACGCAGCAGCGATGGTGTTCGAGGCGTTTTGTTGGCGCGACTTGCAACAGTCGCTCTCGCTGGTCATCTTGCCGCAGGCGAGGTGCCCTGCCTTGCAACAGGCCATCGCTTGAGATGCTGAACCGCGTGCGGCCATGCAGACCGCCGCGTTCCCAGCAAACATGGCCGTGACGACCAGAAGCGCTCCGATGGTCCGATGGTGTCGCACCACGAGCGATCTTGACCATCGGCCGCCGCGCTGTCAAATGGTCGGCTGATCGGCATCAGGACAACGGATTGGCGTCGTCAGAGAGCGGAGGAGCTTCGGTCCGCGTGAACTAGACGGGCGAAGTGCCGGCGCAAGCGAGCCTCGCGCTCGGCCGCCGGCAAGCTCCACAAATCCAGACGATCCCCATGACTGACAAGCTTCTCGAGAAGCTCGTCGGTTTTTTTCAGGAACCCTGAACCACCCCAGTCCAACACCTCCAGCTCCACCTCGTTATCGGCCGTCACAAATTTCACCGCGTGCGGCGATAGGTCTTTCCACTCCATCTGCTGCGGCCACGCGGGCGCGGCGCCCGCCAGGAGGACACACAGAATGGGCAGGACGCGACGATTCATCGACTTTGCTCGAAACCACGATTGCGGCAGGCGTTCATCCGCAGACGAGCGATCGCGCCGCCCGTCAGCAGCGGCGCCCCCGCGACCAGGCCGATCACGTAGAAGAGGAGGAACTCGGAGGTCAACAGGTCGCGCCGCGGCGTCATCGCACCGAACGCAAGCAACAGTGCCTCACCGGCGGCCACGAGGGTCACGCAGGCCACCATGCCGCGTCTCGGCGCGAGGCCGACCAACGAGGCGCCGGTCCAGAGCGCTCCACCCCACCAGAAGAACGACAGCGCGACCCAGCTCACGGGCGAACCAATCAACTGGGGAAACAGACCGACGGCCGCGGCGCCGCCGAATGCGGGACCGGAAAAAAGCGCGCATCCTGCGGCCGTGAGCGCGAGCACGCGCAGCGGTGCGTCCCCCGCAGCGCTGCGCCATAGCGCCAGCAGGACGCCGACCACGTGCACGCAGAACCACGCCCATCCGCGATGCTTCCGTTCTTCCGTCAGGTCGCCAGCCATCGCCTCTGCGCGGTCTGACGACGTAAACAGGGAGAAGAGTTTTTCGATGACGTTGTCACGCATGCGCACCTCGCACCAAGTCAAGGCCGTCCAGTAATCGTTCGTACGCCTGCAGCGCACGGGTCAGCGCCTCCATTCCTGCGGCAGTCACGGTGACGTGGCGTTTCGCGCGACCGCCTCGCTGTGGAGTGGGATCGCTCATGCGTGACGTGATCAGGCCTTTGGTCTCAAGTCGGTCGAGTGCGGTGTACAGCGCACCTGGCGCGACGTTGCGTCCTGCACGATCCGCCAGTTCCGCGCGGATGGTCACTCCATAGGCGTCATCACGGAGTCGGAGGATCGCAAGGAGAATCAGTTGTTCGAATTCGCCCAGATTCACCGCAGGCGTCATTTGAACTGCATTGTAGTTCAAATGCACGAACGGTCAAGCTGCACCAGCCCCCAAAGTTCTAAAGTGAAATCAGCCTATCAGGTAAGTTACTGATTGGTAGTAGTTTATAGGCTGGCGGGCTGTCTGGGACGAATTCCGCAGCTGGCTCATCCACGCTGCATGAGCGACTGGCCCCTCGTCCCAATACTAATCCTGCCGCAGGGCAATCATCGGATCGATGCGCGCGGCGCGGCGCGCGGGAACAATACATGCCAGTGCTGCTACCGCCACAAGAATCACGGAGACGACAACGACAGTCGTGATGTAGTCGGGCCGAAAGCCGTAGAGCAGAGTACTCATCAGGCGCGATGCGATCGCCGCCAGGACGACACCGATGGCGAGTCCGGTGAGGGTCACACCCAAGCCTCGCCTGCCAAAGGAGAGCATGATCGCTTTGGAGGTCGCACCCAACGCCATGCGTACGCCGATCTCGTTGGTACGCTGAGCGACGGCGTAGGAGAGCACGCCGTAGATGCCTAGCGCCGCGAGCAGCAGCGCGAGCAGCGCGAATGCGCTCAACAGCGCCGTGCTTTGTGAAGGCGTCGACAGCTGCCGATCGACGATCTCGTCCATCGTCTGGATGCGCGCAAGCGGCTGATTCTTGTCCAGTGACCAGATGGCCTGACGGACCGCCGGGATGATCGATGCCGGCTCGACCGCCGTTTGCACAACGATGCCGAGTTGAAGGCTGCCGATCTGGTCGCAGTGTTCGTGCAGCCGATAGACGGCGGGCTTCATGTCCTCCAACACGCCGGCTTCGCGAATCGGCTTCACGACGCCGACAATCGTGTACCAGTAACCTTTTTCATCTGTATTTCCAAACTTGAACCTCCGGCCGAGAGGAGATTGGCCTTGGAAATGGCGGGCGGCAAACGGCTCGTTGACGATGGCCAAGGGTAGCTTGGACGCTTGGTCCGTCGCGCTGAAGAATCTGCCTTCGTGCAAAGTCGCGCCGACCGTCGCGAGATAGTCGCGGCTGACGTTGCGAATGAGCGCGACCTGCTGCGGGATGCTGGATTCGGGCTGCCCTTCCAGCCAATAGAAGGTCGCGTCGGCGGCGTTCGTGAACGGAATGCGACTGGTCGCACCGGCGTTGACCACGCCCGGAATGGCGCGCACGGCCTCCAACTCGGCGTTGATGAAGGCGACGCGCCCCGGGAACTCCTTGTACCGGAACAACGGCGTCTCGAAGGTCAGGAGCCGTTGGCTCCTGAACCCCACATCGGTGTTGCGCAGGTGCTGAAAGGTCTGGAGGAGGAGGCCGCAGCATGTCAACAGCACAACGGCGAGCGCCGTTTCGACGACGATCAGCGAATGCTGGAACCAGTGTCTGCGCGCGCCCGCTGTGCCGCGTCCGCCATCGCGGAGTGCTTCCTGCGGAGCGACGTGTGATCCCCGTAGCGCGGGCGCGAGGCCGAACGCCAAGGCCGATCCGATAGCCGCGGCGGCGGAGAATGCGAGCACTCGCCAATCGAGCGTAAGGCGCGCGGCGCCCATGGCCTCAGGCACGAGCCGTTCGAGAAATCGCATCGCCGGAAGGGCGATCGCGAGTCCGGCCAGCGTGCCGAGCGCGGCGAGCACCAGGCTTTCGATGAGAAACTGGGACACCAGCCTGCCGCGCGCCGCGCCGAGTGCCGCGCGCACCGCGACTTCCCTGCCCCGCGCTGCGCCGCGCGAGAGCAGCAGATTCGTCAAATTGACGCAGGCGATCAAGAGGAGCGCACCCGACGCGCTCACCAGCAGGATCAGCGCGGTCCGCGTTTTCCCGGCGATTTCCGCTCGCAGAGGCGCGACGATCACCGAACGGGGGCCGCGAAAGTTCTTCGCCGTTACCTGGAGACTCAACGCCGCCATGGACTGCTGTGCGTGCTCCATGGTTACGCCGGGCTTGAGTCGCGCCACGATTTGGGCGTCATGCCACGTAAGGTTCGTCCGCATCCAGGGCGGGAACGACGCCGGCATCCACATGTCGATCTCGCGCGAGGGCATGAAGTAGAAGTTCCGCGGCATGACGCCGATCACTTCGTAGGGCTCGTCGTTGAGGGAGATCGCACGCCCGACGATGTCGGATGCGCCGCCGAACCGGCGTTGCCACAGTCCGTGGCTGATGATCACGACCCGCACGCCCTTGTTGTCCTCGTCCTCGGTGAAGACACGCCCGAGCATGGGCTGCACGCCGAGGACGCTCCAGAACGTCCACGTGACCTTCCGCGCGGGGACGAGTTCGGGTTCGCCGTGGCCGGAGAGCGTCGCGTCGGCCGGCTGGGTGCATGCGAGATCCGTAAAGACCGTATTGAGGCGGCGCCACTCGATCCACTCCGCGGGTGTGGAGTCGAACCCCGAGGTGAGGTCGGTCCCGCCCGTTTCCCAGTCCCAGACCATCACGAGACGGTCCGCATCGGCGTAGGGCAAAGGGCGGACGAGCACCGCGTCGAAGACACTGAACATCGCAGTCGTCCCGCCGATGCCGAGCGCGAGCGTCGCGATGGCGATCGCCGAGAACGCCGGATTACGTCGAACCTGCCGCAATCCATAGCGGACGTCCCGCCCGGCCACGTCCAGCCACGCCCCATGGCGGGCGCCGCGAACGCGTTCCTTGGCCTGTTCCATGCCTCCGAGCTGCAGTGCAGCTCGACGGCGGGCCTCGGCGCGCGTCGCGCCGTCGCGGATCTCGTCGGCGGCCGCCATGTCGACAAAGGTCTCCAGCTCGTCGTTCAGGTCGCGCTCGGCCTGGTTCCGCCGGAAGATCCACCGCACGATCGAAGCGAGGCGATGCAGCAGTGTCATGCGCCCTCCAGAACACTGGCCACGGCGAACGAGACCCGGTTCCAGCGTGCGCGATGCACTTCAAGCTGGCGCCGGCCGGAGCTCGTCAGCCGGTAGTACTTGGCGCGGCGATTGTTCTCGGTGGCGCGCCACTCCGCTTTCAGTTTGCCGTCCTGCTCCAGACGGTACAGCGACGGGAACAGCGATCCCGGATTGACGCGGAACTGATCGCGACTAGAGTACGGCGAGTCGCTGCGAGATCCCGTAGCCGTGCATCGGCTCGCGGGCGAGCATCGTGAGAATCATCAAATCGAGCGTGCCCTGGGGAATGTCGAGCGTGTCCACATCGCTCCCTTAGGAAATCCAGATGAAGGAGCGATGGTGGCATGGACTCATTTAGGGTGTCAAGAGGAGGACGCCGCGAAAACAGGTTCCCAAGTTTTCGAGCGTGGCGCTCGGCTTGGCGGATTCAACCAGCAGCTGCGGCAGGGGGCGGTTTCTCCACGGCTCCCGCACGCTGGCGGCCACAACTCTCTGGGATTCGGAACACCGCGTATGCTTCGAAGCTGCTGCTGGTGGTGGTCTTGCGCGAGTCGGGTTGACGGGGCTGGCGACGGAGCGATTGAATCGCCTTGGTTCAGAACTCGAGAAACACCGGCGAATGTGGCGGTTGAAAGTCGCTGTGACGGCTGGCGGAGAGAGTGGGATTCGAGACGAGTCGCGCGGCGCTGAGCGCCGTGCGCGGTGGCCCTAGAGTTCCACGCGAGCCGTCACCGACGAGCCGAAGGCAAGGAGGCTGGCGGAGAGAGTGGGATTCGAGACGAGTCGCGCGGCGCTGAGCGCCGTGCGCGGTGGCCCTAGAGTTCCACGCGAGCCGTCACCGACGAGCCGAAGGCAAGGAGGCTGGCGGAGAGAGTGGGATTCGAACCCACGGTAGAGTTTCCCCTACACACGCTTTCCAAGCGTGCTCAATCGACCACTCTGACATCTCTCCGCTTTTAGAATCAATGAGTTACGAGCAGTCTAAAACAGATTATCGCACACGCCGGAAAATTACCACATCGCGTCTCCATCTTCTTCACGTTCAACGGTTTGACGGCTTGCGACGACGAGCGTCCGCTGAAATCGTGTCAGAGCTCTTGATGTGCCGCGATCACTTACGGCGATTTCGTTGAGCCGCCCCGTTTCTTTACGATTCCAAAAAGGCGGTGCGCTGAACGGCGAGAATGTTTCCCGAGGTCTTCATAACGTCTTGCCTTCAGGCTGCGAACTGCCGCAGGTGATAATCCAAGTGCATCTGCAAGAGCTTGCCCCACTGGCGAGGCGTCATCTTCCCGAATAGTGGATGCGGTTTCCACGCCTCGTCAGTTCTCGCGTGCCACGCGGTCTCGACGATGTTCAGCAGTTGTGCCTTTTCGTCCGCGAACTCAAATCTCTGCGAATGCGGGATTTTGAAGCCCTTAGGCAGGCGGAGACCCACGGGCTGCTCCGGAAACCAATCCACAGTAATCCACTTGCCGAGTGTTCGGGTGGACAGGTTGGTCTCGTCCGGAAGATCGTAGAAGCCAAGCGAGCCACCGCACGCGAGATTGAGGTGGCGAAGCATCTGGTCCACTTCCATGGTGCCCCACTGACGCGGGGACTGTGGTGTCACACTCTCGATCCGCTGGCGATACTCTTGCCGCTTCTCCTCCGTGAAGAAGAGCCTCCCATCCACCTGCTTCAACCGCAGAGCCCGCGGGATATCTCGGATCATTGCGATTCCTGACATCAGGATGTCGGGATCAAAGAGATCGCGTAGCAGGCCCATTGGTGGTACTCCGGAGCAGCGATTAACGAAGTAAGAACTTGAGAACAGCATTGGCACGGCCTCCGAAGGGCGCATGCAGGAGATCGATGAAATTCCAGCGGCCCTGCTCGAATATGCCCTTGGCATGGCTGAGCGTGCGGAAGCCTTCGACGCCATGGTATGCGCCCATACCGCTTGCACCGACCCCGCCGAACGGCAGATCGTCTTGCGCGACGTGCATGATCGTGCCGTTGATGGTGACGTTGCCGGACGTCGTGCGGTCGAGCACCTTGCGTCGGTCCGCGTCGTCGGCGCCGAAGTAGTAAAGCGCGAGTGGTCGGGGCCGTGCGTTCACGTAGTCGATGGCGTCATCGATAGTGCCGTAGCCGAAGATCGGCAGGATGGGACCGAAGATCTCCTCGTGCGCGATCTTCATCTCGTCGGTGACGCCAAGCACGACGGTCGGCGCGAGGGTGTGAGGACGACGGGTGGCGTCGCCGGGCCGGTGTCCGACCTCGATGATCCGTGCCCCGTGGGCGCGAGCGTCATCGATCAGGTCGATCAGCATCGAATACTGCTGGTCGTTGACGATCGAGGTGTAGTCCTCGCTCGTTGGGCCGTCGGGGTAGGCGGCCTTCACCAGCCTGTCGTAGCCCTCGATGAAAGTGTCGACCTCGGATTCGTGCACCAGGGCGTAGTCCGGGGCGATGCAGGTCTGCCCGCCGCTGAGGAGCTTCCCCCAGACGATGGCGGACACGGTGCGGTCCTGCACGCTGCCCCTGGCGACGATGGTCGGGGACTTGCCGCCGAGTTCGAGGGTGACAGGGACGAGGTTCTCGCTCGCGGCCTTCATCACCGCTCGGCCCACGGCGGTGCTCCCGGTGAAGACGAGGTGATCGAACGGCAGGGAAGAGAATGCGGAGCCGTCGCCGCTGACAACGGCGACCTGTTCTTCGGGGAAGAGCTCGCTGAGCATCGACGCGAGCACGGCGTTCGTCGCCGGTGTGAGCTTCGACGGTTTGAGCATGACGCGGTTTCCCGCGGCGATGGCGGTGACCACCGGCATCAGCGACAGGTTGACGGGGTAGTTCCACGGCGAGATGACGCCGACCACACCGAGCGGCTGATACTCGATGCGGTTCCTGCCGAACCGCATGTCCAGGGCGACGTGGCGGCTGGTCGGGCGCATGAAGCGATGGAGATTGCGCTCGAGGTAGTCAATGCCCTGGACGACGCCCAGGATTTCCATCATCGCCGTTTCGTGGCGTGAGCGATGGCCGAAGTCGGTGTTGATCGCTTCCTCGATGGCGCTGCGTCGCGCGAGCATTGCCGCCTTGAACTTCTTCAGATCACTGCGCCGCTTCGTCAGTGACGGTGCCCCGTCGCGAAGATAAGCGGCACGCTGGACGACGAGGATGTCGCCGAAGCGCTCCCGGTCGGACCGGCTGGCGGACTTCAGTTCGGACACGGTGGCTGTCATGGGAGTGCTCCCCGAAATTGCGTTAACGATGCGGCCTATCGTCGCGCGACCCCGACCGACGCGGTGTACGCATCGCCGCGGTCAGTTGCGGCGCCCATGATGCGAGAGAAAATGGCTTGGTGTAGCCAGCGAGGCGTTGCCCTGGTAAACATCACGGTGGCCTTGTTCGCCCAGCCGGGCACGACGCTGATGCGCCCGGCCTGTAACGCGCGGATCCCGGCTTGCACCACGGGTGCCGGCTGCATCATCAAGAGCTTCAACGCGGGCGTGATCCTCTGCTGCGCCGCTGTGGCGAATCCGGTGTCCGACATGCCCGGGCAAAGCACCGTCACCGTGACGCCGTGGCGTTTGAGTTCGCGATGAAGGGCTTCACCAAGACGCAAGACGTACGCTTTGGCGGCCGCATAGACCGCGAACTTCTCGACGCCCTGATAGGCCAGCAGGCTGGCGACCAGCAGAATCTTCCCGCGCCCGCGTGCCTGCATGTCCTGCGCAAACACGTGGGTGACCGCAGTCAGGCTCACGACATCCAGCTGCAGCATCGCCAGTGCCGCGTCGAGCGTGCCATCCACGAACGTGCCCTGTAGTCCGTGGCCGGCGTTGTTGATCAGGATGTCGATCGCAATGCCACGCTCACGCAGCCGCTTGTGCAGGTCGACGACCGCCGCGATCGCGGAAAGGTCGACCTGCTCGACGATGACGTCGACCCGATATCTCTCGCGCAGCTGGGTCGCCAACGCCTGCAACTTCTCGATGCGGCGCGCCACAAGAACGAGCGGCCGACCTTGTGCGGCGTACTGCCGGGCGAACTCTTCGCCGAAACCACTCGACGCGCCCGTGACGAGAACCCAAAATTGATCTTTCAGTGTCTGCGACGGTTGGCGCGTGCTCATACTGTTCTCCTTGCTTCTGGCGGCCTCATCTGTACGACGACCTTACCCCTTGCGCGTCCTGCTTCGACGTAGGCCAAGGCCTCATCGGTCGACTCGAAGGGGAAGACCCGATCCACGACCGGCCGGATGATTCCGGATTCGATCAGCGCGGTGATCTCGGCCAACTGACCGCCATTCGCTCTCATAAACAGAAACGAGTAGTTGACCTGACGGCGCTTTGCTTTCGCTCGAACCCCGTAGCTCAAGACGCGCATGGCCGCGTTCAACATCCAGGACGCGCCGCTGTCTCGGGCAAAGTCAGGATCGGGTGGGCCTGAAATGGAGATCAGCCGTCCGCCAGGCCTCAGGACTCGCAGCGATTTCTCGAGCGTGACCTTGTCGAGGCTGTTCAAGACGACGTCGTAGTCGCGGAGGACGTTTTCGAAGTCGTCCCTCTTGTAATCAATGACGACGTCAGCGCCGAGGCTTCTGACCAGGTTGACGTTGTCCGCACTCGTTGTCGTCGCCACCGTGGCACCCACGTGCTTGGCCAGCTGAATCGCGAACGTACCAACGCCGCCCGAGCCTGCTTGGATAAAGACCTTCTGCCCCATCGTAAGACTGGCTTTCTCGATCAGCGCTTGCCAGGCGGTCAGTCCAACCAACGGGATGGAGGCCGCCTCTTCCATCGTGAGGTTCCTGGGTTTCGTCGCGACCGAAGCCTCTTTGATCGAGATCAGCTCGGCGAACGTACCGATGCGATCCTGATCTGGCCGTGCATAGACTTCGTCACCGGGTTTGAATCGGCGCGCTCGCGCGCCGACTTTGAGCACGACCCCGGCCACGTCGTTGCCCAAGATGAGAGGGAGACGATAGGGCAGAAGCTGCTTGAACTCGCCGGACCTGATTTTGGAATCCAGCTGGTTCACGCCGGCGGCGTGGATCTGGACCAAGACGTCATCCTCGCGCGTCACCGGATCCGGCACTTGTGCAGCGCGTAGGCGCGTGCCGCTTCCATAACGGTCGATGATGAACGCCTTCATGGTTTGACCAGGACCGCCGAGCGAGGCGGCGCCGCCATCGGCGCGTCGAGCCGCAGGCTCTTTCGAACGCCGGCGTCCACCAGGCCAGCCGGGGCAAATCTGCGAAGCAAACGCAGACGGTTCGCGAGCTTACCGGCCGGGTATCGACGTTTCGGGCGCTCCGCGTTTGCGGCTTTCAGCACGACGTCGGCAACGACGCTCGGTTCATCGCCGGTGGCCATCACCTCTGCGAGCACAGTGCCCATGGCCGCACGGGCGTCGCGATACTCATCGAGCTTCGAGTTGGGCTCCGACAGGTTCGTGTCGAATTGCGTCTTCGTGTACGCGGGCTCGATGACGGAGACGCGGATGCCTCTCGTGCGTAGTTCATGGTCGAGCGATTCCGAATAGCCTTCAACCGCGTGCTTGGTTGCGGCATAAAACGCCATGTACGGCGCCGGCAGGAAACCCAGCACTGAGCCGATGTTGATGATGCGACCGCTCCCCTGACGTCGCATGTGGGGCACGACGGCTCGTGTCATCCGGACGATGCCGAAGAAGTTCGTGTCGAAGATCGATTGGGCCTGCTCGATCGAGCTCTCTTCCGCCCCGCCGGGAGCGACACCGAAGCCGGCGTTGTTCACCAGCAGGTCGATGCGGCCCTCCAGCCGCATCACCTCGCCGACGGCGGCTTCGACCGACGCATCACTGGTCACGTCGAGCGGCAGCATGTGGAACGAACGGGCGCCAGCGCTGGTTCCTCGTCTGCTGGTGCCGTAGACCGTGTAGCCGGCCTTCGCGAGCCGCTCCGCCGCAGCCTGGCCGATCCCTGACGAGGCGCCCGTCACGAGTGCGATTTTTCTTTCGAGCTTAGTCATGTGTTCCTCGCTCCGGCTATATATGATGAACATCATCATTGCACTGATTATATGACGGTCATCATGTATAATGTCAAGTAGTGAAAAACCCCAGGAGATCAGGATGAAAGTGACCAGGGAACAGGCTGCCCAGAACCGGCAACGGATCCTCGACGCCGCAGCTCAGCTTTTCCGCGAGCACGGCTTTGAAGGGATCGGTGTCGCGGATCTCATGAAGGAGGCGGGGCTGACCCACGGTGGCTTCTACGGACACTTCTCCTCGAAGGACGACCTGATCGCCCAGGCGTCTGCCCGCGAGCTCACGCGCTCGCTTGCGCAGTGGAGCACCTTCGCGGAGCGTGAGTCAGATGATCCACTGTCGGCGGTCGCCGACGCGTACTTGAGCCGCAGCCATCGCGACAACCCGGGCACGGGTTGTGTGCTGGCCGCGCTGGGCCCTGATGTGTCGCGACAGGGTCCGGCGGTGCGGCGCGCCGTCACCGACTATGTGCGTTCCGTGGTCGATCTTCTCGTGAAGCTGGTCCCGGGCAAATCGAAAGCGGCGAGACGCCAGAAGGCGATCAGCACGTACGCAATGCTGGTGGGCGCGATGGTTCTCGCGCGCGCGGTCGATGATTGTACGCTTTCGCAGGAAATCCTGGACGCCAGCCTGGCGTCTGTTAAAGCCTGACGCTGACAAGCGCTGCGCACGTCGCGACGATGCAACGACTAGAACGGAACGCTCCAAGACTCGTACTTGTCTGTACGTGTCCGTGAGCCTTGCGCTAATCGATCATCGACACTGTGTCAGAACTGTGTCAGATACCCCCTCAAACCCCGGTCAAACACGGTGATTTACGGGAACACGCCGACGCACATCGATGTTGCGGGAAGTCGTTGATCGGGAGTGCGTTGGTGCGTTTCTGTGTGCGTCAGCACGCGCGGGCGGAATCTATTTCCAAGCGTGCTCAATCGACCACTCTGACATCTCTCCGTTTAGAATCAATGATTTGCGGGCGGTCTGAACCTGATTATCGCAAAACCCTCCTTCAAATCCTAGCGTTCCGGGATGCGGTTTGTATTCAGCAGTTTGCGGATGCGTCTCGATCGATCGACACGGAAATTGTGTCAGACCTTTTATGTCGTCCGATCACTTACGGCGATTCTCCAGCGTTTCGATCACCGCCAACAGCGCGGCGGGCTTGGGGAATCGAGCGGTGCCGACAGAGATACCGAGTGCTTCGTCGCACTTCGCTCCTTCCGCGACCGCAAGAAGGGCGGCTGTTACGCTCTCGCGCTCATCGGACCCAAACGTCGGCGGACCATTGCCAGGTCTGACGACGTCCAGCCAGATGGAACCCGGCGCGCTCGATCGCCTGTGTCATTCGATCGACGGGATGGACAAACGCCCGGAACGGGTTGCCCTTGAGGCGACGAACGGCGTTCTCGACGCCAATCGCCCAGTGGACGTACCACAGGTCTCGCGGGTACGAGTACGCGAACGCGTGCTCCGCGTGCCGGAGTGCTTCGTTCAACAACGGCTCGAATAATGGATAACAACAGATCACGCGATCGAGTGTGACGAAGGTTGCGAGCGGAATCTGCGGCCCGACCTCAACGAAGTCGCCGTGCATGAATTCGACGACTCCAAGCCGATCACGGCGCGTCGCTTCTTGGGCCGCAGCAGCAAGGTACGCCGGGGACGCATCAACGGCGATCACGCGCTCGGCCCCACGGTCGAGCAGTTCGAAACTCAATCCGCCGACTCCGGAGCCGACATCGAGCAGGACACCCCCGACCGCATCGCTGCCGACAAGCAAGTCGCGAAGCAAACGCGCGGTCGGGCCAGGCCCTTTCTTGCGATAACTCTCCAAATCGCGCTTCGCGATCTTCTCGTCGAACTGCGTGCCAGCGACGTTCCCGTAAGTCGAGCAGCATGCGCTCATAGGGTTACCGCACCGTTTAACGCGGCTTGCGGGCGTAGACATTCACGCCGACGACGCCATATTTTGCGGCGACCCGCTCCTTGGAGGTCCCTCGAAAACAATCGAAACGCTCCTTTACGACGACATCATCGAAGCCGAGATGCCCGAGAAGCGCGACAAGCTCTGCCTCCGGCAGAGCGCCGGCGATTCAACCGGTCCATAAATCGATGTTGCGGCGAATCGACTCCGAGAGCTCAGTCGCGACGACAATGTCTCCATATAGGAACTGTCCTCCCGGCTTGAGAATCCGGAAGACCTCGCCGAAGGCCCGATCCTTATCCGGGGTCAGATTCAGCACGCCGTTCGAGATCACGACATCGACGCTCTCCGATTCGACGGGCAGGGACATCGCGTCCCCGAGACGCACCTCGACGTTGGCAAGCCCACGTGACCTCGCACCGTTTCGAGCGCGCTCGGCCATCGCTTCGGTCATATCGACGCCAATCGCGCGACCATCTGGTCCCACAGCCTGAGCGGCCAACAGCAGGTCCATTCCGGCGCCGCAGCCAATATCGACAACCGTCGCGCCAGCCGTCATCGGCGCGATGCGATGGGGATTCGCGACTCCGGCGAACGACGCGGTACTGTCCGCAGGAAGCCGCGCCAACTCGACCGCATCATAGCCAAGCATGTCGACTGCGTAGGTCGGTCCGCGATGGAAATGAAAGTCACCCGATGGTTCCGTCGCGACTCGTCGATAAATGGACTCAATCTCGGCGCGCAGCCGTAAGGTATCGAGGTCAACCGGACACGTACTTGCCATAGCATCCTCGCTCTTCTCTGCGTTCAGGCGGTTCGACGTCGCAGCGTTTCGTCCATCCGGACACCAACGATCACACCTGACAAAAGTGTGATGCCTGCAACCAACCACATCGCGCCTTTCAATCCCAACCAATCGGCCGTCAGACCGGCCACCACGGCGCCCACCGCATATCCAAGATCGCGCCACAATCGGTAGACGCCGACCGAAGACGCACGCCACGCAGGAGCTGCCACGTCACCGATCGCGGCGAGCAGCGTCGGGTACACCATCGCGGTGCCAATTCCGAGCAACACGCCGCCGATGGCAAAGCCCGCGAATCTATCTGACACGATCACCGCGGCGATACCGGCGGCCTGGACCCACATGCCTGCAGCAATCAACCACTTCCGCCCGAATCGATCGGACAACGCTCCAGTGGCCAGTTGGCCGATGCTCCACGTGGCGGGGTAAATGGCCGCAAGCACACCAATTCGATCGAGGCTGAGATTTGCCGCCGCGAACAGAAGCGGAAACAACCCCCAGGCCATACCGTCGTTCAGGTTGTTCACAAGTCCGGCCTGGGTGACGGTCGACAGATTGCGGTCAGTCAGCGTGGTCCTCCAGAAGACGTCGCGCGCGCTCATCGGGGTTGAACCGACGTTCTGAAGCGTCGACTCGAATGTCACATGACCGTGGGTTTCCCGCACGAGAAACACGGAGAGCGTGAGGCCAATCGCGACGAACGCGACACCAGGATAAAACGGGTCAGGTCGCAGACCCTGGCTGGCGGCGATCCAGCCAGTCAGCAAAGCTGCGCCTGCCAGCGCGCCATATCCTGCGAACTCGTTGAGCCCCATCGCGAACCCGCGCCGCTGGCTGCCGACGAGATCGATCTTCATGATCACCGTCGTCGACCAGGTGAGCCCCTGGCTAATGCCGAGGAACACGTTCGCCACAAGAATCCAGTTCCACGTCGGCGCCCACATCAAGAGAAATGGAACCGGCACGGCAACGATCCACCCGGCAACCAACACGTGCTTCCGCCCGATCCGGTCTGAGAGCTGGCCCGCTGCGTAGTTCGTGAGCGCCTTCGTCACGCCGAACACGACGATGAACGAGAGTGCCGCAAACCGAGCCGCCAGGTGGAATTCGCGCTCGGCGAGGAGCGGAAGAATGGTGCGCTCGATGCCGACCATCGCGCCGACGAAGGCGTTGACGACGACCAGCAGGATGAACTGCGCCAGATTTTCACGAAGGCCTAGCTGGATTCGTGGCTGGTCCGGCGCGAGCGCTGCCGCCTTCACGACGTCGGCACCGTCTCGTGACCGCGATTGAACGCCAGGACACGTTCCATGTCGGCGGGTTTGGCTGGTACGTCCGACAGCTTTTCGATGAATGTGTCTCGGTCGAGTCTGAGCATCGGATTCCAACGCTTTTCGAATCCGAGCGTCGTCATCGGCTTTCCACTCAAGCCAGCGCCGCAGACGGAGCCGGAGAAGTGCCCGGGATAGACCTCCAAGTCGTCCGGCAAATTCAAGAGCTTCTGGTGCAGACTGTCATAGAGCCGTGCGGCATTCTCGCGGGCTCGACCCGGAAGATCGGGACGCCCAACAGCGCCGACGAACAATGTATCCCCCGTCAACGCGAACCAAGGGTCGGCTCCGCGTTTGAAGTCGGTGACCAGCAGGCAGACACTCTCCGGCGAGTGACCCGGCGTGTGAAGCACTTTCACGTGGGTGTTGCCAAGTTCGATCTGGTCGCCGTCATGAAGAGCTGTGAACGCATACGTCACGTCGGCAGCCTCATGGATGCAGTACCTGAGCGCCGACGCGGCGTGCGAGCTCCGGCCCGCCGGAGCGGTGGTCGGCGTGCACGTGCGTGTCGATGATGTGCGTCAGCCGAAGACCCTTCGCGCTCGCGAATTCGATGTACGAATCGAGGTCGTCAGCCCGTGCATCGACGACGGCGCCTTGGCCGATGGTCCCGCAACCAAACACGTAGGCCGCGCAGCCGAGATCGTAGTAGTAGTACGGTCTGAAGATCATTGCAGTACTCCTGGTTCGTGGCCGGCAGCGACCGGAAGACCCGCGGCACGCCACTCAGGAAATCCGTCCTTTAAACGCCGTGCACGCCGTCCCTTTGCGAGCAGGAGTTCAACGGCGCGATCCGCGTACACGCAGTACGGTCCGCGGCAGTACGCGACGTATTCCTTACCCTTCGGCAGTTGCTTGAGCCGGCGGTTCAGCTCATCGACGGGAACGGAGATCGCGCCGGGGATGTGGCCTGCGGCGTACTCACTCGCCGGCCTAGCGTCCAGAATGACGATCTCTTTCGACCGAGCTCGCTTCAGCAGCTCGCTCATCGGAACAGCCTCCGCATCGTCACGATCGGCGAAGTGCTCACGGACAAGCCGATCGAGGTCAGCGAGTCGATCCTCCGCGACGGTGCGAATCGCCTTCGACAGCTCGAACACACCGGGAGCCGCCAGTCGATAGTGCACGAAGAGACCATCCTTGCGGCTTTCAACCAGAGCCGCTTGACGAAGCGCCTGGAGGTGTTGTGAGGCGTTGGCGACCGACACTCCCATCTCGGAGGCCAGCGAATCGACTGTGCGTTCGCCCTGCGCCAGCAGCTCCAGCATCTCGAGCCGATGCGGATTCGACAGGGCCTTGCCGATGCGGGCAAACAGGCCGTAGAGATGATTCTTGAAAACGCGATGCGCGGCGGTGCTCATAGACAAGTAATCAATAGAACAGTAGAATAGTCGTTGTCAAGTGGGCGGCGCTGATCCAACGCAGCAGCGGCACGACGACGCGCGGGCCGGCTCTATTTAGCGTTGTGACGGTTCCTCGTCGGGCGCAGACGGCGCAGGTGGCGGGAGGGGTTACAGTTGAACGTTGGCTGCACAACAGGACCAAACGACCGGCAACCTGAAATCGCTGCCCGTCGCCTGCACTCTCACGCCGGACGATCTTCGGGAACGGCTCGGCCTCATAAAAGCTCTCGCGGCGGACGCGCTGTTGAGCCACGAGCGCAATGGACTGGTCCTCGCACTACGTTACGCTCCGGAAGCCGTGGAGCGCGTCCGCGCGATGGTCGCCGGTGAGCAGCACTGCTGCGCGTTCCTGAATTTTGATGTCCAAGAGCAACCGGATGTCGTGCACGTGACGATTACGGCTCCGGAGAATGCGCGCGATGCGGCCGACGAACTCTTCGGACAATTCATCGCCGCTGAGCGGCTTAATCGATGAGCACCGCGATCGTGTACGTGCTGGCGTCAGTCGGAGAAATTGCCGGCTGCTTTTCGTTCTGGGCCTGGCTTCGTTTGGGAAAGTCGCCGCTGTGGCTTCTGCCGGGAATGGCGTCGCTGGCACTGTTTGCCTACCTGCTGACGAAAATCGACACCACCACGGCAGGGCGTGCCTACGCCGCCTACGGCAGCGTCTATATCGTGTCGTCCATTTGCTGGCTCTGGGCCGTCGAGGGCGCTCGGCCGGACCGTTGGGACGTCATCGGCGCAGGCGTTGCGCTCGTGGGAGCGGGCATCATCGTCTTTGGTGTACGCACCTAGAACCTGGGAACCATGAAATCGTTGGTTCCGGCGCGATCTGACCAGGAAGCGGGCGATAATCGAATTGTGCGAAGGTTCCTGGCAGTGGCAATACTCGTCGTGTTCGCGTCCCTGAACGCGATCGATGGCATCTGCTGCCCTGATGGCTGTACCCACGAGGGCGAATCGACTTCGCAACAGCAAAGCGACCACTCGGGAGATGGCAGCTGCATGCTGTGCCTTGGCAGCATCGTCGCGGCCGCGGTACCGGTGCTCACGCCGTCCGGCATTGTGACGACGCGCGCCGGACACCCGCCATTGGTATCCCTCCTCGACGCGTTCGCAAACCCGCCCGACCACCCTCCACGCGCATAGCGCGTTCCACTCTTCACCACAGTTGATGAATCGAGGAATCGGTGCGTACGCACGCGCCGGCGGAGGTCTATGCGTTCGCTCATGCTCGCGATATGTGCTCTCGTTGTGTGTCAATGCTCCATAGCCGCCGCCCAGGGCCAGACGGGGACCGTTCGTGTTCAGGTCCGTGCGTCGCAGAAGCCGATCGAGGACGCGGAAGTCGTCGTGGCTGGCACCAGCCATCGCACCGACGCGTCCGGCACCACCACCGTTGTCACTGCCGCCGGAAACGTTGACATCACTGTCGTGAAGACCGGATTCGCGCCAGTGACCACATCCGTCCAGTTGGCCGCGGCCGCTACTCAAGATGTCATCGTGGAGTTGCAGCCGCAACCGACCCTTGAGGAGAGCGTCACCGTCGTGGCCTCCACACGAACAGACAAGCGGCTCGAGGATCAGCCGATGCGCGTCGAGGTCCTCGCGCGCGAGGAGATCGAAGAGAAGATGCTCATGACGCCCGGTGACATTGTCATGATGCTGAACGAAATGGGCGGGATGCGAGTGCAGACGACGTCGCCGTCACTCGGCGCCGCCAGCGTGCGCATCCAGGGTATGCGAGGGCGGTATACGCGCGTGCTCTCAGACGGGTTGCCCGCTGTTTGGCGAGGTCGGCGGGCTCGGTCTGCTCCAGATCCCGCCCATGGATCTGGGACAGGTCGAGGTGATCAAAGGGGTAGCCTCGGCGTTGTATGGGGCCGGCGCGATGGGTGGCGTCATCAACCTGATGTCGCGGCGTCCAGGCCCCGAACCCGCGGAAGAGTTCCTGCTCAATCGGTCCACACGGGGCGCGACTGACGCGGTCACGTTTCTCTCTCGTTCCTTCGGGCGCGGATGGAGCGCTTCATTGCTCGGTGGTGGCCACTGGCAGGAGACCAACGACGTCAACGGCGATGCGTGGGCTGATCTTCCAGGTTATTCGCGAGGGGTCGTGCGGCCGCGCGTGTTTTGGGACGGCGGCGGTGGCCGAACCGTCTTTGCCACAACTGGCTTTACCTACGAGGATCGTCAGGGTGGGACGCCGGATGGCGAGGTGCTGGCGGCGACGGACCAGCCGTATGTTGAAGCCCTCGAGACGCGACGCTACGACGCCGGTGCCATGGGGCAGTTCCTCATCAAGGACCGATACGTCGTGACCGCGCGCGCGGCGATTGCCCGACAGAGTCACGATCATCAGTTCGGCGAAGTCCTCGAGCGGGACCGGCACGACACGGCGTTTGGCGAAGCAGCCGTTCGCGGAACCGCGGGTCGCCAAACGTGGGTTGCTGGATTCGCCATCGAGCGTGACGCCTATACGGCGCGCGACGTGCCGCGCTTCGACTATGACTTCATCGTGCCAGGCGCATTCGCGCAGTACGACGTCACGGTATCGCCGAAGCTCTCGCTTTCTGGCAGCGCTCGCCTCGATCATCACACCGAGTACGGCACATTTCTTAGTCCGCGCGTGTCGGCATTGGCACGTGCAGGACATTGGACGAGCAGGCTGTCGGTGGGGACCGGGTTCTTCGGGCCGACGCCAATCACGGAAGAGACTGAGGCCGCAGGCCTGACACGTCTGGAGATTCGACGACCGCTCGAGGCCGAGCGCGGATTGAGTACGTCGTTCGACGTCTCTCGCACGGATGGGCCCCTCTCCTATACGGCCACGGTGTTCGCGTCTCGAATCCGCGACCCCCTCCACGTCGAACGTTCGCCGTCGTACGTGCTCAGCACCCTGCCGGATCCGACCACGAACGTTGGCCTCGAGCTCCTCGGCACATGGCGCCGCGCGCCATTTTCAGTCACCGCCAGCTATACCTACGTGCGCGCGCGCGAGACCGTCGATGCCGTTGAACAGGATGTGCCTCTCACCCCGCGGCACAACGCCGGCCTCGTGGGCATGTGGGAAGCCGAGGACGTAGGTCGGGTCGGAATCGAGTGGTACTACACCGGCACACAGAGTCTTGAAGAGAATCCGTATCGCGTGACGAGCGAGCCGTACATGATTCTCGGATTACTCGCGGAAAAGCAGTTCGGGCGCATTCGCCTCTTCGTGAACGGCGAGAACCTCACGGGTGTCAGGCAGACGCGATGGGATCCGCTGCTTCTCCCGACGCGCGCGATCGACGGCCGCTGGACCGTGGACGCGTGGGCACCGCTCGAAGGCCGCAACGTCAACGGAGGCTTCCGCATCCGATTTTGAGTTCGAAACGCATCGGTTCAGGAGACCGCTGTACACCACAATTGATCGCATCGCTACGCGTACTGGCGTACATCGGTTTGTACGGCGGTAACCGTGACCGAATTCTGTGTCAGAACTGTGTCACATGCCCCCCGAAACCACCGTCAAACACCGTCGTTTACGGGGACACCTCGACGCATATCGATGTTGCGTGAAGTCGTTGATCGGGAGTGCGTTGGTGGGTTTTGATGTGCGTCAGCACGCGCGAGCGGAATCAATTTCCAAGCGTGCTCCTTCAACCACTCGGACATCTCTCCGTCTTTAGAATCAACCGTTTGCGAGCGGTCGAGCACTTGATTATTGCACACGTCGGCGGCGTCGAAGTGTCCTCGTCGATCACGTTTCGATTCAGCAGCTTACGAGCGAGCGTAGGCACGTTGCCGCTCGAATCGTGTCAGACCGTGGAATCCTGTCCGATCGCTTACGGCGCTTCAGCGTTGCCGCCGAATTGCCCTCGCACGATCCGCGCTAGTCAGCCTACGATTCGTCAGCCGGACGGCGATCGGAGACTTCGGAATGTCCGGGGCGCAGTCCCATTGAGAAAAGGAATTTGTCGATGGAACGAAAGCTGAGGATTGCCCAATACGGTTGCGGAAAAATGTCCGTGTACACCATGCGCTATGTCATGGAGAAGGGTGCCGAAATCGTCTGCGCCTTTGGTCGGAGTCCTCACAACGTCGGCAAAGATATTGGCGACATCGCGGGAGTGGGAAAGACGGGGGTTCTTGTTCAGGATTCGAAGGACGCAGCCGCAATTCTGAACGAGAAGAAGCCTGACGCCTGCATCATTACCACCGCGAGTCTGATGCAAGATCTCAAGGGCCCGTTCATCGAGTGTGCGGACAGTGGCGTCAATGCCATCACCACCGGTGAGGAGGCTTTCTATCCCTGGAATTCCTCGTGCCAGACGACCCAACTACTGGACGACTTGGCCAAGAGAAATGGCTGCACCCTCTGTGGCTCCGGATACCAGGATGTGCTCTGGGGAAACCTGATCACCACGCTCGCGGGCGCCACTCACACCATCAAGAAGATCACCGGAAAATCCAGCTACAACGTTGAGGATTACGGCCTTGCGCTGGCGAAGGTTCACGGTGCAGGCTTGTCCGTTGCGGACTTCGAAAAGGAGATTGCCGCCTCGGACAAGATCTCCGACACGGAACGAAAGGCCCTGATTGACCAGGAGACCTTCCTGCCTTCCTACATGTGGAACGTCAATGGTTGGCTCTGCGCCCAGCTGGGACTCACGGTCAAGAAACAGACCCAAAGGTGCGTTCCCCAGATCCACGACAACGAGCTTCGTTCCGAGACGCTTCAGATGACCATCCCCGCGGGACACGCGACGGGAATGTCCGCTGTGGTCACGACCATCACCGAGGAAGGGATTGTCATCGAAGCCGAGTGCATCGGCAAGGTCTACGCCGCGGGTGAGTACGATCAGAACGCGTGGACCATTCAGGGAGAGCCTAACACCGAGGTCATCATCAACCGACCGGCAACCGTCGAGTTGACTTGCGCGACCATCGTCAACCGCATCCCCGATTTGATCGCTGCCTCGCCAGGCTTCACCACCACTGAAAGGATGCCGACCAATGCCTTCCGCGCCAAGGATCTCAGTTTCTACGTGAAACAGTCAGAACTCGAATAGACGCTTCGAGCGCCGTGCGTTGCTGAACTGGATACGCCGGCTAACCCCCACTGCAGCCGACGAGCGGCCAGATCGGTGTAAAGCGTTCGCCGCTCGCGACTGAGCGGCACGTCGTCAGTCGCGATCAACGCCGCACTGTTTATCTCGCACGCGTCTCGCACGCGACCGGCGGGCATACGACGTCGGCCCCGTAAGTCGAACGACACTTTGTGTCAGAACTGTGTCAGATAACCCCTGAAACCTCGGTCAAACATCGTGATTTGCGGGGACACTCTGATACACACCGTTGTTGCGGGAAGTCGTTGATGGGGAGTGCGTTGGTCCAGCCCCGAACAAGGTGGATGCCTTCATCTGTTCGTCCTCTTGTGCGGCTCGAGGCGATTGAGGTCGGACGCGGTACGCCTTCGGTAACGGCATCGCGAGAGCTGCGGCGGCTGAAGAGGTATCGCGGAGGCAAAAACCGGTCGCCAGCCCGCCTCAGCAAAGACTGAGAATTTGACAGCTTACTTGCCGCGGCCTTTTCACACTGTCCTAAACAACACAGTCTCCTCGAGGCCCGTGGGTAAACGAGACCGCCGTGTTTCGGACTGGGTGTTCGGGGCACGGCACAAGGCGCTCGACGCGGATCTCGTGCGCGTGATCCCCGGGTTCGACTCGCTCTTGGTGCTGAGCGGGTCGAACCCTTCACAGAACCTCTAGCCTTCGCGCTTCATGCGCTCCTGGCGGGCGATCTCACGTGCGCTGGGAGAATCGAGCGCGGTGCCGCCGATCTTGATCTCACCGTCGCGTTCGTAGTGTCCGATCATGATGCCCGTGCTCGAAACGCGCGATCTTGTCAGCTTGTAAGCGTGCGGCGCCGAGCCGTCGGCAAACAGCTTTTTGCCGCCGCCGAGCACGATCGGGACGGTGAATTTGGTCATCGCGTCGACGAGGTCGCTGGCCAGGAGCGCATGGACGAGTTCGGTGCTACCTTGGGTGACAAGATTGGGGCCGTCTTCGTCCCGCAGGCGCTGTACGTCGGCGATGTCGCGCAGGAGCACCGAGCCCTGCCAGCTCGTATCGACCCCGCCCGAGCGCGAAACCGCGTACTTCTTGATCTCCTTGAAGAGCTTCGCGATGCCGCCATAGGGAGCGTCTTCGTCGTAGTACGGCCAATACGCCGCGAAAATCTCGTAGGTCTTGCGGCCGAGCAGGAGATCGAATTTCTCACTGAAGAGGCGGTCAAGTTCCTCGCCGAACTCCTGATCGAAATAGGGCATCACCCACCCGCCGAACGTGAACCCCTTCGTCGGATCCTCGGTCGGTCCGCCGGGCGCCTGCATGACGCCGTCCATGGAAACCTGGGCGCCGACGATGATTTTCCGCACGTGTCCTCTCTTTGTGTTGACCCTAGGACGAAATGCACCGAGGCCGATCCGATATGGGCTCTATTAACGCCTTGGCGAGCGGCGTCGGCGGAAGGACCGCACGTCGACGGCGCCTCTGCCCGCATTTCCGGCCTACGCCGATGCTTCCGAAAAGATGGTCAGCAGGAAACCGCTCGGATCGCTGACCTCGAACGCGCGGCTCTTCCACTCTGTGTCGCGCGGCTCCGACTTGAGCGTGATGCCGGCATTCTTCGCCCGCTTCGCGATCTCGTCGACGCTGCCCGGCGTCGAGATGGACAAGCGCACGCCGATTCCCTTCTTGCGGTCGCGCCCCTTCTTCCAATCGTCCTGGTTCAAGCCGATCTGGCTCTTGCCCGCGCGCAGCATCACGCCGAGCAGCGTCCCTTTCTCTTCCCACCGCTCGTCGATCGCGAAGCCGAGCGCCTCGTAAAAGGTGATGCTCTTCTGCAAATCGTCGACAGTCAGGGTGGGAACGATAGCGCTGATCTGCACAGCTCCTTGCGTTGTCGCCACGATAGCCTCCTTTTGTTTCGTCTTGTTTCGTTCATCCGCAGGCTAGCGGGCCGCGCCCGGATCTTCAAGCGCGGCCGTGCGAAAAGAATTTTGCGGGGACGGACGAGCCTGGGCGCGGACGGACTATCCTAAGCGCTCGGGATTGTCGCGCCCTGCACGAAGCCGGCGCGCTACCGCAGTTCAACGAACGTCGTTCCGTAAGTGAGGAGAGCGCGCGCGTTCAGCCGGCCAACAACTTCTTGGCCATCCATCGAGCGTCGCTCGCCCGCTGCGGCCCGTCAACCTCGGACCCCGCGACGGCGCCGTCGAACAGCACGATAAGAGCGCGAGCCGTCGCTTTCGGATCCTTCACGCCCGCCGCCGTCGTCCACTCGCGGAAACGCTCTGTGAGCCACGCTCGCTGACCGCGAACAATGGCGCGCGCCGGGTGCGCCGCATCGGTGAGCTCGCTCACCGTATGCTGCAACGGGCAACCGCGGAAGTTCTTCGACTCCGCCCACCCCACTACAAAGTCGAAAAATTTGACCGCGCGTTGTGACGGCGGCGTATCGGCGAGGTACGCCTCGATGTTCGCGCGGGCGTCCACGGTTCGACGCTCGAGGTACGACGCCACGAGCTGGTCCTTGCTGCCGAAGTGCAGATAGAGCGACGCCTTCGCCGCGTCGGCCTCCGCCAGGACGCGGTCGATACCCACGGCCCGCACGCCCTCCTGGTAGAACAGGCGATCGGCGGCGTCGAGGAGGCGGTCACGGACGCAGGTTTCGGACGTCTTCGCCCGTTTCCTGACTTTCTGAGGCACCCCTTGACAATACAGACAGACCGGTCTATTGTCAACGAGTTAATAGACAGAACGGTCTGTCCTCGACTTCCCCCAGGGGTTGTCACTTTCAGTCTCGCGCGTTGCGAGGCCGTCAGGAGTCTCGACATGGGTTACCGACTTTCAGGCAAGACCGCACTCGTCACCGGCGCCAACCGTGGCATCGGCGAAGCCATCGTTGACGCGCTCATCGCGGCCGGCGTGGAAAAGGTGTACGCCGCCGCCCGCAACATGTCGACGCTCGACCCGCTCGTGGACCGCCACGGTTCACGTGTCGTGCCGCTCCAGCTCGATGTGACCAACGCGGCGCAGATCGCTACTGCCGCCGCGACTGCGACGGACGTAGACCTCCTGGTCAACAACGCGGGCGTCGTCGGCTTCTTCGGTGGTGAATTCACTGATCCGAAGTGGATCGAGGGCGGGCGACAAGAGATGGAAGTGAACTTCCTCGGCACCTTCGCGGTCACGCAGGCCTTCGCGCCATTACTCGCGAAGAATGGTGGCGGCGCCATCGCCAACCTCAACTCGGTGGCCTCGTTCGTCAGCTTCCCGATTCTCGCGTCGTACAGCGCCTCGAAGGCCGCGACGCACTCGCTCACTCAGGTCACACGTGCGATGCTGCGGGGGCAGAACACGCAGGTGTTTGGCGTGTATCCCGGCCCGATTGACACTAAGATGGGCGAGGTGCTGACGCTCGAGAAGACCTCGCCGGCGGACGCCGCGCGAGCGATTGTCACGGGTATCATCGTGGGCGACGAGGAGATCTTTCCCGACAAGATGAGTCAGGGCACGGGGCCGGCCTTCTTCGCGGATCCGAAGGGACTCGAGCGGCAGGTCGCAGGGGTGCCGGCCGCTGCCTAAGCCTCGCAGCCCGACCGTCGGTGAAGGACTACTCGGGCTGGGGCGAGCATCCTGTCGCATGCGGTCACGAGTCGAAGGGCACCTGACTCGTCTCGTGCGTTCGCAATCCGAGTCTGCATATGCCCACCACTGCTGATCAAGTCTGGGCTGCGCTGGCGTGGGGCGCCGTGCCCTCCGTCGGGCTGCTGGTCGGCGCGATCGCCGGGTCATTCCTACGAATGCCACACCAACGCATTGCGATGGCGATGTCGGTGGGGGCGGGACTGCTGCTCGCCGGTGTGTCCCTCAAAGTGGCTGCAGATGCGATCCAGGTCGCTGGGCCTGTCGCAGCGGCGCTGTCACTGCTGCTTGGGGCAGCCGTGTTCAGCGCGAGCAACGCGCTTCTCGCGCGGTTCGGTGCCGCTCACCGCAAGCGATGCGGAGAGTGCATTCAACAGCCGACCGAGTCGGAGCAGCCTGGCAGTGGAGTCGCCATCGCCCTCGGCAATGCGCTTGACGCGGTCCCGGAGGCGATGGTTTTGGGACTCGCTCTGCGAGATCCCGTCATCCCCCTCGCGCTCGTGGTCGCGTTCTCGGTGGGCAACCTTCCGGTGGCTCTATCGAGCACAGCGGGGATGCGGGCAGCCGGCCGCCGTTACGGCTACATCTTTCTGGTCTGGAGCGCGATCGCCATTGGGGCAGCGCTAGCGATCATGGCGGGGTATGTTGGGTTCGGTTCACTCAGTCTGGCTTGGCCACCGCGGCTGCAGGCGTTTGGAGCCGGAGCACTGCTCGCGATGGCTGCGGAAACGATGATTCCCGAGGCCTTCCACAACAGTCCGCGCTTCTCCGGCTTGCTCGCCGCCTTCGGTTTCGGCCTCCTGCTGCTTGTAGACGCCACGACACGATAGAGACTCTGTACTCCTGTTGGCCCAAATCGGTCGGTGCGGACCGCGTGCGACGGTTGCGTGACCCAACAGACGCATTCTATCTGCAGGATCACCTCGGAGAGCGATCACCGGCTGTTCCCAGGCCGCAAAGTGGCCGCCTTTGGCGACCTTGTTGTAGTAGAGGAGCTTGGGGTACGCGCGCTCTGTCCAACTCCGCGGGGCTTCATATTGCTCGCCGGGAAAGACGCTCACGGCAACCGGGATGGAGACGCCTTTGGCGTTGAAAAATCCGCCCTTGTATTCCCAGTAGAGACGAGACGTAGAAACCCCCGTGTTCGTCAGCCAGTACAGCGTGATGTTGTCGAGGATCTCGTCACGCGTCAGTTCGCCCGTGGCGCTCGCGGTACGTTTAAGAGCCGAGGCGACTGCCGCAGCCGGCTGGCCGTCCGCATCGTTGTGGTCGAGCAGCCAGGCCGCCAAGCCGACGGGTGAATCCGCGATCCCGTACAAGGTTTGCGGACGCGACCCCATCAGCCTCGCGTAATCGACTTGCTTGAACGTCCTGACCAGCTGTTCGTATGCGCGTCGTTCCTCAGCGGAAAGACCGGATGGCGGCGGATCGCCCGCCAGGAGAGCTTTGTCGACATCAGCGGGAACGGTCGCCGGCATGTTGGTGTGAATGGCGAGCAATCCCGCAGGTGCCTGCAAGCCCATCTGGTCGACCACGAACGCACCCCAGTCGCCGCCTTGCGCAACGTAGCGTGTGTACGCGAGACGCTTCATCAGTTCCGCCCAGGCTCGGCCCATGCGCTCGGGACCCCAGCCGGTGCTCGTCGGCTTGCCCGAAAACCCGTAGCCTGGCATCGACGGAATCACGACATGGAACGCGTCCGAGGCGTTCGCCCCATGTGCGATGGGATTGGTCAAGGGATCGATGATCTTCAGCTGCTCGATGATCGAGCCCGGCCATCCGTGCGTGACGATGAGTGGCAACGCATTTTCGTCTTTCGAACGCACATGAATGAAATGGATGTCCAAGCCGTCGATCTCGGTGATGAATTGCGGCAGGGCGTTCAGCTTCGCCTCCACCTTTCGCCAATCGTAATCAGCGGCCCAGTAGCGCGCGAGTTCCTGAATCGTCGCGAGCGGCACGCCCTGCGATGCATCCGCGACCGTTTCCCGCTCAGGCCACCGCGTCGCGGTGATCCGCGTACGGAGATCGACTAAGGCCGCTTCAGAGACGCTCACCCGAAACGGTCGGACGGCGCTGCTGTTTTCGGCCGCCGCAGCGACGGTCGCCGTTGCCCCAGCGGCGACATTCGTGGCGTAGGCGGCAGTATCTGCGCGCCGCACCAACGTCGATGCGAGGACCAGAACCACCAGCGCCCCGGCAACGATTGCGGCTGTGAGTGTGATCGAGTGGGGCAGTCGGTCAAACGGCTTCATGTTGTTCTCCTTCAACGCATTAAACCATGCGCGAGGGGGGATCCATCAGACGAAGGTATCGACGACACCGGTCGACCGATGTTCGTCGGCGCTCTTCAGGACGTGACAGAGAGCATCGTTGCGGAGGAGGCTCTGAACAAGGCCCGTTCCGAGCTCGCGCATGTGGCGCGGGTCACGACCTTGAGCACGTTGACCGCCTCGATCGCTCATGAGGTCAACCAGCCACTCTCGGGCATCATCACTAACGCTGGTACATGCCTCGGATGTTAGATGCGGATCCTCCGAATGTCGAAGGGGCGGGCGAAACCGCGAGGCGGACCATTCGCGATAAAAACCGCGCCTCGGATGTGATTACGCGGCTACCCGCTCTGTTCGGCAAGAAGGAGTTTTCGCTGGAGTCGCTCGACCTGAACGAGGCCACGCGAGAGGTCATTGCGCTGTCGCTGAGTGAGCTTCAGCGGAAGCGCGTCGTGCTTCAGTCTGAGCTCGCCGACGACCTCCCGACTGTCACTGGCGATCGCATCCAGCTCCAGCAGGTCATCCTGAACCTGCTCCGCAACGCGTCCGACGCGATGGTTGACGTGCACGATCGCCCGCGGCAATTGCTGGTAAAAGCACAACGGTGGGACGGCGATCGGGTGCGCCTGACTGTGCGGGATGCCGGCATCGGGGTCGACCCTCGGGTGATGGACAAGCTGTTTGACGCCTTCTAGAGAGGCGTTCTTGAGACCGGCCTGCATGCTCCAGAACCAGAACTGATCCAGCGTGCCCTGGGACACGACGGCCATTGTGCTGACTCTGCTGGCGACCGCGCTCACATTGGTCGCTCAGCTTGGTTCAAGGCGTGGATCGCGGTATTCGTTGTCAGCGGTGTCTCGCTCGCCCGCGCACGAGCTACGCTCCACCGACGCTTCGCGGCAGGGAGGGGATCGGGAGAACGCTCTGCGTCGGATCGAAACGTGGGCATGGGCGATGTGTGCCTCGGTCGCGGTGATCACGCTCCTTATGCAGATGAAGCCGATCCCGTGAGCTTGTCCGGGCACTGTCGCACCAGCACATGCGACCGGCGGCAGGTCGACAAGATCTGGGTATCGGGCTCGCCGTCCGGCGTGATCGGTCACGAGCGGCGCGCCAGTGACGAGGAGGCTCAGTCACCGTTATGAGCATGACAAGAATAGACGCGTATGCAGTTAAACACCCCGCTGGAGATGCGGAGCCCTTTTCATATGAAAGAACGCTTGGCACCAACGACGTGTTAGTGAGAGTGACGCACTGTAGCATTGCAAGAGGAGATATTCAGTTCATAGACAACGATTGGGGTGACACCAGATTTCCGCTGGTTCCCGGTCATGAGATTGCTGGCCTGGTAGAAGAGACCGGTTCCACAGTGACTGGTTTAGCGATTGGCGATCGGGTTGGTATCGGCTATCAGCAGGAAGCCTGCTTTGCGTGCGAGTTCTGCAATGATGGCAACGAGCAATTGTGCTCCAGGCAAAAGGTCATCGGCATTGACTGCTACGGCGGTGTAGCAGATCACATCGGCGTCGACGGTCGGTTTGCATTCAAACTTCCGCCGACACTCGATTCAACACGATCGACTCCGTTGCTGTCGTCGGGCCTCACGGTATATACAGCCATCGTGAGGGCAGGACTGCCGGATGGTTCAGAAGTGGCGGTGTTGGGGGTTGGAGGACTGGGTCACCTGGCGATCCAGTTTCTTCGCGAAATGGGGCACAGGGTGTCGGCGTTCTCTCATTCGCCTGCGAAACGGCAGATCATCGAACAAATGGGGGCAGCGTACATAGATAGTTCGCATCCGATCAATGTCACGAGCGCCAAAAGGCGGTTCGAATTCGTTCTCTCAACGTTAAACACGACGTTCGACCTGAACGCATATCTGGGCATGCTGAGACCGCGGGGCAAGCTGTGTTTCGTGGCCCAGCCATTGAAACAGCTCTCAATCAGCGTTGGTATGTTGTATGACAGTGCTCAACGAACCGTTTATGGGAATTATGTTGGTAGTCGGAAAGACATGACGGCGATGCTGGATTTTGCAGCCGCGCACAATATTGAAAGCATCGTAGATGTCATGCCATTTACAAGAGTGAACGAAGCGATCGACATGGTCAGAAGAGGAAATGTCCCGATCAGAATGGTGTTGCAAAGATGAAGTGAGGCATAAGGGGTTCAAGGTGCAGAATGCAGTCTCATGAAATGAGCAGACAATGAAGCTCGCACGGGTGGGAGTGATTGCACATTCGACTTCAACCGGGATCCCTGCAAATATCAAGACTACCTGTTCCATCCACGCCGCAGCTCCGACGACCCGGCATCGATTTGGTTGCGAGAGTTGGTGCTGGAGATTGGGAAGCATTCGTGACGCTCGCGAGCGAGCGGACGGACGAGACGCGGCCAAGTCACATCCGGCAGCTGGGGCGCTGCCGGACGTGACTCGTCACAATCGGCCGCAGTCCGTTGGTGACGCCTAGCGTGTGGCCAAGGCGATGGCGCTCGCTGCCTTCGCGATGATCGCGGCAACGGCTTTCGGCTGCGACACATAGACGGCGTGACTGCCATTGACCTCGGCAACCGTTGAACCGGCGCGCTTCGACATCGCGCGCTGCGCGTCGGGCGGAATCATCTTGTCTTCGGTTGACACGAGGTACCAGCTTGGCTTCGACTTCCACGCCGGCTCGCTGACGGCGCCGTTGAGCGCTTCGAGCCCCCATGGCACCTGCGAGTCCGCCATGAAGGCGGCCGCGTCCGCGGTCACATCCGCGGCAAATGACGCGCGAAACTGTGTCCGATCGAGAAACAGAAAGCCGTCCTGAGGCGGCAGGATCGGAGGCACAGGCGCACCCGGCGGCGGGTTCTTGATCAACGCCGACACGGACTCGCCCTTGTCCGGCGCGAAGGCCGCGATATACACGAGGCCCGCGACCTTCGGATCGTTGCCGGCCTCCGTGATCACGACACCCCCGTAGGAATGGCCAACGAGAATCGCCGGGCCGTTCTGCGCGGCCAGCGTCCTTTTCGTGACCGCGACGTCGTCCGCCAACGAGGTGGTCGGATTCTGGACGATCGCCACGTTGTAGCCGTCTTTCTTCAGAAGGTCGTAGACGCCCTGCCAACCGGAACCGTCCACGAAACCCCCGTGCACCAGAACGACGTTCCTGATTCCTTCCACTGCTTTCGCTTCCGACATAAAACCCTCCCCATAGCCGAGCGTCACTGCGATGATCGGCTCAACTCCGAACACCGCTCGTCGCGCGTAGACTGCTGTCGACCCTTGATTGATCTCTTCTTCACCTCTTCGACGACTACCGTTCCGCAGTGACGGCAGTTCACTCGCCGCATGGCATAGAGACACGCTCCGGCAACATTTTCACCCTCCGCGGGCCGACGTTCCGCGGCCTACGTCTTCCCCGCACCTTTCGAAGGCGCGACGTTGTGATTGAAGCGGAAGATAACATGAGCCTGGTCATCGGATCGCCTTCTGAGCGCTGCGCGCGTCGGTACCACGATTGCCGGAAAAGCGACGATCAGTCAAACACAGCACTGCACCGGAGTGAACGCGATCGGATCGAGCGGACTGAGGCCGAAGCGCACGCTCTTCAGCACCTGCGATGCCGCAGCCGCGCCTGTGATGCTGATCACGATGCGGATCGCAACCGGCCTCAGCGTTTGTTGAAGGATGAGCCGCGGCACGTCGCGCGCGTTGGTGGTTCGTCCATGCGCGCCGGCGTAACGCGCGCGATCAGCGCGCCGCGTGCAACGTCGCGAGGCCGCCGGCCACATAGTCGCCGGGCACCGTGCGCGCAGCGATGTTGAGCCGGTTCCAGCCGTTGATCGAGACGATCGCCAGGCTCAGGTGCACGAGCTCGTCCTCCGAGAACTGCTCCCGCACGCGCTCGTACACGTCGTCCGGGACATGAGTCTCGGAGACGAGCGTGAGCGCTTCGGTCCACTCCAGCGCGGCGCGCTCGCGCGCCGAGTAGTACGGCGTCTCGCGCCACGCGTCGAGGCCGTAGAGCCGCTGTTCGGTTTCGCCATTCGCGCGCGCGTCCTTGCTGTGCATGTCCAGACAATAGGCGCAACCGTTGATTTGCGACGCGCGCATCCGGACGAGGTCGAGCAGTCCGTGATCGAAGCCCGCCTGACGAACCTGCCGTTCGAGGCCGAGCATGGCCTGGATGACGCCTGGGGTTACGTGCATGAGATCGATTCGAGCTTTCATGATGTCTTTCGCCTCCACCAATCAAGACGAATCAGAAACAATCCTGTGACACCGGCGTCGGACGCCGGTGTCACAGACGGCCTCCATCAGTCGTCTAAGAGAGTAGGAGGAGCGCAAGGCGACCTGAGCCATGGCGGCGACTGACTGGGACGAGGCAACGTTCGAGGCGCATCGACCTCTGCTGTTCTCGATTGCGTACAGGATGCTCGGCAGCGCCAGCGAAGCCGAGGATGTCGTGCAGGACGCGTGGCTTCGGGCGCGTCAGGACGAGCACGCCGACGTCCGCTCCCCTCGCGCATACCTCACGACCATCGTCACGCGGCTGTGCCTCGACCATCTACGCAGTGCCGAACGGACTCGCGTGGAGTATCCAGGTCCGTGGCTGCCCGAACCGTTGGCCGAACCGAATCAGGAATCCGCCGACCTGGCGTCGTCCCTGACGACGGCATTCCTCGGTACTGCTGGAGCAGCTGGCGCCGACCGAGCGCGCGGTCTTCCTGCTGCGCGAGGTGTTCGAGCTCGACTTCGACGAGATCGCGAGGAGCGTTGGCAAGAGCGAAGCGAACACGCGGCAGATCCTGACGCGCGCGCGCGGCCGGCTGCGCGATTCGCGCCCGCGCTTCACTGTGTCGCGTCGTGAATCTGAGGAGATCGTGCGTCGCTTCCGGCACGCCTGCGTTACCGGCAACGTCGAGGAGCTGATGGCGGTGCTGCACGCCGACGCGCAGCTCGTCGCCGATGGCGGCGGCAAGGTGGCCGCGGCGACGCGTCCCGTGCTCGGCGCGGAGCGCATCGCGAAGTTCGTGCTCGGCTATGCGGGCAAGGCGCACTGGTCGGAGTCGGATTTCCAGCTCGTCACGATCAACGGCGCGCCCGGTCTGCTCATGCGCCATCCGATCTCGGGCACCGGCACCTACTCGTTCGACATCGCCGGCGACCGCATTCGCGCGATCTACGTCGTGCGCAACCCCGACAAACTGCGTGGGTTCCTCGAGCGCACGCATTGAGCGTCACTTGCGTTCGTCAACTCCCAACCTCCAACGACCAATACCCAAAGAGCGTTTCCCACGGCGATGACGCTTTGGGAGTTGGGAATTGGGAGGTCTGTGTTTAGCGGGTCAGTGTACTGCGAGAGCGGTGCGCAGTGAGCGCGGGACGGTCGGCGTTGGAGCAGTGAGGAGTGTGACGAGCACGTCGGTCGCATCGAGGTCGCGTTGGGCAGCGGTGCGGAGCACACTGGCGAGGACTTGCTGGCTGGCGGCGCCGCGTGACGTGCGGTTGCCGCCGCCACATGTTGTTCGGGTCACCACCGCGGGCCGGAGGGCCTGCTCGGCGCGCCAATTGGTCGCGTCAAGGGTCGGCTCGAAGAGAAAACTGAAGATCGCCGAGAATTCGTTCGTCAGATGTTGCTGAAACAGCGCAAGGCGGCGATGGCAACTGGGCCGACGCGCCAGCAGGCGCCCGAGCCGCTCGAGGTAGTGGCCGCGCGCGACGGCGAGGCCATGCTCCGACACGGCACCGACGTGATAGGCATCGCGCGTTGCGAGCGCGGCCTGCAGGAGGGCCTTCACGGCGGTGACCCAGGGATGCCCCGGATCGTCGAGGAGCAGGACACGACAGCGCCGCAGCAGATGCGCAAGACACGTCTGGTGGGCGGCGGCGGTGAAATAGCGATACGAATGCCAGCCGTCGTGCTGCAGCACGCCGGGATAGTCGAGCCCGATGACCGAGGCGGCCTGCGCCAGCCCGCGCCCTGGCAGAATCGCGTAGACGGTCGTGTCCGGTGTGGTCCCGACCCACAGCCACTGCAGCACCGCGTCCACGCGCCAGCTCGTTTCATCGACGCTCACGACGGGACTGCCGCGCACCGTCGCGCACAAGCCGTCGTAGGTGGGCTGCGCCTGGCGCGCGGCCCGATGGACGGTGTGGACGAGCCCGCCCCGCGTGACCGTCAGGCCGCAGCGGTCGTGCAACAGCGCGGCAATCTTGCCGTAGGCCAGTCCGTACCGCTTATTGAGCAACACCGCGAAGGCGGCGGCCTGGGGGCCCAGCTGCACGGCGGCGGCGCCGAGCGCATCGGAGGTTTGCAGCGGATGGCGCCCTTGCACGCGCCGACGACACTGCGTGCACTGTCCAATATGGACGTCAAAGCGGCGCACGTGCGGTCGCTGCACGGGGAGCTCTTCTTGGTATTGGGTGGCGACGCGCACGCGGCGCACCGTGCCGTGGCAGTACGGACACCAGGCGGGGAGCGGCGCCTCGTCGGTCTCGTCGATGTGCGTGGGCTGATGCCGATGCGCGCGGCGCCCATAGGCGGCGCCAGCCTTGCGTCCCGGTCGCTTCGGCGCGGTGACCCGTGTGTCGCGCGAAAAGGGCGCCGCCTGCCGATAGACCGCCCGCCGCGCCGCCTCGAGCTCGTCTTTCAGTTTCTCGTTTTCGCGACGCAGTCGCTGGCGCTCCGCTTCCGACCGGCGCAGATCCTCCCGCAACCGCAGGTTGTCGCGCTGCAGCTCGTCGATGATCTGCTCCGGGGGTCGCGGGGGCGGCGGCTCGTCACGCTGCGGCACGCCGCAGTTATGCCAAATCGCCGATCAAAGTACAAGCGGGAAATGCGGGTCAGCGTTCACTGACCCGCTAAACAGATACATTGGGAGTTGGAAGTATTTCGACGCAAGTGATCTCTGGGGTTAATATATAGAATCGGGGCCAGATCGGAACTAGCGCAGATGCTTGTTCAGATGCGCGACCGTCCGTTCCCAGGCGAGCTTGGCGGCGCCGGCATCGAAGCGCGGCGTCGTGTCGTTGTTGAAGCCGTGCTGAGTGCCGGGATACAGGTAGCGCTCATAGCGCACGTTGGCCGCCTTCAATGCCGCTTCGTACCCCGGCCAGCTCGCATTGATGCGCTCGTCCACCTCGGCTGACTGAATCACGAGGGCCGCTTTGATCTTGGGCACGTCCTCGAGGTTCGGTGCGCTGCCGTAAAAGGCCACGCCGGCCGCGAGGTTCGGCACGCGGGTGGCCAGGAAGTTCACCATCCCGCCGCCGTAGCAGAAGCCGACCGCGCCGATCTTGCCGTTGGTCTCCGGGCGGGCCTTGAGCCAGCCCACGGCCGCCACGAAGTCCTCGCGCGTCTTTGCCTGATCCAACGTTTGAAAGAGGGTGCGGGCCTTGTCCTCGTCGCCGGGGTAGCCGCCGAGCGGGAACAGCGCATCCGGCGCGAACGTCACGAAGTTGTCGAGCGCCAGCCGGCGGGCGATGTCCTCGATATGCGGGTTCAACCCGCGATTCTCGTGAATGACGAGGACTGCCGGCAGCTTGCCGTCAGCCTTGGCCGGCTGCGCCAGGTATCCGCGCATCTTGCCGGATCCCTTCGCCGAGTCGTACTCGACATACTGCACCTTGAGGCGCGGGTCTTCCGGCTTGACGACCTGTGCTTCGGCGAACTTCGGGCTGAGCTGATCGAGCAGCATCGCCGCGGTGACGCCGCCGACCGCGTATTTCGATGCCTTGTCCAGGAAGCCGCGCCGATCGATCGCGCCGTGCACATAGGCGTCGAAAAGGCTGAGCAGTTCCTGATCGAAGTCGTGGGCAGTCTTGCGTTCCATCGTCGGGCCTCCTGAAGGCGTGCGCGAGAACTCGATGCTACGATTCGTGCAGTCCTTCGCGCAAGGAGCGGAACCGTGGGGGAGTGGCTGCCGGGTTGGCTAAGCCCGTGAATCGGGCCTGCCGACGAGACGCAGTGCCGTTGGCCATCGCGCTCGGCATCGCAATCGCCTTGCCGGCGACCGCCGGTGCCGTCGGCCTGCGCGCGGCGCCACAAACAGCGGGTCCCGGCGACGTGGTCGTGCTCTGGACGACGGCGACAGAACCGCTCAAAGAAGCGCGCGTGGACGTCTTCGATCACGTCGTACCGATGTGGTCCGCTGGCAGCGCCACGCGGTGGATGACGCTCGTCGGCGTGGACGTCGAGACACGGCCGGGGCGCTATCCCGTGATCGTCCGAGGGATCTCCCGGGACGGCCAACCCACGGTCACCCGCACGGCGCTGACGGTGATCCGGAAGGTTTTCGGCACCCGGCGCCTGCGCGTCGATCCGAGATTCACCGAGCCGCCGGCCACCGAGCGACTCCGGATCGAGCGAGAGGCGCAGCGTCTGTCCGCCATCTTTTCCGGCGCGAGCGGCGAGCGCTATTGGAGCGGCTCCATCGAGGCGCCCGTCCCATCGCGGACGAGCTCACCGTTCGGATTGCGGTCGGTCTTCAACGGCGAGCCGCGCAGCCGGCACAACGGCGTCGATTTCGCGAGCGCGGCCGGGGTTGCGGTGCACGCGCCAGCCGCCGGCCGCGTCGTGCTCGCCGAGGCGCTGTACTTCACCGGGAACACCGTCGTGATCGATCACGGGCACGGGCTGTACTCGCTGCTGGCGCATCTCGAACGCGCCACGGTTGCGGAGGGCGCGCTGGTGACGCGCGGCGAGGTCGTCGGGTTCGTCGGCGCAACCGGCCGCGCCACAGGGCCGCATCTGCACTGGTCCGTGCGGCTGCAGGGCGCACGCGTCGATCCGTTGTCGCTCGTGAAGCGGACGCGCGCGCCGACGCGATAGGTCCGCTCCGCGCCGCTCTCCTGGAGCCGCGCCTCGCCGCGGAGGCGACCGGACCTTGGCAGCCGTCCGCGACGAAGCACTGAAGAAACAATGCCCTACGCCACTATTTGCGCAGTGGTCTGAAGCCCGCGCGAACCTCTTCTGAGAAGAGCTGCGGCTGTTCCCAGGCCGCAAAGTGCCCGCCTTTCTCCACCTTGTTGTAATGGATCAGTTTGGGATACACCCGCTCTGCCCAGCTCCGCGGGGCTGGATAGAGTTCGTCAGGGAAGACGCTCACGGCAACCGGGATGGAGACGCCTTTGGCGTTGAAATACCCGACTTTGTTCTCCCAATAGAGACGGGCGCCAGAAATCGCCGTGTTCGTGAACCAGGTAATCGTGACGTTGTCGAGGATGTCGTCCCGCGTGAGGCCCTCAGAGCGTCCGTCAAAGACGCGCGCGATGAGCTCATAGCTGCGCGCGTCGTGATCGAGGAAATAAGCCGCCAGGCCGACGGGGGAATCCGCCAGCGCGTACATCGTCTGCGGTCGCAGGCCCAATTGGAAACCGTATCCGATACCCTTTTGATAGACGAACTGCAAACGCTCGTAGGCGAGTTTCTCGTCGGCTGAAAGACCCGACGGCGCTGGCGCGCCGGAAAAGGCCGCGTTGTTAATGTCGTCCGGAAACACGCCAGGCATGTTGACGTGGATGCCGAGCAACTCCGGAGGCGCAAGCAGACCCATTTGTTCGGTGATGACCGCGCCCCAATCGCCGCCTTGCGCCACGAATTTCGTGTACCCGAGGCGCTTCATCAGTGCGACCCAGGCACGCGCGATGTGGGGACAATCCCACCCCGTGGTGGTCGGTTTTCCCGAGTATCCGTAGCCCGGTATTGACGGGATCACCAGGTGGAACGCATCTGATGCATTTCCACCGTGTGCGGTGGGATTGGTCAGCGGATCGATGATCTTCATCTGTTCGATGACCGAGCCGGGCCACCCGTGCGTCACGATCAGCGGCAGCGCATTTTCGTGTTTTGAACGGACGTGAACGAAATGAATGTCCAGTCCATCGATTTCGGTCATGAACTGCGGCAGGGCGTTCATTTTTGCCTCGATCTTGCGCCAGTCATAATCTGTCGCCCAATAGCGCGCCAGCGCCTGAATCGTCGCGAGCTGGATGCCTTGCGATGCGTCCGTGACCGTCTCCCGTTCAGGCCACTTGGTCGCGTTGATGCGCCTGCGCAGGTCGGTCAGTTCCGCCTCGGGAACATCATTCACACGAAAGGGACGAATAGCGGTCTTGTCAGTTGCCTGCTCGCTGCCCTGTTGTGTCGCGCTAGGGGTCATGGTGCGCTCCTTCTCGGGTTGTCTCGGATTTGCGGGAAGTTCTCCCGCCCGAGGGTCAACATCCAATGCGACGTTTCAGCGGAAAGGGGCCAGCGTGCCGGAGGCGTCCGCGCACGAGCTCGCTTGCGGAAGAGGTTCGGAAGTGGGAATGCGCGCTAGCTCTGGTTCGATCGGGCGCTGGCCGCAAGCTGCTCGGCGACGACCGCGGTGTGCACGGCAGCACCTTGGAGCATCGGCACCGCGATCGCGGTGATGGCGCTACGCCAATCGGCCTCGAGCTCTTCGGTCCACGACGCCGACGCGTCGCGGATGGCACGAACGAGGGCATCGCGCACAACGAAGTAGTCCTCAGGCTTCGCACCCCATCCCACGTGCTGTGCGCCGAGATCCCTGAGCGAGTCTTGCAACACCGCCATGTCTTCCAGGTTTCTGATCACCAGCGCCAACGCGGCCTCGAAATGTCCCTGGAGCGCGGTCAGGTCAACCGGAAACAGCAGTCGAAGGGCTGGCGCAGCCGTGAACAGCTCCTGGTAGAAGCGGGCCGCCAGCGCGCCGGGCTCGGCGGCCACTTCGCTGAGGCTGCTTTTGAGACGTGCGATACTTTCGGGTGTCATGATGGAGCAGGTCTCTGACATCAGGCCCTAATCATCCCGACGGACCAGCGACCTCTGGCGAGTTCCTGCCGGAAGTGTATGACGAACTGCGGAAGCTCGCCAGGGCGAGGCTCGCCCGCGAGCGACAACCGCATCAGACACTGCAGGCGACTGCCCTCGTCCACGAGGCCTACCTGCGCGTGTCGAGCCAGCCCCGACAATGGGAGCGGCGCGGTCATTTCTTTGCGGCGGCTGCCCTGGCCATGCGGCGCATTCTCGTGGAGCGCGCGCGCCATTATCAGCGCATCAAGCACGGCGGGGGCGTCGAGCACATCGAGGTCAACGAGGAATTGCCGGGCGCGGATCCGGAGCTGACCGACGTCATCGCCATTGATGAAGCGTTGACACAACTGGAGGCGACCGACCCTCGCAAGGCCAAAGTCGTCACGCTTCGCTATTTCGCAGGTCTCAGCGTCGAAGAAACCGCCGGGGCTTTGAACGTGTCGCCGGCAACGGTCAAGAACGAGTGGATGTTCGCGCGCGCCTGGCTCTTTCGAGTGCTCGGTTCCCCGGGTGCGCACCCGCAAGCCTGAATGACCCACCCGATCAGCCCAGCTGAAGCCATCTTCCTCGCGCTCGCTGACCTCAACGCTGATGAGCGTGGCGGATTCCTCCGGGAGCGTTGCGGACACGATTCGCAGCTCCGCGCAGAGGTCGAGGCGATGCTGCAGGCGATCGATGCCACCGACGACGAATTCCTCGATCCAGCGCGGCTTCCTTCTCTCGCCATGGCTGCCGACGAGGGCTCACTTCAACCCGGCACAGTCCTTAGCAATTGTTTTGTGCTGCACGCGATCGGCTCTGGCGGTGTAGGCGTGGTGTATGCGGCACAGCAAGAACACCCGAGGCGCACGGTGGCAATCAAGGTGCTGCGCCGCGGCTTTCGCCGTCCCGAGATCCTGAGGCGATTCGAGCGTGAAGCGGAACTACTGGGCCGCCTGCAGCACCCGGGGGTGGCGCAAGTGTTCGCGTTCTCGCGCGGGAACCGGCGCGTTCCCGCGCACCTCGTGATGGAGTTCGTGACAGGGCCGCCGATTACCGAGTACGTCGAGGCGCAGGCGCTCGGTTACGCCGCGCGCATCCAGCTGATGATAGCGGTGTGCGAGGCCGTGCAGCACGCGCACGATCGCGGAATCATCCATCGGGACCTGAAGCCCGCCAATGTGCTGGTTTCAGACGACGGCCGGCCGAAGATCCTCGACTTCGGCATCGCGCGCGCAACGGGACTCGACGTCGATTCGGTCCTGCAGACCGCCCAGGGAGAACTCCTCGGCACCGTCCCCTACATGAGCCCCGAGCGTTTGCGTGGTGTGACTGGAGAAGTCGACGCTCTCAGCGATATTTATGCCATGGGCGTGATGTTCTACCGGCTCATGGCCGGCCGTCTGCCATTCGAGGTCAGAGGGACTACGCTTCTCGAAGCCGCCCAGCGGATCCTTCGCGCCGAGATACCGCCCCTTGGCTCGGTCGATGACGCACTTGCCGGATCGATCGAGCAGGTTGCCAAACGCTCGATGTCACCGGACCGCGAGCAACGCTACCAGTCTGCGGCGGATCTGGTTACGGATCTTCGCGCGTGTCTTGAAGGCCGCGCACTGGCCCAATCGCACACCGCGCAGCGGGTCACGGCAGCACCGGCGTTTCGACCGCTGATGGCTGAAAGCGATGATCACCGATCCGTCGCGGTCGGCCTGGTCAGCGGGACAGTGCTCGTCCTTGATTCAAGCTCCGGCACCCAGCTGACCGTCGTCCAGGGCGACGGGACGCGCCTCGAGCGGCTGGCGTTCGACGCCGAAGGCCGACTCGCGATGGGCTGGGCCAGCGGCCGTGTCGATCGGATCGAAATCCCAGGCCAATAGAACCGACTCTCTACCATCTCCGTCAGCGGACCGACGCCAGACGAGTGGGACTTACTGAGGCCGCCCACTTTCTCGACGTCCTGGTGTCTGCAACTTTGACCCTTCGACCAGCTCAGGGTCACCCCGAGCAAAGTCGAGGGGTGACGGCTCGGGACGATCCTTGGCGGCGGCGGATGGCAAAAAACAAGGAGCCAGAGATGATGCTACTGAACGAGGTTGCGGTGATCTACGGAGCCGGAGGCGCGATCGGCGGCGCTGTCGCACGCGCCTTTGCGTCTGAGGGCGCCAATCTTTTTCTCACCGGGCGCAACCTGGTACCTGTTGAAGCCGTCGCCAAGGACATCGTTTCGACCGGCGGATCCGCCGAGGCGGCGGAGGTAGACGTTCTCGACGAGCAGGCCGTGGACAAGCATCTACAGTCCGTGATCGATAACGCGGGCCGCGTTGACATCTCTTTCAACGCGGTCGGCATCCCGGATGCGAAGATTCTGGGTGTCCCTCTGAGCGAGCTGGATGTCGAGCAGTTTTCCCTGCCGATCGCGACCTACACGAGATCGGTACTTCCTGACCGCGCGCCTGGCCGCAAGGCACATGGTTCCGAATAAATCGGGGGTGATCATGAGAGTCACCGCACTCCACTCGCGCACGGGCCTCCCCTTGGTGGGAGGCTACGGTCCGGCGATGGCCGCCATGGAGGCACTCACTCGAAATCTATCCGCCGAGCTCGCACCTCAGGGCATTCGCGTGGTCGGTCTGCGACCACAGGCCATGCCGGAGACACCCACGATCAGGAAGGCCTTCGAGCCTCGTGCCAAGGCATCGGGAATGACCTGGGAACAGTGGCAAGAGTTGCTCGCAAGCAGGAACCACGCGCGACGGCTTATGACACTCGCGGAGATGGCAAACGTGGCGGTCTTCGTGGCTTCCGACAAGGCAAGCGGGATGACGGGAACTACTGTCAATTTGACGATGGGCAGCCTGGATGACTAGGGCCGTACTCATACATCCGGTTCTGTAAGCGCGGTTCGCACGTTTCATCAGCCCCCTCTCAGTACGACGTTCGGGTCGAGCCGCGAGGCGCGCCACGCTGGGAGTCCGCACGCCAGTGCGGCAACTATCGCAATCGTGGCCGTGACGGCTGCAAGCGTGCTCGGATCCGTCGGCTCCACGCCGAACAGCAACGATGCGAGCAGACGGTTCAGGGCAAGCGCACCCGCAAGGCCCGCGGCAAGACCGATTGACACGATGACGAGCCCCTGCTTCGTGACGAGCGCAACGATGCTGCCGCGCGTCGCGCCGATCGCGACACGAATGCCGATCTCGCGCCGCCGCTCTGCGACCATGAACGACAGCACGCCATACGTGCCGAGGACGGCCAGCAGCAGCGCCAGCCCCGCGAATGCGCCGAGCAGCTGCGCCAGGAGTCTCGGCCGGCCGATCGATTCGTCGAACACCGCATCCATCTCGCGCAAGCCAACGATCGGGACCGAGGGGTTGACGGCGCGGACCGCTCGCTCGAGCGTCTGCGCGCAGCGCTGACGCCGGAAGATTCGTGCGCAGGACGATGTGCATCGTCGGCGGAGCGTTGGCGACCCAGCGCTCGGTGCCGTCGATCGGCGGCCCGGGCTGGTCGACGAACAGATACAGCTCCGCGCCCGCGTCCCGATCGACACCGGCTTCCTTGACGTCCTTCGCCACGCCGATCACCGTGTGCCAGGGATTGACGCTCGTGCCGATCGACGCGCCCAGGTTCGGACGCAAGCGCTGCCCGATCGGATCGCGCCCCTTCCACAATTGGTTGGCCAACGTTTCATTGATGACGACGACCCGGCCTTCCGACGCCGTGTCGATGGCGGCGAAGCCGCGGCCGGCCACGATCGGGATGCGCATCGTCGTGAAGTAGTCCGACATCACGAATTGGTAATAGTCCACGATCGCGACGGGACTGCCGTCTGCGTTCTCCGCACCGGTGTTGTAGCGCTGGGCCAGCCGCTTGACGGGCAGATCGGACATGGCGGTGGCGGCCTGCACGCCCGGAATCTGACGAAGGGTGTCGAGCAGTCGCTGCAGCGCCGAGGCGCGCCCGCCTGAGTCCGTGCCGGTTCGCGGCAGGGTCATCGAGAACGTGACCATTCGTGATCGATCGAAGCCGGCGTCGACGCGTGTGAGGTTGTAGACGGTGCGCACGAGCAGTCCGGCGCCGATGACCAGCATCACCGCCAGCGCCACTTCCGCGGTCACGAGCGCACGGCGGACCCGATGGCGTCCGGCGGTGCCGCCGTCGCGATTCCCCTCCTTCAGTGTGTCCACGAGATCGATGAATCGGCTCTGTGCGGCGGGCGCCACGCCAAAGAGCACGCCGGTGGCGATCGACACCACCAGCGCAAACAGCAGCACGGACAGATCAATCGTCAGCTCGCTCGTTCGCGGCAGGCTGGTCGGATAGGCGAGCACGAGCGATCGCAGACCCGTCCGTGCAACCCAGAGGCCGATGGCTCCACCGACGATGGACAACAGTGCGCCTTCGGTAATGGTCTGCCGGATCAGGCGGCCGCGGCTCGCGCCGAGCGCCGCGCGCACGGCAAACTCACGACGACGCGACTCGGCGCGCGCCAGCACGAGGCTCGCGAGATTCGCGCACGCAATCAGCAGGACGAGCCCGGCCGCTGCCTGCAACACCCAGATCACGCGGCCCGCGTCGCCGAGAATCGCATCCTGCAGCGGCTGCAACCGAAGCGTGTGATCCTCGGCACGCGACGGGCGTGCGGTTGGCACGTGCCCCTGCACGCGGACGCGCGCGCCCCAGTTGTCGAGGAACGTGGAGAGCTCGGCTTCGGCCGCCTGCGGCGTGACGCCACCCTTCAACCGCCCGATCACTTGCAGAATGTGATTCTCGCGAAGCCGACGAATCAGCGGGTGCACGCCGATCGGCAGCCAGATTTCCGTGCGGTTGTCCATGACGTCGAAGCCGGGCGGCATGATGCCGATGATGTCGTGCGGCCGGCCGTCGACCTGCACTTTGTGGCCGACGATGGGTTGTCCTCCAAACGCCGATTGCCACAACTCGTGCGAGAGGATCGCGACCGGCGGGCCTCCGAGGCCCGGCCCCGACGACATGGCATCTGTCTCGCCCGGTGCGAAAAGCCGTCCCTGCGCCGGCTGCACGCCGAGCGTCGCGAGCAGGTGGTCGTCCACCAACGCGGAGCGCGCGCGCACCGGGCGATCGCCGGCCGTGAGATTGACCGCGCCGGCCCAGCCGCCCGAGCCGCCCCCCGACACCTCTTCGCCAACGGAAAAGGCGCCGACGTCCGCAAACGATCGGTTCATCTCGCGGAACTCGAGGTACTCGGGGGTCGAGAGCCTGAACCCGCGGAGCGGGCCGACCGGAGAATGCGCCGTGAGGCGCATCAATTGCTCCGGAGCCGGATACGCGAGCGGCCGCAGGATCACGACGTTGAGGATCGAGAAGATCGCGGCGTTGGCGCCGATGCCCAGCGCCAGCGTCAGCAGCGCCACGGCCGTGAACACAGGACTGCGCCGAAGCGTGCGGATCCCGTAGCGCAGATCCCGTCCGACCTCGTCCAACCAGGCGCCGTGACGGGCGGATCGGACACGTTCCTTCGCTTGTTCCACGCCGCCGAGATGAAGCACCGCCGATCGCCGTGCCTCGGCTGACGCAGCACCGTCGCGCATCCTGTCGGCGGCGGCCATGTCCACAAACGCCTCCAGCTCGTCATTCAGGTCGCGCTCAGCCCTGTCTCGAGAGACCATCCAACGCACGACAGACGCGAGGCGATTGAGGAGCCTCATGCGCCCTCCAGAACACTTGCGACAGCGAACGAGACCCGGTTCCAGCGCTCTCGATACTGTTCAAGCTGCCTCCGGCCAGAGGCCGTCAGGCGGTAGTATTTCGCTCGCCGATTGTTCTCGGTAGCCCGCCAGTCGGCTTTCAGCCTGCCGTCCTGTTCCAGACGGTACAGCGAGGGGAACAGCGATCCCGGATTGACCTGGAACTGATCGCGACTGAGCACCGCGAGGCGCTGCGAGATGCCGTAGCCGTGCATCGGCTCGCGGGCGAGGATCGTCAGAATCATCAAGTCGAGCGTGCCCTGGGGGATGTCCAGCTTCTCCACAGTGCTCCTTTACGAAGGTTCCTTTACGAAGGCTCCTTTAGGAAATCTATATGACGCCGGATGATAGCACGGCTCCTTTAGGGAGTCCAGATGACCGCGCAAGAGAGCGCTGAAGCTGCCCAGACGCATCGTTTGGTGCCAGACTGCGAAAATGGGGGGCCTATGGTTCGGCTCGTGCGTGGTTTGAGATGGATCTCTTGAACACGGCCGGGCGTGTTACGGACGTCGCGCGTGGGATGCGTACGCCTACGATCACAAGCTCTTCTGACCAGGTTCTGGCGGAAACTACCCATTGCTTTCAATCCCCAGTTTGGGTGGTTTCGCCGAAGCGCTGCCGGTCGCTTTCGTCGCACATTCGAGCTGAGAGCACTGCCCCGCAGATCGAATCCCATGAGGGAGGCACGGTATGTACGACGCGATCATCATCGGCGCGCGATGCGCCGGTGCTCCGACAGCGATGCTCCTGGCTCGGAACGGCTATCGGGTCTTGTTGGTCGATAAGGCCACCTGGCCGTTGGCTGCTTCCCGACGCACGACGGGCTCACCCTCATCGCGGTGCTGTGGCCCAGCATCATGTTCGAAGAGATACGCGCGGATATCGAGGGCCACGCCAGAGAGGAGTGAGGTCATGTACGTAGTCCGTGAGGTTCTGAACTGCAAGCCCGGGAAGGTCCGCCAGATGGTTGAGAAGTTCCGGGCCATCTCGACACTCCTGAAAGAAATGGGGCAGGAACCCCTTCGCGTGCTCACCGATGTCACGGGCGAGCCCTTCTGGACGATCGTCGCCGAGGCGAAGGTGGAGAGGATCGATGATTTCTTCGCCATGGAGCAAAGCCTCATGGCCAACGAGACTCTCCGGAAGACCATGGTTGACTATCACGACCTCGTCGACCGGGGTCGGAGGGAAATCTATCGAGTGGAGAGCTGATGCAAGTCGCCAGCAGTCTGTCCAATTCGTAGGCCCGCCATGACGGAGTCACGCGTTGCCGTGGTCACGGGAGGCGCCGCCGGCATCGGCCGGGGGATCGTGGAGGAATTCGTACGCCACGGTGAGTCGGTCGTCATTGCCGACCGCGACAGCGATCGGGGGACGACCCTCGAAAGGTCGCTCCGCGGCGCGGGCGCGAACGTTGCGTTTATCGGCACCGACATTCGTCTCGAGACGGATGTCCAGGCGCTCGTGGCGCGCGTCGCGGACAGGTTCGGCCGCCTCGACGTGCTCTGCAACAACGCCGGTGTCGAGTGGTATCGCCGCGCGGACGAATACTCGACGGAGGAGTGGACGGCGATCATCGACACCAACTTGCGCGGAGCGTTTCTCTGTACCAAGCTCGCGTATCCGCTGTTGCGGCAGCACCGCGGTTGCGTGGTGAACATCGCCTCCGTGCAGGGATTCGCCAACGAGCCGCACATCGCCGCCTATGCCGCCAGCAAGGCAGGGATGCTGGGGCTGACCCGTGGCATGGCGCTCGATTTCGCCGCCGACGGTGTCCGCGTCAATGCCGTGTGCCCGGGCGCAATCGAGACAGCGATGCTCGAGCAGTCCCTGGAACAGCAGGCCGACCGCGAGGTTGCACTGCGCGCCATCAGCCGTGCCATCCCTCTCGGGCGCGTCGGCCAGCCACGCGACATCGCCCAGGCGGTGTATTTCCTCGCCTCGAGCGCCGCATCCTATGTGACCGGCGCGGCGCTCGTGGTTGATGGCGGCCTGTTGACGAAGCTCTCAACGTAAACCGGCGACATCGCGAAGGAACTGGGCGCTTGCAACGAGCAGACGGGGCGCTGACCGCCGGCTGGCGCGCGCGACGTTGAGTCTTCTGAAGCGATCAGTCGCACCTGACGTCTTCGAGAAGATCGTCTGGGGCAACGTCCACAGGCTGCTCCGGGTTCCGGCGTAGCGCGGCGAGGCGAATCGGGTGCCACTCAGCGCTTAGCCAAGGGATCGTGACACGCGCATCAGGAGCGCCGCCAGCACGGTCGCGGCAGCGATGCTGCCCAAAAGCCACACGGACGTGGAAGGCGCCGGCGCCGCACGGATAACGTAGTCGATGATCAGCTCACTCTGATCGCTGTCGCGCCGCTGCGCCGTGACCGCAATCTGATCGCTCTCGGGCACCAGCGCGTTCGCCAGATAGACACTGCGATCCGGGTGGTGGCTGTTGCGGAACAGCAGTTGATGGGGGCCCATGGATAGGTGCGGAAGCGTTGCGGCCGACTCGAATCCGGATAGTGCCCTCACCCCGCCTTATGGCTCCGGCGTCAGGAAAACTGCTGGCGCCCAGTTGCGGCCGAAGGGGCGTCCCGTCGACTTCGAGCGTCAGCGCGCTCAGGACCACGGTCCCATAGGCCCGTTGCTCCTTTGCGGAGAGCGATCCGTCGCGATTGCGATCGATGTCCGCGAGGATCGCGTCGGCCAATGCAGTGCCCGGCGTCAGGTCCAGTTCGATTTGCACGCGACCCGTGTCGATGGCGAGGCGCGCGGCCTGGAGGTACTCATCCAGCCGATGCACCGAGACCTCGGCACCGCCGACGATGACCATCGTCAGGGCCAACACGCCGGCGGCCCGCCTACTTCCGCGCGAACTTCGCACCGTAGTCGTTGGTCGGATCGCGATAGATGGTATGGATGTGATCGACGCTGCGCTGCGGCGCGTACTCGATGACGAGGGTGGGTCCCTGGATCCGGAAGTACGCGGCGCTGCCGTTGGTCGTCGGGCCACTCCAGGCGAAGTAGGTCTGCGGGAGGTTCGTCCGGATTTCCGCCATCCGGGGTTCGGCGAACGCGTCGTTCATGATGCCAGTCCACTCCCCGACGAGATCCAGCAGCATCGTCTGCTGCGGCGCCGAGAGCGCCGACGCGCGAATGCCCTCGGGCTGAATCGTTCGTCCATCCTGACCGGGGCCGAGCACGAGATCGGATACACGGTAGCCGAGGATCGCCTGCTTCCGTTGCGCGTCGTCCAACGCGTTGATCAGCGCAAACGCTTTGTCGTTCTCCTTGCCCAGCGGACGGACGGTCCGCCCTTCGAACGTGTAGGTTGCGGGCTGAGCGGCGGGGAGGCTGGGCGCCATGGTCGCCTGACTACCGGCCATCGTCAGATTGATCGCCAGATGGTGGCCGCCAAACTGCAGCATCCACGGTGCCGTCACCGACGGCGTTCCCACGAAGGCGAGATAATACTCGGCCTCGCCGAACCGGACGCCGCCACCCGACGTCCCCCCGGCTTGTGCCATGCGGAGCACTTCGTCGCTCCGGATGATGTCTATGACCTTCCGGTATCCGTCTCGACTCAGCGCGGTCGAGAGCAGGGTGTCAAGAGCGGTGCGCTGCGCCGACGTCAGATCTCCCGTGCGCAGACCCTCGCGCTGAAACATGGGGCTCGGAAGGTTGGACCATCGCGTCTTCTGCGGTCCCTCGAAGGGGAACTGGACCTTGGCTCGACCCGCGTCGTCGAGCGTGGTCAGGAGCGCTTGCGCGGACGCGACAATACGCGCCGTCGCGTCTGACGGCGTACCGGGTGACGTCGGCGGCGACGTGACACCGCGTTGACCAAGACCTGTCGCAGCGACGGTGATGAACAAGCCGAGCGCGACGGGCGCAGCCAGTTGAACGGATGGACGCATTGGAGAATCCTACTCCCGAGACTTGTGGGCAAATGATGCTCGCAAGACCCGTCTGAAAGCCAGCTGAAAGCCCCGATGATAGGTGTCAATGTCGACGAGGTCGACGATCGGTGCGTTCTGCGGTCTCGATTCCGGTGCGCAGCCGGTCGAGCGCGTATCGGATCAGCTCCTCGACGGCACCCGGCTCGCGCAGCTGGCCATCGATGCCGAACATGGCCACGCCATGCACAACGGCCCAGACGAACCTCGCCATCTTCAGGGTGTCCTCGGCGCGCACGATCGCGTCACGTTGCAGAGCGGCGAGAGCGTCCACGAGGGCCTGGAAGGCGCTCGCCGCTTCGACGGTAAGCTCGGACTCCGACGCCTTCGGGTCGACGAACCCGCCGAACATCACGCGATAGTGCGACGGGTTGGCGACGGCGAAGTGAACGTAGGCAACCCCCATCGACTCGAACGCCGCGCGTCCGCGGCCGCCTTCCTCCCACGCGGTGACGAGCTGCTGACCTAGCGTGCGGAACCCTTCGGTGGCGACGGCGGCAAGCAACGCACGCTTGTCCGCGAAGTGTCGATAGAGCGCGGTACGCGAGACGCCCAGCCGGGCGCCGATTTCGCGCATGGTCAGCCCGTCGACGCCTTCCGCGCGGATGGTGGCGAGCGCCTCATCGATGAGCTCGCGGCGCAGGTTGCCGTGATGGTAAGGACGGCCCGGCTTGCGGACCGCCTGCGTCGATCGAGGCATACCGCCGCATCTTAGGGGATCGTGTTGACATCGTCAACATTTTGGGTTATTCATATGTTGACGCCGACAACATCGAGGGAGCCTTCATGAATTCGACACCACGCGCCATCCGATCTGCTGCGGGAGCGCGAGCCGCCGTCCTGCTCGATCGCCTGTGGGGTGCGAGCCCCCCGCTCACGGCCGTGGGAGCGCTGATGCTCGTCTCACAGGCGCGTCGTTGGTGGGCATGCTCGTCGATCCGCGAATCATCAGCGGCGCGCCCGCCTGGCTCAAGCCTTTCAAATTCGCGGTCTCCACCGCCATCTACAGCCTCACGCTCGCATGGATCTTCGGATGGCTGTCGGACTGGCCACGCGTCCGCCGCATAGTGGGCTGGACGACGGCGATCGTGTTCGTGCTGGAGGTCGCGCTCATCGACACGCAGGCCTGGCGCGGAACGGCCAGTCACTTCAACGTGTCGACGAGGCTCGATGCCACGATCTTTTTCGTCATGGGCGGCGCGATCTTGCTGCAGACGCTGGTGAGCGTGGCGGTCGCCGTCGCGCTGTGGCGGCAGCGGTTCACCGATCGGTCGCTCGGATGGGCTCTGCGTCTCGGCATGACGCTCACCATCGTCGGCGCGTTGACCGGCCCGCTGATGACTCGCCCAACGGCGGCGCAGCTTGCGGACGCCCGCGCCGGAGGCCGCATGACGACTGCGGGGGCGCACTCGGTCGGCGGTTCGGATGGTGGTCCTGGCGTGCCGGTAACGGGGTGGAGCCGGGAGCACGGCGATCTGCGCGTTCCACATTTCATCGGCCTGCACGCGATCCAAGTCGCTCGCGCTCATCGCGGTCGGCCTGCGGCGCTGGCGTCGGCCTGAGGCCGTTCGCGTCAGGGCCGTCATGGCTGCCGCAGCTTAGCTATGCCTCGCTGTTTCTCCTGTTGCTCCGGGGGGCGCTGCGGGGACAGAGCGTCGTGACGCCTGATGCGGCGGCGCTCGATCGCAATCTGGGCGCTGGTGACCGCGCTCGTCTTTGGCTGGATTGGCCTTGGCTCGCGCGCCGACGGCTTGGATCGGATGGCGGCATGACTGCCGAACAGCTCTTTTCAATTCTGAACCTGATGACCATGGCAGCATGGCTGCCGCTGGTGTTCCTGCCGCGGGTGCGGTGGACGGCAACGCACCTGCCCGTGGTGGTGCCGTTGCTGCTCGCGGTCATCTACGTCGTGCTGGTGGCCACGACGCTGGGGCGGAGCGAGGGCGGGTTTTCCTCCCTGGCGGGCGTGAGGTCGCTGTTCGACAATCCCTGGGCGCTGCTGGCCGGGTGGACGCACTACCTGGCCTTCGACCTGTTCATCGGTGGGTGGGAGGTGCGCGACGCGCAGTCGCGGGGCATCCCGCACCTGCTCATCGTCCCTGCGCTGGTGTTGACGTTTCTCTTCGGGCCGGCGGGCTTGTTGCTCTATCTGGCGATCCGATGGTGGGCGCCTACTCGGCCGTCGAACCTAACTTGACCGTGCCGATTCTACGCGCCACGCCGCACACTCTGATCTGATAATCTGTTGTCGACCCTCCCGGCCGTCGTCCAGGCTGGCTCCCCCACCAACTTCGAACGGTAGAATCCCACGATGCTTCGTCGCGTCGCCCGTACTGTCTTTCTCGTCCTCCTCGTCGCCTTCATCGGCATCCAGTTCGTACCCGTCAATCGCACCAATCCGCCGTTCGATGCGGCGCAGACCGTCGAACATCTGGCGACCGTGCCACCGGACGTGAAGGCCATCTTCGACCGATCGTGCAAGGACTGCCACAGCAATGAGACCCGCTGGCCGGCGTACGGCTACGTCGCACCGATGTCGTTGCTGCTGGTGCGAGACGTCGAGGAAGGGCGAGAGCACCTCAACCTCTCCGAGTGGGGTGGCTACGACACGGACTCGCAGCGCGACGTCCTCGTCGAAATCTGCCGGCAGGTGCGCCAGGGCAACATGCCGCTCAAGCGATACACCCTCATCCATTCGTCGGCAAAGCTGACGGCCACCGACGTCGAAACGCTCTGCAACTGGACGAGCACAATGCGCCAGTCTCTGCCTGCCGAGTAGCCGGATGGTCCCGGTCGTCTCGGGCGCCGCGGCGCCGGGCTGCCCGATTCTGGGACGGCGTCGTTCGGCGGCGGACAGCGGCAGCGCGCACGCGCACTCCACGCTGGACTATCAACTCGCTTCGCCGCAACGACTTAGCTGACGACGGGCAACACGGTACGGGTCTCGCTATGCCCTCCGGTACGAGGTGCATGATGGACTTGGGGCGTTACTCCCTCGCGGTGGCAATAGCGACGACCGTGACCGTCCTGTTGGCCTCGATCCTCATCTGGCTCCTCGTCTCGGAACCCGTGGCGCTGGCCACCGCGGTGGGTGACGGTGACTTCACCGCGCTTGCAAGGGCGGTGGGTAACGCCATCGTCGCCGGCTTCCAGGCCCTCGCCCGCTATCTCTGACGCATCGCTATCCAGCCTATTAGTCGCGCCATGGCTGATCTCCGATATGCCTTCCGGATGCTGTTGAAGCAACCAAGCTTCACCGTCCCGGTGATTCTGGCGCTCGCGCTGGGCATCGGGGTCAACACCACGATCTTCGGCTTCGTCGATGGGCTGCTCTTCCGGCCGCTGCCGATCGAGCGGCTCGACGAGGTTGTTCGGGTGGCGGCCATCGACCCCGACCGCAACCCGCCGGATCTGTTCAATTCGTCTTACCCCATCTTCACCGACTATCGCGACGGCTCGACGTCGTTTGCCGGGCTCGCCGCCTACGCCGACGCGAACGCCGTCCATCTTACGGTCGGTGAAGGAAGGCCCGACCGCCTGATTGGCGGCCTCGTGTCGGGGCGCTACTTCGACATCCTGGGCACGCGTGCGTGGCGCGGGCGGCTCATCGGCGTACAGGATGACCGCACACCTGGCGGGCACCCCGTTACGGTCATCAGCTATCCCCTCTGGCGTCGATCCTTCGGAGCACGCGAGGATGCGATTGGCCGACCCGTCAGATTGAATGGCCGCACGTTCACGGTGATCGGCGTGGCGCCGCCCGGCTTCGTTGGCGTGAGCCTCGACAGCTTGCCTGATCTCTGGATGCCGATGGCGATGGCGGCCGGGGCGATGCCGGATATCGTCAGCGAGTTCGCGCCGCTCGAATCGCGCCACTTCTTCTGGATCGAAATCGTGGGACGCCTGAAACCGGGCGTCACGATCGCGCACGCGCAGGCGGAACTCGACGTGATCGCGCGCCGTCGCGCGGCCTCGCAACCCAAAGACGATCGCGAGCCGTTCGCCCGCGTCGTCCCGGCGGCCGGCCTGGTCGCTCAAACAGAGTCGACGTCGCGCTACCAGCAGATGTCGTGGGTGCTCGTCGGGGTCGTCGCGCTGGTCCTGCTCATCGCGTGCGCCGATGCGGCCGGCCTGCTGCTCGTCCGCGGTGAACAGCGACGCCGCGAAATCGCGGTCCGCGTCGCCGTCGGCGCCTCGCGCGGGCGCATCATTCGCCAGCTTCTGGTCGAGAGTCTGCTTCTCGCGGCGGTCGCGAGCGTCTGTGGGACCGTGCTGGCGGCGTGGAGCGCCGAGGGGCTTCTGGCGCTGCTTCCTGCCGACTTCCCGTTGACACCCACGAGCTCCGGCCCCATGGGTGAGCCCCGGGTCTTCGCGTTCACCATCGTGGTGAGCGTCGCCGCGGGCCTTGTCTTCGGACTGGCGCCGGCCTTCCGGGCGTCGCGTCCGGATCTGGTTCCCGCGCTCAAGCAGGAGGGGACAGCGCTGGGTGCGCATCGCGGGTTCACCCTTCGCCAGGTGTTCGTTGTCGCGCAGATCGCGTTGTCGGTGGTCCTCCTGATTGGCGCGGGCCTGCTCATTCGAACTGTGTGGGCGTTTGCCAGTCTCTCTCCCGGATTTGCGACCGAGTCGCTCGTGGTGGGATCTGTGGACACGGCGCTCCAAGGCTACGACGTCGAGCGCGGCCGCCGATTCTTCGAGCGTCTGGGCGCCCACGTGTCTCGACTGCCCGGGGTGTCGAGCGTGGCGTTTGGTCGAATGGTGCCGGTCCAGTCCAACGGGATGCGCGTGACGTTCACGCCCGCAGGCAGCCGGAATCGCGGTAAGGACTCGCCTGTCGCCGACTACAACCCAGTCTCGCCCGGCTTTTTTGCGACGCTGAGCATTCCGTTGCTCCAGGGCCGCGACTTCGGGCCAGGAGACGTGGAAACCGCGCCCGCAGTCGTCGTTGTGAACCAGTCGTTGGTCCGCAGATATTTCGCCGGACGCGATCCCATCGGCCAACGCCTGATTGACTTCGGACCGTCGGGACAAAATCCGGAGATCGTCGGGGTCGTCGGCGATGCGCGCTTCAGGACCCTGCGCGACGAGCCAGCGCCGATGATCTACCTGCCATCCGCGCAGGCGTTCGTGCCTCGCATGTCCATCGTGGTCCGCACGTCCGTCAGGCCGGAATCGATCATCCCCGCACTCACGGCCGCCGCATCGTCGATCGACCCTGATCTTCCGCTCTTCCAGGTCAGGACCATCCGAGAGCGCATGCAAGCGGCCCTCGCCGTCGAACGGCTGCTCGCGTGGCTGCTTGGAACGTTCGCGGCACTGGCGCTCTTTCTTTCGGCCGCAGGGCTGTACGGCATCGTGTCGTACCTGACGACGATTCGGACAAAGGAGTACGGCATTCGTCTGGCGCTGGGCGCGACGACGCGCCATCTGCGTAGCATTGTCGTCGGACAAACGCTGTGGCTCGTGATGATCGGTCTCGTCGTGGGGCTTGCGCTATCGGCCGCGAGCGCGCGGGTGCTCGGCGCGCTGCTGTTCGAGGTGAGCCCAACCGACGGTCTCACCTATGCCGGTGTCGGGATCGTCCTCGCCCTGGTCGGCGTGGCCGCGGCGCAGTGGCCCGCGCGGCGAGCCGCACGGGTCAACCCCGTCACCGCGCTCCGGTACGAGTAACCTCCGCTTGCAGTTGGACGGGTTACACGGGTTGGTCGGGTTTGCCAGGTTGGCGGCGTCGTCGAACCTGATCAACCTGATCAATCAACTTGATCAACCTGACCAACCCGATCGACCTGCCTAACCTCGAGACGCGAACCGTTCCTGCAGCTTGTCCCGATACCCGCGGCTCAGTGGCAGCCGCGTCCCCGACCTCAACACGATCGCGTAGTCGCCGTTGCCGGGCTGCATCTCTTTGATCCGGTCGGCGTTCACGATGTGCGACCGGTGAATGCGCACAAAGCGCGACGGATCGAGCCGCCCTTCCATGGAAGACATCGTTTCCCGGAACAGGTGCGACTCGCCTTTCACGTGCAGCCGCACGTAGTTTCCCGCGGCATCGATCCAGTCGATTTCGTCGGTGCGCACGAAGAAGATGCGCCCGCCCGACTTGATGACCAGCCGATCCGGCGGGTGTGCCGGCTCGGGCTTGAGGTCCTGCACCATCGCGAGGAGACGCTTGCCCAGGTCGCCCGCGCGCTGGCGCTCCAGTCGCTCGCGTGCGCGCTCGAGCGTGCGCAGGAAGCGAGGGCCATCGAACGGCTTCAGCAGGTAATCGAGCGCGTGCACTTCGAACGCCCTGAGTGCGTACTCATCGTAGGCTGTCGTAAAGACCACGAGCGGCACACGGTTCGGCGCCAGCGCGCGAATCACGCCGAAGCCGTCCATGACCGGAATCTGGACGTCGAGAAACACCAGCTCGGGCTCCAGCCGCTCGATGGCCGACAGCGCCTGCGCGCCGTCGGCGCATTCACCGACGACTTCGATGTCGGGTTGTTGCTGCAGCAGCGAGAGCACGCGCTCTCGCGCCATCGGCTCATCGTCGACGATCAGAGTGCGAATCTTCGTCACCTGTCAGCTCCCCCGGGGGAATGTGCAAGAGGGGGTGTGTCGCCAATGTTGGACGAAGGCCGACCTGCGGAAGTTGAGAACTTTTCGTCGATGATGCGTGACCGTCGACGCATGGACGAGGCGTTCGTCCCTTTGCGTTGGCATCTGGTCACCTGAGACTGGATTGACCACTCGCGCGCGGCCATTGGTACCAATCCGTTCGTCACAACTAAAAGCCGCGACGCGGCCAGCAGCGACCACGCTCGACCAACACGCAGTTTGCGGTGATGAATATCATCCGGACGTGACGAAATGCCGCGGACGGTGTCCGAACGTCACGATACCGGGACCAGACGTGGGACGGGAGAGCTCGAACGAGGGTCGGCCGCTTGACCGCTTGTCACGAACACCAGATAGTCACGCGGGACAAGCAGGACGACGGGCGAACACATGACGCGGATTCGAACAGTGGTCGTCGAAGATCACATCGGTGCGCGCGAGCGGCTGGTCGAGATGCTCGGTGCGGAGCCGGACATCGACGTGGTCGCCAGCTGCGGCAGCGGCAATGAGGCCGTGGCCGCCATCCGCAAGTTCGTACCGAACCTGGTGTTGCTGGATCTGCAGATGCCGGATCTCGACGGGTTCGGGATCATTGCCGCCCTTGGCGACGCAATGCCACTGACGATCTTCGTGACCGCGTACGACGAATACGCGCTGAAGGCCTTCGACGTCCACGCCTTCGACTACCTGTTGAAACCGTTCGGCCGCGACCGCTTTCATCAGGCCGTGGCTCGCGCCCGCACGCGGCTGTCGGAGGGGCTCCAGGAGCAGCTCGCCCGACGCTTCGTCTCGCTGGTGCACGACGCGGGACACTCGCCGGCGGCCTCCGGCCGCCTGATGGTGAAATCGGGCGGGCGCGTGATGCTGTTGCCGCTCGACGAACTCGATGCGATCGAGTCCGAGGGCAACTACGTGCGGCTCCACGCCGGCGGACGTTCGTACCTGGTGCGCGACACGATGGCGGGCATCGAGGCGCGACTCGGGAGCGATCGGTTCTGCCGTATCCATCGCGGCTGGATCGTCAACCTGGATCGCGTCCGCGAGGTGGCCACGCGACCCAACGGCGAGCACGAGCTGGTGATGCGCGACGGCCGCCGCATCCGTGTCGGACGGGCGTATCGAGAAGTGGTGCAGGCTCGGCTCAAGGGAGACGTGGGGACGCACTGAAGTGCAAAGTGCAGAGTGCGAAGTGCCAATTGGAGCAAGGATTGAGTAGCGATGGTGCCAAGTGCAAAGTGGAAAGTGCTGAGTGAAATGGAAAGTGGCAAGTCAGAAGTGGAAAGCGCGGAGCGGCAAATTTTCCGCTCCTCCACGGCGATTCGACTTGCAGAAAACACCGTGCCTTCCGCCCTGGTAGCCTAATCTCTTGACAATGTCGGTCGCATCACCCTGGAACGCGCGTTGCACCCTTCGGTTGCAGGCCGCACGATAATCTCCGGGCTCGTACCTTCCAATACAGCGTCGCCTGCATCAAGGCCGCAAAGCCATTGCTTGACGACCCCCTCGGACGCCTGCTTGTCGGTCAGGTAGTTCGCAGCGGGGGTGGCGTCGGAGCGAACTACAACTCCGCGTGCCATGCCAAGTCGCGTCCAGATTTTGCTTCGAAGGTCTCGGTGGTCGCCGAGGAAGCGGCAGAGGCAGCGTTCTGGTTTGAGGTATTCGTCGCGGTCGATCTGGTGACAGAAGCCACCGCTCGGCCACTGATCACCGAAGGCAGGGAACTCGCGTCAATTGCCACTGCATCGGCCAGAACGGCCCGGCGCCGCCGCAACGAGCACTAGCCGCCACTTGTCACTGCCCACTTTCCACTCCACTTCGCACTAACCACTCTGCACTCAGCACTTCAATCGCTTTCCACTCCACTTGGCACTTCGCACTTAGCACTTAGCACTTCTTAGAGTGCTTTCCCCAACCGTTCCTCCAGCTTTTCCCGATAGCTGCGGCTCAGACGAAGCTGTGTCCCGTTGTGGAGCAGGACGACATATTCGCCGTTGAACCAGGGCTGCAGTTCTTTGATGCGCTCGGTGTTGACGATACGGGAGCGGTGGATACGGAAAAAGCGCTGGGGATCGAGCCGCGCCTCCATCTGGTTCATCGTCTCGCGGAACAGGTACGACTGATCCTTCAAGTGCAGGCGGACGTAGTTCCCCGAGGCCTCGATCCAATCGATGTCGTCCGTGCGAACGAAGAACACGCGGCCGCCCGATTTCACGACGAGCCGATCCTGCTTCTTCTGTTCGGGCTTGAAGTCCTGGACGAGGGCCAGCAGGCTCTTGCCGAGCTCGCCGGCGCGTTGGCGCTCCCGCTGATGGCGCGCGTGATCGAGGCATTGCTGCAGGCGGTCGCGGCCGAACGGCTTCAACAGGTAGTCGAGCGCGTGCACCTCGAAGGCCTGGAGCGCGTACTCGTCGTAGGCCGTGACGAAGACCACCATCGGCATCTTGTCGGGGCCAACCTGCCGGATGACGCCGAAGCCGTCGATGGCCGGCATCTGGACGTCGAGGAACACCAGTTCGGGCGACAGCTGCTGAATGGCGCTGACCGCCTGCACGCCATCCGCGCACTGGCCGATCACTTCGACGTCGGTTTCCTGCGCCAGGAGTCCTAAGATTCGCTCCCGGGCCATCGGCTCATCGTCCACGACCAGCGTTCGGATTTTGGTCACGCAACACCCTTGATTTCTTCGACAAAGTCACCGCCTTCGGCGACGTTGTCATCCCTGAACGGAATCGTCACCGTGACCAGCAGTCCGCCCCCGGGCGGCTCGGCGAACGACAATTGCTGGCTGGCGCCATATAGCCGCTCGAGTCGCGAGCGTGTATTGGCCAGACCCACGCCCTTCCCCGGAGACGCGAGCCGGGCCGGGGGAATGCCCGGTCCGTTGTCGCAGACGACGAGTTCGAGCGTGTCGTCTGCCCGGCGCGCGCGGATGTCGATGTGACCGGGCTCGATGCGCACGGCAACCGCGTGACGAACACTGTTTTCGACGAGCGGTTGGAGCAGAAGGTTCGGAACCTGCGCGTCGAGCGTCTCGGGCGCGATGTCGAAGGCCACTGACAGACGGTCGCCGAAGCGCGCCTGCTCGATCTCGAGGTACTTCTGCAGGAACTCGAGCTCGTCTTTGAGGGTGACCTCCTGGCCGCCACGCTGATCGAGCGCCATACGCAGCAGATCGCTCAGCTTCGCGAGCATCTGGTCGGCGGCTTCGACGTCGCGGTGCATCAAGGCCGAAATCGCGTTCAGCGTGTTGAAGAGGAAGTGCGGGTGGAGCTGCCGCTGCAGGGCCTGGAGCTGCGCCTCCGCGAGTCGCGCTTCGAGCTGGGAGGCGCGAAGGGCGCGATCCTGGGCCTGACGGTAGTACCTGACGGCGTGGTCCGCGCCAAGAATCGCCCAGTAGGTCATCATTTCCCAGTCGAAGTTGCTGAAGTACATGTCTCCTGACCGAGTCCCAGTAACTGTACTTCTGCGTCGACTCCCCGCTCCAGAAGGCGGACATGAGCGAGCCGCCTACTGCCTCCGACATCGCGAGATGGGTCAGGGTCAGGAGAATGATGGCGGCCAGATGGAGTGGAAGCGATCGCCACCAAACCTCCCGATCGAGCGGGAAGCGACGCGACAGCCAGAGCACTATCGGCGCCAGGAGCGCCCAGGTGTACCAGTAGCCGCTGTTCAGTCCGAGGATGAGCCAAATCGACGTGGGCCGCTGAGAGAAGAAAGCGACGTACTGAAAAGCCTGGAACGCGGAGTAAACCGTCAGGAGGCCGGCGACACCAAAGATCACCCGAGACTGGGTTAGTCGGGGCCATTGCATAGGGATCGACTATCGCCGCCTCGGCAGGCCGAGTCAAGGCGAAAGCCCTCACTAAAGGAGCGACGGAGCGGCGGCCAAACCGCCTGCGCGGAGCACGGTCCCCGCGCCAGGCCGGTTCGTCACGGCTACGTACCGTCTCGTCACATTTCAGGATCTTTCGTCACTGGGGCCAGTGACGAACGGCAGGTTTATGCGGCAGGCCGTTTCTGAAGGGTACCCGCGTCAGCGAGTCGCGGGGCTAAAGGCCCGCCGCCACAGACATCGCGGGGGTAAAGCCCGGCCGCCACAGATAGTCGCCGAAGCTTCTGGGCGGGGGCGGACGTCCCGCCACCACAGTCGTCGCAGGGGACTGCGATTCAGGCGCGCTCGAGGATCAGGGCACCAAGCGGCGGTAGCGCGAGGGGCAGCGACTGATCGAACCCGTGCGAGGCATCGGCCGTCGTGTCGACTGCGCCGATAGTGCCGGCGCCCGATCCTCCCCACCGCTCGTCGTCCGTGTTGAGCAGCACGCGCCATGCGCCGGCCGCCGGCACGCCAACGCGGTAGCCGTCGCGAACAACGGGCGTCCAGTTCACCACGCACACGAGCGGCGATTCGGCCTGCGCGCCCCGCCGCATGAAGGCGATGACACTGTGCTCGGCGTCGCTGCCATCGATCCACTGAAAGCCTTCGGCGACGAAATCGCGTTCGTACAGCGCGGGCTGCGCGTGGTGAAGCCGGTTGAGCTCGCGGACAAGCGCGTGAATGCCCTTGTGCGGAAAATGCGGGAGGACATCCCAGTCGAGACTGGTCTCGTCGTTCCACTCGCGCCATTGTCCGAACTCGTCGCCCATGAACAGCAGCTTCTTGCCGGGATGGGCATACATGAACGCATAGAGCGCCCGCAGCGTGGCGGCCTTCTGCCACGAGTCACCGGGCATCTTGTCGAGCATCGACCGTTTGCCGTGGACGACCTCATCGTGCGAGTACGGGAGGATGAAGTTCTCGCTGAAGGCATAGAGCATCGAGAACGTGATCTCGTTCTGCGCCCAGCGACGGTGCACCGGATCGCGCGCCGTGAACTTCAGTGTGTCGTGCATCCACCCCATGTTCCACTTGTACGTGAAGCCCAGCCCGCCCAGATGCACCGGGCGGCTCACCCCCGGCCACGCGGTCGATTCCTCCGCCACCGTGATCGTGCCAGGCGCTTCGGCGTGCGTCAGGGTGTTCAGCTGCTGGAGGAACTGCACGGCCTCGAGATTCTCGCGGCCCCCGAAGCGGTTCGGCACCCACTGGCCGGCCTCGCGCGAGTAATCCAGATACAGCATCGACGCCACGGCATCGACCCGCAAGCCGTCGAGGTGATATTCCTCCAGCCAGAACAGCGCGCTCGAGAGCAGGAAGTTGCGTACCTCGTTGCGGCCGTAGTTGAAGACGAGCGTGCCCCAATCCTGGTGCTCGCCCTGACGCGGGTCTTCGTGCTCGAAGAGCGCCGTGCCATCGAATCGCGCCAGGCCGTGGGCGTCCTTCGGAAAGTGGCCGGGCACCCAGTCGAGCAACACGCCGATGCCGGCGCGATGGCACGCGTCGACGAAGAACTTGAAGTCGCGCGGGTCGCCGTGCCGGCTCGTTGGCGCGAAAAATCCGGTGACCTGATATCCCCACGATCCGCTGAACGGATGCTCCAGCACGGGCAGCATCTCGATGTGCGTGAAGCCCATGTCCTTCACGTACGGCACGAGCTGGTCGGCCAGCTCGCGATACGTCAGCGATCGATTGCCGTCTTCCGGCACTCGCCTCCACGAGGCCAGGTGCACCTCGTAGATCGACATCGGCCGCTCGAACCAGGAGCGCTCCTCCGTCCGGCGCCGCATCCAGTCGGCATCCTCCCATGCGTAGTCGGACGTCCTGCAGACGATGGCCGCCGATCGCGGGGGCACCTCGAAGAACCGCGCGTAGGGATCAATCTTGTGCAGGAGATGGCCGGCGCGCGTACGCACCTCGAACTTGTAGCGCTGCCCTTCGCCGAGATCGGGCACGAACAGTTCCCACACGCCCGACGGCAACAGGCGCCGCATCGGGTGAATGCGACCGTCCCAGGCGTTGAAGTCGCCGATGACGGAGACGCGCTGCGCGTTCGGCGCCCAGACGGCGTAGTGCACACCGCTCACGCCGCCGAGCGAGATCGGGTGCGCGCCGAGCCGGTCGTACACTTCGCGCAGCGTGCCCTCGCCGAACAGGTGCAGATCGTAATCAGTGATGACACGGCCGAAGCGGTACGCATCGTCGAGCACGGCTTCGCCGCCCTGCTCGAGCCTCACGTGGAACCGGTAGTCGATCCCGCCTTCGAGCGTGGCGAGTTCGGGAATCTCTACCTCGAACAACCCATCGGGATGCTGCCGAGCCATCGGCAGCCGCGCCTCGTGTGGGTGCCGCAGCAGCAGATCGGCGGACTGGGCGCCCGGCCGCAGCAGGCGCACGACCACCCTCCCGCGGCGATCATCGACGTGCGCTCCCAGCCACTTGAAGGGATCGGCCTCCTGCCCGCGCACGAGTGCGGTCAGGTCTCGGCTCAGGACGGCCATCTGTGGATTCTATTGCGGATTGTCCGCCTTCGCGCAAAAGCTCTGGTGTCCCGAGCTTGTCGCCTCTCAGCCCTCCTCGAGACGAGACGGATTGGAGTACGATATTCGGATGAGCACCTTCGCGACATTCGAGACCACAGAAGGCACCTTTACCGTGCGGTTCTTCGATGAGGAAGCCCCGTTGACGGTCGCCAATTTCGTTGGGCTTGCGGAAGGCACCAAGGAATGGACCGATCCGCGCACGAGCGAGAAGAAGCAGGCGCCCTTCTACGACGGCATCGTCTTCCACCGCGTCATCGACGGCTTCATGATCCAGGGCGGAGACCCGCTCGGCCGAGGGTTCGGCGGGCCCGGCTACAAGTTCGCGGACGAGTTCCATCCGACGCTTCGGCACGACCGGCCTGGCATACTGTCGATGGCGAACTCAGGGCCCAACACGAACGGCAGCCAGTTCTTCATCACGCTGGGCCCCACGCCGCACCTCGACAATCGCCACACGATCTTCGGCGTCGTTGATGACGGTCTCGACATCGTTCAACGCATCGGCAAGGTGAAAACCGGCGCGCAGGACCGTCCAGTGAACGAGGTCGTCATCAAGAAAGTCACCATCGAACGTAAGTAGGGCGGATGGTCTCGCCGTAGCGCTTCGCGCGGCGGCGAACCATGCGCCCCTACGACATCCGGATGCTGCCGCGGCGGCGGCTGAAGCCCCGCCTCCACAGGCGTGGCCGGGGCGGCCGCCCCTACGACTTCTCTTTGAATCCCGCTGGGATGGCGACCGCGTCGGGAGCGACGTCGGTCGCCACGCTCAGCACTTCGTGATTCGACGTCATCACGTTGGCGCGATCCGCGGAGCCGCCACCGCTTTCCGGCTGCTCTTTTTTCTTCATCATCTTCCGGGCCAGCATTCCGCCCAGGCCGCCACCCGAGTCCTTCTGCTCCTCCGACTTCGTCATCTGCTCTGGACTCTTCACTGATTCGACCGTCATCGTCGATGCGATCGGGGTGCCTTCGAGCTTGGCGCCCTCGGTGCGAACGCGCCCGAGCGCCTCCTGGAGAGCCGGAAACATCGCCGTCGCCGCGGCCATCTGCTGCGCGGCGGAGGTGGCGTCGATGCCCGACAGTTTCTCGAAGTACCGCTGGTCGAACGCCTGTGATTCCTTCATCGCCGCAATCGCGCTCGTCAACCACGAGTCGGTCGTGAGAATCAGGCCGCCGGCTTCCTCGACCGTCTTGCCCTCTTCGTGAACGGTGACGGTTGTAACGACCTGTCGGCAATCGAATCCGTTCACGGCCTTCTTCTCGCCGGTTTCCTTTGAAATGACGGCGATCGCCATCTTCTTCCTGGGCTCCGACGATTGTTGCTGGCCGCCTTGCGCGCGCCCCATCTGCTCTTTGGCCTTCTGCTGCGCCTCTTCCAGCTTGCGGCGCATCTCGGCAAACGTGACGACCGTATAGCTCTTGTCGCCAAAGTCGATGTCGTACACCTTCTCTTCGGCGAGATCGATGAGCTGACCGCGATCGTCGGTTCTCGTCAATTTCCGATCGCCCTTGACCACGAGCGTCGAGACGATGCCCTCCTTCGCCGCCTTCCCGCCAAAAAAGCTCGCCACTTTGCCGAGGGCGCCGCCGAACTGCACCTGTGATTTCTCTTCGGTGCGCACGTCGGCTGCACACGGCGACGCGGCGAGTGCCACCATCGCGACGAGGCCGCTTACTGTTGTGATAAATCTCCGCATGCCCGGGAAACCCTCCGAAAATCGGAGGATAGCATGGCGGGCCGGGCCGTCGGCCACGGATTGGATCAGCCACGGACGGACGCGGAATTCTCACGGACTCGGATCCGCCACGGACCGACACGGAATCTCACGGACTCAGGGTCAACCACGGATCACGGAGACACGCGGAGCTACGGCTATGACTCGCGTTTGCATGTGTAGGCCGGACCTTCAGGTCCGGCCCTTGAACTGCGCGGACCTGAAGGTTGGCGTTACAGGTGACGCGACTCACTCGTACCGAAGCGTCGATGCCGGATCGACGCGAGTGGCGCGGCGGATTGGGCCCAGCGAGGCGACGAGCGAGGTGAGGCCGAGCACGACCACAACGGCCGCGAAGCTCAGCGGATCGGCAGGCGTCAGGTTCGCGACGAGGAACATCGCGAGTGGCCTCGTGACGAAGAATGCGATCGCCAATCCAACGACGGAACCGACGGTGACAATCGTGACCGCGTCGCGCAGGACCATGCGCGAGATATCGGAGCGGGTGGCGCCGATGGCCAGTCGGATGCCGATTTCCTGCGTTCGGCGCGCGACCGAGTAGGCCATCATGCCGTAAAGGCCAACGGCCGCCAGCACAAGGGCGAGGAGTCCAATCGTTCCGAAAAGCACGGCACCGACCTGACTTGGAAGGAACGCGATCCCGATACTTGAATACAAGGTGGCGACTTCGGTGCCCGCGCCGGGCTCGATGCGGCGCAGCGCGTGGCGCACCGCATCGAGGTGCAGCGCAGGCGCGGTCGCCGACCGAAGCACGAATTGCAACCGGCGCCTGTCGTTCGTGATCTGCGCGAGCGGCTGGTAAAGCTGCGCCCGATCGTCCTCACCCACCGTCATGGTCTTGGTGCCCTCGACGACGCCGACGATGCGAAACAACTCCCCGTCGGGGCCCCAGAGAAACGTGCGGCCGACAGCCGAACGCGCACCGAGATATCGGCTCACGAACGTGCGGTTGACGATCGCGATACGCTCGCCGCCTCGATCTGTCGCATCGAAGCTTCGGCCTTGGAGCACAGAAATGCGCATGACCCTGAAGAAATCGGGCGACACGGCGTTCCAGTTGAAGTTCACGTTTGCCTTCTCTCCGGTGTCGGGGAACGTGATGGTGCTGCCGCGCTGTGTCATGTCGATGAACGGAACGATGCGCGCGGCAGCTACGGCCTCGATGCCTGGAAGGGCCCGTAGCTCCGACAGCGTGCGATCGACGAACCTGCCGATGCGTTCCGGCGTGGTGTAGGTCTCCGACGGCAGGTTGATCTCCGCCCGCAGCGTGCGCTGCAGGTCGAAACCGGGGCTGATGCTGTTCGAGGCGAGCAGGTTGCGAAGAAAGAGAAACGCTGTCGCAAGCACGACCAGAGAAATCGCGACCTGCCCGGCGACCAGCAGGCGGCGCAGACGGAGCTTCCGCTCGCGGCCGAGATCTGGCGCGATCGACTCGTTCACCGCCTGCCATGCGGGCAGCAGGCCCGCGACGACTGTCGCTGCCGCCGTGAGGATTGCGGCGTAGACCACGACCCGCCAGTCTGGCTCGATCATCAGGCGGAGTGGAAACGGTACCGGCAGCTGCAGTCGACCGAGCATGACGGCGGTCGCCTGTGCCATCAACAGACCGCAAGTCGCGCCGGCCGACGCAAGCAGCAGGCTTTCAACCAGCAGCTGCTGCAGGAGCCGGCCGCGACTGGCACCGAGTGACAACCGTATGGCCAGCTCGCGTCTGCGAGCCGACGCGCGGGCCAGCAGAAGCCCGGCGACATTCACGCACGCGATGAGCAGGACCAGCGCGGCGACGATGAGCAGCACCAGGAAGAAGATGGCGACAGGCATCATCTTCGCTTCCTCGTGGATCCGGTTGAACCCGGCGAGCGGCGACACTTCGATCACGTTCGCGTACTTGAACTCTCGTGGCGAGACCACGTCGAGGCGCGCGGCCACGGTCTTCACCTGCGCGCGCACCTCGCCGAGAGTCGTCCCCGGCTTCAAGCGCCCGTAGATCGCGAGCATGGTGTCGCCCAGGTACCGCGGCACATACAAGTCGGGCGCGAATCCAAACCCGATCAGCGTGCGATGCGCGGGTGGCAGGATGCCGACGACGGCGAAGGGCCGGCCTTCGAGCGTGATGCGGGAGCCGACAATCGAGAGGTCGCCGTTGAAGTATTTGCGCCAGAATTCATCGCGCATGACCACGACGTCGTTGGGATCGTCCGGCAGGATGCCGCGCCCGTGGGCGACCGGAATGCCGAGCGCAGTGAAGTAGTTCTTCGTCGTCGCCACGGCAAATACGGGTCGTGTCTCGTGACCGTCGTTGAAGTTCATGAAGGTCTCGACGTTGTCGCCGACGACATCCTGAAAGACGCCGCTCCGCCCGAGAAAGTCCAGCACATCGGCGGGTGCGTGGCTGTTGCCACCGAGTCGCACCGAGACGACGGATTCGGCATCGGTCACGCTCGGCTGGCTCAACATCAACTCCACGGCGAGCGAGAAGATGACGGCGTTGGCGCCGATGCCCAGTCCAAACGACAGGAGGGCGCTGACGACCAGCGCACGGCTGCGCGCCAGGTTGCGCGTGCCGTAGACGATGTCGCGCCACAGGTTTTCCAGCCGGGAGAACCGCCAGAGATCGAGCGATTCCTCCTTGATTCGCGACACGTTCCCGACCGGAATGGGATTGGCGTGCGCGCGCGACATCTCCGCGTGGAAGGCGAGCTCGGCTTCGAGGTCCTCGTGCAGGCGCCGGCGGCGAACGAGTTTGAGCAGGAATCGACGCATGGGGGCTCCTAGCTCGCGAGCACGCGCTCGACGGCCGACGAGAGTCGTGACCACGTGCCATGCTGCACAGCCAGCAGCTTCCGGCCGCGCGCGGTGATTTCGTAGTACTTGGCGCGGCGATTGTTGTCGGAGACGCCCCACTGGGCCGCGATGGCCCCATCGAGCTCCAGGCGGTACAGGGCCGGGTAGAGCGAGCCCTCTTCGACTTTCAGTACTTCGTCCGACAGCAGGTGGATGGTCTGAGCGATAGCGTAGCCGTGAAGCGCGCCGCGCTGCAGCGAGTGCAGGATCAGAAGATCGAGCGTGCCCTGGAGAAGTGCGGGGGACTCGGATTTGCCCATGGCTGTTCCCTATGACGATCTAGGGCACCAGCATATGCGCCATTCCCCTAGATCGTCAAGGGAGGCGCTTACAGAGAGTGCGTAGGTGTACTGTACCGCCGCATGATTCGCGTTCCAATGCTGATGCTTGCGCTGGGCGCCGTGGGGCTGTCGGTCGGCCTCCACGCCCAGCCTGTCTTCACGGGCGTTGAGATCTTTCCGCCCGACGAGTTTGCCGCACGTCGTGCCCGTGTACTGGAGGCGATTGGAGACGGAGTCGCGGTGCTGCAGGGCACGCACGGAGCGTCCAGGCGAGCAACCGCTGCGCCAGAGCAATCAGTTCTTCTATCTGACCGGCGTTGTCGAGCCGCGTGCGCTGGCAATTGTCGACGGACGCACGAAACGGACAACGCGTCTATCCTGGAGCCCGCCACCGAGCGACGTCGGCGCCAGATCGACCGCATGTACGGGACGGGCCTCGTCCCCGGTCCGGAGGCGGCGGCGGCCACTGGGGTCGACGCCGTGCTGTCGCGCGACGCCTTCGCGTCGGCGGTTCAAGCCATCGGAGGCGAGGGACGGACAATCTTTACGCCGTTTCGCCCTGAGGTTCTCGGATGCGCGTCCGCCTCCGACGCGATCGCGCTGGCAAGCGCGAGAAAGGCGGACCCGTGGGACGGCCGCCCATCGCGCGAAGAGGCGTTCATCGCGAGGCTGAAGTCGGAAGCCCCACGGTCTGACTTGCAGGATCTGGATCCAATTCTCGATCGCCTCCGATCCATCAAGAGCGCCCGCGCGAGATCGCCGTGATCCGCGAAGCCACCCGACTCGCTGGTCTCGGCATCGTCGCGGCGATGCGCCACGCCGGGCCGGGATTGTACGAGTACCCAGTTGCAGGCCGACGCCGAGTACGTGTTCAAGGACGGTGGCGCCTACGGTCCCGCATACTTCGCGCTCATTGCGACAGGCGCCAACACGCTGTATTCGCACTATCACAAGAACACCACCCGTCTCAAAGACGGCGATCTCGTGCAGTTCGACTACGCGCCGGACTATCAAGTACTACACGTCGGACGTGACGCGCGTCTTTCCCGGCAAACGGGCGATTTTCGCCGCGACAGCGCGAGTTCTACACGATCTATCTGCGGCTCTACCAGGCGCTGATGACATCCATCACGCGTTCACCAGACGCCACAAGAGATCGTGCGAGGAGCCGTGGAGAAAATGGACGCCGTCATGGCGGCGTTTCCGCTTCACGGACGCGAAGATTCAGGACGCCGCGACGGCGCTTCGTCGATGGGTTCCGTGCGCGCCAGACGATCACGAGCCTCGGCCACTCGCGTCGGCATGGAAGTGCACGACGTAGGCCGCGCCGGCCCCGACGCTCGAACCGGGACTGATCTTCACCATCGAGCCGGCCATGCAGATTCCCGAGGAGCACCTCGGCGTGCGGCTCGAGGATATGATTCTCATCACGGAGACGGGCTATGAGAACCTGTCGGCCTTTGTGCCAATCGAGGTGGCGGAGATCGAGAGCGATGGGGACGGGACAGCGCGGAAGCCCCGATAATCCCTTCGTGTGCCCGTCGAATCAGGACCGCTTTGCCTTGAGGCGCGCCAGGAACTCGGTCGGCGTCTCGACACGCATGCCGTGGCGCAGCGCCGAGAGAAAGTGCCGACGATTGTCGGTCACGACAACGGACGCGCCGACGGCACGCGCGATCTCCGCGATGTGCGCATCGTAGACACGACCGCCGGCGATGCCATCCCGCGCGGCCGCGCGCAGCGTCGGCAGGCGATCCACAGCCGGGAGGTCGTGGACGGTCATCCGTGCAAAGACTTCCTGCTCGAGGAGCGCAGCGGCGTCAGAAGGCTGGAGCCTGAATTCCGGCGGGAGGCGCGTCGCCACCGAGAAAAACTCCAGACAGCAGTGCCACGCCGTGGCCGCCGCCGGCACGCGTCCTTCGGCAACGGCGTGCATGAGGGACTGGGCCGGGGCGCTCTGCGGGCCGAAGTCGACCATCCCGGCGAGGAGCACGCTGGTGTCGAGAAAGACACTCACGGCCAGCGGTTCCGTTCCTCTTCGACGAGCGCGGCCACATCGATCGCCGGCCGGTCATCGATCGACACCGTGGGACGCGCCACCAGGCGCCGGCCGATCTTCACGAGTCTCGGGCCAGGCGCCACGCGCTGCAGTCGAATGCCGAGCTCGTCTTCCGAGACTTCGAGCTCCGAGCCGGCGTTCAGACCTGCGCGCTCGCGGATCGCGGCCGGAATGACCACCCGACCTGCCTTGTCAATGGTAGTGCGCATGGCATTATTCTACCATTTCCATTGGACTCGGTGTCGTCCGGGCCGGATCCGAATCGGCGCCCGTGGCTTCCGTGGCGGATCTGATTCGGTGTTCGCCCGTGTCCGTCCGGGGCAGATCTGAATCAGTGCTCGTCCGTGTCCGTCCGTGGCAGATCTGAATCAGTGTTCGTCCGTGTCCGTCCGGGGCAGATCTGAATCCGTGCTCGTCCGTGTCCGTCCGGGGCAGATCTGAGTCAGTGCCCGTCCGTGTCCGTCCGTGGCAGATCTGAATCCGTGCTCGTCCGTGTCCGTCCGTGGCAGGTCTGAGTCAGTGTCCGTCCGTGTCTGTCCGTGGCCGATCTGAATCAGTGTTCGTCCGTGTCCGTCCCGGTCCGTACCAACCCTTTTAATCAAGAGAAATGGCGTAACCTCCCTGCTGGCTAAGCAAATCGCCGAGATCAACGGCGAGGGAGGCACGCCATGCAGGAGAGTCGCACGAAGGGCATGAACCATCCGTCGGTTTTGCGTTTCCGCCAGGACCTCGAAACCCAACTGCGTCAGCATGTCCGAGAAGCCATCGAAACCGCGCTCGAGGCGGAGCTCACCTCCGCACTGGGATCCGCGCGACATGAGCGCACCGAACGGCGTGAGGGTTATCGGCACGGCGCGCTCCAGCGGACGATCACGACCGGCGATGGTCTCCGCGAGCTTGAGGTTCCACGCGGTCGCATCCGCCAGGAGGACGGTACGACGAAGGAGTTTCGCAGCCAGCTCCTCCCGCGGTATGCGCGCGCACCCGCGACGTCGACGCGGCCATTCTCGGCAGTTATCTCGCCGGCACGAATAGCCGCGCATTCGGACCGCGCTGAAGCCGCTCCTCGGCGAGCGGCATCTGTCGAAGAGCGCGGTTTCGCGTATTGTGGCGCGGTTGAAGGCGCTGTTTACCACATGGCAGGCCCGGAATCTGAGTGGCGAGCGCTACGCGGTGCTGTTTCTCGACGGCTTCCACCTCAAGGTGCGGCTAGCCCGGCGCGTCATCGCGGTGCCGGTCCTCGCGGCCCTTGGCGTCACTGAACACGGCCAGAAACGACTGGTGGCGTTGCAGTTGGCGGCGACCGAAGCGACAACGTCGTGGAGTGGGCTTCTGACCGACCTGGAGCGTCGAGGTCTGTCGGCGCCGTTGCTCGTGGTGACCGATGGCCACGCTGGCTTGAAGAAGGCCCTTGAGGTCTGGTCGACCGTGCGCGTCCAACGCTGTACGACCCACAAGGTCGCAACCTCGAAGACGCGTGTCCCGTTCACGCCCGCGGAGAGATGAAACGGGACTACCACCGGATCATTAACGCCGACGATGGGCTCGCCGCCCGTGCGGCGTACGACGCGTTCGTGAAGAAGTGGACGACGCTCTGTCCAGCCGTGGCACGATCGATCGACGAGGCCGGCTTCGATCTCCTCACCTTCTACGACTTTCCGAAGGCGATGTGGAAGTCGTTGCGCACCACGAACACGCTCGAAAACCTCAACCGCGAATTCCGGCGACGAACGAAGACGCAAGCGTCGTTCGGGACCGAGGCAGCGGCGCTGACGTTGCTCTACGGTTTGGTCGCGTTCGGCCAAATCGTATTGCGTCGCATCGACGGCCGCGAACAGTTACTCGCCTTTCTGGCGAAGGAATGGTTTCAGGCCGCCTGACGGTATAGAGTGGTCAACCGCTAACAGGAGCGCGTTAAGCGGCTTGTTATATAAAAACTCAGAACCGATCCTGGGACAAGGGCCGGCGGAAATCTCTGCCGGCGAGATCACGGAGCAGACGATCATGGTCAAGATTCGTTCTCTCACTCAGCAGGATCTCCCGGCGGCCGATCGGATCTTCAGGCTCGCGTTCGGAACGTTCCTCGGCGTACCCGAGCCAGAGCAGTTTTGGGCTGACCTCGCCTATGCTCGTACACGGTGGCCAGCGGATCCGACGGCTGCCTTTGGCGCCGAGCTGGATGGAGAGCTGGTCGGGTCGAATTTTGCAACCCGTTGGGGGAGCGTGGGGTTCTTCGGTCCGTTAACCGTCCGTCCCGACCTCTGGGATCGCAAGATTGCCCAACGACTCATGGATCCCATCATGGAACGCTTCGACAGCTGGGGTGTCACCCATGCGGGTCTGTTCACGTTTGCGCAGAGTCCGAAGCATTTGGGACTCTATTACAAGTACGGCTTTCGGCCTCGCTTCCTCACCGCCATCATGTCGAAGGCAGTGGAGCCGAAACGAGGCACGTCCGGATGGACTATGTACTCGCAGATCTCCGAGAGCGAACGCAAGGGATGCCTCGAGGCTTGCCGCCAAGTGACGGAATCAATATACCCGGGGCTCGATGTTGAACGGGAAATCCGAGCGACACACACCCAAGGCTTGGGCGAAACTCTGCTGATCAACGAAGGTGGGGACGTCGTCGGGTTCGCCGTCTGTCACTGCGGTCCCGGCACCGAGGCAGGGAACCAGAAGTGCTACGTGAAATTTGGTGCGGTACAGCCGGGATCAACAGCCGGAGCACGGTTCGATCAACTCTTGGACGCGTGCGAAGAGCTGGCCGCCGCACGGGGCCTCGCACGCCTCGAAGCTGGCACGAGTCTGGCCCGGCACGAGGCGTATGCCACAATGCTCGAACGTGGCTTCCGGACGGACATTCAGGGTGTGACGATGCATCGCCCCAATGAGCCCGGGTACAGCCGCGCGGGCGTGTATGTGATCGATGACTGGCGCTGATCCGCTATAGAGCGGTCAGCCGCGGGCAGGGAGCGCGACGCCAAAGCGCTTTTTCTACAGAACTCGAGACGCATCCTCCGTCCGTGGCGGATTTGAGTCGGTGTTCGTCCGTGTCTGTCCGTGGCAGATCTCAATCAGTGTTCGTCCGTGTCCGTCCGTGTCGGATCTGAATCCGTGCTCGTCCGTGTCCGTCCGTGGCAGATCTGAGTCGGTGTTCGTCCGTGTCTGTCCGTGGCAGATCTGAATCCGTGTTCGTCCGTGTCCGTCCGTGGCAGATCTGAATCAGTGCTCGTCCGTGTCGGATCCGGGGCAGATCTGAATCAGTGCTCGTCCGTGTCGGTCCGGGGCAGATCTGAATCAGTGCTCGTCCGTGTCGGTCCGGGGCAGATCTGAATCAGTGCTCGTCCGTGTCGGTCCGGGGCAGATCTGAACAGTCAGTGCTCGTCCGTGTCGGTCCGGGGCAGATCTACGATCAGTGCTCGTCCGTGTCAGTCCGGGGCAGATCTGAAATCAGTGCTCGTCCGTGGCGGTCCGTGGCAGATCTGAATCCGTGGTCGTCCGCGTCCGTCCGTGGCGGATCTGAGTCCGTGGCCGTCCGTGCCGCGCGCGCGGTCGCTCGGTACTTCAGCACGAACACGAAGTCGACCCCCGCCTGCTCGGTGACGCGGCCGGGAACGCGGTTGGTCTGAGCGCCCTCGACAACGCTCGTCTGGAGCCGGAGCAGCTCCGTGAGCTCGTAATCGAGGAGAAACTCCGTCACGTCCGCGGCCCCGAATTGCTGCCGCACCTTCGCGAAGACGCGCTCACCGATCTGATTACCGATGGCGACGCTCGGACCGCCGCCCGCCTCGCCACCCGCCGAGATCTCGAGGAGATCGACGTCGAACACGCCCCGCAGCGCTTCGGCCAGCGGCGCCGCCACTAACCCACCGACCATGGTCGCGGCAGCCTGGCCGACGGCGCCCTTTTCTCCTTCGCCCAGCTCGTTCAACGGCCGATTGAAGACGATGAGCGAGAGTACGTCGGCCTCGTCGAGTGGCGGGGTGCTCGAGATATCGAGCTCGGGGCGCTTGGCGGTGCCGTGCACGCGCACGCGCGCGTCGATGCCCGAGAATCTCACGATGACCCGTGATATCGAGCGTCGGATCGGTCGGATCCGGTCCCTTGAAGCTCACGGTGCCGTCGCGCTGGAGGTCGAACCGACGGCCTTGAAATTCGTACATGCCGCGGATGGTGCGGATGGTGCCGACCACAACCGGACGCGCGCCCGGAGCCTTCGTCGCACGGATGTCGCCTCCGACAGTCAGATTCAGGTTACCGACCGAAAAGCCGCCTTCCGCCGCCTTGACGTCGTCGCCTCGGAGCACGAGGTTGTTCGGGACCCGGAGATGCGCATCGACGGTCACGGAATCGAAGAGCGATGGCGTTTCAACAACGGCTGGCGTCGAAGCTTGCTCGACGGGCGCGCCCGCCGAGGCATTCCGACCCGCGGCCTGGACCGGAACGGGCGCGGACGGCTCCGGTCCAACAACGATTGGAGCCGTGGTCTGGTCGATGGGCACGGACTCTGTGGCGTAGGCTGTCGAGCCCATTTCCTCGAGCACGCGGTCGACCTCGATACGTCCGTCACGCACGCGCACGTCGCCTTGTACCTTCAGAGCGGCAAGCTCGCCAGCCATCTTCAGATCGACATCGAGCGACAACTTGCCAAATCGGCTGTTCATCACTCTGAAATCCTGAGCGCCCACGTTTACGTTGACGCTGCCGACACGCCGTTCTGCCAGGCCCACGGTGCCGGTGGCGCTCAGCGGATGCCCATCGTCGTCGAGCACGCGAAGCGTATCAATCGACACCTGATCCTCGTGCAGCCGGACGGCAGCCTCGAGGCCCTGGAGCCGCGTGTCGGTGCCGGTCAGGACGAACGCGCCGTTCTGCACCGTGAGGGCACCCGACAGGACCGGCGCGCCGATGGTCCCGGTGGCGCGCAGATCGGCTCGCGCGGTGCCGCTGGCCTGCTGCACTGCAGTCGTGAACATCTGGACCAGCCCAAGGTCGAGCGGGCTACTCGCCACGCGCACGTCGATCGGTGCGGCGTTGCGCGCCTGCTCGTCGCGGAGTATGCGCACGTTGGGTAGCGTCGCGTCGGCGGTGATCCACGCCGTCGGGCTCTGATCGAGTCGCAGCTCGACCTTTGCGCCGCGATCGTCATGGTGCAGGCGTCCGCCGAGGCGCTCGAACTTGAAGTCGCGCGCCGCACCGCCAGTGACGGACAGCTCGACATCGGCAACCGGATCAGCGATCGATCCGGCGACGCTTGCCTTCGCGTTGAGCTGCCCGCCGAGGCCGCGATCCCCCACGGTCAGATCGTCGAGCTGGGCGAGGTCGGCATTCTGAACCTCGATCGTCAATGCGGTGGACGACGACGCCGACGCCTCGGCAGGCTTCGGCAGATCGCCCTTCAGGTCGCTGGTCAGATCGATGACACCTGACGCGGTGATCTGCTGCGGTCCGTTGGCCAGGCGCACGTCGCGCACGGTCAGGGCTTTCCCCGTATAGAGGATGTGAGCCGGCGCTCCGTCGGGCGTCCGCCACGACATCTTCGGCGTGGCGAGCGCCAGCCGCTCGAGCTGCAGATCGACCGTGCCCGGCTCGTGTAGTCCTGCCACGCCGCGAGCTTCGAGCCTGCGATCGGCCTCGTTGACCTCGGTACTGAACCGCAGAGACTGATCGGCGTAGCGCGCGTCGAGCGTTAGGTCCCGAATTTCCCGGCCGGCCGCTTTGACGAGTGTCGCTTTCGTCTTGACGGTGGCGTCTACACGTTCGACGTCGAGCGATGGTATCGACACGTCGAACTGGGAGCGAGTGCTGAGCGCCTGCGCCGTGGCGCCATATCGGGCGTTCGTCAGGGCCACAGTTCCCTCGGTCCGCAGTCGCTCGCGGTTTCCGGTCACCGCGCCATCGACGACGGCAGCGCCGGCGACGTCGGTAACGCCCGCGAGCTTCCCGAGCGCCGTGAGATCGGCGACAGTCGCCTTATACGACAGGTTCGATTCGCCGGTGGCCCCGAGTGCCATACGACCCGACGCCTGCGCGGTCGTTGTCCCCGTGTCAACGGAGAACTGCCGTACGTCGAGCAGGCCGCCAGCGAGGCCGGCGTCCACTTTCCCGCTACGCACCTCCTGGCCTCCGATTCGCGAGGGGTCGAGCGTCAACGTCACCTCACCCGACGCAGTCTCCATCGACGGCGCATTCATCGCCGGCACCTTCACACGCGCGTCAAGCGTGCCGGCGACAGAATCCGGCGAGATCCGGCCGGGCCGCCGCGCGCCCAGGATCGACCGCCGCGAATCGGCCCGCGATGGTGGCGTCGAGCGCCCCACGCGCCACGCGAGCCGTCACGTGGACGTCTTGCGCCTGACCGACTGGAAACGCCGCAGTACCAATCGTGACGTCGGCCTTTGCGTCAAGCGTATTGACGGTACTGTCCGGACCCTTCGACGTCAAAGGCCGCATCGAGCTCACCGTCCAGCCGGTCGTCACGAAGGGCCGCAACCCCGAGTGCGGTTCCCAGCCGTCGCGGGTTCACGTGAGCCACGGCACCGGCCGCGGAGTACGCCAGACGGCGGCCGGCGATCTCGACGTGCGCGGTCGTAGCGTCCCGGACGATGACGCCTTCCATGTTGGACTGATCGAATCTTGCGTCGGCAGAGAGGCGGGTCCCTTCGCCGCGGACCCGATAGCGCGCGCTGGCATCCGTCGCGACGCGCGGGAGGCCTGTGACACGCGGCAGCCGCTCGGCCCGCAGGTGATCCACGCGTCCGCTCACGTCGTAGGTCATCGTCTTACGCCCGGCGATCGGCAGGCTCACCGCGCCCTTGGCGGTCGCTCCCGCTCCATACGCGCGTGCGCTTCCGTCGATGTGAGCGCGATCGCCGTCGAGCGTCGCTGTCGCCTGCAGACGGTCGATCGCGTAGCCGGCCGCGACCGTGTTCTCGAGGCCCACCCGCGCCGTGCCGCGCACGGTCTCGTCGTCTCTCAACGTCAGATCAAATGTTGTCCTGCCGTTGACGCGGGTGGACGGGAGCGTCGAGAGCGCGCGCGAGGCGTCCAGGTTGGCGACCTGGAGCTCGCCGCGTATCGATCGACCCGGCGCGAGGACGTCAGAGGTCACCTGCCCGTCGATCGTGCCGGCCTCGGTGCGAACATGGAGGTCTGTCCGCATCCCGCTTGCCGGCCCGGCGACTTTCAACTCGAAGGCTGGAGAGAGATTGATGCCTTCCAGCGCCGGCACGAATGGTTCGAGCTCGGGGAGCCGCAGCCGGGCGGACCGCATGGTCGCGTTGGCAACGGGCGTCCCAAGGTAGTTCCGGACCATGCCCTCCACTTCGAGTGAGCTCTCGGCGGTCTGTGCCGACACCCGCTCGAAGTGCAGGTCATCGCCACGCACGCTCACGGCTCCTGTAAGACTGTTCAGCGCGAGCGACGGCGACGCGCTTTGAAACGACAAGTGGCCAACCCGAAAAGTGAAATTGACCGGCTGGTAAGAGAAGGCCCCCTTGAAATCGATTCGGGCAATCTTCCGCGGCAAGCGCACGGCCTGGCCCTCGGCGCCAGTCCGATCGTCGATCTCGATGACCCCGTCGGAGATGCTGATGCTGCTGATCTGAAGAGGCCGCGCCGGCCCTTCGCGATCGGCCTCGCTCGCCTGCTCCTTCACGAGATGGGCGACGTTCCAGCCGTCGGCGTTGCGACGAAGCCGGACAATGGGCTGTACGAGCCGGATATCGTCGATCACGATCCCATGAGCGATCAGGTCGAGAAGGCTGTAGTCGACGTGTAGCCCTTCGGCGGAGATCAGCGTCTCGCCGTTCTGCACAACACGAATGTTCTGCAGCTGCACGCCTGTGAAGAGATTCCCGTCGAGCCTCGAGACGAGAAGCTGACCGTTCAGATAGCGCTCTGCCTCGCGTGTGACGTATCGCTGCAGCCAATCCTTGAACCATCGCGTCTGCGTGGCAGCAAGGGCAACGACGAGGATGGCGACGATCCCAGCGCAACGAACGCAATGATCCGCAGGAACCGCCGAAATCGATTCACGTCACCCTCCGACTCTTGACGACCGTGGAGGCGGGGGGAGGCGACGTCATGACAGCGCTCCGGCGCGCTCATCAGAACGCCTGCCCGATGCTGATGTGGACACGCCAATGGCGCGTCTCCGGATCCCCTTTGACGACAAGACCGTCGATAGGCGTGAGCTGATAACCGAAATCCAGGCGCACGGGGCCGACGGGGGTCTGATAACGAAGACCGGGACCGACATCCGCGCGCAGCCCCTCACCCGTGACATTCCACGCCGAGCGGCCCTACGCCGCCGGCATCGACGAAGGCGACAGCGCTCAGCTTCCCACCGAGACGCACTCGCACTTCTGACGAGGCTTCGAGAACCGAAAGGCCACCGATGGGGAGCCCGCTTTCTGTCAGCGGCGCCACTTCGTACCGGCCCCAGCCGCGCAGGCTCGTGGATCCGCCGAGAAAATACCGCTTGAAGTAGGGCACGGCCTCGTCACTCGTCGCCGAGGGGTCGGCCGACTCCGGCGCGTCAATCGAGCCGTAGCGCAGCCGGTTCGCGAGCACGATGCGACGGCCGAGCCGCAGATAGTGGCGGCCCTCAGCCACGAGCTCCGTGTAGGTGAAGTCCCCGGGGATAATTCGGCCGGCCTGTTCCACGCCGATTGACAAGGCCACACCGCGCTGCGCGTCCAGTCGGCCGGGCGTGCTGTCGTAATCGGCCTGCAGCCGCAGCGCGCGCAGGGTGCCCTTCGCCGCGCCCGTTTCAGGATCGAGACCCAGCGCGATGAGATCATCTCGAAACTCAGGATCCGCGAGCGCATCGTCGGAGACGTGATAGTCGGTGTATTCGTTGATGTAGCTCAGACCCACCGACAGCTTCGACCCGCGCTGCCGCCCGAACCCGCGATCGTCGCGCTGCCACGCCACGGTTGCGCGGCCGCCGTACGTCTTCAGTCGATAGACCGGCTCGTTCTGATCCCACGCCTGTCCCTGCATGGCGAACGACAGATGACGGGTGAAGAAATAGGGCTCCTTGAACTCCAGGCGCACGCCGCGGTCGATTGACGACCACTTCGTCTCGACACCCGCCGTGCGGGCGCCACCGAAGAAATTGACGTGCGTCCACCTCGCCCGTACGCGCGCCTTCTCTTCAGAACCGTATCCGGCCGCCGCGGTGAACTGTCGATGCTTGCCTTCGGTCAGCGTCACGCGCATGGGCACACGCTCGGCTTTCGTCTCTTGTCCGCGCGGCTCGACGTACGCGAACTCGAACAGCTCCAGCGAGGACAGCCGTCGCTGCGTGGCCTGAACGCGACTCTGCCTGTACGGCTCGCCTTCCTTGAACGTGATCTGTCGCCGTACGACGGCGTCGTTCACCGACTGATTCCCACGAATCTCCACCGGCCCGAATATCGCCTTCGGCCCGGGGGCGGCCGCATACACGATCGCGGCCTCACCGCGCGCCTCACCGGCTTCCTCTCGTACGGAGACCTCGGCATACGGATAGCCGAACTCGTGCAGTTCGTTGATCGCGATCTCGCGCCCCGAACGCACCGTGCCTCGATTGAGCGGCGCACCCGGTTCAATCTGAACGAGCCTCGGCAGCGCGCTCTGACGACGCGGCGGCAACACGTCGAAGCCTTCGAAGCGGACGCTCTGGACAAGGACAGGTTGCCCTTCCTCGATGGTGACGTCGAGGGCAACGGACTTCTTGTCGGTATCGAAGTCGGCGTTCACGGCCGTCACTTTTGCGTCGGGGTAGCCGCGATCCGGCGTAGAATGCCTTGACGCGCTGCAGGTCGCGCGTGAACTCCGACTTATTGAAGCCCGGCTTTTTCGTGAAGGGGATCCGGCTCCCCTGCTTGGTCGCGAGGACGCCTCGCAGCTCCGACTCAGCAATATTCGAGACGCCGTGGAACCGGAGCGCGCGGACCGTGATGGCGTCGCCCTCCTTGCATGCCGACGCGGCGATGACCAGCACGGCCATGATCACGAGCGTCGCCGCGCGCGTGGCCAGGCCAGTCATGCCTCCGCGTCAAAACAAGCTTCGTGCCACCGAGGCGGCTGGCAGAAGAGTCGCCTGACCGGCGGCCGTGAACAGGATTGCTACGATCCATAGCGAACAATGCGTCTTTCCTGCGCCCGTTGCGACGGCGCGCCGGTCGCCCAGCCCGTCCCCACAGGCCCTTCCGGTGGAGCTTCCCTTGCACGCACGACGGCATGAGCCGACTGCTTCGCACCCCCCTCCCGTGGTCGACGATTTTCACGCGGACTTTCAAGGCCACCTACGAGGACAACTGTCTCGGCCTTGCGGCGCAGCTCGCGTCTGCTTCTTCCTGGCGCTCTTTCCAGCACTGCTGTTTCTGTTGGCGCTGGCGAGTCTCTTCCCGTTTCAATTGATTCAAGACCTCATGAGCTCGCTGGCCCTCGTCGCGCCTCCGGAGGTGCTGTCGATCATTCGCGACCAGCTCACCAAGATTGCGGTCGGCGACGATCAGGGCATCCTGACCATCGGCATCCTGGGCGCGGTGTGGAGCAGCTCGGCCGCGCTCGGCGGCGATCATCGACGCGCTGAACAGCGCATACGACGTCGAGGAATGACGGCCGTGGTGGAAGGTCCGGCTGATCGCGATCGGCCTGACCGTGGCGCTCGCCGTCTTCATTCTCGTGTCGTTCGGCGTCTGGTCCTCGCCGGCCCGACGGTCGCGGAGTGGCTCGGGCGCCACGCGGGCTACGGCGCCGCGTTCGAGTGGACGTGGAAGATCCTTCAGTGGCCGATCGCGTTCCTGCTGCGACCGCCGGCATCGCGATCGTGTACTACTTCGCGCCGGACGCCGAGCAGGAATGGCGGTGGAACGCCCGGCGCGCTGTTCGGCACGATCCTGTGGCTGTTCGCTCGCTCGGCTTCAAGTTCTACGTGGCGAACTTCGCCGACTACAACGCGACCTACGGCGCGATCGGCGGCGTGATCGTCCTGATGCTCTGGTTCTACTCTCCGGGCTCGCGATTCTGTCGGCGCCGAGATGAACGCGGAGATCGAGCACGCATCGCCGTACGGCAAGGATCCGGGAGAGCGGGTCAAAGGCGAGCACCGCTGGCGCCGATGGCTGTCTCGGACCCGCACGCGCCACTGGGCATCCCGACAGGGCGCACCGCTGAAGACGACGGTGACATAATCGCAGTTCATGCTCCACAAGCACGGCGCCGGGCCGCGGGCGTCTCACGGTCTCGCCGCGACCGTTTGCCTCCTCACCAGCCTGATTGGTTTCCTCAGCGCCGCAGGGCGTCCGTCCTCGCCGCAACCCTCGCCGGGCGTGACGATCTTTGCCGCCGCCAGCCTCAAGAACGTACTGGACGAAATTGCCCGCGCTGGAGAAGGGACGACCGGCACCCCGATACGCGTCTCCTATGCCGCGAGCTCGGCCCTGGCGCGGCAGATCGAGGCGGGTGCGCCCGCACACATCTTCATTTCGGCCGACGTCGAGTGGATGGACTACCTGGCCGAGAAGGGCCTCGTGCGCCGCGACACGCGTGTCAATCTGGTCGGCAACCGTCTCGTGCTGGTCGCGCCTGAGGCCGAGCCCGTCAAGCTGCGAATCGCGCGCGGGTTCCCCCTTGCCCGGGCCTTGGGCGACGGGCGTCTCGCGGTCGCCGATCCCGCTCGGTTCCAGCCGGCAAGTATGCGCGAGCCGCGCTGACGGCACTTGGCGTCTGGGACTCGATCTCGTCGCGTCTCGCTCCAGCCGACAATGTGCGCGCCGCGCTCGCGCTCGTCGCCCGGGGCGAGGCGCCGCTCGGCATCGTCTATCGCACCGACGCGCTGGTCGAGCGCAACGTGCGCATCGTCGACACCTTCCCCGCGAGCACGCACCCGCCGATCGTGTATCCCGCGGCGCTGACGAAACTGCCATCGGGCGACGCCGCTCGCGTGCTCGCGTTCCTGCGATCGTCGAAGGCGCGCGAGATCTTCGAGCGCTACGGCTTTATCGCTTTGGCGTCGTAACGCATGTTCGACTGGACCGCGGACGACCTGCAGATCCTCGGCCTCAGTCTCAAGGTGGCCCTGGTGGCGACCTGTGCCAGCGTGCCGCTTGCGGCGGCCGTTGCTCTCCTGCTCGCTCGCGGACGGTTCGTCGGGCGGGGCCTGCTCAACGCCCTCATTCACCTGCCTCTCGTGCTGCCGCCGGTCGTCACCGGCTATGTGCTGCTGCGGTTGCTGGGACGACGGCGGGCCAATCGGCGCGTGGCTGGACGACACGTTCGGCCTGGTGTTCGCGTTTCGCTGGACCGGCGCTGCCGTGGCCGCGGCGGTCATGGGGTTTCCGCTGATGGTGCGGGCCATTCGGCTGTCGATCGAAAGCGTGGACGCGCGGCTCGAGGAGGCCGCATCCACGCTCGGCGCCGCGCCCGGCTGGACGCTGTTGACGGTGACGCTGCCGCTCGCGCTGCCCGGCATTCTCTCGGGCATGGTGCTGGGATTCGCGAAGGCGCTCGGCGAGTTCGGCGCGACGATCACGTTCGTGTCGAACATCCCGGCGAGACGCAGACGCTGGCGCTGGCGATCTACACGCTCACGCAGTCGCCGGGCGGCGACGTGCGAGTCGTCCGGCTCGCCGTGCTCTCGATCGTGGTCTCGCTGGTCGCGCTGCTGATTGCGGAGACGTTGTCGCGCCGTGCGGCGGCACGCCGTTCATGAGCCTCACCGTCGACGTGACGCATGCCGTCGGCCGCATCGTCCTCGACGTGGCGTTCGAAAGCGGCGCGGGATTGACGGCGGTCGTCGGTCGCTCGGGCGCGGGAAAGACCACGCTTCTCCACATCATCGCCGGATTGCTGCGTCCCAATCGCGGCGTGGTGCGGCTCGAGGGCGACCTGCTTGTCGAGACGGTGGCACGGATGTGGACGCCGCCCTATCGCCGCCGGATTGGTTATGTCACACAGGAGCCGAGGCTCTTCCCGCACATGACCGTGCGTCAGAACATCCGCTACGGCTACTGGTTCGTGGAGCCGGCGAAGCGGCGGCTCGCCTTCGACTCGGTCGTGCAGTTGATGGACCTCGCGCAGCTGCTGGGACGAAGGCCGTCGCGGCTCTCTGGAGGCGAGCAGCAGCGCGTCGCCCTCGCGCGCGCGCTCGTCACCAGCCCGCGCCTGCTGCTGCTCGACGAGCCACTTTCAGCAGTCGATGTGGGCCGGCGGCAGGAGATTCTGCCGTACCTGGATCGCGTGCGCACGGAGCTGACGATCCCGATGTTGTACGTGACGCATGCCCTCGCCGAGGTCGTGGACCGGGCCGAGCGAATTCTGACGCTGGATGAAGGGCGCCTCGTTGATCCCTAGCAGCCCGTGCGCGACTTCGCCACGGATCTGCCACGGATCAGGTCAGCCGCGGACGGACACGGACATCCACGATCGACTCTCGCCACCGACGGACACGGAGATCCACGGATCAGTCTCGCCACGGACGGACACGGAGATCCACGGATCACTCTCGCCACCGACGGACACGGAGATCCACGGATCACTCCCGCCACGGACGGACACGGACATCCACGGATCACTCCCGCCACGGACGGACACGGACATCCATGGATCACTCGGCACGAAAGAACAGGAACATCCAGGATTCAGGCTGACAGGAACACTCGCGGATAATTCGCGACTTGACGATCCCGGCATGAAGACTACAATGTAGGCTACAAACGCATGGCGAGTCCACGGCACTTTCGAGCAGGCGGTGTTGCTCGCAATGGTCACGGCTTCGAGAGGGCGCACTATGGTCGCGCGATCCTGAAAGAAGTCGCTGTGCGGCATTGCAGCGCACGTGGCGGCGGAGCGCTGGTACACGCCACACTCGAACGACTCGAGACGAAGGACTTCATTGCGTCGCATCTTGGACCTGGAACGCCGGTCCGGGCGGGACGCGCCAGGCGATTCTACCGACTGCAGCCCGACGGCTTGCGCGCGCTCAACGATTCGCGGTCGGCTGGCTGACAGTTTGTGGCACGGCCTGAAGTGGCCGCTGAAAGGATCGATATCAGCGCGACACCTCCCGCGATGGGCTGAAGGACTGCTGCGAGTCTTCCTCAAGCCAGGTGATTCCGACAGCGTGTCGGGCGATCTTCTCGAAGAGTACCGAGACAGCATTCAGCCGGTCCTGGGGCGGCGGCGGGCGGACTGGTGGTACATGACTCAGGTGTTCGGATTCGTCTGGCGCGACGCTCGCCTATGGGCGGCGCTGTTCGGGGCGGCGGTTGTTGCTCGAACAGCGATGGATTGGGTCGCGCCGCCCAGCGATTTCCAGACGCGGTCGGCTGTGTCAACGGCCTTGAGCACTGGAATCCTGCTAGCGGCCGGATTCTGGGCTGCGTGGCGATCCGGTTCGTTCGTCGCAGGTACAGTCGCAGGGGCGGCAACGGCCGGAATCGGCGCGTGCGTCAGCATCGTTGGTGCAGGGGCTCTGCTCGCGCTCTTGCACGATCCGGCAACCCTGCAGGCAATCCGCGGGAGCGGCGGGCTGAGTGAAGCATTCACGTTGCCGCTGATGATGGGAGTCCCTGGAGTCCTGCTCGGCACCCTCGGTGGCCTTGTCGGAGCAGCAATCAAGCAGCTGCAATCTGCTTGACGCGTTCGAAGGTCGTCAGCGACTGTCACCGCGATGCCGCGCGAGCGCCCGATCGCGACGCGCGCCAAGCCGTGCTACGCTCGGGTTCAGGCTGTTCGCAGGAGCCGAGTTACGGCCCTGCAGTGTTCGAGGCGCCAGAAACCTGAGGGATCGCTGACGTGATAGCGCTTATCGTCGTACTGCTGTTCGTCGCGGCGCCGGTGCAGGAGCCAGAGACGAAGAAGGTTCCGAAGGACTCTGTGGAAATCGCGACCCGAGGCTGCCTGAAGGGACGCGTGTTCACGGCCACGCCGCCGCCTGAAGGCGAGGGCGTGAGACACGGGCCCGACGTGACGGGCCGCCACTTCCGCGTCTCAGGTCCGAAAGACGTCATGAAGCTCGTGAAGCAGCACAACGGGCACCTCGTCGAGGTCGTCGGGCTCGTCCGGAAAAACGCTCTCTCGGATGACGGCATCGGCATGAAAGTCGGCGGCACTCGCGTCGTTATCGGCGCGCCAGGTGCGGACCCGGACCGGATGTATGCGCACCCGGTCGCCAACGTCGCGGTCATGGACGTCAGCTCGATCGGGTTTCTGTCGGAGAGTTGCCCGATACGATAAGTGCTTGGTGCTTGGTGCTTGGTGCTTAGTGCTCTGGCTGTGCTTCGGTGCTCAGTGCTCAGTGCTCAGTGCCGCACGAAGCACCCAGCACGAGGCACCCGGCACCAAGCACTTGGCACAAAGCACTGAGCACCGTCTAGAATCACCTGATGCTCCGCCCCCTCGAACGCATCGTCGATCTGCTCGATCCCGAGCTGAACCAGATTCACAACATGGACCTCGAGGAGGCGCGCCGCCGCGTGCTGAGCGGCGATCCGTCCGCCGTCCGCGCGATCGACGGCTCGTTCGCGCTCGTCGCCGTGGACGGCATCACGGTCCGGCTCGCGCGATCGATGGATCGCCCGATGCGCTACTTCCTGGCAAAGCGGCAGGAGGGCCCCGCGCTTCTCGTCGCCGATCGGATCGATACGCTGCACGGCGCGCTGGACGAGGCGGGGCTCGCCGGGCAGTTCCATCCGAGCTACACGCGCATGGTGCCCGCGCACTACGTAGTCGATCTCACGCTCGTCGGCTGTCCCGACCCGGACCCGACCTACACGAGGTTCTTCACGCCGTCGCGCGGCGCCCTGCCGCCCGACCTCGACGAGATCGGCGGCCGCTACATCGGCGCGCTTGGCGAACGAAGTCGCGAAGTGGCTCCGTCGGCATCGAGTCGGGCGACACGCGGGCCCGAGCCCATTGGCGTCAGCTTTTCTGGCGGGATCGACAGCGGGTCGGTCTTTCTCGTCGTCTACCACACGATGCTGCGCCTCGGACTCTCGCCATCGAGATTGAAGGCCTTCGTCCTGGATCTCGGCGACGGACCGGACGTCGAGCAGGCGCGCACGTTTCTGAGCGCGGTTGGGCTTTCGCTGTTTCTCGAAGAGATCGCCGCGCGGCCGGAGGAGCTCGACATCGAAGACACGCTGCGCGTGCTGGAAGACTACAAGGAGCTGGACGTGCAGTGCGCGGCCATGGGCCTGCGGCTCTGCAAAGGCATCCGCGCGCGGTACCCGGATTGGCGGCACCTCGCCGACGGCGATGGCGGTGACGAGAACCTCAAGGACTACCCGATCGAAGAGAACCCCGAGCTGACGATCCGCAGCGTCGTCGACAACATGATGCTCTACCAGGAAGGCTGGGGCGTCGGACGCATCAAGCACTCGCTCACCTACACAGGCGGGTTGAGCCGGAGTTATGTGCGGACGTACGCGCCGGCGGCTCGCCACGGGTTCGCAGGCTTCAGCCCGTACACGCGCCCCGACGTCATCGAGGTTGCCGAGGGATTCCCTTCGCGGCGCTGACCGGGTACGACGTCCCGACGCTCTACGCCTTGAAAGGCGAGATCGTCCGCCGAGGCGTGAAAGCCGTCACCGGGTTCGACATGCCGGTCTTTCCGAAGCGACGGTTCCAACACGGCGCCATGCCTCGTCGACGCGCTGAGAAATCATCTCGGCGAAACTGAACGGACTATCGCCAGGCGTTCGAGCGCCTGTATGCGTGAACCTCGACTTTCCTTCGAGCGCGGCGGGCGCGATCGCTTCGTCCTCGAGCGGCGCGCTGAGCGCGCGCGCCTCGACCCCTGGCGTCATCAGGGGCTCATCGTCGAAGACGAGCGGACGGCCGACGGAGGTCGAGCGCGCGTTGCGACGCGTGTTCCTCACGGGACGTGAGTGCCCGTGGCGCTGCACGATGTGCGACCTGTGGAAGCACACGATCGACGCGGACACGCCGCCGGGCGCCATTCCCGCGCAGATAGCGGCGGCCAGGCAGGAACTGCGGAGCGAGCCGCGCACCGATTACGGGGATGAAGCTGTACAACGCAGGCAGCTTCTTCGACCCGCGTGCCGTGCCCGTCGACGACTACGATGGCATCGCCGCGCACCTCGCCGGGCTGGCCCGCGTGATCGTCGAATCGCATCCGGCCCTCGTCGGCTCCCGCGTCGAGCTGTTTCGCGAGGCACTGGATCGGCATCGATCCGCCGACGGAACTACCGACCTCGAGGTCGCGATGGGGCTCGAGACCGTCCATCCGCTTCGCGCTCGACTGCCTGAACAAACGATTCACGGTCGACGATTTCAGGGCGGCCGCTCACGCACTGCTGCGACGGGAGTGCGACGCTGCGGGTCTTCCTGCTCATCTCCCCTCCGTTCGTTCCAGCGCGGCGAGCAGGACGATTGGCTCATTCGATCGATCGAGACGGCGTTCTCGTGCGGCGCCTCGGTCGTGTCGCTCATCCCCTCGCGCGCGGGGAATGGCGCCATGGAGTCGCTGGCGGCGGCCGGCGAATTCCGGGAGCCGAGCTCGACGACATCGAGCGCAGCATCGCAATCGGCGTCGCCGCCGGACAGGAGCCGCGGACGCGTGTTCGCCGACTTGTGGGATCTGAAGCGATTTGCCACGTGTTCCGCGTGCTTCGATGCTCGACGCGCGCGGCTCGATGCCATGAACCTCGAACAGGTCGTCTCCGCAGCCGTGTCCGCCTGCGCAGCCTGCGGTCACGCGCGGCTGATGACGCTTGCTCCCGCTGACCCGCAATCGACGCCGACGTCGCTGTCGTTGGATCCGGCTTCGCAGGATCGCTCACGGCGCTCGCCCTGCTGAAGCGCGGGCAGCGTGTGGTCCTCGTCGAGCGGGGCCGCCATCCTCGCTTCGTCATCGGCGAATCATCGACGCCGCTCGCGAATCTCCTGATCGAGGAGCTCTCGGATCGATACGACCTGCCGCGAATCCGCGCGTTCTCGAAGTGGGGCACGTGGCAGCGCTCACGCCCGGATGTCGCGTGCGGCCTGAAGCGCGGGTTCACGTTCTACTTCCACCGGCTCAGGCGAACCGTTTGCGGACGACGACGATCATGAGCGGCAGCTCCTGGTTGCGGCGAGTCCCCACGACGACATTGCGGATACGCATTGGTACCGGCCCGACTTCGATCACGCGCTCGTCCGTGAGGCCGAGGCCGAAGGGGCGGTATATCTCGACCGGACACGCCTCGAGCGTGTTCGCCAGGAAGGCGATCGCACGACACTCGAAGGAGATTGCGACGGCCGAACGGTCCGCATCACCGCGGGGTTCGTGGTGGATGCGACCGGCCCGCGCGGCTTCCTGCACCACGCCCTCCGCCTCGACGAAGCGCCGCGCCGATGGCTGCCCCCGACGCAGGGGCTCTACACGCATTTCGAGGGCGTCGAGCGGTGGGACCACTTGATGCCGACATCGGAAGCGCCGCCGTATCCGGTCGACGCCGCGGCGCTCCATCATGTCTTTCCAGGCGGCTGGATCTGGATGCTTCGCTTCAACAACGGCGTCACGAGCGCGGGCGCGGCGTTGACCGAACCGTCTGGCCGCGTCCCTGAACGCGGCCGATGGCGCCGCGGCCTGGGATCGGCTCCTGGCGCGCCTGCCCTCGGTCGGCGACCCAGTTTCGCGCGGCCCGGCCCGTGCTGCCGTTCGTGCACGCGCCACGGCTGGCGTTTCGCAGCCGTCAGGTGGCCGGCCCGTCATGGGCGCTCCTGCCATCGGCGGCCGGCGTCATCGATCCGCTGCTCTCGACCGGCTTCCCGCTGACGCTCCTCGGCATCGCGCGGCTCGTCGAGATCCTCGAGCGGACGCCCGCTGGCACTGCACGTGAGGCGGCGCTTCATGCGTACGAGCGGACCACGCTGGCCGAACTCGACGCCACCGAACGGCTCGTTGGCGCGCTGTATGCCACGATGACCGATCCGCCTCTCTTCAAGCGGCTGAGCCTTCTCTATTTCGCGGCGGCAAGCTTCAGTGAAGCCGCGCGTCGGCTCGGGAAGCCGGAGCTGGCGCCCGGATTCCTGCTGTCGGCGCACCCTTCCTTCGGCCCGGCGCTGGCGGCATGCGCGTTGTCGGCAGCCGAGAGCGTCCGGAAGGCTCGGCGCGTGCCGAGCTGCTGGCGCGTATCGACCGATCGATCGAGCCATTCGACATCGCTGGGCTCCTCGATCGCACTCGCCAGAGACTGGTATCCCGTCCATGCATCGGATCTCATCGCTTCGGCCGCGAAGCTTCGGGCGAGCGAAGACGAAATCCACGGTCTCCTCGAGCGCTGCGGATTCTCGGCGCTCCCGCGCCCGTCGGGACCCAAACCTGTGGAGGCGGGACTTTAGCGCTGTTGCAGAATCCGTTGTTGGTGAGCCCTTCGACGCCGCTTCGTCCGAGCCTGTCGAAAGGTACGAACGGCGCACTATCCGTTTGCGTGCATCGACTAGTGCAATTGTGCGATTGTGAATGAGAGCCCGAGTCCGTACGCTCAAGTCCGCGTCTTTGGAGGGCTTTATGTCAGAACGCCAGGTACTTGCCAATCAGACGAAGATTCTGCAGAACCAGACCAAGCTGCTGGCCAATCAGAAGACCATCAAGCTGAACCAGACGAGCATCCTGGCGAACCAGCGCAAGCTCGATCGCGTGCTGGCCAATCAGGAAACGATCGAGGCCAACCAGAAGAAGATTCTCGCCAACCAGGCCAAGATCCTGGCGCGCTGACGGGCGTGAGTTCGGGCGGGGCTAACGCCCCGCCACCACAAATTCCCTTCGAGAGCCTCAGGGTCGTGTCGAGCCAAGTCGAGAGACGACAGGCTCAGGATGAACGGGGTCGGGACGTTCAGGACGACCGGGACCTGCGCTTCGTCAGCGAGATCTCGATCAGGTTGGCGATCGGGCCGACGACGAACAGCGCGTAGAACGGCGCGTGCACGAACTCCATCAGCCTGAAGATCGCCTCGACCGCCTGCCACGAGACGCCGCCACGAGGCACTGCGCCCACTTCGGACCCACGGTGGTCTTCGGGTCCGTGATCATGAAGAAGATGAAGAGCTGATACATCGGTCCCGTGATCGGCGCGACCTCGCCCAGGAACGGATGGCCGGTCACCCACGCCCGCACGACGGCGAAGAGCGATGAACGACACGACGTAGGTCAGGGTGATGTGCAGCCGTCCGAGGATGCGAGGATGATCGCGATCCGAACATCCACACGATAACCATCGGCAGCAGGTTGTTGCCCCACTGCACGCTGAGGCCTGCGACCTGTCGGCGGCGAGCACGAGCATCGCGACGACACCGAAGTTGGACGGGTTCCAGATGTGCCGTCCCTGCGACCCGGAGGACGTACTTCGAGATGATGGAGATCGCCGAGCACAGGGCATACAGGCCAGAACGCGGGCGAGCGAATCAGCATGCCGACGCTGATGCCCGAGACGTACGCGCTGGCGAGATGCGGCCACTTGCCGTAGAGCGCGCGGACTGACCAGGAGCTCGACGCCGATGGCTGTCGCGATGGCGAGGAAGGTGCGCGACCAGCTCTCGAGAAACCCGAAGGTGATCTGACCCGCCCACGAGCACGACACGTCATCAGGGGGGCGCCAGGTAGCGGTGATCGAACCGGGCGCGCCGAGGCGTCTTCGGTTGCCGACGCGACGTCCGCGATGCCTGCGTGGTCATGCCGGTTCCTCGATCTTGTGCACGCGGTTACTCTGCGGGTGCGCCAGCTCCTGCACCTTGCCCGACGGCCAGTGGACGACGGCTTTCTCGATGGTTGCGCGCGCACCGAGGCCGAAGTGCAGGCGCCGCTGGTTCTGCGCGCAGAAGCCCGATCCGCCCAGCACTTCCTGAAGCTGCTGCTGCCCGTTCCAGACGACTGTCACCCGGGCCCCAATCGCGCTGCGATTCGTGCACTGCGCATCGGCGCGATCGGGTCGACAGGCGCCTTGCAGGTCGAACGCAATCCAGTCCCGATCCGGCGCAACCTCGTTACGGTACATCAGCAGCGGTCCGCGCTGGTTGGCGACGAGCACGTCGAGCACCCCGCGGTTCGAAAGGTCCGCCACCGCGACCGACCGTCCATCGAACCGGTCGGTGGCGCCGACCATCTGCGCCACGTCGACGAAGTGGCCCGCGCCATCGCTGATCCACACGCGCTTCGGCTGATAGCCGGCCGAGGCTCCTGGTGCCCATCTGCGGGCCAGTTCTTCGCATCCGAGATGACGAGCTCGTGCCCGCCCGCGATTTTCGAGAAGTCGTACCAGTAGCTCGCGTTGCGGGCCGCCGATACGTACCCGTTGGCCAGATAGATGTCGAGGAACCCGTCGTTGTTCAGATCGGCGAACTGCGCCCCGAAGCTCCACCCGCCCAGATCGACGCCCATCGCGCGCGCCAGGTTCTCGTAACGAGGCAGAGCGCCGTCTGCGCCGGTCGGGACCCAGAGGTTGTTCCCCTGCAGCAGAATCCCTTCCTCAGAGATGTTGGACACGTAGATGGCAAAGCGGCCCTGGTTGAGCACGTCGCCGACGGCTGCGTTCATGCCGCTCTTCGGAGCGTACCCCACGCCCGCGTCACGGCCGACCTCACGGAATCGGCCCCCCTCGTTCGCGAAAAGCTCCGATACTCCGTAGTCGTTCGCGATGAACAGATCCGGATACCCTGTTCCTCGCAGATCGGCGGCGACCGCCGCAAGCGCCCAGCGGCGCGATTGAATGCCGACCCTGGCGCTGACTTCCTCGAACCGCCCCGCGCCGAGGTTGCGGAAGAGGTATTTGCGCCCGCCGTTGGTGGCGTACTCGAAGCTCTCCGGCATCATGTGCGTGTCGGCCAGCTTCCACAGGTTCACGTTCTCCGGGTAATAGCCTCCGGCAAACAGATCGAGCCGGCCGTCGCGATCGAAGTCCAGCCAGACGGCCGTGTTGATGTTCGCCCACGACGGCAACCCCGTCGCGCCGGAAACGCGCGTGAAGCGCTGGCCCCGATCGTTGTGGAACAGATCCGGACGTCCCCAGCGATAGAGAAACAGATCTTCGAAGCCGTCGTTGTCGTAGTCGCCCCAGACTGCGCCCATCGAGACGCCGCCATCGGCGTGGTTGAGATCGGCCACACCAAGCCGCTCCGCGATGTCCTCGAACGTGCCGTTTCCACGGTTTCGGAACAGCCGGTTCCTCGATCCTTCCTTGCTGTTCGTGACGTACAGATCCGCGAGCCCATCGGCGTCGACGTCGACGACGGACACGGCCGCGCCCATCGAGGCGACCTGCGGCATGATGTGCGCGAGCTTGGGGTCGAGCGTGGGTGCCTCGTGCACGAACGCGAGACCCGCGGCCTTCGCGGACTCGGTGAGGCGAAAGCCGTACTGCGCGAGCGCGTCGGCGCCCCCTTCCGCAGGAACGACGCTGCCGCGCGCACCGAATCGGCGCACGAGAAACGGCGTCAGCAGCAGTCCAGCCAATACGACCGCGAGCAGGGGTCTGGCGTAACGCTTCATCGTCTGGTCACTGAACGCGGGGCTGACCCGCCTCGCCGTCGCGGGGCTGACCGCCTTCGCCAGGGCTCCGGCGAGTCCGCCAAAGCTTCAGCGACGGCGGAAGCCCCGCCGCCACAGGGTGGTGCCTCGGCACTCCGAGGGCGTCGCGCACCATCTCGGGGCTCACGTACCGCGTGTGATACTCGTCGAAATCCGACGCGTGGCGCAGGTACACCGGGTCGTCTTCGAGCGTTCCCGGCGGCGCGTCGTACCGGCCGCTCCGATGCGTCGGCAGCGGCAGGACCGTGCGCGAGAAGCTCGTATTGTAGTCGCCGTCCTTCACCCAGCCATCGCCGATCACCACGAAATCGCGGACGAGGCCCGGCGCGGGCATGCGCGCTTCCCGGAATCGCAGCCGCATCTCGTCGCCGGCGTTCATGATCACGTACCGATCGTCCACGCCCGTCAGCAGCTCCCGCACGTCGCCAAACCGCGTGTAATAGCCCTCGAGATCACGCCAGCGCCCCGCCGTGCCCTCGACGACGTAGCGGGGCCGCTCGGGGGAACTGGCGTCGGCCTGTTCGGTGACGGAATAGCCCCGAAACACCAGGTCCGCGCTCATCAGCTCGAGCCGGCGCGGCTTCACCTGCACATCGGGGCGCCCGATGGCCCATGCCAGCCGATCCCAGAAGATCTCGAGGTTCGTCGCCAGCCGGAGCCGGCGCGGGCCGGTGCGCGGAAAGACGCCCGTCAGATCGATGAGGATCGTCTTGTCCTTGCCCGACGGGAAGCCAAGATTCGCACCGATGCGGCGGAAGCGGCCGCCCGCATCGGCGACGTGCAGCGTCAGCCCTTCGGGTCCCCGGTTGGCGCCCTGCCCGATGGCCACGTTGATCGAGCTGTCGGTCGGGTGCACCCACCCCTGGGCGACGAGCCACAACGGGCCGCTTCGAGGCGCATCGTCGGGAAGCGCCATCTCGACGTAGTGGGGACGCGTGATGCCCTGGTAACGTCCGCGGCCGGCGAAATCGACGTGACGCGAGTCGCGTGTGCGGGCGAGATCCGAGACGTCGCCGCCTCGATCGTCCCGGACCGACGCGAATGCCTGCACGGGCCCGGTCGGAACAATTTGCAGCGTCGGAGGCGGCACGGCGAATCGCTCGTCCACAAAGACTTCCGTGCCCTCAGGATGATCGACGGTCATCAAAGAGACGAGATCGAAGAAGTGTGTCTCCCAGAGCTCCGCCGTGACCCGTACATCGTAGGCGCCGTCGCGCGGCGCGAGCTGATCCCCGCGCACTTTCACCCAGTCCTCGGTCATGCGCACATCGGCCGTCGCCTGGGCGTTGATGCGCAGGCCGAGCGGAGATCGCCAGATGAGATCCGTCACGAACGCCATCTCGCGCCCATTCCAGGCGAACAGCCACGGGCACGATCCCTTGAGCCGCTGCGTGGCCTTCACCGTGTCGTTGGCCTTCGTGTCGAATTCCGACTGCAGGGCGCCGTTCGGCCAGGTGATGCGCACGACCTCTGCGCGTGTCGCATCACCGAGCCCGAAGTGCAGAACGGGGGATCCGATTGGCTGTTTCTGTGCGTGCAGTCCCGACCGCAGCTCGATCTCACCGCCAATGCCAAAGGAGTTGATCCGCTGATCGCCGGTGGCGGTCGTTGCCCGCGTGCGAAGCACCTGCCAGTGATAGGCCTTCGACCCCTGGCTCTTCGCGATCGCCGGCTGTCCCCCCTCGCGCAGGCCTACGAGCTCGAGGCGTCCGTCGCCGTCCAGATCGGCAATCGCGCGCACGCCGAGACTGAGGGGGCCGCCAAGCGCCACGTACTTGCCTAATGGCGCGCCGAGCAGCACGCGCGCGCTGGCCGGTCCCCCAAGCACGATATCGCCGGCTCCGTTGTTGTCGAGATCGCCGATGAGCAGCCGGGCCCCGCCCGGCACGAGGCCGGATATCTTGTCGAACCGCGCAATCGCGGTCGCTTCCCATTTTCGATCCGCAGCGCTCCTCGAAAGGCGCGTCAGGCGGCCATCGGGGCCAAGCACCAGCAGATCGAGGATCGAGTCTCCGTTCAGCTCGGCTGCCGAAATGGCCACCGCCTGCCCGGACGCGATCGGCACCGTCTGCGCCTCGAAGCCACCGGCGCGCTGATTCAGCAGTACGTGGAGTGCTCCCGCGCTGTCCACAAACGCGGCGTCCGGAACACCTTCGCCATCGAGGTCGGCCCAGACAAAGCCGCGAGCACCCTGAATGCGCGCGAACGAATCGCGCGGCGTGAACGCGCCGTCGCCGTTGTTCCGCAACACGACGGGCGAGCCCTCGCGAAGGGCGAGCACGAGATCGAGATCGCCGTCGGTGTCGACATCGGCGGCCCATACGGCGAACCCTGCCGCTCGCTGCACGGCAGGTGGCAGCCGGGCGGCGCTCGTCACGTCCGTGAACCGGCCTGTCTCGTCCTGCTGCAGGAGGCAGAGGCCCGACCCGCCCGTCCATGCGAGGTCGACACGGAAGTCGTAGTTGAAATCCGCAGCCGCGATGCTTTCTGCCCCAATCCCGTTCGCACCGTCAGTCGCCGCGAGCCCGCGACACGCGGCGCGCGTGCCCGACACCTGCACGCCCGACGGACCCGCCGCGGCGACCACCTCGTTGCCCTCGCCTGTCAGTGAGAGCGCGCCGACCCAGGACGCTCCGCTCGACACGTCGCGCAATGGTTCCACCGCAAACGTCATCGCTTCGTCCGCAAGCGCGGGTTGGAGATCGGGATTCGGGAGCCGAAGGAATCGCATGAGCGGCTGGCCGACCTCTTCGCGAGGGGTGCTGACCTCGGAAAGCGCGACACGATAGATCGGCTCGCGGAGCAGGAAGTTCTTCAGGAACGCCACGCGCGTCGCTGCCCCACGTGGGTTGGCGCTCGCCGACGCCACCACGGCCTTCAGTTGCTCCTGCGCCTGGGGCGACCACGAGCGCGACGCCTCGGCCAGGGGCGCCGATGCGGTGGCGAGCGCGGCCGCATCGCCTCTCTTCGCGGCCAGACGCACGTACTCGAGCCGCGCCGCGAGATTCTCGCGGCGCGCGAGGAGACGCTCGAGCAGCTGCTGCGCCTCGGCGTCGTGTTCCGCCCCACCCTGCCGCTCGGTCTCGAGCGCCAGCGCATACGCAGACTCCAGGTCGTCCGGATCGATCTCGAGCGCCCGGCGCCAATGCGTGGTCGCGCCCGCGAGGTTCCCGCGACGGCTCTCGGCGAGGGCTTGCAGGCGCTGAATCGGTGCACTGTCGGGCGCGAGCTCCGCCGCCCGCGCGAGCTGCTGGGCGCCCTGTTCCATCTCCTGCTGGCGCAACAGCAGCAGCCCGAGATTGGCCCAGCCGGCAGGTTCCTGCGGCACCAGCGCGACGACGCGATCGAACTTCGACCGCGCGAGAACTTCCTGGGTGGTCTGCATGGCGGCCAGCCCGGTGTAAAAGGCCGTGACCGCCTCGCGATAAGCGTCGGGCGCGACGTCGGGCTCGCGCCGGCACGACGAACAGCCGTATGCGGCGCTGAGTGCGACGATGAGCGACGCGGAGAGCAGGACGCGAGGAGACATCGAGAAATCCGGCCGGGGTCGGACAGGCGATCGTAGCAGGTCGGCGCGGGATGACGGCCGATGAGCGAGGCCCGCGGCCTCGCATGTTCAAACTAGGCGCCTCCGTTTTTTGAACGAGGCCCCGGGGGCCCGGAAGCGCCATGCCATACTACCGGGATTCCGCACACGTGCCAGGTCCGCGCCCCTCAATGCCCCAACCTCGATCGACGGCTGCCGCTCCCCTGCTGGCGTTTCTCACCCCAGCGGCGATCGTTTTGCTCTGGGCTGCGGTGTCATCGGCCGGCTTCTTTCCTCCGTCGATCTTCCCGCATCCCTGGGATGTGGCGCGCGGGGTCGCGCTCGAGATCCGGAGCGGACGGCTGATGACCGACGCGATCGCGTCGCTGTTCCGCGTTACGTCCGGCTTCCTCCTGTCGGTGGCGCTGGGCGTGCCGGCAGGCCTCCTCCTGGGTCACTCGGCGCGGGCGCGGGACGCGTTTCTGCCGCTCGTGAACTTCTTCCGGAGCCTCTCGCCGCTGGCGTGGATTCCCTTCGCGATCCTCTGGCTGGGGATCGGCGATCCGCCGGCGATCTTCCTGATCTTCATGGCCGCGTTCTTTCCGATCGTGCTGTCGACGACCGCCGCTGTCGCCAACATTCCAAGCGTCTTTTTTCGCGTGGCGCGCGATCTCGGCATCGACGGACCGCGCCTGCTGCAGGCGGTCACGCTGCCGGCCATCGCCCCTCAGGTCATCACCACGCTTCGCGTCACGGCCGGCCTCTCGTGGCTCGTCGTCGTCGCGGCCGAAATGATTGCCGGACGCGACGGCCTCGGCTTCGCCGTGTGGGACGCGCGCAACGGGCTTCGCATTGACCTGCTGGCCGCTGAGATGCTTGTCATCGGCGTCATTGGGGCGGGCCTGGACCGGCTGCTCGTGCAGCTCACCAGGATACCGAGCGTGCGCTGGGGCTACGACCGATGACCGCGCGTCCGACGGCGACGCGGCCGCTGCTCCGCCTCGATCGCGTCACCGTCGCCTTCGATACGGTCCTGGTACTCGACGAGATCGATTTCGACGTTCGAGACGGCGAGTTCGTGGCCCTGGTCGGACCCTCCGGGTGCGGAAAGACGACGCTACTGAACGTCTGCTCGGGATGGCTGGCGCCGAGCGGCGGGACGGTGCAGCGCCCGGCCCGCTTGCGCATGGTGTTCCAGCAGGATGGCCTCTTCCCCTGGTTGACCGTGAACGAGAACATCCTCCTCGGTCTGGACCAGGTGTCGGATCCTGCCGAACGGCGGCTTCGCGGCGACGCGATGCTCGATCTGATCGGGTTGTCGTCGTTCAGATCCGTCTATCCGCATCAGCTCTCCGGCGGCATGCGCCAGCGAGTCGAGCTCGCGCGCGCCCTGGGCGGTGAAACGCCGCTTCTCCTGATGGACGAGCCCTTCTCGTCGCTCGACTATCTCACGCGGCTGAAGATGCGGCGGGAGCTCGCACGAATCCTGCGGGAGCATCCGCGCACAGTTGTCCTCGTGACCCACGACATCGAAGAGGCGGCCCAGCTCGCCGACCGCGTCCTGGTCCTCTCGGAGCGCCCGGCGCGCGTGCGGGACGAAATCGTGCTGGACGTGCCGCGGCCGCGCGATCCGACGCACCCCGAGGTCGTCGCGGCCGTTCATCGAATTCTCACCGTCCTCGGCATCGAGTCGGACACCGAGCCCGACGGGATGACGTTGTCCGCCCCGGCTGCCGCCGGGAGGAAGGAATGAGCGCCATGTCTTCGCCGCTGGTGCGCTGGGGCGCAGGCGCCCTTGCGTTTGTCGCCATTCTCGGCGTGCTTCGTGCGCGCCCCTGGCAGCGTGACGGCAGGACGCCGGCCGGCAGGCTTGCCGAGGACGCACGGCAGACCGTCGCCGTCGGGTTTCTTCCCGTGACGTGCCATCTGACCTGCCCCGTCACGGACTTTGCCTCGAAGACGAGTCACTCGACCCGCTTCGAGTCGCAGCGATTCACGGACTTTCCTACGGTGGTCGAGACCGTGAAGAGCGGGCGGCTCGATGCCACGTTCATGATCGCCCCACTGGCGATGAAGATGCGCGAGCAGGGGGTCAAGGTCAAGATCGCGTACCTGGGTCATCGCGACGGGTCGACCGTCATCGTGCGCAAGGGTCTGCCGGCGCGCTCGCTGAAAGACCTGGCCGGACGTGTCTTTGCCATCCCGAGCAAGTACAGCAACCAGAACCTCGTCATCAGGAAGCTCATGCGCGATCAGGGCGTTGACCCGAGCACGATTCGTTTCGTCGAGATGGCCCCCCCCGATATGCCGAGCGCTCTTGCCGCGAAGGCCATCGATGCCTACTTCATCGGTGAGCCGCACGCGGCGCGAGCCGAGCTGGACGGCTCGGGCCGCGTTCTCTATCACGCCAAGGACATCTGGCCGCGGTTCATCTCGTGCGTGCTCGTCGTGACCGAGCGGCTCATCGACGAGCGTCCAGCGGTTGTGCGGGATCTGGTGCGCGGGATTGCCGAAAGCGGCGAGTGGGCCGAAACGCATCGCCTGGATGCGGCGAAGCTCGTCGCGCCCTACTTCCGACAGGACGAAAAACTCCTGAGATACGTGCTCACGCAGCCGCCGGATCGCGTCAGCTACCGCATGCTCACGCCGCAGGACGAAGAGATGCAGACGATCGCCGACATGGCGCTCGACACCGGCATCCTGGAGCGCCGGCTCGACGTGCGGGACCTGGTGGATCGGCAGTTCATCCCGAAAGACATCGAGGCGGCGCACATTGAGATGGGGCGGTGACGCCTGCCGAATGCGGGGGCAGGCCTCGTCAGAACTCAGCCGAGGCCTGTCCCCACACCTACCCTTGCCGCCGCGCGTTGATCTCGTCGGCCACGCGGTGGCCTGATTCGAGGGCGCCGTTCATCCAGCCATTCCACGGGGACGTGTGCTCGCCGGCAAAGTGAATGCGGCCTTCCGGTGCGCGGACGGCGGCGTAGTGGGCCGAGAGCTGGCCGGCCTTGAATTCCGCGGCCGCGCCCAGGGCCCATGGATCCGAAATCCAGCTGTACGATGCGCTCCCCTCGACGTGCTCGCGGATGCCCGGGTGCACGCGCTCCATCATCTCGAGCACGAAAGGGCCACGTTCGACGGGATCGCGCGCGGTGATCTGACGCGCCATCCGCCCGCTCGTGTAGGCGCCGAGAATCCCGCGCGTCCCCGGCTGATTGCGCGTGTAGTCCCACACATCGATCGGATCGTCCGTCGTCGCAAAGCCGTTTTCGCCGCGCTCCAGCCAGAAGCGGCGGCGCGACTGCAGGAATACGCGTGCCATCGGGATGTAGTCCACCTGGTCGATGGCCGCGCGCTTGGCCGGCGTCAACGCGCCGGCGATTTCCACACGTCGCAAAACGGGCAACGGCAGGGCGCACACGAGATAGTCGCCGGTAAACGTCACGGGTGTTTCCGCTCGAAGGCACACGACTCGCACCGTGGCGGCATCCTGCTCGATGCGTACGACCGGCAAGCCGTAACGAATCTTGTCGGCCAGCGTGGTCGCGAACGCCTTCGGAAGCAGATCGCTGCCTCCCCGAATCTTGTAAAACACTTTTGTCGCCGCGCCGACGGCGGCATCCCGCAACAACTGGAGCGCTGACATGCCGCCGAGGTCGTGGCCGAGCGCGAGCATGTGGAGCAGGCCGGTCGACGCGCCCTGGTGCTGGCAGAATTCCGGAATCGACGTTTCGAAGGCGCTCAGGTCTTTGCCCGGCCAGCCGGGTGCGGCCGCGTCGCCGAGCTCCTTGAGGTGGGCAAACAAGTACTTGCCCAGGCTGCCCCGAAGACCGAGCGTGCGCTCCTCGTCGGTGAACTCGAGCGGGACCTGTGCCAGATCGATGAAGGTGCCTTGCGGCAGCACGAAACGGCGGCCGGCGACGCGCGTGATGCTCGCGCCTTCCGTCGGAAAGAAGGGATCGAGCGTCAGGTTGAATTGCTTCGCATACCGCATCGTGAATGCGTGCGAATCCTGGATTCGGGCCGCGCCGGCCTCCGCGTAGAGTCCGTCTGAAAACGGCTCGCGCAGTGTGTACACACGACCGCCCGGCCGGGTGCGCGCCTCGAGGATCGTGACATCGCAACCGGCACGATCGAGCTCCGCCGCCGCCGCAAGTCCCGCAAGGCCCGCACCGAGCACGAGGACGCGCGGGCGAGTTGACGCCTGAAGCCGCAGAAGACCCGGCAGCGCGAGCGCCGATTGTAGAAACGATCGTCGGTCGAAAATCACGTGAGCTCTTCGGCGCAAAGTATAGGGCAGGAGCACAGGAATTCGAGCACCCGAGAAACGCGATCGTAGGCCCGAGCTGTAGCTTGGGCGCACGGAACCCGGACAGGGTGTGGGCTTCGTGTGGTTCCAAGCGGGACGCGACGAGCGACAGGAAAAGCAGTACCCAGAGTCTGATTTGTGTCGAGCATCCGTCGCATGTCACGCTGGGTCGTGCCCTCGAAGCCCGTTCCTTTCTCAATCCTCGATCTCGCGCCTGTCGTGGCAGGGAGCTCGGCCGCCGAGTCGTTTCGCCGCACGCTGGAGCTCGCGCAGCATGCGGAACAATGGGGCTACCGGCGATTCTGGCTCGCCGAGCATCACAACATGCCCGGCATCGCCAGCTCGGCGACAGCCGTCCTGATCGCGTATGTCGCCGGCGGCACATCGACCATTCGCGTGGGTGCCGGAGGCGTGATGCTCCCCAATCACACACCGCTCGTCATTGCCGAACAGTTCGGCACGCTCGAGTCGCTCTTTCCAGGACGCATAGACCTCGGCCTCGGACGCGCCCCTGGCACCGATCGCGAAACGATGATGGCGCTGCGCCGGGATGTGACGGGCGCGGAAGAGAGCTTTGCGGAGGACGTGCAGCAGTTGCTGGCGTACTTTCTGCCGGCGAGTCCCGGTCAACGCGTCAGGGCCGTGCCCGGTGAGGGCCTTGGAGTGCCGATCTGGCTCCTCGGATCCAGCGCGTTCAGCGCGCGTCTGGCCGCCGCGCTCGGCCTGCCGTTCGCGTTTGCGTCGCACTTCGCGCCCGACTACCTGCTGCCCGCGCTCGAACTGTACCGCCGCGAGTTCCGGCCGTCCGGAGCGCTCCATCGGCCCTACGCGATGGCCGCGCTCAACGTCGTGGCGGCCGACACGGACGCCGAAGCGTCGCGAGGGTTCACGTCGGTGCAGCAACAATTCATCAGCCTGCGCCGCGGCGTGCCCGGGCAACTGCCGCCGGCGGTGGACACCATGGAGGGACGATGGTCCGCCGACGAGAAGGCCGGCGTCGAGCGCACCTTGCGGTACGCCGTTGTCGGAGCGCCCGACAAAGTGGCGGCGGGACTCGACGCGTTCATCGGTCAGACGGACGCCGACGAGATCCTCGTGACCAGCCACATCTTCGATCAGGCGGCACGCTTGCGATCGTTCGAGATCGTTTCGGCCCACGCCAATCCGGGCGTTCGTGTTTGATGGCGCGCCACCGGCGGGGCGGCGCACGCGGGCCTAAAGGCCCGCCGCCACAGCTGTCAACAAAAGGGGACGCCGCGTACGTGGCGGCGGAGCTTCCGCCTACGCATAAAGCTTCGGCGAGACTCGCCGTAGCCTTGGCGACGGCGGTTAGCCCCGCAACTCGCGGCGCACGCGGGTCTGAAAGCATGCCTCTATAACTGTCAACGCAAGCGGCTTTGGTGTGAAAGTCTGAAGCGCCCACGCACCAGCGCAAGCCGAGGGCCGGCCCGGGCGCCAGCCATTGCGCTACGATCGTGTCCGACGCCTCGTCACATGTCCCCGTCCATGACATTCGAGCAGGCCACAGCGGCGGTGCACGTTCTCGGCTTTTCGGCCGGCTCGCTCCTCTACGCGATGTTGCTCGCCATGGTGGCGCGGGAGTGGCGCCCGTTGTCCAGAACGCCGGATGCGGACTCCCCGATTGGCGTCGGCGATCGCGTGCTCGTGGGCACGGCCGTGGCGGGCCTCATCTGGAACGTGGGCGCGCTCTTCACGTACGGACTGCTCGACGCCGGCCGTCTACCGCCCGCGCTCATTCGCGCGGTCAGCTTCTCGGCCCTCGGCTTTCTACCCGCGGCGGTCGTGCACTCGGTCGTTCGCTACGGCGCGCCCTCGCGCGTGAAGCGAGCGGTCACCACCATCGGCTACACCCTGGCGTCCGCGGGTGCACTGCTGCAGATTCAGGCGGCGCTCGAGGGGCATCCCGTGCCGAGCGCGGCGGGCTTCCGCCTGCTGACGTTCGGCTTCGTGCTGCTGATGGCGCCGCTGTTCTGGCTCACGCGCGCGCAGCCGGGCGCACGGCGCGCCGGGTGGATTCTCGCGCTCGCGGTGTTCGCGGTGTCGGCGTTACACCTGGCCGAGCACCATCTCCACCAGTCGTTGCTGCTGGAACTGCTTGGACATCATGCGTCGCTGCCGCTCGTGCTCGCGCTCCTCTACCAGGACTTTCCGTTTGCACTCGCAGACCTGTTTCTCAAACGCGCGCTGGCCGTGCTGGGCCTTGGCGCGGTGGTGCTGATCGCGTGGGCAACGGTCGTGCTCGTGCCGGAGAACCGCATCGCCTCGCCCGGCGTGCTCCTCGGCCTCTGGGTGATGACGGCCTTGTCGTACCCCTATGTGCAGCGGCTCGCCACGTACGTCGTTGACGCGTTTCTTCTCCATCGGCTCGACTACGACGAGCTGCGCGTTCGCGTCGGCCGCGTCGTCGCCGGGCTCGACGATGAAGGAGCGCTGCTGACTGCGGTGTGCGAGATGCTTGCGCCCGCCCTGAACGCGCACCGTGTCGAGTGGCAGCCGGCGGCCATGCCGACAGCGCACACCACGCCTCGCAATCTCGTGACCGTCGGCCCGCGGCGCACCGATGCCACGCTCCTCGTGCCGGCCGTCGACGCACCGTGGTTTGTCATCCACATCGACGAAATCGCGGGAGGCCGCCGCCTCTTGTCCGACGACGTCGCCATGCTCGAGCACGTCGCCTTCACCGTGGCCCGGCGCCTGGACGTCGTGCGTCTGACACGAGAACGATTCGCAAACCGGCTTCGCGAGGAAGAAACACAGCGGCGCGCGGTCGAGGCCCGGCTCGAAGCGCTTCGTGCCCAGGTTCACCCGCACTTCCTGTTCAATGCGCTCACCACGATCGGACAACTGATCCACGATGCGCCGACACGGGCATTGACTACCTTGTTGAAGCTCACCGAGGTGCTGCGGCAAGTCCTGCGCGCGGACACTCGTGTGACGACGCTTCGGGAAGAGCTCGCGCTCGTCAACGCCTATCTCGAGATCGAGCAGGCCCGCTTCGAAGAACGCCTGCGCATCCAGATCGACGTACCCGAACACCTGCTCGAGGCGCTGGTACCGCCGCTGATCCTTCAGCCGCTGGTCGAAAACGCGGTGAAGCACGGGATTTCGGCAATCGGGATTGGGGGGCTGGTTGTCGTGCGCGCGCGAGAGACGGCAACGGTCGGCGAGCCCTCGCGTCTCGAACTGTCGGTGCTGGATACGGGACGCGGCCCGCTTCCGCCGTCCGCCGCGGCGGGCCATGGCATTGGCCTCACAAATCTCGAGCGCCGCCTGACCCTGGCATTCGGGGACCGTGCGTCCGTAGTGCTCCTCCGTGAAGACGAGCGGACGGTTGCACGAGGACTGGTGCCCTTCACTCGCCGGACCGAACCGGTTGCGACCGGGACGGACGTGAGGCCGCACGCATGAGCGGAGCCGTGATCCGCGCGGTCGTCGTGGACGACGAGCGGCCCGCGCGGGCGTTCCTGACGTCGCTCGTTCGCGCGCGGAGCGATGTCGAGATCGTCGGCGAAGCGGCAAACGGTATCGACGCGGTGCGGCTCATCGAAGAGCAGCAACCGGATCTTGCGCTCCTGGATCTTCAGATGCCTGAGCTCGACGGACTCGGGGTCGTCAGGCTGCTCAAGCGCAGGCATCTGCCGCTCGTCATCTTCGTGACGGCCTACGAAGAATATGCGCTGCGTGCATTCGACGTGAACGCGGTCGACTATCTGCTCAAGCCCGTGTCACACGAGCGCCTCGCCGAGGCCTTGCAGCGAGTCCACGAGCGGCTGGATCGGGCCGACCTGCGGGCGACGGCCGCAACGAAGCTCAACGCCGCCGTGGCCGATTTGGAAAGCGATGCGAAGCCCGGGTATCTCGAGCGGATCCCTGTGCGCAAGCGCGACGAGATCGCACTCGTGCCCGTTCGCCAGATCGCAACGCTCGTGGCCGACGGCGAATTGATCCACCTGACGACGATCAAGGGCGATCGCCACACGATCACGTTTCGCCTGAAGGATCTGGAGACGCGGCTCGACCCGGCCCGGTTCATCCGGCTTGGCCGTGGCACGCTGGCCGCGATCGACCTCATCACGAAAGTGCACCCGATGCCTGGCGGCGTGCACATCGTGACGCTCGCGACGGGTCAGGAGCTGCAGGTGAGCCGCATCCAGTCGCGGGTGCTGCGCGAGCGCCTGCTGAAATTCTGAGGGCAAGGACTCGCTAGTGATGTATTGCCGCTCACGTGGCGGCGGGGCTTTAGCCCCGCGCCACGATTGCCGAATGCGATCGATGGAGCGATGGGCTGCGGACGACCGCTAACGTCCAGACACTAGGGCCTTCGCACCCATGCGATGGTCGCCGTCGCCAGGAGAAGCAGCGCTGCAGGCAGCGCGCTTCCACCAACGATGAAGAGGTGTGTGATGACCGCGCCAACCATCGTGGGGACAAGCAAGAGCGCGCCGTAGAACGCCAGCGTCGGCACCAGCAGCAGAACTGCCGACACCACCTCGATCGTGCCGGTCAGGTACCGAAACCATTGGCCGATGCCGATGGAGTCGAAGAGGCTCACCACGTCGGGGCTGCCTGCGAGCTTCAACGTGCCGACGAACAGGAACATGCCGGCAGACGCGATTTGCAGGGTCCACAGTCCCGCGAGTTGCACGCGCGAGGAACGGACATCTTTCGTGATGACTGGTACGGCAGATGCCGCGGACAACAAGGTCGTCATGGTTACTCCTTTGTGTAGTCGTGAACTGTACATACATGAACTATAGGTCAAAAAATTAGTCGGTCCCTCGCTCGAGTTTCGCGACGAGCGCAACCAATTGCCGCGCTTCGTCGGCACTGAACGAGCCCAGGAGATCCCGTTCCGTTTGCTGCTGAATGCGATCCCCTTCCTCCCATATCGCGCGGCCGGCTGGTGTCAGCACGGCGAGTCGACCCCGCCGATCGTTCGGATCGGGCGCGCGCGTGACGAAGCCGTCTGCCTCCAGGCGATCGACGAGCTGTGTGATGTTCGACTTGACACACGAGAGCCGCTCGGCCAACTGCCCAAGCGGCAAGGACTCGCCAGACTGCTGCAGCACGGTGAGTGCAGCCAGCTTCGGCAGCGACAGGCCGATCGCCGCGAGCTTCGACTCGGCATGCGCTTGTAGGGCATGAGCCGCGTGGACGAGCGCGGTGAAGCCTTGCCGGGGGTCCGCGGACGAATCGTGCATACATGTACCATACAGCACGAACCTCGGATTGCAATTACCACGCATGAGCTTTGACTCCTGGTCCAGACGCTGAGAAGCCTGTTTGATGGGCGTACAACTCGTTTGTTTTCAGTGATCCGTTAACATTCTTAACGGCATCTGACTCCGGTAGAGCCCAGTGAGCGCATTCGAATCCCTCGTCGGCTTGCTTCTCGCGGCCGTCATCCTGACCGCAATCGCCCGACGCGTCGGTGCCCCATATCCCGCGTTCCTGGCGATTGGAGGCGCCGTCCTCGCCTTCATTCCCGGAGTGCCGATCTTCGAGCTCGACCCCGAGCTGGCGCTCGCGCTCTTTGTCGCTCCGGTCCTGCTCGACGCGGCCTATGACGCGTCACCGCGAGACCTGAAAGACAACTGGGCCCCGCTCATCGGCCTCGTCGTCGTCGCTGTGGGCGTGACGACCGTGAGCGTCGCCTGGGTCGCGCACACGCTGGTGCCCGCCATGTCGTGGGGGACCGCGATCGCGCTTGGCGCCGTGGTCGCGCCGCCCGACGCCGCGGCGGCGATTGCCGTCCTCCGACAGGTGCGGCCGCCCCACCGCATCGTCACCATCCTCGAAGGCGAGAGTCTGCTCAACGACGCGACCGCCTTGATGATCTACCGACTCGCGGTGGGCGCCGCATTGACCAACGCGTTTTCGATTCGAGACGTGGCGCCCGCATTTGCGCTCGGCGTAGCTGGCAGCATCGTCCTCGGTCCGACGCTGGCGTGGCTGATGCTCAGGGTGACCAGGAACATCGAGGACGTGCCGAGCGCCATCATCGTTCAGTTCGTCGGCACGTTTGGTGTATGGATGCTCGCCGACGCCCTTGGTCTGTCGGCCGTGCTCACGGTTGTGTGCTTCGCCATTGCGGTCGCGCGGCGTGCACCGGAGCTCACACCGGCCCGCATTCGCGTGCCGTCCTACGCCGTCTGGGAAACCGTCGTCTTCGTCTTGAACGTCCTGGCATTCGTGCTCATCGGCCTGCAGATTCGTCCGATCCTCGAAAGCCTGGAGCCCGCAGTCCGGTCTCACTATTTCGCCGTGGCAGCCTTGGTGCTCCTGACCGTGATCGTGGTTCGGATCGTGTGGGTCATGTCCTACAACACGATCGTCAGATTCAAGATTCGCCGATTTGGGTTCAGCCCAGCGCGCCCGATGCTGCGACCCAGTGTGCAGAGCGGCCTGATCATTTCCTGGTGTGGAATGCGAGGGGTCGTCACTCTGGCCGCCGCGCTGGCGCTGCCCACCAGCGTGAACGGCGCCGCCTTCCCTTATCGCGATCTCATCGTGTTGACCGCGTTTTGCGTAGTGCTCGGCACATTGATCGTGCAGGGCCTGACGCTCAAACCGCTCCTGCGGCTCCTGAACCTTCGCGACGACGATCCGGTCGGACGGGAAGTCGGCGTCGCGCGTGAGCGCGCGTTGCGTGCGGCGCTCGCCAGTGTGGAAGGGGACAGCTCCGCGGCCGCGGAGGCTGTCCGGCACGAGTACAGTCGCCTTCTGAAGAGCGCGCACGATGGCCGCGTCGATCGGGCGCTGGCAAGCTCGGCGCACGCGGAGGTGCGCAGGCGGGCGCTGGCGGCCGCACGAAGCACGGTGCTCGACATGCGAGACCGCGATGACATCGGCGATGACGCGTTCCATCGCATCGAAGAAGAGCTCGACTGGCTGGAGATGAGCGTCGAGGACCGGTAGCGCCCAGCCAGGTGTCATCCATGCGAGAGGCCGCGGTACTCCTCGAGGACCCCCGCCACCTGCTCGCGGCCGGGCTGCGTGGCCATCTCATACAGCGTCCCACCATCCGGATTCGTGACCGTCGCGTCGGCGCCGTGCTCCAGAAGGACGCGCAACGCGTCCGCTTTGTTCGTGATCACGGCCCACGCGAGAGGAGTGCACCAGCTCTCGGGCCACCATTGACCTGGACGCGACTGGCCAACGAAGTACTGCCCAAAGGGACGGTTCAGTGACTCCGAGTCGCGCTGGAGAATGCCGGGAATGCGCGCCGGCACATCCCGGTCGATCGCCTCGAAGACATCTATTGGCCCGCCGACAATCAGATCGCGAACCTGTGTGTGCCCGGCGTAATTGGCCCAGCCGGCCGGCGTACCACAGTACCGCTCCTCTCTGGCGTTGACGTTGGCGCCGTGCGCGAGGAGCACCGCAGCCGCGTCGGCGTTGCCGAAAAACCCGGCGGCGTGCAACGGCGTATAGCCGCTCGTCGAGTCGACGGCCGTCTTCGGGTCGTCGCGGACGTCGACCGACGCGCCGCGGTGAATCAGGAGCTCGATCACCCGGCCCGGCGCACACTCGCTCGCGCGGACGATCAGGTCTCCCCACCGGTAGCCGGGTTTCAGGCAGTCGGGATCCTCACGAAGCAGCCGCTCGACATCGTCCATCTGCGGAAGTGCAATCGCCGCAGGCATACGGATCTTCGCGCCGCGGTCGACGAGCAGATGCGCCATCTCCGTCTCGCCGCTCATCGCCGCCTGGTCGAGAGCCGTGAAGCCTCCTTCGTCGAGTGATTCGGTCTTCGCGCCGAGCTCGAGCAACGTCTGAAGCGCAGCGGGCTGCTTCTTGACCACTGCCAGATGGAGCGGCCTCCGGCGCCGGTTGGCCAGATCCATGCGCCGCTCGAGATCCCCGCGCGATCGAGCGGCCAGCGATTCGATGACACCCGTCTCTCCCATGGCCACGGCGGAGAACATGTTGTGTTCGGCCCCGTGCGCGAGGAGATAGTCGACGATGTCTTTCTGTCCACTGCCGAAGCATGTGGCCCATCCGATGACGTCGAGCTCGTGGTAGTCGCCCTCGCCGATTGGATCCGCGCCGTGCTCGATCAACGCCTGGATGATGCCGGCGTGGCCGTTTTCCGCCGCAAAATGCAGCGGCGTCGCCGAATCGCCCTCACATCGGATGTTCGGATCGGCGCCGCGCTCGACAAGCGCCTTCACCACCGGCTCGTGCCGTGCGATCGCGGCAACGTGCAGGGCTGTTCTCGTCCCCTCCCCTCCGCGCTCGTTGATGAGATCCGGATGGGCGTCGATGAGCGCGATCGTGCGTGAAAGATCGCCGCGTCTGGCCGCGTCGATCAAATCGGCGAGGGCCGGTGGACGTGACGCGCCCTCTCGGTGCGCCAGCCGGTCGGCCAGCTCGCTCTTCAGTCGCGCCCAGCTCGGGACACCATGTTCCAGCGCGATCGCGTGCTGGATGTGCCGAAGGCCTGGCGTCGAAGACGCGCCGGGATAGACGTTCTCCAGACGCGCGCGAGCGGCGCTGTCGTTCGCGCGGAGGCGCTTCAGCCAACGCTTCGCTTCTCTTTTCAGGAGATCGAGAGATGTCGAGGGTGTGAGCTGCCGGCTCATGGAAACCTTCCTTCCGTTCGATGCCTGACGTCCGCTTCGTCAAGGCCGGAAGAAGGTTCGGTGCTGTGTAACGAACCCGGTGGGTGGGAGCGAGCTCCCTTGCCGCGGACAGGTGGCGCCCCAGTGCGCGCTGAAGCGAGTGTCAGGCAAAGCGGCCAGCAGTGTCAACGGCTGCAGCGATAGACACCGTCTCGGAGTGTCCGCGTCCTGCGCGGCGGTCTCTCGTCGGCGGCGAGAGCACGCCGCGCGTGCTCGGTATGGAGCGGGGCTTCCGCCTTTGCTGAATCTTCCGCGGACTCGCCGCAGCCTTGGCAGAGGCGGTCAGCCCCGCGTGTGCGTGCGCGGGCTATTCGACACGAAGGAGTAACCATACAGAGAGTGTGATCCGTGGCCATCCGTGTTCGTCCCCGGCTGATCCTGATCCGCGCTTGTCCGCGTCCGTGAATGCGAGGCTTCGGCCCGCGGGGCGCTTCGGCGGCTGACGGTTGCGGAGGCGTGATGGCGATCAGCTACGCATCCTCCACGACGGTCAAGTCGCGGTTCAGGGTTTCCGGGGCAAACCGCACGGCGACGAGACTGACGAGCGACATCGCCATCATGTAGATCGCCACGGGGACCCACGACTTGTTGAACCACGTGAGGAGGGCGGAACAGATCAGGGGGGCAAAGCCGCCGCCAACGACAGACGAGAACTCGCGGCCAAGCGTGACCCCGGCGTAGCGGTAGCGGCTCCCGAAAAGCTCAGGGAAATAGCTCATCTGGACGCCGACTGCCCCATATGCGCCCAGCATGAAGCCCAGAATGATCACGATGACGATTGCTGCCTTCGAGCCCGAGTCCAGTGCGATGAACGAGGGCACGGGCAGCAACACGAGCGCAGCCGCCACGAACGTGTAGACGCGACGGCGCCCGAAGACGTCGGAGCCGGCGCCAGTCAGGAACGCCGAAAGGCATCCGCAGAGCGCCCCCACGAGGAGCACCTTGGGCACGAACCTGGGATCGACGCCGACAATGGTCGTCAGGTACGCCGCCATGAACACCTGGTACGTGTACGACTGCGCGTTGACGCCGACGTTCATGAAGAAGACGAGGAGCAGCGGCATCCGCCCGTGCTTGAACACGTCCGCGACCGGCGCCCGCGCTCCCTGCGCCCGCGCCTTGACGGTCTGGAAGACGGGGCTCTCCTTCAACGTTCGCCGGATGATCATGGCGAAGACGGTGACAAGGATGCTGCTGAGAAAAATCAGGCGCCATCCCCAGGACAGGAGCTGATCCTCGGGGAGCAACTGCACCAGAATCCAGACGACGGCGCCAAGCGCGGTGCCGAGTGCGGCACCAACCATGATGAGCGACGCATATCGGCCCCGTTTGCCAAACGGGGCCGTCTCGGTCAGAAGCGTGGCACCGCCGGATTGCTCCGCGCCCGCCCCGAACCCCTGGAAGAAACGACAAACGACCAGCAGGAGCGGCGCGAGAATCCCGACCTGGTCGTAGGTTGGAAGAAGGCCGATCGCGAGCGTCGACCCGCCCATGAAGAACAATGTGGCGACCAGCACCCATTTGCGCCCGAGGCGATCGCCATAGCGAGAGAAGAACAACCCGCCAAGCGGCCGCGCGAGGAAGCCGACCGCATACGCGCCAAAGCTGGCCATGATGCCCGCCGCCGGGGAGATGTTGGGAAAGAACAACCGGCCGAAAATCAGCGCCGACGCCGTCCCATAGATGACGAAGTCGTACTGCTCCAGCATCGTTCCCACCAGGCCAGCCCAGGCGGCGCGGCGTACGTTGCGAAGCTCCTCCGCATGGGAAGTCGTGACGACTGTGTTCGCGGTCCTGTGTGGTTCCATGCATCCTCGAGTGCCGCGGTTCGGCGGCCGACTGGAGCGGGATGTTACCGCGGCAGCCCCGTCGTGACACACAGGACGATACGGCGCTTTCTTGACACTGCCGCCATTGACACATATCGTCGGGGGTCGGTGCCCGCCAGCCCAGGACTCGTCGTGTGACCGCTTCCCGCATTGTCGTTACCGGCATGGGTATCGTGTCTCCGCTCGGCTGCGGGGTCCGCCCAGCGTGGGAACGCCTGCTTGCCGGCCGATCGGGCCTGCGCCTTCTGCCCGACGACATGGTGGGCGATCTGCCCGCCAAGGTCGCTGGCGTCGTGCCCAGCCGTGCCGAGGATTCGGAGGCGGGCTTCGATCCTGACAGCGTCGTGTCGGCGAAGGACCAGCGCAAGATGGATCGCTTCATCCCGTTCGCGCTCGCCGCGGCCCGGGAGGCGCTGGCGGAAGCGAGGTGGCAACCCGACGATCCGAAGGCCCTCGAACGCACCGCCACGATCATCGCGTCCGGTATCGGTGGGTTCCCCGCGATTGCCGACGCCGTGCGCACAACGGATACGCGCGGCCCCAGGCGGCTGTCGCCATTCACCGTGCCATCCTTCCTGATCAATCTTGCGGCGGGCCACGTGTCGATTCGGCACGGCTTCAAGGGACCAATCGGCGCGCCCGTGACCGCGTGCGCCGCGAGCGTACAGGCGATCGGGGATGCCGCGCGGCTCATCCGGGCAGGCGAAGCCGATGTGGCGCTCTGCGGCGGCACCGAGGCGGCGATCCACCGCGTCAGCCTCGCGAGCTTCGCCGCGGCGCGCGCCCTGTCGACTTCATTCAGCGACGCCCCCGAGCGTGCGTCGCGCCCCTTCGATCGCGCCCGCGACGGGTTCGTCATGGGCGAAGGCGCCGGCATGCTGGTGCTGGAAACGCTCGAGCACGCGCTCGCGCGCGGCGCGACACCTCTGGTCGAGCTTCTCGGCTACGGGACCAGTGCCGACGCGTATCACATGACGGCGGGCCCCGAAGACGGAAGCGGAGCGGCGCGGGCGATGAGCGCGGCGCTGCGGCAGGCGAACCTGTCTCCCCAGGACATCCAGCACCTGAACGCCCACGCGACGTCCACGCCCGTGGGCGACCATGGCGAACTCCAAGCCATCAAACAGGTGTTCGGGACGGGCGGCGGCCTTGCCGTCACGTCCACCAAGTCGGCGACCGGCCACCTCCTCGGCGCCGCGGGCGGCGTCGAAGCCATCTTCACGGCGCTGGCGCTGAGGGATCAGATCGTTCCGGCGACCCTGAACCTCGAGGATCCCGATCCAGCCGCGGACGGCATCGACATTGTGGGTGGTCGCGCCAGGCCGATGCGCATGGAACACGCGCTCTCGAACGGCTTCGGCTTCGGCGGGGTGAACGCCAGCATCGTGTTCAGACGCTGGCGGAACGGCATGTAAGCCCGCTGCACATCGACCACCATGAATGCTGCAGACGTCGTGCGCCGACGCCTCGTCAACCAGCATCTCGCGACGCCGCGCTTGTCACGGCCAGGCCAACTCGTGGCGTGGCTCGGCGCTGTCCAGGCCCAGGACTACCCCGGCGCGAAGTGGGCGCTTGCACAACGTCTTCGGGACGGAACGGACGCGGCGATCGAGCGCGCGTTTGCCGACGGAAAAATCCTCCGGACCCACGTGATGCGCCCGACGTGGCACTTCGTGTCTGCCGACGACATCAGGTGGCTGCTCGATTTGACGGCACCGCGGGTCAAGGCGGCATGGCGCTACTACGACCGGCAAGCCGGGATGGAAGAGAGCCTGTTTCGGCGGACGAATCGGATCATCGTGCGAGGCCTGCGCGACGGCGTGCAATTGACGCGGCAGGAGATCGCCTCGCTCATGCAGCGAGCCGGCCTCGCCGATTGGTTGCGGCCCCCGAACGCGATGGGACACATCATGGGCCACGCAGAGCTGGACGGCATCGTCTGCAGCGGAGCCATGCGCGGCGGGCAATTCACGTATGCCCTGCTCGACGAACGCGCGCCGCGCGCCAGAACGCTGCCGCGCGAGGAGGCGCTCGCCGAACTGACGAAGCGCTACTTCCGGAGCCACGGACCGGCCACCATCCAGGACTTCACCTGGTGGTCTGGACTGACGATCGCCGACGCGAAGGCCGGCCTCGAGCTCGCCAAGTCGAGTATTGCCAAGACGATTTCAGGCGACAGGACCTACTGGATGTCGAGATCGAAGCAGGCATCGGCAGACGTGCCGCCATCGGCGCGCTTGCTGCCGAATTTCGACGAATACATCGTCGGCTACGCCGACCGCAGTGCGCAGCGCGCCTCTTCGACGGCCTCGGAACGCGGAGCGATGAACGTGCTCTTCAAGCACACGATTGTCATCGGCGGCACGATTGCGGGCACCTGGACACGCGTGATTCAGAAAGACGCCGTCACGATCGCCATCGAGCCGTTGGCGACGCTCGGTCGCGCCGAACGAAAGCTCGTTGCGATGGCGGCTGAGCGGTACGGCCGGTACCTCGGTAAACCCGTTGAGGTCTGCGGTCTCTGATTCATTTTCAGCGGATTTCGGCGCCGCCTTCACGCCCGAGCTCCAGGCGGCGGAGGAGCGTCTTCGCGAGCAGATTGCCGAACAGGGCAAAGAGGAGGCACCGCCTCCGCCTTGCCCTGAGCGACTGAAGGTGGTCTGATCGGTAACCGTGACGGCTACCGACACGCACCGCGCCATCGACGCAGTCTGGAGAATCGAGTCGCCGAGGCTCATCGCCGGCCTCACGCGGATCGTGCGCGACGTGGGCGTCGCCGAAGACCTCGCCCACGACGCGCTCGTCGCTGCACTTGAGCAGTGGCCGGATTCAGGCGTGCCGCGCAATCCGGGTGCCTGGCTGATGGCGACCGCCAAGCATCGCGCGATCGACATGTTCCGCCGCAACAAGCTCCTCGAGCGCAAGCACGAGGAGCTCGGTTACGAGATCGAGGCCGGACGCGAGGCGCCGGATCTCGACGCGGCGCTCGATGATGACGTCGGCGACGATCTCCTGCGGCTCGTGTTCACCGCCTGTCACCCTGTGCTCTCGACCGAGGCGCGCCTGGCGCTCACGCTCCGATTGATTGGTGGCCTGACGACCGAAGAGATCGCCCGGGCGTTTCTGGCCTCCGAGCCGACGATCGCCCAGCGGATCGTGCGGGCCAAGCGGACGCTCGCCGAGAAACACGTACCGTTCGAGGTTCCCCGGGGAGCAGAGCTCGCCGCACGACTCTCCTCGGTCCTGGAAGTCATTTATCTGATCTTCAACGAGGGCTACGCGGCGACGGCCGGTGACGACTGGATGCGGCCTGCGCTCTGCGAGGACGCACTGCGACTCGGACGTATTCTGGCCGAGCTCGTGCCGCAGGAGCCTGAGGCCCACGGCCTCGTGGGGCTGATGGAGATCCAGGCGTCGCGGGCCAAGGCTCGCACGGGCCCGTCGGGACAGCCAATCCTGCTGCTCGATCAGAACCGCGCGCTCTGGGACCGCCTTCTCATCCGTCGCGGTCTATCCGCTCTTTCGCGCGCTGTGGAGCTTGGAGGCACGCGAGGGCTCGTACGCCCTTCAGGCGGCCATCGCCGCTTGCCACGCACGGGCCGTGACCCCGGCCGACACCGACTGGTCGCGCATCGCGTCGCTCTACGAGACGCTGGCCCAGGTCTCGCCCTCGCCAGTGGTGGAGTTGAACCGTGCCGTCGCCGTCGCCATGGCCTTCGGGCCTCAGGCGGGTCTGGATCTCGTCGACGCGCTGACCACGGAGTCGTCGCTTCAGGGCTATCACCTCTTGCCCAGCGTCCGCGGCGACCTGCTCGTGAAGGTCGGCCGCGTGGAAGAGGCACGTGCGGAATTCGAGCGGGCCGCCTCCCTCACGCGCAACACCCGCGAGCGCGACCTCCTCCTCGAGCGTGCGCGAGTGACTCGCCGTGAAGCGCCGACCTCTCAGCACTAATCTGACCCAAGCACCCGAGCAGTAATGGACTCCCCAATTCCCAAGGACCACGTTGGCAAAGGTCGCTATCGGGCAGCGCCGGCGTCGTCGGTCGCGATAACGGTAGATACACCCGTATCAGACGATTGTCCGAAAAGTTCCGTATGCGCACGCTCGCGCTCCCTATCGATCTGCTCGGGCGTTGCGCCCAACTGGTGAAGAATCGCCTCCGTGAACGCCAATGCGACTTCGCCTTCCCCCGTAAACACCGCGTCCGCGCCCGCCTTCTTCAACTCCGGCAGATCCCGGAGATAGGCCGCTCGAGCGACGACGCGTATCGTGGGGTTTAGGTCGCGGGCCATGCGGATCACCTCGGCGCTGTTGCCCATGCCAGCTGAAGCCAGGATCAAGTTGCCGGCACTGGAGATCGCTGCTCCGACAAGAGTTTCACGCTGCGTCACATCCCCGTAGATGGCCCTGACGCCTTCCTGCCGCAGCTGTCGGACGGTTTCCATGTTCAGTTCGATGACGGTCGGGTCGATCCCGTTTTCGCGAAGCAGTCGCGTTACTGTGCGACCTGTTGGACCATATCCGACGACGACGGCCCGGTGTTCCGGTTTCGTCGTTCTTCCTCCCACGGCCGTTGGAGCGAGGGGGCCCATATCAACCGATGGGTTCAGAAGCTTCCAGAGTCGGGGGCGTGCCGACGCCCATCGTTCCACGCGAGGAATCGATCGGTAGAGAATCGGATTGATCACAATCGACACGATCGATACAGCGACCAGCGTATTGGTCGCCGCGGACGTGAGGATCCCGAGATCTCTGCCGATGCTTGAAAGGATGAACGAGAACTCGCCAATTTGCGCGAGGGCTATGGCGACCGCCAGCGCCACTTTGAACGGGTAGCGCATCAGTCGCACAATCAGCAGCGCCACAAGCGGCTTGCCGACGATCACGACCGCCAGCGTGGTCGCGATCGTGCCTGGTGTCTGGATCAGAGACCAGGGATCCAGCAGCATGCCGACTGAGACGAAGAACAACACGGCAAACGCGTCTCGCATCGGGAGGGCTTCCGATGCGGCGCGCAGGCTGTATTCGGATCGTCCGACGACCATGCCCGCGAGGAATGCCCCCAGCGCCATCGACACTCCGAACACCATCGCGGACCCCACGGCGATGCCAAGCGCAAGGACCAATACGGTCAGCGTGAACAGTTCACGTGAGCGACTGGCGGCGACATGATCCAGGAGGCGCGGGATGAATCGATTTCCGACGACGATCGCGAACGCGACAAGGCCGGCAATCTTGAGGCCCGTCACCAGCAGCGCGAGCGCCAGATTCGGATTCGAGTTCGGCCCGCCGAACAACGCCGGCAACAGGACGAGAGCCACGACCGTAAACAGATCTTCGACCACGAGCCACCCGACGGCGATATGTCCCGCGGGAGTGTGCAGGTCCCGGTTGTCCGCGAGAACCCGCACCAGCACGACGGTGCTCGCTACGGCCAGTGCCATGCCAAAGACGATCCCTGCTGGCCAGTCCCAGCCGAAGCCGCGCCCAATCACCGTACCAAGAGCAGTGGCGACGGCACTCTGCGCGATCGCTCCTGGGACCGCTACACGGCGAACCGCGAGGAGTTCCTCGATGTGAAACTGCAGCCCGACGCCGAACATCAGCAAGATGACGCCGATCTCCGCAAGCTGCTCGGCGATCGTCGTGTCGGCCACAAAGCCGGGGGTGTGAGGTCCCACCAGCGTTCCGGCGAGCAAATATCCGACGATCGGTGACAAGCCGAGCCGTTGTGTGATGTAACCGAGCACCAAAGCGGCCGACAGACCACCCGTCAGCGTGAGGATCAGAGGGACATCGTGCATCGAACCAATCCTATAGCGACCGGCGAGGTAACTTCGATGCTTGGCAATGGTTGCCCGCGCTTTCGCGGCAAGACGGAGCACGTCCCTGGTTCGAGCCCGAAGGCGTGACACGCTCGCCCGCGCCAGGACAACCGGGCAGCGCCGCATTGGATTTCCACAACTGGTCGCACACGCATCACGGTCGAATCGCTTGCGCTGCCTGGGGACGGATTGGACATCGGGCGAGCGCCTCTCAAACGCCTTCGCTGCGCTCCGTTCCCTATTTGCTGAGAACGTGGGCTGCGTATACGCTGCCACTGAATGGCCCTTGTCGCCGATCTCTCGCTCGTGCTGCTTGCCGCACTCGCGGGCGGGTTCCTGGCGCAACGCCTCGGTCAACCGTTGATGGTCGGGTACGTGCTCGCAGGGGTGCTCGTCGGTCCATTCACGGGGGGGCTCACTGTTGTGAACGTGCACGACATCGAGCAACTCGCAGAGTTGGGCGTGGCCTTGCTGCTGTTCTCTCTCGGGCTCGAGCTGTCGTTTCGCGAGCTCAAGCCTGTCCGTGCAGTGGCCCTCGGCGGAGCGACCATTCAAATCATCGTCACCATGGCATTGGGGGCCGCCCTCGGGCTCGCGCTTGGCTGGGCATGGCAACCCGCTCTGTGGTTCGGCGCCTTGATTTCACTGTCGAGCACGATGGTCGCTCTGAAGACGATTCAGGCGCAGGGTCGTCGTGGAACGCTCTCGAGTCGCGTCATGTTCGGTATTTTGGTAGTGCAGGATCTCGCGGTCGTCCCTCTGATGATCGTGCTGCCCGAATTGAGCGATCCCGCCGGCGGCCTCGTCAGGATAGGTGCGGCAGCGCTCCGAGCGATCCTGCTGCTAGGCGTAATCGTCCTCGTGGCGACTCGCCTGGTGCCGCGTCTATTGGCGTTCGTGGCGCGCTGGAACTCCCGGGAGCTGTTTCTACTCTCGACGACGACCCTGGCCCTTGGCGTCGGGTACGTCACGTGGTCGTTCGGGTTGTCGATGGCGCTCGGCGCATTTGTGGCTGGTCTCGTGATCAATGAGTCCGAATACGCGCATCAGGCGCTCAGCGACATCGTGCCTCTGCGGGATCTGTTTGGCATGCTGTTCTTCGTATCCGTTGGGATGCTCCTCGACCCTGCGCTCGTGTGGCAGCAGCTCGGCGCTCTTGTGTTTGTCGTCATCGCTATCGTCGTCGGCAAAGCCACGATTCTGGGCGGCGTTGTACGGGCCTTCGGCTACTGGAACGTCGTGCCGCTTGCCGTCGGCCTCACGCTGTTCCAGGTTGGGGAGTTTGCATTCGTTCTAGCGCGTGTCGGGCTGTCGAGCGGCGCCATTGGCAACGACGTGTACACGCTCACGCTCAACGCCGCGATTGTGACAATGGTGCTCACGCCGGCCGTGTCCGGCCTCACATCAGTGCTCTATAAACGTCTCTGGCCGCATCGCTCCCGCGAGGCATTCGAGGCGATCAACCTTCCGCGTGCTGGATTGTCAAACCACGTCCTCATCGCGGGCTGGGGCCGCGTGGGGCGAAGCATCGGCGACGCGCTGACGCATCTGGGTCTACCGTACGTGCTCGTCGAGTTCGACGATCGGCGAGTACGGCAAGCACGTGTAGCTGGTGTTCCTGTCATTTATGGCGATGCCAGCCAGACCGTCGTGCTCGAAGCTGCGGGCGTCGGTCTGGCGCGGGCGATGCTCGTGACAGTGCCCGCGTTTCCTGATGTGCGAAGCATCGTGAGCGCGGCACGACAGGTGCGGGCCGACCTGCCCATCATCGCGAGGGCTGATGGCACCGAAGCCATCCATGGACTGTATGCGCTCGGCGTTCAAGAGGTCGCGTCGCCAGAGTTCGAAGCTGCGATAGAGATGACTCGGCAGGCCCTCATCCATCTGAACGTGCCCGCGTACGACATCCTGCGCGTGGCAGGTGTCATTCGTCGCGAACGCTATGGTGTGCCCGGCGAGGCACTTGAAGCCCAGCGCGAGATCCTGACACAGGTCGGAGAAGTGACTCGTCACCTCGACTTCACCTGGCTTCGCCTTCCAGGTGACAGCCCGTTCGACGGACGGACCCTCCGAGAGCTCCAGATCCGCTCGGCGACTGGAGCGTCTGTCGTCGGAGTGGTCCACGCCGGATCGCTGATTGCAAATCCAGATGGTCGAGTGCGCCTTCAGGCGGGAGACCTCGTGGCGGTTCTGGGCACGCGGGATCAGATTGGGCGATTCGAAGAAGCGGCGCAATCACCGCAACGCGCGTTGCACCAAACCTGAGTCCATCCTGGCACGACAACGCGCCAGACTCCTCCGGGAGCCCAGACGGCATTCCTGATCATGGTTTGCTGCGCGGACTCATTCCAGTGCAACGTTGACGCGGCGTCGTTCTCGCCATTTCCGTATGGCCTCGGCATGCTTCGGGTAGTGACCGTGACGTATCGAGACGCAACCGTCGACGGAAGCGCGTGTCGGCGACCAGTTGCTCCTCGGGCGTGCGCCGGATCACTTCGATGATCCGTTGATGCACTTCGTCACGCCGTCGAAGTATTTCGGAGAGTGCAAGTCCCGCTTTCTCTGCTGTCATCCGCGCGTTGAAGGCGTCGATGCCGCCATACATCACCGAGTAGCGCGGCGGCCTTCGGCCCTCGAGGATCGAACCCAGGTGCTTCAGCGCCTCCTCCTCCCACGTCGTCACGTGCGCAATGATGTCTCTGACCGACCATTCGCCCGTGACGCCGGGCTCCATCAGCTGCGCGTCGGACAGGCCGGCATACGACTCCCGCAAGCGGTCCCACGCCTTTTCAAGCCGTTTCAGAAGTCGTGCTCGATCCACAGCAGAGCGCTTGACCGTTGTCATTTTGCATCATGGAAAATCAGACCGACGGTATGACGATGGCCGGAGCGCAGCCGGCTGACGCCATGACGCAGGTTGACGCGATAGGTGCCACGCGTCCCGTGTACCGGGCGGGTGTGGACCGCGAAGACCACCCCGTCGCCGCGACGAAGCGGCACGACCTCGGCCCGCGACTGCATCCGCGGCCGTTGCTCGACCAGCACGAATTCACCACCGGTGAAGTCCGTCTCGGGTTCCGAGAGCAGAATCGCGACCTGGAGGGGGAACACGTGCTCGCCGTACAGATCCTGGTGGAGCGCGTTGAAGTCGCCCTCGCCGTATTGCAGGAGCAGCGGTGTCGGGCGCGTCTGGCCTGCCTTGTGGCATCGTTCGAGAAAGGCCCGGTGCGCTTCCGGATAACGTACGTCGCTCCCCAGTCGACTCGTTCCAGCGGTTGGCAATCGGCGCAAGCTGTGGATACAGAGTCGTCCGCAACGCCGCGATCTTCTCAGGAAGCGGGTAAGCGAAATACTTGTACTCGCCGAGGCCGAACCCGTGCCGCGCCATGACGACATGGCTTCGAAAGAGTCGGTCGTCCGAATAGAGGCCAGCGATCGTCGTGCACTCGCTGGCTGTCAGGAGCGTCCTGAACATCGCCCAGCCGTGGGCGTCGAGGTGATCGGAGACGGTCGACCAGTCGTAACCGTCTACGCGTGAGCCGATGTCCACGCGGTGGACCTCGTTTTTCTCGATTGCGTTCATGTCTTCGAGGCTACACCGTTCGGATCGACGAAACACTCCGGTTCTTGCGCTTGAATTGCCGATAAAACGGGCTCGCCGGTCGACGTGCTCCGCTCATCACGCATTGCTGATAGATTGGTCGTCTGAGAGGTGGGAGCCTGATGAGGTACTTGTGCCTGATTTATCTGGACGAGAGCGCGCTGGACGCGATGCCGAAAGGCGAGCTCAGCGTCTTGAACGCGAAGCACCTCGATTTCAATGATGGCCTGCGGGCGAGCGGCCACTTCATCCAGGCCGAGGCGCTCGAGCCTGCCCGTACGACCGCCTGCGTGCGCGTCCGCGCCGGGAAGGCGTCGGTGACGGACGGACCGTTTACCGAAGCGAAGGAAATGGTCGCGGGCTTCTACTTGATCGAGGCTCGAGACGTCACCGAGGCGACCGAAATCGCGTCGAGGATTCCGAGCGCGCATCTGGCAACCATCGAGGTACGGCCTGCGCGTCAGCTCTTTGTCGAAGGCCGGGAGCCACGGTGGGGTTAGCGCGTCCAGCACATCGAGCTGAACGGCGACGAACGTTTCCTTCCAATCGAAGAGCTCGACGCGCGTGTGGATCGTCTCCTCTCGCGCGATAATCGGAGCAGATAGTCATGTGCCGCAACATCAAAACCCTGGCAAACTTCGATCCCCCGGCCACATCGGAAGAAATCCGCGCCTCGGCGCTTCAGTTCGTGCGCAAGTTGAGCGGGACCACGAAACCGTCCCGCGCGAACGAGGCGGCGTTCAACGCCGCCATCGCGGAGGTCACGGCCGCAGCGGAACGCCTGATTCACTCGATGACGACCTCCGCACCGCCGCGGACGCGCGAGGAAGAACGGCAGAAGGCGCGTGAGCGCGCAGCGCGACGCTTTGGCTTGCCGGGACCCTCCAACGACTCTTCCACTGGAGCCTGAAACCAACGGCCGCAGACCACCGCTGTTGAGCCGCGGGCGCCGGAGGGCTGTGCAATTCAGGACAGCGACATGTGACCGACGGTGGGATGCTCAATACTGGGGAATCAGGCGGTGGCCAGGAGAATGGATATGAAACCGGCGGAATCGGGGGGCACGACAGACTCGAAACCGGCCACGGACCGCCGATCTGCGGCTCGGCAGGGGCCAGGGATGATCGATCACCTGCGCGAGCTCATCAAGGCTCTCGACCGCCGCGTGCCCCAGTTGGAGCGCACCGGAGAACTGGATATCGCCCGTGACGCGGCGCTTCTGAAGGAAAAGGCGCTGAAACGAATCGCGAAGCTCGCGAAGCCCGGGAAGTCAGCCTCGTAACGACAGGGTCTGGAGCGGCGCGCCCTGATTCGCTGCCTGACCAGCCGTCAGGCTCTCTGCGTGATTGACCAGGCGCCAGGGATCGAGGGCGGCCACCCGACACCAGTGAAACAGCATGCCTGAGCCCGAGAGGAACACCCGGGCGCTTTCGCGGTCCGTCGCTGTCCCGTCGGGATTCGACAAATCCAGAAGCGCGCGCGCAAGCACGCGGACCGCAAGCTGACGGTACGGCCGGAACCCCTCGTCACAGGCGTGGGATTCGTGGCTGGGAGCCCTCACTGGCCGCGCGTCCGGCTGAGTAAATACCCGCCAGTCATCGGGTTGGAGCCCCTCCGCAAGGTGCCCGTGGCGACATTTGCGCTCATGGCACATGGTACTCGAACCAGCAGCCGGGGGCGGTTCATTTGTGGATGTTCCGCGCGCGAGACGTGTCCCCGGCAAAGGCGTCGTTTAGACCGCAGACCGTGCGATGATGTGCCATGCCGGCCAAAAGACGAGTCGCACTCGGACCGCTCCCTCCCTTCGACGTGCACACCTTTCTCGATTCAGCCGGCGTGTCTCGCCGGCTCGTACGCTTCGCGAGAGGGTCGCCCGTCTTCGCCCAAGGTGCACTTGCCACAAGCGTCTTCTACATCCAGGACGGCGGGGTCAAGCTGTCGGTCTTGTCTTCCGCGGGGAAGGAGGCCGTCGTGGCCATGCTCGGCCCGGGGGATTTCTTTGGTGAAGGCTGCCTGGCCGGCCAGCCGCTGCGGATGGGCTCAGCCACGGCGATCGTTCCAACGACCGCGCTGCGCATCCAGAAGCGGGAAATGATGCGCACGCTGCACGACCAGTCGGCGTTGTCGGATCGATTCATTGCCCACATGCTCGCGCGAAACATCCGGATCGAGGAGGACCTCGTCGATCAGCTCTTCAACTCGAGCGAGAAGCGGCTTGCGCGAACCCTGCTCCTGCTGGCGCGGTACGGCGAGGACGAAAGACCGCAGCGCCTGCTGCCGAAACTCTCACAGGAGACGCTCGCCGAGATGGTCGGGACCACGCGGTCGCGAGTGAACTTCTTCATGAACAAGTTTCGAAAGCTGGGATTCATCCGCTACAACGGCGGCCTCAAGATCAACAGCTCCCTGCTGAGCGTCGTCCTGCACGACTGATTCACGTCATCGGGGCGGGCAGGGGCCGGACATGTCTCAGTCCGCTCGCAGGACCACCACGAGAGGATCAGCCGTGGCTGCTCGCCGCGCGGAGAACCTGATCTCTTCCGCCGCTACGGCCGCGCTGGAGCTGTCGTGTTGGCGTCGGTCGCCGAGCGCACTATGATCGTTCGACGCTTCGCATGCAGGCCTTCCCGATCGAGGAGATTTTCCCTCTCGTCTACAACGAACTGCGCCGGATGGCTGCACGGCAGCTCCGAAGCGAGCGCGAGGCCCACACGCTCTGCACGACCGCGCTCGTGCACGAGGCCTGGCTCGAGCTGACGAAGCTCAATCGCATTCAGTGGCAGAACCGCGCGCACTTCCTCGCCGTCGCGGCGCAGGCCATGCGTCGCATCCTGATTGACTACGCGGTCGCGCGTCGGAGGCAGAAACGAGGCGGAGGGCTGGCGCTCGAGTCGCTCGATGACGCCGATGCCCTCGCGATTGCGCACGTCCGAAGCGACGATCTGATCGCGCTCGACGAGGCGCTCGCACGCCTGCATGGTCATGAACGCTCGACAGGGGCGAATCGTCGAGTGCCGCTTCTATGGCGGCATGAGCGTCGAAGAGACCGCTGAAGCGTTGGACGTGTCGCCGGCGACCGTCAAACGCGAATGGGCGGCCGCGCGCGCGTGGCTGAATCGCGAGCTGCAGGGATGAACCCGCTCGCTGACCGTGATCGGCTGTCGCCCGATCGATGGCAGCGTGTGCAGGACGTTTTCGCGGCGGCCATCGAGTGCGACGCCGACGATCGCGCTCAACTGCTCGCGCGATCGATGCGCCGGCGACGAGGATCTGCGCCGGGAAGTCGAGACCCTGCTGACGGCCCACGCCTGCGCCGGGCCCCTCGATCGGCTCGCTGACGCGATCGCGCCTGCCGCGTCCTGGGCGCGATGCTCAGGCGGTCGGCTGGGAAGGCCGCCGTGTCGGCCAGTACGTCGTGGCGGAGCTCCTCGGCGCTGGTGGGATGGGACTCGTCTACAAGGCGCGCGACGAGCGGCTTGGACGGCACGTTGCGCTGAAGTTCCTTCCGCCACACCTCAGCACACAATCCATCGGCCAAGCAGCGGTTCCTCGTCGAGGCGCGCGCGGCGGCGGCACTTGACCATCCCAACATCTGCACGATTCACGAGATCGGTGAAACCGAGGACGGGCAGCTGTTCATCGCGATGCCGTTGTACGACGGCAAGACCCTGCAGGCGCGTTGGCGCGCAGGCCGACTGTCGTTCGAGGACGCGGCGCCCATCGCCATCCAGATCGCCCGCGGGTCTCGGCGCAGGCGCACGGCCGCGGCATCGTGCACCGTGACGTCAAGCCGTCCAACGTCATGCTGCTGCACGATGGGACGGTGAAGATCCTGGACTTCGGCATTGCCAAAGTGGAAGACCTGTCGCTGACGGGTCATGGTGCCCCCGTGGGCACCATCGCGTACATGAGCCCCGAGCACGTGCGCGGGAGCGCGGTCGATCATCGGGGCGACATCTGGGCGCTCGGTGTCCTCGTTCACGAGATGCTCACCGGCTCGCGACCGTTCGCGGGCGAAGATCGACAGACCGTGTGCAACGCGATTCTCACGCACGATCCTGATCTGGTCGCCACCGCGCATCCCGACGTCCCCGCCGGAATCGAGAACGTGCTCCGCAGAGCGCTCGCGAAGCGTCCCGACGATCGCTATCCATCAATGGCGTCGTTCGCCGTTGATCTGGCGGCACTCGCGTCGACGCCGCCCCATGGTCCGGGCGACGCGGTCGGCCGCCGATTCGAGTCCGGAATGGTCGTCCACGATCCTGCGCCCCTCCCGGCCAGCGAACGCCGCCGCGCGGCGGTGCTCGTCACGATCGTGTCGAACTACGGCGCTCTCGTCGAACACGTCGCGGCCGTCGATGCGCATCGACTCGTTGCGCAGGTCAGGGACCTGGCTGTCGAGGTCGTCAGACGGCACGGAGGCCTGGTGAACCAGGCCATCGGCGAGGAAATCGTGTCGCTGTTCGGCGTGCCGACGGCGCATGAAGACGACGAGCTGCGCGCCCTGCGCGCGGCGTGGGAACTGCACGCGCGTGTGCGTGAGCTGACCGTGGGCACTGATTCGAGCCGCATGGTGCGGATCCAGTCGGGCCTCCACGTCGGGCCGGTGGTTGCCCAGCGCCTGAACGAAGGCCCACGACGCTATGCCATCGTCGGCGCGCCGGGGCCGGTGGCGGCGAGGCTCGCCACACTCGCCGGACCCGATGGCGTCGTGGTGAGCCCCGAATGCCAGCGGCTCGTAGCGCCGTTCGTCCACGTGGCGCCCTGCAGCCCCGTGGTGCTCGAGCCCGAGGCGCAGCCCTGTTACGCCGTTTCGGGTTACCGGCGAGACCGGCCTCGAGACGCGACTCGAAGCCTCGGAGCGATCTGGACTCACGCCCTACGTCGGACGAGAGTCGGAGCTCGCGCTGCTCGAGACCGAGGTCGCTCGCGCGCGTGCCGGCGAAGGCCGCGTCGATCAGTGGTCGTTGGCGAAGCAGGCGTCGGCAAAAGCCGCTTGCTGCACGAGGTGCGCGAGCGCGTGGCCGCCGTGACCGGAATTCGGCTTCTGCACGGCCGCTGCCGCGCGTACGGCGACGTGGCGCCGTATTTCCCGTTCATCGAGATCGTCCGGGACGCGCTGGAGATGCGAACGGCTGCGATCGATTCGCGCGACGTCATCGCGCGCCTTCGGGCGATAGACGTCTCGCTCGAGCCGTTCCTGCCCCTCTATCTCCATCTGCTGTCGGTGTCGAGTGAGTCACATCCGCTCCCACGCCACCTGCAGGGCGAGCACCTGCAGGCGGCCTTGCTGGACGCGCTGACGGCGTTCGTCACCGTTCTGGCGTCCCGCGCGACGCTTGTCGTGCTGCTCGAAGACTGGCATTGGGCCGACAGCGCCTCGCGCGGCGCGCTCGCCCGGATGGCGGAAATCGTCTCGGCGCACACCCTCCTGTTCGTCGTCACCACTCGGCCCGAGCGCGGCACGTCGGACCACTGGCCCGCGCACGGTTCGCGGATTCAGTTGGAGCCGCTCGACTTTGCGGCGTCAACCGCCATCATGCAGGCGGTGCTTCGAGTGGAGAGGGTGTCGGACGACCTCGCGCGACGCGTGTTCGAGCGGACCGGCGGCAACCCGTTCTTTCTCGAGCAGGTCTGCTGCGCGCTGCTCGAGCAGGGCGCCGTGGCCGCCGAGGACGGCGAAGCGCTCGTCGAGGGTGGACCGCAGGCGCTGTCGCTGCCAGACACGGTGCAGGCGGTCATCCGCACGCGTCTCGACAACCTGGAGCCATCCGCGCGGGAGGTTCTTCGGGTCGCGTCGGTCATCGGGCGGGAGTTCGAACACGCGCTTCTCGCCGACGTGCTCGGATCGCACGTGGATCTCGTGGCTGCGATCGATCCGCCTCAAGACATCGGCGCTGATCCAGCAAACGGGCGTGGGCCTGGAAATCGGGTATCGCTTCAAACACGTGCTGACGCAGGAGGTCAGCTACGAGAGCCTCCTCGGCCACCAGCGCAAGGCGCTGCACGACGCGGTCGGACGCGCCATCGAGAAGCGTCACGCCGATCGCCTCGACGAGAAGGCCGCCCTTCTGGCCCACCACTTTCGATCGCGCAGAGGATTGGCTCAAGGCGGTGCGGTACGGCAAGACGCGCGGCGGATCGCGCCAGCGCGCTGAGCCAGTTCGCCGACGCTATGGCCCTGCTCGATCAGGTGCTCGAATGGCTCCCGCACCTTCCAGACGATGAGGAGTGGCGAAATCTCAGGGCCGATGTGCTGCTCCAACAGGAGCGGACGTGCGAAACGCTGGGGCTGCGGCGGCGCCAGCAGGAAATCGTCGGCGATCTGATCGCGCATCTCGCGCCTACGGGACCCTCGGCCCGGCTCGCCCAGACGTATCTGCGAGAAGGCGATCTGCTCACGCTCTTGAAGCGCTTCAGCGCGGCGGACCGAGCCTTGAGCACGGCGCTTCGGATCAGCCGGGAGCTGGACGACGCGTCGATCGAACGTCACACGCTCCGGAGCATCGGCCTGCTTCGGTGGCACGAGGGGCGACACGAGGAGGCGTTGACGATCACCGAGGACGCGCTGGCGATCGCGCGAGAGTGCCACGACGAGCTCGCCGTCGCCGGCGACCTGACGAACCTTGGCAGCATTCTCAAGAGCATGGGCAACTACGCCGACCGCGCTTTCGAGGCTCGAGGAGGCGTTGCCCGCGCTCGCTCAGGAGCCGAAGAAGCTGGCCTATGTGCTCCACAACCTCGCTAACGTCCAGCGCGCGATGGGGAACCCCGAGGCGGCCCTGGCGTATCTGCGGCCGGGCCGACGAGATCTCTCGCACGCACCTGCTGCCGATCCAGCGATCGTTCCACTTGACGTCCATCGCGCACATCGAGCTGCAGCAGGGACGCATCGAGGCCGCGCTCCGTGCGTATCGGGAAGCCATCGAGCTGAGCCGCCGCGCGCGGCATGCGGAAGGGCTCGCGCAGTCGCTGCAGAACGCTCGGCGAGGTGTTGTTCGGGCTCGGAAGAGACGATGAGGCGCTCCCGTGCCTGCAGGAAGCCGCGCACCTCTTTGCGCAGCTCGAAGATCCCGATGCGGAGGCCGAGATGTGGAGCCGCGCGGCGGCGATTCTCGAGCGAACCCGCAGACCGGCTGGAAGCAGTCGAGGCGTGGCGGCGCGTGCGGTTGCTGCGACAAAAGCTCGGTGATGCGGCGGGACAATTGGACGCGCTCGAGGGGACGGCCCGAACGATGCGTCAGGCCGGAGAGTCGCCAGAGGCCAGCGTCTCCGCGTTTGAAGCGGCGCTCGACCTCGCGTCTACGCTCGGCGAAGGGAGTCGCGCGCTCGTCGCTGCGAAACGCGCTTGGAATTCTCGAGTGGACGCGGGGGCACTACGCCGACGCGCTGACGCACTACGAAGCAGCTCTGCTCCTCGTCCGCGGGCAGGGGAACCGCCTCCAGGAGGGCCTCATCCTCAACAGCCTCGGCGTCACGCTGACAAAGCTGGACCGGACCGAGGAGGCACGCACCGTCGCTCGAGGAGAGTGTTGCGGTCAGCCGCGAGACGGGCGAGCGGCTCCTCGAAGCGCACGCGCTCGCCGCGCTTGGCCAGGTGTCGCGGGCCGTTCGAACAGCTCGATCGCGCGGTGCAGTACTTCGAGCAGTCTCTCGAGCTCAGACGCGCCCTGGGAGACCGAGGCGGCGAAGGCTGGATGCTGATCCGAATCGCCGAGACGCGCGCGGCCTTGGGAAACGAGGCCGCGGCCAGAGAGGCCGGATCCGCGGCCAGCCGCATCGCCGCCGAAACCGGCGACGCCGCGTTGATCGCCGCGTGTGGATCAGCGCTGCCGCGCTAGCCCTGTGAACGTGAAGGTCTAGGCCGTTCGTCCTGAGCAATTCTCCAGAGGTAACGATGCCACGTTACATCATCGAACGTTCGGTGCCCGGGCTTACCCGCGACGACCTGTTCGCCGCGGGACGCCGCTCGGTGGCCGTGCTTGCGGACATGCCAGACGTGCGCTGGATCCGCAGCTATGTCTCCGACGCGGAAGGCAAAATCTACTGCGAATACGATGCCCCGAGCCCCGAGGCGATTCTGCGAGCATGCCCGGCGCGCGGGGATGCCCGTCGATCGGATCTGCCGAAGTCGCTCTCGAAATCAACCCTTCGATGTTCGTGTAGCGGCCGCTCGGACCTCACGCGATCAGCGTGCGGAGAAGCTGAGCAAAACGCGTAAGACTATCCCCACCGTGGCGTTTCGTCCGGACTGATGCCGAGCACGGTCTTGGCGACGATCTCGTGAGTCAGCATGGAGTTGGCGGGGTGGATCCGTCCGAGGCGAGCGTCGCGGAACAGCTGTTCGAGACCGCTCCGGCGGAAGATGCCGAAGCCGCCAGCAGCCTCGAGCGCCAGATCGACGACCCGCCAGGAGCTTTCGACGGCATGGTACTTCGCACTGAAGATGGTCTTTGGCCAGGCCGCTCCGTGATCGACCCCTGTCGCCCAGTCGGTGGCGACCCGCTCCAGGTGCGGCTCGATCGGGTCCAACGCCAGCGCCATCTCGGCGACACGGTGCTGGATCTCCGCGTGATACGCCATCGATCGGGTGAGCGCAATCGAACGCTTGGTCTTCACCGATTCGATCGTCATGTCGAAGGCGCGGCGCGCGAGGCCGTAATAGATGTTTCCGAATCCGATCAGTGCCCACGCGAACACGGCGAGCACGAAGGGATCGATGCCGGCCGCCCCCGCCGGCACGACACGGACGACGTAGCGATCGGGCACGAAGGCGCCGTCCAGAATCGTATCGTCGCTGCGGGTCGCGCGCATGCCAAGGACGTCCCACGTCTCGTCGACGCGATAGCCCTCCGTGTCACGCGGCATGAAGGCGTGGACGATCTTCGGAGCCGACGGATCGGAGGCATCCATCCCGTGGAGTCCGAGGTAGGTCCAGACCGGTGTCAGGCTCCCGAAGGCTTTGCGGCCCGTGAACCGATAGCCACCTTCCACGCGCTCGGCCTTCGTCGTCGAGAGCAGGACGGGAATGTCGTTGCCGCTCTCGGCGTGGCCGGCGGCAAATACCGCGCCTCTGATGGTTTCCTCGAGCAGCCAGCGCTGAGACTGGTCTCCCGCACGCCAGAGGTCGGCTGAAACGCCGGTCCAATAGACGTGCATGTTGATCGCCAGGGCAGTCGCCGGGGCGTGGTATGCAAGACGGCGCTGCTCTCGAGCGACCTCCGGCAGGCCGAAACCCAATCCACCCAGCTCCACCGGAACAGCGAGTTTGAGGTAGCCCGCCGCGCGGAGCTCCTCGAAGTCTTCCGTGAAAAAGCGGTTCTCCGCGTCGTATTGCGACGCTCGGGTCGAAAAGCGCGCGAGCATGTCTTCTGTCAGAGGAGACCGGGATGAGTGGGGCTCCCGGGTCGCGGGCGCACTTGCTGACGTCGTCGCTGCTGCCGTGGATGTCATCGGAAATTGCCTCCTGACAAAGAAAGCCACAAATCCAGGCAGACGAGCTCACGGCGCGAATATCCTGATCTTCCGAGGTGGAACGTGAGCAAATCTGGCGTGAGCGCCTGTCCTAATGCGCGTTCAGGACGTTCACTGGATCGACCCGCGTCGCGCGCCGCGCTGGCCAAACGCACGCCAGCAAGGCGATTACACCGGTTGAGAGGACGACCGTGCCGAGCACGACGGGGTCGGTGGGTCTCACGCCAAAGACCTGTCCCTCCAGGACGCGGCCAAGTGCCATGGCTCCCAGTACCCCGAGCACGAGGCCACCTGCCACCAGCATCAGTCCTTCCTTGAACACGAGTTGAAAGACGCCGCTTACCGTACTTCCCAGCGCGATGCGGATGCCAATCTCGCGGGTCCGTTGTGCCACCACGTACGCCAAGACGCCGTAGATGCCGAGAACCGACAGGCAGAGCGCGACAACACCAAACGCGCTGGCCAGCCCGAGGGCGAGTTTCTGTGGCACGAGCGTGCGCGCCGTGCGCTGGCTCATTGTCTGGATGTCGGAAAGAGGCAGGTCCGGGTCGATCCCCATCATCGTCGATCGAACCGCGCGCATGACCGACGCGGGCTCAGCCGCAGTCCTGATGGCAATCCACCGAAGGCGACCCAGTTGTGGCGCCTGCGTGTGCGGGAAGTAGGCGGCGCCAACCGGCTCGGTCTGCCCAGCCAGACTTTCGAACCGTACATTGCGCACGACGCCGACGACTTCGTATCGTTTGGACTCCCCGCGGAAGACGCCCTTCCCAATCGGATCCTGGTTCGGCCAGAATCGCGCCGCGAGACGCTGGTCGACGATCGCGACGTGAAGCGTGTTTTCCTGATCGCTTTCGGCAAAAGGCCGCCCGCGAACGATGGGCGTGCCCATCGCCTCGAAGTATCCGGGAGTGACGCTGACCACCGATGGCAGGACCAGCGCTTCGCCAGGCTGTGGATCGTGATCCGCCGCGGCGACGGTCGACGGGCTCGTGCGGCCGCTCAGCGCAATGTTGGACGTGATGCCTGCGGTCCAAACGCCAGGGATGTGGCGAAGAGCGTCCAGAACGCGGTTGGACAACCGAGCCACGCTGCCCTGGTCCGGGTACCGTGATGGCGGCGGGAAGATCCTCGAAGTGACGACGTGTTCGGCATCGAAGCCGGGATCGACCGACAGCAGATTTTGAAAGCTGGTCAACAACAGGGCGGCGCCGATGAGAAGGACGACAGAGCAGGCGACCTGCATCACGACGAGTCCGCGCCGGAAGAGGCGTGTGCCTCGTCCCTCGGTTCCACCTCGGCTGCCCTCCGCAAGCACGTGAGTGAGGTCGAGTCGTCGCATGCTCGCTGCCGGCACCAAGCCGATCAGTGCGCCGACCAGCACGGATGCGGCCATCGTAAGGCCGACAATGGCTGAGTCGATCTGGATGTTCGCGGCGTTCGGCACGCTCTCGATTCCGCCGGACGACAGAATCCTCAATATCCAGGCGCCAACTCCGAGGCTTGCCAGCCCTCCGATCCCGGCGAGCAATCCCCCCTCCAACACCAGTTGTCGCGTCACACGTGACCTGCTCGCCCCAAGGGCAAGGCGTGTGGCCAGCTCCCGCGCGCGCACGCTTGACCTGGCCAGTGCGAGATTCGTGATGTTGATCGCGCCGATCAGCAGAACGAACACTGCCCCACCCCAGAGCAGGTAGAGGATCGGGCGGATGTTGCGCGTCAGGGCCTCTTGAAGCGGCGTGACGGCCGTGTGCATACGCAGGTCGGCCAGTCCGAACTGAGGAAAGCGCTTGAAGCTCGCCGCATTCAAGGCGTCGATCTGCGCCTGGACCTGTGCGACCGTGGCCTGGGGCCGGAGGCGACCCACGTGGAAGAAGCCGTAGCGCGTCCGCGCATCATCAGACCTCTCCGCCTGAGTGAACGCCAAAGGAATCCAGAATTCGACGTCGGGATCGAAGAACGAGAACCCGGCCGGCATCACGCCGACGATGGTGTAGCGCTGCCCTGTCCAACCCAGTCGGAAATCTCGCCCGATTGCGGAGGGATCACCGCCGTAGAGTCGCTGCCAAAGGCCGTGGCTCAGGATGATCTTCTGTGCAGCGCCGCTTTCACCATCGGCCTCAGTAAACCCTCGACCCAGAGCCGGGGGAATTCGCATCAGCCGAAACAGCGAGGGCGTCGCCCTCATTCCACGGATCTCTTCTGAAAGGCCGTTGATGACAATCGTGTCGGCCCACCGCGCAAACATTGCCTGATCGTCGAGCGTCGTGACGGCCTCGAGCCGATCGAAATAAGAAGGCGCAGTATTGGAGAGGATGTCATCGGGTGTAATAGTCGGATAGACATCTCCCATCGCGACGATTCGGTCGGCGTCGGGCACGGGCAGCGGCCGCAACAACAGCGAGTACACCAACGTGAAGATCGCCGCGTTTGCGCCGAGACAAACGGCCAGCGTGAGAATGGTGGTCGCGGCAAAGCCGGTGTCCTTGATTAGCAGCCTGACGCTGGACCGCAGATCGCGACCGAGTCCCAAGACAAGGGCGGCGCGGAGTCGCGACAGACGCGTTGGCTTGGTATCGTCGGCGCGTCCCGGATGCGTCAGCCTGACGAGGGCAGGCTCGGCGTCGAGGAGGTCCGCGCAGAGCGTCGTCCAGTCCGGGATTTGCCGCTGCAGCTCGTGCCAGGCGTCTTCCTCGGAACGGCCCTCCGCAATGAGCGAGTCATACGACTCCTCGATTTGCGCAGCGAGTTCTTCAACGATCTTGACTTCATGCTCTCTCGGCAGTGCGAGCGATGACACGTGTCCTTGCACGAACGCTTTGAAATCAGGCATAACCCAGACCAGCGGCGGCCTGCACCGCCTGCATGAAGGCGCTCCAGTTCTTGCGCTGCTCGGCGAGCACCTGCCGTCCGGCGGCGGTCAGCTTGTAGTAACGCCGCCGCCGCTGCCCCGCCTTCTCAACCCATCGTCCGGCGATCAAGCCCCGACGTTCCATGCGGTAGAGGATCGGGTACAGGGACGCGACGTGAAACGACACGGCGCCGTCGGACCGCGTCTCGATCTGCTGCGCAATCTCGTAGCCGTGGCTTGGCCTCGCCTCGAGCTGCGCGAGAATCAGCAGCTCCGCCGTCCCCTTTTTCAGCGCCGCTCCGTCCTGACGTGTGAGTGCCATATGTGTGAATCATACACATGAAGGCGTGTGGCTGCAATTTCGATCCCTGCGGAGCGGAGTCGGTCAGGCGCGAGACCGCGCCTCGGTGTCCTGGCGCGCGACCACCGCCAGGCCAGTCAGCAACCCGGCGACGAGCACAACATGGAAGGGCATGTCGAGCTTCGTCTGTGGACCGACGCCAATCGCGATCGTGAAAATCCCGACGAACGTGCCCAGCAACGCAAACGCTTGCGCAGCCAGGCCTACTGTACGGCTCGAGCCCGGGAAGAGAATGCCGCCGTCGGCATCGCGCTGGTCTGACGAAGAAGTCCCCATCGCGACGTTCGAGCGGCATTCCCCAACGGACACGACTTGATCTATTGCTCGCCTTTTGCCGGCGGGAGCAATCGGCTGATGGATCGTCCGATTCCCTGCCCCTGGTCGTAGCCGTCATTGACCGCGTGCAGGAAGTGAATGCCGCCGTAGACGCGCGAGATGCCGTTTTCGAGGGCCGCCTCCTTGAAGCTGTTGTACTGACGCGTGACGCCTGGGAGCGACGTGCTCGTCATGCTGAAGGACACGTGCCTCCCAAGGAGGCGCGTCAGCACTTCGGCCGCAGCGGCGCCGAGAACCGTGTGCGTGGACGGATAGTCGGGCACGGGCGGAATGAAGTACGTCGCATCGGAGAATAGCGGCAGCCAGGTGGGATCCCCGTCGGTGCCGGGGTTGTCATCTCCTTCCCCCTGTCGAATCGCGGTGTACGGCCTCCAGAATCGGAAATGGTACTTCGCCTCGAAGCCGGCGATGTAGCCATCGGCGAGCGCAAAGTTCACCAGGGCGAGCACGCGGGCAGAATCCCAGACGTCGAGATCCTTCTGACTGACGGCGCGGTTGGCAATGCGATTCCACCCGATCGGCGAGAACTCGAACCAGAAGCGCGCGATCTCGGTCTGCTCGGGCGTCCGCAACGAGCTGTCCAGGCTCCCGATCGATTTCACGAGGTTGTAATCGCGTGCGTATTTCTTGCCGTCGAGCCGATCCGGTCCTCGCAGCCGATGGTCTTTCAGCCTGATGCCGAACGGCGTGACACGACCCCATCCCGGCAGGAGCGCAATCGGGCCATTCGGCGGCGCGTCGAACGGCGGCGTGAAATCGTAGTCGCCAGGCTCACCCGTCGGCACGTAAACAAGCTCTTCAATCGTAGCGAGGCCATCGTCGGATCTCCGATCCAGATTGGCGTGCGCACTTTCCTGACCCAGCGCGACGCCGGCCTCCTTCTCAGATCCGTCAGGAATCGCGTCCAGCGCGGCCGCATACTCCGTCTCGATCGTGTTCTGCTGGGTCGAAGAGAGCGCGACGAGCACGTCGCGGGCAGCCGCGGCAACTGCCGCGTCGACCGATGCATCGGGCGACGAGAGATCCGCCGTGTACGGCTGATAGCGTCGCTCGATCCCGTTGACCGCGTCATGAATGGCGGCGTGCATGATGGCGTAGGCGCGCGAATCCAGCACGAGGCCCGGATCGAGAGAAAGCACGGTTATCGCGACGGTGTTCCAGTGCGTCACCGGATTTTCTACAGAAGATGGCTGGGCACGCGCGAGGGTCGTGGCGCCGATGCCGGAGACGATCGCGGTCGTCAAGGCGAGTCTCGTGAAGCGCTGTCGGATCTGCATACAACCTCCTGGGACGATTCACGAGCGTCCGACACGCGGCCATCGCCACATGCCCGCCGTCGAATCGTTCCAGGAGAGAAAGCCGCATCGTGAGGTGAATCGGCTCAAGCCCGATCAATGCCTGAGGCTCAGGCGCGAGCATTGATCACGGCAGGCGATATCCAGCTGATCGGGGCCCGTTCGACTGTGCGCATGCCGCATATGGTGCTCATGGCACCGCCTCCCCAGCGAGTGGTAACGTCGAGGCCGTCGGAATCGTGATGCAGCGGAGCCGGGCGCCGTGGCAGACTTTATAGATATGAACTCTTCTGCCCTTTCAGCCGGTACTCAGGCGCCAGACTTCTCGCTGCACTCCACCCCGGACCAGCTGGTGTCGCTGAGCGACTTTCGCGGGCGCCCGGTGGTCCTGGCTTTCTATCCGGCCGACTGGAGTCCCGTCTGCGGCGACCAGATGGCGCTCTACAACGAAATCCTGAGCGAGTTTCACCGGTTCGATGCGGAGATGATAGGCATCTCGGTGGATGGCATCTGGTGTCACCTGGCGTTTGCGGAGGATCGCAGGCTCCACTTTCCGTTGCTCGCCGACTTCGAGCCCAAGGGTGACGTCGCCCGGAAGTTCGGTGTGTACCGCAATCGCGAAGGGACGAGTGAGCGGGCGCTCTTCGTCATCGACGCCGATGGGACTATTCGATGGAGCTACGTATCGCCGATCGGCATCAATCCGGGCGCCGATGGCATCCTGCGTGCGCTTGAAGGGCTCGAAAAAGAGGGCGACCATGGCCGTTAACGATGACCGCCCGGTGCTGCGTGTCCCGGTGACCGATCGCGACCATTCGCAAGGTCCCGCAGATGCCGTCTTGACGCTGGTGGAATACGGCGACTACGAATGCCCCCATTGCGGCCGCGCGTATCCCATCATCAAGGAAGTGCAGCGGCGTCTCGGTTCCCAGCTGCGATTCGTCTTCCGGAACTTTCCGCTGGCCGAGATGCACCGTCACGCCCAGCATGCGGCGGAGGCGGCGGAAGCGGCCGCCACCCAGGGACAGTTCTGGGAAATGCACGACGCGCTCTTCGAGCACCAGAGAGCGCTCGACGATGAGCAGCTCGTGAAATACGCACAGGCGCTCGGGATGGACGACCAGCAGTTCCAGCACGAGCTCCTGTCCCATGCGCACGAGCGCCGCGTCCGGGAAGACTTCGTGGGTGGGGTCAGAAGCGGTGTCAATGGGACGCCGACCTTTTTCATCAACGGCGTCCGTCACGACGACGCGTGGGATGTCAATGCCCTGACCGACGCGCTCCAAGCCGTGGTAAACCCTCCGGCGCGGCACCGTCGATTCGGCACGCGCACGACGACATAAGGCGTCCGGATCACTTCATTCGATGACGTAACCTTCGGACCTCGGCGATCCAATTCGCGAGCGCAGCCGTATAGCTTGTGCGAAAGGGTGGGCCACAATGAGCGAACGTCAAAACGTCGACATCATCACCAGGCTCTACGAGGCTTTCGGACGAGGCGACATCCCAGCGATCATCAGCCAACTGACCGACGATGTCCGATGGTCCAGTCATCTCGAGGCCATCGTCCCCTGGCACGGCCTGTACAAAGGCAAAAGCGAGGTCCTGAACTTTTTCAACGCGATCGGCCAGTCTGTGGACGTCACCATCTTCGCGCCACAGGAATTCGTCGCCGAGGGCGATACGGTCGTCTCCCTTGGCGAGTTCGGCTGCAACGTCCGGGCAACCGGCAAGTCTTCGCATACTCGCTGGGCGTTCATCTGGAAGTTGCGCGACGGAAAAGTGTTCAGCTACGAGCAGTTTCACGACCCGGCGATTGCCGACGCGTTTCGCGCGTCCTGATCTCGCGGTGGGAGTTCGTGCGGCTGACTCGATTTTCGGTACACGGGACTCGTCTCGTCACGCCCATGACGCTCCCGACGCAGGCGCAGAGCCCGACTGACCGTGTGATGCGCGATGCGCCGACCGAGCGTGAGGCCGGCGTCGGTGGAGTAGCGAAAGTGCCAGCCAAGGCGCACGCGCGAATCGGCGCACTCCACGGCGGCTGCGTTGAAGCTTGCAAACGCACGCGTCGGCATCCCCGGTGGGGCCGTCGTGGTCTCCATGGTGAACGACCCATGGTCGCCGAACGCGCGCTCGAGCACTCCGAATGAGGCGGCGCACGCCGTGGCGTGAGCCGACACGTACTCGGGAAATGGCGGCGTCGGACGGAGCGGCTCCCATGACGGATCCGGGGTGGTGCGCCGGTTGTGGTCGCTGTCGGCCGCGCGGATTGCCGTGTAGGGACGCCAGTGATTGAACCTGTACTTCTCCTCCCACACCGCGATGTAGCCGTCGACGAGCGCCATACCGATGTGCGCGAACAGACGCGCGGCCGTCCAGCGATCCGTTTTGCGGTCGACGACGAGCTGCCGCGCCACACGGTTCACGGAGCCCTCCGCAAATTCCATCCACCAGACGGCATAGGCGGTCTGATCTTCAGTGCGGTGCGCGCTGTTGACGGCGCCGTACTCCTTGACTTCGCGGAATGCGCGCGCGTACGCCATGCTCGTCAGTGGCGGCGGTGGCGGCTGCCGAAGCTCTGTCCGAGAGGCGAGCACGAAGGGCCTGGCAAAGCGAAAGCCGGGTTGCGCGACGAAGCCGTCCCATGGCGGCGTTGTCTGGTACTGCCCGGGGCCGCTGCGGAACTCATACGTACCCGCGAAGTTCCAGCCATCGTCGGCCCGCAGCGCCAGGATCGCGGCGGCCGCTGCTCCGCCGAGCGCGATCCCGCGCTCTCGAAGCGTGCCGTTCGGCACCTGATCGAGCCAGGACGCGAGCTCGGCGTTCAGTTTTAACTGCTGGTCCGAGTATTGTGCGACGAGCACGCCGTAGGCAGCCTGCGCGCTTGCGGCCAGCGGGTCGGCGGCCACGGGCCGCATCCCGTCATAGGCATGCCGTTCATACACGGGCGCGATGGAATTGAGGGCATCGTGAATGGCCAGGTGCATCATCGCCAACGCACGCTGTCCTTTGAATGTCAGGAACTGATCCTCGGCAAACGCGATGTCGTGAGCCAGCTGGTTCCAGGCAGTAATCACACCGGCGTCCATGTGATCCGGCCCGACGCCGTGCTCGAGCAGCGCGGTCTCGATGGAATTTTCCTCCTGGCGATCATCCCGCCCGGCGACGGGCACGGTGCTCGCGAGGAGCGTGACAATGGCGCCCGTCAGCGCGAGACGCGATCGTCGGATAGATGCTTTCTGTGTGAGTCTGTTTGTCGCCACCATGGGTTCGAATCCATGGTTTCCCGAGACGCCCGGCAGAGTCCTGAGGCGATTCTGAAGTTTCTCTGAAGGTTGTCGAAGACCTGCGAAAATGGCGGCCATGTGGAAGGCGCGATACTTCGCGTTCGATCCTTTCTGCCTCGACGCGCTGGACGAGCGGTTGTGGAAGCACGACGCATGCGTGCCACTCGGCCACAAAGCATTTGCCGTCCTTGCGCACCTGATCAGCCATCCCAACCAGCTCGTCACGAAAGACGACCTCCTGGCGTCGGTGTGGCCCGACACGGCAGTCGGCGAGGCGGTGCTGACGACGGCGATGCGCGAGATACGTGCCGCGGTCGGGGACACGGCTCGAACGCCACGGTTCGTGGAGACCGTGCACGGCCGGGGCTACAGGTTCATTGCACGAGTCGTCGAAGCACACGATCGTGGCTCGCGGCCAAACCCGACGACAGGCTCCATCGCTGGCACGGCGGATCTGGGCCAATCGCCCACGAACTCAGAAGAAGCGGTCGTCGTCGGGCGCGAGGCCGAGTGGACGCGCTTGAGCGAGTGGTTCGCCGCCGTCCAACGTGGGACCCGGCGCATCGGATTCATCTCTGGCGCGGCCGGTATCGGGAAGACCGTCCTCGTGGAAGCGTTCGTCGCCAAGATTGCATCGGCACCTGTGGTGCGGATCGCCCGAGGGCAATGCATAGAACAGTTCGGCGCAGGCGAGCCATATCTGCCGATCCTCGAGGCGCTGGGACGTCTCGGACGGGAACCTGGCATCTCGCTTGGTCCTGTGCTCCGACACTACGCGCCGAGTTGGCTCCCGCATCTGCCATCGCTGACCAACGCTCGGGACGAAACGTCCGCGTACGTGTCCAGCGATCGGATGCTTCGAGAGCTCGCCGAAGCCCTCGAGGTGTTCACGGTCGCGGAGCCACTGGTGCTCGTGCTCGAGGACCTGCACTGGAGCGATCGGGCGACGCTCGAGTGGCTGGCGTATGTGACCCGCCGCCGGGATCCGGCAAGGCTGTTCGTGCTCGGCACTTACCGGCCGGTCGACGCCCTGCTCCACAGGTCTCCGCTGCGGGAAGTGCTTGCCGAGCTGCGACATCGGCCGCAGGCGTCCGAGATCGTCCTCGACCACCTCCCCATCGATGCCGTGCACTCCTACCTGCGAACGCGTTGCCGCGGCATGTCCGGGCTCGAACGTCTCGGGGAAGTGCTCCACCGCCGGACCGGAGGGCATCCGCTATTTCTTGCAAGCATCGTCGACGAATTGATCCAGACGACGGCGGCCGGGCGCACCGGTTCGACGGGCCTCGATCTGGACGCGATCGCGAACACGATCCCCGCCAACGTCAGGCAGTTCATCGAACACCGATTCGAGCAGCTGTCTGAGGAGGATCAGACGATCCTGGAAGCTGCCAGCGTCGCCGGCGACCCCTTTGCCGTCGCCGCGATCGCTTCCGGCACGTCGCTGTCAGAGGTGTGGATCGAATCGCGATGCGCGGCGTGGACGCGGGCGCACCTCCTCACGTTGGACGGTGTCGGCGCCTGGCCCGACGGGACGGTCAGCGCGCGCTATCACTTCCGGCATGCCCTGTTTCACGAGACCGCGTACGCGCGGACGTCCCCCGAGCGTCGGGCCCGGCTCCACCATCTGATCGGAAACCGTCTGGAGGGGGCCTATGCAATCGACGCTTCTTCGATTGCCGCCGAGCTCGCCGTGCACTTCGAGCAGGGGCGTGACCTGGACAAGGCCGCGTCGTACCTGGCACTGGCCGCGCAGAACGCGATGCGGCGCTCGGCCTACCTCGAAGCACACCAACACCTTGTTCGGGCGCTGCGGACGGTGGAGCTCCTCCCGAACGATCGAAATCGGCTGCGGCGCGAATCGACCTTGTCGCTGCTCCTCGCCCAAGTGCTCGAAACGACAAAGGGCTGGGGCGCCGAGGATGTTGCCCGCGCCTACTCCAGGGCGCGAGAGCTGTCGGTCGCGCTGGGCGACGAACCGCATTGGCTTCAGGCCACGTGGGGACTGGTTGCGGTGAGCATCGTCCGGGCCGAGCTTCGGAGGACGCAGGCGTTGACGCGCGAGGTCCTCAGGGTCGCCCAGAAACGGAAAACGGTGCTCTTCAGAATGGCGGCACACGCGGAGCTCGGCGGGACCGCACTCGTGCTCGGGCAGACCACATCTGCCCAGAGGCACTTCAGATTGGCCGAAGCGCTCTATGACCCTCGTCAGCACGCCTCGGCGGTCGCGGCATTCGGCATGGACCTTGGCATCTTCGCCAGAATCTGGTCCACGCATCTGCTGTGGCACCAGGGTTATCCGAACCGTGCCCGTGCGAGGGCCGAAGAGACGCTGAACGTGGCTGCCGAGACCGATCATCCCTTTACGCGGACGATCACGCTCGCATACGCCGCGATGCTCTGCCAGTTTCTGGGCGATGTCTCCGAGGTCGACCGACTGACCCAGGCAACGATCGCGCACGCCGCGGAGCACGGATTCCCCTACTACCTTGCCTGGGCCGAAGTATTGCGAGGCTGGAGCCTCGTCGCTCAGGGCGGCGACGACAGCGCCGTTGAAGAGATCCGCCGCGGCATCGAGGTGCTGCAGACAACGGCCCGATTGCGCGTGCCTTACTATCGTGGCCTGCTCGCGCAGGCGTATGGACGAATCGGGCGCCTCGACGAGGGACTCAAGGTTGTCACAGAGGCGTTGGAAGACATCCACAACACCGAAGAGCGTTGGTGGGAACCGGAGCTTCACCGGACGCGAGGGGATCTGCTGCGACTCAGAGCGATGAAGGCGGAGGCGGAAGAGTGTTTCTCGCGTGCGATCGAGACGGCCCGCTCACAGCGAGCAAAGGCGCTCGAACTGCGAGCGGTTGTCAGCCTTGCCCGACTCTGGCATGGCGGGGGACACAGTGGAGAGGCGTGTCGTCTGCTGGCGGGATCGTATGGATGGTTTTCCGAGGGTTTCGAGACAGCGGATCTGCGAGAGGCGCGGTCGCTGCTGGAAGAACTGGGCTCAACACCAGGGCCTGAACCCGCGCGACCGGTTGCATAGACACCGGAGCCAATCGAGCGATGCGTCGCATCGAGCACCATCTACTCGCTGCGGAGCACGTCGACGGGGTTCATCCGGGCAGCGGCGCGCGCAGGGAGCAGGCAGGCGAGCCACGCAACGGATGTGAGCAGCACGGGCACGGAGACGAACGTGACGGCATCCCTCGGATTCACGCCATACAACAGGCTGGCGGCGAAACGGCTTACGCCAAGAGCCGCGAGAACACCGAGTACGCCGCCGACCAGGGCCAGTGTGATGCCCTGTTTCAGGATCATCGTGCGAACTTCGCGGGGCTTCGCCCCGACCGCAAGCCTGATGCCAATCTCTCTGCGGCGGCGAGCGACGCCGAAGGTGATCACGCCATACACGCCAATGGTCGCGATTACGAGGCCGATGCTCCCGGCTGTCGCAGAGAGGATTCCGGCCAGGCGCGGAACGAGCAGCGCGTCGCTGAGGTGCGTTTCGATGGTCTTAACGTCGAATACCGCGAGCGATGGATCCGACCGCCGAATGGCGTCACGCATCGGCCCGGCGAAGCTTGCCGCCGCGGCCGTGGTCTGTGCGACGAGCGTGACGCCTCGCAGACTCTGTCCAGCGGAATACTCGGTCAGAATCGGCAGATAGATCGAGGGGCGCGGCGCCTCGCCGATCGTGCGAGACTTCGCCGTTGCCACCAGTCCGACGATCTCCAGCATCTTGCCATCCCCGGCCACACGCCGGCCGATGGGCGACTCGCCTGGAAACACCGCTCGCGCGAAGGCGTCGTTGACGATCGCCCGCCTCGTCGTCGCTGTCCCCACGAGCCGGAAGTCCTCGCCCGCCAGGAACGCAATGCCCATTGTCTCGAAGAACTGGGGGCCCACGCCATAAATGTCGGCGCCAACAGGCTGCGTCTTCGGATCCGTCTCACTTCCCGCCCGCACGAAGCTCGAGTTGTTGATGATGTACGTCAGCGGCACGTCGCTCGTCAGGGTGGCGGCCTCGACGCCTGGCACGCCGCGAGCTTCCTCGAGAATCTGCCGCAGCAGGTTGCGGATCTGGGGATCGGTCCGACGCTCCAGGCCTGGATCGAATGCCAGGAGAATCAGGTTGCGATTGCTCATGCCCGTGTCCATCGCGCGCGCCGTCAGCAGACTCCGCAGGAAGAGGCCCGTGCACACCAGCAGCAGGGTGCAGATCGCCATCTGCCCCACGACGAGAGCATTCCGAAGGCTGAACCGGCGGACGCCCCCAATCCCGCGGACGTCGGCCTTCAGATCCGTCACGAGATCGAGCCTGGTGGCTCGAAGGGCGGGCAGGAGGCCCGCGACCACGCTGGTGGCGACTGACAGGGCCATGCAGAAGAGCAGGACGCGATAATCGAGCGAAATCGACAGGTCCAGAGGCCAGCCGAGCGGAACTCGAAGGCGACCCATCAACGAGGCGGTCGACGCCGCGATGATCCAGGCACCAGCGCCGCCAAGGAGCGCCATGACGAGGCTTTCCGTGAGGAGCTGACGCACGAGACGGCCGCGACTGGCGCCCAACGCCATCCGCGCCGCGATCTCCCGCCGTCGTGCCGATGCGCGCCCGAGCAGGAGATTGGCGATGTTGGCGCAGGCCGTCAGCAGGACAAGCGCCGTGGCCGCAGAGAACAGCGAGAACAACGCCTTCGTCATTCTGCGGAGACGGGGATCGATCTGCCCGGCCCGCTCGAGATAGAAACTTCGGGAATCATCACCGCCGCCGGACGTCGTGTTCAGGCGGCGCGCGATCACGTCCAGCTCGGCGCGGGCTGCCCCGGCATCGACACCGTGTCGCAGTCTGCCGACCGCCTTCAGCCAGTGACGCTGGCGGTTTTCGCTGACGGGGCCGAGGCGAGACTCAATCTGCTCGAGCATCGAGAACGGGATCCAGAATGCCGAGACGATGCCTGCGTCGGTCCCGCGGAAGCCTGCCTCCGTGACGCCAACGACCGTTGCCGCCCGCTTGTTTACCGAGATCACGCGTCCCACGATGGATGGATCGCCACCGAATCGTGTCTGCCAGAGGTCATGGCTGAGGATCACGACGGGCGCGGCTCCGGGCGTGTCGTCCCGGGGGGCGTCGAACCCTCTACCGATCACAAACCCCGGCCTCACCACCGCGAAGTAGTTCGCGGTCACGACTGCTCCCCAATGCCGCTGTGGATCGCCTGCCGAACCAATGGAAGCCGGGACGAGCGGGTTCGAGGCCGCGATGGCTTCAAAAGACCGCGCCTGGCGCAGATCTCGAAAATCCGGGTACGACAGCTCGTTGCCGACATCTCCCGTGCGCCTGTCGGTCTCCGAGAGGCTCATCAGATCGCCAGGCTCGTCGACAGGCAACGGTTGAAAGATGGCAAAGTTGAGGATTGCAAAAATGACCGAGCAGGCACCGATGCCAAGAGCGGCCGATCCCACGGCGATGGCCGTGAAGCCGGGGGCGCGACGCATCGTGCGCAGCGCGTACCGGACGTCCTGAAGAATCGCGTCCAGCGTCGGCGTCCCCCACATCGCGCGCAGCTCTTCGCTGATGAGCGTCCTGTTCCCGAAGGCGCGCTCGGCAGCGCGCCGCGCGTCCTCTGCGGACAAGCCGGCGTCCCCGCGCTCTTCCGCTTCCAGATCCAGGTGCGCGCGGATTTCCCGCTCGATATCACGCTCGCGCCTCTCTCCGGTCAATCGACCTCGTCGAAGCCAGTGTCGCCAGCTCATTTCACGTCTCCTCGGCGGGCCACATGATCCGCGCGATCGCACCGGTCAACTGCTTCCACTTCGACCCTTCCCGCGCGAGCTGCTTCCGGCCGGCTGGCGTCAGCCGGTAGTACTTGAACTCGCGGTTTCCACCTTTCGCGGTTTCCCAGCGGGAGGTGACCCAGCCCTTCCGCTCGACCCGATGGAGCGCGGGATAGAGCGACCCATGCTCGACCTGCAGCACATCGTCGGTCGTCCGTTGGATGTGCTTCGCGATGTCGTGGCCATGGGCGGGGCGCGCCCGCAGCGTCCGGAGGATCAGCATGTCGAGCGTGCCCTGCAGGAGACTGATTCGCGCGGATTCGTCTTTTCGCATCTGAGGGTAGCCACTCTACCATCAACTCACCGTGTGAGGGTAGAGTGTCGACCATCAACCTCGGACGAGTCGATTCGGCACCGATTGTGCCAGCCCAGTCGTCACGTTAGACTCCGGCCCGAGGGGATCCGCATGACCGCAGACAACCGTCTCGTTTCCGATCGCTTTCCCCGCTCTTCCCGGTACCATCCCGACTGGGTCCTGGCCAACGCCAGCGGCGGAGCCAATTCGCTCTGGATAGTCGAGTGGCTCACGACGGCGCTGGACCTCAGGCCCGGCATGCGCGTCCTGGACCTCGGCTGCGGGCGGGCCTCGACGTCGATCTTTCTGCGGCGGGAATTCGGGGTACAGGTCTGGGCCACCGATCTGTGGTTCGGTGCCGCCGAGAACATCCTGCGCATCCGTGACGCGGGTGTCGAGGACGGCGTGTTTCCAATCCACGCGGATGCCCGGTCGCTGCCCTTCGCGCCGGACTTCTTCGACGCCATCGTGTGCATCGATTCGTTCCCCTACTACGGGACCGACGATCTGTACCTGAACTACCTTGCGCAATTCGTCAAGCCGGGACATCCGATCGGAGTCGCCGGTGTCGGCCTCGTGCAGGACGTCGACGGCCCGGTGCCCGAGCACCTTTTGCAGTGGTGGACACAGGACTTCTGGGCTTGCCATTCGGCCGCCTGGTGGCGGCGCCACTGGGAACGGACAGGCATCGTCGACGTTGACCTGGCCGACACGATGCCGGATGGATGGCGATTCTGGCTGGACTGGCACAAGGCGATTGCCCCGGATAACGGCACGGAGATCGAGGCGATCGAAACCGATGGCGGCAAACATCTCGGCTACGTTCGCATCCTCGCTCGGCGGCGAGGCGACGTGAAGCTGGAAGACTACTGCTGGCCCGACACGCTTCGATCTTTCCCACCGCAGTACACGAAAAAGCCATTACTGCGCGGCCCGGAGCCGTAATTTCTCCCCTCACAATAAAGCGGTTGACATGTGACCATTAGGTCACATATTATCCCGGCATGGCCGATGACGACCGCGTGTTCAAGGCGCTCGCGGACTCGACGCGTCGGTTCCTCCTCGACCGGCTGTTCGCGCGCGACGGCCGCACGCTGACCGAGCTCGAGTCCGAGTTGGAGATGACGCGCTTTGGCGTCATGAAGCACCTGCGCGTCCTCGAAGGCGCGGGCCTCGTCATCACGCGCCGGTCAGGCCGGGAAAAGCTGCACTTCCTGAACCCGGTCCCGATTCGGCTGATTCACGACCGGTGGATTCACAAATACAGGGAGCGCCGAACCTCGGCGCTCGTCGAGCTCAAACACGAGCTGGAGGCGAAGTCATGACGACCGTTGCAGAAACCAGAACGACGACCCAGGTGTACCGCGTGTACATCAAGGCCACTCCAGAGACGATCTGGGATGCCATCACGAAGCCCGAGTGGACCGAACGGTACGGGTATGGCGGCCGCGCCGATAACGATCTGCGTCCGGGTGGCGCGCACCGGGGGCTCACCAGCAAGGAGATGCGGTCGGCGGGCGCGCCAGACGTGGCGATCGACGGCGAGGTCGTCGAGGCCGATCCGCCGCACAAGCTCGTCGTGACATGGCGCATGGTCATGGACCCTGGAATGGCGGCCGAAGGGTTCACCCGCCTCACCTATGAGATCGAGGAGAGCGAGGGCGGCGTCACGAAGTTGACGGTGATCCACGATCTCAAGGACGCGCCGAAGCTCGCAGCGCTGGTCGGCGGCGAGATGGAAGGCATGGGCGCGGGCGGTGGCTGGAGCTGGGTGCTCAGCGATCTGAAGTCACTGATCGAGACCGGCAAGCGGCTCGACGGTTGATTTCCGGGCGGTGCGCTTGTGTGGGCAGTGCCGTTGTTTGTGTCGCTCGGAGTTTGCTCCGTATCGTTTGGCCGGACCTGGAGGCGGAACCTTCAGGTCCGGGCGACCGGCTTCCCGCGTGCGCTATAGCAATCGCGTCAGGTCGGCGTGGTGTCGCCGCTGGAGAGCGACTGGACTTCGCGCAGGCGGTTCTCCAGAAATCGCCGCTCACTGGCGCTGCCGGCAAGCTCGAGGGCACGCGCATAACTCACCGCTGCCGCGTCGAACCGCCCAAGGCGCCGTAGCAGATAGGCACGGGCCGAGTGCAGCAGGTGGTGGCCGTCGAGCTCGCCGCTGTCCGCGATGGCATCCATCAGCTCGAGTGCCTGCGCCGGGCCGTTCACCATTGCGACCGCGGCCGCCCGGTTGAGCGATACCACGGGCGACGGATGAACGCGATCGAGACGATCGTACAGGCGAAGGATCTCTGCCCAGTCCGTGTCGGCGGCGGCCGGAGCCCGGCAATGCTCGGCGGCAATCGCCGCTTGCAGCGCATAAGGGCCAATTCCGCCCGCGAGCGCCTCGTCCACGAGCCCGAGCGCCTCGAGAATCTGCGGCTGATTCCAGCGCCCCCGATCTTGCGCGTCGAGCAGCACGACGTCGCCGCGTTCGTCCGCTCGCGCATCGCGTCTGGCGTCGTGGAGCAGCATGAGCGCCACGAGCCCTGTCGCCTCCGCCGGAGGCTGCGGCATCGTCAGTTCGCGAATCAAGCGGCCGAGGCGAATCGCTTCGGCACAGAGGTCCGCGCGCACGAGCGACTCGCCGCGCGTTGCAGCGTAGCCCTCTGTGAATACGAGATAGACGACCGTCAGCACGGCATCAAGCCGCTCGTGGAGTTCGTCCGTGCCGGGCACTCGATACGGGATGCCAGCATCGCGAATCTTCCGCTTGGCCCGCACCAGCCTCTGTGCCATTGTCGGCGCCGGTACGAGGAACGCGCGCGCAATCTCGTCGGTCTCGAGGCCGCACAGCGTGCGCAGCGTCAGCGCTACTTGGGCTTCCTGGGCGAGCGCCGGATGGCAGCAAGTAAAGATCAGACGAAGCCGGTCGTCGGGAATCTCTTCAGTGAGATACTCCGGCTCGTCGAGGATTCGGTTGGCCGGAGAGGCCGCGTAAGCGTCAAGCTTGGCCGCGTAGGTTGAGCGCCGACGGATCCGATCGAACGCCTTGTGCCGGGCCGTCTGGATGATCCAGGCGCGCGGTAACTCGGGTACGCCCGTCTCGGGCCATTGATCGACCGCGGCCGTAAAGGCCTCTTGCGCAACCTCTTCCGCGAGATCGAAGTCACCCACCATCCGGATCAGCGTTGCGACGATGCGGCCCCAGTCGGAGCGGTAGAGCGCATCGACGGCCTCGCCGATTTCAATTGGCATGAGCGATCGTAAGAAAAGTTGCGGGCGCTGTCGATCCAGCCGTGCGCCGTTCGATTCACCCGTGGAGGCAGACGAATGAAATACATGTTGCTCACGTATCTCGACGAAAAGGCCTGGTTGGCGATGAGCCCGGCGGAACAGCAGGAGGAAATGGCCAAGTGCGAGCCGCACATCCAACGCCTCGTTGGAAGCGGAAAGCTGCTCGACGGCGCGCCGCTTCATCCCACGAGCACGGCGACGACCATCCGCGTGAAGGAGAAGAAGCGGCTGGTTACCGACGGGCCGTTCGCGGAAACGCGCGAGCAGCTTGGTGGCTACACGCTGATCGAGGCGGCCGATCTCGACGAGGCGATCGAAATCGCCTCCGGGTTCCTTGGCGACAGCAGTATGGCCACAATCGAGGTTCGGCCGGTCGTCGAGTACCAACTGCCGGCGGCCATCGGGCAGCGAGCGCCGCGGTGATGACGAAGGTGAGTTGCGAGCTGGGCACGTCGCGGGTGGGGCGACTAATCCCTTACCCGCGTTTCATCGCGGCTCTTTGACCTCACCGGTGGCGTGTTCGTCCTCGCCCGCGACAGTGACGTCTGTGGCCGGTCGATAGTCGTCGACCGCCGGCCAGCGAATCTCGTCCGGCACGGTGACGTTTTCCCGCATCACGTCGGAGAGACGTCGGTGGAGCCGGGCGCGCTCGACGTCGGAGGTGGGCGTCCGGTGCGTCGGGTGTGCGAGGTTCGTCATTTCCAACGGATCTCGTGCCAGGTCATACAGCTCGTACTCGGTCGGTGAGCCGGTGAACGGGTCGTAGTACACCGCGTACTTCCAGTTCCGCTCGACGATGGCGCGAATGCAATCCGCGCCTTTCACGGGGAACGCATCGTCCTCGTACGTGAAGTGCAAGGCGTCCTGCACTGTCGCCTTTGGGTCGGACAGGATGGGGGTCAGGTCGTGGCCCTTGAACCCGTACTGTTGCGGCTCCGGCGCCCCGACGACGTTTGCCAGGGTGGGAAGGACGTCGATCAGGCTGGCGAAAGAATCAGTGAACTGCGGTTCTGCGTAGAGGCGAGGATTGGAGACAATCAGCGGGACGCTTAGCGTCTCGCGGTACACGTTGTAGAACTTCTGACGCATCCGCCCGTGCGACATGCCCAGCTCGCCGTGGTCGCTGGTGCGCAGGATCAGTGTCTCGTGGGTCAGGCCGTTTGCGTCGAGCGCATCGAGCAGCTTCAGGATCTGCCCGTCGACCTGCTGATTGAGATAGGCGTAGAACCGGGCATAGGTCAGCTGGCGGTCGCGCGTTCGGACATGGCCGGTGGCGATCGCGAGGAACTGACGGAACGAGGCATGAACGCTGGGCTTCGTTGAGAGATCGTCCTCAACGTTGGGCGGCAATCCGATTGGCAGGTCCTTGAAGTCCTCTAGGCGGTAGCCGCCCTGGGAAAAGGTGGGGCTGATCGACAGCCCGCGAACGCCGCGACCCGGGTACTCCTGGACGTCGTGAGGGTTCACCAAAGCGACTATCAGGCAGAACGGCTTGTCGCCATCGTAGGTGTTGAGGAAGTGGACGGCGCTCTCGCGGTGCAGCTCGTCGAAGGGTCGAACCTTGCCGGCCGCGGTGCCGCTGCCGTCGACGAAGCGCCCATCGTTGTTGATCGAGCCGCCGCCCAGGTCGCTGAGGCTCTGAGGGTCGCTCATGTCGGGCGGGTTCCAGCCGTGGAATCCGTAGCGCTCGTCGAGATGGGCGACATCGGCGTCGGACCAGTAGTGCCGCTTCATCTCGTGGTTGTATTCGACGGGTCGCGTGAGGTGGAGCTTGCCCTTGAGCACGACGTGGTAGCCCGCCGCAGCCATGACCGTGGCGAGGTTTGGCAGGTGGCTTGGCAGGATGGACAGGCGGCTCTGCACCCGGTCGCGAGGGCTGTCGCACTGGATCACGTTCTTGACGCCGTGCTGAGCCGGGTAGAGACCGGTCAGAAACGTGGCGCGGCTCGGCGAGCAGGCGGCAGTGTTGCAGTGCGCGCGGGTGAATTGCAGGCCGTGTGCCAGTAGCCGGCTGCGTGCCGGAAGGTTGGCCTCGGCCCATCCCGCAGGCCAGTGCATGACCTCGCGCTCCTGGTCGGTGACGATCACGAGAATGTTGGGCTTCTTGGGCAGATCTCCGAAGGTCATAGTCGCTTCCTTTTCCACTCTCTTGCGTTTCGCTACGCGGCGCGCTTCTCGAGCACGCGTTGCATGATCGGGCGGGTCACCATCGGACCAGCGTTCTGGTTCTGGCCGGTAATCAGCTCGCCGTCGGCCATGAAGTGGTAGGCGAAGAAGTCGCGGGCTGGATGGCGCTTGCCTTCGAACAAGGCGCCAGCACGGGGAGATTCCATGTGTCAGGCGCCGGAGCGGTCCCGGCGCTCGATGCAGCGGAAGCCGACGTGACATGTTGACGTATCGACCGGTTCAGGGAAGCGGGCGGCCGGCCGGTACCGGCGACAGTAGTTCGGCGCGCAGAGGTGCGATCCGCCCTTGAGGACCTTGCGCGGGATCTGGCTCGGCTGTCCCGGTTCATAGCTATCTTCAGCTCGTGGCCCACGCGGGTTCCTTGGAATGCAGCACGCCTTTGTCGCCTCGTTCGGGTGTCGTGGCTGATACCAATCAGTGGTCCATTCCCAGACGTTGCCGATCACGTCGTAAAGCCCGTACGCGTTGGGTGGAAAGGCCCCAACCGGCGACGTGCGTTCGTAACCATCCTTTGACGCGTGCTGCCAGGGGAACTCGCCCTGCCACGTGTTCGCGAGAATGCGATTGTCCGGCACGAACTCGTCGCCCCACGCGTAGGCGGCGCCGTCGAGCCCTCCGCGCGCGGCGAATTCCCACTCGGCTTCGGTCGGGAGTGTCCTGCCTTCCCACCTGGCAAAGGCCTCCGCATCAGCGAACGTGACGTGCACGACCGGGTGCTCAGCCAATCCGTCGATTGAGCTCTCCGGTCCGTACGGATGACGCCAGTCGGCGCCGCGGATGTACTGCCACCAGTTTGAAACGTCGCGTGTGTCGACCGGCCCGGTGGGCGGCACGAACACGAGCGATCCCGCGTACAGCATCCCAGGCAGCGCGCCAGGATAGTCGAGTGGATTCGGAGGAATCTCTGCAAAAGTCACGTGGCCGGTTGCCGCGACGAAGCGGGCAAAGCGCTCGTTGGTCACTGGATGACGGTCCATCCAGAATCCGTCGACCGTCACGTGGTGCGCGGGCCGTTCCTCGGGGTAGTGCTTGTCGGAACCCATGAGGAATGTCCCGCCTGGCACCCACACCACGTCCGAATGCGGCGAGCGTATGCCGTGGGGCGCTTTCGGCCCGCCCGTGGCGGATGGCGGCGACGATTCGAGCATGAGTGCCTCTGTCGACAGTTTCGCGTCTGAACCGCCGCGGACTGCACAGGCGGGTGCGGGCGGACGAGATTGTAGCGCTCACGCCTGAAGTCGGGAATACCTGTGCCGCGACGGCGACCGATTCCCGAGCTGGCCGCTCCATTCCGATCACTTGCTCGTGGTTGCCGGTTCGTCGAGGAACGGCCGCCGCGTGGGGTCGCTGACGGCGTTGGGAGTCGTCACAGACTTGTGAGCGGACGTGCTTGACAGCGCATTCGCCGTACGCGGAGATCGGATCACGGTGGTCCCTGATGAAATTCATTTGACAAGGAGAAACCTGATGCAGACCATCCAGAAGATAGCTCCATGCCTGTGGTTCGACGACCAGGCGGAAGAGGCCGCCAGGTTCTATGTCTCGGTTTTCAAGAACTCGAAGATCGTGAGCGTCGCTCGCTACCCTAAAGCCGGAATCGAGATTCACAAACGGCCCGCGGGATCGGTGATGACCGTCGCATTCGAGCTCGATGGACAGCCGTTCACCGCGCTCAACGGTGGTCCCGCGTTCACGTTCAACGAGGCGATTTCTCTGCAGGTCTACTGCGACACGCAGCAGGACGTGGACCACTACTGGGACAAGTTGTCGAAGGGCGGAGACCCGAAGGCGCAGCAGTGTGGCTGGTTGAAGGACAAGTACGGTCTCTCCTGGCAGGTCGTGCCGAGGATACTGCCAGAGCTGCTGAAGGACCACGAATCCGCGAAAGCGCAGCGCGTCATGGACGCCCTGCTTCGCATGAAGAAGCTCGATATCGGCGAGCTCGAGCGCGCCGCGTCGGCACAGCTTGTCAGCTAACCGGCGGTCCTCATTCGCACCGTAGTGCGACGAGTGGGTCGACACGCGCCGCCCGGCGCGCCGGCAGATACCCGGCGAGGAGCGCCGCGACAGAAAGGATCACGACGCCCAGCGACACGCTGAACGGGTCGTTGGGCGTCACCTCGTATAGCTGCCGGGCGAACGTCTGATTGACCAAGTCTCTCAGATTCCCTCCCAGGCGGCTCGCCGCTGAATTTGGTCCACGCTCGCCCTTTACGGATGCCGCGTTTTGACGCAAGCTGGTGGGCCATGTTCGTCATCGAACTTGTCTACAAGGCCGACCTTGCCGAGATCGACGCGCACATGGCGGCGCACGTGTTGTTCCTGAAGAAGTACTACGCGTCGGGTAATTTCCTCGTCTCGGGGAGGAAAATCCCGCGTGATGGCGGCATCATCCTGGCGGTGGGTAAAAGTCGACAGCACATCCAGGCCATCGTCCAGGAAGATCCGTTTTATGCGCGCGGCCTCGCCGAGTTTCGCATCATCGAGTTCCGAGTCAGCCAGCGCGCGGACGACATCCAGAAGCGGATAGACGGGTGATCCGGGTCATCGAGGCGACGGCTTCAAGAGACCGCGCTCGATAAATGTTTTCACCGCAGCGTGGGCTCCGTCCAGAAAGCCGACCGGTGCGCCATCGCGCCACACGGCGGCCGCGAAGACGTACGCATCGCGATCCACGGAGAGCTCGCCGACGAGCCAACTCACGTCTCGGCCGGCATACCCGCTCCGACCGGTCTTCGCGTTCCACGTGGCGCCGGCCGACCATGTCCCTTCGAGGCGACTGACGCCACGCGAATTCTCGATCGTGCCAGGTGGTTGGTCGAGTGCCCCGCGAACGAGCCCCTGCCACTCGCGGCCGATCGGGAGACGGTCGGAGTAGAACTGGTGCAGGAAACTGACCTGTTCCTCCGGTGAGATCTGCAGGGTGCCGTTCACCCAATACGTCGTCACGTCGCCATCGGTTCGAGCGTTACCGTAGCCCACTTCCTCGAGCCAGTGGTGCATCCGCCGAGCGCCGACTCGGGGCGCAATGCGCTGAAAGAACCACAGAACGGAGGGGCGCATGGCGCTTGTGACGGTGTGATCCCGGTCCCATTTCGGAAGACCGGGATGTCGTGTTCCATCCCATTTCTCCACAGTGTCTGGCCCGACGACCCCTGTCTCGAGCGCCACCAGCGCATGCGGGATCTTGAACGTGGATGCCGGCGAGAGTCGGGTACCGCACAGCTTTGGATCGCTGCGCCATACGGTTCCGCTCCTCGTTTCCAGGATGACGACACACGTGTGTGCCGACTGCTGTGCAAATCCAGTCCTCTCGAACGCCCCGACGGAAAGCGCCGCGATTGTGGCGAGCACGATCAAGCGGCCGCTCACGCGTGACGATCCATGGGCGGGTATTCTAGTCAATGCCTACCGCGATGGAAGGATTCTTGCGGATCCGTGCAACACGCTGTATGCTGCACTCGGTAACCGAGGAGAGTGCAGTGAGCAAACCGCCCGACCTGGTCCAGGGCACCCTGGACGTTCTGCTGTTGAAGGTTCTCGCGCTCGGCCCGCTCCACGGCGTGGCGATCAGCCAGCGCCTGAAGCAAGTCTCGAGTGACGTGCTGCAGGTCAGTGATGGCTCGCTCTATCCAGCGCTCCACAAACTCGAGCAGGAGGGGTGGATCAGCGCCGAGTGGAAGGTAAGCGAGAACAACCGCCGCGCGAAGTACTACTCCTTGACGCGTTTCGGCCGTCGGGCGCTCGAACGGGAATCGCGCGAGTGGGACCGCCTCTCCACGGCAATTTCGCAGGTCTTGAAACTCGAGGAGGCCTGACCATGCGGCCCCAACGCTGGCTTCATACCATTCCGCTGTGGATTCGCTCGCTCTTCCATCCCCGCCAGGTCGATCAGGAGTTGGAAGAGGAGTTGGCGTATCACCTGGAACACAAGACGGAAGAGCTCGTCGCGAAGGGGCTGACCTCGTCGGCCGCGCGGGAGCTTGCGCTGGGTGAGCTCGGCGGCATAACCCGCGTGACCGAGCAATGTCGCGATACGTGGCGGGCCCGGTGGGTCGAGACATCCATTCAAGACATGCGCTATGGCGCGCGCGTGTTGTACAAGAGCCCTGGCTTCACCCTGGTCGCCGTGATGACGCTGGCCCTCGGCATCGGCGCGAACACGGCGATGTTCAGCCTGGTGAACGGCATTCTGCTGAGGCCGCTCCCGTTTCCCACGCCGGATCGACTGGTTCGCGTGACGGGCTCTTATCCGCAGGGCGGACTCGTGTTTCTCCGCCGGCAGGCAAAGACGATGGACGTGGCCAGCTATGCGGACGGCCACGATTTCAACATGACGGGCTGGGGCGAGCCCGTTCGCTTGACCGGGACGCTGGTGTCGGCGGAGCTTTTCTCGATCCTCGGCACCCGTGCCGCACTGGGGCGGACCTTTCTCTCAGGCGAGGACCTCGCCGGTCGCGATCACCCGGTCATCCTGAGCCACGCGCTCTGGCAACAGCGATTCGGGAGCGATCCGGCGATCATTGGCCGTTCAATCGCGCTCGACGGCGTCGGTCGTCAGGTCATCGGCGTAATGCCGCCAGGTTTTGCATTCCCCTCGTCGCGCACCGAGCTGTGGACGCCCTTGCACATCGACGCCGGACGCGCTCAGACCTACTGGGCAGGCGACTACATGCCCGTGGTCGGGCGGCTCCGGCCCGACGCATCCCTCGACAATGCCGGGGCCGAGGCTCGCCTGCTGCAATCTCGATTGCCGGCGCTCTTTCCATGGCCGATGCCGTCGGAGTGGAATGCTGATGTGCGCGTGGTCGCGCTGCGGCAGGACATGGTCGGCGATGTTCGAACACGGCTGCTGCTGCTGCTGGGAGCCGTGGGGCTGGTCCTTGGCATCGCGTGCGCAAATGTCGCCAATCTCCTGCTGTCGCGCGCGGCCACGCGGGAAGCGGAATTGGCGGTTCGCGTCGCGCTTGGTGCCGGACGACTTCGAATCATCCGCCAGCTCCTCACCGAGAGCGTGCTCCTGGCGTCGGCCGGCGCCGCAGTCGGAGTTGGCCTGGCCGCGTCTGGAATCCACGTGCTCAAAGCGGCGCTTCCGCCGGACACGCCTCGGCTCGCCGAGGTCTCGCTGGATTGGCGGGTCCTCGCGTTTGCGGCCGCGCTCGCCATCGTCGCCGCAGCGGCCTTTGGCCTCGCGCCCGCGTTTCATGCCGCACGGCTGACCTTGACCGACTCGCTCAAGTCGGGATCTCGCGGTGGTTCGGCCTCCGGAGCGCAGCGCGTGCGCCGCGCACTGGTCGTCGGCGAGGTCGCCCTGGCAGCCATGCTGGTGGTAGCGTCGGGCGTCCTGATTCGCAGCTTCTGGAACCTGTCGCACGTGAATCCAGGATTTCAATCCGAGCGCGTGCTGACGCTGCGCGTGAGTCCGAACGACACGTTCTGCGCCAGCGCGGACCGCTGTATCGCCCTGCATCGAGCGTTGCTCGATCGACTTCGAGCCCTGCCGGGATTGACCGACGCGGCCCTGATCAACACACTCCCGCTCGGCGGCAGGGTCGCCAAGCACTCCGTGATCGTGCAGGATTTCGTGGCCCGTCGAAATCAGGCAGAGCCGCTCCTCTGGCTCAACGTTATTTCTCCCGACTACTTTCGCGTCATGAATATCGCCATGCGGCAGGGCCGGCCATTCAGCGACGCGGATGGCACAGGGAACGCGCCGGTCGCGATCGTTTCAGCCGCAACCGCCCGTCGCTTCTGGCCCGATGAGGATGCGGTTGGTAAGCGCATCAGGCTTGTGGGCCAGGACGAGTGGCGCACGATTGTGGGGGTCGTCGCCGACGTGCGGGCATTCGATCTCCAGCGCGATATGCCCGAATGGATCCACGGCCTGATGTATGTGCCGCACGGCCCCACCGCGGTCCTCGAGGACGGGCGCCTGGCCGGCGCCATGACGCTCGTCATGCGCACGTCGCTTGACGAACAATCCGCGGAGTCGATGGTGCGCCAGGCGGTCGGCAGCGTGAACCAGGAAACATCCGTGAGCGAGGTGCGAACGATGGCCGGCGTGGTCGCGCAGTCGGTATCGACGCCGCGGTCCACAACGCTCCTGTTCGTCGTGTTCGCGGGACTCGCCGTCGCGCTCGGCGTCACCGGCATCTACGGCGTGCTCTCCTTTCTCGTGTCGAGGCGCGCTCGCGAGATTGGCATCCGGATCGCGCTCGGCGCGCAGCGGAGGGACGTGCTCAGACTGGTGGTGGGCGAAGGCGCGACCTATGCGCTCGTCGGCATCGCGATCGGGCTGGCCGGGGCTCTCGCGGTCACGCGGCTGATGGCGAGCGAGCTGTATGGCGTGAGCCCGACCGACCCGCTGGTCTTCGGCGTGATGGCGACGCTGCTCTTCGGCGTCACGTTGCTGGCCTGCTACGTACCCGCACGGCGTGCGATGCGCGTCGATCCACTCATTGCACTTCGCGCCGAGTGATAAGTCGTCGGCGTGCGCCCCGGAGCGCTTGCGGGTCGCCCCTCACTCGTATCGCAACGCCACCAGCGGGTCGACGCGCGAGGCCCGGTACGCCGGCAGCCAGGTCGCAAGAGCGGCGACGAGGGCCAGCCCGGCGATGGCACCCACGAATGTGATGGGATCGTTGGGCGACAGGCCATACAGACGGTTGGTGATCAGCCGGAGCGCCGCGGCAGACACAGCGCTTCCAGCAATCAATCCCACGAGCAACAGCCATCCCGTTTCGCGCAGGATCATGGCGATCACCGTGCCGTGTCGCGCCCCGAGGGCCTTGCGAATGCCGATCTCGTTGGTCCGTCGCGCTACGCCATACGACAGCACGCCGTACAGGCCAATCGCCGAAAGCAGCACCGCGACGACCCCGAATGCGATGGACAGGCGCGCGAGCAGCCGGTCCTGGACGATCCGCCCATCCACGGCCTCGGTCACCGTCACCGCGGGTCCAATCGGCATGTGCGGCTCCGCTTGCCGGACGATGCGGCGCACGTCCGCCATCACCGTCGATCCCTCGCCGCGCGGCCGAATGATGAACGTCACTGCGCTGATGCTCGCGGCAGGCTGGGTCGCTGGCGTGTAGAACCGGTGCTCGATCTCACCACGAAGCCGGTTCTGACGGGAATCCCGTGCCACGCCGACGATCTCGTACGTGTGGCGCTGATCCGCATACTGCTGCGTCACGTGCAGGCCGATCGGGTTGCGGCCGGCAAAGAATCGCCTGGCAAATGTCTCATTGATGACGCACACCGTGCGCCCGTCGGACCGGTCCAGTTCCGTAATCTCGCGGCCCAACAGTACCGGGATCCCGAGCGTCGAAAAGTAGCCGGGGCCGACCGCGTCGTAACGCGACCCACTGTCGTCGCGGCCCGTCGGCGTGTAGCCCTCGACGGTGATCTGATCGCCGTTGTCCGCGCCCCCGAAGAGCCCATTGTTCGAGTAGGTCGCGGCGCGAACGCCCGGGACCGCACGAATCCGCGCGACCAACTGCTCGAACGCTTCCGTCTGCCTCAGCGGATCGTACGCGGCCGCCTGCGCATCCACGCGCATGGTCAGCACATCGTCTTTGGGATAGCCGACGTCCACGTGCTGGAGGTTGACGAGCGTGCGGACCAGGAGGCCCGCGCCCACGAGCAGCGGAAGCGAGAGCGCCAGTTGGCCAATGACCACCAGCTTACCCAGGCGCAACCACGCGGCGGATCCGGAAATGCCCCGGCCCTGCTCACGCAATCCGGTCGCGGCCTGAGTCTTCGTGATGCGCAGCGCCGGTAACAGGCCCAGCAGGAGACCTGCCGCCAGGGTCAGCACGAAGACGAACCCGAGTACGAGCAGGTCCAGACCTGCCGGTAGCACGATCGGGTCGGAGATCAGGCGCAGCAGGGCCGCGCGAAGCAGAAATGCGGCGCCGAGTCCGACGAGGCCCCCGAGGGTCGCCAGGCAAAGGCTCTCCGTCAACAATTGCCGGATCAGCCGTCCGCGACTCGCCCCGAGCGCGAGGCGCACGGCCATCTCGTGGTTCCGGGCAGTCGTGCGCGCGAGCAGCAGATTCCCCAGATTCGAACACGCGATGAGCAGGACCAGCCCCGCGGCGGCGAGCAGCACCAGGAGCGGCTCGGAGAAGTCGCCACGCAAGGCCGAGGCGCCGGTGGCCGCGTCTCTCAGCCGCAGACGCTGATCGAGAAATCGCTTGCGCGTGTCGGCGTCCGCCATCGAACCGTAATAGTCGGTGAGCCCCTGCTGAAAGACGACGTTGGCGTTTGCCTGGGCCCTTTCGACAGGCGTACCAGGACGCAGCCGGCCGAATACGTGCAGCCACATCACCTTCTCGAGGTTGCCGGGCTGGTCGCGCAGCCAATCTCGTCCGGGCATCACCACGGCCTGCATCACCAGCGGGACCCACGCATCCGGCCGATCGCCGACGGTCTCGCCCAGGAACGACGCCGGTGTCACGCCAATCACCGAGACCGCTCCGCCGCCGAGGGCAATCGTCCGGCCGAGGACGTCGGCGCGTCCGCCGAAGCGATGCTGCCAGTACTCGTAGCTGATGACAGCGTACGGAGCGGCGCCTGGGGCCGGCTCCTCGCGGGCATCGAAGGTGCGGCCCACGAGCGCCGGGACGCCGAGCGTGGTGAAGTACGACGAAGACACCAGCCGGATGGCCATCTCCTCGGGCTCGCCGCCCGCAATGCGCGCCTGGACCCGCCCGATAGCGCTTTGCGACGCCATCAGGGAAGCGAACGTCGTGGTCTGATCCTGGAGCTGACGGAACTCAGGATAGCTGGCGAGCGAACGTTCGCCGCCTTCCATGCCGAGGGACACGCCGCTCGCCCCGGGATCAGTCAGCATGACGAGCTCGTGAGGGTTCCGCACGGGCAGCGTGCTCACCAGCACGCTGTTCAGCAGGCTGAAGATCGCGGTATTGGCGCCAATGCCGAGCGCGAGCGAGAGGACAGCCATCGAGGTGAATCCCGGATTGGCGGCGAGGATGCGGACAGCGTGACGAAGGTCCTGTTGAATCACGTGACGATGCTCCCGGAGTGCGGTCGGTACCAGGTCGAAGAGCGTGCCGGCCCAAATCGCCGCCTCGGCGAACCGGCCGGCGTGGACTCGCGCGTCTCGCACTTGCTGGCTGAATGCGCGCACCATTTCGCCGCCGTACTCGTGGCGAAACTGCGCCGGATAGCACCGCAGCAACGCGCGGTAGACATCCGCGGCTCGCACGCCTACAGCTTTCGTGGAATGAGTCCGGTCGCGCGCGCCTGGCTCAGCATGTCGTTGACGCGCCGGGCCTCGGCGATCGCGACGTCCCGACCGAACGTCGTCAGCTGGTAATAGCGTCGGCGCTCGTCATCGCTGGCGGGGTCCGGACTGTCTTTCAATTCCTCGATCAGGCCTTGTTCCAGCATGCGCCGGATGGCGCTGTACAGCGTGCCCGCGCTCAAGCGGACCTTGCCCTCGGTTCGCGCGCTGACGTCCTGCATGATGGAATACCCGTGCCGGTCGCGGTCCGCCAGCGCGACGAGAATGTGGAACACGGCGGTCGGCAAGGGAAGGAGCGCATCCACGTCGTCGGACTGATCGCGGTGTCTGGACATCTCTGTTTGCGCCAAGTATACCGTACGTCGCTATAGTGCGCGCGGACAGGTGCAAGGATGAGCCTGCGAGGGCAGCTCGCGACATACACGCGGTCACCCACTCGGAAGCGCCTCACTCGAGCGCCCTTCGCCACGACGACGCCAGCGCCATCGCCAAGATGGCGCATTCGCTCGGCGGAGCCCGCAGAGACGGATCAAAACGCAGAGTACGCCGAGCCCGCAGAGTACTCTTGGTACTTTGCGATCTTAGCGGCCTCTGCGTTGATATCTGTTCTGCGTGCTCGGCCCGCCTCTGCGCACTGCACCGGCATCGTGCATCATCAAGTCAAGCGAGCCTCGGAGTAATAGGAAGGCTTATCAGTCCTGATTGAGCGCGACGACCGGATCGACCCGAGCGGCGCGGCGGGCTGGAAGGAGGCTGCAGGCGGTGCCGACGCCGACTAGGACGACAGCGGCGATAGCGAGAGTGCCGCCATCATGCGGGCTGACACCGAAGACGAGCGTCGACACGAGCGTGCCGCCGAGGAACACGAAAGGTAGCCCGAGGACCACACCAGACAGCACCAGCCACAACGCGTCTCGGACGACGCTCCAGAGCACGCGTGATTGCGAAGCCCCGAGGGCCATGCGGAGGCCGAACTCCGGCGTCCGCCGTGCGACGGCGTGAGAGAGCACGCCGAACAGCCCGAAGCCGGCCAGGCCGAGCGCGAGCGCGCCAAAACCGGACGTCAAGAACACGACGAGCCGCTCTCGATTGAATCCACGCTGGACGCTCTGCTCTACCGTGACGATATTTTCGATGGGCAGTTCGGGCGCCGCGCCGGCGACGGCGCGCCGCACTGCCGCAATCGCCGGTTCGGGGTCGACCAGGGTGCGAACCTCCAGCACGCGCGGGATGACAGGGCGCTGCGCGACTGGCACGAACACGCTGGGAACGGCAGCATCCTTTAGATTGTCGAGCGCCCTTGCATCCTCGACGATGCCCACGATCTCGATGTCAGGTATCGAAAGCCCAAAGCGGCGCCCGATGGCCTGCCGCCACTCACCGAAATAGCGCGCGGCCAGCGTCCGATTGACGACGGCGACCTTCGGCGTGTTCGCGAGGTCGCGTTCATTCAGTGCGCGCCCGGCGATGAGGGGCATGCCGACGGTCGAGAAATAGCCAGCGGTGACCGCGTTGACGCTGAAGATTACGAGCTCGCTCGCCTGAGCCTGATACCCCTCGATGCTGTATCCGTCTTCTCGCGCACAACTGCTCTGAAGTCCGCACATCGCCAACGACGCCGAGTGAACACCTGGGAGGGCGACCACCGCGTCGAGTACTCGCCGGTACATCGCGGGCAGGTCTTCTGGCACACGACCGGAGAGACGTGGATCGACACTCACCGTGAGCAAACGTGCGCGCGCCACACCGGTATCGACGTGCAGGAGATTCTGGAAGCTCCGAACAAACAGTCCCGTTCCCGTGACGAGCACCAGCGACAGTGCCACTTGGACCACGACCAGAAGGCGAGCCGGGCTCAGTGCGCCACCGATCGCACCCCTGGCGCTGGACTTGAGTGCGCCTGCGGCGTCGAGGCGCGTCGCAAGCCAGGCAGGCACGAGGCCGAAGATCAACACGGACAGGAATGCCAGTGTCGCGGTAAACGCGAGAACCCGAAGGTCGATGGGCGCTTCGAACGGAGGCATTCCGTCGGTGGTTGCCGTCGCGACGCGGACGAGCAGATCAGAAGCCCATCGCGCAAACAGGAGAGCCGCCGCGCCGGCGATGACGACGAGGAGCGCGCTTTCGGTCAGGAGCTGATGGAGCAATCGTGCACGTCCCGCCCCGAGCGCCAGCCGGACTGCGATCTCGCGCCGCCGGCTCACGGCACGTGCCAGGAGCAAATTCGCCACGTTCGCGCACGTGACGATCAGCACGAGCGCCGCCATGACGACAAGGGCACGAAGCGGCGTCAGGAATTGCCGCCGGAGCTCAGAGAATCCACGCGCGAACGGCTCGAGCACGATGCGGATGTCTCGCCGGGCGAGGCCCGAGAGCCCCGCGTTGAACGCGCCCGTGACCGCGGCCGTCTGTTCGGCGGGCACGCGAACCACGACATGGAGCCACCAAATCTGAGCCTGCGGCAGCCACGGCCTGGTGAAATCGGCGCCGTCCGCGCTGAAGTTCTGTGAATACTTCACGGCTCCTTGCATCGTGAGCGGCACCCAGATATCGACCGGTGATTCCAGCCACACGCCAACGAAATCCTGCGGGCCGACGCCAATGATCGTAAAGGCAGTCCCGTTGACCGTGAGCGTTCGACCAACCACATCCGCGGATCCCCCGAAGCGCCCACGCCAGTACGCATGGCTGATGACCGCGACGGGGGCATCCGAGAGGCCCTCATGCTCATCCGGGAGCGCCTGGCCCAGCACCGGTGACACGCCAAGCACTGGAAAGACACTCGGCGACACCAGTTGCAGGCTCGCTGGCGTCGTCTCGGGTTCGTCATCGGTGCGCGTGTAGACACGCGCCACACCGCGGCTCATCGCCGCAACGCCGACTCCCTTCGGCGCAGCCTGGCGCAGACGGTCGAACATCGGCCCAGACAGCCGTGCGGCCTCCGGCCCGGACGCTACATGTGTTCCGCTGTTCACTGTGAATAGGCGGTCTGGGTCCGGGACAGGCAGCACCGCCCGCAGTGCCACGGCGTTCAGCAGCGAGAACACGGCCGTGTTGGCGCCGATCCCGAGGCCGAGCGTGACGACAATCGTCGTGGTCACGAGCGCATGCTGCCGCAGCATGCGCGACGCATAGCGGAGGTCCTGGAGCAGCATGCGGCCATGTTCCTTCGGTGCTTCGGCAAGGATGCCGGCGACGGCTTCGAGCCAGAGCAGGGTGCGGTCCCACGGACCGGCGGCATCGCGGTACCGATCGACGAACACGAGCGCGAGCTCCCGGCCGTACTCGTCACGGAAGGCGGTTGGATAGAGCGTGAGGAAGGCCCGAAACGCCCGGGCGCTCCGCGCCTCCTTCCGGCGAGATGTCGCCGCTAATAGCGCCTCACGCGGCTCAGCCGGACGGTCGGTGTTCCGTCGTGCCACGTGTCGACTGTATCATAAATAGCTATAGCCGTTCATGTACCACTAGACAAACCCCGCCATTGGCGCGGACGACCTGTGGAGTCGATTCCTCCCGGAATTCTTCGTCGCGCGTCCCTGTCGGTGTCGATCCAATCGAACACCGTTCGTATAGACGGTGAGAAGCCGACACGGCGTGGCGCCGGGCGGAGAGGAATTGGACATGAGCAGGATCATTGTGATGGAAAGTCTGTCGCTGGACGGCGTGATGCAGGCGCCGGGGCGGCCCGACGAGGACGTCCGCGGCGATTTCACGCACGGCGGCTGGGCGCTTCCGTACAGAGATGAGGTGATGGGCAGGATCATGGCGGGAGGCATGGCCGAAGTCGGACCGCTGCTCTTCGGGCGACGGACGTACGAGGACTTCTTCGGCGCCTGGCACGGGCGGACGGACAACCGTTCACCGAGGTGCTCGACAACGCGCAAAAGTACATCGTGTCAACGACGCTCGTCGAGCCGCTTCCGTGGGGTAACTCGACGTTGCTCAAAGGCGACGCGGCCGACACCGTGCCGCGACTCAAGGAACAGCCGGGCAAAGACGTCCTGGTCATGGGCAGCGGCGAGCTGGTCCGATCGCTCGTTCGGCACAACCTCGTCGACGACTACGTCCTGCTGATCCACCCACTAATTCTCGGTTCAGGCCGTCGTCTCTTCGCCGATGACGGTGCGCTTGCCGCGCTTCTCCTCGTGGATGCGCAGCCGACGACCACCGGTGTCGTGATCGCAACTTATCGCCATGCCAATCAGAGCGCCACGAAGAAGACCTAAGCGCGATACGATTCCGAGGGTCAGCCTTCGGGAGAACGCGATGAAGGCTGATTCGACTGGCAAGGATGACCATGGAACCATGTCGCCTGTTCGGCCGGTTTCTCGTGGCAGCGACGATGCTGGCAACGCTCGGGGCCGCGACCACCGACGCGCCTGTCATTCGAACGCGCGCCGACGGACTGCTCGACGTCACGCCTCCATCGTCCGGCCCCATCGTGCGCTACACCTTGGATGGGAGCGACCCGACGCGAGACGCGGGAGTATGGCTCGCGCCGGTGCATCTGCCGGCCGGATACACGATCAAGGCCCGCGCCTTTTCGCCGGCCGGCGCTCCCGTCGGTGACATCACGGTCAGGGAGGCACCGGCCGCGGGCATGCGCACGCCGTCGACCCTCGTTCCGGTGACCCAGAACCGCGACTGGCGCGTCTACGACTGGGCCGAGCGTCATGCCGCTTGTGTGGCCCTGATGAAGAGCCGGCAGCCGGAGATTGTGATGCTCGGCGACTCGATCACGCATTTCTGGGGCGGCGAGCCGGTGGGCGGCCGGCGGACCGGCGCTGCCGAGTGGGACCGGTTCTTCGCTGGCCGCCGCGTGGTGAACCTTGGCTATGGCTGGGACCGCACAGAGAACGTCCTCTGGAGGCTCACGCACGGCGAGTTCGACCACGTGAACCCGAAGCTCGTCGTCGTGATGATTGGCACCAACAACATCGACCTGAACACGCCCGACGAGATTGCGGCCGGCATTGCGGCTATCTGCGCCGAACTGCATCGGCGCGCACCGGCCGCGCGGATCCTGCTGCTCGGCATCTTCCCGCGCAGCGCGGTGCCGGACGCGCAGCGCGCAGCGGTCGAATCGGTCAATCAGCGCATTGCGCGCCTGGACGGCCGGAACGGTGTGAGCTATCTTGACATCGGCAGGACGTTCCTCCAGCCCGACGGCTCGATTGCCAGAGACGTCATGGATGATTTCCTCCACCCGACGGCGAAGGGATACGCGATGTGGTCTGCCGCGATGACGCCTGCCTTGAACCGTCTGATGGCGCGATAGCGCCGAGAGTGACGCTGGCTTCCACCGACCTCGTTGCGGCACATACCGTGATTCACGCTTCCCGAATTGCGATCCTGGTGAGCCTGGCCGTCGCCGCGGCCGGTTGCTCCAAATCTCAGGTCGCCGACGCGAAGGCCCGCGACGGCGCGGCCAAGCCGGTCGCGACCGCCGTGGTTCTCAAGAACTCCGTCAGGCGATCGGTGGACGTCGTGGGGACACTGGCCGCCGTGGATCAGGTCACGATCTCGTCTGAGGCCGAGGGCACGGTGCGCGCAATCCTGGCCGATCTTGGCGACCGTGTCAGAGCCGGGCAAATCCTGATTCAGCTCGACCACGAGAAGCAGCAATACACCTACGAACAGCAACAGGCCGCGCTCGCTCGAACCCTGGCCCAGTACGGCGCCCCGGATCCGCAGCACCTGCCCGACATCGAGAAGACGCCCGACGTGCAGAAGGCGAAGGCGGATCTCGTGCAGGCGAACCAGCTGTTCGCGCGGGCGGACGAGCTCTTCTCGCGCACGCTCATCTCGCAGCAGGCGCACGACGACGCGAAGACCGCGGTGCAGTCGAAACAGGCCAGCTACGATGCGTCGTTGCAGAACGCGAGGAATCTGCGCGCCAGCATTCAGGCATCGGAGGCCACCATGAAGCTGGCGGGCCGCCAGCTTCGCGACACCAACATCCGGGCGGCGTTCGACGGCTACGTCGAAAAGCGCCTGGTGAACCTCGGCGAACTCGTCAAGCAGCAGATGCCCGTCATGGCCATCGTGCGTCTCGATCCGCTCAAGGTGACGGCGGAGCTCCCCGAAAAGATGGCGCCATGGATCAGCGATGGGCGCCCAGTGGAGCTACGGGTGGACGCGTACCGTGACCGCACGTTCACCGGCAAGGTGACGCGCATCAGCCCCGTCGTCAACCCCGCGACACGCGCGTTTCCCTTCGAGGCCGTCGTGCCGAACGCCGACGCGGCGCTGAAACCCGGGACGTTCGCCCGGGTTCATGTCGAAAGCGGCAAGGTGGACGATGTCCTCACGCTGCCGTATGCGGCGCTCCAGTACCGTTACGGCGTCAACCGCGTCTTCGTCGTCAAGGGGGATCGGCTGGTCCTGCGTGAACTCCAGGTCGGCGAGCGGCTTGGCGATCGCATTGAGGTCGCAAGCGGGGTCAAGGAGGGCGAGGCCGTTGCCATCACAGACGTTGACACGCTGGCCGACGGCGCCCTCGTCTCCATAAGCAGATAGGCGAGATTGCGTGCTCTCTGAATTCTGCGTCCGCCGGCCCGTCTCCGCCACGATGCTCGTGATGTCGCTCGTGGTGCTTGGGGTCTTTTCCTTCCGCGACCTCGGTGTGGACCTCTTCCCGAAAGCCGATCCGGCCACGGTCAGCGTAGCACTGAGCCTCCCTGGCGCGAGCCCGGACGAAATCTCGACGGCGGTGGTCGAGCCCATGGAGGAAGCGATCAGCGGCGTCTCGGGAATAGACGAGATCCAGGCCCGCATCTCGGAAGGGAGAGCCCAGATCACGGTTCGTTTCGTCCTCGAGCGCGACCTCAACGACGCGTCGAACGACGTACGGGAAAAGGTGGCCGGGGCCATCCGCAACGCGCCACCCGAACTGCTGCCGCCCGTCATCACCAAGGTCGATCCGGACGCGGACCCGGTGCTGTCGCTGATTGTGTCTTCGGGCACGATGAGCCTTCGGACGCTGACCGAGCTCAGCGACAAACAGATCGGCCGCGTCATCCAGACCGTCAACGGTGTCGGTCAGGTCAGCCTGGCAGGCGGGCGCGCCCGCGAGATCCACATCGTCGTCGACATCGAGAAGCTCGGATTCGTACGGACTATCGATGACCGAGGTGCGCGACGCCGTGGTCGCGGAGAACGTCGAGATCCCGGGCGGAACAGTCGAGCAGGGCAAGGGCCAGCTCCTGCTCCGCACGCTCGGCCGCGTGGATGCCGCGCAGGACTTCAATGGGCTCGTCGTCGCAACGAAGGGCGTCACTCCGATCCGGATCTCGGACATCGGCTACGCCGAAGACAGCTTCGAGCGGCCGACGAGTGCCGTGTGGCTCGGCGATACCCCCGCCGTGATGCTCGACGTGAGACGCGCGATGGGCGAGAACACCGTGGCCGTCATCGAAGGCGTGCGCGCGAAGCTCGAGACGATACGGCAGTCCCTCCCCTCGTCTGTGAAGCTCACGATGATCCGCGACGACTCGCGGTACATCTATGCCTCCATCGCGTCGCTCGAGGAACACCTGCTCTTCGGCGCACTCTTCGCCACGATCGTGGTGATGTTCTTCATCCGGAACGCCCGCGCCGTCATCATCTCGGCGCTCGCCATCCCCGCGTCGATCATCGCGTCGTTCACGCTGATGCGCATCATGGGGTTCACGCTGAACAACATGACGCTGCTCGCCATCACGCTCGCCGTCGGCATCGTCATCGACGACGCGATCGTCGTGCTGGAGAACATCTTCCGCTACATGGAGGAGAAGAACTGCTCCCCGTACGAAGCCGCGATCCAGGGGACGCGGGAGGTCGCGCTCGCCGTCATGGCCACGACGCTGTCGCTCGTCGTCATCTTCCTGCCAATCGCGTTCATGGACGGGTACGCGAAGCAGTTCATCAATCCGTTCGGCTGGACGATGGCATTCGCCATTCTGGTGTCCATGCTCGTCAGCTTCACGCTGACACCGATGCTCAGCTCGCGGTTCCTGAAACTGTCGGACGGTGCGGCGGATCGCAAGACGAAGGAGGGAGGCTTCTTCCACTGGCTCGACGAGTGGTACACCCGCCAGGTGAATTGGGCGCTCGATCACTCGAACCTGATTATCGGCGTCTCGGTCATCGCGGCCCTGTCGATGATCCCTCTGAATTACATGGTCGGCCGCGAGTTCGTTCCCAACGAGGACATGGGCGAATGGACGGTCCACCTCGACGCCCCTGAAGGCACGTCGCTCTCGGGAACCACGGAGGTGGCGTTCAAACTGCTGACCGTTCTCAGCGGCATCGAGGGCATGGCGCAGATCGAGCCATCCATCGGTGTCTCGGGCCCAGGCTCCCAGTCCCACATTCATCTTCTGTGTCAGGCGTTGCCTCTCGACCAGCGCAGGAACACGCAGGCGGCGATCGTCAGCGAGATGCGGCGCCGACTGGCACCTTACCCGAGTTACCGGCCGTCGATCACCTCGCGGAACGCGCTCGGAAGCGGCGAAGGGACCGGCGGGTTCGCGATCGCCGCCAACATCCTCGGGCCGGATCTGCCGCAGATAGCCGACTACTCGAAGAGAGCCCTCGTCGCGGCGCAGAAGCTGCCGAGCCTCACCGACGCCAAGATCACCCTGAACGTGTCGAACCCCGAGATTCATGTCGCCGTCGATCGGAAGCGCGCCGCAGACCTCGGCGTGCGCATGGCGACCATCGGCAACACCCTGCGCCTGGCGGTGGCTGGCGACGACGAGATTTCGTTCTACAAGGAAGGGCCCGAACAATATCCCGTCAAGATCCGCGTGCTCGAGGACCAGCGGCGCGACATCGCCGAGATCGGCCGGCTGACGGTACCGTCGGCCACCGGGCAGGTGCGGATCGACAACATCGCCACGATCGAGCGCGGTCTCGGGCCGACCACGCTGCAGCGCTCGGACCGGCAATTTACCGTCAGCCTGATCGCCGACGTCGCGCCCGGCCACGCGCTCGACGAGGCGTCGAACGACGTTCGCGCCCTGCTCACCGGGCTGAAGATGCCCCCGACGATTTCTTACAAGCTGCAGGGGCAGTCGAGGATCCTGGACGAGACGACGGCGAACCTGGTCATGGCCATCAGCCTCGCCATGATCTTCGTCTACATGGTGCTGGCCTCGCAGTTCGAGAGCTTCCTCCAGCCGGTGGTCATCATGCTGGTGATGCCGATTGCGGTGCCGTTTGCGCTCCTCACGCTGTGGGTGACGGGCCGGACGCTGAATCTCTGGAGCGCTCTCGGGATGCTCCTCCTGCTTGGCATCGTCAAGAAGAATTCGATCCTGCAGGTGGACTACGCCAACGTGCTGCGGGCGCGAGGCCTGCCGCTCCGGGAGGCAATCGTCGAGTCCTGCCGCACCCGTCTACGGCCGATTCTGATGACGACGACCGCGATCGTGGCCGGGCTGATCCCGACCTCGCTGGGGATTGGCATCGGCGGGAGCGGCCGCGCGGTCATTGCCCTGACGATCATCGGCGGCCAGTCGCTCTGCCTGTTTCTGACGTTGCTGCTCGTGCCGGTGGCCTACGTGAAGTTCGACGCGCTCGAGCGGGCCCTGGTGGGGGACGCGGCAAAGGCCTGGCTCGGCAGGCTATCGTCTGCCACAGTGGGCCGGCTCCGCCCAGCCTCGGACAAGCCCTGACCGTCAGACGTGCCACCGCGTCAGTGCGCCGATTCACGCGCCGGGATTCGGCGCGGCGAACTGGAACACCTCCTCTAAGGGCTTGTTGAACACCCGCGCAATCCGGAACGCCACCTCCAGCGAGGGCGAGTACTTGCCGGCCTCGATAGCGTTGACCGTCTGTCGGGTCACGCCGATCTCGGTGGCCAACTGCTGCTGCGTCATCTCGCCGTGATGGAACCTGAGCACCCTGATCTGATTGCTGATCGTTGTTGGCGCCACGCTACACGCCCCGGCGGTAGTAGACGAGTTGCAGCACGAGCTTCAGCATCTCGGACAGGAACAGGGACAACAGGAGCAGGTGCGCGGTCCAGACATTGGGCACCGACAGCACCATGCCGGTGATCCCGGCAAGCACACCCGTCCCGACGACCCAGCCGGAATTGCTTTCGGCCCGCCACTCGATCAAGCGGTCTCGCTCGTCGCGTCCGCCGGGCCGGCTGGCGATGGCCACGGCCACGTGGCCAACGACGAGCACGATCACCATCAGGACCACCGCGACGGCGAACACGGCTACGTAAGCGGGGAGGGCGGTCACCCCCGCGGATAACATCTGCCAGGCGATCAAGGAATAACCGACGAGGACCAGCGACAGGCTGAAGAGCTGGATCCAGACGCTTCGCTCTTCAAACGAGCCGCCCATCAAATCGACGGCCGGTTCGGGTTTGACTGATTTATTTGACATGGTGTCAAAGTTATAAGACATTCTGTAAATGAATGTCAAGTATTTTTGACATCTCGTCGCCCGACGGAGGTTGCGGGACGGGCGCCGACGTTGGGTCGGCGACCTGCCTTGCTCCGCAGGTCCACGCACGCGAGAGAGAAGTCGGTGTAGAGTCCCAGCCATCCTCATGACCAACCTCACGCCGGCGGCGCGGGCGGGATCGTGAATTCTTCCTACGGAGTCTGACGCGCATGTGCGACCGATTCGTCAGCCGTCGCGACGCGCTCACGCTCGCCCTGGCTGCTGCCGGCGCGCTGGTGCGACCGACGCGCGCCGCTGACCTCGTGTCTGTCGCTGGACAGTCCGCCGCAGAGCCTGGCGTCAGCGCGTCGCGACTGGTCATCCGGAACGCTCGACCACTCGACGCGGAGTCGCCGATCGAAGCGCTGAGGACGTTCGAGACGAGAAACGATCTCTTCTTCGTCCGAAGCCATCATGCGCTGCCCACGGAGCCCTCCACGGCGTGGACGCTGACAGTCGACGGTGAGGTGGCGCGCCCGGTCACATTCCGCCTCGATGACATCCGCCGCATGCGCGCCGAGCATCGCAGCGCGACGATCGAGTGCGCCGGCAACGGCCGTGGCGGTCTCGAGTTGCCATCCACGTCCGGCGTGCAGTGGGGCCTCGGCGCGGTGAGCACCGCGACATGGACCGGCGTGACCCTCGCCGCTTTGCTCGAGCGCGCCGGCGTCCAGACGTCGGCGTTGCACTTCTGGATGGAAGGCGCAGATCGCAGTCCGCTGCCCACGGCTCCCTTGTTCCTCCGCAGTGTTCCGCGCGAGACGGCGCTCGGCGAGGCGTTGGTGGCCTACGAGATGAACGGCGAGCCGCTGCCCCTCCTGCACGGCGGTCCGCTGCGCCTCGTGGTGCCGCGATGGTACGGTATGGCGTCGACGAAGTGGCTCACGCATGTGCACGCCCGCGCCACCGAGTCGGACAATCACTTCATGGCGCGCGGTTACCGATACGCGGACGGAAGCCCCGTGGAGCTGATGCGCGTGAAATCGCTCATCACCGCCCCGCGCGACGGCGAGCAAGTGGACGTCGGTACCACGCGCGCGACGGGGGTCGCCTGGACGGGTACGGGGACAGTCGCGCAGGTCGAGATCTCGAGCGACGGCGGTCGGACCTGGCAGCAAGCACGCGTCACGAGCGAGCCGCGGCCGGGCGCGTGGAAGCTGTGGGAGGCCGACGTAGTCGTTCAGTCGGCCGGGGAGCAGCGCGTGCGCGCTCGCGCGACCGACACGGCCGGCCACACGCAGCCCGATCACGCCTCGCCGAACCCGGGCGGCTACGGAAACAACTCGATCCACGAGGTGCGCTTCAGTGCGCGCTGACGCTGCGGCGCGGATGGGGCGCGTCGTCCGACCGACCGTGATCACGTTGGCGCTCCTCGCGGCGGCGCTCTCCGCGGGCTGTCGAAGCGCCAAGGTCGGCGGGAAGGTCGATTCGGATCCGGCATTGCTGGCGGTGATGCGGCCCGCGGAAGCGGCCGAGATCGCCGCACTGCCCGACGGTCCCGCGAAGGCGCTCGTTGCCGGGCGATGCCTGCTGTGTCACGGCGCCGGTCTGATCACGCAGCAGCGGAAGGACGCCGCAGCGTGGGGACGAACGGTGACGCAGATGCGGACGTGGGGCACACCCCTCCAGGACGCGGATCAGACCGCGCTCGTCGCCTATCTCACCGAGCACTTCGGTTCGGGCGGTGTGCGACCCTGACGGAAATGCGCGGTTGTCTTGCCGGTCTTCACGATTTTCCAATAGATCCTCTATGCCTGGCCGCAGGCCCGTGGGCCACCCGTTCCGGCGCGCAGCGCCATGAGACGGAGCCGGTGGTGACGTTGGAGGCACTGTAAACCTCTCGAGCTCAAGGAAACGATGAAGAAGGTGAGGTCACACGCCGTCCAACCTCTACCCTCAATTCCCGCCCAGTCGTTCCGCTGATCCCCGTTTCAACCACCCGAACGCCTCGCGGACAATGGGCGGCGGCGCCGCGTGAGGGCCGGCGAACTCGCGGTAGCGCACGGTGTACCCGGCCTTCTGCAGCCCAGGCACCAACCGCCGGCTCGTGCTGCCGATGGGCAGGACGTCGTCTCGTGTACCGTGCGAGACGAAGATCGCTGGCCGGCCGGTCACTCTCCTTGCCACGATGAATCCCGGCGAGAACGCCATCACGTGCGTGAACAGATCGCCGTTAATCAGCCCCAGCGACAACGCATACGTCACCCCGTCGGAAAAGCCGCCGATTGCGAGCCGCGCAGGATCGATCGGCACCCGCACGAAGGTGTACTCGAGGGCGCTCTCGATAAACGGCGCGTCCGGACCGAAGTAGCCGCTGATGGCATCCCATGTGGTGTGGCGCGACTCCGGCGCGAGCACACAGAACCCGAACTCCTCGGCGAGGTCGAAATCGGTCGTTCTGGTTATGACACCTTTCGCGGACCCGTTCGCGCCATGAAGCATCACGACGAGAGGCACCGGCCCCACGGGGGGCTGGCGCGGCACGTAGAGCAGGCCGTCGCGTCGCTTTCCCAAGGCAAGTGGATGCTCGCCTGGCGAAAGTGGCTCCAAGACGATGGCGCGCCGCGGCCTGCTGATCAATCGGCCGGGGACGGTCGAACGGCCTGTCTCCATCCCGGTCGCGCAGGCGCCTGAGGCCGCCGACGCGCCGAGCGCCAGAAAGCGCCGCCGCGTCAGTTGTTTCGCTCTGTCCATATCCTCCGCGCGAAGTGGGCGTCATCTTACTCTCGGTCTGCTGCGGCGCAGGGTGTCTGCGGGGATTATCGTGGGGGCGAGCGGATGGATGAATGAACGCGTGGATGGTGCCGGCCGGCTCTCCCCACGATCTTCCCATCGATTCCGCACACCTTCCCAAAGACTTCACCGGGTGACTTCACTAGTCTCGCCTCTCAAGGGACACGACGTCCCAGGGAGGTGTGGCATGACGCGTGTTCGGACATTGACTCTTTTGGTAGGCGTCGGCGTGGCCGGTGCGCTGCTGTCTGGCGACCGAATCTGGGCACAGAGCGCCCCCACCTCGACCCTGATCGGTCGAGCAACATTCGAGGACCCATTCAAGGTCAAGCGCGTGGACAAGTCGCTCGACTGGGAGGTCGAGGTCGAAGCCAAGCCCAGTCTCGACATCGCCGTCCAGACGATCGACTTCCCGAACGGCTCGCAAAGTACCTGGCATGTTCATCCCGGTCCGGTGTTCATCTCGGTGGTGGAGGGCAGGATGACCTTCTACGAGTCAGACGACCCGAACTGCGAGCCGACGGTTCTCGAGAAGGGCCAGGGGTTTCTCGACGTCGGCATTCATGCCCACATCGCCCGCAACGAGAGCGGCGCGCCCGCCCGGAATGTCGTCGTTTACCTCGTGCCGGCCATGGCCCCCGCGCTACGTATCGACCAGCCGAACCCAGGGAACTGTGCGTTCAGGGGGTTCTAGTCTATGTCCGGTTCGTACTGGCCACGTCACTGGCGCCGCCGTCTGCACTGGGGCGTCGGGCCAGCAGCGTTCCGCATTCCTCGTCCGAGGTGGGAATCCCCGGTGAGCGCCACTGAGCGGGATGGGCCAGTTCGGTGGTGCCCAAGTGCTCGCGCATAACCTAGAATGCCGCATCGACCGGGCGCGCTCCGACGTGACGGGGCACGCCCGACGATGTGGAGGCGGCGTGACGTATCGATTCGGGCCCTTCACGCTCGACACGGCAACGCGCCAGCTGCTGAGCGAGAGCGGCGAGATCCGTCTGTCGCCCAAAGCGTTCGATCTGCTGCACACGCTCGTGCGCAACCGGAACCGCGCGATGTCACGACCCGAGCTGCACCAGCTCCTGTGGCCGTCGACGTTTGTGCTCGAGACGAACCTGGCAAGTCTGGTCGCAGAGATACGCCGCGCGCTGGGCGACACGGCCGACGCTCCGCGCTTCGTGCGAACGATGCATCGGTTCGGGTACTGGTTCATCGGCGACGCCGATGACGCAACCGAGACTCGAGTGGGCACCGTCAATATCGTCAACTACTGGGTCGTGTGGGAAGGGCGTCAGGTGCGCCTTGTCGACGGCGACAATGTGGTGGGCCGTGCCCCTGATGCGGCGGTGTGGATCGACGCGCCGGGCGTTTCCCGTCACCACGCTCGCATCGTCATCGGCGGAGGAAACGTGACGGTTGAGGACCTGGGCAGCAAGAACGGGACATTCGTGCGCGACCGGCGTGTGGGCGCGCCGCTGGCGCTCTGTGACGGCGATCAAATCCGACTGGGATCGGTCGTCGTCACCTTCCGCATCCCGCCGCCGGCGGGCTCGACGGCATCGGCACCTGCTGGCTGACGAGTACTCACTTCCCTTTCTGGCACAGGCAGCGCACCATGGGCCGCGCCGACTCGCTCGCCTCGGCGACCAGCCCCATGCCTTGACCGAAGCTCCAGGCAACGCCCACGGTGACAGCGCGTTTCAACGCATGACCATTACGTCCAGCGACGGTGGTCATGTACGACCCGAAGACATCGAACGATCGGCCGAGGGAGAGCTGTAGCCCACCACCGGTATCGATCATGTCGTTACGAGCAATGCGGTCGTGGTGGGGCTGTTGCTCGAGTGGCAGCGCACGCCAACCCGCGTCGGGCAGGTCAATGCCGCCATGGGTCTTCTGACCGACGCCAAGCGCGAAGGCCCGGACCTTCGGGGTCAAGAAATACCCGAGCTCCACGTCCAGCGTGCTCCTGTCATGGTGAATGCCAACGATACGTTGGGCAAAGCTGTACGAGTAACGTGCCTGCGCAAACGCGTTCGGCAGGCGCGGCGAGACGATCCGACCGACGTATACGCCGAGTTCGAGCTCCCGTACGCGCCGACCGTACGCGGCATGCGCGAACGTCTGATAGGCATGCGACGGCATGTTGGTTCCGACAAACGGCGTGATAGTCACCGGACCGCGGACCACGTTGTACCGGACGCCCAGCCGAATATCCTGAAGGCCAGAGTGGGCATCGCCGTTGTCCTGCAAATTCGGATGCGGCGCCCTGCCCGTGTAGCGCGCGCGGACGACAGGCACCCCGAGCGTGAGGGCAACCCGATCGGTCAGGCCGTACGTCGCATCGAGCAGCAGGCCCTGCGAGCGGACCTGACCTCGATCTTCGCGCGTCCCGTTGGCGCGCAGATGGTCGACGACGAAGAGGTCCTGATAGAGGATCGAGACTGACCCTTCGCCCTTGAGCGGCACCCACGCCTGCGCGTACGCAGCGGGAACACCGACGCCCTGCGCACCGAGGCACGCAATTATGGCGCAAGCGAACCTGGCGAACGCTGGGGCCGGGCAACGCACAGACAGGTCTCACTGCCGGCGGGGCTGAAGCCCCGCCGGCACAGGCGCCGACGCACGGACGGCGAGGCGACGTTCCATCAGGTGGTCGATCTCGGCCAGCGCATCCTCTTTCGTCATTTTCTCGGGCTCCAGCCGGCAGTGGTAGGCGGACGCAGCGGCGGCTGATATTTCAGGAGTCGGCTTGTAGAGAATCGGCAGAACATCGGGTCGCGACGACTGCGATTGCAGCACCCGTTCGAGATCCTGCGTGTCGGCAAAGGCGGCAATGATGACGTCGTAGCGCGCCCCGGCGATCGTGCCCGTCAGATCGGTGCCATGTGGCACCACCCGTGGCGTATGACCGGCGCGTTTCAACAGCGTCTCGAACTGCCGTGTCGACGAGGTGGTCGCGCGCGCCGGCGCATAGATCAGAATCGATGCCGGATGGACCGCCGCGTATCCGCGAAGCCGCGCGCTGCGTCCCATGCGAAGGAACTTGTCCCCGCAGGCACCGGAGTCGAGCCGGCCGAATACGACGATCCCGACGAGGGTGCCGACGACAAACAGGCGGCGGGTCATGACGACCTCCTGGCGATTCGAGTCCTGCAAGGCGCGGCACTTCGCCGACAGCGAATTGGCTACGCCCCAGAGGCCCTAGCTCATTCTTCACGTCGGCTTCGCCTTGGCTCAGAAAGTTTGAGAGCACCCTACGCCCCGGGGCTGCGGCAGTCAAGCCGCTGGATGTGGGATTTCGATGGGAATTCTATCGGCCCGGCATCTGCAGCGACCAGCGCTTATCGGCAAGGCGAGCCCGCAGGCCTTCGATAAGCCAGAGATCGCCGCGAGGTCGGACGAGCGACGTGATGATCGATCGTCCGTCAGCGGTGACGCCAAAGCCCCGGAGCGGATTGTTCACGGGGGGTGACGGACCCAGATCTCCTCGGACCCGGGTCGCGCCGGTGCGGACATCGAGTCCGACTATCGTCAGATGCAGGTCGTCGTCTTCCCTGACGCCAACGATCTCCGTGCCATCCGGCGACCAGGCGTGTACCGAGCCACTGATGCTCGGCCAGCACTCGCTCACGGGTGCCGTCCGGCGACACGACGCTGAATCCTGCCGCCGTTTCCCACGTGATCCACTCGCCCTTCGGTGACCACTGCGGCATCGCGTTCGGCACGCCGTTGCGGCGCAGTACGACGGGCCCTTCGCCGCTGCCGACGCGGACCTTGGCGAGCAGCCACTGATCCGCTTGCCACTGCGTGTAGGCAATCCACTCGCCGTCGGGCGACCATGTCGGCGCGCTCTGGTAGCCCTCGTAGCTGGCTGGCAGCAGCGGCACCGGCGGACCGCCGGCAATGAGCGAGATCCAGATTCTGAGCGGCCAGATCGGCGCCGACGAGTTGCGCTGGTACGCGAGGCGCGCGCCGTCAGGGGAGAAGGACGGCGTGCCCAGCAGAATGGTCCGGTCGCCGCCGAAATCAGCCTGTGTGATGATCGGTCGATCGCCTAGCGGCTGGTTTCGTGTGTGCAGCCAGATTTCATCGCGGCCCCGGCGATCGGTCACGTACGCCATCATGCCGCCGTCAGCCGACCACGCGGGGTCGGCCTCGTTGCGCGCCGTGGCGGTGATCCGTCGCGTCGTGGTGCCGTCGAGCGAGATCTCCATCAAGTCGTAATCGGGTTCGCCGGAAGTGAAGGCCACACGATCGCCGAGCGGCGAGACCGACGGATAGTGCTCGGTGCCCGATCCTTCAGTGAGCGGCCACACGCGATCGCTGTCGAGGTCCGCCACCCACAGGTGTGTGCCCGGCGTCGTGAGGGTACCAGCCGCGAGCACGACGTGACGTCCGTCCGGAAGCCACGAGAAACTGGAGATTCGAGGCACGACGTCGGTCCAGCGGCTCAGCCGTCGACGGCCCGCTCGGTTCGGATCGATCGGCAGCGTCCAGAACTGCCAGCCACGCTCCTCCGGCGCAAGCCCGATGGTTCTCGGAACGGCAACGATTCCGAGCATCCGACTGTCGGGTGAGAACGCGAGCGCGCCATCTCCCAGACGCAGCGTCCCCAGTCCGGCGTGTCGCCGTGGCGCCGCATTCATCGGCGAGGAGACATAGACCGCTGCGGCGCCAACGACATCGCCATGCTGTTCGTCCCGGAGAAAGGCCAGCGCACGACCATCGGGAGCGATCGCGCCGCGCAGCGCATCTTCGATCACGACTTTAGGCGTGCCTCCGGCAGCGCCGACGGACCAGATGCCGTCGCGGTCCCTCGCGCGCGACACGTAATAGAGGCGCTTCCCGTCGGCCGACCAGAAGGGGTATTTGCAATCGTACGCGGCGTGGGTGACCAGCGCCGACGACGGTGCTGAAAGGCGCCGCGTGAAGATCTGCAGCACGCCGTCGACCGCGGCCGCATACGCGAGCGTTAGGGCGTCGGGAGACCAGGCCGGGAACCCTTCGAATCCCTCTTCCGACGTCACCGGCAAAAAGCGAAGCGGCGGCGAGCCCGCGATCGGCCGCTGCACGGCGTATGCGGCCAGCAGCACGCCCGCGCAGGCTGCACCCAGACCGCTGGCGAGCAGGCGCTGTCGTCCGGACCAACTCCGACGGCTGGTCGGCGCGCCCGCGAGCAGTTCGCCGAGACGGTTGCGGACCGTCATCAAGTCTCTCTGCAGATCGGATGTACTCGCGTAGCGGTCGCCGGGTTCCCTGGCAAGGCACCGCTCGAGGATCCATTGAAGGGGCAATGGCACGCGCTCGCCGAGTCCATCGAGCGGCAGGTCCTCGTTGATGATGGCGTCGAGCGTCGCTTCGGGCGTCGCGCGGCGAAACGCGGGTCGTCCCGTCAGCATCTCGAACACGATCAGGCCGAATGAAAACTGATCGGACCGGTAGTCGGTGACAGCACCGCGCGCCTGCTCGGGGCTCATATACGGTGCAGTCCCGGCCCCGAGCGCCATGTCGGTCCGGGTCTCGAGGTCGCCATGGTCCGACGCGCCGCTCTCGCTGAAGCCGCCCCCTTGCGCCAGGCCAAAGTCCAGAATCTTGGCGCGCCCGCCCCGGGTCACCATGACATTCTCCGGCTTGAGATCGCGGTGCACGATGCCCGCCTCGTGCGCCGCGGCGAGACCGTCTGCGATCTGTGTCGCCAGATCCAGCACGCGCTTCAGTGGCAGCAAGCCTCGGGACAGTTCGTCCCTCAGGGCTCGCCCTTCCACCAGCTCCGACACGATGTACGGCGCCGCGTCGTCGACGGCAGCATCAAACACCGTGAGGATATTGGGATGGTTCAGGGCGCTGGCGGCCCGCGCTTCGGCGATGAAGCGTTGAACCCTGGCCGGGTCGGTTTCTGCGCGGCGATGGAGAACCTTCAGCGCAACGTGACGCTCGAGGCGTGGGTCCCATGCGCGATACACCTCACCTCCGCCTCCCGTACCGATGATCGACAAGATGTCGTACGGGCCGAGCGACGCCGGTGTCTCGCGCGGGCTCATCGTGGCCTTCGTTGAACAACCTCAGAATTGAACATCGATCGCACGGCCTTTGAAGACAACGTCGCGGGTTGCACGCTCGCCGGCGATGCGCGCTCGAAGGAGCCGCTCAGACCTCACCCGCTTGGACCCCCGTGCTGTGTCGAGCGTGAGCCTGCGTCGTGCATCGTCCCATCTGCCCTCAATTCCCGCCCAGTCGTCCCGCTGATACTCGAAACTCACGCCATCGTCCTCGTACAGCATGAATCCACCGCTGTCGCCCGGATAGATCGTGAGCTCGAGCGGCGCGTCGACCGGCTCCGCGACGTACTGTTTGACCGGACCGAGGGGCAGCACCGCACCGGCGCGCACGTAGAGCGGCATGGTCTCCAGATCGACCTTGCGCACGATCTCGCGCCCGCCCTCCTCACGTGCCTCCGTCCAGAAGTCGTGCCACACGCCTCTCGGTAGATAGAGGCGACGCTCGGCCGCGCTCTTCTCGACGACCGGCGCAACCAGGATGTTGCGACCCCAGAGATACTCGTCGCCGCGGGCAGCGGCCGTTGGATCGGTCGGATAGTGGAGCCAGAGCGCTCGAACAATCGGAAGACCGGTGAGATGCGCCTCGCGAACGGCGCTATAGAGATACGGCATGAGACGATACCGGAGCTCGAGATACTTCCGGCAGATCGGCTCAACCGCCGCGTTGTGCAGCTCGCTTCGATCCGGGTTTGCGGCGCCGCTGGGATAATTCGCGATCTCGTCCGGCCCCAGTTCGCCGGTGTTCCATCCCCACGGCAGCCGCAGCTTCCAGGTGCGGCCGTGCGCGCGGAATAGAGGGCAGAAGGCAGCGAACTGAAACCAGCGCACGTACAGCTCCCCCGTCAGCTCCCTGGTGGGCACGAAGCCACCGATATCGGTGCCCCAGAATGGGATTCCCGAGAGCCCCGTATTGATCGCAACCGGCACGTGCGTGGCCAACGTCTCCCAGGTGGAATAGACGTCGCCCGACCAGAGGAACGCGGCGTACCGTTGCATTCCGGCGAGGCCATTCCGGTGGAGCGCATACGGACGTTGATCGGGACGCCAGTGACGGCAGCCATCCCAATACATCCGGATGCGCGCGAGGCGTGATGCGGGGTCGAAGTCGTCGCCTTGATCCGGCCACCACCCGTCAATGCCGAGATCGAAGATCGGCTTGTGGACCGGCCAGTAGCAGCTCACGTGCCGATCGTCGGGCCATTCACCGGTGGGCAGCGTGCCGCTCGGCAGTGGCGGAGACGAGCATGGTTCCTCAACGGTCCCGGTGAGCGTCTTTCCCTCGAGCACGACATGCAGCACGACCTTGAAATGCTCGTCGTGCAACTGGCGGACCGTCACGTCCGGATCGGGGAATACTTTCGAGTTGAAGACGAACTCGCCGTTGTTCGTATTCCATCCCGACGGGCAGAATCCCGTCCCGAGATAAATCAGCGCGTCGCACGGGAGTTTCTTGGCGCGGAACGTTCTCGCCTCCTCCAGCACTTCCTCTCGACTTGCGAGCGTTCGGTGCGACTGCTGGTAGCCGAACGTCCAGAGCGGCGGCATCTCCGGATGTCCGGTCAGCGCCGCGTACTCGGCCATGATGGTGACCGGATCGGCCGATGCGACGACGAACACATCGATCGGCGATCGCGACCCGGCGCTGATTGGCTCCACTCGACCTTCCGGACCGGTCAGGTCGAACGCTCCGTAAGGGCGATGTACGAACATCGCCCAACCGCCGGTGCCAATCAGCCACGGCACGGGAACGCGGCCGCCGTGCGTCCGCAGCTCGTACCCGTCCTGGCCGCTCACCATCCGGTCTGCTCTGCCGCGCCGATCGAATTGCGGGCCCCCTTCGCCGAGTCCGAGGATCGGACCATCACCGAGCGCGAACGTGATCGCCCCTGTTTCCACGTCCGCGCGAAGGTGCTGAACGATCCGCCCCTTCGATGTCACGCGTGCCGACAGGGGATCGGAGCGGAGCTCCACCGACACGTCGCCGCGCTTGACGCTCGTCGGCCGCTCGAGGGCAGCTGTCCGCAGCGCCGGACGAGGCCATCGTCGGGCCACAAGTGCGCCATCGTCGTGTGGAAGGACGGTCGTGAGACCAGCCCCGAGCGGTGAGATGGTGATCCGGACGGTCATCGGGCTGACGAACGTCACGGCGATGTCGAACCGTTCCGCTGAGAGCGACCGCGATTGCTCCGGGACCGCCCTCGTTGCTTTCAGGACACTGGCGGTGCTGCCAAGGCCTACGCCCTTGAGGAGATCGCGGCGAGTCAGCTTCATGCGAGTGGGCCGAAGAACAGTTCCGTATCGTATTCCATCCGCACGCGACCGTTCTCGTGATGCGCCTCGAACAAATCTCGCAGCGCGGCGAGCATCCTGGCGTGGTCCGGATGCTCGGGTCCGGGTGCGTACGACGAAGAGAGCAGGCGTCCCCGAAGCCCGTCGAAGTCGAAGACTTGCGCGTTGGCGAAGACGCGGGACTGATACGCGCCCCCAAAGAACGCGCGCAGCGCCGACGCATCCACGTTCCGGTGATCGACCTGCGCGTAGTCGGTCCCGGACTGTCGCAGCAGCTGCTCGTACGCGCTCAGAAATGGGCTGCCCTCCGTGCGGCGCGTGTTCCAGAAGAGGGCGACGATGCCGCCAGGGCGCAGAATGCGCATGAACTCTGCCCTGGCGTCGAGCGCAGCAAACCAGTGAAACGCCTGTCCCGCTGTCACCGCATCGACTGTACCGTCGCCGAGCGTCGTCGCTTCGGCCCGGCCAGCGACACTGTGGAATCGCGGCTCATTCCCGAGGCGGGCCTCGGCCGCTCTTCTCATGTCGCTATTCGGCTCGACGGCGAAGACCCGGCAGCCAGTCCGGAGTACTAGCTCGGATGAGATGCCCGTCCCCGATCCAATGTCAGCGACCACGGATGTGGACGAGAGGCCGACCTCGCGCTGGAGGGCCGTGAGTAGCGCGTCGGGGTAGGCGGGCCGATACCGGACATAGTCCGCCACACGATCGGAGAAGCGAGCGGTTGGATCGACGCTGCCCATGCTCGTCCCTGATTCCCTTTCATACGACAGCATCGCGCCACCGCAAACGGCCAGGACAACGCCGAGCCATTCCCGCAGCGACAACCGCTCGGAGAGGAAGAGGAAGGCCAGGACCACCGTGACGACGGGGTAAAGAGCTGTCAGCGGAACAGCCACTGACGCTTTTGCTCCGTGGTCGAGCGAGCGAAACAGCAGCCAGGTGCCCAGCCCGTTCACGCAGCCGGCGACCACGCCCAGGAAAATTGCAGTCGGCGAGACGCTCCAGTGGCCGCCCTTCCAAAGGACCAGCGGCAACATCAGCACGTACCCGGCCGTCACCCAGATCAGCAGAGAGTCTGCGCCGACGCGATTGCTGCCAAGCTTTTGCAGCACGCCGACAATCCCCCACAGGACCAAGGCAGCCACGGCGGGGAGGATCCAGCCGGCCATCGGCTAGACGAATAGCAGGATCGCGGCGATCGCAAGGCCGACGCCCGTGCGCTGCACTACATTGAGACGTTCATTCAATATCAACATCGATCCGGCAACCGTCACGATCGGAAAGAGTGCCGTGACCGATCCGACCACGGCTGCCTTGCCTTGCTCCATCGCGGCATAAAAGGCCAGCATGCCGAGCGTCGCCAGCACACCGTTCAGAACCCCATACAACGCCCCCAGCCGATCTGTCCGGACGGAGAGCCGGGATCGGGCAAGGACCACGGCGAGGAGCGGCACCATTCCAGCGACAAAGAGCGCTTGCATCTGGAAAGGATTCAGGTGAGCGCTGGCGACCTTGACGAGGAAGGCCCAGAGACCCCACCAGAACGTGGACATCAAGGCCAGCCATAACCACTTCGGCAGGGAGATTTGCATGTGGACAGCTGTCCCTCCTTTAGTCGGGCGGCTCGAAGGTGGTCTCGTCACGCGCCACTTGCGGGGCGTACCGGAATTGCCCGGGCACGATTCCCCGTGATTGCGCGAGTCGCATCGCCGCGAGCTGCATCGGAACAATCTCCAGCAAGCGCTCCAGGCCCGCCGGAACTTCGGGTGTCTCGCACCAGTCCAGACTGGAGAACTCCGCGTGCCGCGGCCCAATCACGCGGACGCGCCCGCCGAACCGGACCAGGTCTGCTGCAAGCGCCAGATTCAGCGTTCGCGTGCCATCGTCCGGCGCGAAAATGACCCCGGAGAATGTCTCATCCACGAGTTCAACCGGCCCGTGACGGAACGACGCGACGGTCATGCCGATGGCCGGGACTTTTGCTGTCTCGTTGAACAGCAGCGCGCCTTCGAACGCCGTCGCGCTCGACGGACCTCTCGCCAGCAGGTGGACTCGCGGATGCGACTCGAAGAATTCATCCCACTGCGCCAGCCGCTCGATTTGCTCTCGAATGAATCGGCGCTGCAGATCGACCGCCGCGGGCGCTGCCGATGCCACGGCCGAGAGGTCACCGGCGACCGCAGCGGCGAGCAGCTCGAGCACGAGGATCGTTCCCGTGTACGTCTGAATCGCGATCATCTCGTCGTCGAGACTTCGAATGTCGACAGCGTGATCGGCGCCGCGCGCCAGCGAGCTCTCCGGATCGTTGGTGACGCCGATCGTCGCGCAGGCACTGCGAAGCCGCGGGAGCAATTTTGCGACCTCGACCGACTCGCCCGAGCGCGAAACCACCACCACCACCGTGTCGTGACCGAGCGGACGCGGGTAGTGGAGCAGTTCTCCGCTTTCGACAAGGGAGGCATCGATCCCTGCCGCGAATAGCCGATGTTGGAAAGGGATCGATGCGTTCATCGATGCCCCAATGCCGGTGATGACGACACGCTTCGCCGGTCGCAGCAATGCGGCGGCGCGCACGAGCGACTCATTTCCACCGCCCATTTGATGGCTCAAGACACCGGCGAGGGATTCCGGTTGGGATTGAATGTCCCGCAAGAGCCGCGGAGGATCGGAGTTCGTCACACGTGCACCCTGCGAGGGATCAGCCAACCGGTTGCGCGAGCCGGACGCCGGCCGCGATCGCGCGAATGTAGGCGGCATTGCAGCCGCAGCAGCCGCCGACGAAGCCGAACCTGTTCTGTGCGGCGACCCGCCCGAAATTCTCGAATTCGCTGCGGGCGACCTGGATCGTTTCCAGTTGATCGGGAAACTGGGACATCTTCGTGAAGCAGGGGATGTCGTCACTCGTACGAAACGCCGCCGGCTGCGCCGCAACCGGCACACCAGCCGCGGCGCCCATGGCTTTCACCACCTCGACGATCCGGGCGGGTTCCTGTTCGCAGTTCGCCCCGACTGCCGACGCTCCGGCTTCCACCATCTGTTTCGCGCACTGTTCTGGCGAATAGCCGTCGCTCGACGCGGCCAACGTCGGCCGGAAACTCATCGTCGCCAGCGCCTCGAGGCCGCTCTCCTGAGCGCACTCGAGCGCGATCCGCATTTCCTGCAGGTGGAAGAACGTCTCGAGGATGAGGAAGTCCACGCCCGCCGCCTTCAACAGTCGGATCTGCTCCTGAAAGAGATCGCGAACGTGGCTCGAGACGCCCGGTCCTTCCCGTTCAAAGAGCTGCGTACGGGACACCGACCCTGCGACCAGCGCGTCCGCGCCCGCCACGTCCTTCGCGAGCCGGACGGCCGCCAGATTGATGGCCTCCGTCTCGTTCCCATAACCAGCGCGCGTCAACTTCTCGCGGGTGGCAAAGAATGTGAGCGCCTGCAGGACTCGAGAGCCGGAATCGAGGAACTCGCGGTGCAATGCGCGGAGCGCGTCCGGGTGCTCTATCGCCACTTCCGGCGTGAACTGGCCGCTCCCGCGGCCTGTCCCCACCTTCTCGCGCCCCGAGCCGCTGTCGACGTAACCCCGGCGTTCGAGCTCGATCAGGTAGCCGCCATCGCCGAGCACCGGGCCGTGCTCCTGCATCAACCGCCCGATGGTTGCCTTCAACCGACCTCCTTCGAGCCCGGCGCGCGAAGCCGACCGCATGCAGCGGCCGCCCCCACGATTCCGGCGTCCGGTCCCAGGCCGGCTGTCAGCATCGGGACTTCACGACTCGTGTCGGCCCAGATGTGCGCGCGTGTGGACTCGACGAAGCTCTGCCAATAGTGGCCGCCACACGAACCAAGGCCGCCGCCGACCACGAGGGCCTGTGGATCCAGGAGGTTCACCAGGAAGCCGACGGCACATCCGAGTGCGCTCCCGGCACTGCTGGCAACATCGATGGCGTCGGGGTTGCCGGCGTTCGCCGCCCGAATCACATCTTCTCCCGTGACGCTGTCGAGTCCGGCACGTGCGGCATAGCGGCGGGCAATCGCCGGACCGGAGGCGTAGTCCTCGAGGACGACAGTAGATCGTTGCCCGCAATGGGCGCAAACGTGCGTCGTCGGTCCACTGGCGAGGACGAGTGCATTGCCGTGGGCTCCGGCGTACGGCCGTCCCGCCTGCACCAGGCTGTAGCTGATGCCTGTCCCCACAGACAGATAGGCGAAGCAGTCGTATTCACGTCCGGCGCCATAGAGAGCTTCGCCCAGCGCCGCCGCGCGAACGTCTGCTTCGACGACCGCCGGTGCAAGCTGCGACAGCCTCTGCCGAACCGGCATCCCCCGCCACGGGATGCATTGCGAGCTCGTGATCTCTCCGTCGCCCGTCACGAGCTCTGCGACCCCCGCGCCGATGCCCTCCACCTCGTGGCCCATCAGCGCGGCCTCCCGGATCACGTCGGACGCGAGGTCGAGGATGTCCTGAAGCACCTCATGCCCCTCTCGATTCGGGCGAGTCGGAATCACCCGGCGCCCCAGCACGACGCCGTCAGGGAACAGCACGAGACCGCCGGCCGTCTTGGTTCCGCCAATGTCCAGGCCGATTCGAGCATGCTGCACAGGTCTATCTCGAGGCTCGCGCGGGCGTGCGCGCAAGATGGAGCGCGGCGATGCGAATCCCGTCGAGCTCCGGGCGCCGGTACAGCATGCAGCACGTGACGCCCCACCTTCAACACAAACGGCGCCTGGATCGTGGCAATTCCCGGGCCGAGGCCTATAATCGATTGATCCAACCACGTCAGCGGGCAGCCCGCTCGCGAGGCCTCAGGGGAGTTCAGCCGGTGCCTCTGTTCTCATCCCGCGTTACTCCGCGGCTCGTCCTGGCAACGGCCATTGCCTCGCTCATGGCCGCATCGGCATGCGGACGCCGCGCGCCAGACGTCGCGGGCGTGCCCGAGGTCGTCGACTTCAACTTCCACGTGAAGCCGATTCTCTCGGACCGCTGTTTCAAGTGCCACGGCCCGGACGAGCGTGTACGCAAGGCGTCCCTCCGGCTGGATCGCAAGGAGGTGGCGTTCGGCGAGCTCCCCTCTGGCAATCACGCGATCGTCCCTGGCAGTCCCCGAAGAAGCGAGCTCGTCGCGCGGATCCTCAGCACCGACCCGAAATTCATGATGCCGGCGCCCGAGTCGAACCTCGCGCTGACCGACTACGAAAAGGCCGTGCTCGTGCGATGGGTCGAGCAGGGGGCCGACTGGAAGCCGCCCTGGTCGCTCATCGCGCCGCAGAAGGCGGCGGTGCCTTCGGTGAGGCAGACGACCTGGCCGCGGGGCGACATCGATCGCTTCGTGCTCGCGATGCTGGAATCGAAAGGGCTCGCGCCGTCGCGCGAGGCCTCGCGCGAGACGTGGTTGCGTCGGGTAACCCTCGACCTCACCGGGCTGCCGCCAACGCTGGCCGAGATCGATGCCTTCGTTGCCGATCGCACGACGGATGCGTACGAGAAAGTCGTCGACCGACTGCTCGCCTCCCCCGCCTACGGTGAACAGATGGCCGCCGAATGGCTCGATATCGCGCGCTACGCCGACTCTCATGGCTATCAGGACGATGGCATGCGCCAGATGTGGCCGTGGCGCGATTGGGTGATTTCAGCGTTCAACCGGAACCTGCCCTTCGATCGCTTCATCACGTGGCAGCTCGCTGGCGATCTGCTGCCGGAGGCGACTGACGAGCAGCGGCTCGCCACCGGATTCAACCGGAACCACATGCAGAGCCAGGAGGGTGGCGTCGTCCCGGAGGAGTACCGTACCCAGTACGTCGTCGATCGCGTGAATACCTTCGGCCGCGCCTTTCTCGGATTGAGCGTCGAGTGTGCACGGTGCCACGACCACAAGTACGACCCAATCACCCAGAAGGAGTTCTACCGGCTCTATAGCTTCTTCAACAACAACAACGAGACAGGAGCGATTCCGTATTCAGGCGTGCCGAGCCCGACGGTCGTGCTCGAAGACGATTCCTCACGCGCGACGCTTGGCACCCTGCGTGCCGATGCGCTGCGCTTGGAGGAGGAGATTCGAGCGCTTGCGACAAGCGCCGGTTACACGGATTGGCTGGCACGGGCCACCACGCGGCCACCGCTCATTGCCGAGATCCCGGGATTGATCACTCACCTGCCGCTCGATGGCAGCACGACCGGACACGAGATGACCAAGCCCCCGCCCAAGTCGAAGGAGCGGCCAAAGCGCGTCGAATACCGCGCCTACGCCAATCGAGCGCCGGGCGCGAAGGATGCCCGGCTTGGCGGCGACAAGGATCGCGTGCCCATGACCGTCGCGGGACATGTCGCTGCGGGCGCAGCAGCTCGTCGGCGACAGCTACATCGAGATTGCCGACAAGCGGGCCTATTTCGAGCGCAACGATCCGTTCGCCCTCAGTCTCTGGTTGCGCATCGATCACAAGGGGGCGTCGGGACCGCTCGTCACGAGGTCGGGTGGGCTGGCCAACGGGAATCGCGGATACGAGGTCATGCTGCGCGCCGACGGCACGTTCAGCGCCGCCCTGCACCACGTCTTTCCTGACAACTCGATCGAGATCGAGACGACGCGGCCGCTGGACCCGGGCGGATGGCATCATCTTGCGCTCACGTACGATGGGTCGAGCCGCGCCCGCGGCATCCGGCTGTTCTTCGACGGGCAGCTCGCCGATGCGCGCGTCGTCGTCGACAACCTGCGGCGGAGCATCCTGCGGAGCGGAGACAAGAAGAACGAGAACTGGGAGGGCGACAACCCGCCGCTGCGGATTGGCCGCCGCCACGACGAAACGCTGCAGGACGTGTCGGTCGACGAGCTCCGCGTGTATGACCGCCGGTTGACTACCTTCGAAGTGGCCGCGCTGGCGGGAGTGAAGGACCCGCTTGGGGAGGTCCTGCGCCGTCCCGACACGGCGCGCACCGACGCGCAGCGCGCCGCACTGGCCGATTACTACACCGAGCGCGTGGCGCCACGATTTGCGGCCGTATTCAAGGCCCTCACCGCGATTCGCGGCAAGGAGAACGACATTCTCACCTCGCTTCCGGAAGTGATGGCGATGCGTGAGCTGCCCGTGCCACGCCCCACGTTCGTCCTCACTCGCGGAGCCTACGATGCGCCGACCGAACGCGTCACGGCGGGGACACCGCGAGCCATAGGCAACTTCCCGCCGAACCTGCCGCAGAACCGCCTTGGACTTGCGCGCTGGCTCCTGAACCCTCGCCATCCGCTGACGTCCCGGGTGATCGTCAATCGCTATTGGGCGATGGTCTTCGGCCGCGGGCTCGTCCCAACGCTGGCGGATTTCGGCAATCAGGGCAGACTGCCGTCTCACCCGCAGCTGCTCGACTGGCTGGCGACGTCGTTCGTCGATTCGGGGTGGAACCTGAAGGCTCTGCAGAAGCGCATCGTCTTGTCGGCAACTTACCGTCAGGACTCGACGCTCGATGCGAAGCGGCTGGAACAGGATCCGGAGAACGAATGGCTCGCGCGCGGGCCATCGTATCGACTGGCGGCCGAGCAGGTTCGCGACAGCGCGCTCGCGGCCAGCGGCCTCCTGGTCCGCACCGTCGGCGGGCCGAGCGTCTATCCCTACCAGCCGCCTGGACTCTGGGAAGCCCTTGCCACGCGAAATGCGACGAAGTACGAGCAGGGCCATGGGGCCGATCTCTATCGCCGCAGCCTCTACACTGTGTGGAAGCGGTCGTCACCGCCGCCTTCCGCCATCAGCTTCGATGCGTCCGAGCGGCTCTTCTGCACTGTCAACCGCCAGCGCACCAACACGCCGCTCCAGTCGCTGGTGCTGCTCAATGATCCGCAGTATCTCGAAGCCTCACGCAAATTGGCCGAGCGGATGATCCTGGAAGGGGGCACCGAGTCGCGGGATCGCATCACATTCGCATTCAGGCTGCTCACGAGCCGGCGTCCCGACTCGAAGGAGCTCGAGCTGCTCGAAACGCTGTACGAGGACATGCGCGCCGAGTACGGCCGTGACACGACCGCGGCGCGCAAGCTGCTGTCGGTGGGCGAGTACCAGCGCAATCGAACGCTCGACCCGGTGGATGTGGCGGCCTGCACCATGGTCGCGACGACGGTGATGAATTTCGACGAGTCGATCTATAAGAGGTAGTCAGCGACGGACGACGAACGACGAGTGACGAACTAGAGCGGCGAGCGACGAACTGCGAATGGCGGAGCCCGGAGCAGGCAGCGTGCGGTGACACTCGTAGGCCCGAGCTTCAGCTCGGGCAAAACACGGACAGCAGGCAACACCATGCGTGAACTGGACGATCTGAAATACAACTGCAGCCGCCGTCACTTCCTCTCGATGTCGAGTCTGGGCCTTGGAGCGCTCGGACTCGCCTCGCTGCTGGATCCGCGACTGGTGTCCGGCAAGACCGGTCCGGCAGCGGCGGATGCGGCGGGACCGCTGCTACGGGCCACCGATTTCGTGCCGCGCGCCAAGCGGGTGATCTACCTGTTTCAGAGCGGGGGTCCGTCGCAAATCGAGCTGTTCGACGATAAGCCGCTGTTGCGCACGATGAACGGCGACGAGTTGCCCGCATCGGTGCGAATGGGTCAGCGTCTGACGGGCATGACCGCGTTCCAGCGGTCGTTTCCAATGGCTGGCTCCCAGTTCGACTTCGCGCGGCACGGGAAGTCGGGGACGCTGGTCAGCGACCTCCTGCCTCACACGGCGAAAATCGTCGACGAGCTGTGCATTATCAAGTCGATGCACACGGAGGCGATTAACCACGACCCCGCGGTCACGTTCTTCCAGACCGGATCGCAGCAGGCGGGCCGCCCCTCGATCGGTGCCTGGCTGTCGTATGGCATCGGGTCGGAGAACAGCAACCTTCCAGCGTTCATCGTGCTGCTCTCCCGGGCCCGCGAAGGCGATCAGCCGCTGTATTCCTGGCTCTGGGGCGGCGGTTTCCTGCCATCGCAGCACCAGGGCGTCCAATTCCGCGGCGGCAAGGATCCGGTGCTCTACCTTTCCGACCCGGACGGTGTGAGTCGGACGACCCGCCGTCACATGCTCGACACGCTGCGCGCGCTGGAAGAACACGAGCATGCACGGGTGATGGATCCCGAAATCAACGCCCGGGTGTCGCAGTACGAGATGGCGTATCGCATGCAGGCCGCCGTGCCGCAAGCGATGGACCTGAAGGACGAGCCCGACTCGATTTTCGACCTGTACGGGTCCGATGCGCGCAAACCCGGCACGTTTGCGGCCAACTGCCTCCTCGCGCGAAGGCTGGCCGAGCGCAACGTCCGGTTCATTCAGCTCTATCACCAGGGCTGGGACCAGCACGGGAACCTGCCGAAGGACATCCAAATCATGACCAGGTCGGTGGACCAGGCCTCGGCGGCGCTCGTACTCGACTTGAAGCAGCGCGGCCTGCTCGACGACACGCTCGTGATCTGGGGCGGCGAGTTCGGCCGCACGAACTATTCGCAGGGAAAACTGAAGAAGGACGACTACGGCCGCGATCACCACCCGCGGTGCTTCACCATCTGGATGGCCGGGCGCCGGCGTGAAGAAGGGCTTCTCGTACGGTGAGACGGACGAATTCGGCTACAACATCGTGCGCGATCCGGTGCATGTCCATGACTTCCAGGCGACGCTGCTCTATCTGCTCGGCGTCGACCACGAAAAGCTGCTGTTCAAGCATCAGGGCCGCCGCTATCGGCTGACGGACGTCCACGGACGGGTGGTGAAGGATCTGCTTGCGTGAGCGAGCTGACGCTCTTTATTGGGCGCTTTCATCCGCTGCTCGTTCATTTCCCGATCGTCCTGCTGATTCTGGCTGGCGTGTTGGAGTTGCGCACGTGGCGGGCGCGCTCCACGTCCTCTCTGCCCGTCGCTCGCTGAGATTACCGGCCTCACGCTCGCGCTCGCGGCCCTCTCGGCCCTGGTCGCCGCCTGCGCTGGTTACCTGCTCGGCGAGAGCGGCGGCTATGGCGGGGCGACACTGGTGTGGCACGAGCGGCTCGGCATCGCAGTCGCTGTCGGCGCATCGCTGACGTTTACCGCCTGGATCGCCGCACGCCGTTTCCGTCGTCACCCGTTGTCGATCGCGATCTATCGAACGCTGTTGGCGACGACGGTGATCGTCCTCATCGTCGCGGGCCATCTGGGCGCGACCCTGACGCACGGCGAGGGCTATCTCACCGAGCACGCGCCCCCGGCGATCCGCGCGTGGCTCACGCGAGTCATGGGCGGGCCAGATGCGGCTCCGCGCCTCGCCCGCCCCAATCAGGCGATCGCGTACTCCAGTCTCGTGCAGCCGATTCTGCAGACGCGCTGTGTCAAGTGCCACGGGCCGGCGAAGGCCGAAGGCAAGCTGCGGCTCGACACACCCGACGCCATCCGCAAAGGAGGCGGCGACGGCCCTGTGGTCGTTCCCGGCCGCGCGGCAGAGAGCGCCATCGTCCGCCGCATCTGGCTGCCTGCGTCGCACAAGGACGCGATGCCGCCCGGCGGCAGCCAATCACTTCCCGCGTCGGAGGCCGCGCTCATTCGCTGGTGGGTCGATCAGGGCGCGCCGTTCGATCGAAAGCTGTCCGACCTCGAGGTCACCCCCGAGATCGAGCCGACGATCGAGGCTGTGGTCGGCCCGCTCGCGCGCGGCGGACCGTCGCTGCCGGAAATCAACGTTGGGCCGCCCGACCGGCAGGCGGTGGCCACGGCGACTCGACTTGGCGTCTCCGTCGTACCGCTCGCCAGCAGCAACCATTTCATCGAGGTGCACTGCACCAACGCGGGCGCGGCATTCGGCGATACGGAGCTCGCGGCGCTCCGGCCGCTTGCGCCGCAGACCGTCTGGCTCGATTTGAGCGGCACACGGATTACCGATGTTGGTCTGTCGACGGTGGCCCAGTTCCGGAACCTCACGCGCCTGCATCTGAACCGCACGCGCGTTACTGACAGCGGCCTGCGGCAACTGGCAGGTCTGCAGCAACTGGAATACCTGAACCTGTACGGCACAGGCGTCACTGACGCGGGTCTTCAATCGCTGGCTGTCCTCAAAAAGCTGCGCACGCTGTATGTATGGCAGACCGCGGTGAGCAATAGTGGGATGGAGCGCCTTCGATCGGCGCTCCCGCGCCTGGAGATTGACGCCGGCCTGGCGCTCTCGTCTTCTGGATCCCGCTAACTCCGATGAGCGCCGACTTGAGTTGATTCGGTTCGCACCGCGACCGCTCGATCGACCGCCTCGTGATAGATCCGCTCAACGATGGTCCAGCCAGAAGCGTCGGGCACGGCTTCCGCGCTTCATCATCGCGTTGCAGCCGCGCCTTGGCGAGGTCCGGCTATTGGCGCGGGTGCGGCGCGAGTCGTTCGAGCTCCTCGAACCAGTTGAGGATGATCCGCAGCTCGGGTGGCCCTTCCGTTGTTCTGGAAGATAACCGCAGAACACGACCGTCGGGTGCGACGCCGGCGTAGCCACGCCGCCCATCACGCGACTCGAGGACCATCTGCGGACGGTCGATGCGCAGGACCGGATCTGTCTGGACGGCCACGACCATCAGCCGCTCCCCGCTCCAGTAGGCCAGCTCCCGCCCGTCGGCCCTCCATCGCGACCAGCCACCCTCCTCGTCGGATACAGTGGTCCGAGGGCCAGGTCCGGGAAACGACTGCAGGTAGACACGGCTCATGCCACCGTCGTCTGCATCGAAGGCGATGAACCGTCCATCGGGCGAGAACCTCGCACCAGCCTCGTTGAAGGGGCTGGCAATCAGTGGTGTGACCTTTCCGGCGGAGTAGGTCCATATGTCCGAGTCGCCGTGACTTGTGTACTCGCTGAAGAGGAGTGTTCGACCGTCCGGAGACCAGTCCTCGGGCGTCGGGTATCGTGAGCGGCGGGCCAATAGCTGCTCGGCGCCGGTCCCGTCAGCGTGCTTCCGATACAAGTTGTGTGATTGCCCGCGCACCGACATATACGTGACGAATGCGCCGTCCCGGCTCCAGATCGGGAACAGATTGCGGCCTTCGGCAACCAGCAGCCGTCTTGCACCGCGCTCGACGTCGAATATCCAAATTTGCGCCCTCGTCCCGTCAACGAGCAGCGAGCCCGCTGCCTCGCGGCCATTCGGCGAAAGTGCGATCGCGGTAATCGGTCCCCGTCCGCCGGGCACCGGCGTCACCTTTCCGTCGCGGTCCACCCACGCGAGCTCGGGCTGCCGGATGTGCTCGATGGGTAGGTAGACTACCGTGCCGTTCTCGGCCAGAGCGACGTTCGAGTGGAAGAAGTAATGATCGATTCCATGCAGCACGGGAGCCGGCGCACCAACCGGCGCCGACTGGCTATCCACTGGGACAGCAAACAGTGCGTCGGCATCTGCGTACACCAAATGCCCCGTGCGAGTGAAGCGCGCCACGGTGTTGCTTCCGCCGCGTAGCAGTCGCCGACGCCTGCCGGTCTCCCGCGACAGCACATCGAGCCATGTTCCCCCGGGGCCCGTACTCGCCACCAGCAGGTCGTTCCCTCGCGGCAGCTGCGCCCGCAACGAAAGCTGCTCGCCTTCCGTGCGATCGCGAATGGCGATCGGCTTGGCTGTCCCTCCGCCGGCGGGAATCGACCACAGTTCCGCCTTCGGGAAGCCGGTGTCGAACACAATCTCGTCACTCGATCCCCAGACCGCTACTCGAGGCACGTCCGTGGGCCCGATCTCGATCGGAGAGCCGCCAGCGATTGAGACCTTGCGGAGGATGCGATCCTCTGGTCGCCAGAAGCCGATCCACTGGCTGTCTGGAGAAAAGAACGGCGTCGTGGCCGCCTCGGTACCAGAAAGCGGCCTGATCGCGAACCCGGACAACTCTCGAAGGTACAGTTGGGAGCGCATTTTGCCACGCGCCCGGAAGACGATCCGTCGGCCATCGGGGGAGAGGGCGAATGGCGTGGAAAAAGTCTGCAGCGGAAGCTGGAGACCGCTGGTCGCTGCATCCTCCAGTTTCAGCTCCAGACGCGCAACCGGGAGGTCGGTGAGCGGCGTCGCACGTCCACCGAGCCAAGAGACGAGGCCGGCGCCGACCGCGACGAGAGCAGCCGCAGCCAACAGCACCGGCATCGCGCGAAAGGACCACCGTGCGCGCGCCGACGGCTCGCCCGCGTCGGTTCCTATTTCTTCCAGCTCCAGCCGCGCGTCGCCAATGTGTTGGAGGCGCTGCCGCACATCCTTGGCGAGACATCGTCGGAGCAGCCGCCGCACGAGGACAGGCGCGTCTCCACTCACCGCGCTCCAATCAGGGTCGCGGTTCAGGATGGCTGCCAGCGTGTCGGTAACCGTGTTTCCCTTGAAAGCTCTCCGGCCACTCAAGCATTCGTAGAGACAACATCCGAAGGCCCAGATGTCGGTGCGCCGGTCCACGGGTTGTCCGCGCGCCTGCTCCGGGCTCATGTAGGCGGGCGTCCCGAGGACGGTGCCCTCTCGCGTCGCGTCGGTCGCCGCCACGGTCGGTTCGACTCCACTCGGGGTCGTGTCAAACGCCTTCGCCAGGCCAAAGTCCAGCAGCTTTACCCGTCCGTCAGGAGTGACCTTGACGTTTGCCGGCTTCAGGTCGCGGTGCACGATGCCCGCGTCGTGCGCGGCCTCGAGCCCTTCGGCAATCTGCCGACAGATGTCGAGGGCCTCGCGAACCGCGAGCGCGCCGTGCCGCAAGCGCTCGCCGAGCGTCTCCCCCGGAACGAGTTCCATGACAAGGAACCGCTCGCCATCGTGCTCTTCGAGCCCGAACAGCGTCGCAATCTTCGGGTGGTTGAGAGATGCGAGCATGCGGGCCTCGCGTTCGAGGCGTCTCAGTCGCTCGGGGTCTTTCGAGACCTCGTGCGGCAGCAATTTGAGAGCGACCTCTCGCCCCAGCGATCGGTCGCGCGCGCGGTAGACCTCACCCATCCCTCCGGCGCCGATCAACGCGAGGATCTCGTAATTGCGAATCGTCCGGCCGACCCACGATGGCGTGACCGGCTGCTGCCCCATCTCGCGAGCGGCCACGTCGAGGGCCGACCTGTTGAGAACCGAGGGACCGTCGTTCGCGAGCAGCGATTCCAGCTCGTGGCGCAGGGCGGCATCGCCCCCGCACGCCAGAATCGAGGAATGCAGGGCGCTCTGCGACCGGCCGATCGACAGCCTCGTGATAGATCCGCTCGACGATGGTCCAGCGATCAGTGTCGGGCACGATCTCCCCGCTTCATTTCACGCTGCAGCCACGCCTTGGCAAGCCTCCAGTCGCGGAGCACGGTCTGTGGTGAGACCTCGAGGACATCGGCCACCTCCTCGACGCCGAACCCGCCGAAATAACGAAGCTCGATTACCCGGCTCTTTCGCTCGTCGGTCTCGGCGAGCGCATGCAATGCGTCGTCGAGGCGAACCAGATCCGGCGTTTCTCGAGGACCGATCACCGTTTCGTCAAACGCGATCGGCAGCGCACCGCCTCCGCGCTTCTGACGCCCTCGCGACCGCGCATGGTCGACGAGGATCTGCCGCATGAGACGGGCAGCGAGCGCGTAGAAATGGCTGCGGTCGCGCCAGTCCACTGGCTTGGAACCCACGAGACGCAGATACACCTCGTGAATCAGTACCGTCGGCTGAAGACTGTGGCCGGCCCGCTCGCGGCCCATGAGACCCCGCGCTCGCCGACGCAGTTCCCCGTAGACCAGGGGAGTCAGCCTCTCGAGGGCGGTCTCATCCCCATTGCTCCAGGCTTGTAGCCATCCGGTGACGTCGTCGCGCGAGGCCGAGGTCATGGCATCTCGCTAGCTTTGCACGAGGTGGCCGATCTTAGCACTGCCGTTGTTGTTCTGACGCTCGTTTGGCGCATCTCCCTCTGAGACCCGCACGGCGCAAGGCCAGGGGAAGGAGGGCTCGATGAAGTGCGCGTTCAGCGTTGCTGTCGGCTTGGTATTCTGTGTTCCGCGCCCCGCCGCGGTTCAGGAGCCCGTTGCCTCGGTCCGGTCTTGGCATGCGCGTCCGGTGTCACGTGAACCATCGCCGGTCACCCGTCCGGATCGACACGCCCTGATGGTGAATCTCACGGTCCTCGGCGAGGCGACCATCCGGCGCGCTTTCGACCTGGCCATTGCGAAGCTTGCCCGACCTGATTGCCCTAGCGTTTATGAGGATTTCGCGTTACCGAACGGCGGCACGCCACGACGCGAGCTCGACAGGATGGGGATTGGACCCGAAGAGTGGCTGGAGAGTTTAGTGTTTATCGATGGAGGCCGGGACCCTGTCTGCAGAATCGGGCGGGCTGTCCTGACGACGACGCCTGGCAGCCGAGTGATCCGCGTGTGTCCCGGCTTCGCACGGTTTCAGTTGCGGAATCCCGGCCTGTCGGCCAGCCTGATCATCCACGAGTCTCTGCACGCCCTCGGGTTGAGTGAGAACCCTCCGAGCAGTAACGAGATCACTCAGCGTGTGGAGCGACGATGTTGGAAGACCGCGACGCGAATTTCGAGACGAGATCGTTCTCGCACTACGGCGCCGGACGCCTATGAGCCTTACTAGCTGTCGATCGCGCAAAGCACACGCCGAACGGGTGACTACTTGGGCTGATGTTCACCAACAGCGTAGGTTGCGCAGCCCCAGCATCAGGGGGAGAACGATGCCGGAGATCTGTCTGCATGAACGTGGATTGACGCTGCAAAAGCTCGTCGAACGCTCGGCGGCGCTCCTCAACACGTCGGCGCTGTCGATCACCGACGGCGGCGACGGGGTGATGGTGAAAGTGGGCGACGAGTGCGTGGCCCTTCCCTCTCTCAGCACGACAGTCATCGACACGATAGGATGCGGCGATGCGTACTTCGCGCTGAGCAGTGCCGCCATGTGCAGCGGACTGCCTGCCTCGCTCGTCGCGTTGACCGGAACGATCGGCGCCGCCGTGATGAGCCAGCGGCGCTGCAACGAAAGCTTCGTGACGGAGCAGGAGTTCCTGACGATCGCGAAGGTCGTGATCTGAGGACGCCCAACGACATTCCGCCAGGCGACCTGAAGGACCGCATCGGTTCCTCGCTTCCTTGCGCCGGGACATTGCACTGGCTGGCGTGCGAAGGCGAAGCTCGCAGACGCGTTTGCGCCCGGCGGATATGCGCCGAGCGTGGTGGGCTCCCTCTACCGGCTGAAGGCGCGTACGGCCTGAAGAGACCTTCGCGGACGAATACGACTGCGGTCCAGTCGAGACCGCGAGAGAACGGAGAGCGACGCTATGGATCGCCGGAGCTTCCTGACGACGGCCGGAGCGGCCGTGGCTGCGACCGCCGTGCCCACCTTGCAGACTCGACAGGCGCCTCCAGGAAAGGCCCGCTTCCGAACGGGCCTGGTCGCCTACTCGTACCGCCAGGCCCTTCAGGCAAAGACGATGACGTATGAGGATTTGATACGCGTCGCTGTCGAGACGGGCACGGACGGCATCGACATGACGGTGTATTGGCTGCCCGGCACGTCCGATGACTACCTGTTGCCGCTGCGTCGTCTCGCGTACAAGAATCGTGTCGAGATCTACAGCATCGGAACACGCGTGCAGCTTGCGCAGCCCACGGCTGAACTGCGGGAACAACAGCTGGGCGAACTGCGCAAATGGTTGGATGTCGCGCAGAAGCTCGGCGCGACGCACGTCCGGGTGTTCGGCGGTAAGAAGCCGGACGGGGCCACGATGAACGAGGCCATCGGGTTCGCGGTCGAAACGCTGAAACGTGGCGCCGAGTACGCGGGCGCTCGCGGACTGATTCTGGGTCTGGAGGATGACGGCGGCATTACCGATTTCGCGAAGGAGACGATTGAGATCGTCACTCGCGCGGACTCGCCGTGGGTAGGGATGAACCTCGACATCGGAAACTTCCGGCCGCCGGCTGTCTATGATCAGATCGACATGTCGATCCCGTACGCGGTCAGCACCCACGTGAAGACGGAGCTGACCCTCGATGATGGCAAGACGCTGGCGCCGTTCGATCTCGACCGCGTGTTCAAGATGTTCGCGGCGCAGGGGTTTCGCGGGTATATGGGCCTCGAATACGAGGCGTCGGGCGATGCGGCAACCGCGGTGCCCGGCTATCTGCGAAGGCTCAAGGAACTGGCGATCCGGTACTCGGGCTGATCGAGCCGGCTCCCCGTCTACTTCACGCGCTGAAAGGGCTTCGCCGTGATGGTGGCCACTCGCCCAGGGCACTCCTCGTCTTTCACTTTGGTGAGTGTCAACGCCGTCCCATCCAGCTTCACGCGATAGACGCCTTGCGGCGCATCGCCTCCCTTGCACGCGAACTCTCCGCTCGTGTCGGTGAGCTCGAGCTCGTCGCCCTGAAGCTTGTACGTGCCTGCCACATGCTCGATGTTGTTCTGCTTGACGCTATACGTGTGATCGGCGCCGAAGGCGACGCTCCACTCGCCCGCAATCTGCGCAGGGGGGATTTCCGATCCCGCGGGAACCTTCACGTCCTCGACATTCAGCGTGGCAGCGTACGTACCAACGAGACTCTCTTGTGACCAGGCCGAGGACCCGCTGAGCGCGAGACCGACGACGAGGGTGGCAATCGAGCCGTGAGGCAGCGAGTGGCGCATCTGCAGGACCTTCGGGAAGACGATGATTTTGGAATTGTGCCGGCTCTCACCACAATGGACGAGTTGGCCAACCCACTACGGCGCCCTGCGCAGTGGCTCGCACCGACGCCCATCTGTCTGCAATGCGGCCGCGCTTCCCTTCAACGTAGACGACGATGAGGTGCACAAAAGTTCTCTCGCATTCCGTAGGCGAAAGAGCGTTATCATGCGCGCAAAAATGGAGCGGCTCAAGGAACCCGTTCCTGGTTCACCGCAGTGACTGGAGGTCACGATGTCGAGAGGACCGCGCAGGCGGATTGTCTCATTGCCGTGTCTGTTGTTGGCCGGCTTCGCGCTGATCGCAGCCTTCCCCGCAGGAGGCGGCGCGCAGGTCCTCTACGGATTGGTCCTCGGCGACGTCAAGGACACCACCGGCGCCTCCGTTCCCGGCGCCACCGTCGTCATCACCAACAAAAACACCGGCCTGACCCGCGAGGCTGTCACCGACACCGCGGGCCACTACAACTTCCCGGACCTGCCCGCGGGCGACTACGGTCTGAAGATCACCCAGCAGGGCTTCAAGACCTTCGAACAGACCACGGTGACGGTCAACATCAACAACGTCACCCGCATGGACGTCCCGCTTGAAGTCGGCGCCATAACCGATACCGTGACGGTCAGCGCGGAGCCTCCGACGCTGCAGACCGATAGCGCCGAAGTTCACCAAACCCTCCTCGCCGCGGACCTGACGAACCTGCCGGTGCCTCTGGGCCGGAACTATCAGCAGGTGTATCGGATGCTGCCTGGCTTCGCGCCTCCGGCCAACTCGCACTCGATCCCGACCAATCCGGCGCGGTCGCTGACGTTCTCGGTCAACGGGACGAGCGACGACCAGAACAATACCCGCATCGACGGGGTGAGCACCGCGCACGTCCAGCTCCCGCACGTGGTCTCGTACATTCCGACGCTCGAGTCGATATCCGAGGTCAACATCGTCACCAACAGCATGGATGCAGAACAAGGGCTGGCGGGTGGCGCGGCGATCAACGTGCAGACGCGCAGCGGCACCAACGCCATCCACGGCTCGGGGTTCGAATATTTCACCAATCAACAGCTGAAAGCCTGGCCGATGCGGTTCGACGATGCGGCCTTGAACACCGGCGACAAGCCGGAGGCCAGCTACCACCAGTTCGGCGGCACGGTTGGTGGCCCGATCAAGCAGAACAAGGTCTTCTACTTCGTCAGCTACGAGTCCACCCGCGACCACCGGGTCGTCGACCACACCTTGACGGTGCCGCTGCCCGCGATGCTGCGCGGCGACCTGCAGTTGTCGCCGACGCCGATCTACGATCCGCTGTCGGGGAACCCGGACGGCACCGGGCGCACGCAGTTCCAGGTATTCCCCGGCGACCCGAACTACGCGCTGTGCAATACCGCGACCAACCCGGGCTGCTTCAACATCATTCCCGCGGCCCGCATGGACGGAATTGCCCAGAACATTGCGAGCCACTTTCCGGCCAACAACATCGACCGGGAACGGGACAACTATTTCGTGTCCGCTCCGTTCACGTTCGATCGCCACCAACTGGATTCAAAGATCGACTACAACGTGAATTCGAAGTTCAACCTGACCGGAACCTTCGGCGTCCTGCACTACCGAACCTCCGTGCCGACCGTCTTCGGTGACGACGCCGTCGGGGAGCCCATCGGTGGAAGCAGCAATCCGGGGAGCGGGCACGGGAATACCTACAGGTTCACCGTCATGGGCACGTACATCTTCACGCCCACGTTCCTGATGGACGCCCACTTCGGCTGGGCCAAACAGGGGACGAACTCGGAACAGCCGGGTCTCGGCACGAACATCGGCAGCGATGTGCTGGGCATCCCCGGGACGAACGGCCCGCGCGCCTTCGAGAGCGGCTGGCCGACGTTCCAGTTCGTGGAGGGCGATGACGACGGCGACTTCGCCACCATCGGCGTGAACGAAAACTTCATGCCTTACTACCGGCACGATCCGCAGAACGCAGTACGTCGTGAATTTCAACTGGATCAAGAACAAGCACAACGTCCGGTTCGGCGCCGACGTCTACCACATGGCGTTGAACCAGGCACAGGCGGAGTTCATCACCGGGAGGCTTCGGCGCGCAGGGAGGATTCGGGTTCGACCGCGGGATCACGGAGCGCTGCGAGGTCGTCGATCCGGCCACAGGCAATTGCGAACAGACCTCTGAGAGCTCCCGATACAACAGCGTGGCGGGGTTCCTGATCGGCCAGGCCGCGCGCGCGGGCAGAACGCTGCAGGTGCCGGACGAGTACCACGTGCGGGCACGGCTGTACAGCCTCTACGCTCGCGATCGCTGGACGATCGGCGACAACCTGACCGTCGATTTCGGGACGCGGTGGGAGTACTTCCCGGTTCCGACGAGACCCGATCGCGGCATCGAGCGCTACGACGTCGAGACCGGCAAGGTGTTGCTCTGCGGAGTCGGCTCGGTGCCAAAGGACTGCGACATCAAGGCGAGCAAGACCCGCTTCGGCCCGCGGCTTGGACTGGCGTATCGCATCGGCGACAAGTGGGTCGCGCGCGCCGGTTACGGGTTGACGAACGATCCCTACGAAGCGATGGAGCTGATTCGCGCGAACTACCCGATCCTGATCCAGGTGAAGCTGGAATCGCCCGACGGCCTGACGCCTGCCGCCACGCTCTCAGGAGGCATTCCGGCGATTCAGGTGCCCGCAGAGGGCAACGGCATCCTCGACATCCCGAGTGACTACGCGTTCGGGGGGTACCCGAAGGATCTGAACCGGGGATATATCGAATCGTGGAATTTCACCGTCCAGCGGGAGCTTCCGTGGAAGTTCACGGGCGAGATTGGCTACGTGGCCACGCGCTCCGTGCGACAGCTCGGGCTCGTCGACATCAATGCCGGCCAGGTGATCGGCGCCGGTGATGACGGCAAGCTGTTGCAGGGACTGTACGGCAGAACGGCGTCCACCGTGTTCGTCCAGCCGGTCGGCAACGGGAACTACAACTCGCTGCAGACGCAACTGCAGCGGCGGTTCGCGGACGGCCTCAGCCTCGGCGTGAGTTACACGTGGTCGAAGGCGCTGAGCCCCAACGAGAACAGCTCATTGCCTCTGGGAGACAACGGAAAGATCCAGGCGCTGGCGTACATGGGCCGCAACTACGCCCTCACCAATACAGACCGGACCCACAACCTGGGTATCACCAATGTCTGGCAACTCCCGTTCGGCCCGGGACGACACTGGCTGAGCGAGACGGGCGTGGCCTCGTACATTTTCGGCGGCTGGCAGATCAACAATCTGATCAGCATCATGAGCGGCGTCCCGTTCAGTGTGTTAGCCGACGACACGTCGTTGAACCTGCCGGGCAGCACGCAGACCGCGGACCAGGTGAAGTCCGATGTGGAGAAGCTCGGCGGAGTGGGCCGAGGAACGCCCTACTACGATCCGGCGGCGTTCGCGGATGTCACCGAGGCGCGGTTCGGCACCAGCGGCTTCAATACGCTGCGCGGGCCAGGTCTGTTCAACTGGGACTTCGGGCTGACCCGCGAGTTCTCGATCACTTCCGGCGTCAAGCTGCAGTTCCGCATGGAGGCGTTCAATTTCACCAACACACCGCACCTCGCCGTCCCCGACAACAACGTCGGCGATGGAGAGGATTTCATGACGATCACGAGCGTGCAGGATCTCGGCCGCGAAGGCATCGACGAACGACAGTTCCGGCTGGGTTTCCGCGTCGTCTTCTAAGTCGCAGACGCGCCGCAAAGGGATTGGCGCGGGCATCAAGCGATTCGGTGTGAACCTCGGGCGAGCCAGCAAGCGGGCAGTGAACGAGGAAGGCGGCGCAGAGACCGGGGAGTCGGGCGCGACCACCGCCGCCCAGACCGCCGCTCAATGTCCCTCCTTCGAGCCACGTTCCCTGGTGTATTTGGTGATCACTACGAGGCCGAGTATCTGCGTCCAGTCGGACACGATGTTGCCGACGACCTGCCCGGCCTTGCTGTCGACATCGCTGCGCGCGTAGGCCACCACCCAGGCGGCACCCGTGGCCATGAGGACCAGCGTCAGCGAGTGTTTGACGAGGAGTCGCCCGATTCGCACGTGCAGGTGCGGGGCGGGTTGCTTGCTCTCGCCGGATCCGACCTCGAAGAAGTATTTGGTGGCGATGACGAAGACGAATACTCCCAGCCAATCGGCAATCGCATTGCCATAGAACGCCCCGACGTGCGTCGAGGGATCCGACAGGCGATATGACACGGCCAGTACCGCGAGGATCGTAGCCAGCACCAGGCTGAGCGAGTGCTCGCGCAGAAAGCGGGTGGTTGAGGAGCCAGGCCGTGAGGTCCGACGTGTGCGCGCCATGGTTCGAGTATAAGAATCGAACCACAGTGCCGAACAGGGCCGCTTCAGTCGAGGTTGGATGCGCGCTGCTGCCGGATCGCGCGCGTTTCCTGTGGGCTATCGTGGCTTACCCGTGCCTTGCCGAAGGACTATGACGTTGCCGGGCTGAACGTTGTCCCACGTTTCGCTGGAGCCGTCGGGCCACTCCACCAGCAAGCCCCGCACGTCGGAAGCGCTCCCCAAGCCCAAAGTGCACCCGAACGTCGCTGGCGCTCAGGTAGCTCGAATCCGTATGTACTCTGCGCCGATGCGGCGGTTCGCCATCCCGCAGCAGTGCGACACGCGCGCCAATGCCGAACCGATTGCTCCGGGTGCCTTCGAGGCGCACTTGAAGCCAGCGCTGCCGGGTCCCGACATCGTTGTGGAGGAGACGCACGGGGCCGTTGTTGTTCGTCACGAGAACATCCACGGCTCCGTCGTTGTCGATATCGCCGATCGCCGCGCCACGGCCGACATCGATCCGCTGGAACGCGGGCCCGGCGAGGCCACTCGTCTCGTGAAACCTTTGCTTGCCTTCATTATGAAACAGCAGGTTCCTCTGACCGTACGGGTACGGCTGCCCTCGGAGGGATTCGACGATGGTGACCGCACCGTTGGCGATGAACAGATCCAGCCGGCCGTCGTTGTCGTAATCGAACCAGTTCGTCCCGAATCCAGTAAAGGCGAAGGTCGGCGCGGCCAAGCCATATTGAGGCGTCACCTCTTCGAACAAGCCTTTGCCGTTCCCACGGAAAAGACTGGCGCCTTCACGAGCGAGATTGGTCACCAACAACGTCAACGTGTCGTCATCGTCTACGTCTTCTGCGGCGACACCCATTCCAGCCTTCGCGCGGCCGTCGGCGCTGTACGCCACACCGGCTTCCAGCGCGGTCTCCCGGAAGCGCCCATCCCCTTGGTTCACCCACAGCCGGTTGGCCGCGGTGTCGTTCGCGACAAAGATGTCCGTGCGGCCGTCACCGTTGAAGTCTGCACAGAGAACACCCAGCGCCGGCCCGTACGACGACCCGATTCCGGAGGACTCCGTGACATCGATGAATCTACCGTTTCCCAGGTTGTGAAACAGCCGGGAGGGGACGGCTTTATAGGCCATCGGCGTGCAGTAGTCCGGCTCGCCGGTCGGAGCGTAACAGCGCTTGTTGCCTTTGGCCGTGAAGTCCACGTAGTTCCCGACGAAGAGATCAAGAAGGCGATCCGCGTCGTAATCCAGGAACGCAGCGCTGGTGCTCCACCGGGCATCATCCACCCCCGCGTCGCGTGTGACGTCGGTGAAGGTGCCGTCGCCGTTGTTATGGTACAGGACGTTGTGCCCGAAATTCGTCACATACAAGTCGAGGAACCCATCGTTGTCGTAGTCGCCGGTCGCCGCCCCCATGCCATAGCCAACATGACTTAGGCCCGCCCTCTCGGTCACATCCACAAACTGCAGCTTCTCTGTTTGCGACAGCATGTTCTGGAAGAGCCGGTTACCGGGTTTGACACCGGGGGGCGGCGGAGAGAGCGGCTTCTTGTCGGGATCGAGTGTCGTGCCCTGGATCAGGAACACATCGAGATCGCCGTCGTTGTCGTAGTCAAAGAGCGCCGCGCCCGAGCCCATGATCTCGGGCATGAAATAGTCGCCAGCGGCTCCGGTGACATGATGGAACGTGAGACCAGCCTCCACGGCGATGTCGTGGAACATGCGTGCGCGCGTCGCTGAAATGCTGTGGCCCGCAAGCCCCGCGAGCGCCAGGCAGACGAGTCGACGTTTCATTGTGTTGCCGCGTTCGTCATCGCTTCTCCAGAACCTGGAGGTCCTTATCGATACTCGCCAGCAATTTGGTCTGACCGCGGGCAGCCGCCTGCGCCCGAGCGGTGCGGGCGTACTTCAGCGCTTCTGCGATGTCCCCCGCCCGGGCGTACGTGGCCGCCAGCGCATACAGGTAGCGCGGCGTGTTCTCGTCCTCCGGCGTGAGTGTCTTGAGGAAGTGTTGAATCGCTTCGCCGTAATTCCTCTGGTTGGCTCTGATGCGGCCCATGTGGAAATGGGCGACCCGGTAATTCGGCCGATTCGCGACTGCTTCCTCGAATTGCTGAAAGGCGTCGTCCAATCGGCCTTGCTGCTCGTACAGAGATCCAAGATTGGTGTGCGCTTCGGCGTAATACGGATTGATCTCGAGGGCGGCGCGAAACGCCGTCTCTGCATCCTCAGGTTTTCGCTGTTTGAGAAGGAGCACACCGTAGTTGTAATGAAGATCGGCCTGATTTCGATCGAGATCGATCCCAGCTCGGTAGTGCTCAGCCGCTTGTTCGTATTGATCCAATCGGCCATAGAGTGAGATGAGGTTGATGTGAGCCTGCACGGCCTTGGGGTCTACGCGCAGGGCTTCCTGCTGTTCGGCAATCGCCTCGGCGATCCTGCCTGCGCGCTCGAGGTCCGCTCCGCGACGAATGTGCGCCACGGAGCCCATGTTGAGTCGGGTGACGGCGCTGCGTAATGGGTCGTCGAGCGGCGGAACCGACGCTCTGTTCTGCTCATACAGGCGGAACTGCGGTTGATACTGGGCTTCGTCGCCCAGCTTCCGATAGACCAGCGCCAGCGCGTAGTGAGCAGCGCCATACTGGGGAAACAACTCCACGGATTTGAGGTACGAGGTCGTGGCGGCCGTCATATCTCCCCGCGTCGCAGACACTCGACCTAAACCATAGTGGGCCTCGGCACTCTCGGGATGCGCCGTGCTGACCGCCCGATAGATGGTGCGACTCTCCTCCCATCGGCCGATGGCGAACAGACTCTCGGCAAGCTTCAACTGCGCGGGCACGTATCCAGGTTGAATGCGCAAGGCGTTGCCCAGCGTTATTGCTGCTTGCTCATGGCGTCCCTGGGCCGCCTGCACCCATCCAAGGTAGAAGAGCCAGCGAAACGATCGGGAATCGAGATGCTGGGCCCGCCGATAGCAGATGACGGCGGCGTCGTACTGCTCGTAGGCGTCCAGGATCATTCCCAGCGTCCCGCTCGCCTCGGGATCTGTCGGATGCGCCTGGGCCGCCGCATAGGCCTGCTGGAGCTGCTGCCGAATGGCTGGCAGGAAATTGCCCATCTCCAGCGGAGGCAGCGAGTCGGCATGTGCCGGCTGGAGGCGCGCGTCCGCGCGCGGGCCGAGTGCAAGAACCAGCAGAAGAACGACTGGCATGGAAACCGAGGCTGTCCCGTCCGCAGGCGAAACTTGACGGCGGGCTCGGGTGAGATTCTACGCGACCTTCGCCGCTCCGCCGCAGCCTAGGCGCGTGACCCCGGAGCCCGGAGCCGTACGTTACTTGTTCTTGATGATCTTCTTGACCTGCAATCACTCCCGGAGACTCGGCGGGTCAGCGTACCGGCTTCAATTTTTCCAACAGAGTCTCCAGGTCGGCCAGAGTCACCGGCTTCGTCAGATGACCATCGCAGCCAGCCTCGTGAGATCGTGCGCGGTCCTCTTCCTGTCCCCATCCCGTCAAGGCGATGATGACCATGTCGCGTCCCCAATCCGCGGCACGAATGCCACGAGCGGCCTCGTACCCGTTCAGACGGGGCATGCCGACGTCCATCAACACCACGTCTGGCCGGTACTGTTGTGCCTCTTTGATCGCCTCGAGGCCGTCGTGGGCGGAGCGCACCTCGTTTCCAAGGAGCTCGAGCATCATCGCCATCGAGGTGGCCGAGTCGAGATTGTCGTCGACGACAAGGATGCGCTGCTTCGCCCGCGGCGGCAACGACTGGTCCGTCTGCGGAGAATCCACTCGCGTGACATCCGCCGCAATGACCGGAAGTGTGACCGTAAAGGTGCTGCCCTGCCCAGGGCCCGGACTCTGGGCGCTGACCGTCCCACCGTGCATTTTGACGAGGCCCTGCACCAGGGCCAGGCCGATGCCCAGCCCGCCGCTCGAGCGTTCGATGCTGCGATCGATCTGAGAGAACATGTCGAAGACCGTCCCGACATGCTCGGCGGGAATACCGATCCCCGTATCGCGCACCGACACGACGACATGATCAGGGCCCGGGGCTGCCTGAAGGAAAATGCGCCCACCTTCCTCCGTGTACTTCGCACTGTTCGCGAGGAGATTGCTGAACACCTGAGAGAGGCGAGTCAGGTCTCCGTCGATATAGATTGGCTCGGACGGAAGTGACACGGTCAAGGTATGCTTCGCCGCTTCTATCAGTGGCCGGGCAGTCTCGATTGCGCTGTTGACGACGTCTGCGAGCAGCAATCGTGAACGTCGTAGTTCCATCCTGTTCCGATTGATCCTCGACACATCGAGCAGATCGTCGACCAGACGCACCATGTGCGCGAGCTGCCGCTCCATCATCGTGCGAGCGCGCGCGACGGCATCGGGGTTGCCCTGAGCAAGCCGAATCACCTGCAGACCACTGGCGAGTGGCGCCAACGGGTTTCTCAGCTCGTGAGCAAGCACCGCCAGAAACTCATCTTTCCGGCGGTCCGCACTTCGCAGTGCCTCCTCGATCCTCTTCCGCTCGGCGATGTCGCGGGCCACTTTCGAGGCGCCGATGACGTCGCCGGCCGCGTCCCGAATGGGTGAGATCGTGATCGAGAGCTCAACCGGTCGTCCGTCCTTCGCCACCCGAACGGTTTCAAAGTGTTCCACCCGTTCGCCCCGTCTGAGGCGCTGCATGATCGCGCGTTCCTCGTCGTCGCGATCGCGCGGAATGATCAGCCCGATCGGCTGGCCGATCGCTTCCTCGGCTGAATAACCGAACAGGCGCTCGGCCTCGCTATTCCACGACTGAATAATGCCATCGAGCGATTTGCTGATGATCGCGTCCTGAGAGGACTCGACAATCGCCGCCAGCCGCGCTTGCACCTCGCGCGCCTGATTCCGGTCGGTGACGTCACGAAATACGAGCACGGCACCTACGGTGGCGCCCGCAGCGTCCAGGATCGGTGCGGCGCTATCATCGATGGGACGCTCGACGCCATCGCGGGCAATCAGGACGGTGTGATTGGCCAGGCTCACGACCCGGCCCTCGCGGAGGGCGCGCAGAGCCGGATTCTCGACTGGAATCCTGGTGTGATGTTTGACGATGTTGAATACCTCGTCGAGAGGTCGACCGACCGCTTCGTGGTGCGTCCACCCAGTCAACGTCTCGGCGACACGATTCAGGAATGTGACGCCGCCCTGAGCGTCCGTGCTGACGACGGCATCTCCGATGCTTGACAGCGTGGTGCGGAAGCGCTCGGACTCGTGGCGCTGCAGTTCCTGTGCGCGCCGTTCCTGGGTGATGTCCCGGAAGCTCCACACGCGTCCGACATTCCGAGCGTCGACAAACTGAGGCCGAGAAAAACGCTCGAAGACGCGGGCGTCGGCGAGCTCGAGCAAATCGTAGCTCTCGGGCGGCGATGCGGCGTAGATCGCGTGCACGCGATCGAGGAAGCGTTGCGAATCCGTGAACTGCTGTGCGACTTCCTCGAGCAGCGCCTGATGTGTGCCGGCGCTCATCAATGCGCGCGGAATGCCCCACATCGAGACGAACTTCTCGTTGAACTCGGTGATATTGCCGGCACCATCGGTCACCAGGATACCGTCGGTCGTTGATTCGAGCGTCGCACGCAGCATCGCCAGCGATTGCGCCAATTCTGCCGTCTTCAGTTCGAGCGCCTGATTGGCCTCGAGCAGCGCCTGTTCCGCCCGTTGCCGCGCGAGCTGGATCACCTTCGCGTTCTGCAGTGCGACCGACCGGAGCAGCTGTTCCTCGCCCTCGTCCTGTGTCATCGCTGGGCTCCCAGAACAGCCTCTGCAAGCGCCGTTCCGGCGACTCTCGCCCTTATCTTGGCGAAGGCGGTCTCGCGGCTGGTCGAGGTATCGTCGCTGAACGGCGCGAAGCCACAATCGTCGGTGGTGCCGAGCTGCTCGAGCGGAATGAACTCGGCGGCTTCGAGTACGCGGTCCCTGACGTCCTCAGGCGTCTCGACCCTGGGATTGATTGGAGCGACAACGCCGACGAATATCCGCTGATCGGGCTTCAGATGCGCTCTGATGATCTTCAGCACGCGAATTCTGTCCGGTTCGCCTGCCAGTGCCACGTAGAAATTTCCCGCGTTGAGCTCGAACAAGCTTGGCAACAGTTCTGCGTAGTCAACGTCCGCGCTGTGCGTCGAATCGAGATCGCCGCCGGGACAGGTATGAACTCCAATGCGCTGGCGATCGCCTGGAGAGAATCGCGCCAGTGCAAGATTGTTCAGGTCGATGAAGCTGTGGAGCAACTGGCCGGACGGGTCAATCTTCACTGCGAGCCGTCCTTCCGTGAAGTCGATTTGGACTTTGTGTGCGCCCTTTCTCAGGCAGCTTCGCACCTCCGCCTCGTGCTCATACAGCAGATCCTGAATGAACTGCTCGCGCGGATATCCCTCGATATCGACGGCTGGGTACATCAGGCTCAAGGCGGAGGGAGAAATCACGGCCTGTTTCACCGGAACCGTGGCGTAGCGCAGCGCGGCGTCCAGGAACTGGTCGGCGCGCCGCTGATAGCGGAAGGGTCCGCCCGTCAGTCGAGGCATTCGTCGGACGTGGCCCGCCGAGAACGGGATCTGGAAGCCGTCCGGCGCCATGTTCGACAGGCCGTGTACGCTGTACGTCCAGAAGTTGTGGTACTTATGCTGCTCGCCGTCCGTGATCACAGGCGACCCGGTCGCTTCGAACTGCTGGATTGTGTCGCGGACTGCATCGTCGTACAGGGCTTCGAGTTGCGGGTCCATTGGCCCGAAACGAGCGACAGCCTCGATCAGGCGGGCCGGCCGGGGGATGCTTCCGATCGGTTCTGTAGGAATCTTCATCAGCCTTCGAATTACGGCAAACAGACCTCACGGCGTCGAGCGAGTAAAGGTAAGCGATTGAATCCGCGGTGTCGGCGTGGGCGCGAGCAGCACTTCCCCCTTCACGCGACCGTGCTCGCAGCGCCAGGTGAAGTCGCCCGCAAGCCCGCCCGTTGGCGCGATCGGCGCCGCCGTGTCGCACGTTCCCACCTGAGCTTTCAGCTCGGCGAGGTCGCGGGCCCGGTGTTCGGCGTCACGATCCATCAGGAAGTTGATCGCGAGCACATCGCCTGCGGACGTCACCGAGCCCGCCGTGAACATCCTCGCGACCGCGGCATAGGCGGTGGTCAGTGCCGATGATGGCGTCGTCGATCGCGGCTTGAGATGTCCTGTCCGCAAGAGCGTCACGGCCGCGTCCCACACAGGCGCGCGCGGGCCCGCATAGGTGCGATTGGCCAGCGCGAAGATGCCGACGCCGTAGTCGGGCAGGAGGAGCACGTGCGAGCCGTAGCCCGGGTAGCCGCCGCCATGGCTGAGAGTGTGGCCGAGCTCGCAGTCGGTGGCTGCGTAGAAGCCCATGCCGTACGTTGACGCTTCACGACACGCCTCCGGTCCACTCGACCCGGGTCGCAGCCGAACCGACGGGAAGTTCGCGCCTTGCGCCAGCTCGCGCACGCTCGAGCGTCGCACCGGTCCTGGGTCAGCGCCGTCGCGCGGCGGCCATGCCGAGAGCAGATATGCAACCCAGTTCGCGTACTCGGAGGCGCTCGTCTGGATGCCACCCATGGCGCCGAAGGCGCCGTGCGCCATCGTCGGCTCGAGTTTCCAGACGCTATCTTCCCAGCGATAGCCAAGGGCGCGACGTTCGGCCGGCGCGGCAGCGACATCGTATCCGGTGGAGGTCATGCCCAGTGGCGCAAAGAGCAGGCGCTGGACGACATCCTTGTAGGGCTGCCCAGATACGTTGGCGATGATGCGGCCGAGCAGTGCGTAGCCCAGATTCGAGTACTCCATCTCCGTCGCCGGCGGCCGCGTGAATGGCACACCGTCGCGCAGAAGGCGCGTGAAGTCGTCCTCGGGCAGCGGCGACTGCCGATCGCCCCACGGATCGTCGGTGACAAACCCCGCGGTGTGCGTCAACAGCTCGCGCACACGAATCTTCGGTGAGTCGTCCGTCGGGTACTTCCAGCCGCGCAGCTCCGGCACGTACGTGTCGACCGGCGCGTCGAGCGCGAGCTTGCCATCGTCCCTGAGCTTCAGGATCGACAGGGCCGTGAACGCCTTGGTCATCGACGCGATGCGGAACAGCGTGTCGGCAGTGACCGGCCGCTTCGTCTCGATGTCCTGCACGCCGGCGCTCTTCACGTGCACCAGCCGGCCGTCCTGCACGATGCCCCAGACCATGCCCGGGATGTGCGCGTCGAGCCGGTAGGTCTCCATTGTGCGATCGATCTCGGCGAGCACACTCGCCTCCTGCGCGAGCAGGGGCTGCACGATGACTGCGCTGATGATCAGCGCGTGAATCACGGTCATGGTCTGGACGGCTCCTTCCCGATCCCGGGCGAGACCGACGTAAACGCCCAACCGCGCGGGAAGAGGAACATGTCGTCCAGCGAGATGAGGTATGACTGCTCCTTCCCCCCTTCCGTCGCCTCGAACATCCGGATCCGCGAGTGACGCACTTTTTTCATCCCGTCTTTCACGTAGATCGGTGGCAGCGCCATCAACTCGAACCGAACGGCCGCTCCTTCCCTGAAGCCGGTCCCTTTCTTCATCGCCTGGAATTTGTCGAAATCCCCGCCGCGGTCGGCCAGAATCTCCGCCACCTTGTCCTTGACATACCGACGATCCTCCGGCGTCGCGGACGGCTGGTGCGTTTCCAATAACTCTTCCATCTCTTCCCGCGTGGCGGCGAGGGCAGTGAACCGCTCGCGGTCGCTGGACACGAGGGCCTTGGCCATCTCGGTCGCCAGGGTCTCAGGATCCGCGATGTGCGGCAGGGCCTTCTGAGGGGCGCCCCTCCCCGCCGCGAGGGACGCGAGCCCGACAAGAAGACAGGCGGTGGCGGTCTGGGCGGTCATCCGGTGGGGATTAGGTTACACTGACGCCGCTTTTACGGGGTCGGGATGAACTTCACTTTTTGCGCACCCGCGACAGCGGCGCTCGCTGCGTCTTGTGGCGGCGGGCCTTTAGGCCCGCGACGGGTCTACTCCTGCGGCGCCACCTGAAACTGCTCCAGGTGTCCATCCGGCGTAATGAACGTCGTCGCCACGACGGTCTTCTTGCCACACTGGATCCGATACGCGACAAACGACATGCCGCCGCGAAGACCGCGTGACTGCTCGGTGAATTCGACCGGCGCACCGAGCGGTCCGAGGCTGGCGGCGAAGTCCTGCAATGCCGTGTCATCGAAGTAGGCGTTCGCGTTGGCGGTGAACAGCGCCCTGTCGATCCTGCCCTGCTGCAGCGCCAGGAAGACCGCCCGTGCCCGTTCCAGCATGCGTGGGCCCTCGGCGTGCATCGAGTCGAAGAGGAGCGCTGAGAGGCGAGTGGCAATCTGCCCCGATGCGTTCGAGGCATCGAGGTTGACGAGGACCACGACCGCCGCGCGATCGTCCACGTAGACGTGATTCTGCGCCGTGAAGCCCGAGACTTCGCCGCCGTGCGAAATCACCCGGCGCCCATTGGTTGTCGCCACCGAGACGCCGAGTCCATAGCGCGTGCCCGCGCCGCTTGCCAGCCTCACGTCCGTCTGCATCTCGCGATACGAGGCCGGCCGCAGCACGGCCTGATTGATCATCGAGATGTCCCAGCGCGCGAGATCCTCGGCGGTCATGGCCAGTTCACCGGCGGCAAACAGCCACCCTTTTCCCTCCTTTGGCGCCGGACGCGGCGGCCCGAGCGCGAAGCGCCGGTACCGCTCCGGCTCGTGAGGCCCGAGCGGCGCGCTGTCGATATCGCTCACCGTGCTCATGCCGAGCGGACCGAACACACGTTTCGAGAGAAATTCGAGGAGCGGCATGCCGCTGGCCTTCTCGACGATGAGGCCGGCGATGACGTAGTTGGTGTTGCTGTATTGCCAGCGCGTGCCGGGCTCGAAGTCGAGCGGCTTCCGTGCCCATCCGTCGAGAATCGCCCGCGTGTCCACCGGCTTCAGCATCGGCGGCATCACGTAGTCCTGCGGCCAGTAGTCCTGGTAGCCGGACGTCATCGACAGGATCTGACGGACCGTGACCTCGCGCGCACGCGTGAGATCCGGCAGCCAGCGCGCAACCGGGTCGTCGAGCGACAGCTTGCCGTCCTCGGCCAGCAGCAGGACGGCAGTCGCCGTGAACTGCTTGCTAATCGAGCCGACGCTGTAGCGCATCGTTGGAGCGGCTGGCGTGTTCGACGCGAGTCTCGCGGTGCCGTACGCGTGTGCATACGCTATTCGGCCGTCGATGACGACGGCGATGGACGTGCTGGGCGCGCCGCTTTTCGTCAGGATGTCGGTGACCGCCGCATCGACCTTCATGCGGAGGTCGTCTGAAATCGTCGCCTGAGCGAACGTCGGACGTACGTCGACGGCACATAGCAACAGGGCAAGCGTCAGGACTTGAGCCATGCCCGAGCTCGAGCTCGGGCCTACGTAGATTCGACGAGTGTGGAAAGGAATCATTCGTCAACGCCTTTTCGATGCGAGCGCCCACACCGCAGCGGCGACGCTGGTCTCGGGGTTGCTGAACAAGCAGGGTCCGGGAGGAACTCGGCACGAGCCGAGATCACGGTGAAGGCATATCGCAGCGCATCATCCTCAACTGTCGCGCTTGTAGCTCGACACCACGCTCAATAAAACGATTGTAGTCCGCGCTGTTCGGATAATCTTACGGCCGCGTCACGCTTCGGCCGTGGGACTTCAGGGTGCCCATCACTCAGATCAAGTTCGACACATTCTCGCCGCTGGAGATCCATCTCGTGCGCGGGCAGAGCGGACAGTCGAGCAAGGATCTGCGCGAGTTCCTCGAGCTCACGCTCGCCGACGGCACGACCAAGTCGCTGCGCGACTACACGCGCAACGACGTCGCGGTGTTGTTTCGCCCGACGTTCAAGCACCAGGACGAGACGGCGACGGAGTTTCGCGGCTTCGGCATCCGCGTCAACAAGAAGACCGGCAAGGTGACCGTGGCCGGCGGCGCGGCGCCCTCGCCCGCGCCCGCCAATTTCATCATCGAAGCCGTTGTCACGAAGAATGACGGCGGTCCAGCACCTGACACGATACCCGTCGTGTACCTGCGGGTGCACGTGCACCCGGGCATTGAACGGATCTGGTTCACTCCGGAAGAGCTGTCGGTTCGGGCCCGGCCTGGCAGCGAGGTCTCCGACGTCGACACCGCGTTTTCTGTTCGTGCCGAGTTCACCGACGGCATCGTCGCCGATGTCGAGGACTTCGCGGACTTCACGTCGTCGCCCTTCAGCACCCTGCGCGGCAACTGGATCCGCATTCCTTCCTCGGCTGCCGTCGGCGGCGTGCTCGACGTCGAGATCAAAGCGCCTGCCGCGTGGGGCGGCAAGTCGGCCAAGGCCAAGGTGAAAGTGCTGCCCACGTGGGAGACCGAGCCGAATCCACCGACGGCGGTGCTCGTGGACGGCAACCCCGACGTGTGGGGCGGCACCATCCGCCCCGAGTCCGTGCCCAACGTGCTGATCGTCGGCTGCGGATTCACGGACGATGCCGCATTCGGAGAGGTCGTGAACAAGACGGTCCACGAGCTGAAGAAGGACCCGATGCTCCAGCCCTACGGGTACCTCTCCACGTCGATGAACTACTGGCGGGTTTTGGTGCCCTCGGGGCACGCCGGCATTTCCGTGCGTTGCGAAGTGGAAACGCGGGTCCGCGACGGCGTGCTGGTCGCGAACCCGATTCAGCTGCCGGAACCGCCAGGCGCGGATATGACGTTGTGGGGCCTGCAGCACTTGATCTATGCCGTGGGCCTGCCGGTGCCCACCGACATCTCGCTAGTGAAAGACTCCGGCCAGCCACTGACTACCATCGACGGTATTCACGACCGTCCCTTTAACGCGCTCGACTTCACGGATCTCTACAAGCGATGGACGGACATCGCCCGTGCGCATCCCGGGCACGCGTTCGACGACGCGCTCAAATTGGAGGCGCGCTACTGGATCGCACTCGCCGGACGCACGTTCATCGACGAAGTCGATGTCTTTCCGCCAATCGCGCTCGGCGAGCGCGAGGCCGGGAAGATCGAGGTGAATCGCTTCACCTTCAACGAGCGCCGTGCGTTCGGACAAGAGCGAACGCCTTTCCTCCAGCGGATCGCCGCGCGACCGACCAGTCCAGGGGCTGCGCCGATCGCGCTCGACAACGATGAGGCGCTCGGCCACCTGTGGCTGATCGATCCCGAAACACGACTCGACCCCGTCACACAGCAACCCACGTTCAACTTCGACAACCGCGTCCTCGTCGCGTTTCTCAGCAATGTGACCTCCGGCCGCGCCGACGGCACGATTTTCGCGCGGATGACGCAGGCGGTCATCGACCAGGCCACACGCAAACGCACGCCTATCGCCGGCACCCCCGTGAAACGCGTCACTGGACGCGGCGGCCTCGAGATCGTGCCGCCAACGCCAGTGGCTGAGACGGTGGAGCCGGCGACCTGGCAGGTCTTCGCGCACGAGCTCTCTCATTCTTTCGGACTCGGGGACGAGTACACCGAAACACAAGCGGTCTCCACGCTGACCGAGGAGCAACTGGGGGGTTGGGCCAATCTCTGCCCTGCGATCGGCGCTGTCGATGCCGCGACCGGCGCCGTGACCGTGGACAATCTCAAATGGAACTGGCATCGCATCCGCAAGGCAACGATCCTCGTCAGACCAACGATTCCCGACAAGAGCACCGAGTTCCACCTGTTCGTCGGCCGCGCACGCGCGTTCCAGTTCGCAGCTGGAGACAAGCTGCTGCTCCGCAAGCGCCAACGTTTCAAGGTGCTGGGGCGACCGACACCACTCGACGTCGAGCTGACGGTCACGTCGATCCACCGGAACAACCTCGACGATCCAAACGACCAGCGCAATATGACGATCGTGGTCACGACCGAGAGCGAGGTCGACCTTTCCGGCTTTCCGCGAGGCAGCCTGCTGTACGAACCGATTCTGGCGCCTATCGAGATTCGTACTGCCGCTCACCGCTACCTGACGCTCGTCTCGCCTGCTGCCGAGCGAATCTTCCGCAAGATTGGCGGGACGTTCTCAGGTAAGGTCTGCGACCCAACGATGGCCGGGATCGATTGGATCCCCGCCGAGAAGGACCCCGACAACAAGGTCAGCGATCCGGTACTGCCGGTATTGATCGGCGCGTACTTCGGCGGCGCTCTCAAGACGTGCGGCATTCTTCATCCGGCGGCCACTTGCTTGATGAGGAATTCGACCTACACGCCCGAGGGCACTCCTGAAGGGATCACGAGCCTTTGTGCGGTCTGCCGGTATGCGCTCGTGGATCTGATCGATCCGGACAAGCACTGGGAGAACGACCTCGACTACGCCAAGTGGTTCACGCTCTGATCGCCGATGCCCATCACGCGCGCCTTCTTCGTCCCGCTCGGCCCCACTGAGATCCACCTGGTTCGTGGATCGGCCGGCCAATCGACCGGCGACCTTCGCCCATGGCTCCGAGTCGTGCTTCCCGACGATTCGCGCGAGCGCTTCCTCGAGTACCAGAGCACGCATGCCAACGTCAGCGTGCTGTTCAAGCCGAGTTTTCTCGTGCAGACAGAGACGGCAGCGGCCTTCAAGGGCTTTGGCATCACCGTCGACAAGAAGAGCGGCGAGATCGGCGTGACCAAGGCGCCAGGGCCATCGCCGGCGCCTGCCAACTTCATGGTCGAAGCCGCGGTCACCGAAGGCACGGGCGCGGGCGCCACGGTGCAGCGTGCGGTCATCCGCGTGCACGTGCACGACCGCGTCGAGCAGATCTGGTTCACGCCGCAGCGGCTGTCGGTCCGTGCGCGGCCTGGATCCGACGCGCGCGAGATCAACTATCCCTTTACCGTCCGCGCCCAGTTCGACGACGGCACGGTGGCGGACGTGACCGAGTCGAGCGAGCTGACATTCGGTCCGCCGAGTGCCATGGTCCGTCAGTACGCGCGAATTCCCGCGTCGGCATCACCAGGCGACATCCTCCCGGTGACGGTGAAGACGTCGGCGAAATGGAGCAGTAAGTCGGCGTCAGGCGAAATCCAGGTATTGCATCCGTGGGAGACGGAGCCGAGTCCGCCTCAAGCCGAGTGGATCGACGGCAACCCCAAGGTGCTGGCCGGCGCGTCGGGCTCACCTGCATCGCCGCAGCAGCTGCGGGTCACCTTGCGGCCCGAATCCGTCCCGAACGTGCTGTTTCTCGGGTGCGGCTTCACGGCCAACGAGATGCCGGGATTTGGCGCCATCACCGATCGCATCGTTCACGAGATGCGCACGAACCTGATGCTTCGCCCGTTCCAGCTGCTTGCCACGTCGATGAATTACTGGCGGATGGCGATTCCCGCGGACCCGGGCAGCCCCGGTGTCTCGATCCGCTACGAAGTTGCACCGCGACTGCAGGACGGGCGGCTTCTCGCGAAAGTGGTGCCGACACCGATCCGGCCGTCGGAACCGATCCCCGACTGGTGGGTCGAGCACTTGATCTTCGCGGTCGGCCTGCCGGTGCCTGCCGACATCGCACTGGTCAAGGATCGCGAGACAGGTACTGCCCTGCCGAGTCTCGATGTCGTCGGCAAGCGCACAGGGCCGGCGTTCGACTTCACCGATCTGATCAAGAAGTGGCAACAGACCGTTCAACCGCCGGCCGGACAGAACTTCGACCAGGTCCGCGACTTCGCGGCGCTCGAATGGATTGCGCTCGCCAACCGGACCTTCATCGACGACGTCAACAACTACCCCCCGATCGCAATCGGATTTCCGCCCGATACCGAAGAACCGCAAACGCAGCGGTTCAGCCAGTTCCGCCATCGCGGCAGCGACGAGGAGCGGACGGCCTTCTTCCGTCGCGTCGCGGCGGTGCCAAGAGGCGGCGGCGCTTCGATCGCCCTCGACAACGACGAGGCGCTCGGCAACTTGTGGGTCACTGACCCCACGACACGAAGTACGTTCTTCTTCGACAACCGCAACTACATCTCGGTCTACAGCAACCTCCCCGTCGGACAGATCGATTCGTCGATCTTCATGCGCCTCAAGGCCCGTGTCCCAGGGCCTGGCGGCGCGCTGACACCATTGTTCGCGATCCCCGTCGCACTGGTCGCGGGGCGAAATGCGCTGACCTACTCGCCGACGCCGCTCGGCGCGAATTCGATCGACTCGGTGACCTGGCACACGTTCGCGCACGAGCTCTCGCACACGCTGCACCTCGGCGACGAGTACTCGGGGCCGAGAGGCACGTTCGCCGATGCGGAGACGACGCTCGATCGCTGGGCGAACCTGACCACACCGGGCACGCTTCTCGACGGCAACGGGACGGTCATCGTCGACAAGATCAAGTGGAACTGGCACCGCATCCGGAAGGCCAGCGTCCTGACGCGTGCGATCGTTCCCAAGCAGAACGGCATCTTCCACGTGTTCGTCGGACCAGGCGAGGCATTCCAGTTCACGGCGCGTGATCCCACGACGCAGCGCGCCGGCGACAAGGTGCGTCTCCGCGGGCGCAAGCGCCATGAGGTCATCGGAGATCCGGGCCGAAGCGTGACGAGTACGGTCGAGTTCGAAATACTCGAGATCCACGACACCAATCTCGACGACCCCGGCGACAAGCGGAACATGACAATCGTGCTGAAGGCGGACGGTGCGGTTGACGTCGCCCCGTTCGGTCCCGACAGCATCGTCTACATTCCAGTGCCGGCGCCTGACGCCATTCGGACTCCGCAGCGGCCGTACCTGACGCTGGTCCCGCCGGCGGCCGAGCGCATTCTCGCGAAGATCGGCGGGCCGCTGAATGGCAAGGTCTGCGCCACCGCCGATGTCGCCGCGGGAGCGCCGATCGAAAAGGACCCGACGGGCAAAACTCCGGACAACATCCTCACGCATCTCGTCGGCGTCTATTTTGGCGGCGATCGCTTCGACTGTGGCATCACGCATCCGGTCGCCGCCTGCTTGATGCGAACCTCGGAATCATCGCCGGAAGGTACGCCCGCTGGCGTCTCGGCCCTTTGTCCGGTCTGTCGCTACGCGCTCGTCGATTTCGTGAACCCGGACCAGCACTGGGCGAACGACCGCGATTACGACCTCTGGTTCCCGTTCTGAGCCATGGCTGACAACGCACCACACACGCTGGAACTCGTCGCCCGACACCTGATCAGGGCGGTGCAGCCGCTCGTCGAAGCGGCAGAGTCGCGCGGGACGTTCATGCGGCTGATGTCGCGAATCGGGATCTTCGCGACCGATATTCCAGCGCCCTACACACAGCTCGGGACGGCGGTCGGCGATGCGGTCAGCGCCATCGAATCGCTGCCGCGTCCGCCATCTCTGGAGAATCTCGCCGCGCTGCTCGACAAGGCGAAGGCCGTTTACGACGGGATTCAGGATCTCGGCAACGGCCCCGCGCCGACTGGTGCGGATGCCGCGGCCTACGCGCAGGAGGTCGGCGAGCGGCTCTTCGAGCTGCTGTTGACGGACTACCTGGCGGCCGCACAGCCCGCTGCCTACAACGCGCTCTCGATGCTGAAAGTGATCACGGTCGAGAGCGTCCCGGCGACCCCGACGCGGCCCTCGCACGTGCGGACGCGCTTCCGCTGGGAAGAATTCCCCAAGATCGTGAGCGAGCCGCAGGGACTGCCAGAGCGCGTCTACGGCTGGGGCCGCATGGACTTCGATGATGGGCTCCTGCTCGAACATGTCGCCACGCTGGGGCTCACGCTCGGCCTGCCTGTTTCCTACCGGCGGGGTGATGAAAACGCGCTCGCCGGATACCTCGGGCTGACGAACGTGGTGCCGCCACCGCCCGAACGTGCCGTCGTCCTCCCATTCTTCTACGCGAACACGCCCGGCGGAACGGTCGAGGGCGCGATCGCACTCCAGCGATTGCCCGCACAGGGCAGCGCGATGCCGGGGCTGATCCTGGAACCGCGGCTTCCCTCCGAGATGCCGCTCGAGTTTCAGCTCGGTCCCTCGGTGACGATGAACGTGCGGGCGGGGAGCAACGTCGGCCAGCTCTTTGGCATCACGCTCCGCCCTCCGGATCTGGTCGAGATCCGGTATCCGCTCGCACCGGGCACGCCGCCACCGGCCGCCGGCATCGGTGTCGGCTTCACATACGCGCCCGCGTCGCCTGTCACGCTCATCGGAGATCCGGAAGCCTCACGCATCGAGCTCGCATCGATCGCCGCCGGGTTGGCGGCAGACGTGGCTGGTACGGACACGTCGCTTGCGCTGACTGCCGATCTTCTCGGGCTCAAGCTCGTGATTGCGGCGCGCGAGGGCGACACGTTCCTCAGCACGATCATCGGCGAGTCGCCCGTGGCCGTCGACGTGCCGCTCGGTATCGAATGGAAGAAGGGGACGGGACTTCGCTTCAAAGGCAGCGCCGCGTTCGAGGTCACGCTGCATCCGCACCTGCAGCTCGGGCCGGTGCGGGTCGACGACGTGATGGTGCGCCTGGCGGCGGCGTCCGACGGCGCGCCGAAGATCCGCCTCGAACTCGGTGCAGGCGTTTCTGGCAAGCTCGGCCCGCTCCAATTCCTGCTGGAGGGCGTCGGCGTCGGCATGGACGTGGCGTTCCAGCCCGGGAACGCCGGGCCGTTCGACCTCGATCTCGGGTTCAAGCCACCGAACGGCGCCGGCCTCGCGATCGATGCCGCGGGTTTCACCGGCGGCGGCTTCCTGATCTTCGATCGCGAGAAGGGCGAGTATGCCGGCGGCCTCGAACTGGTGTTCAAGGGCACCCTCAACGTCGCCGCGCTCGGCATCGTCACCACGAAGCTGCCCGAGGGCGGCGACGGCTTCTCGATCCTGATTCTGATCACCTCCGACACGCCGCCTATCCAGCTGCCGTTTGGATTCACGCTCCGAGGCGTCGGCGGTCTCCTGGCGCTGAACCGCACCTACAAGCGCGAGACGCTCCTGGCCGGGCTCACCGATGGATCGTTCGACAGCGTGCTGTTTCCGAAGGACGTCGTCGCCAACGCCCCGCGCCTCATTGGCGATCTCCAGCGCGTGTTCCCGGTACAACCTGGCACGTTCCTCGTCGGGCCCATGGCCGATATCACGTGGGCGACGCCGCCGTTGATTCGGCTGAAGGCCGGCGTTTTTCTCCAGCTCCCCCGCCTCGGATTCGCGTTCATCGGCGTCCTGCGCGCGGCGCTCCCCGCCGAAGACGCGGCGATTCTGCGCCTGCAGGTGAACTTCTTCGGGACCGTCGACTTCGAGTCGGGACAGCTCGAGTTCGACGCGACGCTCTACGACTCGCGCGTGCTCAACTTCACGCTCACGGGTGATATGGCCGTGCGCTTCTACTGGAAGGCGAACGCCAATCTCCTGCTGACCGTCGGCGGTTTCAATCCGGCGTACACGCCGCCGCCGATGAACCTGCGGCAACTGGCGAGGCTCAGCATCGTCCTCAGCGACGGCAATCCCGACATCCGCGCCGAGGCCTACTTCGCCGTCACCGCGAACACGATTCAGTTCGGCGGGCGGCTGGAGCTGGCTTACAGCTTCAGCATCTTCAGCGTGAAGGGCTTCCTCAGCCTCGACGTCCTGATCACGCGCAGCCCGTTCCACTTCATTGCCGAGATCGCCGGCATGATCGCCGTCCGCACCGGCGGCCGCGTCCTGTTCTCGATTCGACTCGAGCTGACGCTCGAGGGGCCACTGCCGCTTCACGCGAAAGGCTCGGGCTCGTTCGAGATTGGCTTCGTGTTCACCGTCACGATCCGCGTGCGGTTCAACGTGACCATTCGGCCGGGGCTGCCGTCGGTGCTGGCGCCGCTGGACGTGCTCGCCGAGCTCGCCGGGGCCCTTGCCAATTCCGGCAACTGGATCCCGCGGCTGCCCGTCGGCTCCAGCCAGTCGGTCACGCTGCGCGCGCTGCCCAATCCAACCGAGACGCTGGTGCTGCACCCGTACGGCTTCCTCGACGTGTCGCAGAAGCTCGCGCCGCTCGGCATCCCGATTCAGCTCGTCGGATCGGCCAGGCCCGCGCGCGGCACTGTCTTCACCATCGTGGATTGCATGGTCGGCGGAGCGATGGCTCCGACCGCCCCTACGCGTGAAGAGTTCGCGCCGGCGCAGTTCTTCGAGATGAGCGACGCCGAGAAGCTCTCTCGGCCGTCGTTCGCCGAATTCGACTCCGGCGTGGCCATCGGCGGCGACCCGATGCCGCGCACCGACTTCATGCGGCAGCGCGAGGTCGCCTACGAAGTGATTTATCTGCCCGAACGACATCCCGTGCGGCCGAAGTACGCAATTTCGTCGGGCCTGGCGAGCTTCTCGATTGCCGGCGCCGCGATATCGCGATCGCCGCTGTCGCACGCCAGCACGTCGTCATCAGCCCTGAGCGAACACGTGGCCATCGTTCGCGACCGGTACGCTGTCGTGTCGACCGACGACCTGTCGCTGCACACGGTCGACTCGATCTTCGAAACCGCGTTCGAGGCCGACGTGGCCCTGAGGCGCGCGCTTGCGGAGCATCCCGAGCTGTCTGGCACGGTGCAGGTGATGTCAACAGCCGCGCTCACCCTCGCGGAGGTGTAGACAGAGTATGGCGATCGCGACGTACACCTTCCTTCCCTGGCTGCGCCGAGGGATTTCCAATCACCTCGGCACCGCCGCCGGCGCCGGCGCCACCCGGGCGACTGCGACGGTCACCCTTGCCGTCGCATCGGATGAGGAGCGGAAAGATCTGCCACCGGTCACCGTGCGGCTCGTCGGTCCCGGCGACATCACGGGCCTTCAGTCGCAACAGATCATCCGCACCGAGCCGCGGGCAGGGGTCAGTGACTTCGAGCCCAACTATCTCGCAGCGGTCGACTTCTATGACGAGGATTTTCCCTGGCGCTATTCGCCGGTATCGCCCGACAGCGCCACGCACCGTCTGCTGCCTTGGCTGATGCTCGTCGTCCTGAGCGAGGACGAGTGCTCGCGCAAACAGGTACCCGATCGCCCTTTGCCGTCCTTCGTGCTGAACAGCCAGGCGCGCCGCGCCGACATCTTCCCCGCGGCCGGTCAGGAATGGGCCTGGGCGCACGTGCACGTCAACGTTCCGCTCGGCGGCACGCCCGCGGCGCCCGATCTCAATCAGCTCGCCGCCGCGGTGGCCGCCAACCCGGACGTGTCGTACAGCCGCATCGTCTGTCCGCGGAAGCTCGAGCCGAACACCAGCTACGCGGCGTTTCTCGTGCCGACGTTCGAGACCGGACGGAAGGCCGGACTCGGCGAGCCGGTGGCGGATACGGACGATGGGACGGCACAGGCGTGGGCGGGGCCGGCCGACGAGTTCCCGATTTACTTCGAGTGGCGATTCCGGACTGGTATCGAGGGCGACTTCGAATCGCTGGTGCGCGCCCTCGTGCCGCGCGACATGGACCCGCGCGTGGGCATCCGCGACATGGAGATCGCCCACCCGGGGTTCGGCGTAAACACGGTCACGAATCCACCGGATGACACGGTGGCCCTCGAAGGCGCGCTGCTGGCGCCGACCACGGTGCCGCGGGGCCTGGCCGCGGGCAACACGTTCACGCCGCAAGTCGAGCCCGTCCTGAACGCGGCGGCTGACGCGCGTGAGGGCGGCGCAGGCGATCCACTGGTCGTGCCGCCGATCTACGGCTGCTGGCATGCCCGTGTCGAGCGCGTCGATCACAGCGCCAGTGCCGGTCACTGGGTTGACGCGCTCAATCTGGACCCGCGCTACCGCGCCGTCGCCGGTCTGGGCGCGCGCGTCGTGCGCGCCCATCAGGAAAAGTACATGCGCATCGCCTGGGAACAGATCGGCGACGTCATCAGCGTCAACCGGCAGATTCGGCGCGCGCAACTCGCGACCAAGGCCGCCTCGGCGCTTTTTCTCAAGTCGTTCGCGCCGCTTCCCCGCGAGCGCGCGCTTGCTTTGGCCTCGCCGGTCTTCAGCAAAGTGCTCGCGAGCCCGACGACGCTCGCGTTGGTCGTGAAGGCGAGCCGTCTGCCGCGTGCTGCCATTTCACCAGCGCTTCGGAAGCAGCTTCGGCCTCAGGGACGGCTTGCCCGCCACGTGCTCGAGCCGGAGATCCGCGCGAACGCGCTGGCCTCGGTCGTCGGCGGGGCGGGCGCGGGTCAGTTGTCGGCGGCGCCACCTGTGCCCGCGCCGGGCGGCGCGACGGTCGAGCGGATCAGCGAGACTGTCGCCGCGACGGATCGCCCGACGCGAGCACGCCCCTCACGGCGTCGCGAGTCCGACGCTGGCCTCGTGGTTCGCCTGCTCTCCGACAGCGAGCTGACGGCAACGGCGATCGTGAGCACGCCTGCGCGACCGGCATTTCGCTTCGAGGGTGCGGCAACCGACACGACGTTTCGACCGTCGACCGTGCCCCGCCCTGGCAGGCCAGTCGTCAACGGCGACAACACGCCGGCCGACGACATGCGGCGCGCGCTGATCGCGTTCGGCGAGGCGCTGTCGGTCCGCGTCGAGCCGCTCCTGCCGAAGCCGGCACTCGACACGGCGTTCGTGCACGAGAAGGCCTTGACGGCGCTGGAGCCGCACCGCGCGGTGGCCGCACGGTTCGCGCCGCTCTTCCGTGTAGGCGGCGTCGACGTGCTGACGTTCGTAAACACTCACTATGCCAACGCGACACCCGATGCTCCGTCCGAGACGCTTCAGGAAGTCATGAGCTATCCCGACATCAAGGACGCGATGTACGCGCCGCTCGAGGCGATCTCGAGCGAGTACTTTCTGCCCAATCTGAAGCTGATTCCCAACAACACCCTGTCGCTGCTGCGAGCCAATCAGCCGTTTATCGAGGCGTATCTCGCCGGCCTCAATCACGAGCTGGCACGCGAGCTGTTGTGGCGCGAGTTTCCGACCGATCAGCGTGGCAGCTCTTTCCGGCAGTTCTGGGACGTGTCGAGCTTCGTCGATCTCGAGGGCCGCGGTCCGAAGGAACTGGCAGAGGACCTCAAGGACGTTCCCCCATTGCACGAGTGGGCCACCGACACGGCGCTCGGCGCGCACAATCACCGCAACCCGCAGGGCGACAAGAAACAGGTGGTGCTGGTCATCCGCGGCGATCTGCTGAAGCGCTACCCCAACACGTTCATCTACGCGCAGAAAGCGATGTGGGGCACTGGCCTTCGCGCGAACCGGTTGGTGCTGAGCGACGAGACGGGCGAGCTCTTTGCGACCACGCCTCAGGATCCGCGGCTCCGGTTCCCCCTCTACAAGGCGCGTATTGCGCCCGACGTTCACTTTCTTGGCTTCGACCTGACCTTCGAAGAGGTCCGCGGCGACACTCGACTGGACGAAACCGCGGAAGCGCGCGCCACGGTCGGCGATAACACCGGCTGGTTTTTCGTGATTCAGGAAGCCGTCGGCGAGCCTCGCTTCGGGCTCGACGTGGCGGCCCCTGTCGAGCCCTCGGCACAGACGTGGGACAACCTCGCCTGGGAGAACGTCGATCTCACGGGCGGCCATGCCATCGATGTGTCGAAGGCATTCGTCTCTCAGCCGGCCGGCACGGACACGGGCGGCGTGTCCTGGGGAACGCATGCCGCGGACATGGCATACGTCCTCTATCAGGATCCCGTGCTCGTGGCGGTACACGGCCGGCACATGCTCAAGAACCTGACGCCGCCGGCGTAAGCGGGACGCGACATGCCACAGCCGCAGGACATCTCACGGGCACGCGCCAACCGCGATGCCGCGCTTCGATCGGCGATTGCCGCCGACGAGCATATCCGCGGCCTCGACGCCGCGATTGCGCGTGCCGATCGCGCCGGCCAGCAACAGGACGCCAGGCGGCTCCGCCGCGAACGCCACGAGGCCGAACAGGCTGGGGCCAGTGCACGCGCCGCCTATGCGCGACTGCGCGACGACGCATTCGGCACCCTCGTCGACTGGCTGGCGCAGACGCCCGAGCAAATCGTCGAGGCGTGCAGCGACGATCTGCCCTTCGTGCTGCTGCCAATCCGGATTGAAACGAAGTTCGTTCGTACCAGTACCGGCGCCGACTTGCGCGTGCGTTTCTTCCCGGACGACATCAGCATCGCCGCACCGCTCAGCCCGGTGTCAGAAGCGGAGCGCGTGCTTGGCGTCGCCTACTGGAAGGCGCGCGCTGCCGCGCGGCACGCCGCGGGCAACGACGCGAAGCGGCGGGCGTACGAAGGCGCCTGGACGGCGCTCGCCACCCAGACAGGAGCGTATCGCGCCAGCTTCATCGTCCGGGCAACCGCGCCGCAGAACCCCGATGCGGCACCGGGCGATCTGCACTTCGCGGATCCAATCGCTCCCGACGAGCCGCCAGTCGCGCGAGCCGATCTGCTGCCCGATCGGTTCGTCGTGATCACCTACACCGCCGATCCGACTACGCGCGCGATGCGGGAAGTGAACCGTGCCATTGGCGCACCGATTCCAGACAATCTCATGCTGGCGTCGGAAGGCGATCAGCCCGACTCGTGGATGTCGAGAGACGAGGCCACGGGACGGCTGATCGTCCCCGACGCGCTCAAGTGGATGGTCGATTTTGACGCGGCGGTCGCGGTCGGGATGGCGCTGCGGATTCCATTGACACATCCACACGACACCTTCGGCTTCGATCGGGTGCTGGCGATTGGCGTCCGGAGTGCGACGCCACCGGAAGATGCTTCGGCGGCGCTACAGTCGCTTTTCTCGAAGCATCGCTTCGGCGATGGATTCGGGCTCGTGCCACTCGGGACGCCCACCAATAACGCCGACACGCCGAGCGGCTGGCAGCCGCCGTCAGCCGATGCGCAGCAGCTCTTCGCCATCGAGGACTCACCGCCGGATGTCACGCCGGCGGACGGCATGCTGGGCATGCCGGATGGAACACGCCTGGGCGATCTGCTCGGGCTCGGCCGCGAGTTCGTGCGACGCCTGCCGAACGCCACACGCACCGATGTCGCCGAAGCCCTGGTGATGAACCGTGCGGCCACGCCAGGCACGCTCGACTACTACGTCGAGGGCTTCCTGAAGGGACTGGTCAGCCCGCAGACTGCTGCCGACCTGCATAGTTTCTTCGTGACATGGGTGACCGGTCGCGGCCATTACCCCGCCTTGCGCATCGGCCGCCAGCCATATGGCATCGTCGTCACAAGCGCCTGGGGCGCATGGAAGCCTCTGCCGAGCACGACGCCGAGTGCGCCGCCCGACATCACACAGAAGCTCTACGACCAGATTGCCCAGCATCGGTTTCAGTGGCAAACGCTCGCGCGGTTCGCGCCGCACGCCGCGCAGCCGAGCGGGGATCCGTTTCAGCGTCTTCTGCGCATCATCGGGCAGCTGGCCAGCTCGCGCGAGTTCGTATCGCGGCGCGCCATTTCGGATATCTCGGTGGTGCAGTGGCTGACCTTCCGCGGCGCGACGGCGCCCGGACTCCAGCAGTGGTTCTCGCAGCTGGAAGGCGTGCGTGGCGACAGCCTCACCGGCATCCACTTTCCGCCTGGCGGCACGAGCACCGATCCGCTGCTGATCTATCTCGTGTACCAGCGTGAGACGAGTGATTGGCGGCTGCCCCTGATCGATCGCGATCCGCTGGTCGCGCTGTCCGAAACCAGCGCGATCGCACCCTATGACGGTCAGCACAACTATCTCTGGTGGCTGACGCAGGCGTCGCGCGCCGATTTGACCGGCCAGCGCTTCCTGAACGCCTCCGGCACGCAGATTCCCGCGCCCACCGCGCTCCTCTACTTCATGCTGCGGAACGCGCTGCTCGCCGCACTCGAGAGCGTCGCGCTGGAGATCGCTGGCGACCGCGGCGCGCAGCATTTCGATGTCGTCGACCGCGACCCGCTGATCGCCAACATCGGGGACGCGCAGCACGTCCAGCGCCGCGACTATCTCGAAATCGACGCCGCGAAGCTTGGGCTCGCCCGGTCGCCCCAGGCGCTCGTCGACTGGACGCTTGACGCGTCGCGGCTGCCGCGGCCGACGCGTCCCTCAGCCGCCGAGCGCCTCGCCGAGGTCAACGACGCAATCGCCGCGCTGGCCGGCCTGCCAACGGCGCGGCTCGAACGGCTGCTGACAGAACACGTCGATCTCTGCTCGTTCCGGCTCGACGCCTGGATTACGGCGCTGTACTCCCAGCGACTGGCGTTGCTGAAGGAGCGGCATCCGGCTCCTGGACTGCACCTTGGTGCGTTCGGATGGATTGAAAACCTCCGACCGGCGACCGCCGACCGAACCCCGTTGCCTCCGGATGCCATCCCCGAATCGCTCCGCGACGTGGCCGGCCCCGCGGTGTTCGACGACGCCACGAACGGCGGCTATGTGCACGCGCCCTCGCTGATGCAGGCGGCGACTGCGGCCGTCCTGCGGAACGGATATCTGTCGCACGCCGGTTCGGATCAGCCGCAGACCTTTGCGGTGAACCTGTCGTCGGGACGCGTGCGCGACGCGATGGCGCTCGCCGACGGCGTGCGCTCCGGCCAGGCAATCGCCGCGCTGCTCGGCTACCAGTTCGAGCGCGGACTGCACGAGGGTCACGTGGGCCTCGAGCTCGATCAACACATCTACACGCTCCGCGATCGCTTTCCGCTCCTCTCGGGCCGACTCACCGACCTGCCGCCGGGCACCACGGCGGACGTCATCGAGGCGCGCAACGTGGTCGACGGCCTCGCATTGGTCGAGGCGACCGCGAACCAGGCCTACGCGTATGGCATCGGCGGCCTGCCCGCCGCAGGATCGCCGGAAGCGGCGGCCATCGCCTTCGAAATCGATCGCCTGCGCGACGCACTCGACGCGGTCTCCGATGTCCTGCTCGCGGAAGGCGTGCACCAGGTGGTCCAGGGCAACGTCACGAGAACGCAGGCGGCGCAGCAGGCGCTGACCTCTCCCGCGCCGCCGCCGGAGCCGGACATCGTCCGGACGCCACGGAGCGGGCGCGTGCTGACGTTCCGTCTCGCGCTCGCACTGGATGCGGATGCCGTCGCCGGCTGGACCAGCACGCTCTCGCCGCGCGCCCGCGCCAGCGCACCCCTCAATCACTGGCTGTCCGGTCTGCTGCCGCCGCCGGCGCAGATCCAGTGGACGGTTCGCGCTGGAACCTCTGCGCCTGCCGTCGAATCGCTCGCGGATCTTGGGCTCGAACCGCTCGACCTGATCCTGATGAGCGGCGATCGGCTCGGCGATCGCTCGAGCGAGCTCGAGCGCTTCCTGATTCGTCAGTTCCGCTTCGCGCACGCCGTGGTGGACGACGTCGTCGTAGAGGCCGATTTCTCGAAAGCCTCCGCCGGGCGGACGAGTCTGGCCACGTTGCAGCCGCTGCTGATGCGCTTGCGGCGTCTCGTCATCCGATCTCGTGCCGCCCATGCCGCAGACTGGCGTCGCTCCGCCGACGAATCGCAGTCGGCTCCCGGCGATCCGACGGGGTCCGCGAGCGGGCATCCAAGACTGGAAGAGTTCAAGGACCTGACCGACCATCTCGAATCCGCAAAGGACGGACTGACGCACGCCCTCGGTGTCCTCGAGTCGGCGCTGACCGCGCTGGCACCGCTAATAGCGTCGCTCGAGACCGATCCCGGCACGATCGCGAATCCGGCGTGGACGGGAACACTGAACGGCCTGCGATCCGCGCTGTTCGCAGTGGTTCCCTATGGCGTGCCCGAAGCGCTGCCCGCTGACGGGGTGACGGTGTCGAGCGCGCTCGTCGATCGGCTCCTACGCCAGGGGATCGTCGTGTCGAAGATCGCCGAAGATCGCCTCCGACAGGCCGCCGAACTCCTCGCGCCGGCCTTTAGCGATGCCCTCCCGGCCGAGGAGCCCGCGCGCACGTTCGAACAGGCACGCCGGAATGACGTCGTGCGGCAACGCCGTCTGGATGCGGCGAAGGCGATCTTCGGACCGGCGTTCCCGGTGCTGCCTCTTTTCACGCTCCCGCCGGATCAGTCGAGCGAGCTCGCGCAGTCGCTTGCGGCACCCGTTGCCGACGGCACGGCCACCGACGAATGGCTGCTCTCCGCCTGTCGTGTACGGCCGTCCGTTGCCGACCTCGCCTGGGCGTTCGCGTCAACTCGCTGGAGCGGGCATCCAATCGCCGACCCCGCCGTCGTTCAGTTCCCCCATCGTGCCGGGACGCCCTGGATCGGCGGCACGTTCGGTGACGCGCTTCCCACTGGAGAGTGGCTGTCGATAGTCGTCGTGAATGCCGAAGCCGCGGCGCGTCCGCTCCAGGCAGGGTTGTTGATCGACGACTGGACGGAGACGGTGCCCGAAGATCGCGAGACAACCGGAGTGGCGTTCAACTTCAATCGACCCAACGCCGTCGCGCCGCAGGCGGTGCTCGTAGCCGTCACGCCGGAGCTGCGCGGGCACTGGACGTTCGACGATCTGGTCGGCTCGGTGCACGAAGCGCTCGACCTGGCGAAGATGCGCGCCGTCGAGCTCGAGTCGCTCATCGGCCGCGACGTCAACGACCCGGCGCCGAGCGGCGCGTACTTCCAGTTTCTGCCGGCCATTCTCAGCGAGTTCACCGAAGGGCGGCTGGCTAATATCGACTTCGCATCAGTTGTGGCCACCGCGCTCGCACAGCCTCAACCCTGACCCGACCATGCCTCCAAACGATCGCGCCGCCGCCGTCTACCAATTCACGCTCGGCTCTCGGAATGCCATGCCGCTCATCCGCGGCTGGAACCGTCTCGAGGGCCGCCAGAGAACGGAAGACTTCCAACGCAGCCTGCGCGCCGAGGTCCGCGATCCGCTCTGGTTCCTCACGCGGCAATGGCAGTACGGCGAGTTCGAGGGCGAGGATGCCGGGTCGCCCATCGATGCGCGCATCGCGTATCAGACGATGGTCCTCGACAGCTACACCGTCGGCAACGATCGCCGTCCTTACGACCCGACGATGCCGCTGGAGGTACGGATCGAGCGGGAGGCAGTGCCGTTCGATCTGATGCTGCATATGCAGGCGGCGCGGGTGTTCGAGCGCCTGCTCCGGGCGAAGGGGCATGCCTCCCGGCTCGACGACTACGTCGCGCTCTTCGCGCTCGACTACGACACGGGCGTCGTTGGCGCCGACACGGACGAAGCTCGCGCGCTCTTCCACGCCGGCAGACGCTTCCTGTTCGACGCGGCAGCGCTCATCAGGGTGGTGCGTAACGGCTCGCATGCGACGAAGATTCAGGGCTTTCAGGGACTGGGCGCGGCAGAAGAGAACGATCTGGTCGACGCCGGCCGCGCGCTCGTGGCCTGGTACGAGCGAACCTACTCTCAGTCCGGCGATGATCCGTCGGCGTGGCAGCCTGAGAGGCTCGACTATCGCTTTGCCTGCGGAACAGACTCGGGCACCGTCCAACTCAGCGCGGCGAATCATCGGGGCGGCGATCTCGACTGGCACGCCTTCGAGGTGCCTGCGAGCCTCACCGCACCACCCCCGGCACCGCCGGCGACCGGGTTGTCGTTTCTGCCGACGGCGATTCAGTTCACCGGCATGCCGAACGAGCGCTATTGGGAAATGGAGGACGGGAAGACCGACTTCGGGCGCCTCGACGTCGAGCCCAACGATCTCGCGAAGCTGCTGCTCGCCGAGTTCGTGCTGCAGTACTCGAACGACTGGTGCCTGCTGCCGCTGGAGCTCCGCGTCGGCAGCTTCACGCGGATCGAAGGCCTCCTGGTCACCGACGTCTTCGGCGATCAGACGCTCGTCCGAGCCGCCGGCCGCGGCGGGGACGCCGACTGGCAGCGCTGGTCGATGTTTCGCCTCCAGGGGGATGCAGGCGAGCGTATGGGCCTGTTTCTGACGCCGGCGCTGACCGCCACCGTCGAATCGCCTCCTATCGAGCGTGTGGAGTTCCTGCGCGACGAGATGGCCAACATGGTCTGGGCCGTCGAGCAGCGACTGCCGTCGAAACTGGGCGACCCGTTCGATCCGCAGATTGACCACATGCCGCCGACGACGCCGGCGACGGACGCCAGCGCCCGCTACACCCTGGGCACGACCGTTCCTTCCAACTGGCGGCCCTTCGTGCCGGCGCATGTCCCGGGCTCCACGCGCAGCATCCGCCTGCAGCGCGCGCGGATGCCGGGCCAGCCGCCGCAGCCGCTCGGCGAGATCCTCAACGTCCAGGCGCCGTACTTCATCGCGGAAGAAGAAGTCCCGCGCGCCGGCCGAACCGTGACGCGCACCTTCCATCGCGCACGCTGGACCGACGGACGGACGTTCCTGTGGATTGGGCGATCGTCGCCCACGGGCCGCGGTGAAGGCTCGAGCGGCCTCGTCTTCGACCAGATCTACGAGTCGGCGGTGTGAGAGATCAGCGACGGACGCCGAAGCGCGAACGCGAGGCCCGGCTGATCGCCAACCGCGTCCTGAGCGCGGGCACCGCGCTCGCTCACGTCGCGCTGATCCTGTCGGCGTTCGTCTGGCCTATTGCATCCGCGCAGGCAACGCCGACGCCGCAAGCGACGCCTGCGCCAGCCTCCCCCACGCCGGCCGCAGCGCTGCTCGACACCCTGCCCGCCGACCAAGCGGTCCCACGGACCGATCAGAATTCGGCGGCGGCGCACGCGCAGTTACTTCAGAAGGCAAAGCAGGGCAGAATCGATATCTATTTCGAAGGCGATTCGATCGTCCGCCGGTGGGGCGCGACCGATTACCCCGATTTCCTCGCCAACTGGAAGAAGAACTTCTATGGGTGGAATGCGGCGAACTTCGGCTGGGGCGGAGATGGCACGCAGCACATCTTGTGGCGGCTCCAGAACGGCGAGCTCGATGGGATCCATCCCAAGGTGATCGTATTGCTTGCCGGGACGAACAACGTCGGCGCCGAGCCTGGGGATGAGGCCAGGGTTGCCGAGATCGCGCGCGGGGTGAAAGCGATCGCCGATCTCTGCCGCGAGAAAGCCCCGAGCGCCACGATCATCCTGACAGCCATCTTTCCGCGCAACGACAACATGGCGGTCATGCCCTCCATCACGCAGATCAACGCCCGGCTCGCCGGAATCGCCGATGGGACGAAGGTGCGGTTCCTCAACATCAATGACCGTCTCGCCGACAACGACGGCAGGGCGCTCGAGGGCGTGTTGAACGAGCGTGACAAGCTGCATCCGACGCTCACGGGGTACCAGATTTGGGCGGACGCGTTGAAGCCGATCTTTCTGGAGTTGCTCGGCCCGCCGGCAGCGATCGATCTGGCGCCGCCTCCGACCGGCGATCCCAGCGCGCTGAGACCGTAGGCGTTCAGCGCGCCGCCGCAGGCGTGCGCAGCTCGAGACCAGGTGACAAATGGGGTAAAAGGATCGGCGCCGATCAGCGGAGCGGGCTTACGGATTCAGGCGCAGGTGGAACGACTTCGGTCGAGTGAGCGCATCGAATCCCAGATGCGAGAGGGAACATCCACGCCCGGAATCCTTGACGCCGGTCCACGCCAGCGCCGGATCGAGATAATCACACCGGTTCAGGAACCACGTACCCGTCTCGACGCGGTCACCGATCCGGATGGCCGCGTCCACATCGCTCGTCCAGATCGAGGCGGTGAGCCCGTACCGGCTGTCGTTCATCAGGACGATGGCCTCGTCATCGTCTTTCACGGGCATAAGACCGACGACGGGACCGAAGGTTTCCTCCGTCATCACTCGCATCCGGTGATCGACATCGACGAGCACCTGTGGCGCGAGATAGGGAGTGCCCTCCACATCGGCCGAAAACTCACGCGGATCAATGAGCCTTCTTGCGCCCTGCCGCTCCGCTTCCTTGACCTGATCTCTGACGAAGGTGGCGGCGGTTCTTCGAACCATCGGTCCCAGGGTCGTGTCCGGCATCAGGGGATTACCGAGCCGGTACTGTCGCGTCAACTCGACGAAGCCATCGACGAAGTCGCGGTAGACATCCTGATGCACGTAGATGCGCTCGACCGCGCAGCACGACTGGCCGGCGTTGAAATACGCGCCATCCACCAGGTTTTCGATGGTCGACTCGAGCGGCGCGTCCGGACGCACGTAGCCAGGATCCTTGCCGCCAAGCTCGAGGTTCGCCGAGATGAAACGCGTGCTGGCCGCCTGCTGCACGGCGTGACCACCCGCGACCGAACCGGTGAACGACACGAAGGCGATGCGCCGATCGCCAATCATGCGCGCAACGTCGTCGTGGCTCACGTGCAGATACTGGAACACGTCGCTCGGGAGGCCCGCCTCAGCGAAGGCCTCCGCATACCTGTCGGCGACGAGCGGCGTCTGCTCCGAGATTTTCAGGATTACGCTGTTGCCCGCCATGAGTGCCGGTATGACCGCGTTCACTGAGGCGAGATACGGATAGTTCCACGGCGCCAGCACCAGCACGACGCCGAGTGGTTCGCGGCGGATGAAGCGCTGAAACCCGTCGCGCGGCTCGAGACCGACGTCGGCCAGCATGGCGGGCGCGATGTCGATCATGTAGTTCGCGCGCTCCTGAAACCCGCGACGGATCTCGAATGGCGTTTGCGCGATAGGCCGGCCGATCTGCCAGGTCAGCTCGGTGGCGAGCTGGTCGGCGCGTTCGACCATCAGCGCCACGGTGCGACGGCAGATGGTGGCCCGTTCGGCCACGGGCACCCGCCTCCAATGGCGTTGTGCGACGGCCGCACGCTCGAGCGCCGCTTCGATCGCCTGATCCGACGCCAGCTCGTACTCGGCGTAGATCGACCCGTCAATGGGACTGATCGTCTGCTGAATCGCTCCTGGCATCTGCTTGCCTACTCAGGCGTGACGTAGGCGGCGGTAATGCCGCCATCGACGAGAAAATCCGTTCCCGTTACGAAGGACGATTCATCCGACGCCAGGAACAGCGCGGCCTGCGCGATCTCGCGTGCAGCACCAAAGCGGCCGATAGGGATGTGGACCAGACGCCGCTGCTTCTTCTGCTCCGTGTCGAGAAACTTCATCAGCATCTCCGTACGCAGCGGCCCAGGGCACAGCGCGTTCACCCGGATCTTTTCGCGGGCGTGCACGACCGCCAGTTCCCGGGTCAGCGCCAGCACCGCGCCCTTGCTCGCCGTGTAGGCGATCTGTGGCGTCGCCGCGCCGAGAACGGCGACGAACGACGCGGTGTTGATGATGCTGCCGCCTCCTGCGCGCCGCAATGCCGGAATACCATGCTTGCACCCGAGGAAGACCCCTTTCGCATTGACGTTCATCGTGAGATCCCACACGCTCTCGTCGGTCGACACGGCGTCGTCATCGCGGCTGTCCATGATGCCGGCGTTGTTGAACAGCACGTGCAAGTGGCCGAACTCCCCTTCCGCCGCGCCGACCATTCGTGCGCAGTCGTCGTTGCGAGACACATCGGCGTGGACGAACACGGCTCGGCCGCCTGCGGCCTTGACCGCCTCGGCCGTCTCATGGCCGCCTTTGTCGTCGCGGTCCACGACCACGACTGCCGCGCCTTCCGCGGAAAACAGGACCGCCGATTCTCTTCCGATGCCGCTGCCTGCACCCGTGATGAGGGCGACTTTGTCCTCGAGCCGTCTTGGCATGATCAAATCCGTTCGAAGTATCGCCGGCGTTCCCAATCGGTGACCGCCACGCTGTAAGCGGCCTCTTCGGTCCTGAAGAAATGGGTGTAGTGCTCGACGACCTCTTCGCCGAAGACGCGCTTCGCGAATCCGCTCGCCGCAAAGGCGTCGGTGGCTTCCCTCAAGGTATGCGGCACGCGCGGCAGATGCCGCGCGGCATAGATATCGCCGGTGAAGCACTCTGGCGGCTCGACGCGGTTGCGGACCCCTTCAAGGCCAGATGCGATCGACGCGGCGAAGGCGAGATAGGGATTGCAGTCCGCCCCGGGAATCCGGCACTCGATCCGGAGGCTCGGCCCTTCTCCCACGACGCGGAAGCCGGCCGTGCGATTGTCGTAGCTCCAGGCGAGCCGCGTCGGCGCCCACGACGCGTCCACGTATCGCTTGTAGGAATTGATCGTCGGTGCGTAGAGCACCATCACGTCCGGCGCGTGCGCGATCCAGCCGCCGAGAAACCAGCGGAAGCAATCTGAACACTTCACCGGACCGAGCTCCGAATCGCCGGCGAACGCATTCCTCCCGTCCCGCCACAGGCTGAGATGAATGTGGCAGCTCGAGCCGGCGCGATCCTGCGCGAACTTCGCCATGAACGTGACGGAGAGCCCCGCCCGATCGGCCATCTCCTTCAGGCATTGCTTGAACACGACGTGCCGGTCCGCCATCTGCAGCGCCTCGGCATATCGAATGTTCAGTTCGTGCTGCCCGAGACCCCATTCGCCTTTCGAGCTCTCGACCGGAACGCCCGACTCCTTCAAGTGGCGCCGGACTGCGGCCGTGAACGTCTCTGTCCGCGTCCCCTGGAGAATGTGATAGTCCTCCAGATACCAGCCGGCCGGCTGAAGCCCGCGGTACTCGAGCTCCGCAGCCTTCCGATAGCTGTCGTGAAACACGTAGTATTCCAGCTCCGATGAGGCAAAGGTCGTGAAGCCAAGCGCGGTCGCGGCCTCAACCTGATGCCGCAGCACAGAGCGCGGCGCAACCCGCACGTGCTCCGGGTTCCTGGTTGCCGACCACGTCGCACAGCACCAGGGCCGTTTTTTCCAGCCAGCTCGCAACGATCAAGGTGGCCAGGTCCGGCACGAGACGAAAATCGCCATATCCCTGCTCCCAGCTGGCGAAGCGGTACCCGGGAACGGGCTCCATCTCCATGTCGGTCGTCAGCAGGTAATTGCACCCGTGCGTGCCGTGCGCGGCGGCCTCCTCGAGGAAGAAGTCGGCCGCGTACCGCTTTCCAAGCAGGCGGCCGTAGTGATCCGTGAAGCCCACAATCACGGTCTCGACGTCGCCGCGAGACACCCGCTCGCGGAGCTGATCCAGGGTCAGCGTTCCTTTGCGCTCGATTGCGGCGTCGCTCACCGATACTCTCCGGACACTACACGCTCGCTCGTCGGAGGCACCGGCGTCGCGGTATCGTTGCGCGCTGAAGCCCACGCAGGCCCACGGAACCGATGTCGTTCGCGTACCAAATACCAGGCGCTGAGGAGCAGCGTCAACACCGCCATCGTCTTGCCCGCGCGCATATTGTCCGGAGTGCTGAGGATGATCGTGATGAACACGACCCACAGGACGGCGATGAGATTGATCGCCCATCCGTATCGGCCGAGATGCCAGGGGCCTCGCGGGGTTTCGGCGACTGTGCCTCTCGCACGCCAGCCGAGATACACCGGGATGATGTACGACAGATAGAGGCCAATCACGCTGATCGACGTCACGACCGCGTATGCTCCGCCGCTGAGCGTCGCCACGATGGCGACCAGGACCGAGAGCCACACGGCGGCCGCCGGCGTGAGGTGTTTCGCGCTCACCTGCTTCCACAACCTCGAGCCGGGCATGCCGTCGTCGCGCGCGAACGCGTAAATTGTTCGCGAGCTCCAGGTGACGACGGACAATCCACAGAACCACATCGCCATCGCCGCGAGCGCGGTGAACAGACCACCGACGCGCTCGCCGAGCGCACCAACCAGGATCGCGATCACGGCCGGGATTTCGTTGCCGCCGGCGTCACGCGCATTCAGCACCGAGGGAATGTCTCTGATCGCCAACGTCAAGCCAATCAGCAGCAGATAGCCGACGATGCTCGAGACGACGACGGCCAGGACGATTCCCCACGGCGCGCGCCGCCGCGGATCGACGGTCTCTTCTGACACGCTCGCGGACGCGTCGTAGCCCGTGAACGTCCACTGGGCCTGGAGCAGCCCGACGACGAACGCCCACCAGTACGGCCAGCCCTCGTTGTTGGACGTCACCCGTGCAAAGAAAAACCCGACTGGCTGTTTCGGCGCAAAGAAGAGCAACGCGCCGACGATGACCATCACACCCACAACGTGCACCGTCACGCTGAAGTCGTTGAGCCTGGCCACCAGGCGGATGCCGAAGTGGTTGATCAGCGCGTGCGACAACAAAATGGCCGCATAGACGAGGAACAGCCATTCTGTCGTCGTCGGCAGGCCCAGGAGCGGCGTGACAAACAGCGCGCATCCATAGTCGATGGCCGCGAGCGCTGAAAGCTGGCCCGCGATGTTGAACCACGCCGTGAACCAGCCCCAGCCCTTGCCACCGAGCCGGGATGCCCAGTGATACATCGTGCCGGACGTCGGCAGCGACGACGCGAGCTCCGCCATGCTCAGGGCAACCGCCAGCGTGAAGAGCGAGACGAGCGGCCAGCCGAACGCCATTTCGGCGGGGCCGCCCATGGTGAGGCCGTGCTCGTACAACGTCACCGCGCCGGTGAGGATGGAGATAATCGAGAACGAGATGGCGAAATTGGAGAATCCGCCCATCGTCCGAAAGAGCTCCTGCCCATAGCCCAGTGCCCGCAAATCGCGGGCGTCCTCGCCGGCTTGTTGTGGGGAGCGGTCTCGGAGGTCGTTCATGACGCGATCACGCGTGCCACGTCGACTGTGGCATCGGCGCCAATACTGCCGCGGAAAACGCAAGTGGCAAGCTATCACGACTCGCGGTCCCGCGCGCCGGGCTCTCGTCGGCGCGTCCCGCTCGCGACGCCGCAGGAATACGTTCTGGGTCTTGTCCACAGCGGGCCGTCTCCGGCCCGGACTCGGCCCGGCGGCGCATTCCTCGTCTGTCGCGTGCGACCGGCGTGCTCAAGGGCCGGGCCGGCGAGAGCCCCTCGCGCGTGCGCAGCAGCTGCGGCGTCAGCCCGCGATCAGCCCGTGCGAGAAGCCCGCGTTGTCAGTCGGCTCAGGACCCTGTCGAGGCCGTCGCGGGCTGCGCGGGGGTGTTTCCCGCACGTATCTGGGCGACGGCAGCAGGCCACCCTCGGCGGACGCTCGGGTACTTGGGAGCCCAGTCGCACGCTGCTCGCAGCTTCCGGTTCGAGATCCTCAGTGATCGCGCCGCCATCTCGCCAACGGACCCGAACAGCGGCGTCACCCAGCCGGGCGGTAGCCGCGGTGACCTGACCTCCAGTGCAGCGGCCAAAGATGAGAAGAACTCACGATGCGTGACTGGCTCATCGTCGACGACGTTGTAGATACCGGGCGCCAACGTGACGGCCGCAGCCACGGCCGACGCCGCATCGTCATGAGACACGGAGGAAACAAAAGCCGTCGGGGGGCCTGGCAACGGAGCCCATCCCTTGCGCACCGCATCAATCATGGCGATCGTTTGCATGGCGTCGGGTCCATAGAACGACCCGAACCGCACGACGACGCCACGACCGCCGCTCTCTGAGAAGCGAGCTGCCGCAGCTTCCGCATCGGCGATTGTGCGGTTGTAACGGACCGGCTCGATGGGCTGGGTTTCGTCGATCCATCGATCGCCGCAGTCCGGGTACGCGGGCGCGAACGACTCCTGGACGAAGCCAGACACGCCCTCGGCAATCGAGGCGTCGACGAGCGTCGCCGATCCGAGACGACGCAATCGATCGTTCTCGCGCCACGCCCAGGGCAGAAACATCTGCACCGTCGAACGTGGGATGTGCGTCGCGAGGTTCAGTACGATGTCGTGACCCGCTACAGCCCGACGCACCGAGGCCGGGTCGAAAAGATCGAGATCGATCGTCTTCGCGCCCAGACGCGCAAGCTGCGCACGGCCCATGGATGAGCGCACCACACCGGTTACGTCATGACCAGCGTCGCGGAGGATCGGAATCGCGCGGCGACCGACGACGCCGGTCCCGCCGGCAATGAAAATCTTCATGACACTCTGACCTCTCGGCCATTAGAGCAAACAGAGCGCCATGCGGTCCTCGAGCGAACAGGCCCTGAGCGCATCGCGGCACGGCGGCTGTCCACTGAAACACTACGCACACACTGCGCACCGATGCGCACACAGCTCGACCAGCGCGAGTGTGAGCGAGGTCTCACTCTCCGGCCTGGGCCGCGATCCAACGCGGCCTCTTTCTTGCCGACCCCACTCCTGGTCGGACCGACCGGACATCACCAGGGTTGAGTTGCGAGTGGAGCGGGAGCAGGTGCAGCAGGCGCTGGAGATGGCGGGCGCACCGACCGAAACGGGACGCGCTCTGCGGGCGTAGCGTGCCCTCCACCTGTCCAAATGTTCTCAAACCCAAGCCGTGAGACTCCTGGTGCGAGAGTCGCCCACTCGGGACCGGGCGGTAGCCGTCAACTTGACAGGGAATTCGTCCGGCTCAGATACTCCGTCTCGCAACGATGCATGGGGCCAGGTCTTTAGACCTGCGTCGTGTGTTTTGCGTCCGATGCGGAGCCTATCGCCTCCGGGCGTCGATGAAAGGGTGGAGACATGACGCAGAATCTGAGGCAGACGAGGGTGTTTCACCGGCGGCATGCGGAGGGGCGATCGTTCTGGGGGCCGGGGGACCTCTACACGTTCCTCGTCACCGGCGAGGAGTCGGGCGGGGCGTACTTCTCGATGCTGGCGATCGTTCCGCCGCAGGGCGGCCCGCCCCCCCATATCCACCTCAATGAGAGCGAGACCTTCTACGTCCTCGACGGCACGCCGACCTTCCGTCTGGGCGACGAGCGGATTGTCGCCGGACCCGGCGACTTCGTGAACGTGCCGAAGGGCGTCCTCCACTGCTTCCGCAACCTCTCCGAGAATCCGGTGCGGATGATCCTCACATTCACGCCGGCCGGGATCGAGAAGTTCTTCGAGGAGACCCTCGAGTGCTGCCATGATCTGCGGCAGACTTGCCCCGACAATCTCGCCGAAGTGGGGGCTCGGTATGCGGAGGCGGCCCCCGCGCTATGGGATGACGTTCTTCCTCGACGCCTAACGCCTACTTCGCACGTGCCGCCCTCGACGCGGCTGGGCTCCAAACCCACCGCACGCCGTCGCGTCGGTTGGGGTGCGGCCCGCGGCTATCGGCGCGGAGCACGCCTGTGTCTCCCTCCAGGCGAACGTAGCGATGTGTGGAGAGCGACATCAGAATGAGTTCGCCGGTGAACGTCTCGATCCACTGGAAGGTTTCGGCGGGCCCGGGGGCGACGTGGCGGAGCGAGAGCCGCCCATCACGGCCAGTGGACGCCAGGCAATGCGCAGAGCGAAGCGCCACACGACCAAGCCCGCGGTCGACCACCGTGAAATCGGTGCCTCGCCCTTCCAACCCCCGCAGCGTATCGCCTGACTCCGCACTCCACCATTTCTTGATGGCTCCGTCGGTCACGAATCGCACGGCCTTGCCGTACGGGATCGGTCGCGTCAACCCGCGCGGGTTCGGTTCCTCGACCTCAATCGCGTCGAAGTCCGCGAAGCCGCCGCCGTCACGCTGGTTGAAGCTGAAAAGTGCGTAGCGGACGCCTTGGAAGGTCATCAGCTGAAACACCATCCGAAACGGCTCGCCGATGCGCTGAAACGACTGGCCATCGGTGCTGTAGCTGAATTGCGCCTGCTCCGTCAGGAAATCGCACGACGCACGCAGCCAGACTCTCCGCGATCGAAGCGGCACGCGCGTCACAGCGCCGAGCTCTTCGGTGGCGTACGTCAGCGCGGGACCTTCGTCGTCCACCACGACGCCGAGCCATGCATAAGGACGATTGAACAGGGCAAATCCGGCAACGTCGCCCGGCACCAATCCGGAGGCGTCAATCAATACCGTCGGCGTCGACCGCGGCCCGACGGCCCGCTGCGTCAGCGTATTGCGCGCGGTCAGCAGGTCCGCCGCCCTCATCGCATGCAGCCGAAGGTAGCCTGGACGCTCGCTAAGCGACCACTTCCCGTCGACCGGGACATGGTTCCATTGCCACACCGGCTGCAGTTTCGCCGCTGAAAAGCGATCGCTGCGCACATATGGTGCGGCCAGCGGCTGGGTGGCTTCGGTGCGCGGTTTCACCCAGATGCGCGGCGATCGTCCAAGATTGCCGGGCAGCCCGAAGTACGGCCATCCATCCGTCCACGTCACCGGCGACAACGCCGTCAACCGTCCGACCGAGTTCGCATCCATCATCGAGAAGCCCCACCATTCGCCCATGGAAGTATCGACGATGCCGCCCTGATGAATGGCGAGACGGCCGGGCAACTCGAGATTCCCAGGTCGCACGTGAAACGGCGGCTGGACGGCGCCGGCAGGTGCATCCAGCCGATAGCCTTCGGCGAAGCCGAAGTCTTCACCGCGGCTGACGTCCTGATTGACTTCCCATGGGCCGGTAAGACGATCGGCGCGCGCCGTCGGCATTCGCATTTCGTCCAGGAACCACGCGCTCGTCAGGTAGTACTTGCCCCGAATCTTGTAGAGATGCAGGCCCTCGCCCATGCCCGCGGAAGACGCGATAATCTCGCGCTCCGAACCCGGGACGAGGTCCAGCAGATCGTCGGTGAGCTGTGCCAGCCGGATGCCTCGGTAGCCCCACACCACGTACGCCTTGCCGTCATCGTCGAACAGCACCGACACGTCGTGGAACGACCGTTTCATGGCCGTGCGCGTCCATGGCCCGGCGGGATTGGTCGCCCGGAACAGTTGCGTCGTTTGGCCGTTCACATTGCTGAAGATGTAGAAGACGCCGTCGTGATGGCGGAAGCTCGGCGCCCAGATCCCTTGACCGTAGACGTTCTGCCCCTGCTCGAGGCGAAACGCCGGGCTCAGATCGAGCCGGTCGAACGCGTAGGCGAGAAACCGCCAGTTCACGAGATCGCGCGAATGCAGGATTGGCAGTCCGGGCATGCTGTGCATGGTCGTCCCGGTCAAATAGAAATCGCGGCCGACCCGGATCAGATCGCAGTCGGAGAACTCGTCGTAGAAGAGGGGGTTCGAGAACGTGCCGTTGCCGTTGTCGGCCTTCCAGGTGTCGTGCTGCGCGGCCGCGGTCGCGCACATCATCACGAGCAGGCACACGCCGACGTATCGAGTGGTGGCCTGTGTCATCGGGCCGGGAGTGACGATCACACTCTGCGGATGAGGAGCAAAAACAAGAGAGCGACCAGGCTCGCGCAGGCGGTCCTGATCACGTTCCATCGATTCCAACGGGGCTCGAAGTCCTCCCGCGCGCGCTTCCACGTCGCCTCGCTCATGGTGCCGAGCTCCAGCTTCTGAAGCTCGTTGTTCAACGGGATGTTGATCGTGAGCGTGGGCAGCTGCACGCCGAGCAGATAGACGACCGCCGCGACAATCGCGAGCGCGCGATCAGCTCCTCTGAGCTCCCACACTCCCAACAGAGCCGCCGTTCCCGCCGCCAGGACCGAACCCATCCACACGACGACAAACAGCGGCTGATTGTTCTGGATCACACGATCGATCATCTTGAATGCCTGGATGAAATCGCGATCGTCAAGGCTCCCGATGCCCGGCATCACCACGGCCGCAAAGGCAAACAGAAAACCGGCAACCAGAGAACAGAGAAACGCTGCCGATATCAACACGGCCTGAAAGAGCGTCATGTCTGCCAACACCGTCTCACTGCTCGCGAATGCTACGCCGTCTGGAGCGCGGCGATGTCCAGCTTTACCATCTTCAGCATGGCATCGGTGACCCGCTTGGCACGAGCCGTGTCCTTGTCGCGCATCAGCTCGTCGAGGATCTTGGGGACGATTTGCCACCTCAGACCGAACCTGTCCATCAGCCACCCGCATGCCTGCGGCTTGCCTCCTCCCTGGAGGAGGGCATTCCAGTAGCGGTCCAGCTCCGTCTGGTCGTCGCAGAGCACGACGATCGAGATGGCGTCATTGAACTCATGATGAGGCCCTGCGGTGATGGCCTGGAACCGCTGGCCGAACAGCGTGAAGTCGACGACCTTGACAGTGCCGGCTGGCCCGCTCGGTGAGTCGCTGGGCATCGACCAGACCCGGTCGACCCTCGAATCGGGGAAGACGGAGGCATAGAAGCTTGCCGCCTCCTCCGCTTCGTTCGCGTACCAGAGATGCGTGAAAATTTTCGAACTGGCGCTCAACGCCATAATGAAGTCTCCTCCCACCTCGCCATTCTTCAAGACGACCCGATTAGATCGGCAGTTCCCACCCCTTGCGGTAGCTGCCCTCTATGAAGGGCTGGGCCTCGGGCACGTTGGTCGCCCTCAAGCCCTCGGCGTCCCACTTCACGACCTTGCCCGTTTTCAGGGCGAGCGTACCGAGGAGCACGAACTCGGTGAGTCGCGCGCCGTACTCGAAGTTGCTGCACGCCGGGGTGCCGCCCTTGCAGGCCTGCAGCCAGTCGGCATGATGCCCTGCGACCCGGGGAAGCGTCTTCGGCGGACGCTTGTACGAGCGGTGCAGCTCCATCGGGAGCAGGCGGGGCATCCCCGACCAGCCCGCGCACGTGAGAATTCCCTTCTCGCCGACGAGCATGAGGCCGTTGTCGCCCTCGCCAAGCCGCTGCTGCGGGTCGTCCGGATCGATGCCGAGCGGCGTCGGCGGTCTGAGGCCGTTGTCGTACCAGAAGAGCGTCAAGGGCCCGCGGTTCCCGCGTGCGTCGTACTGATAGACGACCAGGTTGCTTCCCAGGGTCACCTGGGGATCGACGAACGAGGCCGTCGCCTTCACCGTGACCGGCGCGTCGAGGCCGAGCGCATTGAACGCGGGATCGAAATGGTGCGGCGACATGTCGGGCATGGTGCCGTTGCCGAAGTCCCACGCCCAGCGCCAGACAAATGGCGCAAGCTTCCCGCTGTAGGGCCGTTCGGTTCGCGGGCCCAGCCAGAGGTCCCAGTTGAGACCCGCCGGCTTGACAGCCGGACCCTGGCCCGGCCAGGTGGACCCGGCGGTGCGCGGATTGCCGCTCCAGCCGTGCACCTCCTTCACGGCGCCGATCGCGCCGTCGGTGAGCCACTCCACGGTCTGGCGATGCCCTTCGCCCGAGCGGCCATAGTTGCCCATCTGCGTGGCGACCCCCGTCTCCTTCGCGACGCGTGCGACCAGCCGCGCCTCGCGGATGTTGTGCGTGAGCGGCTTTTCGCAGTAGACGTGCTTGCCCGCCTTCATCGCGAGGATCGAGATATAGGCGTGCAGGTGGTCGGGCGTGGCGATGAGGACGGCGTCTATGGCCTTCTCCTTCTCGAGCATGACGCGGAAGTCCTCGTAAGCCGTACACGCGAAGTTAGGCGTCTTGGCGGCGTAGTGTGTTTCGATCTCCTTTTTCACCGGCCCGCGGCCCGACAGGCCGGTGTAGTACCACTGCGAGAGGTCCCATTCCTCCGCCGGATCGGCGAGCGCGATGATCTGACAGTCCTCCTCCTGGAAGAGGGCACGCGCGTTGGTCCGGCCCTGGCCGCCGGCGCCGATGACTGCCACGTTCACCTTGTCACTCGGGGCGACGAAACGGGGGCCCCCCAGGACGTGTCGGGGCACGATGGTGAATCCAGCTGCGGCGGCGGCGGTTGTCGCGATGAACTGTCGGCGGGTGCTCGTCGGCTTCGGGTACATGTGCATCCTTTTCGTGTCAGGGCCGGAACACCACGCATCATAGACCGAGGGGCCGGGAGATTGATGTGCCTTCGTCGCGCGGCGACGGCGCGGAGATGACCGTCGAGCCGTGCATATTGAGCCACGCTCGCTGGGGCACGACTGTCGGGAAGACTGCGTGCGGCTCACCTCGAGAACTGCCGGGCGACGCTCAGCACCAGAATGAGGACGCACGCCGCATCAGTCGTACCTCAGCGCACGAATCGGATTCACGTTCTAGGCGCGCTCCCGAATGGCCCGCGCGATGGCCCATGGGCGCCGCGGGTCACCGCGCGCCCGACGACACGCCACGCGAGATCGCGGGCGCGGTCAGTGCCTGGCTCGCTCGGGTTGAGCGCTGAGCGCCGAGGCCCTTGATTCAAGGCGCGCCTGCATTCTCAGCCCGCGTCTCGTCGCTGCCGGAGGAGGCGACTCGCGGGTGTGTGTTGTTGGTGTTGCGCAGATCGCCACTGACAAGGGGCACCGTCAACCACCAATCCCTGGCCTGGCTGTCGGTCCAAGGTTCGAGATTGAGTGCCGCGAGCAGCCTGGCGACTTCGGCGGCGCTCTGCGGCCTGTCGTCCGGAGTCTTCGCGAGGCAGGCGAGTACAGACCTGATCGAGACCCGTTGAAATGTTTGCCGCCACTCGCTGCGACGGCGGCACAGGCGCGGCCTGAAGGTGTTTGGACAGCAGCTGCATCGGCGTGGCGCCATCGAAGACCTGATGGCCAGTCAGGAGGTAGTACGCGACGCACCCGAGCGCGTAGATGTCTGCCCGGCCATCAACTTGATCGCCGAGCGCCATCTCCGGCGCCATGTAACCGGGCGTTCCGATGAGCAGCCCGGCCTGAGTGGCCAGCGATTGTTCGCCGCGTCGCTCGGCGATGGGCTTCACGAGGCCGAAGTCGAGCACTTTCACGAAGTCGTAGACCAGGCCCAGCCTCCCCAAGTGGATGTTTGCCGGCTTGATATCACGATGCACCAGGCCGCGCACATGCGCCTCCTCCAGCGAGGCGCACGTCTGGCGAAGGATGTGGACCACTCTGGTGGGAGGCACCGGACCGTGCTGTCGCACCAGTGATTCGAGGTCCATTCCCTCCAGCAGCTCCATGACGAAGTAGAGCGTCTGATCGTCGGTCACCCCGAAATCGTAGAGCTCCACGGTGTGCGGCGAGCGCAGGGTGGCCGCCGATTCCGCTTCACGACGAAACCGGGCCACCGCCAGCTGCGCGCCGGCGGGATCGCCTGCGCTGATCACCTCGGGCCGAATCAATTTGATCGCCGCGGGCCGCGCGAGCATGCGATGGGTCGCCTTGTAGACTTCTCCCATCCCACCGCGGCCGAGCAGTTCGCCGAGCTGATAGCTCCCCATCGCCCGCGCCTTGGCGACCTGCTGGCCCAGGGACGTCACGACGTGCGAAATGACAACGGCGACCCCGACGAGCAGGTAGTCGGGATAGTGCATCAACAAGGCATCCGTCGCGGAGTTGAAATTCCACGTGCCCCTGGCACGGGCCAGCAACATGGCAAGGGGGTTCATGGACACCGCGATGAACGCGGCGACCAGCGTTTTCGCGGGCGTGCTCGGGACGATGGCGGCGAACATCAGCACGACGGCCCCGATCCACGAGATCTCAGGGGTGACGGGCCGATCGATCGGCATCAGTTCCCAATGGAACGTCAACCCGAGGTCAACCGCGGTCAGTACCATGTAGGCGAGTCCCAGGTCCAGAATGCGCCTAGGATCGCGGTCCGGTTTTCGTGTGTAGAGAAACAGCAGGACGGACGCGATCACGCTCGAGCCGGCGATGGCGTCGGGTACGCCCAGCCGGAGCCAGTGGGGATCGCCCTGACTCATCGACCGCACCGCGAGGTGACCAAAGAGAGTTGCGAGCGTCCATAGCGCTGCCGCCACAAGCGACATGATTCCCAACCGGCGTGACGCATCCCTGAGCAAGTCGTCGGGGAGTTGGCGTCCCTGAGAGGACGTCGCCTTGGAGGAAGTCGCTCGCGCGACGGGACCGATCAGGTGAGGGTCTGGCATGTTCCAATATTGCCGTATTGCGGCTGGTCATCAGCGGCTCGGGATTAGCGCCGAGCGAGCCTCGGCGATCCAGCCTTCGCCCCACGTCCTGGGCGCCGATTCGGCAGCGCCTTTCCGCAGTCGTTCGAGAACCGGATTCGAGGCCGGCAGCCCACGTAACAGGTTCTCGAGACGGTCGCAGCAGTTCTCAGCGGTCGTGAAGAGCACACCGTTGACGCCGGGGGTTACGAGTTCCTGGAGACACGGTCCGTAGTCGTAGGCACACACGGGAACACCCGCCCCGAACATGTCGACGATTTTCATCGGGAGGTCGACTCCTGACGCGGACACGTGGCAGCAGATCCCCAGATCGGCGGCCGCGATCGCTCGGGCGTAATCGTCCGGCTCGAGCCAGCCGGTCTGGATGTGTACGTACTCGAGCGGGTTGTCCCGAGCTCGCTCCTCGAAGGCACGTTTCAGCGGTCCCTGCCCGGTAATCAGCACGGCGAGAAAAGGCAACCGGTTCGGGCCGTGGTCGGCTCGCGTTCTCGCGTCATATTGCGTCAACGCCTCGAGGAACAGATCGAGGTGTTCATCGGCCGTCCAACTCGTGGGACTGACGAGCAGCGCGATTTCACGCATCGTCGGCCGGGCGAACATGGCAAACAGTCGGGTGCGAGCGCGGTCGCGCTCGTCGGCCGCAAGCGGAGCAAACGTGTCAGCCGGTCGATCGCGGAACACTGTCCCCCGCACCCGGAATCGGCGGCCAAGCATCTCCTGCATGTGCGACGACACGAACAGGTTCACATCCGCCGCCCTGCCGAAGAGCGCCTCGTACTGCGCAATCACTTTCACGAGCGGATGGCCTGGACCGTGCCGCACGGCGAGCATCGCACTGGTCAGGTTGTGCCAGTCCACAACGAGCCGAGCCGACCGCAACCTCGCAGCCAGCCAGGCCACCGCCATCGTGGGCGCGCCGGGCGGGTTCTGAACGAGGATCACGTCGGGACGGCTCAGGCGCCAACAGAGCAGGCTCGCGAGCGCCATCAGGAGTCGCGCCCCTCGCAACACCGTCCTCAGGAGATACCGGAGCCTCGCTGAAGACACACCAGCGTGGGGCGCGTGGTCTGCGATCGTGTGAACGACAATGCGCCGGTCGCCGGCAATGAATGCCGGCAAGTCGGACGCCGCCGTGCCAATCAGGTCGACCTCGAGGCCTTCTGCTGCCAGCGAGCGGGCGTGGAACAGCATGCGGGGGCTGCGTCCGAGGTCACCGAGCACGACGACGACGGCTCTCACGCGGCTAACGGGCTCCGTCGCGATTCATGCCTGCAGTGCCGGGTCATGCGTCGCGCGATCAGGAGAATCAGGCATGCATGGTAGGCTGGCGCGCCAATCATGATACGGCGGATTGCGATGGTCGTCGGCGACACGGCCGGTCACGTGCTTCCCGCGATGGCCATCGCCGACGCGTACCGCCGTGCCTGTGAGGGTGTCGAGGTGACCTTTCTGGCGGGCGAATCGGACTGGGCGCGCCGCCTGCTTCCCGACGCCGGCCAGTCGCTGTTCTTCGTCCCGTCGACACAGCTGGTGCGCGTAGGTCCGATCGGACGGCTGGCGGGCGCAATGCGTGTGATCCCCACATTCACGCTGGCGCGGCGCGTGCTGCGGCAGCGCGGCATCAGGCTCGTCATCGGCACGGGGGGTTCGGCGTCAGGTGGCGTCGTGCTGGCGGCGCGCAGCCTTGGACTGCCGACCGCGATCGTGGAGCCAAACGCCAGTCCCGGACTGGCGAATGGGTTGCTCAGTCGAATCGCCGAGCGCGCCTACGTCATGTTCGACGAAACCGCGAGGCGGTTTCCGGCCGGACGGACGCTGAAGACAGGCCTGCCACTCCTCGCGTCACGCGCACGGCTGATGCGCGAGCGAACGCCGCCTGCGTCCGACCGCGCCGTACGACTGTTCATCACGGGGGGATCGCGTGGTGACGCGTTTCTGGCCGCGACGGTTCCGTCGCTCGTCGCCCGGCTCCTGGCCGTGGGTATTCCCGCCGAAGTACGGCATCAGGTGACCTCGCTCGATCCGGGCGCTCTGGAACAGCAGTACCTGCGACTTGGCGTCACGGCGCAGGTGCTTCCCTTCCTCGACGACCTGTCCGAACAATATGACTGGGCCGATATGATTGTCGCGCGTGCCGGAGCAGGCACGCTGTCCGAACTGGCGCTCGCCGGTCTGCCCGCGCTGCTGGTCCCCCTGGCCGACGCGGCAGGCGATCATCAGGCAGAGAATGCCGCGGCGTTCGCGTCTCGGGGGGCCGCGTTGTGGGTCCGCGAGCGCGATTGGGATGCCGACGCGATCGCGACCCGCATCGTCGACGTGCTGCGACAGCCCTTGAAGTGGACTGCCATGTCTTCCGCCGCGCGCGCATTCGCCACCCCCGAGGCCGCGGCGCAGATCGTCCGGGACTGCGAGCGAGTGATGCAGGAGCGATGGTCGTCTATCTAACGCTGTTCGTGACCGCGCTGGTGAGTTCGCTGGCGATTACGCCTCCGATTGTTCGCACCTGCCATCGTCTGGGTCTCCTCGACCCTCCTGGCGCCCGCAAAGTGCATACGACCCCCATTCCGAGGCTGGGCGGCGTGGCGATCGCGTTCGGCCTTGCCATCTCGCTCGTCGTCGCCGTGATCATCGAGACTTACGCTGACACGGATCCGAAACCCAATCTCCGGAGCCTGTTGCCGATCATCGCCGGCGCCACCCTCGTCTTCGCGATCGGCGCCTGGGACGACCTGCATCCCGTCGGGCCGCGGCTGAAGCTGTTCGTCGAAAGTGCGGCCGCGGCCATCGTCATCGCGGCCGGCCTGACGATCACGCGCGTCACGATTTTTGGCACGACGCACGACCTCGGATGGCTTGCAATCCCGGCCGCCATGCTGTGGGTCCTCGTCGTCACCAACGCTTTCAACCTGATGGACGGCCTCGATGGGCTCGCTGGCGGCCTGGTTGCGATCGCGGCCACGACCTGTGCCACGGTGTTGATCGCCCGCGATCAGCAGCCGAGTGCCATGCTGCTGGTGTCGCTTGTCGGTGCCGTGCTCGGATTTCTCGCGTACAACTTTCACCCGGCCAGAATCTTTCTCGGTGATTCGGGCAGTCTCCTCGCCGGCTTCCTGCTGGCGGCCACTGCCATCACCGGACAGCAGAAAGGCGCGACGACGCTGGCAGTCGGGATGCCGCTCCTGATTTTCGCGCTGCCGCTTGCCGACACCGTCGTCGCAATTGCGCGCCGCCTGTTGGTACGTGACCCCGCACCGCAGCGTGGGCTGGCGAGCCTCGCCGGAGCCGTCGAGCGAATCTTCTCGGCAGATGGCGCGCATATTCATCACCGTCTGCTCCGGCTCGGCTTCTCGCACCGCGCGGCGGTGCTCGCTCTCTATGCCTTGATGGTGCTGTGCTCGGCCATCGCGTTGCTGACGATGGAGGTGCCATGAGGCGCCCCGGGTTCAGCGTCCCTCTCCAAACGGCCGCGTGGTTGCTCGCGTTGTTCGGTGTCGCTCTGGCCGTGAGGATTGGCATCACCTACGACGCCGTGTTCGGACACGACACTATCAGGTTTGTCGAGAACGACGCGTGGTATCACATGCGTCTGGTGGATGCGACGCTCCGTCACTTCCCGCAGCGGCTCTGGTTCGATCCGTATCTCGTGCATCCCGGAGGGGAACCAGTCGATGCCGGTCCCTTCTTCGACTGGGTGATCGCCGGCGTTGCGCTGCTCCTCGGCCTTGGCTCGCCATCGTCTCGCCTCGTTGATGTAGTCGGGGCGTATGTCCCCGCCGTCATGGGCGCGCTGCTGTGCGCTCCTGTCTATGTGCTCGGCCGCGAGCTCTGCTCTCGCCGGGCCGGGAGGTGGGCGGCGTTCCTCGTCGCGGTGGTTCCCAGTCAGACGCTGATTCGATCGCAGCTCGGGTTCACCGATCACCACTGCGCAGAGACGCTCTTGAGCACAACGGCACTGATGTGGATCGTGCTGGCGCTGGACCCGTCGCGGCCGTTCGGCAGGAGGCTGTGGCTGTCTGGCATCGGCGGCGTGACGCTTGGCTGCTACCTTCTGACCTGGAGCGGCGGCAGCCTCTTCGTGCTCGTCGTGGTGGCGGCGGCCGGCACGAGCCTCATCTTTCAACGGCTCCGCGGCCGACCGGTCGAGAACCTGCCGCTCCTCGTCACGCCCGCACTCGGCGTGGCGGCGGGCGTGGTTGTTCCATGGGTTGGCGCGAGGCCTTACTTCGTGTACCACGTCGCGTCACTGGTGCTCGGCTTGCTGGTGCTGTGCGCCGTTCAGGCGTGGGGCAACGCGACGGCCTCCTACAGGCACAATCGCGCGGTCTATCTGGCAGGGATGGCGGCCGGCGCGACAATGGTTCTCTCGCTTGCCTACACCGCCCGCGGTGGGTGGAGCGGATTTGGCCTCGAGATGCGACGGCTGTTGCCCTGGGGGCGCGTGGCCTATGTGAGTGAAGCCTTGCCGCTCCTGCAGTCCGACGCGCGATATCCGCTGCCGCTCTGGAACGAATTCGGCCCGTGCCTGTTCCTGGCGGTCGTTGGCGGCGCCTGGTTTCTGGCACGGCCACGAGTCACGTCGGCGCGAGGCGCGCTGCTGGCGGTCTGGACAGGTGTCTTCATCGCCGCCACGTTTGCGCAGGTGCGTTTCACGTACTACCTCGGAGTAAATGTGGCGCTGCTCGCCGGGTTCGCGTGCGACGCGTTGATCCGGCGTGTCGAGCTCTACGGACGTCCATCACAAGACGCCTTGGATCCGACGATATCGACCACCGCGGCGCGACGCCGCGGTAGCGCCGTTGCTCCGTGGGCACTTGGTCTGGTCCTTGCCCTGCTCGTCACCATGCCGCTGGCCGGACGTATCCAGAGCGAACGGCACAAGGAAAGCGGCTTGTCGGACGATTGGTCCGACGCGCTGCAGTGGCTGAATGCGAACACTCCGGAGCCCTTCAACGACCGAGACGCCTACTATCGAACCGATTTCGACATCGGGCCCGGCGCCAATCGGCCTGCCAGCGCTTACGGCGTTCTGGCGTGGTGGGATTACGGCTACTTCATCATCCGTGTCGCTCGCAGGGTTCCCAACACGAACCCGAGGCAGACTCAGGCGAAAAAGGTTGCGTCGTTCCTGCTCGCGGAGAGCCCGACAGAGGCCTCAACGGTTCTCGACGTGCTCGGCTCGCGCTACATCATCGTCGATGCCCGGCTGCAGGCGCGGCTCGTTGGCCGCCGCAACGACCAGGACGGATTCTTCGCGGCAATCGCGCTGGCAGCCGGAAGGACGCCATCGGACTATTGTCAGCAAGTCGAATTACCCGATGACGGCATGGCGTCGCGTGCGCGCCTGTACTGTTTTCCAAAGTATTACCGGACCATGGCCGTGCGCTTGTATGCGTTTGGCGGACGCGCCATGACGCCATCATCGGTGACAGCGGTCTCCTGGACCGATCACGAACGAGGCGGGCGCCGCGTGAAGCGACTTGCAGGCGAGAGGGCTTTTGCAAGTTATGAGGAGGCGACCCGGTTCATCGCCAGCCGGCCGGCCGGACATTGGCGAATCGCGAGCCCCGATCCGTTAACCAGCTGCGTCCCGCTGGAAGCACTGCCTGAATACCGCCAGGTATTTCGATCACTCGGGCAGCTGCCGGCAAGCGGAAGCCGATTCGGCCCCGCGCTCGTGCAGATTTACGAGCGGTCCCTTAGGCCGGAGGGTCAGCGCCAGACGCAGTAGATTTCGTACGGTCCCATGCGGCGGACTACGGTCTCGTGACCGAAGCCATAGTCCCGAAGGAGCCGACGGCAGGCCGCCGTGTCGCACAACTCGTCGTGAAGCTCGAACACCGCAACCTCTGTCTTCAGCAGCAGGTCGCGATACGTCCGGATGAACTGCAGCTCGGCGCCCTCGATATCGCACTTGAGCAGATGAATGGCCGGCTCGGATGCGACGAGCGGCGACAGGTCGACGAACGCGAGCTCCTCGACGACGGCTGACGACGATGCGCGCTTGAACAGACTGCTGTCGCCGTGGGTCCGGCCTTCATAGAGCGCCGCGGACCCGGAACGATTGCCAACGAGCCCGCCGATCAGGCGAACCTGATCCCTCAGTCCGTTCTCGTCGATCACGCGCGATCGGAATGCCTCGACCCGTCTAGGGCTCCCCTCGACGGCGATGATTTCGACTTCGAGCGATCGACTCTCGAGGGTTCGGATCGTATCGATCACACGCAGCGTGAAGAATCCGACGTTTGCTCCCAGATCGACGATGCAGAGCCGGCCGGCGCGCGCCGATGTGACCGCACGACTGATGGCCGTATCGTACTCGCCTTTCCGGAACACTTCTGTGTAGACCGTCCAATCGGTGTCGTTCGCAATCCGAAGGCGGACGCCGGATGGTCGTGTGAAGGTCAGGCCCCGAATCGGAAAAAGCACGTTCCGAAGGCGAGCGCGCCATGCCGCCGGAACGACGTGGCGGCCGAGGTTGAGTAACCGCAGCATCGGCGCGTTGGCGAACTCGAGTCCCTGACGCGAGTCGTGCACTCGTGTAGGCTATCAGCTATTCATCACAGTTCATCAGGTGGGGCCGCTCCGAGCACTCGGCGCCGCGTGCTCGTGATCCAGCCGTCGTTTCAGCCGCCAGGCGGCGGCAATGGCGTGGCTGCGTGGATGCTGGACGCGATCCGCGGACGGCACGATCTGGCTGTTCTTTCGTGGACGAAGCTCGACCTGCGGGATCTGAATCGGTTCTACGGCACCTCGCTGCGGCGAGAGGATGTCATCGTCGAGCCTTTGCCCGCCTGGATGAAGGCGGCCGCGAAGGTCCTGCCGGGTCGCGTCAATCTCGTCAAACACGCGCTCTTGTGGCGCGCCGCGGTAACCGTTGCCGGGCGGTACGATGTGGTTGTTAGCGCCAGCAATGAGGCTGACCTCGGACGCGCCGGCGTTCAGTACATCCATTATCCGACGCATCTGAGACCCCGACCCGCCACTGACCTTCGCTGGTACCACGCTATCCCGCTGCTGCTGCCTTTGTACTACTGGCTGGCCGATCGGCTCGACGGCTTCTCGGTGGACCGGATGAAGCGAAACGTCACGCTGACGAACTCTGACTGGACCGGCCGTGTGATGCAGCGGCTCTACGGTATTCGCAGTCGCACACTGTATCCGCCCGTGGCGACTCGATTTCCAGACGTGCCGTGGTCGCAGCGACGTGAGGGCTTCATCTGCATTGGGCGCTTCGCCCCGGAGAAGGAGCTCGATCGCGTGATCGATATCGTGGCGGGCGTTCGGCGTTCGGTTCCGCACGCCACCCTTTGCCTGGTGGGTACACGAGGGCCGACCACCTATTACCGGCACCTGAGGGATCGCGTGCGTGCCGCAGGTGGGTGGCTCAGCCTCAACGAAAACCTTTCCCGAGCAGAGCTGCTCGAGCTGATCCCGAGCTTCCGTTATGGGATCCACGGTATGTCAGCGGAGCACTTCGGCATCGCGCCGGCCGAGATGGCGTCGGCCGGCTGCATCGTGTTCGTGCCGAGTGGGGGCGGGCAGGTCGAGATCGTCGGGAGCGATCCCAGGCTCGTCTACGAGACCATTGACGGCGCTGTCGCGGCGATCACCAGAATCATGAGCGACCCGGCCGAGCAGCACACTCTCCGTGAGATGCTCAAGACGCGCGCGCAGCTGTTTTCGGTCGAGCGGTTCGTCTCGACCTTCCGGGAGATCGTCGAGCAGGTTGCCGCGAACTCCTGATCGTCACCCCGCATTGTTGGCGTCGACCAGCCGCTGGAACCCCTCGTCCTTCGCCAGCAGGTCGGCGTACGAGCCGCTCGCGGCGATTCGTCCCTCACGAAGCACGATGATGCGATCGCAGTGGCGAACGGTTGACAGTCGATGCGCAACGACGATGACCGTGCGTGTGCCGTGGAGCGACTCGATCGCACGAGTAACCTCGCGCTCGGTCTCCAGATCGAGAGCCGCGGTCGCTTCGTCCAGGACGAGCACGGCCGGATCGCGGTAAAGCGCACGCGCGATCGCGACGCGCTGTCGTTGCCCCCCCGACAGGCGGGCGCCCCGATCCCCGACTGTCGTATCGAGACCTTGCGGCAGGAGCTCGACGACCTCGTCGAGCTGGGCGGCGGAGACCGCCATCCGCACACGGTCGTCGTCCACTGTGTCGCCGGGCAGACCGAACGCCACGTTGCGTCGCAGGCTGTCGTCCAGCAGGTAGGGCGTCTGGCTCACATACCCGATCTGTCGCTGCCAGGCGCGCGACGCCTGGCTGATGTCATGATCGTCGACGAGGACGCGGCCGCTCGTGGGCGCGATGAGCCCCAGCAGAAGGTCAAGCAGGGTGCTCTTGCCGGCGCCGGTCGGTCCTATGATTCCGACCGACTCGCCTCGCTCGATTGTCAGCTCCACGTCGGTGATCGCCGGCCGGCTGCCCTGCGCATAGGCATAGCTCACGTGGTTGAACACGATAGCGCTCGAGAAGGTCACCGTCTCATCGCCCTCGCGGCGATCCGGAGTCGCGCGCTCCAGCGCCGCGAGCTCGTGGACGAGATCGGAGCCGAAGGGCAGCCCGTGCCGCAGGCTGGTGAGGTTGAGCGTGATGCGATTGATCGAAGGGATCAGACGAAAGCCGGCATACGCGTACAGGCCGAGCAGCGACACAACGTCGCTGCCCTGTCCGCCGCTTCGCGTGACCACGATGATTACCAGCACCAGAATCAGCGCGAAGGCCGTCTCGACGCCGACGCGCAATCCTTCGTTGAGAACATCCCGCCTCCTCTGGATTGCCGAGAGCTGGTGGCGGAGTGACGCAAAGCGTGCTTCGAAATACCTTTCCCGCTCGTTGAGTTTGACCTCCTTGAGACCACCGAGTCCTTCGTTCACCTGACGGAGGAGGTCGATCTCCAGCCGACGTTCTTCACGGCCCCAGCGGTTGAAGATGGGCGACGTAACGAATCCGGGCACGAGCAGCAACAGGGCGGTGCCGGAAACGGCTACCAACGTGACCAGCGGCGCGGTGAAGGCGAGCAGCAGCACGAGGCCAGCCACCACGAGTACTTCCGCGATCAAATTGAGGACGGACGCCAATACCAGCGTGGGCACGACCTGCGAGGCTCGTTGCACGCGCTGGATCATGTCGGCTGAATTTCGCGCCCCCGAGAGGGCGAAGGAGGCGCGGAGGTACGCGGTGTAGCTGCGGCGCGACAGCTCAGCGACCGAGCCATGGACCATCCGTGCGCGCGCCCACGCGCTCGCGGTGAGCAAGGCGTTTCGCGCAAGGTAAATCACGGCGACGAGCGCCGCGAAGGAGATGAGTGGTGAGCTGCCGCCCGTAGACACATAGCGGCGCACAATGCCAACCGGAATTCGCTCGGCGGCGGCGGGATCGACAATCACGCGTAAGAGGGCGAAGACGGCGAGCGCGCCGACCGCTTCCGCCGCGGCACCCGCCAAGGCGAACGGCAGCAGCCCCACCCAGCGCCAGCGTGTCGCGAGAGACAGCAGCCCGAACGCCTGACGGCTCTCTACGAGCGTGGTGTGAGCGCCATGCACCGCGCTGGTTATATCATTCGGCTCCCGATGGCGATACCTGTGCATTCGGCAACGGGCATTGCCGGTCGGTCACCAACGGTTGCGTTTCTTCGCCCACGCCTGGGAATCGGTGGAAGCGAACGCCTGGTGCTCGATGCAGCGACCGAGCTGCAGCGGCGCGGGTGCCACGTACGCTTCTTCATCCCCGGCACGCTCGAGGCACCCCAATTTCCGGAGGTTGCCAGCGGTGCGATTGTGGTGGAGGAGGTCCCGACGTGGCTGCCGGCACACATCGGCGGCCGGCTCCAGACGCCACTGGCCATTGGCCGCACCGCGACGGCTGCCAGGGCCCTGGCACGAGGCCCGGTCATGCACGATCTGGTCGTGTGCGACGTCGCCTCCCACCTCGTCGCGCTTGTCAAACGCCGCACCCGACGGCCGGTCCTGTTCTTTTGCCACTACCCCGATCGTCTGCTGACACCTGAAGCGAGCCGTGCGTCCCTGGCCTACCGGATGTACCGCCGGCCGATCGATCGGCTCGAGGCCGAAGGACTGCTGGCGGCCGACCGCATCGTGGTCAACAGCGCCTTTACCGCCGCGAAGGCGCGGGACGCGTTTCCAGCGCTTCGGGACTCGGCGCTCACCGTCGTGCATCCGGGCGTGTTCGTCTCGGATCGGCGCCTGATCACCCCAGTCCCGACGGACCCGACAGAGATCGTGCTGCTCTCGGTGAGCCGGTTCGATCCGCGAAAAGGCCTCGAATTGGCCGTCGAGGCGCTGGCGCTCCTGCGCACTCGTGTCCCGCTGTCAGTGTTCGACCGCGTGAGGCTTGTTTTGGCGGGACGGTACGACGCGACGCTCCCCGAGCAAAGGCTCGTGCTGCAGACGCTGCGCGCGTTGGCGGGACAGCTCGGTGTCACCGAGCAAGTGGCCTTTGTGCTCTCGCCGTCCTCCGAGGAGCGTGACCGGCTGCTGGCAGGCTGCCGCGCGGTGATCTACACGCCGCGCGCCGAGCATTTCGGGCTGGTGCCGCTCGAGGCGATGGCCGCCGGTCGTCCGGTGGTCGCCACGAACCACGGCGGTCCGACAGAGACGGTGCTCCATGGCCACACTGGCTGGCTCTGCCCGCCGGACCCGCACGCCTTCGCCGACGCCTTGTCGACGCTGGTGACACACGCGGACATCGCACAGCGGTTCGGCAGCGCCGGCCGGGACCACGTGCAGCAGCATTTCTCGACTGAAGTCTTTGGGCGGCGGTTGTGGAACGTCGTGGAGCCGCTGCTCGGAGTCAGACGCGGTTGAGCTGCCGTCAACTCCGACCGAGAGAGTTCAACTGGGTTGTTTGAACTCGCCAAACTGCGAAGGTATTCTTGAAAATCTGGTTGTGATCAAAGGCTGCAGCTTCGGCAAGGTTGTGCCACACCGCTCACGATGTCTTCGTGTGCGCAGAGTGGCGGCGGCAGCGCTTCTGGTCGTCGGGCTTATCGGGGCCGCACGAGTTCATGCCCAAAACCGTGCAGCGACGGCTCCGAGCTTCGCGACGCTTTCCGCCAGGGCGGATGCCGCCCGGGATGGAGGCCGCCTGGATGAGGCTGCGCCTCTATACCGGCAGGCCCTGGCACTGCGTCCCAGTTGGCAGGAAGGCTGGTGGTCGCTGGGCACCATCCTGTACGACCAGAACTCGCATGCCTCCGCCGCGCGGGCGTTTCGTCGCCTGCTTTCCTACGATCCCAAGAACGGCACCGCACACCTGATGCTCGCTCTCTGCGAGTACCAGCTCAATCGGGACGCGAGCGCCCTGGAGAACATCCGAGCCGCGAAGCAGTTGGGGGTCAAGAACGATCAGCAGCTGGTTCGCGTCCTTCAGTACCACGAAGGGATGCTCTTGCTCCGCAAGGGCCGCTACGAGGACGCGATCGGCTCGTTGAAGGTGCTGGTGGAAGACGGCGTCGAGGGCGATGATCTCGACACGGCGCTCGGGCTGGGCGTCCTGCTGATTCGCCCGAAGGAGGCGTCAACGGAAGACGCCCGGGTGCGTCAGATTGTGTTGCGTACCGGTCAGGCCGAGCGGAGTCGGTTGGCCTTACAGTGGGACGCGGCGAAAACGGCCTACGGCAACCTGGCGCGCGAGTTCCCCGAATTCCCGAACATCCACTACGCGTTCGGGAGATTTCTGCTGGCGGTCGACGACACCAGCGCAGCGATCGATCAGTTCAAGGAAGAGATCGCCAACAACCCCCGCCATGTGCGCGCGCGCATGCAGATCGCCGCCGCGTACTACCGGGTCGATTCGTCCGCGGGAATCCCGTACGTGCAGGAAGTCGTGAAGCTCGAACCGGATTACCCGTTCGGCCATTATCTTCTGGGGCTGCTGTATCTCGACACCCGCGACGTCGCCCGCGCGATCCAGGAGCTTCAAACTGCGGCTCGGATGGTGCCGACCGAGCCGCAGTTTCAGTTTTCACTCAGCAGCGCCTACGCCAGAGCAGGACGCCCGAAAGACGCCGCCCGTGCCCGCGCCGCCTTTGCCAGACTGGGCGGTACCCACCCGCCCGGGTCAGAGGCGACCAGCGAGCCTCCGCGCCTGGACCTGAATCATCAACCCAACTAATCCGATCAACCCGGTCAACTCGATCAGACCCCCACTAGAAGCTGAACCTGAGCTGCATTTCGATTGTCCGTCCGGCCAGTCCTTCCTGCGCCTCGCCGAAGTGCGAATCGAGAACGTTGTTCTGCACGTTGAACAGGTTCACCTGGTTGAACAGGTTGAAGAAGTTGGCCCGGAACTCCACCTTCGCCGCCTCGCCGAGCACGGGTGCCGTGGGCAGGCCGAACCCCTTGCTCAGCGTGGCGTCGATGTTGAAATACCTCGGGCCGCGGAACGAATTGCGCTCGATGCCGGGCCGTCCCGGGACCGGTCCCGGCGCCGCCGCGCCAGAGGCGACGTCGGCGAACGGTGGTCCCTCCACGCGCGAAGGCGGCGTGAAGAACGCGGAGCCTCCTCCCGGGAAATTGCCGCCTGGCCTCTTGAACGCATCGTCGCTGAACTCCTCGAGCGCGCCGCCAAGGTACGCGCCCGGGCGCAGATCGCAGTTGCCTTGGCTCCCGGCATAGATGACCCCGCAGCCGAGGCCTGCATACACCGGCGTCCAGGGGAATCCCGAATGCGCGTTGAAGATCCCGCTGATCGTCCAGCCGCCGAGCGTCTTCTCGAGCCATCCCCGGTCCTTGAAGATGGTCGGCGACCAGACGCCAAAGAGCTTGAACATGTGCGTGGCGTCGTAATCCGAAGGGCCCCACGACTCATCAGGGTCGTAAACGTACGCGTCGTTCCAGAAGTTGTTCGACCCATCGTCCTGGCTTCGGCTGAGCCGATACTGGCCGGTCAGCTCGAACGAGTTGCTGAAGCGGTGGCGGATGCCGGCGAGGAGCGCGTTGAAGCTCGCATTGCCGTCGTTCGAGTAGAACTCCAGATCATTGACCACCGGGTTGAGCGGCACGCCCTGGGCGGCGAGCACGAGATTCAGGTTCCGCCGGATAGTCAAGTGGCGCGTCGTGCTGCCCTGGTAGCCGAGCGACGCCACCCACTGATTGCCGAGATCGTATTCGGCTTCGGCGGAGTACTGCACGGCGCGGGTCGTGGGCCACTCTGCCGGGTACCCCTTCAGCGAAATCTGCGCGAAGTTCGCCCCTCCTGGAATCGGCAGATTCGTATTCGGATCGAAGCTGGCGATCGTCGCCGGATTCGAGGCGTATCCCGAGAACGAATTGACGTCCGCCGGGAAGCTGTTCACGCCGTAGAGGATCTGACTTCCCGTCAAATTGCCGGCCGTCGACAGGAACGGCGCGTTGCCGCGTCCGTTCAACGAGATGGCTTGATCGAGGCCGTTGTACGCGATACCCGCGCCACCACGAATCACGAGCCGCTCGTTGAACCGCGACGGGCTCCACGCGAAGCCGACTTGAGGTCCGAAGTCCGTCTTGCTCACGTCGTACAGCTTGCCGCCGAGCCGCAGCGACAATCCGGTCAGCGCGGCATTGCCCGATCCGAGCACGACGGAGCTCAGATCGTCGCTGTTCTCGGAAATCGATCCGAAGTACGACCAGCGCAGGCCCAGCGTGAGCGTCAGATTCGACCTGACACGGAAATCGTCCTGGATGAAGATGCCGGCCACTGTCTGACGCGTGTCCTTCCTGAAGTCGGTCGGCATGCCGGTCAACGGATCGAAGGACGCGTTCTCGGCTGAGGGCGCATCGTTCAGGAAGTCCCACATGTTGTTGAAGTAGTACGAGGGCCGCGCCGACCAGGGCGCATTGTCCACGAACGTCATGCGTGTCACTTCGCCGCCCATTTTCAACGTATGGCTTTTCAATACCTTCGTGAGCGTGTTCTTGAACGCGAACGTCCACTGATCGAAGGTTCCCGGCGCGCCGATGCCGAAGTCAAGATGGTTGTTCGGCTGGATGGTGCCGATCGTGCTGGCTCCGCTCACGTCCTGAACGTAGACAGTCGGCAGTCCCCACGGGCCGTCGGGGTTGTTGTCCAGATCCCGCCACCGCCAGCCGGCCGCATTTGCCCGCGCCTCGTTCAGGAGAGAACCTGAGAAGACGCGGTTCCACAGAATCGTCTCGGCCTCGTTGACCTGCGTGTGGTGAAATGCGTTCATCTCGCGCGTCGAGCCGTTGAACGAATCGCTGCTCTGCGGGACGCGATACATGCTGAACGCGAGCAGGTCCTTCGCCGTGGCGTTGAAGTCGACGCGCACGTTGTACTGAGTCGCTGTGCTCTTCTGCGGATTGCCGGCGACGAGCCAGAGCAGGTCCGGGACGCCGTCGAGATTAGCGGGGCTGCCGCTGCCGTCGCCGCCGAGGCCTGGCGCGAACTGCCCGGCGAACGACGGATCGCGGGTGCCGACCGGGAGCGTGAGCGGCCGTCCGAGGTCGAGACCCTGCCCGGGGATGAAGTTGCAGTTGACGCCCTGAACGAGACCGATGTCACCGCACGTGTGGCCGTCGCCCGCTCCCATGAGCACGGTGCCGCTGCTCGGTGATGAGCCTGGGAACGTCAGAAACTTCTCAGCGGCGCTCCCGGCCGGTGCCGCCGTGCCCATGTATTGCGGCGTCTGGTACCAGCCCTGCACCGGATTGGGCGACTCTGGGCGGCGGAGGGTTTCGTACGAGAAGAATCCGAAGAGTTTGTCCTTGAGAATCGGGCCGCCGACGGTGCCTCCGATATCGTTTTGCTCCTGAGTGTTCTTTTGCACGGCCTTGCTGTAGCCGTTGTACTTCTGAAAGGCGTTCAGGCCCGGCCTGTCCCACTTGAAAAACGCGCTGCCGTGCAACTGGTTGGTGCCGTTCTGCGAGATCATCTGGACCTGCGCGCCGCGATACCGGCCGTTCTCGGCGTCGTAGTTGTTCGTGACGACCTTGATCTCCTTGATCGAATCCTCGTTCGGCGTGATCACCGTCGTTCCGCCCCAGGACACGCTGGTCACGCCGACGCCGTCGATCTGGTAGTTGTTCTCGCCGGTGCGGGCGCCGTTGGCGACGATCTGTCCGCCGTTCTCCGTCGCGAAGATGCCGCTGCCGCTGCCGCCAATCGTCGTCGCCGGCAGGTTCTGCGTGCCGCCCCCGGCCGCCCGCGAGCCATCGCCGAACGCGCCGGGCGCGAGCTGCAGCAGCTGCAGGGGATCCCGTCCGAGCGACGGCAGAGTCTGAAGATGCGCGGCGGTGATGGTGCCGCTGATGTTGCCCGTCGCCGTATCGATCAGCGCCGCCGTGCTGGTGACGGTAACGGTCTCGTTGGCTTGCCCGAGCTCGAGCGCCACATTCAACGCGTTCGACTGCTCGGCAATGATCTGCACGTTGTCGAGCACCTTCTTCTTGAAGCCTGCCAGCTCGACGGTCAGCGTGTACGCTCTCGCCGCCAGGGCATTGAAGACATAAACGCCTGTGTCATTCGACACGGTCTCCAGTGTCCGGTTCGTTTCCTTGTCCGTCAGCGTGACCGTAGCCCCGGGAACGACTGCGCCTTGCGGATCAGTGACGGTGCCCTGAAGGCTGGCGCGATATTGAGCGCTGGCCGGCATCGCGGCAAAGATCCAGCAGAGCAGCGCGCATGGAGCGCACAAGATGCGCGCGCGAGAGTTCGCAAGCATGGGTCCCACCCTTCCAGAAGTGCGTGCTTTCTACGGTTCCTGCGTACAGAGAAGCATCACGAAAGAAGCGTGGGCCGAAGAGCTCCGATTGGCACGCCGGCGGGCACCCTCCGGCGTGGGGGAAGTGATCGAGCGCGGCTCTCAGGGCGCCACGGTGTCAAAAATTTTAGGCGGGGCCCGGAAGGTTGTCAAACCACTCGGATGAGCTTAATCGTTTCAGTAGAGGGCCGATCAACGATCAAGGTGCCAGGCTTTGTTAATCGAGAGCAACATTTAACAAAGCCTGGCACCTCTATCTGGCACCTCTATCTCGCTGTGTGTCACACCACCGGCCACTTGAACGTTGATACCAACGGGACCTTCCGTCCGCTCTTGCCAGATGCTCTCGCGGCTTCGATGATCTCCAACACATGCAGCGCGTGTTCCGCGGCGATGAGCGGCTCGGATTCCGTGGCGAGCGATTCGGCGATCACACTTGCGCCCTGCTGCCACACGTAAGGGCCAGGGTCGGGCACGAAGCGCTGCGGCTCTTCGTGATCGTGCGTGGCGAGATCGACGCCGAACGGCGCCCAGTCGTAGCCGACCAATCCCATGTTCCCCTGCGTTCCCCAGATGGTGATGGTGTGCTGGTCCTGCCCCTTGCCCTGGTGGCCATACGGGTCGAAGTAGTTGAAGCCGCTCTGCACGTGCGACATCACGCCCTCGCCGTGGTCCATCAGCACCATGGCGTTGTCTTCCGCTTCCACCTTGATACGTCCCTTGTTATCGACCGTGCGTTCGGGCGTGACGATGCTGGTCATGGCCATGACGGCTTTGGCCGGACCCAGCAGGCCGGTCAAGGTCGCCAGGTTGTAGACGCCAAGATCGGGAAGGCTGCCGCCGCCCTTTTCATAGAAGAATGCCGACCACGTCGGGCCCGTATGCCCATACTGGGCATGCGCGCTGGAAATCCTGCCAAGCTTGCCTTCGCGAATCGTCTTCGACATGAACGCAAACTGGGGACTGTTGACGACGGCGGGCGCGCCCCAGATGCGTAGCTTTTTGCTCTTTGCCAGGTCCAGCAGTTCCTTGCCTTCCTTGTAAGTGTTCGCCAGCGGTTTTTCGCTCCAGACATGCCTTCCCGCGTTCAGGGCCTGTTTGTTGAGCCGGCCGTGCTCCTGCATGTCGGTCAGCGTGATCATCAGATCGAACTCGGGCCCCGCCAGCATCTTGTCGATATGAGGAAAGGTGTTCGGGACGTTGTATTCGGCGCCTCGCTTCTGCGCTCGCTCGTAAATGATGTCGCACGTGCTGACGAACTCTACATAGGGCGATTTTGAAAGGTGAGGAAAATATTGCGTGGATACACTTCCACACCCAATCACACCAACACGTATTTTCCTCTGTTGCGCAGTGGCAAAGCCTTCGACTGATGAGAGCAGGCAGGCCGCGCCGGCCATCGCGGTGCGTTGTAGAAATTCGTAACGTGAAATGAGTCCCATCAGTCAGTCCCTTCGATTCGACTGAACCGCGCTAAGTGTACTACTCGCCCGGCCGCAACCGCCTCGGCCTACTCGTGCCGCCTTTCCGCGACGCAGAGTGCATCATCGACAGCGCCCGACTCTCGCTCACGACCTGAGTGACGATCTCGTCATCTCGCTTCATCTCGGCGTCATGTACCGGTCGGTCTGATCGAAGAGTCGTCGCTCAGTGCCGGATTACGATGCCCACCGCGATCGTGAGAGGCCTGACGTCGAGCCTCGATCCGTTCCCAAGCGGCCAGCGCCATGCCATATAACGGACGCTGAGTTGAGCACTTATCACCCCCTGGCAACGGCCGCCCGGGAACCTGAGATCTGTTTCGAATCCGGTACCCAGTCCTCCGGAAGGGGTCAACCGCACTGGCTCAAAGCCGGGGCCCCGCTCAAGAGTCAGGACGGTTCTCGCGGCGGCTCCAAGCAGCGGAGTAAGGCCGATATCCACTATGTTTCCTTCGGTAAGGGCATACCTCACTCCCGCCAGAACGAAGGGGGCGGTCCACCTTACGCCTTGACCGCTGCCGCCGCCGATACTGGTGGTGAAGGGTGTGCCTCGAAGGATTCCGCCTCCCAGGACTGCATCCACCCTGTTCGCAAGCGCAAGCTCGATCTGCCCGGACAGTAGAAACGGCTTCTCGGTCTTTACTGCGAGGGTCCCGGGAATCGAGTCGCCCTTTCCATGAATTCCGCCCCAGCCGAACGAGTAGGCACTGGCCACACGCGAGGGCGGAGCCATCGAAGGCACCGAAGGCGTGTCGGTGCCCGCAGGCGGTATTGACGCTTGTGATCCGCACCCGTACTGACCCGCCCTCGCAGAGGTGGTGTGTAGGAGGATGAAAACAGCGGCAGCGATTGTGGCGCGTGTCATGTGAAACCCCGTAAGCTACGGACGCCAGACGATGCTTGGCGTCATCGACAGCGAATAGCCCCTCACCCACGTGCCCGCTGTGCGTCTCGAGAGGTTCAGTTGGTAGGTTCTCGTGACCGGCTGCGCTCCGCCAGGAATCACGATAGTGCCCTCGCTTGTGACAGGCCCGCCGAACTCCCAGGCGAGATTCAGGTTCGCTGCCTGTTCTACGCGAATGCAAAGGCTGCCGACGGAGCCGAAGCTCGCGCAGAGCTGCGCGTCCCCGTTCAATTGGAGCGGAGCGGTTGCCGAGAACAGTTGCGTGCTTCCCAGTCCGATGCCGAGCGTCGCCTCAGCGCTGGCGCCCGTCTTCAGCGTCAGCGGTCCAACCTTTCCGATCTCTTCCCCTCCGCCAAGGCAATCGAAGTCCACGAAGAGCCGCACCGTCGGCAGAGAGAAATCTGCGCCCGCCGCAACTCTAATCGTGACTCGCCTGTGCACGGCATCCCAGACAGCCGCAAGCGTCCGCAGCTGGATGCCTTCGAGCCCGTCCCGCGGCCGATACACGAAGCCGCCGCCGTTGACGTTCCCGCCATCGAACTCAGCGAACGTCGCCAGGTCACCGATCTTGAGGTCGCCGATTTTGCACTCGCCGTGCCACTCGACGAGCTGCCCGGTGGCCCTCGTCATGTCCCACGTGACTCGGCGCTTCGCCGGAGTCAGACTCTGAACAAAGGCGAAAAACCGCTCAACGGGCGCCATGGCAACGTCGACTTTCACACCAGCTGTCTCGAGCCGCGGGATCACCAGCGGATTCACGTCCTGCTTCAACTGTGCGACTTCCTGCTCGAGCTGTTTCTTGGACTGCGCGAAGGCCGGGGACGTCATACACGACAGGACCGTCGCGAGGGACAGGAGACCCGTGAATCTCATCTAGGAAGCTCCATACTTGACTAGAACGTGTATGCCATCTCGCAGGAGCCATATGCCTCGGATCGCGACGACCTCCTCGTATTCGAATGCGGGCACCTTTAGTTGCCCGGTGATCGTGCCTGCTGGCACTGGGACCACAACGGGCTTGTCGGTAGCAGGAACGTCAATCACGACGGCGTGGGACAGCGGGATTTCGACCTTGACCTGGTTCAGTGCCCAGTCTTGCACCTTGGCGGTGAGAACCCGCCGCGCCAGGGTGAGGGCCCGCCAGCGCGCGCAGTTCCACTGGATCTCTGGCGCAATGTTCTCGACGACGACGCGGCCAATCAACTTCGTCTTGTCCTCAGACCCCTGCAGCACGATCCTGGCGACGATCCGCACCTTAAGCGCGAGGTTGAATTTTGTGTCGCTGACCTGAGCGTCGAGCCGTAACAGCCCCGAGGCGTCCTCGCCGTTGTACCGAATCGAGTTGACCTGCAGGACAGCGGTGGTCGAGCCTGGCACCGGCACCTGTGTCTGGTCGACACCTGCCAGCACCGCGTTCAAAAGGGATCCGCTCACGAAGAGCGTGAGGTCCTGCTTGTCGACAGCGAAGTTCGGGTCGCGCAGCTCAGTCTTGAGCTGCTTCAAAGCGTCTCTCTGGATCTCCAGCCTCCTGATCTCGGACTTCTCGATGCTGGTGACAAGACTGCACGCGCTGAGAAAAATGGAAACCAGCAGCGCGGCGACTGCCCTGAGGATCTGAGATGCGCGCATGGATGTCACCGCGCTCACAGCGTGAGTCTGATCATTGCGGCACCGAGTCCGCAGAGAATCGTACGCTCGTAGGGCAGGTCCCAGTATCGCGCCAGGCACGATTCCATGAATGTCGCCCTCATGGCAGCGGCTTCCGTTGATTGGTCTGCTCGGCCAGCGAACGCCAGCGATTCGTCACGGGCTACTTTCAGGTCAATTACCGTCACCGTCTTCTCCAGGTTGTACTGGGCCTGAACGAATTGCACCTGTCGGCGGACCCGCTCTAACTCGCTCGGCAACGACACAAGCGTTGCCTCGGCGGACGCTGGGGAGAAGCTCATAGCGCCAGAGGCGAGAACGACGACCCGCGTATCCCGTGCTTGAAAGGAGGCACCGCTGTACATCGTGGCAACGAAGGTTTCGACGTTCTGGGGCTGACCGTTCACTTTCGCAACGAGGCCATCTGTTCTTACTCCAAGTGTGACTCCGTCGGCCGACAGGACCGCGCAGATTCGCTTTGCGGCGGCGAGGCGCCACGGCGACGTGGGCGTCGCGGACGTGATTGACACGTTTGGCCAGGTGTATTCCTCGCAACTTGGATTGATTGCGAGCGTCAGGAGATTGGTACGGTCGGCTCTGATCACCTGGCGCGGACCGCCAGCCGTCAGCCAGGCAGTTGCGAGCAGCAACGCTGAGCTCAAACAGAGGAGCCGCATCGGAGGTATTCGCATACTTTCGCCTCTTGCCGAGATAGAACCGATCTGTTGCGAGCCCGATTGTAAACGCGACGCGGAGGCGATTGAAATTGTCTCTGCCTAGCGACCAGAAACTCGAAATCCCTGGAAATTCTGAGTGAATGCGCGTCCAAACCGGCGCAGGCGCCATTGTCGGGCGACAGTGCGCGTCTCACCCTGGCGGTCGTGTCCATGGTGTCGCAACCTTGGGGCGTAGAATCTTGCGGACGCGGCTCGATATCTGGTCCGAGGAAGGACTATTGAGGATGGCCGCTCAGACCGATTCACGAGTGGTATATGACATTGAAAGATCCGACGGAATGGTTCGACGACCTCAGCGTCCACATCGACGATGAGGAGTTGATCGAACAAGCCGCGGCACTGGAACCGACGCTCCTCCACGGCGGGTCGCGAATCGGCGCGGCGGTGTGGATCATCCTCGTGTCCGCAATTGCCGGCGCCTTCAGCGGCTTCACGTTCAGCGACGAGGTCCGATCCTCCTGGGTGATCTTCATCGGCTACTTGATTGCCGGCGCTCTTCTCCTGCGCGCACTCAAGCCCCTGAGCACGCGACTGCTCGGCCCAACGGTCGCGTGGCAGGCCGTCCTGGCTTTCTTCTGGTCATTTCTTCTGGCGATGGTGGCAGTGTTGGGGAGCCGGATCGAAACTGTCTGGCTCGCTTACACGGTGAGCGTTGGGGGCGGTCTGTTTATCGGACTGATTTATGGCTCGCTCAATCCGGGCTTCATCCGAACAGAGGACGCCTGGCTGCTCGCTGCGTTGCCGCTGGGTGGATTCTCCACGTGGTCGGCGACCGGCCTTCAACGAGCCTTCTATGCCAGCGCGAATCCTCCCTGGTCAGAGGCGTTCGTTGGCACGATGGCCGCCTCAGTGTTCATGGTGCCCATGGCCGTGCTGATGGCGATCCTCTCGAGCAAGTCGAGCGGGCTCGCGAAAATGGCGACGCTCTATCTCCACAACGAGAATTTCACCTCGAAGGCCATCGAATACCTCGACCAGGCAATCGCCCTCTCACCGCGGTCGGCTGACCTCTATAACCTGCGCGGCATCGCGCACTCGAAATTGGGGGACGGGGATCGTGCCGATGCGGACTTTCGGAAAGTCACCGAGCTTTCTCCGCGCGCTGCCGAAGCGCACATGAACAGAGGGGTCGACTTCTTGAGGCAGGGCGACTTCGATCGCTCGATTGACGCGCTGAAGTACGCGACGACCGTCAACCCGAAGCTCGCGACCGCGTTCAGCAATCTCGGCACGGCCTATCAGAAGAAAGGCGACCTTGATGCCGCGATCGAGAGTTACAACCGCGCCATCAAGCTCAGGGCGAAGTACCCCATCGCCTTCACCAATCGCGCCTACGCCTATTATCTGAACGGCGAGCACGATCTGCGCGATCGCTGATGCGACCCACGCCATCACGCTCGACCCTCGATTGCCGATGGCGCACACGAATCTCGGACACGCGCTTGCGGGGAAGGGCGATGTCAAGATGGCGGCGCGCAGCTACCGGCGCGCGCTTGCGCTGGATCCCGATCACACGGTCGCAGAAGAGACGCTCAAGGCGCTGGAGAAACTCGGCGTCCGCGCAGACGACGAAGACGACTCATGAAGCTCCTGCTGGTCATCATCGAGGGCCAGCTCTATCTCGCCGGTATCCTCGCGATCTTCGTCGCCGAACTCGCGATTCTGTTCTGGGGCCTCTGGTCTCGTCGGCCCATCGTCGGTCTCGTCGCGGTGTTTGTCACCGTGCCATTGATCCGGAGCACGGTCAGCGCCATCCGAGCGTGCTTCTGCAGGATTCCCGCACCCGAAGGTCTACTGCTCGCCCCGTTCGAGGGTCGCGCTCTTTACGAACTCGTTGAAGAAATCCGGCGCGCCATCGATGCGCCGCCGATCGACAACATCATCATCACTGGCGGTTTCAATGCAAGTGCGGTGGTCTACTCGCCGCCGTGGCGGTTCCGCCGACGCCGTACGGTTGTGCTCGGATTGCCGGTGCTCACCACGCTGTCGATGGCGGAGCTGCGCGCCGTCATTGCGCACGAGCTCGCGCATTTCTCGGACGCCCACGATGCCTTCGCGGCGTGGGTCTACCGGACTCGTCGCAGCTGGCTCGCGCTCCGGGCGGCGCTGGACCGAAGGCTGGCGACTCCCGTGTACGTTTATTGGCTCATTCGCTGGTATGTGCCGCGGCTGAACGCAGCCTCAGCGGAGGTCGCCCGTCGCCACGAGCTCGTTGCCGACCGTGTCGCCGCGAAGGTTGCCGGCAGTCGCGCGGCTGCCGATGCGCTCGTGGTCTTCGAATCAGGTGCGCGGTTCGCGGATGACACTCATTGGCCGGCGATCCAGATCAGCCATCAAACAGCCTCTGAGCCGCCCCGCCCGTACTCTCAGATGCTGACGTGGCACGCTCGCATTACGTCGACCGACATGCTGAATGAGCTCTTCGCCCGCGAGACCGAGCCCGAGGACACGCATCCTTCGCTGCGCGAGCGTTTTGCCCGCCTCGACGAGCCGGTACAGGATGCCTCCGCCGGCCGGCTGCTCTGCAGGTGAGGAAACCCTCGGTGTGGAGCTCGAAGAGCTCGCCGGCCGGCTCGATCATGGATGGATCACGAGGAACGGCGAATCCTGGAATCAGCATCGTGTGGAGTATCTCGATCGAAGAGCCGCGCTCGATCAGTTGGCGGCCCTCGAGAGTCCCACCCCCGACGAATTGTTCAAGCGCGCGGAGCTGGTCGAGACCCTCGAGGGTTCAGACGAGGCGCTGCCGATCTATCAGTCCGCCGCGGAACAGGGTCACCCGGCAGCGAGTCTGGCAGCCGGGCGCGTGCTCCTTGATCGCATGGACTCGAAGGGCATCGCCCTGGTCGAAGACTCCATGGATCGAGACGACAGCCTGGTGCCAGACGCATGCCGGATTCTCGCGGAGTACTACAGAGAGACCAATCAGGAGCTCGCGGCTCGAAAGTGCGAATGGCGCGCTACCCGACACACAACCTTCGCACGTCTCGCGCAGCAAGGGCAGACGCAAGCGGATAGATAGTCACGCCCGCAGCCAGCGCCGCTCGAGGCGACGATCGTCCGCCTCAGGCGGATTCCTGCTGCACCGGCGCGCCTTGTCGACCGAGGATGATTTCGATGTTGTGTAAATGGCCGTCCTCGGTCAGTGGAATGGCGTGGCGATTAACTGCGACACCGTCCAAGGTCGCTGATGCTACACCGCCTGAACGATGCTCGGGATTGGTCACGTTGATCCGGTAATGCGTCCGGCCGATTCTCCATTCCATAGAGAAGGCGGGCCACATCGGCGGAATACAAGGATTCAGGGTGAACGTGGGCCCCTGGCGGCGGAAACCAAGGATCCCTTCAATCGCTCCCTGGTACATCCATCCGGCGGAACCCGTATACCACGTCCAGCCGACGCGGCCAACATGCATCGGATGCGCGTACACATCCGCGGCGACCACATACGGTTCGCCCTGATAGCGCTCGACATCTTCAGCGGTGCGCGTATGGTTGATCGGATTGAGCATGTGAAACAGCTCCATCGCTTCGTCGCCGAGCCCGAGCCGTGTCAACGCGATGACGGCCCAGAGTGCCGCATGCGTGTACTGCCCGCCGTTTTCGCGGATGCCGGGAAGATAGCCTTTGATGTAGCCGGGATCACGCGTTGTGCGATCGAAGGGCGGTGTGAGCAGTAGGACGATCTGTGCGTCTCGTCGGAGCAGCTGCGCTCGCACCGCTTCCATGGACTGCCTCGCTCGCAACGGTTGCGCACCGTCGGACAAAACGGCCCACGACTGCGTCAGCGAATCGATCTTGCATTCCTCGTTCTGCACAGATCCCAGTGGCGTGCCGTCGTCGAAGTAGGCGCGACGATACCATCGGCCGTCCCACGACAACTCGAGCATGCCGGTAAGCCAACGGACATCTTGGAGGAATTTCTGTTCCAGGTCAGGGCGATGACGCTTCGCGCACAGGCTGGCGAAGTCAGTCAATACACGGACCAGAAACCATCCCAACCACACGCTTTCACCGCGGCCTTCGTGGCCTACGCGGTTCATACCGTCGTTCCAGTCGCCGGATCCCATCAATGGGAGTCCGTGTGCCCCGTACCGTGTGGCGTGGGCAATCGCGCGCAGACAGTGTTCGAACAGCGGTGCCGCCTCGGCGGAGATCTGGGGCAGGTCGTACACCTCGGAGTGGCCAGGTTCGAGGAGTGGTGCATGCAAGAATGGTACGACCTCGTCCAGAATCGAGTGGTCACCGGTCCGCGACACGTATGCCGCAACACCGTAGGGCAACCAGAGGAGGTCGTCCGAGCAGCGGGTCCGCGTGCCTCGACCGCTCGGCGGATGCCACCAATGCTGCACATCGCCCTCGACGAACTGCCGCGCCGCGGCGCGCAGCAGGTGCGCGCGGCACAGCTCGGGTCGCGTGTACACGAGGGCCAGCACGTCCTGCAGTTGATCGCGAAATCCGAACGCCCCGCCTGGTTGGTACGGACCACTGCGTGCCCAGATTCGGCAACTCAGCGTCTGATACGGTAGCCAGCGGTTGACGATCAGGTCGAACGAATCATCGGGCGTCTGAATCCGAATGGCGTCCAATGCATCGTTCCACTGGGTCTCTGCGTTCGCGAGCGCGAGGTCAACGCGAATCAACGAAGAGTATTTCGCCGCGAGCTCGCGGGCGTGATCGAGATCGCGTCCTTCCCCGAGCACGAACGCGATGCGCCGGCTTGCCATTGGTTCGATTGAGAGATCGAGATGCAGCGCTGCACAGGGATCCAGTCCGGCGCCGCACGCTCCGGTCAATCGCTGGCGAGAAAGCGCCGCCGGACGGCTGGCGGTGCGATTGCGACCGATGAACTCCGCGCGGTCGCATGTATGCGAGCGGGCTTGTTCGGTCGCGTGAAAAAAGGCGACACGGTCGCGAAAGTCGGCGACGTAAGTATTGCTGGCGAAAAGGGCGCCATTGGTCTCGCGCCTTGTGGTCACGAATCGGCGCTCGCCGATCCGCGGCGGACCGAGGCACCATTCCACATAACCGAACACGCTCAAGCGCTTCCGTACGGACGATCCATTCGTGATGGTCAAGATGGCGAGCTTCACCGGGTCGTCGGGCGACACGCACACGGCAAGCTCCTGCCGCACGTCAGCGACGGCGTGCTGGTAACGGGTAGCGCCGGCGGCATGGCGAACCACCCAGCGGCCGCCGTCTGCGCGACGAGGCAGGGGACCTGGCGTCGCACCCCATACTGCTCCCGTTTCCTCGTCACGGATGTAGATCGCTTCGCTGGTGGGATCGGAGAGGGGGTCGTTGGCGAACGGCGTCAGCCGATGTTCCCGGCTGTTCTCAGCCCATGTGAAGGCCGAACCCGAGGCGCTCACCATCGTTCCGAAGTCCGGATTTGCCAGGATGTTCGACCACGGTAAGGGGGTTTCGCGGTCGCCTTCAAGCACCACCACATACTCCCGACCATCGGGCGAGAAGCCCCCGATGCCGTTCTCCATGACGAGCGGCGGAATCGAAACGGGCGCAGCCGCCGGAGGTGGAACGGTAAGGGGTTCCGCCGGCACCAGGTCGTCATCGTTCAGCCAGGGCGCCGGATGTTCCAGCTGCGCTGTCAAATCGCCGCGACCGCCGCGCAGAACCATGCGCGCAGCCGCCGCGAGCAGTCGACGATCGGCGTCGCTCATGCCATCCGCGCGCAGGAGGTACATACCTCCCGAACGGTTGTTCCAGCTCGCCCATCGTGCCTCCTGCAAAAGGGCCGTGAGGGCATTCTGGGTTTCGTCCAGGTACTCGGCCGGATGCTCGTTGAGGACGACCACATCCGAGCGCAGCCCCTTGACCCGCCAGTACTCCTGCGCCAGCAAGAGCTGCCGAACCAACGACAAGCCGTCCGCCTCGGTGACCCTGACCAGGGCGATCGGGAGATCGCCCGAAATACCGTATCCCCACAGGTCGGATTGACCCAGCGCGTTGTGCGCCACGTCCACCGGGCTGATGCAGGAGACATCGGCCGCAAACAGCCGCGATGCCAGGCGGTCGAACAGAATCGCCTGGTCGTCGGTCAATCCGAGATGCTGCAGCGCTGTGTGCACGTGGGTGAATGCCATCGAGAACGCACGTGAGGCGACATGGCCATCGCGGTATTTGCGAGCCAACGTGAGCGCCGCATCTCGTTCGGTTGCAACGCCCGTGGCGAAGGTCACGCGCGCGACCGCGCCAGGCGCCAGCCGTACCCTATCTCGCAGCGCCGCGATCGGATCGAGGACCGCACCCGTTGTACTGGACAACGCACGGCCATCCAACGCCAGCGCATTCGCCGGCGACCGTCCGCGGCCGATGAAACGGGCGCGATCCGTCTCCCATTCCACGGCCCCCCCCAGGCGCCCCTCGACCCCGAGGACATGAAAGACCCAGGCGGCCGGTTCGTCGGTGCTGCGTGGTCGTCGGCTGAAGAGGAGACCAGCGCTCTGCGTGTCGATGGCGGTCTCCACGAACAGCTTGCCGAACGCCGGGTGCGCGAAATCGTCCGCAGGCGGCGCCAGGACAATCTCCGCATAACTGGTGACTTCGATCTCGCGCGCGCGATCGCCGCGGTTGACGATCGAAAGCCGGCGTACTTCGACGTCATCTTCGGACGACACGCTGATCTGAAGGTGCGTTTCGAAATCACCATTGCGCGCGTCGAAGGTGACTTTGTCGAGGTCGAATGTGACGTCATAGCGGTCTGGTTCGCGGCAGATGGGCTGATAGGTGGGCGACCAGACGTACCCGGACCACGGATCGCGCAGGAAGATGAAGTGGGAGCCCGCGTCCGAGGTTCGGTCCTCGCGCTGCCGGGTAATCGCCAGGCCGCCCCAGGCACTGTAGCCGCCCCCGGCATGCGTTAACGCTGAGGTGTACCGGCCATTCGAGAGAAACTGTGTGTGGGGGCTCGCGGTGTGCGGCGACCGGAAACGCCGAGACGCGTAGACCGAGGGGGACGGCACCGTGGCAGCGCGCTCAGCGCCATCGTCGGGCCGCGGCTCCGACAGAATTGCCTCGCGCGGTACCCGCTCCTGCAGGAGCAGTTCACTCGCTTGTACTCGTGGATCGGCATGAAAGCGGGCGACGAACGCATCGTTGCAAATCACGTTCGTGAGGGCGACGAGCGACATCCCCTGATGATGCGCGAAGAACGCGCGGACGACTGCCGGCGCTGGTGCGGTGTCGGGTGCTTGATCGATATCGCGGTTGCGCGGACGGTAGTCGAGCGCTTCATAGAAACCGAATCGGCCATCGAGCCCGTCTTTGGCGAGCCGGATGAAGTTTTCGGCCGCGGCCGCCGGATCTACTTGTGCGGCCAGGGCGGTCGCGTAGGGAGCGACGACCAGGTCGTCCGCCAACCCACGCTTCAAGCCGAGGCCGGGTACGCCGAACGCACGGTATTGATAGTTGCCGGCGCGGTCGGTGAACGCATACGCCGATTCTGAGATGCCCCAGGGGACGCCACGCTGTTTTCCGTAATCGATTTGACGAACGACACTCGCTCGGCAGCTCTGATCGAGCAGCGTGCCCGGGAAGGCGCGCAGAAGCAGCATCGGCATCAGGTACTCGAACATCGTCCCGCCCCACGAGACGAGGGTCGCCCGGCCGTGGACGCTGGTGACCGGGCGGGCGAGGTGAAACCAATGATGCTGTGGAACGTCGCCCTTGGAGATGGCCACGAGGCTGACGAGACGGGCCTCTGACGCCAGCAGATCGTAGAAACTGCCGTCGTGCCGACCTGGGCCCTCAGCATCGGCCAACCGGTAGCCGATCGCGAAGATCCGCTTGCGCCGGTCGTAAAGAAATTCAAAGCGCATGTCATCGGCTAACGCCGCGGCACGCGCAGCAATCATTCCACACGTGTTGATGTCGGTCTGACGTGGTGCGTCGAGCGCAGCGATACTTTGCAACACCGCCTCGCGCCAATACTGGACATCGCCTTCCGGATTGAAGCCGATGCCAGGGTCAGACGTCGGAACGGCTGACAGCTCGGTCGAGAGCAGTCGCAGGCGCTGCGCGACGGCATCGGCAAATTCGCCCTGCGTTTCAGTCGCGATCGAACGGGCGATGTGACTGATAGTGGAGCTTCCAGGAGCTTCCGTTCCGTGATCCGACGATGCGATCGCCAGAAGGCTCGCATTGTCGCGCAAGCCCGCGATGAGCTGCGCAGTCGTCTGTGGACGCCTTGCGAGCTGACGAAGGCCCTCAGCAATCGCAATCAGGGACGCCGCCAGGTTTCCACTGTCGACGCTGGACACATACCGGGGATGCAGAGGCGCGAGGGTTCTCGTGTCATACCAATTGAAAAAGTGCCCGCGATAACGCTCCAACCCCTCGAGCGTTGTCAACGTGCGGTCGAGGCGTTCGAGCAATGTTGGCGTCGTGAGATAGCCAAGATCGTGCGCTGCCAGCGTCGAGAGCAGGCTCATCCCGACATTGGTCGGGGACGTGCGGTGAGCGACCCGGCCCCCGTCGTCTTCTTGATAGTTGTCAGGAGGCAGCCAGGCGTCGTCCGCCGTGACGAACGTCTCGAAATACCGCCACGTCTTGCGCGCAGTATGACGAAGACGCACGCGCTCGGCGGAGCGGAGCGGTCGCATACGTGCACCTGCAGGCACGCTGAGGCGATACGCGATGACCGGCGCGGACAGCCAAAGAATCAGAAAAGGTGTCGCGGCGCCCCACGCGTCCGTGCGCGTGAACAGGAACAGGACGGCAAGCCCAGCGGCAATGACGGGGCTGGCGATCATCGCCGCATAAAATCGGGAGACCTCTCCGCGACCGGCCATTCCTGCGGCTTTGGCGGCGGTAGTCGCCGCCGTTTCCCATTGGAGCAGCCGCCGCCTGGTCACAATGAGCCGAACCAACGTCAAGCTGATGGCGTGCAATGCGTCGAACGCGTGAAACGCCAAAAAGGTGACGCTGAGAACCACCTGCATGATCGCGACGGCGATGTCACGGGCCAGGTTGCGCAGGAATACCGGTATTGACTGTGAGCGGCCTGGTCCCGTGACGAGGTTGGCGGCGAGCGGCAGCAGCTGCGAGGCCAGCACGACCATCACCGCGGACGTCCATGCCCAGTCAGCGCCCGGGAGCGCCGTCCAGCCGGCTGCCAGTAACGCCAATAGCGCGGGTAAGAGGAGGCTCCGTCGCAGGTTATCGAGGATCTTCCAGCGCGCGATGAGGGGCAGCGTATTCCGCGTCAATCCGCGCCGCGATGGCACAAAGGGGAAGAGCCAAAACAGAATCTGCCAATCACCCCGAATCCAGCGAAATTGCCGGCGCGCATGCGTGAGCACACTCGACGGATATTCGTCGACGAGCTCGATATCCGAGACGAGCGCCGCCCTGACGTGGAGGCCTTCGAACAGGTCGTGAGACAGGAGGGCGTTCTCGGGGACTGAATCCGCCAGCGCCGCGTTGAACGAGTCGACGTCGAACAGGCCTTTGCCGGTAAAAATGCCTTCGCCGAAGAGGTCCTGGTAGGTGTCGGAAACCGCGGTTGTGTACGGGTCGACTCCCGTATGGCCGGAATACAGTCGAGCGAAGAGCGATCCGGCTGCGCTCGCAAACGTGACGCTGATCCGTGGCTGGAGGATGCCGTACCCTTCGGTGACGCGACCCAACTTCGCGTTGAAGATCGGTCGGTTAAGTGGATGCGCGATGATGCCGATCAGTTGCCGGGCCACGTCGCGGGGCAGGCGCGTGTCGCTGTCGAGGGTGATGCAGTAGCGCACCTGCTGCAGCACGGTCATGTCGCCTTCGGTCACGACAAAGCTGGTATCGGTCGCTCCGCGAAGCAGGCGGTTGAACTCCTCGATCTTCCCGCGCTTGCGCTCCCACCCCATCCACACCGCCTCACCCGCATTCCATTGGCGCTGACGGTGAAAGAGGAAAAAGCGGGTGCTCCCGCCATCGGCGTGTTTCGCATTCAACGCCTTGATGCCGGCGCGTGCCTCGGCCAGGATGTCGGCGTCGCGCGGCGATGTCTCGCTGGCCGCATCTCGAAAATCGGCGAGCAACGCGAAGTGGATGTGCGGGTCCACGTTGCCAAGGGCCTGGACCTCGAGGTGCGCAAGCAGCTCGCGCGCCTGCGTCGCACTGTCGAGAATCGTGGGGACGATGACCATGGTGCGGCAATCGCCAGGCACCAGGTCGAGCTCGAGGCGCGGCAGCCGCCGGGGCGGGATCAGCCGACTGACGATGTACTGGATGATTTGAATGACCAGCTCGCTGGCTGGAACCACCGTTAACGCCGCGACCGCGAGGAGCGACGCACCCCGCCATCCATGCACGTACGCATACTGGAGACCGACCAGGACGAGCAACACGGTGCCGACGCCAATCGTGCCCAGATAGCCTGGCGTCGCGTAACGAAAAAACCACCGCCTGAGGCGCTGTGCAGGGAGTGGAGTCCAGTCCACGCTTCGCTCGAACTGGCGGCGGCCGTTGCCAATCAGGTAGTAACCGACGTGCGTCTCCCGCACTTTGGCCGTCGATTCCGCCACACGCCTCGCGCGCTCGACAGCCTTCAGCGCGACTCGAATCTGTCCCTCACCCGTCGGCTCCGCCAACTCTTCAACAGCATGCCGATAGCGATCACGGCTGCGAAAATCCATCTGGCCATACACACCGGCGGGATCGCGGTGAAGAATCTGTTCGACCAGACTGACGCTCTCGAAGAATTCACTCCAGTCGAAGGACGACACCAGACGGAGACTCCCGATCAGATTCGAAATCGACGCGTGCTCGGATGCCTGGTGCTGTCCCTCCTCCCGGATGGCGTCTTCGATGCTCTGCCCTTCACTCGCCAACGCGGAGGACAGTTGCTGACGTAGTCTCGATGCGGCCTCGCCATATTCCCGGCAGCGCTGAAGTAAGCGCGTTGCGAAGGCGGGATGAACGTGTTCCGGCCAATCGCGTGGTGGCGCCTGAGGCGCGGATTCGACGGCGCGGGCAACGCGATCCGCGCGCTGGCGCTCGGTTCGAGCGGCCGATAGGACATCGCCTCGACCACGAAGGTGTTCGAGAAGAGCCAGCTTCAGCATGCTGGGCCAGGCCCAGAGCTCGCCAATCGTCAGCGGACTGACCGACTGAAAAGCCACGATAAATCGCGAAAGACGTTGCGCGTCCAAGTGGCCGGCGCTCGATCGAATCAGCTCAAGGGCTAAGGCATGAATGCGCGGCATGCCCTCGAACTCATCCGCCACGATGGTTGGTAGGCGCCTGAAGAACGACGGCGGCAAGTCACGGGCGATATCGCGCGCAGCCTCGGTGGCGACGTGGAAGTTATCGAGTAGCCATTCCGTTGCCGGCGACGCCGGCTCGCCACGGCTCGCATCGACTGATAGTGCGCGATAGGTCGTCCGCAGGGCGCGCATGTTGCCGCTGAGACGCCGCAGATGGGTACGCCCGCGATTCTGCGGCCGCCGTGCCACGGTGAACAGCGCCGCGAGGCGCCTGGCATGTTCTTCGAGCCTTTCAATACCGAGCAACTCTATGCTTCGGCCCGGCTGCGACTCGGTTATGTCATCAACTGCAACAGAACTGCTCATCCGACGATCCTGGTCGTTTTACCTCCGGCAACACTGCCGGTGACCCAGATAGTACGTCAGTGTCTGCGTCGGGTCAGGACCGATCGACGGCAGGTCCTGAGGAGGACTCCTGACGCATGACATTTGGGGGCACGTCGATCCGCACGTGCCACGGTGCCCGCCAATTTTCATCGTCTGCAGTCAAGCGGCCGGGAACGCCACGCCCCCGCGAGCGCGTAACCTGCGCTCATCGGGACTCCGGTCGCCTGCTGACACCTGCGTACTGGGCTACACGAGCTCCGACGGTCTCTTTCTTCCAAAAGGCGCGCAGCGTCGGCTCAGCGTGTAAGCTGTCGTTCGTCATGAGTTGGCTCGGGTGGCTTGGCCTCGCAGGTACTCATCACCGCCCTTGCTGCCATCACCGGTATCAAGCCGAAGGGTACGCGACACGTCGCCCATACCCGACTGATGGGAGCGGCACGACTCGCTCTCTTGGCGCTCATCGTCATCTTCGCCTACCTCGCGTTTCGAGCACGCTCCGGCGGTTGACACACGACAGATTCGATCGGCCAAAGGAGGACGGAGTGGCGGTTCGTGCGTCCTGCCGTATGAGGTTCCACCTATTGCGGAAGCGGCCAGACGCCAGGATGCCCTGTTTCCTTTTCGATCTGCCCGACCGCCGCGTCCAGTTCCCGCACGAGTCGTGGATGATGCCCCGTTGCCCGGTAGGCCGTTACCAGTCCGCGGTAGTACCCGACGGTCCCAGCCTTCCCGGCGTCCTTGTTGAACCGAGGCCATAATGCGTCCCCCAGCTCGCGATAGTCGGAGAGGATGCCTCCCGCGTTGTGGAGCTTGTCGGCCGCCGACACCAGCACCACTGACGCGGGTTCCTGGCGTACGCGGGCGACATAGGCCTCCTTGCGCGCGCGCCACGGCGGCTTGGGCTTGACGTCGACGTCCGTGCACCCTTTCACGATGTCCAGGACGCGCTCTCCGAACCGGAAGCGCAACCAATTAGGGACCCAGTTGGCGCCAAGCTCCGTGGGCGCGTCTTCGATCGCGTCGTGCAGCAGCGCCGCGATTGCCTCGTCTTCGTCGGCGCCGTGATGGAGGGCGATCGAGGCGACGCCGAGCAGGTGCGCGATGTACGGGATCTTCGTGCCCTTGCGGACTTGCTTGGCATGGAGATCGGCGGCGCCACGAAGCGCCTCTGAGAAACGCAACGAGAGCGGAATTGGTTCATTGGTCATGCTGGGCGCGCTCCTTGGGTTTGCGGCGTTCGACGAAGTCACGCTTCGCAAAGGGTTTGCTCGATTTCACGGACTGTCCCCTATTCGACTTCAAGGATCATTTCAATCTCGACGGGGATGTTGTTCGGCAGCTCCGCCATGCCGACGGCCGACCGCGCGTGCTTACCGATCGATTCGCCGAACACCTCGACGATCAGATCAGAAAAACCGTTGAGGACCTTCGGCTGATCCGTGAACCCAGACGCCGAGTTCACCATTCCGAGCACCTTCACGACACGCTTGACCCTATCGAGGCTGCCGAGCGCCGCGCGCGCCGTTGCGAGAAGATTCAGTCCGGTCGCGCGTGCGGCCTGATATCCCTGCTCGATGGATAGATCCTTTCCGACCTTTCCAGCTGGCGTGTTCGAACTCGGGCCGTGTCCCGAGAGAAAGAGCAGGTTGCCGACACGCACCGATGTGACGTAGTTTGCCACTGGCGCCGGCGCCGCCGGCAGTGTGATGTTCTTCAATTTCAGGTTATCTTCCGCACGAGCGGTCGACTGCGCCGAGGCACCGTCGGCCGCTGTCAGCGCCACGATAAGCACACCAGCTGCTGCTTTCATAGTTCTCCTCGTCATCGCCCACGAAGCGGAGAAGAGGCGGATCGGAGTCAGAGCCAACGCTTCAGGAAGGCAACGATCGCCTGACGCCCTTCCGCGGTTTCCTGGTGTTCGACGTCGTACCGGAGTAATTGCCATCGGTCGGCATGGCCCATCGACGCATAGACCTGCTGCAGGTGGCGATCGACGCGGTCGAGTCCATCGAGCGGCGTGAGCGCGTCGCGTAGTCCTGCGAGGCCCAGGTGCGGCCGCGGCGCGATGAGCGCGTTGATCTGCGACGTGGTGAAGTGGGTCAGCAGGTCGGGAACGTAGTAGTAGATGCCGTGCAGCTTGAGGCCATGGTGATCGATGAGCGCCTGGAAATCGGTGAGGCAGTTAATGTCCACCGTGACCTTGATCCGCTCGTCGAGCGCGGCGATCCACCACGCGGCGGTGCTGCCCATCGACATGCCCAGGGTGGCGACCCGTGTCGGATCGACATCGGGCCTCGTGACCAGCCAATCGAGCGCCCGGAGGCTGTCGTAGACCATCATTCCCCAGAGGACCCGGCCCTCCCAGAGCATTGCCTTGAACGTGTCCTCTTCCGTTGCGTGGCTCCGTTCGCCGAAGACCCACGCGTCGATGGCCATCGCCACGTACCCGAGATCCGTCAGCGTCTTGGCGTACGGCTCCGGCTGCAGGTAGCTGCGACCTTCGATGAACTCTTTCTTGCCGATCGTGTAGCCGCCCCCGTGCGAGTGGTTGAACAGCACGGCGGGCATCTTGCCCGTGGCGTTGCGCGGCCGGGCGACGATCGCCGGCACGGGCTCCAGGCCGTTCAGGTCGAACCGCCAGCTCTCGAGGACATAGCCGTCCCGCTCGGCTTCTGCGAGTTTCTCCGCGTTGATGGGACGATGCCGCTCCGGGAGCTTGCCGAGCAGCGCGTAAAGCTCCCGACGACGGTCAGCCGGCGGCCCTGATTGTCCGCTGACGCTGCGCGGCGCGTTGACGCCATCGGCTTGGCCACTCACCAGCCACGGAGCCGCGCCGAGGGCCAGCAAATCGCGACGACGGATCGCAAAGTCTGTCATGCGCGCCATTGTATGGCTCTCCGCTCCAGTTCGTCGCTTCCCGCGCACGAAGTGGCCGGCCGCCAGCGTGCTAGCGAATAGCAATCGTGATGAGCGTTGCATCGTCCGTGAAACAACCGCCTGTAAACTCGCGAACCCGCGCAAATACCTGCTCGAGCAATGCGGCAGCAGGCAGGCCGCGATGCAACACGACGGTTTCAACGAGTTGGTGGTCTCCGAAATCGATACCGGCGGCGTTTTCCGCCTCATTGAACCCGTCCGTGAACAGCACGATCCGATCACCGGCAACGATGCGCGTCTCCCCCTGTTCGTAGAGAGCGTTCGCTTTCACACCAAGCACGAGCCCGCCGATCGAGAGGCGCTCCACCGATCCGTCCGCTCGAGCCAGAATCGGAGGATTGTGCCCGGCGTTGCTGTAGGTCAGCGTCCATGTGACAGTGTCGATGACTGCGTAGAAAAAGGTCGCGAACGTCCGAAGCGCGGGATTCCCGGACAGCGCCCGGTTGATGCCTTCCGCGACGTAGCGCGGACTCGACTGCTGCGCGGCAAAGGCGCGAACCGAGGCCTGCAGGTTGGACATCAGAAACGCCGCCGGAAGACCCTTTCCGGTGACGTCAGCGATTGAGACGCCTACGCGGCCGCCTCCGAGCCGGAGCACGTCGTAGCAGTCACCACCGAAGTCCGACGCGGGCTCCCAGAGTGCGGCGATCTCACAGCCGGGGATTGCCGGCATCGTCGACGGCAGCAGCGCACGCTGGATCAGCCGTGCGTCTTCCCGCTCTCGTGCTGCGATCGCGCCGGTCCGGCGACGCACGGATCCCTCGTCGACTTCACGCCGAACGGTGCGCACGAGCTCATCGTTGTCCCACGGCTTGTGGACGAACGTGCGTGCGCCTCGTCGCATGGCCTCGACAGCCGTTTCGATCGTTCCCCATCCAGTCATGACGATGACGGGAAGCAGGGGATCTCGCCCGAGCACTTCAGCCAGCAGATCCAGGCCTTCCCGCCCCGATGTCGTATCGCGCGCATAGTTCAGATCCATCAGCAGCAGGTCGTAGCGTCGAGCCAGCAGGTGCTCACGCACGGTCGTGATCGAGCTGGCTGAGTCGATCGCGAAGCCGGCGGCCTTGAGCACAAGCCGGAGCGCATCGAGCACGTCAGGCTGATCATCAGCCACGAGGATGCTAGGAGTTATGAGTGTGTCGGGCATTGAAGCGAAGGACGGCGAACATGTCGGGAAATGTTACCGCACGACGCTGCGCACTTTTCCTGAGGCGTCAATCGACGGTGAATAATTTCAATAGGTCTGAAGGATCGATTCGTGCACGAGACAGCGCGAGCACGTGGCTCCCAGCAGGTAGGAGAAGAAGAGATGGCGACTGACGCAACGAAGACAGCTCAGCAGAAGCGCGGCGGGAGCCACGCGTTCGTCCAGGGGGTTCACGGCGTCCGATATCAGGTCAAGGACGTGGCTCGTTCAGTTTCGTTCTACACAACGCATCTCGGCTTCACGCTCGAACACCAACAACTCCCCGCGTTCGCTAGCGTCTCGTTCGGCGATGCGCAGATTCTGCTCAGCGGTCCACAAGCGTCGGGATCTCGACCAATGCCGAGCGGCCGGCAGCAGGAACCCGGCGGATGGAATCGTGTCGTGCTTCGCGTCAACGATCTTCCGGCGCTCATCGAGACCCTGAAGAAAGCCGGCCTGAATTTTCGGAACGAAATGGAGACAGGTCCGGGCGGCAGGCAAATCCAGGTCGAAGATCCTGACGGCAATCCCATTGAGTTGTTCGAGCCGGTGAGATAGCCGTTCGCTGGGAGGTGCTATCGGCTTCGAGACTTTCCTGCCAACACACGCCCGCCTGACGAACACCGCTCGTCGATGACCCGTGGCGTGCGACGGGCGGTTGTTCTGTCACGCGCTGGACAATCCGGTCCGATGCGCATACCCGACCACCTGGCCCAGCTCGTTGATATCGGAAGCCTGAGCGCTCAGTCCGCCGAGTAATCCCACGCCAAAGCTCGGGCGTGCGTCGACCTGGATGCGTTCGAGGTCGGACGTACGCGTCCCACGGTCGAACACCGCACGACCCTCCTGGGCCCCAACTGGCACGACTTCACCGAATTTCAGCGGGCTTCTGCTCTGCGGCACGCACCGCGATCACCAGGTTGCTTTGGCCGTGTACCTTGCGATGGCCTCAGCTATCTTCAATCTACGGGGAGCTGGCCATGAGCGCGCTGTCGTCCGATCTGCGATTTGCTGTCCGCGGGCTGATGAAGGCGCCCGGGTTCTCCCTTGCCGCTATCGCCGCGTTGGCGCTCGGCATCGGCCCGAACACGGCCATCTTCAGCGTGGTGCACGCGACGCTGCTGGCGCCGCTGCCGTTTCCGAACCCGGGCCAGCTCGTGATGGTGTGGTCGAAGACGCCGCCGGGCGTCCGCAGCGCCGTCTCGCCAGGGGACTATCTCGCGTGGAAGGAATCGGCGACGGCGTTCCAGTATCTGGAGCCGCTCTCGCCGCGCTCCTTCAACCTGGCGGCTCCCGACGAGCCCCTGCGCGTACGGGCGCGTCGCGTCACACCCGACGGGCATCGCATGCTCGGCGAGGGCGTCGCGCTCGGGCGGGATTTCCAGCCAGGCGACGATCAGCCGGGCAAGAACCAGGTCGTGCTGCTCAGCAACCGGCTCTGGCGCCAGCGCTACGGCGCCGAGCCCGGCATCATCGGCCGTGACATCCGTATGGACGGACGGCCCTACACCGTCGTCGGCGTGCTGCCGCCGGGGCCGTCCGATCGGCTGCCTGCGGATCTCTGGATACCGCTCACACTCGAGCCAGACGAAGTCATAAATCACGCCTCCCGCACGCTGTTGATCATGGGACGCCTCAAGCCGGGTGTCAGCATCCAACAGGCCCAGCATGAGATGACCAGCATCGCTGGCGAGCTCGCGCGGCGCGTCCCGACGTCGAACAAGGGATGGAGCGTCTCCGTGGAACCGCTTCAGAACAATTTCCTGGGCGCCGACAGGCGGACGACGCTGTGGCTGCTGCTGGCCGCGGTGGGATTCGTGCTGGCGATCGCGTGTGTGAACGTGGCCAACCTGCTCCTCGCGCGCGGCGCGGTGCGCGAGCGCGAGATGGCGATCCGCGCGTCGATGGGCGCCAGCCGCGGGCGCATGATCCGCCAGGTGCTCACCGAAAGCCTGACGCTCGCCGCCGCGGGTGGGCTGCTGGGCATCCTGTCGAGCGCATGGATCCTTCAGGGGCTGCTCGCGGTGATCCCACGCGGCACGCTGCCGGCGGAGGCCGATCCAAGCTTGAGCGTGCCGGTCCTCCTGGCCGCGCTGCTGACGACGACCGTGTGCGGGCTGCTGTTCGGATCGGCGCCCGCGTGGCAAGCGAGCCGGGTCGATCTGAACGAGATGTTGAAGCAAAGCAGCCGCACGTCGGCCGGCAGCGGCCGTCGCCGGCTGCGCCAGGGTCTGGTCGTCGTCGAGCTCGCGTTGGCCGTCACCTCCCTCGCGGGTGCCGGCCTGGCGATCCACAGCTTCTGGAATCGTACGCAGGTCGATCTTGGCGTTCGGACGGAGCACACGCTGACGTTCTCGCTGCCGGTGACGCAGGAGCAGTTGAAGACGCGAGAGCGGATCGAAGCCTTCTATCGGCAACTGCTCGAGCGGTTGCGCACCGTGCCCGGCGCGACGCACGCGAGCGTCAGCACCGGCCTGCCGCTCCAGGGCACACCGTTCTTCGGCGTGCCGTTCCGTCTCGCCGGCACGCCCGCATGCGAGCCGACGTCCTGCCCCGGCACGAGCATGAGGATGGTAACGCCCGATTTCTTCCAGACGTTCGGCGGAACGATTGTGCGCGGTCGGGGTTTCACGGACAACGACAATGCAGGCGGCGTCCAGGTTGCTCTGGTGAGCCAGCTGTTCGCGGATCAGTACCTGCGCGGCGTGGATCCGCTACGCCAGCGTATCGAGCTGAACGAGCCGGGCGCCGGCGCACCGAAGCCAGGGCCGCCCGTCGAGTGGCAGATTGTCGGCGTCTTCCACACGATCAACAACAGCGAGCAGCTCGGTTCGGTCAGTGGGCCCGAAATCGTGCTGCCGTTCTGGCAGCATCCCTCGTTGGACGCGGCGGTGGCGGTGCGCACGGCGGGCAACCCAGACGCCGTACGCACGGACGTCGCTGCTGCGGTGCGCACGATTGATCCGGATCTGCCGCTCGTCAACGTCCGGACCATGACGGAGATCGTTCGGGAGCGCCTTGCGTCGGACCGGCTCAACGTGGCGCTCTACGGTGGACTTGCGGCGGTTGCGTTGCTGCTCGCGGCGCTCGGCGTTTACGGAGTCATGGCGTTCAGCGTCGCCCAACGCACGCCGGAGATCGGCATGCGGATGGCACTCGGCGCGGGGCAAGGGGACGTGCGGCGGCAGATCCTCCGCGAAGGCGCGGCACTCTCCGCCGGCGGCCTCATGCTGGGCGTCGCCGGCGCCTACGCGCTGGGCCGCGCGATGCAGAGTACGCTCTTCGGCACCGGGGCGATCAACGTGCCGGTGTTGCTGGCCGTCAGCGCGGTGCTCCTGGCGTCTGCGCTGCTCGCGTGCTACGTGCCCGCGCGCCGCGCGAGTGCCGTGGATCCGATAATCGCCCTGCGACAGGAATGAGGGTAGGTGCCAGCTGAAAAGAGAGCTCCGCGCTTTTCCGCATTCGGGTCGTAGGTGATTTTCACCGCTCGGCGTGTCCCGTTGCGCCCGTACTCACGATCGTGCAAATCGCGGTGGACTTGCTGCCGCCGGCATGACCCCGGCGCTACACGCCACGGCCAACGCGCTCGCGGCGAGCGTCAGTCGATATCGAAGTCCCTTCGTCAACATGTCAGGCTCCCACCGGACGGAACACCAGCGCCACGCCGTTCATGCAGTACCGTTTCCCTGTGGGCCGCGGGCCATCGTTGAACACATGGCCCAGGTGACCACCACATCGGCGGCAATGGACCTCGGTCCGGGTTTCGAAGTAGCTGCGGTCGGTGGACGTCTGGACCGCATTGGGAAGGGGCGCCGTGAAGCTCGGCCATCCTGTCCCGCTATCGAACTTGGCGGCCGACGAGAAGAGCGCGAGGTCGCAACCTGCGCAGGAGAACGTGCCAGCACGGTGCTCGTTGTTGAGCGGGCTGGAGCCGGGCCGTTCCGTGCCGCTGTGGCGGAGCACCTCGAACGCATTGGGTGAAAGGATTCTTGCGCCACTCCGACTCGGTTCTCGTGACCTCGAATGTCTCTGCCGCTCCACTGGACACGGGAGTCTCCTTTCCCGACGCCATACACCCGGCCAGGGCGGCGCCACCGACGCCGAGGGCCACCGAAAGAAATGAACGCCGCTGCATGGATGTCACCTCTCTAAAGACTACGCGACCGCCGGACATAAGGTTTGTGCCGGCATCTCAGGTCGCACTCGACACGGGGTAGATCTGTCAGCCACGATGGCCCGTAGGCCCTGTGACAACCGCGGGGCGGGTTACCGGTTCTCGAGACGATCGCGCTCGTGACCGCGGTACACGCGAAGTAGAACGGGTCGTGATCGGACGGCACGTGGTTAAAGTCATGAGCGCGAACCGTTCTGCCCGTCCTCCACGCCTCCTCCTGTCGCTTGCGCTCGTGCTCATGTGCGCGATGCCGGCCGCCGGGCAGCGGGACGGCTTGCCGCTGAACGCTGCGGCGATTCGGGCGGCCGCCGCTGGACTGCCTCGGCTGCGGAGCCTGCTCGTCAGCCGGCATGGGACGTCGCTGTTCGAATACTACGCGGCAGGTGCGGGGCCCGCGCGGGTCGCCAACGTGAAATCCGTCTCGAAGAGCATCATCTCGACGCTCGTGGGGATCGCAATCGACCGTCGGATCCTCGAGGGTGTCAGCCAGCCCATCGTCCGATTTTTTCCGGAGGTCACGAAAGATCCCGATCCACGCAAGGCGCGCATCTCCGTTGAGGATCTGTTGACGATGAGGTCGGGGCTGGAGTCCACGAGCTTCGACAATTACAGCGCGTGGGTGCGCAGCCGGAACTGGGTCGCACATGTCCTCAATCAGCCGCTCGTGAGCGAGCCCGGGAATTCATTCGAGTACAGCACCGGAAGCACCCACCTGTTGTCTGCGATCCTGACGAAGGCGGCGAAGGAGAGCACCTGGGCGTTCCTGCAGGAGAGCCTCGGCAAGCCGCTCGGGTTCACCTTCAGCCGATGGCCGCGCGATCCGCAGGGCATCTATTTTGGCGGAAATGAAATGCTCATGACCCCCCGGCAGATGCTCGCGTTCGGTGAGCTATACCTGAATCGAGGACGTGTCGGGGTTCGCCAAGTCGTTCCTCCCTTGTGGGTCGACGCCTCGTGCACGCCGCGAGGCCGTTCGCGGTTCAATCCGGATCAGACGTACGGGTACGGCTGGTGGATGCGCGACTTCGCCGGAAGGCAGGGCTGTTTCGCCTGGGGCTATGGCGGCCAATACATCATGGTCTTCCGCGATCTCGACCTCGTCGTGGTGACCACGTCGTCCACCACGGTCGGCGACGAACGCCGCGATCATCGCCAGCAGATATTCGAGCTCGTCGAGCGTCTGATCCTCGAACCGGTGAGCGCCGGCAGCTAGGCTCGCTCACCGGATCGTGGTCGTTACGGACTACAGGCTCCGGACGGTTTCCAGTCAGAGGGTATGCCCCTCTCCTGAGCCGAATCGTGGATGACCAGGGCGAACGCACGCCGGAGCGTCTTACCAGTCACGTTCAGTTCCATTGGAGTATTCGATCGCACTGTCATGGTTCCTCCGGCCCGAGCCCTGTTAGCGCCAGCCGGAGTCTCCAGACACTGCTCTCCCGCCAGCACGTACCAGCCTTCGGGGCCCGGGTGTGTATGCACTCTGGAATTGTCTCCGGGCCGCATGACGGCGTAAGAGAGAACCGCAGCGTAGCTCTTTGCTGCGGGAAGCTGCAGAGGCCCGACGACGGCGATGGATTCACCTCCCCGCGGCGCACTGTTTCGGGCCCCGAATTCTGAGAGCCACACTCGCCCGTCTTCCTCCACGACGATTCCAGTCGCAGTCTTGGCCGCCTCCGCAGCCTTCCTGCTTGGAAACGCGCGCAAATGCCAGTAGACGGATGCTTGACTGAAATGAAGTCCGGTTACCGTGCCGATGTTGAAGCAGCCAAACTCCGGTCGCTTCTCGCCCGGCGGCACGTCCATGCAAGCCACTTCGGTCAAGTGCTCGTGTCCGGCGGCGCCGGGCACCTGAGCCCACAGGTTGTCGATTGGCACGATGTGAAAGGCGACCAGAAACACTACGAGTAACCCGATGAATAGAGTTCTGGCCATCCGATCCTCCGAGAAAGATGCTCATTCGCAGTTCGGTACACAGGTCCGTCTAACGTCGGCGTTTCATCCGCGGCGGCTCATGATCTCACCGGCCGCCGACGGACTGCAAACGCTTGCTAGCCGGCCGCACCCACCGCATCCTGGCAACCCTCGGGGGCGCGAGCGGCAGCGCTTCTCGAGCCTCGTCCGAGCAGTTCCCGGACTGCCACGTGAGCCGAAGTGGAGTGGAGTTCGCGGCTAGACGGATTCCGTCTGGATGAGTTCGCGTTTTCTCGGCGACCCTGACACGTCGCCGCCTGTCGAGCCGGCCATCCCTGCGCCCTCCGAGGCGGGGACATCCACAGGACTCGGCCATGAACTTGCGCAATCCCTGGCGACTCGCTCATCCTTCGTCATTACCAAAAAGGGGGCCCCATGCAGACCTCCGAACCGTCCGGCGCGCGCGCTGACCAAGAAACCTCCGCGAGCGCTCGCAGTCTTCGCCGCCTCTGCGACCGTTACAGGCCGTTTGCGTGCGTCGTGGTGATCGGACTGCAGGTGCCCGTCGATTTCGGCAGTCCCCAGAAGCCTGAGTACCCGCCGGGAGCCGTCGTTCGCCCAACCGCGTCCATTCGAATCCTGGCGGCCGCCGGCGTGAACGACGCCGGTCAAGCGACGCTCTCGATTCCTCTGCGCATTCCCGACGGGCCGCTGGGCATGAAACCCACGCTCAGCATCGAGTACAGCGGCGGAGGCAACGGCCCGCTCGGCGTCGGGATGGCGCTATCCGGCCTCACGGCGATTGCGCCGTGCGAGAAATCGTTCGCTACCTACGGGTACGCGGACGGCGTGAATTTCGAGAGAGACGACGCGTATTGCCTCGACGGACAGACGCTCGTGACCGAGGCGAACATCGGTACAGAAGTCGTCTTCCACACGGAATCCGAAACGTTCCAGAAGATCGTTGCCCGCTACGCCGATTCCGATGACGAGCAGCCGTCGTCGTTTGACGTGTTTGGTCGTGATGGCGTGCGCCGGACGTACGAGCCGCTCTTCGGAACGCAGCTCGAAAGCGCGAGCGAAACCGGCGTCCTGGGGAACGCAACCCAGGTGGCCGTCATCTACCCGATTCGCTCGGCCAGCGACCTGTCGGGAAACGCGATTCTCTACAACTACGACACCGGCGTCGATTCACTAAACGCGGCAGAGTTTTCCTACCGACTCAGTTCTATTCAGTACTCGTTCGCGAGCGGCACGACCGGTGCCCGTCGCTGGCTTAACTTTCGCTACGGGCCGCGCACGGACGCGATCGTCCGACACGCCTTCGGCGTCCAGTCGGTCACTCGGTCGGTCCTGTTGGGCATCGACGCGTACGCGCCCAACCCGACGTCGACTGCCAAAGTCTGGTGGTACGACTTCCGGTACCAGGCAAGCCCCGACACCAAGCGAAGCTTGCTGAGGAGCGTACAGCTATGCGAGCAGAGCGGAACGTGCAGCCAGGCGAAGACGCTCCACTGGACTCAACCGCTCGCGGGCTACTACCACCACACGATCTCGAGCTCGGTTGAATTCTCACAGAAAGCGCTGTCGCAGGATGGATGGTCGTACTTCCAGTACAAAAACGACGATCAGAAGAACTTCTTCACGCCGACGGACGTACGCCTGCTGATCTTCGACGCCGACGGCGACGGCATCGACGATGCGCTATACCGCACGGCGGCGACCCAGTGGCACATCGATCAGGAGACCAACGCGGAGGGGCACGGGTACTCGCTTTCGGCAAGCGCCTACTACTCCAAGGGCCAGATCTCCTTTCGGAAGAGTGCTCAGAAGGCCCCGCTGTCGTCCTTGACGGACGTCACGAGCGTGCTCGAGCCGCACTTCTGGGTTGCGCACCTCGGAAAGTCTCGCGTCGCCGACCTCGGCCCGCACGATGCGCCGGACGGCACTCCGGATCTGCTGCTCGCCCGAACACGTGTCGACCTCGACGGCGAGTGGTCCTCGCCCGACGAGACCATCAAGAACTACCACCACTGGAGGTACGGATACACGCGATTCTATGGATACCCCTGGAGCCCGACCACCCCCGTCTACTTCGACCAGACTGCAGTATTCGGCCCCATCTTCCGAGGCCTTTTCTTCATGGACCAATCGGCGTACGTGAGGATCCACTTCTTCGATCCTCCCTTCCAGCACACCGTCGCGGATCTGAACGGCGACGGGCGGATGGACGAGATCGACGCGATCAAAGACGTGGATCTGCTGAACTACGTCGATCAGGACTGGGACGAGCTCAAGAGCTACAACAACCCGTGGCCCTATTACGGGTCGATCGCGCCCGATGCCACGCCCGCGCCGTTTCCCCACGACTGGACGTGCGGAAACGGCTACATGCGCATTTCCGATTTGAACGGCGACGGCCGTGAAGACATCCTTGCCACGCGCGACGACATCGTCCTGTCCGAGTCGGAATCCGCCGACCTCGGCGTCTACAGGCGTCTGCACCTCGACGACCACGGCATCCCGCAGGCCGACGAATATGGCAACGTGTGGGGCGGAGACTGCGGAGAGGACGTACCCGACCTCGTCACGGCCGATCTGAACGGAGACGGCCTCGACGACGTGCTCTACCCGCCCCAGTCGCTCAACGGCAACCCCGAACCATTGGTGCGCTGGAACACCGGCAAGGGTTTCGGGCCCCTGATGAACATGCCCGTGCATCAAGGCGGCGTGCCGAATGCGGAGCTCAACACGTGGATGTATCAGCGGGTCCCGACCGGCAAGGATACGTTGCCCGTACCGTGGGATCAGGGAACGCGTGTCGCCGACGTGAACCAGGACGGCCGCGAGGACATCGTCGCCTTTCGCCTGGATCCGCAAGGCGTGTGCGGCGATGCGAATGTCTATCTCTGCACGGCGCTGAAGACGCGCGTCATCCTCTATCTGTCACTCGGCGATCGATTCGAGGCCAGCCTCATTCAGCATTGGAATGGCGCGTCAGCGAGCCTCGCCCACGGGTTGACTGTGTCGCAGGTAGGTGATGTCACCGGCGATGGGGCGATCGATCTTATCGGCGTGATCGGCGGCAAGATCACGGTCGTCGAGCTTCCGTGGCGGGAGCAGCCGGACAAGCTGCTCTCCGTCTGGGACGAAGGCGTCTTCTACCCACTCGAGCTCTTCCAGTACTCGCGCGCGTGGTGGGGAGACGGAGTAAAGCCGGACGCCACCGACTGCGGGTATCCAACGTCGTGCATGGGCCGCGGGTCTACGGTCGTGCGCGCCCACGGGTCGTTCACCGGAACACGCGCCGATGGCTCGGCGATGTATCGCGAGCGGATCCACAAGTACACGAATCCACGCAGCGATCTGACGGGGCGAGGCTTTCTCGGTTTTGGAGCACACCACGTATGGGACGTCGACCTCGGGCAGGAAACCGTGACCGAGTTCGACAACCGGACGCGTCAGGATCTGAATGGAACCGCACCAGGTGGCGTGTTCTACCCCTTCGCTGGACTGGCAAGGTCCGTCACCACCGTCACGCCTGTCGCGAACCTTCCCACTGACGCCGACCTCAATTCAGCGAGTCTCATGCCTGGCTTGACCGACGCCGTCGCGGTCGCGCGCGTCACGAAGCTGACGCGCAAGTACACCGTGACGCCGCGGATGAATGGGCGCGTCATCCTGGTGCAGCCCGAGAGCTACGAGTCTAGAGAGTTTGAGACGCAGGCCCTGGCGGACGCGAGCACGAACAGCAGGCCGGGCTACGTGTGGTGGAACATGGACGCGGAGCCCTTGCGTGTTCGCTCCGGAACGATCGAGTACGACGACTACGGCAACGTCAAGAAGAGCGAGGCCAGGACCGAAGGCGGCGTGCGGCGCACCACGTATGCGTCTGTACGAGTATCGCGAGGCGGACTGGCTCATCAGCCTGCAGACGGAGGTGCGGACCCAATCCTATACGACCGGCGAACTGGCGCCGCAGGCCCGCGTCGTCCGAACCGAGTACGACGATGACGGCCTGGTCCGGAACATACGTGTCAGCGCAGCAGCGCCCGAAGACGTCATCTGTGGGGTCATCGACCCACTGACGCAGAAGGTAGACAGCGAAGCCTGTGAGGTAAAGCTCGTCCGCACCGATTTCTTCCGCAACTCGCGCGGCGTGATCACCGGGGTCCAGACCGTTGCCGAGAGCGCGTCGCAACCTCGCTTCGTTCGATACCTCTACGACAAGGAGTACGTATACCGCGATCACATTATCAATGCGTTTGGCCACGTCGTGACCACCCTCCATCACCCTGCGCTCGGCGTTCCTATCCTGAACATTCTCCCGAACGGCGTCTCGACTCTGATCAAGTCCGATGGGTTTGGACGCGTGTCGCAGGTCGTGGCGCAGGGGACCGCGAACGTCGACGTGACCTACGCCCCGTGGGCCGACGGGAACCGGCGCGGCATGTCCGTTCACACGACGGCCGGCGACGGCAGCGCTTCCTCAGTGATTCAGGACGAGCTCGGTCGCACGATTCGGTCGAGTACGCTCGGCTTCGACGGTCAGTGGATCGCTTCCTCCAACGAGTACAACGCCTTCGGATACGTCGAACGCGCGTCCCGTCCCGGGGTGCCGGATCCGAGCTCCAGCGCCTCCGAATATACGTACGACCGGCTCGGACGTATGACCGCCCTGAAGGGCTCCGACGGCGAAACGACCGTGTACACGCACAGGATGTTCACGAGCAATGTGGTCGATCCGGAGGGACACGAGGCATACGTGTCGCGCGACAAGGACGACCGGAACATCGAAAGCGGGCACATGGTCGATGATGCGAAGTACGGCGAGGTGTCGCTCGAGTATGGACCCTTCGATCAGATCGAGACGATCACGGACGCCGACGACAACATTACGACAATGGCTTATGACGTGTTCGGCAGGCGGACGCGCCTCGTCGATCCCGATTCCGGTACCTCCACGTACAAGTACAACGGTTTCGGAGAGCGCGTTTCGGAAGTGGATGCGATGGACGGGACCACGACGTACGAGTATGACGCGCTCGGACGGCTCGTGAGCACAATTTCACCCGATGGCGCTAGCACGTTCGCCTGGGACAACGGTGCGAACGCCGTCGGATCGCTCGTATCTGCCACAAGCCCGGATGGTGTGGTAATCGAACACACCTACGATGCACTCGGGAGGCTCGAGCGGACGACACGGTCGATCGGCGGCGCCACGTATGCGATCGAACGAGAGTACGACTCCGACAGCCGGCTGAGGTATCTCTCGTATCCAGAAGTGTCCGGGCGGGATCGCTTCAGAATCGCGTACGACTACAACACCCGGGGGTTCTTGAGGCGGGTCCGCGATGTGTCGTCCTGCCCGACGAGCAAAGTCGGCAAGGTCCTCCCGTGTCCGGGCAGCGAGTTATGGCGGGTCGAGTCGCGCAACGTTGACCTGGCGTGGACGACCGGCACGTTCGGTAACGGCATCGACGCGGCACGGCTCTACGACGACGCCACGGGACGGATGACTGATCTTCGTGCGCCTGGGGCCGGATTCTGGCACGTCTATGGTTACGACTCCGACGGCCTGGTCGAGATCCGGACCGACATGCACACCGGTCGCACGCACACGTACGAGTACGACGACGTGCATCGGCTCGGGACCTGGAAGTTCCACGAGGGAACAGGACCAGTCCGCCGCCCAGTGCGCGGCCCGAACGATCCGGCTCTCGGTCCTGCAGTTGCGACGGGGTACCAGGTACCGACGAGCTTGGAAATCTGCTCAAGAGCACTGGTGGGTTCAAGTTCGAAGCCACCTACGACGCGCAGGGAAAGCCTCACGCGCTCGGCTGGACCAGCATCGAAGGGAACTTCGCGTACGACGCCCTCGGGCGACAGATTTCCGGCGGCGGACGCAACCTGGTCAAGTACACGTCATTCGGGCTTCCGCGTGAGATTTCGGCGGGCGCCGCCATGACGAGCGTCGTGTACGATGCGTATGGCAGGCGTGCAGCGCGGAAGTCGGGCGCCGACCAGACCACCTATGTTGGCGAGCTCTACGAAAAACGGGTGGACGCCTCGGTCGAACGGCACGTGTTCTCGGTTGTCGCCGACGGCGGTCTCGTCGCGCAGCTGCACTACGACAGCAAAACGTCGACTGACAGGAGGCTCTACTACCTCACGGATCTCCTGGGCAGTCCGGCCATGGTTCTCGACGATACAGGCAACGTTGTCGAGCAACACGACTACGAGCCTTTCGGCCAACGAATCGATGGCGAAGGCCAACCTCAAACCGGTGGCGATCCGACCGTCACCTTTGGCTTCACCGGGCACGAGCACGACAAGGAGCTCGGGCTCGTCAACATGCGCGCTCGCATCTACGACCCGCAGCAACGCCGGTTCCTCACGCCCGATCCGATCGTCTCCGATGCGTTGCACGGTCAGAGCTACAACCCATACAGCTATGTCCTGAACAATCCCGTCAACTATTCGGATCCTTCGGGCTACCAGTCCGAGATTCACACCAACGATCGCGGCGAGCGCTACACGATTGACGAGCACGGCACCTATAACTGGCTTGTCCCGCCGATCCAGGTCACCGTGTGCGGCAATCCGCGGGGGTGCAAGGACGAAGCGCCGTCAGAACCATCCGGAGATTACGAAGCGCCGGACGTCAGGCCTGGGGGTATCCGTGCCGACGGCGATGTCGGAGCATCGCACTCGAGTTCGCGTGTGAGCGTCGGCTCAGGATCCGGATCGTGGTCGGTGTTCGATTACCGTCCGGAGCTGGGCGACATCTTCCCGTATCAGGCCCGCATCCGATCTGATGCCACAACGATCGACTTCGTCGAACACTTCGCGAAGGACGTGTACAACACCGTCGCGCTCCTGGGGAACACGGTCGGCCGCGCGGGTTGGTCGGTGGACCGCGGCATCACCGGCGCGGTGAAGGCGCTGGGGGGCAGCCCGGGCGACGCGGAAGCTCTCAAGTTGCACCTCGCCGCCCCGAGAATGATCGGCCTGGCCGCGTACGCGACCAGCATCGCGTCGTCTCAGCAGGTGCATTCGACCCGAAGCGTGCTTGGACAAATGGTCGCTCCTACTTTGAGGTCCATCTGGTCCGGCAGTCGAAAGTGGTACGCAGTGCGGAACAGCGCAGGGGGTCGGATCTGGGTCACGCGCCGGCCAACAGATTACCTAGAGGTACGTGCGCTCGTCGAGGAGCTCCGGAAAACGGGGGCGGAAGTCAAACTGCTCACGGGTACGCATGGCGAACTTGATGGAAGCATGGCGGGCGAGTACAAATTCTTCCTCGAGGACCTCGGGTCGTTCGCAAAGGACGCCGGGGTGCAGATCCACGAAGTCTGGTCGCCGAATGGTTATCCGTACAACATCGCGGGGATCGTTAACGGTCCCGGAGAAGTCGTCGCCGCATTCTGTTACTCAGAGCGATCGGCACCGCTGCTGAAGGTATTCACCAGCCCGTGAGAACACCGCGACGGCTTGTCGTCTGCGGCCACGCCAAGACTAGACCAGACGATTGGGGAGCCTGACCGTACTAGCGGCGGGCGCGGGCATCAAAGTCGTTGAGAGTTCTGAGCGACTGGGCGATAAACGCCGCGTCTCGATGTGCCCGATGCCTGGTCGCTTATCGGTCGCCGTGTTGAGTCAGACAGTGTCTGAAGGCCGCACGCTCCAGGACCGTTTAGATTCTGTAAGTTACAGATTCCACAATGCCAGCATTCCCGTAAATCCCAGGGATGCCGTGGCAGCCTTCAGATCACAGAACGCCCGCCAGTTTTTTTGTTGGTCTCTTGGTTGGCGTTGGCTGCCGAATGATGGTTGTCGGGCCCAGGTCGGGCACAGTTTCGGGCACAGCGAAGCGCCTTCATTCGTGGCCGCTGATAACACGTCTGGGTCTCGCGATCTCAGTGCGTTGCGCGCTAGAAGCCGTGACAACGAGTAGGTTGCGGTCCTTCTTCCCTTCACTCTCGCCGAGGACGAGAGGGGCGAGGAGGAGGCAAAAAGACGACCTCCCGCGATCACACACCAGTGCGGGTGCACGTGACTGCTGAGTCGGTCGGAACCTGAAGCTGAGATGAAGCGGCCGATTAACTCGTTGATGAGTGGACCGGGACACGGCGCATTGGAGCGCAGCGTCTAAACAGATAGGGGTTGGAATCATCCAAATCGGAAAAGGGGCCAGACATGAGGCCATTTATTCAAGCCGTCACGAGAAAAACCACCCTGACGGCAATATTCGTATTCGCGCTGGCGGCGTCGACCGCCGCAGCAGCAGGACGTGGCGGCGGTGGCGGGGGCCATATGGGTGGCGGAGGTCATTTCAGCGGAGGTCATTTCAGCGGCGGCCACTTTGGCGGCGGCGGACCGCGTGGGCATTTTGACGGCGGGCACGGTCATTTCGACGGACGGCATGGTCATGTCTTCATCGGAGGCGGCTTCTTCGACCCATTCTGGGGCTATCCGTACGGCTGGTATGGGTATCCGTATGGGTATGGGTATCCGTACGGGGCGTACGATTACTCGATCAGTAGCGTGAAGACGGAAATCAGACCGAAGCAGGCTGAGGTGTACGTCGATGGCTACTACGCAGGTGTTGCCGACGACTTCGACGGAGCCTTCCACCGTCTGCACACGTCGCCGGGGGGCCACGCCGTAACGTTACGCCTCGAGGGCTATCGGACCGTCACGCAGAACGTCTACGTGCGGCCAGGCTCGACCTTCAAGCTGAAGGAGACCATGGAGAAGCTGGCGCCTGGCGAAGTCAGCCAACCCGTGCCGCTCCCGAGGGTGCGAACCGGGCGTTCGGACAGCAGGACGTCTTCGGGAGACGGCGATTCTGCGCCACAGCGGTAAGGACCCGCCCGCGTCCCTGCATATCACCACGGCGAGCGACACTCGGCCGCTCGCCGTGGATCGTTCCTCAACTCTTTGCGGGCATGTGGCCATTTCTGATCTGGCGGCTTTTTGACGAAGAGAGGTTTCTCGCTCTGAACCTGCCGGAGCAGGTCGAGCCTCTCTAGCAACCCTCGAGGATTGCCCGTCGCAGGTCAACCTGTCGCTTCAGCCAACCGTCCGCGTACCTAGAGAGGCACTCGTTGACGTCTTCAGTTTGCGGATGTGCGGGCCCTGTGTTGCGACGTCTGTGTGGGAGGGTGGAAACGGCCCCTTCGTCGCGAGAGCGTGCGAAATCAGGCCTTGATTCGCGCGCTGGTCTGTGTGCCGCTTAGCGGCCCATAATGCCACCACGCGTGTCGGCTGGTGAATCATGGGACGAGCAACGACAGGACTGTGGCCACTCCTGCTCCTTGTTGGCGTCGCCGCCGCGTCCGCCGGCCAAAATCCTCCGGCCAGCGCCGACGGCGAGACGCAAGTGGTCGAATTTGTTCGAGGGCGCGGACGCGTTCATCTTCTCCATGGTCGGCTTCGCCCTCACTGCGCCGGGTTACACGCTGCGCGATGTCAACGACTGGTTCGACGGTCAGAGTGTCAGTGCCGAGCGGCTGGTCCCGCAGACGAGCGCGCTCGACGCGCAAACGCTCGCCGGCAACTTCGATGTTCCGGTCTTCGTGATTCAGGGCGCTGAAGACTTCACCACTCCAACGAGCCTCGCGCGCTCGTTCGTCGATTCGATCCGGGCGCCAGCGAAGGCATTCGTCGCGATCGAGGGAGGCGGGCACTTTGCAGTATTTATGAAGTCCAGCGCGTTTCTCGACCAGCTCGTGTCGCGAGTTCTTCCGCTGGCGCGATGACCTGACAGGATTCCGTTGAGCCGCAGAGGAATCGACCCGACGGCGATGCCGATGCGCTCCCCACAATCGGATTATTCCTGAATAGTCGCCCAGTGGCGAGCGACCTGCCCAGTGCAGTCGATCGTCACTGCGGCGTTTCTCAGAAGGCAGCCGATTGGGGCCGTAGAATACAGCCGCGGCACTGCAAAATGAGGAGCCAAGCAATGCGACCCGCAGCCAAGCTGGCCGTTTTCATGGTTTTCGTCGCGCTGGCCGTCTCTCATTATTCGCCGCAGTCCGCCTCATGGCGTGACGCTTCGCCCCACACCGTACGGTTCGTAACTGTCGAAGAGAATGTTCGGCTGGAGGTGCTTGATTGGGGTGGCGCTGGAAGGTCTGTCGTTCTCTTGGCCGGAGGCGGGAACACGGCGCACGTGTTCGATGAACTGGCACCGAAGCTTGCGACCGATTACCACGTGTACGGCATTACCCGGCGCGGGTTCGGTGCTTCCGGGTTTTCTGCCTCCGACAACCCGGTTGATCGGCTTCGTGACGATGTTCTCGCCGTTCTCGGAGCGCTGAAACTTGAGAGGCCCGTATTGGTTGGGCACTCCATTGCCGGCGCGGAGTTGAGCGCGGTGGCAAGCACACACTCCGACCGAGTTGCGGGGCTCATCTACCTTGAGGCTGGCTATCCATACGCATTCGATAACGGCAAGGGGCCGAAGATGAAGGAGTTTCAGACGGCTGGCCCTCGATTTCCAACTCCAACTGAGTCCGATCTAGCCAGCTTCAGCTCGCTCCAAAAGTGGGATGCGGAGGTGTTTGGCTTCCCGCGCCCGGAGGCGGAGCTCCGGCAGACGTGGGACGCAGATTTCTCTGGACGACCACGGAAGGCGCGTAATTTTCCGGGCGCGCCGGCATTTGCGGCGATCATGTCGAGCGAGAGAGCGTACAGCAGCATCCCAGTGCCCGCGCTCGTCATCTTCGCGCTTCCCCACGTTCCAGAGAACTGGATCGATAAGAGCAACGATTCCACGACACAGGAAGCCGCGAGGATCTATTACGCCGCGATTGACGCGGCGACGGAACGGCAGGCGAAAGCGCTCGAAGATGGCGTGCCCACCGCGCGTGTGGTCAAGGTGCGAGGTGCCCACTACATCTTTCTGTCAAACGAGTGGGAGACACTACACGAGACTCGTGCTTTTCTTGCCAAGCTAAAGTAGCCGATGCGGGCAATGCGTCGTATTCCGATCTAGCGCGCTGATAAGTCGCCAAGTGTCGAGGAATCCCGCCGAGCCAGAGTCAGATCGTCCCTGCGGCGTTGCTCGGGATCTATTGTGAGCTACCCGATCGAGGAGCGCCCCGACAAATCGATGGACACGCTCAGACAGCCGCCGCGGGTGCGATGTTCTGATTAACCCGGAACAGGTTCCTCGGGTCATACTGCGTCTTCGCGGCCGTCAGCCGCGCATAGTTGTCGCCGTATGCGGCTTCCAGCCTTCCGTCCGCTTCATCGTCGAACATGAAGTTCACGTACCCGCTGCCCATGTTGTAAGGGTGTATGGCTCTCCAATAGGCCCGGCCCCACGCTTTCAACGTATCGGCGTGCTGCGGGCTCGGAGAAATACCCGCGATGACCATTGAGAATGATGCGTCGCGCGCGACCCAGGGCGTCGCGTCCCGTGAAACGCGGCGGACGGCACCGTCGATGGGATAGAGGTGCATGAGGCACAACTCGGTCGGCGCCTTGGCCGCTTCGGCGATATGCGTGTCAATCGCCTCGTCCGGCAGCGACTGCACGAAATCGCCCTTCCAGTACCACTGGAGACCCTTCGGGAAGAACGGGTCGAACAGCGCGTTGATCGCCGGAAATGGCATCTCGCCCATCCAGTTGAAGATCGGCGGTGGCAGGGCCTCCAGCAGCGGTGTCAGCACGCGCTGCCCGTCTGCGACAGACCCGTTGTAGCTGCCGATAATTGCGCACGCGCGCCTGCCCCAGCCCTCCTTCGGGAACGGATCCATCGAGGGAACGGTCTTGAGGCCAACGAAGATCCCAAGGTCCTCGGGCGCGGTCGGCAAGAAGTCGCGATAGGTGCGCATCACCGCTTTCGCGTGAATCGCGTCCCAGAAGATGGGGCCTGCATAGACCATGTTTACCGGGTGTGCCTGGAAGAGGAAGCTCGTGACGACGCCGAAATTGCCACCACCGCCGCGGATAGCCCAAAACAGTTCCGGATGCTGGCTCTTGCTGGTGGTCACAACGCTGCCATCGGCGAGGACGACGTCGGCTTCGAGCAGGTTATCGATCGTCAGACCGTGCTCGCGCGTCAGATAGCCGGTGCCGCCACCAAGGGTGAGGCCGGCGATGCCCGTCGTCGAGACGATCCCGAAGGGAACGGCGAGGCCGAATGCATGCGTCGCATGGTCGACGTCGCCGGATGTGCAGCCGCCTTCGACGCGAACAGTCTTCGTCGCCGGGTCCACGCGCACGCTCTTCATCATCGACAGATCGATCACCAGCCCGTCGTTACAGCTGCCGAGGCCTGGGCCGTTGTGACCGCCGCCACGAATCGCGAGCAGCAGGCCCTGATCGCGAGCGACGTTGACGGCCGTAATGACGTCTGCCACGTCGACGCAGCGCGCGATCAGACGCGGTCGCCTATCGATCATCCCGTTGTACAGGGCGCGAGCAGCCTCGTAGTCGGTATCGCTCGGCTGAATCAATCGTCCGCGAAGATTTTGCTGAAACGTTGCAATCGCCTGTTCGGTCATGCTGGCCTCCGGGAGGTGTCGGCGCTCGTCCACCGGGGTGAATCGAAGCCGCGACATCGTAGCCCAAACCCGTCAGGGTCACACCGATCAGTCGGCGATCACCCAGTGATCTTCGCGCTGTTGAATCGATTCGAGCGTGAGCGAGAGCAGTTCGGCACGGCGCAGCCCACAGCCGAACGTTCAGCGACGTGAGTTCGCGGTGAACCGTGGCTCGCACGAGTAGAACCACGAGCAACATCCTGAATTACCATCACGTTCGAAGCCGGGGGCGAAAACAGCGCCGTATGGCCCACAGGTCACTGAAACTTATCCACGAGCATCAGGTTCATGCCGGCGCTGTCGATCGTCGAGTACAGGATCGAACGCTGGTCGGGGGACAACGCTGCCCCGAACCAATATGGCCTGCCAATCTTCAGCAGCCTCGTCCTTTTGCCGGTGCTGTATTCGAAGAAGTCGAGCGTTGTGCTCTGCGGCGTGTCGCCGAGCGCGACGAAATAGAGTCCCCGGTCCGCCACGACGAAGTTCAACGAATAGCTCAAACCGTCAACGACCCGGGTTTCCTCGCCGCCATCGACGGGCACACGCCAGATCGAGCTGGGCGAGTGCCCGTCCTTCGAGTAGTACAAGAATCTGCGGTCCGGCGACTCGGTGGCCGCCAACCCACGGTGCCTTGTGACGCGGATCGGCTCACCACCCGCCGCGCGCAGTTTCCACACGTCGAATTGTCCGGCTCTGTTCGATCCGAAATAGATCCAGCGGCCGTCTCGCGACCATCGTGGTTCGGCGTCGTCGGCAGCATCCGTTGTGAGATGCGTCAACTCGCCGCTATCCGGACGAAGAAGATACAAATCGGAAGTACCCTCCAGGCGCGAGTTGAACAGGATCGTCCGCCCGTCCGGCGACCAGCGCGGATTGGAGCAGAGCGGCCCGCCCGTGAATGTCACCTGCTTGGGGTTCGATCCGTCCGCATCCGAGACCCAGATCTCTTCGACGCCCGATCGCGTGGAGGCAAACGTCAGCCGCTTGCCGTCCGGTGAGTAGTCAGGATTGTGATCGTCGAAGGTTGACGACACGATCGGCCGTTCGATCGGACCGGACTGTGATTCCGACAGATCGACTCTCCACAGGTTCGTGTCCCTGAACTGCGCCGAATAGACGAGGCGCCCGGTCTTCGAGATAGTGATCGTCGTCGCCTGCTCCCCAAACGGCAGGAACTCTGGTTCGCCCGACGGCTCCAGTCGTGCCGGTCCGAGCGCAATCCGCGTGAGCCGCGACAGGCCCAGGTGCCCACCGGACGAGAACACGAGACCGCTGCCATCCGGCGTCCATGCAAGCCCCAGAACACTCGAGGGCGCGGTGATCCTTGTCGGAGGAGCGGTCGGTCTCAGGTCGGCTGACAGCGGAAGCACGTAGACAGCGCCCAGGAAATATGTCGCTTCGTGGACAAAGGCCAGGCGGCGGCCATCAGGAGAAAACGCCGGGTTGAAAAATGTGTTCGGCCTCGTGACACTCTCAGTCAGGAGCCGTGTCTCGGGATGATCGATCGCCGTCAGCCAGACGCCGGGCGCATCATTCGCTGAGGGTCTCCCACAGAACGCAATCCATCGTCCATCGGGCGTCCACGCGAGCAGGCTCGGTGGCGCGTGGTGACTGAGATTGCGATCCATGAAGATGGACCGCACCCTTCGCTCCGCTCCTCCGCCCAGCGCGGGCATCACGAACAGGTCGGCGACGTTCTCCGTGACATCGCGCCGGAAGGCAATCAGGCGCCCATCCGGCGACCACGCCGGCTGGTCATCCCGCGCCGGATCCGTGGTCACACGCAGCGGCTGCCCGGGCCCGGCGAGCTTGATGTAGATGTCGTAGTTGTCTTCCGCGGCGCCGTTCCAGGAAAACGCGACCTGGCTTCCGTCCGGCGAGAAGCTCGGAGCATTTTCGAACCCCGGGTATGAAGTGAGGGGGGAGGCGATGGCGACAGACGTCCTGTTCGCGCCTGCCGGTACCCGGCTGAGCACCGCCAGGTAGGCCATCGTGGCCAGTACCAGCGCAGACGCAGCGATGGCCGCGACGAGCCATGCCCTGCCGCTCCAATGGGTGCGGACCGCGGCAGGCACCGACGGCCTCGTCACCTCGGCAGCGACGGCCGGCCCCGTTCCTCTCGGCGCAATCGCCCTGACGTCGGCCGTGAAGCGGTAACCATGTTTCGGCACGGTCTCGATCCACGGCGCGGCCTCGGCTCCCAGCGCCTTGCGAAGGACGGAGATCTGGAACGAGAGATTCGCCTCTTCCACGAACGTGTCCGGCCAGAGCGCGCCGATCAGCTCCTGCTTCGAGAAGGCGCGGCCCGGGTTTTCGACCATCAGGCGCAGCAGCTCGAAGGTCTTCGGCGCCAGCGGGACGACGTTCCCTTCGCGCGTGAAGACCCTTCGCGCCAGGTCGAGCCGGCTCGAGCCGAACTCGTACACATCACCCGTTTGGCCAGACATAAACGTTCTATACGTTTCCTCTGACATTCCTTCGACGCTCTTTGGACGCTTCAAAGGACTTGCTCATGAGCCGATTCGGTACCTGTCGGCGCATGAGACACACATACATTCGGTGGCCGCAGGCCGCGGAGGCCCCCAGCGCACGCCTGGTCAGCAGGCCAGGGGCGGCCAGGGTCCCCAGGATCCACTGTTCTGTCCTGTGCCTGATCGGCCTCGTTCTTGGCGCGGCCGGCGCGCATGGGCAGACGCTCACGCGAGTCAACCCGCACGATCTGCTCACCGCCAATCCCGCCGCGTTCGCGCAGTTGCTGGAAAGGGCCCGGCCGGCACCGGTGTCGGCCGAGGACAAGGCCCGCATCTTGAGCTCCCTGCCGCGGGATGGGGAGGTGTCCCACCTGAACGTCTCGGCGCGGGAGAAACTGTCCTCTTTGAGCGACCTGCTTCGGGCGACTCAACGCATGTCGGTGTACGAAATCAAAGTGATTGCCGCTCCGCAGGCAGCCATTGGCATACATGCGCGGGCAGTGGTCCTCATCTCGGATCCTGCCCTCAGACTGTTGGAGCCACGCGAACTGCAGGCATTGGTGGCTCACGAAATCGGCCACGAGTACGTCTGGCTCGACTATGAACGTGCATCCCGAGTCGGAGACTACCGCCGGCTTAAAGAGCTGGAGCTCCTGTGTGACAGCATCGCGATCATCACGCTCCATCGACTCGGCATCGACCCCTCTCGACTCACGACAGGTATCGAGAAACTCTCTCGTTTCAACCGAGAACATTTTGGGATGCCCGAGAACGAGAATGCCTATCCCACGCTGGCCGAGCGTCGACAATTTGCGCAGGCAGCCGCGACGTGGGCTGCCCCCCCGAGTTCGACCCGTTGACGCGATGCGGCTTCCGCTGAAGTGACGTAATGTATCGCGATTCGTCGCGGTTGCTCAACATGATCAGGGTGGCGTGCGGTGAGGTGCCGCGGGATCCGTTCCACCGTGCTGGCGTGTGTGACGCGACACAACCAGCTCAAGGGTTGAATCGTCCAGGGCTGTCAGAAGATCGGTTTGCTGAGTCTTCGGCCTCGCGGTACGACGGATAGTAACGATCAGTCGCCCAGTGCTGACCTATCCAAATGGCGCCGAGGGTGTTGAGTTCGATGCCAGCTATTTATGAGATGGCTTCTAATCCACCCTCACTGTTACTGCGGGGTGAGCAGTCTGGTGAACGAGAGCGACGCGAGCTTCCACGCGCCGCCTAGCTGCACATACACCTCGGTCACGTTGAACGGATTAATGACCTCGTTGCCGCCCACGGCGGCCACCAGGCGGATCCTGTTCAGGAGGATCGCCGTCGTGCCAACGAACCGCACCGACACCTCCTGGATCTGCGCGTCCTTGTATTGAATCGTTCCGCTCTTTATGACCTCGAGCTCCTGGCTCTTCGACATAGTTCCGCCCATGTGCACGAAGACTGCTTCGTCTGCAAACAGATTGGCGAGGGCATCGACGTTCCGCTCTGACATCCAGCGCCATTTGTCTTTGGAGAGCGCGATGAGTTCCTGTTCCGCGCTCGAGCTGATCGTCTTCGCAGGGCTCGCAGGTTCCGCTTGTGCAAAAGCCGAGTGCACGCTCAGCACCAACAGACAGAGTCCGAATACTGGCAGCATCGCTCTCATTCCTAGTCCTTTCTTGTCTGGCCGCCGTACGGCCGGCGTGCGTTCAATTGACAGCTGTCCCGCCGATGGTAGCGAGCCGGTCGCAGCGACCTTGCCTGATGCTGCGAAAAATTGGCGCGTTCGTACGAGAATTATCGGGTAGGTGAGCACGCGGGCCTGACCTTGTACCGGCACGCGCGAACTTATCGCGGTAGGCAGGACGACTAGCGCGTTGCGTCGTCTAACGTGGCGCCCTCCTGACGCAGTTTCGCCACATCCCTCGTCGGCGCATTCCCGAACAACCGTGTGTACTCGCGGCTGAACTGCGACGCACTCAGATACCCCACCTGGCGCCCGGCGCTGCCCGCGTCCAGCATGCGCGACAGCATCAGGCGTCGTGCTTCATGCAAGCGAAGCACCTTCTGGTACTGCAGTGGACTCATCGAGGTGACCGCCTTGAAGTGCTGGTGGAACGACGACAGGCTCATGTGGGCTAAATCGGCCAAGGCCTCCACCGCCATCGGCTGCGCGAAGTGCTCGCGCACCCAAGACACCGCCTGCGCGACGCGCTGTACGCCCGACTCCTTTTGACCGATCTGAGCAATACGCGGCCCGATCGAACTTCGCAAAAGGCGAATCAGGATCTCGTCGATGACGAGGGGGGCAAGCAATTCAGCATCGCCTGGTTGCGCCAGCAACTCGACAAGGCGCGCCGCCGCATCGACGATGGCGGTCGTCGCCTGGCCCACGAATACACCGCGACTGTCCTGCGGGCTCGGTACTCCGTGCGGGTAGACCTTCAGTGTCAACTCTGCGATTTTGTACGGATCGAGATCGAGCTTGAGTGCGAGGAACGGCTCGCGGTGGCTGGCTCGAACAATCTGGCCGGCGACGGGCAAATCGACGGAGTATGCGATCACGCGCGAGGGGTCATAGGAGTAGACCTCGCGCCCGAGCATGACGATCTTTGCGCCCTGGGCCACGATGCACAGCGCGGGCGTGACCGTCGCGCGCACCATTTCACGGTACGGTTTGGACCGTCGGACCACGTGGAGACCGGGTAAGCGGAGATCGAAGGCGCCGTCATAGGGCGCGTGAGCCGCGAGCAGCCTTGCGAGGCGGCTCAGGCTCTGCGCGTGCGGCCCCTCGTCGCGAGCCGGCTGGCTCGAGGCAGACGCCGGTACTGGCCAGCCGCAGGCCGGCCCGGCTCGATTTGTTGGTGCGGACGGCGTTCGTCGATACGGCTGGCACCGGCTCTTTCATGCCGCAAGCGTAGCAGCTCCACGACGCGGCGGCTTGCACAATGCTCCGCGAATTTAGCCTGTTGTTCCGACGTTCGTGCGATTCAACCTTGGCAGCTCCGCCAACGGGCCTCCCAGTCGGCCGCTATGGCCCGGCCACGTCAACGCGCCTTGCCCAGCCGGTATGGTTTGGAGGATCAGGCAAACATTCGACGCGTACGCGCAATGGGGAGTGTCCGCGTCGACTTACCCTCTCGATATGGCAGTTGCCGCGGCAGACCGTCTCGTCTCGACTCTCGTCGCATCGTTGCTCCTGGTCGCTGGCATCGTCGCCCTAGCGGCCGCGCCGGCGCAGAACGCGAGCGCGGTGCCTCCCCTCACCATCCAGGAGCAAGGCAGCTTTGCGATCGGCGGGACGATCGTGACCACGCCCGGCACCTTCGATCCGATTGCCCAAGGCGCCTACAATCCCGCCGGTACTGACCCGAAGGGGCAGACGCTGCACGGCGATCACGCGTACGTCTTCTATCAGGTGCCGGTGAATGCCCGCCGAGTGCCGCTGGTCTTCTGGCACGGTCACGGCGAGTCCGCCAAGACATGGGAAACGACGCCGGACGGACGCGAGGGCTTCCAGACCATCTTTCTTCGCCGCGGCTACCCGGTGTACCTCCTCGATCAGCCACGCCGCGGACGCGCCGCCCGTAGCGCGCAGTCCGTCACCATTCCAGCAACGCCCGACGAGCAGCTCTGGTTCGGAATCTTCCGGCTGGGCGTCTGGCCCACACTCTATCCAGGCGTTCAGTTCTCACGCGACCCCGTCGCGCTCGACCAGTTCTTCCGGCAGATGGTTCCGAACGCGGGACCGTATGACGCCGACGTGAATACGAACGCGGTGGCCGCGCTGTTCGACAAGATCGGCCCCGGGGTGCTCGTCACGCACTCGCAGAGCGGAGGGCTCGGGTGGCGCACGGCGCTGAAGACCAGGAACATCCGGGCCATCGTGTCCTACGAACCCGGCGGCGACTTCGTGTTCCCGGAGGGCGACGCACCGGCGCCCGTGACGCTCGGAGGCCGCACGGTCACGCCGCGCACCGTGCCGATGTCGGACTTCATGCCATTCACCAGGATCCCGATCGTCATCTATTACGGCGACAACATTCCGGACGAACCCAGCACGAATCCGGGACAGGAACAGTGGCGCGCCTTCCGCGCTGTCGCGAGGCAGTGGCGGGACGCTGTGAACAAGCGCGGCGGCGACGTCACGCTGGTGGAATTGCCCGCACTCGGCATCCGTGGCAACACGCACTTCCCCATGTCGGACCTGAACAACGTCCAGATCGCGGATCTGCTATCGAAGTTCCTGTCCGACAAGAAACTCGACTGAGCTGCCAGAGCGTGGTTGAAGAACGCAGGAGATCGGAAATGGCCACCGACGTCATCAACGAGCAGCGACGCGCGTTCCTCGGAAGGTCCGCCCTCGTCCTGTCAAGCGCGGTTATGGGAGGTCGAGCGATGGCGACTTCGACGGCGGCGACGGCCCAGGTCCGCACCGTGAAGATGCCGGCGGTGATTGGTTATCCCAACGAGAAAGGCATCACGATCGAACGCGTCACGTACCCGGCCCGGAACATGGGGACCCCCATCGTCGGCAACCTCTTCAAGCCGGCAGGCTTCGCCGCGAACCGTCGGTATGCAGCGGTCATCGTGACCCACCCGTTCGGCGGCGTGAAGGAGCAGACGGCGGGCCTCTACGCCCAGCGGCTCGCGGAGGAGGGATTCATCGCGCTCGCCTACGACGCCTCGTACCAAGGTGAGAGCGGGGGCGAGCCGCGCCTGATGGAGGTTCCGGCGCAGCGTCTTGATGACATCGGCTGCGCGATCGACTACCTCGTCCAACATCCCCAGATCGATCATGAGCGAATTGGCTCGCTGGGCATTTGCGCCGGCGGTAGCTACGCGCTCTGCCACGCGCAGACCGAGCTGCGTGTGAAGGCGGTCGCCGCGGTCAGCACTTTCAATCTGGGCGAAGCACGTCGCGAGGGGATGGGTACGATTTCCTACGACGAGCGCATGAAGCGCCTGAGAGACGCGGCCGAGGCACGATCGCGCGAGGCCCGCGGCGAGCCTGTGCAGCTCGTGCCGGTGGTGCCGGATACCGCGGCGAGCTTCACGGGGCGCACGCCCCAGCTCTATCGGGAAGGTTACGACTACTACCGGACGGCTCGAGCGCAACACCCCAACTCGCCGAACCGGTACGTCTTCTCGAGCCTACCGCTGCAAATGGCGTTCTTCCCGTTCGAGCAACTTGACACGATCTCTCCGCGTCCCCTGCTCGTCATTGCGGGGTCAAAAGCCGACACGTTGTTCTGGAGCCAAGAGGTCTATCAAAAGGCCAAGAACCCGAAGGAGCTGTTCGTCATCGACGGAGCGACGCATATCGATCTGTACGACCGGCCACAGTTCGTCACACCGGCCGTGTCGAAGCTGAAGGAGTTCTTCGGTCGCCACCTCCCCACTGGCGGATCCCAATGACCTTGCTCCGAGACACGGATGTCGAGCCGTCTTGGACGGATGAGAACTCAGGCAGTCCCGGCTAAGGCATGTCCAGTTGTGTCTGGCGGGCGATCTCGATGCTTATGGCGTGCGCTGGTGCCCACGCAATGACGATTTCTGCCTCGAGCAGCAACGCAATCGACACCACCCAAACGCCCGGCGTCAAAAGCGAGGCCGCGTACTTGCGCGCCGATGACCGCATCAGAGATCTCCTGAACCATCCAGCGTTCGCCGGCTTCGCCCGGCTGGCATTGCCATGGGATGACCGAGACTACGACGACACGACGCGACTCGGGGATATCGCGACGCTCCTCCCGTACCACACTCATGTAAATCCCGACGTTGTCGTCTCTTCGCTGAATCGCATGATCGATGATGCGACGGCCGGTAAGACTGTCTTCCATGACATCTACACCAAGGCGCAGAAGCGGGCGGACCCAACGCGCGAGAACACGGGTATGTTCTTCTTCCGGGGTCAACCCAATGCGCCGTTTGCGGTCATTGCGCCGGGCGGTGGATTCGCTTACGTCGCATCCGTGCACGAGGGTTTTCCCTACGCCGTCGAGATCAGCAATCGCGGGTACAACGCATTTGTCTTGAAATATCGCGCCGGTCAGGGCGGTACCGCTGCGACACAGGATCTGGCCGCGGCCGTCGCCTACATTTTCCGAAACGCGAGATGCTCTTGGTGTGAGCACGACCGCCTATTCATTGTGGGGCAGTTCTGCGGGCGCACGAATGGCGGCGGCGATCGGTTCCCATGGCACCGCCCGGTTTGGCGCTCCGGAGCTTCCGAAGCCGTCAGCGATCGTGATGGCGTACACCGGACATTCTGAGCTCGGTTCGAGCGACCCTGCGACGTTCGTTGTAGTCGGTGAGCACGATCCAATCGCATCTCCCTCGATCATGGAACGGCGAGTTGCGCTCCTGCGACGAGCCGGAACCGAAGTCGAGTACCACAAGTACCCAGGCCTCGGTCATGGCTTCGGTCTCGGTACCGATACGAGCGCCGATCGGTGGGTTCTGGCCGCTGTGCGGTTTTGGGAGAAGCAAATCAAGGGGATCCATCCGCCCGCAGCGATCCTCAATCCCGTCGACAACCGCGCGAGGAAGCCTTAAAGCGTGAGCTGTCATCGGAGGGCGACAGATGAACATGTTTACCGCGATGCTCGCGACGATGGCTCTGCTCATTTGGTCGTCGAGCCACGCTCAGACGCTGGTGATCGCGCGGGCTGGGTCGCGTCCCATCCGTCAGGCACCGGCCGAGAACTTCACGGGTAGCGCGCATGTCGAGATGTTGTTCGAGGCGCGCGAGGGCTCGAACGCGAGTGGCGGCTCGGTCACGTTCGAGCCTGGTGCCCGCACGGCGTGGCACTCGCATCCTGGCGGCCAGATCCTGATCATCACGGCCGGCACGGGCCGCGTTCAGCGATGGGGTGACCCTATCGAGGAAATCCGAGCAGGGGACGTCATCAGGATCCCAAAGGGCCAGAAACACTGGCACGGGGCGTCACCGCGAGCGTCCATGACGCACCTCGCGATCACCGAACCGCGCGATGGAATGAGCGTGCACTGGATGGAACCGGTGAGCGACGAGCAGTATAGCGCTGCGCCGAGCCCGCAGCAGGACACCACCGGACCGTCGGGCGCCCTTCAGCAAAAGATCGCACCGGGCCTCGCGACGCTCACCGACGACGTGCTGTTCGGCGATGTGTGGACGCGGCCCGAGTTATCACCGCGCGATCGTAGCCTGGTGACCATCTCGGTCCTGATCGCGACGGGAAAGCCCGCGCAGCTTGCCGGCCACTTGGGCCGAGCGCTCGACAACGGTGTACAGCCAAGCGAAGCCTCCGGTCTTTTGGCGCATCTGGCAATTTATTGCGGCTGGCCGAGCGCAGTCTCCGCTCTCGAGGTCTACGATCAGGTCTACACGGCGCGGAAGGTCGACACCGCAGCGTTGCGTACTGTAGGCTCGCGCCTTCCCGCTCCCGCCTCTGACCCGGCACGTGCCCGGGCTGTGAACGATGACATCGCAACCATCGCGCCGAAGCTTGTCCAGCTGACCAATGAGGTGGTGTTTGACGACCTGTGGCGACGGTCGGACCTCACGCCAAGGGATCGGAATCTTGTCACCATCGTCGCGCTCGCCGGGATGGGTGATGACGACCAGCTCGATTCATACCTGCGCCGCGGGATCGAAGGTGGTTTGACCCGTGCTCAGATCGCAGAGGCGCTCACCCATCTGGCCTTCTACGCCGGCTGGGGCAAGGCAATTAAGGCGATGAAGGTAGTCGCGAAGACGCTCGGCGAATGAAGGAGGCGAACATGCAGACGCGCACGTTGGGAAGAAGCGGATTAGAGGTCTCCGCACTGGGCTTTGGGTGCATGGGTATGAGCTTCGGCTATGGCCCGGCTGCTGACCCGTCGCAGGGGATCGACATCATCCGCGCGGCAGTTGACGGCGGCGTGAAGTTCTTCGACACTGCCGAAGCATATGGGCCGTTTGCGAACGAAGAGCTCGTCGGCCGAGCCCTTGGACCAGTTCGCGATCAGGTCGTGATCGCGACGAAGTTCGGCTTCAAGTTCAACAACGGCAAGCAGGCGGGACTCGACAGCCGGCCGGCGCACATCCGCGAGGTCGCCGAGGCGTCCCTGAAGCGGCTGAACACGGACCGCATCGATCTCTTCTATCAGCACCGCGTTGATCCGATCGTACCGATCGAAGACGTCGCCGGTGCAGTCATGGACTTGATTCGCGAAGGCAAGGTGAAGCACTTCGGTTTGTCTGAAGCAGGGGTGCAGACGATCCGTCGCGCGCATGCGGTCCAGCCAGTGGCGGCGCTACAGAGCGAATACTCACTCTGGTGGCGTGAGCCCGAGCGAGAAGTTCTGGGAACGCTCGAGGAACTCGGGATCGGCTTCGTCCCGTTCAGTCCCCTCGGCAAGGGCTTTCTCACCGGAAGCATCGACGAGAACACGGCGTTCGACCCTGCCGATTTCCGCAACGTCGTACCGCGCTTCACGCAGGAGAACCGGAAGGCGAATCTCGCGTTCGTAGAGTGGCTAAAAACGTTCGCCGAGCGCAAGCACGCGACGCCGGCCCAAATCGCGCTCGCCTGGCTCCTCGCGCAGAAATCTTGGATCGTGCCCATTCCAGGGACGACCAAACGGCATCGACTCGACGAGAACCTTGGCGCGACCGCCATTCAGTTGACGGCCAACGACCTCTCCGAAATCGACCGTGCGGCCTTACAGATCGAGTGGCATGGCGCACGATATCCCGAGCACCTGCAGAAAATGGTCGGCCGGTGATGCGTATGCCTGTCCTTCTGGGATTCGAGCCCGCTCGCGATGAGCCGAAGGCGAGTCGCGCCGTGACTGAATCCCGCCTCGACGCCAACGGCTGAGCAAAGCGAAAGAAGTTGGCGGAGAGGGTGGGATTCGCCAAGAGCGGATGCAGTGCATCAATCGACAACGTACGCGCGGCGGGCAGATGTCCAGCGCATCACGGTCGAATGCAAATGGATGGATGCGGCCAGGTACAATCGTTCGATGCCGATCATCCGCTCCAGGGCGCTCAGCACCGCAGCCGAGCAGGCGCTGACCGAAGGGCGTGCACTGCTGGCCGAACTTCGCGACCGGCTCGCCCGCCTCCCGGCCACGGAGCACGACACCACCACTCTCGCCAATTCGATTCGGCAGCTCGATGACTTTTTTCTGCTGGTCGTCGTCGGCGAGTTCAACGCCGGAAAGAGCGCGCTCATCAACGCGTTGCTCGGCGAGCGTGTCGTCGAGGAGGGAGTCACCCCAACGACAGCCAACATCGAGTTGGTCCGCTACGGCGACGGACCCGCCCGCGAGATCGATGCCTCGGGCATGCATGTCGTGACGGCGCCGACGCCATTGCTGCGCGAGCTCCACATTGTGGATACCCCCGGAACGAATGCCATCCACCGCGCGCACGAACGGCTGACCCTGGACTTCGTGCCCCGCGCCGATCTCGTGCTTTTTGTCACGTCGGCCGACCACCCCTTCACCGAGACCGAGCGCCTCTTTCTCGAGAACATCCGAAACTGGGGTAAGAAGATCGTGCTGGTGGTCAACAAGGTCGACATCTTCGAGAATGAGCGCGATCTCACGGAAGTCGTGCAGTTCGTCAGAGAATCGAGCTTGCGCCTGCTCGGTATCGTGCCGGAGGTGTTTCCGCTCAGCGCACGACTCGCCGCCGCCGGGCGAAACGACACGAGCGTATGGGCGGCCAGCCGTTTTGAGGCGCTCGAGCGGCACATTCAGCAGACGCTGGACGATGTGAGTCGGTTCCGCCTGAAGCTCGCCAATCCTCTCGGCGTCGGCGAGGCGCTTGCACGACACTACGAAACGGTCGCCCGAGAACGGAACGATTTGCTGGCCACCGACATCGCGGCGGTCGCCGATATCGAGCGTCAGCTGGCCCTCTATCGCGACGATCTCGCCAAGGGTCTCGAGCTGCGCATCACGGCAGTAGAGAAGGTACTGCTCGAGATGGAAGCGCGCGGGCATCAGTATTTGGAGGACACCCTGCGCGTGGCGCGCGTGTTCGACCTCCTGAACCGATCCCGTGTGGCACAGGACTTCGAAATGCGCGTCGTCGCCGATGCGTCCACCCGTGTCGAACGCCTCGTATCTGAACTCATCGACTGGCTGGTGGAACAGGATCTCCGGCAATGGCAGGCGCTCTCGGCCAAGCTCGCGGCACGGCGGCATGAGCACGGCGAACGTATTCTTGGCGATGAGAGCGGCAGTTTTCATGTCGACCGAACGCGACTGCTCGAGTCGGTCGGCCGTGAGGCGCAGCGGGTGGTCGACACGTACGATAGGCACCGCGAGTCTACGGCGATCGCCGACGGTGCGCGTGCCGCAGTCGCGGCGACAGCCGCGATTGGCGCAGGCGCCCTGGGCCTTGGTGCGGTCGTCGCGGCCGTCGCCAGTACCGCTGCCGCAGACATTACCGGCATTCTCGCGGCAGGCGTGCTTGCCGCTCTCGGCCTGCTGGTGATTCCCGCAAAACGGCGGCGCGCGCGAGCCGAGTTGCGGGAAAAAGTCACGATGTTGCGTGCGCGTTTGGCGACCGCACTGAGGAGCGAGTTCGACACCGCCCAAGCCAGAAATACGCAGCGACTCGCCGATGGTCTCGCTCCGTATGCCCGATTCGTGCGAGCTGAGCACGCGCGATGGACTGACGTGCGGAGTGCTCTCGAGGAGTGGCGTCAGAAAGCCGCGGGCCTCACCAGTGCCGTCAACCGTTTGGACGCGGCGCCCGATCGTGTCTCGTGAGCACGCGCGAATTCTCTACAACTCGTCTCCGGGACTGTCGAACCGTCGGGCGACGGAAACGAGGATTTGGAAGCCCGCGCCTTCCATATCACCCAACATGCCACGCAAGCGCCGGCGATCGCCACAAACCGAGCAGCGTTCAGAAGGCCGCGATTGAAAGTGAAGCTCCTCGATGACGTGAAACGTTGGCAAAAGTGTTAATGCCTGAAGGGATATAGTCGATGCATGAACTGACGTTTGAAGAAAAGCAGCTCGATACGAGCCCGGAAGAGGTTGCCCATCAAGTGCCTGGGGCTTCCTTCGTGATGCACGTCACCATTCAGACGGATATGACTATCGGGAATCCGAATATAAGCGTCTATTGTGATGGGATGATTGAGAAAGCCTTTTCAAGTCTGGGAGGAGAAGCGGGGGCACCGTTCACACAGTCTCATAAAGGCATGGTGTTCACCTTTGCTTACAACAAGCCCTTTCTTGCGAATACAGCATGGGCGGTGACGATTTACTCAAAGACACAAATACATGTAATCAGAGTAGCTGCAATAACCGCTTAGCTCGTGGCTATGGCCTTCGTTCTGCCGACCTGAAAGGCTCCAAAGAAGAAAGGTATGACAATGATGGCAGCCAAAGTTGTCGGGCCCCGCGACGGCAAATCTGGATTCCTGGGGAGCATCGGGGTCCGGTTCATGATTGCCGGCGACGAGGCGCACGGCAATTTCTCGCTGGTCGAGCACCCGATGTCCCCGCGCGCACTGGCTGCGCCGCTGCATCGGCACACGCGCGAGGACGAGTACAGCTACGTCCTCGAGGGACAAGTCGGCGCGCTTTTGGGCGATGAGGTGCTGGTCGCCGGTCCGGGTGATTTGGTTTTCAAGCCTCGCAACCAGTGGCACACGTTCTGGAACGCCGGGGATGAGCCCGCGCGGATCCTTGAGATCATCTCGCCTGCCGGCTTCGAGCGATTCTTCGGCGAACTGGTCGACCTCGGGGGGGTTACCCAGGCCGAGCCGCAGATCCTTGCTGACCTCTGCACCCGCTACGCGCTCGAGATGGACCCTGGGAGCGTCCCGGCACTCGTTGAGCGGTTCGACTTGCGCTTCCCCGGGGAGCCGATCTAACGGCGCACGTCGTCCCAGTAACCCACATCGTCAGAGCGACTCTGAGTCCCGCACCACCAGCGCGATGAGTTCAAGATGCGACATCTCCGGGCCTGACTGTCCCGTCGCCGTTACACGCCCTTCAGAACTTCGACGGGGTCCAAGGCAGATGCCCGGCGCGCGGAGATGTAGCTGGCCAGTCCTGCGGTGACAACGAGAACGAGCGCTACCGCCAGATGCGTCCCCGGATCCAGGGCACTAATACCGAACAATTGCGACTCCATTAGACGGGTCAGCACCGCCGCTGCAGGGAGGCCGATACCAACGCCAACGGCCACGAGCGCCAGCGCATTGCGCACGAACATGCGCCGCACTTCGCCGTAGCTGGCACCGAGCGCGATACGGATGCCGATCTCTCGCTGGCGCTGAGCGACCGCGTAGCTGACAACGCCGTAGATGCCGACGAGGCCAAGGACCAGCGCCAAGACGCCCGTGATCGCGAGCAGCTTGAGCGTCATCGACGTGCGTGCCATGGAACGCTCGTACATCTCACCCAACGTCTGGACGCTCGCCAACGACAGGTTTCCGTTCACCGACCACACGGCCCGCCGCAGCTCGTCCAGAAACGCCGAAGTCCCAGCGCGTTCGCTCCGGACCACGAACGTGGCTGTCTCCCTGGCGATCAGCGGCAGGATGACCGTCTCCGGCGCGGGCTCGTTGAGGCCGTTGTGCCGCACGTCCTTCACCACGCCGACAACGTCGAGCCAGGGGCCTGTTTGCCGCAGACCGATCCGCTTGCCGATCGCGACAGCAGCCGAACCCCACTCGGCGCGCGCGAAGTTGTCCGACACGAGCGCGACGGACCGCCGCTGGTAGACGTCGCTCCACTCGAACGCGCGACCGGCGACCAGTGGCGTCATCATCGTCTCGAAAAACCGCGGCGAGGCGAACTGAATCTCCTTCGGACGCGGCAAGGTGTCTCCAACGATCTTGCCTTCGACGAAGATCGAACTCGACCGGCCGTCGCCGTCCAGCGGGAGTCCGTCGTTCGCGCTCGTGAACGCCGCCGATTGGACCCCGGGAATTGTCGCGAGCCGATCCGCTATCGCGTGCTGCATACGGATGATGGGTCCGGGTGCCGGACCCGTATTCGCCGTACTGGTCGGCAGCGTGAGCTGGAACGTCTGGACGCTCGACGGATGCTGAAAGCCGGGATCGACCTGCCGTAGCGTGACGAACGTCCGAATCATCAACCCGCACCCAACGAGCAGAACAAGCGCGAGCGCTACTTGCGCAACCAGCAGCATCTGCCGCGCGCGATTACCCTCGTGTTCCTCTCCGACCCCTCGCGCGCCATGCAGCGACCCGGCAAGCCGCGTCCGTGGCCGCGCAAAGCGCAAAACGGGGATGAACGCAAAGACAAACGTCGCGAGCGCCGAAATCGCGACGGCGGCCAGCAGGACCGTGAGGTCGATCCTTACTGTCATGATGTACGGCAGATCGTCGCCCCCCAGTGTCAGCAGGTACGGCAGGCTGAAGTAGGCAAGGGCGACGCCGACGACTCCACCGGCGAGCCCGAGGATGGCGTTTTCGGCGAGCACTAAACGTGCGACATCGGACCATCGCGCGCCCAGCGCCGTCCGCACCGACAGCTCCAGCCTGCGCGACTGCGTGCGCACCAATACCAGATTCGCGACGTTCGCACAGGCGATCAGCAGCAGGAGCCCGATCGTGCCCATCAGCAGCCACAACGTCTCACCGAGATTGCCGACAACCATTTCCTTGAGCGGTCGCAGATTCGGACCGAATTGCATCCGGTCGAACGCTGGCCCTGGACGGCCGAACTCCGCGTTGATCAGCGGAATCATGCGCCTGACGTCGGCATTGGCCTGCTCGAGCGTAATATCCGGCTTCAAACGCGCAAGGCCGCGCCCATCTCCTTGCGGAAAACCGGCTTCGGAGCGGACCAGTTGCATGGGATAGAAGATGTCGGCCGGGTAATCAAAGAATCTGAACCAATCAGAGAGAACTCCAATGATTTCGCGCCCGACGCCGTCCACGACGAGTGTCCGCCCGATCGGATTAGCGCCCCCGAAATGGCGCTGCCAATACGTATGAGAAATGACCGCTGTCAGCGCGGCTCCCGGAACGTCGTCGCTCGACCTGAAGGTGCGGCCCAGCGCCGGAGTCGCACCGAGCATTCCGAGTACCTCGTCTGTGACCTCGACGCTGCGGACCGATTCCGGTTCGCCAACGCCCGTTACCGTCACTGGCGAGGCGTCCCAGTCCCACAGCCCGACGGCTTCGAACGTCCGGCTGTGATCGCGATAGCCAAAATACACGGCTGGCGAAGCCAGGATCTGGCCGCTCCCAACGCTGTGCACCAGCTCGATCAGACGGTCCTGTTCTGGGTACGGCAGAGGACGGAGCAGGATCCCGTTCACGACGCTGAACATCGCCGTCGTTGCGCCGATGCCCAGTGCGAGCGTCAGCGTGGCGACGATCGTGAAACCCGGAGCGCGCAGTAATGCACGCCCTCCATAGCGGATATCGCGAAAGAAGTCTTCAATGGAAGTAGCGCGGAACTCGTCGCGCGTGCGCTCTTTGGCGCGATCCACGCCACCAAACTTGATCAACGCCTGTCGGCGAGCCTCATCTGTCGCCATGCCGGCTCGCAGATTTTTCTCGGTCTGGCGATCGATGTGGAAACGAATCTCTTCGTCGAGGCCGGTCTCGAGTTCGTTGCGACGCCGGATCGAACGAACACGGCGCCAGCCCTCAACCAGGCGACGCATCACGCGCTTCCGCTATCCAGGGTAGCCTCGAGCACGAGGTTTATCGCACGCGACATGCGGCGCCAGTCAGCGAGTTCCTGGTTCAGGTGGCGTCGTCCTTGTGGCGTCAGCGCGTAGTATCGAGCGCGTCGGTTGTTCGCCGTCAGACGCCATTCCGACCGGACGAGACCCTGCCGTTCCAGCCGGTACAGCGCCGGATACAACGTGCCCTGCCCGAGCTGCAACACGCTTTCCGACCACTGCTCGATCCGTTCCGTAATCCCCCATCCGTGCATCGGCTCCAACTGCAACGCCTTGAGGACGAGCATGTCGAGGGTGCCCTGCAGGATGTCGCCTTTGTCTCTTGCCACGACGTTCCTTTCGACAGACGAAAGGAAGGCTACCAGACGTTCCTTTCGAGCGTCAAGGGAAGCCTCGTTGGCTTACAGACGATGGCCCTACTGCGCGCAGGAAGCGTTTATCGACGAGAGCTTCGCCTCCGCCAAGCAGGGAGGAGCCTCCATAGGAAAGACGAAGCGGGCAAGGGATCGAAGATCACGGCATCTTTGAAGCTCCGAAGGACGGGGGCGCCCAGGTGCCACACTATCTGCCGCTCGCGCAGTGGCGACGGCACTGAAGAAAGCGCGGAGGTCGATCGCGACAAGCAGCGTGCCGCATGCTCGACGGGCTGCGAAGGTGCCGAACGCGTGGGTGGGATCCCACGTGGCGAAACATCCGGGATTTTGAAGACTTTGGAAACGAAAATCGGGGCGAAAACGAGGCCGTAGCTACAGTGAACTGATGAGTGTCTGTAAATACCTGTCTAGCACTCTTTAGATTCTGTAAGTTACAGATTCCACACTGCCAGGATTGCCGTGGATGCCAGCGATGCCGTGGCGCCTTGCCCGTTATTGCCCGCTGGCCCAACTGTTGGTCACGGTGCGATCTATTCGATCACGTCCACGGATTCGAATGTCTGCAGCGATTTCGGCTCGTAGAAGTGCGAAGTTCAGCACCGCTCGCATTCGCGAAGACTCCGGCGATCGGCGCCACGCACGTCATCGGCTCGGATTGCCGCTGGATAGGACGAATCCCTCGAACGGACGCGACCACCACGTGGATTCGTCCGCGAATGGTCAGCACGGCACCCTTTGCGCACCGCTCAAGGGACTCTCCGCCGCCGTTTCGCGATCGCGAGGAGCAGTCACAGACCTGATACTGAACAAGATTCGAGGTTGGTTGAACGCGCCTGAATGCGCAACCCCGAGCGCAGCGCTATTCAGTCGCTAGCGACGGCAAGAAGACCTGCAAAGGGCCGGGGCGCCTGCAGGGCCTGTTAACCGCTGACGCGCCTCCGGCGTTGTATCGGGTAAATCTGGTACAGCCGAGGAGAAGTGCAGATGGGAGCAGAGATCATCATCGTGCCGGCGGCGTTCCTGCTGACGGCCTACGTCGTCTTCACGATCGTCGACGGCATCCTGCGGTGGCGCCGGCTCAGAGTGTCGACCGAGTTTCAGGGGAAACTCCTGGAACGGATCGGCTCCGCCCTGGAGTTCGGCGAGTTTCTCAACACGGAGGGGGGCGGCCGGTTCCTCGACGTGATCGCGTCGGAGAGAGGTGGCAGCGCGCACTCACGTATCCTCCGCGCCGTGCAGACCGGAATCGTGCTCGTCGTTCTCGGTGCGGCGCTGTTCCTGTTCGTCAGGCGGGTCACGCTGCCGTACCCGGTTCCGGAGAACCTCGGGTTTCTCGCAACCGTTTCCACAGCCATCGGCGTCGGACTGTTGCTGTCCTCCTTCGTCTGGTACCGCCTCTCGAGAAAGATGGGGCTGATCGAAGACCAGGCGCGCCGTGCGCCTCACGTGACGACAGCCTCGTGACATGCTCGAGCTCACGGAACCTGCCTTCGGTGAGTTCTACCGCCGTCATGCGCGGGCACTGTGGTCGTACGTGTATCGAGTGACCGGCAACGCCGCCGATGCGGACGATATCGTTCAGGATGCGTTCTGCCGGGTGCTCTGCGCGGAGGTGTCCGATCTCAGCGATGAGAATGGCCGGCGGTATCTCTTCCGCGTCGCCGGCAACCTGACGACGGATCGATGGCGGCGCGCGGAGCGCGAGCGGTCCTGGCTCGCGCGCCTGCGCCCGCCAGCACCCGAGCCGCCGCCGCCCGGGCACGACGAGGGGGTGGCGAGGACGTTTGCGGCGTTGAAGCCACGCGAGCGCGCGTTGCTGTGGCTCGCGTACGTCGAACAGCAGGACCATCAGCAGATCGCCGAGTCCCTCGGCCTGGCCCGCGGCAGCGTGAAGGTGCTGCTGTCGCGCGCACGAAACAGGCTCCGCGATCTTCTGAGTTCCGCGCGGATCATCGCGAGGGCATGATGCTCGAGCCTTTCAGTCGGAACTTGACACCTGAGGAAGAGGACGCCGTCGCTGCCTTCATGGAGCGCGTGGCCGTCCTGCCAGATGCACAGCGGGCGAAGCTTCCAGACCCGACCGTGCTCTGGTGGAGGGCGCAGCTCGTGCGGCGATGGAACAGGGAACGGAAGGCGCAGGCGCCGCTCGATGTGATAGATCCGATTCAGATTGCCGCGGGCCTCGTCGCAGCCGGACTGCTGCTGGTGTGGGCGCTGCCGTCAGTCGTGCGCGCATTTTCCTTCATCGGCCTGTGACCTCAGGGGATAGTTCGCATTCACGCGGTTCGCCGAGACGGCTCGTCGAAAGTGGCGCTCGCCAATCGGACTGATCCAATCGAGGCACTCCTCTTTAATCGATCGCACGAAGCGTTCCCCTGATTCGCGTATATACCGCGCGCTGGGCAGCGAATTCGACCGCGCCGCGGCCATGGAGTACCCGGCGCTGGCGAACGCGTGCTCGCGCGGCTGCGCACGCTGAGCACGCCGCCGCTGACGGAGTCGGCTGTGAAGACGGCCGTCCATCGGTTGCGTCAGCGGTTCGGGGCCGCGCTCCGGGACGAGATTGCCGAGACTGTTGCCGATCCCGGCGATGTGGACGAAGAGGTGCGGCAATCGCTGGGACTGCTGGCGGAGTGGGGTGGGCGCCGCGCGTAACCTCCCACGTGCAATCCGTCTTTCCATCCGAGTGGGCGACACGATGATCCGACGCCGGAAGACCGGCGGGCGGATTGTACCCTCCGGCCGCGCGCGGATCCCTTCCGCGTCAGAGGGTGGAGCTCAGTTTCTGGCTGGGGTCAGTCAACAGGAGGCGGACATGCAGCGAACGGCACGTATCGCGATCGCGACCGGCGTTCTGGCCATCAGTGGCGGCGGCTCTATGGGCCCGGGCGATAGCGCCAAGGCACAAGAGCTGGGCTATCAATGCAGCGACGCGACCATCCGAGGTACGTACGGCATCCAAATGCAGGGCACGCAACCCGTCCCCCCTCCGCAGGGCGGCGGAACCCAAACGCTCATCGGAGTGGTCGTGCGGACCTACCATGGAGACGGCACGTTCAGCCAGGTCGATAACATCAAGGGCTCGGTCACCGGAATCGTACCGGACCGGCCGGGCTCCGGAACCTACCAGGTCAACCCCGATTGCTCCGGTGTGACATTTTTTCAGCCAGGGCCGGGCATCACCATTGAGGAGCGAATGGTGATCGTCGATCGCGGGAACGAAATCCGGTCGATTGTCAGCAGCCCGCTCGCGGTGATGGTCAGCTCGGTGCAGAAGAGGATCGACCATCGCTGACCGTGGGTCTGGGGAGCCGCCACCCCAGCGGCTCCCCGCGTCCGAATGCGGTGCGGGCGTCATTCACAGCCCGCTCGCTCGGATCGGTTTCCAGCAACTCGGCGTGCGTGCGCGACCCACTCGTGACCTGCTGCTGGGTGGTTGTGCTAGGATTCACCCCCGGTTCAACCCTATGCGGTGGGTGACGACCAACTGGACGCAGGTGCTGGCGGCACGCGAGGCGCCGACCGACGCGTCGCGGCTCGCCCTCGAGACGCTGTGCCAGGCTTACTGGTACCCGATCTACACCTTCGTCCGCGGACAGGGACTCGACGCCGAGGACGCCCGCGACGCCACGCAGGCCTACTTTGCGCAGCTGCTCGAGAAGGACTACCTCGAGGACTGCGATCCTGCGCGTGGCCGTTTCCGCGTGTTCCTGATGACGTCGATCCGGAACTTCCTGTCCAAGGAACAGGAGAAGTCCCGCACATGGAAGCGCGGCGGCCGGGCGACCGTGCTGTCGCTCGACGCCGATGCCGAGGGCCGTTATCGCGACGAGCCCTTCGATTCGCTCACCCCCGAAGATGTCTTCGAACGCCGCTGGGCGCTCACGCTGCTCGAACGCGTGCTCGCGCGGCTGCGCACGGAGCACGCCGCCGCCGGTCGCGGCCGCGAGTTCGAGCGACTGAAGCCGTACCTGACGGGTGACGAGCCGACGACGTCGTACCGCGAAGCGGCCGCGGACCTCGGGCTGACGGAGTCGGCCGTGAAGACGGCCGTCCATCGGCTGCGTCAGCGGTTCGGGGCCGCGCTTCGGGACGAGATCGCCGAGACGGTTGCCGACCCCGACGATGTGGACGACGAGGTGCGGCACCTGCTGGGAGTGCTGGCGCCATGGGGCGGGCGCAGCGAGTAACCTCCCACGGGCAATCCGTCTGTTCCACCTGAGTGGGCGACACGATGATGCCGGCGCGGTGTCCGCAGTGCGGGTCAGGCAGCGTCTCGGACGCGGTCGAGGCCTCTGCCCCCAGTGCCTGCTGAGCCTGGCGCTCCTCGAATCCCCCCGCGGGCACGACGCTCCCGACGCGCCGACGCAGTACGGCGCCGCTCCCGGGCGCCTCCTCGGTAACCGGTACCAGATTCGCGAGTTGCTCGGCCGCGGCGGCATGGGCGAGGTCTACCGCGCCTTCGATCTGAAGCTGCGGGTCGATGTGGCCCTGAAGACGGTGCGTTCCGGCCACGCGTGGGACGAGCGCGCCCGCGACCTGCTGCGACGCGAGGTCCGCGCCGCCCGGGAGGTGCTCTCGCCGAACGTGTGCCGCATCTTCGATCTGGTAGACGAGGACGGGGAGGAGCTCCTGTCGATGGAGTACATCGACGGCGCGACGCTCGGCGAGACCATGCGGGCGCGCGGCCCCCTGCCGCTCGTCGAGGCGCGCGACATCGCCGCGCAGTTCCTCGCCGGGCTCGAGGCGATTCACGGTGCCGGACTCGTGCACCGGGACGTCAAGCCCGAGAACGTGATGATCACGCGTGCCGGTCGCGTGGTCGTCATGGACTTCGGCGTGGCGCGCGCCGCACGCGACGCACCCGTCATGACGATTGCCGGTACGCCGGCGTACATGGCCCCCGAGCAGGCGCGCGGCGAAGAGGTCGACGCGCGCGCGGACGTGTTCTCGGCTGGCGTGGTGCTGGCCGAGATGATCGCGGTGGGAGGGCCCGACGGGCTGGCGACCCGCGAGGCGCTGTGGCGCCGCGTGCGGCAGGCGCCCCCGCAAGTACCCGAGGGTCCCTGGTCGGCCGTCCTCCAACGGGCGCTCGCATCGAGCCGCGACGGCCGGTACCCGTCCGCCCACGCGCTGGCGCGCGCCCTCGAAGAGGTGACGCTCCGGCTGCCCGGAGTGGAGGAGCGGCAGCCGTATCCTGGCCTCGCGGCGTTCACCGAGCAGGACGCGGAGTACTTCTTCGGTCGCGAGGTCGAGGTCGAAGCCGTCTGGAAGAAGCTGAAGCGGCCGCGGCTGCTGGGGGTGATCGGACCGTCGGGCGCGGGCAAGAGCTCGTTTCTCCGCGCTGGCCTGCTGCCGACCTTGCCTCCGTCCTGGAAGGCGGTGCTCGCAACGCCGGGCACCCAGCCGTTCCAGGCGCTGGCACAGGCGCTCGTGCCAGTGTGCGCCGACGACACCGCGGCGCTCCAGGCGCTCGTCCGATTCGACGACACCGACGCGACCGTGGCGGCCGTCACCCGATGGCGCGCCCGCCACGAGCACGCGCTCGTCCTCATCGATCAGTTCGAGGAGCTGTTCACGCAGAATGCGCCTCCGGTCCAGGCGGCCTTCGCGCAGCTCCTCGCCCGGCTCGTGCTCGAAGCCGATACCCACGTGATCCTGTCCCTCAGGGACGACTTCCTGATCCACTGCCACGCGCACGAGGCGCTCGCACCGATGTTGAGCGACCTCACGCTGCTCGGACCGCTCGGCCCGAGCGCGCTGCGGCGCGCCCTGGTGCAGCCGGCCCTCTCGTGCGGCTACCAGTTCGAAGACGACGCGCTCGTCCAGGAGATGGTGGACGAAGTGGTCAGCGAGCGCGGTGCCCTGCCGCTGCTGGCCTTCGCCGCCTCGAGGGTCTGGGACGCCCGCGATCGCGAGAAGGGCGTGCTCACACGCGCCGCGTATCACGAGATCGGCGGCGTCGCCGGTGCGCTGGCGCAGCACGCGGAGTCGACGCTCGAGCGCATCGGCGCGGAGCGAATCCCGCTCGTCCGCGAGCTGTTCCGCAACCTCGTGACTTCGCAGGGCACACGCGCCGTGCGCGGGCGCGACGACCTGCTGTCGGTGTTCGCGCGCGAGGCAGGCGAGCAGGGGACCCGAGCGGCCGAAGCGGTGCTCAACACGCTCGTCGATGCCCGCCTGCTCACCACGTACGAGCGCACGGGCGACGCCGGCGAGCGGCTCCAGCAGATCGAGATCATCCACGAGTCGCTGCTGACGGCGTGGCCGCGTCTGGTCCGCTGGCAGACGCAGGATGCCGACGGCGCGCAGTTGCGCGATCAGCTGCGCCAGGCGGCGCAGCTCTGGCACGACCGCGGCAGGCCGGAAGAGTTGCTGTGGTCGGGCGTCGCCTACAGGGATTTCGCGCTCTGGCGGGAACGCTATGCCGGCGGCCTGACGGAAACGGAGGAGGCGTTTGCCGGCGCCGCGAAGCGGCGGACCGGCCGGCGCCGCAGGATCCGGCAGCTCGCAGCCGCCGCGCTCGTCACTGCGGTGGCGATTGTCGCGATCGCGATGGGAGTGCTCTGGCGGCGCAGCGAGGTGGCCCGTCAGCACGCCACGGCCGAGACCCTCCGCGCCGAGGCAGGGAAGCTGCAGGTCATCGCCGAGCGGGAGCTGCTCCGGTACCCCACCGGCGCGCTTGCTTACATCATGAAGAGCCTCGAGCTGGCCGACACGGAGGCAGCCCGGCTGCTGGCTCTCCGAGTGGTGCAGCAGAACCCGGTCGCCCGCATCGCTCGTGCATCGGACGCACGGGAGGGGGGGCCACAGGGAGATTCAGGGCGAACCGGCGCGGAAAACTGGGCCATCGGCGTGGCGTTCCATCCCACGGGCGAGTGGGCCGCGTGGGGAGGACACCGGCTCGTGCAGCTGCTGGATCGCGGTGGACATCGGCGACTGCAGCTCGAGGGCTACAGTCCCCGCGGCGCCGGCCAGATCGATGTTTGCTTCAGTCGCGACGGCAAGTTCCTCGTCGCCAATCGCCACGGCGAGGTCCGCGTGTGGTCTGTTCCAGGTGGCGGCGAGGTGTTTAGCGATCGCGTCGAGGACGGACGGTCGTTCACGCTCATGACGGACGGCCACTTCTACACCCTCACCATGCTGGGGTCTCGAGTGGCACTCCATGACTGGCCGCTCCCGCCGGGGAGCCCACGTGCGCTGGGGCCAGTCGAGACTCGGGGTCTGAGCGCAGCGACCCCCCGCGGATTGGCATACGCGGTCGGACGCGCGGTGTACTTCCGGTCGTTCGCGAACTGGACTGCGCCGCCCCGCCGGATCTTCGAGCAACCCACCGAGGTGACGGTGGTCGGCCTCTCGGGTGACGCCGGCCAGGTCGCGACCGCCGACGCGAGCGGCGCGATACGGGTGGGGTCCGCCGAGCGGCGCTCGGAAGGCGCTGCCAGCGTCCTTGCCACTGTGCCAGGCGTCGTCGGACTTGATTTCGACGACAGGGCGCGGTGGTTGTCCGCGTTTTCCGCCGAGGAAGGCCAGCCAACCATTCGGCTTTTCGACTTGTCGGCTGCATCAGGTATCGCTCCGCTCGTGCTGCAAAAAGGTGACGCGACCAATTCAGGCGCCTATGATTTCGACCCGACCGGGCAGTGGCTGATAACCGCGCACGGGACCGAAGCGGCATTCTGGCCCGTCACGGTGCCGCGTGGGCGCGTGGTCCGTGCGGCGGCCCCAGCGAACGCGGTGCTGTTTGCGCCCGACGGACGTCGGCTCGTCACGCTCATGGGCGATCAGACAATCCGTACGGTCCCGTTGGTTCCCGGCGAGGAGTCGCGCACGCTGTTCACCTCGCGCGAAACGCCTGTGCTGTCGAAAATGGCCGTCGATCCGTCCGGCCGTCGGCTTGCGGTCAGCGGTTTGGGCGGCCGGCTGATCCTCGTCCGGTCGGACGGCGCCTCGGCCGAGACACTCGAGGGCTTTCCATTTCAGAGCCTCATCGGTCGACCCGCATTCAGCCGCGACGGCCGGTTGCTCGCAGCCGGCGTGCACGGAGTCCGGTACGAGGACGCGAAAACGATCCGGGTCTGGAATCTGGAGACGGGGACATCCCGCACGTATGGCGCGTTGCCCGGCGCCGGACCCGGCATGCAGGGCGGGATCGCCGACGTCGCGTTCGCTGGCCCCGAGCGGTTGCTCGCCGCCGTCCGAAACGCCGGCCTCGTCTCGCTCGATCTGGCGAGCGGCGCCGCGCGCGTGGTCGTGCCGCGTCCGATCGACCAGTTCGCGCTCGGACCGGACGGCAGTTGGGGGGTGGCGGTGCAGCGGGATCAAGTCGAGTCGCAAAACGCACCCAGCCACGCGGTCAGGTTCGACCTCGTGCGTGGGACCACGGAGGTGCTCGAGCACGGAGACGGTGTGATCGCGATTGCCCTCGATCCCGGCGGCAGGTTGGTCGCGACAGGCAGCGCCGACCGCACGGTGCGGGTTTCACGAGTGTCGGGCGGACCGCCCCACCTGCTGCTCGGCGCGGAGGGCGCCGTTGACTCGCTCGCGTTCTCTCCCGACAGCCGCTGGCTTGCCGCGTCCGGAGAAGCGTTCGCCATCCGCCTCTGGCCGGTGCCCGACGTCTCGAAGCCCCCGCCGCATCTCCTGCCACGCGACGCGCTGCTCACGTGGCTGCGCAGCCACACGAACCTCAAGGCGGTGCCCAACGCCGCGTCGTCAACCGGATACGTCCTCGAACCCGGCCCGTTCCCCGGATGGGCCGACGTGCCGGCGTGGTGATGACACCTTTCCGGGGGATCCGTCTGAAGTCTGTAATCGAAGTGGAGATCGCGACTGGCGGGTCTCGGGACCTGCCGGCGCCAGGGGACGCCAGATACTCAGCAAGGAGGGGCAGTGCAGCGACTCATTGCGGCCGCCGTCACCTTCTGCCTTCTCGCAGCGGCAACGGTAGCAGGCCAGGAGCAGACGGGTTCCGTCCAGGGCGTCGTCCGCGACGTGCAGGGCGGCGTTCTGCCGGGCGCGGCAGTGGCGGTCTCGAACGAGAACGGCCTGGCGCTGGAGATCGTGACGGACGCGGCAGGCGGGTATCGATATCCCGCGCTGCCGCCCGGCCGGTACGAGGTGGTTGCGCGACTCGACGGGTTCGACGCGGCCAGGGTCGTCGATGTCGCGCTCGTGCTCGGGGCACAGCTGACGATTGACCTGACGCTCCGGCCTGCCGGCGTTGCCGAGCGGGTCGACGTCGTGGGCGGCTCCCCGCGCCTCGCGATCACGCAGGCAACGCGTGCGACGAGCTTCTCGAGCGAGGAGTTCGAGCGGCTGCCCCGCGGTCGCGACTTCACGTCGGTCGCGGCCTACGCGCCCGGCGCCAACGACGAGCGGAAGGCAGGCGGCATCGCCATCGACGGATCGACCGGCGCTGAGAACCGCGTGATGATCGACGGGATGGAGACGACCGACACCTGGCTCGGCACGCCGGGCCAGTACCTGGCGACTGATTTCGTCGAGGAGGTGCAGGTCAAGTCGTCCGGGTACAGCGCCGAGTACGGAGGCTCCACGGGCGGCGTGCTGAACGTCGTGACGAACAGCGGCAGCAACGACTGGCACGGCCAGGCACTGCTGCTCTTCTCGGGCGACGCGCTCGACGCAGGGCCCCGGCCGACGCTGCGGCTCGTACCGTCGGACACCACGCGCGCCGAGTACGTGACGTATCCCGAGGACGACTACACGCAGGTGGAGCCCGGATTCACGCTGGGCGGACCCGTGGTGCGTGACCGCGCGTGGTTCTTCGCCGGCTATGTGCCGTCGTTACGCAGTACCGACCGTACGCTGACGTTTCTGGGAGAGTCAACGCCGGCGACGTTCTCGCAGCGCGCGAGACGGCACTACGCCGCGGCGAACGTGAGCGCGCAGTTCGGCCCGCGCTGGCGAACGAAGGTGGCGTTCAGCTCGGGCCGCGACGTGCAGCGCGGGCTGCTCCCGGTGCAGGACGGGACGGGCAACCCGACCGCGGACTACTCGGTCGACGAGATCGTCCCGAATTACTCGGCATCGGTGAGCGCCGATTACATGCCCAGCGGGCGCGCGTTCTTCAGCGCGCGCACGGGGTACTTCTTCCGCGACTCCTTCAACGAGGGCGTCTACCAGGGTGACCAGTTCGCCTACCGCACCTCGTCGCAGAACGTCCCGGGCGTTCCCCCCGAGTTCCAGCAACCGCGTGGCTTCACGAACGTGCCGTCGAACGTCCGGCCGCGATCGGACGCGTGGGCCGCATTTCAGCTCCCAGGTGGACGCGACGGTCACATTCGCCGCGGCAGGCCGGCACCAGGTGAAGGGCGGCGTGCAGTTCGATCGCGTCGGGATCGACGCGCTCTCCGGCACGACGGGCAACGTGATCAATCTGCTCTGGGGCCAACGGTTCCTGGGCGTGCAGGGGCCGTACGGCTTCTATGTGGTCACGAGCAACGACCTGCTGCCCAATCGCGGATTCCTCACCGTGGGCAAGGCAACGGTGAACAACGTGGGCCTGTTCCTTCAGGACGAGTGGACGCTCGGCAGCCGGCTCACTCTGCACGCGGGGCTGCGGACCGAGAACGAGCACATACCTTCGCTGGCCGAGGACCCGAACATCCCGCCCACCGCGATCCACTTCGGCTTTGCCGACAAGATTCGCGCCGCGCGTGGGCCTGGCGTGGGACGCAACCGGCGACCGCAAGACCAAGGTCTACGGTTCGTGGGGGGTGTTCTACGACATCACGAAGCTGCAGATTACTCAGGGATTCGGCGCGAACAGGGCAAAATTGTTCTGGTTCACCCTCGACAGCCCCGACTTCCGGCCCATCGTGGACAACCCCGCGTGTCCGCCCGAGTGTCCGGGCACGCTCATCCTTGGAAACAGCTCGCCGAACGTCCCGACCAACCATCCGGACCTTCACGCGATCGACCCGGCGCTGGGCCAGACGCGGCTGCAGGAATTCGTCGCGGGCGCTGAACGGGAACTGGCCCCTGCGCTCTCGGCGAGCGCGAGGTACATCCACAAACAGATCGATCGGGCGCTCGAAGACGTCGGGACGCAATCGCCGGGAGAGACGGAGGTGCCGTACCTCCGCATCGCGAACCCCGGTTTCGGCGTGGCGTCGGAGTTCTATCCGGGCGGGGGCTCCACCCCCCTCGCGCTGCCCAAAGCGGTGCGCGATTACGACGCGTTCGAGGTCGCGCTCGATCGCCGTCTGTCCGGCCGCTGGGCCGCACGCGCTGCGTACACGTGGAGCCGGCTGTCGGGCAACTACTCCGGTCTCGCCCAGTCCGATGAGGACGGGCGTGTCGCGCCGAACACCGGCGGGGCGTTCGACCTCCCGATCCGCTCGTTCGACGAGCGGGCGCGACCCGTGTACGGCGTGCTCGCCACGGACCGTCCCCATCAGGTAAAGGTGCAGGGTTTGTACATCTGGCCGTTCGGCACAAGCGTGGGGGTCGCGTTGTACGGCGCGAGCGGCGTCCCGCGCACGCGCGAGGCGGCGTTTGACCCGGGCATCCCGATCATGTACCTGGGGACGGAACAGCGACGGGCGGCTGCCCTTCCTCTCATCGCTCGACCTTCACGTCAGGCACGACCTGCGCTTCGGGTCCAAGTATCGACTCGGGTTCAGCGCAAACGTCATGAACGCGTTCAACCAGGGGACGACCACCAACTACTTCGCGCAGGAGCTGTTCTTCGGGCAGTTCATCCACGCCGACGAGCAGACGTTCTTCTTTGAGGGCGTCGACACGCAGCAGCTCATCGCGGAACAACAGCCCGCGCGCGACGCCAGGTTCCTGCTCGACAGCGGTTTCCAGGCACCGCGTTCGGTCAGGCTTGGGGTCTCGTTGTCGTTCTGACGGGGGTGAGGCGGCCCGGCCCCGTAATGTCCCTTCACTCGGCCGAAGCCGTCCGCGTTGATGAATGTTACCGCCACGAAATCCAAGACGGCTCGTCGAAAGTGGCGCTCGCCAATCGGAATGATCCGATCGCTCTTTAATCGAACGCACGAAGCGTTCCGCGTACGCATTCGCATTCGGCGCCCGGAGCGGTGTCTGTACGACTCGATCCCCAGGACTGTCAAGCCTCGCTCGCGACGATCCAAGCCGTCGCCGCGTGACGACAACTTGGATCGAGATTGATGCGCTCTCAGCCTCTCAACGTCGCCATGTCGATAGTGAAGCGGTACCTAACGTCCGACTTGAGCATGCGTGCATAGGCGTCGTTGATTTGTTGGACGCCGACGACCTCAACGTCAGCGACGATGTTGTGCTCGCCACAGAAATCGAGCATCTCCTGGGTTTCGGCGATGCCGCCGATCGCCGAACCTGACAAGCTCCGACGGCCGAACAGCAGTCCGAAGATCGCAACCGGCAGCGGTTTGTCTGGCGCCCCGACCATCGTGATGTTGCCGTCGCGCTTGAGCAAAGCGATATAGGCATTGATGTCGTGCTGCGCCGCCACACAATCGAGGATGAAGTCGAAGCTGCCCGCGTGCTTTGCCATCTGCCCCGTATCCGTCGAGACAACCACTTCATCGGCGCCGAGCTTGTGCGCGGCTGCAGCTTTGCCCGGAGATGTCGTGAACACAAGTGTATGAGCGCCGAGCGCGTGGGCGAACTTGACACCCATGTGGCCTAGTCCGCCGAGGCCGACGACGCCGACCTTCATCCCGGGACCAACCTGCCAGTGCCTCAAAGGGGAATACGTCGTAATCCCCGCGCAGAGTAGCGGCGCGGCCGCCGCCAAATCGAGGTTTCCAGGAATCCGCAGGACGAAGTGTTCGTCAACGACGATGCTCTCGGAGTAACCACCCAGCGTGCCAGGTGCTGTGCCGTGCTTGTCCGGTGTGCCGTAGGTTAGCGAGAAGTTGGGACAATATTGCTCGAGTCCGTCAAGACAGTTCGGGCACGTCCGGTCGGAATCGACGAGACAGCCCACGCCCACAGTGTCCCCAACCTTAAACCGCGACACGGCCGAGCCCACTTCGGTGACGCGGCCGATGATCTCGTGTCCCGGCACACAGGGGTAAATGGTGGCCATCACGTCCGCCCACTCGTTCCTGGCGTAGTGCAGATCCGAATGGCAGATACCGCAATAGCGAATCGCGATCTTGACGTCGGTTGGCGTCAGGTCCCGACGGTCGATGGTCATGGGGGCGATGGGTGCCGTCGCGGACGTCGCCCCGTAGGCTTTGATGCTGTACATGCTTCTCCTCGATGATGGGTCAACGCCGCCCGGTCTCTAATCACTTCCGGGTGGCAGCGGCGCGGTCGCTGACAAGAGTCTGTCAGTGATCACGCATGAACACGCCATTCCAGATTATCGCTCCGCGGACCTCGCCAACATCGTCCAAAAGTCCGAGAGCACGGTCATCTGGCACGACGGCCAACGATTGTCGACGAAATCAGACTCGCTCGGCGACGCGCCTGATCGTCCTCGCGATCAGGCCAGTGTTGCCAAGCCGTTGTTCGGATTCATCGGAATCACCAACTGCTTCGCACCGTCGTCGTAATACATCGACCTTCGCTGGGGATGTTCTGCGCAATCAGCTCGGCGGGCTGGCGAACCACTGCTGGGTGTTGAAAACACAGAACTTAAAGGATTTTGCCTTCCTCACGATCCGCAGGATCCACTCAAAAGCCGAGGTCAAAGCACGTATTGAACACGTGAGACTGGCACTGATGGCCCTCATGCGACGGCGAACCGAGCGTCCCGCGACGCCGCCTCAGTGCTGTCGTTTCCCTCTCACGGGTGCACCCAGAACCACAGACCAGCGTCCGTCCGGCAGAACAGGTCGAGTTTCGTCCCGATTGAAATCGAAGCCTCGCAGAGATCTCTGGGCCACCGTGTCCATACGGTCGACCGCAAATCGGATTCGCAGGTCCTCACCGGTGAGCAGCTTCTCGATGACCATTCCAACGCCCACTCGTAACATGGCGGCGCCTCCTTCCGACGCTGCAATGCACCGGCGTCAGCACCGCAAGCGCTTCTAGACCGGGTTTGTCGCACAGACCTCGGCTGTCCCGAACCTGTCGTTCAGCAGCGGGACCCAACGGCGCGATTTCGCACTGTGCGACGGCGCACGCCCCGCGCACTTCCACGCGCTCCGCACATCCGGTCGAGCGGACGCCAACCGTCATTCGGGACCTGCGCGGCTGCGCGTATCCCACTGAGCCTGATGCGACCAGAGGTCTGCACACGACCAGCAGTCAGGCTGCGATCCGGGTCGGCACCGTCCTTGCCGGATACCCTGGAGACGGCGATTGGCCGTTGGGGGAAGGACATGGAGAACGCAAATCAGCAGTCGGAAGTCCCGGTCAGCAACTGGACCCTGGCAACCGGGACGCGGCCTGGCGAGCGTCATATCTATCCGGCCGCGCAGCGAGACGCGTCGTGTGCGCCAGCATCGGAAGGTCGTTGTGGCTGAACACTCGTGACGTTGTTCGTCGTCGTGCCGGACAAGATCGGCGAGTCAGCTCAGCGCGTGATGAACCAATACGAAGACCGTGTTCCAGCTCGCGTTCAATCGGGCGAGCCGCGATGGGCGACCAATCGCATCGTCGGATCTCTTCTCCGCGATCTTGGAGGAGAGCCACGGCGTGCCGGTGTCGATCGTCCGCCGTCAAGGAGTTCCGCCGTCGACGCTCGTTGTGCGCCTCACGACGCAAATGCGCGATAACGAGCTGCGCGAAGAGCGCCTCCGCAAGCGCCTGGAGCTGCCCGAGGCGTTGAACCCCTTCGGGAAGCTCACGAACCTGCTCGGCTTCGGTGCTACACCCACCGGCCAGATCACGACGGAGATCGATCGTGAGCTCGGACGAAAATTCCCGCCGGAGTTCCGCAACCGCATCGACGCCATCGTCGGGTTCGAATCTCTGACGAAGAAAGAGGCGCACGAGATTGCGCTGAAGTACCTGGGACAGGTCGAGGCGACGCTGGCGCGCCACGGCAAGACGCTCACCGTCGAGTCGCAGGCTGTGGAGAAGATCGTGGATCAGGGCTACAGCCCGGCGTCCGGCGCGCGCTTCCTCAAGCGAGTCATCGACAATGTGGTCAAACTGACGATCAGCGAGCGGTGGAAGGACGTGATCCACTTCCGCGCAATGGTGAAGGCCGACCGAGTCGTCGTCAGGCCGACCGATCCCTGGTTGACAGCCTCAGCGAACCAGGACGCCATCGCCGTCTAGAGTTATCTGGGGCTCGAGGGCTCGCTCGCCGGCATCCTTCTAGATGATGACCGCGGGGTAGGTCACGATGATCCTCTCGATCGAGCGTCGCGCCTCGTCCCTAATGCAGCGGCTCCGCTCCCACGGTGTCACCGGGAAACCACAGGTCGGCATCCGCCTGGCAGAACAGGTCGATCTCGTCGGGACTGAGATCGAAACCTCGCCGAAACAGTTCGGTCGCCGTGGATATCCGGTCCACCGCAAATCGGATCCGCAGCTTCTCTTCCGTGAGCAGCGTGTCGATGACCATTCCAATACCCGCTCGTGACATGGCGTCGCATCCCTCGGAGCGTGCCTCGGCTACGGCAACATCCAGGCCACTGCAGGCCACTCCGCCACGGTAGCGAGGCGAATGCGCGCCGCACCTGGTCAAGAAAGCGTAAGCCGCTCATACAACCGCGGATAGCGATTTGGCCTCAGTTCGTTGCACCGGTGTCTGCTGTCCCGACCGTCCCGATCTGGCGCCGCAGGCGAAAACGGGCCTTGCGCACTGCGCGTCAACACACGCCATGTGTGGTTTCACGCGCCGGCGCCGATTCGTCGGAGCGCGATCCCAGCCGTATTAAACGGATTTGCGCGGCAGAGCGCGCTGGCGTCGGTTTTGCCCTACTACCTACGGCGGCCGCGATCGAAGTCGGCCAGTGTCAGCGATTTGTGAAGGTCAATGGATGGAGGACGCAGTGATCGAGCCGGGCGAAACGTCGAAGGCGCGGGTTTCCAGGCACGTGATACGTGGACGCGGTCTGTTTACCCTGATGTTCTGGATCGCGCTGGCAGCGCCAGTTGCGATGGCGCAGCAAACCGCCGACACAGTCGCCGAGACGGTCACCACTCGCCGCGATCTGAATGGAAAGGACGCCGTGAGCGAGAAGGTGGTGACGCACCGCGCTCGAAACCATGACGAGGAAAGGGTCGTCATTGACACCTACTTACCGTCGATGGAGGCGGGTCGCCTCGCGCTGAGCCAGCGAGTCCAGCGCGTGACGACTGTGACCGACGATGGGAGTCAGACAGTCGAAGAAACCGCCGAACCCAATCCCGTCGCGGCGAGCGACCCGATGCGAATCGTGCAACGAAGCGTGACGACGGTGCGTAGAAGCGGAAGCGACTCGTACGTGACCGAGCGGCAGGTCTTCGAATTAGACGGTAACGGCCGGCTCGCGCTCGTCCGCAAGCAGACTGAACACACGTCCCGGTGAGTGACTGGTGATGTACTGCGAGCGCTCGTGAGGCTTGCTCCCGCAGGATCGGACTTCAGTCCGGAGGCAACTGATGCGTGTGGTGACGTACTTGACGACGTTGTGTGTGATGCTGCTCGGCACGATTGCGCTGGCGCAGAGCGTGACTTACGACTACGACCGCGCCGTTCACTTCGCGAACTACAGGACGTACGCGTGGACTGCCGGCACCGAGTTGACCGACGAGCTGAACCACGTGCGCGTCGTTCGAGCGATCGATGCCGCCCTCGTGGCGAAGGAGCTCGCTCGGGTAGAACCCAGCGCCAACCCCGACGTGCTCGTCGCTTACCACGCGAGTTTTGACAAGGACCTCGAAATCACCGGGTCGGCCCACGGGTGGGGCCCTTGGGTCTGGGAGGTGATCGGTGGGGGTCCGCAAGGGTTCAGCCCGTGCTGGTCGGAACGCTTGTCGTCGACATCTCCGACGCGCGGACCCGCGCAATCGTGTGGCGGAGCCTGGCCAGCAGCGACATCAGGCCAACCGACAAGCCGGAGAGTCGCGACAAGAAGATCGCGAAGGCGACAGAGAAGATGTTCAAGAACTACCCGCCGAGGCTCCGGCCGATCCTGGTGCCGTAAGCACACGAATACTATCAGGGCGCGCGACGCATCTATCTTGATCTGAGACTCACTTCGCCTTCGCGCCGAGCAAAATCGGATCGGTCTCGACAAGCACAAGGGATTTCACCATGCCCTGAGTACCGATCTTGTATTTTTTGAAGTGCGGAGTTTGCAAGTGCGCCTCGTAGGCCGCCGCATCTGCATACATCTCGAAGATTCTGATCTGGGCTGGATCGCCCTTCACCGATACCGCGTATAGGGTCAACACGCCTGGCTCTAGCCGGATGGATGCTTCAATCTCCTCTCGCAGCGCAGCCTTGTATTCCTCCAGCTGACCAGGATTGATCTGGAGTTCTGCCAGCCGGACGACACGGCTTGGCATCGGCTGGGCGGACGTGTCCACGCTGGCACGCGCCAGCGATGTTGCCAAGAGAGATGCGGCGAGGATTAAGGTTCGACACTGTGTCGATGTCATCCCGACCTGCCTTGGCGACATGCGCCCATCGGTAGTCCCGTCGCTTCGATGCTCAAGACGTGATCAGTCAGCCCTGCGGCCATCGCGGGCGTGATCCGCAGGGTGCGGTGAATGCGCGCGGAATTATAGTGCATGTAATGGAGCGCCAGAGCTGCCACGTGGTTCTCCAGTTTCTAATGTGTAGGTTGAAAGGTTCGATTTCTTCCGGGCTCACCACTCCATCCTCAAATCAACTTGCGGGCTCTCCCTCGCGGTCGGTGCTCCAGCATCACGCGGCCCGTGTGGCACTAATGTCCGGCGGACCGAAACAGAAACGTGGGGGTCAAACGTGACCACGTGTCGTTGCCTTCACGAGACGTGACGGCCATGCGCTGGTGTCGGGGGACGCCGGCAGATCGTCGGCGCGCCGCGGCGCTACGCGAGGATCGCCTTTGCGGAACCGCGGCGATTCGCCGAGCGCGTGATGTACGAAACCGCCAGCAACCCGAGCAACGCGACGGGCAGCAAGGACAAGGCCCCGTCGCCCGCCAGATAGTGCGCCACGACTGCCGCGATCCACATGAAGGTAAAGCCTGCATAGGCCCATTCCTTCAGTGTCGCCAGCCGTGGCAAGAGCAGCACGATCGCTCCTGCCAGCTTCCCGATGCCGAGCAGGACACGCAACTGCTGGGGATATCCCACGTGCCGAAAGTTCTCGACCGCCTCGGGGGCGGTGGTCAGATAGCTGAAGGCGGCGCTCAACGTCGCAATCGCCACTAGACCTGTGGCTCCCCAGTACGCAATCTTTCGTGGCATCTTTCCTCCTTTTGGTGCGCGTGGGGCTCTCCGCCTCCGCGCTATCTGTTGTTGCGCGCTACGGCGACACCTCGCCATAGCTGCGCGTCCGCCAAACTCCGCGAGCGGCGAGCGCGGGCCTTGTGTGTGCGACATGGCGCATCGCGCTGCGACCGTTACACGCAACGGCAAATGTGATGCCCGTCGCCCAGCACCGAACTCACCGGTCGCTTTGGTAGCGTTTGTCGAGGAACGCGGCCCAAATCCAGCAGCCTTGTTCTTGCGTTGGGCGCATCGACGGCGATCGGCACTCGCGGATGCTGCGTGATCGCAGACAGAGCCGTGCGTTTTCGAACGAGCCACTCCGCCGTGCGGGAGGCCGTGAAACGCATGTTGGAAGGGAGTCCGGCACGAATCGTCCGACGCTCCCAGGAACTCTGTACGTGCAGGCACGATCTGTGGCAGGTTGCGAAGTGCTGGGGACTGTCACGCCCGGATCGCGAATGCTGCGCATCACCGCGATGCGCATCGTTACGACGTGGCGTTCAGAGCTCCGGGCTGACTGCGCTGCGCACAGTCTGGTGAGACGGCACTGGCAGGACATCGGGAGAGCGACAGGACGGCCGTGACTACAAGTGCTTCGTTATCCGCACTTGAATCAATGTGAATCGGCAGGGGTTCGACATCCTCAGGCTGGAGGGTCTTCCTTCGGATGCCGCGTTTCGCCCAATGCGAGCAGCGTGATGATTGCGTCGGCCAGTAAGCCCCCGTTCATGGCAACTTCTCCTCTCCGCTTGTGATCTCCATCCGGCGTCACGCCAACCGCACATCGCGCCGCCCGCGCCTCAGTGCTGCCGTTCCCCTCTCACGGGCTCACCCAGGAACCACAGATCAGCATCCGTCCAGGAGAACAGTTCGATTTCGTCCTGACTGAGATCGAAGCCTCGCAGAAACAGCTCGGCCACGGTCTCCATCCGATCGAGCGCAAATCGGATGCGCAGGTTCTCGTCGGTGAGCAGCGTCTCGATGACCATTCCAACGCCCACTCGTGACATGGCGTCGCCTCCTTCCGTGCTGCACCGCACCAAGGCAACATCCACGCCATTCCGCGCAGCAGCGCCAAGGCCGATGCCGCGCGGCACCGGCGTCAGCACCGTAAGCGCTTGTTAGAGGCTCTTGGCGCGTTCCGCGTCGGGTCGTCACACGGACATCTGCTGTCCCGAACCTGTTCAGTTCAGCGAGGGGACGAAACCGGCGGGATTCCGCACTGCGCGTGGGCGCACGCCATGCGCGCTTACACGCACTACGCACCCCGGTCCAGCGGGACGTCAGCTGTGATCGAGGACTCGCGCGGCCGCGTGCATCACATTGAGCCGGTGCGATCACAGGTCTGCACACGACCGGTAATCAGGCTGCGATCGGGATCGGCATCGTCCTTGCCGGATACTCCCGCGATGGCGATTGGCCACAGGGGGAACGAAATGGAGAACGCAAATCAGCCGTCGGAGGTCCCGGTCAGCAACCGGACGCTGGCGACGGGGACGCGGCCCGGCGAGCGTCACGTCTATCCGGCTGCGCACCGGGACGCGTCGCGTGCGCCCGCATCGCGTTGTTCGTGGGGGAGTGCTGGTAATTGCTCGTTGACGGACTGCGGAGGACAGGACATGGACGATTTCGATATCGCGCTGGACAAGATTGGCGAGTCAGCTCAGCGCGTCATGGACCGTGCCGTGGAGGAGAGCCGGCGCCGCGAACACGCGATCGTGGCGAACGAGCACCTCTTCCTCGCCCTGGCGCAAGTTGAATGGGATACGTTCTCCCACGTGATGCAGGACCTCGAGGTGAACCCGCACGTGATCCTCGACGCGCTGGAGGAGCACCTTCAGCTCCTGCCGACACTCTCGGAGTGCAAGCTCCGCCTCGCGCCGACGACGAAGATCGCATTCGAGCTCGCGTTCCTTCGGGCGAGCCGCGCCGGCCGCACGATCGCATCGTCGGATCTCTTCTCCGCGATCCTGGAGGAGAGCCATGGCGTGCCGGTGTCGATCGTCCGCCGCCACGGAATCCCGCCGGACATGTTCGTCTCGCGCCTCACGACGCAAATGGACGACAACGAGCGGCGCGAAGAGCTCCTGCGCAATCGCCTCGAACTGCCGGAGACGATGAAGCACTTCGCCACCAACCTGAACCTGCTGGCTCGCCAGAACAAGATCCCGCCGGTGAACGGCCGCGACAAAGAAATTCAGCAGGTGCTCGAGATCCTCTGCCACCGCGAGCGCTCGAATTCGGTGATGCTGATCGGCGAACCGGGCGTCGGCAAGACGGCGATAGTGGAGGGCCTTGCGCGACGACTCGAGTTCGAGCCCTGGTCGGTGCCGATGCGGCTGCGCGACTGTCAGGTAGTTAGCCTGGAGATGAACAGCATAGTGGCGGGCACGACGTTCCGCGGCATGTTCGAGGACCGAATCCAGAACGTGATCCGCGAGATCAAAGCGCGCCCGAACCTGATCCTGTTCGTCGACGAGGCGCATACCCTGATCGGCGCCGGCTCGGCGCTCGGCGCCCCGGCCGATGCGGCCAACATATTGAAAAGTGTGCTCGCCAGAGGCGAGGTGCGAATGATTGGTGCGACCACTCTCAGCGAGTACAAGGAGTACATCCAGGAAGACGAAGCCCTGGCGCGCCGCTTCCGCATCGTTCAGGTCGCCGAGCCGAGCCTTGACCAGACCCGCCGCATCCTCCACGGCCTGCGGCCACGTTTCGAGTGCAACTACGCGTTGCGCCTCACCGATGAGGCGATCGAGAGCGGCGCTCGAGATGTCACCGCGTTACCAGCGGCACCTGCACCTGCCGGATAAGGTCATCGGTTGGCTCGACACCGCCGCGGTGCGCGCCGAGATCGACCGCCGTCATGAGGTGACATCGCCGGACGTCATCGCCGCGATCTCGGACGCAGCGCAGATTCCGAAGGATATGGTGTTCCGCGATGTCGGAGACCGCTTTAAAGACATCGAGCAATGCCTGAGCCGCCGCGTCGTCGGCCAGAAGACTGCGGTGCAGGCGCTCGCGCATCGTCTCGTCTTGAATAAGGGCCCGCTCAAGGACGGCTTCGACCGCCCCGACGGCGTGCTGCTGTTCCTCGGGCCGACCGGCGTCGGCAAGACGGAGCTGGCGAAGGCGGTCGCCGAGTTCGTGTTCGGAGACGAGAAGAGGATGATCCGCATCGACATGTCGGAGTACCAGGACGGTGGCGCGTCCGTGGACAAGCTGATTGGCATGCCGCGGGGCATCGTCGGCAGCGAGCGGGGCGGCGTCCTGACGAACCAGCTGCGCGACACGCCGTGCTCGGTCGTGCTGCTGGACGAGATCGAGAAGGCAAGCCCAAACGTGCTGAATCTTTTTCTCCAGGCGTTCGACGAAGGTTGGCTCACCGACGGCCGCGGCAGGCGAGTGTATCTGTCGGACGCGATCGTCATCATGACTTCGAACATCGGGTCAGGCCACTTTCGCAAGCTCACGAACCCGCTCGGCTTCGGTTCCGGCGCCATATCCACCGGTCAGATCAGGACGGAAATCGATCGTGAGCTCGAACGCAAGTTCCCGGCGGAGTTCCGCAACCGCATCGACGCTATCGTCGTGTTCGAGCCCCTGACGAAAGAAGAGGTGCGCGAGATTGCGCTGAAGTACCTCGGACAGGTCGAGGCGACGCTGGCTCGACACGGTAAGACGCTCACCGTCGAGCCGCGGGCACTCGAGAAGATCGTGGATCAGGGCTACAGCCCGGCGTACGGCGCGCGCTTCCTCAAGCGAGTCATCGACGACCTGATCAAGCTGCCGATCAGCCAGTGCTGGAAGGACGTGGTCCGCTTCCGCGCCATGGTGAAGGCCGACCGAGTCGTCGTCAGGCCGACCGATCGCTGGTTGACAGCCTCAGCGAATCAGGACGCCATCGCTGTCTAGAGCGATCGGCGATTCGCGCGCGACGCAACGCGGTGTGCCGACGCGATCCGCATCCCGGCCAACGAGGACCTGCTGGGCAATCTCCGGCGGCGCTGGTGCTGCCGAAGCGCATCGACAGTTGGTCATTAACCAGCCTGCAGCAGCACCTCGTCAAGACGGGCGGGCGGCTGGTGAAACACGCGCGCTATTACTGGCTCCTGCTGGCCGAGAGTCATCTGACCCGATACCTGTTCGGGTCGATGCTCCGGCGGATCTGGGCGTTACCGGGTGACCGGTACAGAGTTCAGCGAAGAAGGCGGTCGAAGAGAGGGCACAACACAGGAGAGGCGTCCGAGAGATTGTCGAGGGGTCGTGCCGTCCGCCACAATTCGAGTCACCGCCTGCGGTTGTCACGATGCGCAATCCAGGCGGCAAAGAATAGCGATCCGGGCGCCCTTTCGGAGGTGTAGCATGCGACCAATTAAGAGTGGGTAAATCGGAAATGTTCGCTAAGAGCGAGAAACGATTGTGAGCGAATCACGGTTGGTTACTGAGCAAATCGAACAAGTCGGCTTGGGAACTCGCGAAAAGGCGCACAGATTGAACCTCGAGTCGCCCGCGTATGGGTCGTTCGCGGAAATCGGTGCGGGCCAGGAAGTGGCGCGGTGGTTTTTCCTGGTGGGGGGCGCGGCGAGGACGGTCGCCAAAAGCATTTCCGCGTATGACATGGCGGTCAGCGACTCGCTGTATGGACCGACCCAGCGCTACGTCAGCCGCCAGCGCCTCGAGGCCATGCTGGAGCACGAGTTCTCTCAAGTGGTTGAGAGCCTGGAACCTACTCGCGGCGCGACCTCCACCTTCTTTGCATTCGCCGACACCGTGGCGACACGACGACACGGGCACGGGGAGAACGGCAGGGGCTGGGTGGGCATCCGCTTTCAGACACGGCCTCTCGAACCTCCATCGCAAATCATCGTGCACGTCCACCTGCTCGACCGCACCGCCATCGCCGAGCAGCAGACGCTCGGCGTGCTCGGAGTCAACCTGACCTACGGCGCGTTCTACGATCGTGAAGACCTATCCGCGCTGATCGCAGCGCTCATGGACGGGCTCGGGCGCGAGCACATCGAGATCGACATGGTAAAGGTGTCAGGTCCCGCCTTCGCGGGCGTCGACAACCGCGTCTTGAGCCTCCAGCTGGTCGAGCAGCGCCTCACGGACGCCGCGATGTTCACCGCCGCAGGTGAGGTCTGTACAGCCGTCGGAGGTCCTCTACAAAAAACCGATCTTGGTCGAACGCGGGAGCTTTCGACCCGCCACCAGGCTCACGGTAGACCTGCTGGAACGGGCGCGAGAGCGATTTATCGAGGAGCCCGAGGTGCGCGGCGCCGAACCCGTTGTGCTCGCGGAAATGACTCTGCGCAGTCTCCACGCAGAAAGCGGCGTCGGCCCGGAAGACTTCCTCGCTCGCGCGAAGATTCTCCACGTGCTTGGAATTGACGTCCTCGTCTCCCGCTTCCAACCGTACTACCAACTGACAGACTACCTTGCAGGTTATACCGATCGGATGATTGGGATCGCCGTCGGCTTGCCCACCATGCGAGACATCCTCGACGAGCAATACTACACATACCAGAGCCGCAAGGCGGGGCGCTCGAGGCCATCGGGCGCTTGTTCAAGCGTGCGGTGAAGGTGTACGTGTACCCGACCTGGGATCCCGTCTCCGCCGGAATAGTTACGGTCGACAACGCATACTTGCCACCCCCCGGCAACCACATTCGCGATTTTCTGCGCGAGCTCGGTCGTGTCGAGCCCCTGGCCGGCTACGAACCAAAGTACCTGTCGATTCAAACGCCGGATGTGCTTGCCCGGCTGCAACGCGGGGACCCGTCCTGGGAAGAGATGGTGCTACCTGTCGTGGCGGAGAATATCAAGCGAAACCATCTCTTCGGCTATCGCCAACCCTCATAAGCGCGTGAGGGATGGTGACTCCAAATCGGGACGTCACTAAATTGCATTGCCGAGAAGCCGAAAGATCGCGGGCAGCACGACGAGCACGTTGAAGACATCACCCAAATAGGGCCTTGACCATGCTCTCCAGTTGGCTCGTCCCGTCATAGAAGAAAACTGCGGGTTCTCATTTGGGACCGCAATGCAGCTTCTCGAGGACGACCGACGGTATGAATCTGCTGCTCATTGGAGTGAACCACCGGACACCTGCAGTTCGATCCTTCGAGAATCGTCAATGCCGTGTCGTCCGTGGTTCCTTCGGATGCGCTATCGGGGGTTTTGGCGTATAGATACGGATACCCGTTTTCGCCCAAGAGGATGAGCTGGGCCTCGTCATACGGGACAATCCGGCAGATGACCGCGGTGAGGTGCTGAAAGGAAGTCACGGACCTCGAGTTTGCGCGAGAGGGCCGCCAGCAGGTCGTCGAACACGGACAACTCTTGGCTGGCGTACGCCGACGGCCCTTTCATCTGATCACGGAACGCCATCTGCGCCTCCGCCGCCGCCTCCGCGCCGCTCGAGCGGCGGGCCACGTGTCGGGCCCAATCAGAGCGCCTCCGTCCTTCCCGCCGCCCGCTGCATGTTTACGCGCACCCCGCGTGGATCCAGACGGGTCTACGCGGGCCGCGACGGGCCGTATCAGCGAATTTGGGCCGTTTTCTCGCCAATCGCACGGAGGCAGCCACGTTGCTCTACCGATGCCCGTGACGGGAGCGAACCTGAGAACGGCGCCTCTCGAACAGAGGTACTCGACTTCGGGCGTGTGAATCATGGCGCAAAGAACCGTGCAGCTGATCATCGGGCAAATTCTGACAGACGAGGAGTTCCGCTCCGATTTTCTCGAGCGACCGATGGAAATCCTCACGTCTCTGCGGGACAGGGGCTTCGAGCTCACAAACGTTGAAGTCAATCAGCGCTGTCGACTCAATGGCGGAGAGCGGAAATGACGGGCTTCCCCGCGAAGCGCCGGTCCCGTGAAGGCGGAGTCCGGCTGGAGATGGCAATGAAGAATCTTGTCTTCATCTTCTTCGTGTGCGCCGCGGTGCTGCCGGCAAGGGCGCTGGCCCAGGAGTCACCCGAATCTTCACCGACCGCGGAAGGGCCAGTTCTCACATTGGGGAACGCGGTCTCTCTCGCGACGAGCCACAACCGGCTGGTCAAAGACTCTGTGCTCGAAGCGGAGAAGTACGAGTTTCGAGTGAACGTTGCTCGAAGCAAGCGTCTCCCCCAGTTTCAAGTCGCCGTTCTCGGCGGCCAGTTGCTGCACGCGGTGAACTCCACGTTTCCGGCCGGCGCGTTTGGCACCTTCCCTGGCATCGGTCCCATCCCTGCCACTGAGGCGACGGTCCGGACGCCTGCACGGTTGACCACCGTTATCACGGGCGCCATCGATGTGCCGCTCCTTCAGCAGCACAAGATCGGTCTCTCCATCGGCGCGACGCGGGTAGCCAGCGACATCGCTCTCGAGGGTGTTCGGGCACAGCGGCAGAAGATCGCGGCCGAGGTCCGATCCGCCTATTTCAAGCTCGTGGCGGCACAACTCGCGCTGGACGCGGCGCGAGAAGGGGTCAGGACGCTGGAGGAGGCGCAGCGAGTCACCGCCCAGTACTCGCTACAACAGATCGTCCTTCGCGCTGAGGCATTGGAGGTCGATGCGCGTCTGGCGAAGACTCGGCACCAACTGTCAGTCGCGGAGAACGGACTGACTACCCAGCGCGAGTACTTGAATCAGTTGCTCGGCCGCGACCTGACGACACCCTTCCAAGTCGAGACAATGCCCGAAGACGCGGCGACAGCCTTGACGCTGAACGCAGCGCGGCAGCGCGCCGCAGAGAGCCGCCCCGAGATTCGGCAGGCAGATCTGAGCGAGAGGCAGGCGGAGTACGACCGCCGCCTGGCCAAGGCCGAGTCCATCCCGGATCTGAGCGTCTCGCTCCGCTATGTGGGTAACCACAACTTCGACGTGATACCGGCAAACATCACGACCGCGGGCCTTTACCTGACATGGGAGCCCTTCGATTGGGGACGCCGTCGGAACAACGTGGCTGAAAAGGCCAAGGCCGTCGCGCAGGCCCACAACAGCGCGCAGGAAACGCGGGCGCAGGTCGACGTTGAGATTGGCGCGAAGTATCGCAAGTGGCAGGAGGCTGCCCTGCTTCTGAAGGCCGCACGGATCGAACATGAAGCGACCCTCGAGCAGGTCCGCGTAACCACCAACAGATACAAGGAGCAGGCGGCACTTATTAGAGACCTGCTGCAGGCGCAGGCTCGAAGCACCGAGGCGAAGTTCCAGTACCAGGACGCGCTCGCGTCGTACTGGAGTGCGCTGGCCGACCTGCGCCGCGCGATGGGAGATGAGTAACGTGAAGACGATGACGATGTTGAGACTTCTGGCCCCGGCTCTCCTGATGACAGGCTGCGCGTCCACCGAGCCTGTTCCGCAAGCGCCGCAGGCGGTCCAGACACAGCGCGTCGCGCTCGATCCCGCCGTCAGCGGCGGCAGCTTGCGCTACTCGGCCGTCGTCGCGCCCGAGGCGCAGATTCCCCTGTCGTTCAGGATTCCGGGGTACGTCGTGGCGCTCAAGCAAGTGCGCGGCGAGGACGGCCGGATGCGCGACGTCGCGGAGGGCGACCGGGTCGGCGCAGGCACCGTGCTCGTCCGCATCCGCGCGGCTGAATACGAAGACCGGGCACGACAGGCACGATCGCAGACCGCCGCCGCTGAAGCGCTCGCGCAGAAGGCGCAGCTCGATTTCGATCGCGCCACGCGCCTCTATGACAGTCAGAGCATGACCAAATCGGACTTCGATGCCGCCCGTGCACAGTACGACTCGACACAGGGTCAGCTGCAGGCCGCGCGCGCGACCACCAGCGAGGCCGAGATCGCTCTGCGTGATACGTCGGTCGCAGCGCCGTTCGATGTGGACATCGTCGAAAAGAATGTAGAGCTGGGCTCGTTGGTCGGCCCGGGATCGCCCGTCCTCACCCTGGCGAAGACGGATGTCGTGAAGATCATCATCGGTGTTCCGGACACGACCGTGCGATCCATCAAGTTGGGACAGGCCGTGGATGTCAGCGTCGACGCGTTCGCCAATCGCCCCTTTCAGGCGCGTGTCAGCCGGATCGCCTCCGCCGCCGACCCCACGACTCGGAACTTCGAGGTGGAGCTCGCCATTCCCAACCGGAATCACCTGCTGAAGGTGGGGATGATCGGTTCGCTGCAATTGATGGTGGACCAAGTCGACCAGCAGCAGACGGCTCTGCAGGTTCCGCTCTCGGCGATCGTTCGGGCAACGGATGGGAAGTACGCCGCCTTCGTTGTTACGGCCTCGAAGGAAGGACACATGGCCAGCCTGCGTCGGGTGGAGATCGGACGCGTCATCGGGACCGGCATCAGCGTCGTCAGTGGGCTGACGAACGGCGATGAAGTGATCACGACAGGCGCAAATCTGCTCAAGGACGGGCAGCGCGTGGAGGTCGTCAAGTGAGACCCGACGAGCAACAGAACAGCAGCAACATCGCGCGATTCTTCACGCACAACCGGCAGATCGGCTGGGTCGCCCTGGTCGCTACGCTCCTCTGGGGCGTGGTCGGCTACCTGAGCATGCCCAAGCGGAAGGATCCCGACGTCCCGGTGCGCGTCGGGCTCGCGATCGCCCCGTGGCCGGGGATTGCCGCCGACAAGGTCGAGCAACTGGTGACTCGCAAGATCGAGCAGGCAGCAACCGGCAATGCCAACGTGGAGCGCGTCGACTCGACGACCCAGGACAACGTGTCGGTCGTGCTCGTCCGGCTGCTGGACACCATCGAGAACACCGATCAGGAATTCCAGGACATCGGTCAACGGCTCGCCCAGATAGATGACCTGCCCGACGGCGCCGGGCCGATCACGTGGGTCAGCGATTTCGGCGACACGGCCGCTCTCATGCTGACGGTGGCCAGCCCTCCCGTCCCGCCACAGGAGATCGAATTGCGTGCCCGGGGCGTGCGTGACGCGATCGAGCGGGCACGTGGAGGCGTCACGACTGGGCGTGTGAGCCTGCTGTATTGCTATCCCACATCGGTCTCGCCGGCGCTCGTTGAACGGCCGTTCGCCATCTTGGCCGAGCAAGCGCAGCGCGACGCCGTCGCACAAGACACCCGCCCGCTGTCCGTCGGCAGCTGCTCCGGGATCGACGTCGCCACCGCCAAGACCGACGCCGAGCTCCGCGCCTACGGCCAGCAGTTCATCGACACGCGGCTCCAGGCCAATGACTTCCATCCGGATGTGTGGGGCCCGATCATCATCCGCGATCCGCAAGCGACGAAAGACCGGCTCGCCGAAGTGGCGAGCGATCGGTACTCGTATCGACAGCTCGACGACTACACGGACCTCATCCAGCGGACGCTGCAACGCGTGCCTGTCGTCGCGAAGGTCCAGCGCGCGGGGGTTCTCCCTGAGCAGATCTATCTCGATTACGCGCACGACCGGCTCGCCGCGTTCGACCTGCAGGTCTCGAAGATCAAGGACGTGTTGTCGGCCCGCAATGTGACCGCCCCCGGTGGCATCGTCGAGACGCAGACGAAGAACGTCCGCATCGATGCCACGGCCGAGTTCAAGAATGCGCAGGAGATCGGCGACGTGCTGGTCGGGGCCTCGTCCTCGGGCGTGCCGGTGCATCTGCGCGACTTGGTGGAGATCTCGCGTGGCTACCAGGCTCCGAAGCGCTATGTGAATTATCTGACGTCCCGTGACGCTGACGGCAAATGGCACCGCAATCGCGCAATCACGCTGGCCGTGCAGATGCGATCGGGTGAGCAGATTTCCCAGTTCGGCGAGGCCGTGGACAAGGCGCTGGCGGACGTGCGGCGGCAGCTGCCGCCAGATCTGATCGTCGAGCGAACGTCGGACCAGCCGAAACAGGTGCAGGAACTTGTCAGCCTGCTGATGGGCAGTCTCTATGAGGCTATCGGCCTCGTCGTGATCGTCGCGCTAATTGGGTTCTGGGATTGGCGCGCGGCCATGCTGATGGCAGCATCGATCCCACTGACTCTGGCACTGGCGTTCGGAGTGGCGCAAATCATTGAGATCGACATTCAACAAGTCTCTATCGCCACTCTGATCATCTCGCTCGGCCTGCTGGTGGACATGCCGGTGGTGGCAGGTGATGGAATCAAACGAGAGATGGGCCACGGCTTGCCGCGAGAGCTCGCATCATGGATCGGACCGAGCAAGCTCGCGAAGGCGATCGTGTTCGCAACGATCACGAACGTCGTGGCCTATCTCCCGTTCCTGCTGCTGACCGGTGATATCTACTTTTTTCTCTACAGCCTGCCGGTCCTCATGTCGATCACGCTCGTGGCGTCGGTCATCGTGTCGTTCACGTTCATCCCATTGATTGCCTACTACCTCATCAAGCCGCCGAAGCACCAGGAGGAACCCATCTCGCAGCGGCGGACGCACGGGTTTGCGGGCGTCTACTATCGGGTCGGCGATTTTGCCCTGGCGCATCGCTGGAGTGTTGCCGCGGGCTCACTGATCATCCTGGCGGTCGGTGGCTACTTCATGTCGACCCTGAAGCCGCAATTCTTCCCGAAGGATCTGTCCTACCTGTCGTATGTCGACGTCTGGCTCCCTCCGGATGCGCCACTCGGGGCGACCGATGCGGTCGCCAAGAGAGCAGAGACGGTCATCCGCGCAGAAGCGGAACGGTTTCGCAACGAACATCACACGGACCGCGTCTTGAAGACGCTCACCACGTTTGTGGGCGGCGGCGGCCCGCGTTTTTGGTTTTCCGTTGAACCAGAGCAGCGCCAAGTGAACTACGCCCAGATCCTCGTCGAGGTGACCGACAAGCATCTGACCAACGAGCTTGTTGGACCACTGCAGACGGCCCTGAGCCGCGAGGTGCCGGGCGCGCGGATCGATGTGCGGCAGCTGGAGACGGGCAAACCCGTTGGAATTCCGATCTCCATCCGGATCGCGGGCGCCGATACAACCGTCCTTTACCAACTCTCCAGCGAGCTCCAAGCGATTTTCCGCTCTCAGCCGAATGCGACCCGGGTGCGAGACGACTGGGGAGAGCCGACGATGACCGTGCGGCTCGAGGTGGACCCCAATCGCGCGAACCTGTCCGGGGTGACGAACCTCGACGTGGCTCTCTCGTCCACCGCCGCGCTGAGCGGGCTTCCTGTCTCGACCTACAGGGAGGCCGACAAACAGATTCCCATCGCCGTCCGGTTGCGCATGGAAGATCGGGCAGGAGTGTCTGACGTTCAGAATACGTACGTCTACTCGTCGACCAGCAATAAGCGGGTGCCGCTCGGGCAAGTTTCAAACCTCACGACCGAGATGGCGATCCCGAAGATCAAGCGCCGTAGTCAATTCCGAACGGTCACCGTGTCCGCGTTCCCGATCCCGGGTCTCTTGCCGTCGGAAGTCCTCACGCCGGCCATGCCACAAGTCGAGGAGTTCGAGAAAAAGCTGCCTCCGGGATATTTTCTCGAGATTGGCGGCGAGTACGACGAGCAGGTAAAGGGCTTCGAACAGCTCAGCGTCGTCATGGCGATTTCGGTCGCGCTCATCTACATCGCGCTGGTGCTGCAGTTCCGGAATGCGATCAAGCCGCTACTGGTGTTCGCGGCGATCCCGTACGGAATGGCAGGCGCCGTTGCCACCCTGGCCTTCATGGGCCAGCCGTTCGGATTTATGGCGTTCCTGGGCATCGCGAGCCTCGTGGGCGTCATCGTCAGCCACGTCATCGTGCTCTTCGACTTCATCGAAGAAGCGCACGAGCGAGGCGAGCCGCTGCGCGAAGCGCTGCTGGACGCCGGGATCGTGCGGCTGCGACCCGTGATGATCACCGTCGGCGCAACTGTCCTGGGACTTGTGCCCCTGGCGATGCACGGCGGACCCCTGTGGGAGCCGCTGTGCTATGCCCAGATCGGTGGGCTCACACTCGCCACGTTCGTCACGCTGCTGCTGGTGCCGGTATTGTTTTCCATCTTCGTGCTGGATCTGAAGTTGATTCGATGGGAGGGGGAGGCGCCCGCGCCAGCGTCCGCGGAGGTCGCCACGGCCAGCGTCCCGGGCGTGTGATTGGGGGCATGACAGACGTCCTCGTGATTGGGCCGGACACGTCTGACTAGCACGCCAACCGCAGCCTGGCGCTTGACCTCGGTTTGCCATCCATCGCCTGTCCTTTCTCTCACCCTCGTCGACAAAACAGAGCGTGGCGACAAGCTGAAGATTTCAGGCTACCAGCGGGCCGTGGCCCCGGGAAGCGTAGTCTGTAACTCACTGAAACTAATGGGCCAATTCCCGGTCGAGTGAGCCAGCAGGAGAATGAACATGGATACGGCACTCATCAGCGCGCTGGCAGCGGTCATGGGCTCGCTGGTCGGCGGCTCGGCGACGATCGCCACTGCGTGGATCACGCAGAAGACCCAGAGCCGGCGCGACGTCCTGACTGCCGAGCTCCGGAAGCGGGAAAGTCTCTACGGCGAGTTCATCATCGAGTGCTCGAAACTCACCATCGATGCGCTCGATCACTCACTGGACCCTGAGAAGGCTTTCGTGGTGTACGCCCTCGAGAACCGGATCCGTCTCACGTCGACGGCACCGGTGGTGGAGGCAGCCGATCAGACGGTCGGGAAGATCTTGGCCCAGTACTTCGCACCGAATCTCACGAAGGACCAGGTGAAGGAACTGGCCCTATCCCGGCCAGCAGATCCAGTGAAGCCTTTCAGCGAGGCCTGCCGAAAGGAGCTCGCCGACCTGAAGCGCGGTACGGCATGAGGGGGTAAATCAGGATCGACTGTCTGCATCTGTCCTTTGCCAAAATCGCCGCGTCGTGCGTGAGGTCGCCGGCGACCCTTGGGCCACAGACGTGGCTAGCAGGATTGCAGGAATCGACGAGCGCTCGACCGCGCTGGCGCCGTTGCCGGCGCGCGACACGTCCTCCGCAACGCGTACGGTCGACAGCGCACGTCAGGCCTCCTGGCGGATGATTTCCGCCCTGATCTCCTGGGCCATCGCATGGCTTGGGAGTACCAGGAAGATCGTGGCGGCCGCGAGCAATGCGGCACCGCGCATCCACCAGGTTCGTTCTCGCGCTCGGATGCATCAGCACTCATCGTCCGGGCGCCTCACTGCGGCCGTTCGCACGTCGCGAGGTCGCCAAGAAACCAGACACGAGCATCCGTCCGGCAAAAGAGATCGATATCTTCCCCGCTGAGATCAAAGCCACGCAGACAGAGCTCCGGCAACATCTACGCCACTCGCGCAAGCAGCACCGAGGCCGATTGCCGCGCTACACCCGCCGCGCCACCCGGAGCGCTCGCGATTCCCGACTGCGCATTCGCGCACGCCTTGCGCGATCACACACATCGCCGCAGAACCGGTCCGGGGATGCCGGCCGATGTCAGAGGGCTCGTGCGACAGAGCGAGGCTGGCTTCGGTTTTGCCTACGACATCAACGGCGCCGCGATCCGCGTCGGCCCGTTTCAACGATCCGTTATGGTCAGTAGATGGAGGATGCAGGTGCCCGAGCGGGATCAGACATCGACAGTGCCGCCTACCAGACGATTGGTCCATCGAGGTGGTGTCATCACCGCGTGGTGCTGGATCCTGCTGGCGGCCACAACCGCGATGGCGCAGCAAAGCGCCGAAACGGTTACGGAGACCGTCGCAACGCGCCGCGATGTGAATGGAAGGGACGCGGTGAGCGAGAAGGTAGTGACGCACCGCGCTCGAACCCATGACGAGGAACGGGTCGTCGTTGACACCTACTTACCGTCGATGGAGGCGGGTCGCCTTGCGCTGAGCCAGCGAGTCCAGCGCGTGACGACGGTGACCGACGATGGGAGTCAGACAGTCGAAGAAACCGCCGAACCCAATCCCGTCGCGGCGAGCGACCCGATGCGAATCGTCCAACGAAGTGTGACGACGGTGCGTAGAAGCGGAAGCGACTCGTACGTGACCGAGCGGCAGGTCTTCGAACCAGACGGTAACGGCCGGCTCGTGCTCGTCCGCAAGCAGAGTGAACAAACGTCCCGTAACTGATGAACGTTTCAATCAGAGGTCCCGTTGCGCGCCCGGTGAATGGATGACCGGCACGAGGAGGAAAGAGAATGCGTGTGTCCACGATTAAGGATTCTTTGGGGATTATTCACATGTCGCACCCCGACCCGCACGGCCCGCCGGATCGCACACCGATAAAAGTCGGCGAGGTCTGGGAGAACCCCGTCACCGGGGAACGCGCCACGATCCTGGAGCGTCCCTGGGACAACCCGGCAGGCCGCGGGACCGCCGAATTAACGGCGCTCGTTGGAGCGCGTGTGATGGGGGAACACCGCCATCCCGCTCTGGTCGAGCAATTCACCGTGCTCGAGGGTGAGCTGACCGTGAAGCGCGACGGGCAGACCACCATTCTTCGTCGGGGCGAGACGGCCGTCATCGAGCCCGGCGTATGGCACGACTGGTGGAATGCGGGCGACCGCGACGCCCGCGTACGGGTGGAGGTCACACCCGGCGAACGGTTTCTGTACATGATCGAGACCTTCTTCGGCCTCGCGCGGCTCGGGCACACAGACGGTAAGGGCATGCCGTATCCGCTGCAGGCTGCCCTGACTGCGCGGGAGTTCAGCGACGTGATCGAGTTCCGTTCGCCGCCGCTGGCGGTGCAACGCGCGCTCGTTGGCGCCCTCGCACTGGTCGCGCGCTGGCGCGGCTATCGCGCGACCTACCCGCAGCTCTCGCGCATCGTGCTGGGGTCTCGGACGTAACGCCGGACGGAATAGATCAATGACTCACCGCATGAGGGCAAGGAAGATGCGAATCGCGACGTTCGCAACGTGTGTGTGGCTGACACTCCTCGGCACGATCGCACTGGCGCAGACCGTGACGTACGACTACGATCGCGCCGCCAATTTTTCGAATTACAAGACATACGCGTGGACTCGCGGCACCGAGTTGACCGACGACCTGAACCACGCGCGTGTCGTGCGAGCCATCGAGGGCGCGCTCGTGGCGAAGCGGCTCGCGCGCGTGGATCCCAGTGCCAACCCCGACGTGCTCGTCGCCTACCACGCGCGTTTTGACAAGAACCTCGAAATCACCGGGTCGGCCCACGGGTGGGGGCCCTTGGGTCTCGGCGGAGACCGCTGGGGATCGGCGAGGGTTCAGCCGGTGCTGGTCGGAACGCTTGTCGTCGACGTCTCCGACGCACGGACAAACGCGATCGTGTGGCGGAGCCTGGCCAGCAGCGACATCAGGCCAACCGACAAGCCGGAGAGTCGCGAGAAGAAGATTGCGAAGGCGACGGAGAAGATGTTCAAGAACTATCCGCCGAAGTCGTGACGGAACGACGACGCCGGCAGGGTGAGCATCAGTCCATTTTGTCTATCTGTTAGCGCCATCCCGCTCGCGATACCAGTCGACGATGGCCGGCATCATGGTCTCGAAACCGCCAGGTATGAACACGTTGAGGACACCGGCGCGTGCCGACGTCCGGTTCTCGAAATCGTGCATGATGCCCGCGGGCACCCGGACGAATGTGCCGAACGCGGCATCGACGCACTGATCACGAACGCGAAATGTCATCGTGCCTTCGATGACGTAGAAGAGCTCTTCGTTCGCCGCGTGCGCGTGCGGACCCGGTCCCGGCTGATGGGGCTCGACCCACCAGATTGAGACAGAATAGCGGTCTCCGGTCTCCTCCCCATCCGCGAGGAAGACACTCTGCATCGGACCGCACGCGTAGTGTCGCCCGGCTCCAGGCGGAAGCAGGATGACCCCGCCCGGCAAATCGAGAGTGGACGATTCTGGCGGCAGGCCAACGTTCTCCATTGGCGGTCCGAGTGTCCCGTTGGATTGCGTAGACGCTATCTGACCGGAGCCGCGAGCCACCACGTGATGCCGTTCGCATCAACGACCTCGGCGACTCGATGCCCGTACGGCTTGTCTTCTGGCGCAGAACGCGCGGTTGCGCCGGCCGCCACGGCACGCTGGTATGTCGCATCGACACCGTCGATCCAGAGATACTGCGAACCGCCGAGTGGCTTCCATGCACCGCCGGCCTGACCGATCATGACCAGCGAATCACCAATCTGCATCTCGGCATGTATGACGCTGCCATCCGGTCCGCGTTGGCATGTCACCTCGATGCCGCCGAATGCGGACTTCAGAAACGCCAGCTCGGCGTCCGCGTCTGCGACCAGGAGGTAGGGAGTCACTGCGCGATAGGCAGTTGTCGCTTTAATCATGCGCCGATGGTGCCCTGCCCTACGGCGCATCGTCTTGTAGAAATTTGACGTGGTTCACAAACGGCGTACAGGCGCGCCTGGTACTCGGTAGGTGTGAGGCCCGTGAACGAGCGGAAGTCGTGAATGAAATGCGCCTGATCGAAGTATCCGCCATCGAGCGCGACAGCAATCCAGTCCACGGACTCTCCGCGGTGCACGCGCGCCAACGCCCGCTGGAAGCGACCAATCCGGCAGTACCGCTTCGGCGTGACGCCGACGTCGGCTTTGAAGCGTTCGATGAATCGCTTCGAGCTGAGGCCGACGTGACGAGTGACTTCGCCTACGCTGGCCGTCTCCGGTGCACGATCGAACATCGAGAGCGCCAACGCGACAGCGGGATGCGGGCGCGTCGGTGTCCATCGGGCGAGCAGTGCCACCTCGAGCGCATCGAGCACCGCCTCGGGGCTTTCGCTCTCGAGTAGACGTTCACGAAGCTGAACCGTGTCGCACCGGCCCCATAACGCCTCCAGCGGCACGTCCACGTTCGTCGCCTCATGTGCCGGCACCGGCACGAACGTCCGGCTCCCGGCAGCCTTGAACACGACGCCGGCCACGTGTTCCTGCTCGGCGCTGTCGATGACCTGGTAGGTGGTGCGGAGGCCGCCGAACACGGTGCCAGGACTTGTCACACACCGGTAGTTGCGGTCCGGATCGTAGACGCGTGTCTGATCCTCCTGCAGGTTGATGATCAGTTGCGCCGATCCCGAGGGCAGCACGCGTTCGAGCGCGTGCGGCCGCCGGTCGTTGCGACAGACCCATACCCACTCAACGACGGCATCGAGCGGCGGACCAGGACGGCGAACGCGGTAGAGCAAGGCCCGATTCTCCTTCTTTGACAGCTTCGCACGAGTCGGTCGCGTGTGTCAGGGCCGGTCCTTTCAGTCGCGGGCGCGCGAGAGCGCCGATCGTGGTCAGAAGAGGGCTTTCTTGATGAGGGCCGGGATCGTCGGAGTCGCTTGCAGCTGAATATTCCACTTCGAACCCCCGACGTCTGGACGAATCGGGAAGTACTGAACCTGCAGCTGCAACAGCGTCGGCAGGCCTCCGCATTTGCACATCTTGCCTACCTGTGGCCCCAGCCCAAACGTCCCTCGCTCACCTCCGCGCGCCTTCCAATCGACCGAAAGAGTCGGCTGCGTCCCGATGGTCCACCCGTTTTCGAACAAGTACGTGAAGTTGAAGGTGCCGCTCATCTGGTTGGTGTCCCGGCCCTCTCCGCCGATCTTGAACCACTGCTGGACGAAGGCATAGGTGATGAAGTGCTTACCGAGCAACACGGCTCCCGCATCAGGCCCCACCTGCCAGGTGTCCTGGCTGAGCAGATCCTCCGATGCCGTCGGAAGAATGAACGTCGGGCCTGCGCCGACCATGAGCCGGCCACCGAAGAGCGAACGCGGCAGCGCAAATGCGAGAACGGTGTCGCCGAACCCAGTGGTCCGTTCATTCTGTCCGCTCTGATCGAAATGTGGGACGGAATTAGCGATTGTCACAATGGGGCGGATAATCAGCCCCTGCTTCTCGGTCAGCCTCACATTCAACAACGGCTGGAACTGCAGATTGCTCTGCACCCGATTGTGATCGTCACCGCGGGGCATCTCCGTCCAATTGTTGTTCTGCTGCAGCTGCAGCGCCCAACTACTGGCGAACGGATTGCTCGCCTCCTGGGCCAGTGCCGCGGCAGACTGATCCTGACCCCCTGATGTCTGTGCTCCGTTGACTGTTGTCGCCGGCGTTTGCGCAAAGGCTGCGTTCGTCACGCACGCGAATGCGAGAACGACAGCCAGACCCGTTATCACTCTTTGCCGTGCCATCTTTGAAGTCCTCCTGTCCATGTGCACGGGCAAAGGTGATGCCTTCCGCTCCGCACTGAGAGTCCCTCTCCTCGCTCGTGCGGCAATGAGTGGGAAACACCGCCAGATCCACGTAATTGCCTTCTAGTCGTCGAGGGCATCAACGCCAACCTGCCTGGACGGCGGCCGCGCGTAATCGCACGCACAGCGCGAAAACGGACGGTGCTTCGCGCGGCAATCGCTAAGAAACAGGCGAATTCTGGCGGGTGCGCGAGCGATCGCGCGGCGGCATCGCCGTTGCCATCTCGAAACGCGTAATGGAGCGGACCTCACAACGAGGTTTGCAGAAGTTCGTGGAGATGATATGCGAGCGCTCACAAGGTTGGCACGGTCTCTCGTAGCAGCTGTTCTGGTCGTCTGGGCAATTTCGCTCGCCGCACCATGTGCGGCGCAAGAAAACGTGGACCCACCTACTGCACCCGATGCACCCGATGTCGGCGATCGACGTGGCGGGCTATTCGCGCCCTCGGCCTGGGCGGTGCTGAGCGCCCCTCTGCAAAAGCAGATTGGTCTCAAATTCTCCGGTTTCTACATCGGGGGATTAGACACACCAGTCGTACAAGTTGACGTTCCAATTCGGACGACAAAGTTTCTGACAGTCACCCCCAGCTACATGTCCTACTCGGTTCCTGCAAGCGGCCTCAATAGGCTGCCGCCACAGCCGGGAAACTTCGCGGACAGCTACGAAGAGCACCAGTTTCGAGTCGACGGAACCGTGGCCTTCGCCGTCCGCAAGTTCGAGATATCCGCGCGCAACATGTATGTCAGACGGTTCCGTCCAGCGCCAGTGAACGACACGGACCGTTACCGCGGAAAAATTGCGATCGCGCATCCCCTCACGGTGCGAGGGCGCGTCTGGAAGCCCTTTGCCGCATACGAAACCTATTTTGAGCGCGATGGTGGATGGAACAGAGAGCGCATTTGGACTGGCGTCACGCTGCCAGTCAACAAGCGCGTGTTCGTGCAGCCGTCCTACATGTGGGAAACCAGCGAAGGAAATAGAGACGTTCACTACGTGTTGTTCGGACTGATCGTCAACACGCGATAGAGCCTTTAGTCGTCGTCAACAACCTGAGAGGAGACCATTCATGTCGAAAGTGTTGAAACGAGGAACGGCCCTGCTGGCCGTGCTGATGGCCAGCGTGGTGTTCGCCACGAGCGCGCTGGCGCAGATGCCCACCTCGCCCTGGAAGAAGGGCGCCCCATTCCCGGAGCCGGATGAGGAGCTCTACGGCGTGACCACCAACGGCAAACTCTACGTGTTTGGTGGCTGGGACGGCGGCAAGGCGCGGGGCGTCACCTACGAATACGACCCGGTCGCCGACAAATGGACGAAGAAGACGTCGATGCCGCGGCCGGCCCACCATGCGGCCCTGGCCGCGGCCAACGGCAAGATCTATGTGATCGGCGGCTTCGTCCCCCCGAAGGACACCGCCATCCCCCTGGGCGGCGCCTGGGAACCGATTGACACCGCGTGGGAGTACGACCCGGCGGCGGATTCCTGGAAGTCGCTGCCGCCGCTGCCCGGCAAGCGCGGGTCGGCGGTCGCCGCCGAAGTCGGCGGCAAGATCTACGTGATTGGCGGCGCCACGACCACCGACGGGGCCAAGGACCCGTTCTTCTCGTTCTTCGGCCCGTCTCGGGTGCTCGGCACCAACGAGGTGTACGACCCGGCCACCAACACGTGGGCGAGCCGCCGGCCGATGTCGGTGCCGCGCAACCACGCGTTCGGCGGTGTCGTCAACGGCAAGATCTACGTCATCGGCGGCCGGACCGGGCACGGCTTCATCCTGTCGGCCACCAACACCGATGTGGTCGAGGAGTACAACCCGGTCAACGACTCGTGGAGCGTGCCGAAGGAACGGATGCCCACCGCTCGCAGCGGGGGCGCGTCGGGCTCGGACGGCCGCCGGATCTACGTCGCCGGCGGCGAGGTGACGACCAAGGATCTCGTCGGGGCGTTCAAGAGCGTCGAGGCCTACGAGCCGGCGACCAATTCCTGGACCACGCTGCCCTCCATGCCGATGCCGCGGCACGGCATCGCGGGCGGGGTGATCGGCACTCGCTTTCACCTGGTCAGCGGGATGATGCAGTCGGCGGGGGCGCTGACCTTCCTCGACCCGACCCTCTCCACGCACACCGCGATGCACGACATTCTGGAGCTGCAGTTCGGTGCACCGCCGCCCCCAGCGGCGGCCACGAGCGCAGACGCGGCGCCTTCGCAGGCGCCGGCAACGGCTGCTAGCGCAACGGCGGCCCTTTCCCAGGCGTCGACCACGGCTGCAAGGACCGCGGCGGCAGCGCCTTCGCAGGGTCCGAAGAAGGTCTACACGCGCTACAACGTCAACAGCCCGCAAGGCCAGGTCATGCTCGCGAAGTACGCAAAGGCGATCGAGATCATGCGGGAGTTGCCGCAACACGATCAGCGTTCGTGGCAGTGGTGGTGGAATACCCACTGGATGAAAGGATTTCCGGCGTTCTTGTGGGATCACTCCCGGAAGCTCAAGACCGAAGTGATCGCGTCGCTCCCGCCGGAGGCTCGAGCCGATGCGGAGGCGGTGTGGAACACCTGCCAATCGCACTCCTTTAACCCCTCCGACCCCGAGCAGTTTCAACAGTGGTACTTCCTGCCCTGGCATCGACTGATGCTTCATCAGTTCGAGGGGGTCATCCGCCAGGTGCTGCAGGATGAGGAGTTTTCGCTGCCCTACTGGAACCCGCTCACCGGCAACCCCGACGATCTCATCGTCCCGGCCATGTTCCGAGATCCGGGTACGACGCTCTACAACGGCACGCGCTGGCCCTGGGTCAATGGCGGCGCCCGGATCGACGTGCTCTATAAGGACTGGCTCACCCTGGACGCCCTCAACGAGAAGTTCTACATCGACTCGCCGACGGGGAGCCTTGGGTTCGCTCCGCGGATCGACCAGAACCCGCACTTCTTTACGCATTTCGCCCTCGGCGGCGATATGGCCGAATTCTCCACGGTCGGCGGCGACCCGTTGTTCTATCTCCATCACGCCAACATCGACCGGATTTGGGAAAGCTGGAGCCGTCTCGGCAACAAGAATCCAACCGATCCCAAGTATCTCAATCGCGTTTTCTCGTATGGGGACAGAAGCAACAAGCGCGCGGATCTGCCGGTCAAAGCGAGCGATCGTACCGCGCAGATGGGCTACGAGTACGACGCGTATGAATTGCCGCCCCAGCCACGGCGCCTGT
>CAWHTD010000011.1:0-29616 GCA_963832135.1 Vicinamibacteria bacterium | reverse complement strand
GACAACCTCACCCGTCGCCACACGCTGTCGAGAACCGTCGATGGTCGCACCGACGAATCTGTCGTCACCGAAAACGAAGCGGTGGTCCGGCGGTGGCTTACGACGCTTCAGCGGCTGCCGTTGTGCGAGACGATGAAGCTTGAACGCAATCGTGAATATTACGTGCGCGTCAGCGCACGGCAGCGCCCGCAGCGATCGTTCCCGTTCGCGTTCGCCAACGCCGTCACAGGCCAGGCGAAGTTCACGTTCATCCCCTAGTCTGTCGGAGCGAAGGCGCCCGAGCTAAAGCTCGGGCCTACGTACGTCGCTTCAGCCGTACGTCGCTTCAACACCTGTAGGCCCAAGCTTTGGCTTGGGCATTCATCGATTACAGCGTGGCTTCCGCCCTCTTCACTTGCGCATCAGCACCAAATACACCGCGCCGCTCAGCAGAAACGTCACAAACCACGCGTAGGTGTAGAGCGCGTCCAGCACGCCCGGATCCGGCACCTGGCCACCTGGCGTCACCGCCGCGCGGATGAATCCGGGGAGCACAGGAAGGAGCGCGATGACGAGCGAAGCCATCGCCCGCCAGTTGACGCCCCGATCGTAGGTATAGGCGCCGCTGGTGGCGAAAAGATCCCGCAGCACCAGGGTGCGCTTTCGAACGATCCAGTAGTCGGCGATCAGAATGCCGCCGATTGCGCCCATCAGGCTCGAATAGCCGATCAGCCACGTGAAGATGTACGCTCCGGCATCAGCGTACAGCTTCCACGGCATCATGGCGATGCCGATGACCGCCGTCAGGAGCCCGCCCATGACATAGCTGACGCGGCGCGGCGCGAGGCTCGAGAAGTCGTTGGCGGGCGACACGACGTTGGCGGCCATGTTGGTCGTGAGCTGGGCGATGAGCACGACCAGCGCGCCCACGATGATGACGAGCGGGCTGCCGATCCGCGCAATCAGGACCACCGGATCCCAGATCGCCTCGCCGAATACGACAATCGTGGCGCTCGTCACGGCGACGCCGATGAAGGCGAACGCGGTCATCGTGGTCGGCAGGCCGTATGCCTGACCGAGCGCCTGCGATCGCTGACTTCTGGCGTATCGCGTGAAATCGGGAATGTTCAGGCTCAGTGTGGCCCAGTAGCCGACATTCGCGGTGAGCGCCGCGGGAAACAATTGCCAGAACGGTGTGGCCGATCCCTGCAGCCGCGATGATTCGGTGAGGATGTGCCCCAGGCCGCCGCCAGCGCGAATCGCCCAGATCAGCAGTCCCAGGCCGCCCGCCAGCAGGAGCGGCGCCGACCAGCTTTCCAGCAGCTTGATGCCGTCGAGACCGCGCAGGATGATGCCGACCTGAATGATCCAGAAGACGCCGAATGCAATCCACACGCCTCCAGGCAGGGCTGACCACGGGGGCCACGCGGCGGACATGAGCGCATGGAGCGCAAGACCGCCAATCCACGTTTGAATCCCGAACCAGCCGCAAGCCACGATGGCGCGCAGAATTGCGGGGACATTCGCGCCTCTTGTACCGAAGCTGGCGCGGCACAGCACGGGGAACGAGATCCCGTATTTGGTGCCGGCGTGAGCGTTCAGGATCATCGGCACCAAGACGATGGCGTTGCCGAGAAGGATGGTTGTCAACGCCTGCCACCAGGCCATGCCCTGCTGCATAAGACCTGACGCCAGCGTGTAGGTGGTGATGACCACGCTCATGCCAATCCAGAGCGCGGCAATGTTGTAGGTCGACCAGGTCCGGCGCTCGAGCGGTGTGGGCGCCAGGTCGGCATTCCAGAGCGGACTGCCGGAGAGATCCTCGGTCAGCGCAACGAAATCCGCCCCATCACCGCGCACGGCCTCGATCGCGCCGCGCATCTATTCTCGGCCCGGCCCGGCAAGTGGCGCCGCGGCCGGCTCGGCATAACCTTCCGACGCGTCGTGGCCGCCGAAGTATTCCTTCGACTCGGGACGTTTGATGCTGGAATGAGGAACCACGCGATCCCGGCGGATGCCGCGGACATCCTCGATGGACGTCCATCCACGATCGGCGTACCGATCGAGGAACTCCTGAAGGCCGCGAGTCAAGCTTGCGATTACGTTCGGCCCGATCGCGTGATCGAGCATGGCGGCAGTGCAGACCTGCACCGTGCCGCATCCGAGCAGGAAGAAGTTCAGCGCATGCGCGAACTCGGCCACACCGCCGATTCCGGAGAACGCCTTGTCGGGGAACGCTTGCGTGAGCTGCGCCATCTTCGCCAGCGACTGTGGGAGAATCGCAGGGCCACCCAACCCGCCGCTCGACACGAGGCCTTCGACGTTCATCTCGAACTCGAGCGTGTCTGGATCGATGAGCGGCAGGGACGGGAACGTGTTCGACGACGAAATCGCGTCGGCACCGCCGAGAAACGCCGCTCTCGCTTCTTCGACGATGTCGGTCGTCGACGGGGTCAGCTTGGCCCAGACGGGAACCCGCGCCACTTCCTTCACGACCTGGGTCACGGTGGAAATGAGCTCCTGGTCCTTGCCGATGTTCGAGCCCATGTCCTTCCGATCCATGTGCGGACACGACAGATTCAGCTCGAAGGCGTCGGCACCCTCGTCCTGGCAGGCTTTCGCGAGCGTCTGCCAGTGCGACAACTCCCGATCGCTGCCCGATCCGGCCATGATCGATGCCACGAGAATCCGGTTCGGATGGGCCTTCTTGATTCGCGAAATACGCGGCACCCACCAGTCGAGCGGCTTGTCGGAGATGAGCTCCCAGTTCCACGACGAGTGAAGCGACGTGCCCGGCCGCTTCTGCATCGAGAGGTGCGCCGACTCGGGCGTCGCCCGAAGGAACTTGGTCTTCGGACCCATCACGTTGACGACCGGATGCAGGCCAATCGTCTTGGTGACGACGCCACCCCAGCCGGCGTCGAACGCGCGAATGATGTTGCTGTCCGATTCAGTCGGCGGCGCCGACGAGAGGAGAAACGGGTTCTCGAATCGGAGGCCCGAGAACGTGACCGACAAATCCGCGCTCATGGGATTGGACCTCGCTTCAGAAACTATAGCGCAGCCGCGCGGGGCTGGCGCGCTATACGCGCGAGTTGAAGCCGGATTCATGAATGGTGATGTCGTTGCGGCCCACTCGCTCCGGAAGCCCCGGTTCCGCAGGCCGGAAAAACGCCGCTTCGGCTTATCGTCCGGAGCACGCGGCGTGGGGGCCCATCCCCACGTCCGGTCGCAGGCCTACGCGACGTTTTTCCTGTCAGTGACGGCCTGCTCGACAGGGTCTTCCGGAGCGAGTGAGCCGCAACGGCCTGGCGAACGGGCGAATAATCCAGCTAAAGCCCCGCACCTCCAAAGGTCGGAACGTGTCCGTGGGAATCCGTGTGGCTCCGTGGCCAACCTGAGTCCGCGTCGGTCCGTGGCGGCATCCGCCCGGTCCAGATCCGTGATCAATGAAAGGGCCGTCTCTCGGCCAGTCCCGGTAGCATGTGAGTTCCACCATCGCATGCCCGGGCTGAGAGGAGGACGGCCCATGCGTGATCAATACATCGGAATCGATTTGCACAAGGCGTTTTTCCAGGCGTGTGCAGTGACGGCGACAGGCGAGCGACTGTGGGAAGGCCGCTTCCCGCGCACCGCCGCGGGCGTCGCGGCGCTCACGGCTCGCTGTACGCCACGCAGCGCGTTGGCGGTCGAGGCGAGTCGCCCACCTGGCACTTTGCCGACGGCGTCGCGCCAGCGGTCGGCGACCTGCGGATCGTCGACCCGCTGAAGACGAAGCTGAAAGCCGGGTATGCGGCGAAGACGGACCGACTCGATGCTCGGCGGCTCGCCGACGCCTTGCGCCGGGACAGTGTCGTCGGCATTTACTACCCGCCGCTGGCGATGCGGGAGCTCCGCGAGCTGTGTCGCCAACGGCTCGCACTCGTGCAGGTCCGCACGGCGGTGATCAATCGCGTGCGGGCGGTGCTGCTGCGGCAGGGCCTGAGTGACGCGCGACGGCTCGCGAGGACGACCGACGACCGGTGGCTCGAGACCCTCGCCTTGCCGCCGCGCGCCGCGGCGAGTGTGACCGGGTTGCGCCAGGTGCTCGCGGTCGTCCGCACGCAGACGCAGCAGCTCGACGCCGAAGTGCAGGACGCCGCGGCCCGCGATCCCATTGCGACCGCGTTGCAGCAACTGCGCGGCATCGGCCCGGTCCTGGCGTTGGCGATCCGCGCCGAAGTGGGCGACATCGGCCGGTTCCCGACGCCGGGGCACCTGGCCAGCTATGCCGGACTCGTCCCGCGCGTCGCCATAATTTCGTCCGTGTCCGTCCGTGGCGAGCCTGGATCCGTGGCAGTCCGTGGCCCATAATGACCGCTTCGGAGGGGAATGCGTGCAAGTCGAAATCCTGTCCAACTTCGTCGACGGCAAGTGGATGCCTTCGTCGGCGTCCGAATTTCTCGACGTGCACAATCCAGCGCGCGGAACGGTGATTGCGCGGACGCCGCTGTCGACCGCCCGCGACGTGGAAGTTGCCGTCGCCGCGGCGACGAAGGCCTTCGCCGGCTGGAGCCAGACGCCGCCGGTCGTGCGGGCCCGCGCGATGTTCCGGTTCAAGGCGCTCCTCGAGGACCATTTCGAGGAGCTGGCGACGCTCGTCACGACCGAGCACGGCAAGACGCTCGACGAGTCGCGAGGCAGCGTGCGCCGCGGCATCGAGTGCGTGGAGGTCGCGTGCGCCGGGCCGTCGATGCTGATGGGCTATGGGCTCGAGAACGTGGGAGCTGGCATCGACTGCAGCGTCATGAAACAGCCCATCGGCGTCTGCGCCGCGATTTCGCCGTTCAACTTTCCGGCGATGGTGCCGCTCTGGTTCCTGCCGTTCGCGATCGTGTGCGGCAACACGTTCGTCCTCAAGCCGTCCGAGCAGGTGCCGCTGTCGCAGAAGCGCATGTTCGAGCTGCTCGAACGCTGTGACCTCCCGCCAGGCGTTGTCAATCTCGTGCACGGCGGCCGGGAGGTCGTCGACGCACTCTGCGACCACCCCCGCATCAAGGCCGTCTCGTTCGTCGGCTCCACGCCCGTCGCACGGCTGGTGTATCAGCGCGCGACCCATGCGGGCAAGCGCGTGCAGGCACTCGGCGGGGCGAAGAACTTCATCATCGTGATGCCCGACGCCGACCTCGATCGCAGCATCCCGACGATTGCCGAATCGTTCTACGGGTGCGCCGGCGAGCGGTGTCTGGCCGGTAGCGTGCTCCTGCCCGTCGGCGACGCGCACACTCCCGCACGCGATCGGCTGATCGAGGCTGCCCGGTCGATGAAAGTCGGCGACGGGCTCGAGCCCGGCGTCTCGATGGGCCCGGTCATCAGCGCACGACACCGCGAACGCGTCCTGTCGTACGTCGAGCGTGGAGTGAGCGAAGGGGCCCGCCTGGCGCTCGACGGACGGACGACGCGGGTTGCGGATCGTCCGGACGGCTTCTTCGTGGGACCATCGGTGTTCGACGAGGTGTCGCCCGCGATGACGATCGGACGCGAGGAGATCTTCGGGCCGGTGGCATCGGTGTGCCCGGTGAAGGATCTCGACGACGCGTTTCGCGTGATGGAAGCGCACCCGAACGCGAACGCCACATCGATCTTCACCACGAGCGGCAAGGCGGCGCGCGAGTTCAGCCATCGGGCCACGGCCTCGATGGTCGGCGTGAATATCGGCGTCGCGGCACCGATGGCGTATTTTCCGTTCGGCGGTGCGCGCGACAGCTTTTTCGGCGATTTGAAAGTACACGGACGCGATGCGTTCGAGTTCTATACAGACAAGAAAGTCACGATTTCACGCTGGTATTGAGATGAACACCCGTAGGCCCAGGCTTTAGCTTGGGCATGACGGAGAGACGCCCGAGCTGAAGCTCGGGCCTACGAACAGAGCCCACTATGCCTCGCACGGTTCTCGGCGGCCTCATTCAAGCAGCGACACCGCTGACCGATCCCGCGGCCCCGATTGCCGACGTCATGGAAGCGGCCATCGCCGCCCATATCCCGCTCATCGAAGAGGCCGGCAAGCGCGGCGTTCAGATCCTCGGGCTGCAGGAGGTGTTCAACGGCCCGTACTTCTGCCCGTCGCAGGATCCGCACTGGTACGATCTCGCCGAGCCGGTGCCCGGGCCGACCACCGAACGGATGGCGGCGTACGCCCGGAAGTACCAGATGGCGCTCGTCGTCCCCGTCTACGAGCGCGAGCAGGCGGGCGTGTACTACAACACCGCGGCCGTCTATGACGCCGACGGCAGCTACCTGGGGAAATACCGCAAGAACCATATCCCCCACACGAGCGGGTTCTGGGAGAAGGTACTTCTTCAAGCCAGGCAATCTGGGATACCCGGTCTTTCGCACCCGCTACGCGACGATAGGCGTCTACATCTGTTACGACCGGCATTTCCCCGAAGGCGCCCGGTTGCTCGGGCTCAACGGCGCGGAGATCGTCTTCAACCCGTCTGCGACCGTGGCGGGGCTGTCGCAGTATCTCTGGAAGCTCGAACAGCCGGCACATGCGGTGGCGAACGGCTACTTCATGGCCTGCAGCAATCGGGTCGGCATCGAAGCGCCGTGGAACATCGGCCGATTCTATGGCTCGTCCTATTTCGTCGATCCGCGCGGCAACTTTCTCGCGGTCGGCTCGGAAGACAAGAACGAGCTCGTCATCGCCGAGCTCGATCTGGACATGATCGAAGAGGTACGGCGCGTGTGGCAGTTCTATCGGGATCGCCGCCCAGAGACCTACGGCTCGATGGCGGAGCTTCTCCCGTGAGCATTCTCATCAAGAACGGCACGATCGTGACGGCTACCGACCTCTATCCAGGCGACATTCTGGTCGAGGGCGAGCGGATCTCGACCATCGGCACGTCGCTGGCCATGAGCGCGGACCGGACGTTTGACGCATCCGGCAAGCTCGTCTTCCCGGGCGGTATCGACGTTCACACGCACCTCGACATGCCGTTCGGCGGCTCTCAGTCGGCCGACGATTTCGAGTCCGGGACGATTGCGGCGGCCTTCGGCGGCACGACGTCCATCGTCGATTTCGCGATCCAATACAGAGGCCAGACGCTGCACCACGCCTGGGAGACGTGGATGAAGAAAGCCGAAGGCAAGGCGGCCATCGACTATGGCTTCCACATGATCATCACGGAGCTGACCGATCAGGTGGAAACCGAGATGGACGCCCTCGTTCGGCAAGGCGTGACATCGTTCAAGCTGTTCATGGCGTATCCGGGCGTCTTCATGCTCGACGATGCGAGCATCTTCAAAGCGCTGCTGCGAACGGGAAAGAACGGCGGGACGATTTGCATGCACGCCGAGAACGGCGGCGTGATCGACGTGCTCGTGAAGAAGGCGCTTGCCGAGGGGAAGACGGCGCCGAAGTACCATGCCCTCACGCGGCCGGCGCGCGCCGAGGCAGAGGCCACGCACCGGGCGATTGCGCTGGCGGAAATCGCTGACGTTCCCATCTACATCGTGCACCTCTCGGCCGCCGAAGCGCTCGAAATGGTTACCGAAGCACGCGATCGGGGATTGCCCGCCTACGCCGAGACGTGCCCCCAATACCTGTTTCTCTCCTACGACAATTACGAGGAACCAGGCTTCGAAGGGGCGAAGTATGTGATGAGCCCGCCCCTCAGGCCGAAGGACATGCAGGATCGGCTCTGGCGCGGGCTCGCCTTCAACGATCTGCAGGCGATCTCGACGGACCACTGCCCGTTCTGCATGAAGGAACAGAAGACGCTCGGCCTGGACGACTTCTCGAAGATTCCGAACGGCGCGCCAGGGATCGAAACGCGCATGAGCCTCGTGTATGACGGCGGCGTGCGTACGGGCCGCATCTCGCTGAATCGATTCGTCGAGCTGACCTCGACGTCGCCCGCGAAGATCTTCGGCATGTTTCCGAGAAAGGGCACTATTGCTCCCGGCTCGGATGCCGATCTGGTGATTTTCAATCCAGCCAAGACGATGACCCTTTCAGCGGAGACGCATCACATGAAGGTCGACTACAACCCGTACGAAGGACGCGAGGTGACGGGCGTGACCGAGACTGTGCTGTCGCGCGGCCGCGTCATCATCGACGACGGCGCCTTCGTAGGCCGCGCAGGCGCCGGGGCGTTCGTGAAACGCAGTTCACGGTGATGCATTCACTGGCGGCAACTGTCCGTCTGTGGAGGCGGGGCTTTAGCCCCGCGCACACGCGGCCCTGACCAGCCTCCGCCAAGGCTACGGCGGTCCGCCGAAGCTTCCGAGCGAAGGCGGAAGGGCCGCCGCCACAAAGGACTCGCATGACCAGCGACGAGATGATTGCGCTTTCGAAGAAGCACACGATCTTCGAGTGGTCCGCCCAGGGAGCGGTCGATCCACTCGCGGTCGCGCGTGCGAAGGGCGCGTGCTTCTGGACGCCGGACGGCAAGCGCTATCTCGACTTCAACAGCCAGTTGATGTGCGTGAACATCGGGCATGCCGATCCACGCGTGGTGGGTGCGATCCAGGAGCAGGCGGCGCGGCTGCCGTATGCCAACCCGTTCATGGCTACCGAACCGCGCGCGCGGCTCGGGGCAAAGCTCGCCGCGGTGACACCGGGCGACATCGACTGCTTCTTCTTCACCGCCGGCGGCGCGGAAGCCAACGAGAACGCGATCAAAATTGCGCGATGGTACACGGGCCGGCACAAGATCATCGCGCGGTATCGTTCGTATCACGGCGCCACCGCTGGAGCGATCTCGCTGACGGGCGATCCGCGGCGATGGGCGGCCGAGCCCGGCCTTCCGGGCGTGGTACACGTGGCCGACCCTTATCACGGCATCCAGCGCGGGTGGGACAGCGCCGAGGAGGCGCTCGCGCGGCTCGAGGAGATCGTTCAGCTCGAAGGACCCGCCACGATCGCCGGGTTCATCCTCGAGCCCGTCACGGGAACCAACGGTATCCTTGTTCCTCCGGACGGCTACCTGCAAGGCGTCCGCGCACTGTGCAACAAACATGGCATTGTCATGATTGCCGACGAGGTGATGTCGGGCTTCGGTCGAACCGGCGAGTGGTTCGCCGTCGATCACTGGAAGGTCGTCCCCGACCTGTTGACGATGGCAAAAGGACTGACGAGCGTGTACGTGCCGCTCGGCGCCGTTGGGCTGAGGCGCCCGATTGCCGATCACTTCCGCGATCGCGTGTTTGCTGGCGGGCTGACCTATAACAGCCACACGTTGGCCTGCGCGGCGGCACTCGCGACGATCACCGTCTACGAGGAGGACCGCCTGATCGAACGAGCCAAGGAGATGGGTGGGGTGATGGCGGGTCTGCTCTCGGATCTCGCGGCACGCCACCCTTCAGTCGGTGCGGTCAGGTCCATTGGCCTGTTCGGGATTGTCGAGCTCGTGAGGAATCGCGAGACGCGCGAGCCGATGGCGCCGTTCAATGGCAGTTCGCCCGAGATGGCGGCGCTCGGCAAGCACTTCAGACAGGAAGGCCTCTACACGTTCGTCCGCTGGAACGCGTTCTTCACGAACCCGCCGCTCATGATCACGGAGGCGGAGCTGCGCGAGGGATTTGCCGTCATCGACCGCGCCCTCGCGATCACCGACGCGGTCGTTCGGTGACGATCCGCTGAATGTCGCGTCACTGGCATGCCGGGTGGTGGCACTCGCACCGCAGCTCCACGCTGTCGCCTTTCATCTGACAATGTGCGCTGCAGTACTTTCCGAACTCGCCCCCTTTTTCGACCTTACACTCACAGGACGGATGCGCGCATTTGTCTGCCATCGTGACCTCCTCCGAATGACTCTACGCCGGTCGGATTTTCATCAGCAAGCCGAGCCGTAGGCGCTGCCAACGCTAGTCCAGCGGCACCGAGGTGTGGCCTCGATTTCGCATGCGCTGTGGACGTGAAACGACGAGCTGCTGTCTCAATCGCAGAGGTGCTGGCAGTGGGGGTTCCCGTGCATCCTGGCGAAGCCGTGGCAATTGTCCGCCGCCTCTGTGCGTCCGTCGGTGATCATCCGCCGCGTGTTCGCCATCCCGCGGAGATTGTCCTTCTCCCGGACGGTGAGTTGCTTTCTGGAACAGGCCGCGAGCGTCGTCTGCCGGCGACACTCCTCCTGGCGACGCTGTTGCGCGCGCTTCTGGATCGCGCGCCGCTGGGACACCGCGCGTCGCCAGCCCTCGGCCAAGTCGTTGCCACCGGACTGGGGACGCTCGAAGGCAAACGATTCCACTCGGTCGACGCGTTTGCGGAAGCGCTCCGTCCATTCGAAGGCCAGGATCCAACGGCCGACCTTCGCGCGCTGTTCGCACGATGGCGGGCAGTCTACGATCTCGCCAACGACCTTCCACAGGCCTCGCGGACCGTCCAATTGGTGCTGCTGGACGCATCCGGCAGCATGCAGTCATCCGTGGTCGTGCGCAAGCCCGACCGGCGGCGATATGAGCGGGTCGTGTTCAACGCCGATGGTCCCGCAGTGGTGGTGGTAACGAATGTGGCCGAATCCGCCAGCGAGAACCGTCCTGCGGGTGCCGACGATGAGCCTTTCGCCGTACGGGAGTTGGCGCTCGCCTCCGCCCTGCTACTGATCACCGTTCCAGCCGGTTTCTGGTTTGGCGACTCGCTCGCGCACCTCTCGCGGCCCTCCATCACCGCCGCAAGGTCCGACGTCGCCGCAGTCAGCCCCGACCTGGACGCCGCAGGGCCCGAGCCCGACGTGGCCCCCGTAGGGCTCGAATATGGTCGGGCCAAGCCTGTCGCCGCGCACATGAGCAACCTGGCGTTGATGGCGTCGGATCCCTCCATACCGCTCACGGACTGGTTTCTCTCAGTGCAGGACGATCCGGTGTCGTTTCGCTACACGCCCATCGCGGGCGGCGGGTTCATAAAGAAAGCCAAAGCCAGGATTGGGGCGAAGACCTACAACCGGCAGCCATCGCCCAACGGCAAGCGGGTTGCGTTCGATTCGGACCACGGCGGCACACGCGCCGTGTATGTTGCGGATCGAGATGGAAAAAATGTCCGGCGTGTCAGCGGGGTCGGCTTCGCGCGACGGCCCACCTGGTCGCCTGATGGCCGCCGCCTCGCGTTCGAGCGCGCCGGACGCCGCGGCACGTGGAACCTGTGGACGGTGGAGGTCGCGACGGGGAGGCTGAGGCAGGTGAGCTTCGACAGGACGGGACGGCCATCAGGAGTGTCGTGGTTCCCCAAGAGCAAAACGATTGGCTACAGCCACGGGAGCGAATTCAGAATCGTTGACGTGAAGAACGGGAACACCCGACGGTTCCGAGCGCCCCGCCGCAGCCCCATCGGCAGCACTGCGGTATCGCCAGACGGCCGCAGGATTGTCTTCACCGGTGCGGAAGGGACGTGGCTGCTGGATCTCTCGAGCAGAGGGCGAGAACAGATGCGGCGGATCCCGGTCGATCCATCCGCCCGCGCGTTTTCCTGGGCGCCTGATGGCAAGCGGTTGGCGTATTTCAGCCCGCGCAAGGGCGACTGGGTGGTCGTTCAGCAGTAGGGCCCGAGTGACCCGAGCCACCTTGGTGACCTCTACTTACTATTCCAATAAGCGTTCTGCCCAACGTAATCATCGTCCGGAAAACTGGCGAGGATGAGGCGTCGGGCCTTCAGCAGGTCGATCCGCCCGTTTTCCTTGTACAGCACCTGACCGCCGGGCGCGATCACGATCGAGTACGGAACGGCGCCGTTCCAGTCGGGATCGAAGGCCTTCATGAGCTCATAGGGATCCATTGTCGCGGAGAGCAGGTTGCGCGATGAGGCGTGCTGCGCTTGGAGGAAGCGCCGCACGGCTGGCTCTTCATCCGGATAATTGATGCTGACCGTGACGAGCTCGAACGGGCGCTTGCGATACATGCGGAAGGTGTTCTGCAGGTCGGGGAATTCTTCGGTGCAGGGAGCGCACCAGGTCGCCCAGAAGTTGACCAGCAAGGTCTTGCCCGTGGTGTTCTGACGCAGCGCTTTCGCGCCATCAGGGCCGATCTTTTCGAGGGGTACCGGCTCCTTCTTGATCGCGTCGAGCTCGGCGTCGTGCAGCACCGACTTGTCGAGCCATTTGATCGAACATCCGACCGTCGGCGTCTTCTCGACAGGTACCGTGCCGCCCGAGAGGACCGCGTCAATCGCGTTTCTCGCGTCGGGCACCTTCGCGTAGGGCTCGCGCGGGTTGCTGTCGACGCGCCCCTGATACTTCAGGACGCGCTGTGCGTCGAACACGAACACGTGCGGCGTCGCGATCGGCCCGTACTTCCTGGCGGTCTCCTGCGCATCGCCGTCATAGAGAAACGGGAAGTTGAACTGGCGGTGCTCGGCGCGGACCTTCATGTCGTCGAGCGAGTCGCCGACATCGGTGTAGCCCATCTCGTCGAGGCGCAGCGCCTTCGCGTTGTTCGGCTGAATCACCGCGAACGCCACGCCTCGCGGGCTGTAGTCGGCGACCAGTTTCTTGATGCGGCCCTCGTAGATCTCGGCGGTTGGGCAGTGCACCGCCGTGAAGATGACCACCAGCGCCTTGCTGCCCTTGAAGCTGTCGAGCGAGTAGGTCTTGCCGTCCACGCCAGGCAGCGAGAAGTCTGGTGCGGGCGACCGTATGGCGAGAGGCGTTGGATGTGTGTCGGCCAGCGCCTGGAGATCGGGCGCGCCCCGACCGCCAGTCGAATAGGCGGCCAGCACAGCCAGGGCCGTGAGCATCCGCGCTGACAGGATCGACGTGCGGCGGGAGGGAAAGCGTGTCATCGTCTCGATCTCCTCGTTTTGGCTCCGCGGTCCCCGTTTGGTCGGCCCATAGTCTAACGCGTCGTGCGGGTGTAATCTGCACGTACGCGGAGGGAGAACAATGGGGAACTCGGATCAGGCATCGGCGATCGACCGGCGGACGTTCTTGAGTCGCAGCGCGAGGATGGCCGCGGGAACGGCGATCGGGACGACAGCGCTGTCATACAGCCGGATTCTGGGGGCAAACGATCGCATTTCGCTGGGGCACATCGGAATCGGGAACCGCGGCCGTGGCCTTGATTCGATCGTTGCGAAATTGAAGGGCACGCACAATGTCGAGATGACGGCTGTCTGCGACCTGTGGTCGGTCAATCGCGAGAAGGCGGTACTGGCCAATCAGGAGGTCTTCGGCCGGGCACCGCGCGCCTTGACCCGACCCGATGAACTGCTGGCGCTGCGCGATGTCGACGCCGTGCTCATTGCCACCCCCGAACACTCGCATTCGCCCTTGCTGAAGATGGCGGCCGAGGCCGGAAAGGATGCCTATTGCGAAAAGCCGATGGGCAACATGCTCGCCGACATCAAGGCCGCGCGCGACGCCGTGTTAGAGCAGAAGCGCGTTGTGCAGATTGGCACCCAGCACCGCAGTGAGCTTTATCCGCGCGCCGCGCACGACCTGGTCAAGACCGGAGTGCTCGGTGAGGTCAGCAAGGTGGAAGTCGAGTGGAACTTCCACGGACCGCGGTGGCGTGGGCGGCCGGAAGTGGCGCAGCTTCGCGAGCAGGATACAGACTGGCAGGCGTGGCTGATGACGCGACCCGCGCGGCCGTTCGATCCGCAACTGTATTTCGAGTACCGACTGTACAAAGACTTCTCGAGCGGCATCGCCGACCAGTGGATGAGCCACGGGATCGACTTGATCCACTGGTTCATGGACGATCCGTTCCCGAAGTCCGTTGTCGCGCACGGCGGGATCTTCGCGTGGCCGGACGGACGCGAGAATCCCGACACGTTCCACGCCTTGCTCGAGTACCCCAAGGGCTTTCTCGCGAGCTACTCGACCAGCTTCGGCAACGACGCCCCCAGTTTCACGCGGTATATGGGGAAGAACGCAACGCTCATCAACATAGGCGGCGAGGGCAGTCCTCGCTATCAGCTCGTCGAGGAAAAGGGCGTGCACGAGTCCGATCCGGACGTCTACGACAAGCGTAAGACGACCGACGTGCGGCTGCCTGGAGAGACGGCGCCGCCGCCGACCTCCATCGACGACGACGACCTGCATCACATGGACGACTGGTTCCAATGCCTGCGCAGCCGACAGGATCCTCACGCGACCGTGCGTGAAGGCTTCGCGCACTCGGTCGCCTGCATCATGGCCGCGCGGTCGGTACTGGGAGGGTAAGAAGCTGTATTGGGACGGGAAGACTGAGCAAATCGTCGAGACATTGCCGACCTCGTGAGGTCAGATGTCTTGGCAATTGTGGAGGCGGGGCCTTCAGGCCCGCGTGCGCCGCGAGTTGCGGGGCTGAAGCCCCGCCGCCACGTGAGCGGCGCAAAGAGGGCGAATCCGTCCCCGTTCGTAGTTCGACACGCCCGTCCTGAGCGCCGTTCGTTCCTTCGACAAGCTCAGGACGACCGGGGCATGTCAGCCAGCCGACGGGTTCATGGTCGGTCCGTCCGCAGGGAGCTGCAGCTTCGGGTCGAACTGCTCCTGGCTCGCCATCATCTCGTCCCACGTCACCTTGCGGCCCGAATACGCCGCCATGCGTCCGAGGATTGCCGCGAGATTGCTCTGGAGGCTCGGCGAAAGCGTATCGGCCAAAGCCGTATCGCTTGTGACGGCGGCGTGAAAATCCTTGATGTTGCCGGTGGCGCCGCTGACGTACAGCCCCTTCGTGTTGCCGCCGGCCCACGGCGTGTCACCCGTGATGCGGACGTCGCCCTCGTAGGCTGAATCCACCGTCCCCAGCGCGCCGTAGACGCGAATCCGCAGATCCTCATAGCTCTTGGTGAACTGCGCCGAGCTGAAGTCCACCAGCACGTCGTTCGGGTACGCGTACCTGACGACGAAGTGGTCCCAGCAGTCGCCGACGTCGACGCGCGCCTTGCGCCCTCCGGTGCCATCGGCGCTGAGCGGATGCCCTTTCAGATACCAGTTCGCGACGTCGATCACGTGAATGTTCTGCTCGACGATGATGTCGCCGGAGAGCGCCTTGTCGAAGACCCAGTTGCGGAGGCGCGCCGTGGGAGCGCCCTCGCGGGCGCCCGGTGTCAGTCGACCTGCGTGGTAGTAGACATGGCCGAGCACGGCGGGACCGATGTCGCCGCGATGCACACGACTCACCGCTTCGCGGAAGAGCGGATCGCGCCGCGTCTGGAAATCGACGAGGATCTTCTGCGTGGGCTTCGCCTCGCGCGCGGCGCGTTCGATGGCGCGACAGCCGGGCACGTCGACTGCCAGCGGCTTTGCCAGGTAGACGTGCTTTCCGGCCTTGAGCGCTGCAACCGCCTGTTGCGGGTGGAAGTAGGGCGGGCTCTCGATGGCAACGGCGTCAAGGGGACGCTCGATGAGCGCGTGATAGCCGTCGAGGCCGGTGAAGCGCGCGTCCGCGCCCACCGACAGCTCGTCACCGAGCTTCGTGACGCGATCGAGGAAGTAGTCGTGGAGGGCGACGACCTTCGTGTTCGTGTGTTGCTCGAACAGGCGCGCGATGAACTGGCCTCGTCCTCCGCAGCCGATGACCCCGATCTCGAGGCGCGAGTTCGCCTGCGACCCGCGCACAGCCGATGCTGGCACGATCGTCAACCCGGCCGCCGTCGCCGCCGCGGTCTTGAAGAAATCGCGCCGCCGCAACCGCCGTCCATACGCTGTCATTCCGGCCTCCCAGCTCGCGCGGTTGTAGGGCGCACTGCGTTTGTCCCGCCCGTGTCAGCCTCTCAGCTTCCTCCAGTTGGCGAGGCACCGCTCGGCGCGCTGCAACTGCTGGTCCGTGGGACCCGCCTCCTGCTCGATCAGATAGTGCTCGATCCCACCGGTCGCTTCTGCAGCTTCGAAGAGCTTCTGCCATGGCGCGTCGCCCTCGCCGAACACAACCGTGTAGCCTCGACCGTCGGCTGCCCAGTCCTTGCAGTGCATGCTCTTGATGCGGCCTGGATTCGCGTTGATCCATGCGACCGGGTCGGTGCCGGCTTCGACGGCCGTGCCCACGTCGAGTTGCAGCACCACGTTCTTGCTCGTCGACGACGCGAGAATGTCCATCGGGCGCTTGCCGTCGACAGGGCGCCACTCCGCGGCGTGATTGTGGAACCCGGCCGTCATGCTGAGCGGTGCGAGCTTTTCGGCGGCGGCGTTCAGGCGATCGGCAACCGCTTTCCAGCCATCGACGCCCGAGACCTCTCCGGCGCTCGCCATCACGATCGACCGGCTGCCGATCATCTGATTGAGCTCGATGGCCTTCTGCAGGCCGTCGGGGGCGAAGACAGTGCTGCTGTTATGCGTCGAGAGGCACCGGATGCCGAGCTCGTCCAGGAGCTTTCGGACTTCGCTCGCCTTCGAGGGCGTCCACTCGTAGTAGGGGGAGTAGAACTCCACGACCTCGTAACCCATCTTCGCGACCGCGCGGACGGTGCCCGGGAGATCTTTCGCGAGCGCATCGCGGACCGAGTAGAGCTCGATGCCGACCGGTATGTTGCTGGCCGCGCGTGCCCGCGCGACCAACGGCAGGGCTCCGGCCAGCGTCAGGAATGTGCGACGTGAGACGGCAGGGGAATGCATGCGGCAGACCGTATCACAACGGCTGCCGGTTGGCGCGCGTCGCGCGACCGTCGTATCTGCCCAGTTGGACCCGCGCCATGCGGTGGCATGGGCACCTCGCCCTGCGCCCCTACGCGTGAATGGGAAAGCCCGCGAGGCGATTCTTGAGGTTGGCGCGGTGGTAGGCCGTGTAGGCGGCGATAACGTGGCAGACCCAGCCGAGCAGTCCGCCCGAGCCGATCCAGAGCCCCGGCGTGATGATCAGCCAGAAGAGGCCTCTCAGAAAGTCGCCGTTGTAGAACTGGCCAACGCCTGGGATCACGACGCTCAGGACCGCTGCGGTGCCCGCGCTCTTCGGTGTTGCCGTCAATACTCTCTCCATGTGAACGGATACGCGGCCACCACCCACCGGGTTTCACCCCAGATAGGCACTCTCCCGAATCCGCGCGCAGATCGGGGACTGTCCCTAATGGCACGGGTTTCGTGCCATCGGAGCGATTGACGGGTTGCGGTAGATCTTCTACCCTCGCGGACGTGGACGGCACTTCAACCCGGCGGACGCTCGTGCTGGCAGGAGCGCTGATGCTCGCCAACGGGCTCTCGTCCTCGGCGCAGTCGCAGGCACAGGCACCGCCGCCGGCGACACCCGCGACGACTGAACAGCCCGCCGGCCTCCCGGCACCGGCCCAGCGCGCCGTCGACTTCACGCGCGACATCAAGCCGATCCTGCAGGTGAGCTGCGTGCGGTGCCACGCGCGCGGCCGCGACCGCGGCGGCTTCAGCATCGAGACACGCGACCGCCTTCTCGAAGGCGGCGACAGCGGCGCGGCGGTCGTGCCGGGCGAAAGCGCCACCAGCCGGCTGATTGCGCTGGTCGCCGGCCTCGAGCCCGACCTGGTGATGCCGCAGAAAGGATCGCGTCTCACGCGCGATCAGATTGCGCTCTTGCGTGCGTGGATCGATCAGGGTGCCGTCTGGGACGCGGGCGTGAGCTTCGCGAAAGCCGCGCCTCGCAATCTGGCCCGGCGCGAGCCCCAACTTCCTGCCGGCCCCTCCACCGCGACGAATCCCGTCGATCGCCTCCTGGCGCCGTATTTCGCGCAGCACAACGATGCGGCTCCTCGGCGGGTGGACGACCGCCGGCTGATACGCCGGGCGTATCTCGACGTGATCGGCGTGCTGCCGTCTCCGACAGTGGTTCGCACGTTTGTCGACGACCAGCGGCCCGACAAACGCGATCGGCTCGTCACGCGTCTCCTTGACGACAATCGCCGTTACGCCGAACACTGGCTCAGCTTCTGGAACGACCTGCTGCGTAACGACTATCGCGGCACCGGCTACATCGACGGCGGACGCGAGCAGATCAGCGCCTGGCTGTACGCGGCGCTCGCGAACAACATGCCGTACGACCGCTTCGTTGCCGCCCTCGTCAATCCCGCCACGACGACCGCCGGCTTCACGAAGGGCATCGTCTGGCGGGGCGTGGTGAATGCCAGCCAGACCCCGCCGATGCAGGCCGCCCAGAACATCTCGCAGGTGTTCATGGGCGTGAACCTGAAGTGCGCGTCGTGCCACGACAGCTTCATCAACGACTGGCAACTGGCCGATGCCTACGGTCTCGCGGCCATTTATGCCGACTCGTCCCTCGAAATGGTGGAGTGCGATCGGCCGACCGGGAAGACCGCTCCGATGAAGTTTCTGTACGGGGAGCTCGGTCGCATCGACCCGGCGGCGCCGCGCGCCGAACGCCTCGCGCAGTTGGAGCGCGTGCTCACTGGCCCGAAAAACGGGAGGCTCGCCCGCACCATCGTCAATCGTCTCTGGGCGCGCTTCCTGGGTCGAGGGCTGGTCGAGCCCATCGACGACATGGAACAGCAGCCGTGGCACCCGGACCTCCTGGATTGGCTCGCCGAAGATCTCGTCACGCACGGCTACGACCTCAAGAGCACGATGGCCGTCATCCTCACGTCGGAGGCGTATCAGCGTGAGGCCGTCGACCTGCCCGAACGGCTCGAGGCGTATGTGTTTCGCGGCCCGGCCGTTCGCAGGCTGACGGCGGAGCAGTTCGTCGACGCCATCAGCGCGGTCACGGGCATCTGGCGAGGCAAGATTGCCGGCACATTCGATTTCTCACTCGTGGCCTCGCACGACGCGCCTGCTCCGGCCCGGACGCGCGCAGCGATGGTGGTGGCGGATCCGTTGATGACCGCGCTGGGGCGCCCCAATCGCGAGCAGGTCGTGACGACGCGGTCGTCTGCGGCAACGACGCTGCAGAGCCTCGAGCTGGTGAATGGGGGAACGTTGGAACGCATGCTGCGCCGCGGGGCCGAGCGCCTGGCCGCTTCACATCCTCAATCAACCGCCCTCGTGAATTCGGTGTTCCAGCGCGCGCTTGGACGTGCACCGACCATCGCGGAACGAACCGTCTGCCGGCGCGTCCTCGGCCCCGCAATCACCGCCGATGGGATCGAAGACCTGCTCTGGATGGTCGCGATGCTCCCGGAATTCCAGTTGATCCACTGATCATGCGCGACCACACCCGCCGCGATTTCCTGGCCACCGCAAGCGCGGCCACCCTTTCGGCACTCGCTTCGGGCTTTCCGCGCCTCGTCGCGGCTCAGGAGCCGGAAGCGATCCCGGCCACGGCCGACGCCGTCATCGTGCTCTGGATGGGCGGCGGCATGGCCCACACCGAGACCTTCGACCCGAAGCGCTACACGCCGTTCGAGGCCGGGTTGAAGCCGGAACAGGTCCTGAGCACGTTCCCGGCCATCGACACTGCCGTCGATCACATCAAGGTATCGAAGGGCCTCGAGAGAATCGCGAGCGTCCTGGACCGCGGCACGTTGATTCGCAGCTATACCGCGGGAGACCTGGGGTTCATTCTGCATTCGCGGCATCAGTATCAGTGGCACACGGGATACGCGCCGCCACAGACCGTCGCGGCTCCACACCTTGGCGCGATCGTGGCGCGGACGCTTGGCGCCAAGAATCCGGCCGTGCCGCCGTTCATCAACATCGGTCAGCGGCTGGACGTCGGCGAAGGCGAGGAGCTCAAGGCGTTCACGACCGCGGGGTTCCTGGGTAGCGAGTACGGGCCGTTTGGCGTTCCCTATCCGGACGAAGCAGCCGATGTCGTCCGGCCGCCTGGCGGCATGTCGCCGTCACGCTTCGAGCGGCGCGATGCGTTCTTTCGCAAGCTGCTCGACGCGAGCCCGGTCGGACGCGACGGCAGCAGCTATCAGCGCGACTCCCTTCTTCGCGCGTACGACAACGCGCATCGGCTGTTGAGCTCCCCGGCGGCCAAGGCCTTCGATCTTTCGCTCGAACCGCTCGAGCACATTCAGCGTTATGTGCCTGGATACAGCCCCGGGCAACAGTTCCGCGCCGAGCAGAACCGCTTCGGCGCGAAGTACGAGCAGCAAATGGTGGGCCGCTTCGGCCTCGGATGCCTCCTGGCGCGACGTCTGGTCGAAGCCGGCGCCCGCTACATCGAGGTCACGACCGAGTACATTCCGTTTCTCAATTGGGACACCCACGAGAACGGCCACTCGCGCGCCACGGAAATGAAGCGACAGATCGACGCGCCGGTGGCGCAGCTTGTCCTCGACCTCGAGGAGCGCGGCCTGCTCGATCGGACGCTGATCGTGCTGGCCAGCGAGTTCAGCCGCGACCTGCTCATCGAAGGGAAGCCCGATCGGAGGGTGAAGGATCAAGTGGAGGTGCCGAACACCATCACCGAGCCGAAGCACTACGGCATGCACCGGCACTTCACCGACGCGGGCTGTGTGCTGCTCTTCGGCGGCGGCATCCGTAAGGGCCACTTGCACGGCGTGACCGCTGATGAGCGCCCCTGCCGTACTCTGCAGGATCGCGTCGTCATCGAAGATCTGCACGCGACGATTCTCAGAGCGCTGGGGATTGCACCGACGCTCGCCTACACGATCGAGGAGCGGCCGTTCTACGTGACACGCGACGGAAAGGGCAAGGCGATCAAGTCGCTATTTGCGTAGGCGCGGGCTCTCTCATATTGACAGTTGTGGCGGCGGGCCTTCCGCGTTCGCTCGGAAGCTTCGGCGGACCGCCGTAGCCTTGGCGGAGGCTGGTCAGGCCGTGCGCCGCGAGTTGCGGGGCTGACCGCCTTCGCCAAGGCTACGGCGAGTCTCGCCGAAGCTTTATGCGTAGGCGGAAGCCCCGCCGCCACATGAGCGGCGAGATCAGAATCGCAGCCGCCCTGATCATCGACGCATGATGCCAGAATTCGATTGGCGCGCGCCGACCTCACGGAGCTGGACGGGATGACTGCCCCGCGCAATCCGCCAACGAAACCCGCCTTCGAAGTCAGTAAGGGCAACTGGCAGGTCATGACGCTCAGTGAAGCGGACGTCGAAAGACATCTGGACGCCAGCGAGCTTCTGGACGCACTCGAAGAAGGGTTCAAGGGACTCGAGCGTGGCGAGGTTCAGGCGCCGCCGCGGACCAGGCTCTCGGTTCCAGACCAGGGATTCTCGTTGGCGATGTCGGCGTGGCAGCCCGGCATGCAGATCACCGTCAAGATCGTGAACGTCTTCGATGGCAATCTTGCGATGGACCTGCCGAACCACCTGGCGTTGATTGCCCTGTTCGATCCCACGACGGGCGGCGCCACCTGCGTCATGGATGGCACGCTTATCACGGGCATCCGGACCGCCGCGTGCGCGGTGCTGTCAGCCCGTCTCCTGAGCCGGAAAGACTCTCGCGTGGCCACGGTGATCGGCGCCGGGGTGCAGGCCCGCGAACACCTGCGGCTGCTGCCGCTCGTCCGCGATTTCGAGCGCATCAACGTATGGTCGCTTCGTTACGAGGATGCCGAAAAGCTCGCTGGTCGAAGCGACCGCGCGCGGGCGGCCCGCGACGTGGAGCAGGCGGTGCGAGAGTCGGACATCGTGTGCCTGGCCACACACTCGCCCGCACCGGTGATCGACCCTGATTGGGTGAAGCCTGGAACCCACGTGACCTCTGTCGGCTTTCACCCTCCGGATGGCGAGTTGCCTCGAACACTCGCCATTGGCTGCCGGCTCTTTGTCGAGACTCTCGATGCCTTCAAGCCCGCGCCTATCGGATGCGCCGAGCTCGATGGTGTCGACCCGGCCCAAGGAACGACCCTCGGCGCTCTGGCGCTCGGGCGGAAGCCTGGGCGTCTGAGCGACACGGAAACGACGGTTTACAAAGCGATGGGCATTGCGATGGAGGACATGGTCGCCGCAAACCTGGTGTACCGCCGAGCCAAACGTGATGAGGGTGGCGGTGTGATGGCTTGGTGATTGCGGTGTCGGTCATTCACCCGGCGGCAGATGGTACTGGCGAAAGGTGAGATTGAACCGGCCTGCGACGCCGAGGGCCGGGGGCGCGGTTGCCGGAATGATTCGCGAGACGCCGTGATACCGCAGCCGCGATGGGCCTCCAAAGACAAACGCATCGCCCGACTCGAGGAGCAGCGCCTCCACGGGCTCGCGGCGTCGGAGCCCGCCGAACAGGAACCTCGCGGTGTCGCCCAACGAAATCGACACCACCGGCACACCCGCGGCGATCGACCGCTCGCCTTCGTCTTTGTCCTGGTGAAGCCCCATGCGGCCCTCGGCATCATAGAAGTTCATGATGCATAGATCGGGCTCGAGGGCCATGCCGACTGATGCCGCAATCTCGTGGGCCAGCCGTCGAAACTCGTCGGGCAGCGCCGGCACGGGTAGATTGTCGTAATCGGTGCGCGTCGGTTCGTAGCGGTAGGTCTTGCCGTTCCAGTGCCGCCCGAGACACAACATCCGCACATGCATTTTGCCGCCGCCGCGGACGATTGGCACATAGGCGGGCACCGGACCGTCGAGCAGGGCACGGCAGCGGTCGACGAGAGCGCGCTGCTCGTCGACCTGCAGAAACTGCCGCAGGTGGAACGCGCCGGGCCCGAACTCCGTAGCGCGACTCGTCACTGTCGACCCTACCTCGCCTTCCTCAGGAGTGGACTCACGAGAATACCCCGCATAAGAAGATATTTGACGACGTGGCCATACAGTGCTACTGTATTAGTTAACTAATACAGTAGCCATGCTGTTCCGCTCGAATCCCTCCTCCGGCGTCCCCGTTTATCTGCAGCTCATCGAACAGGTCAAGCACGCCATCGACGTTGGCGCGCTGAGCCCAGGGGATCAACTGCCGGCCATCCGCCGGGTCGCGGAAGACCTTGTCATCAATCCGAACACAGTGGCAAAAGCCTACCGCGATCTCGAGCACGACGGGATGATCGAGCTTCGGCAAGGGTCCGGCGCGTTCGTCACCGAGAACGGCCGCGCCGGCCGCGTCGCGCGCATAAAGGCTGCGCAACCTGTACTACAGGCGGCGATCGATCGACTCGTAACCTCGGGGCTGACGGCGGACGAAATCCGCCGGCTGTTCGACGCCGAACTCCTGCGGCTCGGCGACAAGCCGCGCACGAGGAAGTCATGACCATGACAGACATCGTCATTGAAACCCGTGGGCTGACGAAACAGTACGGGCCCACACATGCCATCCAGGACCTCGACCTTCGTGTGCCCGCGGGATCGATCTATGGCTTTCTGGGCAGAAACGGCGCGGGCAAGACGACCACCATCAAGACGCTGATGGGCATGGTTCGGCCCACGGCAGGTGACGGCCGCGTCCTTGGATGTCGCATTGGAAGCGCGCAGGACGGCGTCGCGATGCGGCGTCGGACCGCGCATGTCGGCGATGACCGGGCCGCGTGGCCCGGCATGACCATCGATCAGGTGTTGAGGGTCTCGCGTCCGTTCTTTCCGACCTGGCGCGCGGACGTGGAGCGCCAGTACCTGGACGCGTTCGAGATCCCCCGGCGGCAGAGTATCGGTCGGTTTTCGAAAGGTACACGGACGGCATTCGCGATGGTGCTGGCCCTTGCGCGTGGCGCCGATCTCCTGCTACTCGACGAGCCGACCGAGGGCCTGGATCCCGCGATCAACGAGCGCGTCCTTCAGGCGCTGGTGCGCGCCGCCGCGGAGACGCCCTCGCCGACGATCTTCTTCTCGTCGCATCGCCTTGGCGAGGTCGAGCAGATTGCCGATCGCGTGGGGATTATCGAACGCGGCCGACTCGTCTTCGAAGAATCGCTCGACGAGATGAAGGCCAACTATCGACGCGTCCTCGCCACCTTCGACGGCGCTCCTCCCGCGAGCCTTCAGCGGGCCGTGGGCGTGCGGCAGGCGCGTGCCGAGGGGCGGATGCTCTCGATGCTCGTGAGCCGGCACGTGGACGAGGTCGTCGCACAAGCACGAGAAGAACACGCGCGGGAGATTGAAGTCACACCCGTGACCTTGAAGGACATTTTCCTCGACGCCGCAACGGCCAGTCGATTGGAGGAAGGCCATGCTTCGGTATAAGACCTGGCTCGACACGCAGCTGTGGTTCTACCTGGGACTCATGCTGCTCTCGGCGCAAGTGCTCGCGCTCTACGTGTCGTACCCGATGGACCCGGTGCAGTCGTATCCGAACGGGGCCCTGGGGGTTACAGACGTCGAAATGGCGCAGCTCCGCACGGGCGAATTTCGGGGTTACGTCTGGGTGCGCTGGTTCAGCACGACGATGCTGCTGATCTGGCCGGTATTTGCGCTGCGGCTGGCGGGAACGGGTCTGGAGGAATCGGCGGGACGCGAGTACCTGCTGTCACTTCCGGCCACGCGGCGGCGTCTTGTCCTCTCGCGCCTCGGGATGAGCGCAGGCCAGATTGCCGCGTTCACGGTTGTGCCATCGCTGCTCGTCTGCGCGATGGCGCCGCTTCGGGGCCAGCATTACCCGGTGAGCGATGCGCTGACGCACTCTCTGATCCTGATGGTCGGCGGCCTTGGACTGTTTGGCTTGACGATGTTCCTGCGCGTCATCATGAACGATATCGCGGCATTCGTTGCCGTCGGCGCTCTCATCGTCCTTGTCGGGATGTTCACGTTCGTCGCGAAGGACTTCACGCCGTATAGCGTGTTTCGCCTGATGAACGGCGCTGACTATTTCTTCCATCATCGTGTGCCGTGGACCGGCCTGGCCCTCAGCGCCGGCATCGGTTGTGCGCTCATCATGCTTTCGCTGCGGATCGTCGAACATCGTGACTTCTAAGAGGGGAGCCGCCATGACCAGGCAGGCAGCAGTCAGATTCGTGTTGGCTGTCTCGATAGTGATTGGTTCGTATGCGGCCTCAGCTCAGTCGACAGCCGGCGCGGCAGGCCATTGGGAGGGCACTGTTCAAACACCTGGCCAGCCGCTTGCCATCTCGGTCGATCTGTCCCCTCAACCCGCCGGTTCATGGCAGGGAACGATCACGATTCCCGCCCAGAACGTGACGGGCTTCGCGCTGTCGGCAATCAGCGTCGAGGGCGACCGTGTGACGTTCAGCATGAAGGGTGTGCCGGGAGAACCCCTTTTCAAGGGGACGCTCTCGAAGGAGCCGAGATCGATCTCGGGCGAGCTCAGTCAAGGAGGGGCCACGATCCCCTTCACGCTGGCATGGAAGGGGGAGCCGAACATTGAGGAGCCGGCGAAGAGCTCAGCGATCACCAAAGACTTCGAAGGCTCGTGGGAAGGAGCCCTGACCGTCCAGGGGACGATACTGCGGCTGGTGGCGAAGCTGGCGAATCAGGCCGGTAGTGGGGTTGGAACGATCGTCAGTCTGGATCAAGGCGGGGTCGAAATCCCGGTCACGACGATTTCGCAGGAGGGTTCACATTTGCACCTGATCATCGGCGCCATCCGCGCCAGCTACGACGGCGATCTGAAGGACGGCCAGATCGACGGGACATGGGCTCAGGGCGGTCAGCGCTTTCCGCTTGTTTTCAAGCGAGCGCCAAAATGACGCGGTCAGGTTCCGCGCTTCTGCTGCGCGGCCGCCAACTGCTCGAGGATGGGCTCGGTCTGTTCCAGGGAGATGCACGCGTCGGTGATGCTCTGGCCATAAACGGCGGATCCGCGCACGTAATTTTGCCGGCCCTCCACGAGATGGCTCTCGAGCATTGCGCCGAAAATCTGCCACGACCCCCGAGCGACCTGCGTCGAGATCGAGTCTGCCACTTCCGCCTGCCTGAGGTGATTTCTCTCACTGTTGCCGTGCGAACAGTCGATCATGATCGCCTCGCGCAAGCCGCGCGCCGCCAGCTGTCCACAGACCTCGAGGACGTGGTCGGGGCCGTAGTTCGGGCCGGTCCGCGAACCGCCCCGCAGGATCACGTGACACGTATCGTTGCCGGTCGTCTCGAAAATGGCCGAGACGCCCTGTTTCGTGACCGACGGGAACAGGTGCGGCGAGCGCGCCGACAACACGGCATCCACGGCCGTCAGCGTCGTGCCGTCCGTGCCGTTCTTGAACCCGACCGGCATCGACAAGCCTGATGCCAGCTCGCGATGGACCTGGCTTTCGGTCGTTCGCGCGCCAATCGCCACCCACGAGGTCAGATCGGCGACGTGCTGTGGGATCTGAGTATCGAGAAACTCGGACGCCGTCGGCAGGCCCAGGTCGTTCACGTCGAGCAGGAGCTTGCGGGCGAGCCGCAGTCCCTTGTTGATGTGAAAGCTCTCGTCGAGATCGGGATCGTTGATGAGCCCCTTCCACCCGACGGACGTGCGCGGCTTCTCGAAGTAGCTGCGCATGACGACAATCAGCTCTTTCTCATAGCGCTCCTTCATCGGCAGCAGCCGCTCGGCATATTCGAGCGCCGCGGTCGTGTCGTGAATCGAGCAGGGGCCCACGATGACGACAAGGCGTCGATCCTGGTGCTCCAGCACGTCGGCGATGGCGCGACGGGTGCTGGCGACGACATTGGAGGCCTGCTCGGTCACCGGAATCTCTTCCACGAGAATCGCGGGAGGAAGGAGCGGCCTGACCTGGGTAATCCGTAGATCGTCTGTCCGTTGAAACATTCGAGACTGACATTATTGCGTATTCACCAGCCCGCCGCGATCGGCGATGAGCCGCATCACTGGCTGGCTCACCCAGTCCTGATCGTGGAACTGCTGGCCCCAGAGGAGCGGGGTGACGTCGTGATACGCGTGCAGCGATTCGTCGGCCACGAACCGAAGCCGCTTCCTGAGCGACGCACGGACGTTCGGATCTGCCCCGTTGTCGAGCAGTAGACGCGCGAACTCGTCACCGGTCCTCTGGCCAACCCGATAGGGTTGCGACACGACGCAGCCGAAAAGCGGCGTGTGCCCCCCGAACCCGTCAGCGTCCACCAAGGCTCGCGCGTTGACGTCGGCGCCGCGGCCGATTAGCCAGCGCGCAAGCTCGATGTCATCGCAGTCCACGCACAGGTGCAGCAGCGTCGTGCCGGCGAGCGGGGTTCCATGGAGCGCCAACGACTGGTCGGCGTGACATCCCACCGCAGGCGGATAGATCTCTTCGTGCGAGAACGTGCGGGCGAGAACGTCAGGGTCACGCGGGAGGTGAGGTTCGATAAGATCCGTCCTGCCACGATGCACGGCCATGGGCGCCGTATCCGGCAGCTCGAACCCCTGCGCGGCGGCTATCTCGAGGCAATGGTGTTTTCCGTCGAGGTTCCGGCAGTACGTTTCAAGAATCATCGCGACGGGTGCACGTCGGTCGCCGTGCTCGTCGGTGAGCGGGGCGCCGAGCTCAAGAAGAAGCGCCAGGCCGGCATCGCACTGCGTCTCGCAGGGTCCCATCACGGAGCCGGCCAGTGGACGGGCACCCATCGAGTGCAGCCGCCTGGCGGTTTCGGTCCTGCCTTGAAGACATGCGCGCTCGAAAGCAAACTGCACATCAGATGCCCCGAGGTCGCGAAGCATCGTGACGATGGCGTCCTGGCCGAGATTGGCGGCATACGACATCGGCGGGCCCCAGTTGCCCTTCACGCCGCGTGCGTCTTCCTGGAGCAGCCGCGGATGGTGCAGGACGAGCGCGCGGACCGCTTCGCGATCGCCACGCCAGATCGCGTCGGTCATCCGACACGCGAGCACGAGCCGGGACCAGCTTGGCAGGCCGTAGCTGCGCGCGAGCGTGAGCTGCGCGTCAGCGAGCCGGGCTGATCCTGGGAGCACACCCTTCCGCTGGTGAGCAGCGAGCGCGGCCGCGGGATCGCCGGCGCGGATGGCGCGCAGCAGATCCTTGGCCTGGTGCTTGAGCTGCTCGAGATTGGGGCGAACGGGGAAGTGACGATCGGACACGACGGACCTCCCTCTGGTAGCGCCCGCGTCCGCCGCGTCGGGCAAAGGAGGTTCGTGAGGTGAACCTGCGCTATCGAGATCGATCAGGTGGACTCGGTCCTGTCCGCGGACGGGTGGCGTCCTGCACGCCCGTCTGTCAGGATACCGTACGGCTGGCGGACCGTCGTGATGCGAAGCCAGCGTGATGCCGCGCGACCGGTTTATCCACAGATTACGCCGATCACCGATTCCCTGGATTGCGATGGCCGGTGCCGGCCGCGTAGCGGCCGGCTGCGGGGACGTCGCGGCTGCGCCGCGACACCGGCCCACAATCGACAGGGGTCGCGCGCCGATCGCGCAAAGCTTGCGCCGCGCAAGAGTGAGGCTGCCGGTTTCCATGGCCGGTGTTCGTCAAGCACCGGGACCGCAAGGAGTCAGCACGGTTGAATCGGTGAAATCTGTGAAATCTGTTCCGAAGATTTCGTTACGCTGCGGCGTTCGTTGGCTGCAATGTCACGGTGTATCCGAGGCGCTCGAGTCGCTTGACGAAGGAGCGCGTGAGTGCCCGCGGCGAGAGGCGTTCGAAATGGTCAGCGCCGAGATCGCGGTACGGGACATGGTCGTGGAGGATGTGGTACGCGGCAATCAGCAGGCTGTGACTGACGGCGACGATCGCGCGTTTCTTGCCGCGCCGCGGGGCCAGGCGCCGGTACTGGCCGTGGAAATAGGTGCCGTGCGTCCGGGCGCCCGCCCACGCCGCTTGGGTCACGACGCCGCGCACCCACCGATTGCCGCGCCGCGTCTTGCCCGATCGTGGCTTGCCGCCGGTCTCATCGTGACCGGGGCAGACCGCCGCTCAGGAGGCGAGATGCGCGGCCGACGGAAAGGGGGGCATATCGGGCCCGATCTCAGCCAGCAGATTCTCCGCCGTCCGGACCTTCACGCCGGGGATGGTCTGGAGCCCGGCGAGCGCGGCCGCAAAAGGGACGACTGCCGTCGCAATGTGGCCATCGACCGCGGCGATCTGCTGGTCCAGAAACGTGACGTGGTCCAGCAACGTGGTGAGGAGCAGGCGGTGATGCGCGCGGACCCGACCGGTCAGCGCCTGTGCCAAGTCCGGCAATTTCGCGCGCCATCGCCGCTGGGCCAGATTGGCCAGGCGCTGCGGATCGGTCTCGCCCGCGATGAGGGCGCGCAGCATCGCCCGGCCCGAGACCCCCAGGATGTCGGAGGCCACCGCGCTCAATTTGATATTGGCGTCTTCGAGGACTTTGTGCATCCGGTTCACCACTCGCGTCCGCTCCTGCAACAGCGTCGTGCGGTGCCGCGTCAGATCCCGGAGTTCGCGGAGGGGCGGCGGCGGAATGAAGCTGGCCCGCAACAACCCGTGCTGAAGCAATTGCGCCATCCACTCCGCGTCGCCCACATCGCGCTTCCGGCCCGGGACCTGTTTCACATGGCGCGCGTTGACCAAGACCAGCGTGAAGCGGTCTTCGAGCCGATTCCAGATCGGTTTCCAGAACACGCCCGTCGACTCCATCGCCAGATGGGTGACCTGCGCGTCGGCGAGCCAATCGCCCCGCGCAAGCAGGTCCCGCGTCATCGTCGAATACCGCCGCACGACCCGGTCGACCTGTCCGTCAGAGCGCACGATCCGCCGACAGACGACCACGAACGCCTCGTGGACGTCCACCCCCGCCACGCGCGGGTGCATGAGGTCCATCCTCCACCTCCCCTCGGTCGTCGCGGGCAAGACAGGCAGGGACAGGAATCTGTTCCGCGCGCTCCTGACCGCCAGGGCCACAGGGTGAGGTACCAAGGACTGTCCGGGTCAGACTGTGGAACGGCCTCTGCGGCGCCACTGATCACCGACCTCATACCCGCGCGACCGGCGCTCCGCATATCTTCATTGGGTGGAGGTGTCGCCAACGGCGACATGACAGACTGTGGATGGTCTTCTTTTCTTCCGTGCAATCACCCGTGA
>CAWHTD010000010.1:0-11369 GCA_963832135.1 Vicinamibacteria bacterium | reverse complement strand
CTACCGGGACACCTGGCGCCGGGACGAGTAAAGACCGATCTCCGCAATTAGGGGCGTCGCACGGCTGTCGAGCACGCGGACCCGCACACGATCAGTCAGGATCGGATCGATCTGAAGGATCCGCTTGTACCCGACAGTGGTGCCGTCGACTACGGTCGACCAGCGGCCCTTCACGTGCGCATCGACGCGAAATCGGGCGATGCGCTGGCCGAGCGCAATGGGCTCCTGCAGCACGATCCGATCGAGGGGTGCCTCACTCGCCAGCGCGATTGTGAGCTCCGGTGCCGCAGACTCTCCGCCAGACCGCCAGAACGTTTCCGCGTTCCCATCCACGAGGAGCGCGAGGTCCGACGGCTGTTCCCGGCGGTCTGCACTCGAAAGGCGACCATTCACCGCCAGGTTCTCGCGGTAGCGTTCGTCGAGCAGACGACGCATGCCGGCAAGCGAGCTGACGTCGACCTCCGCAATGAGACCGCGGGAGTCGGGCGGAACGTTCAGCAGCAGCTGGCAGTTGCGGCCCACCGATCGCTCGTAGAGCGATGCCAGGTCGCTGGCGGTCTTGATGCGGTCGTCTTCCGTCGGTCGATGGAACCAGCCTGGACGAATCGACACGTCACACTCGGGAGGCACCCAGTCGGGGCCATCTCTGAACCCTTCGGTCAGCTCGTGACTGAGGTCAGTCCCCGGCACGTATCGCGAGCGATTGATGAGCGACCACGACGTCGGGCCGCCTTCGCCCCGCTCGTTTCCCACCCAACGCACGTCTGGTCCGGCATCGCTGAAGATCACGGCGCCGGGCTGCAGCCGCCGCACCGTGCCCACGAAGAGCGGCCAATCGTACAGCTGTCGCTTGCCGTTGGGTCCCTCGCCATTCGCTCCATCGAACCAAACCTCGAACACCGGACCGTAGTGGCCGAGTACCTCCTCGAGCATGCCGGCAAACACCTGGTTGTATTCTGGCGTGCCGTACGCGGGATGGTTGCGATCCCACGGCGACAGATAGACGCCGAATTTCAGGCCGGCGTCGCGGCACGCATCCGACAACTCCCGCAGGACGTCGCCGCGGCCGGCGCGCCAGGGGCTGCGCGCCACGGTGTGGGTCGAGAGGGCCGAGGGCCACAGGCAGAAACCGTCATGATGCTTGGCCGTGATGATCACGCCGCGGAAGCCGGCATCCTTGAACGTGCGCACCCACTGGCGTGCATCGAATGCGGTCGGGTTGAAGATCGCCGGGTCCTCACGGCCAGTGCCCCACTCGACACGGGTGAAGGTGTTCGGTCCGAAATGGACGAAGGCGTTGGTCTCCATCTCTTGCCAGGCGACTTGTACGGCCGTTGGCATCGGAGGGATCGGTCGGGGTGGAATGACTGTTTCCGCACGGGGCACAACAGATGCCGCCAGCGCGACCGCGGCCACGGTTAATGAACGACGATGGGTGCTCATGAGATACGACAGCACTGTAACGAATTTCGGCATTCCGCGCTGCGCGACGCCAATCAATGCTAGTACTTCGTCTCGCATGATGCTGCCACGCGTGCTCCTGTTGGTGCTCATCAGCGTCGAACTCACCACGACGCCTCTCCAGACGCAGTCCGTACCCGCTCCGCCGCATCAGCGGCCCCTCGATCCGGTGGGCGAGGTCATCCTCGACACGCGGGGCCAGCCGTCGGAGGGGTCGCTGCCGGTCGCGTTCGTGCGCTCGCCAGACACCACCGGGCCCGGTGGCGGCGGCCGGTACCTGGTCGTCGTGAACAGCGGCTACGGGGTCCAGTTCACGTCCGCCGGCAACAAGGGGCAGCAGCTGCTTCAGGTCATCGATCTTGCGGCACGGCCCGCGCCGGTCGTGGTGCAGTCGGTCTATTTTCCATCGCCGCAGAGCGTCAACGTCGGCGTCGCGTTCGGACGGCGGCCGGATTGGAGCGGCGCATGGCCACTCTATGCCTCCGGCGGCTTCGAAAATCGTATTTGGCGCTTCGCGTTCTCGGTGGGAGCCGCGGTTCCGATCGCGCCGAGTCACGACTCCGAGGCTGGACCGTTGACGGCGCCCTCAATCGACCTGCGGGCGATGGCACCAGGGTCGGCGATTGTCGCGTACAACGGCGGTCGGGAACCGCTCTACCCGACTGGCCTCGCCATCAGCGGCAACGGCCGCGACGTGTACGTCGCGAACAATCTCGGTGACTCACTGGGGATCGTTCGCGACGAGCGCGCCGATCGCGTGCGCACAATCGATCTCCGCGATCCAGCCCGTCCACGACAGGGGCAGTACCCATACGACGTGCGGACCGCGGGCCGCGGCCGGCGCGAGAAGGTGTACGTCTCGTGCTGGAACGGCAGCACGGTCGTCGTCATCAACCCGCGATCACGCCGGGTGATCGGCCGTATCGCGGTCGGAGCCCATCCGAACGCGATGGTTGTGACCGCCGACGGCCAGCGCCTTCTCGTGGCCAGCGCGAACAGCGACACGGTCTCGGTGATCGACACGCGGAAGGACCGAGAGGTCGAGCGCATCTCGGTGGGGCTGGTCGATGAGAAGCGGCTCGGCAACAGTCCCGAAGCACTCGCCTTGAGCGGTAACGAACGCATGCTCTTCGTGGCCAACGCGCAGACGCAATCGGTCGCGATCGTGAAACTGAGCGATGCGACGATGGCGGGGACCACAGGTGACGACGACGATGAGCGTGCAGGCGGACAGGACGCAGATGACGAGGACGGACGCAGCCGTGTGCTCGGATATATGCCGACCGCTCGATATCCCTCGGCGCTCGCGGCTGTTGGCGGCGATCTCTTCATCGGCAATGGCAAAGGAGAGGCGCCCGCGCGACCGAACGCACCAACGGCAGCGTTTCCGGCGACCGATGTGCTGCAAGGCGCGTATAGCGTCTCGTTGATGCGAAGCAGTGTGCGACGCGTGCCGCTGCCGGATCCGGCGGCGCTGGCCCGGATGACCGCGCGGGTGCTGGAACTGAACGGTCTCGTCGGGCCGCGGGTGACGCGCCTGTTCGCCGGGCCATCCCCCATCACGCACGTCGTCTATGTGATCAAGGAAAACAGGACCTACGATCAGGTGTTCGGCGACCTCGCGGCATCGGGGGACGGCACGCCGGCCGACGGCGATCCTTCGCTCGCGATTTTCGGGGCGGGCGACACCGCGCGTCGTCGCGGCGGTCCACCGCAGAACATTACGCCCAATCACCGCGCGCTGGCGCTTCGGTTCGGCCTCTTCGATCGATTCTTCGTCAATTCCGAGGCAAGCCCCGACGGTCACAACTGGTCGACGGCCGCCTTCTCCACGGACTACGTCGACAAGGCATTCCGGTGGAACTACTCGGACCGCGGCCGCACCTACGACTTCGAAGGGTTCAATCGGGCCCCGGCCATCGAAGGCGAGCGACTGCCTCCCGAATTGCAGCTTCCGGTCACTGCCCGGGACCTCGACGTGTTCATGAGACGCTTCGTGCCATATCTGAACGGGGGGCGCGACGTGGCGGAGCCCGACTCTCTCTATCTGTGGGACGCGGCGGCGCGAACGGGGCTGACGCACCGCAATTACGGAGAGTTCATCGGCACGCTCTCGGCCGACGACGTGACGGCGGTGAACGAGCGGAGGGAGAAGATCTATCCGGACGTCTCCCCCACCGTCGTCGCTCTGCCGACGAAGGCCACGCTCGAGGACCACTTCAACCCCGCCTACCGAGGCTTCGACATGTGGACACCCGACGCGTTCACGGCCGAAAGCTATCGAGCGGCCGTGATATCGCGCGGCAGGGTCGATCCGGTCATTTCGACCGAGCACGCCGACGGGCGATTCCGCGGCACCTCACGCGTCGGGACGTGGCTCGAGGAGTTTCGCGGCTTTGTCGCCGATCTCGACGCGGGCAGGGCCGACAGACTCCCGGCCCTCTCGATCATGCATCTGCCGAACGATCACACGATCGGCTTGAAGGCCGGTCACGCGACCCCACAGTTCCTCGTCGCCGACAACGACTACGCGATCGGCCGGATCGTCGATGCCGTGTCACACAGCCCGTACTGGAAGAACACCGCGATCTTCGTGCTCGAAGACGACGCGCAGGATGGGCCGGACCACGTGGATGCCCACCGCTCGCCTGTGCTCGTCATCAGCGCCTACAACACACCCGGTCGTCTCGTTCACGCACCTCACAACACCGTCTCGCTCATTCGCACGCTGGAGCTGCTCCTCGGCCTCGAGCCGATGAACGTCATCGATGCGGCGGCCGTTCCCATGGACGTCTTTCAGGAACAAGCCGACCTGACACCGTACACGGCCGTCCTGCCCCAGGTCGCCGACGACAACGTGATCTTCGTCGGTCCGCAGAACGCGAGTGAACGCCACTGGGCAGAGGAAAGCGAACGCCTGCCACTCTCCGTCCCGGATGTGGCGAATCCTCTGGTCCTCAACCAGATCATCTGGTTCTCCGTTCGCGGAGATGAGCGCCCCATGCCGCCGCCGACGCGCTTTGCGCTCGTCGACGTGATGCGCGCCCAAATCGACGAGTCGCGCCAGGAGGCGTCGCGGGCACCGCTGCGGATGGCGAAGCTGGCGATTCAGAAGGCTGGAGCACGGCGACGATGATCCGGAGTCTCAGAGGACGCGGAGACGATGGCAACGCCGAGGCCGCAGCGCACCCAGAGATCGTTCAAAGGCTCGGCGGGCTCCGCGATCTCTGCGTTGAAACCGGCTCTGCGTCCGTCGCCGTGCTGGGCAACAGTCGTGGTCGGGCGCCGAGCGAGCAGAGGACGCAGAGACGATGACAACGCCGAGGCCGCAGCGCACACGGAGATCGTTCAAAGGCTCGGCGGGCTCTACGACGAAGACACCGTCGCCGGCTGTCCAAATGCCGTTTCGGCGTCGAGAATCGACAGCGTGTGCTTGTACAGCGCTTCTGCTTCTTCAGGGCTGTTCGCAATCGCGGTCACGCCAAGCTTGCCGTGCTCCGACATGGCCCCGATCAGATAAAAGAGCACGCCCGATTCGGTTCGATGATCGTAGTGCAGCTCGTGCACGGTCAGGATGTCCACGAGATCCTCGGGCAGCAGGCCACGATAGGCCTCGGAACGCAGGTTGTCGGTCGCGATGTAGTACTTGGCGCGGCCACCCAGCGAAAAGAAAAGGCCCGTGGACGGATCGAGCTTGCCGCCGCTCAAGAACTTGAGCCCGAGAAACGGGTGCGTGGTTCCTACGACCCGGAGGTTGATCTCGAGGGCGTTGAGCTGCCATTCCTCGGACGGACCATCGCGATACGCCAGGAAGTCGACGCCAAACCGGCTGACCACACCGTGCGCGGCGAGCGCCTGGCCTACCCGGTACCCGGCGTCTTGAATCTTCGTGCGATAGGCCTCCTGCGCTGGAAACCGACAGCCTTGATACACCTGGCCCGTCGAGCCGCCCAGAATCTGGTCGTGCGTCGAGATCAGGAAGACGTCCCCGGATGGGCCCGTGCGGAACTGGGCGCTCGGCGAGTGCTTTTCAGCCGCGTCGACGAACTCTTCGACCACGCCGCCCATCGAGCAGAACTTCTCGAAGTAGGAGCGCTGGTCTTCCTCGGGCACACAGAATTCCAGGGCCTTCAGCGCATGCTGATTGGCATCGCGGCCTTCTTCCGCAGGGAATCGGAACAGCGCGTTCCCTTCTCCCGAGAAGCTCTCGTTCAGCTTGATCACGGCGCGCCGGATGTTCGGCCGCGCCTTCCTGAGCTCGCCGAGCGCTTCCACGACATCCGACTCCGAGGAGAGATCCTCGAATCCGGCGGGCAACGCGACGCCGGCCTCGCGGAAGATCTTGCGGCTGCCCGACTTCGTGCCGAGATGGCAAAGCGTTGGATCGAGGCCGTTCAACGGGACACCCAACAGCACGGACAGCTTGCGTTCGAGCGGTGTCGAGTTGAACACCGTCATGTAGGCGCGGGCGGGATCCTGAATCGCCCAGCGGATTCGCTGGATGAGGCGCGGGCGCTCGAGAATCTTTTCAGTCAGCGAGCGCGGCGATGAATCGTGCGCGCAGAGCATCGTGAGACGGCCGCGGGCGTGGCTCGCCGGCACGCCGGTCAGCAGGTTCAAGTAGTAGTCGAGAATCATCGGGTGCACGGGGTGGGACGTGACGTACACCATGTGCGTTCGGGGATTGCGGAGCCGGATGAGCAGCAACAGCAGTCGTTCTTCGTAGAATGGCGCGCCGACGAGCTTCTTCAGCTCGCGCTGGTCGAGCGTCATCGAGGGCACCACCACCGAGGTGTAGGTCCGCTCGTCGCAGTCGGTCAGCGCGTCCCACACGCCATCGAGCCGCGGCTTCAGCGATTCGAAGACGGCCAGCTCGCGCTCGAGAGGCAGATCGCAGGCAAAGGGAGGCTTGGGCAGCATCGTGGCATGAGTTTAAGAGTTTCTTGGGAGCCGCAGCACTAGAATGTGCCCCCATGCCGACTGACCCGATCTCCCGGCGCGATTTCTTTCGCATCTCGACGACGGCCGGGGCCTGCGCAGCCATCGGCTCGCCAATCTCGGAGGCCGGATCCGCGGAGCCGGCGCCAGCACTCCGGTCGATCCCACAAGGAGCCGAGACGGAAGGCTGGTTCGACAGGCCGATGCGCTGGGTGCAGCTCGCGCTCGTCGAGAACGACCCCGGCCGCTTCGACCCGTCGTTCTGGCTCGACTATTTTCGCCGGCTGCACGCCGACGCCGCCACCTTGAGCGCGGGGGGCATCGTCGCGTACTACCCGACGAAGATCCCGCTTCATCATCGCAGCGCCTGGTTGGGAGAAGGCGACCCCTTCGGCACGCTGGTCAAGGGCTGCCGGGCGATGGGGATGCACGTCCTGGCACGCACCGACCCGCACGCGGTGCGCGACGAGGTGCACGCGGCGCACCCGGATTGGATCGCGGTAACCATCGACGGCAAGCCGCTCAGGCACTGGGCGAACCATGAGTTGTGGATCACCTGCGCGCTCGGTCCGTACAACTTCGAGTTCATGGATCAGGTCAACCACGAAATTGTCTCGACCTACCAGGTCGACGGGATCTTCTCGAATCGTTGGAAGCCGCAGGGCGGCGACTGCTACTGCATCCACTGCGAGGAGAACTTCAAAGGCCGCGGCCGGGCGTGCACCTGCCGCGCACGTCGGACCCGAAGGATCCGCTCCGCCGGGAATATCTCGAGTGGCGCACCGCGCGATTGACGGAGCTCTGGAAGCGGTGGGACGCGACCGTGCGCGCCGCGAACCCGCAGGCCCGCTTCATTCCGAACGGTCCGCCCAATCTCAAGACCGCCGGCGATCTGGCCGACATCCAGTTTGCCGACCATCAGGCGCGCCACGGGGTCACGCCTCCGTGGGCCAACGGCCGCCGCGCGAAGGAGTACCGCTCCGTCATGGGACGGCGGCCGATCGGCGGGATCTTCAGCGTCGGCGTGGAGGAGCAGTATCGCTGGAAGGATTCCGTGCAGAGCGAGCCCGAGATCAGGCTCTGGGTCGCCGAGGGCACGGCCAACGGCCTGCGCCCATGGGTGGCAAAATTCTCCGGCGTGCTCTACGACCGTCGCTGGCTGCCGATCGTCGAGCGCATCTATCAGTGGCACTTCGCCCACGAACGGTATCTGCGCAACGAGGCGCCGCTGGCGCGAGTCGCGCTCCTTCACTCGGAACAGACCGCAACGTACCATCCCGGGTTGGCCGAAGGCGACCGGCACGAGGACCACCTGCTCGGCATGTATCACGCGCTCATCGAGTCGCGGGTGCCGTTCGAGCTCGTCCACGAGGCCTTTCTCACGCCCGCTCGGCTGGACCCCTTCAAGCTCCTGATTCTGTCCGACGCGGCGGCGCTGTCCGATGCGCAGTGCGACGCCATCCGCGCGTTCGTCACACGCGGCGGCAGCCTGCTGGCCACGTTCGCGTCGAGCTTGTGCGACGAGATGGGAACCCGCCGCAGTGACTTCGGCCTTGCGGATCTGTTCGGCGTGCGCTTCAACGGCCGCATCGACGGCCCAATGCAGAACTCGTATCTCAGTCTCGACGCCGAACAGGCGGGCCGGCGTCATCCCATCCTCGCCGGGCTCGACGATGCGCCGCGCATCATCAATGGCGTCTTCCGCCTCGATGTGAAGCCGACGATGAGCTTCCCGTCACCGGTGACGCTCGTGCCGACGTACCCGGACCTGCCGATGGAGGACGTCTACCCGCGGGTCGCACGCACCGACACGCGAGAGCTGTACCTCCGCGATCTCGGCGCGAGCCGCATCGTCTATATTCCGTGGGATATCGACCGGACGTTCTGGGATGTCCTGTCGCCGGATCACGGCCGACTGTTGCGGAACGCCGTGAGGTGGGCAACGAACGAGCCGGCCCCGGTGGAGGTCGAAGGCCCCGGGCTGCTCGAAATCACCGCCTGGCGGCAGCGCGGGTCGATGACGGTGCATCTGGTGAACCTGACGAACCCGATGATGATGAAAGGCCCGCTGCGCGAGGTGATTCCGATCGGACCGGAGCGAGTACAGATTCGGCTGCCCGTGGGCGCCGCGCCGAAACGCGTGCGATTGCTCACCGCGGGCACCGTTCCGGACGTGAAAACATCCGGGTCCCTGCTGACCGTGACCGTGCCCAGGATCGACGTCCACGAGGTCATCGCGATTGACCTGTGATTGGTAGTGACTGATTGTGGAGGCGGGCCTTCAGGCCCGCGCACGCCGCGAATTGCGGGGCTAAGCCCCGCCGCCACGTGAGCGGCGCGTAGATCCGATCGCAAGGAGTTGTGATGCGACGAAGAGATTTCCTCACTACGGCGGCAGCGGCGGTGACGCTGCCGGTCTCGCGACTCGCCGGCGCCGCGACCGAGCGGCGGTTCCTGTATGTCGCGGAGCCCGGGATCAGGAATTACGTCGCGTACGGCGGCGTGGGCGTCCTGGTCTACGACATTGACAAGGGATACACGTTTGTAAAGCGCATTCCGACCTGGGAAACGGCTCCAGGCGCACAACCAGAGAATGTGAAAGGCGCGGCGGCCAGCGCCCGGACTGGGCGGTTCTACGTCAGCACGATCAGGCGCCTTGGCTGCATCGACCTGGTCACCGATCGTATGGTCTGGCAGAAGGAGCTCGAGGGCGGCTGCGATCGGATGGCGTTGTCTCCAGACGGCACGCTGTTATACGTGCCTTCCTTCGAGGGCCCCCACTGGAACGTCGTCGACGCGCTGACCGGCGACACCCTCACAAAGGTCGTGACGAATTCCGGGGCGCACAACACCGTCTATGCGCTGGACGGAAGCCGCGTGTATCTGGCAGGCCTGCGCTCGCCGCTGCTGGCAATCGCCGACACCAGGACGCACACGGTCGTGCGCACGGTGGGTCCGTTCACCAGCGCCATTCGTCCGTTTACCGTGAACGCCGCGCAGACGCTCTGCTACGTCAATGTCAACGACTTGCTGGGCTTCGAGATCGGCGACATCAAAACGGGCAACACGCTGCATCGCGTGGAAGTGCAGGGATACCAGAAGGGCCCGGTCAAACGGCATGGATGCCCGAGCCACGGTATCGGGCTGACGCCGGACGAGCGAGAGCTTTGGGTGTGTGATGGATACAACAGCGCCGTGCACGTCTTCGACAACACGGTGATGCCGCCAAAGCAGACCGCGACGATCCAGGTCCGCGATCAGCCTGGCTGGATTTCCTTCAGTATCGATGGCGCTCACGCATATCCGTCGACGGGTGAGATCTTCGACACGCGCACCAGGAAGCGGATTGTTGCGCTCGTGGACGAAGCGAAGCGCGAGGTCGGCAGCGAGAAGCTGCTCGAGGTGGTTTTCGGCGGCCGGCGGCCGATTCGCGCCGGCGATCAGTTCGGATTGGGGACCGCGCCGGCGACGCGGTGACCTTCCGCAACGCGTCATTTGTGGAGGCGGGGCTTTAGCCCCGCGCACACGCGGCCCTGAAGGGCCGCCGCCACAGGAGGTTTTCGCGGTGCCATGCGCCTCCGTTCAGATGGCCGCGCCTGAGATCCATACACGCTCGCTTGTGGTAGCGTGCTGCCATGTCCTCCATAGCCCGCGTTCTCGGCCTTCGGTTTCTGCCCGTCAGCGCTGACCTGGCGCTCCTGGTCCTGCGTGTCTGGTTCGGCGGCATGCTGCTCGTGAATCACGGCTGGGTCAAGGCTACCGCCTATTCACAAATGTCGCAGCGCTTTGCCGATCCGTTCGGCATCGGAGCGCCAGCAAGCCTGGCGCTTTCTGTATTCGCCGAGACCGTCTGCGCTGGACTCATCGCGGCGGGTCTCTTCACGCGCTTCGCCGCGGTCGTCTGCATCATCAACATGACGACAGCATTCGTGGTCGGACACGGCGCTGCTCTGAGCGGACCGCGCGGCGGTGAGCTGCCCTTCATGTATCTCGGTGCCTTCATCGCGATATTTCTGGCCGGCGCCGGCCGGTACTCTCTGGACGGGAAAGGCTGACGACGGAGTCGTTCGATGGCGCGCGCGTGTGTCCTCGGTCTGGCGTCGATCGCTCTGGGGCTGGCGATGGTGGGCGCGCCACGCGCGCAGGAGCGCGTCACGGCGTTCGTCAACGTTCACGTCGTTCCGATGGATCGCGAGGTCGTGCTGCGCGATCAGACGGTGATCGTGAACGGCGATCGGATCGCCCAGATCGGTCCCGCGTCGCACGTCAAGGCTCCGGCCGGCGCGACGGTCGTGCAGGGCACGGGCAAGTACCTGACGCCTGGGCTGGCGGAGATGCACGCGCATCTCACGGGCGATAACGATGCCCTGAACGAGCGCATCCTCCTGCTGAACATCGGCCGCGGCGTCACGACGATCCGCGGCATGCTGGGCCATCCCTCGCACCTGGCGCTCAGGGAGCGTGTCCGCAAGGGCGAGCTGCTGGGGCCGACAATCTACACTTCCGGGCCGTCGTTGAACGGCAATACCGTTCCTGATGAAGTGACGGCCAGGCGACTGGTCGAAGCGCAGAAGGCCGCAGGGTACGACTTTCTGAAGATTCATCCCGGTGTGCGGCGTGGTCCGTTTGATGCGCTCGCCGAGACGGCGCACCGGATCGGCATCGGGTTTTCGGGACATGTGCCAGTGGACGTGGGGCTCGACCGTGCGCTAGAAGCGCGCTACCGGTCGATCGATCACCTCGACGGCTATGTTGAAGGGCTGCTGAGGGAGGGCGCGCCGATCGATCCGAAGCAGCCCGGCTTCTTCGGCCTGGCGTTCATCGATCACCTGGACGAGTCGAGGGTCCGAGCGCTCGTCGCGAAGACGAAGGCGGCCGGGGTCTGGAACGTGCCGACGCAGAGCCTCATGCCTGCGTTCATGGGGCGAGAGTCCACAGAGGCACTGGCGGCGCGTCCGGAAATGCGCTAC
>CAWHTD010000009.1:0-2140814 GCA_963832135.1 Vicinamibacteria bacterium | reverse complement strand
GACCGCCGTGGGCTCCCCGGCTGTTCCCGAACAGAAACCCGCTGGCCTTCTCGCGACACTGCCGCTGCTGTGGGATCTCCTCGTGCGGGCGGGAATCCGGCCATCGCATCTGGTGATCGCGTCGAGCTTCTCGATCGGCGTCGCACTCCTCGAAGCGATCAGCGTCAGTCTGCTCGTTCCGCTGCTCCATGGCGTCATCGCCGGCGACTTCCGGTTTGCGGCGCACTATCCGTTCCTGCGTGACGTCACCGCCTGGTCCGCCGCTCGGTTCGGGGTGTCGCTGGACTCGTGCCTGCTGTTCGTCTTCACGTCCGTCACCTTCATCGCGTCGGCTGCCCGCATCGGCCTAGAGGCTACATCATCGGCAATGGCCATCCGACACGCCCGGGCCATTGCTCATCAGCTCCGTATCCTCGTCTTCGAGCGATATCTCTCCTTCGGACACTGGTTCTTCTCACGCGCCAACGTCGGTCACTTGACGACGGTGCTCACGACGTTGACGACGCGGACGGCGACGGAACTGCGGAACGTCAACCAGAACATCACGGACTCGTTGGTTCTCATCGCGTACTTCGCTGTCATGTTCTGGATCTCCTGGCCGGTGACGCTGGCCGTGCTGGTCCTGCTGCCGCTGTCCCTGGCCGCCGGTTCGCGTCTCATCGAGAGCATCGCCCGCTCGTCGCTGCAGGACGTGGCGGCATCCAAGCACCTCGGCCGACATGTCTTCAACGTGCTGTCCTGCATCGAGCTGGTGAAGGCGCAGTCACGGGAACAGCACGAGTTGCGAGATTTCACCGCGTCCAGCGAAGCGCTGGCACGGCACGAAGTGCAGCTGGAACTGCGGCGTCGGCTCGTCGGTCAGGGACAGCAGCTGATGGTGCTCGGCGTGCTGCTGCTCCTCGTCGTGGCCAGCGGTGTGCTCGCCATGCGCGGCCATGCGCGTGGTGTCGCCGGTTCCCTCGTCTACGTCTACATGCTGCGTCGCGTGTCCACACGTTTTGGCGTCGTCAATGAGCTGCGCGCATCTGTCGCGGCCATGACCGGTCCCGTCGCTGAAATCACGCGCATCCTGCAGGAAACAGCCGATCGTCCTCGGACAGACGGCGCGCGGCCGTTCGCCAGCCTCCAAGAGGCCATCCGGTTCGAGAACGTCAACTTCGCGTACACGGCGGGCGTGCCCGTGTTGCGTGACGTCAGCTTCAGTGTGCCGCGCGGCGCAACGACGGCGCTGATCGGGCACACGGGCGCGGGCAAGACGACGCTGGTGCGGCTGCTCCTGCGGTTCTACGACCCGGACGACGGGGCGGTCACCGTCGATGGCGTCGATCTTCGCGAGTTCCGATCGGAGTCCTTGCGCAGACACATCGCCCTGGTGAGCCAGGACACGCTGATGCTCCACGCCACCATCCGCGAAAACCTCACGTACGGTCTCGACAGCGTTTCGCCGTCCGCCCTTGCGGACGCGCTGGAACGGGCGCGGCTGGCCGATCTCGTCCGGCAATTACCGCACGGGCTCGACACGCAGGTCGGAGATCGCGGGACGGCGCTCTCGGGCGGCGAGCGGCAGCGTATCGCCATTGCCCGCGCCATGCTCAAACGCGCCGAGATCCTGGTGCTGGACGAGGCGACCAGCGCGCTGGATGCCGTGACGGAACAGGCGATTCAGGACGCCATCGCGGAACTGCTGCACGGTACGACGTCGATTGTCATCGCGCACCGGCTCTCGACGATTCAACGGGCCGACCAAATCGTGGTCCTGGACGGCGGGCAGGTCGTCGAGCAGGGCAGGCCGGCCGATCTGCTTCACGGCCGTAGCGGCCTCCCCGATCACTGGAAGGGCGGAACAGTCAGTCGAGCCGGATGACTCAGCCGATCAGCGAGCCGACGAGATCCATGAGCGCATGTGGATTGGCGAGCACACCCGGGCCGATCCTGCACGCGAACACCGGGACGCGCGCAGCCACCGCGCGGCACAGGACCTGCGTGTCGGTGGCGCGGGGCCGGTGTTCGAAGGAAGGATCGAGCCACAGTCCCGCGGTCTTCCACGGCCCCACCCCTCCGAACAGTGCCGTCGTCACCGCGTCTACGGCCGCCTCACCGGTCAGGCGTTCGAGGTGAAGCAGGTCATGTGGCGCCGGCGTTGGGAAGACGATTGCGGCGACGGGCCCGCCGGGAGACGGTTCAACCCCCACCAGGTCACACAGCTGCCCGGGGCTGATGGCGGTCCGGCCTGGCGCAGCATTCGGCTGCACGCCGACTTCGGCGCGCGCCAGCGGCCACGCGAACCCGCTCCTCGCCAGCCGGTCCGCGACGGCAGGAAGCATCTCGAGCGTGCCCGGCCGCAGCGAGACGATCGTGGGCACGCCGAGCGCAACGAACCCATTCGTCTGCGGCCACACGAACACGCGGTCGTTGGAGACGAGGCGTCCCTGCAGCGCCTGGAGCAGATGGAGCAGCAGCGTCGTCTTGCCCGTGTGACGCGGGCCGGCGAGAATCACGACGCGATCGCCGACCGCGACGGCGGCGCCGTGGATCAGCAACGCGCCTTGGACGCGAAGCGCGACGATGAGCAGTTCGCGGATCGCGCGCATCAAGACGGCTCTCGGACGGCCGGCGCCAGCGCTCGCGAGGATTCGTACGTCGCGCTTCAGCCGCGTCAGGCGATATACGACCCGCATGTCGTCCAGGACCATCGTCTCGCGGCCGTAAGAATGGCTCCAAACCGGGTAGAGGAGCTCCTGGCCATCACGCACGAAGCTTTCGCCGTGACGCGACGGAGATGTGCCGACCGCGCCTCGCACCTCGTCGTAGTCACGTCGATCCACGTGGAAATCCACCCGGTAATCGCAGACCGGTTCGTCGCCAACCGTGAGCCACGGCGAGAGGAACTCTGCCAGCCAATGCAGGACATGCGGATCGTTGCTCGACACCGCGGTCGTCCAGCCGGCGCACGAGAAGGTGCGCCGCAGATCGTTGGTGCTCGCAGGCACGGCTTCAGGAGTGGGGTGAGCCATTCGACGGGTGAGAAGTCATTATCGTTGACGACGGGCAGGCTTCAGGAGAGGCCGAGTCGCTTGACGCTGCAGTCCGTCAGGACCTCTCCATCGATCCGTCCTGTGGAGCACGCAAGCCTGCGCCATCTGCTGCGTGCCGCGTTGCTCGAAGATGCCGCGGCCCGGGCGGCGTTTACCGACTGGCTGACGACCAATCCGCCGGACGACCCGATGGCGTTCGATGTCGCCGAGCGCAGGCTGCTTCCCTTGCTCGGGGCGAACCTGCTGGCGTCTCGGCATCTCGCATCCGATCCAGAGCGCGGCTGCGTCCGTCGGGAATCGGTCTGCTGCGCGCAACGCCCTGCTGATGCAGTCGGCCGCCGACGCGGTCTGCCGTCTGGCGAGAGCCGGGGTTCCGACGCTCGTTCTCAAGGGTGTGCCGCTCATCGTGCAGTATTACCGGGATCCCGCGCTGCGTCCCATGAGCGACGTCGATCTCATGGTCCGACCGGCCGACCTGGCGCGCGCGTTGAGCATTCTCGCGGAAGCGGGGTGGACCGTCCAAGGCGGCCGAACGAGTCAGCGCCTGCGTTCCGTTTCTCTATGCGTTCGAACATCACCGCCAGGACGGGGCAAAACTCGATCTGCATCAGTACCTGATCGAGCACGGGTCGTCGCCCCAGTTGGAACAGCAACTGTGGGAGCGCGCACAGCGCTTCGACCTGCTCGGCCAAACCTGCGCGGCGCCAGATCCGACCGCCCTCCTGCTCCATGTCTGCGTGGCCGGCCTGAAGGCCGGCCGTCAGCTGAACACACGATGGATGGCTGACGCGTATCTGGTTGTGACCCGTCAGACTGGCTCGATTGACTGGGATCGCCTGGAGCACGACACGCGGGAACGGCGCCTCACGCTGCCCGTGCATCGGGCGCTGCACGCCCTCGTGACGATGCTCGACGCGCCGGTGCCTGCTGGCGTCCTTGGCGCACTCCGACGCGCGCGCCTGCATCGAACCGAACCCTTCACGGACCGCCTGCTGGCCCGCCATTCCCACTCGATGATCGAGCTGGCGCAGGAGTACGTCGGACTCTATCTGTCGGGCGCGCGGGCTGCCGGTCGGAGGGCCAGTGTCGCGGGCCTGCCCGCGTTCTGCGTGCGACTGCTCGTCCATCGCTGGGGGCTCACCAGCGCGCGTGAGGTGCCGCGCATGGCAATCCGTCGGCTGATGTCGCGAGCCACATCTCAGCCCGGAACTCACGTGAGTTCGTCAACTCCCAACCTCCACCTTCCAACACCCAAAGAGCGCTCCCCTCGGCAATGACGCTTGGGAGTTGGGAGTTGGGAGTTTTCGACACAAATCATCTCTGGGCTGACCTTCTAACCTCCTCTTTCCGTTTGGCGTGCCACCCATGGCCTGACCGGTTCGCCACGTTCGAGCGCTGCGAGGATCGAGCGAAGCGCTCCGAGCGGTTTCGCCCTTTCGGCGATGCCCGCCCGCAGTCGACCGGCCGCTGTACCCGTGAGCATGCAAATCGCCCAGAACACGAAGTGGCGCTCGAAGCTCGCGCGGCTCCGGTGCGTCTCGTACCCGCGAAGGAACGCCTCCGATTCGCCCGGCGACATGGGCCAGCGATACCAGGTGCGGGCGAGGTCGTAATCGTGCGGGCCGAACGTGAGCGTCGCGTTGTCGATGCACACCGGGTTCCCGGCATCCAGCACGATGTTCTCCGGGCAGAAGTCGTTGTGAATGATTCCCGTGCTTGCGGCGCCCGGGACGGATTCGTTGGCCAGCGCGTGTGCTCCGGCGGCAGCGTCTTTCTCGAGTTCGCCCGCCTCGATCAGGATCGTCGTGTCGGTTCTCAGTTGTGCCAGCACGTGTTCGACCTGGCGAACGACGACGCCGGGCCAGTCGGAGACGTCTTGCTGATGCAGCGCGCCGAGATTCGCGCCGCAGCAGTGCATCACGTCGAGAGGAATGGAGTCGAGCGAGGCAAGGACGTCTCCTTCGACCCACGGCAGGAGCAGCGCGCACCCGCGCCGTGCAATTGGCTGGGGAAACCCGTGGAGCGTCATCCGAAGGATGCGTTCGACGATGCGGGCGCGTCGGACGCGCGGGAACTGCCGCGCCTTCAGGACCGAGCCGTCGCCCAGTTCGAGCCGGAACGCCACGGGACGAACCTCCGACGGCCAGCTGGTGATGGGTTGCGCCGAGACGACCTTCAGCCGCCGCTGCCGAAGCAGCGCCGCCAGGTCCGCGCCGATGGAGGCCCCCTGCGGCAGCGATCCTGGTTGGGCGCGAGCTTCACCCATTGAAAAACCTCGTCGAGAACACGATGCTGTCCAGGTAATGGGTCACGGCGTCACCTCTTGGGCACCTCACCACTGCACGACATCGCGGGCATGATGTCCATCGATCAACACCCGCTTCGGAGGATTGCAGTGGTCGTGCCGGCCTACCGCGCGGCGCAGTCCATTGCCGGCGTCATTGGTTCGATCCCCCCGTTCGTCGCCGACATTGTCGTCGTTGACGACTGCAGTCCCGATGACACGTCGGCCCGCGCGGCGGCCGCCGGCGACCCGCGCGTGCACATCGTCCGCCACACGACGAATCAAGGAGTGGGTGGAGCGACGTGGACCGGGCTCACGGAAGCCGTCGCCCGCGGCGCCGAGGTCGTCGTCAAAATGGACGCCGACGGTCAGATGGACCCGGCGCACCTGCCTCGGCTCCTCGCCCCCGTGCTGGCGGGAACGGCCGACTACGCGAAGGGCAACCGCTTCATCCACCGGCGTCAGCTCGGCACCATGCCGCTCCTGCGCCGGGTCGGAAACACGGGACTCTCCTTCCTGACCAAGGCCGCATCCGGCTACTGGCACGTCTTCGATCCCACCAACGGCTATCTCGCGGTCGGGGCGCACGTGCTCGACTATCTGGACCCGACGCACATCGACAAGCGCTACTTCTTCGAGACCAGCATGCTGCTCGAGCTGAGTCTGGCACGTGCCGTGGTGGTCGATGTCGACGTTCCGGCGCGCTACGGCGACGAGGTCAGTGGCCTTTCCGAGTGGTCGTCGCTTCGGACCTTTCCGCCGCGCCTGCTGCGCGCGCTCGTGCGGCGCCTCTACGTCCTGCACTTCGTGCGCGACTTCGGCCTGACCGCCGTCTTCCTCACCGGCGGCGCGGCTCTGTCGGGGTTCGGCATCGCGTTCGGCTCGTGGCACTGGTGGCAGTCGGCGCAGACGGCCTCGGTAACGCCTGCCGGGACCGTGATGATCGCCGCCCTGAGCCTGATCCTCGGCGTGCAGTGCCTCCTGCAGGCGGTCCTGCTGGACGTGCAAAGCCAGCCGACGAAGCCGCTGGGGCGTCTCGATGCCGGGAGCCGTGAGCCGCGCGCGCGCCCGAGTCACCGAGACGACCGTGTCATTCGCCCGGAGTCGCGGCATGACGCCCGCCGCATTCGTGCCGGGAACGTACGGCGGCTTCCGCAGTCTCGCGTTAGCTCCATGGTCTTCCGCCCCGCGTACGCGGGATGGCCTCCGGCCTGCAGGACGAGGCGGGCAAAGTCGCGCGCGAGCTGGCTTCGATCGTGGAAGGCCTCCACGAAGCAGCGCCCGTTATTGCCAAGGGTCATCGCCAAGTCCGGTTGACGCTTCAGCTCGAGGAGTTTCTCGGAAATCGCGGAGGCGTCTCCTGGCGGGATCAGAAATCCCGAACGTGCGCGTGTGACGAGCGCCCGCGTCTCACCGGTGTCATCGGTGACGACGACCGGCAGCCGACCCGCCATGTAGAGGTAGAGCTTGGAGGGGATGTTGTCCTTGGAACCTGCGACCTCCGTCGAGAGCCCGACGTCGGCTGCCCCGAGATAGAGAGACAGCTCGCTGACCGGCACGCCGGGGTAGAAGAAGACGTTCTCCAGTCCCCAGCTCCTGGCGGTCCGGGCGAGCTGCTGCTCCAATGGTCCGGCGCCGATCAGCAGGAATGCGACATCAGGAACGGATCGCAGCTGCCGGGCGGCTTCGAGCAGCGTTGTGAGATCGTGCTGGCCATTGAAGCTGCCGGCGTAGAGCACCGCGAACTTTCCGTCCAGGCCGAGGCGCCGTTTGCAGTCTGCCTTGCCGGCGGGATCCGCTGGCCCGATGGCCGCGAGCTCGGCACCATTCGGGATCAGATGTCTGATGTTCCCGGGCGGCCGCCCCAGGCGGCGCGCGATGTCGGATTGCATCGACTCGGTGACCGTGATCACCGAGGCGGCGCGCCGGTAGAGTACCTCTTCCACCCGGCGGTTCGCCCGGATCTGATTTTGCGAGGCCTCGCCGTATCGCTTCCGCTCCATGTGCAGCGACTTCACGTCGCTGACCTGAAGGACGATCGGAATTCCCAGACGGGCGAAGATGCTGACCGGCAGGCCGAGAAAGGCGGGCCCCTGCTCGATGACGATCGCCCTCGGACGCACAACAGCGATGAACGGGAGGGCGAGCAGGCCGTACAGAACGTCGAGCAGGTCAGGGCTCAGGATCGACGCAGCGGGTTCGCCCCAGAGGCGGGCCCAACGGCGCAGGGCTGCGTCAAGGACCGGCGCGAAGAGCCTGTGCTCTCCAGGAATGCGAATCCGAATCACCCGCGCGCCGTCAATTTGCTCCCGGAAGTACAGGCGCCCGGCATGTCTCGGATCGGGCGTGCGTCCGTACACGAACGGAAAGCGTGTGAGAACGGTGACCTCCGCACCTTCTTCGCCGAGCGCGGTGACGTACGCCCGGAGGCGGCTGGTCGTGGCCCCGACTTCGCCCCCGAATCTCCGCGTCAGCAGGACGACACGCATCACCCACCTACCTCACGCGCGCTCATGCTTTTCGTGCCCGGACGAGGAAATCCGCTCTTTCGATGCCGACGAAACCGGCTCCGGCGACCGCGGCTTCCATCTCGCCATATGTAGGCTGCCACCCGCTTTTGCCGTCGGGACCCATCACGCGCAAGGCCTGCATCATACATTCTGTTGGCGCGCGCCAGTCATCTTCGAGAAAGTACTCCTTGATCAGCACGACGCCGCCTGCGCTCAGGGACGCGTAGACCTTCTCGAGAATTTCTGCGCCAAGTGAGGGCGTCCAATCATGGAGCACGTTCGCGAGTAAGGCGACGTCGGCGTTCGGTAGCGGGCCGGTCAGGAAAGAGCCTTCGACCACCGCGATCGCCTCGGTGTCCCCGGCTTCCGCGATCGCGTCGCGGGCCAGTCGCGCCGCTGGCGGGATCTCGAAGAGCACACATCTCAAGTGAGGAAAGCGCTGCCGAACGCCGATACACCATCCCCCGGTCGCGCCGCCCACGTCGAGCAGCAGCTCGTGTCGGGTGAAATCGTACTGGTCTGCCAGCCTCTCGCCCCATCGAACGCGATTCGCATGCCCCTGCGCCCACCACGTCTCCTTTGAGCCATCGATCGTGCCGTCTCTGATCTGGTACCAGAGATGAACGGGCGGCTCGAGGAAACGCCGCTTGAGGACTTCCGGATCCAGGTCGAAGCCGGCGCCTCGGGAAAAGTAATGAGCGCGTTGAAGGGTCGGCGTGTCTCCCGCCAGGTACGTCTCAGCAGGAAGTGCGTTCGATATCCTGCCGTCGTCGTATGCCAGGATGCCGATGTGGACCAGACATTGTGCGAGGACGCGGGCCGACGAAGTAGGCATCCCCCAGACGTCGCCGAGCGCGTCGACCGGCACGCTGACGCCTTTGAGTTTCGCGAACACGTCCAGTTCGATCGCCGCCCGAAACACGAGGCTGAACAGCCCGCCGGCGGCCATGTGCAGCAGTCCATCGCTCCGCACGTCCGGGTCATCGCTGAACATGCGAGCCTCCTTTGCAATGAGAGAATGCGTATGCGGAATCGCCCGACACGCGTCTACCTGGCATACTATGGTTACCAGCCCGATCCTCCTCACGGTGCGCATCGCATCAGAGTCTCGGCGGCCGTCGCACGTGCTCCCATCGACTCCGAAGCGCCTGCATTCACCGGCTGCCGCCGAGGCGCAGCCCGCGTGGGTGCGCGTGGCGACGTTCAATGCGTCCTCGCCTCGGCGGCTGGAGGAGACGGGCGACCTGCTCGCCTCGCTCGACGCCGGCATCATCTGCCTGCAGGAGGTCTTGGTCGAGCAGCAACGCGAGCCGCGAAATCAGGCCGAGTGGCTGGCTCGAGAGCTTGGCTATCATTGTGCCTTCAACGCCGATTGGCGGCGGAAGCGCGGCACTGGTGGCAATGCCATTCTGACGCGAGCCCCGCTGGCCGACGTTGCCGTGCTCACCGATCGCACCGGCCGTCGCTTCGCGCTCACGGCGAGCCAGGAGATCGGCGGCGTCCGTTTGGCGCTGGTCACCGCACATTGTCTTCAAGTGCCGATGGCTCCGCTGCGCTTTTTCCGCTCCATCCCTCGCCGCTGCGCGCAGATGCGACAGCTGGTCGACTGGGTTCACCAGGCAGGGCTGCCGTGCATTGTCGGTGGAGACCTCAACGCGCTGCCCTACACGCCCGAGGACCTGGACCCTCGCGCGCAACATGGTGGACTGCACCCGCGCCGTGTCCATGAATTCTCGCAACACGCGGCCGACGTGGGGGCTACCCGCGCAGCTCGACTACATTTTCGTCACGCGGGACCTTCACACTCGCGCGTGCCGCACGGTCGACACGGAGCTCTCGGATCACCGTCCCGTTGTCGCCGACCTGGAGATCCGCCCGTTGGCGCACGAGACGTCGCGTTCCACGGTCGCGTTTGGCTCGCGCCTCCAGCAAAAATGACATGAAGCCGGAGGCCGTTGTATCGGTGGTCCTTCCCGTCTACAACGCGGCGCCATATCTGCGGCAGGCCATCGAGAGCGTGCTCGCACAGACCTATCGACACTTCGAGCTGGTGCTCGTCGATGACGGCTCGATCGACGCGTCCGTCGCGATCGCCGAAGAGTATCTGCGCGCCGATCCGCGCGTCCGTCTGCTCCGCAACCCGTGCAACCTTGGCATCGTGAAGACACGCAATCGCGCCTTCGCCGAGGCTGATCCGGCGAGCGCCTACTTCGCCGTGTTCGACAGTGACGACATCTGCCTGCCCGACCGCCTCCAGAGGCAAGTCGACTTCCTGGAGGCACATCCGGACCACGCGCTGGTGGGCGGGCACACGCTCGTGATCAACGAGAACGGCGGCGAGCTCGGCGCGCGGCGCTATCCGGTGACCCACGCCGAGATCGTCCGGGTCATCACGCGGTACAGCCCGATTGCGCAGCCGACTGCGATGATCCGCCGCACCGCACTCGAGGCCGTCGGAGGCTACCGTGAGCAGTTCCCCAGGTGCCACGACTATGATTTGTGGTTGCGCATGGCGGCGCGGTTCAAGATTGCGAACCTCGATGCGTTCACGCTGAAGTACCGCATCAGCCGGACGCAAGGCAAGCGCCTGCACTTGCGCGAGTCGTTGAAGCTGACCATCGAGCTCCAGCGGCAGTGGATGCTGCACGGGCCATTCTTCAACCCGTACAACATCGCGTATTGGGGCGCGGAGCACCTCTTGCTCTTGCTGCCTGAGTCGGTTGTGCTCGGCCTCTTCATGCGCGTCACGTACCGCCGGCCCGGCGCGCTGATCCACATCATGGCCCGCGTCGCAATGCTCGTCAGCAACGGCCATGCGCCCGACCCGCGGGTCGAAAAGGAAGCCGACGCGCTGGCCGATGCCGGACACGACGTCACGGTGTATGCGTTCGACCGCCATCGCGAGCATCGCGCTCTCGAGCATGCCGGCCCGGTGCGCGTCGAGCGCGTGTCTCCACCCGGTGCACTGCCGCGCAACATGATCGCCGTACGACTCGGGCTGGCGTATTTTCACGCCGCCGTGCGGCGGCGTCTGCTGCGGGCGCCTGCAGACATCGTGCACTGTCACGACCACGATACGTGCGCGGTGGGCCTCTGGTGGAAGCGCCGTGGCGCGCGTCGAGCCGGGCTCGGCCGCGGTCGCTATGTCTTCGACGTCCACGACCTGTATTGGACGTGGGCGCTGCTGGCGCGACCGGATGCGCGCTGGCGCCGCGCGCTGGCGGTCGCGCTGCGCCGGACCGATCGCCGCTTCGCACGCGCTGCCGATCTCGTCATCACGACGACGGACGCCCGAGTCGGACGCCGGCCGGGCGCGGCCGAGCTCTATCGCGAGTGGGGCTGCGACCCGGTCACCATCTGGAACGCGCCGCCCGCGCCTGGGGTCGTGCCGTCCCTGCCGACGCGCTTCACCATTGGATACATCGGCAACGTGCGCGAGCCGGCGATGTTCGCGCATCTCCTCGACGCGATTGCACTGCTGCCGCGCGCGGAGCGGCCGGCGCTGCGCATCGCCGGGATGGGCCGCGGTGCCGAGCAGGTCCGCCGACTCGTCGGCGACGCGAGCCGCCGGCTTGGCATCGAGGTGAAGCTGAGCGGCGCGTTCCTCAGCGCGGCGATCCCGGAGCTGATGGCCGACGTCAGCGTGCAGTACTGCGTCTACCCGATGAAGCGTGGCAACATCGACCGCGCGATGCCGGTGAAACTCTTCGAGTCGGTCGTTCACGGCCGGCGTGTGATCGGGAACGCCGACAGTTTGATGGGCGAGTGGATCCGCGAACGCGATTGGGGATGGGAAGTTTCCGACGGCAACGTTCGCGCGCTCGCCGATGCGATCCGCGCGGCCGCCGCCGCGTGCGCAGCCGATGACGGCCGCCCCGCGGCTCTCCGTTTGCCGCCGCTGTGGCCGGAGCAGGGGCGCCGCCTGGCCGAGGCATACGAGGCGATGCTCGCAGCCTAGCGCGAGGATCGGAAAGCACCGCTGAATGCTCACGCCAGTGTTGATGATCGCGGAGAAATTTCCGCCGCACGCGACGAGCGGTACGGCGCGTCCGTTCTTCTTTGTGCGACATCTCCCCGATTTCGGCTATCGACCCATCGTCTTGACCTCACCTCTCTTGCGAGGCGATCGCAGCGATCCGGATCCGCTGCGCGCGCTGCCCGACGATGTCGAAGTGGTGCGCGCATTTCGCCCCATTTTGGCCGCGCGATCGGCGTTTACCACAGCGTCCGTACGCCCGAAGCGTTCAAGGCAGAAGGCGCAGCGCCTCGAAGGGAGCGCGACATCCACTCCGGTTCCGCCACGTCGCATCGCCTCGCGGCTGGCGGCTGTGCCCGAGACCGCCGCCTGGTTGGCAAACTGGCATCTCGATTGGCTGCCGCCCGCGTTCGTGCGCGGCGCCGCCGTGGCGCGCCAGCGCGGAGTGCAGCTGATCTGGGTCACGGCGCCACACATGAAGAATCTCGTTCTGGGCCATGCGCTCTCCCGGGTACTCAACCGACCGCTGGTCGTCGATCTGCGAGACCCATGGACCTACGGCAGCCTCTGGCTGCCGATTTCGCCGCTGGCGGAGAAGGTCGAGCGATGTTGGGCGCGCAAGGTTCTCGGCGCCGCATCGCTAATCGTATTCACCAGCCCGCTGACGCAGCGCGAGATGGAAGGGCGGTTCCCCGCGGTGCGCGGCAAGTGCAGGACGATCACCAACGGGTACTCCTCGGAAGAAGCGGCAATCGAGCCGCTGCGAGGGGATTTCGCGGGCAAGTTTCTCCTGCGCCACACTGGGGACCTGAAGCATCACCGAACGCCGGACGTGCTGCTGCGGGCGCTGCAGTTGGCCATCGAGCGACAGCCGGCGCTGCGATCCACGCTCCACCTCGAATTCGTCGGCGATCTGGGGGGCCACGAGGCAAGGCTCTTCGACTCCGGCGTGGCGCCCTGCATCTCGGTGCGCGGGCACGTCTCGCGAGCCGAAAGCCTGGCGCTGATGCGCGGCGCCGACGTCAACGTGCTGTTGCAGACCGTGTCCGCGGGCACCGACGTGATCGCCGGCAAAACGTTCGAGTATCTCGCGTCAGAAAAGCCGATCCTCGCCGTCGTCGATCCAGGCGGCGGTGATGCGTGGCTGTTGAGGCAGTTCGAGGGCGCCACCATCTCGCCGTGCGCCGACCCGCAGGCCGTGGCGAACGCGATCTCGGCGCTTCATGCGCGCTGGATGACGGGAACGTTGCCAGCCGTGAAGGGCAACCTCGCGGCGTACGAGCGACGGCACCTGAGCCAACTCCTGGCCGCGGAGCTCGACCGCATCGTGCGTACGCGAAGCGCTGCATTGAATCTCTGACGAGCGATCATCAACACGTTCTTCATCGTTGGCTATCGACTGTGCCGCGACGCCGTCCGATCCTCTAGCACCCGAACAATCCGCTCGCCAGCCAATCCATCCCATTCCGCCGGGCACTTCGTTCCGGGCGGTACTCGTCCCTGAGCCTTTGCCGCCACGAAGGCAGTGAAGACGCCTCCACTGGTCAACGGCCATGGGGCAAGCCGGTTCGTCCCCTGAGTCAGCGTGACCGGCCGTTCGGTTTGCTCCCGTAATGTCAGGCACGGGACACCAAGCGCCGTGGCCTCCTCCTGCAGCCCGCCGGAATCCGTGATCACCGCGGCGGCACCATCCACAAGTGACAGCATCTCGAGATAACCGATGGGCTCGATGACGGTAACGCGATCCAGCTGGCCCAACAGCCCGAACTCGTCGGCGTTCTTGCGTGTTCGCGGGTGGATCGGGAACACGACAGGCATCGTCTCGGCAACCGCGCCAAGCGCCCCGAATACGGCGTCGAGCGTGTCCCGGTCATCAACGTTTGAAGGCCGATGCAGTGTCGTCGCGACGTAGTTGCCGCGCGCGAGAGTCAACGTGTCGGCAAAGTGGATCTCGCGCGCTTTGGGCAACATCGCGAAGAGCGTGTCGATCATCACGTTGCCGACCATGACGGCCCGGTCCGGTTCGATCCCTTCGGCCACCAGGTTTGCCAGCGCGTCCGCCGAAGGCGTGAAAAGGAGATCGGAGACGCGGTCGGTCAGAACCCGGTTCACTTCCTCGGGCATTCGCCAGTCGCCACTTCGCAGCCCCGCTTCGACATGCGCGAGCCCGCACTCGAGTTGGTGCTTGAGCTTGGCCGTGACGAGAGCACACGCCAGCGTTGAGTTGACGTCGCCAACCACCACGACCCAGTCGGGCCGCACGTCCAGGAGGATTGGCTCGAACCGCTGCATGATCAGCGCCGTCTGTTGCGCATGGGAGCCGGATCCGACGCCGAGGTGGTAGTCGGGACCCGGCATGTCCAAATCGCGAAAGAACGAATCGGACATGACGGCATCGTAGTGCTGCCCCGTATGCACCAGCAGGCCCTGGTGTCGCGCGGTTCTCAACGCGCGAAGCACCGGCGCAACTTTTATGAAGTTAGGCCGGGCTCCAGCCACCACGAGTGCTTTCAATCCATTCCTCCACGAGCGGTGAGCCAGGCCGCGGCCGTTCGTCTCCCAGCGAGCGATTGTGCACCGCGGACGCCGTGGGCTGCACCTGCTTCGGATCGGCTGCGCTGGCTTCTATCCGGTGACCTTGGCGACGTGTGAGCCGAAGTCCTCGAGCGCGACAGCTGCAGCTCCGAGCACGCCCCCGTAGTAGCCAAACGAAGACGGCCGCACTTGCATCCGACGCTCAGTCGCGGCAAACAACATTCTTTTCAGATCTCTATCGAGATATGTAAACAGGAGCTCATTGTCATGGGCGAGACCACCTCCGAGGATCGCCATTTCCGGATCGAGCACGTGAGCGATTGAGGCGATTCCGGCATCGTTCTCATCATGCCGATCGCACCGATTCCCCTCTTCGGACTCGCTCAACAGCTTTCTCTTGGGCATGCGGTCACGACGATTCTCATTGCGATGGTACCGATGATCTTGACGGCGTTCAGCTATGGTCGAATGGCCACGCTGTTTCCGGCCGCAGGATCTGCCTACACCTATGTTGGACGTGGGTCAACCCTCACTTGGGTTTTCTGGCCGGATGGGCGATGTTCTTGGACTATTTGCTGGTACCGCTGCTCTGCACGATTTACGGAGCCCTGACCGTCGGACGGCTGGTGCCGCAGGTACCTTACGTGGTCTGGACTGCAGTGTTGCTGGTTCCATGACCCTCATCAACCTGCGCGGAATCCGTGCCACTTCTCGAACCAATTGCGTGCTGTTGGTGATCATGTGTCTTGTGGTTCTTGTGTTTTGCGCATTGGCAATCCAGTTTCTGTTCCTGCATGAGGGGTGGACCGGTGTCTTTTCCAGTCGACCTTTTTACAACCCTGCAACTTTCAATCTCTCGGCGATCGCGACGGGCACGGCGCTGGCTGCACTGACGTACGGCGGATTTGACGGAGTGACAACCTTGGCGGAGGACGTAGTTAACCCGCGCCGTAACGTCTTACTTGCGACAGTGCTTGTCTGCCTGTTCACCGGCGTGTTTGGTGGACTGCAGGTGTACTTGGCACAACAGGTATGGCCAGACTACCGGACGTTTGCCAATCTTGAGACCGCATTTATGGACGTCTCGAGAGTTGTGGAAGGAGGTCTGCTATTTAACGCGATGGCCGGCATTCTGATTGTGGCCAACTTGGGTTCGGGTTTGAGCGCGATGGCGGCGGTTTCCAGGCTGCTGTTCGGGATGGGCCGTGACAACATTCTGCCGCGACGGCCGTTTGCAAGGCTTGATCCGAAAACGAACGCGCCCGTCTTCAACATCTGCCTGGTTGGCTTTGTCACCTACCTGGGTGCGCAGTTGGTGAATTATCAGCAGGCCGCGGAACTCATTAACTTTGGAGCGTTTTTGGCCTTTATGGGAGTGAACTTAGCGGCGCTGCGGCAATTCTATTTCAAGAGTCAAATCGGGCGAAGGTTGCTTTCCGACGCAATCGCACCCCTGACCGGCTTTCTGTTTTGCTTTGCAATCTGGATTAGCCTACCCCAAAGGGCCAAAATCGCCGGCGGCCTTTGGTTCATAGTGGGCGTCACATACGACGCTGTCAAGACGCGCGGCTTTCGTGTCAGCCCAGCAACGATGGACTTCAGTAGTTCTGAATAGGTTCCGCGAGGAGGCCAAGCACATTTGTGCCTCGTACACGTTGAAAGGTGGAGATACAGACCACGCGGCAGCGCTTGGTCATTGCCGACGCTGGACCTCGGTTTAGTCGCCCTTACAGCCATCGCCGCCGCTTGAATATGACGTGCAGGGCAACGGACAGCAGCAGCATCAGGATCAGGGCTGAGGGGTAGCCAAACGCCCAGTGCAGCTCCGGCATGTGATCGAAGTTCATGCCGTATATGGTGCCGATGAGGGTCGGCGCGAAGAAGATCGCCGCCCACGCTGAGATCTTCTTGATCTCTTCGTTCTGCGCGTAACTGGCCTCGGTGAGGCGCTTGACTTCGACGTTCTGTGCCTGTCCGACCAGCGCGGCGTTGATCGTGAGCACGGTCTGGTAGAACTCGATGACGCCCTGCAGGTACTCTTTCTCGCCGTCCGCCACGGCGCGAGCGCGGTCGAACTGATCGGCAATGTCGGCCATCAGCGCCTGCCCGCCGGTTGGTATTCGAGTGAGGCCGGCTAACCGTCCGTAAATCGCTCCGCTCAGCGCGGCCATGGTCCGCACGGCAAGGAGGCCATGGCGGGCGCGGAACAGCTCGTTGATGAACTCCTCCGGATCGCCGACGTCTCCGCCAGTCACCCGCTGCTCGAGCTGCCAGACATCGCGAGTCACGACCTCGACGAAAGTCTCTTGATTCCGGGCCAGCGCGGAAACTATGGCGTGCGACAGTTCGAAGGCTGAACCGGGGCGGAAGCGCCCCGCCGCTATTCGTGCATGCACCGCCCGCGTCTCGCGCAGCGCCACTCCCGGGTCAACCACCGGGTTGATGGGTCCGTGCACGGTTACCAGGTAGTTCCGCCCTATGAACTGGTCAAGCTCGATGTAGTGCACGTGGCCGCGCTGCCCACGCTCGGGGGCGTGCAGCACGATCAACACGTGGTCTCCGTAGCCGTGCACCTTCGGGACACGATTGCGCTCGACACAGTCCCGGATGGCAAGGGGATGGAAGGCGAACACCTCCGACAGCATGCGCGCGCTGTCGTCGTCGCAGTTCGGGATGTCAACCCAGACCAGTCCGGTTTCACGTCGGAGCAGTGCCGCCAGTTCCTCAGGAGGACGGTCTTCAACGCCTTGCTCGGTCACCAAGCGAACGTCCATCGGCTCACACCCCTCCGCGTCGTCCCCCCACCGGCGTTCCGACAACCACAGAGCCGAACCCGCAAACGTGGCGGAGGATCATGAATAGCTCGAGCTGAGTTCCTTCTATTGGGCGCCGATTCCCGGAAAGGGGGTCGCGGATCGATGGGCCGAGTTTACAGGATCGACTGCTCCAACTCGAACCGTGTCGTGTCCCTAGGTGCTAGATCGCGGCCAGATTGCCCTTCAATTCGATTTGTAAGGCGTCCTGTCTTGGCGTCAACACCGATGGCGTCGACGAGTCCTTCCTGCGCGGTACGCCGACGACGTTCGCGTTTCCCTGGGTGACTGCGGGACCTTCACACGACGCCCCCGGCCCGGCGGAGCAGTCGGGGCGGGCAGGATCTCTCGCGCGGATCGACTTCTCGACAGGGGACGCGTCGGCCGGCGCGGCCTCAAGCCTGCGGCGATCTCGTCGATTATAGAGGTGGGGTGGAAGGCTTCAGCGGCAGCTATGGCCCACGGAGGGAGATGGTCGTTGAGGGTGCGAGTCGATGCCGAATAAGCGTTTAGAGTCCTTCGGGTCGCTCGGCGCGATCGCCGGACGAATCGGAGACGCGTGCGGCGCGGTCACGCTCGCCGCGACCGGGTATCTTCTCGTCTATCTGATCTGGGCGGTCGTGCCAGGGGTCGATACCGCTCTGCGTGAGCTCGTCACGCAAATCGCCTTCGTTCCTCTGGACCTGGCCGCCGCCGTGTGCTGCTGGATGGCGGCGGCGCGGGCGGATCTGGACCAGCAAACCCGCCGCGCCTGGCGACTCGTCGCGCTCGCCCTGCTCATGAACTGGACGGTGAGCTGTCTGGTCATCTACCACAATTGGGTCCTGGGCGCCGATCCGGGGTTCGTCGTGCCCGACATCGTCAACCTGTTCGTCTACCCGGTCATGCTGTGGGGCTTGCTCTCGTTCCCCATCGCGCCGCGGACGGCCTCGGAGCGGACGCGGTTCTGGCTCGACACGAGCACCGTGATGCTGAGCGGGACGATGGTGGTCTGGTACTTCGTGCTCCGCCCGATCGCCCTCGACACCCCAAGCGGGCTGCTCGACATCGTGGTCGGCGTTGCCTACCCGATCGGCGACCTGGTCCTCCTGTTCGGCAGCATGGCGGTCCTGCTGCGAAGGCCCGAGGAGACGAGCCGCCGTGCCCTCACCTTCGTCGCCGTCGGCCTCCTCACTTTCTTCGTCAGCGACCTGGCCGACAGCTATCTGAGCCTCGATGGAACGGCGGTCGACCGCCGATGGCTGAGCGCGATGTGGATCGCTCGCGGCGTCTTCGTCATCGCGGGCGCGCAATACTTCCGCCGCGGGGCCCCGTCCGACGCAGCACCCGCGCCGCCCCAGACGACGCCGTTCAGCCTGATGCCGTACGTCGCCCTCGTGATCGGTTACGGCCTGCTGATAAGTGTCGTGATAGATGTCTGGGCCGAGCCCCTCGGAGGCCTCGTCATCGGCGCGGTCGCGCTCACGGGGCTCACCGTTCTGCGTCAGATTGCCGCCGTTCGAGAGCGGGACGGGGCGCAACAGACCGCACGCAGGACAGAGGAACGATTCGTCGCGCTCGCCCGACACGCGTCCGACCTCATCGTCGTGCTCGACCCCGACTCGACCGTGCGGTATGTGAGCCCTTCGATCGAGCGGCTCCTCGGCTATGAGCCGGCCGGTATCGTCGGAACGGCGCTCCTCGAGCTCGTTCACCCCGACGACGCGCCGCGCGCACGCGAGTTCGTCTCCGCGTCAGCCGCGCGGCCGGGGGTGACCGAGCCGATCGCGTGGCGCCTCCTGCACCGCGACGGCACGTGGCGGCACGTCGAGAACGTCGGGACCAACCTCCTCGACGAGCCGAGCGTCCGCGGGCTCGTGCTCAACACGCGCGACGTCAGCGAGCGGACGCGCATCGAGGCCGAGCTCGAGAGGGCGCGCGATGCGGCGCTTGCGTCAGCGCGCCTGAAGTCCGAGTTCCTGGCAAACATGAGCCACGAGATCCGCACGCCGATGAACGGGGTGCTCGGGATGACCAGCCTCCTCAGGGACTCCGAACTGACGCCCGAACAGCGCGAATTCGCCGAGACGGCGCACTCCTGCGCCGACTCGCTGCTCACCCTCATCAACGACATCCTCGACTTCTCTAAGATCGAGGCGGGCAAGCTTTCGTTCGAGGTGCTGGACTTCGACCTGTGGTCCACGATCGACGGAGCTTTCGATCTCGTCGCCGGGCGCGCACACTCGAAGGGGCTCGAGCTCGCGGCCTTCGTCGGCGCGGACGTGCCGACGAACCTCCGGGGCGACCCGGGGCGCGTCCAGCAGGTGCTGACGAATCTCGTCGGCAATGCCGTGAAGTTCACCGAGCGGGGCGAGATTGTCGTGAGCGTCTCGGCCGTCGAGGAGACGGCACGCGAAGTGACGGTCCGCGTCGCCGTGCGCGACACTGGAATCGGAATCGCGCCGGAGGCCCAGCAACGGCTCTTTGACGCATTCACGCAGGCCGACGGCTCGACGACGCGGCGCTATGGCGGTACCGGTCTCGGCCTCGCCATCTCGAGACAGCTCGTCAAGCTCATGAACGGAGAGATCGGGGTCGAGAGCCAGCTCGGACAGGGATCGACCTTCTGGTTCACGGTTCGCTTCGAGAAGCAGGCGCAGCCCGCCACGCCCGTCCCGCCGGGCCCGGACCTCGCAGGCGCGAGGGTCCTCATCGTCGACGGCTGCGAGACCGTCGGAAGGGCCGTCCGACAGCTGGCGTCCGCCTGGTGCGGAGTGGTCGACCACGCCGGAGGACGCGATGAGGCGCTCGCGATGCTGCGGCGCGAGGCCGGCGCTGGTCGCGCGTACGACGTCGCGATTGTCGACATGAGTGCAGCGGAGCGGGACGGGCTGGAGCTGGTGCGCACGATCCGCGAGGACGAGTCACTCGAGGCCACCCGCATCGTAGGGCTCGCCCCGCTCGGGCACCGGGCACACTTGCGCGCCGGAGGCGTCGCAACGCATCTGACCAAGCCCCCGAAGCGGTCCCAGCTCCGTCGCTGTCTGGAGGCCGCCGTCTCGGGTGTGGCGGACACGCCCGCGGGCCTAGGGCCGAGCGCGCCTCCACGCGCCGCGATTGGCCGCGACCAGCACACCCGCGAAGCCGAAGCGACTCGGGTGCTCATCGTCGAGGACAATCCTGTCAACAGAATGGTCGTCGTCCGTCGGCTCGAGAGGTCGGGCTATGCGGTCGACGTCGCCGTCAACGGGCTCGAGGCGCTCGACGCGCTCGCGAAGGCCGGGTACGACCTCGTGCTGATGGACTGTCAGATGCCGGAGATGGACGGGTACAGTGCGACCGAGGAGATTCGAAGGCGCGAGGGCGCGTCGACGCATACGACGATCATCGCCATGACGGCGAACGCGCTCGAGGGCGACCGGGACCTCTGTCTTGCGGCCGGCATGGACGACTACATCAGCAAGCCGATCGACTGGGACGAGCTGAGGGCGACGCTCGCGCGGTGGAGCGTCGCCGGATCAATAGCCGGAGCGAGCCGCCTTGCCTGATGTCGCCGTTCCTGGCCGAGAAGATCATCTTGTCGGTGCACACGGGGTTACAAAGCGACGGCCTGTCCACCTTCGCTGGGATGTCATCGATAGACCGCAGTGTGGTCATCGTATTACACCAGACAACCGATGGATCGGGCGACCGGCACGCTCGCTGGTTCGCACTCTCACTGGTCGCCGGCCCCTATAATGGCGCGACCAATGGCCCTTCAGCGCGGCGCGACACTCGGGCCCTACGAGATCCTCACATCCGGCGCCAACGCCCCACGCCGTTTGAAAGGCGTCGACGCCGACGAGTTTCATGTGTTGCCGGATGGTCGTCGGATCGCGTATAGCATCTCGTGCCATCGGAGAACTGGCCCCAGTACGGGTCAGCCCCGACGGGCAGCGGTTCCTTGTCAAGGAACCGGTACGGCAGTTCTTCACCGTCTTGCAGAATTGGCTGCCGCCGCAGGACGAGTGACGAAACCTCCTCCGGTTCGAGGGTTGATCTCCGGCGCGTAATGTCTCATTCCTGAGCCAAGCCGTTATATTGATCCGCGCGTCTCGTTACGCCAGGCGATAGTAATGATTGAGCAACCCTCCAAGTCGCGGGCGACGGCGAATCCGATTTACTCCTTGATCTCGGGCGCGCCATCGATGAGTTCGTTGGCGAGTCCTTCGTGATTCCCTCCCGCTGGTAGTGCTCGACGTACTCCGCGATTGTCCGGCGAAGATGGCGTTCGCCGAACGGCATCACGCGATTCAGTCACTCATGTTTGATGGAGCGCACGAACCACTCCGCGTGGTCGCGCTGACGATCGGCAGCTAGAGGGATCGACAGATCGTCGATCGCGTCTCATCTCAAAAGTCGATCCGCGTCGCGATGCCGAACGTCCTAGGCTGGTTCGTCAGATAACCGATACGGGCCCTGGTTCCCCGCTCTTGATCGAGCGACAGAAGCGCCCGTTCATCGGTGACGTTGTTCACGTAGAACGCGACATCCCAGTTATTGCGGCGAACGCCGACGCGTAGGTTCAGCAGGTCATAGGCGGGCAGCTTGGGATCGTAGCGGAACACGCTCGCCGTCAGCGGAGCGCCGATCGTGCTGGGCCCGAATGACAACAGGTCAAGTGTGCCGAGGTCCTCGTCGCCGACCTGCGTGAAGCGTGAGCCGATGTGCTGATACGTACCGGTGACGTACGCCAGGGCGCCCGGCCTCACCTGCCATTGGTAGGTGGCAGCGCTGGCGAACTGGAATCTGGGCACGGTCGGGAGGCGCCGCCCCTCTTCGATGCCCGACACGACGCTGACGGCGCCACTCGCGTCGGTCGAGGTGAGCGTCGACCGCAACTCGGCATCGTTGAAGCTGGTAGAAATTGCGAAATCGACGTTGCGCGTCGGTGCGGCCTCGAACTCGACTTCGAATCCCTGGCTGCGGGCCTTCGGCACATTGAAAATCACGCGCGACGAACACGAGCCGGCGGTAACGGTTGCCTGGAGGTCGCGAATATCCATGTAGAACGCGGAGACACCCAATCCAGCATTGCCGTTCAGTAACCTGGACTTGACGCCGACCTCGTAGTTCCACGCCTTTTCGTCCTCCCACGTTTCTCGTCCGCCGAACGTGACGAGGTCCTCTGGCGTGCACAGCGGCACGTTGAGTGGGTCATTGATCCCACCGAGCCGGAATCCGCGCGACACCTGCGCGTTCAGGTTCGTGTCGCCCGACACCTTGTAAGTCGCGATCAGGCGCGGCGCCACGCCATCCGCGTCGGTCGAACCGGGCTGGGACACCAGCGACGTGCCAGTGTTGTCATTGGCGAAAATGCCGTCGAAGACCTGCTCCTTGTCCTCGTCGAAGTGGTAGTAGCGCAAACCGGCTGTCACACTGAATTGCTCTGTCAGCGACAGGGTCCCTTCGCCGAAGAGAGCGAATTGATTCAGCTTGTAGGCGAGGTCGGAGAAAAACAGGTCGTCTTTGGGGGCACGCAGCCCGCGCGTGGGGATCCCGCTCAGGTCCTCGAATCCCGTTACGGGGAGGTTTTGGCCGTAGTCCCGATCGGTGCGGCTGAAGAACCCGCCGGCCACCCACGGGAATCGGTCCTTGCCGCCCGACACGCGCAGCTCCTCGGTCCATACCTTTGCCGTCGTCGCGTCGTTCAGTGGCGCACCGAGGGTGTAGACATTCTCTGGCTCGCCGAGGCTGCCGCCTGTGATGCTGGCGGTCAATGCGGTCGCGTCCCGAATCACCAGAATGTCGCGGTAGGTGTAGGAGGTGATCGACGTCAGCGTGAGGTCGCCGAATTTGTAATCGATGTTGACGTCGCCGAGTACGAAATCGTCGGTGAACTCTTCTTTGAGCTGCGTGAATTGCTCGCGCTCGCCAAGTGTCACCGGTGGCCGCGTCGTCGTAAAGGGGTTGGCGAGGATGTTGAACACGTCGATGCGATTCCAGCCGTCCGTTCCGACGCGCTGATAGACGATCCGCGGCGTGATGAACAGGCGATCGTTGGGTGCAATCCTGACCGCCGCGCGAACGCCCGTCCTGGATCCGTCGTTCACGTTCTCCTTGACGCTCCCGTCAGGCTGTGCGGCGGCAATGAACCCGGGGAGGCGATCGAAGTACGACGCAACCCGCAGGGCCGCGTTGTCACCCAACGGGAGGTTGAAACCGAGTTTGACGTTGCCAGCCACGCTCCCGCCATCGACACCGCTGCCGCCGAGCTCGGCGAACGCCCTGGTGACGTGCAGCTCGGGCTGGTTGGTGATGTAGCGAACAGTCCCCGGTCGGGCCGGAGGAGGCGCTCACTGCGCTCTAGCTGGCTGTGCAGCCAGAGGTTCTTCGTCCATGCCGACCTCGGGCCTCTGCATCCAACAACCGTGTGAGACCATTCGCTCGGCCGTCGCGAGGTCGCGATAGGCAGTTCTGAGTCATCGCCTGTGTGCAATCGAGTCGTCAACGTCACCTGAAGCGCGGAACGACTTCGTTCGGACGCCGATGTGCCGATCTCCGTGATTGATTTCCCACGTTGGCGGAATATTGGCGAAGCACAGGCGATCATAGTGCTTCGGAGGACCAAAGACTCTCCGATCAGACGGCTCGAAGTGCTTCGACGCGCTTCTCGGATTGGCTTCCGCCGGCATGCTAAAGTTTTGCCGGATGCGAGGTTTGTCATTTCAGACGACGGGCAAACAACGCTGGCGATCGTCAGCCTTCCACCGGCTGACGTCGTTCGGACCTGATTGTGCGTCAGGCTTTGCCATCCTGTCTTATCTGCTTCAAAGCAGCGGACTGTTCGTGCGGCGAGTCGAGCGTTCCGTGTGGGTGCACGGCGCCAGCCCGGCGGAATTCCACGCCGCCCGTCCCCTCATCGAGCAGGTCATGCGCGCTCGGCCGCACACTCGCCTCGTGACGACCTCCGAGGCGCCCGGTACCATCGAGTATCTCGCACGCACTTTTCCGGGTGAGCAGCCGTTGCCCGTTCCCTGGGAACACCGTTACACGATTGGCCGATTTCTGGCTTCGATACGGCCGGGGGTCGTGCTGGTATTGGATTCGGGCCGCACATTCGGTCCTGCGGTCACCAGGCACACGCTGCAGGCCGGCGTACCCGTCGCGCTGCTTGTCTCCGAACCGGCCAGCCGCATCGCGCCGCACATGATTGACTACGCGTTGAGCTATCCGGGACATGTGGACTTCTGCCTCTCCACTCCGGACGACGTTGAGCATCTGATCGCGCGCGGGATCCCGCGGGCCAGCCTTCACCTTGTGGGTGACCTGGCGGCGGATGCGGCACACGCTACGACCCACGCCAATTGTCCGACCGTGCGCCGTGTGCTGGCCTTGCCAACGGGCGTACGGGTCATCATGGCCGCCGACGTGCCGCACGAGGAAGAGCCGCTCATCCTGGAAGCGTTCCAGGAAGTCAGAACGGTGAATGAAGGTGTGCGGCTGGTCCTCGCGCCGCGTCACCGAAGGTGCTGCCCTCATCTCGCAGCGAAGGTGAATAGTGCCTCGCGGCTCTGGCCAAGCTCTTGCCGACTTCCCCGGCGCTCCCGCCCGTGGCACAGGCGTGGCGAATTCCAACACTGCGCGAAATGTGTGGCGCAAGCAGGCCATGGCACGTTGTTGCTCCGCTGCTTCGCGGTGCTCGTTACGACGACCTGACGGCATTGCGCGCACGATTGAAGCATCCCCGGACCATTCTCTGTCTCGGCAATGGTCCCTCGTCGCAGCAGCCAGAGTTGCAGTCCATCGAGCACGATTGTCTACTCCGCGTGAACTGGCGCTGGAAAGATCGCCGGCTGCTCACCAGGGCGGACATCGTGCTGGTTGGGGATCCGGCCACGATTCAGAAGCTCTCCAACTGCATTTTCGGCCTCTGGACCATTGAGAACGAATACGGGATGCTGCTCCGGAATCTCGTCACGCGAGGCTTGCGGCGCATGGAGTGCGTCACACTCGAACGCATCTCGCCACTCGTTCGGGAACGCCAATGGCCTGCTCGGCCCACCAGCGGTGCGTTGATGATCGTACTGGCCGCGGCGCTGCAGCCCGAGCGCCTGATCATCGGCGACATCGATCTATTTCAGCACCCGGACGGACGGTATCCTGGCGACGTGAGCTCCAGCAATCAGTAATCCCGCGTCCACGAGCGCGACACGGACCTTGCCCTCATCGGGCTCGCGCTCCAAGAGTACCCGTGGGGAGCTCGTCATCTTGAGCGACATCCTGGCGCGAATCGCTGCCTCACCGCGCGTGCAGCGCATGAACACGCCTCTGGATCTCTGGCGGCTCGATCCACCGCCGTGCGGGATCCTCGCCGTCAAACTCAGCTCCTTCGGAGACATCGTTCATTCCACTCCGAGTCTTCACGCGCTCGCAGCGGCGTTTCCGGGTGCCCGCCTTTTCCTCGCGGTCGAGACGCGCTGGCGCGACGTCGTTCGTTATGATCCGCATCTCACTGGGCTCGTCGAGGCTTCATCGCGGACGACGCTCACGCCCGCTTACCTGTGGGAGGTCGCCAGAGCACTTTCAGCCGCGCGCGCTCAAGCGGACTTCGACCTCGCGATCGATTTGCAAGGCACGCGGCGAAGCGCAGCGTGCGTGTACTTCAGCAAGGCACGTATCCGGACCGGCCGCGGGCTCGTCCGACCGGGCTGGCACGGAGCGTCGATCCCGGATCTGAGACGTCATGCGGTCCGAGTGTGCGCGGACATTTGCGAGAATGCCGGGGTGCCTGTCTCACGTCTGGAGCCGCGTATCTACACCGGCGTGGATGAGGAAGCCCAGGTCGATGCGCTCCTTGACGCAGCCAGACTTCCACGCACCGGCTTCGCGCTGCTCAATCCGTTCAGCCGCTGGGCGTCCAAGAGCTGGTCCATCGAAAGCGCCGCGCGGCTGGCGCTCCGCCTCCGCAGCGAGTGCAGCCTGCCCCTGATCGTGACGGGCGGGCCGGAGGATCGCGCCAAGGCCGCCGAACTGGTCCTTCGCGCCCATGGGGCCGGAGCCGTATCGCTGGCCGGCCAGCTGAGCGTCGCCCAAGCGCTTTGTCTGTATCGCCGCGGACGACTCATGATCAGCTGCGACTCCGGTCCGATGCATGCCGCCGCTGCCCTCGACGTTCCCGTGTTGGCGCTGTTCGGTCCCACCCATCCGGAGCGCACCGGCCCATGGGGGCCGCGCCACAGAGTCTTGCAGGCGTCGCGTCCATCTGAACACAACGCCTATCGTCGCGATCCCCATGGGCAGTTCATGGCTGCCCTGACCGTCGATCGCGTTTTCGACGCCGTCATCGAGATGCTCGCCGTCGCTGGAGATCACGCGCCGATATGACGCACCGGATTGCGGTGTTCTTACCGAACTGGATCGGCGATGCTGTCATGGCGATACCGACGATACGGGCGCTCAGGAGCTACTACGGCCCTGCCGCCCACATCGTGGGCATCATGAAGCCCACTATTGCCGACGTCTTCGACGCCACTCCGTGGTTGAATGAGGTCTGGCTTTACAGTCCCGGCGAGGGCAAGTGGATCCACCGATCTCCGGCCCTCCTCGGGCGCTTCCTGCGGGACCCCTTCGATGTCTCCGTTCACCTGACCAACGACTTCCTGAGCGTTCTGCTCTCCCGGCTCGGCGGCACGTCGTCCTGCGCGGGCTATCGGCGCCGCCTTCGAGGATGCATGCTCAGCACTGGCCTTGATGCCGCCCGAGCCGGGCGACGCTTCGTTCCGGTCTCGGCGCTCGATTACTACTTGCAGATTGCGTACGCTCTCGGGTGCCCGACCCAGTCACCCGCGACGGAGCTCGGCTCGAATGAGCGGGACGAGGCGGCCGCGGACCGTGCCTGGCAGAATTTCGGGCTGACCCCCGACGACCCGGTAGTGATCGTCAACTCGAGTGGCGCCTTTGGCTCGGCCAAATCATGGCCGGAGGATTCCTGCGCGTCTCTGGCGGTGCGCATCGCAGAGCGAGTCGATCACGCAGTGTAATCATCCTGTGCGGGCCCGCCGAGCGTGAGATGGCTCGCCGGACTGCCGCAAAGGCGGATCATCCTCGAGTCTTCAGTCTGGCGGATGAACCCGTATCCGTTGGTCTCAGCAAAGCCGTCATCCGGCGCAGCCGGTGCCTCGTCAGCACCGATAGCGGCCCCCGCCATTTGGGCGCTGCCCTCAATGTGCCCGTGGTCGCTCTGTTTGGACCGACTGAGATCGCCTGGAGCGATACCCATTACGCGCGCGAGATTCGCCTCCAGCATGCGGTGGATTGCGGACCGTGTGGGCAGCGGGAGTGCCCCGAGGGTCACCACAAGTGCATGCGCGACCTGTCGGTGGAAACCGTCTTTGCGGCCGTCCGCTCCGCGCTGTCCGGGACGGCTCCATGAACGTGACTCTGGTGTGCGAGCGCTTTGATTGTCGTGGCGGCTGACGGCGTTGCAGCAATAGCGGACATATTCCTGCCTTCTGGAATCGACCGCTACACACGGAGGAAGGCACGGGTGAGAACAAGTGCGGCGCTGTAGCTCCAATCGGGGGATGTATGGTTCGGCCGATCTTCGGCATCACTTTTGCGAAATGAGTTCTGAACAACGCTCACTGGAGGAGATTGACAATGGAAACAGAGTTCGCGCGTACGGACCCCTACATTCATTCGGAGGGCGGCGTCGCAAAAACGATCGAGCAGCAAACCGCGAAACTTCCGTCTGACGCGTTCCTATGGCTGGCCGTCGGCGCGATGGCGACTTCGGCAACGCTCCAGATGATGGGAAATAGACACGTAAGCCTGTTTGTGGGCCAGTGGGCGCCGGCCTTCCTGTTGTTTGGCATCTATAACAAGTTGGTCAAGCAGCTCGGGTCGGACCGCACGGAGAACGCTCTGTAGCGTCGTGGCGGGTGTGGTCCGTCCAGCGGCGCGACACCAACGTCGAGCTGGCGGCGGTGCATGCCCATTTTCAAAACTCACGGAGGAAGCCGCAAATGAGTGATGTCAAAGAGGATTCGGTGTCCGAGGAAGCATCCGCGTTCGGACAGCGCGTCAAAGGCGCCGCCAAGCAGACCGCGGGCGCGGTCACAGGCAACGAGTCGCTCGAGCGCGAGGGCGAGGCAGAGAACGCCGGACGGGAATGCACATGACCCAAGCGCTTGTTCACACGATCGGGCTCCCGCGGTGTGGCACCATCGGAGAGTGACCATCCCCCCGATCCTGGAAATGTTCCAGAGCGCGCTTCGCGCGTCGTGGGACGACAACGTCCCGAGGCTTGGCGCGTCGCTCGCGTACTACACGCTTTTCGCAATCGGTCCCGTCCTGCTCGTCGCAATCGCCATTGCGGGCTTGGCGTTCGGCGCGGAGGCCGTGCGAGGTGAGATCGTTGGCCAGATCGATCACTTGATCGGCCGTGAGGGCGCGCGGGCGGTGCAGAGCCTGCTCGAAGGGGCGAGCCAACGACGCGCAGGGTATGTCGCGACGATTCTCGGAAGCGTCACATTGATGCTGGCCGCGACCGGAGCATTTCTTGAGCTTCAGACGGCCCTGAACACCATCTGGCGAGTGAAGCCGGACCCGAACAACGCTACCTTCAAGGCGTTCGTGATCGATCGCGTGCGTTCCTTCGGCCTCGTCGTGGCGATTGGCTTTCTGTTGCTGGTCTCGCTTGCCGTGAGCGCGGCGCTGGCGGCCCTGGGCACCTGGCTGGATCGAGTCTCGCCCGGCATGCCCCTGGTGTGGAATGCCGCAAATGTATTGGTCTCGCTCGCCGTCATCACGGCGCTCTTCACGTTGCTGTACTCGTTTCTCCCCGACGTCAAGCTTCGCTGGCGCGATGTGGTGGTGGGCGCCTTCGTCACTGCGGTCTTGTTCAGCATTGGCAAACAGCTGATCGGCCTCTATCTCGGGCAGAGTACCACCGCGTCCACTTACGGCGCGGCCGGGTCCGTCATCGTGCTTCTTCTCTGGGTGTACTACTCCTCTCAGGTGGTGCTGCTCGGCGCAGAGTTCACGCGCATCTACACGCATCACGAAGGGAGGAGGCCGCGGCCGGAGGCGTTCGCGAAGAACGATCCCGCCGCGCCCAAGAAGGCGACGCGAGGCGCGTCGACCTAGCTACTCTGCTGCGCGGGCCGCATAGAGACCGACCCACACTGCCTACCGCGCGCAGGCTCACGTCTCCCGCCCGGCACAACACAGATGTCTTGCTTTACTGCACCTGGCGTCTATTCCGCCAACGATGGACGCTCCTGTCGCGGCCATTAGTTCTTACATTGACGGCGGCACGAAGCGTGCAGCCCTCGTCGAGCCAATGGATTTCAGCGCCCGTGAATTCTCGATGGTCCACACTCACCGTTACGGCGGATGGAGCTTGATGCCTGCAGTCGGAATGCGTGAGTTTACGAGAGACTGGCGGACGGGACTGCGCGCACTGTCAGAGATCCTGATGATCGCGGTGACTCATCCCCGGTCACTTGACGTAACCCTGATACATCTTGAAACAGCAGGACGCGAGACCGTCCCATGGCCAAGAAGGAGCGAGTGATGCCCAATACAAATACCTCATTTGGGGACTCGACACTGAACGAGCCCTCGGGTGTCGGCGAAAAACTGTCCAATACCGCAGCGCAGGTGAAGGACAAAGTATCGGACCTAGGCCGTACCGCTGCCGACACGATCGACGAGAACCGTCAAAACGCAGCCACGGGGCTGGAAAAGGCCGCGTCGGCGCTGCATGCACAGGCCGAGACGCTGCCCGGCGGCGAGCACGTGAGCCATCTGGCGCATGCAACGGCCGAGAAGCTCAGCTCGACTGCCGGCTACGTCCGGGAACACGACGTCAACAGGATGATGGCGGATGTCCAGACGCTGGTCAAAAACAGCCCGGGCCCGTCGCTCCTTGCCGCCGCCGTCGTTGGCTTTCTGGTCGGACGCGCCTTCAGCAGTAACGATTGACGATGCAGCAGCGGGGGTACTCATGGCGCCAGGAGACCGGTCCTTTTCAGATGTGCTGCAAGACATCATTCGCAACGTGCAGGAGATCGTGCGATCGGAAGTCCGTCTTGCCAAGATAGAGATCCGAGAAGAGGCTGCAAAGGCGAAATCCTCGATGCTGATGCTTGGTGGAGGCGCGCTCATCGCCATTTTCGCCATGCTCTTTCTGTTGCTCGTGATCGTCAATGCACTGGCGCTCGTCATGCCGAACTGGGCCGCCGCCCTGATCGTGGGAGTCGTATTAGCCCTTGTCGCGAGCGTGGTGCTTACGGCCGGCATGCGGAGGTTCCAACAAATTCAGCCGACCCCCGTACGTACGGTTGAAACCATCAAGGAGAACGTCGAATGGGCCAAACAACGCACCAAATAGAAGCGCACATCGAGGACACGCGCGAAGACCTCGGCTCCAACCTGCAGGAGTTGGAGCAGAGGGTGAAGTCTGCCACGGATTGGAAGCAGCATTTTCAGACGAGCCCAATGACGATGTTGGGCGTTGCGTTCGGCGGAGGGATTCTCTTAGCGACCATGTTGAGCGGGCGCAAGAACCTGGGTGGAGAACGTGTTTCCAGGCACGACACCGGCTCCAAACCCTTCCTGGGAAGCGACCATCAGCGCAAAGTTCTGCAGACCTGGGACAACATCAAGGGCGCTCTGATCGGCGTCGCGGCCACGCGGTTCAAGGACGTCGTCGGTGAAATCGTTCCCGGATTTCACGAACAGTTTCAACGCACCGAAGCAGAGACCGAGGCGACACGAACGGCTGCGAGAACCTCTGGAGCGTCTTGACACGCATTATCAAAGGGCACCTGCGTCAACGTGAACGGCCATTTGTTACGCGATCGATGAAAGCGTTTCGCTCAACCGTGCGGGTGACGATACGTGCGATTTGCGCTCACTCTCAAGGATCTCATCGGCAAGCGCCTGACAGGGTTGCACCCATCAGCTCGGAAATGCGGGCGGAGCCCCCTCCTGATGTAGGCCGGCCGTGACGGACATATCCGCACCAGAGCGGGCGATGGCGGGTCCGCAACCGTCGGATCGAAACATTCGCGTCATCGCGGAATTGGAGCGAACGGCGCTTCACCAGCGTACTCCGGCGGACCGGTTGAGCGACGCGGTTGCCCGCGTAACGGGGAGTGGCCTATTCGCCGCCACCAACTTTGCGCTGTTCGCGATCTGGATCGTGCTCAACACCCTCAACGTCGGAGGACTTGGGACATTCGATCCGTTTCCCTTCAATTTTCTGACCCTGGTGGTGTCGCTCGAAGCGATCTTTCTCGCCATCTTCGTACTGATGTCGCAGAACAGGATGACCAGGGCCGCGGACAGACGGGCGCATCTCGACTTGCAAGTGGATCTGCTCGCTGAACAGGAACTGACCACGATGCTGCAGATGCTGCAGGCTCTTTGCGCGAAGCTGGAAGTCGACGTCAAGGTGAACGACGAGCGAGTGCGCCAGCTGCAGAGGGACACGGACGTTCACAAACTCGCTGCTGCTCTCGAGAATCGGTTGCCGCAGGAATGATTGAAATCAGCACGCCCGCCCCGCAGGGACCAACCGAGCGCATCGCGACACGGTCGCGTCAAGGACACTTTTGATGGCGAAATCCACTCGTCGGACGATACCAGCGAAGAAGAGTACGGTACGGAGCAGTCGGGTCACCGTTAGCGGCCCGGCGGCGCCGGACAGCTCTGGGACAGGGGATGCGCTTGCCGAGAAAATGGCGGGCACACAGGCTGTGGCGTCCGGGTTCCCCTTTAACCCGATCAAGAGGGCCGAATACGATCCAGCCGCCGCGCTGACGCCTCCTGAAGGTCCGTCGGTCAAGCGTGCCGATCCCATCGTAGGGGCCAGCACGGTGAGCAAATCGAACGGCTCGGAGAAAGCGGGGAGCGGCGGCCCGAATATCGGCCACAACCCGACGGTCGGTTCGCTGGATCGCGTCCGCGTCGACGCGACGAATCGGGTGCTGACGACCAATCAGGGGTCCCGGTCGCCGACAATCAGAACTCCGTCAAAGCCGGCTTGCGCGGGCCGACGCTGCTTGAGAATTTCCTCCTCCGCGAGAAGATCACCGTCGCCATCGCCAACCGACTGAACAAGCCGATGCCCGCGTGGGGCGATCACACCCATCACCTTTCGCTGCCGATCTTCGCACTCGCGTCCTTCGTGCTCGTTGCCACCACGGCTACCACCACCGCGCTGCCGATCGATGCGCGGACGATCAATTGTCGTTTGGATTCTGGCGGACAGTGTTGCGCGTTCCGAAGCCGCACATGCCTCACGGCCTCGACGGGAGGTCCTTATGCGTGGGACGGTGGGGCCCCTTCACTGATAATCCACGGCTGCCAGGGCTTCTCCTGCACCTCGATCGTGCCGGTCAGCAACTTCGCATCCCACCGAGTGCGCTCATGGTCTCTAAAGAATGTCAGCTCCAGCTTCGCTTCGCCGACGCGGAGCCCACGGAGCTTCACATCCGGAAGCCAGGGAGGAAGCTCGGGATCCACATAGAGACGGTTGGACGGCGCGTCTGCCTGAATGCCAAGAATGGCCTGCAGCAGCTGGAAGGTCGCGCCGCACGCCCAGGCTTGAGGGACGTTGGCGCCGGGATACTGCACGGGAAACGTACCGGGTTCTCGTTGAACTCCAGCGTACAGTTCAGGAAGCCGGTAGCTGGCAAACCGGCTCGCCGCCTCGGAGATATCGCGCGCAACCCGGGCCGCCTCCGCGGCGAACCCATACCGCTTGAACCCCAACGCGATCAGCGCATTGTCGTGAGGCCAGACCGACCCGCATTGATAGGAGAACGGATTATAGGCGGGGTTTAGAGCAGACAAGGTGCGAATGCCCCAGCCGCTCCACATGTCAGGCTGCGAGAGTCGTTGAACCACATGGCGGGCTCGGTCGGGCCGGACGATGCCACTCCAGAGACAGTGCCCTGGGTTCGATGCGATCGTCTTGACCAGTTGCTTATTGCCATCGAGCGCAAAGGCGTAACAGCCCATGTCCTCGCACCAGAACGAGTCCTCGAATCTCGTCTGAAGCCGGGCTGCCTTCGCGCGCACGGCTGCGGCCTGCTCGGGCTCACCAAGGACGTCAAACAGCTCGGCGGATCGCATCCACGCGTCGAAGGTATAGCCTTGCAGCTCGCAGAGCGCCTTCGGCCCCTTGACCAGACTTCCGTCAGGATAGACCACCGAATCGCCCGCGTCCTTCCATCCCATGTTCTCGTAACCCTGCGGCGATCGCGTCTGATACTCCTGGAATCCGTCGCCATCAGAATCGCCAAATCGGTCGATCCAATCCAAGCAGCGCAATGCCGCGTTACGAAACTCGCGCAGGAGATCCCGATCACCAAGCCATTTCCACGCCTCGTGCAGCACGATCAGGTACAAGGCCGTTGCGTCCGCAGTACCGTAGTAACGGTTATGGGGAATTAGGTTCAGGCGGGCCAATTCGCCGAATCGGATTTCATGCGGGATCTTGCCCGGCTCCGCGTCGCGCCAGTCGTCGCGCTCGGTGGCCTGGAGCTCCGCCAGTTTCTTGAGCGTGCCACGCGCGAACCCTGGAGATACCAACATGTTCTGCAGACTGACGACCAGGCTGTCTCGACCAAAGATCGTCACGAACCACGGAACGCCCGCGGCGGGAATCCAAACATCCGGCGCGGAATCATGATCGTGCAGTCTCAACGCGCCGATGTCCTCCACCGACCGCCGATACAGCCGGTACAGATCTTCGTTGGCCGATGTGAGCGTCGTGGCTTGAGCCAGCCACTGCCGTTCGAGTTCGTCGACAGGCGTGTTCGCGGGCAAGTGGTAGCAGCGGCGACGTGGCCGCCGTGTTCGTCCCTGAACACCAAAGATGTACTCGCAGCAGGAGTGCCAGCTGGCGCGTGACTCGAGCAGAATCGGAAACGTGATCCGCCCATTCGCGTACACGGGCGGCGATCCACTGTCGCTCAGACGGTAGGTGAACACCCGCTCGAAATCGCGATTGGAATAGGACGTGCGCAATGTGTACCGCTCCTCGTCCCATTCGGTCACGACGCGACCTCGTCGCACAAATTTGTGCGACCGTACCTCGAAGATGTCAGCAAAGTCCGAACGCAGCGCGATTTCGAGATTGAACTTCACCGGGGTCAGCCCGTAATTGGTGAGGTCGAGATCCTCGTGGATGCCGTCATGAACCGTGCGGCTGACAACGAGGCCGACCGTTCCACTCGGGATAGCTCCGGCCTCGGTTTCGAACGCATCGTTGATCAGATAGGCGCGCGAGGCGTAATGCGTGGTCGCCGCGGAAGTGAGGCGGCGCCACGCATTGCCGTCAGCCGATATCGCGTAGAAGCTCACGAATCGCGTGTCATCGGCAAAGGCACCGAGATCGCTATCTGCCGCAATTTGCCCGTCCAGGTCCGTGACCATGAACGTGGTGCCCTGATTAATGGTGAGTAGGGGCGCGCCGACGCTGATCTCCATAGCCATACAGCGAAGATACCAGTTCTCCGCGTCAGCCCCGTTGAGGATTCGCCCACGCTGTGCCTACCAGAAACTGGGTACCTGTTGTGGTCGTTGTTCCTGGCCGAGACTGATACGGTCGGCCGCAGAATGACCGCGCTTCTCGTCGCCCTGTTGGCCGCCATCCGGTCTGCCGTGCGGTCGCGCCTCGAGCTCGGGTGAGGTGTCCGCGCCTTGCGTGTGCTCGCCAGTTTCCGTATGCTCCCAACATCGTGTCACCGGAGAACTCCCAAGAACAGCCAGCGAAGATACTCGATTCGGACACGACGATTTGCGCGGCGGCCGAGGTGACATGCGAAGCTCTGCCCTCGGCAGACGACGCCGGGCTGTATCTCGTCATCATTGAGGGCGACGACCTGGGACGATGGATCCCGCTTGGGCCGGAACCGGTAACCGCCGGCCGGGATCGCCATCTTGATATCGTCCTTTCCGGCAGCGAAATCTCGCGCCTTCACCTTCTCGTTACGGCGATAGACGGCGCGGTCGTTGTTGAAGACCTCGGATCGACCAATGGGACCTTCATCGACGGTCAGCGACTCGGCACAAGAGCGCCGCTGCCTGTCGGGAGCGTTCTGCGCGCCGGAGATCACATTTTCAGGTGTGAGCGGTGTGGCCGCCGCGAGATGGAGCGTGTGGTGAACGAGCATCGCGACCTCGAAAGGGCGGCTAACTACGTCCGGTCCCTGCTGGCACAGCCCCTCTCCGACGGCCCGATGCGCACAGAGTGGATGTTCCAGCCTTCGGCGCGCCTCGGCGGTGACGCGTTCGGCTATCAACAGTTGGACTCGCGGACATTTGTGATCTACCTCCTCGACGTCTCCGGTCATGGCGTCGGCGCGGCCATGCACTCGGTCTCTGTACTCAACGTGCTGCGGCAACGTGCTATTCCTCAGACGGACTTCAAGAATCCCGTCCAGGTCATCACTAACCTGAACACACTGTTTCAGATGGATCGCCATGACGAACAGTACTTCACCATGTGGTACGGCGTGTATGACGCTCTCGATCGAACACTGACGTACGCGTCTGCAGGTCACCATCCGGGCTACCTTGTGCCGCCGGATCGGGCCAGCGCGCTGCCGCTCAAAACATCGGGATTGATGGTAGGCGCCATGCCCGATTCCCGCTTCAGGGCCGCGGAGGTTGGGATCCCGGCCGGCGGCCGGCTCTACTTGTTCAGCGACGGGGTATTCGAGATCGTGACAAGAGAAGGACAATGGCGCCTTGATGACTTCGTGCCCCTCTTGCGGCAGCCAATGATCTCCGGCAAGAGCGAGTGTCAGCGCCTGTACCGTTCGGTTAAAGCGGCCCTCCAATCCGGGCGGTTCGAGGATGACGTCTCGCTGCTCGTCGTCACGTTCCCGTAACACGGCCCGCCTATGCTTCTGAGCATGACGCTCGAGAACAATATCGTAGAGATGGAAGTCACAGGACTCGATGACGGGCTCACCAAGGTCACCCTCTCGGGCCGTCTCGATACTCCGGGCGTCGATCGGATCGAAGCGCGCTTCGTGGCGGCAGTCGTTCCCGATGGCAAGAGCGCCATCGTTGACGTGTCGCGCGTCGCCTTCGTTGGGTCGATGGGAATCCGGATGTTCATCACCGTTGCGCGCAGCATGGGTCTTCGCCGAGCCAAGCTCGCGCTCTACGGCGCGCAGTCGATGGTGAACGAGGTCTTCGAGAACGTTTCATTGAGCGAGATCATGCCCATTGTCGACAGCGAGACGGAGGCGATTACGGCGGTCGCGTCCTGAAATGCGTTCCGCACTTCAGGACCCAGCGATGCAGAGCGGTCACGTTCTGACCTTTCCTGGAACGCGCGCCGGATTCGAGCGGGCGTTCGCGGATCTACGACGCACGCTCGACAGCCACGCCCTCCAGCGGAAGGCTCGCTACAACTGTGAGCTCGTCTTTGAGGAAGTCGTCACCAACATCATCAAACACGGCTACGCGGATAATCGGGAGCACGGTATCGAGGTGTCGCTTGATTTTCCTGGTGAGGCGATCGTCATGAGCTTCGAGGACGATGGAGTTCCCTTCGATCCGCTGGAATACCCGCCTGTCAAACACTCAGGATCGATCCTCGACGCCAGAATAGGAGGGCGCGGGCTGTTGCTCGTTCGCACTGCCGCGCGTCGCCTCGATTATGAACGCACGCTCGACCAACGGAACCGCCTCACCGTTACGATCGGACTGCAATGAAGACATGATCCACGCTGTGCCTACTGAAAAGTCCGGTCTCGTTGCGGCAGTTGATGTTGCGTGGCACCCCTACGCTCGGCTTGATCGCAGATTTCATCGTTCGCTATACCTCACTCCCACGCGAAGCGCAGTGTAGGTTTTGCCGAAACCTGGAGATCTGCGCCCACGACGGACCGTGCCTGGTGGACGTAGTCGTCAATCGGCAGGAGCTCTCAATGCCGCCGACGATCACCGCGGAACAGGCAGTAGGATTCAGCCTCTAAAGCTGATTACTCGTGATTGCGCTCCGAAGCGGAGAGAGCCGCATCCAGATGCCCTCACGCAGCGGGCTCGCTTGCCAAAGGAAAGATCGACCACACCGTGTCGTCTCAAGGTCGGATACGTACCGAAGCGGCTGCCTTTTCAACGACCTGCTGGCGCGCGCAGCCATGCCGCGTCCGCCCGTCCTGTCGGTAGCGCCAGCACCCTCGCAGGCGCCAAACCCAGAACGCGATACGCGATGGCCCCTGGCCGCGGTCCGAACATGTGCTTCTGATCGCGGAGGCCCATGACGATGAGCCCGACGCCTCGCGCGACAGCGATCTGCGCGATCTCCTCGGCAGGCGATCCGACGGCGACAACAGTTTCGATGTCTGCTGGCGTGCTCACTTCGGAAGCGAGATGCTGGATCTGCTGCTCGGCTCGCTCAATCTGGGCGCGGTTGTACAGGTCCAGTTGGGGTCGCAGACGTTCAAGCCCCTTGAGCGGAGCGACCGCGTGCACGAGCAGCAACGGGACGCCAAGCGTGTGAGCAAGAGCGGCGGCGGCGCGCACGTCCGCCACGCACTCATCTTTGAAGTCGACAGGAGCCAGGATACGGCCAATGTCGATCTTTGATGGGTCCGTGTTCGCAGGAGTTTGTTCGGGTGGTGGCGCGACCAGTACGGGCACGGTTGTCTGTCGCAGAACCTTTTCGGTCGTTGATCCCAGCAGCATCTTGCGGTATCCGCTCAGGCCGTGCGTGGCGATGACGATCAACTCTGCGCGCTCGCGCCGCGCCAATGCAACGATCTCGGTGGCGGGATCGCCCACCAGGGCTATAACTTCCGGAGGAGTCGTCTCCGCTCCTCCCGCCACCGACGTCTTCTGAACGAAGTCGCGCAATTCGGGGAGCACCTCATCGCGAACCAAATCCGTGTCGTACGTTGCAGCTGCCGCACTCACCAGGAGCGGCTCGACGACGGTCACGACAATGAGCCGCGCTCTGAAGTGGCGCGCCCATGCGCCCGCCCGCGCCAGCGCGATCTTGGAATGATCAGAGAAATCAACCGAACATACGATCGTGGCCACGTTGCTCATGACTGGGTCTTGACGCTGGCTGTCACCATCTTCTGCAGTTCTCGTATCCAGAGCACGGAACTTGCCACCAATGCGCAGCGGAGCCAGTCACCCAGGCTCAGGGATGTCGTGACAAACGCCTGCTGAAGAAAGGGTACATGGACCACGGCGATTTGCAAGATTAGCGATAAGCCAATCGCCGCCCACAGCCAATTGTTCGTCAGCAGGTCCGCGAAGGCACTCCGCTCCTCTGAGCGCGCGTTGAGGACATTGAACATCTGAAACAGCACCAATGTGGTGAACGCCATCGTCTGCGCATATCGCAGATCCCCAGCACCCTCTAAGAGACCGCCAGGCAGGGACGCATCGAAGACGAGCAACGTTCCGGCCGCCATGATCGCGCCGACCAGCAGGATGCCGCCCCACATGCGTCGCGTGACCACCGGTTCGCCCGTCGGACGGGGCGCTCGATTCATTACGTCGACGTCTGGCGGGTCCAAGCCAAGGGCCAGTGCCGGGGCTCCATCCGTCACGAGGTTGATCCAAAGAATCTGCGTCGCGAGCAAGGGCAGCACGACTGCACCTTCCTCGACCTTCATCCCGATAACATCCGCGAGCGACACCCCGGCAAACATCGTTAGTACCTCCCCGACGTTGGAGGAGAGCAAGTAACGCAGGAATTTCCGGATGTTCGAGAAGATGGCACGGCCCTCTTCGACCGCAGCGACGATGGAGGCAAAATTATCATCGGTGAGCACCATGTCGGCCGCTTCTCTCGACACATCGGTGCCGGCGATGCCCATCGCCACGCCGATGTCGGCGGCTTTGAGCGCCGGTGCATCGTTCACGCCGTCACCAGTCATTGCAACCACGGCGCCGGCGCCCTGAAGCGCTTTGACGATCCGAACCTTGTCCGCGAGATTCACGCGCGCGTAGACCGACACGACGTTCGCCTCCCGGACAAGCGTCTCGTCGCTGGCGGTCATGAGCTCGGACCCCGTCATGACGCGGCCGTTGTCGAGGATCCCGAGTTCCTCGGCTATGACCACCGCTGTTGCAGGGTGGTCACCGGTAATCATCACGGGACGGATCCCAGCACCCTTCGTACGTGCAACGGCCGCCCTGGCCTCTTTTCGCGGCGGGTCGATCATGCCGATGAGACCCAGGAACTCCATATCGTGCTCGACACGGTCGTCGATAGGATCGCCGTCCAGTGCAGTCGCCGGCACGGATCGAAAGGCCGCTCCCAGCGCTCGAAGCGCTTCGCCGGCCAGTTTCTCATTCGTCTGCAGAATGTTGTGTCGCCGCGATTCCGTGAGCTGACGGGAGTGTTGGCCGACGAGTTCGTACGAGCAACGCGCGAGGACTACCTCCGGGGCACCTTTTGTGAAGACGACCAGCTCATCTTCCCGCCCTGGCTCGCCGTGAACGGTACTCATCAGCTTTCGTTCGGAAGAAAATGGCACTTCCCCGACACGTGGAGAGCGCGCCCTGAGCCTGTTCATACCGCATTTCATTGCGGCGACCAGCAGGGCGCCTTCGGTAGGATCGCCGTGCACAATCCACCGACCGTCGCGCTCCTGCAGCACGGCATTGTTCGCGTGGTCCACTGCCTGAAGCACGCGCTCGACCTCCTGGCACAGAGCTCCTTCAAGCGCGTCCCCGCGGTCACCTACGATGTCCCCTTCAGGCGAGTAACCGGCCCCACTGACTCGAGCGCGGCCGCTCGCCGTGACAATGGCGCGGACGGTCATTTCGTTCTTGGTCAACGTTCCGGTCTTGTCGGAGGCGATGACACTCGCCGAGCCGAGCGTCTCGACTGACGCAAGACGACGCACGATGGCGTGGCGTTGTGCCATGCGTCGCACTCCAATCGCGAGGACCGCTGTCACCACTGCTGGCAGTCCTTCTGGCACGGCCGCCACGGCGAGGGCCACGCCGAGAATGAGCACATCAACGATGGCGGCGAACTCTGTGACGTGTTCGACGAGGAGAATGGTACCAATCATCATGGCCGCCATGATGACCACGAGCAGACCGAGACGTTTGCCGGTCCTATCGAGTTCTTGTTGAAGCGGCGTTGGCTCGTCGACGGTCCTCCCCAGCATGCCGGCGATGCGGCCTATCTCGCTCTCCATCCCCGTCGCCACGACGACGGCCATGCCCCGTCCGTAGGTCGCCGCCGTGCCACTAAAAATCATGTTGCGGCGGTCGCCGAGCCCGACGTCGTCGTTGATGGGTTGTGCGTCCTTCGAGACGGGCACGCTCTCGCCTGTCAGCGCTGCTTCCGCCGTCTGGAGAGCCACGGCTTGAAGCACCCGCGCATCGGCCGGGATCGTGTCGCCCTCCTCTATCAGGATGATGTCGCCAGGCACGATATCGGTCGCCGGGAGTGCGTGGTGCTCGCCGTCGCGAATGACGCGCGCTTGGGCGGCCGACATTGCACGTAGCGCGGCGACGGTCCGCTCGGCTCGAGCCTCCTGCACATAGCCCAAGATCGCGTTGAGACAGACGATCGCAAAAATAGCAATCGCCTCGAACGGCAACGGGGAGTCACGCTCGTACCACCACACACCAGCCGAGATCGCTGTCGCGCCGAGGAGCAAGATGACGAAGACGTTTTCAAACTGCGCCAAGAACCTGCGCCAAGCTGGTACAGGGGGCTCGGAGATCAGCTCGTTCTTCCCCGAGCGTTGGAGGCGCGCGCGTGCCTCCGAATCGCTCAGGCCGCGCACCGGATCGGTGCCGAGCGCCGCCAGCACAGCTTCGGCGCCCTGCCGATGGGCGTTCAGCACTCCTTGTTCGCTGGGGGTAGCGGTCATTGACGCCATGACGCTTGCACAATCGTTCTGGCACCGGCGGCAGCCCATGCCGCTTGAGTATTCGGGCAATCGTTGAGCGGCCCACGCGATGCCCGACATTCGTGAGAGCGCCTTGGATCCGCGTGTAGCCCCACGAAGGATTCTCTTCGGCCATCCGCACCACTAAGCTGCTGATTTCTACCAGCACTCCAGGGCGGCGGGACCGCTTCCTTGCGTATGTCCATTTCCGCGCGACGAGCTGCCGATGCCATCGCAGAATCGTGTCCGGCGTGACGACCCGTGGCGATCTGGCGCAAGACGCGCCGTCCGAGCCGGTGGCCCAGGACGGCGAGCCGCCGCCAATCGTCATCCGTCAACTGGAGCCGCTGCCCACGCCGTTGGCGTCGAAGGACCCGATTCTCTTCCACGAGATATGCCAAGGAGCGTCGCTCCTGGCGATCCAACCAACCAGTCAGGACCGCGAGCACGATCTGGAGAGCCGACGCGTCGATCACGGCGGGAGTCTATATCGCGGTGCAGAATGGTGCTACTCTCCGCCGTCGGCCGAACTGTGGGACATTACGGCCTCGTCCTGCTCACCGCCGGGCCGACCGAGTGGGAGCTTCGCAGCGATCTCGTCGCTACATCGACAGCCAGTAGCTGACCTTGAGGAGTAGCACGTTCGACGCGGGCGTGTTCCACAGCTGGTTGAACGCGCGGCCGAGCGACCCGTCCCACTGGTCGATCGCCGCCGTGCGCCCCTGCGCCCACACCACGTACATTGTCGAGCCCGGCTTGAATTCCCAGCGCGTCACCAGGTTGGACCTGAACTCGCGGAAGCTGAAGTCGGGGTTCGCGAACGTGTACATCGCACCTGGCTCGGAGACAGTGTACTGGTTCGAGTTGCCGTCGTAGGCGAGCTCGTCGTTCGTCAGCACGTGGAAACGATTGGCGTAGTCATCCGCGTGCGGCGCCGTCACGCGCTTGAAAGTGGTGTACCGGCCGGTCGACACGAACGGGCTGCCGTAGGTACTGGATGGAGAGATCGGGCGTGATCTGCAGGTCCGCGCGGAACGTGACCGCGAGCGTGTCCTGGTCGATCCGGCCGAGCAGGTACCGCGGGCCGCCGGAAGTCTCGGCCGTCTCGACGTACTGCAGGTCGTCGAGGTTCTTGGCGTACGCGACGACGGGCTGCAGCTCGAGGCGCTGCGAGACGCGCCACCTGAGCGATCCGGACACTTCGGACTCGTGCGTGCCGGCCTCCACGCCAAACTGGCGGCGCAGCTGCCCGCCGAGGACGATCCGCCGCGACGGATCCGTCGAGGCGGAGAAGAAGGTACCCCAGAACCCGCTCGTGAGCATCGACGGACCGCCGCGCAGCAGGCGAGTGTCGTTCGGTTCCTCGATGGCATTGACCGAGGTAGAGACGGTCCACTTGTTGTCGAACGTCCCGCTCGCCTCCACGCCGGTCACGGCGTCCGTACGCGCGCCGGAATAGTCGAACGCGTCCTGGCGCTCGACGGTGACTCCCCATGTCCGGAACGGCCCGGTCGGATCGGTTTGCGCGTAACCGCCGGACGCCTCGTTCACGATGAAATCGGCCTGTCGGAGGAACCCGATGTCGTTCAGGTCGAAGCCCGGCGAGACCCAGCGGGTCGCATTTGCCCACCGCCACTTGCTGTTGCCGTACCGGGCGAACCGGAACGTCCCGGCGTGCCCGGAAAGGGATGTCGCCGCTCCATCCACTCCCAGGTGATCCGCGTCGGGCCGCTGGTAGTAGTGCACCGGGTTCCGCTGCAGCTCGGTGATGGCCGCCGCGTCGCCGGTGATCCGGCTGAAGGCGCCCTTCGCTTCGAGAACATACGACCGGTTCGCGAAGTACTGGACGAAGTCCACGGCGCCGGTGAGCGCGTCGCGCGGGAGAAACTCGAGAGCGGGGTCGCCGATCCAGCGGTGCGTGTTCGTGAGCATGCCGCCGAGCACCGTGTTGCCCTTCGCCCAGTCCTTCTGCAGCCGGGCCGCGAAGTAGTTCGTCGTCGGCTCGACCGGCCGCTCCCGTTCGACACCGTCGAGGGAGACGTGCGCGTGCTCGGCACTCGTGACGCTTTGCAGGATCCCGACCGAAAGGCCATCCGGCGTCTTCCCGGTGACCTTGGCCGCCGTGATGATGGAGGTGCTGTCGGGCATGTCGACCGACTCGCCGGCGGCGGCGCCCGGCACGTAGTGCGGCGCCTGGCCGATGCGCCGCGAGTAGAACATCATCTCGTTCGTGCCGGCATCGACCGGCACGTCGCCGGTCGCCTGCACGCTATCGAGGTTGAGCGTCAGGATGTTCTTGCCCTCCATGAAGAACGGCCGCTTCTCCTCGAAGAACGTCTCGAACGCGGTGAGGTTGACGACGGATGGATCCGCTTCCACTTGTCCGAAGTCGGGGTTGACCGTCGCGTCGAGCGTGAAGTCGGTTGTGAGCCCGACCTTCGCGTCGAGGCCGGCGGTGCCATGGCCGCGCGCGCCGTCGCGGTAGGGGTTACCCTCCTCGACCGGTTGTCCCTCGGCCCTCCCGACGGTGTGAGGCAGCAACTCGATGTGGCGGTAGCGCGGGAGCCTGCTGATCCCATGCAGCTCGCCGATGTTCTGCATGCGGCCGGTGCTGTTGCGCGGGATGAGGTTCCACTGATCCTCTTCCTGGTTGCGGTCCACCCAGCGCCACGCGTGGAGCCCCCAGACCTGCTCTTCCTGCGTGCCGTAGCGCAGTTGACTGAGCGGGACCTGGAACTCCGCGGTCCAGGCGTCCGCCTCGAGGCCGACCTTGCCGTGCCACACGGCGTCCCAGCTCATGTCCCAGCCTTCGTTGGTAAGCACCAGGTCAATCTTGGTGCCGGCCGCGGTCAGGTCGAATTCGAACCCCGATCGCTTGTCGAAGTAACTGTCGAAGCAGACGCCGGTGATGTCGCCGGCCAGGTCGTCACGCCGCGACGGGTAGCGGTGGATGAGCGCGGGATCGTCGTACGCCCGGATGGCGATGTACACGTTGCGATCGTCGTACAGGATCTTGAGCTCCGTCTTGACCGACGGGGCCGCGCCCTCGACGGGCAACTGCTGGATGTAGTCGCCGCTCCACGCGCCTTCGTTCCACGCGGCGTCGTCGAACCGTCCGTCGATCTTCGGCGCGGGTCCCTGGAGGCGCACGGCGTTGAAGATCCGAGGCGGGCGCGCCCGCCCGGAAGGATTGGCGGCCTTGGCGCTATCGGCCGGCGTCGGATCGGCCGGGGCCGCCCTGGCGATGGTCGCAGGTGACGGCGGAAGGAACAGAAGACAGAGGAGGAGGCCCGTATGGGTATGCCGACGCCGCATGGTGGGAAACCGAGAGGGGACGACGGCGAGGAGATCGCCGTGGTGCTCGGTCGAGCATAGCCCAGCTGCGACGCTGACGCGAGCGGAACGGCGGCCTCGCGGATCAGGCAGGGCCGGCGGGCGTACGGTGCCGGGCCGAGCGAGGTCACCGTCCATCGCCGTGCGCGAGCTCGATCCCCTCGATCAGTTCGGAGCCGAGGCGCTGGCCAACTAGTGGACCGTATCAGCTGAATGAGTAGTAATGCGATGCGCGGGACGGCTGTAGGTCCAGCGGATCGGTTTCGGGTCTTCGTTGTAGCGCGTGATGTAGCGACGAATCTTCCGGGCGAGGTCGGGCAGCGAGGTGAAGACGCCCCGCGCGAGCAAGTCCCGTTCGATCTTGGCAAACCAGAGCTCGACTTGATTGAGCCAGGAGGCGTACGTCGGCGTGAAATGCAGCTGGACCCGGGGATACGCCTGGAGAAACGCCTGGACCTTCTTGGTCTTGTGCGCCGAGAGGTTATCGACGATGACGTGGATCTCGCGCCGCCGCGGTTGGGTGCCCACGATATCGGTCAGGAAGTCGACAAAGGCGTCGCTGGTGTGCCGGGGCACGGTGTGGCCAATGATCTCGCCCGTCCGGGTGTTCAGCGCGGCGTACAACGAGAGCGTGCCGTGTCGGTAGTATTCAAAGCCGTGGCGCTCGGCGCGCCCGGGCGAGAGCGGCAGCACGGGATCCAAGCGATCCAGGGCCTGAATCGCGGTCTTTTCATCGGCCGCAAACACGACCGCATGTTGTGGGGGATTCAGATACAGCCCAATCACGTCGGCCGCTTTCTGCTCAAACGCGGGGTCATCGGAGAGGATGTACCGCTCGAGGCGATGCGGTTGCAGGCCGGCCCGCCGCCAGACGCGCGCGACCAGCACATGACTAATCCCCAAGACCTTGGCGAGTTTTCGGGTGCTCCAGTGCGTAGTGCCGTCGGGGGGCCGCTGCCGGGTCTTCGACAAAATGCGCGCCTCCATCGCCGGCGTGCGCACCGTCGACGGTTGCCCGCGGTACTTCGCGCGCAGCCCGGTGAGCCGCTCGGTTTCGAACCGCTGTTTCCAGCGGTTGATGTAGTCCGGGTAGCACCCGACCGTCGCCGTGATCGTACTGAACGAGTCGCCCTGCGCGAGCATCAGAATCACCTGCGCGCGCCGCGCGTCTTCCGCCCGAATTCTCCGGCTACGCGTCCGCCGTTGCAATTCCGTCCGTTCATCGGCCGTCACAATCAGCGCCATAGGGCGCTGCAGTATACCACTATCGATTCAGTGGTTACAGGCCACTAGACTAGCCAGGAGCACGAAAGGATGGCAACAAGCCGATACCGTCCTCGCCCCCCGTATAATGCCGCCGATTACGTGGCTCTACAGCCAGGTTCGACGCTCGGGCCATATGAGGTCCTCGCGCTCATCGGCGCTGGGGGGATGGGCGAGGTGTATCGCGCCCGCGATCTACGCCTAAACCGCGATGTAGCGATCAAAGTGCTACCCCCAGACCGCGTAGACGACGAGAGTCGTCGCCGCCGGTTCGTCCAGGAAGCACAGGCCATCTCGGCCCTCAATCATCCGCACATCATCACCATATACGAGATCGAATCCGCCAACGGCATCGACTTTATCGTGATGGAGTATGTGCGGGGCAAGAGTCTCGACACGCTTATCCCTCACCGCGGGATGCGGCTGAATGAGTTCCTGCGTATAGCAATTCCGATTGCTGATGCGCTGGCCGCAGCGCATGTGCACGGCATCATTCATCGCGACCTGAAACCTGCCAACGTCATGGTCGGGACTGACGGCGGTGTGAAGGTACTTGATTTCGGCCTCGCCAAACTGATGGGCGACGAACGCGCTGCCGACGAAACCGACGCCGCAAGCCAGTTCCACCGGATATCGAGCCGCGACGCCGATCCCGCCGAGACCCTAACCGCCGCTGGCGCGGTCAGTGCCCCGGGCAAGATCGCGGGTACGCCTGCCTACATGGCCCCAGAGCAGGCATTGGGTGAGCGGCTGGATGCGCGAAGTGACATCTTCAGCTTCGGTGCGATGCTCTACGAGATGCTGACCGGCGACGGCGCCTTTGTGGGCGCGAGTACCCGCAGAGACGTTGGCGGCTGTTGTTCGCGCGCAACCAAAGCCACTCGGCGAGATTGTGCCGAATACTCCCGGCGACCTGCAAAAGCTGATTTCGCGCTGTTTGCGCAAAGAACCGGAGCGGCGCTTCCAGCACATCAGCGATGTGAGTGTCGCGTTGCAAGAGATCAAGGAAGACTCGGAGTCCGGTTCTGCGGCCGCGGTACCAACCTCCCGTCAGCATCGCAGGGTCATGATCACAGCGTTGATCGGAGTTGTGAGCGTCCTCGCCGCAATGACATGGCTGCTGAGATCCCCACATAGAACCGACGCACTGCCGCCGCGAGTCGTGCCGCTCACGAGCTTCCCTGGTTTCGAGCGGGACCCGGCACTCTCGCCGGATGGCAATCAGGTCGCATTCGCCTGGTCTGGCGAGAAAAACGACAACTGGGATGTCTACCTGAAGTTCGTGGGGTCGTCGGAGATGCGTCGGCTCACCACTGATCCACTTCAGGACGTCTCTCCTCGGTGGTCGCCTGATGGGCGATATATCGCATTCAAACGATGCCAATTAGAAACGGGAATTGCTCCAACGTCGGCTCCGCATCGTGACGTCGGCTGTCAGCTACGGCTGATCTCAATTATGGGGGGGACTGATTCCAAGGTCAGTGATGTTCGGTTCGCCCGGGGGCAACTCGATTGGTCGCCGGATGGCCGCTTCATCGTGTCAGGAATCAGCCAACGGCTCGCCAGACAGCAGCCGGCGGGACTGCACCTCTTGCCCGTCGGCGGCGGTACGCCGCGTCGGCTGACAACGCCGAAGGTGGTCACGGATCAGGCCCCCGCATTCTCACGGGACGGACGTCGACTGGCGTATGCGTCGTGTAGTGCCTCTATTGTTTCAGGCTGCGACGTGTACGTGCTCGACCTGGACACCGCCTTCACACCCGTGGGTCAGGCCCGCCGGCTGACATCGCAAGGGGCGGCGATTTCCGGGCTGACCTGGAGTCGGAACGGTCAGTCAATCATTTATGACGCCCAAGCCGTTCCGGGTCTTACCTATCTCTGGAGCGTCGATGTCGCTGAGCACGATCAGCCGGTGCGAATCGAACTGGCCGGCGTACGGGCGTCCGAGCCGGCGACCACGTCAGCGATGGACCGTCTTGTCTTTTCACGGTCTCTCATTAACCTCGATGTGTACGAGATGGCGTGGGGCCACCCGCCACAACCTGTCGCGGCATCGTCATTCGACGAGATTCTGGCGCGCTTCTCGCCCGACGGCCGCCAGATTGTCTTCTGTTCATCACGGTCTGGCGAGTCGTTCGAGCTTTGGATTGCATCGGCCGACGGCTCGGGCGCTCGGCAACTCACTCGCGGCATGGGTCGTGGCCAGTGCGCGGGAATCTGGTCGCCACATGGCCAACAGATCGCATTCGACGTTCTGGGCGAGGACGGGCGGTTTCACATCTGGCTCATCGATCCCGACGGTGGACCACCGCGGCAGGTCACCACGGATCCCGGCAGTCAGCGGGGGCCCTCCTGGTCTCACGATGGGCAATGGATCTACTACTGGCTTCAACAGTCAGACCATAGCGACGTCTGGCGCACGCGTCTGTCGGACGGTGTCAAGGAGCAGCTGACCCACGACGGGAAAACACAGTTTGGGGTGGAGGTGTTCGACGGCTCGCATTTCTTATATCAGACAGCATCCGGGGCGCTGATGGAGGCACCGCTCGAAGGCGGCAGTGCCCGACAACTCGTCACGTGCGCGCTCTTGGCGGCGTTCGCCGCGGGTTCGAGAGGCATCTACTATGCGGGATGCGAGCCGCGCTCAGATCCCCCTGTGTATTTGCTCAATCCCGCGACTGGCAAGCAGCGGTTGCTTGGGCAGCTCGAGAAGCCGACGCAAAGCATACCTGTTGTTACACTTGGGGTATCTCCCGACGGCACGCGCGTTCTTTACACTCGCGATGTCAGCAACGGGGCGGATCTGATGACTGATCGAGAACTTCCGGTAAATCGTCGATGCTTGAAACGCACTATCAGGGCGGCCCCGTCGAACCTTCAAACCTACAGATTAAGAGAGCGAAGGGGCGGTGTTCGCAGATGATCGGAGCAATGGTCGCGCTCTCGCGCGGAGCGCAAGCGATTTACATTTTGAGAACCGACCGGAATCGTATGAGTCAGTGAACGAACGCGCGTGCCATTGGAAGATGAGCGAATGCCCGGAAACCTTGACATTGGAAGATGAGCCAATGTGCTTCGCACTTGTGGTTAGAGCCGAATCAAGTGACTGAGGGTTCAGAGGCCGCGATCCCGCCTTATGTGACCGAGCGGATCCGTCGTCCGCCGCCCGTCGATTGCAGCGTATTGGCGTACCGGAGGCCAGGCGCAAAACGCACCGGACGCGTTCCACAGCGGCCCTTGCCGGCTTGGTCGGTTCCTTCCGGGAGGTAACCCATGTTTCAATGACCTCGCTCGGCGCCTGGTAGCCCACCCTGGAGGGTGACGATGTTTTGCCCGCCCTTCCGCTGCTACTTTTTGGTCGACGTCTTGACTGACCTTGACTGTCCCGCGGCCTTCTTATCCTTCGCGTCCTCCTTCTCGGCCGCAGCGATGCGAGCCCGAAGCGCGTGGGCCCTCGAGGCGGTACAGCCGACGGACCCGCTTCTTGTTTACCAGCCATCCTTCGCGACGCAAGAGCACCCAGCGAGTATCCTTCGCATGAATAGAGGGAGGTCTTCATGAGCAGCACACAGATGGCAACGACGGTCAATCAAAAGTTCGAGATGGCCGTCCTTCCGGTGTCCGACGTCGATCGCGCTAAGAGCTTCTACCAGGGCCTGGGGTGGCGGATGGACGGCGATTTCAATGATGGGAAGGACTGGCGTGTGGTGCAGATGACACCTCCCGGCTCGCCGTGCTCCGTCATCTTCGGCAAGGGATTCACGGCAGCGGCACCGGGGTCGATGCAGGGAAACTTCCTCGTCGTCGACAACATCGACGCGGCACGCGCCGATCTCATCAGACGAGGCGCCGAGGTGAGCGAGGTGTTCCATTTCGAGGGCGTCCTGCAGGTCATCGATACGAAGGGACGCGCGCCGGGCCGAGACCCGCAAGACCGCTGGTACTTCTCGTGGGCGTCGTTAAAGGATCCGGACGGCAACAGCTGGCTGCTCCAGGAGATCAAGACGCGGCTTCCCGGACGAGGACTCAGCAATTTTGACGTCGCGACGCTGACTGCGCTCCTCCGAGAGACCGAAGAGCATCATGGTCCGTACGAGGCGACCGCGCCGAAGCACCACTGGTCGGATTGGTACGCCGCCTACATCGTGGCGCGCCAGGAAGGGAAGACTCCGGAGGAGGCGGCCGAGGCTGCCGCTCTCCACATGGAAAGTGCGCGAGGCGCATCGCCCCAGACGACCTGATACGAATTGACACCTCAGCTACGAGGGGATATGGAGATGAAGAGCAGACCCACCTCATCAGTCCTGGTCTTCGCAGGCGTCCTCGTCGTTGTGGGAGCTGGGCTGTCATCGCACAGGACAAGTACAGCCTTCGAGTTCCAGAGGGACTCGCGTTTTCAGAGTTCAAGGGGTACGAAACGTGGCAGGTCGTCTCCCTCAGCCATAGCGACGAAACGCTCAACGTGATCGTCGCCAATCCCGCGATGATCGATGCCTACGCCGCCGTGGCCCTCGCCAGAACTCGTCCCGGTTGATTTCGGCGCCGAGGCCACGCACGATCGCGACCGCATTTACGGCGATGTCTTCCAGCGCCGACTGGCGGGCATGGGTATCACCGAAATCGTCTCGGCACCGGCAAGTCCGAGGCAGAACCCGTACGTCGAACGGCTGATCGGCTCAATCCGACGAGAGTGTCTCGATCACGTTGTCGTCGTGAACGAAGCGCATCTCCGGCGTGTACTTACGTCCTATCGCCGGTACTATCATCGGAGTCGAACGCACCTCGGGGCTCGAGAAGGACACGCCAGATCACCGACCGTCTCTGAAACATCCACCGGGCCGATCGTCGCGATCCCCGAAGTCGGTGGTCTCCATCACCGCTATGAACGGCACGCAGCGTAAGCGCCCTGCCCATGTCTTCCTGCACATCGGCGCCCAATCAGCACGCACCACCCGTGCGGCGTCCCGTCTCGTCATCGATGCAGACACACCGGAGTTGGCGCCGCAGACGCGATGTGATGATGCAGACGTTCTCGAATCCGCCACGGAGTCTTTCAGCAGGAGGACTCGGCCGGGATGAAACCCGATCCTGTTTTGGCGAACGACAAGCTCAAGATTGAGTTCCGCGATCCGCAATGGGGACCGCGGACGGGGTACGTGCTGCGCCGGAATTGCAGCTACTGGTACTGCTTTGTCAGATCAGCGGATTCATTCGGGAATCCGCGAGTGATCACATTTGAGGACGTTGTACTTTTTCCTCGGATTCGATACGCTGCCAGGCGTTGCTGTCGCGACTGCCGCGCAATGCGCCGGCGTGGCTCGACCGCTTGAGCGAATGGCTCGAGCCATTCGAAGTGTGCTTCAGCCACGTGGCGCAGCGCGGGGCGTTTCGTCGCTACTTGCTCGGTCTGCTCAGCGACAGTCGACGCAAGTCGATGAGCGCGATGCTCGAGCGGGTCACCGATCCGGGGACCTATCAATCGTTCCAGCATTTCATCACCCATGCCCCTTGGAGTGCGGCGACGCCTCTGGCGGCAACTGCGGGCGGTGGTCCCGGAGCGCACCGGGATGCTGATTCTCGATGGGACGAGCTTTCCCAAGCAGGGCCGGCGCTCGGTCGCCGTCGCGCGGCAGTACTGCGGCACGCTGGGCAAGGTCGCGAACTGCCAAGTGGCGGTCACCGCCGCGCTGTGGACGGGCGTGCGCGCGTGGATGCTGGGGGCGGCGTTGTACGTGCCCGAGGAGTGGCTGACGCCCGAGGCGCGGCAGCGCGCGCAGATTCCGGCGGCGCTGCGATTTCAGGAGAAGTGGCGCTTGGCGCTCACGCTGCTGCGCCAGATCCGGGCGGCGGGCTTTCAGATCACCGCCGTGCTCGGCGACGCGGAGTTCGGCGACAACGCGACGCTGCGGCGCACCCTGCATCGCCTGCAGCTGCCGTATGCCCTCGGCATCTCGTCGACGCTGACCGTGTTTCGCGGCACGCCGGCCGTCGCGGTCCCGCCGTGCAAACCGGGCCGCACGGCCACACCGACGCGACTCCAACTGACCGACGACACCCGGCCCGAAGCCGTCCGCACCATCGCCGCCACCTTGCCGTCGCGCGTGTGGCGACGCGTGTCGTGGCGCAACGGCGCGAATCGACCGTGGGCGGCCCATTTCGCGGCCGTGCGTGTCACCCCCGCCCACGACTGGCGCGGCCGACGACTCGCGCCCGAGGTGTGGTTGCTGTTCGAGCGCGACCTGGGCACCACCCCGCGCGTCAAGGCGTACCTCGTCGCGCTGCCCGCGACCGCGTCGCTGCGCACGTTGGTCCGCTTGGCGCATCATCGCTGGGCGATCGAACAGCAGTACATGGAGCTCAAAGACGAGCTCGGGCTCGATCACTTCGAAGGGCGCTCGTTTGTGGGCTGGCATCGCCACGTTGTGCTAACCGCCCTGGCCTACACCTGGCTGCAGGACGCTCGGCGTCGCGCCCGCTCGCGATTGCCGACGCTGCCGGTCGCGAGGGCGGTGATCACCGAAATCCTCACGGCCCACTTCTTTGTGACGCGACCGCATTACTTAGAAACCATGCAAAAACTCGCGGCAATCAACCTGCGAATCTAACAAAGTCGTACTAGCAGGCTGCTGAAAAAGTAAGTGTCATGGTGACATTCACTGTGTCTACGGCGATCACGTTTGCCCGCTCTCCTCGACCGTTCGGCGCACGGCGAGTGCGGCCGCGTGGTCATCCGGCGGGCTTATGCCGTGGCCGGCAACAACCGGCGCATCCGGACGATGTTGTAGGCCGCGGCGGTGAAGGTGAAAATCCAAGTGACGAGCGGTCCGCCGCGATGGCGGAGCTTCCGCAGGCCGCCGACGGTCTTCATCCATCCGAAGCCTTGCTCCACGAGCTTTCGTTTGCGCTGACTGATGGCGTAGCCGGCGTGACCCGTCGTCCGGCCATCGATGGCGCTACGGCGATGCACACGCGTGGCGTACTGGGCGACGTGCGGCGTCACGTGCATGCCGCGCAGCGTCGCGACGAACTCGCGCGTGTCATAGGCTTTGTCCGCCGCGACGGTAATGCGGTGCCGTCCGGGGCGCCGTTCGATCATCACCAGGGCCGCATCGCGTTCGCCATGGCCGTCGGCTGGCGTGACCGTCGCATCGACAATCAGGCCCGACCGATGCTCCATGACCACATGCCCCAGGTAACCGAGGTGCGCCTCGCAGCCCCGCGCTTTCCTATAGAGCCGGGCATCCGGGTCGGTCGTCGACTGATGCGTGTCATTGGTCCGACGCTGCCCGTGGAAATCCACAGTCGGATTGCCGCCCCCCGCCGGCGGCGGCGGATCCTGATCGCGCGGCTGAAAACTCTTATGACTGGCCCACGCCTCGAGCCGCGTGCCGTCCACCGTGAAATGGTCGTCCGACAGCAGCCGCTCGGTATCGGCGTGGAGCCGTACGGCCTCGAAGAAGGCCTGCGCGACATCGCCGCGCAGCAGCCGGTCGCGATTCTTGCTGAAGGTCGTCGGCGACCAGACGCGGTCGTCCATGCCGAGGCCCACGAACCAGCGAAACAGCAGGTTGTAATCCAACTGCTCCATCAACTGCCGCTCACTGCGAATCGTGTACAGCACTTGCAGCAGCAGCGCGCGCAACAACTGCTCGGGCGGCACCGAGGGCCGGCCGAAGTGGATATACAACGTCCCGAACTTGGGCGACAACCGTGCGAGGGCGCGATCGGTGATGCGGCGGATGGCGCGCAACGGGTGGTCGAGGGGCACTCGCGCCTCCAGCGACACGTAGCTGAACATCGATCCCGGCTGCTCGTCGGCTCCACGCATCAGATGACTCCCTCCGTTGGTGGGAGCATAGTAGTACGCGGGGATCATGATGTCGATCCCCCTTCTCTTACTTTTTCAGCAGCCTGCTAGTTCGACTTTGTCAAATCCGTAGTTGAAGCTTTCGTTTTGCTTGTTCCATCCAATGCATGTAGCGCGGCTTGGCCGCAAACAACAGCGCGGTGAAGATTTCCTGCACGATGGCGCGCGTGGCCGGGAACGTCAGCCGCGGTCCGCGCTGCGGTCGCATCCGCTCGCGCTGGATGAACGCGTGCGCCACGGCGGTCAAGACGACGTGATGCTGCCAGCCCAGATAGGTACGACCCTCGAAGTGGTCGAGGCCCAGTTCGCTCTTGAGTTCTTGGTTCTGTTGTTCGATCGCCCATCGTTGATGCGCCAAGATGACCAACGCTCGCAGCGACGCCGTGGCGGGCAGATGGACGAAGTAGTACTTCACCCGTGGTTTCGTCCCGGCTTCTTGTTCGCACAGCAACCAGACTTCGGGTGCGAGGCGGGCCTGGCGCCACTCGTGGGCCGGGGTCACGCGGACGGCGGCGAACCGGGCGGTGCGCGTCGGTTGTGTGCCATTGCGCCAGATAATCGGTCGCCATCGCGCGCGCGGCAGTTGCGCGGCCCAGTCGCGGACGGCGATCGCGGTGACCGGCGTCATCATGCGCACGCGCGTGCGAGGACGGCCGCGGCGATTGGCCGCGGGGGTCGTGATGTGCGGCCGTGTGGTGAAGACGCTCAGATGCGACGAAATGCCGACCGCATACGGCAATCGCAGCCGATGCAACGCCGCGCGAAACGCGGTGACGTCGCCGAATTCGGCGTCGGCGAGGACCGCCGTCAGCGTGAGACCAGCCGCGCGGGCTTGCCGGAGCAGGCTGAGGGCCAGCCGCCACTTTTCTTGAAAGCGAACCGACGCCGGAATGCGCGCCTGCTGCCGAGCGCTCGGCGTCACCCATTCCTCGGGCAGATACAGCGCCGCGCCAAGGCACCAGGCTCGCGCCCCGGTCCACAGCGCCGCCGTCACGGCGACTTGGCCATTCGCGATCTTGCCGAGCGCGCCACTGGTACCTGACGCGCCACGCCAACCAACGCCGGGCCCTGTTTGGGAAAGCTCGTCCCGTCGAGAATCAATACCCCGCGACGTTCCGGCAGCACCGCGCGCAACCGCCGCCAGACGCGCTCGGCCTCCCACGGGGCGTGCGTAATGAAGTGCTGGAAGGCTTGATAGGCGACCGGCTCGGTCACGCGGGCCAGCATCGCCTGCATCGACTTGCGCTCGCTGTCGCTGAAGACGCCCTTGACGTAGGACCGCAGCGACAAAGCTGCGCGCGATAGCCAAAGCGACTCGTGAACTGCTCCAACCATCGGATCAGTCGCTGTACGCGCGCCGTCGCGGTGTGATCGACCAGTGCGCCACAGGCTACCGAATTCGAGCAAAAAGTCGATGTCCTCAAAATTGATCAGTCGCAAATTCGGAACGAAGTCAGCGATCTGACAAAGTCGAACTAGGTCCACAAGGCTCGTCTCCTGACGACCTTTCGTTCTAGTGGCCGCGCGATTTGCGGGATGATTCGGGTGTGCCCGTGCTGCTCGCCGATTTAGGTCGCTTCGGACGGACCCGATTTGCGCCGAATAGCCCGGCGGCGCTCAACGCGAACAGGGTGAGACTGGACGGTTCGGGAATAGGTTGCGCGACGATTAAATCGTCCAGCCCAAATTGCGCAGGCACGGTCGTTCGGATGGTCACACTGGACACTGGTTCGTCTATGAGGAATCCGGCGAATTGGCCGGTGTTGAAGCCGGGGAATGGATCATAGGCGCTTGGAGCGATGTCGCCGAGATTGGTCGTCAGAGAATACGCCTCAGCGGTAGTAGCAAAGGTGTTGAAGGACACTCCGAAGCCGGTGACAAGCGCTGGAAACGTAAGCGTGACGATGTCGCTGGAAAGAAATGCTTCTCCACCGAGTGGATTGTTCGTCCGCCCGAGGCCATTGGGAGGTGAAATGGTCGCTCCACCAGCCGTGACCACAAAGTCAGCTGTGGGATCACTGAGATGGTACACGACCCCGTTCACCAACGCTCGATTGAGAATCACGGTACCCGACACGAACTCGTCCCAGCCTTCAGTCGTAGACATGTTCCCAGCAATTGCCGCTCTAAACGCGTCTCTGCTACCAAAGACGATAAGGTCTGCCCTTGCCTCGCCGGCTAAACCCAGGGCGAATATGCTGAGAATGGCCAGTCTCCTGGCTGTGTGTTGTACACTCAGCATGGTTTCCCTCGCTTTCGTTCCCATCTACGTCTCCTCGCCACTGTGCGCGCATCGCCTTGCCCTGGACCAGCAGTGGCTCGAATTCACCACTGACGGATCGCATCTGTGATTGCATTGTTGAACGCGGGGGAAAGGAGGCCTGAACACAGGCTCGCGGATCGGCCCCCCATGCGCAATCTTTCCGGAGTTGATCAGGACTTCTCCGAGCCACCGTCCACTTCCGCACGATGCTGCCGATGCCATCGCACAATCGTGTCCGGTGTGACGACGCTCGCGATCTCATGCAAGACCTGCCGTCCCAGGAGATGCCCCGGACCGCCAGCCGGCGTCGATCGTCATCGGTGAACGGGAGCCGCGGCCCACGCAGCTGGCGTCGATGGACCCGATTCTCTTCCATCAGAGACCCGACCGCTTGGTGCTCCCGGCGATCCAAACCAGCCGGTCAGAACGGCCAGCACCAGCTGGAGAGCGGACGCGTCGATCACGGCTGGAGTCTATATCACGGAGCGAAGGTGGCGGCTCGGACTCCGTCCGTCGAGTTGTGGGACACCACGCCCTCTGATCGCGCTGCCGGAAGTCGGCGGCCTGCATCATCGGTACGAACGACGCGCAGCCTGAAGTGCGCGGTCACCGAAACGCGTGTGGCGTCCGGCGCGTCGGCCCGTTAGATCGCACGCGCCGGCACGAATGAACGTTCCAGCAATTCCTGCATGCGCGACCTGCCGCACGAAGACATCCAGCACCGGAACAGAGGCACTCGCGCGAATGCCTCGCAAGAGGATTGTAAAGGCCGGAAGCGGTTGACAGACACTCACGCTACTGCTGGCGGGCAAGGATCCAGCACGACAGAGTTGGCTACCGTGCGCCGCGATGCTGTTTTGGCGAACGACAGAGTAATTGGACGCGTTGAGGCTTCGTCAGGCGCTAGGAGGTTGCTGAAAAACGCATCGTAGGGGATCGACAGATCCGCGATCGCGTACTACCATGGCGGCGCATGCGAGGAGACGATCGTCAGCCGCGTGCGATGTTCAGCTATGTGTCCGCCGAGGAGCGTGTGCCCCAGGATCACCCGCTCCGCGCCATTCGCACCTTTGTCGATGAGATCCTGCGGGAGATGACGCGCGAGTTCGATGCGCTCTATGCGCAGCACGGCCGGCCGTCGATTCCGCCCGAGCGCCTCTTGCGGGCGCAGTTGCTGCAGCTGTTCTACTCGATTCGGAGTGAGCGGCTGCTGATGGAGCAACTCGATTACAACATCCTGTTTCGCTGGTTCGTGGGCCTGGAGATGGACGAACCGATCTGGGTGCCGACGGTGTTCACGAAGAACCGCGATCGGCTGCTGCAGCACGCCGTCGCCCACAGCTTCTTCCAGCGCGTGGTCGCGCGCGCGTCCGATCTGATGTCGGACGAGCACTTCACCGTGGACGGCACGCTGCTCGAGGCGTGGGCGAGTCAGAAGAGTTTTCAACGGAAAGACGGCGACACCGATGGCGATGGGCGCGACTTCCGGGGGCAGGACCGGAAGAACGACACGCATGCGTCGACGACGGATCCCGACGCCCGGTTGTATCGGAAGTCGAACAACGCGGAGGCGCGCCTGGCCTATCTGGGGCACCTGCTGATGGAGAATCGCCACGGGCTGATCGTCGACGCGCAGGCGACGGTCGCCGACGGCTTTGCCGAACGCGAGGCCGCGACGACGATGCTCAGTACGCATTGGCGGTTTGCGCCGCCGCGGCACCGCACGGTGGGGGCCGACAAAGCCTATGACACGGCCGACTTCGTCGACCAGGTGCGCGAGGTCGACATGACGCCGCACGTCGCGCAGAACGACACCCGGCGCGGCGGGAGCGCGATCGATGCCCGCACGACGCGACATGCCGGCTATGCGATGAGTCAACATGCGCGGCCCCGCATTGAGCGTGCGTTCGGGTGGCTCAAGACGATTGCCGGCCTGCGGAAGGTGAAGCTGCGCGGCCTCCCGAACGTGGACGCGCTCTTCGTCTTCGCCAGCGCCGCGTTCAACATCAGACGGATCGTCACGTTGCGCGCGACGGCCGCATGAGACGCGACGCCTGGCACGCTGGCCACGGTTCGCTCCCGTCCAGCGCGACGAACGGACCGCTGACCGTCCTTGTTACCAGGCGGTTGCCCACATATGCGACAGAGATCGAGCGCATGATCATTCGTTTTTCAGCGACTTCCTAGTGACCTAGGTTGATGGTGCCATTGAGTGAACCGGAGGACGTCAGCGTACTTTGGTTAGCTACGCGGTCAATCCTGAAGCTCCCCGTCGCGTCAGCAAAGCGACCAGTCCCTTCGGTGATGGTGGCAGTCTCCACAATCGTGACAACACCATTTGAGACATTACCAACTCCAGCAAGCGTACCGGAGATGCTGTCTCCGTTGGCCGCTGTGAGGGTAAAGGACCCAGTCGTCGTTGACGGCGCACCGAGCGTGATGTCGAATTCGAACCTTGTCGTGAAGCGACCGAATTGGGTCGCCTGTCCCGTTCCAGTCAGCACCGAGTGCAGGACAGGGGGTGCGCCCGTGTGGATTTCAACTGCTTCTAGGGTTCCACGGAACGGTAACTCCGAACCTTGCGTTGCCTCCGTGAGTCCGGTCCCATCGAGAGGGCTGGACGGGGACGTTGGTGCGCTCGGATCGCTCCCAGCGCACGCTGTAGCGAACAGACAGAAGCCGAGTACTGCATATCTCATTGTGATCCTTCAGGTGAATGCTCGAGAGCCAGGCCCTATCGGCTAGGCTATTTGGCTGGCAGCCTAGTCTTCGGTAAGGCGTCTGTCTGTGCTGTTCTGCACACGCGAACGCCGGGCGAGGTGGACCCTGCGCACGACGCCAGCGATGGCGGCTGCTTTGACGGATCGCGTATGGGACATGGCCGAGATCGTGGAAATTGATCGAACAGGCCGAGATGTTAGTGCCGGCGGCTCAGGCTAAGTGAGACACTACCGACGTTCGACCTGTGGGTAAGGTCGTTGCAGTCCGGCGGGCGGCCGGGCCCTGGTGCGAAATTTCCACGTTCAGCAGCATTAAGATTACAACCGGATCGGGGTGGCTCCGCGCTCCGAGAAGCGCGCAACACCCAATACCGCCGTCGTGGAGGAACGCGGCAAGTTCGGCTGTGTCGGCTTGGTCACGCCAGGTCGCGTAGCACCGCCTTGAAGGCGCAATTGTCGGCCGCAGCTTGCTGGCGGGCAAGATCGCAGACGCCGAGTACCAGCCGTGATTCGTGCGGGCCTGCCGTTCACCGTGAGGCGCCGCCATAAGCGGAATCATCGCGGTTCCCGTGGCCTTGAAGCGATACCTTCGTGAACCGCGCGCCTGTGCCTGCCAGAAAGTCTGTTCTCATTGCGAGAGTTGATGTGGCGACCGACGATGGATACGCTTCGAGGCGATGATGTCCGTGCTCTTGTCGCTCCTCAGGACCCTGCGAACATCCGCGCATTCGCGCGCCGCGCTCCAGCTCGAGGTCTTGGCGTTACGGCACCAACTGCAGGTGCTGCAGCGCACCCGGCTGCGGCGGGTGCGGCTCGCGCCGTCGTCCCCCGAACTCGACGAGATGGGCTTTCTGGTAGCCACAGGTCATTCAACCCACGGCAGTCCGTCCGGGCGTCCCAAACCCTTGGCGACCAGGCAGGAGTCATCCTGGCGTGACTCGAAGCTTCATTTCTTCTCCGGCGCGAGCGTCCACAGGTAGTCGGTGGAGCTGAAGACGAAGACGACGTGGTTACATCACGTACGGCCGGCGAGGTTGTACACTGAGGATGGACGAACGTGTCCGAGGTCGCGTGTCACAAGACCAACGTCTATCACCGGAGCGACCATGCCTGACCAGTCCGCCTCTGACGACGATCTGCACCAGCTCGTAGCCGACGCGCGGCGGGCTAGCGCAGACCGCCTTCGGGGCTATCGGGCCCGCGCGTTGGAATTGTTTCCGCCCGTGTGTGCGAAGTGCGCGCGCGAGTTCACCGGCAAGCACATTCGCGAGCTCACTGTCCATCACCGGGATCACAATCACGACAACAACCCCCTTGATGGCAGCAACTGGGAACTCCTGTGTCTGTACTGTCACGAGCAGGAGCATTCACGACGTGACGCCGCTCACACAGGAACGGATTCAGCAGGCGACGAGCGGTCACCGCAGGCTACATACCAGCCATTTGCCGACCTAGAACAGTTGGTGAAGGAGACGCCCGACAAATCGTAGCCACCCAACATCCGTGCTGGTGTCCGGACCGGATACTGAGACCCGTCCGTTGAGAGGCTGACCGTCGAGTCGGTATGGAAGGCGAGCCCGCACCATCGGCCTGAAGTAATCTCGTCCTCACACGAGAGGATTGGACACCACGTTTTGGTCCGCTTGCTGCAACGCGCTGGTAATCCGTTCGACGGAAAGCGCTTCTTCTTCACGGCACCCCCTCCTGGGGTCCGTTACTGAGTCCTGATCCCTGGCGCGACGACAACACGGTGGCGGTCTTCTGGCCGCCTGAGGAGGCACATTGGCGAATACGACTTTTGGAATAGCGGCGGCACTGATCGTGATAGGTGTGGTGGGGTATGTCGCGACGGACAGGCAGAGCGCGACGGCGCTGATCCCGGCCTTTCTCGGCCTGCTGCTGCTGGCTTTCGGCTGGCTTGCCCGGAACGACGCCTATCGCAAGCATGCCATGCACGCCGTCGCGGTCTTCGCGCTGCTCGGCCTACTGGGGACCATCGGAGGCCTCATCCGGCTGCTCGGCGGCACCACGACCCCGGCCGCGATCTCGCAGGGACTAACGGCAATCCTGACCGGCGCGCTCCTGGCGCTCTGCGTCAGGTCCTTCATCGACGCACGAAGACGGCGGGCGCAAGGCTGACGTGTGAGCGCTCGTCGCGACCCTCGAGCCGGCCTCGCGATGAAACGCCCAGCGGGGCATCCCAAGGCGACGCGCCACTCCTGACTAAGGCGACGCGCCACGTCGGCGGACCGGACGTCGGTTCGGCCACAGTCGAACGTCACAGGCCGTGCTTTCTCAGCGCGCGACTGGTTGGCTTCCCCGGGTCGTGGTCATCAACGAGGCGCTGGCGCGGGCCGCGTTTCGCGAGCGGGATCCGATCGGTCGCGTAATTATTGCTGGATACGATTCGATGGATCCGATGACGATCGTCGGCGTGGTCGGCGACGTGTGGCTCGAGAACCGCAGCCGGAAATCTATATGCCGTACCAGCAACACTTCTACAACGGCGCGACGCTATTTGTCGTCGTGAGAACGGCGACGGATCCGACCGCGCTTGGTCCATCGATCCAGCGGAAGGCCCGCGAGCGATCGCCCCGACGTCTCGGTGCGTCTCACGACACTGAACGCGCTTCTGGCAGAGCACGTCGCAACGCCGAAATTTCGGGCCTGGCTGTTGAGTCTCTTTGGCGCCGTTGCGCTGTGCCTCGCGATGGCGGGTGTGTATGGTGTGATGGCGTTCGTGGCCGGGCAGCGCTCGAAGGAAATCGCCGTGCGGATGGCGCTCGGTGCAGGCGCGCGCAGCGTCTTGTGGCTGATGCTCAGCCGCGGATTGAAGATCACCGCCATCGGGCTCTCCGCAGGCGTGCTTGGCGCCATCGCATCCGCGCGCCTCGTCAGCGGCATGCTATTTCAAGTCCAGCCACATGACGTGGTGACGTACGCAGGTGTCGTGGGGGCACCTGGTCTCTTGTCGCTCTTGGCTATCTACCTGCCGGCACGTCGAGCCACTCGGATTGACCCCATCCTCGCGCTTCGTCAGGAGTGAGGCGAATCCCGCGCCGCTCTTCGGCCACCGAGCGCGCATTCAGGCGGCCTGTCGGAGTTCCACAAGCCGTCTTAACCATTCGCCAATGAGGTTCCAACTGGCGAACGTTAGTGTCACCAGCCTCCGCTCTCTATCGCAGGCGCAAGGAAGTGACCCGACCACCCCGGTACCGCCAACTAGGGCCCGACGGCTCCTCGACCTGAGCGATGGTTTCACCACGGAGATCAAACCCACCTTGACGCTGACAACGGCGAAGGCGTCAAATTTTACCTAAGATGAAGACCCTGCTGGTTCTCAGGCACGCCAAGTCGAGCTGGAACGACACGTCGCTTGATGACCACGAGCGACCGCTGAACAAGCGTGGCCGGCGGGATGGGCCGCGGATGGGAGAGCTGGTGCTTGAGCACCGACTGACCCCCGACGTTATCATGAGCTCCGACGCGGTCCGGGCGCGTCTGACGGCTGAGGCCGTGGCCGAGGCAGCTCGATACGCGGGAGAGATCCTGCTGGACCGGCGTCTTTATATCGCCAGCTCGCGCGACATCCTCGCGGTGCTGCGCACGGTGCGGGAGACGAAAGCCGGGACCGTTATGATCGTCGGGCACAATCCCGGCCTGGAAGAGCTGGTTGCGCAGTTGACCGGCGAGCAGCAGGACTTGCCAACCGCCGCCCTCGGGGAGATTGGCCTGCCGATCGATCGGTGGCGTGATCTCGAAGTGTCGACCCGCGGGACACTCTTGGGCCTCTGGCGACCGAAGGAACTGACATAGGCCGCCACGACTAACCTTAAGCGGCGCATCCAGCCTGCGATCCGGTTCCAACTGGCGAAGGTTAGACTCACCAAATTGACCTGCGAATCGCGTAGGGTGCCGTGCTCCGGTGCCACGCCGAGCGTTCAAGGATGGGAAACGCAGATCCTCGCCGCGGTGCTTTGGCCTTTTTACAATTGCGCCCACCACTTCGGACGCATCGCGACATTTCCTGAGGTTTCCAGCGACTTTAGGAGATAGTCGGATGGCCCCTCAACGTCGTTATCTCTCTAACAAAGAGGGAGATGAACCGCAAGTTTCGAAGTTCCTCGAAAATCTTGAGAGTCGCGTTTTTCTGGCGGACTTAACAGCGGTGACGCGTCGTGCGATCTCCGTCGGTCAGATTCGATGAACGTAAAGGCATGCCGATGGGTCAGGTTGGCCGAGTCGGGGCCGGAATGAACTGTCACCATGTGTCCGGAATACGGTGTTACCTATCTCTCAGGAAGGACAAACAGAAGCGACCCCGAAGGTGTACCAAACGAGACTGCGCGCGAGGAAGGTGAAGAGGATCAGTGAATTACTGCGCCTTAAAGGGCGTCGCGTCAACCACCGTCAATCACCCTAAACGAGAGCAGATCGCCGTCTTGTAGAAGGGTTATGTCACAAAGTACGTCACAGCTCATCCGCTGGTGTTGGACGACATTCCTCCCATCCTCCGATGGGCCTCCAGACAACGCTCTCCTGTAGCAGCCGCGCGCGCCTAGCGGTGACTGGTGATCGGCACGGCGAGACTTCTCGCCCAATTCGCTGCGTGCCCCCTTCTGCAAGCACGAAGCCACAGGCAGCGAGATGCATGCGAGCGAAACTGTGGAAATACCTGCGACGGCTGGTCTTTCCATCATCAATCTCGACAAAACGCGCCATAAAGATCGTAAGCGTTAACGGACCTGCACCATCAGGCTGTCGCGGCTGGTCACCTGAAACGTATGCTTCAGCCAGCCGGTGGAGCCTGCAAAAGGACCTGCAAAAAGGATTGACAGCGGCCACCCAGTCACCTATTGTTCCCGATGCCGGTGCGTTAACGTTACCGCAGTCGTCAAGGCGCCGGCGTTAACGATACCGTAACGCGGACGGTCGCTGGCACCCCCGCCGGGACCTAAGGGAAACATGATCGCTTGCCTGCCTCGGCTCGTACCGGCCGGCGCCCTGGCGGTGCTGACATCGTTCAGCCCGCCGCCTTCCGTACACGCCCAGGCGCTCGTCGATCCACAGACCATTTACGTCGACGGCTTCGAGGGATGGGGGACCTCGCTCGCCTGGGGCGCGAATGCCGTCGGAGGGTGGTCCGACCCGAACCGGACGGCGATCGCTGACCTGCTGTTCTCGCCCAACGACGGACTGGGGCTCAACATCGTCCGCTATCACATCGGCAGTGGACTGAATCCGGACTGGGAGACGATCGGGTGCGGTGCGCAGCGTCCGGGCTCTCCCCTGCCCCTTTACGAACCCGCTCCGGGCGTCAAGGACTGGACGGTTGATGCCAACCAGCGCTGGTTTGCTCAGGCGGCCCAGGCCCGAGGCGCCAACCTGTTTCTGGCGTACGCCTCCGCTCCGCCGTATTGGATGACCAAGAACGGGTGCACGAATGGCGGCGACAACGCGGCGCCAAACCTGAAGGGATGGTGGGGCTATTTCGGCTCCGGCTGCTGTGGCGCGTACAACGGAACCACGAGCTACAGCGGTGAGACGGATGAATCCGTGACCGTGGACTTCAACGGAACGCAGGTCGAATTCTACGGCATGACGAGTAGCGACAGCGGAATCGGTGCGGTCTCTATCGACGATGGTCCGGAAACATCAGTGGACTTCTTTTCCAGCACACGCCAGGGGAACGTTTTGTTGTACACCAGCCCCACACTGGCGCCTGGCACTCACCGGCTGAAAATCCGGGTGACCGGTACCAAGTCTGCATCTGCCTCCGCGCACTACATCAGTATCGACCGAGTCGTTGTCTCCGCTGGCGCAGTCTCCATCGACGATCAGGTTCGCGGCACCGGGATGAACCAGTTCAATTACCGGTGGATACATTACGATGACTTCGCTCAGTACCTCACCGAGGTCGTCAACCATTTCCGCGATTACTGGGGAATCACCTTCACCTACCTCGACCCGTTGAACGAGCCTTCCGTGGCTTGGACCAAGACAGGGAACCAGGAAGGGAATGCCTTCGATCAGGCTGGGCAGAACGAGCTTCTGAATCGGTACTGGCGGACGCCTGGCGGCCGATGCGTTGCCCGGCCCGACCATTGCTGCGCCCGACGACTGGTCTCCCGGGCTGACCGACACGAACTTCAAGAGCTACTCGGCTTCAACCAGGGACTATATCTCCACGATTACGGCTCATACGTACGGCACGAGTCCGGCAGAAGCAGCCGCCCTCAGAAACACCGCCGCTGCGACTGGCAAGAAGCTCTGGCACTCGGAATTCACCACTGGTGAGGGAACCAACGGCGCGAATCCCAATCACGTCCAGCCAGCCGTGAGTCTCGCGATGCGGATCGTGGGTGACCTGAACGACCTCCGACCATCGGCCTGGCTGCTGTGGGACGGGATCGAAAGCTGGGAACAGAATGAAAAAGAGAACGGCAGTTGGGGGCCGATCTGGGCCAGATACCTCGATCCCAAACAGAAGTGGACGGTGGCCAAGCAGTACTACGGATACAAGAACTTCACGAGGTTCATTCGGCCCGGCTACCGCATCATCGCGTCGGGCGACGCCCAGACACTCGCCGCGTACCATCCCGCGAGCCGACGACTGATTCTCGTCACGTTCAACGATGGCACGTCGCATCGGACAGTTACGTACGACCTGAGCCTGTTCGGTCAGATCACCACCGCGACGCCGTATCGCACCTCATCGACCCAGAACCTGGAGCAAGTGAAGAACGTCTCGGTTACGAACAACCGGCTCGCGGTCACGCTGCCAAAGAAGTCGGTGACGACCTATCTCATGACGAACGTGACTCTCCCGTAGCGCCTCGCGGCTAAAGAGATTAGGTAGGCAGGTGCTTCACACCCCCGAACGCGGCGATCGGTCCACGCAGTCTGTGCGCCACCCGCCGGCTCCTGACGCCGAGGCAGCGAAGGTGCACATTTGGGCAGACGAGGTGGTCATCCCGACGTACCTCGTGGGGCTGCCGAGTCGCAATCCGATGTTCCTGGAGAACCGTGTTTACCAGGGCAGCTCTGGGCGGGTCTACCCCTATCCGGTGATCGACCGCATTTTCGACGATAGGACGGACGAGTCACACCACGTCGTGTTTCTGGAGAATCGCTACCTGAAGTTGATGGTGATGCCGGCGTTCGGCGGCCGCATCCAGTACACGGTACGACAAGACGAACGGCTTTCCATTCATCTACGACAACCGCGTGATCAAGCCGGCCCTGGTTGGCCTGACGGGACCCTGGCTTTCCGGCGGCATCGAGTTCAACTGGCCGCAACATCATCGACCCGGCACGTATTGTCCGGTGGACTATACGATCACCGAGAGCTCCGACGGGAGTATGACGCTCTGGCTCAGCGAAATCGAGCCGATGTGGCACCTCAAAGGTACGCTGGGCCTGACACTCCATCCTGACCGGGCGTTGCTCGAGATCAATGTCCGTCTGTTCAACCCGACGCCGCTGCCCCAGAGCTTTCATCTATGGACGAACGCAGCGGTGCATGCCGGCGACTCGTACCAATCGATATTTCCGCCAGATGTGCGTGCGGTCTACGACCATGGCCGACGGGACGTCTCCGCGTTCCCGATCGCTCGCGGCGAATACTACAAAGTGGACTACTCCCGCGGCGTTGACATCTCCAGGTACACGAACATCCCGGTCCCCACGTCGTACATGGCGGTCGAGTCACATTACGACTTCCTCGGCGGCTACGATCACGAACGCAAGGCGGGCGTGCTGCACGTTGCCGACCATCACCTCGTGCCCGGTAAGAAGCAATGGACATGGGGATGCGGCGACTTCGGCCAGGCGTGGGATCGCAATCTTACGGACGAGGATGGGCCGTACGTCGAGCTGATGTGCGGTGTTTTCGCCGACAACCAGCCCGACTTCGCGTGGCTGCACCCGTTCGAAGAGAAGGAAGTCAAGCAGTACTTTCTTCCGTACAAAACCGTCGGCCGGGTCGTGAACGCCTCTGTGCACGCGGCGATCAGCCTCGAGGTTGAACACGGTCGTGTCCGGCTTGGAGCCTATACGACCTCTTCACGTCCGGACAGCGTGCTACGCCTCCGTCGAGACGACGAATGTCTGTGGGAACGGAAAGCGGACCTCAGCCCCGAAATGCCGCTGGTGGCGGACGTGCGGGTCCCTCGTGCGGCGATGCAGGAACTGTGCCTCGAACTGGTGAGTCGCGAAGGCGAGTTGCTGGTCGAGTACACACCGGAGCCGCAGCAGGACAGTGTCCCCGAGCCCGCCGCGGCGATCCCTGAACCGCGCGAGCTGGCCAGCGCGGACGCGCTCTACCAGGCGGGTCTCCACCTCGAACAGTACCGTCATGGCACGCGCGAGCCGGAACACTACTACCGCGAAGCTCTTCGCCGCGACCCGAGCGACGTTCGCAACAACAATGCACTCGGGTTGCTTCTGATGCGGCGCGGCCAGTTCGCGAAGGCGGAGCCGTTCTTTCGTGCGGCGATTGAGCGCCAGACCCGGCACAACGCGAACCCGTATGACGGCGAGCCGTACTACAACCTTGGCGTGTGCCTTCGATATCTCGGGCGTCTCGACGAAGCGCAGGCTGCGTTTCTCAGAGCGTCCTGGGACGCGGCCTGGCAGGATGCGGCGTTCTTCCAGGCGTCGCAGCTGAGAGCGCTCCGTCGCGAGTGGGCCGAAGCGCTCGAGTTGGTCGACCGGGCGCTCACCCGCAATGCCCACAACCAAAGAGCGGTCCACCTCAAGACGCTTCTGCTGCGCAGAATGGGAAGGGCTGTCGAAGCAATGGAGACGGCCGACGCAGCCATTGCGCGCGACCCTCTGGATTTCGGTGCGCACAATGAGCGCGTCGCTCTGCTCGCCAACATGAACCAAGCAGAAGAGGTGACACGCGAGCAGGCGGAGCTGCTGCATCTGATGCGACGCGAGCCGCACACGCACCTGGAGATTGCGGCGGACTACGCGCGTGCAGGAGCCTACGGTGACGCGATCGAGCTGCTGAATCGCGTCATGTCCGACACCGCCGCCGCGCCACGCGTTCCCGGCCACGCCGGGGCCGCTGGCCTGCCCAATTCACGTCCGATGCTCTTCTACATGTGCGGCTACTACGCCTCGCTCCAGGCCGACGAGAGCGAGGCTCAACGGTTTTTCACATTGGGTTCACGCCAGGACACCAATTGCTGTTTCCCGAACAGCCTCGATAGCGTGCTCGCACTCGAGACGGCTCTGAAGCTGAATCCCGGCGACGCCCGCGCCGCCTACTATCTCGGCAATCTCTGGTACGACAAACGTCAGGTGAAGGAGGCGATCGCCTGCTGGGAACGATCACGAAAGGCCGGCAGCCGGTTCCCCACCGTGCACCGCAATCTGGCGCTCGCGTATTTCAACAAGCGACGCGAACCGGCGAAAGCCCTTCGTTCGCTCGAACGGGCCTTTGCGCTCGACCGGACGGATGCGCGCGTTCTTTTCGAGCTGGATCTTCTGCGGAAGCGGGTAGGCGTCGCGCCAGCCAGGCGCCTTGCACTGCTGCGCGCCCACCGCGAGCAGGTCAACGAGCGCGATGACCTGCTCGTCGAGTTCGTGACCCTTCTGAACTCGTTCGGGGCGCACGAGGAAGCGCTGCAGATTCTGGCCAGTCACAGATTTCATCCCTGGGAAGGCGGCGAGGGCAAGGTAACCGGACAGTATGTGGTCAGCCTGGTAGAGCTCGCCAAGAAAAGGCTGAAAGCAAGCGATCCCGAGCACGCCCTCGAACTGTTGGGACGCGCTCGCGCGTATCCGGCCAATCTGGGTGAAGGAAAACTGTACGGCGCGCAGGAGAACCACATCCTCTATTGGATGGGCACCGCGCACGCACGGCAGGATCGTCGCGATGCTGCCGAGACGTGCTGGAAGATCGCCTCCGTTGGCATGCGGGCGCCGGCGGTGGCGATGTACTACAACGACCCGAACCCGGAAACGATCTTCTATCAGGGACTGGCGCTGGCTCGCCTGGGTCGGCGGCCGGCTGCCAGGGAGCGGTTTCAATCGCTGGTTCGATTCGGCAAAGAGCAGCTGAAGAAGCCGATCGGCATCGATTATTTCGCCGTCTCGCTGCCAGAATTCGTCGTCTTCGACGACGATCTGACGCGCCGTAACGAGATCGACTGCCGCTACCTGATGGCGTTGGGCTACTGGGGACTGGGCAGGCAGGCAGAGAGTCTGCGAACGTTTCGCCTGGTGCTCCGGCTGGATCCGAGTCACCAACCTGCCAGGCTGCATCTGCGCACTCTTACGAGCAAGGCAGTCTCCTCGTGAGGTCCGCAGAGCTCAACATGTCCCCGTCAACTCCGAACCGGACCGCAGCGATCGCGCGGTCGTCCTTCCACAAGACGTACATCTGGGCCATTTCGCTCGTTGCCGCCCTCGGCGGCCTCCTGTTCGGATACGACTGGGTGGTGATCGGAGGTGCCAAGCCGTTTTACGAAGAGTTCTTCCATCTGTCCGATTCCACCCAGCAGGGATGGGCGATGAGTTGTGCTCTGGTCGGCTGTCTCTTTGGCGCCTTGCTCGCCGGCGATCTGAGCGACCGCTACGGCCGCAAACGCCTGCTGATTGCCTCGGCGCTGCTCTTTGCAATTTCATCGATAGGCACCGGCGCGGCAAACACATTCTCCACATTCGTGGCATGGCGGATCATGGGTGGTGTCGCGATCGGGCTCGCCTCCGCGCTCTCGCCGCTGTACATCGCCGAGGTCGCGCCCGCCGAATTCCGCGGGCGCCTGGTGTCCATCAATCAGCTCACCATCGTCATCGGCATTCTTCTCGCGCAAATCGTCAACTGGCTGATCGCAGAACCGGTTCCGCCGGACGCGAGCCCTGCCCAGATCTACCAGTCCTGGAACGGACAGGTCGGATGGCGTTGGATGTTCGCCGTCACCGCGGCACCGGCATCGTTGTTCTTCGTGGGCATGCTGCTGGTGCCTGAAAGCCCGCGCTGGCTGGCCAAGTGCGGGCAGCACGCGAAGGCACGCCGCATCCTCGACCGGATCGGCGGTAGCGCCTACGCGGATGAGGCGATGCGGGAGATCGAAGCCACGCTCCGTGGCGAACACAAAACGCCTCTGAAAGAGTTGTTTTCAGGAGACGTCACGAAGCCGCTCGTGCTCGGTGTCGTGCTCGCAGTGTTTCAGCAGTGGTGCGGCATCAACGTGATCTTCAACTACGCCGAGGAAGTCTTCTCTGCTGCCGGCTTCACGCTTTCCGACATGCTCTTCAACATCGTCGTGACCGGCACCGTGAACCTGGCCTTTACGTTCGTGGCGTTGGCAGCCGTCGACCGGTTCGGTCGACGCATTCTCATGCTCACCGGCTCAGCGGGGCTGACGGTCATTTACGTTCTGCTCGGCGCCGCGTATTACAGCCACAGTCAAGGTATCTACACCGTCGCGCTGGTCGTGGCCGCCATCGCCTGTTACGCCATGTCCCTCGCTCCCGTGACCTGGGTCGTCATTTCAGAGATCTTCCCCAATCGCATCCGCGGTACAGCGGTGTCGGTCGCGGTCGCAGCGCTGTGGATCGCATCATTCATCCTCACCATCACCTTCCCGGAGCTGAACCGACGGTTCGGAGCGGCCGGCACCTTCTGGATTTACGCCGGCGTCTGCGTGGCTGGTTTCGTTTTCATCTATTCGCGACTGCCCGAGACCAAGGGCAAAACACTTGAAGAAATCGAACGCACGTGGACAACAGAAGATCGAGCACGGTGATCTGTCCGTGCTTGTCTTTCATCAGCCGACCTGACCATGACCTCCCGTAGTCTCGCGACTGTCGCCTACTTCGTCAGCCTCGTACTCCTCGGTACTGAGCGCGGCAGGACACACACAGAAGACCGACGATGCCAGGTCGCTCGCCGGCGCGTGGCGCTTCGAACTGGACCGCGACGACAGAGGACTTCCCGATGACTGGTCGACGCGTCAGCTCTCGCAGCAGGTCGAACTGCCTGGGGTATTACAGGCACAGGGCTTTGGTGAGGATGTCATGCTCGACACGAAGTGGACCGGGCAGATCGTCGATCGCTCCTATTTCACTGCACCCGAATACGAGAAGTACCGCCAACCAGGGAACATCAAGGTTCCATTCTGGCTGCAACCCGACAAGCATTTCGTCGGTGCCGCCTGGTATCAGCGCGACTTCGAGGTCCCGGCCGGCTGGCAGGGGAGGCGCGTCGTGTTGACACTCGAGCGTCCGCACTGGCAGACGCTCGTGTGGATCGACAAGCGGATCATCGGTTCCAACGACAGCCTCTCGACACCTCACGTGTACGATCTGGGCCCCGCGCTCGCACCGGGCAAGCACCAGTTGACGATCCGTGTCGACAATCGCGTCATCGTCGATGTTGGCATCAATTCCCACAGCATCAGCGATCACACTCAGGGCAACTGGAACGGCATCGTCGGCCGAATCGAGCTCGCAGCAACGGCGCCGGTCTGGATCGACGATCTGCAGGTGTTTCCAGACGTCGCTCGAAAGTCGGCGCGTGTGCGTGGCCGGATAGGCAATGCGACAGGAGCGGCAGGTCGGGGCAAAGTGCGGCTGGTGGCCGAATCGTTCAACACAGATCGGCCCGGTCCGGTGCCGCCGCTGGAGGTCGACACGCAATGGGAGGCCGGTGGCGGCGTCTTCGAAGCCGAATATCCGCTCGGCGACGGTGCACGACTCTGGGACGAGTTCGATCCTGCGCTCTACCGCCTGACCGCGACCCTGAGCGACGGCGACGATGCCGCAATGATCTTCGGTTTGCGTGAGATCGGTATCGAAGGGACCCAGTTCGTCGTCAACGGCCGAAAGACGTTCTTTCGCGGAACCCTGGAATCGGCCATCTTCCCGCGGACCGGCCATCCGCCCACCGATGTCGATTCCTGGAAGCGCATCATCCGCATCGCCAAGTCCCACGGCCTGAACATGATTCGCTTCCACTCGTGGTGTCCGCCGAAGGCGGCGTTCATCGCAGCCGACGAGTTGGGCTTCTACTATCAGGTCGAGGCAGCGTCGTGGGCGAACCAATCGACGCGGATTGGTGTGGGGCTTCCTGTCGACGCGTGGATCTACAAGGAAACCGACCGCATTCTCCGAGCGTACGGCAATCATCCATCGATCGTGCTCATGGCCTACGGCAACGAGCCCGCGGGCAAAGACGAGGAGTACCTCGCCCAATGGATCAAGTGCTATCGCGCCAGCGATCCCCGCCGGCTGTACACCGCAGCCTCTGGTTGGCCCCAGATCAAGGAGAACCAGTTTCACGTCACGCCGGATCCGCGCATCCAGGCATGGGGTGCGGGCCTCGCCTCGCGGATCAATGCGAAGCCACCCGAGACCCGCACCGATTATCGCGACTACGTCGGGGAGCGGTCAGTCCCGGTCATCAGCCACGAGATCGGCCAGTGGTGTGTGTATCCGAACTTCGATGAAATCCCGAAGTACACAGGCTACCTGAAGCCGAAGAACTTCGAGATATTCCGCGACCGGCTTAACGAGCGCCACATGGCGGACCAGGCGCGCGCCTTCCTGCACGCGTCGGGCAAGCTGCAGGTGCTCGCCTACAAGGAGGACATCGAATCGGCGCTACGCACGCCAGGAATGGGAGGATTCCAGCTGCTCGATCTTCACGATTTCCCCGGCCAGGGGACCGCACTGGTCGGCGTGCTCGACCCCTTCTGGGAAGCGAAAGGTTACGTCACGGCGGACGAGTACCGCCGCTTCTGCAACGCGACGGTGCCCTTGGCACGGCTCGACCGAAGAGTCTTCACGACTGAAGACGTACTCGAGACCGACATCGAAGTCGCGCATTTCGGTCCGAAGCCGCTCGAGAACGCCGTGGCCGAATGGAAACTCGTGGCAGATGACGGCGCAGTCGTGGCCGGCGGCAAGCTCCCGCCCCGTACCATTGCGCTGGGTAACGGGATCGCGCTCGGCCGCGTTCGCGTGGATCTTCGCAAATTGCGCGTGCCGCGGCGCTACAACCTCGTGGTCACCCTGGCCGGCACACCGTTCGAGAACGACTGGGATGTCTGGGTCTACCCGCGGCGCGTCGACACTCAAGTGCCGCCGGCAGTGACAATCGTGAACAGCCTCGACGAGGCCGCCCTCGCCACACTGAAGCGAGGCGGACGAGTACCTGCTCCTGATCCCACCAGCTCGCGTGCGAGGCGACAAGCATGGGAAGGTCGCCCTCGGATTCTCCAGCATTTTCTGGAACACGGCATGGACGCACCGTCAGGCGCCGCACACGCTGGGCATTCTCTGCGATCCGAAGCACCCGGCGCTCGCGAACTTCCCGACCGAGGCTCACAGCAACTGGCAGTGGTGGTTCCTGCTGACGCGCGCCGGCGCCATGATTCTGGATGACATGCCGCCGGACTTGCGGCCGATCGTCCAGCCCATCGACGACTGGGTCACGAGCCGGCGCCTGGGGCTCGTTTTCGAGGCTCGTGTCGGCGGAGGCCGGCTTCTGGTGAGCAGCATCGACCTGAACACCGCGATGGCGGGGAACTCCGTCGCCCGGCAACTGCTGTCCAGCCTGCTGACGTACCTGCAGAGCGATCGATTCAACCCGACGATCGAGTTGCGGCCCGACCAGGTCCGCGCGCTGGCCGAGCCGATGGGCGCACCGCCGGGTCTTTGACCTCACCACGCTCACCGACGCGGAACGCGATGCGTTTGGACCGCTCTACATGGACGTGCTGCGCCGACTGGAACGGACTGTTTGGGGTGCCGATGCCGTATATCGCCGCCTGGCACCAGGCGCCCGTGCGAGTCGATCGGGACCTCGGCCACCTGCACCTGCAGCTGTTCACCATCCGGCGCGCAGCCAGGAAGCTGAAGTATCTGGCCGGATCGGAGTCGGCGATGGGCGTGTTCGTCAACGACATCCGTCCTGAGGAAGCGGCGGAGCTGCTGAGACGTTCGTGGTCGTGAGAGGTTCAGGTCCACTCATGCAGGATCCGGCGGCCCGAGCGTCGCAAGCATTAGGGCCAGGTGCGCTCACGGTCTGGAGCGCGCCAGGGCGCGTGAACCTGATCGGCGAGCACACCGACTATAACGAAGGATACGTGCTCCCCTTCGCGCTGCCGCAGCGCACGGCCGTCGCAGTGCGGCCCGCCGAGGGTCCTGAGTGGACCGTGTGGTCCGAGGCAACTGACGACGTGGTGTCGTTCGGACCGCGCGATCTGGCACCTGGGCGGATCGGAGGCTGGGCGAGTTACGTTGCAGGGGTTGTCTGGGCGCTGCGCTCGGCGGGTTACGGACTCGACCCTGCAGCGTTGACCGTGGCCAGCGACGCGCCGCTCGGCGCAGGCTTGTCGTCTTCGGCGGCGCTCGAGTGCGCTACGCTGGGGGCGTTGGCGGGCGACGTCGTCCCGCTCGACGAGTGGCCCCGGATAGCGCAGCGCGCCGAGAACGCTTATGTCGGGATGCCGTGCGGCATCATGGACCAGTCCGCCGCCACGTTCTGCCGGAACGGCCACGCGCTGTTTCTGGACTGCCGCACTCTCACCTGTCACCACGTGCCGTTCGATCTGCACGCCGCCGGCCTCGCCATTCTCCTGATTGACACCCGGGCGCCGCACCGGCTCGTGACTGGCGAATACGCATCCCGGCGAGCGGACTGTGAATTTGCGGCCAGCATCCTGGGCGTGAAAGCTCTTCGGGACGTGAGTTTTCATGACCTCGATGCGGCGCAGGCGCGAGTCGAGACCGACGTCGTTCGCCGGCGGCTGCGGCACGTGGTCACCGAGAATCAGCGGGTGCTCGACACCGTCGCCTTGCTTCAGGCCGGCCGGCTCCGGGACATTGGCCCCCTGCTCACCGCGTCGCATGCTTCGCTGCGGGACGACTTCGAGGTGACGGTGCCGCCGCTCGACACGGCGGTCGAGGCCGCGCTGTCGGCCGGCGCGTATGGTGCCCGGATGACCGGCGGCGGCTTCGGCGGCTGTGTTCTCGCGCTGATCGATGCGGGGGCAGGGCCCGACGTCGCCCGCACGGTGACCGCCAGCCTTGATCGCACCGGCTTCGCGCCGCCGGCGACGTACTGCGTCGCGCCATCCGGCGGCGTCGTGCGCCACATGTGACCTCGTTTAATTTCAGCGTCGCTACTTACCGGGGCTCGCTCGAGTCCAGCCTGAGAGGGATCGCGATGATCGCAGTGGTCGGACGTGAAAAGATTGGCTCTTCTCGTGGTACGGCCGTTCGGTTGATCACTGCCTGCGGGGCGATCCTGCTGCTGGCCCGGGCCGCAGCCGGCCAGGTGGTCCAGATGCACGAGAACCCGACGCGGTGGACCCTCCAGACGGAGCATGCCACGTATCAGGTTGTGCTGACCCGAGACCGGGAGCTGGCGCCAGGGCACTTCGGGGCACACGCGGACCCCAAGCTTCTGCACGCATCCGACTGGAACGTTCCAGTCGCGCAGGGAACGCTGCTGCGCGAGGTGCCCTACCGCGGCGGCTTCGTCGAGATGACTCCGGCGCTCGAGATCGTCTTCCCTGACCACACCCGCGAGCTCGAGCTGCAATACGCCGCGTACGAGACGGGCATGATTGACGGCTATCCCTTCATCCGGTTCGATTTGAAGGACAGCCACTACCCCTTCGCCGTCTCCGAGTACATCCGCGTCCTGCCGGAGCTCGATCTCCTCGAGAAGTGGCTCGTCCTGACGAACACCGGCGCGGAAGCGATCACCGTGGAACGCGCCTACTCCGGGTCGGCGCTGCTTCCTCCCGGTGCATACGATTTGATTCACCTGAGCGGGGACTGGGGACGGGAATTCCTGCCGCGGCGCGCGCAGCTCACCTCGGGGCTCAAGTCGATCTTCGTACGGACCATGAAGAGTCAGCAGCACCCGCCGGTTGTGCTCATACGGCCTCGCGAGGAGACGTCCGAAGACGACGGGACGGTCTGGTTCGCCGAGGTGGCCTGGAGCGGCAACTGGCAGATCGATGCTGAAGTGAACCGACTCGAGCGGACGCAGATCACGGGAGGCATCAACTTCTGGGACACCGCCTGGCAACTCCTTCCCGGCGCCTCCTTCAAGACGCCAAAGATTATTTTCGGGGTGGCTATTGACGGAACCAACGGCGCCAGCCGGCGCATGCACCGCTACACGCTCGACCACGTCCTGCCGCAGCGGGCTGCGCGGCAGGCGAGCAAGGTTCTTTACAACAGCTGGTATGCGACTGAGTTCGATGTCAACGAGGCCGACCAGGTCTCCCTCGCCGAGATCGCGAAGCGGATCGGGGTCGAGCTCTTTGTCATTGACGACGGCTGGTTCAAGGGGCGAGTCGACGACCGCGCCGGGCTGGGCGACTGGACCGTGGACCCCAAGAAATTCCCGACCGGCCTCAAGTCGCTGATCCAGCGCATCCAAGCGATGGGGATGGACTTCGGCATCTGGGTGGAGCCGGAGATGGTGAACCGAAACAGCGACCTGTTTCGGGCGCATCCGGACTGGGTGCTCCATACACCGAATCGCACGCCCCACGAAGGACGCAATCAACTCGTGCTCAACCTCGCACGCGAGGATGTCAAGCAGTACACGCTCAACTGGCTGGACCGCCTGCTGTCGGAGAACGACATCTCGTTTGTCAAATGGGACATGAACCGGTCCGTCTCGGAAGCCGGCTGGCCCGGCGTCCCGCCCGAGCGGCAGCGAGAGCTACGTATTCGCTACGTGAACAACCTGTATGACATCCTGCGTCGGCTGCGAGAACGCCACCCGGATGTCGTCTTCGAGAGCTGTTCGAGCGGCGGCGGCAGGGTCGACCTGGGCATCCTGCAGCTCACCGACCAGTTCTGGACGAGCGACAACACGGACGCCACCGACCGCCTTCTCATCCAGTATGGTGCGTCCTTCGCCTTTCCTGCCAAGACCATGGTCAATTGGGTGACAGACAACCAGTGGCACGGCAATCAGGCGCCGCTGAAGTTCCGCTTCCATGTCGCGATGGCGGGCAACCTGGGCATCGGGAACGACCTCCATCGCTGGACAGAGAAAGACATCGCGCTCGCCAAGGAGATGATCGGGCTCTACAAGGCCCTCAGGCATGTCATCCAGTTCGGAGATCAGTACCGCCTGGCGAGTCCGATGGGAGGAAGGACGGCCGTTCAGTTCGTGACGCGTGACCGGAATGAAAGCGTCGTCTTTGTCCATCAGCCGACCGAGAACGTCTATCCGAAGTCACCGGACAACCCCGTCCTCGTCCTCCAGGGGCTCGACCCGAACGCGACCTATCGGCTCGGCAACGATGTCGAAGGCGCAGCTCCACGGCACGCCGATTCCGAGAGCGGTCCAGAGGCGACCTCCGGAGTTGGCACCAATATCGAAGAGCGCACCATGTCCGGCCGCAGCCTGATGTCGAGCGGCCTCGTGGTGCCCCTGCAGGGCAACTACGCCAGCAAAATGATCACGCTGGTCAGGCAGCCCGCCGGCGGAGAGGGCGCAGAGAGGCCGTGATCCGCGTCGACGCCCCTAGCGGAGCGGTCACGCTCCGCAATGCGCACCTAGAGGCGGTACTCCAGCCCGCCCGAGGGGGGCGGATGGTGCGGCTGGCGAGCCTCGAGACCGGCCGGCAGTTCTTGCGCGAGCCCCACCAGGCCGCACAGCCTTTGCCCCGCTACGGCGACGACTTCGCGCTGTTCGATCCGAGCGGGTTCGACGAGTGTTTCCCCACTGTAGCGCCCTCGGAATTTTTTCCGGCGGGGCCGAACGGAGGCGTGCTCCAGCTGCCCGATCATGGCGAGCTGTGGTCGCGCCCATGGCAGTGGGAAGCTGGCGCCGACGAACTGGAGTTGTCGATCGCGGGCGTGCAACTCGATTACGTGCTGACGAAACGCGTCTCTCTGTCGGAGAGTAGACTGCACATCGACTACCTTCTCCGGAATCGGGGAGCCACGCGTTTCCCCTACATCTGGTCGGCTCACCCGTTGCTGAAAGTCACCGCGGGGGCGCGCCTAGTGCTGCCCGCCGAGGTGGAGCAGGTCCGGGTGGAGTGGGCTTCGGACCCGGCGCTGGGGATCCGCGGCGACCACCGGCCGTGGTCCTACCTCGGCCCGGACCGCGACTACGCTGTGGTGCAGCCGCCCGATTTGAGGCAGGCCGTGAAGTGCTTCACCCCGGCGCTGCGCGAGGGGTGGGCGGAAGTGACATTACCCTGACACGGGAGACGTGCTGCGTCTGCGCTTCGATCGGGAGAAGACCCCTTTCCTGGGTCTCTGGCTGTGTTACGGCGGCTGGCCCCTGAATCAGGCCCAAGGACACCATACGATTGCCCTGGAGCCCACGAACGTGGCAGCGGACTGTCTCGCGACCGCGACCGCGCAGGGCGAAGCGCCTGAGATCGGCCCCCGCGACACGGCGACGTGGACCCTCGAAATAGGCCTAGAGAGGTGATCAGAATCTCGCGTGATGGCGGGATGTCTGCCACGCTGGAGACGAAGTCTGCTGGGCCAGGCGGCAGGATGAGCACACAAAGGCGACTAGCTCACCCACCCGAGCAGGTCGGAGATGGTAGCGCGCTGAGACGACTGTGTGCCGCGTGGCAAGGAAGGCGCGATCAGCAGCGCTTCACCATGGTCCTCGAACCACACCAGCGTCGAGGACCGATCGGCGCCGGGGAGCCGCTGGAGGTTGAGCCAGTTATAGTAGGCGGCCATGTCGGCGTCTACCAGCGAACCGATCGGATCGAGTTCGGACTGGGTGCCCGTCGCCGCCAGCAATTCGTTCATCCCCTTCTCTCGCTGGCGAGGCGCGAACCGCACCAACAAGGTGAGCGGCTGCGCGCGCCGCAGCGTTTCACGGGCAGCCCACTGGGCAAACGTGGTACTGAAGATCTGCGTGCCGGAGCCTTCCGTCAGGAGACTGATTTCAAAACGGTCGAGCACGGCATCGCGAGCGCCGGCGATCTGCAGATCGGAGGGCCGTAATTGCGCGAGGATGCTGCGCAGTTTCTCCGGCCCCATAGCGTCGGAGCGGATGGCCATTTCCATTTTGCGCAGCAGCGCTGTCCGCGTGGGCGCCAGTGCCGCGTATGAGACGCAGGTCAGGGCCGCGTCATGGGGCGCCGCCTCACCACCATCGATGTACCAGTGACTGTACGGGGCAGGATGAGCCTTCGCGCGCCCCGCGACGGCGTCCAACAGGATCTTCAAACCGTCGGTCGCATCAACCTCGGTGAAATAGACGCCATACGGACGCAGCCTCCGAAACAGCGGTATGGTCGCTTCGCTGACATCGCGCCCGGCGACGGTGATGAGCAATCGTGGGACGGCCGGCGTCGGCGGAGGAGCGGCCGCCCGCAAGCGCTCCCCATAGTGGAGTGCTGCGCCGCGGAACGCGTCCGTCTGGCCCGTGGTCCAGAGATGTGCCGCGAGGTGTTCCACGAACTGAGCGGGGACGCCGACCCAATCCAACTGTTCAAGGTCGGAAGACAGCCGAATGGCCGCAAATTCGTGAAACCACTCCTGCCGGCCTTCGGCAGTCAACGCGCCGAGGACCTTCAGTTCGCTCTCGATGGCTGCGCGCTCGGCGGGAAATTTCCAATCGTAAGTCGCGATCTCGCGCAGCAGGCTGGGGAGCACACTCAGAGGCAAGTGTCTCAGTGTGTGCAGATGAGCCACGGCGAGCCGCCGCGCGTCGGGCGGATACGCGGTGAATCGATCCGGCGCGAGATCGCGCGGGGCCATGATCAAGCCAACTCAGCGACTGGTTTCCCCTGCGTGACGGAGGGTGAGAATCCCAGCACCGACCCAAGCGTCGGTACAAGATCGACAGACTCGATCCTGCGGTCGACCAGGGTCCCCTCGCGCACGCCGCGACCGAGCACCATCATCCAGGTCGTGCGGGACGCCGCATCGCCTGTGCGGTGGTGTTGGAATCCGTTGCCGCCTGCATCCTCGTCGGCATCGCGGCCGAAGTCGGGAAGCACGAACATTGTCGTGCTGCCGGCGTACTCCGGCTCGCTCCGGATGGCGTGCCAGAGCTCCGCGCAGAGACGATCGGTCCGGCGGATGGCGTCGATGTACAACGAATACGCGCCCGCGTGCGCGATGTCGATGTCGTGCAAGGTCACCCACAACAGCGAGGGAGCAAGGAGCCGCATGAGCCGCCGGGCGATATAGACCGACAGCTCGTCCGCGCTGGCCACCGTCCCTGCGTGGGCCCTGAATTCGTCCACCGAGAGCTGCAGGATCTGCTCCAGTTGTCTGAGCTGGAACTCGTTGCCCTCAAGCTGGGGGGTGAAGTAGGGCGTTTCGTAGTTGTCGCGCAGCAGCTGATCGTGCTCTCGCTGGGCGCCGTGGGTGGCAGCCATCACCAGGTGCTTCGGGAGAATCACTCCGGCACCAAGGCCGGCGCCGTACGATCGGTGTGTGCTCTCCCCGATTCGATTGAAGCCGTTGCTCGGGGCGACGACCCAGGCGTCGGACGCGGGACGCCGCAGGTCCCTGCGGAAGTACTCGAATACCGTCGGATGCTCCGGCGGACGTGCAGCGAAATTGTTGATGGTCTCGTACACGCCTGTGGCGAGACTGGCCGTGGCGCAGTAGTGTCCAAGGATCCCGCGGTTTACCACCTGCGTGAAGAATGTCGCCTGGGGAATGAGCTCGTGCACCAGGCGGGGGATGTTCTCGTGTCCTTCGGGCGAAAAGGTTTCCTGATCGCGTGCGCCACCGCCGAAGGTGACTACCACAACCTTTTTGACGCGTGTCTTCGCGAGCCCCTGCAAAATCGGGCTGAAGGTGAAAAGAGTGCTTCCGAGTCCCACGCCGGCCGCAGTCCGCAGAAAATCGCGTCGGCGGTAAGCCACTTTCTGCGTGGCTTCGAACGGGGCATCCGGCTCCATCTGCGGCCTCACTGCTCGTTCGGCTTGGTGGCCGTTCCGCTGGCACCACGCATTGTATAAACGAACTGCTGGATGTCGGCGCTCTGCTTCTGTGTCGCCGCCGCTTCCAGAAGTCGCAGCTTCTCGTAGATAGCGAACTGCTGCTGGGCCCCGGCCCTGTCTCCCATTCGCGCGAGTACCTGTCCCAACCGGTAGTGCGTCGTCGCCACACCCGGCGCAATCCTCAACGCCTTCCGGTATTGGTCGACCGCCTCTCCATACTTCTGTTGGTCGTGATAGACGATGCCGAGCTGCAGTCGGGCGTCGGCGTAGTCTGGCCGGAGCGCAAGGGCAGTCATCAGCAGCGATTCGACCTCCCCGATCGGAACGGCCTCCGGATGCTGCCGATATTCTTTCCACAGCGCGGTTGCATAGTGATAAGTGACAGTGGCATTGCGGCCGCCGTTCTTGATGAATCGCCCCAGACGCGATCTGACGTAATCAGCCATGTCGACGGAGAGGCCCTCATAGGTCTTAGCGGCGAAGGTGAGAGGCAGCAGGTCAGAAGGGTTGCGATCCCATACGTCGCAGAACGTCTTGGCCGCGTCATCCGCACGGCCGCTGCCGTAAAGCGCGATCCCCAAGCCAAGTTGCAAGCGTGCCGATTGAGGGAATCGATCGATACCAGCTTGGAATACCGCCATTGCAGGATCGAACGTCTGGTGGAGCAGCAGCTCGGCGCCCCAGGCGAAGATGTTGTCTTCGCTAGGATCCATCTGTGCGGCCCTTTCATACTCGCGCGCAGCCGCCATGTAGTTTCCGGCCTTCTCCTCGATGTGCCCGAGCAGGCTGTGCAGCTCCGCTTTGTCGTCCGATTCCACCAGGCTCAAAACCTGTTGCCGCGCGTCGTCGAACCGGCCGACCTGCACCAGCGCGAGTGCGAGATCGTACCCGTTGCCGTACTCGTTCGGGCGAAGCTGCTGCGCATGTCTCAGATACGGAATGGCGTCGTTCAACCTGCCAATCTGGATGTAGAACTCGCCCAGATTGTGATTCGCATCGTAGTCGTCCGGCCTCATCTCGACGACTTTGCGGAACTGAAGCTCGGCGTCCGACTTGCGTCCGAGTTTCAGCAGATTGACTGCGAGGGCGATACGCCAGGGCGCGATGTCAGGCGCGAGGCGAACCGCCTTGGCCAGATGGGCATTCGCGATTTCGTGCTGTCCGCTTGCCGCGAAGGCCAGTCCGGCAAGCTCGTTCACGTCGGGAGTGTCGGGAAGAACGCGCAGCAGCCGCTGCAGCGTGGTGAGCGCGTCGGAGTAACGTCCTTCCCGATACGCCGCCATCGCTGACTCGAACTGCTCTTTCAACTGAACGTCGGCCGACGGCCGCACGGACTGAGTGGGTTGCGGCCGTGACGTCTGCGATGCGGCGTAAATCTGTCCCGCGGCGAACACCATCACGGCCGTTGTCCAGAGCCATCCACCGAGTTTGCGCCAGGCCGACGTTACACGCATCGCAGACTGCCATCGTACACGGCGCTACGTCGACCGGCCGCGGTCGGCACGCCGTATGAACGTCGGGCGTTCACCAATAAAACTTCACCCCCAGCTGAACCTGGCGCTCACTCCCGCGCACACCGTTGATCACGCCGAAGTTGTTCACGTCCGTGTAGTTCTCGCTCCTGAACGAGGGGGAGAAGTTCGGGTGATTAAACAGGTTGAAGACCTCCCCGCGAACCTCGATCCTCGTCGTGTCCGACATAGGGAAACGCTTGAAGATCGAGAAGTCCAGGTTGTTGTACGAGGGTCCTCGCGCCTGCATCGCTGGGCCGCCCAGCGGCGCGAAGTCGGTCTGACCGATGGTCGTGGTAACCGGCGGCGTCTCGAAGGCGGCAGGATTGAGGTACTGCGTCGTACCGTGCGGCCCTCTCTTGAGGTAGATCTCCTGACCCGGAACGACGTTCGCGTTGCATCTGAAGCCGCGCTGACGGTCGCGCCGACGCATAGAATGTTGAAGGGGAAGCCGCTCTGGGACGTGTAGATCCACTGAGCGCTCCAACCGCCGATCAGGGCCTCCACGACCCCAGGCGCTTCGGCGGCGAACCGCTTCCCTTTCCCGAACGGCAGCTCCCAGATGCCGCTGAAGTGGAAGATGTGCGGGACGTCGTTGCCGCACAGGTGTTCGTCAGGCTCGAGACCGAAACCGGGCAACGTAGGAGCGCGGAAGAAGAAGTTGTCGCCGATGCCGAGGATGTTCCGCTGCGTGACTAGACACTTGGAGCGGGTGTAGTTGGCGACCACGCCCAATCCGTCGCTGAATCGCCGCTCGAAGTTCAGTTGCAGCCCGTGGTAGGACGAAGAGCCATCTGCCGAGATGTAGTCGCTGTCCTGCGCGAAATCCGGGAACGGGACGAAGGCGCTGATGTTCGTACCCGGCGGCAGGAGGACGGTCGGGAGGTTGCGCTTGTTCCCATTCAACAGGTTGCGGCCCCTGTTCCCGACGTATTGCGCCGACACAGTGTCGCGCGGCGTGAGCTGATACTGCACCGACACATTCCACTGGTCCGTGCGACCGTTTTTCCACGGCCGTTGGAACCCAATCAGGGAGAGCCCCGCCGGGCTGAAGTTCGGGCTGGCGGGATTGGGATCGGCTGCGGTCAAGCCGCCCTCGAGCGTGGCTCGCTCCCCGTTTGGATACGTCAGCGGCGACACATCGTTGCTCCTGAAAAACCCCAAATTTACGGCAAAGGGATAGTTGTAGCCGGGGTCCGGCGCCCCGCCGAGATTCTCGAAGCCCGCGTAGAACCTGCCGTAAGCGCCGCGGACGACGAGGTCGGGAGTGATCTGATAGGCCGCGCCCACCCGAGGCGCAAAATTCTTCCGCGGGGTGGTGCTGACGCTGGATTCATCCAGATAGGTGAGCTCGATGTCGTTGTTCGCCAGGAGCTCCGTGAACGCCGGCGAGAGTGGCGTCGCCCGTTGTTCCGAGAGAATGACGTATTGAGCGCCATTGCCGTTGAGGTCACCAGGCAGCAGTGCCGCCTGTCGGCCGTCCTCCTCGCTGATCTGGCCGAACATCTCCCAGCGCAAACCGAGGTTGAGTGTCAGTTTGGAGCTCACTCTCCAGTCGTCCTGCACGTAGGCCCCGTAGTAATTACGGAAATCCTTCGGCTCCGTGATATTGGACGCAAACACCGTATTTGCGCCGCCAACGTGGTCCACGCCATTCGGCACCGTCGCGGGGATGGGCGTCAGCAGCAGATCGGCAGCGCCGACACCGGGACTGACGCCGTTCGGTATGCCGGTGTACCCACCAAAGTTGAACTGCCCTCGCGACCAGGCCGGATCCAGCCAGGGAAAGTGCATCGATTGGTACTCGAAGCCGCCCTTGAAGGTGTGCGAGCCGTGGACCTTGGTGAGGTCGTCGGTGAGTTGAAGGGTGTTGCTGACCCGCTGATTCGGGCTGGCGAATGCACCGGCTCCGAGTCCGGTCAGACCGTCGATGCCGATCCCGGGCAGGCCGCCGTTGCCGCTGCCCTGGGGGATGCCCTGGATGCCGAACTGCTCGGGAATCCCCTGCTGGTTGGCGCTTTCCGGCTGAACCGTGGTGCGCAGGCGACTGACGCCAACTCGAGCCTGGTTCACCATCGTCGGGGAAAACTGGTGGGTTTCGCTGATGGCCACGTTCAACGATCGATCGCGGAATTCTCCCTGACCAAAGCCCGAATTCTCGCCGAGACCGGTGATCGACGGCGGGAAGAATGCGCTGCGACGCGTGTAGCTCACGCGTGCGAACGCGTGATCCTCTGGACGGAAGGTGTGATCGACGCGGATGTCGAAATGATGGCTGTCGTCCGGCTGGTCGCGATTCGTTGCGAAGTTGTCGAGCACGCCCGACTGGTTGGTCGCCGGGTACAGTTCCAGCAGGCTGAGGGCATTCGGATTCAGACGACCTGCGGGCAGCACGTTCAGGAACTGCGTCAGCGAGGTGAAGTCCGTGATGCCGGCGACGCTGCCATTCGTGTAGAACGGGTCACGCACGTGTCCGCTGGCGGGCGCCACGAGGCCCGTGACGGGATCGACCTGACCCGCCGTCACGGGGCGCGTGGTCGCCGGGTCGAAAATCGTCGCCGCCGGGAAGACCCGGCCGAGTGCGTCCGTGCGCGTGCCGCTGATCGCAGGGAGGAGGTCTCGGAAGTCGGTGAAGCCGCTGCTGACCTGCGCCGCTGTCGGAACGGTCGCCAGCATCTGACCGCGTCCTGGCGAATGTTGAGACCTTCGTAGTCGCCGAAGAAGAACGTGCGATTCTTGACGATCGGTCCGCCGATCGCGCCGCCGATACTGGTTCCGGCGGAGCTTGCCTTTCGGGAGCTTCGGGTTCGTGAAGTACTGCGCCAGCGGAGCGGCGTCAAGCTTGTCGTGGCGAAAGAACTCCCAAATGGTGCCGTGGATGTCGTTGGTGCCCGACTTGATCGTGGCGTTCACCACTGCGCCTCCAGCGCGTCCGAATTCCGCGCTGAAGTTGCTGGTCTGCACCTTGAACTGCTCGATGGCGTCAGGAGGAGGCAGATTGGCGTAGGCGGCGCCGTTGAGGAAATCAACGGTGTTGTTGTTGTTCTCGATCCCGTCCAGGATGTAGTTGTTGTAGACGGTGTTCAGGCCGTTGGCGACGAAGCTGCCGGTCGCATTCGAGCCCGCGGGTCGGGTTGATGCTCGTCACGCCCGGGGAGAGTTGTGCGAGGAAGGTGTAGTTGCGCCCGTTGAGCGGCAGATTGTTGATCTGCTCGCGCGTGGCAACCATGCCGACCGAGGCGTCCTGAGTCTGCAGCTGAGGCGCGACGCTCGTCACCTCGACGCGCTCGGTCACGGTCCCTGGCTGGAGCTGAAAATTCACCAGGGCGCGCTGCTGGAGGTCAACGACGACGTTCTCGTTCGACGCCGGACCGAAGCCGGGCATCTCCACATCGACCTTGTACCTGCCGATCTTCACGGGGGAGAAGGTGTAGTCCCCGCCGAGACTCGTGGTGGTCGTCACACTCAAGCCCGTGTCCTGGTTGGTCAGCGTCACGGTGGCCCCGGGAATCACGCCGCCGCTCGCATCCGTGACGGTGCCCTGCACCGATCCGGTATCGACCTGCGCAAAGGCTGCGGGCGCGACCAGGAACACGACGCAGATCCCTATGGCCGCAGGGATCCCCGACGCGAACGCTTTGCGTGAACCCATTGCTCCTCCACTCGCGTGTACGCCGCTCGAGAGGCGTTAACGGACACGTACAGGCGCGTTAACGTAAACGCACACGAAAATCCGCCAACCGGCGCCGGTTGTCAAGGGAAAAATTGGACCCCGCGGTAAGCTGTTGAGTGGAAGCGGATTGCGGCTCGAGGAGCTAGCGACGCGGCGCCGCAAGGCGCACGGCCAGTTCCGTGAACTGGCGACGCGCGTCAGGATCGAGGCGCGCCGCGTGCTGGCCGCGATCGCCACCGGCTCGCGCAGCATCGAGGGTCGCGCGGATCCGGGTCACATCCATCGAGGGGTGCGGAAACGCCGCCGTGTAGCGATCCAGCATCTCCCGAGCATCCGCCAGCCGGCCGGCCGCGTAGTAGAACATCCCGAGCGCGAGGACCGAGTTCTCGCTCGTGGGCATCAGCTCCATGGCCTTCTTCAGGTACGACTCGGCGTCCACATCATTACCGCGGGCGACCGACACGATGCCGAGGCCCCACTGCAGTCTGCCGGAACCCGGTAATCGGCGCAGACCGCGACGCAATGTCGCATGCGCCTGATTCGGATCGCCAGCCTGCAACTCGACGAGCGCAAGCGACACATAGTGCCGGTCGTCATCGGGACTGGTCCGAATCGCCTCCTCGAGCGCGTCGATCGCGTCGGCGGGACGACCCTGGTGCAGAGCGACATCGGCGAACAGCGCGAGCGAGTCAGGCATCTTCCGCGCCGCAGGGGAGAGCCCGTTCAACGCTTCGAACGCCTTGCTGTACTCACCTACCTGCGAATAGGCGGCCGCGAGATCGTACTTGGCCTCGTCGGAAGAGGGATCCGCGGCGAGAGCCGCCTGGAAGCGTTGAATCGCGGCCGGGTACAAGCCGAAGCGCGCCAGCAACACGCCTGCAGCCAGCGCCGTGCGGAAGTCGCCGCCGCTCAGCGCGTCGAGACGCTCGATCGTCTTCAGACCGTCCTCAACGCGGCCGACCTTCAGATATGCCTCTGCCAGCAGGTGGAACGTGCGGGGACGATCGGGATGCTGCCTCGCCTCGGCCTCGAGCGCACGGAGATCGACTTCCGCCTTCTGGTCCGGCGACAACGTCGCACGCCGCTGCACAGAGTCGAAAAAATGCTGCAGCGGATAAGGGGCCGGGACGGGATTCTTGGAGAGGGTCTGGAAGATCCTCATGTCGCGTTGCGATGCTTCGGTCTGGCCCAGTTTGCGCTCCGCGATCGAGAGCTTGTAGTAGGCGCTGGCAGCGTCACGATCCACCTCCGTGCAGCGACGCAGGAGCGGGATCGCCTCATCGTGCTTGTTCTGTTCCATTTTCAGACTGCCGAACTCGAGCAAGGCGTCGGCGTAGTTCGGGTCCACCCGCACCGCACGGGTGAAGTAGTGTTCGGCGTCTGCATCATTCCCCTGCCGTCTTGCGATCGATCCAAGATTGAACAGAATCAGAGGATCGTTCGGGTCGAGCCGGAGTCCTTCGCCCAGATACCGTTTGGCCTCGTCGAATCGCCCGAGATGCCGATACGCCAGCCCCATGTATGCATGTGCCTGCGCCGAGGGGTCCAGCTGCAACAGGGTATTGAACTCCGCGAGCGCCCTCTCGGTCTGTCCGACCGTGAAGTAGCACTCTCCCAGAGCCGCGTGCAGCTCCGGGCGCCGCGGATCGATTTTCACCGCGCTGTTGAGCACCTCGATGGCGTCCTCATAGAAGGACTGCTTCATGCTGAGGCGAGCCATCAGCAGCAGGACGGCCGTGTTCTGCGGAGCCAGTCTGCGCGCGCGCATCAACACTTCAAGCGCATCGACGTCCTTGCGTTGATCCGCCTGCGACTGCCCGAGCAGCAGCAGGGTGTCCACCGAGTCGGGCTGGAGGTCCGCTGCCTGCTGCAGGACGGCCTGCGCCTTCGCGGCTTGATGACTCCGCAGATAGGCCAGGCCGAGGTTGTGCAGGATTTCGGCGGCGCGTGGCTGCAGGCTGTTGGCGAGCTCGAACTGCCGAATCGCCGCGCCGAACTGCTTCTGGTTGGCAAGCACCAAGCCGAGTGAAAAGTGAAGCTTCACGTCGCCTGCGGCACTGGCGGAGACGCGCTCGGCCGTGCTCAAACCCCGAGCAGTCGAGCCGGCCGCGAGGTAAGCTTCGGTCAGCGCGAGAAGAGTATGGGAATCCGCCGGCTTCACCCGCTCCAGCTTCATAATCGCGTCCCGAGGCCGTTGCTCGGACAGCAGCAGGAGACCGAGGTTGTAATTCGCCGTGCGGTTCCCCGGATCGATCTGTAGGCTCTTGCGAAATGCCTGGTCCGCCAGTGCCGGGTTGCGGTCGCTCACATACGTGTTGCCAAGATTGTTGAGCGTCTCCACTGACCGGGGATCGACGGCGAGCGCACGCTTGAACGCGTTCAACGCCTCTGCGTAGCGGCGTTGCCGGTGGTAGATCATCCCGAGCAAGTTGAGGCCCGCCACGCTCCGCGGCTTTTGGGCGAGACCGCGTTCGGCGGCGTCCAACGCCGATTCGAGCGAGTCCGCGGACAGCAGAGCCCTGGCCTGCTCGAAATCGGCTGCCGCAGATCCGGAGGATCTGCGGCTCGAACGCTGAACAGGATCTGCACTCGAACTACCTGATACAGCAATAACCAGAGACGAAAACGTGATGCAAAGAACGGATCGAAAAAGCGGCATTACGGTCAGACCTGATGCGCGCGGCGGTGTTTCACGTCATGCGTCGCGGGCGTACGATCGGAAGCCGAGTGGGGAATGCGTTTGCAGATGCTACCATTGGTTTTTTCAGCAGGCAACGATTGCGCGGAGACGCCGCACCGGACCCCCGTTGTTCAAATCAGCGCCGGGCGGACTGGGTATCGTGCTGCTTGCCGTGCTCTTCTTCGGTGGGCCGCTCAAGATCACTTCCGAAACACAGGCGCAGGTGGGAGCCCGGCGTCCGTCGCCTGCGGTGCCAGGGAAGTTCGTCGACGTCACTTCCGCGATGGCCGTGCCCTTCCGGCACATCGCCTCGAAGACGTCCAAGAAATACCTGATCGAGACGATGGGACCCGGTGTGGCTCTCTTCGACTACGACAACGATGGTCTGCTTGACCTGTTCGTCGTCAACGGCGCCCCTCTCGCAGATCCGACGCCGCCAGGCACCATTCCCCGGAAGACGGCACCCGAACATTGGGATCGTTTGTACCGTCAGACACGGGAAGGAGCTTTCGAAGATGTGACTGAAAAGGCGGGCTTACGGGGCTTTGGGTACGAAATGGGCGTCGCCGTCGGAGACTATGACAACGATGGTTTCGAGGATTTGTACGTGACCGCTCACGGACCCAATCGCCTCTATCACAACAATCGCGACGGCACGTTTTCGGACGTGACCGAGAAAGCGGGCGTAGGCGGCGCAGGCTGGTCGGCGAGTGCGGCATGGGTCGACCTGGACGCCGACGGACTCCTGGACCTCGTGGTGCTCCGCTATCTCGAGTGGGATTTCAACGATATCTGGTGCGGAGAACGGAAAGAAGGCTACCGATCGTACTGCCACCCCGACCAGTTTCAACCTGTCGCGCCCCTCGTGTACCACAACGACGGTGATGGCGCGTTTACGGAGGTCTCGCAGCGAATCGGCATGTCCAAGCCAGGCAAGGGACTCGGTATTGCGATTGCGGACTATGATCGCGACGCTCGGACGGATCTGTATGTCGCCAACGATTCCGTGCCGCAGTTTCTCTACCGCAACAAGGGGAACGGAACGTTCGAAGAACTGGCGCTGCTGTCCGAAGCGGCTGTGGATGGCAACGGTCGTGCGTTCGCCGGGATGGGTGTCGATTTTTCTGACTACACCAACGATGGCTTGCCTGATCTGATCGTCACCAACCTGGCGTACCAGATGTACGCAGCCTTTCAGAACCGCGGGGACGGCACGTTCAGCTACGCCACCCACACATCCGGCATCGGTGCCATGACGCTGCTGCATTCGGGTTGGGGCGTTCGCTTTCTCGACTATGACAATGACGGATGGAAGGATCTGTTGATCGCGCAGTCTCACGTGCTCGACACCGTTGAGCTGTCCTATCCCCAGCTGCGATACCGCGAGCCGATGCTCCTGGCGCGCAACACCGGCCGGGGGTTCGTTGACGTGTCGGCGGATTCTGGGGCGCCCTTCAAGACGCCGTGGGCCGCACGAGGAATGGCAGTCGGCGATATCGATAACGACGGTAGACTCGATGCCGTGGTCACGACCAATGACGGTCCGCTGTATGTATTGCGCAACGATACGCCCACCAAGAATCATTGGCTCCTGGTGAATCTGGTCGGCCGTCGGAGCAACCGGGACGCGATTGGTGCCGAGGTGATCGTCCGCTCCGTGCAGGGCCAACAGGTTGCGACCGTCACGACGGCGGGCAGCTATCTGTCCTCCAGTGACAAGCGCGTGCACTTCGGCCTCGGACGCGACACCGTTGCGAGTATCGACATTCGCTGGCCAAGCGGTATTGTCCAGACGCTGAAGGACGTTCGAGCCGATCAGATTCTGCGGGTCGAAGAGCCTGCGGGCGCGGCCCCTGTCACACCAGGCCGGTGAATAGAGTCGGTTCCCGTTCCGACGCGGTCACTTGAAGGAGTTCCGTGCCTCGCAAAAAACCACCACACACCGCCGGCCAACCGAGACCGGCAGGTATTCGTGACATCGCGGAGGCGCTGGGGGTGTCGATCGGCACGGTCGATCGGGCACTGCACAACAGGCCCCGGGTCAGCGCGAAAACCCGCGACAAGGTGTTGCGTCAGGCGGCGGCGCTTGGATATCAACCGAACCTCGCCGCGCGCTATCTGTCATCGGGGAAGCAGCGCCGATTCGCCGTCTGTCTTCCGCGCGAGGTGGCGTCTTTTTTCGATCTCGTCCGCGACGGGATCCGCGATGCCGCCCGGCCGTTCGAGGCCAGCGGCGTGCATCTGATCGACGAGTCCTATCCACGTTTAGGCATTGGCGAGACCGACGCGATGAATCGGGCGCTAGAGGCCGACGTGGACGGCATCCTGATCGCTCCGGGCCGTCCGGACAAGCTGAAGCCTCTGATCAGCGCTGCTACGCGCCGCGGGATCCCCGTGGTCTGCGTGTCGACCGACGCCCCGGGTACCGAACGCATTGCAGCCGTGTCGGTGGATCCCGTAACCAGCGGTGCCCTGGTCGCCGAGCTGATGGGCCGATTCCTGCGCGCCGAAGGCAAGGTGATCGTCATGAGCGGCCTGCTCAGTACGCGCGACCATGCTGGAAAGCTGGAAGGATTCCGGCAGGCGATGAACGATCTCTGGCCGCAGATCGAGCTGGCAGCGGTCCTCCAGGCTCATGACGACGAGGCCGAGGCGCATGAAAAGTGCAACAAGGTGCTGGCAAAGCATCCCGACATCAACGGCATCTATGTGAGCACCGCAAACTCTCTACCCGTCATGCGCGCGATCGACGAGCGGCGGCTTGGCGGAAGCATCACCGTGATCACGACCGATCTGTTTCCCGCACTGGTGCCGTTCATCGAGTCGGGACGCATCGCCGCCACCATCCATCAGCGAGCCTGGACGCAAGGCCGCATTGCCTTCCAGATGCTTTACCGCCTCGTCGTGGAGAACGTCCCTCCGCAGCCAGAGGTGCGGCTTTCGCCGAGCATCATCATGAAGACGAACGTGAAGTTGTTCCTCGAGCGGTTGCGGTCGGGCGCCGTGACGCTTCCGAATGCGGCCGGGTCACTGCCGGTGATGGGTCGTACCGGCACCCGCGTGGTCCGTTGAATCAGACGTCTAAGGCGCGACGTCGTGGGCGAGTGCTCAGATTTGTTTTGTTCGGGAAAATGGCTCGCCGCACTGGACGATTTCCGCAACTGGCTCATCCGGGAAGCTGCGTAAATAGGCCTGTTTTGAAAGATCTGGAGTCCGTAGTGTTCCACAACTCAGCCGGTCCTATCACGCGGCCCGTTCGTAGTAATTGAGCAGTCCACCGAGCCGCGGGCGACGGCGAATTCGTCGTCCCGTCTGCCGGTGATCGACGCCGTCGATGAGCGCGTTGCCCAGCGCTTGATGATTGCGCTCGTGATGATAGTGATCGACGAATTCCCTGATCGCCCGCCGGAAGTGCCGCTCGCCGATCGGAATCATCCGATCGAGACATTCCTCCTTGATCGATCGGACGAATCGTTCCGCGTACGCGTTCGCATTCGGCGCTTGGAGCGGTGTCTGCACCACCCCGAAGGCCAGCCTCGTTCAACAGCCGTCGCACCTCCGCACTCCATTTCCGCTCCCGATCGCAGATCAGCACGCGGTGGTCACGCAGCAGCCCATCCTCAACGGCCGTCACCGTGCGACCGACTTGGCACATGAACAGATCCCCAGGATGCGGCGTGGACCCGACAATCTGGACCCGGCGTGACGCGAGATCGATGACGAACACCGTGTAGTACGTCACCAAGCCGCGCCACGTCCACACTTCGGTTGTGAAGAAATCGGCCCCCGCGATCGCGCCCCCAGTGCGCGCGAAGAAACGTCTGCCACGACGTCGGGCCGCTGCGGTACGGGTGGCAGGCCGTGCGCTTCACGATGCGCGCAATCGTCGAGCGACCGACGCGATGGCCGACGTTCTTCAGCGCCCTTGGATCCGCGTGTAGCCCCAGGTAGGATTCTCCTCCGCCATCCGGGCGACCAACCGCCGGATCTCCGCGAGCACACCGCGACGCCCAGTTCGTGTCGCGTACGTCCATTTCCGCGCGATCAATTGCCGATGCCACCGGAGAATCGTGTCGGGCGTGACGATCGTGGCGACCTGACGGAGTCGGCGACGGCCCAGCCGGTCTCCGTGCATCGCCAACCGACGGCGTTCCTCATCGGTCAAACGGATCCGGCCGCGCAGGTGCGCGCGGAGGGTGCGGTTTTCTTCGACCAAATAGGCAACCGTCTCTTGCCGCTGGTCGGCCCACCAGCCGGCCACCGCCATCACGAAGAGTCGAACCGCAGCGACATCCACGACCGCGGGAGCCTACATTACCGACTCCACGGCACGCCCGAATCGCCTCGGCTGAGAAGTGGGACACCACGGGCTCCACGAGCTGGCTCAGAAGTATGCGTGCAAGCCGAGCTGAATGGTCCTGTTGTTTACGGCCGTGCGGGTGATCCGTCCGAAGCTAGGGTTCAACGGATCGGACACCGGTTCGCCGAACTGCGGATGGTTCAGCAGGTTGAAGAAATCCGCCCGGAACTGAAGGCGCCGAAGATTCCCGCCAGGGAGTGGAATGTCCTTCTGGAGCGAGAAGTCAAGGTTGTTCAGGTGCGGGTTCCGGAGGCTCGAGAAATATCGAGGTGCGTTGCCAAACGCTTTGTTCGGATCCCCGGGACCCGTTGGGGTGAGTAATCCCGGCGCGGGACAGGTGCCTGAGAAGTCAAAGGCGCTCGTATCGAACCAGCGGTCGAGCGTCTGATTGAAACCCGACGACAGCGGATCGCCGATCATCGCCGGACGGTTCGAGAGCGTGTGCGCAGCGTTGCAGTACCCGTACCAGTTGTCGGTAATACCAAACGGAGACCCGCTGCTCACGGTGTACACGGCGGCCGCACGCCACCCGCCCAGCATGTGGCTCGCGACCCCGTTAGTCAGCCAGCGGCGACCGGGTCCGAAGGGCACTTCCACGATCGGCGCAACGGTCAGACGAAGCGGGATGTCGCCGGCGCTGACCGAGCGCTCGGCCGCGCGGTTGTAAAAGTCCTGGCCCAGCACGTCGAGAGACCAGAAGCCGCCCCAATCGGATGAGGAATCGTCCATCAACTTGCTCCACGTGAAGCTCGCCAACAGCGATACCCCGTGCGAGAAGCGGCGCTCGAACTTGGCCTGGAGTGAATGGTAGTCCGAGCTCGAGAGGCCCCAATAACCTGGCGTGACCACGAGGTCGTACAGGGAGCCACCTGCCGCGAGCACTTTTTCCGCCGCGAGCGGACAATGCGGGCTCGTCGTCGCGTCGTAGCCGAATTGGGCCGTCGTTTCGGGTGACTGTTGGCAGATGTTATATGCGTAGTTGATAGGCAGATGCCGGCCTGCGCTGCCGACGTAGCCCACCTGGGCAACGGTGCTCTGCCCGAGCTGCTTCTCCAGGGTGAGATTCCACAAGTGGAAACGTGGGAACGTCTGGTTCCGCGGCGCCCAAGCCGAGAAGGACACGTTGCTGGTCACGGGTATGGGCGCGGTAATCGCCGCCGGATCAGGATTGTTGATGGGTGGCAGGCTTGCCCAGTTCGTGCCCATCGGCAAGGGAGTTCCGGCCCGCATGTTGGGCCCAGGCTCGGCATCGCCCGAGCGGCCGTGACCGATGGCACTGGGATACGTCATGCCGTAGCCTCCGCGCACGACAATGGTGGGGGTCGGACTCCACGCCACCCCGACGCGAGGCCCAAACTGTTTCCCCGACGGGTCGAAGGGTGCCCTCGGGGCGTTCACGCCAAACTGCTCCCACTCGGCGGTGAACGGGTTGAAGAACGCGAGTCCGTCATGCTCCTCTCGGAACGACTGGTCGTATTGCCACCGCAGCCCCAAGTTGAGCGTCAGCGTTGGCGTGACCTTGAAATCGTCCTGGACGAATAGGGCATAACTCCACGCATGTGTGGACACCATGGCATTTTGGATGGTGACGCCGCCGTTGTTGATCACGCCGAAAAGGAAATCGGCGAAGGCGTGGCCCGTCTGCGAACCGGTGAAGGTGAAGGATCCGTTCGGGCCATCAGGTTGATAATTGTCGATGCCGTAGCGCCGCACCTCACCGCCGATCTTGAGGCTGTGCCGGCCGGCGAGCTTGCTCAACGTGTCGCTAATCTGCAGTGTGTTTGCCGGCTCGTAGAGAACGCCGGCGCCGCCGAACCCGTCGAATCCGCTGATGTTGACCGAAGGCGTGCCGCACTTCTCTCCGTTGCCCGTGTCGGGCACGCTCGACAAACAGCCGGGAATGCCCTGGAGGCCGAAGTCTGCGGGAGACGTCGTTCCGTTCCCCATGCGGTGGCCGACGCGGTGCATGTAGCCAAACCGGAAGTTGTTCAGCATCGTCGGTGTGAAGGTGCGGGTCCAGCCGGCCGTGGACGTGTAGTCGTTGGGACGAAAGATCTGCTCTCCCTCGGGTCGTCCGACGAGGAGATTGTTGGGATACGCCGTGCTCCGGCCCCACTGGCGGTGAAACACGCCGAACACCTGGTCCGATGGCGATACGTGGTAGTCAACCCGTGCATTGATGCGGTTGAGCGAATTGTCGAACGGGCGCGTGGCGCTCCGCTCGCGTGTCCCAGGATTGGGACCAGGCGTGCTGGATGTGGGCCAAACGGCCAGGAAGTTCCGTGAAATCGAACTGATCTCGGGGATGCGATTGAACGGTACGGGCGTTGTCGTGCCCGGATTGTAGATCTGTTGACTCGCATCATTGCACGTGCCGCTGCCATCGAAGCCGGCCGCGCACAAGGCTGATAGATCGCCGTTCCGAAACGCATCGTCGGGCACGATGACGCCGATGACCGGACTGCTGCCATTCCCGCGAACTCCCTGGTAGTCCGTGAAGAAGAACAGCTTGTTCTTGAGCACGGGGCCCCCAATAGTCCCACCGAATTCGTTCTGCTCGAACGGGTTCTTCGGCGCGGAGCGATCCTCGAAGAAGTTGCGGGCGTTCAGTTTCTCGTTGCGGTGGTACTCGTACCCGGAGCCACGGAACTGGTTGGTGCCGCTCTTGGTCACCGCAATCAGCACACCTCCGCCGGCCTTCCCGTACTCCGCGGACATGCTGTTGGCTTCGATTCTGAACTCCTGGATGGAGTCGATCGACGGATTGATCGCCTGCCCGCCGAACACTGGAGCGTTGATGGTGGTGCCATCGAGCACATAGTCCTGAGTCCGCGGCCGGTCGCCGTTGATGCGCAAGTTGCCGTTATTGCCACAATCGCCGTCACAAGCCATCTGCTGCGAGACGCCGGCTGCCAGCGGGATTAGGCTGAAGAGGTTCCGCCCGCTGGGCAACTGCTCGATTTGCTGCTGGGTGATGGTCTGGCCCAGATTGGTCTGCTCGGACTGGAGGAGTGGCGCTTCGGCCGTCACGTTCACCAGTTCCGTCGCCTGACCCACCTCCAGCGTCAAGTCGACCTTCGGGCTGGCGTTGACTTCCAGGTTGATCGCACCGACAACGGCTCTCTTGAACCCGGTAAGAGACGCCTCCACCTTGTACGGGCCCGGAATGAGGCTCGTCGCGCTATACAGGCCAGCCTCGTTCGTCGTCAATGTCTTCGCGACGTTGGTGGCGATATTGGTGACAGTCACCGTCGCGCCGGGAAGCACCGCATCACTCGAATCGGTAACCGTGCCCGTGATGGTGCCAAACACACCTTGCGCCGCCGCAGGAAGACAACAGAGGCCCACTATTACCAGCGCAGAACGGATAGCTACTGCACCTCGTCTCATAAGCCCCTCCGGCCGATCTCGCCGGCGCACGCGATCCGTCGGGTGCGGCGCGGCGCGCACGCAGGAATTTACGAACAGCGCTCGCCTACTGAGCAGTCGGGTCAGGTCCTTACCGAGTCCTGCGCAGCTGGTCTGACGGTCTGCTTACTGGCGAGCATTCGATCAGGTGGCAGTGACTATACTCTCGTAACCGCGCTGCGCCACCCCCCTTTTGGACGGTGGGCAGTGGAAGAGCCTGGGCGCTCCAGTATCACGCCATCGTTCGGAGGGGAGGCGTGTCCTGGCGGCCGGCATACGGTGCGTCTGGGTTTTGTCGTCCCCGCTGCGCTGCCATGCCGCACGAGGCGGCGCCCGGTATTGCGTACTGGCGCTGTGAGGCCCTGTGGGTGTGTCTGGGCCACGGAAAACGGCGAGGACTTGCGGCTGCGGCGCGCATAGGTGAGACCAGACATGTCTTCACCTTCATCAAAGGCGGTGCTCGTATCAGTGCTGATGGTTGTGGCCTGTGCGCTCATCGTTGCGGGGATCATCACCGCGTTTTTCTGAGCCATCATCTCGCCACTTTCGCCTTGCCCCGTCAATGTTTCTGAGTCTTTTGTCATGTCTCCAACACATCAGGGAGATGCAATGCGTACGGTCAGCCGCGCCGCGCATCGCAGTCAGGCTGGTCTCAAGGCAGAAATCTCCGACCAATCGCCGGTGTCCAGGTTCCGTACGAAAATTTTCCGTCCAGGCGAGACGAGAGCTTTCGCCAGAGCGACCGCATCGGAGTAATCGGCCTCGTGTTCGCGTTCGCCGCGTCGCCCAAATCCGGCTGGCCGTCTTTGAATATCCGTCCGACTGCATGGATCGTGTACGACTTCGTCGTCCGCACGATCAAGACATCGCCGCTTTGTGTCGGAATGGGTTTGGCCATCGGCGCTGGCCCTCGTGCCATGCTTACGGATCAGCAGTATGCCCAAAGCATCGACCGCTCAGGCTAAGGGAGACACGACCAAATGTTTTGGGGCGTCGAACTGACATCGTTAGGGGGCCGGTCTAAAACAAACGGCACTCTGGTTCTCACGCCTGCCATCCATTCGCTTCGAACTCCCCGCGCTTCTCCGCGGCGGCCTGCTCGAGTGCTTCCCACGACTTGAATACCTGGCTCGCGCGCAGATCCCCATTCCACTCGAAGCGCAGCTCCAGGCCGATGCCCGTCGATGGCTCTGACGCGCGCCTCCGCGGTGTGATCGCCCCTGATCAACTTCCACAGCGGCTCGCCGCGTGTCACCGGCTGGAGGCGCTGTGGAGGCGGGACGTATCCAGAAGAAACCAGTCGTCAGTCAATTTCGGGACCAGCTTCGCAATTGTAATGGTGCGAGAGATTGACCGCTGCTGCACGCACGCGTGGGACCAGCGTCCTGGGCGTTTCTGTGAACGACGTCCTTCTATCGTTCGGTAAATGGCCCTAATGAGCTGTCGGTCCAGAATGCAGGCGTGACTCAAGGGTTTGCCACTGATCCCTTCCTCGCGCTTTGTCGTAATTGCCAAGGCAGCGCACGTGTGCGCCCGTTGCCGCTCACGTTGGTGGCCGAGGGTCTGCAGGTACTGGTCGTGCGGGGCCTGCGGACTCGTCTGGGCCACACATGACGACGAAGTCCCTCGATCCGCCTCGCCACGTAGGCTCGCATGAACACGTCGGGCGGCCCAATCCCGCTCAACTGTCCGCAGTGCGGCAAACCCTTGCAGTTTATCGCCAACGACAAGCCGACCCAGACGTACCTTTACGCTTGCCCCACAGACGGGTTCTTTGCACTGACGGGCGAGCGCTTTGAGTGCGCGGCAGGGCCACGACATTGACTCGCCGCCAATAGCCGTGCCAATCCGCGGGCCTGCAGCTTTCAGTCCTGTTCCTCGAGTATTACGTCCCGTTCTTCCCGCATTTGGTCCGTGACCGCCTGGATCGCTGTGGCTTTGGGCACACCGAATAGCTGCACCAGTTCGGCCACCCGTGCGGGGCACTGTCAATCTGAATATATGCACCCTATAGGTCCAGATACCCGGTGAGTGCGGCGAGGAGCAGCTGGAGCGTTGAGGCGGTCACGGCGGGAGTCTATTACGATCACTGGCCGGGGTTTCCTTTCGCCCGTCGATCCAGCCGTGGGACATTACGGGCATCGTCGCAGCGAGAGTCGAACGATTATCAGCATTCGCTTTGTGCCACCCTTTGCTGCCGTTTGCCGCTCCTTGTTGCACCGAAAGGGCAAGAAAAGGGCAACATCTCAGAAAGGCGTCCCCCGCAAAATGATGCCGATCCAGTATTGGCGAAGGACAGGCGCCGGCGGCAACCTCCCTGGAGACCTGGCGCACGTTGTTGCGGAATCACACCGGCCAGATCGTGGCGGCCGACTTCTTCGTCGTCCCGACTGCGACGTATCGCCTCTTGTTCGTCCTGGTGCTGCTCGCCCACGATCGACGATGCATCACACACGTCTCGGTCACCGCGCATCCGACGGCGGCGTGGACGGCCCAACAGCTTCGCGAGGCGTTTCCGTGGGACGAGGCACGTCGATACCTAATCCACGATCGCGATCATGCGTTCGCTTGCCTAGGCGCCACCGCGAAGGCGATGGGGATTGAGGAGGTGCTCACGACACCGCACGCGCCTTGGCACAATGCGTTCGTCGAGCGCTTCATCGAATCCTGTGCGTCGGGTCAAGTTTTTCAAGGAAGACAATTCGCGCCTCCGATACCTCACCGAAGATGAGTACAGTCGGCTCCTGCAGGCTGCGAACAGGATTGAAACATCGCCGTTCCTGGCCGAGAAGATCATCCTGTCGGTGCACACGGGATTACGAAGGGGCAGCCTGTTCCACCTTCGTTGGGACCAGGTGGACTTCCTCAACCGCGTTCTTCGGATTCCGCGCACGAAAAGCGGGCGGCCTCACGCGCTGCCACTGAATGCCACGGTGCTCACCACACTGCAAGCCTTATACAACCAGCGCATGCCGGACTGTCCGTACGCGGTTGCGCACGCGACGGGTCGCAACGCCGGCGAGCCAATCCATGGCGTCAAGAACGGCGCTCAAGACTGCAGAAATCAACGACTTCACAAGTGAAACTGGCTCCTCAGGCTGGATTCGAACCAGCAACCCTCCGGTTAACAGGCGGAACAAACGGCGTTAGCCGGACATCGCGTCCGGTTGCTTCGCCTTGCCGGATGCTTTTCTCTGTCGGCAGAGCGGTGCGGATTTTGACATTCGCTTTGTGTCGGCCATTGCCGCCAGTTGCTGGAGTTTGTAGCAGTCAAAGGGCAAGAAAAGGGCAACGCGTCGATCGCAGCCCCTACGGGTGCGACCCCTTCGGCGGCCTTCCACGTTTTCCGACCGTTGAATCGTGCCGCTCTCGCTTTTGGCACCGCTACGCGTGCGGCCGAGTAATGCGCCGAGGCCGACGTCAGGGTTCGACTGGCCGCCTTCTCGTCGACGGCGAAAACGGGCGCGTGGTCAGGTCGATTGATGTACAGGCCGATGACGTCGGCGGCCTTCGATTCGAAGTCGGGATCGTCCGACTGCATGTTGCGCTCGAGGCGACGACCGCCGAGGTGAAGACGACAACTTAGCGGCTAGATCACTAACTTCGACGATCGACTGGCTGCCGATTCAGGCTCCGAGTGTCGCTCAGGGCCCCCGCGCGAATAGAGTCCCGCGCCGGCGGCCTGTCTCAGAGTCGAAGACTGTAGGGGCCGAGCAAGGCTGTGCCTGGCTCTCGAGGGTCTGGCCAGATTGGCGCCACGCGATCCAGATCGCGACGCCCGCCACGACGCGAGTGTCTGGACCACGTCATCGTGTTTGGGGCGGCCGGACTGCAGCGGCTCATGAACCTCTACTCGCCTACTACGAACAATCACGCACTCACCTGTCGCTGAAGAAGGACGCCACACTCCCTCGCCCGACTGCCGCGCCGAGCGATGGGTGTGTCGTGGCGATCCCGCAGGTCGGCGGGCTTCATCACCGGTACGAGCGACACGCGGCCTGACCCAGACTGCCCAACTCTCCCACCCAGCTCGCCGCCGCTCTCCGAAGCAGCCGATCGATTGCGGAATCACCGACGACTGATCGCGATCGGAAATAGAACGAGCGCCGGTCTGTTCAACCGAACCGCACTCGTGTTCCAGAAGGCTCCTCGCCAACCCCGGGATTTGACGAGATCGAGTTTTTGGTAGGCACAGCCGTGAGCTTCGGAGCGATTTTCGTGAGAGGTTGGGTCCTCAGGTAGGATTCGATTCTGGGTTGATGTCAGAACGGAGACCACGATGTTTTTGGGAACGGGGTCGCCCGCCCGTCGCGCCCGGCTGGCCTTTATCATCGCGTTTGTCTCCACGACCTCCCTGCTGCCCGTGCGAGCCCTCGCCCAGACCGAGCCCGAGTTGCCGCGGGTCTTCCTCGACACCACGTACTCGCCGCCCACGCGAGGCAAGCTCGTCGCCGTGAGGGCCGGCGGCGATCTCCAGGCCGCCCTCAATGCCTCCAAGCCGGGAGACGTGATCGAGCTCCAAGCCGGCGCCACCTTCACCGGGAACTTCATCCTGCCCAAGAAACCTGGGACCGGTTGGATCTACATCCGTTCGTCGGCGCATGGGCTTCTCTCCGACCCCGGCACTCGTGTCTTTCCCTCGCATGCGAGCCTTATGCCCAGGATCGACACCCCCAATAAGGCGCCGGCCATCACAACTGCCGCCGCCGCCCACCACTACCGGTTCGTCGGGATCGAAGTCACCGCGAGGGGCACCACCCCGAGCACCGGGCCCTACTCGGATAATAACGTTGTCTACCTGGAGTCCGAAGGTGGGCAGACTTCCCTGAGTCAAGTCCCCACCGATATCGTCTTCGACCGCTGCTATATCCACGGCACCGCCACCGGAAGCGTCCGGCGCGGCATCGCCATGAACGGCGCCAGGATGGCGGTGGTTGATTCCTACCTCTCCGATTTCCATGAAGTGGGAGCGGACTCACAGGCGATCAGCGGTTGGAACGGCCCCGGCCCCTTCAAGATCGTCAACAATCACCTCGAAGGAGCGGGGGAGAACCTCATGTTCGGGGGAGCCGATCCAACCATTCCGGATCTCGTCCCCTCCGATATCGAGATCCGCCGCAACCATTTCTTCAAGCCGCTATCCTGGAAGATCGGGCACCCGACTTATGCCGGGAGGCCGTGGTCGGTCAAGAATCTTTTCGAGCTGAAAAACGCCCGCCGGGTGCTCGCCGAGGGCAATCTCCTCGAACACAACTGGCGGCACGACCAGAATGGGTTCGCCATCCTCTTCACCGTCCGGAACCAGGAGGGTGGAGCACCGTGGTCCTCGGTCGAGGACGTGACGTTCAGGAAGAACATCCTCCGTCACTCAGGGGGCGGGTTCAACATCCTCGCCGCGGACAACAACTTCCCCAGCCAGCAGACCAAGCGCATCCTGATCCAGGACAACCTGCTCGACGACATCAGCTCCGAGAATTGGGGCGGCACGGGGCGGCTCTTCCAGTTCCTCTCTCTTGATTCTCGTGACACGGGGATTCTGGAACTGACGGTCGAGCACAACACGGGGTTCTCGAACGCCTGGAGTGCGTACACGGGAGACAAGCCCGTCGCGGTGCACCGCGCCTTTATGTTCCGCAACAACATTGCTCCGAAGCGGACGCACGGATTCGCGGGAGGGACGAAGAACTGGCCGGTCCCCTCCCCGCCCGTCACGCGGGACGGCAGCCAGACGCTCAACACGTTCTATCTCGCTCCCAACTTCGCTGGGAACGTCCTGACCGGAAGCGCGTCCACCGATTACTTGGGGTATCCACGAAACTTCTTTCCGGCCACCGATGGCGAGGTCGGCTTCGTGGACCTCTCGCGCGGCAATTACCGCCTTGGCCCTGCCAGTCCGTATAAGAATGCCGCCACCGACGGCAAGGATCCGGGGGCGGCGATCGACGCGCTCGAGGCAGCGACGGTGGGGGCAGTCTCCGGAGACTGGCGATAGCGATCACAGACCGTGAGGCTCACGGGTCCGTGCGGGGATGCGGTCGCCGCCACGATCTGCGCCTCCCGGCCGTCACCCGCGACGCAGGCGTCAGCCGGTATTGTCCCAAATTCGCCGCCGAGCGGGTGCCGCCTGCGGCCGAACACTTCACGCGGCTCGCTCATAGTCATTCAGCAATCCCTTGGCACTCGAGATTCTGAAGAGGAATCGACTCTCGGTCGAGGGCTTATCGAGCAAGAGCTGGGACGAGTTTGCAGGGCCTGGCTCGGCTCCTCTCGACTTCGTCTCCACGGTCTGCGATCGCGCCGCCGAGGAGATGTGTCCCACCTGGCCCGGTCAGCCGATGACCGCGCAATTGGGGCATTGTCGATCCGGCGGCAGTAGAAGGCTCGCTCGAGCAGCGCGAACGGGCGTTCAATCGAGCATTCCGGGAGCTCGACGCGCGTGTGAAGATCTTCACCAGTCTGCGGCTGGACATGCTCGACAAGCTGGCGCTCCAGCGACAGCTGGATGCGATCGGCCGTACTCAGCGCGAACCCGAATACCGGTGAGAACGCTCGATAAGCGTCTCACCGTCGTGCTCGCGCAGCCGCAGTCGTCATCAGCCAATGCGGAGACACGTCATGCGGATCGCGCTATTCAGTGACATCCACGGCAACCTGCCGGCACTCGAGGCGGTCCTCGACGATATCGCCCGCCAGAAGCCGGACGCCACATACTGCCTGGGCGACCTCGTCGAGTACGCCGCCTTTCCCAATGAGGTGGGTCGAAAGGATCCAACGCGACGACATCCCAACGATCATGGGCAACTACGACGACGGCATTGGCTACGATCGCGACGAGTGCGGGTGCGCGTATCGCGAGGAACGAGACCGCCTGCTCGGTGATCGGTCGCTGGCATGGACCAGGGCTCACACCACCTTGGGAAACAAGGCGTTCCTACGAGGGCTCTCGCCGCAGATCCAGTGCGAGGCGGAGGGCCAGCGCGTTCTCCTCGTCCATGGCAGCCCGAGAAAGATGAATGAGTACCTGTTCGAGGATCGGCCGATCTCGAGTTTTCAGCGGCTGGCCGCATCCTCGAATGCGGACATCATCGTCTTTGGACATACCCACAAGCCGTACGTCAAGAACGTCGACGGAGTGCTGTTCATCAACGTGGGATCCGTGGGCAAGCCCAAAGACGGGGATTGGCGCGCGTGCTACGCCATCGCCGATCTGAAGCACGACCCGGCAGTGACATTCCGACGCATCGAGTACGGCGTGCGAAAAGTTACCGATGCGATTCGGGCCAGCGATCTGCCGGACGAATTCGCGGCGGACATCGAGACTGGTGGCGTCCGATAGCGGGTGCGCCCTGGCCGTGTAACCCGGCTCGCCGTCATTGACGTTCGTAGATGACTGCACTCGGCCCAAGCGCAACCTCGAGGCCGTGGTCGTGTCGGCCGATGGCGGCCACCATGGCGTCGCGCGGCAAGAGACCGTCGCGGTACAACCGCTCGCCAAGATCGCCGGCGCTGCCGTGCTTCGTGAGCACCCGCCAACACGGTCAGCGTGCCGGTTGAGTAGCGCAACTCTTTGGCGGCGAGGAACGCGCGAAGCACTTCGGGCTCGCTGGAGAGTCGACGCGCCAGGGCGCCGCCGTCGACCCGTGGATCCGCGCACCGCGTCCGATGGACCCAACTCGCCACGCGTCCGTGGGCGTGCGTCATGTGGCCCAGCCTCGTGAGCGATGACGGCGCGCATCTGATCCGACGAGAGCGTGGCGAGCAGCGGGTACCCAGGCAGAGCGTGTTCTTCGGCCAGAACACGCCGATGCGGGGCAGCTGCATTGCCGAGGCATTGTTCGCGCCGTTCACGACGATGCGTTGGACCGCGGGGGCGCCGACACGCCTCGCAATCTCCCGGACCTCGCGGTGCAGCCGCGCGCCGAAGTGCGGCCCGATCTCGACGCCCTTCGGGTCCTCGAACGCGAACCAGAGCGCGCCAAGCGCCCGCGCCATCGTGACGGTGACCGGAACACCGACCAGGACCGCCGCGATCGCAGCGAACGGCCGGTGGGCCAGCACACCCTAGACCAGGATTGCCGGCCCAGCGAGAAACGTCGCAACGATCAAGGCGAGATACGCGTATCCCTCGAGGACGAGCACGATCAGGCGCAGATGCGCTGCTCTCTGCGAGCCGCCGGTGACCGGCGTCTTCAACCGCGCTCCTCACGTTCTCCACCGCGCACGGTCTCGAGCTTGCGGAGCAGGTCCTCGTGGACGTGCGGCTCGAGGCCGTGCTCGAGCGCTTCCTGAAAACTCTCTGCCGCTTCCCGGAACCGCCGCAGCGCTCAGGAGCGCTTGTGCGCGGGCCGCATGCGCGATTCCACGGTGGTGCTGGAGGCGCACGGCGCGATCGGCGTCTTACAGCGCCCGAGCAGAGTCACCGCTCCGGACGCAGGCGAAGCTGCGATCGCAATGGACTTTCGCGTCGGCTGGCGCAAGGGCAATCGCGCGATCGTAGTGGTCGAAGGCGCGTGTCAGATCCTGATGCTGCTCCCACGCGGCGCCAAGATAGGCATGAGCCCTGGCATGATTGGGATCGTTCGCGAGCGCGGACTCGAATGCGCGAATCGCGTCGGCGAGGTTGCCGCGCCGCAGTTGATCGACGCCGCGCTGGACGTGCGGTTCCGGATCCTTTGGCGCCAACCTGCACGCCGTGTCCCAATCGACCGTTGCCCGTTCGGGCTCGTGCATCTGGGCCAGGCCGACCCCGCGCAAGTTGTAGTACCTGCGCCTTCTGCGGATCGAGCGCAATCGCCCGATCGAGATAGGCGACGGCTTTGGGCGCGAACGTGTCGTTGTGCAGATAGAGCAGACCGAGGTCGGCGAGCGACTGCGCCTCGTCCCACAGCTTGACCAGCAGCACGCTCATCGGCGCCATCAGCAGGCCCGCCGCAATTGCGCCGGCGGCGGCCACGCCGGCAATCGTGCCGGGCATGCCGCCGTGACGCAGGAAGTAGACGCCGGCGAAGGCGCCGACGGGCGCGACCAGAAACGCCAGCATCCACGGGTTGTCCTTCCGGGCGACGTCCGGCGGGAAGGCGCCGTACATCATCCCGATGAACGCACCGGCTCCGATGCCGAGGCCGTAGGCCAGCCAGCGGGATTCGATCCCGGCCACGAACACGACACTGAGCCCCAGGAGCGACGTCCAGAAGAACGCGAACATCGCGAGCCAGCCAGCACCTTTGCCCAGGAGCCGCACGGTTAGCGGGTACACCCTGCGCAGCAGCACGGCGGCGACGACCAGGTAAGCGGCGAAGAGGAGCGGTCGCCGGACCGCAGGGCTAATGGTGATGGCGCCAAAGGCGCCGCCCAGCGTGCCGGCGATCCCCACCCACGCAGCGGTCGCAGCCTTCGATCCCGTCTGGAGCAGCGGATCGATGGCCGATACCTGGTCTGCGACGTCCTCCTCGCTCATGTAGAAGGCGAGGTCGTCCTTCCATGCCGTCGGATCCTGCAGCACCAAACGCCCCTCGCGCCGGATTAGCGATCGTCATTGCGAATCGTACCAGAACCCGACCAGTCACCGAGGAATACGCCGGCCCCTCCTGACAGATTCACCCAGAAGACCTCGTTGAGCTCACTCTTCCTGTCTCCCCTGACCGTAATGGCGATCGTCTTCGTCGTTTCGCCTGCATTGAACGTGACTGTCCCGGTCCTGGCGTCGTAGTCCTCGCCGGCTTTCGCGGAGCCGTCCGCCGTCGCGAAGTTCACGCTCGTCGCCGCGGTGGACGGAGCGGAGAGACCGACCGTGAAGACGAACTGCGTGGTGCTGGAATTCCCCTCGTTCTTCGCGACATCGCCGACCGAAGCCCGCGGTTCGTCGTCCGTGATCGTGCCGCGGCCCTGGCCGTCCCCGATGGTGGCGCCGGAGGGCTGTGACAGGTTCAACAGGATCACTTCGTCCGGCTCGCCGATCCGATCGCCATTGACCTGAACCGAGACCGTCCGCGTCGTCTGACCCGGCTCGAACGTCAAGAGGCCGGAGGTCGCCGCGTAGTCGCCGGGAGCCGTGGCGGTTGCATTGGCCGTGCTGTAGGAGACGGTGACTGCCTGCGTGGCGGATGCGCCGAGTGCCACGGTGAAACGAAGCTCGTGCGCGCCGGAGTTGCCCTCGATGACAGAGTTGTCAGCAACGTTGATCGCTGGCGTGCCCGCCACGATCGGCGTCAACAAGAAGGCGTGATACGCGTTACGCGAGTCGACCGCCCATCCCACGATTTGCCCCGCACTGTTGATCCCGGTTGCCGTCACCAGATGCAGGCCTGAACCGGACGGCACCAGCGTGTTGAGATTCGTCGCGACACCGTCGGCGTAGATGTAGGCGTCGAAATTGCTATGGAACACGCCCGTTCTCATCGTGCCCACTACCATGCCTGCATCGTTGATATCCGACGCGTAGCTCTCGGAGCTCGGCACGGCGAGCGCCACCATCACACCGTTCTCGTAGAGGATCGAGCGCGAGGTCGTCGCATACGTCAGCGGATCGGTGACGCTCGACGAGCCCACGATTTGTCCGAGATTGTTGATCGCCGCTGCGCCGCTTTCCTCGTCGCCGGGCAGCATGCCCAGGTCGGTCATCACGCCTTCGTTCCAGACGAATGCATGCACCAGGGGCCCGAGCTCGTTGATGACGATGTTCGTATTCGACGAGCCGACGATCTGCCCGTTCTCGTTGATGTCCGCGGCATACGCTGCGCCGCCGCCAAGATGGCCGAGTACGGTCAACACGCCATCTTCCCAGAGGAACCCCGACCCGTTACCCGCCGTGCCGACGATCTGTCTCGCGTTGTTGATCGCGTTGGCCGCGCTGGTGCCGCTGACTGCGCCCGGCGTGAGGTCGATTTTTGTGCCGTTCTCCCAGAGAACGGCGTGCGTCGTCGAGTTCGTGCCGATCGTCGATCGTCCAACTGCGGCGCCCTGGGCGTTGATCCCGTAGGCGACAGAGCTCGTTCCCGCCAACGTCCCCAGATCGGTCATCGCGCCGTTGCGCCAGATGTAGCCGCGCGCTTGTGAAGCGGCCGTCGTCGCATAACCAACGACCTGACCGAGGTCGTTGACGTCGAGGGCCTGCGCACTCAATCCGCCGAGCGTTCCGAGGTCGGTGAGCGCATAAGGCCCTGGAGGGCTGGCCGCCCGCGAGCGCTCGGCGCCTACCGAAGGCCACAGAATCGCGACAGTGGTGAGGATGACCGCAACGATCCGCACGTCGAACGCGAGGCGACCTTTGAGCATGACGACGTCCTCCGTCCGCGGCGCCAAGCAATTGACGTGCCTTTCGGGCGAGCCGTGCGCGCGCCACGTCCGTCGTTTGCCACTTCTCGTAGGGATAATGCCCTTACGGGCGACGTACGACCTTACACTCGCCGTAATGTCAGGGAAGGTCGCGACGATCCTCCGAACGTGAAGGCAAACGCCTCCAGGCCAGCGTCCAGGAACTCGATCTCGAATCGCCGGTCGACGATCGGTGCTGGCTGCCGGATCGGCTGATACAACCGCTGCTCAGCAACCGTGCCGTTGCCGCCCTCATCCACGTCGACGCCGTGAGCCGGTCCTGGCGGGCGGCCGTCGATTGACACGCGGCCCGCACCGGCATCCCGCCCTGTGGCGGTCCCAGGACCAGGTGCAGATCGCGCGCATGAAAGCGGCACACGATCCGCCCGGGCGCTCCGTTCAGCGTGCTGACCTGACTGGCCATCGTCCATTCGCCGGCCAGCGCCCATTGATTGAGCGCCAATCGCGCCGGCACCGCGTAGAGGTGGCGCTCGCCGGATCTCACGCCGCCAGAGGACGCGAAGTTCTCGGTTCGCAAGCCACCCAGCCGCGGCCACAGACGGATCCCGCCCTCGCGTCGCCTCGGCGCGCTCCCATCGATAAGCCGATTGTCGAGTCCTTGGTGATTCCGCTCGCAATGGTGTGATCGACGAATTCCTTGAGAGCGCGTCGAAAGTGGCGCTCGCCGAGGGACACCATCCGGTCGAGGCACTCGTGCTTGATGGACCGCACGAACCGCTCGGCGTAGGCGTTCGCATTTGGCGCCTGAAAACGGCCTCTGCACGATGCGCACCCCGGCGTCGCCCAGCCGTTGTCGCACGTTCCGGCTCCATTGTCGGTCACGATCACAAATCAGCACGCGATGGGCGCCCAACAGGCCCGTCCGTACCGGTCAGCGTGCGACTCACCTGCCGCATGAACAGACCGTCGGGATGCGGCGTTGATCCCACAATCTGGACGCGCCGTCCGAAAAGTGCGTTTTAGGGTCCTTGCGCTCCAGCGACCCGCGGATGCCAGCATCGGCAGACGGGCACGGCGCGGCTGAGCGCCAATCCGTAAGACCGCGGTAAACGCCGCAGCGTTGAGGAATTTGGTCGTCACGGCCTCTCATTAAGGTCTCGGCAACGACCTGATTGACGATGGTGGAGACCAGCATCACTCCGGCTGCATTCGGCGGCGTCGGCAGCTCGGCGGCCTTCTCAGCTACCACCACCGTGCGGCATAGCGCGATCGCGTCGCGCGCCACCGATATCGTCCGGAAGCCCATCGCTGGTCCGAGAGGTGACGAACTCTGTTCCGTCAAACCGGCTCACACCGTCAATGGTGCAGAGCCACACGAACGAGGCGCTTTCCAGAACGCGCCACTCATGGCAGCTCGCTATCCGATGGGTTCCTACTCGCGTGAGTAGTGACAGATGATCCTGGGCGGCCCACACTCGGCGCAGCGCCCATTGATCTGCCAGGAAGGACCGCTACCCAGAAACCGCATGGGACTCAACGCGGTCGCCGTAGAACGTATGGCGGGGAGAGAATCATGACGACTTCGCCTGCGCTCAGTCTTGTGGTGGTTAGTCTCGTCCTCCTCGTACCCTACTGGCATCGCGACGGCACCGCCGTCCGCTTGTGGACAGATCAGAACTCAGGCGCGCTCGATCCCGCGCTGCCGCCGCCCATGCCTGGGACCATGACGCTACCAACGACGCCGATCGTTACAAGGCCGGTGTCGCTCGGCTATTTGCCTTCGAACTCAAACGTGTCGCCGACCGGCACCTATACCTATTTCCTTCCTCTCGACGTGCCGCCGGGCGAAACGGTATGGAGCCGACTCTGTCAATCGATCACGCCAGCCGCGGCGGTCCCGAATGTGGATGACATTCCCCAAAGATCAATGCAACCGACCTTCGGCGGTCCCACCCGCCACAATCGGCGTCCGAGGAGTCCCGTTGAGCTGTGGTGGCGATCGTGCGCAACCGCACGTTGACGCTACCCCTCGCTTCGGATACCCTCCCCTACGCTGCCGCCCTAAGGCTTGTAGTCTGGGATTCTGCAGTGAAGTCCCGCTGGGTTCCGTTCCAATCGGCCGCCTGCCACTTCGATGCGCCGCGCTTCCTCGGCAAGGTCTCAGTAGTCCGATTTCGTTGCCCGGATGAAGTGATCCGCCCATGATGACCGGGAGAAAGGAACTGGCCATGGCCGACAAAGCCACCCGACCGCCCTTGTCCAATCCTCCGGGCACGGGCCCCGCCGGTGCAGGTTGGCGGGGCGCTTCAGATGCCGGTGCCATGGGAGCGCGTACGTCCGAAGGCGCAGACCCTATAACCAACTCAATTGAGTCTCGCACGGACGCGATCGTCGGCGAAGTGCGAGGCTTCCAGAGCCGAACCGAATCCCGCGGCGCGCAATCTTCCACGCACATCGTCTGGACGTTTCGGGTCGAGCGACATGACGCCGACGGCAATCGCCTGCCACCGGTGCCCGTCGAGATGCGGAGCCGATCGTTCGAAGGGTTCGTCAACGATGGCGATCGGGTGGAGGTACCGGGGCCTGGCGCGAGGGGCGGATCGTCCGTCCCGGGAGGGTGCGCAACCTGACCACAGGCGCGACCGTCCGCGCGAAAGCAGTCAATTGGCGGTCCGTGGTGAAAGCGGTCGTGGTGATCGCGCTGTTCGTCGTGTTCTTCCTGTTCTTCTTCAGGATCATCGGCAACTTTGGGCCGACCGTGCGCCCGGTGCCCGCTCCTCGCGTGGGCGCTGCGATCGGAAGTGCACCCGTCGTGAGCTGTCCGGCGCGGGTCCTGCAATCCGCCCCGAGCGCCACCGTGTCTACTACCTAGAGCATCGGCAGGGATGACGCAGGGTGGAGGTCATATGCCGGCCGATATCGCCACGACCGACCATCTGGACTACTTGCAGCGAACGACGCTGGACGTCGCCGTTCTCGCCGGGAACACACCGGTCTCTCACGCGCCACCCCCACTTCGCCGCGTCTCACGCGTCACCGCCATCGGTCGTGGCGAGAAGGCGGGCCGCTCCGCGCCCGGACGACTCGTGAGCGAGGATGTGCTGATCGGCCTGTATGGCTACAAGATTCCCGTTGCGTTCGTCGTCGAGGGGGCCGCCGACGGCGTGGTCGTTCAACTGGGCGTGTGGTCTCCGGCGGAACGCGAGAGCGCCTCAGCCTCCGTCATGGACGACCGGCAGCAGATCCTGGGCTCCATGCTTCACAGCCTTTACCCCTCGATCGAGCTCGTTCCGGCGGCCGAACACGAACACGAAGGGCAGACGTCTCGAGCCGGCCTCGCACTCGGGGTCCCCACGGCAAAACCCGGCGATCCCGTTGACGGAGCGCTGCCGCTCGATCGGCTCATTCGTGCGCTGTCGGGCGTCCCCTGGACGGCGCTTGTGCTCGCGGAACCGGTCCACGAGAGCACGATCTCCGATTTACGGAACGGCATCATCAACGAGATGCGAGCGGTTCAGTCCCCGATGCATCCCGCGGCCGCGCCAAGTCCGTTGAGTCGGTCCTACCTCGAGTTGCTTCAGGGACTCCTCAAGAACGTCACATCGGGTGGCGCAATCGGCGGGTGGCGGACAAGTGTGTACCTCCTCGGTGATACGACCAGCTACTACCGCCTGGCGAGCGTCTGGCGTGGTGTGTTTTCCGGCGAGCATTCGATACCTGAACCCGTGCGCATCTGGGACTGCCCGATCGCCACGGATCTGGCCCGGGGTTGGGCGATCCCGGATGTCGAGGGTTCGCCCGGACCAGGCAGCTACCGCCATCCTTTTCAGTTTCAGACCCTGCTCACCTCGGCACAACTGGCCGCGTACATCCACCTGCCACAGCTCGAGACAAGTGGATTCAGCGTGGTGGCCGTGCCCGATTTCGACGTCGTCCGTTCACCAATCGCAGATGACGCGGGGTTGCAGGTAGGACAGGTTATTCATCGAGGACGACCCACCCCGGCAAATTACGCCATCACGTACAACGCCCTGGCGCGCCACGCGTTTGTCGCCGGGGTGACCGGAGCCGGCAAGACGAACACGATCTTCCACCTGCTCGGGCAGGCGGCGGCGCGAGACATCCCCTTTCTGGTCATCGAACCCGCCAAGACCGAATACCGTGCGTTGCTCCGGGACTCCGCACTGGGGGCAAAGCTGCGGATTTTCACCCTCGGCAACGAGAACGTATCGCCGCTGCGATTGAATCCGCTCGAAGCGCTCCCGGGAACTCCCGTTGGTGTGCATCTCGACCTGCTGCGCTCCGTCTTCAACGCGAGCTTCGGCTTGTGGTCGGTGCTGCCGGCCGTCCTGGAACAGTGTCTCCACTACGTCTACGAAGATCGCGGATGGGACACGGCCACCAACAGCAACGCGCGGCTGGACGAGGACGCGGATCTCACCGCCGCGTTCCCGACGCTCTCGGAGCTGGCGGCGAAGGTAGATGCCGTGACGCAGGCGCTCCGGTATGACGCCGAGAGCGAAGCGACGATCCGCGCGGCGCTGCTCACCAGGATCAACAGCCTGCGCAGCGGCAGCAAGGGTCGCATGCTCGACGTACAGCGCTCCTTTTCGATGAGTGCGCTCCTGGAACACCCCACGGTTCTTGAATTGGAGGCGATTGGCGACGATGACGACAAGGCGTTCCTGATGGGCCTGTTGTTCATCCGGCTGGTTGAGTTCCGGCGTGCCTCCGGCCACCATGACCTGCAACACCTGCTCGTGATAGAGGAGGCGCACCGCCTCCTTTCCGCCGTGGAGACCCAGAAGCGGTCGGAAGAGGCCAACGCCCGCGGCAAGGCCGTGGAGACCTTCGCGAACCTGCTGTCCGAGATCAGGGCTTACGGCCAGGGAGTCGTGATCGCCGACCAGATTCCAGGCAGGTTGGCTCCAGACGTGATCAAGAACACGAACCTGAAGGTTGTCCACCGCGTGGTCGCGTTCGACGATCGCGCATCGCTGGCAGGAGCGATGGCGATGAACGACCGGCAGGTGCAGGCTCTCGCCACGCTGGCTGTGGGCCAAGCAGCAGTGTTCAGCGAAGGAGATGACGCTCCCGTGTTGGTCCAGGTGCCGGCGAAGAAGCAACGGCCCAGTGTGTCCCCGCCGGACAACGCGGAGGTCGCCGGCAAGGCGAGTGGGCAAGCCCCGAACATCGACATGTCCCTGTTGCTGCCGTTTCCGTCGTGCGCTCGAACCTGTATCACGAGAGGCCCGGCCTGCGACGCGGCGCGGCACATCGTGGAGGACCAGCAATTCCAGCGCGTGTTCGCGCACTCGATCCTCTCGACCATTGAAGACACCTCCGCTCTCGATCGCGTCTGGCCAAATCTGCTGTCCGTCGGTACGAGCGAAACGTCCCCAGAAGCTGGACGAGCAGGAGTTGAACCGCTGTCTGATGATTCGTGCCGCCCACTGGTTCGCCACGAAACGCGGCGCGCAGGCGCAGTGGACGTATTCCGACACTGAGACATTGGCCAGCAAGCTGCGTGAGATGTTGCTGGCCAGATTGACGGATCAGGAGCCGGAGCCATCGCGTGCAGAGTTTCACGACTATGTCTATGCCCTCCATGCACGCCACTATCCTCCGTTCGTCGCGTGCGAACAGATCTGCCGCCAGGAGCCTGCGGTGTGTCTGTATCGGTACTCGGCGGCCGACCTGATAGGGGAAGGGAGGTATAGCGCCGGGTGGCAGGCGGCCGAGCAGGCGGACGCCACACAGGAAGGATATCCACAGACCTGGCAGCTGTGTCTGCGTGCGGGGTACGACCTGATCGAGTTCCCCGCGGCGGAGCGGCCCGATTCTGCTCGCCAGTCGCAGGAACCCGTGCAACGCGCGTGTCTGTGTTTTGCTCAGCAGATGTTGACGATGGACGCTGGGAGAGCGCCAGCGACTATTCGGTGGATAACGGACAGGTTGGTTGCCGAGGCGCAGGGGTGACAGCCAGAGCGACCGCGGGAGTCAGACCATGTCAGAACCTGACTCAAAGTACCTTGAACAGTTGAAGGGCTTTGTGAAAGAGGCGGCCAAGACCCACATCACGACAGTCGTGCAGGCCTCTCTGATACCGGCTCCCGTCCGCATCGTCGACGGCATCGTCGACGCCGGGAAGGCAATCATCAAGGAGATGCCGGTTCAGGTACAGGAGCGAAGGCGGTGGGCCGAGCGGCGTTCTCGCGGCGGCGCGCGTGCTCGATCCCGTCAAGCAGGCTGGCGAGGCGGACCGAAAGGCGGAGCAGGCCGCCAGGGCAGGCGACCATCAGGAAGCAGGAGCGCAACGATACAAGGAGGCGGAGGCCCTTTTTGGACTGCTTATGATGCTGGCGGCTATGCCCCGTCGGGTTCCGATACCGGCTGCGCCCGAACTCCCACCCGCACGCGTGCCGAAGCCGCCGCCGGCACCAGAAGTGCCGAAACTCCCGATCCCGGCAGCCGGGGCCGAGCTTCCGAAGGCGGCCGCGCCGAAGCTCCCTCCGAACGAAGCCGCGCCCAAACTTCCCCCGGCGCCAGCGGCGGCCGAAGTTCCGGCGGCGAAGGCACCGAAGCTTCCCGCCGCACCGACAGCTCCGGGAGCACCCGTGCCCGCGCTTCCGCCGATTGCAGCCGCAGCGCTCGCTGCCGTCAATGCTGTCGGCAATGCTGTACCGTCGCACGCGCCGCTCGCATCAGTGCCGAAAGTCCCGCTGCCCCCAGCGGTGCCAAAAGTCCCGCAGCCCGCGCCTATCCAGAAAGTTCCTCAGCCGACAGGGAGCACAGCTGGAGAAGGCGGTGGCTTACCAGCCGACGTGAACGCATTCATCAAGGCGATGATCAGGGACGAGGCTGTCGTGCACACGAAGGAGCACTTCCTGAACCAGGCTGCGTCTCAGATCAGGAGCATGTCCGGGAATCGGAACCTCACGGTTGCCGTCAGTGCCGGTGTAGTAAATGGCGAGTTGCGCTACGTAGTTACCGTGTCGGATGAGAAGGTGTGGAACGCACTCAAGGCAGCACTCGACAAGGGCCACACCCCCTTGCCACCGATGGCGAGTCTGGGTCCATCGCCCGCATCAAGAATGCAGGGCACCCAGCTCGACCCCGTCTGGCACGTCGAGTCTGAGGGACCGGCGGAGCTGCTCAGGCAAGGAGCGAAAGGCGTCTTCACCGGCACATCCGGTCCAGCCTGCGAGCGTCACTGTGAGCCGTTCTGGACCGGCGAACTCGGGGCGCCCCCGGACACGGTCATACACACGCATATTAAGAAGTTCGCTCCGAAGAGCGATGCGAAAATCCCCAACGCCCAAGGCGCTCCAGGCGAGGCGAAGGTGCCATCGTCCGCGGCGCAGTCAGGCAAGGTTCACTCGGTGAAGGAAGCAAAGGCGAGCGGAAAAGTGCCGCAGGCCGCTCCGGCGCCGAAGCCCGACGCGAAAGTCCCCCCTCCTCCGCCGGCGGCGAAGGTCCCATCGTCCGCGGCGCCGTCTGGCAAAGTTCACTCGGTGAAGGGAGCAGAGGCGAGCGGAAAAGCGACGCAGGCCGCAGCCGCTCCGGCGCCGAAGGCCGACGCGAAGGTACCCGCCGCTCCACCGGCGGCGAAGATCCCATCGGCGGCAGTGCCCGCAGGCAAGGTTGACTCGGCGCAGGGAGCAAAGGCGACCGGAAAGGTGCCGTCGGCCGCAGCTGCGACAGCAACCGCCGCGGGGAAGGGACAATCGTCGTCTATGACGACGAAGGCTTCATCGCCGGCGCCCATCGCACCGAAGGTTGCATCTTCGGCGACGATATCGATAGTTCGCGACTGGCGAAGGAAACATTAGGGCCGTTCTGGCTCACGCTGCGGCGCCGCTGGGCGGACGGGACGACTTGCGCCCGTAGTGTCCCACCATTCGGTTGATGGAACCCGGCAGCGGACACCGGAGAGGTGTTCGACAGCTCGATTCTGGCGATGCCGAGCCCAGTCAGTAGACGGTCTCAAGAATGCCGCTACGTCAAATACGCGATCGCGCCCGCACCTGACGCGGCGGTTTCACGCACGAACGTGCGCAGATCCTCAAACGCCTCGATGAGGTGATCCAGCGTCCTGTCGTCGTTAGTCGGCGCCTTCGTGCTCCGACGTTTCGCATAGATCCGCAGTTCGACCATGCGGTTGACGTCGAACCGGCGTCTCAGCTCGTCGATGGTAAGTGACGAAAGGTGTCGATCGAACGCCGCCACGTGATCTGGCGTGAGCACACGAATCGAGCTGTACACGCTCCCTTCATCGCCCAGTTCATCGTCCAGTTGCTCGACCATTTCCTCACCACCGCGGGCGAGATAGCACGCGGGTTCTTCGCCCTCTAGCGCGGTGCCGGTGAGCAGGAAATGCAACGGTTCCCACGCCTTGTCGAGATCGACGTTCGGCCGGAGGGCGCCGTGCTCGGCGCCGGGCGGCGGCACGGCATCTGGATCGCTTTCGTAGATCCTCACCGGCGTCAGCCTCAGCAGCCATCCGAGAATTCCCTTGGGTCGCACTTCGCGATTGGGCGGCGCCCAGATTCCGCAATCCAAGAACTCCGGCAGTTCGGCCGGGTGTTCGCGCAAACGCGCGATTTCTTTGAGAGAGGCTCGAACGAGCCCACCGGTCATTCCCATGCGTCAAGATGCCTGATCGTCGCATGCACCGGGATACGGCAACGTCAGCCGCGCCGCCTCGAGGGTGGCGATGTCGATCTCTTCATTTGAAGCGGCGGAGGGCATATTGATTGCCGATCTCACTGACCTCCATCTCCACCGTCATCCGCACCTCGGTCTGCTGAGTCGTGCGTGGAAGCTGCGAGACGACATCAACTCGATCGCGCGCGGCTCTGCACCTCGAGATCCTCGCGCTCCGGCATCAGTTGGCGGTCCTGAATCGCTCGCGCCCCTCGCGACTTCGTCTGACCGCGGCGGATCGGGTTCTCTGGGCGTGGCTGTCGCAGGCGTGGAGCGGTTGGCGGCCGGCGCTCGTCCTCGTCAAGCCGGACACCGTACTCGCCTGGCACCGACGCGGGTTCCGCCTGTTCTGGACGTGGAAGAGTCGGTACCGTACGGGTCGTCCAGCCGCGGCTCCAGAGGTCCGCGCGTTGATTCGTCGAATGGCCGCCGCGAATCCGCTCTGGGGTGCGCCGCGGATTCATGGGGAACTGCAGAAGCTGGGGATCTCGGTGAGTCAGGCGACCGTCGCGAAGTACATGCCGCGACGAGACAAGCCACCATCACAGCCGTGGCGAACGTTCCTGGCCAACCATGTCGGCCAGATCATGGCTGCCGATTTCTTCGTCGTGCCAACGGTCACCTACCGGCTGTTGTTCGTGCTCGTCATCCTCGCGCACGACCGGCGACGGATCGTCCACGTCGCCGTCACCGACCATCCCACGGCCGCATGGACGGCCCAACAACTCCGCAACGCCTTTCCCGAGGACCACGCGCCGCGGTACCTGCTGCACGACCGCGATGCCGCATTCACGGACGTCGTGTCCACCATCGGCGCGATGCAGATCCACGAGGTCCTCACGGCGCCGCGATCGCCGTGGCAGAACGCCTACGTCGAGCGCGTCATTGGCTCGATCCGACGTGAGTGCCTCGATCACGTGATCGTACTCAGTGTCGCCGGGCTCCAGCGCGTCCTCGCCGACTACGTCGCGTACTACATGAACACGAGGACGCACCTGAGTCTCGGCAAGGACGCACCGGCGTCACGACCCGCCACGCCGCTCTCTGCCGGACGCATCGTCGAGATTCCACAGGTTAACGGCCTGCATCACCGCTACGACCGCGCAGCGGCGTAGCGACGGTGCCAAAAGGCCCGTCGTTTCGGTGCTACTGCGCCAGCTGACGGACGGCCTTCGCGTGTTCAGTCAGGTCGACACCGACGGCGATGCTCGCGTTGGAGTGATGCCTCCGAGTGCACCACGGCTCAACGCCAACCTGTGATCAACGCCATTGAGCTCGCGCTGACCATGCCAGATCGACTTCTCGGTAGGGACAGGTACAGATGTAGGTACACTCCGAATCCGAATGCAAATCGACCGGCCGCAAGCAATTGAAAGGATTGGCTCGCCGCACTGGACGATTTCCGCAACTGGCTCATCCGTGAAGCCGCGTAAACCGGCCTTCTTTCAACAGCTTCGCCAGGGTTTCGTCTATAGAGCTACGGCGCATAGCCTCTGCATTCGCCGGTCGTACTGAGCCGCCGCCAGGCCGTCACGCTCACGTCCCGCGAACTTCGTCTCGGCATTCAGGATACGCGGCGCAAAACGCCTCCCAGATTTCACTGGATGTAACCTCGCGGCCGGTTTCATCACCGATCGCTTGAATCGTGCGGCCGAACTCGATCTCTCGCTCGTACGGAAGCCGAACGCCGTAGTCGCGCTCCAGCACGGCCGCCACTCCACCCTTTCCGGATTGACTATTCACGCGGATCAACGCTTCATACGTGCGGCCGATTTCCTTCGGATCGATCGGAAGATACGGCACCCGCCAGGGTCCGACGGGATTCTGAGCGGCCAATCCCTTCCGAATCGCATCCTGATGCGAGCCGGAGAAGGCGGTGAACACGAGGGACCCGGCGTACGGATGACGTGGGTGCACCGCCAATTGATTCGCGGTTTCTACGATCCGCACCGTGTCAGGAAGTTCAGAGAAATCGAGTTGGGGGTTGATTCCCTGGGTGTACATGTTGAGCGCTAGCGTTACGAGATCGACATTGCCTGTTCTCTCGCCGTTCCCGAATAACGTGCCTTCGACTCGTTCGGCGCCTGCCAATAGCGCGAGTTCTGCAGCCGCGACGGCGGTCCCTCGATCGTTGTGTGTATGGACGCTCAGTATGACGGCTTCACGCCGGCTGATGTGGCGGTCAACCCACTCGATACGATCGGCGTAGACATTGGGAGTCGACAGTTCGACCGTTGCCGGCAGGTTGATGATCACCTTCCGTCCGGGCGTCGGCTGCCACACGTCGTTGACGGCCTCGCAAACTTCAAGGGCGTAATCGAGTTCGGTGCCCGTGAAACTCTCGGGCGAGTACTGGAACTGCCACTCGGTGCTCGGGTACCGCGCTGCACATTCCCGAACCGACTTCGCCCCGCTGACTGCCAGCGCCAACACGCCCTCCCGTGTGGAGCGAAACACCACGTCCCGCTGAACCTCCGAGGTGGAGTTGTACAAGTGGATGATGGCGCGCTTCGCGCCTTCCAGCGCTTTGAAGGTGGTTTCGATCAGGGAGCCCCTGGCCGGGGCCAAGACCTGAACAGTGACGTCGTCAGGAATCAGGTGCTCTTCGATCAGCGTTCGGCAGAATGCAAAGTCGGCGGCCGACGCTGCTGGAAAACCAACTTCGATTTCTTTAAAGCCAATTCCTATAAGGGCATCGAATAGGATTCGTTTCCGAGCGCCGTCCATGGGATTCACCAAGGCTTGGTTGCCATCCCGCAGATCGACGCTGCACCAGGTCGGCGCGGACACAATCCGTCTCGTCGGCCAGAGCCGGTCAGGAAGATCGATGCCCGGATACGCGCGATATTTCGTGGCCGGAGATATGGTCACCGAGCAACGATATGCCTTGGAGAGTTATAAATCAAATTGCTTTAATTGTGATAATTATAAACAATTATTATGCTTACAATCTGGCCGTCAGCCGCCAGATTACTCGCGAGAGGGTCACGGTCCTCAATCGAGCGCGCCAAGCGCGAGCGACCCGACGACGATGATGATGGAGTGTGCCGACGGCTGATTCGTACGTCGATGACCTGCGCGAAATGTTCGACGGGCTGGAAAACGCGGTCCGCAACTGGTTGATCCTAGAAGCCCGCCTAAATGGCCTATTTTTGACAGGTTCGCTAAGGTTTCGCGAGGTAGAAACTCGGAGAGCGACGCAGCTTTTGCTGGCTCAAGCCGTCAGCGGGCCGCACTCATTTACCCATGAACCTGATGATTTGCTCGGCGACGGCGCGGGGGGCTTCTTCGGCCATATAGTGCCCACAGCCAGCAAACACAGCACCCCGCACATCCGCCGCGACTAAGCGCATCGTGTCGGGCAGCGTTGCTCCGGCTCCGCTCTCCGCGCCGACAGCGAGTACCGGCATGGCGAGCTTGCGCTCGGCGCGGGCCCGATTGTGCGCGATGCCTTCGGGCCCGAGATTGTGTCGTTGGTAGGACAGCGCCGCCCGCGTCGCGCCGGGGGCGGCGTTGACGCGCACGTATTCATCGAGATCCGCCGGCGTGATCGTCCAGGGACGAGTGGATTTGGCCCTGAACAGCCAAGTCAGAAGCTCCCGCTCGCGTCCCTGCAGCAGGATCTCCGGCAGGTCATCGAGCCGGTTGAAGGCCAAGTGCCAGGTCCTCACATTCGCCTCCGCCGAGGGAATGCCGGCCGGAGGCGGCGGGGTGATGCCGGGCAGCGCCGCGTCGAACACCGCGAGCCGCTTCACGTCGCCCGGCCATTCGGCCGCATAGGCATAGCCGATCCAGGTGCCGAGATCGTGACCGACGATGTCGACAGGCCCGTTCGCCGTCAGTTTCATCGCCTCGACGAAATCATGAAGCTCGGCGGCCACGGTGCGCATCTCGTAGCCAGAGGCGGGCCGATCGGAGTCGCCCATGCCGCGCGGGTCGAGCGCGATCACGCGCCGACCGGCTTTGGCGAGCAGCGGCATCACATAACGCCATGCGTACCAGCTCTGCGGCCAGCCGGGCAGCAGCAGGATCGGCGTGCCGCTGCCGCCTTCGACGAAATGCAGCCGCACGCCCTTGATCACGACGGTATCGTGGTGGAACTGCGTCCAGAACGTCGCAGGGTCGAAGGGCGGCAACGTGTCCGCGGCGGAGGTTTGAACGATGTCATGCGTCATGGTGTACTCCGACTACGCCGCCGGCGGCGCGAATGACTCGACCACGTCGTAGATTCCGGGCTCGAACGTCGCAATGGTGAGGGCTTCCTGGAGATAGGGAACGGGCCCCGGGCCCCTTCGCATCGCCTCATAGTCATCAAGACTTCGCCACTGTGCATACATCGTGACCTTGGTACCATCGCGGCTGCGGTGAAGGCTCGCCGAGATAAACCCCCGCGCGTAGCGAACGAAGGTGGCGGTCGCCTTGGTGAGAAGCTCGACGAGCCGTGACTGATTCGAGGGGTCGACGGTAAAGACGTTGATCACCGTAATGAGATCAGCGTCCTTCGAGATCGTGGTCAATCGTTCTGAATTCGGCACGTGAGTTACTCGTGCAGGAAACGGATCCCCTCGTCCACGAACGTCTCGCCGTGTTGGAAGAGGCCGCCATGTCCAGAATCAGGGTAGAGACTCAGCTGCGCGTTGGGCAGCCGTTGGAACAGGGTGTACGAGTTGATGGTCGGCACCATGATGTCGTTCTTGCCGTTCACGACGAGCACCGGCTGGGTGATCTGCTGCAGCCGCCGCGCCGAACGCGGATCGCCGTCCGTTCCCCAGGCCACGATCGCGGTGAATTGCGCACCAACCGTCTGCTGGGAGCTCTCCGGGTCTCGATCCACGGTCCGCTGGGCCTGGCGCTTGAGGAATGCCCGACCCGCGTCCTGACTGGTATTGGTCTGTTCGAAGAACAGGTAGCGCCGCAAGTCGTCCGGACTGGTCTTCTGCGCTTGTTCCGGCGCCTGCGGCAGATTCCGAATGCCTTCCCCGCCTTCGGGTCCGGTACCTGCCAGAATGAGTCGCCTGACCAACGCGGGATGTTCGGCCGCGATGACCTGAGCGATGAACCCGCCCAGCGAAAAACCCAACAGGTCGACTTGCTTCAATCCCAGGGCGGTGATGAACGCCACCGCATCATTCGCCATCGCGGCTACGGTGTCGGGCGTGGTGCCGCTGGAACGGCTGACGCCCTGGTTGTCGAAGAGGATGACCGGCCGCGCTTGGGCGAAGCCATCGACCACCGCCGGATCCCAGCTGTCCATGGTCCCGGTGAAGTGCTGCAGAAACACGAGTGGGACGCCGGCGGGCTGACCCAGTCGGCGGTAGGCGTACCTCACTCCGTTCGCTTCGATGAAGGTGGTGGGCGCCTGTGCGGATAGCTCGATCGTCATTTTGCGTTCCTTTTCTGATTGGTCTCTCTGTGACCACCGAACGCCGACGCGGCGACGGTGAGAATTTCATCGGACAAGGTGGAATCGTTCACCAGCCGGGCAATGACCATCGCTCCCACCATTCCCGACAATGCCGTGATCGCCTGCTCCCGGCGCGACGCCTTTGAGCGACCCTTCGCGGCCCGTTCGAGGATGCCGAGCTGCGCCCGAATGCCCTTGGTGACTGTCAAGCGCACGGCCTTGGAACTGCGGGCCACATCACCGCCCAGCGCGGCGAACACGCAGCCGTTGCCAGGGTCGTCGCGGTGCTGCTTCGTCAGATAGTCCCGGGCGATGTCGGCCAGTCCGGCCTCTGGTGCGTCACGCGCCAAGGTTTCCAACCTCCGCGTGGTTTTCGCCAGCCCCGCCGAGCACGCCTGTTCGGCCAGGTGGGCCTTGGAGGCGAAGTGGCCATAGAAGCCACCATGGGTCAGGCCGGCCGCTTTCATGATGCCGTCCACTCCGATTCCATCGAATCCCTTCTCGCGGAAGAGCCTTCCGGCGACCTCGAGGATGCGCTGACGGTTTTCGGCGAACTGTTCCCGACTCGCTCTCATGGCACGCCTCCCAACTGACGCCTTGAGTTTAGATGACGGTCGTCATGTATGTCAAACGGTCGTCGCCAGGATCAGCCGTCCACCCGCGCCGCCGCTCGTTTTTCATCGTGAAGCGAAGCAGCCACGGTAGGTCGGGCCTCTCGCTGTTCTTTGTTATTGACAACTCTATCCATAATCTTTTAGCCTTTGGAGATGGCACGCCCGAAAGAGTTCGAACGCGATGAAGCCTTGAAAGCGGCGCTGGGCATCTTTCGAAAGAAGGGCTTCAGCGCGACGTCGACGGACGATTTGCGTCTGGCGATGGGGATTGGTCGGCAGAGCTTTTACGACACCTTCAAAGGCAAGAAGGAAATCTACTTGGAGGCGTTGCGTCAATATAATTCGGACCGCGTGCTTGGATATTTCGAGATCTTTCGAAAGGCCGACTCCCCCATGAAGGCGATCGAAGACATGCTGGTGTCGATCGCCTTGGAACATCCCGGCGAGCGGGCACTCGCGTGTCTCGGCGTGGCTTCGGTGTGCGAGTTTGGAACGTCTGACGCCGATGTTCGTTCCGTCAACGATGCGTCGCGATCAGCGATGCAGTCAGTCCTTGAAAAGCTGGTGGCGGAGGCGAAGGCCAAGAGAAAGCTCCGGCCCTCGCTCGATCCGGCAACCACAGCCGCGTATCTTCAATCGACACTGGCCGGCATGAGGGTCACCGCCAGAGCGGGTGCTTCTCGCGAAGCATTGAAGGCGATCGCCGCGATCGCCGTCGACGGCCTGAAGGCACAATAGGCGCTTCGGATGGATAGATACGGAGTTATTCGGCATGTCTAATTTTGGACATATCTGTCCACTACTGCGGAGAGAACGATGAGGCAGTCTGTGGTCGGTGCGTTTTATCGGCACCCTCATGCAGGGCCTTCAGACCGGTGCACGCGCCGGCGTCAAGCCGGAACTATTGCAGGCGACGGCACGGTTCTCTTTGGCGGCGCTGACGCGCCGCTAATCCCCCAGGGCCACGACACAGGATCCTGTGTGTCCGCACATTTTGACCATTCATTCCAGAACTGAGCTTTTCCCATGACAAAAGCACTGCAGCCCCTGAAAGACAAAATCGCGCTGGTCGTCGGTGGCTCGCGCGGCATCGGTGCCGGCATCGCGCGGCGCCTGGCGGAAGATGGCGCCGGCATCGCCCTGACCTACGCCGCCGCGGCGGACAAGGCGACTGAACTGGTGCAACAGATGACGGCCGGCGGCGGGCGCGCCATCGCCATCAAGGCGGACAGCGCGAATGAGGCCGAGCTGCGCGGCGCAGTGGCGAAAACCCTGCAGCAGTTCGGTCGCCTCGACATCCTCGTGGTCAATGCCGGCGTGCTGATCCAAGGCGGCATACTGGAATACCGCGTGGAAGATCTCGACCGCATTCTGGCCGTCAATGTGCGCGGAGTGGTCGTGGCCATCCAGGCTGCCGCTGCCCACATGGGGCAAGGCGGTCGCGTCATTACCATCGGCAGCAACACTGCCGTCCGAACCGGCTTCCCGGGCGCCAGCATCTACTCGATGACCAAGGGTGCCATCGCTTCGCTGGTGCGCGGCGTGGCGATCGATCTCGCGCCACGCGGCATTACGGTCAACAACGTCCAGCCCGGCCCCACGGTGACCGACATGACGTCGGTGCCTGGCATGGCGGAGGCGGTAAAGCCGCTGATCCCGATTGGGCGCATGGGCAGCACGGCAGAGATCGCCGCCATGGTGGCGTATCTGGTCGGGCCGGAATCCGGCTTTGTCACCGGTGCCAGCATGACGATCGACGGCGGTTACGTGGCCTGACGCCGATCGATCAAGGGCCGAACTATCAGGTCCGGCCTGCTGATGATTCGGGCTGGGGCTATCCCGCCGAGCTCCGTTTGCGATTCACCGATGGCGGAGTTTGGCAGCGTTGTCCGGCAAGGCTCGTGAGAAAACATGATGCATGTCTATCGTTTGGAAACCATCGGCAGTTTCGATGGACTCGTTGCTCGTGAGGAAGCCACGCCTGTCCCATCGGCTGGAGAGGTATTGATTCGCGTGAAGGCGAGTGCTCTCAACTTCCGCGATCTCGCCATCCTCCTTGGCAAGGCGCCATTCCCCGTGCGAGCCGGAGTTGTTCCGATCTCTGACGCAGCCGGTGAAGTGGAGGCGGTCGGCCCTGACGTCTCCACACTGAAGGTGGGCGATCGTGTGGTCAGCAGATTTTTTCCGACCTGGTACGGAGGGCCGCGGACACCCAACCCTGACATGTACGGCTCCGATCGGGATGGGTGGCTCACGGAGTACAAGGTGGTTCGAACGGAGGCGCTCTCGCTCGCTCCTTCGAGTCTGACGTTCGAAGAGGCCGCATCGCTGCCATGCGCGGCGGTCACGGGCTGGTCGGCACTCGCCGGCGTTCGTGCCGGCGACACTGTGCTGACGCAGGGCTCGGGTGGCGTGTCGCTCTTCGCGCTCCAGCTCGCCACACTGCTCGGAGCCCGAGTGATTGCCACGACATCCAGCGCGCGGAATGGCGAGCGGCTGAAGTCGCTCGGCGCGGACGCCGTTGTCGACTACGTCGAGACTCCGCAATGGGGGTCGGCCGTGCGCGCGTTGACGGCCGGGCGAGGCGTCGATCGGGTCGTGGACGTCGGTGGGCCTGGGACGCTGGCGGAGTCGCTCAAGGCCGTGGCGTACGGCGGCGAGGTCGCACTCGTCGGCGCACTCGCGGAGAGCAAAGCCGGTCTGGATTTCATGGGCCTGTTCATGAGTCAAGCGACGCTCCGCTGCATCAGCGTCGGAAGCCGCGTCGACGTGGAAGCCATGAACCGCGCGGTCGATGCGCACGCCATGCACCCCGTGATTGACCGCGTGTTTCCGTTCGCGGAGGCCAAATCGGCATTTGCCCACTACGCCGGCGGGAAGGTCTTCGGCAAGATCGTCGTTCGGCATGAGGAGTAGACCGATGCCCGCATTCTTTGTGGCGCTGCGCGAAGCTGTCCACGATCCGAAGGAGATGCGGCTGTACGCCGACAAGGCCGCCGGGTCCGCGGCTGGATACCGCTTGGTCACCAGGGTGGCCTATGGTCGACTGCGCATGACTGAGGGTGCGCCCATCGAAGGCGCGGTCGTGCTCGAGTTTCCGACATTCGAGGAAGCCGAAGCGTGGTACGACAGCCCGGCCTGTCAGGAGGCCGTCGTGCATCGGTTTCGTGGTGCGAAATATCGCACGTTCATAGTGCAGGGGGTCGAGTGAACATCAAGCGGTTGTGTTGTTGAAATTGACGATGAACGAACGGAGATTCCGATGTCTGACGAACTGGCCGTGCAGCAAGTGCTCGCCCGCTATTCCCGGGCTCACGATCGGCGCGACGGCGCCGCCATGGGGGCGCTCTTCACGCCCGAGGCGCGCGTGACGATCTTCTACAACAACAATCCCGACGGGAAGCCGGAGCTGATCGGAGAACTCGCCGGGCGCGAGGCGATCGCCCAGGCGACGACGCATCTGATGAAGCCGCACCCGCCGCGAGGGTGGAGCCACAACGCCACCGACGGCCTGCTGATCGACATCGACGGAGACCGCGCGACGGTCGACGCCCAGTTCATGGTCTTCACCATCCTCGGTGACGCGAAACCCGCGAGCGGCTGGCCAGCGGGTGCGACGGGCGCGATGGGCACGATCACGCCGATCGAGTCTGGGTACTACACGCAGAAGCTGGTTCGCGTGGATGGACAGTGGCTCATCGAGTCGCTGCAGGTTCGCCATAACCTGCCGTTTGCCTTCTGAAGTGGACGGCTGAAATGAAGGCGGTTGTCTATCGTCAGTACGGCGGCCCCGAGGTGTTGGAATACACCGACGTTCCGGACCCAAAGCTCTCCTACAACTGCGTGCTCGTGCGCGTCCGGGCGGCCGCGCTCAATCCGGCGGACCATCTGCTGCAGGCCGGCCTGGGCGTGAGCCAGACGGACGCCTGGTTCCCGGTCATCCCCGGATGGGATGTGGCCGGCGTCGTCGAACAGGTCGGGGCCGGGGTCAGCGAGTTTGCGCCGGGGGATGAGGTGATCGGCTACATCCGTCAGGAGATCCTCCATCACGGGGCCTATGCGGAACTGGTCAGTGCTCCGGTCGAAGCGCTGGCGAGGAAACCCCGCACGGCGAGCTGGCCGGAGGCCGCGGGCCTGCCGCTGGCGGGTCTCACGGCCTACCGCGCGATCGTCCAGACCCTGAAGATCCAGTCCGGAGAGACCGTCCTTATCCACGGCGCCGCCGGCGGCGTCGGCGCGGTGGCAGCGCAGTTGGCGCTGGCGAGGGGCGCGCGCGTCATCGGCGCGGCGTCATCGGGTCACCACGATTTCCTCAGGTCCCTCGGCGTGCTTCCTATCGCGCCGGGCGAGGGGGTGGCAGGTCGCATCCTGGCTTTGGCGCCCGACGGGGTCGACGCCGTGCTCGATTGTGTCGGCAAGGGTGTCCTGCACGGGACCGCCAAGATCGGATCGACCCGAGAGCGCGCATGTTCGATCGCTGAGAGCGGACCGGGGATCACGACCGTTTTCGCCCGCCTGGACTCCGCGATCTTGACCCGGCTCGTGGAGATGGTCGACGCCGGCCGTCTCAGAGTGCCGATCGCAGCGACGTATCCCCTGGCGCAGGCCGCGGCGGCGCAGACGGCTTTGAAGCAGGGCCACCCGCCCGGAAAAGTCGTACTCATCGTCTGACGACGGTGTCGCCCTGGGCCTCCGACAATGCTGCCCTGCACGGAAACCCGATCAAACGGCGTCCGTTTTCAACCCGTTCAAGGAGAACACGAATGAGACAGGTCAATCTTGGGAGTCAGGGGCTGGTCGTCAGTGCGCAGGGCCTAGGCTGCATGGGCATGAGCACGACGTACGGGCCGAGTGACGAACAAGAGAATCTCGGGACGTTGGCGCGGGCGCTCGAACTTGGCGTCACGTTCTTCGACACGGCGGAGGTCTATGGCCCGTACATGAACGAAGAACTGCTCGGCAAAGCCTTCGCCGGCAAGCGCGACACAATTGTGTTGGCGACGAAAGTGGGCTTCAAGTTCACCGCCGAAGGAAAGCTCGCGATGGAGGACGGCACACCTCTCGTCAGCGGCGCCCCGGCCGATGTGCGGGCGGCCGTAGATGGATCGCTGCGGCGGCTCAGGACCGACTATATCGATCTTCTCTATCTGCATCGCATCGACCCCGCGACACCGATCGAGGATACGATCGGCACGCTGGCGGCGCTCGTGAAGGACGGCAAGGTCCGCTATATCGGCGTCTCGGAGGCATCCGCAGCGACGATCCGCAAGGCGCACGCCGTCCATCCCGTCACGGCCGTCCAGACCGAATATTCGCTGTTCGAGCGCGGGGTTGAGCACAACGACGTGCTCAAGACCGTCCGCGAGCTGGGTATCGGTTTCGTCTCCTACTCGCCGCTTGGCCGCGGCTTCCTGTCGGGCGAACTGAAGAACCTCGACAAGCTCGCGCCCACAGATTTCCGCCGGCTCGATCCGCGCTTCCAGGGCGAGAACCTGCAAGCCAACCTGCGCCTCGTCGATCGCATCGCCGAGATTGCCTCGGCGAAAGGCGTCAAGCCGTCACAGCTCGCCATTGCGTGGACCATGAGCGTCGGGACGGTGCCGATCCCCGGCACGCGGCGTGTGAAATATCTCGAAGAGAATGTCGCGGCGGCCAAGATCACACTGACGCAAGACGATCTGACCGCGCTCGATGCGGCGGCGCCGGTCGGGTCCGCGGCCGGGGACCGATACTCGGCGGGCATGATGGAAACGCTAGGACACTGAGAACACGGGCCAAGGTCGCGCTCCGAAATTACTACCGTTCCTCCACCGACTGTCGATGGCACGCGCTGGTGGTGCAGCACCGATGCGTGGTTCGCCTACTCGACTAACACGAAGGAACACCGAGGCGCACGCCGTAAGTGAGCGAATCGATTGTGATAGGACTGTGATACGTCAGGCTCGAAACCTCGAAGAACATCGAGGTTTACGGACGCACACGGGGTGATCGATTTGGAGGGTTAAGTTCCTGATCGCGTGTGCGTTGGAGCGCTTCGGAGTGGGTCAATGCGGCTGGCCGGCTTCGTTTTCCAAGCGTGCTCCCTTCAACCGCGTTGTAACCGACAGATCGCGTGCAACGCACCGGTTCATCCAGTTGCGGAAATCGTCCAGTGCGGCCTGCCCGTCACAAATGTCTGGGAGACTGAGAGTTACGAGAGCAACTAATAACCCGTCTTGCAAGTAATTGATTATATTGATCTTAGGAGCTGGCTCCTCAGGCTGGATTCGAACCAGCAACCCTCCGGTTAACAGCCGGATGCTCTGCCGTTGAGCTACTGAGGAACACCGTGATCTGCCGACCGGAGTTCCACGCCCGGGCGGGCGCTCCTGGAACTATCGGCGGGTGTTGCCCGAAGCTCCAATCTTAGCCAATCCCCGCCAGCGTCCGCAACGCCAATAGCGCGCCGCCCATCGGCCGGAAGACGCCGGCGGAGCTCACGAACCGACGATAATCATGAGCAACCTCGAGGAGGACGCAGTGTCAGGACGGCTGGCCGGCAAACGGGCACTCATCACGGCGGCGGCGCAGGGAATCGGACGGGCGAGCGCAGAGCTGTTCGCGCGCGAAGGCGCGGAGGTGATCGCCACCGACGTCAATGCCGATCTGCTGGACGAGGTGGCTGGATGCGATCGGCGGCCGCTCGATGTGACCGACACGCGCGGCATCGCCACCCTGGCCGCCGAAGTCGGCCCGGTCGACGTGCTCTTCAATTGCGCGGGAATCGTGCACAGCGGGACGATCCTCGAATGCGGCGCGGAGGATTGGGATCGGGCCTTCGCGATCAACGTGACCGCGATGTTCCAGATGATCCGCGCGTTCCTGCCGGGCATGCTCGAGCGCGGCGGCGGCTCGATCGTCAACATGTCGTCGGTGGCGTCGAGCGTGACGGGCGTCCCGAACCGATTTGCGTACGGCGCCAGCAAGGCCGCCGTCATCGGCATGACGAAGTCCGTCGCGGTCGACTTCGTTGCGCGCGGGATCCGCTGCAACGCGATCTGCCCGGGCACGGTCGATTCGCCGTCGCTCCAGGCCCGCATCCGCGCGCAAGCCTCATCGTCTGGCCTGTCGGAGGAGACGGTGCGCGCGCAGTTCGAGGGACGCCAGCCGATGGGACGCCTGGGACGCCCCGAGGAGATTGCGATGCTCGCGCTCTATCTGGCCTCGGACGAATCGGCGTTCACGACCGGGACCGTGTCGGTGGTCGACGGCGGCTGGACGAACTGACTTCTACGGCCTCCGGACTGACCGCATGATCAGGCACGATCACTCTCTCGCGCTCGTCACCTTCGGTTCCATCCTGCTGGCACTCGCAGTCGCCTTCGCGCAGCCCGCGGCACCGCCTGCGCCCGTCATCCTCTTCGAGGACGTCACCGACACGGCAGGCCTGGCGACGCGCCTCGATCAGAATCCCACTCCCGAGAAGAACATGATCGAGACGATGGCCGGGGGCCTGGCCGTCTTCGACTACGACGACGACGGGCTGCCGGACATCTTCTTCACGAACGGCGCCGACCTGCCGTCTCTGAAAAAGCGCGCGCCGGGCCAGTGGAACCGGTTGTTCAGGAATCGCGGCAAGCTGACCTTCGAGGACGTCACCGAGCGGGCCGGCGTCTCCGGCGAAGACTACTCGACCGGCGCGGCGGCCGCCGATTACGACCACGACGGGCGCGTCGACCTGTTCGTGGCCGGCGTCCACGGCAACCACCTCTATCGCAATCGCGGCGACGGCACGTTCGCTGACGTCACCGCCTCTGCGGGTATCAAGGCCTACACATGGTCGGTCGCCGCCGGCTGGTTCGACTACGACAACGACGGCCGTCTGGATCTCTTCATCGTCAACTACGTGGACTGGGCGCCGGAGCGCAACCGGTTCTGCGGCGACCAGGCGCGCCGGCTCCGCGTCTACTGTCACCCGAAGCACTACGCGGGGCTGCCGAACGCGCTCTACCGCAATCGCGGCGACGGCACGTTCGAGGACGTGTCGGACCGATCGGGCATCGCCAAACACGTCGGCAAGGGCATGAGCGTCGCGTTTGCCGATTACGATGACGATGGGTTCGCGGACGTGGTGGTGACGAACGACGCCGTGCCGAACTTCCTCTTCCACAATCGCCGTGACGGCACATTCGAGGAGACGGGCCTTCTGGCCGGCGTGGCCGTGCCCGCCAACGGGCGTCCCGTGTCTGGCATGGGCGTCGATTTCCGCGATTACGACAACGACGGCCGCCCCGACATCCTGCTGACGGCGCTGACCGGCGAGACGTTCCCGCTCTTCAAGAACGACAAGGGGGCGTTCTTTCGAGACGTGACGTATGAGGCCGGCCTCGGCGCGACCACGCTTCGCCGGAGCGGCTGGGGCGCGGCGTTCGCCGACTTCGACAACGACGGGTTCAAGGATCTGATCACGGCCAACTCGCACGCCAACGATCGGGTCGAGGAGTTCGAGGCGGCGGTCTATCGCCAGCCGAACGCGCTCTTTCGCAACGTGGGCGGCAGGTTCGAGGACATCTCGGCGACCGCGGGCGAGGACTTCACGACCGCACGCGCGAACCGGGGCGTCGCCGTCGCCGACTTCGATCGCGACGGCCGGCTCGACGCGGTGATCACGGAGCTTGGCGACCGCCCGCGGCTGCTGCACAACGTGAGGGCCGGGACGAACGGCTGGCTCGCGCTGCGCCTGATCGGAAAGCGGAGCAATCGCGACGGCATCGGCACGCGAGTTCGCGTCGGCTCACAATCGAACGACATGACCTCGAGCGTCGGCTACGCCTCGTCCAGCCTGGGGACCGTGCATTTCGGTCTGGGGCCGGCAAAGACCGTGGAGCGCGTGGAGCTCCGGTGGCCGAGCGGCACGACGCAGGTGCTCACCGAGGTGGCGACCAATCGGGCGGTGACGGTGACAGAGCCGGAGAAGCCCTAGGCTGATCTGATCGAGAACAGAGAAACCGGAACACGAGAATTGCGACGGTCACGGCTGCGCGCGAAGCACCCGATCGAGCGCGCGCAGTACCAGGATCAGCACCAGTCCACCAGCACCGACGGCGGCCAGCAGAGTGGGCAGCACGGTTCTCGCCAGGTGCGCTCTGAGGGCGGCGTCCTGCAGCCAGGCTCCCGGCGGGAGTTGGTCGCGAACGTCCGACACGGCTTCCGCGTCGACGCCGCTCGTATGCACGTACCATCGCCGCCAGTGATCGTGCAGCTCCAGCACCAGCCAGCCGCGGTGCGACCACGCGTGCCGGACATCGCTCCACCTGCCGCGCCATTCGCGCCAGGGATGTTCGAGCGAGAGTTCGTCGCCTTCGTGGGCGAGCGTGGTGCGAGACCACGCCATCAGTGTCCAGGCGATGCCCACGACGGCCATGGCTTGAAGCGTCAGCGCCGACCCGAGAGCGACGAACGCGAGCGCGGCCCGGCGGTCTGCGCCCGGCTCAAGTAATAGGCCCAGACGCCACGCGAACACGAAAACGCCAGTCTCGAGGAGCGGCAGGACGAGCGCCGCCATCAGCGCAAACCGTCGAAATGCCGGCGAAGCCTGAATGCGAGTCGCCATGTCCGAAACGAGCGAATGATATGGCGAAAATGTTCTGTGCAGACGAATTCACACAGAAGGTCAGAAGTTCAGGAGCGTTTAGTGGTACACAACGCAATCTCTTGAGCTCCTGGTCTCTTGTGAGCAGGCCTGTTCGCAGTTGCCGAGGTTTCTCGCAATGGCCGGGGCTACGAAACAAGACCCGCCCGCCGTCGCGATCGTCGAAAGAGAACGGACAGAGCTCGTCCCGGGATGAACGCGCTATCCTACCTGCGCCTGGCCAGATAACCGTGGAACGGACCGATGTGCGCATCGACGCGCGGGCGCTTGCCCGTCTGCACGCCACGAGCGGCGCGGCCGGCTGGGGTGTGTCCCTGGAGTCGTTCGGCGAAACGCTGTGCGCAAGCGTCGCTCACCGGTTCCCACAGCCGCCTTCCTCCGCGGACCTGGACGTGTATCTCGCGTCTCTCAACTCGGCGGACCTCGGGCTGGCATGCGCCTGCCGTGCGGGCCATGATGGCGCGTGGGAGCACTTCATCCGCGAGCTGCGCCCGGCGCTCTATGCCTCTGCGCGAACGATTGCCGGAGACGAGGGGCGCGAGCTCGCGGACTCGCTCTACGCGGAGCTGTACGGATTGCCGGGGCCGGACGGCGCGCGCCGATCGCTTCTGGCTTACTACCATGGTCGCAGCCGGCTGATCACGTGGCTGCGATCCGTGATGGTGCAGCGCCTGGTGGACCGACGGCGCAAGCTCGCGCGGCTCGAGCCCCTCGACGATGACGAGGGCACTGCGGGACGCCACGATCGTGCGTCTACGTCGCTGACGCCCGATCCCGAGCGACAGCGCTTGGGCGCCCTGGCGCAGCAGGCGCTCGATGCGGCGATCGACGCCCTCGACCCGCATGATCGGCTGCGGCTGCGGCTCTACTACGGTCAGGATCTCACGCTCGCGCGCATCGGGCGGCTGCTCGGCGAATCCGAGGCAACCGTCTCGCGGAAGCTGGAACGCGCGCGCCGGTTCCTGCGAACGAAGGTCGAGTCGATTCTGCGCGGCGCGCACGGGCTCTCGGACGCCGCAGTGCGGCTCTGTTTCGAGTATGCGGTTGAGGCGCCAGAGCTGCAGCTTGACCGGCTGCTCGCCGAGGCGAAAGACGGATAACCGCAAGAAGCGGCTGTTCACGCGTTCTACTGGTAAGGGGAGTTGATGACGGAGCGGAACTTCGAGCGCGCCCTTCGGACGGCGGCCAGGCGAGGCCGGCCTGCGGGCGTGTGTCCCGAGGCCGGGATGCTCGCTGCATACGCGGATCGAAGCCTATCGGCGTCGGAGCGGACAGTACTCGAGGCGCACATCGCCAACTGTCCCGCATGCATGGAGCAACTGGCGCTCATTGCCGCGATCGACGTGCCCGAGGAGACCACGTCCTTCGCACCTGCTGTCGATTTTGGACGCCTGGTGCGCCGCTGGGGATGGCTCGTCCCGGCTGCAACGGTCGTTCTCGTCGTGGCTGTCTGGATGCGAACGCCGCCTCGCCAGACGTTCGAGGCGCCCGTCCCGGCCGCGGATCAACGCGCAGCGGTCGCGCAAGACAAGGAACTGCTCGATGAAAACGCTGTACCGCCGGCGTCGTCCGCCGTTGGCGGAACCGTCCACCCTCCGGCCCGCGATGCTGAATCCGATCGCGTGAGCCGCCGACGTGAAGCGGCGGAAAAGGCTCTGCCCGCGGCGCCAGTACCGCGGGCCGAGGCATTTGCCGCCAAGGTCGCCCCCGCACCGGCGCCAATGGTGGCACTCAAAGGCGACATGGCAGGCAACGAAGCGGAAAGCGCGCAGTCGGCCGCGCGGCCACCCGCAGCTGCCTCTGACGTTCGTCAGGATTCAGCGGCCACCGGCTCTGGCTCCGTTGCGTCCGGCGGCGCGCGCGTCGGTGAGCCTGCGCCGATGCGCAAGACTGCTCGCGCGGCCACACTGCCGATGGCCAAGACGACGGGCGTCCGCGTGCGGGCGACGCTTGGCCGGATCGATCGTTCAACCGACGAGGGCAGAACGTGGACGACCGAGCTCTCGGGCGTGGACGATCGGATACAAGCGACCGCGTGCCCTTCCTCCGACGCCTGTTGGCTCGGCGCCGACAATGGCGCCGTGTTCGTGCGCACGGCGGCAGGGACCTGGCTCCGACGGGTCGTGCCGCCTCCCCGGTCCCCGATCCGGCGCATCGTGGCCCTCGACCACGACCGCGCGACGGTGGAGCTCTCGGACGGTCGCAGGTACGTCACCACCGACGGTGGTTCGACGTGGACCGATGCTCCGCGCGAGCCCTGACCTCGTGTCCTGAACGTGGCCGTGCAAGAAACCGCCGCGAGCCCGTTCTCCAGATAGCGCGCACGACAGCGCGCAACGGAGGACGGAAGATGTCATCGATATTCATTCGCCATCACCGCGCACTTGCAGCGGTGGGGCTTGGCGCCGTCATCGTGCTGGGTTCGGTGACGCCCGATAGAGACGCTCTTGCCGCCAAGCCGGAGGCGCCCGAGTCAGGTGTCTCCGCAACGCTGAAAGATCAGGTCGATCTCGCCGTGACGGTCTACAACTCGAACATCGCGCTGGTCCGCGATGTGAGGCAAGTCTCGCTGCCCGCCGGGCCGTTCGATCTGAGCTTTCTCGACGTCGCGGCCTCGGTGAACCCGGCGACGGTGCATTTCCGATCGCTGACAGAGCGGTCGAAGCTCGGGATCCTGGAACAGAACTACCAGTTCGACCTGCTGGACCCGCAGCGACTGCTGAAGAAATATGTCGGCCGCGACGTGACGCTCGTACGTCGCCGTCAGGAGAATGGGACCACCTCGGAAGAAGTGGTCACGGCGCGCCTGCTCGCGTTCAACGACGCACCCGTCTGGAAAATCGGCAACGAGATTGTGACCGGGTTCATGCCGGAGCAGTATCGCTTTCCTGAAGTTCCCGAGAACCTGCACGAACGGCCGACGCTCGTGTGGAAACTGGATAACGGCGGCGCGCGCCAGCATCGCATCGAGACCTCGTACCTCGCGGCGAACCTGACGTGGAACGCAGACTACGTCCTGACCGTCGGCCGTGACGATCAGCGAGCGGACCTCGACGGCTGGGTCACCGTCTCGAACACGAGCGGCGCCTCGTATCGCAACGCAAAGCTGCAGCTCGTCGCGGGCGATCTGCATCGCGTGGCCAGCGGGATGGTCGATGCCGACATGGTCATGGCGAAGGCCGCCCGCGAGATGGCCGCCTCGCCGCCGGCGTTCACCCGTGAGGCATTTTCCGAATACCACCTGTACTCGCTCGGGCGCCGCACGACCCTCGTGGAGAACGAGACGAAGCAGATCTCCCTGCTCGGCGGAACCGGTGTGCCTGTCAAGAAACTGTTCGTCGTCGACGGGCAGCAGTTCTACTACCGGAACCGGCAGCACCCCGGCGCACCGCTGAAGGACGCCGTCGCCGTCTTCTACAAGCTTCGCAATGACGAGACGTCCGGGCTGGGAATGCCGATGCCAGCCGGCACAGTGCGCGTCTATCAAGCCGATACGAAGGGAGGCCTTCAGTTTGCCGGCGAGGATCGGATCGGCCACACGCCGAAGGACGAAGACATTCTCCTTCGCATCGGCACGGCCTTCGACGTCGTCTGCGAGCGCAAGCAGACCGACTATCAGAAGGTGGCCGACAACGTGTACGAGATGGCATTCCAGATCACGCTCCGCAATCACAAGGTAACGCCCGTCTCGGTGCAGGTGAACGAGCCGATCGCGGGCGACTGGCGGATGCTGAGCTCGACGCACACGGCCACGAAGACCGACGCGTGGGCCGCGCAGTTCATCGTACCAATCGCGGCGAACGGGGAAAGCGTGCTCAGCTATCGTGTGCGCGTGCGCTGGTAGATAAGGGCCGCTCACTTCGTTCGCGGGAAGGCCTACTCTGCGCGATCACAGAGTAAGGCGTTCGTGGAGGCGGGCCTTTAGTCCCGCGCCCTCGCGGCCCTTAAGGGCCGCCGCCACAGGAACGCATATGATCGGCCGCAGGAGGACTCCTGCGTGAACGCACCTCTCGCACGATTCTCGCTTGGCTTCGTCGCTGCGGCCGGGCTCGCAGCCGCGCTGGCTTGTCGCGCGTTGGCGCCTTCGAGAGGGGCTGACGCCACAGAAGCAGAGCAGTTCCTGACCGAGGTGAATGCCACGCTCGCCCCGCTGGGACGGGCGTCGGAGCAGGCGGGCTGGATCGCCGCCACCTACATCACCTCCGACACCGAGGCAGTGGTTGCCCGCGCCTCACAGGCGTTGCTCGACGCGCGGTCGCGGTTCGCCAAGGCCGCCACGAGATTCGACGATGCCACCGTCTCTCCCGAGGTTCGCAGGCAGCTCATACTCCTGAAGGTCGGCCTCGCACTGGCGACACCTGCCGACCCGAAGGCCGCAGAGGAGCTCACTCGGCTCGCGGCCAAGATGAAGGGCGATTACGGTAAGGCCCGCTGGTGCGAGGATGCGGCAAGGCCGGAGTCGTGCAGGGACGTCGAGGCGATTACTGACGTCATCGCGAAATCGCAGGATCCGGACGAGCTTCGCAAGGTCTGGGAGGGCTGGCATCAGGTGGCCACGCCCATGCGTAACGATCACGCACGATTCGTCAGCCTCGCCAACCAGGGCGCGCGTGAGCTCGGATTCGCCGATACCGGCGCGATGTGGCGGGGGAAGTACGACATGCCCCCCGACAGCTTCACCAGCGAGCTCGACCGGTTGTGGGATCAGGTCCGCCCGCTCTATCTGTCGCTCCACGCCTACGTCCGAATGAAGCTGCGAGAGAGGTACGGCGATCTGGTACCGGCGGCGGGCCCCATCCCGGCGTACCTTCTGGGCAACATCTGGGCGCAGGATTGGTCCAATGTCTATGCGCTGGTCGCACCGCCGGACGCCGATCCCGCCTTTTCACTGACGACCATCCTGCAACAAAAGAACATCTCTCCTGTCGACATGGTCCGGATGGGCGAGCGGTTCTACACCTCGCTCGGATTCGCCCCGCTGCCCCGGACCTTCTGGGAACGATCGCTGTTCGTCAAGCCGCGCGACCGTGAGGTCGTCTGCCATGCGAGCGCGTGGGACGTGAATCTCGTCGACGATCTGCGCATCAAGATGTGCATCGATCAGAACGCCGAGGACTTCTCGACGATTCATCACGAGCTCGGGCACAATTTCTATCAGCGTGCCTATAACACGCTGCCCCTCCTCTTTCGCGAGAGCGCCAACGACGGCTTTCATGAGGCGGTCGGCGACACCATCGCGCTGTCGGTGACGCCGGAATACCTCTTGCGCATCGGCCTCCTCGAGCGTGCGCCAGAGACGAGGGACATTGGGCCGCTGCTTTCACGGGCGCTCGACAAGATCGCGTTTCTGCCATTCGGCCTGTTGGTGGATCAATGGCGATGGCAGGTCTTTTCCGGCCAGGTCGCCCCGGACGGCTACAACCGGGCGTGGTGGGATCTTCGGCTGAAGTATCAAGGCGTCGCGCCGCCCTCGCCGCGCGGCGAGCAGTTCTTCGATCCGGGAGCGAAGTATCACGTGGCCGCCGGGACATCGTACACACGGTACTTTCTCGCCACGATCCTGCAATTCCAGTTTCATCGCGCCCTGGCCAAGGCGGCTGGCTGCGCGCCACCGCTGTCACGCTGCTCGGTGTTCGAGAGCAAGGAAGCGGGACACCGACTGCAAGCGATGCTCGCGCTGGGGCAATCGAAGCCGTGGCCGGAAGCGCTCGAGTTGCTTACGGACTCGAGACAAATGGACGCGACCGCCATCCGCGATTACTTCGCCCCACTCCAGGTCTGGCTCGACGAGCAGATCAAGGGGCAGCCGACCGGCTGGTGATTTCAAGACCGGACCCCCTCGAAGCCGATTGCCCAGGCACGCTACTGACGGCGCTCCCTCGATGCAGTCGGCCTTCAAGACGCCGACGCTGCGCGACGTCGCTGCTCGCGCGCCGTTCATGCACGACGGTTCGGTCGAGAGCCTCGAGGACGTGAGTCGAGCTCTACAATCGCGGCTGCGTGATGGCGCGGCCCGCGTCGGCGAACTGGCCACGAGCATCGTGGCGATCACCGATAGCGTCGGCCTGCTGAAGGGGCTGGTCCAACGGGTGAGCGACGCAAGCGTCACCCAGGCCGATCGGCTGCGGGAGACGACTCGGGGAATCGCCCGCCTGGAACAGCTCACCAACGCGACCTCGTCGGCATCCCACGACAACCTCACGGCCGGCGATGCGCTGGCTGCTCAGGCCGGCGAGACGCTCGTCTCCGTGCGGCGGCTCGAGGCCCTGACCGGTCATCGCGGCCAGCCGCGTCTGAACGCGGCCGTGCGCCCGGAGCTTCGCGTCCGGACTCGCGTGCAGGACTCGGCGGCTTAGCAGCCCTCAATCAACTCATTCCAGAAGCGGCGAGGGAGCGGTGAACGACGCGGCTCGCATATGATCGAGGCGTGCCGCGCCGCCTCGCGCATTTCGCCTGGGCGCTTCTTGCCTACAACGTTGCGGTCATCGTCTGGGGCGCCTACGTGCGGGCGTCAGGGTCGGGCGCCGGGTGCGGCAGCCATTGGCCGCTCTGCAACGGCGAAGTGATCCCTCAATCCCCGGCAACGGCCACGCTCATCGAGTTTTCCCATCGGCTGACCAGCGGCCTGGCGCTCGTGGGTGTCGCCGTGCTGGCGGTCTGGACGTTTTGGGCGCGCCGCCGGGGCGATCCAGCGCGGCGCGCGGCTGCGGCATCGCTGGGGCTCATGCTGTCGGAAGCGGCAGTGGGCGCGGGCCTTGTGCTCTTCCGACTCGTCGCCGACAACGCCAGCATGGCGCGGGCATTGTTCATGGCGGCGCACCTCATGAACACGTTTCTTCTCCTGGCAGCGCTGTCGCTGACCGCCTGGCTGCTGTCTGGCGGCGCCGCCCCGGCACCCCGGTCCCATCCGCGGCTGGCCGTGGCCTGGACACTCTGCGCAGTCGCCGTCCTTCTTGCAGCCGTCAGCGGCGCCGTCGCGGCGCTCGGCGACACGCTCTATCCAACGGCGTCTCTCACTGAAGGACTCTGGGCGGATCTGTCGTCCACGTCCCACGTGCTGATTCGGCTGCGACTCCTGCACCCCGTGATTGCCGTCATGGCGGGCGTCACGCTGATGCTCGCCGCGCCGCGTCTCGCCGCCAGCGACGATGCGGCCGGACGACGATTGGGAATCGGTGTCTCGATTTCAGCGGGCCTGCAGATTCTGGCTGGAGTCGTGAACGTGACGCTGCTTGCGCCGGTCTGGATGCAGATGGTGCACCTGCTCCTGGCAGACGTGGTCTGGATCGGCCTCGTCCTGCTCGGTGTGCAGGTCCTCCGTGCGGACCCATTGCGGGCGCGTGGGTGGGAAGCGGGCTTCTGCGCGCCGGGGCGCGAGAGCGCGGCCTTCTCAGAGCGAACCAACCGCTGACGCTCGAGGCGTGAGCGGTGTAGCGATTAGGGTGGACTGTGACCAACACACCTCACTCCGTCAATTTCTATGGTGCACAGTACCGGTCAGTTCGCGTCACAGCTGTATGCCGAGATTCGCTCGGACGCCTTTGGCGACGACATCGGCCAGAACGGCTGGCTCACCTCCGATGAGCAGAACACCTTCATCTCGTGGCTGGCGCTGACGCCTGAATCTCGCCTGCTCGACGTCGCGTGCGGCTCCGGAGGGCCAACGCTGCGCATCGCTGGACGCATTGGCTGCCACGTTCACGGCATCGACGTGCACGAGCAGGCGATTGTCACCGCACGGGCACGAAGCGAGGCGGAAGGGCTCACCGCCCGCGCGACGTTCGAACGCGTGGACGCGACCTTCGCGCTGCCTTTCGGCGACTCGTCGTTCGATGCGCTGATATGCGTCGATGCGATCAATCATCTTGCGAACCGGGAACGCGTACTCGGCGAGTGGCGACGAGTGCTGCGGCCCGGCGGCCGCCTGGTGTTCACCGATCCCGTCGTGGTGACCGGCCCCTTGACCAATGAGGAGATCGCGATTCGGAGCTCCATCGGATTCTTCCTCTTCGTTCCATCCGGCGCGGACGAGAGGCTGCTGGTGTCGGCCGGGTTCGAGGTGCTGGCGGTCGTGGACCGCACCGAGAACATGGCGCACATGGCCGCACATTGGCGCGACGCACGGCAGCGCAGGGAGGGGGATCTGCGCCGCGTCGAAGGCGACGCGACGTTCGACGGCCAGCAACGCTTCCTTACAGTGGCGGCACAGCTCGCCGCGGAGCGGCGGTTGTCCCGGCTGGCGTTTCACTGCCGGGCCGCGCTTTGACGCCGAGGCGCGGCCGCTTCTTCCCTGTTGTCTGGGCGTTTCGGCGCGATGACAAATTTCCGGTTATCTTCATCGGACTGCTGATGTCGCTCTCCGCCTGGTTTATGTTTCACGTCGCGTCACGCTGGCGTGGGCAGGGTGGACCTTGCGTACGCGCTGCCAGGCGCTTCGATCCGTGCGGGAGCCCGGCCTACGACGGGGGACTGACACATGATTAGCGATCGCTGTCGTGTATTCCGTGAGCTTCATGAGCGTGGCTGCTTCGTCATCCCGAATCCGTGGGACGTCGGAAGCGCCCGCGTGTTGGCGCAGATTGGGTTCAGAGCGCTCGCCACCACCAGCTCCGGGATCGCCTGGTCGTTCGGGCAGCGCGACAATCACGTCCCGCTCGAGCAAGCCCTTGGCCGAATCCGCGTGATTGCCGACGCGGTCGATGTGCCCGTCAACGCGGACTTCGAGGGCGGCTTTGCGACCGAGCCGGTGGACGTTGCCACCAACGTCACCTCCGCCACGGGCACCGCCATCGCCGGGCTCTCGATCGAGGACTCGACGGGCGACCCTTCGAATCCTCTCTTCGACTTCGCGCTCTCGGTCGAGCGAATGCGTGCGGCGCGGCGTGCCATCGACGACAGCCGCACCGGCGTTCTCTTGACTGGCCGCTCCGAGGGCTTCATCGTCGGGCGCCAGGACTTGAAAGAGACGATACGTCGGCTCACCGCGTACGCCGAAGCCGGCGCTGATTGCCTGTACGCACCGGGCCTCAGCTCGAAGGCCGACATCGTGACTGTGGTGAATGCTGTATCGCCGACGCCGGTCAACGTCCTGGTGGGGAGCGATTTCACAACCGTCGCCGAGCTCGCCGATCTTGGCGTCCGGCGGATCAGCGTCGGCGGCGCCCTCGCGCGCGCGGCGTGGACCGGGTTTCTTGAGGCAGTGAAGGAAATCGCCGAGCACGGAGCATTTACGAGTCTCGCGCGGTCCGTGCCGGGCGATCAGCTCAACAGGAGATTCAGCCGTCCGTAGACGGCCACGTCTCCTGCCGGAACCGGCGGCCATGCGTTAGACTCGGGCGCTCGGAGGAGGATATGAGGCGAACCTTTCTCACCCGCATGCTGGCGCTGCCGGCGCTAGGACTGACCTCGAGCCCTCAACAGCCGCCGCCAAAGAGCAAGATCCTGATCAAGAGCGCGTGGGGCTCCGCCGATCCAACGCAGGCATCGTTTCCGTTTCATCACGCAAACGCCTTCGCCGATGCCGGCTATGAGGTGCAGATCTTTCTGCTCGGCGAAGCCGTGTCGCTGATGCGCACCGCGATCGCAAATTCGGTCGTGCCGGTCGGCTGGCCGCCGGTCTCAGAAGCCCTGACCAAGGTGATCGCGCACAAGGTTCCCGTTCACGTTTGAGGGGCGTGCGCCAGGGCCCGTGGGGTCCTCGAAAGCGATCTCGCCGGAAAGAACGCGAAGTTCGCGAACCCCTCTATCTTTGTCGGCCTCGTGGAGTGGGCGGATAAGGTGTTGACGGAGTAGGGCTGGCGGGGCGCACGCAGTGCGCCCCTACGGCCCATTCTCGGTTTCTCGGTTTCTCGGTTCTTTACGCGCAACCACTAGTAGTGCCGCAGTTCGCGCACTTGTAGCAACTGCCGCTGCGAATCATGATGGACCCGCAGGTCGAGCACGGGGGCGCGTCTTCCTGGTTCTGGATGGCCGCGCCGACGAATCCGGTCTTCTGCGCCTCGGTCTTCGCGCCGTCGCGCAGGCCGATCGCCTCGGCGACGTTGATCTCGAGCGGTGCGGGCTCGGCCATGTTCACGCCGGCGTCGAACTGCGCCTGCTTCGACATGAACTTCGTCGACATCCACCGGAAGATGTAATCGACGATCGACTTGGCGAATCGGACCTCGGGATTGCGCGTCATCCCCGACGGCTCGAAGCGGGCGTGGCTGAACTTGTCGACGAGCACCTGCAGCGGCACGCCGTACTGGAGCGCGTAAGAGATGGCCTGCGCGAACGCATCGGCAAAGCCCGAAATCGTCGAGCCCTCCTTGGCCATCACGAGAAAGATCTCGCCGGGCTGTCCGTCCTCGAAGAGGCCGACAGTGATGTACCCCTCGTGTCCGGCGATGTCGAACTTGTGCGTGATCGAGTGCCGCTCGTCGGGCAGCCGCCGGCGAACTGGGCGCGGCATCGCGGCCACGGCCGCTTCCGCGACCGCCTGCGCCGAGGGAACCGCCTTGTCTCTCGACGTGTTCAGCGGCTGCGTGCGCTTGCTGCCATCGCGGTAGATGGAGATCGCCTTGGCGCCGAGCTTCCAGCTCTCGAGGTACGCCTGCATGATCTCCTCGACGGTCGCCTCCTTCGGCACGTTCACGGTCTTACTGATCGCGCCAGAGATGAACGGCTGCGTGGCGCCCATCATCTTGATGTGACCCATGTAGTGGATCGAGCGCTCGCCCTTGGCGGCCTTGAACGCGCAGTCGAACACCGGCAGGTGCTGGTCCTTCAGATATGGCGCACCTTCGATCGTCTCGTGCTCGTCGATGAACGCGATGATCTCGGCGACCTGCTCGTCGTTGTAGCCGAGCTTTGTCAGCGCCATCGGCACCGTGGTGTTGACGATCTTCATCAGCCCGCCGCCGACGAGCTTCTTGTACTTGACGAGCGCGATGTCCGGCTCGACGCCCGTTGTGTCGCAGTCCATCATGAAGCCGATGGTTCCCGTCGGCGCGAGCACGGTCGCCTGCGCATTCCGATAGCCGAACTGCTCGCCGAGCTCCACCGCCTGATCCCATGACGATCGCGCCGCGTGATACAGGTCCGACGGCACGAGCTTGCTGTTCACGTCGCGCATCGCTTCACGGTGCTTCCGCATGACGCGGAGGAACGGCTCGCGATTCGCCTCGTAGCCCCTGAACGGCCCGCCGTGATCGCGCGCCACGCGCGCCGACTGCGCATACGCCTCACCGGTCATGAGCGCAGTGATGGCCGCCGAGTAGTCGCGCCCCTGATCGCTGTCGTACGGCAGGCCGCGCGACATCAGCAGCGCACCGAGATTCGCATAGCCGAGCCCGAGCGGACGATAGGCGTGGCTGTTCTTCTCGATCGCCTTGGTCGGATAGCTGGAGTTGTCGACCAGGATCTCCTGCGCCGTAATAAACGTGCGTACTGCCGCCTTGAACGCGTTCACGTCGAGCTCGCCGTTGTCGCCGACGAACTTCATCAGGTTCAGCGACGCCAGGTTGCACGCCGAATCGTCCAGGAACATGTACTCCGAGCAGGGATTGCTCGCATTGATGCGATCCGTGACGGGGCACGTATGCCACTCGTTCACGGTGGTGTCGAACTGCATGCCCGGATCGCCGCAGACCCATGTCCCTTCGGCGATGAGGTGCATCATCTCGCGGGCCTTGTACGTGTCGAGCACTTCGCCCGACGTCACCGCACGCGTCTGCCAGGTGTTGTCATCGAGCACCGCGCGCATGAACTCGTCGGTGACGCGGACCGAGTTGTTGGAGTTCTGGAAGAACACCGACCCGTAGGCCGTGCCCGTGAACGAGCCGTCGTAGCCGGCGTCGATGAGCGCCCAGGCCTTCTTCTCTTCCTCGACCTTGCAGTTGATGAAATCGATGATGTCCGGGTGATCGATGTTGAGGATCACCATCTTGGCCGCGCGGCGCGTCTTGCCGCCCGACTTGATCACGCCCGCGAAGGCATCGTAGCCCTTCATGAACGAGACGGGCCCCGACGCCGTGCCGCCGCCCGCCAGCAACTCGCGCGACGAGCGGATCTGCGACAGGTTGGACCCGGTGCCCGAGCCAAACTTGAACAGCATGCCCTCGGTGCGCGCCAGCGTGAGAATCGAGTCCATCGTGTCGCTGACCGAATTGATGAAGCAGGCCGAGCACTGCGGCGCCTTCTCGAATCCGCAGTTGAACCAGACAGGGCTGTTGAACGCGCCCTTCTGGTAGACGAGCAGGTGCTTCAGGTCGTCCGAGAACGCCTGCACGTCCGCGTCCGACTTGAAATAGTGCTGCCGACGCGCCCACTCGGCGATGGTCTGTACCACGCGGCCAATGAGCTGCTTCACCGAGTGCTCCCGCTCGGGCGTCCCCATCGTCCCGCGGAAATATTTCGAGACGACGATATTGGTGGCCTGTTGAGACCAGAGGCGGGGCATCTCGACGTCGCGCTGTTCGAAGACGACCTGGCCCTTTTCGTTGCCAATCACCGCCGCGCGCAGCTCCCATTCGACCTCGTCGAACGGATCCATACCGGCCCGCGTGAAGTACCTCGGGAACTCGAGTCCCGTCGCCAGTGACGGCTCGCGCTCGACCTGGTCATCCTGAAGCACCGGCTGGGCAGTCGGCATCGCGTCCTGGGCAGCGCTCGTCTGCATCGTTTCCTCCACCAAAATAGACGGCACGTCCCTACGGCCCCATAGGGGTGCCTTGCAAGCCGTGACTTTGTTATGAGCGCGATCCGGCTATGGTGGCGGGACTTACCGTCTCGTCAAACAGGAGGATTGCTGGGATCACCCTGCTTTCGCCCGGCCTCGCGCAACGAGGACCGACTATGCGCCTACGCCGTTTCGGCTGTCAAGTTCGACCTACCAGATATTGTGGCGCCCTTTTAGGTCAGACGCAAGATGTGGCGAAATGTGGCCACAATTTGGCCGGAACCGCCAGCTGGACTGTGCAGGCGCGTGTAACGGCTTTGTGAAGAACAGCACAAAGTCAGGCAAAAGCGACGGCTCAGGCGTCAGCATGCGGAATTCCCGCCGCGATTTCAGCCATTTCCGTCCGTTCTCGCTTGCACTGGCCGGACGTCCCGACGCACGATACCTGATGAGGTGAGTATTTCTGTGAAGCGTTGGTGCCGGACGATGGTCACGGTCGCTCTCCTTGTCCCGGCGGCCGGCTGCGCCAAGCGACACGCCAGGACGGCCACCGTGGTCGAGCCGCCGCAGCCACTCGCGGTCCCGCCGCCCCCGCCGCGCGTCATCCTGCCGCCGCAGCCGGATGCGCCCCCGCCGGTCGAAGACCCGCAGCCTCTGCCCACCCCTCCCCGGACGCGCCCGCAGCCGAGGAACAACGACGCCAAGAACGAGCAGCCCAAGGCGGAAACACCCGCGGAGACCCGCCCTCAAACGCCCGAGACCCCCGCCGAAAAACCAAACCAGGATCTGCAGCCCGCCGACGCCGCCGGCGAAGCCGCGATACGCCAGCAGATCGGCCGCGCACGGCAGGACCTGAACAAGGTGAACTATGCGGGTCTCTCAAACGACATGAAAGCGCAGTACGACCAGGCAAACCGATTCCTGGTGCTGTCGGAGCAGAATCTCAAGGAACACAATCTGCTCTTTGCCTCGACGCTGGCAGAGAAGGCCGGCGCGATCGCGGAGCTGTTGACGAGACGATAGAAGTGCCAAGTGCTGAGTGCGAAGTGCTAAGTGGAGTGAAAAGTGCGCAGTAAGAAGTGGAGGCTCTTTCGCGGAGCTGTGGCGTTGGCGACCACTTTCCACTTCCCACTTCTCACTCCACTTGGCACTTTACACTCAGCACTTGGCACTACGTCTGTGGCAACACAATCCTGAACGTCGTGCCGGTGCCGGGTGTCGACTGCACTTCGATCTCCCCGTCGTGCAGTTGCACCGTGCGATAGACCATCGACAATCCGATGCCGCTGCCGTCGGGCTTGGTCGTGAAATACAGATCAAAGATTTTCGGCAGGTGCTCGGGCGCAATGCCCGAGCCCGAGTCCTCCACCGCAATCTCGACGCGGCGGCGCGAGACGCCGCGCGCCGACAGCCGCAGCGTGCCGCCGTTCGACATCGATTGACACGCGTTGAGCGCGAGATTGAGCAGCGCCTGCCGGAGTGATCCCGGATCCCCCTGAACGTCCGGCACGTCGGGCGGGCAGTACACCTGCACCCGGACACGGTTCGTGGCGGCATCCGGTTCCACGACGCGCGCGATTTCCGAGAGGAGCTGGTCGACCGGTACCGGCCCCAGCTGCAGGTCTTCCGGGCGCATGAACTTCAGGAATCCCTGGACGACCTGATCCAGCCGGCGAATCTCCGTGCCGATCACGTTGACGTGCTCGAGCGCAGCCCCGGTGGCGCCGTTCTCGCCGGTTCGACCGAGCTTCGCGAGCTTGCCCTTCATCAGCTCGAGGTGGATCGTCATCGCGTTCAGTGGGTTCTTGACCTCGTGCGCGACGCCCGCCGTCAGCCGGCCGAGCGCCGCCAGCTTGCGCGAATATCGGATCGTCGATTCCACCGCACCAAGGGCCTGCAGATCGCGCGCGACGATCATCACGCCGAGCAGGCGACGCTCGCGGTCCTCGACGGGATGCGCCGCGACGAGCCACTCGCGCGTCGCATCGCCGTTGCCTTCCACCCAGGGCAGGGTCATCGTCACCGGATCGGCGGACATGCGCGTCTCGCGCGTGCGCTGGATCAGGTGATCGAACGGACGACGGCCCTGCGCCTCGCATGCCGCGATGAGCGAGCGCAGGATGGGATTGGCAAAGAGCGGCTCGCCGGCGCCGCCGAAGATGCCGGCCGCGTCCGCCAGGTGCTCGACAATCGAATCGAGGCCGGCCTGCGGGCCCTCGGCTTGCGGACCTTCGGATTGCGATCGGCCTGCCAGCAGTCTGTCGCTGACGGCGCGAATCTCGCGTCCCAGATCGCCGAATTCGTCCTGCGGCAAATCGAGCGCGGCCGCCGGCTCGCCGCGGCCGAGCCTCGCCAGGCCGCTGCGCAGGACGTGAATCGGCCTCAGCAGCCACTGCGCGAGCAGGAGCGCGACGAGCGTCGCGCCCGCGAGCACATAGAGCGCGGTCTCGAGCACCGGCCGCAGCTCCTGTTCGAGCTCCGTGCGAACCAGCAGCGTCGAGATGCCCACGCGAATCGCGCCGAAGTCGACCTCGCCGAGGCGCAGCGGCTCGCGCACCTCGAACGTGCGCCCTTCTCCGCCGAAGATCTCCCGGAGCTGGGCGAGGTCGTCGAGCGCCACGAGATCGTCGAGGCGCGGCGCCTCGGGGAGCGTTTTGCCGATGAAGACGGGATCGTAGTGCGCCACGACCTGCCCATGCGTGTCGACCACGGCAGCGTAGGTGACGCTTTGCGAGTAGATGGAGGATTCGAGAATCGCGCGCAGGCCGCCGTCATCGCGGATGGCCGCGTAGGGATCCTCTGCGTTCGGCACGACCGCGCGCGACCGCTGATAGATCGCGCGGGCCAGCAGTTGACCGCGGGCCTGGCTCTCTTCGAGGCGTACCCGCGCCTGCTCCGCGAGCGTGTGAACGCTCATGGCGGTGACGACGGCGCCGACGAGCGCCGTGACGCCGAGGACCTGCTTTGCACGGATGGACAGGCGCATCGGAGCTTCAGTGGCCCTGTGGCGGAGCCTCGCACCTGCGGCCCGTCAACTATGACATGCCCTTGCGAAGCCCCAGTCGATTCAGCTTGTTGTGCAGCGTCTTGAGGCTGATGCCGAGGATTTCCGCAGCGCGCGTCTTGTTGTCGCGCGTGTGCTCCAGCGTCAGCACGATCAGGCGGCGTTCGGCTTCTTCCACGGTGATGCCGGGTTCGAGCGTCATGCCGCTGCCGACCGGCGGCGCCGGCATCGCCCCCAGCGGGGGCAGATGTTTCGGCTCGATGAACTCGCCTTCGGCCAGAATCGTCGCCCGCTCGATCACGTTTCTGAGCTCGCGGACGTTCCCTGGCCAATGATACTGCTCCAGCTTGCGCATCGCATCCGCGCTCACCGCCTTGACGGATTTGCCGTTGCGCTCCGAGAACTCACCGAGAAACGACTGGGAGAGGAGCCCCAGGTCCTCCTTCCGGTCGCGGAGCGGCGGCAGCGCGATTGAAAAGACGTTCAACCGATAGTAGAGGTCCTCGCGCAGTTTCTGGTCGCGAACGGCCTGAAGGGGATCCTGATTGGTCGCCGCGATTACGCGCACGTCGACCGGGGTCTCGACGCGCCCACCGAGCCGCCGGAAGCGGCGCTCCTGGAGCACTCGCAGCAGCTTGACCTGCGTCTGCGGCGTCATCTCGGCAATCTCGTCGAGAAAGATGGTGCCGCGATCGGCGAGCTCGAATACCCCCTGACGCCGCTCCATGGCGCCGGTGAAGGCGCCTTTCTCGTGGCCGAAAATCTCGCTTTCGAGGAGTGTCTCCGGGATGGCCGCGCAGTTGATCGGCACGTACGGCATCTGGCCACGCGGGCTCAGCTGGTGGATCGTCTGCGCCACCAGTTCCTTGCCGGTACCCGATTCCCCGGTGATCAGCACCGACGCGGTCGTCGGCGCCGCCTGCTCCACGACCTGATAAATCTTCCGCATCTCCGGGCTGGAGCCGATCATGTCGCCGAATGCGCCCTTGTCCCGCAGCTGGCGGCGCAGGACCTTCACCTCGCGCTGCGTCAACTGGCGCTCGGCCGCCTTCTCGAGCAGAATCCGCAGGCGCTGCGGATCGACGGGCTTGGTGAGATAGTCGTACGCGCCGCTTCTGATCGCTTCGACGGCCGATTCGACGGTACCCTGGGCCGTGAGCAGAATGACGGCAATCGACGGATCAATTCCGCGCAGCGCCTCGAGCAGCTCCAGGCCTGTCCGGCGCGGCATCACCAGATCGCTGACGACGATGCTGGGCCGGAACGATGTGACTTTCTCGAGCCCCTCCTCCCCGTCGGCGGCCGCTTCGGCAAGGAAGCCCCACGTGCGCACCAGTTCCGTGAGCCCGCTCCTGGTCGCGCCGTCGTCCTCGACGATCAGCACGCGTTCTGCCGTTGGCGTGGTCGTGCGGTCCTGGTCCACCGTAGCGGAATTCGAATTCATCTTCAGTGTGTCCTCGGGTAAATTTTACACTGCCCATCGTGTCCGTGACACGGGCTTTTTGAAGCCCGGAACAGTCAAGATGTTGAATTCATTGGTTCTTCGCCGGGAGCGCGGCATGCTCCACTGGGCGCCACTCTGGTTCCGGATCAAAATGCGAACCAACATCGCTACTAGTCAGTGCAAAGTGCGAAATGCAAAGTGCCAAGTGGAGTGGGGAGTGAATAGTGGCCAGTGGCGGCCAGAGGCGCGGCGGCGGATGCCGACCACGGCATCACTGTTCATTGGCCACTCCATTTGGCACTTCGCACTCGGCACTCGGCACTGCAAGCCAAAGTTGTAGTTGGGTGCCACACTTCCGATGACAACGCCTCCCATCGAGGACCTCGACACGAGCCCGATTGAGATCGTCGCTCGCCCGCCCGACGACCGGTGGCGGGCGCGGTTGCGGGCGATGGCGGAAGTCGTGCTCTGCTCCGGCATTCCCACGCAACTGCTGGTGGCCCAGGGCCTCGCGCTCGGCGGCATCCGCCCGTTCGGTCCGAGCGGGGATCTCGACGCGACGTGGGTCTTCCTGCTCGCGCTCGTCGACACGGTGCTCATCCTCGCGCTGGCGATGCTGCTTCTGCGCGTCAACGGCGAATCGCCACGCGAGGTCTTCTTCGGCCCGCGTCCGCTCGCCCGCGAGGTGATCATCGGCATTGCGCTCATCGGTCCGCTCGTGCTGGGCGTCGCGGCCATCATCCTGGCGGCACGGGCGTTGTGGCCATCGCTGCACAACGTCCCCGACAACCCGCTGGCAGGCCTGCTCCGCTCGCCGGGTGATGCAGCGCTATTCGCCGTGGTCGCGACGGTGGGCGGGGGCGTGCGCGAAGAAATTCAGCGGGCCTTCCTGCTCACGCGATTCGAACGGCACCTCGGCGGGCCCACGGTGGGCCTCGTGGTCACGAGCGTCGCATTCGGCGCCGGGCACGCGCTTCAGGGCTGGGACGCCGCGGTGGCGACCTCGATGATGGGGCTGTTCTGGGGATGGGTGTATCTGCGGCGGCGCAGCGTGGCGGCGCCGATCGTGAGCCACGCCGGCTTCAACAGCCTCGAGATCGTGCGCTTTCTTCTACTCGGTCCCGGCGGCGTATAGTGTCAGCGCCGATGCCGCTCGCCAGATCGATTCCCGGGGTCCGGCCCCGGTGGTGGGCCTCGCCGCGACTGCTCGCCGCCCTTTTCGTGCTGTCGCTTCCAGCCGTCACGACGCGCATCTATGCCTCCGACGAAGTGCAGTACTTCGCGTACCTGCGCTCGCTGTGGTTCGATCACGACGTGTCGTTCGAGAACGAGTACCAGCATTTCTACGACGCGGGCATCGCCGCCTCGCCTGGATTCCACGAGACATTTCTCGAGCGCACGACCGAGACCGGCCGCCGGATCAACTTCGGCACGATCGGGTGCGCCCTCCTGTGGGCGCCGTTCTATGCGATTGGGGATGTCGCTGCGCGAGCGCTGAAGGCGGCGGGACGCCCCGTCGCGGTGGACGGCTATTCCGCGCCGTACGTGATGGCAGTCGCCTACGCGTCGGCGTTCTACGGATGGCTCGCCGTGCTGATCTCCGCCCGCATCGTCGATCGGCTTGCGCGCGCATGGTCCGCGCTCGACGCGCGCGGTGTGCCCGCGGCGCTCGTGGTGTGGCTCGGCACGCCGCTCGCCTTCTATATGTACATCGCGCCGCCGATGTCGCACGCGGCATCGGCTTTCGCGGTCGCGGGTTTCGTGTGGATCTGGATCACAGTGCGAGACACCTGGCATCCGCGGGGCGTCGCGTGTCTCGGCGTGGCCGCGGCGCTGATGACCATGGTGCGGGAACAGGATGCGTTCTTCGTGGCCGGCCCGCTCATCGACTTCGCGTGGACGCTTGCCAGCCGCCCAAAGCGGCTCGCACCTCTTCTCGCCGCGGCGGCTGCGGGCGCAGCGGCCGGCGCCATCGCCTTTCTTCCTCAGGCCCTCGCCTATTTCGCGCTGAACGGGCATCTGGGCCCATCGCGTCTCGTCGCGCGGAAGATGACGTGGACTGCGCCGCACGCGCTCGAGGTCCTCGCGTCACCGGCACATGGGCTCTTCGTGTGGACGCCGCTCGCGCTCATCGCCCTCGTTGGTCTCGTGGCGCTGGCGGTCCGCCTCTCGGGCACGACCGGCGGGCTCGGCGCCGGATTGGTGGCGGCCGCCGCGTGCCAGGTCTATGTAGCCGGCAGCGTCGAGTCGTGGACAGTGGCCGGAGCGTTCGGGCAGCGCCGCTTCGTCTCGCTGACGCCGCTCTTGGTCATCGGCGTTGCCGCGGTCCTGGCGGCGGTCCGCGGGCAGCGCTGGCGGGTCGCCGCGGCGGCGCTGGTCTTCGGGGCGACGATCTGGTGGAACGTGGCGCTCATCGTTCAGTTCGGCGCCGGGCTCATGGATCGCCAGCGCCTGCAGCCGGCGCGCATCGCCTACAATACGTTCGTCGTTGTACCGCGCGCGCTACCTGGTCTTACGTGGCGGTATTTCTTCGATCGGGCCAGCTTCTATGAATCCGCGCGGCAACTGCGCGGGCGAATGTGAGGACCCGCGGCCTGCCGTGCGCATTTTGTATCTGGCCGACACTAGATTCCCCCTCGAGCGCGCCAACGGCATTCAGACGTTTGAAACGTGCCGCGCGCTGGCCGCCCGCGGTCATGCGGTGACACTGGTGGTGCGCCCCGACACCACGCAGCCGCCTCGCGACCCGTGGGCGTTCTACGGGGCGACGCCCGATCCGCGGCTCACGATCTCCGTGACGCCGGCGATCGCGACGCCCGTCCGGCGTCCCGCCTATCTGCTCGGTGTGCTCCCTCGCATCGCGTCGCGCACGGCTGATGTGGTGCTCACACGGGATCTCGGCGTCGCGTCGCTCACCATCGGTCTGGGCCGGGGCATGCGCCCGCCGGTCATCTACGAGGCGCACGGGTATGCGCCTGCCGTCAGCGAGGAGTTGCCGCATCTGCTGGCCGGCGCGCCAGCGCCGTCGCGGCGCAAGCTGGCGCGCCTCGCCGCACGCGAGCGGCGTGTGTGGTTGCGCGCGGATGGCTATGTCACCCTCACGGCGGCACATCGGGACGAGCTGGCCGCGCGCTTTGGACCGCGCCGGAATGCGGCAGTGATTCCCGATGGCGCCAGGCTGGATCCGAATCGGACGTTCGCCCCGCATTCGCGGACAGACGGGCTACTCATCGGATATGCGGGCCATCTGTATCCGTGGAAGGGCGTCGATGTGCTGATCGAGGCGCTCGCGTCGCTGCCGGCCGCACGGGCGCTCATCATTGGCGGCCAGCCAGGAGAGGGCGACGGCGCGCGACTCGAAGCGCTCGCGCGCGCGCGAGGCGTCGCCGCGCGGACCGAGTTCACGGGATGGCAGCGGCCGACTGACGTGGCGGCGCTACTCGCGCAATGCGACGTCCTCGTGCTCCCGAATGTACGGAGCACGATCTCGGAGCGCTACACATCGCCATTGAAGCTCTTCGAGTATCTCGCTGCGGGCCGGCCGATTGTCGCGTCGAATCTGCCCGCCCTGCGGGAGGTACTGACGGACGGAATCAACGCCCTGCTGATCGAGCCGGGCAACGCGGGGGCGCTCGCCTCCGCGCTCCAGTCCCTCAGCGCCAATCCGGCGCTGTCCGACCGGCTCGCGCAACGCGCGTTCACCGATGCCGCGATCTACAGCTGGGACGCGCGCGCGGCCCGCCTGGAGCCGGTGTTGGTCGAAGCCGGGGGCCGGTGGTGATTTCTCCGGCGCTTCTCGCGCTCGTCCGCTGCCCCGACTGCCGCGGCGAGCTGCAGGACGGATCCGACGCGCTCGTATGCCGGTCGTGCGGGCAACGGCGCGTGAAGGGCCCCGGCTACCTCGATCTCCGGCCTTCGACGACGTTTGCCGAGCAGACGAAATATCTGGACGAGGCACTGCACGCCGACCACCGTCACGAAACCGTATCGCCGGCCTTGCTCCAGGCAGGCGTGCGCCAGCGGATGCTCCGGCACTTTCTCAGGCCCTCGGACGGCGATGTCATCATCGATCTCGGATGCGGCAGCGGCCGGTCGCTCGTCTGGAACGGCGAAAGCGGTGCGACGATGGTCGGCATCGACGTAGCGCCCTATTTCGCCGCAGAAGCCGTCGAGCGAAGCGGACTGGTGCTGGGGGATCTCCGGCGCCTGCCTTTTGCGGACGGCGTGTTCCCGAAGGGCTACGCGCTCGACGTGTTCGAGCACCTCTCGCGTCCGGCGCTGGACGAAGTCCTGCGCGAGATCGGGCGAGTGACGCGGCCGGGCGGGCTCGTGTTCGCGTACTCGCACGTCAGGAAGAACTCGCCGCTCGCGGTGGGCTTACGCGCGGTGAACGCGCTGGCGCGCGGCCTCGAGCGTCTCGGACTCGTGGACCTGCGTCAGGAGCGGCTGCGCAAGTCCGATCACCTCAATCCGCTCGCTGACATTCCCGATCTCGAGCAGGCGGTCGGTGCCGCCGGGTTTCGCATCGCGCGGATTCGCTATTACACCCCGCTGGTCGGCGCGTTCGCCGAGAACGTGTTGATGCGGATGGCGGAACGCGCGCTCGGGTGGTGGTCCGCGCGACATCTGCCCTCCACCGGCGAGCCGGCGGAAGAAGCACGGCTCGCGCGTTCAGCCGCCAAGACACGATTGGCGCGGCACGGGCCGCTCTACCATGCGCTGCGGGCGGTGACGGCGGTGATGATGCTGGATGTCTGGATCTTCGGGCGAGTGAGGACAGGGCCTTTCTTCGTGCTGCTGGAGCGCACGGCCGAGACGCGCTGATGCGTATCGTGTACGTCGCGACGGATCAGATCGTGCCTGGCACGCTCGGCGGATCCGTCCACGTGCAGGCGGTCGCCGAAGGCCTCGCGGCGCTCGGCCATGAGGTCCACGTCGTTGCCCGCCGCGGCGCCGGGCCGCTCAGCGACCGAGTCGTGTGGCACGCGATGGGCACACCTGGCGGCCGGCCGCACTTTCGACTGCTCCGCGCCAGCGCAATCAGGCGGCTCGCCCAGCGTGTCCGGCCAGAGATCGTCATCGAGCGGTACCACAATTTCGGCGGCGAGGGTGTGCTGGCGGGTCGCGCGACGGGCGCGCACATCGTGCTCGAGGTGAACGCCCCGATCGTCGATCATCCCGGATCGCGGAAGGCAGGGCTGGATCGGCTGCTGGTCCTGCGGCCGATGCGGCGCTGGCGCGCATGGCAGGTCGCGCACACCCATCTGATCGTCACGCCGAGCGCAGCGATCATCCCCGCCGAGGTCGAAGCCACTCGGATCCTCGAGCTCGAGTGGGGAGCCGACACCACGCGGTTCCGTCCCGACGCGCCTGGCACGCCTTTGTGGCCACGGGAGCCAGGCAGCATCGTCGCGGTGTTCGCGGGCGCGTTCCGCGCCTGGCACGGCGCCATTCACCTTGTGGAGGCGATCAAGCGGTTGCATGTGCGCGGCCGGCAGGAGTTTCGCGCCGTCCTGATCGGCGATGGTCCCGAGCGGGAGGCCGCTGCGCGAGCCGCGGAACGCTCACCTGCCATCGTGTTTGCCGGCACCCTTCCACATGAGGCGATGCCCGCGGCGCTGGCGGCCGCCGACATCGGCGTCGCGCCGTTCGACGTCACCCGACACGCGCCCCTCAGCCTGGGCTTCTATTGGTCGCCGCTGAAGATATTCGAGTACATGGCTTCAGGGCTCCCGATCGTCGCGCCCGCCTTGCCGCGACTGCGCGCGCTGGTGGCCAACGGATCGGAAGGTGTGTTGTATGAGCCCACGACGCCAGAGGCGCTCGCCGACGCGTTGATCGCCCTTGACGACGCCGGCCGGCGCCGCGTGCTCGGGACGGCCGCGCGCGAACGTGCCGTGCGCGAGTACAGTTGGCAGGCGCATTGCCGCGCCCTCGATGCCGCGATGCATCGCCTGCTGTCGTGAGAATCCTCGTTCCGACCGACTCGTTCCCTCCCAATTGCGGTGGCAGCGGATGGAGCACGTACGAGCTCGTGCGCGGGCTGCGCGCCCGCGGGCACGACGTCGCGATCGTGCAGCCACGACCGGGGCCCGGCACGCCCATGGGGACCCATAGGAAGGCGTCCACGACGATCCTTCGCGAGTACGACGGGTTTTCGATCGAGGAGCTTCGGTCCGCGGCGCCACCCGTGCCGTTCGTGCGCAACTACTTCAAGAACGAGCGCCTCTGGCGTCTGGTGGAAGGCCTTCTTGCCGACCGGCTCGCAGGCGGTGCGTTCGACATCGTGCACGCGCAGCACGTGCTCACGACCGTGCCCGCGATCCGCGCGGCACGACGCCGCGGCACGCCGGTCGTGGCGACGGTGCGCGACTACTGGCCGGTCTGTTACTGGTCCACGATCATCGTCGATCCCGCCCGGGATAGGCTGTGCCCGGCGTGCACGGTGGGCAACATGACGCGCTGTCTTCGCCCTCGATCGGGGGCGGCATGGCCGATGGCTCTGCCGCTCATCCCCTACATGCGACGAAATCTCGCGCGCAAGCGCGCGACGCTCGCCGACGCCGACGCGGTCATCGCCGTCAGCTCCGCGATCGCACGCGATCTCGCCGAGCGCGCACCCGAGCTTCCACCCACGAAAATCGTGCGGATCCCGAACCCGGTCGACATCGAGGGCATCCGACGTGCCGCCTCGAGTATCAAGCCGCTCGCGGAACCGTACCTTGTGTACAGCGGCAAACTCGAAGGCAACAAGGGCGCCGACCTGCTGGTGCCAATCGCGCACGCTGCGGGACTGCGCGTCCCTCTCGTCCTCGTCGGTGATGGGGCCCTCCGACGGTCGATCCAGGCCGAGGCACGGGAAGCCGGCCTGGACGTCCGCCTCACCGGGTGGCTTCCTCGAGAGGAGGCTCTCCACTGGGTTCGACACGCGACCGCCCTCGTGTTTCCCTCGCGCGGACCAGAGTCGCTGAGCCGCGTGCTGCTCGAGGCCGCCGCACTTGGTGTGCCGATTGCGGCCATGAACACGGGCGGCACGTCCGACATCGTCCGCCACGAGCAGACGGGCCTGCTTTCGCAGACGGCCGAAGGCCTTGCGCATGACGTCGCGCGCCTTCTCTCTGATTCGTCCCTTGCGAGCCGATTGGCCCGAGCCGGACGCGACCATGTGGAGCGCACGTTCGCCCAATCCGCGGTGGTCGATCGCATGCAAGCGCTTTATGAGGAATTGATCGCCCGGTCCGAGCGGACGCTCGGGGGCCGGCGTGCCTGATCGCCCTCTTCGCGTGGCCGTCGTCGGCCGCTCGGTGTACGCGCTGCACGGCTTCGGCGGCCTTGAGCGGCATCTGTACGATCTGGTGCGTCACCATCTGGCGGAAGGCTGGGAGGTGACGCTTGTCACACGGATGCCCGAACGCGCGGATGGGATCGATCCGTCGCGATGGGCACAAGTGGCCGCGCATCCGGCGTTTCGCGTGCAGTACGTGCCTTACCGCACGTTCCCCTTCGCTGGACGCCGGGGCACGACGATCCTCGATCGCAGCAGCGCGTATCCCCTGTTCGGGCTCCGTGCCGGGCGGGCCGCCGGCGCCCTCGTGAGCGCCGGCCGTGCCGATGTCGTGTACGGCGTCGGTGCAAGCGTGCTCGGCTACGCGCGTGCCCACCGGTCGGCCGGCGGGCCGCGCGCGCCCCTCGTCTTCAACCCTCAGGGCCTCGAGGAGTTCGGTGGATTCGACGGCACGTACGGCGGCCACCGATTGAAGGCCGTCGGGTACGGGCCCCTGCGCGGCGCCGTGCGAATTGTCAGTCGCGCGGCGGACGCCGTCATCGCGACGGACCGGTCGATCGAGCCGATCGTGCGCGGTCACCTCCCCACCGAGGGCCAGCGCCTGCGGCTCATCCCGAACGGGCTCGATGTCGTGGACGGCGATCGTCTCGTCCAGCCGGAGGCTGGCGCTGCGATCCGGGTCCGCCACGGGATCGGCGCCGAGGACGTCCTGTTTGTGAGCGTTGGGCGCCTCGAAGCGAACAAGGGGTTCGCCGATCTGATCGAGGCATTGACGCTCGTCGGCACCGGCGTTCGATGGCGCTGGACGGTGGTGGGCGATGGACCCGAACGGAATCACCTGATGGCGGCTGTTGCGTCCAAGGGACTGAGCGATCGCATTCACTTCGCCGGCCGGTCCGATGATGAGACCTTGCACACGTGGTATGACGCCGCCGATCTCTTCGTCCATCCGACACGCTACGAGGGCAGCTCGCTCGTAACGCTCGAGGCCATGCTGCACCGCAGGCCGGTCGTGGCAACGCGCGCCGGCGGTCTGCCCGACAAGGTCGTACCGGCGCGAACCGGCTGGCTCGTGAATCCACGGGATCCGCGTGCTCTGAGTGGTGCGCTGAGCGAGGCGCTTGCCCGACGCGACGCGTGGCCGGTGTTCGGCGCCGCCGGACGTGCGCTTCTGGAACAGCAGTTCGACTGGCGCGTGATTCAGCGGAAGTTCGTCGAGCTGTACGAGGAACTGCTACGGACGTAGACCTTGAGGTCCGGCCAGACGGCATCGGTCCGCCGACGCTTCCGCGCGAAGGCGGAAGGTCCGCGCTACAGGCGACAGCATCTCCTGATCACAGAGGCAGTGAGACACGCCGCTGGACTATCGAGAGCTGCCAGGCACGGAAGCCGGACCTGCAAGGTCCGGCCTACATATGGCGGGCCGCCGGGCGTGTGATCTCGGCACGTTTGCGCAGGCCGTTCAACCATTCATCGGTGAGGGCGCGTCGGCGCGCAGCCGCAACGCGGGCGCGAACGAGCGGCTGCGCCTCCGACGCCGGCATCGGCTGCTCACCGCGCATGAACTCGTTGGCGTGCTCGCGGAAGTAATTCTCGATTTCTTCATCCGTGGCTTCCATGGAGCCTGCGAATCGCTGCTCGATATAAGACTGGATGCGCAAATCGTCGCGCATCCACTGGTGCAGCCACTCGGCGTCAACGCCGAGCGATGCGAGGCGCGCGGCAAGCCCGTTTGGCGAGCCCGACTGTCGTTCAATCACGGCCACCCGCGACGCGACGGCCGCGGCGTCCGGCTCCGGCGGTGCATACCGATCGACCTCTTCGAGCACGAGGCGGCGGTCGATGAGCTGCGAGAGCACCGCATCGGTGGGATCGCCCGCGGAGGTGTCAAACGCCACCAGGCGGAGCTCGACCGCGGTGCGCACGTCAGAGAGCGTGATGAGATGGCCGTCCACGAGGGCCAGCACGCGATCGAGGACGTCGGCCGCTGCTCGGTGGATGTTGCAAGGGATCAAAAGCAACACAAGGAACACGGCGCTCCTGGGCATCAGAACGCCTGTCCCAGGCTGATGTGCACGGCGGTGAGGCTCTCGACGCTGCTGTCCGGCAGCACCTGACGATCCAGCTTGAATCCCAGGTCGACGCGTATCGGACCAATCGGCGAGCGATATCGGAGCCCAAAACCGGTCGTCGGCCGGATCTCGCCGAAGTCGAAGTCGCTCACCCGATTGAAGACGTTGCCGGCGTCGACGAAACCGACCACGCCGATATCGCGCCACACGGGCACGCGGAGCTCCGCGTTGAGCACGATCACGGCGTTGCCGCCCGTCGGAAAGCCGTTGCGGTCGATGGTCTCGGCGGTCCCGAGGCGATCCAGCGCATAGCCGCGCACCGACGTGTCGCCCCCGGCGAAGAATCGCTCGCTCGCCGGCAGGTCGCTCACGACCTCGATGACGGGCTGCCCATCGGGGCCAATCACGGGATTGCCGTTCTCGTCGAGCTGCGCAACAGCGCGATCGAACCCGTTGGCGAGACCGAGCCGCGCGCCGCCCGCGAGCACCACGCCGCGCCGTCCAGGCAACCGCCGGTAGGCAAATCCCTGAGTGAACATCTTCACGAAACCAACTTCCGACCCGATCGCTCGCGCGGCCAGATCGGTATCGATCCCGATGAGTGCGCCTCGCGACGGACCGAGCGGATCGTCGCGGGTGTCACGGAAGATCGCGCCCGAGAAGGTCGACAACCGCACTTGCGGAAACAGCCGATCGATCAGGGGCTTGTCTTCCGGGTCGAACCGCTCTTCGAAAAGGCGGGTGCGCTCGATCACGTAGCGGCCGCTGACGTTCACGTTGGACGGCAGACGCCGCACCAGCTCCACGCGCGCGCCCTGTCTGGTGAAGTTGAAGCTCGAACGAATGCCCTGCTCCAGAAAGCCAGTGAGCAGGAGGTCGGCGCGCGTGCCAAAGACGCGCGGCGTTCGATACGTGCCGAGCGCCCGATAGTCGCGGAAGGTGTAGCCGCTTGGCGGCTCCTCTCCCGGCTCCAGATCGGTCGTGGAGGCGCGCGACCGGAGACTGGCACGCGCGAACAGATTGATTGACTGGTTCCGGCCGAACAGGTTCCGGCGGCCGAACTCGACGAAGCCCCGCGGCGCCACCTCGAAAACTTCGGTGGCCGAACCGCCAGGCTCCGATTCCTGCAGCACGCGCCCGCCCTCCAGGCCTCCCCCGTAGCCGAGTGTAGTCGCCGGCGCCTCCTCGACGGTGACGAGCACATCGCGACGGCTGGGGACGCCGTGATCGAGCTCGCTGATGCGCACGCGCCTGAAGAGGCCGAGCGCGGTGACGCGCCGCTGGCTCTCGGACACCTCGTCGTAGCTGAGCGGCGCCGACGATTTCAACGTGACTTCCCGCCGAATCGTATCGGTCGCCGTTCGCACATTGCCGACGATGAGCACGTGATCGACGAAGACCTGCGGACCCTCCGAAATTGCAAAGGCCAGATCGGCACGCGTGCGGTCCTCGGAAAACGCGATCTTCACGTCGACGGCAGCCGTCTGAAACCCTCGGTTCAACAGGACCAGTAGGACGGCCTCACGGTCGAGCGACACCTGTGGCTCATAGTACGGTTGGCCCGGCTTTGATCCGATGCGCGCCCGGAGGTCGGTCTCCGGGACCGCGGAGTTGCCAGCGATCCGCACGGTCGACACCACCGTTGGCAGGCCTTCGACGATATCGAACCGGACGTCGATCGGAACGGGTGTGGCCGCGCCAGGCGCAGGCAGCGGCACCGGCGTCACCTTCACCTGCGTGAACCCACGGCGGTGATACATCTCGGCGATGGCGGCGGCATCGGCATCGACAACGCTTTCCGTGAACAGCTCATCGGCCTTCGTGCGCAGGCGCGCCCGCAGTTCAGGCTCCGGGATCGCCCGGGCTCCCGTCATCTCGACGGCTGCTGTTCTGAATTGCGGACCGCGAGTCACTCGAAAGACGATGGCGAGGTCACCGTTGCGGGGCGTCCGCGCGTACTCGGCGTCGGCGTTCCGGTAGCCCTCGGCACGCAAGTACTCGCGGATCCGATTCGCGGAGTCCTCGAGCAGGTCCTCGTCGAGAGAGCCTTCCCGCTCGATCGGCACGAGGTCGCGGCGAACACGCTCCGGCAACTGATCGCCTTCGAAGGCGACGGCCACGTGTGGCCCCGCATCGACGTTGATGGCAAGTGTGCCGGTGCGGCCGCCGGCATCCGCCGTCAACTCGTGTTCGGCTCTGGCCTCGTAGTAGCCGCGCTCGCGCAAGTCGGCGACGAAGTGCTCCAAGGTGCGGTCGATCTCCGACTTTCGATAGGCGCGCCCCTCGGCGATACCGAGGCGCGCGGCCAGCCCCGACATCGGATCTGGCGCATTGCCATCCACCGTGATCGAGCTGATGCGCAGCCGTGGCCCGGCATCGGCGTCGATCACCAGCGTGTCCCGGTTGGCCCCCTCGAGGGCCGGGCGCGCCGACAGCATCGCGGTCTGATAGCCTTCGTCCCGGTAAATCGCTGTCAGGAATCGGATCAGGTCGGGGACGCGCGAGATCGGCGGCGCCACGCCGAAGCGGCCGACAGCGCGGTCGCGCAGAAGCTTTTCGGACAGTCCCACGGTGCCGCGAAACTCGACGTGACGGATGGCGCGCGCGGGCAGCAGCTCGTAGCGAAGCGCGATGCCGCCAAGCACCGGATCGCTCGACACCACGACGTCATCGAAGCGCCCGAGTCCGACCAGATGCGCGATGCTCTCGCGAACGTTGGCCATCGCGAGCGATTGGCCAGGACGTGTCTCGATCAGGTCCAGCACGCCGGGGTCGGTGACGGGGCGGCCCTCGAGCACCACCGTCTGCGTCACGATCGACTGCGCCGCGGGGACGGGCGTCTGGGCGGCAGCCGGGGTCGCGGCGAGGACCATCGCCGCAAGAAGGTGCCACGCGCACTGCATCAGAAAGCATGCCTCACGCGAACGTCGAGCGAGTAGGTACGATCCTCGTTCTGTGACAAGACCCACGACAAGCGTTCGCTCTGGTCGTACTCCAGCAGTATCACCTGATCGCGCGTCGTGGACGATGCGGTCAGGGATTGCGAGAACGTCAGGTACATGCGATTCGAGATTCGCTTGCCGATGATGAGGCGGGCGCCCGGCACCAGCCGCGACGACTGCGTGGCCGGATCCGTCAACGAGGGCGTGATCTGGAAGGTGTTGATGCCGAACGTCTGCTCGACGACCCGGCTGACCTCGGAAGAAATGGGGCTGGCAAGCAGCTGCGCCGCACGAGCCTGAAGCAATTGCTGCTTGGCCTCCTCCGGTCGCTCGAGGGCGGCCAGCTCAGGGTCTGAGGCGGCAGTGTCGTTCAGCAGCAGTGAGAGCACCTCAATCGTCGGAAGGGGCGGATCGGAGTTGAGACCCCATTGCAGGCGTGAGAACGTGCCCGAGGCATTCAGCGTCACCACGTAATTCTGTCCGGGAACGCGCACCCGAGTCTGCGCTTCCACGTCGAAGAACGGTTCGATCCGGTTGGGGTTGCTGAAGTCGATCGTGCCGCGCGTGACGACGTAGCGTTTGCCCTCGAAGGTCACTTCGCCGCGCTCGATTTCCGCGCGACCGAACAGGAGTGGCCGATCGTAGGTGCCGCGCAGGATCAGGTCGGCGCTCGACACAATCCGCGCGATGTTGTTATCGACCCTCAACGTTGACGGCGCGATGAGTCGCACGTCGAAGCGGAGTGGAAACGCGCTGGTCGCGACAGGCGCCCCGATCGGCGTCGCGCTGCCGACGAACTCCAGGAAATTGACCGACGTCTGGACGCGACGGGCCCACACCGAGCTGCGAATGGTGACCGTGCCACCCAGAACCGGCGCTTCGAACGGTCCGCGCAGCGACAGGTCGGCGTCCACGACAGACCTGAAGCCCTCCGGGTATCGGATGCGCATGCTTTCGCCGGTCGCGGTCAGGTTGAAGGCGCCGGGCCGGTAGCCGCTCATGGCGATCCGTCCACCGAATCGCACGAGTCCTCCACCGAGCCGAGCATTGAGGCCATCGAAGCGCACGCCGGTCGCATCGAAGGCGAGCCGCCCGTTGATGGCGTCCAGCGAGTGTGGCAGCGAGAAATGCCGAATGCGCCCACCCGCCACGGAAGCCTGCCCGGAAAAAACGGGAGCGTCGAGTTCTCCGTTGATCTCGGCAACCAGGTCCGCTTGACCCGAGCTGCGCACATCCCGCATGAAGCCTTGGAGAATGCCAAGGTTGGCCTCTCCGGTGGCGCGAATCCCGATCTGATTCGTATCGAGGCCGATGGTTCCGCCCACGTCGAGTCGAGTGCCCTCGCCAACGAGGCGAAGCTCGGCGAGCTTGACCGTCTGCTGGTCATACGAGACCCGGACAGGCCCATCGTTCCGCACGACATAGTCGAACAGCTGCAGGGTGAGCGCATCGACCTGCCCATCGACCAGCAGGTGCTCGGGGTTCCGCAGCTCGCCGGTGACGCGGACCGTGCCGCTTGCAACGGCCGTGGTGAACGGCGAGAGCTCTGGCTGGAAGGCGCGGACGTACGGATCGAGCGAGGTGTCGGTGACGCGAAACGTCAGCTCGGCGTCGGCCTGCGGCGTCAGCGCAATGCGCCCGGTGCCCGAGACGACGAGCCGCGGCGAGGCGGCATCCATCTCGAGGCTGAGTGTGTTGTTTCTGACGCCGAGCCGCATCGAGAGCGCGCCCACGCCTTCATCCTTCAGATAGAGGTCGTCCACGCCGAGCTTCACGTCATAGCGAGGCGACTCGAACAGCCCGCTGCCCGACGCTGTGAAGTCGAGCTGCCCCGATGGCTGCGCCTGCGGATACTTCAAGGCGTTGATCGTGTCGACGGGGATGTCGCGGCCGCTGACGTTGAACGAATACGAGCTGTTCCAGCCGACGTAGGCGGCGCCCGTGATCGTTCCAGTCGCCTTGGCAGCTTCGATGGCGTCGAGACGCACGCCTTCGCCTTCGAAGCGCAGGGACGTCGACGCGGTCTGGAACGCCTCCCGCCAGGCCGATCCATCATCGATGCGAAGACGCCCAAAGCCGTACGGGCGCGTGTACTTGCCGTACAAATGGAACTCGCCCGACATCCGCCCTTCGAGCGGCCAGTCGTCGAGCACGAACGCGTGGCGCAGGTCGGCCAGCGCCCAGCGCGTTGCCCGGATGCGCGCGTTGATCTCCTCGCCGCCGTCTTTTCGCGGGTACCCGAGCGCGAACCGTCCTTCGGTCTCGATGACGCCGGAGCCATCGGTGACGCGCGCGTTGGCGATCGACACGTAGCCGTCTTCGATCACCAGGTCGCCGGTCGCCCGCCCCCATGTGACGTCCCAGGCACGCAGCCCGTCGCCGCGAAACCGGCCCTCTATCCGGGGGCGGCGAAAGGCCAGGCGCATCACGCCATCGAACTCCCCGCTGCCGCCGACCTGGACCGCGGAGGTCGATCCGCCGAACGTCGTCATGATGCCGGCGAGCACACGGTCGCTTTCCTGCCAGTCGGCGCTCGTCACGTGAAACGGGATCTCCGATTGCTCGCCGTAGGCCGTCCGTCCCTGGAACGCCACAAAGGTCTTCGGCGTCGCCATGGTCGACGCCGCGATGTGAATCCACTCGGGATCGAGCCGGAAATGCAGCTCACCGCCGATTGGCACCTCGCCCAGGATGCGCGGGTCCGGATTGAAAGGGCCCCAGGGCTGCGGCCGGGCGGCCTCGGCCGAGAGCATCGACTGCGGTACCATGCGGCCGAGGACCGTCGTGCCCGGTGGCGACGACACGGTGAGATCGCCGCTCCCCCGTCGATCCGAGAACCGGCCGAGCGGCCACTCGAGCCGGGTGCGTCCGGCGAGCGAGCCCGCGATTCGAATGCCCTGCAGCCCAATCGTATTGCCGAGAGTGCTCAAGTCCACGTTCTCGTAGGCGGTGTCGAACGTGGCGCGCGGCCGCTGCCCAGGACGGCCCAGTGGAGCGATGCCATAGTCGAACCGCAGGCGTCCGCCTTGAAAGGCCGACGACGCGTGCGTCACCGCGAAGCTCGCCGGCAGCCACCGCAGGGATCCTCGAAGGTCCGGAAAGTCGAGATCGTTCATGCGGGCTCGAGGACTGGTGAACGTGCCAGCGAGATCGCGACCGCCCTTGAACAGGTGGAAGACCCCCGTGAAGTGGCCTTCGCCGCCGAGCCGCCAGCGCTCGCGGGCGAAGAAGATCTCTCGCATTCGAGGAAACTGGACGACCGAGCGCACGTTCCAGGTCTGCTCGGGCCACCGCGAGGTATCGACCGTGCCGGTGATGTCGGATCGCGATCCGTCTGAAATGAGCTCGAGCTGGCTGAATCGGATGAGCGGGCCTTCGATGCGAAAGGTGCCGGCCATGTCCGTTCGCATGGGCAGGTACTGCTGGATGGCGACTGTCCCGTCGCTGAACCGCGCGGTGCCCCCGTAACCATCCGTCTTGGCCACCACCACTTCGAGATTGCGCGCCACGGTGGTCCACGGCGTGCCGTGATCCTCGTACGTGAACTGGCCACGCCTGGCCAGCACCCGTCGGACGGTGGTCACGAACCGCTTTGGCGCCGTGCTTCGCGGACCATCTCCGGTGACCTTCGGGAAGCTGTGGCGCCCGTTCGGCCACGTCTCGACGAGCATCTGCCAGTCGCTCATCACCACCGCATCGACGAGCACTTCGCGATGAAGGAGCGCGGCAAACGACAACGACAGCTCGATGGTCCTGGCGGTCAGGAACGGTCGATCCTCAAGCTGCAGGCCCCCGATCCGCAGCTCCTCGACGAGGAAGCTGCCTGTCAGCAGGCGAATCGACAGCCGTCCGATCGTGAGCGGGCGCTTCAGATATGCGCTGCCAGCCCGCTCGGCCTGGCCGCGCAGCGCCGGGCCAAGATCGACAGTGATAGTCGTGACGAGCGCCACGGCAAGGAGGATTGCCGTGAACATCAGGACGCGGCGAACGCCAGTCCCGAGACGCCGCCACCACGCTCGGCGCCGTGCCGGTGGCGCCGCGTCGACGACCGGCGGTTCTGGCTCGGGAGGGGTCGACTGCGTTTCGCTGCTCACGAAATCACCATGAGCGGCGTCCCGGCATCGACCGACGCACCTTCGGCCACCAGCACTTCACGCACCACGCCGGCACGTGTGCAGCGCAGCTCGTTCTCCATCTTCATCGCTTCGACGACGATGACGCCCTGTTTTGCGGATAGCTGGTCTCCGACCTTCACGAGCAGCTTCACGACCTTGCCAGGCATCGGAGCGATCACACGTTCGGGGCCGGTGCCCGCGATGGCGGCGCGCTTCGGGCCGCGCCCCTCGGGACGAAGGCGCGCCGGTACCCGCAGGCCGCCGACGAGCATCTCGACTTCGCCATTGTCGCGCCCCCGCGCGACGACCACGTCGTGCTGCCGGCCGGTCGCGGGGAATCGCAGCGAGAAGCGGCCTCCAGGCATCGGTTGGACGTCGACGTCGACCGGCATGCCGTCGAGCGTCACTGCCAGGGCGTGACGCCGAGGCTCGATCGTGACCTCCCGAATCCGTCCGCCGATGTCGATCTGAAACCGCATGGGTCAGCGGAGGGCCTCCCGCCGCGCGCTGCGCATCCAGCCACTCCCCGCCGGGGGAACCTCCGCGACGCCGTTGGAACGCGTCCGGAGATACGCGTCGACCGCCGCGGCTATCGTCGCTGCGTCCTCGGCCGTGGAGTCCATCAGCGAGAACGGGAGACCGTTGCGAGTGGCAAGCACCCGATCGAGCGACGTGGTGTCGATTCTCCCGTGAACAAAATCCTGCTCCGCAAGAAGCCACAGGAAGAACGAAATCGTCGTCTGGATGCCGGCAATCTCGTATTCCTTCAGCGCGCGCTGCATTCGTGCAATGGCTTCGGGACGATCGGTACCCCAGGCGATGAGCTTCGAGACGAGCGAGTCGTAGAAGATGGGCACCTCCCCGTTCAGCTCGTATCCGCCGTCTTCCCGGATGCCGGGGCCGGAGGGCGATCGCAAGTGCGTGATCCGGCCCGGCGACGGCAAAAACCCCTGGTCCGGATCCTCGGCGTAGATCCGCGCCTCGATGGCGTGGCCCCGAGGCGTCAGCGCCGCGGCGGGATCGATCGTCAGCCGCGCGCCGCCGGCCAGTCGGAACTGCCACTGCACGAGATCGACGCCGGTAATGGCCTCGGTAATCGGGTGCTCGACCTGGAGCCGCGTGTTCATCTCGAGAAAGTAGAAGCGACGTTCCTCGTCCAGCAGAAACTCGATCGTCCCCGCGTTCGTGTAGCCCACGGAGCTGGCAATCCGCGCCGCTGCCGCGGCCAGCTCTGCGCGCAAGGGCGCGTCAACGGAACATGACGGACTCTCTTCAAGCACCTTCTGATGCCGGCGCTGCACCGAGCACTCGCGCTCGACAAACGGCACCACGGTGCCATGCTCATCGCCAAGCAACTGAATCTCGATGTGCCGCGGCCGGTTGATTCGGCGCTCGAGGTATACGGCGCCGTCGCCGAACGCCGACTGGGCCTCGGATCGCGCGGCGCGAAGCGCGCTGCCGAGGTCAGCGGGCGCCGAAACGAGGCGCATGCCCTTTCCGCCTCCGCCAGCCACGGCCTTGATCATGACCGGATAGCCAATCTCATTCGCAATCTGTAAGACGTCGCGATCAGGCACATCGGCCTGAAGGCTCGTCATCGTGCCCGGCACGACGGCTACGCCCGCCGCGAGCGCGGCTTCTCTCGCGGCAGTCTTGCTGCCCATCAGGCGAATCGCCGTCGGCGTCGGACCGATGAAGGTCAGGCGCGCATCGGTACACGCCGCCGCGAACTCGGCGTTCTCGGCGAGGAACCCGTATCCCGGATGGATGGCATCCGCGCCGGACCGGCGCGCCACGTCGAGCAGCGTCTCGATGCGCAGATACGAATCCGACGGGCGATCGCCACCGAGCGGCCAGGCCTCGTCCGCCGCACGGACGTGACGCGCACCGCGGTCGCAGTTCGAGTAGACCGAGACGGTCCCGAGACCCGCGTCGCGAGCCGCACGGATCACGCGGACCGCGATCTCGCCGCGGTTGGCGACAAGGACTTTACGCACGGAAATGGATTGTACTTCGCTGCAAGTTCGAGGTTCGTGCTTCGTTGATTCGTCGCCCGCCGCTCACGTGGAGGCGGGGCTTCAGCCCCGCAACTTGCGGCGGACGCGGGCCTGAAGGCTCGCCGCCACAGTTCGTCAACATTCAAACCCTATAACGGAATGTTCCCGTGCTTCTTCGGGGGGTTACGGTCCCGCTTTGTGGCGAGGCGCGCGAGGGCGGTAATCAGCTTGGCGCGGGTCTGGCGAGGGCGGATCACCTCGTCGACGAACCCGCGGCTCGCCGCGATGAGCGGGTTCGCGAACTTCTCCCGGAACTCCGCCGTCTTCTCGGCTCTGAGCGCGGCAGCGTCAGGCGCGGCGTCGAGCTCGCGCCGGAACAGCACATTGACCGCGCTCTCCGGCCCCATGACCGCGATTTCAGCAGTAGGCCAGGCGAAGTTGACGTCGGTTCGGATGTGCTTGCTCGACATCACGCAATACGCGCCGCCGTACGCCTTCCGCGTGATGACCGTGACTTTTGGCACGGTGGCTTCGGCAAACGCGTACAACAGCTTCGCGCCGTGGCGGATGATGCCGCCGTACTCCTGCGCCGTACCCGGCAGAAACCCGGGCACGTCCTCGAAGGTGACGATCGGAATGTTGAAGGCGTCGCAGAACCGCACGAACCTCGCCCCCTTCACCGACGCATCGATGTCGAGCGTGCCCGCCAGGTGGGCGGGTTGATTGGCCACCAGGCCCACGCTCTTACCGCCGAGGCGCGCCAACCCTACGACCAGGTTCTTCGCGAAGTGCTCGTGAACCTCGAGGAAGCTGCCCTCGTCGACGATGGCGCCGATGAGATCGTGCATGTCGTAGGGCTGCGTCGGCGACGGCGGCACCAGCGAGTCGAGCTCCGGGCTGTCGCGATCGATCGGATCCGTCGACGGGACCGCCGGCGGGTCGTCGATGTTGTTGCTGGGAAGGTAGGAAAGCAGGAGGCGGACAAGCGCCAGGCATTCCCGATCGTCGTCCGTGGCGAAGTGCGCAACGCCGCTCGTCTCGTTGTGCGTGCGCGCGCCCCCGAGCTCCTCTTTGGTCACCGTTTCGTGCGTGACGGTCTTCACGACATCCGGACCCGTCACAAACATGTAGCTCGTGTCGCGCACCATCACGATGAAGTCGGTGATGGCCGGCGAGTAGACGGCGCCGCCGGCGCACGGTCCCATGATCGCGGAGATCTGCGGGATCACACCCGACGCCAGCGTGTTGCGCAGGAAGATGTCGGCATAGCCGCCGAGCGAGATGACACCCTCCTGAATTCGTGCGCCCCCCGAATCGTTCAGCCCGACAATGGGGGCGCCCATCTTCATCGCCAGGTCCATGACCTTGACGATTTTCTGGGCGTTGGTCTCCGATAGCGATCCGCCAAAGACGGTGAAGTCCTGGGCGAAGGCGAAGACGAGCCGCCCGTCGACGCGCCCCGACCCGCACACGACGCCGTCTCCCGGGATGACCTGCTCGGCCATCCCGAAGTCCTGGCATCGATGGGTGACAAGCGCGTCGATCTCGTCGAAGGATCCGGGATCGAACAGGAGCGCGACACGTTCGCGGGCAGTGAGCTTGCCGGCCTCGTGCTGTCGACGCAGGCGTTCCTCACCACCGCCGAGCTCGGCGAGGCGCAGCAGCTCCTCGAGCGGCCCGCTCGTCACCGGTGCGCCAACCCGCTCAACCCGACCAACCTCCTCACGCCACCACCCTCCTCAACCGACCAACCCGACCAACCCGTTCACCCGACCGCAGGGTTAGACCTTCGCGACAGTCTGCGACTTCTCCCAGTCCTTCAGGAATTTCTCGAGGCCGATGTCGGTCAGCGGGTGTTTGAATAGCGCCTCGATCAGCGACGGCGGACAGGTGCAGACATCGGCGCCGAGTCGTGCGGCCTGCACGATGTGAATCGGGTGGCGCGTGCTCGCGACGAGCACTTCGGTTCCGAACTCGAAGTTGTCGAAGATCTCGACGATCTCTTCGATGAGATGCATCCCGTCGGTCCCGATGTCATCGAGTCGCCCAACGAAGGGGCTCACGTAACTGGCGCCCACTTTGGCGGCGAGGAGCGCCTGCGTTGCAGAGAAAATCAGCGTGACGTTCACGGGGATGCCCTCGCTCGAGAGCGCCTTGCACGCTTTCACGCCTTCCTTGCCGAAGGGCACCTTCACGACGACGTGCTCATCGATCGTGGCGAGCGACTTCCCCTCGCGGATCATCCCTTCCGCGTCCGTGGCCACGACCTCGGCGCTCACCGGGCCCTGCAGGAGGCGACAGATTTCCTTTACGATCTGGCGCGGGTCGCCGCCTTCCTTCGCCATCAGCGACGGATTCGTCGTCGCGCCGTCCAGGATGCCAAGCGGCGCCAGCGCCGTGACGTCCTTGATGCTGCCGGTGTCTACGAACAGTTTCATGTTGCGTCTCCAGGGAATTCGACGAATGCACTGCGGGACTCGAGCACTGCGGCGGCGCCGCAGCACCTACCCCTCAATCACAGGGTTGACGAGCTCGCCGACGCCCTCCACCTCGATACCCACGACATCGCCGGGGGCGAGCGGTCCGATGCCGGCGGGCGTCCCTGTTGAAATGATATCCCCAGGGAGCAGCGTCATGATCGCCGAGATGAAGGCCACGAGCGCGGCAACCGGGAAGATCAGGTCCCGCGTGCTGGAGTCCTGACGGAGCTCGCCGTTGACACGGGCGCGCACCGAAAGGTCCGAAATATCGAGGCCAATCGCGATGGCCGGGCCGACCGGCGCAAACGTGTCGAAGCCCTTGGGCCGCGTATAGTGCCCTTCGCGGCGCTGCAGCTCGCGGGCCGTCACGTCGTTCACGCACGTCACGCCGAGAATGACAGAGGCGGCATCCTCGGCCTGGACCCGCGTGGCGCGCCGGCCGATGACGATGCCGGCCTCGGCCTCGTAGTCGACCCGCCCGACGCCCGGTGGAATCCGGATGGGATCGCCGGGGCCAATGACCGTGGTGGACGGCTTGATGAAGATGAGCGGCTCGGGTGGCAACGGCTTCCCCTGCTCGGCGGCATGCGCTCGGTAGTTCAACCCGACAGCGACGATCTTGCTCGGCACGACTGGCGCGAGCACTCGCGCACCGTCGAGCCCGCGCGGAAGCGACGCGCCTTCCTGCCATTCCCCAAACACATCCCCGAGGAGACGACGCACGTCAGCGTCACGTTCGACGACGTACTCCGGCCCTGCACCGGCATCGATTCGATAGAGTCGGGTCATCAGCGGGCAGTCTCTTCCACGCGATTCGACTGCGGCGACACGTTCTCGGGCGTCGCCTTGTCTACGGCCACGACGGCGTACACGTATCGGACGCCGCTCTTCACCTTTGTGTCTCGATACGTCGATTCCTTGATTGGCCGAGCGGTCACCGGCGCGAGCGCACTCTTGGACGCCTCTCCGCGCAACACGATATATCCGGCAACGTCGGCTGCAGGACTTGCTTCCCAGATCAGGCTGATCGCACCTTCGCTCGCGACGGCTTCGAGCTTCGTGGGAGCACTCGGGGGAAACGTGTCGACGGTCGTGACACACACGGGTGGCGACAGGTCGCTTTCGAGCGAGACGTTGCCGTTGGTGGCGACAGTCCGGATGGCATAGCACCGCTCTACGCCGACCTGGAACCGCTCGTCGCGCCACGTGGTCACGGCGGTAGGCGCCGGCGTCAGCAACGTCGGATATGGCGGTACGGCACCCTCCTCCTGCTTCGGCGGCTGGAAGCCTGGAGGAGCCACCTCGTAGACGGCATAGGCATAGGTGGTGTTCGGAAACCCGCTCAACAGGCGCGCGGGCAGTACTCCAGTCGGGGTGGCCTCCTGCGCAGTCGTCGCCGGAGTTGCCGCAGCAGGCGCACCGGCGGCCGGCGGGCTCGTGGCCGTTGCCGGACCTTGAGGCGCTGGAGTCGGCGGTGTCGCGGGCGCGGCAGGCGGCGGAGCGGCAGGCGCCGGCGGCTCAGGAGCGGTCTCGCCCGCCGACGTGGGCGGCGGCGTTTCCACGTCACGATCGCCATCATCCTCTTCCTCATCGTCGTCGTCCTGAATGTCCGGGCGAGCGTCGGCAAGGATCTCTCCGTCCTCGATATCCGGTGGCGTCGTCGGTCGAGCCCCGGCTGGTGCGGCAACGGCCTTGGGCGGCGCGACGGTGAGCAGAATCGGGCGCCGCAGTCCCTCAGGGACAGTCCACGACAGCTCGAGATGACCTTCCGCCACCTTGACCGTGGGAGGAGGCGGAGCTGAGGGTGCTGTGTCGATCGGCACCGCAAAGCGCTGCGACGGCGTCCCCTTGTCTCCGCCGTTTCGGCCGACGACCACGTAGTAGCGCACAGGCGGCGTCGGCAGCTTCGGACCGAGGTCCGGCGGAGTGAGGCGCGGAGCTTCCGATGGAGGCGTACGTTTGCTGGCCTCTTTCTGCTGCTGCTTCAAGGCCTTCTCGAGCTCCGGGATCGGGACCGGCTTCAGATCTGCCGGCGACAGCGTGTCGACGATCACCGCGAGCATGCCCTGATCGAGGCCGGGATCGGTTCGTGGCGGCGGGGGCGGCGGGGGCGGATCGCCTTCCTTCACATCAGGCGGAGGCGGCGGCGGCTCTCGTACGCTGACAGCGCCCACGAGCCTTCCGCGTTTGACGAGCATCGGCGGGGTCAGCGTCGGCGGCGCTTTTGCCGACGCCGCCGGCTGACGCCCCACAGGTGTGGGGTTCGTAGTCTCAACGGTGGCCGCATATGCCTCGACGCGATCGACGTTTGCAGGCTGGCGTCCGTCGGAATTTGCGATGGGGACCTTGAAGCGGATTTCCACCTGGTCGCCCTTGCGGCGCACGGTCGCCTCTGGCGGTCCGCCCGGAACGCTGGAGTACGGCGTGAGCGGCGGCCCCTTCTTGCCGCACGCGGGCGTGAGGGTTGCGACAAGCGCGACAGCTGCGAGGGCGCCACCGACGCGGCGCCATGCGGGTTGCAATCGAGACACGATGTCGGGACAGGCCGTGCGCGGTTTCGCCACGGCCTCCTAGAGGATATACCGCGACAGATCGACATCGTCGACGATGTCGGCCAGCATGCGGCGGACGTAAGCGGCGTTAATGGTAACCGATGTGCCCGCGAGCTCGGGTGCGTCGAACGATACTTCGTCCAGCAGGCGCTCCATCACGGTGTGCAGACGCCGAGCGCCGATGTTCTCGGTCCGCTCATTGACTTCCGTCGCAATCGACGCGATTTCCTGGACCGCGTCGTCGGTGAACGCCACGTCAACGCCTTCCGTCGCGAGGAGCGCCACGTACTGCTTGACGAGCGCGCTTCTCGGCTCGGTGAGGATCCGCACGAAGTCGTCGCGGCCGAGCGGCTCGAGGCTGACGCGGATGGGGAAACGCCCCTGGAGCTCGGGGATGAGGTCCGACGGCTTCGCGATGTGGAACGCGCCAGCGGCGATGAAGAGGACGTGGTCCGTCTTCACCATGCCGTATTTCGTGTTGACCGTCGTACCCTCGACGATCGGCAGAATGTCGCGCTGGACCCCCTCGCGGCTGACGTCCGGCCCCTGGGCTCCCTCGCGCCCGGCAATCTTGTCGATCTCGTCGATGAAGATGATGCCGGCCTGCTCGACGCGGTCAACGGCCGTGCGCGAGACCGATTCCATGTCGACCAGCTTCTGCAGCTCCTCGAGCGTCAGCTGCTCGAGGGCCTCGGGCACCTGCAGTCGACGCTTCTTCGTGCGCCCCTGGAAGAACCCTGGCAGCATCTCCTTGACGTTGATGCCGACTTCCTCGACATTCGAGCCGCTGACAATCTCGAACGACGGGAACGAGGCGTCACGGACTTCGATCTCGAGGGCGCGCTGATCGAGCCGGCCTTCGCGAAGCTGATCGCGGAGCCGCTCGCGCGTGGCTTGGGAGGGATCGGGGGCGTCGGGGTTCTGCGAGTCGTAACCGGGCCGGGGCGACGGGGGCAGCAGCAAATCGAGCAGACGATCCTCTGCGGCCTGCTTCGCGCGTGGCCGGAGCTCGGCGTAGAGTTCCTCGCGCACCATCGTGATGGCGAGCTCGACCAGGTCGCGCACCATGGACTCGACGTCCCGGCCAACGTAGCCCACCTCGGTGAACTTCGACGCCTCCACCTTGATGAACGGCGACTGCGCCAGCTTTGCCAGGCGGCGGGCAATCTCGGTCTTGCCAACACCGGTCGGTCCGATCATGAGGATGTTTTTCGGTGCGACGTCTTCGGCGAGCTCCTTGGGGAGCTTCTGTCGCCGTAGCCGATTGCGCAGCGCGATGGCAACAGCCCGCTTGGCCTTGTGCTGGCCCACGACGTGTTTGTCGAGCTCGATGACAATCTGACGGGGCGTGAGTGCCTCGGTGGACGTTTGTGTGCGCTCGGGCAGATGGATGGGCACGACTAGAGTACCTCGATCACGAGCTGGTCGTTCGTGTAGATGCAGATATCAGCGGCGATGCGCATCGCGTGCTCGGCGATCTCGCGCGCGGCAAGCGTGGTATGGCTCGCCAGCGCGCGGGCCGCAGCCAGTGCATATGGGCCGCCCGATCCAATGGCCACTATTCCATCGTCCGGCTGAATGAGATCGCCGGTGCCCGAGAGCAGGAAGGTGTTTTGGCGATCGGCGACGATCATCATGGCTTCGAGGCGTCGGAGGGCGCGATCGGTTCGCCAGTCACGGGCGAGCTCCACCGCCGAGCGCTCCAGGTTGCCGCGGTACTGCTCGAGCTTCGCGTCGAAGCGCGAGAAGAGCGCGAACGAGTCCGCGGCCGATCCGGCAAAACCGGCAAGGATCTGGTCGTGATAGAGCCGCCGGATCTTGCGGGCGCCGTGCTTCATGACCGTCTGACCGAACGTGACCTGGCCGTCGCCGGCGAGCACGGTCTGGTCCTTTGCGCGGACTGCGATTATCGTCGTGGCGTGAAACATGGGAGGATTGGGGTTCAGCGGCGGTTTCTGGGGTCAGACGCTGGTAAGACTGTTAAACAGCTCGGCACTCCATTTAACATTCTTACCAGCGTCTGACCCCGATGAACAGCGTCTGACCCTGATGTGGTGGTGACTCCGGCCGGGGACACCGTCGGCCCCTTCAGTAGACACACTACGCGCTAACTCGTGATTCTGTAGCGTTTTCCGGAATTCAGCGGTGGCAGCAACGTTGCTTTACATGAGGGTGGAGCCGGCCATGAAACCCATGAATCTCACTTACGGGTTGGTGTTGGCGGGGGTTCTGGCGATCGGAATTCCGCCGACCCACGCTCAAGATAGACAGACGCAGCGCGCGGTCCCACGGTCTGAGCCCGCACCTGCACCTGCACCGCCACCTCAACACGCCGCACCGCCGCCGGCCCGCGCAGAGGCGCCGCCGGCCCGTGCCGTGGAGCGGCCGTCGGAACGCGCGTCGGCGCCCGAGCGCGCCGTTCCGCGTTCGGCGCCAGCGAATCGCGACGACAGCGGTCGCGCGACGGCCCGTGATTCGTTCCGTTCGTCGAGAGATCCGAGAGAAGAGCGGCCGACTGCCGTGGCGGCCGACGATCAGGCCCGCCCGCGAACCGCGAGCGGCGGAAGCACGCGCGGCGGGGGAAGCGCTCGCAGCGGCGGGAGCACTCGCAGCGGCGGCGGCACGCGCGCGGTCACGCGATCGGAGCCGCGCCAGGGCCGTTCGGCGCCCCAGTCGGGCACCGAAACGGCGACTCCCCGCACGCGGGGCGATCGGCAGTCGTACGGCGTGGCGACCGCACGCCGCTATCCGCGCCCACCGCACGGTGGCGGCGGCGGCTACTACTATCCCTATTCGGATCCATTCTGGTGGAACTCGTATCCCTATAGCTTCGGGTTCTATGCCTGGGATCCGTTCTGGTACGGCGCGAGCTACCCGGTGTATGGCGGCTACGGTTCTGGTTATGGAGGCTATGGATCCGGGTACGGCTACTCGAGCGGCTCCGGCTACGGGCTCTATGGCGGGTTGAAGCTGAAGGTAAAGCCGCGCGACGCGGAGGTGTTCGTCGACGGCTACTTCGTGGGTCGTGTCGACGATTTCGACGGCCTGTTCCAGAAGGTGAATCTGGAGAGCGGCCCGCATCGGATCGAGATCCGCGCACCCGGCTACACGACGATTTCCTTCGACGTCCGCATCGAGTTCGACGAGACGGTCACCTACCGCGGAGAACTGCAACCGGAATAGCCCTTCCTGAGGGCGGGCACGACGATGCGCCCGCCTTCCGCGGCGTCCCTGGAAGTACAATCAGGGATGCTGCGGCTCCTCGTGATCATCGCCGTGGTGGTGAACGTCGGGCTCGGGCTGCTCGTGTGGTCGACCGGCGGAGCGGCGGCCAACATGGTCGGCCTGCCCTCACCGCTTCCGTTCTATGGAACGCTCCTTGGCATCTTTCTCATCGCGACCGGCCTCGCGTTCATTCCCGCCCTAAGCGATCCGCGGCCTCACCGGTTCTATCTCTGGATCGTCGGCGTCGGCGTGAAGCTGATCGTCGCATCTCTCTTCATCAGATTGTGGGCCTTGGACATCGCGCCGGCAATCGTGCTCATCGGCGCGCTCGGAGACGGGACGATCGCCGTGTTGATGGCAATCGCGCTGCTGCGACGCTCGTAGGGACGCATCGCCATGCGTCCGGCACCGACCGTCACTGCCGCCGACGGAACATGTAGTAGAGCGGCAGCCCCGCCAGGATGATGCCCACTCCCGCGGCCGTCGGACCAGGGCTCCGCACGAGCGCGTTCCCGACAATCGCGGCACTCGCGAGAACGAACAGTCCCGGCATTACGGGGTAGCCCCATGCGCGATAAGGGCTCGGCTCGTCTGGCCGCTTCCAGCGCAGCACGAAGAGTGCGACGCCCGCGATGCCCGAGAACAGCACCACCGCAAAGCCGGTGTACGTAAAGAGATTGCTGAAGCTCCCCGTGAGGACGAGCCCGGCGCTCCACAATGCCTGCGCAACGATCGCGTCCGCCGGGGTCCGAAACCGCGGATGCACGTGCGCGGCGCGCCGGAAGAATACGCCGTCACGGGCCATCGCGAAATACACCCGAGGTCCAGCGATGGTCATCGCGCTGATGCTGGCCGCGATGCTGACGATTGCCAGTATGGCCATCAAGTTGCCGGCGAGCTGGCCAAACAACCGCTCCGCGATGACGTCCATGACGCTGCCCATGGTACTCGCCAGCTCCGGTACTGGCAGCGAGTAGGCGTACAGCAGGTTCAACGAGAGGTAGAGCACCAGCACGGCGCCCGTGCCGATTGCAAGCGACCGCGGCACGAACCGCTCTGGATCGCGCATCTCTTCCGCGACGTACGACGCCGCGTTCCAACCCGAATAGCTGAACATGACGGGCACCAGGGCAAGCAGGAAGCCGCCGAAGCCCGCCGGGAGTGCCGTCGGCTCGAAGTGCGTCCACGATCCGTCACCAAACGAGAAGCCGAGGACGATGAGGACGACCAGCCCGGTGACCTTCGCGCCGGCCAGTACGTTCTGCACCAACCGTCCCGGACCGAGCCCGCGCACGTGAATCCACGTCAGCCCGAAAATGACCGCGATCGCGACCAGGGACTGTCGCGTGACAGTCAGACTGAGCGGTCCAAGCGCCAGAGCCACGAGGGGGCGTGTGTCTCCGGCCACCGGCACGAAGCGTCCGAGATAGCTGGCCAGGCCCACGGCACTTGCCGCGACGGCGCCCGAAAAGCCAGCCACGAACGACGTCCAGCCGGTGAGAAACGCCGCGACGGGCCCGAACGCCTCGCGCAGATAGACGTACTCGCCGCCCGCATGGGGGCGGAGCGCTGCAAGCTCCGCGTACGCCATTGCGCCGGCAAACGCGATGAACCCGCCGATCAGCCACACGCCGACCATCGCCCGGCCGTCGCCCGTTAGACCGGCGACGACAGCAGGCGTCAGGAAAATCCCGCTGCCAATGACATTGGAGACGATGATGGCCGCCGCGTCGAGCGGGCCGAGGCGGCGATCGAGAGCCGGCGTCGCCACCAACTACTGCTTCGCCAGCAGCTGGCGCGTAACGGGAAATTCGCCGAGCTTTACCCAGGTGGCCGAGCCGGCCTTCCCGAAGATCTCGACCTTCGCGTCGACGAAGAGCCTGTTCTGAAGAATGTCGGCGCGGGGCTGAATGCCCGTATACCCCTGTGGCGCGCGGACGATGATGGGAGCGCTGGTGGCGCCAGGCGCCAGGTTGTTGGCCCCGGCGCTGGCGCCGCGAATGAGCACGGTGCTCCATTCTTCGGGGTCGCCGACGCGCCTGAAAATGCAATTGAACTGAATGTCGCCGAACCCGCGGCCCCCGATGTTCGAGACGCGGAAGACGATGCTGGGCACCAGCTTGTTCTTGCCGTCCTCCGTGATCCCGGCATCGAACCAGCCGGTCGTTTCTGCGGCGACGCGGCAGCCCGTCGCGAGATCGACGGGGGCGCTGCACCCGGACCCGAGGAGCGAGGCGAGGACCAGCACGGCAAGGCGCGCGCGCATGGCCTATCTTACTTCGACTCAGTACTCACGAACCTCAACCCGCTTCAGCGCATCGTCGCGCGTGATTTGCTTGGCGCGATAGCTCGCCAGATCGACGCCACGAATCCGCAGCACGATCGTCGAGACGTCGTACGGGTCTCCGCCACCCAGCCGCGAATCGTCATTGTCGCGTGCCGCAATCGTGAGCCACTCGGCCTCGCCGAGAGGAATCGGCGGCCCGAAGTCGAGCATGGCATCGATGAGCGCCGTCTTCACTTCGTTCGTATACGCCATTCCAGGGTCGTCGAGGAGGGGGGCGGGGAGGACGGAATCGCCCGAGCCGCTGATGTTGCCGGCGGCGGGCGGCGCGATCTGCTCGCTGGCGGACGCGGCGCCGGACTGCGCACTGGCGACGCGCGCTGTTCCGTTCGCGTTCGGCATCGGGCGGCAACATGCCCGGAGGAAGCTGCGGGGGCGCGACGGTGCGCTCCAGCCGGTGAAGGGCATCCTCGATCTCTCGTCTGGCTTGCGGGTCTGGCACAGAAGCCAGCCGGCGCCGGATCGATTGCATGGCGGCCGTGGCGTTGCGGTCGCCGCGATCGAGGGCACGGAACTGCCACGCCACGCTCCGGCGCATCGCGGGGACGTCGACATCGAAGAAGACCCCGTAGCCGTCCAGCCAGAAGCCCTTCGCCCGGGCAGCGCCCGCGATGAAGAGCATGTCCGGGATCACCGACTGCACCTGCTGACTCATGCGTCTGGCCCCGAGCTGCACGGCCGTCTCGAGAACGCCTTCCATTGCCGCGATCTGGAATCGCGCGCGCATCTGTTCGGGCTGAGCGGCGGCGCCGACCGACGACGCATCCTGCGCAATCGCGGTCGACCCGGTCGCGACGACCAGACCCGCCATGACCAACGTGCTCCACGCTCTCACCGTCGAACCTCGCATTCTTCAAGAGCCGACCGAGCTAAAGCTCTTGATCTCTACGATCTGGTACGGTCCTGCGATCGCACGTAGGCCCGAGCTTCAGCCCGGCCTCTTCGCTATTTTTGCTGCGACGCGCGTACCAGGTAATTCGTGATCGCCCGCTGCCGCGCGGCTTCCTCGCCCGTCAGGTTCTCGATCTGTCCAAAGCCGTTCTCGATGCGTACGAGGTCAGTCCGCCGCTGGGCATCGAAGTCCTGAACGACCTGTGCGAGGCGCAGGGCCAGCTCTCTCTGCTGGCGCCGCTCGCTCTCGTCGACGAGCGACCGGACCTGCTGCAGGACCTGTCCCTTGTCCATGTCGCTCGAGGCCACGCGCTGGACATTCGCCGCGGCGGGACGGGCGGTCGCTGCAGCGATGTCTGCACGAATCCGCGTCTCCAGCGCGTTCAGCGCACTGTGCACGTCGCTCTCCGACATGCCGGCGCTGACCAACGCCGGGCGTGCGGACGTCGCCGGCCTGGCCGCGTCGGTCTGTGCGGCCTGTGGTCCAGTTGACGCTGAAGACGACGACTTTGCCCAGCCCGTCCGCACGACGAGCGTCCCGCCGCCCACCTGCACTTCGACATTGGCAACCGTCGCGCCGAGCGCAAGCACCAGGCCCGCGGCCAGCGCCGCCGTGGCCCACGTCGGCACGCGCCACCAGGCTCGCGCAGACGGCTCGCGCACGATGCGGACGGTGAAGTCGGCATCAGGCGGCTGCCATCGCCCGATTTCGACCCGCAGACTTCTCAGCTCGGCGACCTCGCTGCGGCAGGCGGCACAGGTCGCCAGGTGTGTATCAACCGCGGCACGGTCGTCGTCGCCTCCCTCGTCATAGAGGTACGAAATCAACCGTTCTTTGTCGTCGCAATGAAATGGAGTTGTCATGGCACCGTCGTGTTCGCGGGATCGTATTTGCCCTGTTGCTGCAAGTGGCGGCGAAGGACGCTCAGGCCCTGATAGAGGCGGGTCTTGACCGTGCTCAACGGGCACCCCTGCAGATCCGCGATCTCCTGGAATGTCATCCCGTGGTACTCCTTCAGGACAATCGCGGTTCGTTGCTCCTCCGGGAGCAGGGCCATGGCCTCGGCCACGGCCTTGCTCATATCGTTTCTGGCGACGAGGGTTTCGATCGATTCGACCGGCCCCTGTTCGGCCGCCAGCTCAATGAGGTCCACGCCCTCCGGCGCCGACTGGATGGGGGCGCGGCGCTCGCGCCGGATCCAGTCCCGGCAGAGGTTGAGGGCGATACGGTACACCCAGGACGAGAACTTTGCCTGGCCGCGAAAGTTCCCGATGCCCCGGAAGGCGCGCAGGAAGGTCTCCTGCACCACATCGCGCGCTTCCTCTTCGCGACCGATGACGCGGTACGCAAGGGCATAGATCGGCCGCTCCCAGCGCAAGACGAGCTGGTTGAAGCTGTCCACGTCGCCGCCAATCGAACGTGCGACGAGCTCTTCGTCGGTCCGCGTCATCAAGTCCTGGCGGGCCAGACGCCCAGGAGGTCCGTCAGGGCTGGCACCCGGGCCCGGTGGGCGCCTGCCATCGTTCACATCTACCAGCTTAGACGATGGAGGAACGGGGGCGGCCGGGGAAGAGGAAATCGAGAACTCGAGAAACTGAGAACTCGAGAAAGGAGAACTCGAGAAGGGTGAAACGGGAAGTCGGGACGGCAGCCAAAAACTCGAGAAACCTGAGAAAACTCGGACACCAGAACCAGAGAACGCCAGGAAAACAGCGAAATCCGTGACCTCTCGGTAATTGGCCAATTGCCGATAAAGAGGGGGAGGGATGACCGAGGTTCAATCGCCGGCAGCCGTGGCATATGCGCGGGCGCGATGGGCGGTCGCCATTCTGAGCCTCGTCGCCCTATCGGCCTGCGATCTGTCGCGCGCCAACCGACGGCACGCTGCGCACGGCGGCCGAAGTCCTCCATTTCCTGCAGCCCCGCATCTGCCGCCCGCTGCCGGTCGTCCTTAGAAGGGCGCGTCACGTACTACGACCCGGAATGGAAGCTCCTCTTCGTGGAAGACCAGACGGGCGTCGTTCCTGTCGATCCCGGCCCCGGGACGCACCTGGTCACGTCGGGGGACTGGATTCGCCTCGAATCGGCAATTGAGTGCCGCGCGGAGGGCGCCATCGTGCGCGCGCCCACCCGGGTGAAAAGCGAGCGGCGGGAGCGCTGGAAGGGCAGCCTCGCACCCATCGCCGACGTGCTCGGCGGCCGTTGGGATGGGCATCGGGTCGAGGTGACGGGCACGCTGCGATCAGTGGTGATGGAGCAAGCGCGGTTGCGACTGGAAATCGACACCGGGTCGGCGCGAATCATTGCCCGGGTGCTGCTTGGTTCCACCTCTGACGCAGCCCCGCTAATCGACGGGGACGTGCGTCTGACGGGAGTACCGATTCGGAGCCCGGTCACCGCTCGGCCAGGCGCTCAGTCGGAAGTGTTCGTCGACGATTTCGCCGACGTCCTCGTAAAGACGCCGCCGCCCGCAATGACACACGTTCCCGCCCACACCATCGCGAGTCTTCGCCATCTGACGAGCGCGCATCGCGTGCGCCTCGAGAACGCGCTCGTGCAGTCTGTGAGCCCGCGCGCGATCGTGGCCGACGATGGAACGGGCGCAATTGAGATCAACGTTTCCGATGCGGCGGTGTCGCGCGGAGACCGCGTCCAGGCAGTCGGTTTCGTCGGCCGCAATGGCACGGACGTTGTGCTCGAGAACGCGACCCTGCTGGAGCGCGCGACGCCTGACGGCGGGGGCCCATCAGACACCGACCGCGATGATCACGACGGCCGCTGCGCTTCGCGCACTGTCCACAGTCGACGCGAGGCGCCGTCATCCTGTCGAGTTACGCGGGGTCATCACGTACTACGACCCCGCCTGGGCGCTCGTCTTCGTACAGGACGCCACGGCCGGCGTGTTCGTCGACACGCGCGGCAAACAGCTCGATCTCGTCGCCGGCGACGAAGCCCTCGTGACCGGCGTCAGCGATGGAGGCGGGTTCGCGCCAACGATCATCGACGTAACCGTGCGCCGCCTGCGTCACGGGACGGGCTGGCCTGCGGCCGTGAACCCGCCCCTCGAGCAGCTTCTCGCAGGCCTTTTCGACTCGCAGTGGGTCGAGGCAACCGGCATCGTCCGGCGCGTCGCCGCAGACGCGCACGGTCATCTGATCTTCGAGATCGCCACGACCGGCGCGCGGCTCTTTGCACAGGTTCCGCTCTTCAAAGGGGCCGTCCCTACAAACCTGGTCGACGCTCGCGTCCGTGTGCGTGCCGTGGCCGGCGCCATCTTCAACAGCCGGCGCCAGCTCACAGCGATTCAACTGTTCGTCCCGTCGCTCGCCGACGTGGAGGTGCAGACCGCCGCACTCGCCGATCCGTTTACGGCGCCTCAGCGCTCCGTGGACGTCCTGCTCCGATTCGGATCGACGGAATCGTACGGCCATCGCATCAAGGTGCGCGGGACCGTCTCGCTCGTGCGCGGCAAGAGCGTCTACGTGAATGACCCCAGCGGCGGGCTCGAAGTGCGCACGACGGTTGCGCCGGCGCTCGCCACCGGCGATCGCATCGAGGCCGTCGGGTTCCCGGCGACGGGCGGCATCGGCCCCATCCTCGACGACGCAGTGGTCCGCAGGACCGGTGCGGGCCCACCGACGCCACCGCTCACGATCCGAGCACGGCAGTTGAGTGGCGACGGAGCCGACAGCCAGCGCGTTGCGGTCGCCGGACGGGTCGTCGAACAGGTGCCGACGCTCGAAGGACCCGCACTGCTCATCCAGTCGGACGGCGTGTTGTTCAACGCGCGGCTGGATTCGGCAACCGATGAGCGCCTGCTTGAAGACCTGCTCCCCGGTACCCTGGTACGCGTGACCGGCGTCTGCCGCGTGCAGGCGACGCCCGGTATTCTCCGCGACGACCGGACCTTCCAGATTCTGGTACCTGCGGACGGTATTCTCATTCTCGAGCGCCCTTCGTGGTGGACGGCTGGACGCACGCTGGTGGTTCTGGCCGTCATGGTCGGTTTGGTCGTCCTCACACTGGCTTGGGTAATGATTCTCCGGACGCGTGTCCGGGGCCAGACGCGTGAGCTGCGGCTCGCCAAGGAAACCGCAGAAGCGGCGAGCCGGGCCAAGAGCGAGTTCGTCGCGAACATGAGTCACGAAGTCCGCACGCCGATGAATGGTGTGCTGGGCATGACCGAGCTCCTTCTCTCGACGTCCCTCGATGCCGACCAGCGGCAGTACGTCGACACCGTCCGCAGCTCCGCCGACTCACTGCTTCGCGTGATCAACGACGTGCTCGACTTCTCGAAGATCGAAGCCGGCAGGATGGAGCTGAGCCAACAGCCGTTCGACTGCCGGGAGGTCGTCGGTCGTGCACTGCAGACGCTATCGCTCGCAGCTCACCGCAAGGGCATCGAGCTGGCGTGGCGCGTCGCGCCCGGCGTGCCGACGACGCTCCTCGGCGACGCCGAACGGTTGCGACAGATCTTGATCAACCTCGCCGGGAATGCCATCAAGTTCACCGAGACAGGTGAGGTCGTCGCCAGCGTGGAGCTGGCCTCGCCCTGCGATGGCGCCGATGACGGTGGGAACGACCCGCAATCCTGCGCGGTGACGTTCAGCGTCCGTGACACGGGCATTGGCATCGCTCCCGACAAACAGCGGGTGATCTTCGACGCGTTTACCCAGGCGGATGGCTCGACCACCCGGAAGTACGGCGGAACCGGTCTGGGTCTGTCAATCTCTGGACGCCTCGTCCAGATGATGGGCGGCACGCTGTCGGTCGAGAGCGAGCCCTCACGGGGCAGCAGCTTTGCCTTCACGATCCAACTGGCCATCGGCGCAACGGAGGTCGAGCCGCGGCCGGACGCGCTCGTGACCCTTCGGGACGTGCGCGCAATCGTCGTCGATGACAACGAGGTGAATCGCGGCATCCTCGGCGAGCTCCTGCAGGGCTGGGGACTCGGCGTGTCGACCGTCGATTGCGCACGGGCCGCCATCGACGCCATCGAGGCGCAACAGGCGCGCGGCGCTCCGTTCCAGTTGGCGATTGTCGACCGCCACATGCCGGGCATGGACGGTTTTGCGCTCATCGAGCAGCTCCGGCGCACGCCGGCGAGCGCACCGCCTGCCATGTTGATGCTCACCTCCGATCGTCAGTTCGGCGATCTGGCGCGCTGCCGGGAGCTGGGCATCGCCGTCCATCTCACCAAGCCAGTCCGACCGGAGGAGCTGCAAGACGCGATTCGCCGCGTACTCGCGTCGGACCGCCCGATTCCGGCGACCGCGGTGAAGGCGACCTCACCATCCGCGACGGCAGGGGCCGAACCGCGCGATCATGTGCCGCTGCGGGTGCTCCTGGCCGAGGACAATCCCGTCAACCAGCGTGTGGCCGTCGCCATGCTCGAAAAGCGAGGACACGGAGTGACCGTCGTCGAAAACGGCCGGCTGGCGACGGAAGCGCTGATCCGCGAGACATTCGACGTCGTGCTGATGGATGTGCAGATGCCCGAGATGAACGGGCTTGAGGCGACACTACGGATCAGGGAACGCGAGCGTCACACCGGACGCCGGACCCCGATTGTGGCGATGACCGCCCACGCCATGATCGGCGACAAAGAACGGTGTCTCGAAGCCGGGATGGACGGCTATATCACCAAGCCGATCACGATGGCGGTGCTCATCTCTGAAGTCGAGCGGTTCCGGCACCGCCGCGTCGCCTGACCGCACGACGTCTGGTCCCGGTCGCGACCCATTCGCGAAAGCGCATCAGAGCTCGCGCGTCATCTCGATCATCGTTCGACGGAATCCGAGCCGATCGAACAGTCGCTGCGCCCCGAGGTTGGGCTCGGCGGTCCAGAGGACGGCCCGCGGCAGACCGCGTTGGGTCAGCCAGTCCAGGGCTTCTCTCATGAGGGCGGTCGCGATGCCGCCGCGGCGCTCCGGCTCGTCTACGACGAGATCGTGAACATAGCCCGATTCCGCGCGCAGCTCTTTCCAGGACACCGGCTCCACGCCGGCATATACGTACCCAACGACCTTTCCAGCCCGCTCGGCCACGAAGATCGCGACGTCGGCCCGCTCCATCTCCTTGCCCAGGAACCACGCGTACCCGCGCTCCGGCTCCGAGCCCGGATCCATGAACCGGAGAGCATCGAAGGCGTAATGCGTGCGCATCAAGTGGGCCCCCAGACGGCCAAGCGTCGGGAGGTCGGCCGGAACGGCGGAACGCACGCGAAAATCCCTGGTGACCATGTGTTCGAAGATAGCGCGGGCGCCGGGATCACCGCCGAACGATCTTTCCATCCTTCATGACGAGCGTACGCGGTCGAGCGCGCCATTGTCGCGGATCGGAGCCCATCAGCCGACTTAATGCCCTCCAAGAGCGCGCGACACCGCCGAGAGCACCTGCGGCACCCGAAAGGGCTTCACCAGATACCCCACGACGCCGAGATTGACCGCCTCGATGGCGCTCGATTCGGTCGAGTACCCCGTGATGATGATGACGGGCAGGGCCGGCTGCAGACGGCGGGCCTCGCGAATGAGCGCGAATCCATCCATGCCGGGCATCCGGAGATCGGCCACGAGGAGGTCGTAAGTGCCGAGCCGCAGGCGATCGAGCGCCGTTCGCGCCTCCGAGACCGCCTCGACCTCGTACTCGGCGAGCGCCAGCGCTTTCGTGAGCAGTTGCCGGATGCTCTCTTCATCGTCGACGACGAGGACACGCGGCTCGGCCCGATCGCTGGTCTTCGCGGCGTCGGGCGCATCGGTGTGGCCGCCGCCGCGCTGCCGCTCCAGCCAGGTGTCGATGTCGCTCTTGCGAAACCGCCATTGGCGCCCGACGCGGACGGCCGGGATCTTTCCGGCCTTGATCAGCCGATAGACGGTCCGCAGGTTGACCTGCAAATACTCGAGCACCTCCTCGGTCGTGAGAAACGTCTCGTCCATCATGAAGTGTCCGGTCGCGTGGCGGCGGTCGGTCTCGCGGCCGGCAGCGTCAGCACGAAGCGCGCGCCGCCGCCGGGAATATTGTCGGCTTCGAGCGTGCCGCCATGCGCCTGAACGATGCCGTACGCAATTGCGAGGCCAAGGCCCGTGCCCTTCCCCACTTCCTTCGTAGTAAAGAACGGTTCGAACAGCCGCGACCGAACGTCAGGGGCCAGCCCGGGGCCCGAATCGTCGACGACGACGCGCACGACCCCGGCATCCTGCGCGTGCTCCGATCGGACGGTCAAGCGTCCCGTGCCTTCCATCGCCTGTTCCGCGTTCATGACGATATTGAGCAGCGCCTGCTGCAGGAGGAAGCCGTCGCCTCGCACGCGCGGCCGACTCGGATCGAGCTCACGCGTCACCTGGATCGACCCATCCCGCCAGGCACCGGCGCGCAATCGAAGCACGCGGGAAATCACGTTGTTCACATTGAGCGATCGTTCGCGCACCTGTCCCGAGCCGGCAATGACGAGGAGGTTCCGGACGATCCGGGCGGCCCTGTCGGTCTCGCGGTAGACGAGACTGACATCCCGCCGCGTGCTTCCGTTCAATTCGGGCGCCCCCTTGAGCAACTCCAGGTGCCCAAGGGCACCCTGGAGCGGATTGTTGAGCTCGTGGGCGATCCCGGCGATGAACTGTCCGAGTGCCGCCAGCTTTTCCGATTGGGCCAGACGACGCTCGAGGGTCGCACGTTCCAGCTCCAGCGCACGATCGCGCGTCACGTCGCGCGCCACAATCACGTAGCGCGACCCGCGGGGCGACTCGCTTTCGATTCGCGTGCGCGTCACGACGAACCGTCCCAAGAGTCGCTCGTCGTCGAGCTCCACCGACAGCACGCGGTCACGCGACCCCGGGGCGATCGCCCACGCGCCGAGCTCAGAACCCACCACATCAGCCACGTCGTGATCGATCAAGACCGCGCGGTCTCTGCGCGTGCGGGCAGCAAACACGCGATTGGCTTCGACAATACGGCCCGAGGCGTCGTAGACGACGACTAGATCCGTCAGCGCGTTGAAGACATTCTCGATCTCCTCGCGCGAACGGATCACGTCATCGAGCAGCTCGACGTTCTCGAGCGCCGACGACAGCTCGCGGCCCGTGCGATCGGCCTGCTCCAGCACCTCGATCGCGACATCGTCTGCGGGAGTCACGCCCATGAATACGAGCGCACCGAGCGCGCGCCGCCGCCCGCGAAGCGGCACGGCGAGGTCTGTCTCGTGACCCCGTCCGATGAAGGCCGCGCGCGGATTGCGAAGAATACCTGCGGCGGATGTCTGTGCGTCGCTGGTCGAGATGCGGTGGGACAAGGGGAAGCCCGGGGCACCAGCCGCTGCGCTCAGCACCAGTTGCCGGGCACTGCGGTCGTGGCGCCACAACTCGACACGCGTGGCGCCAAAGACCTCACCAAGCCGGGTGCACAGCACCCTGAGCGAGTCCTGGAGCAGCTCAGGCGTCGTCACGCCTTCGGAAAAGACCCGCAGGATGCCCGAGATGTCAGGGGGCATGGTGACCTTCAATCCTCTCAGCGGCCCGGCACGCGGGCTGCACCGCTGGGCTGGAGTCGATTGAACGACGTGCGGAGATGTGCATTGGCAGGCAGGGGCACTGGGATATTAAGTCCTAAAATGTCATATAAAGTCACATATAACGTCACTCGAGAGTACATAAACGCCAGATGCCAAGACGCTTGAATCGACGTCGGCCTGCTCAGGAGCCCTGGTTGACGACACGCGACCTGACCGAAGCCCTGCGGTTGACGCTCGGGACGGTGTATCGGCTCGTAAGGGCGGCAGCGTTGCCTGCCGTCCGCGTCGGTGGGCAATGGCGGATTCGGCGGGATGACCTCGATGCGTGGATCGCTCGACAGCGGCCACGGGCTCGCCGGGATGGCAAGCCGTCGCAAATCGCCCTCGCGACGCGCACGGGCGCGGCGGGCGATTAGATCACACGTGCTCAGCTCCGCAGAATGCGGGGTTTGACCTCATGGAGGAGGCAGGACAATGACGACGCGGATCGGCCGGCTGGTGGCTGGCGCAGGCATGGCGGCCCTCGTGGCTGGCTTCGCCGGATACGGCAGTACCGAATCTCGAGGCGGCTCCGGCGACCGCCAGCTTCAGTGTCACGGCAAACGTGACCGCCAACTGCACGATCGCGGCCGGGAGTCTCGGCTTTGGATCGTACGATCCGGTGGTCGCGAACGCCGCCAGCCCGCTCGATCAGACGAGCATATTGACGGTCGCGTGCACGAAGGGGACGAACGCCGCGGTCAGCCTGGACCTGGGCACCCACGCCAGCGGCTCGGCGCGCCGGATGCAGAGCGGTTCGACCGCGACCGAGTTCCTCAGCTACGAGCTGTATACGACCGCAGCTCGGAGCGTGGTCTGGAACACGACCAACACCGTAACCTATGCGGCCGCGTCGAAGAACTCGAGCAGCCTCACCGTGTACGGTCGCGTGTCCGGAGGTCAGGACGTCGAGACCGGCAACTACAGCGACTCGATCGTCGCGACCATCACGTTCTAGGGTCGGGCGTCCGAGGCACGGCTCCGCGCGGGACGGAGGAGTCCTTCCGCGCGGAGCGTGTTCGTCTGCTTGGCCAGCGTGCGGCCTTCTGAACAGCACTCAGCCGGCTCGATGAAGATGCTCAAGTCACACACATTGCTCCTCACAGTGCTCGTACCCCTGGCGCTCGCGGCATCTCGCGCCGGCGCCGCCCAGTTCACCGTCAACCCGACGCGCATCGTGTTGTCATCACGGGCAACGAGCGCGCTCCTGACGATACAGAACGACGCACCCGTTCCTGTCAGGCTGCAGGTGAAAACGCACGCCTGGGCGCAGACGCCGAACGGCCAGATGGAGCTCGCCGCGACAGACGACGTCGTGGTGTTCCCGACGCTCGTGACGCTTCAGCCGGGTGAGCGGCGGAAGCTCCGCGTGGCCGTGACCGCTAATGCGGGCGACATCGAAAAGACCTACCGGGTGTTCCTCGAGGAGCTCGCGCCGGTCGCGACGCCGGGCAGCGCCGGCGCATCGGTGCAGATGCTCACGCGCGTCGGGATCCCCGTGTTCCTGCAGCCGGCCACAACGGCGAGCCGTGCCGAACTTGGGCCTGTCGCGCTCGACGGCGGCGTGCTGCGGTTCCGCATCGACAATCTCGGCGCCACGCACTTCGTGCCCGACAGCATCCGCGTAAGGGCTCTCGGCGCCGCCGGCGAAACGGTCGTCGACACGTCGACGGACGGCTGGTACATCCTCGCGGGCGGACGTCGGGAGTACAACCTGCGATTCGGGTCGGATGACTGCGGACGCGTGCGCGCCGTGATCGTGAACGTCCGCGTGGACGACACAGCGCTCGAACGCCGTGTCGACGCGCCGGGTGGGGCCTGCGCACCCTGACAGCCCGTGTTCCCGATGTCGGCCCTCCACGCTCGACGTTCCGAGCTGTTCGTCTCGGTCGTCATCGTCTTCCTGGCGTTTTTCGCTTCGATCGCCGAGGCCGAACAGCAACCCGCCGTGCTCGACCTGAGCGTGAACGGGGTGAGCCAGGCGCAGATTCTCGTCGCGGTCGGTGACGGCGATGTCTGGGCCGACATCGCGGCGCTCGAGCGCGCGGGCCTCCGCGGCCTTGCGGGCCAGCGCGAGCGCCGCGGCAATCGAGAATTCGTCCGAATCTCGTCGCTGTCGCCGGACGTGCAGTTCGTACTCGACGAATCGGCCCTGACGCTGCGGCTCACGGTGGCTGCCGCACTCCTGGGACGCACGGAACGCGATCTTGCGGTCGATCGCCCGCGCGATATGGAACTTCACCGGGTCCCGAGCGGGTTCGTGAACTACGGCGTGAACCTCACGACGTCAGGCACACGGGCGGTGTCGCTCGAGGGCGGCATCTCGGCGGCCGGCGCGCTCCTCACGACGACGGCATTCGGCAGCTCGGACCGAGGCTTTCTTCGAGGGCAGACTGCCCTGACGATCGATGACCGCGGCCGGTTGAACCGGATCGTCGTGGGCGACCTGCTTGGAGCGACTGGAGCGCTCGGCGGCAGCATGCCGCTGGCCGGCGTCAGCGTGTCGCGCGACTACTCGCTCGACCCGTACTTCGTGCGGTACCCGACGATCGGGCTGAGCGGCGCCGTGATGACCCCCTCGCGCGTCGAGGTGTACGTCAACGATCAGCTCGTGCGCGTCGAGCAACTGCCACCGGGCGTGTACCAGTTGAACCATCTGCCGCTGCCCGTTGGCGCCACCGACACGCGAGTCGTCGTACGCGATGCGTTTGGAGGACAGCAGGAATTCAACTCGTCCTACTACGTGAGCGCGGGCGCCCTTGCGCGTGGCGTGCAGCAGTTCTCGTATTCGGCCGGCGTCGAGCGGCTCCGGCCGTTCGACTCGAGCTTCGCGTATGGCCGTCCGGTGCTCCTTGGCCTGCATCGTGTCGGACTCACCGACCACCTGACGGCTGGAGGCCGCGTCGAGATGGGCCGCGGCATCGCCAGCGGTGGCCCGGCCCTGACGACACGCCTTGGGCATGCAGGTGAAGTCGAAGGCATCGCGGCAATGAGCCGCGCGAACGGCCGGAGCGGCTACGCGGGCTCGATCGCGTACGAGTACTCGGCACGACCGGGCGGCATCGCGGTCGCAGTCCGGCATGCCTCGCAGGACTATTCAACGCTTTCGACCGACGGGGTCCTCGATTGGGCGCGCCTGGACGTGGCCGCCACCCTCACGGGCCGGGTCTCGTCGCGGACGACAGTCGGCGCGTCCTGGCAATCTCTTTCGTACCACGACGAAGCGCCCAACGCCAAGCGGGCCGCGGTTACGACGACTCTCGGGATCGGACGACGGGCGAGCCTCTTCCTCAGCGCGAGCCGGGCGCTGATTGAGAACCGTTGGGAGACGGGCGCATTCGCCGGTCTGGGACTCTCGCTCGGGCCGCGCAGTGCCGTCAACGTCTCGACCGAGCGCGATCGAGGCGACTATCGAACTTCCCTCGACATGCAGCGAGCCTTGCCCTACGGCACGGGATATGGATACCGCGTCCAAACCGCCACCGGATCGTCGAGCGACCTCGATGCCGAGTTGCGCGCACAGGCGTCATTCGGCCGTCTCGCGGTGCGACAGACGGTGATGAATGGGCAGAGCGCGACGCTCGTTGACGCCAGCGGCGGCGTGGTGGTGATTGGCGGCGGCGTGCACGCCACGCGGCCTGTGCAGGATGGCTTCGCGCTGGTCAGGGTGCCGGGCGTACCCGACGTGCGGACGTACGTCAGCCATCAGGAGGTAGGACGCACAGGCCGCACCGGTGACCTCGTCGTTCCGGGACTCCTGCCGTACTACGGCAACCGATTGTCAATCGCCGACAGCGACGTGCCCGTCGATCGCGACGTGCAGCGCAACGAAATGATCGTCGCCACGCCGTATCGGGGCGGAGCGCTGGCCCTCTTCCCTGCACCCCGGCCCTGGCGCGTGTCGGGCCGCCTGGTCGTGCTCCAGGGCGCGGAGCTCGTCGTGCCGAACAACGGCGTGCTCACGGTCGTGAACGCGGGCGAGACGATCGAGACGGGTCTGGGATCCGACGGTTCGTATTACCTCGAGGGCGTGCCGCCGGGAGACTATCCTGGCCAACTCGTGCTCGGCGGACACGCCTGCAACGTGACGTTGCACGTGCCGCAATCGGACGCCCCGGTCATTTACGCCGGCGTGGCGACATGCACTGCCGCCACCGAAGGCCAGTTCGGCAACCTTGACCTGCCAAGCGGCGGCACGCCGCCGCGGCCATGAAATTCTCGCATCTCGCTTTCGGGCTCGCCGCACTTCTCTGCGCGTCCGGTCGCGCCGAGGCAGCATGCACAGTGTCGACGACCGGTATGAGCCTCGGGAACTACGACGTGTTCAGCGCCAGCGCCGACACGTCCACCGGCACCATCACCTACCGCTGCGGCAACGCCGACAAGGATATCGTCATCACCATCTCGAAGGGATCGAGCACGACGTTCAATCCGCGGACGCTCCGAAGCGGCACGGAGGTGCTGCAGTACAACTTGTATCGGGACGCGGCCTTCTCGACCGTCTGGGGAGACGGCACGTCGGGGACGGGCACGTACATAAATCACAATCCTCCCAACAACCAGGATGTTGACCTGACGGTATTCGGGAGGGCCCCGGCCCTCCAGGACGTGGCCGTCGGCAGCTACGCCGACACGGTCATTGTGACGATTAATTTCTGATCGGACAGAAACGAATGCAGCGTCGCAGTGCTAAGTGCTGAGTGGAAAGTGCCAAGTGGAGTGCACTACTCACTTGCCACTTCACGTGGCGCTTTGCAATTAGCACTTGGCACTTCAGAGCACCGTTCAAAAGTTGATGGTGGTCGTCGCAGGGGAAGATGAGGGACTGACGGTCGGCGAAACCGTCGTCTGGGCCCGGGGCGGGGCGTCTGGCCTTCTTGCGGGCCGGCCACAGTCGACCGTCGCCGCTCCTGCGGTCGTCTGAATCCGGCACGAGCGGACTACCTGAACCGAGATGCGGACGGCATCGTTCGCCGAGTCGGCGTGCACGCGCGCGCTGCAGGCGAGGAGGCCAATCGAGAGACCGCAAAGAAGGCCGCGGCGCGTCATGTGGCTCTTTGAAATGCTAGGCGCACGCCAGTGTTGAAGCAAGGCCATGAGCGACACCGCCGATAGGACAGGAGCGGACAACGCCAACGCCGAGAGCACTTTGAGCGCTCTCACGGCCCCCTGAGCGCCGCGACGCGCATGGTACAATTCCTGTTTTCGCTGTGCGCCCACGCACGCGCACGTGTGCGCCGTGCGCTTTCGCACAGACGACGCACCCTGATGCACCTGTCGCACCCGACGCACCCGACGCACCCTGAATGATCCAACTCTCCTCTTTGACGAAATCGTTCGGCGATCGCGTCCTGTTCGATGCGGTCACCTGGCAGATCGACGATCGTGAGCGTGTAGGACTCTGCGGCCCGAACGGCGCGGGCAAGACGACCCTGCTCCGGATGCTTGCGGGGCTCGACGAGCCCGACAGCGGCGACATCGTCAAGCCGGCTGTCCTCACCGCCGGATATCTCCCGCAAGACGGCCTCGCCCACAGTGGACGAACGGTGTTCGAGGAGGCCTCGTCGGCCTTCGCGCCAATCCTCGCGATGAAGGCGGAGATGCACGCGATTGAGGAGCGGATGGGCGCCTCCGACACCACCGAAGACGAGCAGGCCGGGATGCTCGATCGTTACAGCGACCTCAGCGAGCGCTTCCGATTCGCGGAAGGGTACAGCATCGATCTGCAGGTCGCGACGGTGCTCGGGGGACTTGGCTTCTCGCGTGATGACTTCCATCGCCGCGCAGAGACGTTCTCGGGCGGCTGGCAGATGCGGATCGCGCTCGCCAAGCTGCTCCTCGGACGGCCCGGCCTGCTGCTGCTCGATGAGCCGACCAATCACCTGGACCTCGAGGCGCGCAATTGGCTCGAAAGCTACCTGCGCGAGTATCCGCACTCCGTAATTCTCGTGTCGCACGACCGATTCTTCCTGGACGCCGTCGTGACGAAGATCGCCGATCTCAATCTGCGGACGCTCACCGATTACCACGGCAATTACAGCGACTACCTGACCGAACGCGATGCGCGGCTCGAGCGCTTGCGCGCCGCGAAGAAAGATCAAGACGAGGAGGTGGCCCGCATCAAGCTCTTCGTCGATCGGTTTCGCTACCAGGCGACGAAGGCGGCACAGGTCCAGAGCCGGATCAAGCTGCTCGACAAGGTCGTGCCCATCGAAGTGCCGCCCGAGCGCAAGAAGGTGCATTTCACCTTTCCAGCCGCAGCGAAGAGCGGGCGGACGGTCATGGAGCTGAAGCACGTGCACAAGGCGTACGGGCCGCTGGTCGTCTTCGATGATTTGTCGCTGCACATCGAGCGCGGCGACCGCATCGCGCTCGTCGGACCAAACGGCACGGGCAAGTCGACGTTGATGCGGATGCTCTCCGCGGAGGAGCCGCCCGACCGTGGTGAGCGCCACGTCGGTCACCAGGTGATAACGGAATACTTCGCGCAGGACGAGGCCACCCGGCTCGATCCGACGCTGACGGTCTATGAGGCGCTGGCCGCGGGTTCGCCCCTTCACATGGTGCCTGCGATTCGAAACATCCTGGGCGGGTTCCTTTTCTCGGGCGACGACATCTACAAGAAGTGCGGCGTGCTGTCGGGTGGCGAGCGGACCAGGCTTGCCGTCGCGCGGATGCTGCTGCGGCCGTCGAACGTGCTGCTGCTCGATGAACCGACGAACCATCTCGACCTCGATTCGAAGGACGTGCTGCTGGATGCGCTCGTCGATTACGGCGGTACACTCATTTTCGTCTCGCACGATCGGTATTTCGTCGAGCGGCTGGCGACGCGCATCATCGAGATTGGTGGAGGCCGCGCCGAATCATTCCCCGGCACTTACCTGGAGTTCCTGTGGCGCAAGGAGCACGTCGACACGGTCGGGACGTCCGGCAACGCACCCCGCGTCAGCGCACGCGGCACATCCGCGCGACCGCAACGGATCACAGCTGACACCGTCGGGACACCGGGCAACACGCCCCGTGCCGGCGCACCCGCTAAATCCGTCAAACGCATTGCACCAGCACCCGTAGGGGCGCATGGCAATGCGCCCAGCGCGGGTCCATCCGGTCCGCCGGCGCATGACGATGCGCCCCGCGCGGGTGCATCCGGAGCGACGACGAATGGCAATTTGCCCCGAGCGGGTGCATCCGGCAAAGCCACCGTGGGCGCAGGGGCGCACGGCGTGCGCCCCCCGGGGTGGCTCCCCCAACCGACTACGACGCGCGCAAGCGCGAACTCGCCGAACAGCGAAAGCGCGATCGCGAGCGGAAGGCTCGCCAGACACGCTTGTCAGAGCTCGAAGGTCGAATCGCGGTGCATGAAACGGCCATCAAGTCGCTCGAAGCGGAGATGTCGGCATCGGGGTTCTACGAGGACCGGACGACGGCACAGTCTGTGATCGATCGGCACCAGACGCTGATGTGGGAGGTCGGTGAGCTGATGCACCAATGGGAAATGCTGGCCGAAATCGCCGAAAGCGGTGACGGCGATGACGCCCACCCGACATCGGGGTCCTGAGCCAATTCCAGGCACGAAAACTGTAATTTCGTGTCAGTTCTGTAATCGGCGGGCCGCACATGGTGTCACCGGACCGACCACCGGTTACAGTTTTCAGGCGAAAACGCGCCCGGCGCCTACATTCTTGCCGGGCACGCGGCTTGCCCATCTGGGACCCGTGCAGACTCATCGGCCACGCCCGAGCATCGTCTGGACGTCCCGGCAGCCATCCTAGACCCACTGATGCCATCTCAGGCTCGGTCCGATCGCCTGGGCGCCGTCCCGTCCGACGCGCGTCCGCAGCGCTCGAAGCCCGCTCGTCGGGCGTCGGCTGAGGAGTCCTCCGTGCCGACCGTGGGCGACCGGTTCTTTCGCGACATGGTCAACAGCATGCGCAACGGTGTGCTGGCCGTGACCCGCGATGGCGCCGTTGCGGTGATGAACGACGAGGCCTACCGGATTTTCGGCCTGATCCCCGATGCGACCGACATCGGCCGTTCCTATTCCGACGTTCTCCGTCTTCATCACGACATCATTCGCGTCATCGCCAGCGCCTTCGAGCTCAGCCATTTACCCAACCGCGTCGAACTCCGGCTGAAGGCCACCGGCAAAGTCATTGGGTATACGCTTTCACTCATCCGCGACGACGCAAGACGACATTTCGGGCGCGGCGCTCTTTTTCAAGGATCTGACGCGGGTCGAACAGCTCGAAGAACGCGAGCGGCTGCGCGATCGGCTGGCCGCGCTCGGAGAGATGGCGGCGGCGATGGCGCACGAGCTGAAGAACCCGCTCGCCGGCATCGAGGTGATGGCGGGGCTGCTGCGCCGGAAAGTGGGCGATTCGCCCGACGCGCAGTCGATCATCGTCGACATCATCAACGAAGCAAAGATGGCCAATTCGACGGTCGTCGAGATGCTCGACTACGTCCGACCCGTTCGACTGGAGCGGGGTCGTACCGCCGTCGCACAGGTGCTGCACACGGCGGTCTCGACGGCCGAGGCCAAGGCCAACCGCGGCGGCGTCTCCGTCGACCTCGCGCTGCCCGACGATCTCCCGCTCATTCAAGGCGACGAGCATCAGCTCTGTCAGGTGTTCACGAACCTCGTCATCAACGCCTTCGAGGCGCTTGCCGGATCGGGCCGAGTGCGGATTTCGGCATCGGTCGGCAGCCTGGAAGACGAGGCGGCGTCAAAGTCGGACGCCGCAGGCCACATTCCGACCGTGGTGATAGAGATTGCCGATGATGGTCCGGGCATTCCCGCCGACTTGAAGGATCGGGTCTTCAACGCCTTCTTTACGACCAAAGCGCAGGGATCGGGCCTCGGACTGGCCATCGTTCGGAAGATCATCGACGCGCACGACGGGCGGATCGACGTGACGACGTCGCCCGGAGACGGCACGCGGTTCACCGTGACCCTGCCCATCTCGGCGGCGGAAGAGTGGTTTCAGTAGGGGCGCACGGCACGCGCTCCGCGGGTACGCAGCAGGGTCTGTCATACGGCAGTCCAGAGGGTATTTTGAATGGGTCGCATTCTCATTGCCGACGATCACGACGCGCTCCGGCGCGGTCTCGTCCGCGCGCTCACTGAGGCCGGACACGACGTCGACGAGGCCCCGAACGGCAATGCCGCCATCGAGAAACTGCACGAGAGCTATTACGACGTCGTGCTGAGCGATCTCAAGATGGGCGGCAGCGACGGCATCGAAGTGCTCAAGACGACCAAGGCGCTGCATCCCACGACAGCCGTCATCCTGATGACGGCGTTCGGCTCGGTGACGACTGCCGTCGAGGCCATGAAAGTCGGGGCGTTCGACTACGTCCAGAAGCCGTTCGAGATTGAGGAAATGGAGCTCAAGATCGAGAAGGCGCTCGAGCTCCGCCGCATGCGCCACGAACTGGACTACCTGCGGCACACGCAGCAGGACATCTACAATTTCGAGCACATCATCGGCAGCAGCGGTGCGTTGCAGCGCGTGCTGACTGTCGTGAAGAAGGTGGCCAAGAGCAACACCACCGTGCTCATCCGCGGCGAAACGGGAACCGGGAAAGAGCTCATCGCGGGGGCGATTCACCACAACTCGCTCCGCGCCAACCGCAACTTCGTCAAGGTCAACTGCGCGGCGCTGCAGGAGAATCTCCTCGAGTCCGAGCTCTTCGGACACGAAAAGGGAGCGTTCACCGGCGCCGACAAGCAGCGCATCGGACGATTCGAACAGAGCGACGGCGGCACACTGTTCCTCGATGAAATCGGGGACATGAGCCCGAGCACGCAGGCGAAGATTCTGCGGGTCCTGCAGGAGCATGAGTTCGAACGCCTCGGCGGCACGCGCACGCTGCGCGTGGATGTGAGGCTGATTGCCGCCACGAACTGCGACCTGCCGGCGATGGTGGCCGCCGGTCACTTCCGGGAGGACCTGTACTACCGCCTGAATGTCGTCGCCATCGAGACTCCGCCGCTTCGCGAGCGGAAGGAAGACGTCCAGGCGCTGGCCATGTTCTTCATCAAGCGCTTCTCGGCGGAGCTCAAGAAGAAGATCGACGGGCTCGACAACGACGCGCTGAAGCTCTTGATGCGCTACAACTGGCCCGGCAACATCCGGGAGTTGGAAAACGCCGTCGAGCGCGCGATGCTGCTGACCGAGAGCAGCCACATCACCGCCGACGATCTGCGCCTGGGCGATGTCGCCACGTCGCAGGCGGCACGCGACTCGCAGAGCCCGGTGAAAATTCCCCCAACGGCATTCCGCTCGAAGAGATCGAGCGCGCGGCGCTCATCGAGGCGCTGAAGATGTCGAACTGGGTGCAGAAAGACGCCGCCGAGCTGCTCGCGATCAGCCCCCGCGTGATGAATTACAAGATCAAGACACTCGCCATCGAGTTTCCGCGAGGCCGCCGGCCGCAATCCGTCGATAGCGAGCCAATCGCCAGCTGACCATCCGGAAGAAATCGAGAAACCGAAAACACGAGAAGAAAAATCGGTTTCCCGACTTCTTCTACAGCGCTCCCCTGCCCACACCCAGAGCATCCGCCACGCGGTTGATGTAGTTGAACCACGACGCGATGAGCGTGATCTGCAGGATTGCGCGATCATCGAACCCCAACCCTCGAAGCCGATCCAGGTCCTCGGGACCAAGCATCGTCGCGTCGCGCGAGAGCTGCTCCGCGTACTCCAGCATCACGCGATCGGCCTCGTCGATTGGCGCGCTGCGGAAGTCGCGCTTGAGCGCCTCGACGAGCGCATCATCCAGCGAAACGTGACGCAGAAACTCTGCGTGAGACTCCAGTCAATAGAAGCACCGGTTCGTGGCGGAGACGACCGTCGCAATCATCTCGTGCTGACGACGCGACAGCGGTAAATCCGGAGACAACAGGACGCCGTAGGCGGCGAAGGCGTGGTAGAGCGCATCGGGGATCAGGCTGTGCGAGGCAACGATGCTCTCCCCGCCCGGTGACGGAATGGCCGGGTTGCCGTACTCCCGCGGATAGAGCTCTTGTTGCATGGCGCGCGCGCGCGTCAGCGCGGGATCGTCAGCGAACGGGATAGTCTTGATCCAGGTCATATGGCCGCGTCTCCCTGAATGGTGGTCGCGCTGCCAGGCTGCTGGGGCTCGTGACGCGCCGCGAGCCGCGGCCAGACGAGCAGGCCGGTCGCGACCGCGCACGCGCCCGCAAGCGATTGTAAGGGGTTACTGGCGGCAACCAGCGCGACAACCGCCACCGCCGGCACGAGAAACCCAATCGGCGTCAGCGGATAGCCGGGAAGACGGAAAGGCGGTGCTGCAGTGCCTGGGTGCTGCAGTGCCTCGATGCTTGCCCCAGAGTTCACTTGCGACGCCGCGCCGCGCACGTGGCGGCGGGGCTTCAGCCCCGCAACTCGCGGCGCGTGGGGGCCTAAAGGCCCGCCTCCACAACTGTCAACACTACTAAGCCCGCGACCAGCGCGCGGCAGTGCGGCTGCCTCCCGCGATCGAATCCGGTAGATCCCAGCGACCGCAATAATCAGAAATACCACGGTGATGAACACGAAATACGCCACGATCGTCTCGAAGCGGCCCGCCGCGAGAATGGCCACTGCAAGCGCAGTCTGGGCGAGGATGGCCCGAACAGGGGTGCCGCGCCGCGGATCGATTCGCGCGAGCGCCGACGGAAACACGCCGTCATTGGCCATCGCATAGTACACACGCGGCGCACTCATCAAAAAAGCCGCAAGGCTGCCGCCCACTGAAACGATCACGATGATCGCAAGGAGCCGCGCGCCGTTTTCGCCGAAGATCGACGTCCCCAGCTCGCCAACGAAGGCGGTGCTGCTGGTGATGCGGTCGGGCGGCACCGCGAAGGTCACCAGGGCCGTCATCAGCGCATAACAGGCCGTCACGAGCGACAGGCCGCCGATGAGCGCGCGCGGCAGCACCCGCTGGGCGTCTTTCACCTCGCCGGCCATCCGGCCGGCTTCCCACCAGCCACCGAAGGAAAAGAACGCGGAGACGATCGCCCCCGCCAGTGCCGGAACGAGCGGGATCGCGTCCGGCGGACGAGTGGCGAACGGCACGAAGTGCTGCCAATCGCCGTGGGGCGACAAGGCACCGGCAACGATGACGACGCCGAGGAGCCCCAGCTTCGCCACCGAAAGAAATGCCATCACGCGCGCCCCGAATCGCACGCCAGCGATGTTCACGCACGCGAGCGCCAGAATGACGCCCACGCCGACAGCGAGCTGACCGCGTGGGCCGATGGGAACGACGTACGGCACGTAGGAAGAGAGCCCCGCGGCCAATGCGGCCGACAGCCCCGGATCCATGACCAGAAAGCACTTCCAACCGTAGAGAAACGCCAGGCGCGGTCCCCACGCCTCCCGCAGGTAGACGTAGACGCCGCCCGCCTGCGGAAAGCGCGACGCGAACTCGCCGAACACGAGCGCGCCGCAGATCGCCATTCCTCCCATCACGACCCACACGGCCACCAGCCAGAGCGGCGCCACGAGGTCGTGCACCATCGCCGCCGGCGTCAGGAAGATGCCGACGGCGATCACTTGGCCGACGACGAGCAGCAGCGTCGTGCCCGGTCCGAGTTCGCGCGCCAGGCCGGGCGTGGAGACGGCCGGCCGTTCAGAAGCTGGCACGTACGGCGAGCTGGAACGCTCGAGGACCACCGGTACCGAACACGCCGCCCGCGGTCGTCACGGGCTGTCCGAACGCCGACGACGTGAGATAGCCGGGCGTCCCGGGCTGATCGTTGTCGCGCACCAGGACGTTGCTGAATCCAGAGTAGTTGGCGGTCGAGACGCCGAGGATGTTCGTCACGTTGAACACGTTGAAGCACTCGACAATGCCGTCGATGCGAGTCCGTCCACCGACGCCCCAGCTCTTGGTGAGACGAACATCCACGCTGTTCAGCGAGTCGCCGAAACGAGCGCTGTCGCTGACGAGCGGCAGCGGGGCGCCGTCGACGCCACCGCGTGCGTTGAGATCGCTCAGGAACGCATTCAGCTCGCCCGCGGAGGTGAACTGCCGGTTGCCGGCGTTTCTCTGCAGAACAGGCACGCGCGACTGCGCGCCCGGCATCAGGATGTCCATCGGCACGCTAGAGGCCACGGTCCAGATTGTGGACACCTGCATCCGATACGGGAGCGACCACGAGCCGGCGACAGTGAGCTGGTGCCGGCGATCGTTCGGCGTGGGGCCGTACTCGCGCTGGAGATCGTTCGGGTCGAGCGGTCCGTTGGAGAACGGAATCTGATCGTCGTTCGCGTAGTTGAACGCCTTGGCCAGCGTGTAAGCGACGCGCAGGTTGCCGCGAGTCGTGCGACGCTCGGCCGACACGAGCAGCGCATCGTAGTTCGTACCTACGCTCGATTCGAGATTCACCACCCGGTCCGGCCCACCGACGACCGGATTGAACACCTCGCCGATGGTGCGCCCGATGATGAACTGCGTCCCGTGCGCATGCACTCCCGTGGCACGAACGACGAGCGACTGCCCGAACTGCCGCTCGACGCCCAGGCTGAACTGCTGCACGGTCGGGTTCTCGAGTCCGTTGTCGATGATGTTGATGCCCGACGCCCCGGCCCCCGTGAGGATGAACCCCGTGAACGGGTTCGACGTCGACGGCGCAAACGGCGGGAACTGGCCCGTCGCCGGATCGATGAAGAAGACGTTTCCGGCGCGCACCTCTATCGGCAGTGCGCGGCCATCGAGGCCCCGTTCGAGCGACTCGATCTCGAGCGTGACGCGATCGTAGTAGATGCCGTATCCGCCGGTAATGCTCGTGCGACCGTCCGGGGCGGCCCAATTGAAGCCGAGGCGAGGCGCGAGGTTGTCGAGATCGCGTCCACGCGTACCCTCGAGAAAGGGCAGCACAATCGGATTGATTTCGTCATAGCGGCTGATGTTCTTGACGTCGGTGTCGACCTCGTACCTCAGGCCGGCGTTGATCGTGAGCCGCGGCAGGACGCGCCAGTCGTCCTGCACGAACATCGCGCCGTGAACGTTGTCCGCGTCCGGAATGACGAGCCCCTGATCCGGGTGACCGCTTCTGAGGGTCACCGCAAACAAGAGGTCGTCGTCGTCCACGCGGCCATCGCCATTCGCGTCGTAGGCGGGGAAATCCTGTACGTACTCGACCCGCCCGGCACGAAACACGTCGAGATCGAAGAGCGCGTCGACGCGCTGGAGCTCGCCGCCAACTCGCACGGTGTGATTGCCGAGCACCTGGGTGTAGGTATCGGAGATCTGAAAACGCTTCTGCGTCGTGCCCTGCGGCACACGGAACGACGAGCCGTCGAGGAAGCTCGGGAACGTGAGCTGAGGGCCGGACCCGACCGGATCGATGTGATTGTCGAACGTGCTCTCCGAGACGCTGAGGGCGTTGACTGCCGTGTCGGATTTGACCCACGTCCAGGTGCCAAGCACGTTCTGGTAGCGATTCTCGCTCTCCTGCCGCTGCGACGCCGACCCGATCGCGCGGTCCCTTGCGCTGGTGGCCACATCGTCGGCGCGCTCACCACCGTAGCGGACGGTCAGGTGATGCCGGCCATTCGGGGCCCAGTCGAGTCGGCCGAGGCCGAGCAGATCGTCCAGCGGCGCCAGGGCAAAGCTGCGCTTGATGGTCCTGGTTGCCACGTCACGGCTCCCGACGAGGATTCCTCCATCCTGATCGCGGTATTCCATGGCGCCGTACCAGAACAGCGTGTCTTTCAGCGGACCGCCGCCGGAAATCGAGTATTGCTGGCGATCGAACGGCGGGTCCGACGTCGACCGATCGAACGTGGCCGGCAGGCCCTGGAGAGAATTGTCGCGAAAGAAAATGCTGCCCTCGCCCTTGAGCACGCTCGTTCCGGATCGCGTCACCACGTTGATGGCCGAGGAGGCCGACCGACCGAGCTCGGCCGAGTAGCGCGCCGTGGCCATCTGGAATTCCTGCACCGCGTCCTGCGGCAGGTTCTGCAACGGGCCGCCGACGACATCGTCGTTGTTGTCGGAGCCGTCGATGGTCACGTTGCCCCCGCGCCCAAGCTGACCGGTGGAAGAAATCAGCACTGAGTTGGTCTTGGTGGGATCGAAGTTCGGCGCGACCGAATTGCCTGGCACGAGCAAAGCGAGCGCGAGAAAGTTGCGGCCGTTGAGCGGCAGGGACTCGATCTCGCGGGTGCCGATCACCGCGTCGACGGCGGAGCGCGCCGTGTCGACGAGGTTGAGGGCGTCGGCGTCGACCGTCACCTGTTCCCGCACACCCGCGAGCGCGAGCGCCACGTCGAGGTCGCGCGTCTGACCGACGCCGAGCGTCAGGTGCTCGAACCGCTGCGGCGCGAACCCGTTGGCGACTACATCGACCGTCACAACCCCGGGTGCCAGGGCCGGGACGGCAAATCCGCCGTCGTTGTCAGACGACGTGGTGCGCTTCGCGCCAGTGGCGTCGCTGGTGACCGTGATGGTCGCACCCGCGACCACCGCCGACTGCGGGTCGACCACCCGACCGCGCAGGGTCGAGGTCGCTTGGGCCGTGAGGGCACCGGCAAAGAGCGTAAGCGACAAGCCGACAAGGGCGGCGCGAACGATTAGGAGCGAGAGGCGTGAAGGCATAGTGGCCGAGCGTAGTGGCTAACGGTCATTCGGCCAATAAGCTGAGCAGTTAAACTCGGCACGACAAAGCCACTAGAAGCGGCCCAAGAAAGTGGTGCGCCTCAATTTCGAGGGCGCGAGCGGGCTTTCACGCTCCGAACAAGGAGGGTCACTCCCACCAGCGCCGCGGCGACCGCGAGGGGCCAGGCGACGCTCCGCGGCCACAACACGGCGCAAAGGGCGAACAGCAGGGCGCCGACGCCAAAGAATGCCAGCGATGCCGCCTCCGCAGGCCCGAGCACACGATAGCCGCGCACGGCCGACCCGAGGACGGAGCCTGCCAGCGCCACGTCCTTCACCATGCGGTTGGCGCTGCCCCCGACGGCGCGCGACACGCGGCCGCGTCTGAGGTTCGGATGTGGGGTGCGCGCGCGCGGGCGGGCAGGGTTCAGCCGCACCTTCCGTCCGGTAATGACGATCTCGGTGGCCTGCGTCAGATCCTGTTCATAGATCTTTGCCATCTGGTCGGCGACTGCGTCGTCTTCGATGGCGACGTCGAGCTCCCAGTTTCCCAGCCAGCTCGACAGGTTGAGGTTGGTGGAGCCGACCCTGACGAACGTGCCGTCGGCGACCGCCGTCTTGGCGTGGATCATCGGTCCATCCCATTCGAAGACGCGCACGCCGGCGTCCAGCAAACGGCGGTAGAGCGTGCGCGACGCGTTCGCGATTACAGCGACATCGCTGTTGTTCGGCACGAGCAGCCGAACATCGACACCGTTTTGTGCGGCGGCTCTCAACGCCTCGATGTAGATGGTGGTTCCCATGAAATACGCGTCGGTCAGCCACACGCGCTCCTGGGCGATGTGAATGAGGGCCAGTTCGAGCCGGTAAAGCGACGAGCGTTCGGGTGAGGTCGGAATCACGCGCACGCGCACGTCGCCGGCACGCCGCAGCGCCTCGGCAGTCGGCACGGTGCCTTCGGGCACCTCCGCGCCCCAGACCGCCCAGGACGATGCGAACGCGCGCTCCGCGTCGGCGACGGCGGGGCCTTCGATGCTTACCCCCGTGTCGCGCCACGGCGGAAGTCCCTTATCTGGATCGCCGAGCCAGTCGTCCCCAATGCACAGGCCCGAGATGAAGGCGATCCCGCCGTCGACGGTCAGCAGCTTGCGATGGTCGCGGCTGAAGAGGCCGAGGAGAGCATCGAGACGCGGCGGATTCGCGACGCGGACCTCTCCGCCCGCCGCGACGAGCGGCTCCCAGAAGCGAAAAGACGACGGACGCAGCGCGCCGAACCAATCGTAGAGCACTCGCACGGCGACGCCGGCCTTGGCGCGCGCGACCAGCGCGTCGCGGAAGCGGCGGCCGACCGTGTCGTTGTGCACGATGTACATCTCGAGGTGAATCGTGCGCTGCGCCGATTCGATTGCATTCAGCCAGGCGGGATAGTTAGCCGCCGCGTCGAGCAGCACGCGAACGTCGTTGCCGCTGACGAGCGGCGCACCTGCGGTGCGATAGAAAAGCGTCGCCAGCGCAACAGGGGTATCGAGCGCCGAGCAGGCCGGGTCGCGCAGGGAGTCTTTCCTCAACGGCACAGATCAACGATATAGCAATGAATCTATACGTGCGACGGGTGCGACAGGTGCGACAGGTGCGACGGGTGCGACAGGTGCGACAGGTGCGACGGGTGCGACAGGTGCGACAGGTGCGACGGGTGCGACGGGTGCGACAGGTGCGACAGGTGCGACGGGTGCGACGGGTGCGACGGGTGCGACAGGTGCGACTAGGGCTTGTGAAGCTTCGCGCGGGGATGCGCCTGCCTGTAGACCTCGATCAGGTGTCCGGCGTTTACGTGTGTGTAGCGTTGTGTTGTGCTGAGCCGCGCGTGTCCCAGCATTTCCTGGATACCGCGCAAGTCGGCGCCGCGTTCCAGCAGATGCGTGGCAAACGAGTGGCGGAGCGCGTGGGGCGAGATGCCGAATCGCGCGCTGCAGATGGCGAAGTACTTCTTCACGAGGCGGTGGACGCTGCGGGCGCCAAGCCGCTCACCGCGATAATTGAGGAACAGGGGGTGTTCCGGGCGCATCCGTCGACCTGGCCTCGCCTTCGGCCGTCGACCATCGGGATCAGCCCCGGCCGGGCGGAGGGTCCGCGCCCGTGGACGGGTTTTCAGGGCCGCGTCGGGCGCGCCGACATCGTCGGGGTCAGGCGATCCAATGAGCCCGCCTGCCAGTATCAGCTCCCGATCCTTGAGGTACAGGCGAATCGCATCGGCAGCGCTCTGGTTGAGCGGCACGAGCCGCTCCTTGCGACCCTTGCCCAGCACGCGCACCAGCCGACTCCCGAGGTTCAGATCGTCGAGATCGAGGCCAACGAGCTCGCTGAGGCGAAGACCGGACGCGTAGAACAGCTCCAGAATGCCCTGATCGCGCCGCCCGAGCGGCGTCGAGCGATCGGGCGTCTCGAGCAGTCGGTTCATCTCGTCGATCGACAGGTGCGGGGGAATCTTGTGATCGCGCTTCGGCGAGGCCGCCAGCGCCGCGGGATCGCTGTCGAGCAGGCCTTCGCGGCGAAGCCAGCGGCCGAACGTCCGCACGGCGGCAAGCTTCCGGCCGGCGCTGGCGCGCGAAACGCCGTCCCGGAACAGCGCGCCGAGATACAAACGGACTGTATCGGGTGAGAAGTCGCCCGGCATCAGTGACGGACGTGGACGCCCCTGCGCGGCCGCGACGGCGGTGACAAACTGTTCGAGATCGCTTTCGTACGCGCGAACGGTGTGCTCCGAGGCATTGCGGTTGAAACGGAGGTGCTCGAGGAACTCGCGAATCGCCTGGCGAAGCGAGCCGTCCAGCTCGCCGGATCCGTCACGACCCGACGGCGGCTCTGGGCGGCGTCGATTGGCGGCCATCGTCAGCCTTGAACAACGACGTCGCGAGCTGTCGGATCCCCGATCGCCTGAGTCGCGAGCCAGGAATCCAGGTCCGTCAGCGCGCGGGCGGAGATCGCCTGCTTCCGGTCCGCGCCTTTCCTGGGCGCAGTGCCTGCCGGATCCTCGAATGGCGCGATGATCCCGAACGTGATATTCGACGGCTGATAGTGCTTCGCCTCGGCGTGCGAGACGTAATAGGCAAGCGCGCCGATCGCTGTCGTCCGCGGTGGTGACGAGGGTCGCTCGCCCAGCACGAGAGCTGCGGCATTCCTCCCGGCCAGCAATCCCGATGCGGCGGACTCGACGTAGCCTTCGACCCCGCTGACCTGCCCGGCAAAGAACAGGTCGGCGCGTGCACGCGTCTGCCACGTTTCGCTCAGCACCGCAGGACCGTTGATGTAGGTGTTGCGGTGCACCATCCCGAACCTGGCGAACTCGGCGCGCTCGAGCCCAGGAATCAAGCGCAACACACGCGCCTGGTCGCCCCATTTGATCTGCGTCTGGAAGCCGACAAGGCTCCAGTGATCGCCGGCAAGATTGTCTTGCCGAAGCTGCACTACCGCGTACGGCCGGCGGCCCGTCCGTGGGTCGACGAGGCCGACAGGCTTCATGGGACCAAATCGCAGCGTGTCGCGGCCGCGATGCGCCATGACTTCGATGGGCAGGCACCCTTCGAAAAACGTCGCGGCGTCGAAGTCGTGCACCGTGGACGATTCGGCCGAGACGAGCGCATCGTAGAAGCGCGTGTATTCGTCTTTCGTCATCGGGCAGTTCAAATAGTCGCCCTGGCCGTCATCGACGCCGCAGGCAGCAGATGAGCCCGCCGTCGTTGGAGACACGGTCCGAGGGGCTGACGTGTGCAGGGCTAAAGCCCCGCCGCCGCAACTGAACGCACCCGCCGCACCTAGCGCACCTGACGCACCCGTCGCACCTGTCGCACCCGTCGCACCCGACGCACCCGTCGCACCTGTCGCCCCTGTCGCCCCCGACGCACCGAATGATCGGTCCCACCGACTCTGCCGGAATACCTTGTCGCGATCGATGGTCTCGGCGAGCACGATTGGACTGATCGCATCGTAAAAGGACAAATGCTCGGCGCCGACGAATTGCACGATGTCGGCCGAGAGCGCCTCGGAGGTAAGCGGGCCAGTGGCGATGATCCACGGCGCTCCATCGTCTGCAGGCACGCCAGTGATCTCGTGTCGGGCCAGTGTGATCAGCGAGTGGCTGGCAATGGTTTCCGTGACGATGCGCGAGAAGCGGTCGCGGTCGACGGCAAGCGCGGCCCCCGCTGGCACGCGCGAGGCGTCGGCCGCTCGCAAGACCAGCGACCCGAGCCGCCGCATCTCTTCCTTGAGGAGGCCAACGGCGTTATCGAGCTTGTCGCCGCGGAAGGAATTGCTGCACACGAGCTCAGCGAGCTGGTTGGTCTTGTGCACCAGAGTCGGGTGCTCGGGGCGCATCTCGTACAGCACCACGGGCACACCGCGAGACGCGATCTGCCAGGCCGCTTCCGAGCCGGCGAGCCCACCGCCAATGACGCGAACTGCACGCATAGGATGCGGCGGGGCCAAGCCCGCCTCCACACAGATTGTATGACCCTTCGACACACTCAGGACGAAGGGAACGACACCAAGAGCGCAGCGATCTGCGGTCTCTTGCCGCTCGATCTACGGCGTTACCGCGGTCGCGCGTTTGCGAGGAGCCTTGCGCGCGCCACCGCCGCCGCGTCGCGCCGCTTTTGGCTTCTTCGGCGCACCGGCGCGCGCGGCAAGCAACTCCACCGCCTGCTCCATCGTCAGATGCTCCGGATCGCTGCCTTTGGGTAGCGACGCGTTCGTCGTCCCGTCGGTGACATATGGACCATACCGGCCCGCCAGGAGGGTCACGGGAGCGGCGCCATCCGGGTGCGGACCGAGGGTGCGCAGCACGCTCTTGGCGCCCCCCTGCCGCCTGCGGGATTTCTTCGGTGCGGCGAGCAGTTCGACTGCCTCATCGAGCGTGACCGTGAAGAGCTGCTCTTCGCTGTCGAGCGATCGAAATTCATTCCCGTGCTTCACGTACGGGCCGTAACGACCGGGACTTGCGAGAACCATTCCACCGTCGGCGGGGTGCCGTCCAAGCTCGCGAGGCAGCGACAGGAGCTTCAGTGCCTCGTCGAGCGTCACCGAGTCCGGCTGCATGGTGGCAAAGAGCGAAGAGCGCTTGGGCTTCGCCTTGCGATCATCGGACGTCGCGCCAAGTTGTACGTACGGGCCAAACCGGCCGTTCATCACATACACGGGCAAGCCCGACTCCGGATCGAGACCCAATTCCCGGGGACCTTGCGCCTTCGTGTTCAAGAGCTGCACGGCCAGATCGACGCTCAGATCGGCAGGCGGAAGATCGTCGGGCAGCGACGCCGTGTTGCCTTCGCCTCCATCGCCTCGCTGCAGAAACGGGCCATAGCGCCCGATGCGCACCTTGATCGGATCGCCGCTCGACGGATCCGGTCCGAGATCGATCACCGGATAGTCTATCTCTGGCTGCTTGAGCTCGATCAGCTTGTCGAGGCCGACGTGCTTGTCGTCGCCGCGATAGAACGTGCGCACGAAGTCGAGCCAGTCACGCTCGCCATTACTGATGGCGTCGAGCACTTCCTCCATGTCGGCGGTGAACCCGACGTCGACATAGTCGGTGAAGTGCCGTCGCAGAAGCTCCGTCACGGCAAAGGCGGTGAACGACGGCACGAGGGCCTTGCCCTGCCTGAAGACGTAGCCGCGGCCCTGAATGGTCGCGATGATCGAGGCATACGTCGACGGGCGCCCGATGCCGGCCGCCTCGAGCTCCTTGATGAGCGATGCTTCGGTGTAACGCGCCGGCGGCAGCGTCTCGTGCTTCTTCGCCTCGAGGCCCAGGTACGCCAGGCCTTCGCGCGCCGTGGGCATCACGCCCTGCGCGTAGATCTGGTTCCCGGCGCGGCACGCCGGGAGAATCGTTTCCTGATCTTCCAGTTCCGCCTGCGGATCGTCGCTGCCCTCTACATAGGCGCGACGGAATCCTGCAAACTCGATGGCCTTGCCCGACGCGGTGAAGAAGGCGGTCTCGCCGTCGGCGCTGGCCGCAATTTCGACGGTGGTTTTCTTCACGCGTGCGTCGACCATCTGCGACGCCATTGTCCGCTTCCAGATCAGCTCATACACCCGGAGTTCATCCGAATCGAGTTGTGATGCGAGCTGCGCGGGCGCCAATCGGAAGTCTGTCGGGCGAATCGCCTCATGCGCCTCCTGCGCGTTCTTGACTTTCGTCTGGTACCGTCGCGGCCCGTCGAAGTACTCGGCGCCGAACATGTCGCGGATGACCCGGGCCGACTCATTCAACGCCTTCTCGCTGAGCGTCGTGCTGTCGGTCCGGTGATACGTGATCAGGCCCTCAATCTCGCCGTTCCCCAGCTCGATGCCCTGAAACAGCCGCTGCGCGATCTGCATCGTCCGGCCCGTGGAAAAGCCGAGCTTTCGGCTCGACTCCTGCGTCAGCGTCGATGTGGTGAACGGCGGCGCCGGACGCTCGACGCCCGGCTTCTCGTCGACGGCGGTCACTCGCCACGGCAGGTTGCGCTCGACGATGGCGGCCAGCTTACGGGCGGCCTCTTCTTCGAGATGTCGGACGCCGCGGGACTTCAACACCCCGGTGGCCGGGTCGAAATCCTTGCCCGTCGCGACCCGCGCGTCCCCCAGACGCACGAGCGTCGCCGGAAACTCGCGGCCCTCGCCAGTCAGTCGGGCCTCGAGATCCCAATACGTTGCCGTGCGGAACGCGATCCGCGCTTCCTCTCGTTCGACGATCAACCTGACGGCGACGCTCTGCACGCGTCCGGCGCTCAGCCCGGTCTGCACCTTCTTCCATAGAACCGGTGACAGCGAATACCCGTACAGGCGGTCGACGATGCGTCGGCTTTCCTGAGCGCGGACGAGACTCTCATTGATGTCGCGGGCGTGGGTGAGCGCTTCGCGCACAGCCTCTTCCGTAATCTCATGAAACTCGATGCGTCGAACCGGAATCTTCGGCTTCAACACCTCGGTCAGGTGCCAGGAAATCGACTCGCCCTCCCGGTCCGGGTCGGTCGCGAGCAGCACTTCGGACGCGTCCTTCAAGGCGGCTCGCAGCTTCTGAACGTTGGTTTTCTTGTCGGCGGGAATCACGTAATAAGGGGTAAAGTCGGCGTCGACATCGACACCCATCCGCCCCCAGGGTTTTTTCTTTATCGAGTCGGGAATTTCCTTCGCCGACTCGGGCAGGTCGCGGACGTGTCCGACGCTCGCCATGACGGCATAACGGTTCCCCAGGAACCGCTCGAGCGTGCGGGCCTTGGCCGGCGACTCGACAATCACAAGTGGTTTTGCCATAAGTACTTCCGGTCGCGTCCGCGGCGGTTGCAGGAGCGCAAACCATCCGCTACGTTATCACTTTCCCCGAAGAACGCACGAACCGTCCGCCGGGCTGCCGCGTGGCACAACCGGCCAGTTCGAGCTCCGAAAGCCGTCTGGTCAGCTCGCTCAGATGAAGGCCGGTCAGCGCCTGTAACTCATCGAGATCGTGCCCCTCGTCGGGGTCGAGCGCGGCCAGCAGCGGATCATGCGACCCAGGGGCACCCATCACCGTATCGGCGCGCACGGGACCTGCGAACGCGGGCGCCCAATCCGTCCCCCACTGGAGCTCGGCGATGATGTCGGCGGCGCTTTCAACCAGCGCCGCGCCGTCCCTGAGAAGCGCATGGGCGCCGCGATTACGCCCAGAACGGACGGGACCGGGAACGACCATCACGTCTCGGTTCTGCTCCAGAGCGCACGCGGCGGTGATGAGCGAGCCGCTCCGCTCGTGAGCCTCCACGACCACAACTGCTCGACTCAACCCCGCGATGATCCGGTTCCGTTGCGGAAAGTGATGTGGAAGGGGCGGCGTGCCCGGCGGCAACTCGGAAATGAGAGCCCCGCTCGCGGTGATCTCGGCCGCCAGCCGATCGTGTTCCGCCGGATAAACAATGTCGACGCCGCAGCCGAGGACGGCAACGGTCCTCCCCCCGGCATCGAGGGCCCCCTGATGGGCGGCGCCATCGCAACCCCGCGCCAGGCCACTGACCACCGTAAGGCCGGCGCGGGCCAATCCGGCGCCCAGCTCCCGCGCGATCTCCTTTGCCGGCTGGGACGCGGCCCGGGAGCCGACAACGGCCACCGCGGGACGCAAGAGGCTCCCGAGATCGCCTCGAACCCAGAGCACGAGCGGAGGGTCGCTGGTCGCGGCGAGAAGTGCGGGGAATTCAGGAGAGTTCCAGGCGAGGGGTGTCATCCGCGACCGGGCCGCGTCGCGCAATGCGGCCTCCGCATGGCGAAGTAGTTCGGCGCGGTCTTCACGGGCGCCCAGCGCCTCGAGTGCCGTGTCGAGACGCGCATCAACGGCGTCGGCCAGGCGGGCAGCGGCGACGAGACGGCGGCGGGATGCGGTCAGCCGCGAAAGGGCAACGAGGTCGGCGAGCTCCATGCAACACTCCTGGAGCGGCAACCGAACTCGACCCCCTCACGGCCATTGTAAGGACTTACGCGGTCCGTCACAATCGAGTTGACGAGTTCTCCATTCGTGTGTCCCTCAATGGCTCCATCGGTCGACAGCGCCGACGAGGAGCGACGTTTTTGGCCCGTCGGGCGCCTTATTGTCGTGGTATACGGCTTGCTACCTCTCCGTTCGCGTGACGCGGGTTGGCCTTGCGGGAGGACTTTCGCAATCGCTATAGTGTGAGTACCCCAAATGACACTGCGAACTACCCTCGCGGCGGTCGTGTTCGTCGTGTCGGCCAGCGGGCCGGCGTGGGCAGACACGCGCGAGGACGCCAAGAAGCACGTCGAGTTCGGCATCGCAGTCGCCGCCAAAGGCCTCTGGCGCGAGGCCATCTACCGGTGGGAGCAAGCCACCAAGATCGACCCTTCCTACTCGGCGGCTTACAACAACTTGGCCGTCGCCTACGAGCATGAAGGCCGGTTCGACAAGGCACGGCAGTCGTACGAAAAGGCGCTCGAGCTCGATCCGAACAACCAGATGATTCGGCAGAACTACGAGCTGTTCAAGGAAATCAATGACCGCACGAACCGCCGCAGCAGCAGCTAGCTTCGCGCTTGCGCTCACGCTGGGGGCGTGCACGAACTTCTACGAAGTGCCGATCGAGACGCCCATCCAGCCGAAGATGGACGTGTCGGCGTTTCAGCGCGTGCTCATCGCCGGCTTCCTCGCCGGAGGCTCGGAAGACGTGGACGCGAATCTCGAGACGGTGCGGCTCCTTCGCAGCCAGCTTCGCTCGAAATCGTCTCTCCGCGTGATCGACGCCGACGTCCTTCCGCTGATCGAGCTCGCGAAGGAACAAGGCGACACGCCTTCGAACACGCCGGGCACGAGCGAAACCGGAAGCCCCACCGAAGGGACGACACCGCCCCCCGCCACGCCCGCGCCGGCCAACACGCCACCGCAAACGACCACCGCGTCCGGGACGAACGGGAAACAGGCCGCCCCCCCAACCGACAAACAGGCTGCGTCGCCCAACGAGCCGTCGGCCCGGATCAAGGACGAGAAGGACCTGCAGCCGCTCGAGGGCATCTTCGCCAACGTCGACTTCTGGAAGAAGATTGGCGAGGAATATCAGAACCCGCTCATCGTAACGGGGTCGGTTCTCTTCAGCGCGCACGCGCGCTCGGGATTCGTGCAGCGCGAGCAGGAAGTGTACGACGCCTACGGCCGCCGTCGCGTGGTGCCGGTCCGGACCTACATGGAGCGCAAAGGGTTCATTCTTCAGCCGAAGTTCGTCTTCATCGATGGGCGGACCGGCACGACTATCTACTCGGAAAGCTTCAAGGAAGAAGTGCTCTACAGTCCGCAACAGTCCACACCGGCGCTGTCGTCGTATTTCGAGCTCATGGACAGGCTCGTTCCGAGTTTTCTGAGCACGCTGAGCAGCCAGAAGATCAAGGGGTCCCGGATCCTCCTCAAGTAGCCCGCGGCCGCCCGTCGCCTTTACATCGCCGGCGAAGCCCTGCTAAAATCGATTCTTTGTCCGTGGCGCGCCTTCGGGCGAGGGTAGGGTCGAACTCGCGTTTGGCCGCGTCTCTGGGCGAAAGGGAGTCTCTGCTCGTGTACGCGATCATTCAAAGTGGCGGTCGGCAACTCAGGGTGTCGCCAGGCGTTACGGTGGAAGTAGATCACTTCGCGGCGGCTGCTGGCGACGAGGTATCGGTCACCAACGTGCTCTTCGTGTCGACGGATGCCGGCGAGATTGTCGCCGGGACCCCGTTTGTCTCGGGCGCGAAGGTCGTTGCCGTCGTCGAGGGTGAGAGCCGCGGCCCGAAGATCCGCGTTTTCAAGAAAAAGCGGCGAAAGGGCATGCGCCGCACACGCGGCCACCGCAGCGTGTTCACGCTTCTGCGCGTGAAAGAAATTCTGGTGTAGCGATGGCACACAAAAAGGGGCAAGGCAGCTCACGCAACGGCCGCGACAGCAATTCACAGCGGCTCGGCGTCAAAAAGCACGACGGCAACGTCGTCACGGGCGGGTCGATTCTCGTGCGCCAGCGCGGACGCAAATTTCGGGCGGGCTTGAACGTCGGCCTCGGCAAAGACGACACGCTCTTTGCGAAGGTTGCCGGGCGCGTGAAGTTCGAAGACCACGGCGCCCGCGGCCGATACATCAGCATTCATCCTGTCGAACAACCCGAAGCCACCGGCAGGCAACCTGTCAGTTGATCGGGTTCGACAGGTTCGAGGGGTTGACCGGGTTTCTGGGTTGACCGCGACGATGACAGCCAAAGGCGGCGCGCCCCATGGGACGCCGCCTTTTTGCTTTCGCGAACCCGACCAACCGATCGTGGTGCCAGGCCTCTGTTAAGGGGCCGTCAGCTTGACAGAGCCTGGCACCGGGTTATCCAACCCGTTCAACCCGAGTAACTCGGTTCCCTGGTTCCGTTATGTTTGTCGACGAAGTCGAGATCGAGGTGGCCGCCGGCGCTGGCGGCCGTGGGGCCATGAGCTTCCGTCGAGAGAAGTTCGTGCCGCGCGGCGGACCTGATGGCGGCGATGGCGGAGCCGGCGGGTCGGTGTATTTCGTCGCCAGCTCGCATCTCAATACCCTGATCAACTATCGATTCCATCCCGACCACCGCGCCGAGCGAGGCACACACGGACAGGGTTCGAAGCGCACGGGGGCCCGAGGCAAAGATCTGGAGCTCCAGGTACCGATAGGCACTCTGGTCTTCGCGAAGACCATCGACCCCGACCGAGACGACGCGACCAGGCACGCGACGGGAGCGTCCAGCTCGAGTCCGGCCGATGACGATGCCCACGAGTGGGACCTGGCCGCGGATCTCGCCGAGGAAGGCCAGCGCGTGCTCGTCGCACAGGGCGGCAAGGGCGGACTCGGCAACGCGCACTTCGCCACATCGACCAACCGTGCGCCGCGCAAGTCGCAGCCCGGCTTGCCGGGTGAGGTGAAGGCGGTTCGGCTCCATCTCAAGCTGCTCGCCGATGTCGGGCTCGTCGGATTCCCGAATGCCGGGAAGTCCACACTCATCTCGCGCATTTCGGCGGCACGTCCCAAAATCGCGGATTACCCCTTCACGACGCTGACGCCGAACCTTGGCGTGGTGAGGCTCAGCGATGATCGCAGCTTTGTCGTCGCCGATGTGCCGGGATTGATCGAAGGCGCCCACCACGGCCACGGACTGGGCGACCGTTTCCTGAAGCACCTGGAGCGCACAAAAACCCTGATACATGTCATCGATGTGTCAGGCCTGTCCGGGCGCGATCCGGCAACCGATCTCGATGTGCTTCGCCGCGAGCTACAGCTCTTCGACGAAGCGCTCGCACAGAAGCCTCAGCTCGTGGCGGCGAACAAGATCGACGCCGTCAGCGACGAGGCGCTCGTCGCGCCGCTCGAACGTCACGCACACGAGCTCGGGCTGCCGGTGTTCCGCATTTCGGCCGTGGCCGGCACCGGCCTGGACGCGCTCGTCGAGGCGGCGTGGCCGGTCATTCGCGCCTCGCAGCCTGTGGTTCGTCAGAACGAACCCGAGACACTCGAGATCGAGTCCGAGATTCCGTAGTCCGGAATCCGCATTCCGCAATCCGCCCGCCTCGCCAATGCTTCGGCGAGGTCTCGCAGTAGCTCGCTGCAGATAAGCGCGCGAGCGGAGGCGGACAATCCCCAATGCGGAGCCAAAACCGTTCTGTTATGCTGGCTTCGAAGGAATGACGGCGTCTGGCCGCATCGGCATCCTCGGGGGGACGTTCGACCCGTTTCATCTCGGCCATCTCGCGGTGGCTCACGTCGCCCGGCGCGCGCTCGCGCTCGACGAGGTCCGGATCATCCCCTCCAGCGTTCCACTGCATCGCCGCGTGCAACCGCGCGCGTCCGCGCATCATCGGTTTGCGATGGCGGCCCTCGGCATCGCCAACGAACCCGGATTCATCGTGGACGACATCGAGCTGACAGCGGGCGGGCCGTCGTACACGGCATCCACCTTGAGCCGGCTTCACCAGCGTGGGCTCCGTGCGACGCAGCTTTTCTTCATCACGGGCGCTGACGCGTTTGCGGAAATTGCGACATGGCGCGAGTATCCGCACGTCCTCGATCGCGCGCACTTCGTCGTCGTCTCGCGGCCGGGGCATGCGGTCGCCACGCTCTACGACGCGCTGCCGGCGCTCGTCACGCGGATGCAGACGGTCCGAGAGCGACAACGCCGCAGCCCCTGCGGGATCTATCGCAACCCTCAATCCTCCTGATCGATGCACCGACGCCGGACGTGTCGGCGACGATGGTACGGCAGCGGGCGGGCGCAGGCGAACTGCTGACGGATCTCGTGCCGCCTCTGGTTGCCAGTCACGTGACGCGACATCACCTGTACGTCCCCGCACCTCCTCACGCTTCCCCAGCCGCCGGGCCAACGAAGGCGGCCAGTACCTTGCATGAGCAAGAGCCCGTCTAGGCGCGCGACATTGAAGACACCTGTACTTCCTGCTGAAGTGATCGAGGCGGTGAGAGCCGCCGCAGACAAGAAGGCCGAGCAGCTCGTCGTGCTCGATCTTCGGAAGGCCGCGGGCTTCACCGACTACTTCGTGATTGCCACCGGCGCGAACGCGCGACAGGTTCGCGCGATCGCCGAGTCAGTGGAAGACGCGCTGGCGAAGCGGAAGACAAAACCCTCGCACACCGAGGGGTACAAGCGCGCGGGATGGATTCTGCTCGACTACTTCGATTTCGTCGTGCACGTGTTCAGCGGGGAGTCCCGCGCCTTCTACGGACTCGAGAGGCTGTGGGGCAGCGCGATCCCGGTGGATCTGAGCGGCGTGCTCGAACCGGTCGCCTCGGCGCGCCGGGCCTAGCGGCCCGCGGGCAGCTGGCGCCGCTGGTCGCGCGCAGTGCGGCGATGCGAGCCGTCGTCGGCGCCCTCCGGCGCTACGCACGCGTCGATGCGAACGTCCTCGTGACGGGCGAGACCGGCACCGGCAAGGATTCTCGTCGCCCGCACGCTTCATCACCTCAGCGCCCGCCGCCGCCATCCATTCGTCGTGGTCGATTGCCCTGGCCTCGCGGCGGGGCTGCTCGAGTCCGAGCTCTTCGGGCACGAGCGCGGCGCGTTCACCGATGCGACCATGGCGCGTCCCGGACGATTCGAGCTCGCCGGCGAAGGCACTATCTATCTCGATCGCGTCGACGAGCTCTCGCTCGATGCACAGGCCAAGCTGCTGCGACTGGTCGAACAGAAGCAGGTCGAGCGGCTCGGGTCCAGCATCTCCATCCCGGTACGTGCGCGGGTGATTGCCTCCGCGGCTGACGACATCGAGCAGGCTGTCCGCGATGGACGCTTTCGCATGGACCTGTATCATCGACTGCGCGTGCTGCCGATCGGCGTGCCGCCGCTGCGGCATCGAGCTGGCGACGTGCCGGTCCTGACGCGCCGTCTCGTCGCCGACCTGACGCGGAATGGTGATCGCCGGCCCCCTCTCGTGACCCGCGACGCGATGGCGATGCTCTCGGCTCACGACTGGCCCGGCAACGTGCGCGAGCTTCGGCACGTGCTCGAACGCGTGCTGATGTCGTCGGACCGGGACGTCATCACCGCTGCGGATCTCGCCGACGTGACGCCGTCGCCCGAACGGACCGCAGGAGGACAGACGGCGGAGCGGCCAACGCTCGACGAGCTCGAGCGGCGCTATATCGCGTTCGTGCTGCGGGAGACGAAGGGGAATCAGAGCCGCGCGGCCGTGCTACTCGGGATCAGTCGCAAAGCGCTCTGGCAGAAGCGAAAGCGATACGGGATGGAATGAGATATGGGGCGGCACAGTCGGGGCGCAATGCCATTCGCCCCTACGACTCGTCTTCTCGCCGATAGCCTGATCGCCGCGATCTTTGCGCCCGCATGCGTCTCCTGCGCTCGAGTGCTCGACACGCCGACGGGGTCTCCCGCCTGCGAGGCGTGCTGGCGCAACCTCGGTCGCTATACGCCGCCCTGGTGTGATCGGTGCGGCGCGCCCCTGGCGCGGGCCGGCGCGAATCACGCCTGCCTGCCGGCCGGAGCGGCGCTGACCGCGCTGCGCACGCTCGGACCATACGAAGGCGTGCTCCGCGACCTCGTGCACGCTCTCAAATTCGATCGACGGCGCTCTCTCGCCCGACGACTCGGCGCGCTGCTCTGTTCGAATGCGGTCGACATCTTCGACGGCGCCGATGCCCTCGTGCCTGTGCCCCTTCACCCGTGGCGTCAGTGGCGCCGCGGATTCAATCAAGTTGACGATCTCGCGCGTGCACTGCGCACCGCGCACCGCGCAGCCGCACTTCTCGCACCCACCGCACTCGTTGCACTCGACGCACCAGTCGCACACGCCGCACCCGTCACACCGGCCGCACCGTTCGCACCCGTCGCACCCGTCGCACCCGTCGCACCTATCGCACCCTCCGCACCTGTCGCACCTGTCGCACCCTCCGCACCCGCCGCACCTGTCGCACCTGTCGGACCCGCCGCACCTGACGCACCCATCGCATCCGCCGCACTCGTCGCATTGGTCGCCTCCGTCGCGTGCGATCTCCCCGTCTGGCACGCGTTGCGACGGCGGCGCGCGACGAAACCGCAGTCCGAGCTCGACGCAGACGCGCGGCAGGCCAACGTGCGCGACGCGTTTAGGTTGAGCGGCTGGACGGGCTGGCGGCGTGCGGGCTGGGCCGCAAAGGTCTCGGGCCGCACGCTGGTGCTCGTTGACGATGTGACGACGACCGGCGCGACGCTTGACGCCTGCGGCGAGGTGCTCCGCCGCCACGGTGCGCGCGAAATCCGCGCGGTGACGATCGGGCGGGTCGTTCTCGACACGAAGTAGGCCGAAGCGTCAGCTTGGGCATTGGCGATTTGCCGCGCGATTGTGTGCCCGAGCTAGAGCTCGGGCCTACGATTGCGTTCTCGTGTTCTCGATTTCTCGATTTCTCGATTTCTTGCCCGCAACCAGCTGGCGGATCTGCTCGGCAATCACGTCGACGGGCTGCTCCCCCGAGATGAAGGCCCAGCCAGGCTGGGACGCCTGCCGGCGGTAGCTGTCGCGGACGCGTCCGAGCAGCGCCAGGTCGCGCTCGTAGAGGTCGCGGCCCGACAGCTTGCGCGAGACGGCGGTCTCTGGCGCAATGTCGAGGACAATCGTGAGGTCTGCGTGCGGAAGATTGCGCTGCGCGTCGGTGAGCCAGGCGGGTTCGAGTCCTTGCGACTCTCCGTACGCAATGCTGGAAGCCGCGTAGCGGTCGCAGACGACGTCGACGTCCCGAGACAGCCAGTCCAGGATTTGCGGCTTCTTCTCGTACCGGTTCGCGATGTACAGCAGTTGCATCACGTCCGGACCGAAATGGCGCATTCCGGCAAGCGCTGCCTCGATCTCCCGGCCGATCGGCGTCGAGTAGTCGGGAAACGAGAGCGTCTCGACGCGACGACCGTCGGCACGGAGCGCTTCGGCGAGCCGCCGGGCCTGCGTTTCCTTCCCGCTTTGATCGAGTCCTTCAAACGCGATGAGCATGTGGGGACGGACTTCAGGCTACGGGCTACGGACGTCAGGGTACAGGACACGCGCAGCCCCTCTGTTCGAGCCTGGAGCCTGAACCCTGGAGTCCGAGCCGCTATTCTTCCAAGCTCAACAGATCGTCAATCGTCTGGCGGCGTCGAATCACGTGCCACGAATTGCCGTCCACGAGCACTTCAGGCGGCAGGGGCCGGCGGTTGTACGTGGACGCCATGACCGACCCATACGCGCCCGTGTCGAGAATCGCCACGAGATCACCAACCTCGATCGGCGGCAGCAGCCGGTCGCGTCCAAAGATGTCGCTGCTTTCACAGAGGGGCCCTACCACCTCGTAGCGCTCCTCGTCGCCCTCTCGCGGCGCAACCGCAACGATGCGGTGGAAGGCGCCGTAAAGCGCGGGACGGAGAAGCTCCGTCATGCCCGCGTCGAGGACGACGAACCGCGGACCGCCTTCATAGTCCTTGCGATCCACGACACGCGACAAGAGCGTCCCGGCCGACGCCACCAGGGCGCGACCTGGTTCGACTACCAGCCCGAAGCCGGAGCCCTCTATCGCCGGCAGAATCGCCGCGGCATACTCGGCGGCTGTCGGTACTGGTGAGCCGTCGTACGAGATGCCAAGACCGCCTCCCAGATCGACGTGTTCGAGGGCAATGCCGTCTGAAACGAGCACACGCGCGAGCGCCACTACACGCTCTGCGGCGTCGCGCAGCGGCTCGAGCGAAGTAATCTGCGACCCGACATGGACGTGCAGGCCGACCGGCTCGAGCCCGGGCTGCCGGGCGTGCTCGCGATACACTCGTCGCGCCTCGTCGATCGGCGTGCCGAACTTGTTCGTCTTGAGCCCGGTCGAGATGTGGGGGTGGCTTTTCGCGTCGATGTCCGGGTTGACTCGCAGCGCGACGCGGACAGAGGTGCCGAGAGCACGGGCGCGGGTGGCGATGCGGTCCAGTTCACCGGGCGATTCCGCGTTGATCGACTTCAGCCCGAGCGTGACGGCGCGATCGAGCTCGTCGCCGCCCTTGCCGACCCCGCTGAAGACAATCTGGTCCGGGATGAAGCCGGCGCGCAGCGCCACCTCGATTTCGCCGCCGGAATTCGCGTCCACCTCGGAGCCGAGCTGCCGGAGCAGGCGCACCAATCCGAGCGTCGAGTTCGCTTTCAGCGCATAGTGGATCGCGTGCGGCTGGGGCCGCAGGGCCTCGTCGAAGTTCCGGTAGGCCCGACGAATCTCGGCGGCATCATAGACGTAAGTGGGAGTACCGACCGTCTCGGCAATCGCGGTGAGGACGGACGCGGCGAGGCCTGAACGGCTGGCGAAGGTCGGGGACACGGCCATGAACTTGACGGATCTTAGCGTGAATTCAACAGGTTGCAGCGTTTGACAGGCAAAAAAACGCTAAGTTATGATGCGACCAACCCGCCACCACGCCGCCTCGGCGAGAGCCTGTTGAATGCCTCCTGAGTACCAATCCGCACAACCGGCGACCGTCGACGAGCTGATTGAACGCTGCTTGCGCGGCGACCAGCAGGCTTGGGAGCAGATCGTTCGGCTGCATCGGCGGAAGGTCTTCAACGTCGCCTACAAGTTCGTCGGCAAGCACGATGAAGCCGAGGATCTGACGCAGGACATCTTTCTCAAGATCTTCCGCTCGCTCAGCACCTTCGATCGCCGCGCGAACTTCCAGACGTGGCTGATCAGCGTCAGCCGGAATCTCTGCATCGATCACTACCGCAGTGTTCGCAAGGAGCGCGAGACGATCGATCGTGATGTCGACCCGGGCGATCTCATGCCGGTTTCGACAGAAATCAGCCCGTATGCCGCGCTCGAGCACCGCGATCGCGTGTCGCTGCTGAAGGAAGCGCTTTCGTCGCTGCCGGAGACGCTCAGAACGGCGGTCATGCTGCGCGACATCCGCGAGCTCTCGTATCAGGAGATTGCCGATTCGCTCGCGTTGCCCGAGGGGACGGTGAAGTCGCGGATCAATCGCGGCCGGACAGAACTGGCGCGCCAGATCAAGCGTCTGCGGACACAATACGAACAGGCCGGGCCCGAGGGGCCACCGGACGGATCCGGCGGCATCCAGGAGCCACGGAGCGGAGTGAGCGGATGAACCTGACGACCGAGTTTGCCAAGGGTCTGGCGATAGTGCGGGTCTCGGAGTCCCGGCTGATGTATCCGATGCTCGCGGACTTTTCTACGACCGTCTCGTCGCTCATTGCGAAGGGCGAGAAGAAGCTGCTCATCGATCTGACGAACGTGACTTACGTCGACAGCGCCACGATCGGCTGCTTCATGGACCTGTACCGCCAGGCGAGCGCGGCCGATGCGATGCTGAAGCTCGCCGGGGTCCAGAAGCGCGTCGAGACGATGCTGACGATGACCGGAGCGCAAAACTTCCTCGAGCTGCACCCGGACGAGGCGAGTGCGGTCCGGAGCTTCGGGGGCTGAGCCATGCGAAGCATCACCACGACCAACGGCGCCGAGATTGTCCTCGATGGCGATCTGCTTGCGATCATGGAAGTCCTCTACCGCGAGGTCACCGCGCGGAAGGAGCTCGAACGGTCGTTCGAGGATATGGTGCGGGAGATCAAGCACCTGATCGCGCAGATGACCGACGAAGAGCGGCGCGAATACCTTTCCGAGAGCCTGTTCCTGAACACGGTGAAGTACGAGAACGACAAGCTGGAGGCGTACATTCGAAGGATCGAGCGAGACGGACTCAGGGACCAGGGCCCGGGCGCCAGAGGTTAGCGCCAACCGTTGCGCTGGACACACCAGTTTGTTAAGACGTTGGCGAATCTCGTCTCCAGCGGACTGAATCGCTCAGTTCGCAATTTTGGATCGGTAGAAAACATTCGCAAAAAGACCGATCGCGCAAGGCTCAGATCCAATTTTTTAGCTCGTCTAAAAAAGCTGTCCGACAGGCCCGCGCTGTCTTGACTTCATAGTGCATTCCGCTTAGCCTGTCGCCCATCGCGGCCCGCGCGCGACCGCGTTCCCCTTCCCCGTAGATCACTCTGTGATCTGCCTTTATCAGATGCGCTGTCATCTGTTGTTCGCTGTTCCGGCCGGGTGTGTGGAGGAATGACTGTGGACCTCAAGAGAAGGATGTGGACGGCACTCGCCGCTGTCGTAGTAGTGGTGGGATGTCTGCCTGCGGCGCTCGACGCCCAGGTGCTTTACGGTAGTCTCGTCGGCACGGTGACCGATACCAGCGGCGCAGCCGTACCTGGCGCCACCGTCACGGCCACCAACAAAGAAACAAACCTGGAAAAAACGGCAGTGACCGGCGGCAACGGCACCTACTCGTTCACCAACGTCCTCGCAGGGCCGTACGACGTGAAAGTGTCGCTCCAGGGCTTCAAGGAAGCCGTGCAAACCGGCGTGCCCGTGTCGGTGAACGAGGTGGCCAGGGTCGACGTGCAGCTCGCCGTCGGCGCGCTGACCGAGACGGTCACCGTCGAGTCCGAAAGTCAGCTCCTGCAGACGGACAAGGCGGACACGCACACGGAAATCAAGTCGGCGGCGATCACGCAGTTGCCTTTGCAGCAGAACCGCAACTACCAGACGCTCATCAACCTGGTACCGGGCGCGACGCCTGGAGTCGTGCAGAACAGCGAAGTCGATACGCCTGGGCGCGCGCTGTCGACAAACGTGAACGGTCTCAACCGCAACAATAACGGAACGAAGACTGACGGCGCGACCAACGTCAACATCTGGCTGCCGCACCACACGATGTACGTATCTCCCGCAGAGACGATCGACACCGTGAACGTCAGCACCAGCAACTTCGACGCCGAACAGGGGATGGCTGGCGGTGCGGCAATCACCGTCATCACGAAGTCGGGCACGAACGAGTTCAAGGGTTCCGCCTTCGAGTTCTACAACAACGAGAAGCTGAACGCGACGCCCTACTTCGCCACAGAGAAAAGGCCCTCCAACGCGCACATCGCGGGCGCGACACTCGGAGGCCCGATTATGAAGGACAAGTTGTTCTTCTTCGCCGCCTGGGAAGGGCAATACCAGAAGACGCTGTCGCAGCAGATCTTCAACGTGCCGCCCGATGCCTTGAAGGCAGGCGACTTCAGCCAGGCATTCAACAGCGACGGCTCGGTGCAGATCATCTACGACCCGACCACCGGGAATCCGGACGGGACCGGCCGAATTCCTTTCCCGAACAACCAGATTCCGGCGGGGCGGATCAACGGAATCGCTTCGCAGATTCAGGATCTGTTTCCGGGAGCCAACCTTGCGGGGACCGGGGCGAACGTTGGAGGGGCAGCCGTCGCACGCAATTTCATCCAGGACTCGAACCGCAAGTTCGACCGCAACAACTACGACTTCAAGGTGAACTACAACCCCTCGTCGCAGACGCAGATCTGGGGCAAGTTCGGGCACATGGGAGCGAAGGTAGATTCGCCGCAGGCCTACGTCGGGTATACGCCGAACGTGCTGACGGGCGACACGACGGTGAACCAGTACACGGTGGGGACGACGTGGACCTTGAATCCGACCACCGTCTTCGACTCCACGTTCGGCATCTCGAAGATGACGCACGAATCGACGGCAGGTGATTTCGGGCTCGGCAACTTCGGGCTCGACACGCTCGGAATCCCCGGCACGAACGGTGGCGCGAATTTCAGCAGCGATCCGCGCTACGCGGGAATGCCGGCATTTCTCACCGGCTTCACCACGCTCGGCAACGACGACGGGTGGGCGCCCGTAGAGCGAGACGAGCGGACATACGCGTTCAGCGGCAACATGACGAAGCTCCACAACAACCACGAGTACCGTTTCGGCTACTCCCTGAACCGACTGCGCATGAACCATTGGCAGCCTGAACTCGGATACGGCCCGCGCGGTCACTGGCGATTCGCCAGCAACGCCACCGCCTTGAACGGCGGCAGCCAGGCCGGCAACATCTACAACCAGTACGCCGCTTTCCTGCTGGGACTCGCCGATTACGCTGCGTTGAGTGTCCAGAACGAGCTGATGACCACGCGCGAGTGGCAGCACGGCTTATACGCGCGCGATCGCTGGCAGGTCAACAACAAGTTGACACTGGATCTCGGTCTTCGCTACGAGTACTACCCGCTGATGACACGCGCCGATCGTGGCATCGAGCAGCTTGATCTCGACACGCTTACGGTCAGACTCGGCGGCGTCGGTGACAATCCGACGGATCTCGGCATCAAGGTCAGCAAGACGCTGTTCGCACCGCGTCTTGGCGCAATCTATCGTCTCAACGATGACACCGTCTTCCGGACTGGCTATGGCATCACCTACAATCCGCTGCCGTTCTCTCGGCCGTTGCGTGGTTTCTACCCGCTGACGATCGCCGCGGTGCTGGAGTCGACGAATCCGTTCGGGGCGGTCACCACGCTCGACGCCGGGGTTCCGGATATTGCGGGTCCCGACACGAGCTCGGGGAACATCCCGCTACCCAACTCTTACGCAATGCGAACGCCGGCCGATGACGTCTCGCGCGGCCGAATCCAGTCGTGGAATATCGCCGTGGAGCGCCGGGTCAAATTCGATCTCGCGCTCGACGTCGCCTACGTCGGGACGCACAGCTCCGGCGGGTTCGCCGATCTGAATGTGAACGCCTCGACGACGCCGGGCTGCGGCGCCGCTTGCCAGCCCTTCTTCACGAAGTTTGGCCGGTCGAACGACGTCGATGTCTGGGGACCGCGGACGAGGACCAACTATCACGCCTTGCAGGTTGCCATCAATCGGCCCTTCAAGAATGGCCTCTTGCTGAAGGGCGCCTACACGCTCTCGCGCGCGAAAAACGAGACGGACGACGACGGGTGGGCCGATCTGCGGTGGAATGCACCGAGCGAGCTGGATCGTAACTACGCAACGGCTGGTTTCGATCGCACGCACGTCTTCCAGATGGCGTTCGTCTACGAGCTGCCGTACAAATCGAACGGCGCCGGCAACCGCGCCGCCCACATCGTGTTTGGTGACTGGCAGGTCAACGGACTGTTCAGCGCCTATTCGGGCACACCGTTCACGGTCGTTGCGAACTCGGCCGGGCTGAACATGCCGGGGAATCTCCAGACCGCGGACATCAACGGTGATTACAAGATCACGGATCTTCACGGCAATGCGGGCACGTATTTCGATCCGTCGGTCTTCAGCCAGCCGGAGGGCGTGAAGTTCGGCAACACCGGGCGGAATCAGTTCCGCGGCCCTGGCGCCTGGAACGTGGACTTCTCGCTGTTCCGATCGTTCCCGATCGGAAAAGCCGAGCGGCGCGCCGAGTTCCGTGCGGAGTTCTTCAACCTGTTCAATCATCCCAACTGGGGGCCTCCGTGCCCGGATGATCCGAGTCCCGGGTGCACGGTTGATGTGAACGCAGCGACATTCGGACAGACGTTCGCAGTTGGCACCAGTTCGCGCGACGCGGGAACGGGAGAACGACAGATCCGGCTGGGCGTGCGGTTCCAGTTCTAGCGGGCCTTCTGCCCCAGTAGGGCTTCGGGCCTCAGAGAGACGCGACGAACGCCGGTGCGAGGAACAACTCGCGCCGGCGTTCCCTCGTGCAGACGGTGCCTGTAGTCCATAACCTGAAGTCCGTAGTCCGTCGACTGGAGCCCACAGCCGAGACTCCGTAGCCAGTAGCCCGGAGCCTGTCGTATTCTCGATCGATGTTTTGCAGCGGCGTTCGCTCGTCGATGCTCGCCGTGCTGGCGATCATCCCCCACGCCGCCGCGGCCACTCTCCCCATCAATCTCGACAGCACTGCGGTATCCGTCGCGGCGATTCAGGAGCCGGCTGCGCTGGCTGCCCGCGCAGCCGAGGCATCGGCGGCGATGGAGGCGGGACGGTTTGATGCCGCCGCGACCATCTACGACGAGCTCGTGTCGAGGCGTCCGGACGATGCCGGGCTGCTGATGAATCTCGGGATGGCCCGATACATGGCGGGGCATCCGGATCAGGCGCTTGCGCCGCTTCAAAAAGCCACGCGGCTCAATCGATCGCTCGCCCCTGCGTCACTGTTTCTCGGTGCGGCGCTGCTCGATCTGGGCCGTCTCGAGGACGCGGTACCGATGCTGCTGCGCGCGGTCACGCTGATGCCGCGCAACGCCGACGCGCGGGAGATGCTGGCCAGGACCTACGCTGCCACTTCCCGGTACTCGAAAGCCGTGCCCCACTATCGTACGCTCACAACGCTGCAGCCGATGAATCCCAAGGGATGGTACGGGCTCGCGCGCAGTTACGAATCAATCGCGGAGGCGTCGTTCGTCGCGCTGCAGAATGAGGCCCCCAGCTCTCCCCTTCTGGAGCTGCTCGTCGCCGACGTCGCAGCTACACAGGACAAGCTGCCCGCGGCCCTCGGCATCTACCGCCGCGCGATTCAGAACAACGTCCCGGTTGGCGGGCTGCACGAAGCGATCGCCGATCTTTACGACCGGGCGGGAAAGCCCGAGTGGGCCGCAATCGAGCTGCGAAAGGTCAAACCGAGGACGGCGCCGTATTGCGCGCAACACACCGCGGAATGCCGCTTTCTGGATCGCAAGTTTCGAGAGGCGCTGGGGGCGGCGCAGAAGTCCACCACTCCCGAGTCGCGGTTCTGGACTGTGCGAGCGGCGAATCGTCTCGCCGGTGAGGCCGTGAGCCATCTGGAAACGCTGCCGCCGTCGGCCGAGGTCCACTTGATTCGCGCCGAGATCGCGCAGTCGCGCAACAGGAATCCTGAAGGCGTTACGGAACTTCGCGCGGCGCTGGCGCTGGAACCCGGGAATCCAGCGATAGAGAACGCCCTCGCGGAGGCGCTCGTTCGCGCACACGATCTCGATGAGGCGCTTCCTCTTCTCGAGCGGCTGACGCGCGAGCGGCCCGAGGACGCTTCCCTGCTGCTGATGTACGGGGACGCGCTGCTCCAGGGTCAGCAGCTGGACCGCGCGATCCCGGTACTCGAGCACGCAGTCAGGGCGAACGCGCCGCCGTCCGCGCGGGCGCTCCTCGGGCGCGCCTACGTGCAGTCCGGGCGATATGGAGAGGCGGTTCCGCACCTCGAAGCCTCACTCGAGATCGACGAGGACGGGGACGTGCATTACCAGCTGGCGCGTGCCTACCAGGCGTTGGGACGCCAGGACGAGGCGCAAAAGGCCCTTGAAGAGTACCAGCATCGTCGTCGGTCGCATCCGCCCGAGCCCGGCAGTGAGCAGCAGCCCGCCGGTGATCTGACACCACCAAACGATTGAGCGGGCCTCCAGCACCTCGCCGCGGATTCTCCATACAGTGGGTTGCCGCCACACTCGTAGTGCTGGTGTGCCTGGTGGGCATCCTTGCCTACTTCAAAGGGTCGTTCAAAGCACAACCATCGGAGAGTCGACCATCTGCGTCGCCGCTCCGCATTCGACAAGTAGAGTACGCGCCGGTCCACGGGCCTCGGTTCGCCCGCGCCAATGTGGTCGTCATCTCGATCGACACATTGCGACGCGACCACGTTGCGCCCTATGGCGCGCCGTTCGAAACGATCGCCGCTTCGCGTCTCGCACGCGAGGGCGCGCTGTTCGAGCATGCGGTCTCACAGGTTCCACTGACGCTGCCTTCTCACACGTCTCTATTCACCGGCCTCTACCCACCGCACCACGCAGTGCGCGACAACGGCGGTTTCGTGCTGGGCATGAACGCCACGACGCTCGCCGAGCGCTTTCTCGCGAACGGCTACAGTACGGCGGGGTTCGTGTCGTCCTATGTGCTCGATTCGCGCTGGGGCATCGGCCAGGGGCACGAGACCTACGACGATTCCCTCGATTACGAGGGGTTGGAGCGCCGTAGTCTGACCGAAGTCGAGCGGCCCGCCGCCGCCGTCGTCGACGCCGCACTCGCGTGGCTCCGACAGCCGAAGCGTGGGGAGCAACCGTTTTATCTCTGGGTTCACCTGTTCGACCCGCACGAGCCCTATACCCCGCCGGACGAGTACCGACGCCGGGCTCCGACCGCCTACGCCGGCGAGGTCGTCTACGCCGATAGCCAGGTCGCGCGGTTGCTCGGGACGCTGGACGCGCTGAACCTCCGCCGCAATACCGTGGTCGTGTACCTGTCGGACCATGGAGAGTCGCTCGGCGAACATGGCGAGCCGACGCATGGGATCTTCCTGTACGGCAGCACGCTGTACGTGCCACTGATCATCGCGCCACCAACCGGTCGCCCGACGGGCTTGCCAGCGCTGACGCTCGCAGGACGGCGCGTGCGCGGTCTCGCGCGGCTCGTGGACATCACGCCGACGCTACTCGACCTCACTGAATTGCCTGTGCCGCCAGGACTCGATGGCGTGAGCCTGATCTCGATGGTCGCGCACGAAGTGTCGGTCGGTGCGGGCTCGCCTCCGGGCAGCGAAGCTTCGCGAGAGAAAGGCGCCGATACTTCGGACGCGATCGTCGGGCCAGTGTCTTACGCCGAGAGCCACTATCCCCGCTTCCACTACGGCTGGAGCGAGCTAGTCGCGCTGGAGACGGAGCGTTGGAAGTTCGTCCGCGCGCCACGGCCGGAGCTCTACGATTTACAAGAAGATCCAACCGAGCTTCACGACGTGTCGTCGCGGTACCCACGCGTCGCCGCGACGCTGCAAGCGCAGCTCGACGCGATGAAGCTACTCGAGGCGAACGACGCGCCAGTATCGGCGAAGATTGATGCCGACGCGCTCGCACGTCTGCGATCTCTGGGCTACGTCAGCGGCGGAGAATCGGCGGCAGCGCGGCGGAAGGGTCCGAGGCCGGATCCCAAGGACCAGATGCCACTCCTGCAGGAGTTGCTGCAAGCCCAGGCGCTGCTCGATTCTGGGCAGTTGGATGACGCGACGAAACGCCTGGAGGTACTGGTACGGCGAGACCCCGACAATCCGGCGGTCCACCTCGCTCTGTCGTCGGCCTACCTGGCTCGCAAGGATGCGCAGGCTGCCGTCGCTTCCGCGCGACAAGCCGTCGATCTCGACCCCGAATCCGACGTGGCGGTGCTCAACCTGGCGTTCGCCTACCAGGCCGCCGGCCGCGTTGACGCGGCCGTCTCGGGGTTTGAACGCGTGCTAGTGCTCGACCCGGACAACCTCAAAGCGCTGGTGAGTCTCGGGGACATTCAATACGCGCGTGGAGAGCGACAAAAGGCGCTCGACTTGTATCAGCGGGCCGCAATGGTCGCTCCGGAATTCGCGCCAGTCCAGGTCAGCCTCGGCGGCCTTGCGCTGGAGCTGAACCGCCGGCAGGTCGCCGAAGCAGCGTTGAAACGGGCCGTGGCTTTGGGGGGCAAGGGGCCCGGGCTGCATTTCAATCTCGGAGTCCTGGCCGAGCAGCGGGGCGACACAGCGGCGGCTGCGCGCGAGTACCGTGCGGAAGTCGCGACATATCCGGCGTCGTTGGAGGCCTGGGTGAACCTCGGCCTGATCGAGCGGCAGGCGGGTAACGTCGATGCGGCGGTCGCCGCCTTCGAGCAGGCCGCTTCCGCAAAGACAGATGCATTCGTCGGTCCTTACCTGCTGGCGGAAACTCTCTCGAGTCTGGGGCGCGGCGCGGAGGCGGAGCGCTGGGCGCGCGAGGCGCTCCGTCGCAACCCAAACGAACCACGGGTGCACCAATTGCTGCAGCGGATACAAAAGGCCGCCGCCAGAAAGTAAGCCTCCCGCACATTCCGCAGGCCAATTCCTAATTCCACTTCCTAAGGATTGGTCTACTCCTAAGAATTCGATCGAGACTGTGCAACGCCGCTGGCGACAGGACGGACGATCCTTGAATAGCCAAGTGTCGAGTGTTAAGTTGTCTCTCTTCAAACCACAGAGGTGACCATGAGCGACCGCCCGAAGCATCGGTCGTTGGAGCAAGCGCTCCGCCTGGGCCGATTCGGCGACGCGCTCGCCTGGCTGCGCGCGGACGCTGGCGCAGCGTCTGACACTGAACGCTCTCTGGTGCTCGCTGAGGTTTGTGTGCTGGCCGGCCATTCCGCTGAAGCTCACCGGCTGGCGGAGAAGGTTGCGGCGCACGCTTCCGCGACTGTCGAGCAGTGCCTGCGTGCGAAGACGGTACTTGCACAGGTCTTAATCGACAGCGGAAGCGCCCATGCCGCCGAAGCGATATTACGACGAGTTGTTCAAGCGAGCACGGAAGCAAAGGCATGGCGGTGTCGCTGCTGGGCGGAGCTGTGGCTGTTGACGGCACTCGGCGAGTTCAGCTCGGCAGGTGATATCAGAAGTTTCTTGAGGGGTCTGCGGCAGCACGTCAATCAGCTCGGTGACCCCTTCACCACCATCGCGCTGCACCTCTTTGTCGCGGAGGCGGAGAGCCGTCGAGGGGTGATTGATTCGTCGATCCAACACGTGAAGATCGCAAAGTCTTTGCTTGCGCATCATCCCAACTACTGGCTTGAAGGTCTCGCAGCGATCGATTCCCTGTGCCTGTCGTACATGCGGTCGGATGCTCTCGGTGCCAGCGAGCAGGCGGAGGTGGCCCTGCGTGCTGCCTTTGAGGCCGGGGCCGAGAAGACCAAACTGGCGGCCATTGCAAACGCAGGCACCATCGCGCTCGGCGCCGGCCAACTCGACGTGGCGGAGCGGAAGTTCAAGGAGGCACTCCGCCTGTCCAAGGTGGCGCCGCGATGGCGCTCGTCCGTTCTCGATGGCCTGGCTCAGCTCGAAATGGGCCGAGGAGACTTCGTCGCCGCACGAGAGTGTCTTCAGCAGCTGGTGAACTCGGACGTCGAAGTCCTCTCGTACCAGGCGCTCTGGCCGAGGCTGTCCTCGGTGCGCCTGGAGATCATGGTCGGCGATTCAGTTGCCGCCAGGGACGTCATGGAGAAGGCAATCGAAGACGTTGCGAAGGTTGGCGATCGAGAGCTTCTCATGCGGCTTCGCCTCCTGGGTGCGGAAGCTGCGGCGCGACTGGGCGATCTTTCCGCTGCGGGGCTGGAGTTCCAGCAGGCCGCAACAGAGCATTCTGATCCGTCGCTCGAGCTCGTCTCCGAGCTCAATCGAGTCGCCGGCCTGCTGCTCGCCGCCAACGGAGACCACGATGCGGCGTATGTCGCGGTGGCTCGTACTCGCCGAGTACTGCTTGCGATTGGGCACACTCGTGCGGCTGAGGAGCTGCCGGCGCCGGCTGATGATGACCTGTGGCCACCGACCGATGTGTCCCGGCTCGAACGCGCTGATGTGACCATCTCGCGCGCCGCGGCCCTGTTCGACCAGAGCGCGCGTGCGGATCTGCTCGCCGCGGAACTGATCGAACTGATCAAGGTGACTGGATGTGCCCGCGCCTGGGCAGTCGTTACCACCAGCGGAGACGAGAGCCTGCACGTGAAGCGCTCGACGACCTGGTCGGAGTCTGAAGCCCTTGCCGAGATCGCACGCAATCCGTCCCTGGAATCACTGGAGCTCGGGTCGTGGCGCGATCAGCGATGGACACTCGTCCTGGACGTGTTGCCGACGGTCCCTGCGCGTTCCGCGTTCATTGCGATTCGAACGCTTGCCGATTCTTCCAGATCGGTCGACGCCTCGCGCGGTGAACTGCGCGAGCGTTCGGCCCTCTGGCCGATGGACCTCATAGACGATGCCACACACGGCGTGTTTGCGTCTGAGGTCATGCTCGACCTCGTGAAGACCGTCCGCCGGGTGGCGCAGACGCCCGTCACCATCCTGTTCACGGGCGAAACAGGGACTGGCAAGGACATCCTTGCGCGGCTCGTTCACGAGTATTCGCCACGCGCGAGCCGGATGTTCGTCCCGTTCAACTGCACCGCAGTGCCGCGCGAGATGCTCGACAGCCAGCTCTTCGGCCATCGCCGCGGCGCATTCACCGGCGCTCAGGAGCAGGCGCCAGGCGTGATCCGCGGTGCGCAGGGCGGCACGCTGTTCCTCGACGAGATCGGCGAGCTCGGCGTGGAGCCGCAGGTCAAGCTCCTGAGGTTCCTGGAGTCCAGCGAGGTGCATCCCATCGGCGAGCCGCATCCGGTCCGCGTGGATGTTCGCGTCGTCGCGGCGACGAATCGCGATCTCGATGCCCTCGTGCGCGACGGATTGTTTCGCGAGGATCTGTTCTATCGGCTGAACGTCATCCGGCTCCGCGTGCCGCCCCTGCGCGAGCGGCGCGAAGAGATTCCGTTGATTGTCGATCACTATCTGACGCGATTCGGCCACGAGTTCAAGAAGGGCCCGCTCTCGGTATCGTCTGAGGCGATGGAGTATCTGCTGCTCTATGCCTGGCCGGGCAACGTCCGCCAATTGGCCAATGAGCTGCGGCGGGCCGCGGCGCTGGCCGACGCTGACTCGGTGATCATGCCCGAGCATCTGTCACCGAACGTCATCGCGTCTCGACGGACCATTCCTGCTTCGGAGCGCGACCTCCTGCCGACCGAGCTCGTGGTCCGACTCGATCAGCCCCTCGTCGCTGCGACTGAACACCTCGAGCGCGCGATGATTCAACACGCCATGACACTCGCGCACGGCCATATGGATCAGGCCGCGCAGCTTTTGGGCATCTCGCGCAAGGGCCTCTATCTGAAGCGCCAGCGTCTCGGCCTCGAACCCGCTGCATCGGGAACTGGCGCTCTGGGCGAAAGCGCGACCGATTCGCGCGATGACGCCCTCCCGAACTGAACGCCTGTGGCCGCCGGCGCCGCTACGTATCTATCGTCCCCTTGCCTTCGACGATGGTGACATAGCGATCGATGGGGAGATCGGTGAAACGTTCGGTGCGGCCGCTCGGCTGCGGCCACGTGATTTCCAGCGCGTCGATCTTCGCGGCGCTCCCGATTCCCAGCACCTCGCGCGGATCGTGTGACGAGAGATAACTTCCGCCGTTGGTCTTCAGGCGCTTGCGGGTCTTTCCGCCCGCCGACCAGGTGAGCCGGGTTCCAACCGCGTCGCGATTGCAGGAGGTCCCCTGAAGCTTCACGCCCAGCCAGTGGTTTCCCTCGCCGCTGTTGTTCTTCAACAGAATCGGCGCCTCGCCGTTGTTGCCGATGAACACATCGAGGCGACCGTCGTTGTTGTAGTCGCCCACCGCGAGGCCGCGGGCTGGAAACGAGCGGCTGAAAATCGGACCGGCCGTGGCGCTGACGTTCTCGAGCCGGGTGCCGTTGTGGCGAAAGAGCAACAGCGGTTCCTTGTACTTCACCATCTGACTGTATGCCCCGATCATGTCGTCGGGGTGGCCATTGGCGAGAAACAGGTCGACGTGTCCGTCGTTGTCGTAGTCGAAGAATTTCAGACCCCATCCGCTCAGGAGCCGCGTGGCCTGCGCGACGCCATTGCTGGAGGCGACGTCGGAAAAGAACTCGTTCCCGTCGTTCTTGTAGAGCGAGAACATCTCCTGATCGACGTTGGCGACGAACAGATCCTGTTTGCCGTCGCCGTCGAAGTCGGTCGCGTCGACGCCCATGCCTGAACGCGGAGTGCCGTTGGCGCTGAACGCGACTTCAGCCGCGAGTCCGATTTCTTCCCACTTGCCCTTGCCGCGATTCGCGAACAGAAAGTTCTGGACCGTGTCGTTCGCCACGAACAGATCCATCAGGCCGTCGTCATTGATGTCGGTCGCGACGACGCCCAGGGCTTTCCCGAGGGCGCGTTGAATGTCGGTGCCGCCGCTGACGAGGGTGAACGTGCCGTCGCCGTTATTCCGATAGAGGGCGCTCGGCGTGGGCTTGAAGACGCGCGGGATGCAGTAGAAGCGCTTTCCGAGTTTGTTGTCACCGCAGAAGATGTTGTTCTTCAGAGAGAACTCGACGAAGCTGCACAGGAACAGATCGAGTTTGCCGTCATTGTCGTAATCGAACCAGACGGCGCTTGTCGTCCAGTTCGGCGCGCTCTCGAGTCCGGCCCCCTTCGTGATGTCGGTGAACGTGCCGTTGCCGTTGTTCTTGTACAGCGTCGGCGGGCCGTAGTTGGTGACCAGCAGATCCGGATAGCCGTCGTTGTTGAAGTCGCCGACGGCCGCGCCCATCCCGAACCTGCCGCCGGCGACGCCAGCCTGATCGGTCACGTCGGTGAACGTCCCGTCGCGGTTGTTCTTGTACAGCGCGTTTTTCAGCGGTGTCGGCGGGCTGTAGAAGTCGGCCTGTCCGCTGTTGACCATGAACAGGTCCATCCAGCCGTCGTTGTCGTAGTCGAAGAACGCGACGCCAGGGCCCATGGTTTCCGGGAGAAACCGCTCGGGCGACATGGCGTTCTCATGCACCCAGGTCACGCCGCTCGTCGCGGACGGGATCTCTTCGAAAAAGGGGGGCGCGGCGCCAAGGCCGCCGCCGGACAGTGCGGTGGCGCCAGCGAATCCACCGAACGCGGCGAGTTGCAGGAAATGCCGGCGCGACAAGCCCGGCGATACGATCAAAGGAGGCGTCATTCGTTGCGGTGATGAGCCCGAACCGAGGACCGGTCCCGAAGGAAACGAGCCGGAATCGGTATCGTAACATTTCCAAGTCAGGCAACCGCCCGGCCCCCGCGTCACCATGGACCCCGCTTCGCGCACCGATCGCAGTTCAAGCGCGCTATACGCATGTTCTTGTTGCACCTGCGATCGTCGGTTCCAGCAGTTGTGTGGGGGACAGTCCCGCCCACCGTACGAGGCGGGAATCATCGCCCTACCATTCGGGGGCTACGGCAACTAGAATTCGGGCGTTCCATGAACCTTCCTCGAATTGGGCTGGCGGCCGCGCTCGCAGTAGTATTGGCCGTCGGAACCCGAGCAGTCTCGCCATCCGCGGGCGCATCGACCGGCCAGAAGCCGCCCCCCATCGACTTCACCCGCGACGTGCGGCCGATTCTGGAAACGCACTGCTACGAGTGCCACGGACCGAAGAAGAGCCGCGCCCGCCTTCGACTCGACGTGCGTGCGTCCGCCTTGAAGGGCGGCGTCTCCGGACCTGTGATCGTCCCCGGCGATGCCGATCAAAGCATCCTCGTCCGGCGGCTTCTCGGACTGGACGGCGAAGATCGCATGCCGCTCGACAAGCCTCCCCTCCCCGATGCGCAGATCGGGCTCGTCCGGGACTGGATCGCCCATGGGGCATCCTGGCCCGACGATGGCACGACGGCGCCGGCCGCAACGACGACAGACGCCGCGCCCGCGGCCCCCGAACACTGGGCCTACATCGCGCCGCGGACGCCGTCGCCTCCGGCGGTCAAGCAGACCGATTGGGTGCGCAATCCCGTCGATCAGTTCGTGCTCGCGCGACTCCAGAAAGAGGGCCTCCAACCCTCGCATGAGGCCTCGCGAGAGGCCCTCCTGCGCCGTGTGTCGCTGGATCTGATCGGCCTGCCGCCCACGCCGGCAGAGACCGACGCCTTTCTCGCGGACTCCGCCCCGGACGCCTACGAGCGTGTGGTCGACCGGCTCCTCACCTCGCCGCATTACGGCGAACGCTGGGCTCGTCCCTGGCTCGACCTTGCCCGCTACGCCGACAGCCACGGCTACGAAAAGGACGACCTGCGGACAATGTGGAAGTATCGCGATTGGGTGATCAAGGCGCTCAACGACGACATGCCGTTCGACCAGTTCACCATCGAGCAGCTCGCCGGCGACATGCTGCCGAAGCCGTCGCCCGATCAACTCGTCGCCAGCGGCTTCCATCGCAACACCCTGCTCAACCAGGAAGGCGGCATCGACGTCGAAGAGGCGCGCTGGGAGACGCTCGTCGACCGCGTCAACACGACGGCCACGGTCTGGCTCGGTTCGACGATCGCGTGCGCGCAGTGCCACAACCACAAATACGATCCCGTTCTCGCAGCGCGACTATTACCGGTTGATGGCCTTCTTCGACAACGTCGAATACAGCGTGTTTGGAAAGGAGGGAGGCGACCACTGGATCCAGGAGCCCACGCTCGACCTCCCCACGCCCGAGCAGGACGAGCGCCGCACAGCCCTGGCCGCCGAGTTGAAGGCGCTCAACGATCGACTCAGCGGGCCGAATGCGGAATACGACGCTAAACAGCCGGCCTGGGAGCAGGCGATGCGCGAGTCTTCTGGCGCCTGGGCGACGCTGACCCCTGAGAAGGCCGAAGCGGACACCGCGACGTTGGCCGTTCGCGAGGATGGCTCCGTGTTGGCATCCGGCAAGCATCCAGGCGTCGATCGCTATCGCGTCCAGACCATCGTGCCGACCGGCAGATTCACGGGACTACGCCTCGAGGCGCTGCCCGATCCTTCGCTACCGAAGGGCGGACCAGGACGCGACCACTACGGAAACTTCGTGCTCACGGGGTTCTCGGTCCTTCTCGTGCCGCCTTCCGGAGAACCGACGCCGCTCCTGTTCTCGAACGCGGCTGCGGATGATTCGACGTCGGGAGACATCAAGGATTTATTGAAGAAAGCCGTGCCGTCGCGCGCGGACGATCTCCCTCCCGGCTGGTCCATCGACGCCACGCGCGACACCAAGCGCCTGCCACGTCAGGCGGTGTTCGTCCCTGCGGCTCCCTTCGACGTCGCGAAGGGTTCTCGTCTCCGCGTGACCCTGGCGTTCAGCGGCGGCAATGTCGGCCAGGCGATCGGGCGGTTCCGGCTATCGGCAACATCGGAGCCATCGCCGCTGACCGTGGTGAGCCTGCGGACAAAGACCAGAGATATCCTGAACGTCGCGCCCGCCAAGCGTTCGCCCGATCAAGAGCGAACCGTGCGCGTGCAGTACCGTGCGCAAGCGCCCGAGCTCGCGGCTGTCCGCGCGCGTATCGCGGCAATCGAAGGCGAACTCCGCGCGCTTGGCATCATTTCGGCGCTCGTCATGAAGGAGCGGTCTCCGTACGAACGGCCTTCGACGCTCTTCCGCGAGCGCGGCGCATACCTGGCGCCGGGCGATCGTGTGTACGCGCGCACACCGTCGGTGCTGCCGCCGATGAGCGACAGTCAGATGCCGAATCGGCTCGGACTGGCGCGATGGCTGGTCAGTCCCACGAACCCACTGACTGCTCGCGTGACGGTCAATCGCGCCTGGGAGCAGTTTTTCGGGCGCGGCATCGTCGAAACGAGCGAAGACTTTGGGACGCAGGGAGCGCCACCCACACATCCGGAGCTGCTCGATTGGCTGTCCACGGAGCTCGTGCGGTTGAAGTGGAGTCAGAAATCGCTTCACCGGTTGATCGTCACGTCGGCGGCGTACCGCCAGGATGCGCACGTGACGCCGGCGCTGCTTGCGAAAGATCCGACCAACCGGCTGCTCGCACGCGGCCCGCGGTTTCGACTGGAAGCCGAGATGATCCGCGACGTGGCGCTGGCGGCCAGCGGCCTGCTCAGCGACAAGATCGGTGGGCCCAGCGTCTTCCCGTCGCAACCTGACGGGATCTGGGACAATCCGTACAGTGACGCGAAGTGGGTCACGAGCGAGGGCGCCGATCGGCACCGCCGCGGCCTCTATACGTTTGTCCGCCGGACGTCTCCCTATCCGAGCTCCATGACGTTTGATGCGACGAGCCGCGAGTTCTGCACGGTGAGACGCGTCCGGACGAACACGCCCCTTCAGGCGCTCACGCTGCTCAATGATGAGGTGTCCTTCGAAGCGGCGCGGGCACTCGCGGATCGCGTCAGCCGGGAGATTGCACCAGTCGCGGCTGCCGCCAGCATCTCGATCACACGTGCGCGAGCCGCCCTTGCGTTCAGGCTCTGCACGTCGCGCCGGCCGAGCGACCGGGAGATTGACCTGGTTGTTCGCTCGTATGCGCGGCAGCTGCGGCGCTATCGGGGAAGACCCGCCGACGCCGCCAAGGTTCTCGCGACGGCGTCAAACGCGAGCGCCCGCGATCTGGCCGACCGCGCCGCCTGGACGCTCGTTGCGAACGGGCTGTTGAATCTAGACGAAACGGTGACGAAATGAGCGACGAACGACGAGCGACAGAAAAGACATCGCTTCGCGAGGTGACGCGGCGCCATTTTTTCAGTGAGGTGGGGTTCGGGATCGGCTCGGTGGCGCTCGCGTCTCTGATGCGTGAGCGGCTGTGTGCCTTCAGTCCTGACGCCGATCGTCTCGTATCGCAAACGGCCCGCGCCATCGCGCCGCACGTCGCACCGAAGGCGACGCAAGTAATCTATCTGTTCATGGCGGGTGCACCGTCACAGGTGGACCTGTTCGACAACAAACCGCTGCTGCAAAAGTACGACGGGCAGGAGATTCCTCCAGGGTTCATCCCGGAGGGCGAGCGATTCGCTTTCGTCAAGGGAACGCCGCTGCTGCTTGGCTCGCCGTTTACCTTCGACCGACACGGACAAGGTGGTGCGGAGATCTCGGAACTGCTGCCGCACGTGGCAAGTCATGCGGACGAGATCGCCATCGTCCGGTCGATGAAGACGTCGCAGTTCAATCACGCCCCCGCGCAGATCTTCATGAACACTGGCCATCAGGTGATAGGACGGCCGAGTCTTGGCTCGTGGCTGTCGTATGGGCTTGGCAGCGACAACAAGGATCTGCCGGCATTCGTGGTGTTGATTTCTGGACAGAACAACCCCGATGGCGGCAAGAGCTGTTGGGGCAGCGGTTTTCTCCCGACGGTCCACCAGGGCGTCGAATTCAGGGCGAAGGGCGAACCGGTCCTTTTTTCTCGCAATCCGGACGGTGTGGACGCACAGGCGCGACGCGAGTCGCTCGATCTCGTGAATGGTTTGAACGCGATCACTCGTGAGCGCATCGGCGATCCGGAAACCGACACCCGGATTGCCGCATATGAGCTCGCCTACCGCATGCAGACCAGCGTGCCGGAGTTGACCGACGTCTCCTCGGAACCGGCAAAGGTGCACGAGATGTACGGCACGGAGCCAGGGCAGGTGTCCTTCGCGAACAACTGTCTGCTCGCTCGCCGGCTGGTCGAACGCGGCGTGCGTTTTGTCCAGCTGTACCATCGCGGGTGGGACACACACGGTGCGTCCGTCGGTACGGACATTGTCGTGCGTGTACCGCGCCTTTGCCTCGAGATCGATCGCGCGGTAGGGGCCCTGCTGACCGATTTGAAGCAGCGCGGGTTGCTCGATTCGACCCTGGTGGTATGGGGCGGCGAGTTCGGACGCACGCCAATCAACGAGGCGCGCAACGGCTCGAAGCTGCTCGGTCGAGACCACCATCCCCGCGCGTTCACGATGTGGATGGCCGGTGCCGGGGTCAAGGCCGGCGTGACCGTCGGGCGCACGGACGATTTCGGCTACAACATCGTCGAGGATCCGGTGGACGTCCACGACCTCCACGCAACGATGTTGCATCTGATGGGGATCGATCACGAGAAGCTCACTTACAAATTTCAAGGCCGAGACTTCCGCCTGACCGACGTCAGCGGCAAGGTGATGCAGAAACTGCTCGCCTAAGCTTCCGCGCCGCTGATGGCACAAACCCCTCCGGAGCGCCTCAGCTCTGGAACGGCGAAGCCGCGGCACCGGCAGCGGTCTTCTTCTGACGTTCAGTCCAGAGGGCGTCCACACGAATGACGGCTGGCACTCTCTGAGGTCAAGCCGAGACGCGGAATCGACGGGCAACGTTCACGCAAGGCGTGGCTACCTGGCCCCACCATAGCGCCTTGTCACTACTTGTCGGAGCTCGGACCGGCCAGCGTCACTCGCGGCGGCGAAATGACGGTAAACCGCTCATCGAGCTCGCGGATGGCGAGAACGCTGTTCAGCAGGACATCGTGAAAGACCTGGACCGTCTGGCTGACGGGCCAGATGACTTCCAGTTTCGGAATGCTCGCGGCCTTGCCGATACCGATGTGCTGTCGAGCACCGTGCGGTACTTCCCAGCAGCTTCGCGAGCGCGCTCCCAGCTCACGCCGCGCGACCGACGCGGCTGCTGCGCGCTGAGGAGCGTCCACGTCGCTGACGACAATACGACCACGACGCCGGCTCGCCTGACCAACGCGGATACCGAAACAGCCATCAATGCTCCGGTGGAGGCGGTGCGGTCGCGGGATCCTCGCGCGGTTTCGCCTCGAGCGTCCCATCGTCCTTGCGGCTGGCTGGTCCCGGCCGCGGGCGTTCGAGACGAAGGAACTCCAGCCGCTCACGCTCGGCATCCTCGGCCCGGCCTGCCTTCCGAAATGCGCGCGCCAGCGTGAAGTGAAGCAGGGGACTTTCCGGAGAAAGCTCGATCCCTGTTTTCAGCTCCTCGATGGCTCCGTTCACGTCGTCGGTTTCGAGCAGGACCTGACCCAATGCCTGTCTCGCCGGCGCGCTCTCGGGATCGGCGGACACGGCCTTGGACGCCCATGGCCTGGCACTCGCCCAATCGGATCGTTTGATGTACTCGAAAGCGATCTGCAGCATCGCGGGCAGATGGTTCGGCGTCCGCTCCAGCTCCTTCTTGAACTCTTCGACGGCGCGGTCGGGCTCCGCATTCAGCAGCACGATGGCAAACGCGTAGTGCGCATTGGGCGTATCGGGATACCGTCGAAGCAGCTCCTCGAACCGACGATGCGCCGCGGCCGTCATGCGGTTGCTGTAGTAGAAGGCGCCTCCGCCCGCGAGAAGCACTTGCTCGCGGCGTGACGGCTCGATCTCGCCTGGAAGTTGCGGCAATCGCAGCGTGGCCAACCCCAGCGCTTCGAGGATCTTCGGGTTGTCGTTACCCTCGGCGGCGAATTCGCTGAGAACCCTCTGGGCCAACTCGAACTGGTCGAAGCGCGTCATCAGAATGGCGGTGTGATAGCGCACAACCGACGCCAGTTCCTTGTTTGGACCGAGGCCAAGCTCGCGTGCTTTCACCAGACTCACCAGCGCCGGCTCGTACTGCTTCAACTGGAACTCGCACAACCCTCGAAAGCCCCAGGCCGCGCCGTGCGTAGGCTGGTCAGTCACGACGCGCCTGAAGACCGCCGCGGCGTCGGTGTATCGATCGAGCTCGTAGTAACTGGTGCCCAGGTACCAGCGACCCTCTATCCAGCGAGGGTTCACGGCAAGGGCCTTACGGTACAGGACGATCGCTTCCTCGAGATGGCCAGCCTCGCGAGCATCGTTTGCACGCTTCGAGGCCGCGGCGAAGCTCGTGCCTCCCGCGGCCGGCACCTGCGGCGGCTTCTTCGAAGGAGTGGCCGTCTGTGCCGCGACTGGATTCACACCCACTGGCGTGAGGAGAAGAACCAAGAGTGACACGGAGATGTGCGAGGCTGCCAAGCGGACTCAGTACACATCCAACGGGGCGTTCCTGTCCAGAAGCAGCTGACTCGCGAGGCCGAACCCACGTCGGGGCTGAGGCCGCGGTGCGTACCGCGCGCCAGGCGTTCGGTCCCGAGCATCGGTCCCGAGCACTGGGCGCGCCGCCGTTTGACACCGCGAAATCCCGCAGTTACATTCGGCTGGAATGGATCCGACCCGCGCGCTTCGCGGCATCTTTGCACCCGTCACGACCCCGTTCCAGGGCGATACCGTCGACCTCGACGCCTTCGGCCGCAACCTGAAACACTACGCGTCCACACAGCTTGCGGGTGTGGTCGTCCTCGGCAGCAACGGTGAAGCGCCGCTCGTGGAAGACGATGAAGCCGATCGGCTGATCGACCGAGCGCGAGCGGCATGGCCGGAGGGTAGGTGGCTGATCGCCGGAACCGGCCGCGAGTCGACGCGCGCCACCGTCGAGGCGACCCGCCGCGCGGCTCGGGCCGGAGTCGACGCCGTGATGGTGCGCACGCCGTCCTTCTACAAAGGGCGGATGACCGGTGAGGCGCTTGCGGCCTTCTATCGGACCGTCGCCGACGCGTCGACGGTGCCGATCATTCTCTATAACGTCACCATCTTCACCGGTGTCAACATGTCGCCGGACGTATCGGCGCGTCTCTCGTCGCATCCCAACATCATCGGCGTGAAAGACTCGGGTGGCGACGTGGCCGTCATCTCGGACCTCGTCGCGGGCTGCCGCCAGGGATTCGGGGTTCTCGCCGGATCGACGAGCGTGCTGTACGCGTCACTGTGCGTGGGCGCAACCGGCGCGGTCGTCGGGCCCGCGGCCGTCGCGCCCGATGTGTGCGCGGCGGTGCAGGCTGCGGTCGAGGCTGGACGGCACGACGAGGCCCGCGGGCTGCAGGCGCGGCTGATGCCGATCGCGCGACTCGTCGGTCCTGTTTACAGCGTGCCCGGATTGAAGGCCGCCGTCGATGCGATCGGCCTGGCAGGCGGACCACCGCGACTCCCGCTCCTGTCCGTGCCGGCCGACGGCATTGCGGCGATCACCGAACAAGTGGCATCCCTTCTTCAACCAGCATGACTACGCTTCCATCGACCGAACGTTGGCTTTTCGGCCCCGGACCCAGTCTCGTCACGCCGCGCGTGATGCGAGCGCTCGCGGCACCCGTCCTTGGCCATCTCGATCCGCAGTTTCTCGCCATCATGGACGACTTGCGGGCACGGCTCGCGCGGGTGTTCAGGGCCCCGGATGGCAGCTTCGCCTTTGCCGTCTCCGGCACCGGCACTACAGGCATGGAAGCCGCGGTGGCGAACGTCGTGGCGCCTGGCACGCGGGTTCTGGTTGTCGTCACCGGCTACTTCGGCGCGCGGCTCGCCGACATGTGCACGCGCTATGGGGCAGAGGTGCGACGCGTCGATGGTGAGTGGGGCCGCGCGATCGATCCTGCAGCCGTGAGGAACGCGCTCGCCGATTCCAGGACCGACGTCGTCGCCGTCGTCCACGCCGAGACGTCGACCGGCGTCCGAAACCCGGTCGCAGAGATCGTATTGCTCGCGCGCGATCGCGGCGCGCTGACGATCGTCGATTGCGTGACCTCGCTTGGTGGCCAGGTCGTGGACATGGCTGCCTGGGGCGCGGACATCTGTTACAGCGGCTCGCAGAAGTGCCTCGGCGCGGCCTCTGGTCTGGCGCCGATCGCGTTTTCGCCGGCAGCGCTCGAGCGGCGTGTGCCATGCCGCAGCTTCTATCTGGACGTGAGCCTGCTGCAGGACTATTGGATTGGCCGGAAATACCATCACACCATGTCCTCATCGCTCATCTACGCGCTGAACGAAGCGCTGGCTGCGATTGAAGAGGAAGGGCTCGGGGCACGATGGGCGCGGCACTCGCTCGCCCATCACATCTTCGCCGCGGCGGTTGCGGCCATGGAACTCCCACTGCTGCCGCCGGCGGACGAGCGGCTGCACACGCTGAACGCGGTGCGGGTACCGAGCGGCGTCGACGAGTCGGCGGTGCGGCGCGAGCTGCGCGAGACATTCAACATCGAGATTGGCGCGGGAATGGGACCCTTGGCGGGAAAGATCTGGCGAGTGGGTCTCATGGGCGCCGGTGCGACGCCGGCGCACGTGCAGCTCCTCGTCTCGGCGCTCGAAGCAGCCGTGGCGTCCTGCGGTCATCGAGTGAAGCCCGGCCTGGGCGTCGCAGCAGCAATCGCCGCACAAAGCGCGAACGTTCCCGCCTGACCAGATGCCCAGACTCCGGGCGGCGGCGGGAAGCGTCGTCTTCTTCCTCGCCGCACCCTGTGTGGTCGCCGGCGTCGTGCCATGGTGGCTAACACGCTGGCAGGTTCGATCTCCGCTTCCCTTCTGGGATCCTCTCCGTGTCGTGGGCGTCGCGCTCGTACTCGCCGGCGCTGCCTTCCTGGTGCATGCGTTCGCTCGGTTCGTGACGGAAGGCTCGGGAACTCCCGCTCCGATCGTACCCACTGAGCGGCTGGTCGTTGGCGGGGCCTACGGCTACGTGCGAAATCCCATGTACCTCGCGGTCGTGACGGTCATCGTTGGCCAGGCCTTGGCATTCGGCCAGCTCGGGCTGCTCGCCTATGCAACTGCCGTCGGCCTTGCGATGGCTGCCTTCGTCCAGGTGTACGAAGAGCCCACGTTGAAGCGGAGATACGGCGCCGAATACGACGCGTACCGGCGTCACGTCCGAGGCTGGTGGCCTCGATTACAAAACCCTTACAGAAATCGGACTTGACTGGTCGTAGTTTGCGGCACTAGTCTGGGCAACATCTTGAGATTGGGTCTCAAGATTGAGACTGACATGCCGTATCGTGCGATTTTCTTCTGGTTTCATCTGATCACGGGCACGATTGCCGGCGCGATCGTCCTGATCATGGCGGCCAGCGGCGTCCTGTTGACCTATGAAAAGCAGGTCGTCGCCTGGGCCGAGGCCGGGCCCGCCACCCGACCGGCCTTTGAGGACGCCCCGCGGCTTCCCCTCGAGACATTGCTCGCTCGAGCACAGACTACGCGGCCGGGCATCGTGCCCTCTGCCGTCACCGTCGCGCGCGATCCGAACGCGCCGGTGCTGCTCGGTTTGGGACGCGACGGGGTCCTGCTCGTGAATGCCTACACGGGCGAAGTCCTCGGGACTGGATCCCGCACCCGCGCGTTCTTCCGGACCGTCACCGATTGGCACCGCTGGCTGGGCCGTGCTGGCGATTCGCGTCCAGTCGGCCGCGCGATCACGGGCGCCTGCAACTTCGCGTTTCTCTTTCTGATCCTCTCGGGGATGTATATCTGGCTGCCGCGCGTATGGACCTGGCAGAAGCTCCGGGGCTTGGTGTGGTTTCGCACGGGAGTGCCGGCGAAGGCCCGCGACTTCAACTGGCATCACGTTTTTGGGTTCTGGTCGGCAGTCCCGCTGGTCGTGATCGTCTCGTCGGGCGTGGTGATGTCGTATCCGTGGGCGAACGCGCTCGTGTATCGCGTGGCTGGCGAGACGCCGCCACAGGCCCCGCAGCAGCGCCCCGATCGCGAGCGTGAGGGTCCGTCGTCACAGCGCGCCGGCGGGCCTGAAGGCCCCCCTCCACACACAGCACGCGGGGCAAAAGCCCCGCCGCCACACGTTGAGGGGCGCGCGGTGTCATTCGATGGACTGAATCGGCTCTGGGCGCGGGTCGCGGAGGTCGAGGGTTGGCGCACCGTCATGATGCGGCTGCCCGCGCGGCCTGACGCAAAGGTCAGTGTCACGATCGACTACGGAACCGGCGGCGAGCCGCAGAAGCGTGCGCAGCTGACGCTCGATCGAACGACGGCGGCTGTCGTCGCGTGGGAACCGTTTGACCGGCTGAGCGCGGGCCGTCGGCTCCGCTCCATTCTCCGTTTCGCGCACACGGGCGAGGTCCTGGGGCTGGCGGGCCAGACGATCGCAGGGATTGCGTCGTTTGGCGCCGTGATGCTCGTTTATTCGGGCCTTGCGCTGTCGGTGCGCCGCTTCCTGGCCTGGCGCCGCCGCCGGGCCAATCCAGCGTCAGAGATGCGCGCTTCGAGCGCCGCCTAGGAGAGCCATATGCAGAAGACGCACCGGAAAAGTCGTGGGCGCCGGTCGAGTGCGCGCTCGTACGGGCGCCGCGCGCCGTGGATGGCCATGAGCGCCCTCGTCGCGTCGGCGACGTTCGCCGGTCGCATGGCGACGCCCGTCTATGCTCACGAGCCAATCGCCGCGCCCGTCCAATCCGATCGCCTCCGTGCGTTGCGGTTCGTCGTGCCGGCGGAGGCGGCCGCATTTGCGACGTGGCTGCACCAGTCGGCACCGGCGCAGGATCCGCCAGCGCGCCGGTTCGATATCGCTCCGGGTCCATTGAAGACCGTGGTCGACGCGTTCACTGAGGCGACGGGAGTCAGGATCTTGCTGGTGGGGGATGCAATCGCGGACATACAGTCGCCCGGGGTGTCGGGGCTGTTGACCCTCGAGCGAGCGATCGAGCGCCTGCTGGCCGGTACGAACGTCACCTATCGCTTCACGGCCCCACAGGTCGTGGAGCTGCGACTGGCCGGAACGACCGAGACCGTCGAGGTCTCGGCCCGCCGAACCGTGTCGTCGCCGAAATACACCGAGCCGCTGCGCGAGATTCCGCAGACGATCAACGTCATCACGAAGGACGTCATTCGGCAGCAGGGAGCGACGACCCTGCGAGACGTCCTGAGGAATGTGCCGGGGATCACCTTCCAGGCCGGAGAAGGAGGCGTCCCGGCCGGCGATCAGCTCACCATCCGCGGCTTCAGCGCGCGGACCGATCTGTTCGTCGACGGTGTTCGCGACTTCGGCGGCTACACGCGCGACTCGTTCAACCTGGAACAGGTCGAAGTCACGAAGGGCCCGTCTTCTGCGGTGGCGGGCCGTGGCTCGACCGGAGGGTCGATCAATCAAGTCAGCAAGGCGCCCATGCTGCAATCGGGCTACACGGGCAGTCTGTCGCTCGGCAACGCGGATTACAAGCGGACGACGGTCGACGTGAACCAGCCGCTGTCGGAGATTCCCATCCCTGGCGTTGCCGTGCGACTGAACGCGATGTGGACAGACACCGACGTCCCGCGCCGAAACGAGGTCCGCTCGGAGCGGTGGGGTGTCGCCCCGTCCATCTCCCTGGGCCTCGGGACGTCGAAGCGCGCCACGCTCAGCTACCTGCACCTCGGTCAGGACAATCTGCCCGAGTACGGGTTGCCGTGGGTACCTGCGAACACCAATCCGGTGCTCCAGTCGTACTCGAATGGCATGCCCCCGGTCGATCAACGCAACTTCTATGGACTGACGGCGCGGGATTACGAGAAGACCGACACCGACATTGCGACCATGCAGCTCGAATACGACGCCGGCCGTGCGCTGACGCTGCGCAACGTGACGCGCTATGGCGCGACGAGCCGCGACTCGGTCATCACGGCGCCGCGCTTTGCCAGTGTCGAGACGAGCACCGACATCAATCGCCAACTCCAGTCACGCGACATGGACGATGGCATCGTGGCGAATCAGACCAACATCACCTCGCGCTTCCGGACAGGGCCGCTGGGCCACGCGTTGTCGGCCGGGCTCGAGTTCTCGGCCGAGACATCCGAGAACCACGCGCGATCCGGACCAACGGCCCCGACGGCCGATCTGTTCCATCCCTCGCCCTCCGATCCGTACAGCGGGCCGATCGCACGCACGGGCGCATTCACCAAGGGCACCGCGGACTCAGCCGCCCTCTACGCCTTCGACACGGTGGAGCTTGGCAGCCACTGGGAGGTCACGGGCGGTCTGCGCTGGGAGCGCTTCGACGTGGATTACCGCGCACTCGCGGCGACGGGCATCGAGACTCCGTTTTCACGCACGGACCGGATGCTGAGCGGACGGGCGGCGGTCGTGTTCAAACCGAAGGCGGCCACCAGCATTTATGCCGCCTACAGTTCCGCGTTCAACCCGTCGGCTGAGGGACTCTCGCTGAACGCGAGCACGGTCAATCTCGCGCCCGAGAAGACACGCAGCGCCGAAGTCGGATCCAAGTGGGATGTCCTCGGCGAGCGTCTGTCGCTGACGGCCGCTCTCTTCCGGATCGAGAAGACCAATGCGCGCACACCTGGCCTGAATCCAGGCGACGCCCCAACCGTGCTGGCCGGCCGGCAGCGTGTGGCGGGGCTGGAACTCGGCGCTTCGGGACACATCACCAACTGGTGGACCGCGCTTGCCGGCTACGCCTTCATGGACAGCGAGATCGAGGCGTCGAATACGCCGGCCGAACTGGACAACGCCTTGGCGCTGACGCCGCGCAGCACGTTCAATCTGTGGACCACGTTCGCGCTGCCGGGCGACGTCACGGTCGGCGGCGGCGTCCAGTACATGGACGGCGTCTTCCGAAACGCCACGAACATCTCCCGTGTACCGAATTACTGGCTGGCCAACGCGCTGGCGTCCTATGCGATCAACGAGCACTTGACGCTGCGCCTGAACGGCACCAACCTGGCCAACGCCGAGTACGTGGATCGTGTCGGCGGCGGCCACTACATCCCTGGACCCGGGCGATCGGTGAGCGTCAGCACCGACGTGAAATTCTAAAGAGTCGCACACCATGCTGCTGCAGATTCCCGACGTATTGGCCCCCGAGCAGGTCGCCGACGCTCGCGAGCGCCTGGCGCGCGCCGAGTGGATCGACGGCCGCGTGACGGCTGGTCATCAGTCCGCGCTTGCGAAAGACAACATGCAACTGCCCGAAGGGCACCCCGCCGCGGCCGAGCTCGGCGAAATGATCCTCGTCGCGCTGCAGCGGCATCCGCTCTTCATCTCGGCGGCGCTCCCGGCGCGCGTCTTTCCGCCGCTCTTCAACCGCTACCAGGGCGGACAGTCGTTCGGCAATCACGTCGACAACGCGATCCGCTATGTGACCGGCACGGCGCATCGCATCCGTACCGACCTGTCGTGCACGCTGTTCCTGACGCCCCCGGAGGAGTACGACGGCGGAGAGCTGCTCGTCGAGGACACGTACGGCGTACACAGCGTGAAACTGCCGGCGGGGCATCTCGTCCTGTACCCGTCGACCAGCCTGCACAATGTGCGGCCCGTCACCCGCGGCGCCAGGGTCTGCGCTTTCTTCTGGCTGCAGAGCATGGTACGGGACGATGGCCGGAGAACGCTGCTCTTCGATCTCGACACCGCGATTCAGCGCGTGAGCCAGGATGCGCCTCAGCACCCGGCCGTCGTGCAGCTCACCGGCGTCTATCACAACCTGCTCAGGCAGTGGGCTGAGGTGTGACCCTTCGCGCCGAAGGGTGACGCTATAATCCCAACTCATGCGGCGGCGCGCCGCGCAGGTTGCAGTCGGCCTCGCGGCCGCGGGCTTCGCGCTTCTTTCTTACCTCTATCTGACTCTGCCGGATGTTCGTCCGCTCGCGAGGACGAACCCGGTATCGACGGCATTCATCGAATTGCGCCTTGCGGAGGCTCGTGCCGCGGGGCGGTCGCCCGCGCGCGTGCAGCGCTGGATGCGCTACGAGAGAATCTCGAACAATCTGCGCCGCGCCGTGCTGGTTGCGGAAGACGACGCGTTCTGGCAGCACGACGGCGTGGACCTTGAACAGCTGCGCAAGTCGATCGAGTCAAATCTCGAGAAGCGGAAGATGGCCCGAGGCGGCAGCACCATCACCCAGCAACTCGCGAAGAACCTCTACCTGTCGCCTTCGAGAAACCCCATCCGCAAGCTGCGGGAGTTTCTCATCGCGCGGCGGCTCGAGGCGTCGCTGTCGAAACGCCGCATCCTCGAAATCTATCTAAATGTTATCGAGTGGGGCGACGGCGTCTACGGTGCCGACGCAGCCGCCCGTCGATATTTTCGCAAATCGGCGAGCGCGGTGTCTGCTGAAGAGGCGGCGCTCATGGCCGGCGCCATCATCAACCCGCGTGTTCATAATCCCGCGCACCCGACGGCGCGTTTGCGAGTGCGTCAGCAGATCATTCTGAAACGGTTGGGATGGGTCGAACCACCGCCTGAAGCGCCAGAGATTCCTGAACCCGTGTCACCGACGATCGTCCCCGAAGAACAGGTGCCCATTACGCCACTCCATCAAGAGCCATTACCAGAGCCACTGCCACTGCCGCCGCAGGACGAGTCTCCATCACAGCCGCCTCCACCTCAGCAGCAACCGACGCCTCCCCCTGCCGATTCGCCGACACCACCTGGCAGCCAATCGACGCTCATCCATTGTCAGTGCCGGGACAAAAACCGTCAGTTGGTTCGACAAATTGCACACCAGATCATCGCGCGCGACCGCAGGGGCGCTGGCGTGGAAATTGTTATTGGTCAGTCGTCAACCGAACATTCGGCCGATATCTTGACACCGACTATGAGCACAGCGATAAGCAAGCTCGACCGTGAGAACCGCTCGTTACACGTTGTCTCCCCGGAGCGCTCGGGCGGCCACGTGATGATCAACTACACGGATCACATCACCTGGCTGATGCAGGACATCATCAGCCGCGTTCCGACGCTCGGCCACATCGACATCGCCCGCCTGCTTGTGTTTGCCCGATTCGGCCGGTCCGATGCAGAGGGCGCCTACGCAACGTGCCACGCGATCAGCCTGCCCACGAGTGAGCCCAGCTATTATTTCTGGCGCGATCGCCAGACAGGTGAAATGACTCGCCGCTCCGAGTGGTTCATCACGAAATCGCCGATGGTCGAGCGCGGCTCGGCCTCCATCGATTACCTGATCTCGTTCTGCCTGCCGCGATTCTGCGATCAGACGATCAAGCGCGCACACAAACAGGACTCGTATCCTGGCGCCGAGCAATGGGTCGCCAAGCTCGACACGATCGTGCACGAGCTCTATCACGTCGATCCCACGATGCAGGGCATCCGCAAGCTGCCGAGCACAAACGGCCGGTCGACGACCCGCACCCACAGCCCCGAGTTTTTCGACGATGTGATCGAGATGACGAACCGGTATCTGGCATCACGGCCCGATCCGGCCCTGTTGGAGTTCCTGAAGTACGACTTCGCGGGACTCACCAAACGGTACGGCAGGGTCACCGGCACCGCGTTTCGGTCGTTCCCGTCATACCCGCAGCGCTACGTCGAGGTGCTGACGGATCTACCGGTCGCGGAGCCGGGCGTCCGCATCGAGCCGATGCGCTCCGCCGGTGGTCGCGCGCGCTACACAGAAGACGATCTCGACGTCCGCGAGTTCGGCAACAGGGCGTCGCGTCGTCTGGCCCGGCCCGAGCAGCAGCAGCCCGATCGGCCGCTGCGGGCCGCCTAAGACAGAATTTCGCTTGTATTGACACGGCGCGTGTGGCGGCGGGGCTTCTCCCTACGCGTAAAGCTTCCGCCTTCGCCAAGGGTTCGGCGGACCGCCGTAGCTTTAGCGGAGGCTGGTCGGCGGACTCGCCGTGGCCTTGGGCGAAGGCGGTCAGCCCCGCAACTTGCGGCGCGCGCGGGCCCAAGGGCCCGCCTCCACAGGATTCCCGCCTAATTCACCCGTCGCGCGCCGGCGACGCGCTCTCCCCAGTAACCCGATACCAGGCTATCGATGCGGACCGTCCCGCGTGCGTTGGGGGCGTGGACAAACCGATCGCCGCCAATCACGATGCCGACATGCGACACCGCGCGCCCTTCGGTCGTGAAGAACACCAGATCGCCGGGCTCGAGATCACCGAGCCGGACGCGCCTGCCGACCTGAAACTGATCGCGCACCACGCGTGGCACCGCGACGCCTTGGAGGGCCAGGACGTACTGCACCAGCCCACTGCAATCGAAGCCCTTCAAATCCGAGCCGCCGGGCCGGTACGGAATCCCCTGAAGCTGCAGCGCTGCGCTCGCGATCTCGTAGCCGTCGCCGTGCCTGCTCCTCTCCGGACGAGACGGTCCTGGAGCCTCTGTCATGGGCCCGCCGGGGGGCGAAGGGAACGGCTGCGGCCGCGCACCCGAGGAGGCGCAGCCCGCTGCGGACGCGATTGCCGCCAGCAGCGCCACACCCGACAGTGCCCGAACGCCAGAGTGCATGGATTCGTTATCGGTTTACAAAACCACGCGGAATACGGCGGTTTTACGCGCGGATCCTTGACAGGTCAGACCGCAGACCCCCAATATACTGTGGCATGGAGCAAACGCTCCTGCTCAACGCAACCTACGAACCGCTGAAGGTCGTCGACTGGCGGAAGGCCGTCACCCTCTGGTGTCAGGGGAAGGTGGAGGTCATCTCGGTCCACGACCGCGAAGTCCGGTCGGTCTCCGTCAGCTTCAAGCTGCCGTCGGTGATCCGGCTGCTCCGCTACATCCGCATAAAACGCCGGATCGATTACGTTCCATTTTCCCGGGCCAACATCTACGCCCGGGACCGTCACCGCTGCCAGTACTGCGGGCACCAGGCCGCCACGAGCGACCTCACGTTCGACCACGTCATACCCGTTGCCCACGGTGGCCGGAAAGACTGGGAGAACATCGTCACGTGCTGTGTGTCGTGCAACCGGCGCAAAGGCGGTCGCACGCCTGAAGAGGCCGGGATGAGGTTGACGGCGCTGCCAAGGCGCCCCGATTCGGCGCCTGCCGTGCGGTTCACGATCGGGCTGCGCAACGCTCCCGACAGCTGGCGGGACTACCTGTACTGGAACGTCGAGCTCGAAGACTCGTAGAGGCGCTTCAGTGCTGCCAATCATCACTTCAACACGGTCAAGGTGAGATCGACCTTGATCACCTGACCGCTGATCTTGTCAGTCGCGGTTGTGAACTGGCTCGATTCCCCGTCTTTGAGGATCACTGTTTCGTTGACCTTGAAAGTGTTGAACGAAGGCTGATCGCTGCCCGCCTTCGAAAGCCCTCGCACTTCTTGATCCTCTGAATAGACGGACGAGTCCTCCAGTCCAATGTTCACGCTGTAGCGGCCCTCATCGAGAGCCGTCGCAAAGCAGTCGATGTTCGTACCGACGGGCCGATAGTTGAACGCCGTAGGCGTGTTTCCGAAACCGGCGGACGTCGCGATTGGTATCTCACCGCCCATCCGCAGGCTGACCCGCGGCTGTCCGGTGGCTAACGACAGCACATACGGCATCGAGCTGACCTTCTTCTCGCCCTGAAATTTCGCGAGGACAACCTGGATCTTCAACGGCACCACGCGCGGTTCTCTCCGTTCGGGTGCCGCGTTCGCGTTTGGCGGTGGGACTGTCTGAACCTGCTTTTTCTCGGCCTGCTCCTGCGCAGCAGCGGTTCCACGGCCACCGAGCACGACGATTGCGGCAATCAGAACGAGCGACCACATCCTGGGTGTCACTGATGTCCTCCTTCTTCTGCGTCATGCGCTTCGTCTGCGTCTTGCGACAGAGGGTCGATTTCGAGTGGTGGGATGACGATGGCGCTCACGACAACGGGCTCGCTTGCGTCCGACGCGGCGAGCCGCAGCACCGCGGTCGGAGGACGGTCGAGCAGTCGGCGCAGAGCCTGCTGCTCCCCTGCCGGAATCAGCACATCGGCTGATCGCACTTTCTGAAAATCATCCCGACTCCACTTTCGTGGCGCCCGCCACGATCGTCCCGCCGGGACCTCGGCGCGCTGAACCGTAGGGTCAGTCGCAGTCGGCACGCCGCCCGGTGCAGCCCGCCGATCCGGTTCGCTCGTTGCAACGACCCGTATGCGAGGCTCAACCACTGGCCTCCGCTCGATCATGATCACCACGACGAAGACGACGACCGCGACGCCAAGAGCTGCGGTAGCCGCGAGGTATGGGAACGGACGAGCCGCAAAGAGACCCTCCTCGGCGATCCGCGCGCGCAGGCGAGCCGCGAAGTCGGGAGTCGGCTCGGCGGCAAACGCCTCTGCGAGCGCCGCGTCGAGCTCGGAGTCCGTTAGCGGTCGCTTTTCAACCATTGGAGTTGCTCCTTCAATCGCGCCCGTGCCGCAAACAACCGCGACTTCACCGTGCCCTCCGGGATGGCGAGCAGCCGCGCCACCTCCTGGACGTCGTGCCCCTCGATATTTGCGAGCACGACGACGATGCGCAGCTTCGGCGGCAACGCGTCGATCGCCTGCCAGAGATGCGCCGCTCGTTCGCGCGCCGCAACAGCGTCTGCGGTCGACGGCTCGACCGCGCCTTCCGGCTGGTCGAGCTCGCGCAGGGCCCGACGTCGGTCCGCACGTTGTCGATCGACGGCGAGCCGCCATGTCATCCGGACCAGCCAGGCACGGAAACGCTGCCGATCCCGCAGCTGCCGGAACCGCCGGTAGGCTTGCGCGAAGGCCTCCTGCGCCACGTCCTCGGCGTTTTCTCGATGGCGCAGCACGCTATACGCCACGCGAAACGAGAGACTGGAGGATTCGGCAAGCCGGGCTTCGAACTCCCGCGCGAGCTCGTCCTCCACGGCTATGAGGCCGCCTGCCAACTGATCGGCGCAGTCATGCACGTCTGTCACTTCGGCTCACTGGAGGTGGCTACGCCTCGTCATTCAGCAAGACGCCGCCCACAGACATCTGGTTCGGTCCGACAGCGAACGGGCACCGCCGAGGGCGCATTCTGATGCGCCCCTACTTCGACTTGGCTGGCGTGGGCTTTTTCGGCTGCGGCGCCTCCGCCGGCAGCTTCGCGTCGTTGGTGGGTTGGGGGATTGGGGACTTCTTGACCTTCTTCACGGCGGGACGCCACGGCTTCACGACTTCTGTCGTGGGGTTGTATGCCTTCCAGTCGAACCAGTAGTCCAGCAGAATCTCGACACGGGCGAGCTGCTCACCGGCGAGCGTGCCTGTCACGGCGCGTCCGGTGAAATCCCACTCGGTCATGGTTTCCAGATCCATCAGCGTGCTCGTCTGAATGTCTTTGCCCGCACGGATGAACGTCAACACCTGACTCTTCACGCGGCGATCGAACGCGCGCACCGAGCGGCCGTCCGGCGCGACGACCAGGAGCACTGGAACGTCCGCGACCTGGTCGACCGTCGCGCCAGCCGAGACGACGCTGGCATGTGGCCAGGCCTTGCTCTTGCCTTTGAGACTGACACCAACGATCAGCGTGCGCGGCGGGATGGGTCCACCGGGCGGCACGGCCACACGGACTGGATATCTCGCCATGCCATCTTCCCAGTCGGCGGCTTCGTACTCGTCGCGCTCCACGATGGCCTTGTCCTGCATGAGTACACGCCCATGCGGCTGTTCGCTCTTCCAGGTCGCGAATGTCAGCTGGTCGTGCGGGACCGGCGTCAGCGTCCGGCCTTTGAGCGGTCCTTCGATCGCCTTGCCAGACACCTGTTGCCACCAGGAGCCCGTCTGCTCGTCACGCATGACGAAGTTCTGATTGTTGATGCCGGCTAGGCGGAACGTGAGGCGCCGCCCATCCACCACCGAGCTCCACACCAGACCGGTGTGGCAGAGCGTTCAATAGGTGGCGACGATCGGCGCCTTGCCGATGACGTCGTTGACCACGTGGTGATACCCCATCTGCCGGATGGGATACGCGACGGTCTCGCTGCCTATGCGAATGGCCATGACGACGTCGTCCGGCTCGACAAACCTGGCCTTGGCCGCGTCAACGTAGCGTGGCGTGTCGAGTGGATTGAACATCCACTCGAAGTGATTCTGACGGGCAAACCAGGCGCCCAGGATCACGGGGGCAATGAGGAAGACCGCCAGACCTCGCGCCCACCAGCGGCGAGAGCGCACCACCAGCACAAGGGCCAGCGTCGCCGCAAGAAGGGCGGCAATCGCGGTGACGATCGGCGCCGCGGCGCGGGCCTGGAGTGCCAGGGCCATCACCGCCGCCCGTTGGGGCTTGAACGGCATGATGTAGAAGGTGGGGAACGCGATCACCGAGACGCCCACGGCAATCGTGGCGAGGAGCGCAACCCACAGTGGCCAGAGGCGACGACGGCTCGGCATACGCAAGCATGGAGCGTGGCTGCCCAACGGTCAATAATCGAAACCGGGTAGTCGTCGTCGTGGTACGCTCCAGTCATGTCGGCCACGATCACGGGCGTCGTCCCGATGGCGGCGTGCGAGCGCGGTCGCATCACCGTCTACGGAGGCGGGTTCGGCACGCGCGATCCACTGGGACCCGATGTGCGTCTGGGGGACCACGCGCTCCGGGCCGTGGCGGCCCGTGCATCGCGCCTCACGCTGCTCATCCCTCCCGGAATCCCCGGCGGAGCGCATCCGCTTCAGGTGCCTGGAGTCGACGGCGAGCACCCGCTCATCGAGATAGGGACTGTCGTCGCGGCCGGCCTGCACCAGGTCGACAACCCGGTCGTCGACGACCAGGGCCGCCTTTACGTGACGTATTCAGGGGCCCGCGGCGAGCAGGTGCCCGTCTCGATCTTCCGCATCAGCCCCGACGGCACTCGCGAGTCGCTGGTGACGGGCCTGGTGAATCCGACCGCCATGGCGTTCGACCCCCAAGGCCGGCTCCACGTGTCGAGCCGCTTCGAAGGTGTTGTCTATCGGGTCGACGAGCACGGCCAGTACGAGGCCGCGGTGACCGACGTGGGTGTGGCGTGTGGACTGGCATTCGCGCCCGACGGCACGCTCTTCGTGGGCGATCGCTCGGGCACCATCTTCCGCGTCCGTGCCAACGGCCAGGCGACGATGATGGCGACGCTGCCCTCGTCGGTGGCTGCATTCCATCTGGCGATGGGGCCGGATCGCTGCTTGTACGTGACCGCGCCGACCCTGACGTCACGCGACCATGTATATCGGGTGCACCTCGATGGACAAGTCGACGCGGCGTGGTCCGGATTCGGCCGGCCGCAAGGGTTGACGTTCGGCCCCGACGGATTGCTCTACGTCGTCGAGGCCCTGGCCGGCGCGAGCGGTCTCTACCGGCTGACCCCTGGGCGGGAGCCGGAGCTCGTGATCGCGGGCGAGGGGCTGGTTGGCGTGGCGTTCGAGCCGGGAGGAACGGTGATCGTGACGTCGAACGAGACGGCGTGGCGCGTGAAGCGCGCCTGGGCGTAGCTGGCCAGCCTGATTTTACCTGTCGCGTGGACGCTAGCAGCCCTGGTCCATCGCAAGCCGTTTCAGCAGATCCAGGTTCGACAGCATGCGGCCGGCGCCGCGGACCACCGAGGTCAGCGGTTCCTCGGCCATCTGCACAGGAAGCTCGGTGTCGTTCCTGAGACGCTCGTCCAGATTGCGAAGAAGCGATCCGCCACCGGTGATCACGACGCCGCGATCGTAGATATCGGCGGCGAGTTCGGGGGGAATCTTCTCGAGCGCGCCCCGGACGGCATGAACGATGACGTCCACCGTAGGCTTGAGCGCCTCGCGAATCTCGCCGTCGCAGACCGTCACACTCTTGGGCAGGCCTTCGATCAGGTGACGGCCTCGGACCTCCATCTGGCGCGGCGACTCCAGCGGAGCGGCCGACCCAATCTCGATCTTGATCTGCTCTGCCGTGCGCTCGCCGATCAGGAGTCCGTGCTGGCGCTTCATGTAGTCGATGATCGCCATATCCATCTCGTCGCCACCGACCCGCACCGACTTGCGATAGACGAGACCCGCCAGCGAAATCACGGCGATGTCGGTGGTGCCGCCGCCGATGTCGACGATCATGTTGCCCGTGGGCTCGGTAATGGGAAGGCCTGCGCCGATCGCGGCCGCCACCGGCTCGTCGATCAGGTACACCTCGCTGGCCTTGGCCCTGAGCGTGCTGTCTCTGACGGCGCGGCGTTCCACCTGCGTGATCTCGGCCGGCACCCCGATCACGACGCGGGGACGCACCCAGCCGCTCCTTCGATGAGAACGGCGGATGAAGTCGCTGAGCATCCGCTCGGCCGCGTCGAAATCGGCAATGACGCCGTCGCGCAAGGGGCGGATGGCCACCATGTTCTGCGGCGTGCGGCCGATCATCTCGCGCGCCTTCGTGCCCACGGCCTCGATACGGTTCTGTTCCGTGTTGAACGCCACAACCGACGGCTCGTTCAGCACGATGCCGCGCCCGGGGACGAAGACGCAGGTATTGGCCGTTCCGAGGTCGATGGCCAGATCGGTCGTCAGGCCGAAGACGTTAGCGAGAAACATTGACGCTCCGATTCGGGGGACGCACCGGCGTTATACAACGGAACACCGGTCAGCTCAGCAACTGTTATGCCGCAGTGCGACTACAGGCCTTTTCGGCTCCGGCGCTAAAAGTCGTTAGGCTTCCGCGCCAGGAAAATGACAGCGAAGGCCGCGGAGGCGCCCGAGGCGGTTACGGCCCTGGTCGGCAGCTGCCAAAAGTGCCAGGGCCGCTGGAGTAGAATCCGGCTTTATGTCGCAGCTCTTCCGTCGGAAACCCATCGCCGCCCTGATTGTCGACGAGTCCGACAAGCACGCGCTCAAGCGCGTGCTCGGGGCCGGCGACCTGGTGATGCTGGCGATTGGCGCGGTCATTGGGGCCGGCATATTCGGGGCCATTGGGACGGCGGCCGCCGGGCAGGTCGCACCCGACGGGACGGTTATTCGGTACGGGGCGGGCCCTGCCCTGGTCTTCTCCTTCCTGCTGCTCGGAGGGGCCTGCGCCCTGGCGGCGCTCTGCTACGCCGAGCTGGCCTCGATGATCCCACAGGCCGGGTCGGCCTACGCCTATACGTACGCGACCCTCGGAGAGCTCGTGGCGTGGATTATCGGCTGGGACCTGATTCTGGAGTACGCGGTCGGCAACGTCGCGGTCGCCATCTCGTGGGGTGACTACTTCAACACGCTGGTGCGCGGCGTGGGGCTCGAACTGCCCGCGTGGCTCACCACGGGCTACCGGACCGCGCTTCTGAGCTCGAACGCGCAGGTGCACGGCCTGCTCGCGACTGCTCCCCGTATCGCGGGAATTCCGGTTCTGGTGAATCTCCCGGCGTTCGGCATCGTCGCTGCGATTACCTGGCTGCTGTTGAGGGGCGCGAAGGAGAGCGCGCGCGTCAACAACGTCATGGTCGTGATCAAGCTGATCGCGCTCGGTCTCTTCATCGCCGTCGGCGTCACGCACCTGAACCCCGCATATTACACACCCTTTGCGCCGAACGGTTTCACCGGCATCCATCAGGGCGCTGCAATCGTGTTCTTCGCCTACATCGGATTCGATGCCATCTCCACGGCGGCCGAGGAGACGCGGGACCCGCAGAGGAACCTGCCAATCGGCATACTCGGCGGCCTTGCGATCTGCACGTTCATCTACGTGATCGTCGGTGCGGTGTTGACGGGCATGGTGCCGTACCGCGAGCTGGCGAACTCCGCCGATCCGCTCTCCTACGCGCTGCAGTCTGCCGGATTCCAGCGCGTTGGATGGGTCGTGGCGCTCGGCGCCGCCGTCTCGATGTCGGCCGTCCTGCTCGTGTTCCAGTACGGGCAGCCTCGCATCTTCTTCGCGATGGCGCGCGACGGGCTGCTTCCTCAGTGGGCGGCTCGGCTCCATCCCGTCCACCGCGTGCCGCATACGACGACGCTGATCACGGGAATTGGCGTTGCGCTGGCGTCACTGGTTGGCGACGCGGCGGAGACGTATGACCTCACCAACATCGGCACCCTTTTCGCGTTCGCGCTCGTGTCGATTGGCGTCCTCGTCCTGCGCGTCGTGGAACCGGAGCGCCCGCGTCCTTTCAAGGTGCCGTTCGTGTGGGTCGTCGCGCCGCTGGCCGCGCTCGCCTGCGCATTCATCATGCACGGCCTGCCGACACAGGCGTGGGAGCGCTTCGGCATCTGGCTGGTCGTGGGCATCATGCTGTATTTCGCGTACGGGTACTCGCACTCGAAGCTAAAGACAGGGACATAGGACTTCAGGGTGCGACAGGTGCGACAGGTGCGACAGGTGCGTCGGGTGTGCGACAGGTGCGTCGGGTGCGACAGGTGCGTCGGGTGCGACAGGTGCGTCGGGTGCGTCGGGTGCGTCGGGTGCGACAGGTGCGTCGGGTGCGTCGGGTGCGACAGGTGCGTCGCCCGCCCGCAAGGGGTGCGCGGCGCAGTTACTGAACCCTATATAGCTTCAGAAAATTCGCGCCCGCACGCCCGAGATCCTGGTGGACGCTGACGAAGACCACTTCGTCGCCCGGCGTCACCAGACCGCGGCGGCGCAGTTCATCGCCGACCGAGGCGCCCGTGTCGTCCACGTTGTCGCGGAGCGTCGTCACGATGGGAGCGACGCCGCGATGAAGCATCAGGCGCCGCGCGACCTGGTCTCTATTGGTGGCCGCGAGGATCACGGCCTCGGGCCGGAGCGCGGCGAGCATCCGGGCCGTGTTGCCTTCGCGCGTCACGGCGACAATCGCGACAGCGTGACCACGGTGGGCGAGCGTCACCGCCGCCTCACAGAGCGCACGGCCGTGCTCGGCCTGCATGAGACTGGCGATCGCCGGAATCGCAATCGGCGGCAGGCTCTCGGCGTCGCGGATGATGGCGTCGAGCGTTTCGACGGCCTTCACCGGATACGCCCCTAAGGCCGTCTCGCCCGCCAACATGATCGCGTCGACGCCATCGTCGACGGCATTGGCCGCATCGCTCACCTCGGCTCGCGTCGGACGCGGCTCCTGCCGCATCGATTCGAGCACCTGTGTGGCGACGATCACCGGGCGCCCGAGCGCGCGTGCGCGACGCGTGATCTCTTTCTGCAGCCGGGGCACTCGTTCGAGGGGCACTTCCAACCCCAGATCGCCGCGGGCCACCATCACGGCATCGGCGTGCGCCAGGATGTCATCGAGGTGCGCAATGGCTTCGGGCCGCTCGAGCTTCGCGACGATTGGCACCCCACCCGCTCCGGCGGCGTCGATTGCCGCACGCGCGATCTGCACATCCGCGGCGCTCTGGACGAATGAAAGCGCGACAATGTCGACGCCCAGCTTCAGCCCGAAGTGGAGGTCGGCCTCATCCTTCGCCGAGAGGCCGGCCGACGGCAGCTGAACACCTGGCGCGTTGATCCCCTTGTGCTCACCGAGCTCGCTGCCGTGGACGACAGTCGTATCAATCGCCACGCCATCGGTGGCGTTCACGCGCAACACCACGCGTCCATCATCCAGCAGCAGCTCCTGCCCGCGGCGCACGCTTGCCGCCAACGGTGCATAGGTGGTGTAGACCACGTTGTCGTGGCCATCCTGGTCGCCAGTCACGAGCCGGAGCGGAGCACCCGACTGCAGCGCAATCGAACGGCCCCCTGCCAACCGTCCGGTGCGAATCTTCGGACCGGCGAGATCCTGGAGGATCGCGATGATGCGATGGGCGCGGGCGGCGGCTTCGCGGATACGTGCGAAGGTGACGGCGTGTGTGTCCTGGGTGCCGTGCGAGAAGTTGAGACGGAAAACGTCAACGCCGGCGCGGATCAGCTGGTCGAGCGTACCGGGCGCGTCACACGCGGGGCCGACGGTGGCGATAATCCTGGTATGACGCATGTCGGGAGGCTCCAGCTTACAATCGGATTCCCAGGATGCGCCAGATTCTCGCGACGCCGCTGGCCCGCTACCTCGCGGGACTGCACCCCCCGATCGATCCCGTGATCGACGAGATCCGGGCCGACGGACTTGCCGCGGGTCTGCCTCTTGTCGATGCCGAAACAGGCCGGCTGCTCCGGATTCTCGTCACGGCACTCGGAGCGCGCGCGGTGCTGGAGATTGGTACGGCGATCGGCTACTCGGCAGTCTGGATGGGCCAGGGGCTCGCGCCTGGCGGGCGCCTGATCTCGATGGAAATGGATCCAGCGCGTGCGGCCATCGCGAGGACGAACTTCGAGCGAGCCGGGCTATCAGAGATCGTCAGCGTGATCGTGGGTGATGCGTCACGATTCCTGCACAAGGTCGCCGGTCCGTTCGATCTCATCTTTCAGGATGGCGACAAGCAGCTGTACGAGCCGATGCTCGACCCGCTGATCGATCACCTGCGCCCGGGCGGCGTGCTCGTCAGCGACAATGTGCTGTGGGACGGCGAGGTCGTCGAAGGGCTCGTAAAGAGCCCGCGGCACGACGCGGCGTCGACGGATGCGATCCGCGCCTATAATCGGCGGCTCGCGGCCGAGAATCGGCTGTTGACGACGTTTCTCCCGCTGGGCGACGGGGTCGCGGTCTCGGTCAGAGTTTGACTTCGGGCTGCGGGCTGCGGGCTGCGGGGCTGGCACGCTCATGAAATCAACACCCAACGATCCATCAATTGAGTCGTGGCGCGAGTGGGCGAAGGCCGATGCCGAACGGCGCGGACTGCCGGAGATCGCCCCGCTCATCGACGGTTTGTCTGTGACCGTGGCCCGGCTGCGCGCGGGCGACTGGAACGATGATGCGAGCCGCGGAACAGACGGGGCGGGCGTACCAGATGCGGATCGCTGACGACACGCCGCCGGTCGACCTCGTGACCGCCGCGCATCGCCTGCGCACGGGGGAGGTGACTTCCGTGGCGCTGACCGAGACGTGCCTGACACAGATTGCCGCGCGCAACACCGATCTTCGCGCGTTCATTGCGGTGACGGCCGAATCCGCGCTGGCGGCCGCACGCGACGCGGATCGCGATCTAGCAGCCGGCTACGATCGAGGTCCGCTCCAGGGGATTCCCATTTCGCTCAAGGACCTGATCGATCAGGAGGGTGTGCCGACCACGGCGGGGTCGCGCGTCATCGGCGATCGTCCGGCGCGGACCGACGCGATCGTCGTCGCACGCCTGAAGGCGGCCGGTGCCGTGCTGGTAGGCAAGACGAACCTGCACGAGTTCGCGTTCGGCACGACGAGCGAAGACACGGCGTTCGGCGCTGTGAGGAACCCGCACGACAGATCGCGCTCGGCAGGCGGATCGAGCGGCGGTGCCGCGGTGTCGGTGGCGACCGGGATGTCGATTGCGGCAGTTGGCACCGACACCGGCGGTTCGGTCCGGATTCCGGCGGCCGCGTGTGGGATCGTCGGCTTCAAACCGGCCGTCGGTGAAGTGCCTTGTCAGGGCGTCGTGCCACTCAGCGCGACACTCGATCACGTGGGGCCGCTGGCGAGATCCGTCGCCGACGCCGCGGCGATCTACCACGTGCTGGCGCGGTCCGCGCCGCGACCTCCCGTCGTTCGGAAGGCGCGGTCCCTGCGACTGGGAAGGCTGCGTGGATACTACGAAGCACGACTCGAGCCAGGCGTCGACAAAGCTTATGCCGCCGGACTGGAGAGACTGGCTCTGGGCGGCATCGCATTCTCCGACGTGACGCTGCCGCATGCCTCCGATGTAGCAGCCATCTATCTGGGGATTGTGCTGGCCGAAGCGGCGGCCTACCATGCCGCGACGCTCGACCGCTGTCCCGAGCGCTATACGCCGCCAGTTCGCGCGCGACTCGAGATGGGGCGCTACATACTGGCCGAGGACTATCTTCGCGCGCAGGCGGGCCGCGAGATGATCAGACGAGAGGTCGATGCGGCGCTGGCGGACGTCGACGCGCTCGTCCTGCCGGGCCTCCCGATTGCCGCCCCGGCATTGGGGGCAGAGTCGATCGCCATCGATGGCACGCCAGAACCCGTTCGTGCATTGATGTTGCGCCTGACGCAGACGTTCAACGTGTCGGGACACCCGGCGATTGTCCTTCCCTGCGGCAAAACGGAGCAGGCCCTGCCCGTGAGCCTTCAACTCGTGGCGACGCGAAGCGCCACCCTCCTCGACATCGCCGCAGGGGTGGAAGCGGTGTTACAGACTCCTGACGATCGTAGGCCCGAGCTTTAGCTCGGGCTTCGCGCTGTCGACTGTCCGATGGCCGAGCTAAAGCTCGGCCTACGCACGATGGTCGTCCAATCACCCACATGCGGATTCGACGTTGGTATGGAGGCCGGATCTTTAGGTCCGGCCGACGCCTCGACTACAATTCTCTATTGCGGAGGTCGCATGAAGAGCCGGCTTCTTCTTATTGCGAGCGTCATGGCTTCAACCATCGTGTCAGCGTCGGGCTCTGGCCCGATCTCCTATCCCGAGGCCCCGAAGAGCGATGCTGTTGAGGAGCACTTCGGCCATCGCATTCCCGATCCCTATCGCCCCCTGGAGGATCCGAACAGCCCGGCGACGAAAGCCTGGATCGAGGCAGAGAACCGTCTGACGTTCGGCTACCTCGAGCAGATACCCGAGCGCACCCGCATTCGCGAGCGATTGACGAAGCTCTGGAACTACGAACGCTTCTCGCCGCCGTCGAAGGAAGGGCCCTGGTACATCTACTCGAAGAATGACGGGCTGCAGAATCAAGCGGTGGTCTACAAGACAAAAGCCATCGATGCGCCCGCCGACGTGTTGCTCGATCCCAACACGTTGTCGGCCGACGGCACCGTGGCGCTCGACAGCGCGCACTTCACGGATGATGGCCGCTACATGGCGTACTCGCTCGCGTCGAGCGGATCAGACTGGATCGAGTGGCGCGTTCGTGACGTGGCGACCGGTACGGACTTGCCGGACATCCTGAAGTGGTCGAAGTTCAGCGGCGCGGCCTGGCTGAAGGACGGCACGGGATTCTTCTACGGGCGGTACGACGCGCCCAAGGAAGGCGAAACTTACACCGGGGTCAACAAGTTCCAGAAGCTCTTCTTCCACAGAGTCGGCACGGCGCAGGATCAGGACACGCTCGTATACGAGCGGAAAGACCAGCCTGATTGGCTCTTCGGCGCCGACGTCACGGAGGACGGCCGATTCCTGATCATCAGCCAGAGCGAAGGCACCAAGCCCGAGAACCGCGTCTTCGTGAAGGACCTTTCGAAGCCGGCAAGCGCAATTGCGCCGTTTCTCGACAAGTTCGACGGCGAGTACAGCGTCATCGGTAACGACGGCGAACGTTTCTACGTGCAGACCGACAAGGACGCGCCGCGGCGTCGTGTGGTCGCGATCGATCTCTCGAAACCGGACGAGACGTCGTGGACCGTGGTGATCCCCGAGGCACCCGGACGTGACGTGCTGGGCTCCGCGAAGATGGTCAACAACCGCTTCGTCGCGCAGTGGATGACCGACGCCCACGAGGTGCTGAAGCTGTACGGGCTCGACGGCACCTTCGAACGGGAGATTGCGCTGCCGGCCATCGGGGCGCTCTCGGGATTCAGCGGTAAGCGCAAGGATGCGGAGGGCTTCTACGGCTTCTCGTCGTTTGCGTATCCCGGAATCGTGTACCGGTACGATTTCGCGGCGGCGACGAGCACCGTCTTCCGCCAGCCGAAAGTCGATTTCTCGCCGTCGGCTTTCGACACGGTCCAGGTGTTCTACGCGTCGAAGGACGGCACGAAGATCCCGATGTTCCTGACATTCAAGAAGGGACTCAAGAAGGACGGTCAGAACCCGACATACCTGTACGGATACGGCGGTTTCAACATCCCTCTAGTCCCCGGCTTCACGCCCGGGGTTGTCGCGTGGATGGAGGCCGGCGGAATCTTCGCGCAGGCCAACCTCCGAGGCGGCGGCGAGTACGGAAAGGCGTGGTACGACGCGGGCAGGCTGACGCACAAGCAGAACGTCTTCGACGACTTCATCGCCGCCGCCGAGTACCTGATCGCCGAGAAGTACACATCGACGCCGAAGCTGGCCATTGCCGGCGGGAGCAACGGCGGACTGCTCGTGGGCGCGTGCCTCAACCAGCGGCCGGATCTCTTTGGTGCGGCCGTGCCCGCCGTAGGCGTGATGGACATGCTGCGTTTCCATAAGTTCACCATCGGGTGGGCGTGGAAGTCCGACTACGGCGATCCGGACGTGAAAGACGACTTCGAGACGCTGTTCAAGTACTCGCCGCTGCACAACGTGAAGCCTGGCACCGCGTATCCGCCGACGCTCATCATCACATCGGATCATGACGACCGTGTGGCGCCGGCTCACAGCTTCAAATATGCCGCGGCGCTCCAGGCCGCGCAGAGTGGACCGGCACCCATCCTCATCCGGATCGAGACGAAGGCCGGCCACGGGGCCGGTAAGCCGACGAGCAAGATCATCGACGAGCGCGCCGACATCTTCGCGTTCCTCAGCCGGTCGCTCGGGATGAACTGGGCAAGGTCGGGCACGAACTGAAAATGGTGGCGCGTGTGGGGTCGTTCGGGCGCACGCAGTGCGCCCCTGCAGCTCGTTGTCGGGTTCTCGGCTGAAAATGCTTTCTCTCTTTTTTCACAACTGGGAGCGTCGACTCGCCGACGTATCGAAGGATCGCGTCGTACGGCCCTTCGACTGGGGTCTGGACTGGATTGAGACAAACGGGCATCCAGCCGACACGGATGCGCTGACTCGCGTCGAGGCGTACGTGCGATCGGCGCTCAACGACACTCAGGCATGGTTTTCAGCGCCGCCGACAGACGATTACCGCGTGACGCCGGCTGGGGACGGTACGTCCTGGATCTCTTTCCCGACCGCGCTTCCCACACCTCATCACGAGAACAACACCGTCGTCACTCGATACTTTCCGGCGCGTGCCGAGGGCGCCGCCGGTAGACCCAGGCGGGCGGTGCTCGTGCTCCCGCAATGGAACTCCGATCCGCAGGGACATGTGGGCTTGTGTCGACTGCTGTCGCGATTCGGCATGAGCGCGCTGCGTCTGAGCCTGCCCTATCACGATCGGCGCATGCCGGCGGAATTGTCGCGCGCCGATTACATCGTGAGCTCGAATGTCCTCCGGACGCTGGAAGTGTGCCGACAGGCCGTGCTCGACGCGCGGCGGGCGATTCACTGGCTCGCGCGCGAGGGATATGAGCGCATCGGCATTCTTGGCACCAGCCTCGGGTCGTGTCTGTCGATGCTGACCACGTGCCACGAACCACTCGTGCGCGCGCAAGCACTGAACCACATCTCTCCGTACTTCGCCGATGTGGTGTGGCGTGGGCTGTCGACGCGCCACGTGCGCGCCGGCCTCGATGGGCACGTGACGCTCGACCGGCTGCGCGACATCTGGATGCCCATCAGCCCGCAGTTCTACCTGGATCGGCTGACCGGCCGAGACGTGCGGACACTGCTCGTCTACGCACGGTACGATCTCACGTTCCCGGTGGATCTCTCGCGCAGTCTCGTTGGCGCGTTCAAGAACCAGCATATTCAGCACCAGGTCACGGTGCTTCCTTGTGGTCACTACAGCACCGGTTCGGCGCCATTCAAATACATGGACGGCGTTGCGCTCACGCGATTTCTCTACAGAAGTCTTTAAACCTGCCCGAGCCAAAGCTCGGGCCCACGGGCTTAGAAATCGAGAAAACCGAGAACTCGAGAAAGCGGATCGTGGGCCCGAGCTTCAGCTCGGGCGACGCGCTTTCGATTTCTGGGATCGTTCGGCCACCGCGACGGCTTTCCGCGCCCACTCCACGAGCTCGTGCCGGCTCTCGAGCACACCTACTGGCACCGCGTAGTACTGCATCGTGCCAGAGCGATTGGGATATGGCTTGAACGCTGTCGAACCCTCGTCCTCGTAGTCAGCTCTGGTCGTCGCGTCCACTTTGAGGTAAAGGACGTCGCCGGCAATCAATCCGAAGAAGACGCCGTCGCAGTACAGGCCGACACCGCCGAACATCGCCTTTGCGAGCACTCCGCCCACTGGTTCGAGCTGATCGAGAACGAACGACCGGAATCCGGCGGTTGAGGCCAGCGGATTCCGGTCCTTCAAGGCGCGCGGCTTGGGCGCCACTGGAGCTCCGTGATCGAGGCGAGCTATCGAGGAGCGAGACGGTCCGTCACGGTGTCGTGATGATAGCTACCGTGCTCGCGAACCTCGGCCCACCCTGGAGCATCGACCGTAGCGGCCTGGTCGGTCGCAAAGTCCTGCCATGAATTGTACCGGGTGATCGCGGCGTACTGCCACGGCCCTCCTTCGAGATGTGTGAGCAACACGGTGCCGACGGGAACCTTGCCGACGCTCGTCGCCTGAAGCGACTTCTCGAGCTGTTCCCGATGTCCAGCCGCTGCCCTCCACACGCCGACCGTGTACACGGACCCGCCAGTGCTGCCCGACGCATCGCCGATCCCCATGGCCTTGGTGAAGTCCGCCCATGATGGACCCGACACGAATGTGTCGGAGTGCCACGATCGCAGATCGCGGCCCGGATTCGGAGCTGTCGGAGCAGGACTGACCGTGGCTTTGGCGCCCAGGTGCTGGATGACGCAATAATCCCAGTCGTCGCCCTGCTGATGGCGCAGGACGATGAAGTGGTCTGGCATCGGCGACGTGGGATCAGGCCGCTTCAGAATCTCTCCCAGGGCGACCGTCTGCCCCGGTACGGCCTTCGTGAAATGGACGTGGTAGACGTCGGTCTGGGCAGCCGTCGGCTGTTGAGCGCTCGCCATCGAGCAGGTCAGGAACACGAGCGCAACTCCGGCGACGAGGTGGCGGTATAGCGTCATTCACTCTCCTTAGGAACAGGGAGGCGCTACTGTACGTCCGCAATTGATGAGCTGTCAACGTCGAGACGGCTTCACGTCAAGACGGCTTCGCCATGGTAAGTATGATGCCGCCGTGGCCGACTCGTTCAATCCCGACATCAGGCGCGCCCAGTCCGCTGATGCGCCACTCCTGGCGCGACTGCGATACGAGTTCCGCGCCAGCGTGATGGCCGTGGAAGAAACCGAAGCCGCGTTTCTCGATCGCTGCATCCCCTGGATGACGGCGCGCCTGAATGGCGACTGCGACGCACAGGACGTCGACGTCGTGATGCTCTGGCCGACACCCGACAGCCGGCGCCTGTATGAACGTCACGGCTTCACCGTGCGCGATGACGTCCTGTGTCGTCGGCGAACGTAGCTTCTGACAGCGAGGCTCCACAGCATGTCGCGACTGCTATCGTGTGGTCCGCTTCTCTCGACACTGCTCGTCGTCGGCTGCGGTGATGCGCACGATGGGCAGTTGTCACCTGTCGCGAACTCGCGGACCGCGTTGACCGAGTGCGCGGCGCTTTCGACGGTCAGCCCGCCCGACGTGCGGATTACCGTCGCAACGGGTGTGGCCGCGAGTCAAGAACCGGGCGGCGTGCACGTTGCGCACTGCAAGGTGCAGGGGGTCATCGGGAAAGAGATCCAGTTCGAGGTCCTTCTGCCAGATGAGTGGAACGGCCGCTTCGTGATGAGCGGCGGAGGCGGCTTCGCCGGATCACTCGAGAATGCCGCGCTCTTCGCGGTGAGCGCCGGGTACGCGTCTGCGTCCACTGACACGGGACACCAGGCAACTGCCATCCAGGCGGGCTGGGCGCTGCACAATGCCGAGCGCCTCGCCAACTATGGCCACGTCGCCGTGCACCGCGCCGCGGAGACGGCGAAGGCCGTTGTCGCCGCCTACTACGGCCGGAACGCCAAGTACTCGTATTTCTTCGGGTGCTCGAACGGCGGCCGCCAGGCGCTGATGGAGGCCCAGCGCTATCCGCAGGACTTCGACGGCATCGTGGCGGGCGCGCCGGCGTACGACTTCACCAACATCGCCGGAGCGTTCATCAAGAACATCAAGGCCGTGTTCCCGACGGCGGGGAGCGCGGCGACGCCCGTCGTGAGTCAGGACAACCTGGCGCTCATCGATCGCGCCGCGCTCGAGGCATGCGATGCAGGCGACGGCGTGCGCGACGGAGTCATCGACACGCCCACCGCCTGTCGGTTTTCGCTGGCGAAGGTGAAGGCCTGCGCCGGCGATGTGGCCGCGGCCGACTGCCTGACTCGCGCGCAGCGCCGGACCATTGAAGCGATTTATGCGCCCGCGTCCGACAAGACGCGCGAGATCTATCCCGGGCAGCCGGTCGGCGCCGAGAGCGACGACGACGGATGGCGGCCGTGGATCACCGGCGTCGACGAGGAGCTGCTCAAGGGGACGAACGGACAGGTGTCGAGCCTGCAGCTCGCCTTCGGGCCTGAAGTGTTCAAGTACCCTCGTGTTCGGGGATCCGGCGTGGGACTACACCACGTACGATCTCGCAGGATGGGCGAAAGACACAGCAGCTGTCGCACCTTTTTTGAACGCGGACAATCCAGACCTCGCGGCGTTCAGGACTCGCCGCGGAAAGCTGATCATCTGGCACGGCTGGGCCGATCCGGCGCTGAACGCCGTCAGCACGATCGACTACTACCGTCGCGTCCAGCAAAAGGACCCGGCCGCGCCCGGCTACGCGAGGCTGTTCCTGCTTCCCGGGGTCATGCACTGCGGGGATGGGCCCGGGCCCGACCGGGTCGATTGGATCGGCGCGCTCGCCGATTGGGTCGAGCGAGGCAAGGCACCGAGTCGGTTGGTGAGTACAAAGCTCGACGCGGACAAACGCCCGACGCGAACGCGGCCGGTCTGTGCCTATCCGCAACGTGCCGTTTACAAGGGGGCGGGCAGTACCGACGAGGAACAGAATTTCGTCTGCAAGTGAACGCCGGGACGAAGGCGCTAGACCGAGTTGCTCAGGTTGATCGGGTTGGCCAGGTTGGCAGCGTTGCCAACCCTGATCAACCCGACTGACCCGCCGAACCCGAGCAACTGGACTCACGTGATCGGATGCACCCGCGCGCTGGGCGCATTGCGATGCAACCTACAAGTATTTCAATAATCCCTTCAGCGCCGAATACAGGACGCTGGCCAACTGGCTGACGAGCGGCGACACCTGGCCCTGATTGACCGACTCGGCCACGGTCACCGGATCGGTCAGCAGCAGCCAGATGGTGGCGCCGGCAAAAAGCGCCGCCAGCACGGCAATTGTCCCGAACAGGCTCGCGCTCCAGCGGGCCAGGTGCATGGGGGTAGCCTACCACTCCGAAGTTACGTCAGTTAGACCCTGCCATACGGGAAATGGACGGGAAGGTTTCTACGTCGATGAGCGTCGGCTCGCCGACCCCCAGGCTCTCGAGCGTTGGAAGCACCTTCGCACGGTCCCCGACGATGAGCGTCAGGAGGCGGTCGGCATCGAGATGGCGCATGGCGGCGTCGTGAATGGCGTCCAGTCCGACCGCCTCGATCCGAGCCACGAAAACGGCGAAATAGTCGTCGGGCAGGTCGTAGAGAGCGAGCTGCCCCACCGAGCGTGCGACCTGGTCGGCCGTCTCGAAGTTGCGCGGGTAGCCGCGCGTCAGCGAGGCACGCGCCACGTCGAGCTCGTCCTGTGTCACCGGCCGTCCGGTCCGCATGTCCCGCACCTCGGCATGCGCCTCTCGTATCGCGTCGGCCGAGACCTCGGTCTGTACGCTCGCCGACATCTGAAACGGTCCGGGCCCCAGCCGGAACTCGAACCACGAACGCGCGCCGTACGTGAACCCCTTGTGCTCGCGCAGGTTCATGTTCAACCGGCTCACGAACTGGCCGCCGAGCACGAGATTGAGCAGGAGCAGCGCGTGGTAGTCGGGCGTCCGGCGGGACACGCCGACGTGCCCGATGCGCAGCTCCGACTGCGCGGCGCCCGGGCGATCGACCAGGAGTAGCCGCGACGCGGGAGCCGCTGGCGCCTCGAGGACACCGTCGGCCGCGTTCTCGAACGGCGGCTCGTCGGACGACTGCTTCCTCCAACTGCTGAACGCCTCCGCCGCAGCATCGACGATCTCATCGTGGGGGGCGTCGCCGACGACAACCAGGACCGCCCTCGACGGGGGGAACGCGCGGCGGTGGAAGTCGACGACTTCGGCCAGCGTCAGCTCCTCGAGAGCGCTCATCGTGCCGATCGCCAGGTGCCCGTACGGATGACTGCCGTAGAGCGCCGTGGCAAACGCCCGGTCGGCGAGGGCGGAAGCCACGTCGCGGAGCTGCCGCAGACGGTTGGCGCGCAGCTGCCGCACGCGATCGAACTCGTGCGGGGAAAACTGCGGCCGCGAGACGATGTCGGCCATCATCTCGAAGGCGCGATGCCTGAATCGCGAGAGCGTGGTCAGCGTGAGGAACGTGGCGTCGGGCCCGACCTCGGTGTCGAACTGGCCCCCCAGCTTCGCAAGCGCCTCGTTCAGCTCCAGCGCGCCGCGATCGCCGGCGCCTTCGTCCAGCATGTCGCCCGTGAGCGATGCCAGGCCGGGACGATCGTCCGGATCCGACGATGATCCCACGCGCACCAGGAGCACCATCGTCTGGACGGGGATGTTGCGATGTTGAACGGTCCAGACCGCAAGGCCGTTTTCGAGTGACGCCTTGCGAATCGCCGGAAAGGTGAAGGGCGCGTCCTGCGCCAGCGCGGGAAGTCGCGTCCGATCGGGCACGTCAGTCGACTGCCGCCGGCACCGAGTCTGCGAGCGCGAGCTGCCCCTGGCCACGAGGGACGACGCTCACTGCGACGCGTACCGCTGAAGTGAGATAGCGGCCGGCTGCTGCGGCGAGTGTCTGAGGAGTGGCAGCGAGATAACGGCCGAGATCGCGGGCGAAGAAGTCGGGCTCATTGAGGAAGACGTTGTACGCATTGAGCTGATCGCTTTTCCCACCGAACCCGCCAACCGTCTGCAGGCGATACACGAACTGCGCTTCCGCTTGCGCGATCACGCGATCGAGCTCGTCTATCACGGGTCCCTCGGCCGCGAAGCGGACGATTTCCTCCGTGACCGCGCGCTCGACGTCCGCGAGCGTGTGACCAGGAGCCGCGGTCGCGATTACCTGGAAGAAGCTGGACGCCTCGCGCGATTGCTGGAACGCCGCCACCTCGGTGGCCACGCGCGTGTCGTAGACGAGGCGTCGATAGAGTCTCGAGGTCTTTCCGCTCGCCAGCAGGTCCGCCACCAGGTCGAGCTCGGCATCGCCGGGCGCGAACATCGCCGGCGAATGCCACGCCAGGTACAGACGCGGCAGCTCGACCCGATCTTCGAGCTGCAGCCGCTGCTCGGTCGAGAGCGCGGCGTAGCCGTTGACGTGATCCAGCGCCGGACCCGCGGCAATCTCTCCGAAGTACCGTTCGGCCATCGAAAACGCGTCGTCTGGCGAGACTGCGCCGGCTATCGCAAGCGACGCGTTCGCGGGATGGTAGTGCGCCGCGAAAAAGTCGCGTACCTCGTCGAGCGTCGTCGCGCGCAGGTCTGCGGCCGACCCGATCGTGAGCCAATGGTACGGATGGTCGCTCGGATAGAGAGCCGCGACCGTCGCCATGGCGGCGAGGCCATACGGCCGGTTCTCGTAGTTCTGGCGGCGCTCGTTCAGGACCACTTCACGCTGATTCGTGAATTTCGCGTCGGTCAATGCGGGCAGCAGGTATCCCATGCGGTCGGACTCGAGCCAGAGCGCCAACTCGAGGGCGCCTGTCGGCACGACCTCCCAATAGTTCGTGCGATCCGTATTGGTCGACCCGTTGAGCAGTGCACCGGCCGCCTGCAGCGGCTGAAAATATCCGCGATCGTGATGCGCCGATCCTTCGAACATCAGGTGTTCAAACAGATGCGCGAGCCCGGTGCGCCCCGGGCGCTCGTTTTTCGACCCGACGTGGTACCAGACGTTCACGGCCACGATCGGGCACGTACGGTCCTCATGCACAAGCACGGACAGGCCGTTGTCCAGCACGCGTCGCTCGCAACGGATCTCCATCCGGTATGCGCTCCGAGGCTAGCTCGCCTTCTTCTTTTCGCCGCAGTCGACCATGGACTTGCCAAGGTACGGGTTTCGCACCGGCTCGCCCTTCTGCATCCACGACTTCTTCACCATCGGGCAGTACATCGTGTTCACGTCTGCGCCGGGATTCGCTTTGGCGTGCTCGGCGTACGCAATCACCGCCTCGCTCAACTGGCCAAACGCAGTTCGAGCCGCCGCCAGCGTCGAGGAGGCACCAAGCGAGTCGGCGGCCGCCGAGATGGGCTTGCCCGCTTCGCCGAGCGCCTCCGCCTGTTTCGCGATCGCCGTGGCGTTGTCCTTGATCCCCTCGGTCGTGTCGGCTGTGAGCTGGGACTGGATTCGGAAATACGGGTCGAGCAATGCGAGTACCGGATCGCCCGCCCGGGCCACCGGGGTCGTGGCGAGCAAGGTGATGACGAGAACGACGGCTCTAGTGACAAGTCGCATCAAGGTGCACCTCTCGTGAAGGACGACGTCGGCTTCGGGCGCTCATCGCACGGGCGTGAGCGGAATCATGCGGGTAAAGCTCGCGATCGAGATCTGCGCGGCCGCCTGCTCGGCGACGGCGCGAAACGCCTGCGCAACCGGCGAACCCGGCTCGCTCACAACGATTGGACGGCCCGTATCGCCGCCTACCCGCACCGGCTCGTAAATCGGGAGGCGGCCGAGAAACGGAATCGTCATGTTGTGCGCCAACGCCTCGCCTGCGCCGCGTCCGAAGATGTCGGACTCGTGCCCGCAGCTGGGACACGTGAAGTGGCTCATGTTCTCGATGAGGCCAAGCGGCCGGATGTTGAGCTTCTGATACATCCGCACCGCGCGACGCGTATCCGCCAGCGACACGAGTTGAGGCGTTGTCACCACAATAGCACCGGAGACCGGCACGGACTGACTCAGGCTGAGCGCCACGTCACCGGTGCCCGGTGGCATATCAACGATGAGGTAGTCCAGATTGTCCCAGGCCACCTGGCGGAAAAACTGCTGAATGGCGCCGTGGAGCATCGGCCCGCGCCAGATCACGGGCGAGTCGTCGGAGGTCATGAAGCCCATCGAGACGACCTGCACGCCGTATTTTTCCGCCGGGATGATGCGTCCGTGTTCGTCGGCACTCAGTTCGGTCGCGAGCCCGAGCATGATCGGCACGTTCGGGCCGTACATGTCGCCATCGATGATGCCGACGCGGCTCCCCGTCTGCGCAAGCGCGACGGCCAGGTTCACCGCCACCGTCGTTTTCCCGACGCCGCCCTTGCCGGCACCGACGGCAATCACGTTCTTCACACCGGCGACTGGCTGTCGTCCGCCCTCGACGATGCCTGCGGTCCGCACCGCCGCAGTCATCTCCACGCGGACGGAGGTGACACCCGGCACGCGCGACACCGCCGCGTGCGCCTGGGCCTGCATCTGTTCTTTCACCGGGCAGGCGGGCGTCGTCAGCTCGATGGCAAACGACACCACGCCCGCCGGGTCGATCGCGAGGCCCTTGATGAAACCGAGACTGACGATATCTCGGCCAAGGTCGGGATCGATCACGACCCGAAGCGCATCGAGGACGGCGGCGGGAGTCACTGAAAGGGACATGGCTGTTTCACCAGCTTACCCACGTCCGTCGGCGGCTGACAAGAAAGGTCTGGCCACTCAGTGATTTCTGGCCAAACTGCTGGCAATCCCGGCAGAGTTCCGATAGACTCCGGCCCGACCACTTCCGGTCCCGTTCATTGCCAAGGAGCGCTTGCGAATGAGCGACGCCACCTCACCCGGCGTTCCGCCTCCGCCCCCCGGGGCGGGCCCGGTTCCCTCAGGCGACAAGACAGCGATGTTGGTGCTGGCATATCTCGGCCTGCTGGCCCTGGTCCCACTGCTTGTCGAGAAAGAAGACAAGAACGTTCAATGGCACGCCAAGAACGGGCTCGTGATCTTCGCGGCCTTCATGATCGCGTCTATCGCCCTCTGGATAGTCACGATGGTCCTGGGCATGGTTCCGGGCCTGGGCTGCTTGTTTTCCATCGTGTCGTTTTTTGCAAGCGCGGGCGTCTGGATCGGTTACCTGGTGCTGATAATCGTTGGGATCATGAAGGCTATCAAAGGTGAGCGCCTGATTGTTCCGGCCGTCAGCCAGTATGCCGACAGATTCTAGACACGGAGGGCTCGCCAGCATCTCGTTCCTGCAGCCGTCCGATGATGCGGCGGCTGGGGCCTTGGCCTGTGCCAGCTGCGGAGGGTTTCTATTCTTCATACTTCTTGTCTTCGCGCTTCAGATCGCGCTACTCGTCTGGGTAGCGCGAGATGCGAAGGCAAGAGGTATGGACAACGCAGTCGTTTGGATGATCTTCGTGTTTCTCGTGCCCGTGATCGGACTGCTGGTCTATGTCTTTTCGCGTCCTGAGGGCACGATGGTCAAGTGCGAGAAGTGCCGCAACTCCAAGCTGCAGGCCATGACCGCCTGTCCTCATTGTGGTCATGTCTGAAAGCGCCTAGGGTCGCCAAGAGCCTCGTCCTCGTTGGAGCGCTGATCATCGCCGCGGTTCTGGACGGAACTCGGCTTCCGAACCGCCAGTTCCTGGTCACCCTCTCGGTCCACAGCATTCATCTCTACCAGAAGACTGGTTCGCCGCTCGTGAGCCGAGCGGGATTCCGGTGCCGGTTTCGGCCCACGTGCAGCCAGTACCGGCGTCGCGGCGCTCGAGAAGTTCGGATTTGCCAGAGGCGTCGTCATGACCGTCGGTCGGATCGTGCGATGTGGACCAGGCACACCGATGGGGACGGTGGACGAACCGAACTGACGGAGAAGTGCAAAGTGCTGAGTGCGAAGTGCTAAGTGGAATGAGAAGTGAAAAGTGGGAAGTGGGGGCGACCGCTGCACCGGTGTGAGATGAGCCCGCCACTTTCCACAGCCCACTTCTCACTCCGTTTGGCACTTAACACTTAACACTTGGCACTTCGAAAAGGCGCCGTGTTTCCTCTTGGAGCAACACCCACAGCGCGTAGGCGCCGAGCATCGTGCCAAGGGGCACCAGCGGCAGGTTGAACAGTCCCAGGACCAGTCCGAGGATGCGGGCAGGCGCGCGCTGCTGTCGGAGACCAGTAGCGCAGATGTAGTGGACCGCCGCCCAGATCAATGCCGCCAGTGCCAAAACGGTCAACGTCGCGGCGGTGATGCCGGCCGCCACTTCCGTCCCTGGCCGCTCCGAACCACTCGTGAGCGCCAGAGACGCTGCGGCGACGGCGAAGGCGAATACGGCAACGGCAATGATGGCGTTGAACGCGCTCCAGACGAAGAACAGGCGCGACAGAAACGCGACGTGGCGGGACACTACGCGACCGAGACAGTCACTTCGACCCTGGTCGCGCGCGCAGTAGGAGGGGTGACGACGAAGCGGAACCGCGTGCCGTCGGCGACACCGGCCGGGAGGGCCAGGCGAAAGTGATGCGCCTCAGCGCATTCGCCGCTGCCGCCACAACGCCCGCACGGCTCCGCCCACGACTCGCCGCGGCCGCCGCACCCGCCGCACAACCCATTCAACCCGAGCTCGAGCGGCACGATGGCACCCTTCGACGCCTGGCGCGGCGTCACGGTCACGTGCGCGGCAAGCGCGGCAAGGTGATCGTCGGGCGTGACGAACATCTCACGCACGCGCTCGACCGCCGGACCAATCGAGGGAAAGTCGATCGCGATTTCGTCGGCAAAGCAAGTCCGTACGAGGCTGAGTGCCGCGTGGCTCGTCGCAGGTAGCGGCATGGCATCGCCGCCGAGTGGCCGGGAAGATTCGTTCACGGGTGTATCGTTTGCCGCCGACGGCTCTCTCCGCTCCGTACTTTGGAACCGGCGCCTCGCCTTGTCAAGGCTCGACACGCCGAAGTACGATGGCCCGCTCGTCTACGCACCGAACGTGAAGGAGCTCGTCATGCCAGAGCCCTCGATGCTCAGTCTCCCAACCTGCCCGGACTGCGGCGGGATCCTCCAACCCACGCGCACGGAGCGGTTGACCAGCGTGGAAGTGGCCAGCGCCGACGCCGAGGAAGACGCCGTGCTGGTGTTCCAGTGCCTGATCTGCGGCTACTCCGAGCAGCGCGCGGTCGATCCCGCGGTCCGCGGCACGTCGGCACCTGCATGACCGAGGCCACGCGCGAGTGTCCTCTGTGCGGAGAAATGATGCGTCTGGTCGAACGCACCATCGTCGACCGCATGCCCGGAAGCGCACAGGAAAAGACCACCCAGTTCCGCGAGTGGGTCTGCCCTGAGTGCGACTACTTCGAGGAGCAGGAAAACGGGGCCGGCCGCGATTAGCACCGGTCCAGGGGCGGGGTTAGCGCGCGCCGATTGTCAGCAGTACTTCCTTGCGAATCGTATCGTCAAGATCCTCGAGTTTCAGGGCGCTGTCGCATTCGTCACACAGTACTTCGAGGACGGCCGGGCGGCTCTCCTCGGACACCTCCACGCGCGAGTCTTCCAGGTGCACCACGTGCATCTGGAGCGACTTCACGAGGAAGTTCTTGTCGTTCCCGCAATTCGGGCAGGTCAGGGCCACTCGGGCGCTCCTCTCTCCGGTCTCGTGTGCTACAGCCATCTATGCCAGATTGTAGGGGATAGCCCGGCTATGGGTAAACAAGAAACGCGTCCCGGGTAGACTTTTTACGAGGGGTCATCCGCTCGGTTCCTCGTCCGAGTCACCCGTATAGACGAGCAATCCTTCCACTTCGACGTTCGGAAACAGCGCTTTGGCCGCCGCCACGTACTGGTCGAGTTGAGCGCGGTGCGATGCTCCCGGACGCCCCGTCTTGAACTCGACCACGACCACTCTGGCCGGCAGCCCCGACGGGTTGTCGCCGGGAATGACGATCAAGGTATCAATGGATCCACGGATGCGCCGGCCGCTCGCATCCAGCGTGACCGGGACCTCGTGCCACGTGTTTCCGGCCGAAAAAAGCGCCGAAAGGTCGGGTCGTGCGATGAGCGCCTGGTAGCGGCTGACGGCTTGGTCGACAACTGATGGCAGGTCCATGGACTCGAGACGCTCGTCTCGACGGACAAGCCCGAGGGTCAATTCGGCGAGCTCCTCGCGCGTCATCCCGAGGGCCTGCCGATCGAGGAGCCGATGAACCAGCGACCCCACGATACGGGCGTTTGACCGAACTTCTGAAATCGGCGACTGTCCCCACGTCCCGCGCAGATTGGGGACTGTCCACGATGGCACAGGATCTGTGCCATGTCCGAGCTCGTTGGACGCCGGCACTGCCCAGAGCTCAGGAAAGGCGACGTCGGTCACGCGCGAATCGGTCCTGTGCCCGCCTGGATCCAAGCGTGTAAAGTCCTGAAGAGACGCCGGTTTCACCGCATCGTCGAGGGACGGCGCCCGCGCATCCTCGTCGGGCACAGGACAGACATTGAAGCGGTGCGATCCAGATGGCGTCACCCAGAGCAGCATGCCTTGCGTCGCCAGCGCCTGAGAGAACAGGACGCGGAGGTCCCCCGGCAGCACGTCGCCAAGCCCCAGACGCCCCGGCTTGAAGACCCCATCGGCAAGGGTCGTCGCGAGGTACAGCCGATCGCGGGCACGCGTCACCGCAACGTAAAGCAGGCGCTTGGCTTCCTCTCGTTCGCGCGCCGACGTGTCTTCGTCGGCCTCCGAGCGGAAGTCGCCAACCGACACGACCGGATTCTGCGCCGCAGGCGCCGAGAACCGAATCGGGGCGCGTGACCCGCCCGCCCCTTTGCTCAAGTTCACGACGAAGACGACCGGAAACTCGAGGCCCTTCGCCGCGTGGACGGTCATCAGGTTCACGGCGTCGACGGCATCAATCGCCGCGTTGGACTCGTCGCCGGCCGACAGCCGGTCCAGGTGATCGGTCAATCTCGCGAGGGTCGTATAGCCGCGATTCTGGATACGCCGGACGAACCCGCGAATCTTCTTGAGGTTTTCGCGGGCCTGGTCCGCGCGCGTGCCGGTCAGCTCCCAGAAATACGCAGACTCCGACAATGCGCGATCCAGGAGCTCCGCCGGGGGCACGCGGTCGGCCAGGGCCACCCATCGGGGGACAGTGTCACGGGTCCGGGCGAGCACGGCGCGGTCGTCCTCGTCGAGTGCCGCCGCAGCGGCCGGTTCCTCCACAAGCGCACGCGCCAGATGCGGTGCGAGGATTGTCAGGGCGCGGTCCGACAGCCGCACGAATCGCGATCGCAACAGCGCCGCGGCCCGCAGATCGGACGACGGATCGGCCAGGTAGCGAAGGAGGGCGATGACATCCTTGATTTCGTCGGCGTCGAAGAAGCCGAGGCCTTTGTATACGTAGCTGCGGATGCCACGCGCCTCGAGCGCGCGTTCAAATTCCTGGTGCCCCTCGCGCGTGCGAAACAGGATGCCGAAATCTCCGGGACGCGCAGCCCGCCCGATGCCGGACTCGCGGTCGCGCACGGTTCCGCTCTCGAGAAGTCGAGCGATCTCGGCCGCGACTGCGCGGGCGGAGCCAGCGCCGTCCTGAGCCGCGACGATTCCGAGAACGGGCTCTCCAGAATCTTCGTCGTTTTCGACCGGAAAGCGGTCCCTGTCTTCGTAGGTGAAGGCGTCGGCGCGGTCTTGCGCCTTGTCGACGGCCTCGAACAGCGCGTTTGTGAACGCGAGAAGCTGCGGCACGGCGCGGAAGCTGCGCCGGATGGCGCGGCGAACCTTCTCGTCGCCTCCTCGCAGCTCGGCGACGTACCCTGCAGCCCGCATCAGCACGCCGACATCGGCGTCCCGGAAGCCATAGATCGACTGTTTTCGATCGCCAACGACGAAGATGGTCGGCTCGAGTGGCAGGTCGTCGGCCACTCCGCGGCCCTCGCGCCACGATTTCACGAGTTGCCACACGAGGCGCCACTGCGCGTCGCTCGTGTCCTGGAACTCGTCCACCAGCAGATGGTGATAGCGCGACTCGAGCACGAAGCGGCTCTCGGTGAATTCGCCCATCGCCCCGAGCAGGTCGAGCGCGCGGGCGAGCGCCTCGGGAAAGTCGACGACGGCATGCTGATCGAGCGTTCGCCGATATTCCTTCCGCGCGATGGCAAAGATGTGCCACACGCCACGCGTGAGCACAGCGTTCACGTCGCGCCTGAACGCGGCAATGTCATCGGCAATCCGAGGCGCGAGCGACGTGGCGAGCTCGAGGTGCGCGCGCCGCGCGCGCTCGTCCGGAAAGTCACCCTTCGCATACGCCACCCGCTTTCGCGGCAGGCCCTCGCGCGTCAGGAAGTAGTCGCGCAGCCCGTCCACCAGCAGCCGCGCCGTCCGAAACGCGGGCTCGTCGTCTGGGGGAACGGAGTGGACCAGCCGACGGAGGTCCGCGGCGAGCAATCGGAATTTCGGATGGTGGAGGGGGCCAGACCTGATGAACGCGTCCACCCCCGTGCCGCCCAGCGTGGCGCGAAGCCGTTCGATCAAGAGCTGCGCCGTTCCGACCGGTGTCAACGATTCGGGAATTGGCCGCATGGCGCGCGCCAGCACGTCGGCCGCTACGAGGCGTCGATCGATGAGCGATCGGAGGCCGACGCGGAGCTGCCAGTCACCGAGTCGCGCGAGGACGAGCGCGACCGAGGGATCCTGGAGCGCCGCCGCACGGCAGATCCGCATGGTGCGATCCGCGGCCTCGTCAACGAGGCGAAGCGCCTCGGTCTCGTCTGCCATGCTGAAGCCCGGATCCAGGTCGGCCTCGAGCGGAAACTCGCGAAGGAGGGACAGGCAGAACGCATCGATCGTGCTGATCGCCACGTCGGGCAGGTGGTCGCGCAGTGCCCGCCATCTCGCCGCATCGAGACTTCCTTCATCGGCCGCCCGTCGCAGGTTCGACAGAATGCGGTCGCGCATCTCGGCGGCCGCCTTCCGCGTGAAGGTGATGGCCAGGATGTTGCGCGGCTCGACACCGGCGCGCACAAGGTTGGTGTAGCGGTCCACGAGGACACGCGTCTTGCCTGTGCCCGCCGAGGCTTCGAGTACGACGTTCAGCCGCGGATCGACAGACGCTGCGCGGTCGACGGCGTCGGCAAGCGGCGGCGCGGCTCCTGCCGGCTCGTCAAACGGCAGGCTCGGTGTCGTCGCGGTCCGCTTCGACATAGTCCTTCCGGCAGATGCCCACCCACGCACACGTGACGCAGAGGCTGCGGTGCGCGGGCCGCGGCGGAAATTCGCCTCGCTCGATGGCGTCCAGATAGGCCACGAAGCGCACTTCTTCTTGTGCGATCGCCGGGTCCAGCGGCTCGCTGCCCTTGCCGAGCCGTTTTACGGGCGGATCCTCACGAAAAGCGACGTAGGCGGCCTCCGCGAGCGCCCAGTCGCGGCCCCGGTACCCGGCGAGACGCTGGCGGGCCGCCGTGGCGTAGATGGCGAGCTGCAGATCGCTTGCGGCTCTGGACGACTTGTAGTCGATGACGCGAAAGGTGCCGTCCTTCAGCAGATCGATCCGATCGGCGACGCCCCTCAAGCCAACATCGCGCGGGCCTTGAGCAGAGCGCAACGAGTAGGTGCCCTCCAGCCGATGCTCGAGCCATCGTTCGATGACAGGCACCTCGCGCTCCGCTTCCATTCGAAGTACCACATCGATGAGACCCGCGGCAACGGGCGACCCGAGAAATCGCGTCCGCTCGATGGCGGCATCGGACGGCGAGAGCCCCTCGAGGCGCGGCGCAAGCACCTGTTCGAACAGAACGCGCGCTTCGTCCAGGCGGTCGGCGGTCACGGCGCCGTGACGACGCTCCTGCCATGCCTGATAGAAGGCCTCGAACGTCTCGTGCAGGAATCGGCCGCGCTCGAGCGGTGTCAGGCCTTCCTCGTCGTCGCGTTCCTCGCCCAGTCGAAGGACGTGCCGGGCGAAGAATTTGAACGGGCATTGTCCGTAGAGCTCCACCGCGCTCACTGACCAGGCGCGCGCGGGCCGAGCGGCCGTGCTGCCGTGAAACTGTGGCGACGAGGCGTCCGGACGCGAGGTCCGCAGATCCACCCAGCGCCGAGCGGCATCCGACAGCACGCCTGCCGGCACGGGACGAGCCATCAACGCCTCGTGATCGAACACAAGTGTTGTTGGCACGGTCAGCGCGGTTGGCATCAGCCCTGCCCGCACGGCGTCCTCGATGAGCGGCGACCGGTCGACGAGCGCATCGTCTTCGAGCGAGAACGTCGACAGCGAGACACGGCGCCTGGGCGACTGCAGGAGATCGATGAAGCCCTCGCGCACCGCCGACGTCGCGTCGGGATCGGCGGGCCAGCCCAGGCCGCTCAGTAGCTTGTGAGAATAAAAGACGTTGCGGCGCCGACGCGCCGGCCATTCGCCGTCGACGAGGCCGACAAGGTGAAGCGTGTCGAAGTCGCCAAACGGGGCGGCCGCGGCGTCGACAAGCAACACGCCGGTGTGCCCATGCGCCGGTGTAAACGTCTCACCCTCGACGCGCCGTCGGATCGTGGCCGAGAGCTCGTCTATCGTCCAGTGCAGATCGTGGTGCCGCTGGTGGGCCGTGCCAAGTGCGTCCACGATAGCCAGCACCCCTCGACGCGCGCGAAGCAGCCGTTCGCGGAGCGGATCGTCCCAGGGCACCTGAGCGGCAAAGTTCTCGAGAAAGCTGCGGAGGATGTCGAGGGCCCGACTGGCGGGCGCCGGCTCGAGGAGCGGCCCCAATGCGCGCACAATGGACGCGGCGACCACCGCGGCACGGGCCGCCCCTTCCTTGTCCCAGCGTGGATCGCGCGGAGGCGCGAGCGCTCCGGATTCCCAGAGGTTGGCCAGCGACTCCAGCCGGTCCGGATCCTCACCGTAGTCGAACGCCGCGAGGCCCACTTCGAGCGCGGCGACGTCGCGGCCCTCTATGAGCGTTTCAGCGACGCTAAACGTGAAGTGCGGCGATCGAAGAAGCGCCGCAAGGGACGCTGGGCTGAAACGGGTGGCAACGGTGGTGAAGACGAGGTCCAGCGCCGCCGCGAACGGCTCCGCGGCGAGCGGGAGCGCGTCCCGCAACTGCACGGGCACGCCGCCAGCGGCGAACACGTCGCGCGCGAGATACACATATGGCAATGGACGGCCCACGACGACGGCGACCTGGTCGAGCGAGATGGCCGGATGAAGTCTTTGGAGCTCGCGTATGCGGCGGACGAGGTCGGCGATCTCGTCTTCGCGATCGCGGCTCATGAAGTACAGCGACTCGTTGCCTGCCGGGACGACCAGGGCGGGCCGCTCAAACGGGACGTCAGCAAGCGGGACACGCTCCTCTTCGAGGTCGGGCAGGAAGCCATGCAGACGTTCGAGCAACCCGGTCGCGAGCTGCCCTTCGGTGGCGACGATTTCGATGGCCTCGAGGCCGGGCACGCGCGTGAGGAGGTCGAAGTCAGCGGCGGCGAGCCCGTTCGGATCGTGGGCAACATCGCCGACAGCGACGATGACGGTACGGTATGGCCGCGTGGCGGGCAGCTCGAGAAGCGACGTTCTCAGCCGGTGCTCGTCCAGCAGTCCGCGTGCCTCGAGCCGGCGCTCGTATCCGTGGAAGGTCGCAGCCAGAAACCTGGTCTGGCGGAGCAGTCGCTCGGCGCCGGGGTCGAATTCCGCCGCGGCGTCGAAGGTCGGGACGAGCAGCCGCTCGAAGTCGTCGACAGACTGGCGATGGCGGCGGAGATCGTCATAGAAGGCGAGCACTTCGCCCACCAATGCCGGACGAAGGTTGAAGGGCGGCGTCGCGCCTTCCGTGATGGCCTCGTGCGCCGCGGCCTCCACGAGCACTTCACGCTCGAACTCGGTCAGCAGGCGCGGAATTCCTGATCGACGCGCGTGCAGCCGCTCGTACCAGTCGCGCCGGGTCAGGAGATCCGGCAGCACGATGGCGCCGAGAGACGAGGGGGCCCGGTCCTCCAGGGTTCGCCGCAACAGCTCCACGGCCGACCGCGTGGGGAGGAGCACGACCGTCGCTCTGGCGGCGCCGACGTCATCGAGCGGCGTCAGAGCGCAGAGCCGAGCGCGCAGAGCAGGAAGCGTGGGGGCGCGGTGCAGCCTGGTACGGCGTGGGGTGATCACCGGGAGCCAGGAGGCGCGAGGGCCGCGTCGAGGTCCTGCATCGCGCGCGAGAGCAACATCAGTGCGCCGGCGGCCGCTGATGAGGCCTGCCACGCCTGATCCATCGCGCCGGTCGTGACGGCGGCGCCGCGGGTACGGATCGCCTGCATGGCGAGCTGGGCCGCACTTCGAATCAGGGCATGCGCCGGCGCCAGATCGGACGGCGGCACAATCAGTGCCAGTGCCTTCGTGGCGCTGGCCGCGCGCCCGGCGAGCGCGGGAAGCTCGGACGCGGCCGGACCCGCCAGGCGCTTGATATCATCGAGTCCCGATGACATGAAGCGCAGGTCGCCGAGCGGTGCCGAAACTGCGCGTTGATAGCTCCTGAACGCCGTTACCTTGATGCTCCACTGGTCTCGCGCAAGCCGCAGACGCCGCGCCGAATCGAGATGCTCCTGGAGCGTCGCGAGGAGCGCCGACACGCGGTCAGGACGCTTGCCGCCCAAGCGGCCGTCCTCTCGTCGCACCCGATCCATGGCCCGCTCGACGCCGCGCACGTCAGCGCGACGTGCGCTCCGTTCGGCCGTCCGCGCCGCCGACGCGGCGAGATTGGAGTAGGCCGCTTCGACGGTACGCTCCGTGCGGAGGTGGGAGCGGACGAGCGCCCGCAGTCGCGAGCTGACCGGGGCGGCGAGAACGGAGGCCGCCTCGTCGATGGCCCGCGCGAGCGACTCGAACAGCGTCAATCGCTCGGCTGGGTCGTCGGAACGCTGTGCGACTGCAATGGCGCCGTTGAGGAACTCTTCGGTCGACGGGACATCGAGCAGGGCGACCGCGGCTGGCGCTTCGGGCGCGGCCACGAACGTCAGATCGAAGCGATCCTCGCCGGCGTTGGCACGAAATTCGGAGATGGCCTGGTCCACGAGGTCGACAATCTGAGCGACATCGGCGGCCCGGTACCCGTAATGCTCACGGGGCCAGGTGTCGAGGCGACGGCGCGCCTCGAGGGCAAGCTGCAGCCGGCGCGGCGTATCGTCGGTCAGGGCAATCTCGTTGAGCACGCGCGCGACGTCGCCCGCAAGGTCGGCGAAATCGCCTTCCCCGCGCGTGTCGGCGTACCGCGTCGCGCGCAACGATTCCGTGTAACGATCCGTCCTGGGCCAGTCGACCGCCGAGACCGGCAGGGATGCCAGCTCGGTTTCCCTTTCGCCCGCGAGCGGCATGGTGAAGACGACTCGCTCGCCCACGCGCGCGTATTCGCCGAGGCAGGTGACCACGGTGCCGTCCTGCAGAAAAAGACGGAAGTACGGGGCCACGTCTGCGCGCGCAGAGCCGGCGGGCACGAGGACGAGCGCGAGAAGAGCGAACGCGGCGCTTCCGCGCTCGACTCGTCGCCTCACCGCGCCCATGCAGGTGGTGTGCACTGCTGTTGAGCGTAGTGTGCGGCCCCTGGACGGTCAAGGATCGTCTTTGTGAACCGTGCGACTGTGGAAATCGTGTGGACAAACCGTGGATCGACTGTGGATGGCGTGTCGGCAAAAATTAATCTCGCGCCGAAGTGCTTGGAATTCCGCGATCTCGGCGATGTGGACGCGCGCTTCGTCTATCCCTTCGCTTGATCGCCGGCCGCCGCTGCCTACAATTGCGAGGCTGCATCGGACGTTTCCGGTCGCAGTCTTGGCACCCCACAACTCAATCAGGCACCGGACTCGTGCATCATTACGACGAAGTCATCGACGGCCGTGACGTACCACATCGAGGTTGCGCGCATCGAGCGCGACCGCTGGCGCGCCCACCTCGTGTGCGCGACAGGCGTACCTGCACTCCTCATGCCCTTCTACGGGCCAACACCAAACGACGCGGCACGCAACCTGAGTGCGTGGCTCGTGCTCGCCCATCGGACCGCACGTTCGGGTCCCGCGAACTGACGACCGCCGTGGCGCGACGGCGCTGGCTGACCGCGTGCGTGGCGCTGACGCTCGCGGTTGCGCTTTCCGGGTCCGCTGCGGCGCAGCCTCGCGTGCGGCTGATCGCGACCGGCGGCACGATCGCCAATCATCCGAGCGGCCGGCTGACCGCGGAGGATCTGGTGGCCCAGTCGCCGGGGGTGTCGCGGTTCGCCCGGGTCGAGCCGGAAACCTTCTCGCGCGGTCCGAGCCTCGCGCTGTCGCTCGGCGACTGGCTGCGCCTCGCCCGCCGGATCTCGGAGGTCCTGAGGACCAGCGAGACGGCCGGCGTGGTGGTGACCGGCGGCACCGACACGCTCGAGGAACTCGCGTGGTTTCTTGACCTCACGGTGCGAAGCGACGCGCCCGTGGTCGTGACCGGCGCCATCCGCAGGCCGGGAGCCCCGGGGGCCGACGGGCCCGACAACCTGCTGCACGCGGTCCAGGTCGCCGCGCATCCTGCCGCGCGCGGGCGAGGCACGCTCGTCGCCTTCAATGGCGACGTGTTCTCCGCTCGCGACGTCGAAAAGGTCTCTACCGCGAAAAGCGACGCCTTCGCCGCAAGGGCGCTCGGGCCCATCGGCCGGGCGAGTGATGACGGGGTCCAGTTCTCTCGGGAGACCGGGCGGCGCCACGGATTGCGCAGCGAGTTCGATCTGGCGCGCATCGGTTCGCTGCCGCGCGTGGACGTGCTGCTGACGTACCAGGATGCGCCCGGCGACCTGCTGATGGCGGCGGTTCGAGGTGGCGCGCGTGGGCTCGTGATCGCCGCGGCTGGCGCCGGGGCGCTGGCCGATCCGGAAGCGCATGCGGTCGAGCAGGCGCTCACGCGCGGCGTGCCGGTCGTTCTGGCGTCGCGCGTGGATGGCGGGGCCGTCAACGCTGACGAGCTCGGCCGCGTCAGGGGCCTCATCCCCGCCGGCGATCTGGCGCCCCTCAAGGCGCGAGTCCTGCTGATGCTCGCCCTGGCCCAGGGGCTCACTGGGCGGGACGTGGAACGCGTGTTTCAGGAGTACTGAGGTCGTCGGGTACACTCACCTCACAGGAGGTCTCGTGTCCACTGAATCGACGTCGTTCATCAGCACAGATGCCTTGCTGGCGCATTGGCAGGGGCACCGCCGGGTGACCCGGCGCGTCATCAACGCATTTCCCGAAGACAAACTCTTCAGCTTTTCAGTGGGCGGCATGCGGCCGTTCGGCGTGCTCACCCTGGAGATCCTCACGATGGGTGTGCCCATGGTGCGAGGCGCGGTCACCGGCGAGTGGAGCACCTCGGGGACCCGCGATCCGAAGCCGAGGGCAGGGTTGCTCCGACTCTGGGACGAGAGCACAGACCAGCTCAATGCCCTGTGGCCACAGATCCCGCCCGAGCGGTTCAGCGAGACGCTCACGGCCTTCGGGCAGTATAAGGATGTGCTGCACAACCTCATTCTCTACGTCATCGACAACGAGATTCATCACCGGGGCCAGGGCTACGTATACCTGCGCGCATTGGGGATCGAGCCGCCACCCTTCTACGACCGGAGCTGACGCCGCGACGAAGGCGGCGCGACAGCGAGGGCACCGGCAATCCAAGGCTGATGTATTCGAGATCGCAACTGGCGAACGGTTTTCGCCAACTGGGTATCGCTCCCGGCGACACGCTCATGGTCCACGCCTCCGTACGGGCGGTCGGCGAGGTGGCCGGTGGACCCGACGAGATTCACCTCGCGCTCAAGGAGGCGCTGACGGCCGACGGGACGCTCATGATGTATGCGAGCTGCCCCCGCTACTACGACGAGGTCGGGCGCGGAAACTTGAGCGCCGATCAAGAGTGCGACATCGTCGAGAAACTCCCTGCCTTCGACCCCCTCACCGCGAGAGCCGATCGCGAGAACGGTGCGCTCGTCGAGTTTCTGCGCACGTATCCTGGTTCCAAGGTCAATTCGCACATCGCGCGGTTCGTCGTGTGGGGAAAGCACGCCGGTTACCTGATCTCGCACCAGCCGTGGAGCTACGCGTTCGGCCACGAATCGGCGCTCGATCGGTTCGTCCAGCTCGATGGCAAGATTCTGCTGCTCGGCTGCGATCACGACACGGTCACCTTCCTCCACTACGCCGAGCACATCGTCGACGTTCCCGACAAACGAATCGCGCGGTTCAAGGTGCCGGTGGTGCAAAATGGCAGGCGCGTCTGGCGAGACATGGAGGAGTTCGACACCTCCGCAGAAGGGGCTCACCCGAACTGGCCGGAACGCTTCTTCGCTCGACTCGCAGACACGTATCTGGCGCAAACGAACAACCGAGGCGGCCAGGTGGGGGAAGCGCGATGCTTTCTCCTGGACGCTCGGGGACTCCTCGAGTTCGCCCTGAGTGTCATGAGGGCTGTGGCTCTCGATCCTCGAGCGGCGGCCAATCTGCGCGCTTAGCGATCGCTGTCGCTGCCGCCGGCGCGGTCAGAGCTCCACGTAATCTTCCTGCACCGTTTCATCCGAGCGCACGCCGAGTCGCTCCAGGAGCTCGATGATGAGGGCCGCCTTGTCGCTCGCGTCCTGCCGTGACCAGGTCCGCGACTTTACCTCCACGAAGAAGCCGCCGGCTGGAGGGTTCAGCAGGCGATCGACATGCACGTAGAACTCTACGCCGCGGTACGCGATGAGCCAGCGGCGCCGATCCTTTTCGACGGTGCGTTCGCGTGCCGGCCGGAAATACTCGCGATAGAAACGGGGCGAGTGGGTGGCCGGCGCAAGGAACCTTGACCGAAACAGCAGCACCGACCCATAAGCGGCTTCGCGCGATGGTCCGGTCAGCGTCAGCCGCGCTCGAGCATTGATCACGTTGTCGTGCGGATCGAGGAATTCGTCCTCGCGGTAGCGCAGGCGCCCCTGGCTGGCATCCGCAAAGAAGAAATAGGTGTCGAACTGATGATAGTGCACGGCGCGGATGACGGAGATCTCGTCACTCGCGAGCGCAGCGTCGATGTCGTCGGCAGACCGCACGCGCGCCTTGATCTGCACCTCGAAGCTCTCTTGTTCCGCAGCCCCCCCGATCGCGACCAGCTTTTGAAGGACGCTTTGCTCGCGCGCGATCAGGAACGTGTCGATTCGCCTGGCGGCGTCGTGCGCCGCCGCCAGGAGCTCGTTCTCGTCCAGAGTAAGGAGGCGATGGTCGCGCATCAGCCATCGGCCCTCGCACATCACGTCGACGACGTCAGCCGATTTGGCGGCATACACGATCTGAGAGTACACCGCGTTGGGATCGCGCCGGAATCGAGGCGCGTTGTGGGTGCGCTCGAGGTCGAGCACAATGAGATCGGCACGCTTGCCAGGCTCGAGCGATCCGGTCAGGTCACCGAGATGAATCGCGCGCGCTCCGATGCGCGTCGCCATGGCCAGCGCCTCGCGCGCCGGAACCATTGTCGGATCGCCGCTCGTGCCCTTTGCAACGAGCGCGGCGAGCCGCATCTCCTCGAACATGTCGAGGTCGTTGTTCGACGCGGTGCCATCCGTCCCGATGCCGACCGGAACGCCCAGCTCCAGCAGCCTGGCGACGGGCGCCACTCCGGAACCGAGCTTGAGGTTGCTCGTCGGGTTGTGCGCCACGCCCGCACCGGCGTCCTTCAACGTGCGCATCTCACCCTCGTCGACGTGGACGCAGTGAGCCGCCAGCACCCGTGCGTCGAACAGCCGCTGCTTCTTCGCCCACGGCACCACGGGCATTCCGTGATCGCGTCGTGACAGATCGACTTCGAGCAGTGTTTCGGAAAGATGCGTGTGCAGCGGCACATCGAACTCGCTCGCCAGCTCCGCACACGCTCTGAGGATCTCAACGGTGCACGTGTACGGGGCATGAGGCGCAGGGGCGGGGACGATGAGCGGGTGTCCCTTCCAGCGAACGATGAATTCGCGGGCGCGTGCCAGCGAGTCCTCGAAGCTTGCGGCATCGGGAGCGGGGTACTTGAGCACCGTCTGCCCGCAGAGGGCGCGGAGTCCCGCCGACGCAGCGGCCGCTGCCACCGTATCCTCGAAGTAGTACATGTCCGCGAAGCACGTTGTGCCCGACCGGATCATCTCCGCGCACGCCAGCTTCGTGCCGAGACTGACAAAATCCGGGCGCACGAACTCGCGCTCCACCGGCATCACATAGCCCATCAGCCAGACATCGAGGCGGAGATCGTCGGCCAGCCCGCGAAGCATCGTCATTGGGGCGTGCGTGTGTGCGTTGACAAGCCCCGGCATCACGACACGGCCGGCGCAGTCGATGGTTTCGTTCGCTTCGTATTGCGCGGCGACATCGCCCACGGCGAGGATCGCGTGACCGCCAATCGCAATCGATCCCGGTTCGTACACAGAGAAGTGATCGTCCATCGTGAGGACGTGCGCGTTGGTGAGAAGGACGTCGCACGGTGTACGCATTTTCTGCTGTCTCAGTGTACGTCCGTCGCCAGCCGTGCTCGACCCCGGTCCCGGACGTGAGGAGCCCACGGAAGGACACGGAGTACGATCCGCCACGGATTCACACGGAAGGACACGGAAACACTTGAAGTACAGAGAGTTTCTGTTGAACTACAGAGACTTTCTGGTGGTCCGTTTACCTTCGTGTGAGTCCGTGGTGGCCTTAAGTCCGTGATCAGATGAAAGGGCCGTCTCTCGGCCAGTCCCGGTAGCATGTGAGTTCCACCATCGCATGCCCGGGCTGAGAGGAGGACGGCCCATGCGTGATCAATACATCGGAATCGATTTGCACAAGGCGTTTTTCCAGGCGTGTGCAGTGACGGCGACAGGCGAGCGACTGTGGGAAGGCCGCTTCCCGCGCACCGCCGCGGGCGTGGCGGCGCTCACGGCTCGCTGTACGCCACGCAGCGCGTTGGCGGTCGAGGCGAGTACGCCCACCTGGCACTTTGCCGACGGCGTCGCGCCAGCGGTCGGCGACCTGCGGATCGTCGACCCGCTGAAGACGAAGCTGAAAGCCGGGTATGCGGCGAAGACGGACCGACTCGATGCTCGGCGGCTCGCCGACGCCTTGCGCCGGGACAGTGTCGTCGGCATTTACTACCCGCCGCTGGCGATGCGGGAGCTCCGCGAGCTGTGTCGCCAACGGCTCGCACTCGTGCAGGTCCGCACGGCGGTGATCAATCGCGTGCGGGCGGTGCTGCTGCGGCAGGGCCTGAGTGACGCGCGACGGCTCGCGAGGACGACCGACGACCGGTGGCTCGAGACCCTCGCCTTGCCGCCGCGCGCCGCGGCGAGTGTGACCGGGTTGCGCCAGGTGCTCGCGGTCGTCCGCACGCAGACGCAGCAGCTCGACGCCGAAGTGCAGGACGCCGCGGCCCGCGATCCCATTGCGACCGCGTTGCAGCAACTGCGCGGCATCGGCCCGGTCCTGGCGTTGGCGATCCGCGCCGAAGTGGGCGACATCGGCCGGTTCCCGACGCCGGGGCACCTGGCCAGCTATGCCGGACTCGTCCCGCGCGTCGACGCCAGTGCCGGGCGCATCCGCTATGGCCGCATCACGCGGCGCGGCTCGCCGTGGCTCCGCTGGGCGCTCGTGGAAGCCGCCGTGCATGGGACCCGGCGGACGGATCGCGTCGGCCGATGGGGACGCGGCTTGGCCGTCCGCAAAGGGGCGCTCAAAGCGCGTGTGGCGCTCGCGCGGGTCCTGGCGGAAGAGATCCATCGGTTGTGGACCGGGATCGCGTGATGCCTCTCCAGGACGGGACTGTCGAGGATGAACATGACCCCACGTGGTCGTTCCGTGAATGACGCCCGTCCTGGTCCAAACTGATGCTGAGCTCACGGGTGAGCTCGAATAGATGGCTGAATGAGACATCAGTGTCCCGGGCATGCGACGGTGGAACGTACGACCCGGCACACCTCGAGTGAGCGCGCGCGGACGGATGGCCAGTAGGCCGTCCCCGCGCGCTCACTCGACGTGTGCCTAGACAACGACGGCCCTTTCATAGATGTCCATCCGTGTCCGTCCGGGGCGGGCTTGAGCCGAGTCCCTCCGTGGAGCTCAGGGAGCCAAAGCTCATGCAGACATTTACCTCAGCCTTGGGACGACTTGTCGTTCTGCACGCGAGCGTCAGCTTCGTGCTGGCGTGGTCCTCGCCGCAGCCGCGACAAGCGGGCGGCCGTCTGCGCGTCGAGGCGCGCGATCTCGACACGGATCGGACCGTGCCGTCCCGTTTCTATCTGACCGATTCAACAGGCGCACCACGTTTCCCGGCGGGCGTGATCGCCTATCACAAGAGGGACGAGCACCACTTCGTTGCCGACGGAGGTTTCGACACGGAACTGCCAGCGGGGCGCTATCAGCTGGTGGTCGAACGAGGTCCAGAATACTGTCCGGCCTCGCTGGATTTGGACATTCAGGACGGAACGACTCGACACGAGACCGTGCGGTTGCGGCGCTGGTTGGACATGAACCGTCGAGGCTGGTACTCGGGCGATCTTCACAATCACCGCGACGTCAACGACATGCCGACGCTGCTGCTAGCCGAAGATCTCAACGTCGCGCCGACCATCACCGATTGGATCTGGGAGGATCGTGCGGTGGCCAGCCCACCGAACGTATCCGGCCCGTTTCGCGCCGTTGACCAGTACCACGTCTACAGCGTGCTCGACAAAGAGGTCGAGCGACTCGAGAGCGGACCAGGAGCGGTCGCGCTGCTTGGACTTCGCTCGGCCATCCCCTTCAAAGGCTATCGGCTCTATCCGCCCGACGACGTCTATTGCTTGCGTGCGCGCGAGCAGCGAGGCTACATCGATGCCGAGAAGATCGTCTGGCGCGATGGCGCCGCGCTGGCCGCGCTGGGACTCATCGACTTCATTGGAATCGTCCACAACCATTTCAACCGGCAGGACGTCGAGCTCGAGACAGACCGCTGGGGCATGATTCCAAAATCGAGGCCGGAGTTCGACACAGTTGCTGGCATGCCGTTGTGGAGCATGGACGTTTACTACCATCTTCTGAACTGCGGATTCCGGCTGCCTGTGTCGGCCGGCAGCGCATCGGGGGTAAAGGCCTCCCCCATCGGCTACAACCGGGTCTACGTCAAAGTATCGGGTACGTTCTCGTATCGGAACTGGTTCACGTCGCTCAAAGCCGGGCGCAGCTTTGCAACCAATGGCCCGATGCTGTTCCTTACGGCCGATGGCCAGGACCCTGGCTCCGAGCTCCGCGTCGGTGGCGGGACCAGTACCGTCCGAATCCGCGCCGAAGCGCTCAGCCCCCGGCCGCTCGCGCGCCTCGAGATCGTCTCCTCCGGCCAGGTTATTCGCAGCATTTCGGAGCCCGACGCCGCGGGCCGCTGGATCGTCGATGTGGAGCGGTCCTTTACCAACAACGGGTGGGTGGCGGCGCGCGCGTTCGAGCCCGCGGGCAAGACGATCCGCTTCGCGCACACCAGCCCGATTTACGTCGATGTCGGCAAGCCGGCGCCCGCCATCGACGATGCGCGTTTTTTCCTGGAGTGGATCGATCGGGAGATCGCCTTCTACACCGCCAGTCGAGACTTTCGACAGCGGCATCATCAGGACGAGATGCTCGCCTTCTTTCGCCGGGCGCGCGAGGTGTACGCGCGAATCGCGCAGTCGTCTGTCCGATAATCCCTCGAACTCGCCTCAGCCGCGCGCGCTGCGGTGAAAGTCGGCGCCACGCTCTCGCCACCAACGGCGACGAGCCCGCTCCGTGCGTTCTCTGGCAGCCTTGGCAGGCGCTGACGGAGGATCTGAGACTCGCTTGCGTGCTATCCCGGGAAAGACGTTCCGCGCCAGCTGAGCGTCGCCTTCGCGAGATCCACCGACGCCGCTCCGGAGCGCTCTACTGGGCAGGCGTCACGCGATAGAACGCGACGGGAGATGCCGCCGCCTTGAGGGACACGGCCGGTCAGTTTCGGCAGCGATATCAGGAGTCGAGTTGGGCGAAGAAAGCGTCGGTGTGGAACCGACGTGAAGTGGCTCAGACCTTCTGCTGCAGGCACACGAAGAAGCGGTCCATCATCATCTTCGCAACCCCGGCCAGCAGCCGCTGGCCGACGCGCGCGACCGCACCGCCGACCTGCGCATCGCCCGCGACGTCGAGAATCGTCTGCGGCCCGTTCTCCGTCAGCGCGATGGTGGCGTGACCACGCACGAACCCAGGGCTGCCGCTGCCTTCCACCGCAAGCTTGTACGAGGAATGCGGTCGCTTGTCTTCGATCGCAATCGTGCCGGTGAAGGTGCCGGTGATCGCCGACACGGCGACCGAGAGGACCGCCTCGTAGCGGTCGTCGCCGATCGGGCGCAGTTCGCGACACCCCGGCACGCAGGCACCGACGAGCTCCGGATCGAGCAGGGTGATCCAGACTTTTTCAGCTGGACCCTCGAACGTGTAGCGGCCCGTGATTTCCATCTCCCTCTATTGTGCCTTTACGCCATGCTTCCAGGGACCAGACCGTGAGCCGCGTGCCGTGGGCAGGCTGCCCAGGTGCGCGGCGAGCGCCTCGAGGCTCGCGAGATTGTGCGCGGGGAGGAAGTCGTCGACGTGGGAGAGCGCGGCCTGCATCCCGCGGGTGAGCGGCTCGTAGGCCGGCGAGCCGAGCAGCGGGTTGAGCCAGATCAGCCGGTGACAGCTCCGCTGCAGCCGCGCCATCTCGGCGCGGAGCAAATCGGGATCGCCGCGATCCCACCCGTCGGAAATGAGTAGGACGACCGCACCATGACCGAGCACGCGGGCGCCCCACTGGCGATTGAACATCCGCATCGCCTCGCCGATGCGTGTCCCGCCGGACCAGTCCGGCACGGCCCGGCTGACGGCGGCCACCACGTCGGCCCCGCGCTCCGCGACCAGATGACCGGTGATGCGGGTGAGGCGCGTCGCGAAGAGAAACGCCTCGACGCGCGCGCGACTGCGCGTGAGCGCGTAGGCGAAGTGCAACAGCATGCGGGAGTACCGCTCCATCGAGCCGCTGATGTCGCAGACCAGCACCAGCGGGCGCATTCTGTCCTTGCGGCGGCGGCGAGGCAGATCCAGCAGCTCGCCTCCGTGCTTCATGTTCCTGCGCACGATACGTCGGAGATCGATGTTGCGCCCACCTCCGGCCGACCACCGGCGCGTGCGGCGTGTAGCCACACGCCATCTCAGCCTCTGCAACAGGACTTTCGCCTCATCGATCTCCTGGAGGGTGAAGCGCGCGAAGTGCTTGCTGCGCCGCACGTCTTCGGGGCTCCACGTGCGCACCGTTCCAGCGATCCGCTCCGGCGAGTCCGCGAGAGAGCCGCCGCCGGGGACGATTGTCTCGATCGCACCTCGCGTGGTCCGCACAGATACCTGGCGGCGACGCTCGCCGAGCGCATGCAGCTCGGTCAGGGCGCCGGCCGGGCTATGGCGCCGCCAGAACAAATCGAAGGCCCGGTCGAACCGCTCGAAATCCTCGTGACGGTGCACGAGGATGGTGCGGAGCGTGTGCCGGAAGTCCTCACGCGATTCGAGCCCGACGTGTTCGACGCTGCGAACGACGTCGAGCAGCCGTCCCGTATGGACCTCCAGACCGACGCTGCGCACGAGCCAGGCGAAGTGCAGAACATTACGAAGCAACACCACGTGCCCTCGCGCGATTCAGGAGCCCGTCGAGCCGTTCACTGCGGACGGCCTGAATGTCCTCCTGCTGCTTGAGGAGGATGCCCAGCGTGTCGCTGACTACGTGCGTATCCAGCTCCTGCTGATCGAGCGCCATCAGCGCGGCCATCCAATCGAGCGTCTCGGAGACCCCGGGCGCCTTCGACAGGTCGGCCGCGCGGACTTCCTGGACGAAGGCGGCCACCTCCTCGGCCAGTCGGCGCGGCGCGTCCGGGATCCGCGTCGTGATGATGCGCAGCTCCTTGTCGAAATCCGGATAATCGATCCAGGCATACAAACAACGGCGCTTAAGCGCGTCATGCACCTCGCGCGTCCGATTCGAGGTGATCACGACAACCGGTGGCGCCTCTGCGCGGATGGTTCCCAGCTCCGGAATCGTGATCTGAAAGTCGGCGAGCACTTCGAGGAGGAACCCTTCGAATTCCTCGTCCGCCCTATCGATTTCGTCGATGAGGAGGACAGGGGCACAGCCGCGAGGCGCTTCGAGCGCGCGGAGCAGCGGCCGCTTGATCAGGAACCGCTCCGAAAAGAGTGCGTCTGGGCCGGGCGTGGGCTCATCCTGCCCTCGCACTTCGGCACGTCGGATCTCCAACAGTTGGCGCTGGTAGTTCCATTCGTACACTGCATGACTGATGTCGAGCCCTTCATAGCACTGCAGGCGGATCAGCTCGACGCCCAGACCCGCCGCCAGCACTTTCGCGATCTCGGTCTTGCCGACCCCTGCCTCCCCTTCGAGGAACAGCGGGCGCTTGAGCTTCAGCGTGAGGAAGACGGAGATGGCCAGGCCGCGATCGGCGATGTAGAGCTGATCGCTCAGCAATTGCTGCAGTTGCTCGACCGAGGCCGGAGAGGACGGGCCTGCGCTCGGCACGTCTGGTCAGGCCCGTCCGCTCCGCCGGGCGGCCGTGGCTATCGCCCGACCCAGGTAGACGGGCGCCATCGCGCGCCTGAACTCAGCCGACGCGAAAATATCGCCAAGCACGTCGTCGCCTAGATCGCGCGCGATCTCACGTGCGGCCTTTTCGATCGACTCCGGTGACAGCGGCCGGCCGGCCAGCGCCGCTTCCACGGACTTCGCGCGGGTGGCGCGCGGGACGAGACCGCCGACAGCGATGCGAGCCGACGAGCAGGCGCCATCGCGTGTGGCAATCACCACGGCAGCACCGACCACCGCGTAGCGGGAGGCCGGGTGTACGAACTTGACGTACGCTGCACCTTCGCTGTCTTTCATGACCGGGACGGTCACCGCCGTGAGTATTTCGTGTTCTCCCAGCGCTGTCGCCATCAAGCCCTGAAAGAAATCCGTGGCGTCTATCGTTCGCTCGCCCGTCGGTCCGACGGCGACGAACTGGGCGCCCGCGGCAACCAATACGGTCGGGAGATCAGAGGCCGGGTCGGCGTGCGCGACGTTGCCACCGATCGTCCCGCGGTTGCGGACCGCTGGATCGCCGACGAGCGCGGCCGCCTCGGCAAGAACGGGCGCGACGCGCCGCACGTCCGAGGACGCCGCCAGCTCGGCGTGTGTCGTCAGGGCGCCGATGTGCAGGGTCTCTCCCTGCACGGTGATGCCTTTCAACTTTGTGACGCGGCCGATATCTACGACCGCGCCAGGTCTCGCGAGCCGCAGCTTCATGAGCGGCAGCAGGCTGTGACCTCCGGCAAGCAGCTTCGCGTCCGGATGCTCTTCCAACAGCCGTTGCACGTCGTTGAGCGTGACTGCCCGGTAGTACTCGAACTGCGCGGGGTACATCGTCACGCCTCCTTTCGGCCGGCGTTGATTGCACGCCAGACGCGTTCGGGCGTCAGCGGCATTCGCAGACTCTGCATCCCGAAGGGCTGGAGTGCGTCGATCACCGCGTTGTACACAGCCGCCGTGGAGGCAATCGTCCCAGCCTCGCCGATGCCTTTTACGCCGAGCGGGTGGTGCGGCGACGGCGTCACCGTCGAGAGCACCTCGATATCGGGGAGTTGGTCGGCGCGTGGAATGGCGTAGTCGGTCAGCGAGCCGGTCAGCAGTTGACCGGTGTCGTCATACACGCACTCTTCCCAGAGGGCCTGCCCGATCCCCTGAACTACGCCGCCGTGAACCTGCCCTTCGACGATCACGGGATTGATCTGGGGACCGCAGTCATCGACTGCCACGTAGCGCCTCAGGGTCACGTGTCCGGTGTCCGGTTCGACTTCGACCACCGCCACGTGTGCCCCAAACGGGTACGTGAAGTTCGGCGGGTCGTAGAACGACGTCGCCTCAAGTCCCGCCTCCATTCCCTCGGGCATGTTCCACGCGACGTTCGCCATCAGCGCGATGTCCTGAATCGTCTTGAAGTGATCCGGCGAGCCTTTGACGAAGAAGCGACCGTCCCGGTAATCGATGTCTTCGGGCGCCGCTTCCAGGAGATGCGCTGCGAGCACCTTCGCCTTGTCCTTGATCTTCCTCGTCGCCACCGCCAGCGCCGCGCCCCCGACGGCCGTCGTCCGACTGCCATAGGTGCCCCATCCCATCGGCGTGGCGTCGGTGTCTCCGTGGATGACCTTCACGTCGCCCACGTCCACGCCCAGCTCGTCGGCGACGATCTGCGCGAACGTCGTCTCTTCCCCCTGGCCGTGAGGCGACGCGCCGATGAACACGTTCACCTTTCCGCTCGGATGGAACCGGACGATGGCACTTTCCCAGAGTCCTCCCTGAAAGCCAACCGCGCCCGCCACCTGCGATGGACCAAGACCGCAGATCTCCACGTAAGTGGTGACGCCGATGCCGAGGTGCTTCCCTTCCTTCCGCAGCCGTGTCTGCTCGGCCCGCAGAGTCGCGTAGTCCACGTGTTCGAGCGCTTTCCTCAGCGTCCCCTCGTAGTTGCCGCTGTCGTACTTGAGGCCCGTGATCACGTCACACCCGTCCTTGAAGGGCGGAAGAAGGTTTTTCCGTCGCACCTCCACGGGGTCGAGGTGCAGCTCGTGCGCGAGGCGATCGAGCAAGCGCTCGAGCATGAAGGTAGCTTCCGGACGACCGGCACCTCGATACGCCTCGACCGGTGTCTTATTCGTGTAGACCCCGTACACGTCCTCGCGGACGGCCGGAACCCTGTACGGTCCTGACAGCATCAGTCCGTGAAGGATCGTCGGAATGCCAGGCGCCGCGGTCGACAGATACGCGCCCATTCCCGCCCAGACTTTGCATCGCAGGCCAGCGATGCGCCCGTCGCGCGTCGCGGCCAGCTCGACCTCCTGCACGTGATCGCGTCCGTGGGTCGTGGCTTGATAGTTCTCACTCCGCGTCTCGGTCCACTTCACCGGCCGCCCGAGCTTCTTCGAGCAGAAGACTGCAATGAAATCTCCCGGGTACTGCGCGATCTTGCTGCCGAACCCGCCCCCGACTTCGGGCGCGATCACGCGCAGCCGATCCTCGGGAACGCCGGTGACCACCGAGCACGCGAAGCGGACGATGTGCGGGTTCTGAGTCGTGTTCCAGAGCGTCAGTTCGCCGGTCGCCGGAGTGAACTGCGCTACCGCCGAGTGCGTTTCCATCGCCGTCGGGATCAGCCGTTGCTGGATGATGCGCTCGTTGACGACGACGTCGGCTGACTTGAAGGCGGCGTCCACGTCCCCGCCGGTCACGACCCAGTGGAACGCCTGATTGCCTGGGATGCCGGAGTGGATTTGCGGCGCGTCAGACGCCGCCGCCTTCTCCGGATCGACGGCCGCTGTGAGCGGCTCATACTGCACGTCAATCAGATCGAGTGCGTCATATGCCTGATAGCTCGTCTCGGCGACGACGACCGCAATCGCATCGCCGACGTAGCGCACAACGTCTCTCGCCAAGGGCCAGTACGAGCCGACTTTGATATCGCTATTGGGCACGAGCCACAGGCAGGGGATCGGCTTGAGATGGCCGTCGGTATCCGCGCCGGTGAACACGGCGACGACACCAGGCGCCTTCGCCGCGCGCGCCGTGTCGATGCGGCGGATTCGCGCGTGGGCGTGCTGACTCCGCAGAATCGCAGCATGAACCATGCCCGGCAGCGTGATGTCGTCGGTGTAGCGCGCAGTGCCAGTGATGAGCCGCGGGTCCTCCCGCCGTCGTATCCCCGAGCCAAACACGCGGGTTGTGGGGGGCGTCACTCGCGGCCCCCTGTCGCGGCAGCCTCCTGCACGGCCCGGACGATATTCTGATAGCCGGTGCAGCGGCAGAGATTGCCCTCGAGGCCATACCGAATCTCCTCAGGCGAGGGGCTGTGGTTGACGCGCAGCAGTTCGTGAGCGGCGAGGATCATCCCGGGCGTGCAGAAGCCGCACTGCAGACCGTGCTTCGTCCAGAACGCCTCCTGCAGCGCATGCAGCCGGCCGTCGGTTGACAAGCCCTCGATCGTCGTTACTGAGGCACCGTCGGCCTGGACCGCAAGGCAGGTGCAGGATTTCACGGCCACGCCGTCGAGCAGCACCGTGCAGGCGCCGCACTGGCTCGTGTCGCAGCCGACCTTCGTGCCCGTCAGGCCTGCGACGTCGCGGATGAAATGCACGAGGAGCAGGCGCGGCTCGATCGTGCGCTGCCAGGATCGCCCGTTGATCTGGAGGGAGACGGAGATCTGCTGCATGAGCGGGGACTCCTTCCTCAGAAGCGACGAGAGCGGCATCTTACACCGCTCTTGACCGCTTGAATACTCTCGCGACCGCGTGAGTGGGGCTGGCGCCGCACCACTCGCCTCAGCTGCGCGCGCTGCGTGAAAGTCGGCGCCACGCTCCCGCCCCTGCGGCCACGAGCGCGCTCCGTGCGTTCTCTTGCAGTCTTGCCATGCGCTGACCGATCCTGCGAGCGAAGGCGGCCGCTCGCTCTGCTGCCGGCCCATCGAGCGCCGAGACCGACACTGTCACCGACGTGCCGGCGAGCGGATGGCTGTCGATCCGGAGCTCCGCACCAATTTGCCCCGCCCGCTCGCGCATGCTCGTCAGGCCGAAGCCATTCGACGAGCGGGCTCGATCGAAGCCCTTGCCGTCGTCGCTGACTGTCAATTGCACTCGGTCGCGGTCGAAGCCGAGCTCGATACGAATCTGACGCGCGGCTGCGTGGCGAATCGCGTTGGCCACCGCCTCTTGCGCAATTCGGAACAGGCACTTCTCAGGGTCCGCGCCCAGCCGGCGCGCGACACCGGAGGTGCGGACGTGGATCAGGACGTTCGTGCTTTCCCCGAGGTCGGCCGCCATGCGCTCGAGTCCAGAGAAGAGATCGCTCCCCTCGAGATATTGCGGGTGTAGGTCCCAGACCGACCGACGCGCCTCGGCGAGATTTGCCTCGACGAGCCGGCGCGCCTTCTCCACATGCCGTTCGCGACTGGCGGCAGACCGATCAAGCTGGATCGCCGACAGATGGAGCCCGATGGCGGCAAGCCCCTGGGCCAACGTGTCGTGAATCTCGCGGGCCATCCGGTTGCGTTCTTTCATTACGACGGAGAACTGGGCCTCGACGCGGCGCAAGCGAAGGCGGTGGAGGCCGATCGCGAGCACGACCAGCAGTGCAGCCAGTGACGCGCGGAACCATCGCGTCTGGTAGAAGTACGGCAACACACTGATGTCGAGTGCTGCTCCGGCGTCGTTCCAGACGCCGTCATTGTTGGCCGCGCGGACGCGAAATCGGTAGCGCCCCGGTGGCACGCGACTGTAGGATGCCACCCGCTCGGCGCCGGCGTCGATCCAGCCAACATCGAGGCCCTCGAGCTGATACGCGAAACGTACGCGGGCGGGCGCGAGGAAACTCAACGCCGTGTAATGGATCTGAAACGCGCCGGTTCCGGCAGCAACCTCCACCGGCCGGCGCGCCTCGAGCCGCTGGTCGGCGACAAACGCTTCGATGGCCAGTTCCGGCGGAACCGGGTTTACCCGATCCAGTGCGGGATCGACCGAGGCGACGCCTCGCGTGGTTGCAAACCACAGTTTGCCATCAGGCGTTCGACAGGCGGCCCGCTGAATGTAAGCGACGCTGTATTCGGTGCTCTTCAAGCCATCAGCGAGCCCGTACACGGTGACCGGTACATCGCGCCGCTTTCCCGCCGCGTAGGCGTTCAGATCGCGCGTGCTCGCTTTCAGGATCCCCTGGCGACCATTCATCCACAGATTGCCGGCATCGTCCTCGAGGATCTCGAACACCACCTCGCCAAGCGGTCCGGTCTTCGAGAAGCTGATGACCGAATCGTCCTTCACGCACGCGAGGCCGCTCACAGTCGCGACCCAGACGGTGCCGGTCGCATCCTGATGCACTGAGTGCACCCCCTCGTCCGGGAGGCCGTCACGCGTGGTGTAGATGCGGTACCCTCCGCCCGTCATGTGCACGAGACCGCCAGTGGTGGCGAACCAGAGATCGCCCCGGCGATCGCGAGAGATCGAGTAGCAGTACTCCATCCCGCTCGGCTGTCGCGCGGAGACTTCGAATCGATCCTGCTTCAGCTCACGGAGGGGACCTTCGCCGCAGATGACGAGTCGGCCATCTCGATCTTCGCCAATTGCCGATACGAACCCCTCGGGCACTCCATCGGCCGTCGTGTAGACACGGAGCCGGCCGTCCCGCAAGCGGGCCACCACGCCATCACCACTGATCCAGAGGGTGCCGTCACTTGCCTCGAACAACGCACCGATGTAGTTGGTCGGGAGCCCCGTTTTGGACGTGTGAAGGAGGATCCGCCCGCGGGACACGCCGTTCAGACCGCCGCCCTCGGTCCCGATCCACACGGTTCCGTCGCGGCCCGCAACGACCGAATTCACGGCATCGGCAGACAGGCCTTCGCGCGATGTGATTACACTGAACCGTGTATCGCGCAGCCGATTCAGCCCGTCGTTCGAGCCGATCCATAGACTGCCCTCACGATCCTCGTAGAGTGCCGAGACGAAGCCGCTCGAGAGGCCGTCACGCGCAGTCAGCATGTCGAAATGCTCGCCGCGCAGGCGGACGAGGCCGTCCCCCAGCGTCCCAATCCAGAGACTCCCGTCGCGATCCTCGCAGATGGAGAGGGCGGCATCCGCCGGAAACCCCTCCGCAGACCCAAACGACGTCACGCGCTCGCCGCTCACACGCGTGAGCCCGCCACGGGCGGCAATCCAAATGGTGCCGGCGCGATCCTGGTAGATCCCGTTGACGATGCGGCCGGGCAGCAGATGGCGACCGATCCTGAATGTGTCCGGCTCGATCCAGGACAGTTCGAGCACGCCGTTCGACGTGGCAACCCACAGTTGTCCGGACCGGTCTTCGAAAATGGCACGCACGACGTGACGATCCAGCAGCAGGGGGCCGAATCGGCCGTCCTTGAACCGGCGGAACCCGCCGCCGCTCGTTCCGATCCACAAGGCGCCGTCTCGGCTGCGCGCAATCGATCGAATCTGCCAGCGGGATCGCTCCTCGTACGACGTGTCGTCTTCCGACCGATATGCTTCGAATACACCGTTCTTCAGCCTGATTAGCCCGCCTGCGGCCGTGCCGATCCACAGGTTGCCTTTCGCGTCTTCTGCCAGCGCCGTGATGCGGCTGTCCCGGAGACCCGGCGTATTGGCGCGATTGAAGATGGTGAAGTGGACGCCATCGAACCGCGCGAGACCGCCCCATGTGCCCAACCAGAGATAACCGTCGCGCGTCTGGACGATGGCTTTGACCGAGTTCTGTGGCAAGCCGTCGCGGGTGAGCCAGGTGTCGAGGCCGTATTGCGTCGCGAGTCGAGCTGGATCCAGAGCATGGGCTGCCTCCGGCTGCAGGGTCAGGAACCAGCAGAGTAGCAACCCGGAAATCCGCGACGCTGACCGTGTGAGCCAGTGCATCCGGAATCTGCCCGCGCCCGTCGGCGTCGGTGGGCGTGACCGTCAGTTTGGAGGAAGGGACTTCGGCGCCCGCAAGTATACGCCAGGCCCGCTGGTTCGGACCGGCATGACGCGATTGCCAGATGAGGGGTTAGAATCTGGGTCTGTAGGGTAGGTTACGATGCCAGCGGGCCGTATCCGCGTGATGATTGTTGACGATCACGAGATGGTGCGGGCCGGTGTCGCAGCCATTCTGGCTCGTCAGCCTGGCATCGCCGTCGTCGCCGAGGCCTCGAGCGCTCACGAGGCGATCCGGCTGTTCCGGACCGAGCGCCCGGACGTGACGCTGCTCGACCTGACCATGCCCGACATGGACGGCGTCGAGGCGATGCGGGGGATCCGCGACGAATTTCCTGACAGTCGATTCATCGTGCTCACGGTCCATTGCGGCGACGACGATATTCGTCGCGCGCTCGAGGCCGGGGCCAAGGCCTACCTCCTGAAAACGGCGCCGGGCCCGGAACTGGTCGAGACCGTCCGCGCCGTGCACGCGGGCCTGCGCCATCTTTCCCGCGAAGTGGCCGATCGGATGAGTGAGTACCCGGTTGCCGCCGGCCTGACGCCCCGCGAGATCGAGGTTCTGAGGCTGCTGCCGCGAGGCCTGTCGAACAAGGAGATCGCGGCCCAGTTGGACGTCAGCGAGACGACCGCCAAGTGGTTCGTCAAGAACATACTTCAAAAGCTCGGGGTCAACGACCGCACCGCCGCCGTGACGGCCGCGCTCGAGCGCGGCATTCTTCACGTTGATTAGAACTCCAGCTTCAGCGCGAACTGGATCATGCGGCTCGCGTAGGACGTTGCCGTGGATCCGAAGTTAATGGGGTTCCGGGTGTGCGTGATCCGACCGAAGGCCGGATCACTCATTCTGACCACCGGATTCGCAAAGTGCGGCGTGTTCGTCACGTTGAAGATCTCGGCTCGGCACTGCAGCCGCATGCCGCTCCCGATCGGGATGAACTTGATCAGGCCCAGGTCGAGATTCGCGTAACCGGGGCCACGGATGATGTTCCGGCCCGCATTGCCGGGCAGGAGGCTCCCATCTGAGGCTCTACTGGCCTCGAAGGCGGTCGTGTCGAACCAACGATCGGGCGTCCGCTCGGAGCCTGGCAGGTTGGGATCGTGCAGGAGGTTCGGACGCGCGTCGCCGCCAGGGATCGGAGAGCCGACGGTCACGTTGGCCGGTATCCCCGAGCGGGCGGCAAAGATACCCGTCATCTGCCAGTCGCCGAGGAGTGCCTGCGCAATCGCGCCTGCCTCATTCCCCCATCTCCGGTCCTTCCCAAACGGCAGCTCCCAGACGTAGCTGAGAGCGAACCGGTGGGGCACATCCCAGTCGGAGAGACCGCGATTCTCCTGGGGATCGAAAATGTTCTGCACGCCTCCGGCGCCGCGCGACGGCGACGTGAGTGTGTCGATGGATTTTGACCAGGTGTACGTGGCCAGAACGAATACGCCCTGCGAGAACCGCCGTTCCAGCTTGAACTGCCCTGAGTGATAAGACGAGTCGCCGAGCGCCTGCACGACGCCCACATTGCCCAACTCGGGAAACGGGGCGGCAGTGCCATCGGGCCGGTCCTGGTTGATGTTCACAGAGAACGGCAGCTTGTGAGCCTGCGACCCCACGTATGCGGCCTCGACGAGAAAGCCTGCCGGAAGTTCTCGCTGGACGGCGAAGTTGTATTGGTGCGAGTAGCCGCGCTGGAAATTCCGGTCGATGTTATAGGTCTGGTAGCCCGTCGGAAAGGCGCCGGGATCCACGAAGGGCGGGGGCGACTGGTCGAAGGTCCATCCGTCGAAGATTTCATATTGCCGGTAGAAGGGCGGGTTGAACTTGATGTCGTCCTTGCCCGCATTTTCTGGAGTGAAGAACATCCCGTAGCCGCCCCGGAGGGTCGTCTTGTCATTGATCTTGTACGCAAAGCCCGCACGCGGTGCGAAGTTGTTTTTGTCCGGGTTGATGATGTACCGCGACTCGCCACCTTGATCGGCAATCACAACCTCGCCTTTGTCGACGTCGAACATCGAGAGCTCGTTGCTTGGGCTGAACAACGGAGTGTAGTACTCGTAGCGCATCCCAAGGTTTAGCGTGAGGTCATCTGTGACCTTCCAGTCGTCCTGGATGAACGCGGAGTACTGATTATCGCGAAGCAGCGGCGGCCCGAATCTTCGGCCGTGCCAGGAAAGAAATGGCAGGCCGAGAAGGACTTCCGCCAGTTCGTGGCTGCCAACGTAGGTGTAGTTCGTCGTCCGCTGGGGATAGAAGTAGAACGCACCGGCGGGGAAGAGGGAGTAGTAGTTGTCCTCGTTCCGGCGTCGATACTCTGCGCCGAACTTGAACGAGTGCCGGCGCAGGTTGTAGGTCAAAGTGTCGTTGAACTGCCAGAAGGTCTCGCGGAAGTACAGAGGCTTGAAATCGTCGCCGCCCAGTGACGTATAGGCATTCAAATAGAACACCGGGAGACCCGAGCTGTTCTCGTCGACGTTCACCCCGTGAAGGCCATTCGCCTCCGCGAGGTTCTGCCCGAACGCATGAGAGAGCACGTCCAGCTCGTAGCGGTGGAAGCCCATTCGCGCTTCGTTCACCAGTTTGGAACCAAAGAGGTGATTGTGGGAGAAGGCAGCGTTGTAGTTTCGGTCGTCGTGAATCCCACCCTGTTGGATGCCGCGCCCGTCGTCAGCCACCTCCATTGAGATGCCGGGCATAGGACCATCCGGCCGGGCCAGCGCGTCCGCCGTATCGAGGTGAAGGTCGTTCATCCGGAACCGCACGAACATGTTGTCCGCGGAGGAAAGAACCTGATCGAGGCGGAAACCCCACTCGTGCTGATTCACCGACTCGGGCTGACGCACGAAGTAGTTGCCGAGCGGGTTGTTCTCCAGGTTTGGCAAGGCGGCCGCGTTCATGATCGTCCAGCCAAACTGGCTCCAGCGCCCCTGGGGGATGACGTTGCCGGGGAACGGCATCCCAGTTTCCGGGTCATACACGATGTTGTCTGGGAGGATGGACGAGAAGTCTCCTCGCCGGAAGGGTTCCTCGGGTACGTTGGCAAAAGCCTCGTTGACTCTTCGGAGCGTCTGGCCCTGATAGTCCACGAAGAAGAACGTCCGGTTCTTCCTGAGTGGGCCGCCAAGAGTCCCGCCGAACTGGTTCTGCTTGAGGGACGCTTTCTCGGGGTTCACCGGGTTGCGGAAATAGTTGGACGCGTTGAGAGCGTCGTTGCGCAGGAACTCGAAGAGGCTGCCGTGGAAGCTGTTGCTTCCGGCTTTGCTCTGGATGGAGATCACCCCTCCTCCCGTGTGGCCGTACTCCGCAGAAAAGGAGGAGGTGAGCACCTTGAACTCACTGATAGCGTCGACGTTCGGGCGCAGATCCACATCCGACTCGCGCACGGAGGACATCTGAACGCCGTCGAGCGTTACCGAGTTCGATTCCGGCCGCAACCCATTGACCGAGAAGGTCACATTGGTCGTGGCGCCGGCCTGATCCGTCGACGTGTCCTGCACTCCGTTGCTCAGGAGCAACAGCGAGAAGAAATCGCGCCCATTGAGCGGAAGGGCTTTTATCTCCCGCTCCTGGACAATCTGATTGATGTCCGGCTGATCCGTCTGCAGCAGCGTCGCTCCGCCGCGGATTTCGACCGTCTCGGCCAGAGTCCCGAGCTCGAGCGCGGCGTCGGCTCGCAAACGTTGGTCGACGATCAGCGTCAGGGGTCCGACGACTTTCGTCTTGAATCCCTCGAGCTCAATCCTCAGCTGATAGCGGCCGATCGGCAGGTTTGATAGCGAGTAGTCTCCGGACGCATCGGTCCTAATCGAGCGTACCAACCCGGTATCGACGTTTGTCGCCGAGACCGTGACGCCTCGCAGCACCCCGCCATTCGGATCGGTGATGCGCCCCAGGACTGTTCCGCTCGTGATTTGAGCCGCGGCAGCTGTCACGAGCATGAGCCATAGCAGCATCGACGCCGCTGCGCGACGGCAGAGGGTGGCGGCTGTAAATCCAGCGAAGCGCAGCACAGCGGATGTGGCGAGCATGCCCGTTCTCCCGAGGACTCGTAGCGACACGGCCACCCTACGTGCTCGGCCGAGTTCTGCCACCCTCCGATCGGAGGGGGTCTGTCCATCTCGCTTGCCGCAAGCTTGGAGACACCGCGTGCGACTGCATACGTTATTAGCCGCTGCGATCGGCGTCTCCGCGATTGGCGCGGTGGACCCCACCGCGCGACAGAGCGGGCCGAGGCTGTTGCTCGTCGGGCAGCATCCGCAACCCGTCATCACAACGCGAACGGCTGGGGCCGAGGGAAATCGCTTTGGCTTCGAAGGCGGGCGCGTCGTAAAGGTCCGCGACGTCTACCATCTCTTCACATCCGAGATGATCGACGATCCCGTGTGGGTCAAGATGCGGCTCGGTCACTGGACCAGCAGGGATCGCCTCGCGTGGACGCGTGTCGGAACGATCCGTGAATCCAGTGGCGACCGCACCGAGCAGGATCCGCGGGCAGCCCTATGGTCCCCGCTGCCGGTGTGGGACGAGGACGAGCGCCAATGGAATCTGTTTTACGTCGCGTATAAGTCGGCACCGGCCGAGCATGAGCGCTTTCTGCTCGATTACGAAGGGCGCATCTGGCGTGCGGTCTCGTCGGTGCGAGGGCGCGAGGGGATCGCGGGCCCGTACGAAGACGTCGGCATCGTGATGCAACCGGGCCCCGACTCAGGATCATGGGAGGGTCTGCAGGGTACCGACTCGTTCTTCGCCTGGCGCGTTGGCCCGTGGTGGTACGCGTTCTACGGCAGCGCCCGCTCCGAGGTGATGCCGATCGAGCATTGGCTCGTCGGCCTTGCATCGGCCCCGGCGGTCGGCGGACCGTGGAAACGGCTGGGGGACCGCAGCCCGGTGCCACTGGAAAGGCGGTTCATCGAGAACCCGATCGTCACCGAAGCGCCAGGAGGCGGATGGCTGTGCGTGTACGACACCGCCTCCGACGATGCGATTGGCTGGGCCTATTCGGGCAACGGAATCGACTGGGGACGGGGCCGGACGCTGATCGTGCAGCCTTCGGCTGGGGAGTGGTCGAAGGATCTGCGGACACCGCTCGGGCTGGCCGACGAGGGTGGCGGGCGGTTCACCGTCTTCTATACCGGTTTCGAGCAGCTGCCCGATTGGGACCGCCTGCTGCGCGGAACAGGCCGCGAGACGTGCGCGATTGGCTACGCGGAGGTGAAGTTCGAGCGCTGAGACGGGTCGAATTACGTCACCGACCGCGCGGTTCTTCAGCGCCCAGGCCCCCTGAAGCACCTGATGAATGGGTCCTCGTGCCTCGTGCGACGCGATGACGGTTGTCAACAGCCGAATAATGCGTGCGCCTGTCTGTCGCACGGCGACCGGACGCAGATCGTAAGATGCCAGGTCGACGGCCGCCGCGATCGGTAAAGCGGCTTGAACGAGCGGCAGCGGCTCCTTGGCAACGGCCCGGAGCTGGGCCACTTGGCGAGGCGTGAGCGCGTTCGGTTTGCGCAGGAGCTGGCGGAGCGCCGACGCGCGAGTCTTCGACACGGATTGCTTGGCTGCGTGATGCGAAGAAAGGTCAGACGGCTGCCGGTCCTTGCGCAATTTTGCGGGCCAGAATACTAATAATGGCCAATGACTCGTCTTCTCGGGGCGGCTCTCTGTCTGACGGCCATTCTGTGCTCGCGCGGCGTCGATTCGGCGCCCCAAGCCATGCCGACGCCCGATCCGATCACGCTCGCGATCGTGAACGCTCGCGTCTGGACGGGAGACCCGGCGGGGCCATGGGCCGAGGCCATCGCAGCAAGCGGCGAGCAGCTTGCGGCCGTGGGCACCAACAACGAGATCCGCCGGCTCGCCACAAGTGTCACACCGATCGATGCCGGCGGACGCCTGGTTGTGCCCGGCTTCATCGACTGCCACGTCCATTTGCTGGAGGGTGGGTTTCGACTCTCCTCCGTGCGGCTTCGCGACGCACGAACGCGCGACGAGTTCGTGAACCGCATCAAGGCATTCGCTGCCACGGTCCCCGCCGGGACGTGGATCACCGGCGGAGATTGGGACCACAGCCTGTGGGGCGGCGAGTTGCCCAGACGCGACTGGGTTGACGCGGTGACACCCAACCACCCTGTCTGGATCAACCGGCTGGACGGACACATGAGTCTCGCGAATAGCGTCGCGCTGAAAGCCGCCGGCGTCACGCGTGCCACGCCGAACATTGCCGGCGGTGAGATCGTCCGTGGGCCTGAGGGCGACCCGACCGGGCTTTTGAAGGACAACGCGTTGGCGCTCGTTGACAGGCACGTGCCACCGCCGTCGCCAGAAATGCGGCAGCGTGCGCTCGCGGCCGCGATGCGGTACGTCGCCGAACAGGGCGTCACGTCCGTCCACGACATGAGTATGCCCGCCGCCGCGTGGAACGACCTTGCGACGTACGCCAGCGCCCGCAAGGCGAACGCATTGACGACGCGCATCTACAGCGTGATGCCGCTATCCAGATGGGAGCGGCTCCGGGAGATGGTGGCCCGCAAAGAGTACGGTGGGCCCCACGGCCGAGGCGACGAATGGCTGCGCGTGGGCGGCTTGAAAGGATTCGTCGACGGATCGCTCGGTTCGCACACCGCGGCATTTCAGGAGCCGTTCAACGACGCGCCAACCGATCGAGGCATGCTGGTCAATACTCCGGAGGATCTGTACCGCTGGATCTCGGGCGCCGACAGGGCCGGCCTTCACGTCATGGTCCACGCGATTGGCGATCGCGCCAACGCCATGCTGCTCGACACTTACGAGCGGGTCTTCGCCGAAGACGGGCCGCGTGACCGGCGGTTCCGTGTCGAACACGCGCAGCATCTTGCGCCGGCCGACATTCAACGATTTGCAAAGCTCGGCGTGATCGCCAGCATGCAGCCGTATCACGCGATTGACGATGGGCGCTGGGCCGAGAAGTACATAGGCAGTCGCATCAAGACGACCTACGCGTTCCGATCACTGCTAGATGCAGGGGCGACGCTCGCTTTTGGAAGCGACTGGTTCGTCGCCCCGCCGACGCCGTTGGAAGGCATTTATGCCGCCGTGACCCGGCGGACCCTCGACGAGAAGAATCCCGACGGGTGGGTGCCGGAGCAGAAGATTTCGGTCGAGGAGGCGGTGCGCGCTTACACGGTGGGCGCGGCCTACGCCTCGTTCGAGGAATCGCGGAAGGGCCTCCTTTCAGCAGGGCGGCTGGCGGACTTCGTGATGATGGACGGGAACATCTTCGAGATTCCGCCCAAAGAGATCCGGAACGTGCGGATTCTCATGACGGTTGTCGGTGGTCGCAAGGCCTTCGATCGATCGTCGGCGTCTTCCTCGGCATCCCACTAGTGGCTCGTATCCACTGAATCAGTAGTGGTATACTGCTGCGCCATATGGCGCTGGTATTGACTGCCGATGAACGCACCGAATTGGAACGCCGCGTCCGAAGCCGCAAGATCCGCGCGGAAGATGCCCGGCGCGCGCAGGTGATTCTGATGCTCGCGCAGGGCGACTCGTTCAGTACGATCACGGCGACGGTCGGGTGCTACCCGGACTACATCAACCGCTGGAAACAGCGCTTCGAAGCCGAGCGGCTCACCGGCCTGCGTGCGAAGTACCGCGGGCAACCGCCGACCGTGCGAACCCCGGCGATGGAGGCGCGGATCCTGTCGAAGACCCGGCAGCGTCCGCCCGATGGGAGCACGCATTGGAGCACCCGGAAACTGGCGAAAGTGCTCGGCGTCAGTCATGTGTTGGTGGCGCGCGTCTGGCGACGTGCAGGCCTGCAACCGCATCGGCTCGAGCGGTACATGCTCTCCGACGACCCCGCGTTTGAGCAGAAAGCGGCCGACGTCATTGGGCTGTATCTGAATCCCCCGCAACACGCGGTCGTGTTTGCGGCCGATGAAAAGACTGCGATTCAAGCCCTGGATCGCTTGGATCCCGTGCTGCCGCTCTCGCCCGGGCGTGCCGAACGCCACGGCTTTGAATACTACCGACACGGCACGCTCTCGTTGTACGCCGCGCTGAACACCCGGACGGGCGAGATCATTGGCCACACCGTGCCCCGGCACACCAGCGACGCCTTTGTCGACTTCCTGACCGATATCGTGGGCACCCAACCGCGGCGGCGCGAGATCCACGTCATCGTCGATAACCTCTCGGCGCACAAGACCAAGAAGGTCCAGGCGTTTCTCCAGGCGTATCCCCGGGTCCAGCTGCATTTCACGCCGACGTACGCCTCCTGGCTCAATCAAGTCGAGCTCTGGTTTGCCAAGATCGAACGGGACTTGCTCGCGCGGGGCGTCTTCACCTCGCTGCCCGACCTCGCCCGGAAGATTCGTCGCTACATCACGCACTACAACGAAGACCCGAAACCGATCCGCTGGACCTACAGCCATCCCGCGCATCGCATTACTACTCATTCAGCTGATACGGTCCACTAGGTCCAGGAACCGTCCGCTCACAGGTCCAGCGGACGATCGCCGCGCACACTCACCTCTTCAACAACGAGCCACCGAAGTTATGGCAACTGAAGAAGAACGTTGTGCGGAGGCGAAGAAGCTCCAACGAATCGACGACGCCTTTCATAGAGGCGACCTGGACGGCTTGCGTGCCGCTGTCGATGACCCCGCGGCGGTGCCGAACGGTCGCATGGCGGATACGATCGGATCGTGCCTGGTCTACGCCATTTATCACAGTCCTGTGGCCTTCATCCGCACACTACTGAATATCGGCGCCGACGCGAACGCTCCCGTCGCCGATGGATTCCCGCCGCTCATTGCCGCGCTCAGCTGTACACGCGACGTGCCCGGCGCGACCAGGCGAACGGACGTCGACGACATCCTGCGGCTGTTGTTGTCGTGTGGCGCGGATCCGAATCAGCGAGGAATCAATGACTACACACCGCTCCACATGGCCGTAGCCGAGCGCAATCCGCTTGCCGTTCAGATTCTCCTCGACGGCGGCGCCGATCCCGAACTGCGGACACGGATCGACGCATGTGAGACGCCGCTCGAAATGGCGGAGGCCGCGGAACTGCCGGTGATCGCGGCGATGCTTGCGCGGAAAGGTCAGCCACTTCGTCGCCGTCTCCGGAGCGGTTTAATGCTGCTCGCGGACATGCCCGGATCGGGTGAGTTGGTGCGCCGCCAGCACAGCTATCGAATCCGCCTTCGGCAATGGCTCAACGGAGAAGAAGCGGTTCGCTGGCAGGGTGCGTCTGGACCGTCGGGCAGCGCGAGGCTCGAGGACAACGGCGAGACGCTGATTACCGAAATCCGGATCGATCGGCGGTCGCTCGTGAGCGGTATTTTCTATGGAATCGAAGGCATGCGCGTCGGTGGAACGCGCCGCCTTGAAGTTTCGCCGCACCTGGCCTACGGGGACCTGGGCGTTCCGGGAGTGATCCCCTCCGGCGCGACGGTAACGGTCGAAATCACCATACTCGAGTCGACCGGCCGACTGCTCGGCCGTCCATGAAGGGTGACGATGTCGACACACTTGCTCACCATTCTGGTGCTGATTCCGACGTCGGCGGTCGTGTTGGCCATGTTCGTGGTGATGTGGCGCGAACGGACCTCCGCTCGCGAATCGTGGGGCGCGGTCATCAGCGGAGTCGTGCTTGCGGCCTGGGCAGTGGTGACCGCCGTGCTCGCATCCCGCGGGTTCTTCGTCCAGCCTGATCATGGCGGTGCCATCCCACCGGTCGGGATCAATCTCCTTGTCGTATTCGTCGGCCTGGCGGCGTCCCTCGTCGCCTCTCGGTCGCTGCGTCGCCTTCTCACGAACCAACGGAATCTGATTCGCCTCAATCTGTGGCGATTGGAAGGCATCGTCTTCTTGATGCTGATGGTCAATGGGCAGATGCCAGCAGTGTGGGCATTGCCGGCAGGCATCGGAGACATCATCGTCGGCGCGGCGGCGCCATGGGTGGCGAGCCACCTCGCTTTGCCTCATGGCAGACGGCGCGCCATCATCTTCAACCTGTTCGGTGTGGCGGATCTGATTGTTGCTGTGGGACTCGGCGTGATGACCAGCCCCGGCCCGGCACAAGTCTTCCACACAACGCCGACGTCAGAGATGGTCACGCATTTTCCGCTGGCGCTGGTGCCGACCTTCCTCGTCCCGCTCGCCTTCGTGCTTCACGTGATTTCGTTGTGGCAGCTGCTCGGTGGCCCGTGGGCGCCTCATCCAGCCGCGTCATCAGCAAGCCGATAATGCAGAGTGCCGCATCCTTCGTTCCGACGTTGCTTGTGCCGCTGCTCCTCGTGACGCACGCCCGTGTTTTCCGTATCCTGCTCAGAACCGATACAACGGTTGGTTCGCGAAGCGGCCAGAAACCTGCCTGAGAGGCGACTGTCCGTGAATGGAACGATCGACGCCTTGGAGTTTCCGGAAATGCCTGATCAAAGGGTGGTGCTCATCACGGGAGCTTCGTCTGGCGTTGGGCAATCGACGGCTCGATTGCTTTCTGAAAGGGGCTACAAGGTCTTTGGAACAAGCCGTCATCCGTCCGGCGCCGAATTCATGGCGGCCGTAGAGATGCTGCCGCTCGATGTGCGCACGGACGACTCGGTGCGGGCGTGCGTCGAAGCCGTTTCGAGTCGAGCCGGCCGCCTTGACGTGCTGATCAACAATGCCGGCTACGAGCTGGGCGGTGCATTGGAAGAGCTCTTAACAGATGAAGCCAAAGCTCAATTCGAGACGAATTTCTTCGGCGTCGTCAGGGTGGTCAATGCGGTTCTGCCGTTGATGCGTCGGCAGAGGTCCGGGCACATCATCAACGTAAGTTCGGTCGCAGGTCTGTCGCCGGTTCCGTTCCTGGGCATCTACTCCGCCAGCAAGTTCGCCCTGGAAGGGTACACGGAAGCCCTCCGGCACGAAGTCAAGCCGTTCAATATTCACGTGTCGCTGACAGAGTCCGGCTTTCTCAAGACCCCCATGATGAATAACCGGCAAGTCGGGGCGAATCGGATTACGGAGTACGACGCGCCGCGACAACAGGCGCTCGAGGCAATTCGGGCTTATGAAGAGAAGGCGCCTGGCCCTGAGCTGGTCGCCGAAACCTTGCTCGAGATCATTTCCAGCAACACTCCGCGGCTGCGCTACCTGATTGGGTCACAAGCGAAGTCCGTCGGCCGGTTGCGGCGATTTCTCCCCGCAGGAATGTACGAGCTGGGAGTGCGGCGGACCTTCTCGCTCGACAAGACGCACTGAGACGCCGATCGAACCACCGACCACCGCCGAACCCGCCAGTGCGAGAAATCCTCGTCGACGTAGCGTCATGCCCGTCGCGTCCGCCGTTGAAGTGCCATTGCCTTCCATCCCCAAACGCGCATCACGTCCTCACCGCGGAATTCGTGGCCGAGGCTTTTTGCGATCATGAAAATCTGTCCTCGGTGATGCGCGTCGTGCTGCACCACATACAGCAGCATGTTTACCACGCGGCGCGGCATGCCCTTGACGCGCGTCTTGCGCGCAGCAATCGCGGCTTCGAACAGCATGGTGAGGTCGGTCGTCGATTGCCGCAGCGCACGTTGCGCCTGCCCTCTCGTACTCGTCAGGCGGTCGAGGGACGGCGGCCCAGGACGTGCGCCGCCCAGCCTGGCGAATGTGCGCCGTACGCTCTGGATGTGCGCCACGATAGCCGCGATGGTGCGGCCCCGGCCGTCCGGTGGTGGCGTGCGCCAGATGGCATCTGGCAGGACGCTCACCAGGTACTCGTTCACACGCCCGTTGTGCTCGAATGCCTCGAGGAGCTCTTGCTCGACCTCGAGCGGACGACTTCTCGCCATATGCCGGTACTCGGGGGTCCGTGTCCGTGGCCGTGCGCACACCGCCGCCAACCGGATGATAATCCCGGAAGGCGAGCGGCACCTCAGGTGGTTCGCATGGCGATCATCGGATCGATTCGAGCCGCGCGCCGGGCCGGGATGTAACCTGCCAGGAACGACACCGCGCCAAGCAGCAGAACGATGCAGGCAAACGTGGTGATGTCGGTCGGCTCGGTTTGGAACAGGAGCGCGCCAATCGAGCGCGCGACGATCAGCGATCCCGCCGCCCCGAGAGCGATTCCGGCCGCAACCAGCCGCAGGGACCTCGCGATGACGCCAAACTGCAGCGAAGTTACGGCTCACCGCGGCGGCCGCGCGCGCATCGTGGCTACCCCTGACGCTTCATCGCGGCCGGAGTCGCAAACCACCATCGGTGCCCTTCAAGATCCCGCGCGCCGTACTCGCGCTGCCCATATGGCTGCCCGACCGGGTGAGAATCGATGAGGGCACCGGCCGCGCGCGCCCGCTGGTAGTGCGCATCGACATCGTCCACGTACACGAAGAGACCCGAGTTCGCGACGTCAGAGGCCAGCGGGGAATCGAGCCGATGTTCCGGCGTCAAGCGGTGAAGCCAGATCGCGGCGTCACCCGCCCGGACCTCGCCGTGGACGGGCTGACCTTCCGCGTTTCGAGACACGCCCTCGCCAATGAAGCCGAAGGCATCGACGAGAAAATCGTGAGCGGCTGGGATGTCCTGGTAAGTCAGAACAGGAATGATTCGCTCGAAATCAGACATGATGCTCTCCTTCTCTCGCATGTCCGCCTGACGCCCTGCGCCTCACGTAGGCTCCGCGCCGGAATTGGCCATTTCGAGGCCGGTAGGCTTCACCCTTCGGGAGCCTGGTCGGATCCCTCGCAGTTGATCAGCCACGGTATGCCGAAACGATCGACCAGCATGCCAAAACGCGCGGCCCAGAACGTCTTCTCGAGCGGCATCACAACCTGCCGCCTTTGGCCAGTTCGTGAAAGATACGCTCGGCGTCAGACGTGCTCGTGATCTGAAGCGAGAGCGAGAAGCCCTTTGGTTCTTCATAACGATCCGGGGCGACGTCGGCACCCATGATCACCTGTCCGCCGAGTGTCACGCTGCCGTGCATGACCTTGTCCTGCCAGTCGGCTGGAACGTCATCCGCCAGGGACGTCCCGGCGTAGCGAAAGATCGCCCCGACTTGGCCGCCGAGACACTGCTCATAGAACCTGAACGCCGCCTCACACTGTCCCTTGAAGCTCAGATACGGGCTCATCTCCATGGTGACCCTCTTGTCCACGACCGATTCTGGCTTGCTCCCGTCACAGCCGAAGGACGTGCCTCGGACGCTGAACGCCGCCGCCGGGCATCTCGTATTCCAGCTCGATCCCGTCGAACGCGGCTCGATCCATCTCTGTCATGGCAGTTCTCCGGAACAGGATAATGTCCGCAATTTCTGATCGTGACGAGGCGAGCACTCGGAATCGCCCGCGCGATATGCCCGGCGCTTCGCTAGACTGCCAATCCGCCCAGCTCCGCGATATTACGCCACCAGGTGCGGTGCTTCTCGTACGCGATCCAATCGACGCTCCCTGACGTGGGCCCGGCAATGGGCACGCGTACCTCGTAGACAGCCGCGAACTCTCGCCAGGGGATCAACTCTTGCCCGGGGGTCAGTCCTGTCGTTGCGAGGTCAAGATCGACGTCGTAGAGTTTGCAGCGCTCCGCGACGGTCAGAAATGCACGCGCCGTCTGGAGGTCAGGGCTCCGCACCGACAGCATCCAGGCGTCATCGCCAGTCTCACTGGGCCAGCAGCCATCGATGCAGTGACAAAGACCACGGAGGCTCGCGTTCGATCTCCCACAAGCCACCACCGCGATCGCTGAGACCGAGCCATGTAATGTCCCCTCGCGGGCCCTGCTCCGTGCGGGACCGCATCAGGCCACGTTCGATGAGTGATTGGATCGTGCCTGTCAAGGCCGTAGCATCGAGGCCGTGACCCGACGGCAGATTGTGCCAAGCGCGATAGTTCTCGGGCAACAGCGACTCCGGCGTGTCCCACGCGTCGAAAAGTGCGTCAAACAGCAACAGCTCGTCGTCCGTGAGCGAGGTTCGACAGGTACGCTGGGGTGGTGACACCACGGTCAGGTATTGGGACGGTCTAACGATCGCGCTCTTCGATCAAGCGGCGAAGCGATTCAAGCCCGAGTTCCTTCAGCAGTTGAGTCGTGTCCGTCGCGGACAATCTCCGCCCCGGCGCCTCGGGCGCGTCGGCCAGTCGGTACGCCACGACGGCCATCACCGCCGTGTCAAGGGCGAGCCTTCGCGGGTCGACTTTGTCCAATGTGTCAGAGACCGCGTGATGGTGAGTGTCGTACTCGCCTTCATCCACCCACAGCGTGAAGACTGGGATTCCGGCCGCCAGGAATGGCGCGTGGTCCATCGCGAAATCGGCGTCGAGGGTCACTCCGGATGCACTCAGCGAGGAAAGCGGAGCCACAAGAGCGCGCGCGGCGGCCTCGATGTCCGACCGCCCGTGGATCTTCAGCCCGCGCGGCATGTAGGCACCCTGGTCCATGACGAGCACCGCGCGCAGTCCGTCGAGTCAAAGCACGATCGCTACCGCGATGCAGAGCCGATGAACCTTCATCTTATGGAGCTCCCGGATCGCAGCATAAAGAAATGACGCGACTCACCCGCTACTCGGTGATCTCGCGAATCACGCGGCACGGGTTTCCAGCGGCAAACACCTTCTCAGGAACGTCGCGCGTGACCACGCTCCCAGCGCCGATGACCGCACCCGACCCGATGCGCACGCCAGGCAGGATGATCGCCCCGCCGCCGACCCACACGTCGGATCCGATCCCCACCGGTTTTCCGAACTCCTCGCGACGTCGCAATTCGGCATTGAACGGGTGCATGGGCGTGTAGATCTGAACCGCTGGACCGAACAGCGAGAAGCTCCCGATACGCACGGAGCAAACGTCGAGCACCACGCAGTTGAAATTGAAGAACACCCGTTCTCCGAGCTCGATGTTGGAACCGTAGTCGCAGAAGAACGGAGGCTGCATCCACACTGTATCGCCGCCGCGACCGAACAACTCGCGCAGAATCCGGCGACGCTCCTCGTGCTGCGCCTCACGCGTCGCGTTCAGCGCCTGGCAAAGGTCCCGTGCACGCTCGCGAGCAGCCGACAGGTCGGGGTCGAACGGGTTGTACAGCTCCCCAGCCAACATCTTCTGACGCTCGCTATTCATCAGGTGCTCCCGTGGCTCGATCCGCGGTGGGCTTTCATGACTGGCACCGCCGCGACCAGTAGCGAAGAAGGTCCCCGATGGCAGCCAACCACCGTCGCGCCCCTGACGCCGTCATCGATGCTAACATCCGCCCGGCATAGGGACACCTGCGATGGCGAACAGCGGCCTCTCGCGTATGGCTGCGCAGGGAGCCAGTGGACTACTCCAGACAAGTTGGGCGGACACGAGGAACAAATGACAAACGACGACGCGCGCGCGTTTGCTGACGACTGGGCTGCCGCATGGAACCAGCTCGCTGTCGAGCGTGTCCTGTCGCACTTTGACGAGAACGTCTCGTTCACCAGCCCGACGGCGCTGGCCGTCATGGGCGTAGCTACCGTAGATGGCAAGCAGGCGCTCCGTGAATACTGGAACAAGGCGGTTGCGCGCGTGGGGTCACTGCGTTTCGCGGTTGATCGAGTGTTGTGGGATGCAGGCATGCGAGAGCTGGCGATTATCTACGATTCCGAGATCGGTGGTCGAAAGAGGCGCGTCTCCGAAAATCTGACATTTGGTGCGGATGGTCTCGTGGTAAGGGCCGAGGTGTTCCATGGAGTGGATGGATAGGCGCGCGCCGTCGTTGAGACTTCTCAAGCACCACGGTGTGGTGGACCGGCGCTACTACGAACTTCCACAGGCGAAATACCTGATTCCTGGTGCCGTCACCCTAGCGCGGAACTAACCGGCCCGGCCCGCGTGTTTGACAATCAATAAGCATTTGCTTATACGTTATGTATGAGCGCGGCTGTGGCCGAAGACAAGATCTTCCAGGCGCTGGCGGACCCCAGCCGCCGGGCGATCTTCGAGTCGCTCACGCGCGGCGAAGCGGCGGTGAAGGACCTCACGTCGCGCTTCGACATCTCGCAGCCGGCGGTCTCGCAGCACCTCGCCACGTTGAAAGGCGCCGGCCTGGTGAATGGGCGGCGCGACGGGCGCTGTGTCTACTACCGGGTGGAGCCGCGCGGGATGCGGCCGCTCATCGACTGGATCGCGCACTACCGCGCCTTCTGGACGGAGCACGTCGATCGCCTTGAACGATTACTGGAGAAAATGGACACGTGACTGTCACCGACACGACCGCCGCATCGCAAACCGAATCCATTTCTCTTGAATTCGATTTGCCTCATTCGCCGGCGAAGGTGTGGCGTGCGCTCACCGACCCCGTGCTGCTCGCGGAGTGGCTCCTGCCGGTCGCCGGCCTCACGCTCGAGCCGGGGGCGGCGTTCACCTTCAAGACGCAGCCACATCCCGGGTGGGACGGCACCGTGATTTGCCGGCTTGTCGAGATCGAAGCGCATCGGACGCTCAGCTGGACGTGGAGCGTCCCTGGCATTGACACTGTCGTGACCTTCGCGCTCACACCCACGGCGTCGGGCACCCGCATGTCCATCGTGCAGTCTGGCTTCAAGCCGGGCCAGAAGCAGGAATTCGGTGGCGCGCGCTACGCCTGGAAGATGATGAGCGGGAAGCTCGTCGACCTGCTCGCGAGGATCCCATGAACCACTTGATTCGGCAGACCCACCGCTGGCTGTCCATTGCCTTTACGCTGACCGTGATTGCCAACTTCGTGGCCATGACGCAAGGGCCGCCTCCCGCCTGGGTGACCTACTCGCCGCTCGTCCCGCTCGCCTTGCTCCTGTTCACTGGTCTGTACATGTTCGTGCTGCCGTATGCCACCAAGTGGCGCAGCGCGCGACGCGCAACAAGGGGTTTCTCAGCATGATGAAAAAGCGTGGCGCTCAATCGCAGGTGACCGGCGCGAGGATCAAGGAACCGGGTGACTGGCGGGGCGAGCTGCTCTCTCGGATCCGCTCCCTCATCACGCAGGCCGACCCCGAGATGATCGAGGAGCGGAAATGGCGGAAGCCGTCGAATGGGATGACGGGGGTCCCAGTCTGGTCGCACAACGGGATCGTCTGCACCGGTGAGACGTACAAAGACCACGTCAAGATGACCTTCGCCAAGGGCGCATCGCTGAAGGACCCTTCAGGCCTCTTCAATTCGAGTCTCGAAGGCAACGCCAGGCGCGCCATCGACTTCCACGAGGGCGACAAGATCAACGAGAAGGCCTTGAAGAGTCTCATCAAAGCCGCCGTGAAGCTGAACGCCAGCCTTTGCTAATCGCTCGCTGCGCTCGCAGCAACGGCTTGGCAAGCCCTGTCAGGCGAGCGCTTCCAACTGCGAAGGCTGTCGCGCCGTAGCCGCGCCGAAGTCGCGCTTGGTGGAGGCGGATCTCCCTAGAAATGACGTTAACGCGAACATGACCTCCAGCAAACACCACGCCGATACCCACGACCTGATCCGCGTCCAGGGCGCCCGCGAGAACAACCTGAAGGACGTCAGTATCGAGATCCCGAAGCGGCGTCTGACGGTGTTCACGGGCGTCTCGGGATCCGGAAAGTCGTCGCTCGTGTTCGGCACCATCGCGGCGGAGTCGCAGCGACTGATCAACGAGACCTACAGCGCGTTCGTGCAGGGATTCATGCCGGCGATGGCCCGGCCCGATGTCGACGTCCTCGAAGGCCTGACCACCGCGATCATCGTCGACCAGGAGCGCATGGGTGCCAACGCGCGCTCGACGGTCGGCACCGCGACCGACGCCAATGCGATGCTGCGTGTGCTGTGGAGCCGCCTCGGCAAGCCGCACATTGGCCCCGCGACGGCTTTCTCGTTCAACGTCCCGACGCGGAAGGCGAGCGGCTCGATGACCGCCGACAAGGGCCAGGGTGAACGGAAAGTTGTGCGCGACCTCGTCTACCTCGGCGGCATGTGCCCGCGATGCGAGGGTATGGGACAGGTCAGCGACATCGATCTCTCGCAGCTCTACGACGACACGAAGTCGCTCAACGAGGGCGCGCTCTCGATTCCCGGCTACACCGCCGAGGGGTGGTACATGCGCACCTTCGCCGCCATCGGCATCGACCCGGACAAGCCGATCCGCAAGTACACCAAGCAGGAGCGCCACCTCCTCCTCTACCAGGAGCCGACCAAGGTGAAGGTCGAAAAACTGAACCTCACCTACGAAGGGCTGATCCCGCGGCTCAAGAAGTCGTTCCTGTCCAAGGACGTCGACGCGATGCAGCCGCACATCCGCGCGTTCGTGGAACGCGCGGTCACGTTCACCAGCTGCCCCGACTGCGGCGGCACGCGGCTCAACGAGGCCGCGCGGTCGTCGAAGATCAAAGGAAAGAACATCGCCGACGTCTGCGCGATGCAGATCAGTGATCTTGCAGAGTGGACGCGCGGGGTGAACGAGTCGTCTGTCGCGCCGCTGCTCGCGAAGTTGCGACACACGCTCGACTCGTTCGTGGAGATCGGGCTCGGCTACCTCAGCCTCGACCGGCCGTCGGGCACGCTCTCGGGCGGTGAGGCGCAGCGCACGAAGATGATCGGCCACCTCGGGTCGTCGCTCACCGACGTGACCTACGTCTTCGACGAGCCGACGATCGGGCTGCACCCTCACGACATCCAGCGGATGAACGACCTGCTGCTGCGGCTGCGCGACAAGGGCAACACCGTCCTCGTGGTCGAGCACAAGCCGGAGACGATCACGATCGCGGATCACGTCGTCGATCTCGGCCCCGGCGCCGGCGCTGCCGGTGGGGAAGTAGTCTTCGCGGGAACGGTTGATAGACTGCGGGCCAGCGGCACGCTCACCGGGCGGCATCTCTCAGATCGAGCGTCGCTCAAGTCATCCGTGCGGAAGCCGTCAGGTGTGATGAAGGTGCGCGGCGCGCGCACGCACAATTTGAAGAACGTCGACGTCGACATCCCGATGGGCGTGCTGGTGGTGGTGACCGGCGTGGCTGGATCCGGCAAGAGCTCTCTGATTCACGGCTCGGTGAGTGGACGAGACGAGGTTGTCTCGGTCGACCAGACCGCGATTCGTGGCTCGCGTCGGAGCAACCCGGCGACGTATACGGGCCTCCTCGATCCGATCCGCAACGCGTTCGCGAAGGCCAACGGCGTCAAGCCCGCGTTGTTCAGCGCCAACTCCGAGGGCGCGTGTCCGACGTGCAACGGCGCCGGCGTGATCTACACCGACCTCGCGATGATGGCCGGCGTCACCACGGTCTGCGAGGAGTGCGAGGGCCGGCGGTTCCAAGCGTCGGTGCTGGAGTACCGGCTCGGCAAGCTCAACATCGCTGAGGTGCTCGACCTGCCGGTCGAAGACGCGGTCGGCTTCTTCGGTGCCGGCAAGGCGCACACGCCGGCCGCGCACGCGATCCTGAAACTCATGAGCGATGTCGGGCTCGGCTACCTCCGGCTCGGCCAACCGCTCACGACGCTCTCGGGTGGCGAGCGACAGCGGCTCAAGCTCGCGACGCACATGGGTGAAGACGGCGGCGTCTACGTGCTAGACGAGCCGACCACCGGGTTGCACCTGGCCGACCTCGCGCAACTGCTCGGGCTGCTGGACCGGCTGGTCGACTCCGGCAAGTCGGTCATCGTGATCGAGCACCACCTGTCGGTGATGGCGCACGCCGACTGGCTCATCGACCTCGGCCCGGGCGCGGGTCACGACGGCGGGCGGATCGTGTTCGAAGGCACCCCGGCCGACCTGGTGGCGGCGAGGCCGACGCTGACCGGCGAACACCTGGCGGCATTCGTCGGGAGCCGGCCGAAGGCGGTCCGATCTCGCTGAGCGAGTCTCGCGTTCCCTTCATTTGGCGAGCTTCACCCTTCACACGCGTGCGTGAACTACTACCGCCAGTACCCCGGGATGATCGACACCATCGCGCGTCGAGTGGGCTACCGCGTGCGCCCCTCGTTCGTCTGGCACTACGAAGGCGGCGATCGCAGCGGGCTCGTGATCGGCTTCGCCAATGACGGGATCGCCGGAGTGCCCGGCGTGCTGCGCGTGAACGTGACGACCGACGATGGGACAGTCCCTAGCTGGAGGCGGACTGGATCCCGGCTATCCGCTGCCCGGGAAGATCCGGCAGGCACGGTTCGAACTGCCACCGCGAACGGACTGGAAGGGCTCAAGCTCAGGCGGAGATCGAAGTGAAGGGCGTGCGTCACCCCGTGCGGTGGGCGTGCCACCAGGCGCTCGACGAGGATGGCTCCCTGAGATTGCGCCGCACATCAGGACTGGGATAGCGGGCGCGTCTACTCTTTCGGCCCGCCCCCGAAGTGGCGATCACGCGCAAAAACAATCGCCTGCGCCCTGCTCCAGACACCGAGCTTGTCGAACACGTGCGAGACGTGATTGCGGACGGTCTTCTCGCTGATGGACAGCCGGTCGGCAATCTGCGCGTTCGCCAGTCCGTCTGCCATGAGCGCGAGGATCTCGCGCTCGCGACGCGACAACGCGGAGAAGGCGGGATCCTCGCCGGCCGCCTCGCCGTGCACGCCGGCGAATTCCAGAACCGCCTCCATGAATCTCGTCCAGGCAGGCTCATGCTCGAGGAGGATGTGGTTGTTCGAGTCGAGCTCCACGAACTGCGCGTTCGGGAGACCGCACGCCAGGACATGCCCCTGCGACAGCGGGACAGCCGCATCGCCGCGCGCATGGATGACCAGGGTAGGAACGCGAATGTGCGGAAGGAGATCGAGCACGTCGATTTCCGAGCGGCTCTGGAACAGAGTGGCGGCATTGTCCCCTGACGCCGTCTTCAGACAGAGTTCGTTGAACCACGCAAGCTGTTCTTCGGTGGCATCGGGGACGAACCGCGATGTGAAGACCTGTCGGAACACGGGGTTGTTGCGGCCCCAGCCGACGCGCATCAGCTCGGTGATCGAACCATATTCGCGCGCGCTCTCCGGGTTGTTGCGCCGGGCCCACCCCTGCGCGTACGCGCCATAGAGCACCAGACGCGACACGCGGTCAGGATGCCGTGCGATATAGCGAAGGCACTGGGCTCCTCCCTGCGAGATGCCGAGCAGCGTGAACGGTTCGCGGCAGCCCGCCGCGTCGACGACCGCTTCCAGATCGGAGAGCTGCCGCTCGGCCGACAGATCCTGAACGTTCCAGTCGGTCATCCCGCACCCGCGCTCGTCGTAGCGCACGAACCGGAAGTGGTCGGAGAAGAAGCGGATCCAGTGACGCCAGACCGGGCTCTCCCATTCGTACTCGAGGTGTGTCAGCCAGTTGGTCGCCTTCACCAGCGTCGGACCCTGGCCTGCCTCGGCCCACGCGAGGCGCACACCGTCGCTCGTCTTGACGTAGCGGATGCGCTGTCTGGACATTTGTCCCAGGGGTCGGCCGCCATTCTAGGCCAAACCGGGACATCCCTCCTATGGCCTGAGTCTCGCCCAGAAGCTATGTTTCCTCTCGCATCCTGCGGAGGAAAACATGAAGAGGAAAGTCTCTCGTCGCGCGTTTCTACAGGTGGCGGCGTCCGGCGCACTCGCGACGGCCCACGTCCGTGAGGCGATGGCGCACACGCAGTCGACAGCCGCCGCTCCCGATTGGGCGCTGAATGCCACTGTCATCGAGGCCTGCAGCTGCACGATGTTCTGCCCGTGCTATTTCAGCACCGTGCCAAGCGCCCACGATCATGGGTCGATGGCCGAGCACTACTGCCGGTTCAACATGGGCTATCGGGTCAACCAGGGCCATCTCGGGCCTGTCAGCCTCAACGGGATCAAGTTCTGGATCGCCGGCGATCTCGGTGCCGACTTCTCAAAAGGTGCTGAGTGGGCTGAGATCACGTTCGAGCCGTCGGTCACGAAGGAGCAGCGCGGCGCGATCACGACGATCGTTCCCCACGTCTATCCGGTGACCTGGAAGTCATTTACCGTCGGACCGGACGCGCGCATCGACTGGAGCGCGTCGAACGATCGGGCGGAGGCGCGCCTGAACGGCGGCAACGCGGCCGAAGTGGTGCTGCGTCGCTTCCCCGGCATGACGCAAGAACCGGTGACGATCGCCAACCTGAGATACTTCGGTGCCCCGCGGAACACGGGCTTCATCCTGATGCCGAACGAAATCGACGCCTATCGAGTCGGCCCGAGATCATTCGAGTACACGGGCACCAACGGATTCATGATCACGTACGACATCACGTCGAAAGACATCAAGAGTTAGGGGAAGTTCCGGCACGGGTACACCGCCGCGCTTGCAGGCGCGCAAAGAACGCCGCTAGCATGCGTAGTGAAGCATGCAAGGAGGATTTATTGTGGCGACAACGCAAGAAGCCCTGCAGGTCAGCACCATCGTTCCCAGCCTGACCGTCGACGATCTACAGAAGAGCATTGAGTTCTACGAAGCCCTTGGCTTCGCCGTCAACGAGCGGTGGGAAGACAAAGGAACGCTGCTCGGCGTGATGATGCGTGCCGGCAAGAACCAAATCGGCTTGAGCCAGGACGACTGGAAGAAAGGACGCGACCGGAAGAAGGGGGTCGGCATGCGGGTCTTCATGTCGACGACGCAGAACGTCGATGAGATTGCGAAGCGCGCGAAGAGCGCGGGAATCACGCTGGCGTCCGAACCACACGACACCGAATGGAAGAGCCGCGACTTCGAGGTCACCGATCCGAGCGGCTTCCTGCTGACGATTTCATCGGAGAGCGTTTAGCCAGTTGAGGACCGAGGGGCGGACATGATGTCCGCTCCTCGCGAGATCAGTCCTGACGTATCGCGGTCCGGCTGCCGTACGACGTCGCGGACGGTGTTGACATACCCAAGCGGCTCGCCCACCGTGCGCGGCGCGCCGCCCATCTCGCTTCTTCGCCCGTCACCCCTTCCCGATCGCTGCTGAGGTGGCAGCCGACGCAGCCCGGGGCTGCAGCCCGGCAGGTCCGCGAGCTCATCGCGAAAGGCGCGTCGGGGTTCACGATTGGCTTCACAACCACGGACTGCAGAAAGACCTACCAGACGCTCGTGGCCAAGGGCGTCGAGTTCACACAGGAACGGTGGATCAGCCTTACGGCACCGACGTCGGGCTGCGCGACCCGTTCGGCAACCACATCCGAATCGTGCAGCTCAAAGCGTGAAGTCCCGGGTCGTCTTCTGACAATCAATGGAAGCTGTCGTGCGGGCCGATCGTCGCATCTGCTGAGCAGTGTCTATGCGGCGCCGTGACGTCGCAGCGCTTCCTGCATCGCCGGGTTGCCCTGCGCCATCGTCAGCAATGTGTGGCCAGCGCCGTTCCCGACCGCTGTGATGTCGGCGCCGGCTGCCACGAGTCGGTCCGCCACAGCCGGGTAATCTGCGCCTGCCGCCCGGCGATGCACGGATCCGAACGCCGCCCATCCAAGCGGGGTGCTCCGATGCGTCGGATCCCTGGCGTCAAGCGGCACGCCGCCGCGCGCGAGGAGCCCTTCAACCATCCGGACGCTGCCCACCCAGCAGGCGGCGTGCAGCGCAGTCCCGCCATCGACTCCGGGCGCGGCCGGGTCGAATCCGAAACGGAGCATGAGGTCGGCCCCGTCGAAGCGCTCGTGGAAGATCGCCTGGGCCAGGTAAGCATGATCCTGGCGTGTAAGAGAAGGGAGAAGCGACGGATCCTCAGCGAGAATTTCGTTCGCCACGTGCTCGTTCGCGGTCAAGAGGGCGTTGATGAACCGGATCCGTGCCGGGCTTCGGGCCACGAGCAGATCGTGGACATCGCGATGATCGAACTTCAACGCGACCTCGTGCGGAGACATGCCGAACCCGATCGACCAGCAATAGATGTTGAAGGGCGGAACTGGTGGATACCCGGGGCTATTGATGCGAGCGGTGACGCAGGCCGGATCGGTGTCCAGCAGACGGGTTGCAAGAGCGATGTCCCCGAGGCGAGCCGCCATGAAGATGTCAGGCGTGGCGCCGCGGTCAAGCAGACGCCGGCAGACCACCGGGCGATCGACCAGCGCGTACTGCGCTGGCGTTGACTTGTGATCGATACAGCGCACATCGACGCCCGCGCCGCGCTCTAGCAGGAAGTCCGCAATCGCGACGCTCCTCGCCTCGTGCAGCGGCTGCTGACCGTCTCCTCCCCGCGCGTGAACGAGCGCTCGATCGGCGTCCACGAGCGTCTGCAGCTCGTCGAGCCAACCGAGCCGGGCCGCCACGTTCGGCGTCAGTTTCGCACCGTGCGCCAGAAGGAATCGTGCCGTGTCCTCGTTGGTATTGTCGAGTACGGTGTAGGGGCCGTTCTGCCAGTCGCTCTTCATGTTTACGTCGGCGCCGGCAGCGATCAGCGTCGTCAGCATCATTGCGCTCTTCGCGGCGATGTGCGCGGCCCGCTGGCCGAAGTCAAACATCGGATCGTTGATGCGTTTCCGGACGTGTCTCGACGCGAGGAGCTGTTGCGTGCCGGGAATGTCGCCGCCACGCACCGCGTCGCAGAACGCCTTGACGTCGCGTTCCTGGAGATCCGCCACGAGCTTCGGCCACGATTCGAAGCCTCCCTCGCGGGCCAGGGCAAGCTGCGCATCGGTAAGCTTGAGCGATCGCGGCGGAGCGGCGGCGTCGGGGCGAACCGCTTGGATGCGCGCGAGCGCCGCCGGGTCGCCGGCACGCGCGGCACGAATCAGATCCTTAGAGAGCTTGCGTTGCTGTTCGAGGTTGGCGGGAATACGGGACGGGTTCGGCGTGGTCACGGACGACCTCCTTCAACAGGCGCCCTCGTCCGCATCATGGGCTGAAGAAAGTCGGTGATACTACCGCAAGAAGACTCTGACAGGTGGGCGCCGCCCTTCCCGCGGACTGGAGGCATCCTGTAAACGCCTACCGGAAGAATAAACCAGCCGTGCGGCGCGTGCAATCTCGAAGGCCTCGTCGACCCACCGCGCTTCAACAGACAGTTCGTCGGCCCCCTCTGACCGCGGCGAATACTTGATCTCGCCCTGAGACCAGCCGGGGCGCAGTCTTCGAGACCTTGCCCTCACATCCGACCATCGTGCCGACTTCTGTTTCGCCGCGTCCATGGCCGCAACGCCGCGGCCGTGCGTGATACTCCCACTATCCAATCACACGCACGCCGACCGCGGAGCTGGAGCCAACGGCCAACAGCGTCAGCGGCGTGTTCGGCCGCGAGCCGCCGGGCTGACAGGGTATTCCGTAATGTTTTGTCCAGGACGAACGGCTCGATTCGGACTCCCTCCCCGTGGATTCTGCCCGTACGAGCGTCGCGAGCGACGCGAGTCACTCCCTGAAACGTGTAATCGAGCTTGGCGAAGTTGAACCAGTCTTGAGCAAAAAGCTGGTACGTTCCCTCGCTCGGACGAGCAATCAGGAGCGCCAGGTTACTACGCTCACTCGTCGGCGACTCCTCAACCCCCGACGAGTGGCACAGGATGAGGAGTTCCGAGAGGCGGTGCAGCTGTTCGGGAAAGGTCAGGTCACGTTGCGGGCCGGCAGCGTCGGTCGGAATGAAGAACTCACAGAGCGGTGCGCCGGAACTGGCGAACGGTACGCCTGCACGTCGCATCGAGCCACAAAGCGTCTCGAGATCCCCTTCGAGCGGCCGAAGCTCGAAAAGCCGAAAGATGCGCAGCACTACGGGAGCGGTTGGACCAGTTTCGACCGAAGGCTGATGCCAGACGAGCAGCGTGTCTGGATCGAGGAGGACGACGTAGTTGTGAAAATCGAGAATCAGGACGGCTCCGTCGGGGCCGGCCAAGACCATCGCACCCGCCGTTTGGCCGGATTTGCCTGCCGCTTCCCACTTGAATCCCGGTACCGGGGGAGGTGGATTCCCACGGCGCAGATACCACGGGCTGGGCCCCGGGGCATTCTCGAGTACGCCCATCGACCTTTCCTCGCTTTCGCCTCCGCGGTCTGAGACCCCGCAGCTCACCTGCTGACCACCAACGATCGCGAGGAATATGCGAGCGAGAGTAGACGTGGCAGTCAGCCTCGTGTTCGGAACTGCAGCCTAGCTGATATTGGACCTGACGAGCAGCAACGCACGCAGTTTACGTCTGCCCCACCGCCGCATCGCCACTCTTCGCAATTGCTCTATCCGGAACAAGCCGTAGACCGTCTACGTCCAAGTCTGTAGACTGTCTACGGCTATGGCCGGGGCTCCAGACGACCGGGCATCTCGAACTGATCCAAGGCACCCTCGGCGCAGGCAGCAGCGGAATAGCGAGGGTGCAGCTATGACCATCGGACGTAACGGACCGACTTCTCAGAAATCTCTCCGACTGTGGCCTGGGGCGGTCCTCGCGGTCGTCCTGGTGATCGGCAGGTATGTCGTCCCGCCCGTCGCACCGGACGCCGAGCTCTTTTCATTGCCGCTCCCGATCATCGGGATATTCGCGGGAATGATCAGCGCGATCGGTATCGTCATCTGGTGGGTGTTCTTCAGCCGCGCGGCGTGGTCCGAGCGATCAGCCGTCGTCATCCTGATGGCCGTCGCGGTGATTGCGTTGAGACCCTTCGTCCACGCGTCGATCAGGGGCGGGATGATGGGGAATATGTTGATCATCTACGCCGTTCCCATCCTGAGCCTCGCCGTTGTGGTCTGGGCAGTGGCGACCCGTCATCTTTCCACCGGAGTTCGGCGCGCGTCGATGGTCGCGGCAATCGTGCTCGCGTCCGCGCCGTTTCTGGTCATCCGCACAGCCGGCGTCCTCGGTACGGGTGCGGAGTTTCATTGGCGGTGGACGCCGACTCCCGAAGAGCGCCTCATCGCGCAGGGCCACGATGAGCCGATACCAGTCGCCCAGTCGGCGGCAGCATCGCCAGCGGTCGCTTCGAGGCCGCCCGCGGTCGATGCGCCGAGCGAAAAGCCGCGCGACGCGGGTTCGGGTATACCGCCGGCAGCCGCGTTACCTTCCGAAGCACCAAAGACGAAACCTGCTGCGCGCGCCGCAACGGAAGCACCCGCAGGCGTTGGCGCGAGCGAGCACGAATTCACGCGAGCCGAATGGCCAGGCTTTCGAGGACCAGAACGCGACAGCGTCGCTCGCGGCGTTCGCATCACCACTGATTGGTCGACTGCGCCGCCGGTCGAGATGTGGCGCCGGCCGATCGGACCGGGCTGGTCATCCTTCGCGGTCAGCGGCGATCGCATTTACACGCAGGAGCAGCGCGGTGAGGACGAGATTGTCTCCTGCTACAGACTCGCCACCGGTGAGTCCCTGTGGCGGCATCGCGATCCCGTCCGTTTCTGGGAGTCGAACGCGGGCGCCGGGCCGCGCGGAACACCGATGGTGCACAACGGTCGCGTCTACGCATTCGGTGCGACCGGAATGCTGAACGCGCTCGACGCCGGTAACGGCGCCGTCCTGTGGTCGCGCAATGCCGCAACCGACACCGGCGTCGCGGTCCCGGAGTGGGGCTTCGCCAGCTCGCCACTGGTGATCGCCAACATCGTTGTGATCGCCGTCAGTGGCCAGCTCGCCGCCTACGACGTCCGCACGGGCGGTCGGCGCTGGTCGGGGCCCAAGGGCGGCGCCGGGTACAGCTCGCCTCACCTCATGACGATCGATGGCGTTCCGCAGATCCTGCTGCTCAGGGGCAGCCGCACGGTCAGTGTCGCGCCTGCGGATGGCGCTCTGTTGTGGGAGCATACCTGGCAGCCGGGTTCCAGCATCGTTCAGCCGGCGCTGGCGCCGGATGGCGACGTCCTGATCACCGTTGCCGACGGAATGGGCGCAGTCGCCATGCGTCGTCTCAGGGTCACGAAGGGATCGTCGGGATGGAGCGTCGAAGAGCGATGGACATCGCGTGGGTTGAAGCCATACTTCAACGATTTCGTCGTGCACAAAGGCCATGCGTTCGGCTTCGACGGTAGCATCCTCGCATCAATTGATCTCGCGGACGGCGCGCGCAAATGGAAGGGCGGACGTTACGGCAACGGCCAGATGGTTCTGCTCACTGAGCAGGATGTGTTGCTGGTGATGTCAGAAGAGGGTGAGTTGGCGTTGGTCAGTGCGACCCCCGACAAGTTCACGGAACTCGCGCGGTTCCCGGTGCTCAACGCGAAGACGTGGAACCACCCGGTCGTGGTGCGCGACGTCCTGCTGGTTCGCAACGGCGAAGAGATGGCCGCGTTTCGGCTGCCCCTCGCGCGTCCATTGACGGAGCTGCGTTAGCAATAGCTTTCGCAGACCTCCCATGGCTTGGGATCAGGCCGAGCGCGGAACGCGACCGGTTGGATTCTGCAGACGCAGGGGATAGAGGACGGCCAGTGCCAGGGCGCCGCCGCGCAGCCCCGCTGACGTGATCAGCCATTCCGGGTGCCACAAGGCGACGCCAGCTTGGAAGGCGAGTACTGTCCCCGCCACAATCGCGACGTCCACGAGGCCTTTTCGTCGGGGACGCTTCAGGTCGGGCACGCGGTACGCATGCCGGAACATGAAGGCAAGGAGCGTGATGACCGCTGGTATCACCGCGCGCGGCCACCACTCCTCTGCGCCGCGACCGAACGCGATGGTCAGTCCGAGGCCGATCATTGGCCACAGCAAGAAGAATGACGTGCGCCGGATCTGGCTGATGACGACGGCAGGCACCGTCCGGAGCGCGTCGAGTAGGTATTGCCGCGGCGACGTGTAGCGTTCCGCCAGATCGCCGAGCACGTGCTCGCTCGTCAGCGGTGGCACGAACAGGCCGACAACCGATTCGAGTGCCGCTGGCGGACGTGATGTCATGCCGGACCAGCGTTCCATATCGTTTCTCCCCACGCGCTTTCGATGCGCTCGCAGATGCGTTTGGCCATCAGGACCGACTCGTGCAGCGCGCGCATGCCGGCCGGCTCGAGACGATACGTTCAGCGCCGTGCCTTGACCGACGTCGTAGATCGACACCAAATGGGCACGGTTCAATGCCGACGCCGTCGCGCCTCCTGGCACGCGGCGGGGTCTGTTCCAACTCCGCAAAGACCGTCGCCCGCGCCGGTTTGCCCGAGGTCGGCCCCTGTCGATTCGAGTCATGCTCGTTCGACGTGTCAATGAAGCGGCATTGTCGCCGGCTCTTATAAGGAGCACAAGAAAGCAGGAGTCAGATGCGAAACATAATTGTTGAAGCTGAAGTATCTCTTGATGGCGTCATGGGTGGCGAAAGTCCTGAGTTTTGGACTCAGGTTTTCAAATACCACGGTGAAGATGTTTTGGATTATTTAAAGAATCTCCTCTTTACACCAGATGCACTTCTATTGGGTCGGAAAACGTATGAGATCTTTGCTCAGGTTTGGCCGTCTCGTAACGGGGAAGAAGCGGACAGAATAAACAGTATGCCCAAGTATGTTGCTTCGAGGAGCTTGAAGGAGCCGCTCGCCTGGAATGCAACGCTCATGGAGGGCGATATCGCCAACGAGATTGGCAAGCTGAAGGAGCAGCCAGGTCGCGACCTCTTGCAATACGGTGTGGGTGAGCTGACGCAAACGATGTTGCAACACGGCCTTGTCGATGAGCTGCGCCTCGTCGTATTTCCGTTCGTCTTTGGACGAGGACCGCGGGTCTTTGAGAACTTCGATACTACAAGTCTGAAACTCTTGGATACCAAGACTTTCAGTACGGGCGCTATCGCTCTTCATTACCAACCGAGACAAGAATGACAAAGGCCGGCCGGCCCAGTTCACGTCCCACCCCGAATCAACCGTGATCGACACCAGCGCATCGTCCGAGGACCAAGCCTGGTCGTCCTGCGCGCCGGAAGGTCATTGAAGCCGCCGGGTCCGAGTTCGTGTCCCTGACCCTCGTGGTCGAAGAGCACCGGGTCTGGAGCGGATCAGCGATGAGGTTGGAACGCGTCCATTCGGAATCCCGCCACACTTGTCACTCCCACCGCTCCATCCAATGAGCTAACACTATTCGTGACGGCGAGGCAGGACACCGACCAGAACCAACCGCGACGGCACAGGCGACGGAAGGAGGGCACACAGGTGATGACTGCTGGGCAGTGGATGTTGCGATGCGGGGATTCTGAGCGAAACGCTGAGCACGCGGTTCTTGCGGTCTCGTCGCTGCTGTGTGCCGCCAGCGCGACCTTGACGATTGTCTGGTGCGCCCCCATGTCAGGGATGGGCGGGATGCTGATGCCCGGCGGCTGGACGATGTCGATGGCGTGGATGCGGATGCCGGGACAAACGTGGGCCGGCGCGGCGGCTTCGTTGCTGGGCATGTGGATCGTGATGATGGTCGCGATGATGCTGCCGTCGCTGGTCCCGATGCTGTGGCGCTACCGCGAGACCGTCACCAGCACTGCCGAGACACGCCTCGGCCTGCTGACCGCGTTGGTGGGCATGGGGTACTTCTGCGTGTGGACGCTGTTCGGAATGGTCGTGTTGCCACTCGGCTTCGCGCTGGCGGAGGCCGAGATGCAGCACCCCGCGCTGTCGCGAGCCGTACCGATCGCGGTCGGTGTGATCGTCGTGATCGCTGGTGCATGTCAGTTCACTGCGTGGAAGGCGCATCACCTTGCCCGCTGCCGAGAGTCGTCCGCCTTCGATCGTGAGTGTTCGCGCGATCTACTGCGAGACCGGACGTTGCCGGCCGACGCCGGCACCGCCTGGCGACACGGCACGCGCCTCGGCCTCCACTGCAGCTACTGCAGCGCCGGCCTGACGGCGATCCTGCTGGTCATGGGCGTCATGGACCTGCGCCTCATGGCCGTCGTGACGACAGCCATCACTGCCGAGCGTCTCGCTCCAGCCGGCGAGCGCGTCGCGCGAGCCATTGGAGTCATCGTCATCTGCGCAGGCGTGCTTCTGCTCGTGCGAGCTGCCGGCCTTCAATGACCTGAGTCCCGTCGCGCGCGAGTTCGATTCTCGCGACGACAAGCACACAACAAGGAGACAGAGATGGAGAAGAACCAGAAGCGAAACAGCGAACTCCCCACGAACACGCCGTCGATCGTGTCGCCGCAGGAATGGGACGCCGCGCGCGAGCGGCTCCTGGTGAAGGAGAAGACGGTGATGCGCGCCCGCGATGCGCTGGCTGCCGAGCGTCGACGGATGCCCTGGATGGTGGTAGAGAAGAAGTACGAGTTCGATGGCCCCAAGGGCAAGGTGAGCCTGCTCGACCTCTTCGAAGGTCGCCGTCAATTGATCGTCTATCGGGCTTTCTTCGAGCCTGGCGTCTTCGGCTGGCCGGACCATGCCTGTCGCGGCTGCTCCTTCGGAGCCGACCAGGTCTCCCACTTCGCCCACCTGAATGCCCGCGACACCACGCTGGTGTACGCATCGCGCGCGCCGCAGGCGGACATCGCGCGTTTGAAGGCGCGTATGGATTGGGAGCTACCGTGGTACACGATCACGGATAGCTTCGATAAAGACTTCGGTGTGGACGAGTGGCACGGTCACAACGCGTTCATCCGCGACGGCGACAAGGTGTTCCGCACTTATTTCATCAACAGCCGCGGCGACGAGGCGATGGGGACCACTTGGAGCTACCTCGACATGACGGCGCTCGGACGCCAGGAGAAATGGGAAGACTCGCCGGAGGGCTACCCGCAAACCGAGCCGTACAAGTGGTGGAACTGGCACGACAACTACGACGCCGAGGCCTCGCCTGACCCGAAGTGGGTCGAGGTGTCCGACGCTGGAGAAGCCGCCTTCCGAAAGCGCGACGCAGAAGTGCAGAGATAAAGCGAGGTTAGCGCCGTCAGGTTTGCTCAGGGCACCAATTCGGCCCGCGGGCTTCGCTCGCGAGTCGAATTGGTGAAATGCTTTGGCTGGGGCTGGTCCTCGCAAGTGACGTCGTGCCGACCACGGGCGCGGGACTACCCCTGTGCTGGAGCGCGTTCCGGCTACTTCCGCGGGACGAGCACGAAGTCCGTCCATGTCCGGCTTTCGAACACCGCGGCGGCGAAGTTGGGATCAGTCAGCGCGGATCCCTCCACAAGGTAGGTGCTCAGCTCCCTGGTAAGCGGCTGCACCGGCTTGAACGCCTCCCGCAACTCGTCGGAGTCCGATCCGCCAGGCCAGTACTTGTCGCGTGACTCGCGCGTCAGCGCGAAGAGCGCGATGTAGTTGCCGGCGTCGGGGCCCGCAACCGCCTTGTAGTAGAGCAGCCGCAGATCCGGCCGGAGGTTGGCCACCGCCGGATGCAGCGTACCGACCGACGAACTGCTCGAACGCGTCCGCGCGTTCGGGCCGTACCTTGATGTAGTGGATGCCGAGCACGTCGACGTCTGGCAGCGTGCCCGCCGTCTCGGGGCTGAGGAGCCGATACTCGGAGGCACGGCCTCCTCCTGGCGCGGATTCCGATTTCGCTGCCCGCGTGGTGACCACCAGGTACTCTCCCTTGCGGCCGCCGCGGTCAGCCTGAAAGACCACTCCCTCCGCCACCGGCGGCGGCGCGTTATCGAGCGGGACCATCACGAGCACCTTGCCGAGTCGCATCTTGTGGCTCTCCGCATCGGCCGCTCCTGCGAGGATCGAGACGCCCATCACCACGGCAGTCGCGCGCATCATGCTGCCGCAGTTTGTGCATTCGCTGCGGACAAGTCAAACCGAAGTCTCGCGCGACCATGGGCGATAATCGTGCCGGCCTGGTGTTTGATATGGATCCGCTCAACCGGCAGGCGATGATTCAAGGACTGTTCGGGACCTTCCTCTTTGTCGTGCTCATCTTCTGGCCGGCCGGCACGTTCGACTACTGGCAAGGCTGGCTGCTGCTGGGGATCTTTGCCGCGTCGACCGTCGGCTTCACCGTGTACCTGGCGATCTACGACCGACCGCTCCTCGAGCGTCGGTTGAAGGCCGGGCCGCAACATGAGCGGGAGTGGTCCCAGAAAATCATCGTGTCGTTGGTCCTCCTCGGGTTTCTTGCGTTGATCGTCGTGTCCGCGCTCGATCACCGCTACGCATGGTCGCCGGTTGCGCCGGGGGTGTCGATTCTTGGCGATGTGGTGATCCTGCTGTCCTTCCTGTTCATCTTCTGGGTGACCCGGGTTAACAGTTTCGCCGCGGCCAACATCCGCGTGGAGAAGGATCAGAGCGTGATCGACACCGGCCCGTACGCGCACGTGCGTCATCCGATGTACGCCGGCGTCATCTGGCTCCTCGTCGGAATGCCGCTCGCGCTCGGTTCGTGGTGGTCGCTCGCCCTCATCCTGCTTTTCGTGCCGGTGCTTTTGTGGCGGCTTCTCGACGAAGAGAAAATCCTGCAGAGAGATTTACCCGGGTATACGGAATACATGCGCCGCGTACGCTCTCGTCTGGTTCCGTTCGTGTGGTAGAGGCCACTCGTCGCGACCCTGTTCGCAGTGCGGCGGCGACGGTCGCAAGGTCGGATCATGGTCGCCGCGTTCGCGTCGGAGTACCCGTCTGGCCACCTTGGTGGGCGTGAAGACGCCTGGAAGACTGGTCGCGACGAGCGCGTTCAAGGTCGGCCTTGGCTACCGGGTTGTCTGCGGCGATTGGAGCGGAGAGGACAATCAGCTCAAAGGAGCAGTCGACTGTCTAAAAGAAGCTGTGCCCGCCGATTGAATGCGGCTGAACGATCGCCATCACTGAAAAAAGCCGCGCTGAACCTGACGGCCGCCCTCGGAACCAGTCCGGCGCGCGTCGCCTGGTCCCGTGCCTGGATCGGCTTCAGCGGCGTCTCGGAGGTGAAGGTCCCGGCATGAACCTCGAGCTTCTCGCCGACCTTCACGAGGGATCGGACGCGCACGCAACCCCACAGCAGAACTTTGGCGCAAAGCCCTTGGACATTTTCAAGTACACCGGCGGCCGGCGTTTCGAATTCGACTCGAGAGGCGAGCTTGAAGTCGCGGGCCAGCCGCTCGTTCCTGTAGATGATCCCGTCGCGGTCGTACAAGACGACGAGCTTGCCGCGGCCGGCGAGGAGCGCGGTCATTTCGAAGTCGTGCCCCTTCTTGTCCTGTCCCCGGATGACGGTCACGAGGTCCAACACGAAGGCCGCGTCCACGGCGCGAAGCGCCTCTTGTGAGAAATAGAATGTGCACGGTTCCCGGAATACGCTGTTGGTGAGGACGTCGACGCTCCCCCAGCCCGCCACCGCTGCGCGACCGAACACGTCGAGGGCCGTCTTCTCCGGCAACTCCCGGACCTGAACCTGGGCGAGTTCCGGGGCGACCTTGGCGACCCAGGTCTTCAGCTCCGGTCTCACCTCGGGGAGGTTCTCGCACAAAGGCTCGGGAAACACGTGCGTCTTCAGGCCGAGAGGCGCGACGTCCTGCGCGTACGCACGAGCTGAGACGGCGATTCCGAGGACCATGAGCAATACCGTGAATCCGTTGTTCATGAGGATCGCCTGCGTGTGTGGCAACGCAAGGTGGAGGCCGCTTGTGCGCGTACCGCGCATGCGCGCGGAACACTCAGCGTATTGAATCACTTGACGTGGTGCGGAGCGCGCCCCCGGACCGAAAAGACGCCGCGCGGACGTGCGTGGAAACGCACATGTGAACAATGCCAGACTGATTTCGCTCACGCCCGTGCTCCGCCACTGCGCCCGCGGTGGCATCGTCCAGGCATCGGTTGAGCGTCCGAAAGTCGTCGGTGCTGATCGGTGCGTTCAGTTTCTACGGCCAGCTGGGTAATGGCCTGACAGACATCGGCATAGTCGTGCACAACTTGCGACACCGTGAACCCCTGAAGCAGGAGGTCATGTCCGTGCTTGATCGCGCTCCTGCCGATCTCGGAACTCGTAGTCTGGCCGAGGGGCCACTCTTGCGCTGCACCTCCGGACGATCTCTTCCCGATTTACGGCGTATCCCGGAGATTCGCAAGCCCGGCGTTCGATGTGCACGCAGACGCGCAGTGGCCCGTCGTTGACATCATAGTCGATGATCGATATAACGATGATCAACTATGCCAAAACAGAAGCTCAGTCCCCTACCCGCCGCGGCCTTCCAGATCCTGATGTCGCTGGTCGATGACGACCTGCATGGCTACGAGATCATGCGGCGGGTCGAGGAACAAACCGCCGGCCGTACGCGGCTCGGGCCTGGCACGCTCTACAGCTCCATTCAGGCATTGTTCGAAGCCGGGTTCATCACCGAAGTCCGGCCACGAAGTGCTGAACACAACGAACGACGGCGCTACTATCGCCTGACCGCCGCAGGACGGAAGGCAGGGTGCGAAGAAGCCGAGAGACTCGCGGATTTGGTGCGTGTCGCGCGCGTGAAGAAGATCCTGAGAGGCGAGTATGTTTGAGGCGTTCTGCGGCCTGCTGCTGCGGCTCTATCCTGCCGGGTTTCGCCACGCATACGGAGACGACGCGCTGCAGTTGATCAGAGACCGCGCACGCCACGAGCGGGGCGTGCTCCCGCGCGCGCGTTTGGTGATGGATTTGACGATGGATCTGCTGTCCACATCGGTAAGGTGGCAGCCTGCCGCGGCGGTCCTCGCGCGAGTCGACAGCACGCCGCGCTTCGACTTCATCGAAGCGTATCGCCCTCGCCCCGAGGCTCTCATGGCAGGGATGTTGACCTCGATGCTGATGCTCGCATGCTTCGCGCTGCTGTTTCAGCCAAGAACATTTCCGAGTGCGCCGGCGCAGCTCGGCGAAGGGTCAGGGGCCGAACCGGCCGCCTTTGAATCGAGCGATTCCGCACAGCAGGTGGTCGAAAGCGATGCCGGCGGGCGACATTCACTCATTGCAACGGTCGCGGAGAACCTGAAGCACCGCTACGTTGAACGCGCCATCGGCCAACAGCTCGCCGATGCATTGCTGGCGTACGAGAAGGATGGGCGTTACGAGTCGGTCTCTACCGGCCCCAAGCTCGCCGAGCGAATCACAGCCGACATTCATGAGACGAGCCACGCGATCGGCATTTCACCCGGCTCGTTTGTCGCCGATGTTGTCTATAGCGCTCGGCCACTCCCCCTCGGTCCGCCGCCGCCGATGACGGCCGAGATGCGCGAACGCAATCGCGCGCGGATGATCGAGCAGAACTGCCTGTTCCAGACGATCGAGACCCTGCCGCACAACATCGGCTACGTGAAACTGAATGGCTTCGCGGAGGCGTCAGCGTGTCAAGAGATAACGAACCGCGCGATGACATCAGTCAACAACGCCGTTGCGCTGATCCTGGATCTGCGAGACAACGGCGGCGGGTTTGGCGACACCGCGCTGCAAATCGCGGGCTACCTGTTCGACCGTCCGACATACCTGTACGATCCGCGCCCACATTCCCCGGTTCCGTCGCACACCGCATCGCCGATCCTTGGAAACAAGCTCGTCGACAAGGCGGTCTATGTCCTCACGTCGTCACGAACACAGTCAGCCGCCGAATACTTCGTCTACAACCTGAAGATGTTGAAGCGCGTGATCCTCGTTGGAGAGAAGACGGCTGGCCATCAGCACTCTGGCGAATTCCACCGTATCAACGATCACTTCGGCATGGGCATTCAGGAAACGGCTCCGCCGGCTAATCCATACCCGGTCAAGGGATGGGAGGTCGTCGGCGTTGAGCCCGACGTGAAGGTCTCGAGTACCGAAGCCCTCGAAGTTGCGAGAAAACTCGCGGAGTCTCAGACTCGGCGCCAGTAATCTCGGTCACGCGCCGCGCCTCGGAGCATCCCGAGGCCACAACGTCGTCGAGCCGTTCTACTGATGCCAAGCGTGGAACGATCCTTCGTCGAAGTCAGGGTCTCGCAAGTACGCCTGTTCGTGGTGGAGCGATCCTCTCAGGCGGCCGGACCGACGAAGCATTTACCGTTGCCGTCAGGGTCGCGGACGATGAAGTCTCGTCCCCCCACGCCTGCTTCTTGAGCTTCTGGTCGAACAACGCCCCCGCCGTGACGTACTCAGCGTAGAGCGCTTTCACGTTCTCGACCTCGATGAAGGCGGTAATGAATCCATCCCGGTCTTCCGCGCCAACAGCGAGCACGGGCTCGTGCACGAATTTGAGATGTACACAAGCACCGTCGCGCGACACGGAGCCATAGAACGGTGGTTCCCCATGCAGGAAATCGATCGAGAAACCGAGAGTGTTCCTGAAAAACTCGGCCGACGGCTCCACATTGGCAACGAAGATCACCGGCACGGCGCGCGTGAGTCGAGGTGTCGGCGACAGGGGTTTGGTCTTGCGTGGGCTCATTGGCAACCGCGACCTTGTCGCCTTGATCTATGTCGCGATCTTCGTGTGGGGAGCGCTTCTACCTGCGCAACCCGCAGCTGCGCGCGGTGCCCACCGGCCGCTGACCTGCGCGATCATCGCGTCTGTTCCGCGAACGCGTCCCCGACTCGCAGCGCCAGCGAGGACGTGTTCGCGTGCGCCATGTTTGACGTGACAGCGATGACGATGCCGCTGTCGCGCCCCATCATCAGCGACATCACCATGCCGCCGGCGAGCTCACCGTTGACGCTGCCGGGGTTCGTCGCCAGCGCGAAGCGCACGAGATCGGACGGCGTGGAATAGAACGCCATCCCGTTCGTGCAACAGGCCAGGTCGCGCATGTACATCAGTCGTCGTCCACGGCCGGGATTGTCATCGGATCTCGGGACATAGAACGTCGCGCGATCGCCCGGCAATGGCTGCGCAGGGGCGAGACCGATCGGCCTGAAGATGACGTGGCGGATGATCGTGAAGAGCGGGAAGTCCTCTTCCGGCTCGCCGATATGCTCAGGACTCCATTCTGCCGCCGAGTCAGCGCCGGTATTGGTCAGCCCGAGCGGCGCGACGGCGGCGGTGACCGCGGACGCCGCCGTGCCGATGTTGAATCGCGTGTCCGCCGTGACGGGCGCCCGCGTCACGACGTCCCTCCATCCGAACCCTTCGGCCCAGACGACGGTGCCGCCGGCACCGACCGCCACGGACACTCCGGGCAGGTTTTGCTCCAATACGGCTGAGCGCACGAGCTCCCGCGCGCGCTCGACGGCCGCCGTATATTGCGGCGACGGCGCCGAGTCGACGACCGATGGCACCGCCTGCGACTGCGGGAAGAGAGGCGCGGTCACAACGACCCCGTGGGTCAGAAATGCCGCGAACGCGGCGACGACGACGCCGACGGCAAGCGCCGTGCGGGCAGCCCACATCGGGAGCCGGTTGCGCGCGGCCCTGACACCGAGCACGACTCCGACCGCCATCAGCAGCATGCCGATGACCGCGGCGCCTGGCGCGTCGTCGGCGTCGGCCACATAGATTCCCATGGCCGCGATGGCCAGGCCGAGGGCGAAAAGGGTGAATGCCTTCACGGGGTTCATCACAGTGGTTTTCATGCCCGCAGTGTGACCGAGGCCCGGCCGCGGAGTCCTCACCAAACCGTGAGCGGCCGCTGAGATTCGAATGAGATGCCGCGAAAGCCCCTTATTGCCTGCCGTCTCCGGCGAAACGAGCCTGGACCATGAATCCGCGGCCCGAGTGGGTGGTGACCGTCCGCATGACTGCGCGAGAGCGCCGCACGGGCCGGTGCTATTCGCTCACCGCTGACGACGACGCTGCCGCCGATGAACCGCCGCCCGCTGCGCCTTCGTAAGGCGCCTCTGTCCTCCGCTGCTGCCGTCGGTCGTCCCGACATCGGGCTCCCGGTCACACTCGGCGTCGCTGCCCGTCGTCGTCGCCCGATTGGGACTCCAGATCTTCCAAAACAGGCCTATTTACGCAGCTTCCCATATAAGCCATGGTCGGAAATCGTCCAGTGCGCGAGCTACACCATAAACACTATGAATCAGTAACTTACGGCGAACAGGCTTCGTGTGTCGGCCTAAGTGCGCCTAACAAAACCGCGGCGCAAGTAGGCGAGAAAGCAGGATGGTTGCGAGCCATGGGATCGAGTCGAAGGAGCGCCTATGGCACCACCGGTTCTCCGAAGGCGGTGAACGCTTCAGAAGAGTTCCTCGGCCAGCGCGACGATGATGCCCGCAGGGCCTCGCATGTAGCAGAGTCTGTACTTGTCCTCGTACTGGGCCACCTCGCCGACGAGTTCGGCGCCGTTGGCGCGCAGGCGAGCGACAGTGTCGTCGACGCTTTCGACTGTAAACATGACGCTCCGGAGGCCCAGCGTGTTCGGCGGTGCAATCGCCGGTTCGATCTCGACCAGTTTTGGATTGCGAAACTTCGTCAGCTCAAGCCGCCCGTGCCCATCTGGGGTCCGCATCATAACGATGTCGACTTGGACACTTTCGAGCCCGTTGACGCGGTCCACCCACGGGCCCTCGACCGGCGTCTCGCCTTCGAGCGTCATGCCGAGCGCGGTGAAAAAAGCGATAGCGGCTGCAAGGTCGTCGACGACGACGCTGACGTGGTCCAATCTCTTGATCGTCATGTCCCTAGTGATAGCAGAGGCCGTGCGCGGTGGTCCAGGCCGACGTTCTCGCGAGGTGGACGTGGTTAGCCGAGGAAACGAGGGAGATGAGGGCGCAGCCAAGCTGCAAGAAGGCCAGATGGATGTTAGCCCGGTGCTCGTGCGGATCTTCAGGCGCCGGAAGCGGTTGGATTGCAGCCGGACCCCTCCATGCAGCGTGACGGGCGTTCGAGGAGTGCGCAACCGGACGCTACATGAAGGAAGGATTGCTCAAGCAGACGAGAGCGTGGGGCTTGACCAACCGTCGCAATCGGCCTCTCACGTCGCAGGCGATTGGCATGCTGCTCCGAAATCGCCTCTACGCCGGAATCGTGGACGTACGCGAGTACGGCGTCCGCGCGACGCGTGGTGACTTCGAGCCGCTGATTTCAGAGGATCTGTTCTTTCGCGTGCAGTCGGTGTTGTCGGGTCGCGTGCCGACCGCAACGCCACAGCAGCGGACGCACCCGGACTTCCCACTACGCGCCTTCGTGCGCTGCGAGTCCTGCGGACGCGGACTCACCGGTAGCTGGTCCAAGGGCCGCAGCGAGTCATTGTTCAAAGTGCCGCTTTGCAAAGGCGCGGCCGGACCCTGACTTCAGATAGCGCTCGAAGTGAATGGCTTGTTGCTCATCGTGGAACTCGATGACGACGTGGAGCTGCCACGGACGATACGTTGCGGTGTGAACGCAACGACTCGCGTGGTGGTCGGCAAGACGCACTCGGACATCCGACGTCAGGCCAGAGTAGACGTGCGGCTTGGAATCCCCATTCTTGAGAATGTAGACGTATCTCTTGTCGCCCGGCATGGCGACAGCGAAGGCAACGCGGATGCCGAAGGCCACGAGCTCACCACACGCGTCGACATTTCGTCCGGCGCCGGGAATGATGGCAGTTTCTGCGATACTTCCAGCGTGAATGTCGGTGACGAGTCCGCAAATTCTGCAGCCTTCGCGTGTTGGAACGCGCTGGCTTGCCGAGCCCTGATTTTCCCTAGATGGAACCGCGTGGCCGACTGGCTAAGGGAAGCCGGGGGCTACGCAGCGGCTGCTTGACACCAAACTGGCGTTGCTACCAATGGTTCGAATCCCTGACACGCAGCCACGAAATTTGCCCTGTGTTTTTAATAACTTGCAGCACAGGGTGATTTCACTCTAGAACTTTTCGACCGAGCGATACTCGTCACGCGCCAGGATCGGCACCGTTGCTCGGCGCCACGATACGGTTGCGCAAGCGTCTTGGTAGCCCGCCACTCGTCCGACGCGCGCGCGATGCTCAGAACTCGATCATCACTTTAATGGCTTCGCGTTCGTTCATCGCACGATAGCCATCGGGGACGCCGTCGATATTCGTGGTGCGGTCGAACACGAGGCCGGGCTCGATTCGACCTTCCAGTACGTCGGGCATGAGCTCGTGCATGTAGGCACGAACCGGCGCCGGGCCGCCGGCGACGGTGATGTTGGCATAGAACGTCGGTTGCGCATTCGGGATCGTCGTTTCTTGAGGAACCCCAACGCGGCCGACCGCACCGCCCGCGCGCGCAATGCTCACGGCCGTGCGCATCGACTCTCCGTGCCCAACGCACTCGAGGACAGAGTGGGCGCCGAGTCCGCTGGTTAGCTCGCGGACACGCTCGATTGCGGCGTCCCCTCGCTCGCTGACGATGTCCGTCGCCCCGAACTTGCGAGCCAAGGCAATGCGATCGGCGTGACGGCCAAGCATGATGATCTGCTCGGCACCGAGACGACGGGCGGCGATGACCCCGCAGAGACCCACGGCACCATCACCCACGACGGCGGCAATATTGCCCCGTCGCACATTCGCCCGCAGCGCCGCGTGATGGCCAGTGCCCATTACATCGGAGAGCGTCAGGAGCGATGGCATGAGCGCGTGGTCAGGACCGACCGGAAGCATCACTAACGTTCCGTCCGCCTGCGGCACACGGACTGCCTCCCCTTGGCCGCCGTCGAGCGTGGTGCCACCCCACCATCCACCATCCACCATGCAGGCACGACGTCTGCAATCCCTGCTGACAGAATTCGCAGGTGCCATCGGACCAGGCGAATGGCGCGACGACTAGATCGCCCTTCTTCACCGTTCGCACGTCGGTACCGATGGACTCGACGACGCCGATGAACTCGTGGCCCATCCGGTTGCCGGTCGCGCTCGCCGGCATCGAGTTGTACGGCCAGAGATCGCTGCCGCAGATACACGCGCGTGTCACCCGAACCAGGGCATCAGTTGGCTCGACGATCTTGGCGTCGGGAACGGTTTCGACGCGCACATCGTGCACGCCGTACATCACAGTCGCTCGCATTTAATTCCTTCAATCCCCGGCCACATGCCGGTCATCCACCGTACTGTTCGTCGCTGACCTGCTCCATCCACTCGACGGCCTTGCCTTCGAGCTTCTCCTGGATGGCAATGTGCGTCATCGCGGTTGTCGGCGACGCGCCGTGCCAATGCTTTTCACCAGGCGCGAACCACACGACGTCGCCCGGCCGAATTTCCTCGACAGGCCCGCCCCAGTGCTGGACGCGTCCGTAACCTGATGTGACGATCAACGTCTGGCCGAGCGGGTGCGTGTGCCATGCGGTACGCGCGCCGGGCTCGAACGTGACGCTCGCGCCGGCCACGCGCGCGGGATTTGGTGCGTCGAAGAGCGGATCGATACGCACCGTCCCTGTGAACCAATCCGCGGGTCCTTTACCTGACGGCTGTGACCCAACACGTTTGATTTCCACTTCGTCTCCCTCCTCTGAATACGCTCCCACCAGCGGCGCGGCGACCAACGCCATGCCGGCGCGCAATACCACTCGTCGTGAGACCAAGAAAACTGCGTTCAACCTAAACTCTCCCTATTGCCTATGAGCGCTCCTCAGCAGAAACCAACGCCTTCGTAGTGCGGTTGGTCACGCCGATGGCGGTCATCAGTGCGGGACTCTAAAGACTAGTAGTCCTTAGAAAACACGACCCTCACGCCGCGCGGGCCGAGCGCCTGAGCCAAGCCAGTGGGGTCGTCCACGCGGCCGAGGCGCGTGTACCAGTACGACGAGTCGAATGTCAGATAGAAGACCACCAAGGTCGTTGAGCCGTACAACATAAGATCGCCATTGCGGATCGTTCCGGGTCGGCTCGCATTCGCAGGCAACGCTTTCGGCAGCTCGGCGTGCTTCTCGTTGCCGTTGAGCTCGCTCATGTCCAGCGTCAGCGGCAGTTGCGCTGCGAACGCACGCGCGGCTGGGTTGTCAGTCACGGTGATGGCGAAGCGACGCTCGCCGACGGTCAGCCACATACGCAATTCCTCCGGTTGTACAGATGCCGCACCAGCCCCCGGGACGAGCAGGCTGAACAGCAAGATCAGGCTGCTCATGGTTACTCTCCGTCCTTGCCGATCTGCGCCATCTGCCTCGCATCCATGCGGCCACCATAGATCTCGATGCGGGAGAAGGCCGTTTCGATCTCGCGAAGGTCCGCTGGCGTGAGTTGGACATTGATCGCGCCCATGTTCTCGCGCAGGTGATCCAATGTTGGTCGTGCCGGGGATCGGAACGATCCACGGCTTCCGCGCCATCAACCACGCCAGCGCGATCTGGGCGGGCGTCGCGCCCTTCTTGGCACCGAACGTCGTCAGAAGCTCGATGATCGGCTGGTTGTTCTTCATCACCATGGGCGAGAAGCGCGGGAACGTCGCTCGCAGATCGGTCTTCGGGTCGAAGGTGGTCTGTGCGTTCACGTCCATTGTCCCGGGCAGGAAGCCTTGTCCCAGCGGCCCCCACGGAACGAAGCCGATGCCAAGCTCCTCACACGTTTGAAGGACGCCGTTGTGTTCCGGACTTCTTTCGATGAGCGAGTATTCGGTCTGGATGGCGGACACCGGCTGAACCGCGTGCGCGCGGCGAATGGTCTTCGCGCTCGGCTCCGAGAGGCCGAAGTGCAGCACCTTCCCGGCCTTGATCAGTTCCTTGACCGTGCCGGCCACGTCTTCGATCGGCACGGTGAGATCGACGCGGTGTTGGTAGTAGAGATCGATGCGGTCGGTCCTGAGGCGCTTGAGCGATTCCTCGACGACCCGCCGGATGCGCTCCGGCCGGCTGTCCAACCCGTTCGTGCCGTCGATCTTGAAGCCGAACTTGGTGGCGATGGCGACCTTGTCGCGGACCGGTGCGAGGGCCTCGCCGACCAGTTCCTCGTTGACGTAGGGGCCGTAGACTTCCGCGGTGTCGAAGAACGTGACGCCTCGCTCGTGAGCGTCGCGAATCACACGGATGCCCTGGGTCCGGTCCACACCCGGACCGTAGTGGCCGCCGCTGAGGCCCATGTTGCCGAAGCCAAGCTCCGACACCACCAAGCCTCCCAGTTTCCTGGTTTTCATTGTGTATGCCTCCCCCTTGATGCTTTGTGTTGATTGAGCCGCAGCCGGACTTGCCCACGATGCCGCGCCGACCGGCAGCGCCGCACCTGCGGCTGCCATGACAGCCACTTTCAGGAAATCGCGCCGGTCGGAGGTCAAGCTGGATTCCTCTTTGGCCTCACGACCGTCGATGGCTTTCGTGCGCATGTTTCGATGCCTCTCATGAACAATCAGGCCGTCGCTATTTCTCGACGACTTGGCCATTTCGTTCGAGAATCAGCGTATCGCCCTCTCTTTGGCGTGAGTAGACGGTAAGATGTGAAAGGGTTATTGACGGGAATCGAATAATGGTGCGTGACGAACTCAGCGTCTTGTCAGCGTTTATGGCCGTTGCGGAGGAGCGCAGCTTCACGCGAGCCGCGAAGCAGCTGAACATCTCGACTTCGGGGCTCAGCCATGCGATTCGGCGGCTGGAGGAGCAGATCGGCGTGCGCTTGCTGACGCGGACGACGCGCAGCGTGTCGACGACGGAAGCCGGCGAGCAACTCCTCGCGCACCTGAGGCCGGCGCTCGCGGACATTCGAGGCACGTTGACCACGCTGTCCGGCTTGCAGGCCAAAGCCATCGGACGCGTACGGCTTTTGTGTCCCCGGCTTGCGGCGAAGACCGTCCTCGCCCCGAAGCTCGGTCAGTTCGCGCGGGACTACCCGGACGTGGAGCTCGAGATCACGACCGACGACAGCCGTGTCGACCTCGTATCAGCCGGTTTCGACGCGGGCATTCAGTTCGGCGAGTACATTGCGCAGGATATGGTGGCCGTTCGCGTGTCGCCGGATCTTCGGCCAGCGATCGTTGGTGCACCCTCGTATTTCGCGTCACACCCCAAGCCGACAGCGCCGCGAGATGTGCTGCAACATCAATGCATCGGCTTCCGTCACCGAGGTGAGAGCAAGTACCGGTGGGAATTCGATAAAGCCGGGCAGTCGATGGCGATTTCGGTCAGTGGGTCGCTCCTCGTCGATGACCTAGATCTCATCATTCAGGCGGCCCTCGACGGGGCCGGCCTGGCGTGGGTGGCGGAAGACCGCGTAGAGCCATACCTCGCCAGTGGAGCGCTGGTGCGCGTGCTGGAAGATTGGTGTCCTCCGTTCCCCGGCTTCTTTCTTTACTACCCGAGTCGGAAACAGCAGCCGGCGGCGCTTGCGGCCGTCATCGATGCGTTTCGCTTGTAGGAACTGGCGGCTGGGAAGAGTGGTTCGCCTTAGGCTGCACGGATGAGCCAGTTGCGGAAATCGTCCCTAACACCCAGCCATGTTCTCAGCCCAACAGGTGAATTCCTTAGGAAATTGGCCATTACTGTGGCCCCAACACTGGGCTGCGAAGCCTGGGTGACATTTCGCGTGACACTCATTCGGAAAACCAGCGCTCGATGTCACTCCGAAATGTCACTCGGGCGATAGTTGTCAATGACGTTGAGGTTTCCGCGATCGAAGTCCCGGGTATACACGATCCATCGGTTGTCCAGAGACCACGCGCCGCCATGAACGTGCCACTTGCCCCGGCCAAACGTCATCTGCTGAGGCGCGCCCGATGCTTGAGGCAGTTCCTTTGCGCTCTTCGGTTGGATCAGCTTCAAGACGTACCGATTCATGCTGAAGTGGCCGTCAGCGCTGTTATAGGCGACCGAGTTCCCGTCTGGAGCGACACTCAACTCCGTCGCGTTCGCTTTCAGAAGCACACGCTCCTCGCCCGTATCCAGGCGAGTCGCGACGATCTCGATGCGACCGTCCGCGCCGTTGCGCGTGAAGATGACACGGCCGCTGTCCAGATACCAGTCGAAGCGAGAGACACTCGACAATCGCGTCGGACGTGCATTGCGGCCATCGGGATCCATGAGCCATAGCGTCGAGCCTCGGTCGCCAGGAGCGAGGTAGGCAATGGTCTTCCCATCCGAGGACCACCTGGGCGCGACTCGCGCATTCACCCACCAATCCCCATCCATCGGGATCGCCTGATCGGACAGGCGACTCGGCGCTCGGCCATCGACATCCACGACCCACAATTGGAACGGGCCGTCACGATTCGAGAGAAACACGACGCGCTTCCCGTCGGGCGACCAGTCCGGCGTTCTGTCCTCACGTCCGGCGGGGGGATAGGTGAGTTGGCGCTCCGCACCCGTCGCCATCTCATGAAGCCACAGCACTGACCGCCCGCCGCGACTCGATTGAAACACCATCTGCAGGCCGTCTGGCGAGAAACGCTGGCCGAAATTGTCGCCCTTGCTCAGCGAGATCTGCTCGTGCTCGGCCGCCGGGTTGGCAACTGGCATCCTGAAGAAGAACGTCTCGTGGCTCCAGTTCGAGAAGACGATGCGCCCTTTGGGCGAGACGATTGGAGTACTGACTCTGGCCCCAACCGTCAGCTGCCGAGTTCTCCCCGTGCCGATGTCGAACTCCGAGACATCGCCACCCCACACTCCGCCGGGTACGAACAAAAGCTGGTGGTCGTCCGGCGACCAGGTTGCGGCAGCGCGGCTGATCTTATCTTCGGGGAGCATCGCGCGCGGTTCGCCACCAGCTGACGGCACGAGATACAGACGTGATGGCGAGCCGGTCGACCAGCGATTGAACGCGATCCATTTGCCATCATGCGACCATGCACTCCGCAAGTCGTGGGCGCCAGCGGGCGGAGACGTCAAGCGTGCGTCCTGGCCACTCTCAATATCCGTCGTCCACAGGGCGAGGTTATTGGTGGGTTCGAGCCGTGAGAACACAAGTCGCCGGCCATCCGGAGACCACGGTTGCGAGCCGATGGCATCGAGGGACGTAAATCGCTCTAGATACTGAAGGCGGGTCTCTGCGATTTTTCGGCGCGCCCCGCCGGTCGGCGGCACCCAATAGATGTTCATCCCCGTGCCGTCATCAGACAGAAAGGCGATTCGGGAACCATCTGGCGACCACCGCGGCATGGCCTCGTCGTTGGGACCGCCCGCGACGAGACGAGGTTCTCCACCCCCGAGTGACATGACCGCAATATCCATCGACCCGTTCAAGGTGTAGTCGTAGGCTAGCTGGGTACCGTCGGGAGACCAGCTGCCCGACAACGAGAGCCCGTCTGCGTCTGTCAGCGGGCTAATCGACAGTCCCGTCGCGCTCGTCTCAGCTGGTGCCGGGCCGAGGAAGCTCTTCGCCAACCACGCCATGGCCACGAGTGCGACGGCAGCGAGGGCGGCCATGCCGCTCACCTTCATGGCACTCCAACGGGCAGCGCCCCCCCTGGACGCTCCTTGCTGCTGGTGGGCTGACTCGATGTCGCGCCGCATCCGCTTCAAGTCGGCGTAGAGCTCCGAGGCGTGCTGATAGCGGAGACCCGCATCTTTTTCCAGCAGCTTGTTGACGACACCTTTCAGTTCCGGTGAGATCTTAGGATTCAGCAGCGCAGGCGATGTCGGCGCTCGATTGAGGATCTGGTCGAAAATCGCAGCCGACGTGGCTCCCGTGAACGCTGGCTGTCCCGTCAACGCCTCGTAAATGACGACACCCAAAGAAAACAGGTCGGTGCGTGAATCCAGCTCTTTGCCCAGCGCCTGCTCTGGTGACATGTACGCCACCGTACCGAGAGTCGCTCCATCGCCAGTCAGCCGCCCCAGGTCGTTTGTCAGGGCTTCTTCATCATCGAGGCGATTTGTCTTGGCCAATCCAAAATCAAGAATCTTCGCTTGTCCGCGATCCGCGATGAAGATGTTCGCTGGCTTGATGTCCCGATGAACGATCGCGGCTGTATGAGCGGCATCCAAGGCATCGGCGAGTTGCGTGCTCAGTTCCAGGACTTCGTCGCATTCGAGGCGCCCCTGTTTCAGAAGTCTCGCTTCGAGTGTTTGTCCCTTGATCAGTTCCATCACGATGAAGGGCTGACCTGAGTGCTCGCCGATTTCGTGAATCGCACAGATGTTGGGATGATTCAGCGCGGCGGCGGCGCGGGCCTCCCGTTCGAATCGCGCAACCCGGACGGGATCTCGGCCAAACGCGTCCGGGAGAACCTTGATCGCAACCTCGCGCCCGAGTCTCTTGTCCTTCGCCCGATACACCTCCCCCATGCCGCCTTTTCCCAGGGCAGAGAGGACTTCATAGTGCCCGAGCGCCGTGCCGGGCTGAATCACCAGCAGATAGAACTACGGATGCGACCTGTGGTCAATCTGAAAGCGGGCAGAGGTTTTCGTCATCGGCATCTGACGTGAAACCCTCGGGAGCTGGCGACGGATGGCAAGCGGACGCAAAGATCGACAAGCGATTCTGCGGAATCCCTGGTTGTGCGATTAGTTCAGGCCGGACGCGCGTTGCCGCGGCTTGCGAAGGCGTAGAAGCTGCACGATCGTGACGATCATCGCGGCAGCCACCAGCGCCAGCGATAGAGGCTCCGCCGCGTCGATCGGCAGCGCCAGCCACGCCGTCGCGAATCCCAGGCCGCACAAGCACCCACGTCCAGCCAGCAAGCCGCTGAAACGCCTGCACTCGGGCGCCGTTGCACGGCATCGACGACACCGGCGGGAGCATCCTCGGCAAGGTGTTGCCGAAGGCAGCGAAGTACGCCCCGAAGATGATCATGGTCGCGCGTCGCCCGCTGTCAGGATCGTCCACGAGGCCGTACACGTGCGCGAGTGTCACGGCCAGGGGAATGACCATCATCAATGCGCCGAACACGACGGCGGATGGGCGGACATGGTCGGCTTCGACACCGCGAAGTGATCCGCGAGTCAAGCGGTGGCTGCCGACAGTGCGGAGCGACACGAAGCTCGTCTCGAGGACGCGTGCCGGTGTCAGGGAAACATTCTCGTCCAGCAGCCCTGGTCAGGCCATCCACTTGAACACGTCGCGCACGACGGCGAGGCCCTGACGATGCGCAGTGACCGAATCCACGGTCTTCGGCGATCCGCTTTCTACCGCCTGTTCGAGCGTCAGCCGCGGCCGGACGTCGTGCCGCTGCAGCCAGGTACTCAAGCGCGCGTAGTCGATGTCGCCCTCGGCGCTGAACACCTCCGTCCAGACACCGCCTCGCGACTGCCGCAGGTGCAGTTCGACGATGCGATCGCCGTAATGCTCGACCGCATCGAAGAGCGCCACCTGCGAGTCGCCGCAGCCGCGGAACACCCAGTGTGCGTCCAGACAGAACTTCACGTTCGCGGGGGCGGTGGCGGTCAGCATGTGATGGAACTCACGTGCGCCCAGCCGCAGCTCGGCGTCGTGGTTGTGGTACGCGAGCGTCACGCCGATCGCCCGCAGCTCCCGGCCCAGGCGATCCAGCGCCACCGCCTGAGAGCGGATCTGCAGATCGGTCTTGTTCTCCGGACCACCCCAGCGAATCGGCGACGGGTTGGTCACGATGATGCGGGTGCCAATGCCGACGGCGCGCCGCGCGATGGCCAGCACGTGCCCGATGGTCGCCGCCACCGCGGATTCCTCGTGCAGGCTGCTGTTGACGTAGATCGATCGCATGTCGAGGCCGTGCGCCCGCAAACGCGCGCCGAGGCCCTCGAACTCTCCAACGTCACCGATGATCGGTTCGTATCCGGCACACCCCGCTGACGCGATCGCCGCCAGCGCCTCATCCGAGTGCAGCACGAACGTGCCGCCGTCACGGCTGGCGAACGTGCCCCACGGGTACGTGTTCGTGGCCACCTGCAACGTTCCCCCGCCGGAGGCGGTGGTGGCACCGGCGGCGGCCGCGAGTCCCGCCACCGCGGTGGACGCCAGAAACGCGCGGCGATCCATCATGCCTGCAGTCCCCCGAGATCCACCTCGAGCCGCCGGTTCTCCTTCAGGATGTCTGCCATCGTCACGGTCGTCCGGCGGGCGGCGGCTTCGCGCCCGAGGATGCTGACGAGGGCGCTGTCGACTGCCGGCTGCACGGACTCGGTTTTCGTGTGCCCGTCCGTTACCGCCTCGTAGAACGTGGCGATGTTCCGAACGGTGCCGGTCTCGTAGAGGTTCTCGACCGCACCGCCGGGCATGTGATGCGGACCGCCGCGTACGTAGGCCTTGCCCCAGTAGGATAGCCGTGCGCTCGCGTCGCTGCCCTGGATCTCGGCTGCCAAGGACCCGTTGGACGAGAACCAGAGCTCGCAGTTTCCTTTGGGGCTCTGGTGGTTCCAGACCATGCCATCCTCGAAGGTGAACATCGTGCAGATCGTGTCGAGCGCACCTCCATGTGGCTCGGGCCGGTAGCGCGCCCCCCAACCGCTGGCGGCCACGGGAACCTTGCCGAGCGCACGCAGCACGATGTCGATCACATGGATGTCGTAGTTCCCGATATACCCGCACCCGAGCGCATCGTCATTGACCCAGATGAGCCTTTGCAGCCGGCTTTCGAGGTTTCCGGTGAACGGGGGGTCGTCGAGGGCCTTGCCGCCTGTCGCGCCGGCACTGAACACCGTCTGGACGCGTCCGACGGCCCCGTTCCGGACCTGGCGGATGACTTCCGCATTGTGCGGATCCGTCGGCATCTGGTAGTCGACGAGGAACACGCGCTGCCGTGCGGTCGCGCGCTTCGCCGACTCGCGAATCGACAGCACACCGGGCACGTCTGAGGCCACGGGCTTGGCCATGTAGACATGCAGTCCGGCGTCGACCGCTGCGCCCACCTGCTCGGGGAAGAAGTACGGAAGATCCTCGAGGGCAATGGCATCGATGCCGCTCTCGATCAGACGCTTGTAGCCGGACAGGCCGGAGAACCGTCTCGCCGGATCGACGCCAAGCGCAGTGCCCTGCTCCTCAGCCACCTGCGGGAAGTAATCCGCGACCGCGTGCATGTCGTAGCCGCCATGCCGGCGGAACAAGTCCGCGATCCAGCGGCCCCGGCCGCCGAGGCCGACGACCCCGAGCTTCAGCTTCCGGGCGAGGGCCGGTGGGGCCGCCTGCCGATCCTGCCCCGAGGCTGACGCGGCGATGAGAGGTCCGGATGCGGTTGCAGCGACGGTACGCGCGATGAACTGCCGTCGTGAGAGCGATCGAGTGCGTGGCATGTGGATTCCCTTTTCTGCGGCCGTGGTTCGCGCGACATCATTGTGCCAGAACGCGCACGACGCCCATATTCGCGTACACGGTACCAGGCGAACACCTGCCTCCTGCGCCCCCGGTCAGTCGCCTCCGTCGATGGCGACAGGATCGACGCAGAGGTCGAGGGTGCTACGGAGGTGGCGTCGTGCAAGCTGGACCCCCGACCCCGACCTCATCGTGGAACCGTAGTCGGCCGTCAGTGCGTCAGACGACAGAGAAACATGTCCGACCCCATGGGCTTCGACCCCGACGCTCCGATTCGCTGCCGCGATGTGCCCATCGGCTGCATCGGCGCCGGCATGATCATGGCCGAGTGCCACCTGGCGGCGTACCAGGACGCGCGGTTCCCGGTTGTCGCGATCGCCTCCCGCAGCAAGGACCACGCGGCGGCGGTGGCCGAGCGCTGGGGTATTCCACAGGTCCACGAGAGCCCGGCCGCGCTGATCGAGGATCGGCGGTAGAGATCCTCGACATCGCGTTTCCGCCTGATCAGCAGCCGGCGCTCATCCGACAGGCGCTGAGCCAACCGCACATCAAGGGCATTCTGGCGCAGAAGCCGCTGTCGCTCACGCTGGCGGAAGCCACTGCGCTGCGCGACGCGTCACACGCGGCGGGCAAGCTGCTATCGGTGAACCAGAACATGCGCTACGACCAATCCATGCGCGTGCTCAAGCAGATTCTCGAGCGCGGCGATCTCGGCGGAGTCGTGTTCGCGCAGATCGACATGCACGCCATCCCGCACTGGCAGACGTTCCTCCAAGGATATGACCGGCTGACGCTTGCCAACATGAGCGTCCACCACCTTGACGTGCTGCGGTTCCTATTCGGGGAGCCGACCGAGATCTACACCGCGGCGCTCTGGTCAGACCTGAACCCGCCACGATGACGAGGGGCACCTCTCGGCGCGGTCTAAGGTAGTTGTGCGCTTCCTCAAGCCCCAGTACATACGGCTGAACAGTACGCTCTTCCGATGCCCCATGCGCACGCAGGTCGAGAATTAGCCGACCTATCACGGCACAGAAAAAAGGAAGGACGTCATGCGCCAGCATAGAGCAGTCAATCACAACAACCCGGCAATGCGCGCGATCATCTGGACGCCGCGTCGCGCGCCGGACATCGGCGGGCGCGCGCGGTTATCGAGCTGCTCGATCCCCAAGGTGGCCCCAACAGAGTAGGCACGGCCTAATGCCGGATTCATTAAACCGTGAGGTTCAGGCATTATCTGGGTTACCGCTTCAGGCGGTTGCGGCGGTAGGGGGCAGCGGCCGCAGACTGCTTGACCTAGCAGAGGATGCGTCCCTCTTCGAGACTCACCTCGCGAAACGCGTTCGCGCGGATTTCTGGCACCGATTCGAATCCCTCGAATGGTCGCGCGTGTCGTGCAAGATCGCCGACCAGTGTCGTCGCCCCAGGACTCTGTGGTGGCTGTCTGTGCGTCGAGTCTCCGAATGGTCACGTCCGAATTGTGCGAAAGCGCGCCCTGATCGTCGTCAAGTTCTCGTCGGCCGCACCTGGCGATCCAGCGAGCCGTTCACAGTCAGGACGGGTACGTGAACCTGCGAGAGCGTCGCCGCAGCAGCGGGCGGCGGCGCATGGTGCAATTCCTTCGTGAGCGCAGAGGTTTCCTGTGGGGCGGCGGCAACGACGGACTCGCCGCCGTCCGTTCGGTCACAGCGGCTCTGTGGTTAGTTCAGGCGCGGAGCGTGTGGCCGCGGCTTGCGAAGGCGCAGGAGTTGCACAATCGTCACGATCATGGCGGTAGCCACCAGTGCCATCGATATGGGCCCCGCCGCGTCGATTGGCAGCGCCAGCCACGCCATGGCGTATCCAAGACCGCAGAGCACCCACGTCCAACCAGCATGCCGCTGAAACGCCTGTACTCGGGCGCCGCCGCACGGCATTGACGATGTCGGCGGGAGCATCCTGGGCATGGCGTTGCCGATCACGGCCACGTACGCACCGACCATGATCATGTTCGTACGACGCATCCCGCTGTCTGGATCGTCCACGAGGCCATACGCGTGCGCGAGTGTCAGGGCCAGCGGAATGATCATCATCAACGCGCCGAACACGACGGCGACGGCAACCGATTCGACGCTCAGAACCGACGCGGCATCTCCCGGCGATCGGCTCAAGGCGAGCTGCGAGAGGCGCTGCACGGCGACCATGACTACGGAAATCACGATGACTGCCGCCCACGCCCACGCCGCGGCGGGTTTGGCGTTCCAGTTAGCGAGCGCAAGCCCGATAGCAATGAGGGGCAAGACCGACCCGATCCGCGACGAGATCCAGTTGAGTGCCATGTCAGACTTCTCCTTTGGCGGGCCGCTTAGCCAACTTGTGGTGAGTGACGCGAGTCGCCCGCTTCGATTCCAAGCCCCAGCCGAAGGTCTGAGCAAAGCCGAGCAGCGCCTCCTCCAACACCGACATCACCAGCCGGTAGATGATCGTCCGTCCGGATTTCTCCGCTTCGATGAGCCCCGCCTCCTGCAGCACGGCGAAATGGGCCGACATGGTCGGCTTCGACACAGCGAAGTGATCGGACAGTTCTCCCGCTGACATCGGCCGCTCCCGAAGCAATTGCAGCACGCGACGGCGCGTCGGATCCGACAGCGCTTTGAACACCTTGTTCACAATCTATATTTAGCTAACAATCGAAACGTTGTCAAGCCGGAGCTGTTTACGCTGCCGAGCAAACGGAACTTGTCTCGAGGATCCGGATCTGGCGGGCCAGGCATACCGCGGCGAAGTGGACCTCGAGAAGCACGGCGTCATGTCGTCCTCAGAGCTCCGGACGCTCGGCTAGATCAACGCGCCGCGCGCGATGGGCAAGAGCCTGATGGCCGACCCCGAGCGGGCACCGCTCGTGCGACGGGCGTTCGAGGAGTACGAGACCGGGCGCTTCACGAAGGAACAGCTTCTTAAGCAGACGAGAGCCTGGGGCCTGACCAACCGGCGCGGCCGGCCGCTCACGTCACAAGCGATTGGGACGCTGCTGAGGAATCGGCTCTACGCCGGCATCGTGGACGTCACCGAGTACGGCGTCCGCGCGACGCGTGGTGACTTCGAGCCGCTGATTTCAGAGGATCTGTTCTTTCGCGTGCAGTCGGTGTTGTCGGGTCGCGTGCCGACCGCAACGCCACAGCAGCGGGCGCACCCGGACTTCCCGCTACGCGCCTTCGTGCGCTGCGAGTCCTGTGGTCGAGGCCTCACCGGCAGCTGGTCGACGGGGCGCAACGAGTACTACGCCTACTACCACTGCCGTCCAGGCTGTCGCGCAGTCAACATCACGAAGGGCAAGCTGGAAGGGCTGTTCGCTGACGAACTCGCCCTCCTGCAGCCAACGCCAGGCTACATGCGGCTACTCAAGGAATCCGTGCTGCAAATCTGGAAGGCGCGGAAGGCGACTGTGCGAGATGAACTCGCGAACGCCGAGCGGGTTGCCAAAGCGATCCAGGCGAAGCTGGACCGCTTGGACGAGGCGTTCCTCTTCGAACGTTCGATCGACATCGAGACCTACGACCGTCACGCCGAGAAATTGCGCGAGGAACTCACGCTCGCTCGGATCGACCGTCACTCAGGCCAGCTTGATGAACTCGACGTGGAGGGCATCCTGGCGTTCGCGGAACGCGTTCTACCACGCGCCGCTGATCTCTGGGTGCAGGCGTCACTCGAACAGCGGCAGCGGTTCCAACAACTGTTCTTCCCCGACGGAATCGCGTTCGACGGAAAAGGCTTTGTTGGAACCGCCGTAACCGCACCGGCCTTCAGCTACTTGCGAAGGATCGAGGATGGAAATGAAAGGTTGGTGGCCCAGATTTTCCCCAGATGGAACCCACTGACCAGCTGGATGCGCCAAATCGAAGACTTCCAAAGGGCCGCGTAGGGCGGTTTGCTAAGGCTGCTCGGAATCAAAGACGGGCCTGAAATTGACGATTTCATGCCCGTTTTTCTTTGGGGACTTGGCTGGCGTTGGGAGCCGAATGATGCCGATCTGACTGAGTTCGGGCACACTTTTGGGCACAGCCGCTGGCTGCCTCCCCCTCGGACGCGCGCAACTTCGACTGTCTTGCGATGGCGACGCACGACCGAACAACTATCTGTCGTTGCTCTCCTGCGCCGCAATAAATCAACTCCAGAAAACGAGGCAGACGCCTGCGCGAGAGCGATGCTTCTCGCGCCAGCGGCTCGTGCACGCCCACTCAAGACGAACGTCGCCCAAGCCGCACTCGAGTCAGGAGAACAGAAAAGATGGAGGTCATCGTTATTGGCGCCGGACCAGCCGGTGTGATCGCCGCGCGCCGGGCGGCCGAACTGGCCGCGACGACCCGCGACGAGTTAGGCGGGACCGCGGCCAACGACGGACCGGTTCCAGTGCGGACACTGGCCCATGCGGCGCGGCTGATTCGAGAGGCTCGCCAACTCGGTCAGTACGGCATCGTCGTCAGCGAGCCGATGCTCGACTAGCTTCGTCAGCCAGCTGTTGTTCTACTCGCGCGACGAACTGCGAGGCTGAAGGCCAGCCGCTCGAGACGGGAAATAATTCTGTCATTCTGGCGATGAACTCGTTTGTGTGGGTGAGTCAGAAGGAGGTCTTGAGCGGCGCCAGGTTCTCCATGTCCGCCACCTTGCCGATCAGCAACAACTCGCTCAGTTCAGACGCTGCCGGGGCGATTAGCGGAGGTGGTGGATTCGCCGACTCCTACTATCAGCCGTTCATCCTCGGCTGGACACGGAAACGCGCCGCCATTCGAACGGTCTACGGATTCCTGGCGCCAACCGGCGAGTTCGAACCGGGCGCGAACACCAACGTGGGCTCGGGTTACTGGACTCATGTTGTATCGTCGGGTCAGACGTGGTACCTCACATCGGATAGTGCGACCCGCTGTTTCCGCTTTTCAGATGTACGAATTTCACACCGTCCAGAAAGGCACAGATAATCACGCTGGCCAAACCTTGGATGCTGATTACTCAGTGACACAGATTATTTCGGTGCGAAATGATGTTCGGCTGCAGGTCGGTCTAGTAGGCTACGGTCAGTGGCAGACGACTGATAGGAGCGGCCCTTCTGTAACGCTCCACCAGGCGAAAACCCCTCGGTTTCGCCATGAAGGGCGCCCGGCGGTGTCGTTCGCACCGGCCTTCGCGAAGCTGATCCCGCGACTGCGAGCGGCGTTGGTTGCCGCCAGAATCGCTTTTCGAGCATGCTCCTTCAACCACTCGCACATCTCTCCAAGCGAGTGGAATCAACGGTTTCTGGTGCGGCGGCGAGTCTGCAAACGACACTGTGAAGTGATGGTGACGTGAGTGCTTCTTGTCGCCATACGGCAACGGATGACTGACGGCACGGTCCGACCGGACCCTGATCTGAGGCCAGGCCCTCCGGTTACCTGATGTTCGACGCTGGTGCCGGACACATGTGCACCGTGATCGACAACGGCGATCGGGCAAAGTGGCTCGACCCTTCGCGTCCGACTGATGCAGAGGCGCGTGCTATGTGCGACCAGATGGTGATACATTGCGGCACGTGGTCGGTTGATTCGTCCCGCAGTGAACTCGTCTACCGGATGGAGATCAATCGCGTGCGAACCTCGTCGGGACAGAGCGCCGCCACCGCTTTAGGATCGACGGCGACGTGCTGATCCTGCACGCGACACTTCTGCCCGCCCGGGTTGTGGAGTGGGAAGTAGAGTGGCGAAGGGCCCCCGGCTCTTCGCGACGTTGATGGCGCGCTGTGTAGAGGGAAGTGTGTAGAGGGATTGGCTGAGAACGCACTGCTAACCGCGAGACGGGCCTAGTGTTTCCTATCGTCCGAAACGTATCCCGCGTCCGGCTCTTCTCGCGCGCACAAAGCGAGCGCCGTGCCGACCTACGAAGCGTACGGCAACCGGACCATCGAGGGCCGTCTCGAGCAGCCGGCCCCCTGCTGTCGTTCAAGGGGCGCGCGGTCATCGATGCGGCCCGCCAGCAGTTGCGCCTCATGGACGTGAAAGGCCCCGACCGTGCGCTCCCCGACGAGGTGAGCGCCGCGATGGTGCGGAAATACCAGTTCGATGCCGACGTGCTGAAGCTGTCGACCATCGACGATGCCGGGCGGATGACGGCGAAGGCCAGTTGGAAGAAACGGAATCGCTGACGTAGCACTCGGTGCCGCACGTCTAGTCGCGAGGGTGCCGCTCGCCGCCTCCGCCCCGACCCCGCCGTTCCCGCTTCCCGCCTTCGCCGAGGCTTCGGCGAGGTCCGCCGGAGCTCACGCCACAGATTGAGCGAGCGCAGGCGGACGTCGAGGTCTCGCCGGGTGGACCTCACCGATGAAGGAGCACATGAAGCCCACGTCTGCGTTGGATTGCTTCGAGGTTCGCTTCGAGCAGCTCACCCTGGCGGCCGTGCGAGTGCTACTGATGATCGCCATTGCTCTCACGGTGCTCACGCTGGCGTGGCTGCTCGTCTCCCACGGAGTGGAGCGGCTCAGAGGCGCACAGTCAGTTCCTGACCTGCAGGTGCTGGTCGTTCGAGCATTCGGAGGTGCGCTGCTCGTGCTGCTCGGTCTCGAGTTGCTGGAGTCTCTGAGAATCTTCTTCGTCGAGCATCATGTGAGGGTCGAGCTGATCCTGATCGTGGCCACGATTGCCGTGGGCCGCCACATCATCTTGCTCGATTTCGAGCATGCCGATGGGCGGCTGCTCATCGGCGTGGCTGCCTTGGTGCTCGCGCTGACAGGCGGCTCCTTTTTGGTTCGACGGTCCCCCCCGCCAACGGCCTCCGTGGGCTCTGCACCAAGTTCGGATTCGGAAACGGCGTCGTGATCGCCGACCCGAAACCTCTGCTCGACTGTACGTCAACTACTACGTGCTCATCAGCACGAGCAATGTCGGCGCAGACGGCTGACCAGTTTGCACCGACGGTTCCCGAATGGGGGCTGCCGCTATTCTCCCGGAGCGACAGAGCCTGCAGGTACGAGGGGTCGACTATTTTCCAGACGATGTTGATGCGCTGAGCGTCACGGCCGGAAGTCGAGCCGTTGCGTCGCTTGAGGAGTCGGCATCTATAGATCCTCGGTGGACAGGTCAAAACCGGCCATTTCGTCGACACGCTAAACCGGCTATTTCTGACCGGGCCGAGACGGGTGAGTTCTACTGTGCCGACGCCTCCGGACGCAAGTCGGTGTGGACCTTCGTGCGCCAGCTTCGAGGCCCGCACTTGAGCACGTGGGCGTGATGCAGCAGCCGATCGAGGAGCGCAGTGACGGCCGCGATGTCACCGAGCAGCTTGCCCCAGTCGTCGACCGGCCGATTCGACGTGAGCAGCGTCGAGGCACGCTCGTAGCGCCGCATGATGACCTCCGGCAGATCTTCCGCCGCCGTGTGCGGCAGCTTCCGCATACCGAGGTCGTCGATGATGAGGAGCGGTACCGCGGTCAGCTCGGCGAAGAAGTGCTTCCGCGTGCCGTCGAGCGTCGAATCGGCGATCTCTTCGAGCAGGGTGTGCGTTTCGCGATAGAGGACGCGGTGACCCTGGTGAATGGCGGCGCGACCGATCGCCTGCGCGAGGTGACTCTTGCCGGTGCCGGGTGGCCCGAGCAGGAGGACGTCTTCCCGCTGCAGGACGAAGCGCGCGGTCGCGAGGTCATGGATCAGGGCGCGATTCATCTTCGTGTTGAAGTCGAAGTCGAAGCGATCGAGCGAGCGGTCGGCGTCGCGAAAGCGCGCCTGCTGGACGCGCCGAGCGATGAGGCGATCCTGCCGGCGCAGCAGCTCATCGCCGACGAGCGCGGACACCAGGTCGATGGGCGCCTACCCTCGCGCTTCTTCACTGCATCGGACGCCGAATCTGCATAGCCGTGGCTAGCAAGCGGGAGTATGCTCGCTGCGAGCAAGGGAGCCCGGTGAGCCACTGGACCGGAAACGCGCAGCAACGAGGGAGATCGACATGTCAAACATAGACAAACAGCAGGACTGGACGAAACCCATCGCGGTGGCGATCCCGAAGGGAGGTTACCTCGGCAAGCCCGAACAGGGACGCTACGGCCCGATCTTCCCCAGGACTCCCGCGTGTTACGGCTTCTCGATCATCGCAAAGCTGATCCCCGGCGGTGAGGAAGCCTGTTACAAACATGCCAAGAAGATTGAGGAAGCGGTTGCCAAGGACCCAAACGCCCTCGCGGTGCTCAAGCTGCACTATCTGCGCTGGCAGGTCTTCCAGATTAATGGGGAGTCCTACTTTCAGTATCAGGGCATCTTCGACACAGACTTCGACAAATACACTGAGGATGCAGTGGCTCTCTTCTCGGCCAGTGGCATTGATACCGTCTTCGAATACCTCGAGGGCTTCCCCAAGGATTGGAAGACCAGGCCAGAGGGATTCGTGAAGTTTGTCCGCGACCACCACCGGCCGAGCTTCCTCGAATACGGTGAGTATCCTTATGTGAGCGCCGACGAGATCAAGAAGGCACTCGCCCTCAAAGATGCCTTCGCGTCCATGCTCGACCGGATGCAGTAATCGCGTCCCTCCATGGGGAAGAACGGAGTCGCGATGCTGGAACTGGAGGATCTTCAGCACTTCCTCCTGACACGCCCGCGGGCGATGGCGGCCCGCTACGGGTTTCTCTGCTTTCGGCGGCCGGAACACGGCCGGGCGTGGCTCGCCGGAATTATCGACCGCGTCGGTACAGGACGCGCGATGAGTGGCGTGGGTCAGCCGGATGCGCGATGGGTTACCGTCGCGTTTACATGGAATGGTCTACGCGCGCTTGGGGTGGACGACGCGTCGTTGGCGACATTCCCCGAGGAGTTCCGACAGGGCATGGCCGCGCGGGCGGCAATACTGGGAGACACCGGCACGAACGATCCGGACAACTGGGTGGGTGGTCTGGCGAGTCCCGATCTCCACGCCATCGTGATCCTCTTCGCGGCTGACGTGGCGGAACGCGAGCGCTCCGTCCGGGAGCACCAGCAGTACGCGACACAGTTCGCGGGCGTGGAGGCGCTCTCGACGCTCGACCTCGAAGCCACCCCGCCATTCGAGTACGCACACGATCACTTCGGCTATCGCGATCGCATGTCTCAGCCCGAAATCGAGGGAATGGAAATCACGCCGACGCCTGGGTCAGGCGGTCCCATTAAGGCCGGCGAGTTCTTCCTGGGTTACCCCGACGAGAAGGGCGACATCGGCCCGTTGCCGCAGCCGGAGATCCTGTCGAGGAACGGGAGTTATCTCGCGTACCGTCGCCTGGAGGAGCACGTGGGCGCGTTTCGCCAGTTCCTCAGGGAACATGGCGCCACGGCGGAGGAGCAGGAGCTCGTCGCGGCGAAGCTGATGGGCCGATGGCGCAGCGGTGCACCACTCGTGCTGGCACCGACGAAGGATGATCCCGAGCTCGCAGCAGACCCTCAACGCAACAACAACTTCGACTACGGGAAAATGGACCCTCACGGCTATGCCGTGCCGCTCGGTGCGCATATACGGCGCATGAATCCGCGCGACACGGCAGTGAACATGAATCGCCGTCGGATGATCCGCCGGGGAGGCACCTACGGTCTCCCTCTGCCCGAAGGCGCAGACGAGGATGGCTTCGAGCGAGGCATCGCGGCGTTCGTCGGATGTGCGAGCCTCATTCGCCAGTTCGAGTTCGCGCAGAATGTGTGGGTGAACGACCCGAGATTCCACGAGCTGAAGAACGAGCGCGACCCGATCATCGGGACGCAGGACGGCACGCTTGAATACAAGATCCCGCACCGGCCGATCCGGAAACGAATCGTAGGCCTCCCCGCGTTTACAACGGTGAAAGGCGGCGCCTATTTCTTCCTTCCCGGCATCAGGGCGCTAAGATTCCTCGCGGGTCGCGTTTCAGCGACGCCGTAAGAGCAAAGAGCAAGGAGACTTCCATGGCCGAAGCAAAATCTACGTACCGACGACCGAGGCGAGGGGCCGGCGCGTACGTAGAACCAGATACTGGAGGACGACGGCGCGGATCGTGGTTTGATATTTGCCTTCGTCGGCGCCCACCTGGGGCGGCAGTTCGAGTTCGTGCAGTCGGAGTGGATCGACAAGGGCACGTTCATCGGAGCGGGCGACGCGAGCGATCCGATTTTCGGAAACACCGATAGCTTTACCATCCCGCGACGGCCAGTCCGCCGGCGCCTTCAGGGGCTGCCGCGGTTCGTTGTCACACACGCGGCGGTGAGTACCGGCTTCATGCCCGGGCTGCGCGCTCTCCGCTGGCTCGCCGACCTGAAGACCTAACTCCGACCATCAGGCAACCGAACGGGCAGCGATGAATCCGAACCCAGCCAGACTCGTCGTGGGCGACCGCTTGTTGATGCGTTGGAGCGCGCAGCATCTCGTGACGATTGCCGTGATCGCCATCCTGTCGCCGATCCTCTCGTCGATCGCCGCGCGGGCTCAGGAGCAGCCGCCACCCGCGCCGCCGGCTGCGATGCCGCGTGCCATCGGTAGCGCTGAACAGAAAGGCAACGCCAGAGACGAGTTGACGGGCGACTGGGGAGGGGTGCGCTCCTGGTTGAACGCGCGTGGCATCACGATCGAAGGAAACTGGATTCAGTTCTACCAGGGGGTGGCCGCAGGCGGGCTGGGGGAAGGCGACGAGTATGGCGGCAAAGTCACGCTCCGACCCAAGTTCGATACTGGCAAGCTGGGGCTGTGGAAGAACGGCACCTTCGACATCATGGCTGCGATGCGCTATGGCGGGTCCGCCTCCACGCTGACCGGCTCCATCCTTCCCGTTAACACGGGCCTCGTGAACCCTGCGGACGAGGGCACGGTGGCCAGGGTGATTGCGATCAACTATACGCAGGTCTTTCCCCTGCTCAAGCCGGGCGATCTGATCTCCGTCTCCCTCGGCAAGTTCGATGTCCTCGATCTGGTCGCCGACACGTTCATGGGCGGCGAGGGCCTCACGAAGTTCATGAACCTCGCGTGGAACGCGCGACCACAAAATGGTGTCAACGTCCCGCCCGTGACCATCGGGGCCAGGATGGCGCTGGTCAAGGGCGGTGAGCCCTTCATCACGTTCGCCATCTACGATCCGCAGTCGAGCCAGACGGTCTCCGGCCTGGAGAATCTCTTCGGCAATGGCGCGACGTTCGTGCCTGGCATCACGTTCCGCACCCGATTCCTGGAGAGAGCGGGACATCAGGGGGTCAGCGCGACCTTCAGCAACCAGGAGTTGACTCCATTCAGTCAGATTCCGACACTCATTCTGCCGCCCCCTGATGTCACGGCGGCTCCGGAACGGGGATCGTGGTCGGTCAACTACGCAGTAGACCAATATCTCTCTGACAGTTGGGGGGTGTTCGGGCACGTCGGCTTCGCGGATGCGAGCAACAACGCGATCGCGAAGTTTTTCAGCGTCGGTCTCTTCGACACCAGCCCCTTCAACCGGACGCGAGACTCGTTCGGAATGGCCTACGCCTACACTGGCGTGAGCCGCGAGCTGACGGATGCGCTGGATCCATTGCCACGTCTTCGCGCCGACCAGGCCTTGGAAATATTCTACAACTGCGCGGTCACACGGTGGCTGCGACTCACGGGTGACGTCCAGTTATTGCGACCATTCCGGCCTCGTGCCGACTCGGCGGTGGTGCCGGGCGTGCGCCTGCGGGTCGATTTCTGACGGAGTAACTGATGGAAGAATTCTTCGCCCGCATCTGGGAGAACCTGGTCGGTCGCATCAGCGGTCCTCTGAGCTTCCGCCTGATCCTCCAGCCGGGTGTGGCCATCACGCTGGCGATTCTCGACGGGATTCGGGACGCGCGCGCGGGCCGGCGCCACGCCTACCTTTGGGCCGTCGTCCACGAGCCGGAGCATCGATCGGCCTTGCTGCGCGAAGGGTGGAAGGCCGTTGGGAAGGTCTTCACGGTCGCGCTGATCATCGACGTGGTCTACCAGTTCATCGTCGAACGCTGGGTCTATCCGGGCGAGGCGGTCATCGTCGCGATCGTCCTGGCGATGGTTCCGTACCTCCTGCTGCGAGGTCCGGTGTCACGCGTCATCCGAGCAGCGATGCGGCGGCCGTGAACCACAACGCTTTTCGCGCAGGAGAACAGAAACGTCATGACGGACAGTGCCGCACGGAAGCTAAATGTGATCGCCCTCCTCGCAGGGATTGTTGTGTCGTGGCCCATGGCGAGCCGGGCTCAGCCACCACTGGCTGCGCCGGCGGCGCCGGCACAGGACCTTGCAAAGGAGCTCGCGAATCCCATCTCGAGCCTGGTCAGCGTGCCGTTCCAGTTCAACTGGGAGCAAAACGTCGGCCCGAACGAGGCGACACGGTTCGTCCTGAACGTTCAGCCGGTGATGCCGTTCGCGCTGAACAAGGACTGGAACCTCATCATGCGGGTCATCGTACCGTTGGTCAGCCAGCCGGCGCTCGCCGAAGGTGGCCAGCCGGCTTTCGGTGTCAGCGACGTTCTGACGTCATTCTTCGTCTCGCCCTCGCGCGGCGGATTGATCTGGGGAGTGGGACCGGCCATCAGCCTCCCGTCTACCACGATCCCGTCCCTGGGGACGGAGAAGTGGAGCGCCGGACCAACGGTTGTCGCGCTCAAGCAGACGGGGCCGGTGACCGCAGGCGTAGATCATCTGGTCTTTCTCGGGCAACACGACTCGCGCGGACGTCAACCAGATGTTCCTTCAGCCGTTCCTTGCCTACCAAGCCTCACGCACGTGGACGATCACCCTTCAATCCGAGACCACGGCCAACTGGGAAGTTGACGAGGGGCGGTGGACGGTCCCGATCAATGTGAGTTTTGGCAAGCTGTCGTCGTTCGGCGCATTTCCTGCGAGCTACCAGCTTGGCTTCGGCGGGTTTGTGGCACATCCGGATGCCGGGCCGTCGTGGAAGGTGCGCGGCGCGATTGTCGTCCTCCTGCCGCGTCGCCAGTAGGAAAGCGCTCTGTTGCGTCCCGAACACATCGATCGTGCGAACAGGTAAGTAAAAGGAGGTAAGTCACATGTCTGACCATGGAGGCGGCCCACGCTCGAATGCAAACCCCGAAATTGACATCACGGACGTCTTTGCTTTTCCCAGCCCAGGGCGCCCCGGCACTCTTGTCCTGGTGATGGACATATTCCCGTTCAAGTATATCGAAGCGACGCGGCTCCTGTTCTCTGATGCAATCGACTACCGGATCCGGGTGCGCCCCGTCCGGATCGCCTCGACCGGGCCGAAAGCGGCGTTCGCCGTCGGCGAAGAGGAACGCGCATTCGGCTTCACCTTCAGGGTGCCGGACGTGCGCGATGGCGGCGACCGGCTCGTGCAGACCGGGACCTGTCATGGACCGTCCGGCGATATCGCGGTCCGCGTTGGCGACGAGGCCGGGACAAAGTCGAACGGTCTCCGCGTTTTCGCCGGGTGCAGGCTGGATCCGTTCTTCGTTGATCAGTTGTTCTCCGGAGGGATCAGGCTCAACCGCCGGATTCCGGAGATAACCGGCGTGAACTCGGTCGCCGGACAGAACGTGCTGAGCATCGTCGTCGAGGTCGACCATTCGACACTGTTCGGCGCGGAAGCCGGGCCACTGGTCGCCGTCATCGCCGAGACGGCGACGAACGGTTCTTTTCGGGCGCGACTGGATCGCGTCGGCCGACCCGAGATCAAGAACTTCATCATGATGGACAAGGCGTCGGACGCTGTTAACCGCGATCTCGACGTCCGCGACCTTTACAGCGAGGAGGACGGCTTCAAACTCCGGCCGGACTATCTCGGCGCATACCGCGCCCGCCTCAACGGCAGCATGGCGTTCTACGACGGGCTGGACGGCAAGACTGATTGGCCGCTCGACGACCGGGGCACCCACCCGCTGACTGAATTGCTGCTCGCAGACTTTCTAGTTGTCGACATGTCAAAGCCGTTCGATGAGGACGGCTATCTCGAGATTGAGAGGGCGATACTGCGCGGCGCCACCCATAAGACCTGCGGAGGCCGGTGGGTGAACCACGACATTGTCGACTCGCTCTTCACCGTCCTCATCAACAACGGCAATGGTCCCCGCATCTCCGACGGCGTCGACCAGACGACGATGCCGGCATCCCGCACATTCCCGTATCTGTCGCGTCCGACTGCGATGCCTCCGAAACTGGCGCCGCTTGTGGGGATTCCGGAATGATGCAAACGCTGTCACCAACCATGTCGATCCGTACGACCAACGGTACGATTGCGCTCCTCTACCTGAACGCACAGGTCGAGGGCCTCGAGCTCCAGGCCGGCTGTGGACGGCTTGCCAGCGGTTCGCGGGCGGAACTGGTCGATCTGCTCGTTCTCCGAGCCCAGATCGTTGGTCAAATCGCCGATTACGAACGCGCCGTCGCGTTCGCGGAGCAAGGCGTGCGCGACGTCCACGCTGACGGCCTGGCGCTCCTGACGCGGGCGCGAGCGCGCGCCTGCCTGCATCGCTTCGATGAAGCGCTGATCGACCTCGAGGCCGCCGAGAACCTGGGCGTGTCGGGTGACGAACTGGACTGTGAGAGGGCGGCGATCTTTCAGGCGGTCGGGCGCTATGACGAGGCTAGGGCGTTGGTCCAGGCGGCTCTGGAGCGGCGAGCCGACTTCGAGAGTCTCTGGGCGCTTGCGGCACTCCACGCCGAGTGTGGCGAGGTCTCCACTGCCGAGCGCCTGTATGACGAGAGCCGCGAGCGCTTTCGTGGCGTGTCGCCGTTCGGGCTGGCGCAGCAGGAGTTCCAGCGCGGGCATATGTGGCAGGAGCATGGGGATGATCTCAGTCGCGCCCGTGAGTGGCTCATGGCTGCGTGGCAGCGTCTGCCGGTGTATGTGCGGGCCGAGGGCCATCTCGCCGAGGTCGAATCGGCTATGGGTGAGCACGATAGTGCAATCGCCCGCCTCCGCCGGTTGGCCGCCACCTCGGATGATCCGGATTACGCGGCGCAGCTTGCCCGCATCCTCGGCGAGACGCGCCGACTCGAGGACGCAGACGTATGGCGCGCTCGTGCCGAGGAGCGCTACGACGAGCTCGTCGCACGCCATCCCGCCGCCTTCGCCGATCACGGCGCGGAGTTCTGGTCCTCGGTCGGCGGCGATCCACAGCGCGCAGTAGGGCTGGCGAAACTGAATCTCGAAGTCCGCAGGACGCCACGCGCCCAAGCACTGCTCGCGCGCGCGATCGAGGCATGTTCGGCGGGTCCGGCGTCCTGAGATGACCTACGTGTCAGTCAAGCCGCCTCGGTGACGGGACGAAGCGCAATTGCGTTCGTCAACCGGCGAGCCGGACTTCCGCAGCCCCCTCGAGGCGGCTCATTCACTCAAACGCAGGCGAAGGTAGGTCATGGGGAACGTATTCACTATAGTGGCACTCGGGTTCCTCGTGGGAATGCGCCACGCGACCGACGCTGACCATGTGATCGCGGTGAGCACGATCGTCAGTCGACAACGAAGCGTCCAAAACGCCGGCCTGATTGGCATGTTCTGGGGCTTGGGCGACACCGTCACGATCCTGTCGGTCGGCGCAGCGATCATTCTGTTCAATATGACCATCCCGCCACGCGTTGGGCTGGCCATGGCATTGGCAGTTGGAGTGATGTTGGTCGCCCTGGGCCTGCTCAATCTCACGGGAGTGATGCAATGGGTCACTGCGAGATTCGCGCCCGACGACAGCCGTCGGCCAGAAGTGGACCCCGATGATGTGCATCGGTGGCCTCTGCTGCAGATACTGCGGGAGCGCATCGGTCTCCATCAAGTCCTCCGTCCATTAGTCGTCGGGATCGTGCATGGACTGGCTGGCTCCGCCGCAGTTGCACTATTGGTTCTGGCAACCATTCAGAATCCTTGGTGGGCCGTGGCGTATCTCGTGGTGTTAGGGGGCGGGACCATCGCTGGAATGTGATGTTGATGACCATCGCCATTGGTGCGCCACTCGCCTTAGCGGGAGAGCGGCAGGGGCGGTTTGGCAGTCAGGCCGCCGCGGCCTGCGGTCTGATCAGCGTTGGCTTCGGTCTGGTTCTCACCTACAAGATCTGCTTTGTTGATGGTCTCTTTGCCGGCCACGTAGGTTGACCCAGATTGTGACGAACATCTCCAGCACCACCTCGGGGCACGTTATTGAGCGATCAGCAAGCGGCGTCTGATCGGCCTGACGCAGACTTCTCGCTGGTCCTTGGCGGGCCGCTGTATCAGATGTGGCGGCGGACGCGCCTGGCCGGAGACGCTCTCGAGTTGCTCCGACGCCGCATTGTCGTGCTGTCGTTGCTGGCCTGGGCGCCGCTTCTGGTGTTGTCCGTCGTGGAAGGGAGCGTTTGGGTCGGGAGCGTGCCGTTGCCGTTCCTGCGCGACCTGGAGCTGCACGTGCGCATGCTGCTGGCGGTGCCGCTGTTGATCGTGGCGGAGCCGATCGTGAACATGCGCATGCGACCGGTGGTATCGCAGTTCGTGGAGCGCGGCCTGATCCCGGACGCAGCGCGGGTGACGTTCGATGCGGCCATGGCCTCGGCGATGCGGTGGCGCAATTCGATCGCGGCGGAACTACTGCTGATCGCGTTTGTCTACGTCGTCGGCATGGGCTTTTTCTGGCGAACGCAGGTGGTGCTCGATGTGAGGAGCTGGTACTACGTGCCGGTTGACGGGACCCTGCGGCCATCTCTGGCTGGGTGGTGGCTGGCCTTGGTGAGTCTGCCACTGTTTCAGTTTCTGCTGCTGCGCTGGTATTTCCGGCTCTTCATCTGGGCGCGCTTCCTGTGGCAGGTGTCGCGGATCGACTTGAAGCTCATGCCGACGCATCCGGACCGCTGCGGCGGCCTGGGCTTCCTTGCGTCGGTGAGCCACGCGTTCGCGCCCGTGTTGCTGGCCCAGGGGGCGGTGCTGGCCGGCATGATCGCCAGCCGGATCTTTTACGCGGGGGCGAAATTGCCCGAATTCAAGTTGGAGATCATCGGACTCGTCGCGGTGATGGTGTTCGCGATCCTCGGTCCGCTGCTGGTGTTCAGTCCGAAACTCGAAGCCGCCAAGCGCATCGGTCTTCGCGAGCAGGGCAGGCACGCACAGCGGTACGTCCGCGAGTATGACCAGAAATGGTTTCGCGGCGGCGCGCCGCCGGACGAGCCACTTGTCGGCAGCGCCGACATCCAATCATTGGCGGACCTGAGCAACAGCTTTGAAGTCGTGAAAGGCATGAGATGGGTGCCGTTTGGCTTGACGACCGTGCTGCAGCTGGCAGTGACCACCCTGCTGCCTGTACTGCCGCTGATGCTGACGATGATTCCGTTAGATGAACTGCTCGGGCGGTTGCTCAAGATCGTCTTCTGAAAATGAGCCTGAAGGTCCAAGACAAGAGGCGGGTGGAGATCTGCGCTGGTCGGTTGACGCCCTGGCCCGTCTGGCTCGCGCGTCTGCAGCGGTTCAGGAGACCGCTGCACAATGGGACCTCCAATAACTGGCGGTTCGATCAATGAAGTGGGAGTTCCCCGCCGTGGCTTCGACGACGACGCTTCCTTCCACTTCGCACTAAGTCATTGAGCATCGCGAGGTACACGGTATGTTTCACCAGGTCGCCAGAGTTGCCGGCGTTCTTGTCTTGCCGACTGGGCGACGTGAGGTCCTGGCGACTGAGCACGAGGGGCGGGATCGGTTGATTCGAGCAGAGGCAGCAATATACGAGCTGGTCCTGCCAGCCGGCACTTTTACCCGGCGCGTTGCGGCACGTCGTTCAAGTGCAGCTCGCTGACGATTCGCTCCACGCTGTCCGAATCGCCTTGCGCCAGAAGATCTTTGAGATCGTCAAAGGATTTGATCGTGCGAAATTGCCTTGTCGGCGCGACGTACACCATGACCGGCTTGTGATCGCGTGACAGGTTGACGACGTTGTTGACAGTGCCCTTGCTCTTGCCGTCCCAGAGCATGAGCCCGTACTCAGCCGCCTCCGCCATTGCGCGGTCCTTGAGGGAGTACTTGCCGCGAGCGCGTTATCAAGGCGGCGCATCGTGCCGCCGTCGCTGTTGGAGCCAGTGTGGCAGTCGATGAGCCAACGATGGCGTGAACGACCCCGCTGTCCTGCCCCGCCAGTGACCTCAGGCCGTCGAGACGGGGTCGTTCACGCCATCGTTGGTCGTGTCGCATGCCGCTGTCTGCGCGCACAGTTCGTGCAGGATGAACGCGCCGTCCGCGCGCACGTCTTCGCGTCCAGATTTGCCGGAGCAATGTGGGCGCCGAATCGCACTTCAATTGGCTCGCGCGAGTCACGTGTTTTCCCGGAAGGAACGTCCCGCTCTTGCATCCAGATCTTGCCGAGTACCATCGCGCCTTTCATGCTGGCGCCGTGCTCGACGTCGTCAATGCTCTTCGCTTCGCTTCGACCCGGCCGGTGGCCGGGCCTGCGGGCATTGACGACGCCTCCGCGCGGCTCCCGTTTGGCAATTGCGCGATGGTGGTCAGTATGATGACCACTCAAACGAACCACTCAAACGAGGTTGACGCGGGCATCAAGCGGGCGTATGTTGACGTCATCACGTCAGTGCCGCACGGCACTCCCTCCGTTGGCCGCAACGGCCAACGGAGCGCGCTTCCGGTCGGCGCCCACAGGGCACGACATCGAGCGCAATCCTCACCGCATCGCAGTCCGTTGCACGACTACCGAGGACGGTTGGTCGGCACGCCCATGAGCTGCGAACCTCGTGACCTCTCCGGCGCATCATCCTCAGGATCAGGCGCCGCGAAGGGGATGCGTTCACCATCGGCACTGCCGTGCCCTAGTCGGATTGAACGCAACAGACGGTCGAACCATTCACGATCGTCCCCGCTCGGAGCACAGCTCCCTCGGGACGATGCCGGCTCCAGGCCCGCATCCGCGCTCACACGGACATCGGCGCGTCGACCGACACATCGACGCGCCAGAGCGCGCCACCCATCCAACACGAATCGTTGCGACTCGCGTTCAAGGGGAGCGCCATGGACGTACCTGATCGTGCGGAACAAGAGCCGGGACCAATCTCCGTTGAGCGGTGTCGTGAACTGCTCGGCGATGACGCGGACACGTTATCGGACGAAGAGATTCTCGTCGTCGCGCGTCACGCCGAATCGCTGGCGCATGTTGTGATCGACCTCGCCTTGCAGGACGGTCGCATCCAGTAGGTGGTGCCGTGGCGAAACGACGCACCTTGCCGGCGTCCGGTAATGGCGCTAAGCTGCCAGAGATGGTCGGCGCGGTGATTTACGTGCGCGTGAGCACGAAGGAGCAGACCGAGAATCTGAGCCTGCCCACGCAACTTCGTGCGTGCGAAGAGGTACTGCCGCAGGGAGGGGTACGAGATTCTCGAGCGGTTCAGGGAAGAAGGCGAAAGCGCAAAGACGGCCGACCGTCCTCAGCTGCAGCGGCTCCTCAAGTACTGCCGGACGCACAAGGGCAAGGTTCACTTCGTTGTTGTCTTCAACCTCACGCGGTTCGCGCGCGAAAAGTACGACCACTTCGCGCTCCGGTCGCATCTGAAATCGCTCGGCATCTCCTTGCGATCGGCGACTGAACCTATCGACGACACATCGACGGGCAAGTTGATGGAGGGCGTACTCGCGTCCTTCGCACAGTTCGACAACGACGTGCGGTCGGATCGTACCCGCGCGGGGATGAAGGCCGCTCTTGAATTGGGACGATGGACATTCCTCGCCCCCATCGGCTACATCAACGTCCCAAGGACGTACGGCAAGAGCCTCATACCGGACCCCGAGCGAGCTCCGGTTGTCCAGGAGATTTTCCACGACTTCGCCACTGGACGATTTACCAAGCAAGAGCTGTTGGACGAAATGACCCGTCGAGGGCTGAAGACGCGGAAGGGCCTGCCGGTCAGTTCTCAGGCGTTCGGCACCATGCTGGAGAACAAGCTGTACGTCGGCATCGTGAACGTCCCTGGCTACGGCGTCGTCGGCAAGCGCGGAGACTTCGATCCTCTGATTCCCGACGACGTGTTCTATCGCGTTCAGGCGATCCTGACAGGACGAGTGCACACGACTGGCCCATCCCAGCGCCGTCGCCCTGAGTTCCCGCTGCGGGCGTTCATCAAGTGTGCTGCGTGCGGACGCGGGGTCACGGCGAGTTGGTCGAAGGGACGCAGCGCTCGATACGCGTACTACCATTGCCTCCCACCTTGCCGCGCAGTGAATATCACGAAGGCGAGACTCGAAGGGCTGTTCGTGGACGAGTTGGAGCGATTCCAACCGACGCCGGGTTACATGCGGCTACTCAAGGAATCCGTGCTGCGCGTCTGGCACGACGGGAAGGCTTTGGTCAAGAACGAGGTGGCGAGCGCTGAGCATCGCGCGAAAGCGATCCAGCAGAAACTCGATCGCCTCGATGACGCGTTCATCTGCAAGGAGTCGATCGACCTCGGCACGTACGAACGCCAACGCGATCGGCTTCGCGAAGAACTGACGCTGGTCGAGATTGACCGGCACGGCTCCAAGGTCGAGGAGTTCGACGTCGAGGGCATCCTGAACTTCGCGGAGCGGGTGCTACCGCGTGCATCGGATCTCTGGATACAGGCGTCGTTGGAGCAACGGCAGCGGCTTCAACGACTGTTTTTCCCGGAAGGCGTGGCGTTCAGCGGAAAAGCATTCGATCGAACCGTCGTAACGTCTTCTCTCTTCGAGTATTTACGGCCGCTTGACGGGTCGAATGGAAATTTGGTGGACCTGACCGGGATCGAACCGGTGACCTCCTGAATGCCATTCAGGCGCGCTCCCAGCTGCGCCACAGGCCCACATAGGTAGGTTCTTGAGAACCTCCAATCATAGCAACCGCGGTTGAATGGGGTCAAACGCTCGAAGTTATTGCGGTGGAGGGCCAATAGCGGCGATCCAGCGGGGCTCAAGCCCCGTCTCCACAAAAATGGCTGCGCGACACAGCAGAGCTTTATTCCTGGCGCGTATTTGGGCAAGATCCATAATTCCACTCTCAGGAGTACGGTGAACCGCCATGGCTACGGTGCTCTCACGCCACTTCGACCAGCTCGGCGCCGCGCGGTTCGGTGAGTTCCTCCGCACCGCCCGCGAACGCCGCGGCCTCACGCTCCAACAGATCGCAAACGAAACGAAGATCCCTCACCGGCTCCTGGACGCACTCGAGCACGGCAATCTCGACGCGGTGCCGGCCGGGATGTACCAACGCGCCGAGATCCGCGCGTACGCCAAGGCCGTCGGCCTCGATCAGGCACTTGCGCTGACGGAGCTGCAACGCGCATTGGGCATGTCGAGCGGCGCCGGCGGCGATGGCGGAACGGAGCCACCGCGGGACGCGTCGCGCGTCCGCGTTCAGGCGATCGTGGCGACGGCGCTGGTCGCGGCGGCAGCGCTCGTCGGCTTCACGGCGACGAGCTGGAATCGCAAGCCGTCGACCGTCACTGTGGAAGCACGTCCCGCTTCACCCGCGCCGCGTACTGAGAGCAAACCTCAAACGCGCGATGCCATTCAAGCATCAGCGGTCGGAATCGCCGCACCGCCCGACAACGTGGCGACCTCGAGTGAGCGACGACCTTTGGTCTCCGAGCCCGTCGCTGCAGACCCGGCGGCGCCGCCGCCGCCGGCGTGGACAACCGACCTTGTCGTCGTGACGGAACCGGCGGGGGCGCGAGTGACTGTGGACGGTGTGGGCCACGGGACCACGCCAGTCACCATCCACTATCTCCCGGCCGGCGACAAACGTATTCGCGTGCTCAAGGAAGGATTTGCCAGCGAGGAGCGGAGCGTGCAACTCAAAGCCGCCCGCCGGCCAACGACGCTCGTGATTCCCCTTCGACACGGCGGCTGACGAGCCGCAATGCGACCCTCGACACGGCTCGGGCCGCCCTGAGCTGGCCATCTCTCGACCCGGCCCGAGACCACATGAGGCTCTTGAACGGGTCGAAGGGCGCAGGCGCTATTCGCTCCGCAGCGACACAGACGGATCCGTGCGCGCAGCACGCCGGGCAGGCACGTAGCTGCCGATCACAGCGACACCGAGAAGCAGGATCGACACGAGCACGAACGTGGGCGCGTCTGTCGGCGCGACATCGAAGAGGAGATTCTCCATCACGCGCGCCGCGGCAAACGCTCCGATCACGCCGAGGCTCGTGCCAACAATCGCGACGGTCATGCCGTGGCGCACCACCATCAGGAGAATGCCGCGAGGCGTCGCGCCGAGCGCCAGCCTGATCCCGATGTCGCGCGACCCCTGACTCACAAGACAGGCCATCACGCCGTAGATCCCGACGCTGGCAAGGCCGAGCGCCAGCGCGGCGAACACGGTCAGCAGGAGCATGGCAAACCGCCGTCGCGCCAGCGACTCCTCGACCCGCTGCTCCATCGTCTGCACGTTGTAGATCGGTAGATCGGGAGCAGCGGTTCGAATCTGCCTCGTCGCCGCGCCTGCCAGGCTCGATGGGTCCGTGTGGCTCCTGATCACGACGTTCATCGCCCGGGAGGGTACCTGCGTGTGCGGATGGTACATCGCGATGCGCGAGTCGCGTTCGTCGAGCGTGTATTGTTTGATGCGGCCGACCACGCCGACGACAGTCAGCCATGGCGCGTCGGCGGCCGCGTCCATGCCGCCTCGCCGCATCCGTTTGCCGATTGGATCCTCGTGCGGCCAGAGGACCTTCGCCATGTGGTCGTCGATCATGACGACGCGCGGCGTATCGCGCGTGTCGCTGTCCGTGAACACGCGCCCCTTGAACACCGGAATCTGCATGGCCTCGAAGTAGCGGCCGCCGACGATCCGCTGATCGACGTTGACGAATGACTCGCCTGAAGGCAGCGCCCGACCCTCGAGGACGATCGGGCCCCACGCAAACATCTGGCTGAGCGGCAGCATCGACACCCCGCCCGCGCTCGTCACTCCGGGCAGCGTCGTCAGCCGGCTCCACAGCTCGCGGTACGTCTCGAGCACGCGGTCCGAATCCGCATAGCGCCGTCCTGTCATCGTCAATTCGAGGGTGAGCACGTTGCCGGCGTTGAAACCCGGCGGCACCTGCTGCAGCCGTACGAAGCTCCGTATCAGCAAGCCTGCGCCGACGAGCAACACGACCGACAGGGCGAGTTCTGCCACGACGAGCATGCGGCGTAGATTCTGGCCACGTCCCCAGACGGCGCCGCTCTCTGAACTGCCCCGGGTCGCGTCCTTGAGCCTTTGCGAATCCTCGCTCAACCGCAACGCCGGCACGAGACCGAACAAGACGCCTGCCGCGACAGACACGACGAGCGTGAACAGAAGAACGTCGGTGTTGATCGCGATCTCGTGAAGACGCGGCACGCTCTTCGAGCCAAGCGCGCGAATGGCTTCGAGCGCGGCCACCGTAAGGAGAACGCCCAGGGTACCGCCTGCCAGGGCGAGCAGCATGCTCTCAGTGAGGAGTTGGCGCACGAGCCGCGCCCTCGTGGCACCGATGGCCGCGCGCACAGCCATCTCGCGTCGGCGCGCCAGCCCGCGCGAGAGGAGCAGGTTCGCAACGTTGGCGCACGCGATGAGCAGTACGAATCCGACAGCGGCTGCAAGCACGACGATCGACCGGCGGGTGTCTCCTACGACCTGTTGGTGCAGCGCCACGATGCTGAAGGTAAGGCCGCCATTGGGAGGATAGACGTCGGGGTGCTCGCGCCGGAGCCGTGCAGTGAGCCCATCCATCTCGGCCTGAGCGGTCGGAATGGTGACGCCCGGCTTCAGCTTTCCCAGCAGGTTGAAGTCTTCGCCGTTTCGGACTCGCGCCGCGTCTGCATCGAGCGGCAACGAGACGATGACTTCCGCGTGCTCCGCCCCGCCAAGGGTGGGCATCACCTCGCGTGGGAGATCGAACGTCGACGGGAGAACGCCGATGATGTCGTAGGGCTGGCCATTCAGCGTCAACGCGCGGCCGAGCACGCTTCGATTGCCGCCATACCGTCGGATCCAGGTGCTGTGCGCCAGCAGCACCTTCCCGGCGCGCCCGGGCTTGTCGTCTTCCGGCACGAAGAGCTCCCCGATCACCGCGCGCACGCCGAGCATGGGGAGCAGGTTGGACGACATCCTGATGGCGCCGATGCGCTCGGGTTCACCGTCTCCCGTCAGGTTCCAGTTCGCCCCAATGGCGATCGCGACATCGTCGAATCCCCTGTGGCCTCGCCTGATATCGAAGTACTGCGCCGTCGAAAACCAGTCCTCGGCAATGCCGATTCCGGGGGATCGATTCCAGAGAATGACCAGCCGATCGGCGTCTCTATACGGCAGTGGCCGAAGGAGCAGCGCGCTGGCCACGCTGAAGATGGCGGTGTTCGCGCCCACGCCGATCGCGATCGAAAGGATGGCCGTCGCCGCAAAGGCCGGGGTGCGAGCGAACGCCCGCAGGGCGCCGCGCAGGTCTGAAGCCATGGCAGTCATCGGTGAGGTAATTGTGCCTCACCATGGGCTCCTCGGAAGCCGCGATCGGGGTGTGCCGCCGCCAGCGACGCCCACAGATGCTGGGCGGCGTAGGCGCGCCACGGACGCCACCGTTCCGCCGTCCTCAAGAGCTCGGTCGACGTCGGCCGGTGCCCGGATTGGTCCGTCAACGCACGCATCAAGCCGACGTCGGCTGCCGGGAACGCGTCGGGCTCGCGGAGCGCCCGCATGGCGATATATTGCGCGGTCCACTCGCCAACGCCGATAAGTCCCCGGAGCCTGGCGATGGTCTCGTCGAGGGTGCGGCCAGGGCCGATGACCTGCGGATTGGAAACAACGGTAGCCGCGAGACCAGATAGGGCCGCGGCACGCGATCGCGGCATGCCAAGCAGTGACAAATCCGCCGATGCCAGCCGCTCGGGACGAGGAAAGAGATGTGTCAGCCCGTCGATCCTGGCACCGGCGTGCTCGAGGTTCTGGCCATGCGCCGCTACCAGGCAGCCGGCCAGCCTCACGGCCGCTCTGACCGTGATCTGCTGGCCGAGGATGGCGCGAACGGCGAGCTCGAATCCGTCCCATGCACCCGGCACACGGAGACCGGGTCGCGCGGCGACCAGCGGGGCCAGCGCCGGATCTTCACGAAGCCGCGCACCGATGGCACGCGGGTCTGCTGCGAGATCAAAGACTCGCCTCACACGACCGACGATCAACGGCAGCGCCACCAGGTGCTGGCCGCTCACGTTCATTCGCAGGGTGTGATCGATGGCCGGTTCAACCGACACGATGCCATGCGAGCCGTCAATCTCGATTGTGCGGGTATACGCCGATCCCGACACCCTCTCGACGCCCGGGATCGCCCGCCGCTCCAGAAAGGACAGCATCGCGGCCCAGTCGTAAGGGCGCTTGTAACCGAGGAGCAGCGTGATCGCCGTCGGGTCGATTCCGAACTGACGGCGATCGAAGCGCGCGTCGTGAGCGCGAAGCGCCTGCGCGCAGGCCTGGCGATCCGGGTCCATGCGTCATCGTTGCAACCCACGGGACCGCCTGTCTACCGGTTTTCTGACCTCGAAGCGAGTGCTAGCATGGCTGCATGTCCTCACGTGAGCTGCTCATCGACACGGTCGCCTACATTCCACCCGTGCGAGCGCTCGAGGGTCTCACACCCGAAGAGGCCGACCGCCAGGTTCCTGGCGCGACCCACTCAATCGCGCAGATCGTTTCGCACATCGTGTTCTGGCAGAACTGGTTCAGCCGCCGAATCGACGGGGTGCACGAGCCGATGGTGAGCTCGGCTGCCCTGGGCTGGCCTGAACCACCGGCCGGGACGTGGCCTGAGGCGCAGGACCAGTTCCTGATCGGTCTCGAGCGTCTCGTCGCACACGGCGATCCCGAGCGACTCAACGAGCTGGTTGCGCCAGCAATCGAATTTCCCCCGCTGGCGCACTTCACGATCGGCGACGCGCTCGTACACGTCGGGCAGCACAACGCGCATCATCTCGGACAGGTGGTGCTCCTCCGTCAGCTCATGGGTCTCTGGCCGCCGCCGGCGGGTAGCTGGACATGGTAAGCGCTGCCGGGTCTTAGTGACGTTCGACGAATGTCTTCAGCTTGCCGAGCGCGCGCTCCCATTGCGCGGCAATGATGTCGAGCGACTGCCGCGCGCGTTCGAGCTGCTGCGGCTGAAGCTCCCACACACTCTCGCGGCCGACATGCGCGCCGCGCACGAGGCCGGCGTCACCAAGAACGTGAAGATGTTTGGTGACGGCCTGCCGCGTGACGCCTGTTCCTACCGTCAGCCGCGCGATCGAAGTCGGTCCGTCCGCCGAGAGCCGACCCACGATCCGCAGGCGGATCTCATCGCCGAGCGCCGCAAAGATGGGCGCCGAGTCGCGGACCGCCGCATCGCCTGACTGCCGCTTACGGGTGTGCAGTGACATATCGTTCGATCGATTCCATCTGACCGGTCCAGCCTCCGTCGTTGTCGCGGTACGCCTTGTGACGCCGGGCGATGGGAATCGCGTCGAAGCCGGACTCTATCACCGTCAGGAGCGTCCCTCCGGGCGCATCCTGGAGCTCGAAGACGACCAGCGTCGTCGGTTCGGATTCGTCGGCCGGATCCGCGCCGGGGTGCCATCGCCACGAGAAGAGGCGCTCCGGCACCATCTGCTCGATGACGACATCCCAGGTCAGATGCTCGTAACCTTTGTGCGTGACCGCTCCTCGAACCCGGGCGCCCGGCGTAAACGCGGCCGCCGCTGCGACGCCGAACCATTCCCCGAACTGCGCGGAATCGGTCAACGCCTGCCAGACGCGGCTTCTAGGTGCGCGAAGCAGGACCTTTCGTTCGATGCGATCGGTCGTCGTGCTCATCATATGCAACCTCCTAGTTGCATATTAACCGGCTTCCGGTCTTAGTGCAACCTCATGGTTGCACGTCTGGTGGAGGGGGCCTGAGGTTCCGCCCCATGGTGATGGACGTCGCGGCGTGTCTCGATCAGAATGAGCGCTGTTGATGCCGGCCCTTCGCGATGACATTCGGGTGGGGCTCGTCGGGTATGGCCTGGCGGGTGCCGTATTCCACGCGCCCCTCATCGCCACGACCCCCGGCCTGCGGCTCGCGGCGATCGTGACGGCGAATGGGGAGCGCCAGGCTGCAGCCGCCCGCGACCATCCCGGCGCCGCCATCCGTCCGCGCGTCGAAGCACTCTTCGACCACGCCGTCGCGATCGATCTGGTCGTGATCGCTTCGCCGAATCGCACGCACGTGCCCCTGGCACTCGCCGCACTCGAGGCGGGCATCTCCGTCGTCGTCGACAAGCCACTGGCCGCGAGCGCGCGAGAAGGCCGCCGCGTGGTCGACGCGGCACAGCAGCGTGGGCGATTGCTGACGGTGTTTCACAACCGTCGGTGGGATGGCGATTTCCTGACGGTCCAGCGCCTCCTGGCAGAGGGCGTCCTGGGGGAGGTGCACCGATTCGAGTCGCGATACGAGCGTTGGCGTCCAGAACCTCGGCGAGCGTGGCGAGAAGATGGTGCCCCGGAGGAAGCTGGAGGGCTGCTTTACGATCTGGGCAGTCACTTGATCGATCAGGCGCTCACCTTGTTCGGGCCGGCCGCCACGGTCTATGCAGAGCTGGATCGCCGGCGCCCTCAGGTGGCTGTGGACGACGATACATTTGTCGCGATCGGGCATTCCTCCGGAATTCGTTCCCACCTCTGGATGAGCAGTGTCTCCGCGCAGACCGGCCCACGGATGCGCCTGCTGGGAAGCCGCGCTGCCTACACGAAGTACGGACTGGACGTGCAGGAAGCGGCACTCAAGAGCGGAGCGCGTCCTCACGCGGGATGGGGTGAAGAGCCGGCCGATTTCTGGGGAAAGATAGGTACCGACGATGATCTGCGGCGCGTCGCGACCGAGCCTGGGGCCTATCCCGTGTTCTATCGACGCCTCGAGGCGGCCCTGCGCGACGGCGGACCGCCACCGGTCGCGCCGGAAGAGGCCGTCGCGGCACTCGAAGTGATCGACGCCGCACGCGAGTCCGCGTCTGGTAAGGGCACCGTCATTCTTCCCGTTCAGCAGTAGCAGCTCGCGTACAAGTCTCGAGAAGCAGGTCAGAGTGGCGTCAGACAAGCCCAATCGGGTCAAACAGATCCTCGAGCTGGCCCTCAGAGTGCCTCGCGCCGAGCGCGCCAGGCACGTCGCCGACGCCTGCGCAGGCGACCTCGAGCTGCGGCGCGAAGTCGAATCGCTCCTCACGCACTATGAGGAGCGCTCGCCTCGGACCGACGACCCGTCTCCACTCTCATCGCCCACCACGTTTTCGCCTCTCGACGCTGCGCTCACCGACGATGGCGTCACCGGGCGTCCTCAGCGCGGAGCCGCCAGCTCGCCTGATGTTGCGATGTCCTGGGGTGGGTTCCTCCTGCTGGAGCAACTGGGTCGCGGCGGGTTCGGCGTCGTCTATCGCGCGTGGGACGCCGCACTGAAACGCGATGTCGCCCTCAAGATCATCGACGTGCGGCGCCTGGCCCACGCCACCGAGGATGCGGTGCTGCGCGAGGGGCAGATGATGGCTCGGGTGCGGCATCGGAACGTCGTGACTGTGTTCAGCGCGCAACGAATCGGCAGCGAGATCGGGCTCGCGATGGACTACATCAAAGGCCGGACGCTGGCGACCCTCGTCGCGGAGGATGGTCCGCTGAGCGCGCACGAAGCGGCGCTGATTGGTATCTCGCTCTGTGACGCGCTGTCGGGTGTGCACCGGCTGGGGCTCGTGCACCGCGATCTGAAAGCCAGCAACGTCATGCGCGAGAACGGCGGGCGCATCGTGCTGATGGATTTCGGCGCGGGGAGGGAAATCGGTATCGACGCCGAAGCCCGGCACGAAATCCTCGGGACCCCCATTTACATGCCGCCGGAAGTCCTGCTCGGTGCGCGCAGCACCCCCGTGTCCGACCTCTACAGCCTGGGTGTTCTGCTCTACAACCTCGTGACAAACGCATATCCGGTCCGAGGCGTGCGCGCCGACGAGTTGCGGATGGCGCATCTCGGCGGCGAACGCGTGCCCCTGGGGGAGCGGCGGCCGGAGCTGCCGTCGCGATTCGTGGACGCGGTGGAACGGGCGCTGTCGCCCGACCCGAAGGACCGATTTCAGTCGGCCGTCGCGTTCAAGCGCGAGCTGTCCGAGGCGATGCCGCATCTGCCGCCGGACTCCGGCGGGCGGCGGCGGCGGGCGGCGCCGAAGGAGGCCAAGCCGCCGTCCGAGCGAGTCACGCCAGCGACAGCGGTTGCAAGTCGCGCCGGTATGCTCCAGTGGTTCATTGTCGGTCTTGGCGCGACGGTCGCCGTCTGCTGGGTGCTCGGATTCCTGACGACGATGGAGTTCAACGCCGTGCTTGGTCGAACGGGCGCCTTTGCGTCGGAGGGCCCGCTGGCCTATCCCGTGTGGGGCGCCAGAGCGCTGATTGCTCCCGTCATTTGGATGTCGATCATGCTGCTGCTGGTCAACATCGTCGCTCTGATTGCCCGTCTTTTCGGGCGAATCGTTCCACCGATTCGACGCGGGACCTCAGCTGCTATAGAGCTCCTGCGGACGCATGCGACACGATCGTCTCTCAACACGCCGACTGCCTGGGTGCAGACGCTGTTGCTCGCGGGTGTGGTAGCGCTTATCGTCGTGACCGTAACATTCAGGGGGTTGGTAGACACCTTTATCACGCCGCTCGATACGCAGCCTGCGTCCAATCTGGTGGTGCTGAATAGCGATCACGAGGATTTCCGTGCGGTCTATCGACGATCGCTCGAGGCCGTCATCCTGTTGTTGGGCGCGGGCATGATTCGCGTGCGCCGCTCGCCAGGTGGCGAAACGGTGAAGGCCAGCGCGCTTGCGGGAGTGGCGGCCGTGATGCTGGTCGCCTTGATGCTGCTCATCGTCCCGTGGCGACTGATGTTTCAGGCCGATTTCGAAGAAGCGACCCTGGCAGGGCGCCGTTGTTTTGTGCTGGGTGAGGCCGCAGACAACGTGTTGCTCCGATGTCCCGACGTGTCGCCTGGCCGAAACCTCAGCGTCGCTCGAACGGACATTCGGCTTCAGCGAACGGGGCAGATCAGCAACTTGTTCGACGCATACGCGGCCAAGCGTGTGACAAAGTAGCAGCGAGAGTCGTAGCTGCGAAGGATGATCTGATGATGAGGCGGCTCGTCGCACATGTCGTCGTTGTCGCGGTGGTTCTGATGGTCATGAGCGTTCCTGCCCTGGCAAGAGGCAGATGGGGATGGCTCGACAAGCTGAGCGGGCCAGGTCCGTTCTACCCAGGCGTTCCGGGATTCTCGTTCACGGTGTGTGCGGTCGGCCAGGAGCCGAGTCTGACGCCGTGCTTTCCAACGAAGGACCCGCTTGAACTGAAGTTCTACGCGGCCGTCGAGGTAGCGGATTGGCACGCCGATGCGAATCAGCTGTTCACGCGAGACGTCAACCTGTTCACGTTTCAGGGCGTCTTGTACGTGCCCCTCGTGAACGTGCCCAAGCTGAGAAAGTTCGATGCGTTGCACGCGTTCGATCTTGGTGCGGGCATCGGCCTGTACAGGTTCTCGGGACCAGGCGTCAAAGACGCGTCCGGGCACGAGGGCGGCCACCGGTCGCGAGTGTCGATTCCGTTGCGTTTGCGGTTCACTCCAAGCGAGCTCGCGGCGTCGCGCTACAAGAGCAAGAAGTGGCGCCATGTGTTGAGCGGCTTTTACTTCCGCGTCGGCTTCGACGCCCTGCCCGGATCCTTTGATGGAGACGACTTTGTTGCGCCGCCTGGATATGCCGTCGAGAGCAGCTTCCTCGATACTGGCGCGGTAGTCATCGATGTCTTTCGGATCTACGACGGCTTCAGGCAGTAAAACGTCACTAGTCTGAATATGCTTTACGGCACACTCAAATTCTTCCACGTTCTCCTGACCATCATCGCGGTCGGTTTCGGCATGACCTTCGGCCTGCTCCTGGCCCGTGCGTCCAAGGGCGGGCCCGATGGACGTGAGCTGAAATACGCACTCTCGACGGTAAGGCTCATGAGCGCGATCGCGAATGGCTGTTACCTGCTGATCGTGCTCACGGGCATCGCGATGGTGCACGCCGCGGGATATTCATGGTCGCTCAAATGGATCCACGGGTCGGCGGCACTCTTCGTCGTGACCTTCGCTCTGGGGGTGTTCGTGATGGCGCCGATGATGAAGCGCCGCATGGCCATCCTGGATGCGCGCGGCCCGGCCGACCCGGAGTTCGTGAAGCTGTCGAAGCGCTCCGCGATACTGGGCGGCGTGCTCAGTCTGATCACGCTCACCATCATCTGGCTGATGGTGTCGAAGCCGGCCTGAGAGGACCTGGCCGCCCATGCCGTACACCCTACTCAAGTTCATTCATATCGTGCTCGCCATCGTGGCAGTGGGCTTCAACGCCTCCTACGGGCTGGTGATAGCGCGGGCGCGGTCGGTTGGGACCGATCCGCGCGAGATGCGGTTCGCCCTTCGCACGGTGAAGGTGATGGACGACTATTTCGCGAACCCGTGCTACGCGCTCCTGCTTGTCACCGGTGTGGGCATGGTGCAGGTGGCCGGCTATTCGTGGTCGCTGCGGTGGATCTACCTCTCGATGACACTGCTCCTCGTAGCCTTCGTCATCGCCATCGGGTTCTATAGCCCCACGCTCCGCCGCGAGATCGCGGTCCTCGAATCGCGTGGCCCCTCGGACCCCGAGTTTCTCGCGCTTTCCAAGCGGGGGGCGATCCTCGGCGGTGTCCTCGGTGTCATCGTCGTGACGATCGTGGCGTTGATGGTGTTCAAGCCGGCCTAGTTGCAGCCGGACTCGCCGCCGGACTACAGTCGGCGCGGCGCCCGCGAAGGGCGGGACCCAAAAACCAACGACCACTGGAGCACCTGGGATGGACCGACGCGAGTTCCTGACAACGACTGTGGCAGCAGCCACGACCCTTGGCGCCGCCAGGGCAACCGGGGCTTCCGCGCAGACCGTGGCGCCGGCCACGAAGCACGCGTTCAAGTTGAAGTACGCGCCGCACATCGGCATGTTCGAGAATTCCGCGAGCAAAAATCCCCTCGATCAGATCCGCTTCATGGCCGACGCCGGTTTCCTCGGTTTCGAAGACAACGGGATGATGAAGCGGCCCGTCGCCGAGCAGCAGCAGATCGGCGACCTGCTCGCCAAGCGCGGCATGACGATGGGCGTCTTCGTCATTGAAGGCGGCGACAACTGGAAAGTGTCGCTCGCGACCGGCAAACCGGAATTCCTGGACGTGTTCGTGAAGACCTGCCGCGAGGCGGTCGACGTGGCCAAGCGCGTGAACGCGAAATGGATGACCGTCGTACCCGGTTATTTCGAGCGCAACCTGCCCATCGGCATCCAGACCGGCAACGTCATCGATGCGCTGAAGAAGGGCGCTGAGATCCTCGCCCCTCATGGCCTGACGATGGTGCTCGAGCCGCTCAGCGACAACCCCGATCTGTTCCTTCGCACATCAGACCAGACGTACATGATTTGTCGCGCTGTCGGAAGTCCGGCGTGCAAGATCCTGTTCGACATGTACCACATGCAGCGCAACGAGGGCCGCATCATCGAGCACATGGACTGGGCGTGGGACGAGATCGCGTACTTCCAGATCGGCGACGTGCCCGGGAGGAAAGAACCCGGCACGGGCGAGATGAACTATCGCAACATCTTTGCGCACATTGCGGCGAAGGCGAAGGAAGCAAGCCGCGACTTCGTGATGGGCATGGAGCATGGCAATGCACATCCAGGCGCTGAAGGTGAACGGAAGCTCATCGACGCGTACGTCGCAGCTGACGATTTCTGACCTCGCGATCGTCCTCCCCGGCAGCCGGCCGTCCTAGAATGGTGGCGTCCCATGGCGACGCCGATCCTTGTTCCGCCGGCGCCCGGGGATCTGGCCTTCGACACGCTCGATCAAGACGGCTGGCCCCTGCTGCGCCCAACACTGCTCACCATTCATCGCACGTCTCCCGAAGACGTGAAGGATCGGCAGGTCTATTTCACGCTGAACGGCACCAGAATCGGCACACTGCTGTTCGGCCAGAGCGTGACACGCGAGATCGCCCCTGGCCGGCACAAGCTACGGGCGAACAACACCCTCGTCTGGAAAACCGTCGAGTTCGACGCGGACCCGGGCGCCCACGTGCACTACACCTGCGTGAATCGTGCGCCATCGAGCCTGTATTTCATGCTGTTCCTGTTTGGCGTCGCACCGCTCTATGTGACGCTGAAGCCGGGAGTGCCACAAGCGTAAAGATGTTGCCGAGAGCAGTCGTCATCCGGGACCGCGCTCGATCAGATGCGCGTAGTCGTCCGGGCTGTTGATGTCGATGAGCACGCCGGGATCGTCGACGACAACATCGATCCCCTGATCGGCAAAAGCGTGAACAACAGGCTTGGCGCCGTCTGCCAGGTTCGCCGTGCGCAACCGGTCGACGAGTGCCCGACCGAACAGCACCGGGTGGCCGTGACGCCCTTTGTAGGTGGGGCGGACCAGCGGAGCGCCCGAGCGACGCCAGGCGTCGACGAGCGCGTGCACCGAGTCGACGCGGGGTAGCGGAATGTCGACCAGGGTGACGAGAATCGCCGGCGGCTCCCCGCGCGCCGCATCGACGCCGCAGAGCAGAGATGAGAGCTGGCCTCGGGCAGGATCAGGATTGACGATCTGAATCACCGCATCAGCTCGAGCATCCCGCCACGCGGCCGACACATCCACGTGCGCGCGCGTGACAAGGACGATGGGCGAGATGCTTGCGTCGGCGAGCGTGCCGAGGATACGTCCGAGCACCGTGCCCCCCGGCTCGAGCGGCAGCAACGCCTTTGGCCGACCCATCCGCGACGAGGCGCCCGCGGCGAGTACGACGCCGGGCAGTTGGATGACGACGGATCGATCGAGAGCGGCCACGGCGAATACTGATGAGTTTTCACACCGTCGAGGTTGATCGCTTCAGAACGGATCAACGGTCGACGCGGCGTAGCGTGCAGCAACTCTACCGCAGTCAGGTTGGATACGAGTCTTTCACGCGCGCCCAAGAGCCGAGTCGGGAGGGTCCGGACGGGGTTGGACAGGGCCGCGGTAATCGGTAACTTTTGGGCGCGGGCAAGGCCGCTAAATTCTGGCCAATCGTTGACTTGTGGGCCAGGATCCGCCTATAGTGCCCTCGGATTTCTGAAGGTCGACAGGACCGCGTTCCGGTGGCAGAGCCACCGGAGCGGAGGGCCCAGACGCGGATGTCTCCGGGTCGGGCTCCGAGATGTCGGGCGCCGCACCGTGGCGGGATTCGTCTCGCCCTGCCTCCCTAGAGATCCTCACGGAGACGTCATCGGAGGACACGGGTATGCCGACCGGCACAATCGCACGGCTCCTGATCGACAAGGGTTTCGGGTTTATTCGGGACGAGGGCGGAGTCGAGCACTTTTTTCACCGCAGCGCCGTCCGTGGGGCAGTGTTCGAGTTGCTCCGCGAGGGGCAGCGAGTGGAGTTCGTGCCCGAAGAATCGGGTAAGGGACCCCGGGCGGGCGATATCCGCCTGATCGAGAACTAAGGGCCGCGCCGGCACCCCCCGGCCCCCGCGGGCCGGGGTCCAGCGTCCCGCCCTGTCCAGGTCTCCCGGCCCCAACCCAGTGAGTCCAGGGAAGCGAACGGGGCCCGGTGGCCTTCCCGGTCTTCAAAATCGGATGCTCCCCGCTTGTCGGGGAGGCTGGGTTCGACTCCCAGGCGCTTCCGCCACGCTCACCTCCTAACTCCTGACTCCTGACTCCTGACTCCTGATTCCTGATTCCTCTCGCCCACGGCATTACCTCTGCTGTTCTTAACAGTGCCTGGCACTGTTAAGAGGCCTATCACGTCTTAACGGTGCCTGGCACCGTTAAGGGCCGAAAGGACGGCGGGGGTATCGCTCAGATCTTCGAAGACGAGGTCGGCGCCCGCCCGCTTCAGGTCATCAACGCTGTATTCCCCGGTTGCCACCGCGATCACCCGTGCGCCGTGGGCGCGGGCACAGGCCACGTCCCGCGGCGTGTCGCCGACGATCACTACTCGATCTGCGGCAACGTGCGAAGCTAATCCATGGGCTCGCGCCCGATCCAAGGCGATTGGAACGAGATGGTTCCGATCCTGGGCGTCCTCGCCGAACGCCCCGCACTGAAAATACCGCCACAGGTCGAAGTGCCCGAGCTTCACCTCGGCCGCCTCGGCGAAGTTGCCCGTGAGCAGAGCCAGAAGCGAATCGACCCGCGGCTGAAGCGCCTCGAGGAGCGCCGAAATGCCGGGAAGGATGCGCTTCCCACTGGTGGGCCGCAGGACCTCGTCGCGCAGGCACTCGAGGTAACGAGTTCGGAAACGCTCGACCCCATCTGGAGGGACTCGCGTGTCGTGCTGCGCGAAGGCGTCCGCCAGGATGCTGGTGTCTGTTCGGCCCGCAAGCTGGATGGCCGCAAACGCGTCCGGGACGCCAAACACCTCGGCGAAGGCACGCGTCATCCCGCGCTTCCCGGCGCCGCCCGTGAGTACCAGCGTGCCATCGATATCGAAGAGGATGAGTTTCTCGATCATCAAACACCGCAGAGCTCGAAACCATGGACTGCCCGATCAATTACAATTCTCTTTTTCACCGAGCATGAGGAGACTCCATATGATGCAGGTCACAGGTCTCGCATCGGCGATTGTCGTGGCCGCCGGCATGTCGCTGATGGCGCAGGCGCCGAAGCCGTCGGGCCACGATGCAATGTCGGCCACGCCGATTGCGCAGGCGACCGCCGAGATCGCGGGCGAGGGCATCACGGGTACGGCGACGCTCACCGAATCCAAACACGGCGACGGCAATGTTCTGACGGTGCACATCACCGCGTCGGGCCTGAAGCCGGGCCTGCACGGCGTCCATCTGCACGCCGTCGGCAAGTGTGAGCCCCCCTTTACCAGCGCAGGCGGCCACTTCGACCCTGGCCCGGCGGGCAACACCGACCCGGACGCGAATCATCCTTATCACATGGGCGACATTCCGAATCTCAGAGTTGGCGCCGACGGTAAAGGCGAACTGGATGCCGTGACCACCCGCGCGCTCCTCACTGATGGACCCACGACACTCCTCGACGCCGACGGGACCGCGATCATCATTCACGGCAATCCGGATCAGGGCATCACCGGCGAGCCCAAGTCGGGCGTCAGCGGTGGACCGCGGGTCGCCTGTGGCGTGGTGAAGGCGAAGCAGTAACAGCAGGACGCCAGGGGCGCACGCGGTGCGCCCCTCTCTTCTGTCAGCCGCCGAACAGGCGCTTCAGTACTCCTCGCCGCTCTTCGGTCAATTCTCCACTCGCCGCATTGAAAATCAGAAGCCGCTCGACGAACGGCCGCCCGAGATCGGCGGTGGCCGAAAGCACAATTACGGCCAATCGCCGCGCCTCAGCCACGCGCGCGAGGTCCGCAGCCAGACCGGACACCTCTTCGGCAGTAAGGCCTGACGCCGGATGCTCGACGAGCAAAGTCGACGGTCCGGTGGCGATGGCCCTGGCGAGACGCGCGCGATGCCGCAGCGCGGCGCCCGCGTCCTGGGCAGACCGCGCGAGATCGCCCGGCGACAATCCCACTTCACCTCCAAGCCTGGCGACGTCCCTGCGCACGGAGTCCGACAGCGGATCGAGATCGAGCGTCAGCGACATGGCGATATTCTGGGCAAGCGAATACTGCTCGAGGAGCACCACACGCTCGCTGACGATGCCGAATCGATCGACGGTGGCGAGCCAGTCGGTGCTGTCGGCGATGTCGGTGGTGGCGCGGCCGAACACACGGACGACTCCCTGCTCCGGCACCGTCGCGCCCGTCACCAGGTTGACGAAGACCTCGGCCATGGTCTGATCGACGCCTGCAATCCCTACGCGATCGCCCTCGCTGACGGCCAGGTGCCGAAATCGGAGCGGTCTCAGCCCCCCGTATGGCTTGATGACGTTTTCGAGTTCGACGAGGGGCAAAGACACGGGATTTCCCGCCTACGCCCCGCGCGCAAGCCTCCGCAGGCGTTCGAGCTCTTCGGGTGGCAGCGTGACCGATCCGAGGTGTGCACGGTCCTTATGATCGTGGCCGTGGTAATCCGATCCCCCAGTTACGGCAAGGCCGAGCGCGTCGGCAAGCGCACGATAATGCGCAACGTCGGTGGCTTGATGCTCGCTGTGGAACACCTCAATCGCGTCGAGTCCCGCCGCGGCCCACTCGCTGATCCGCTCGTCACACCGGTTCAGCACCGGGTGGGCCAGCGACGCGATCGCGCCGGCGGCGTGCAGGACGTCGATGACCTGCGGGACCGGCGGGCCCTGCCTCGGCACCCAGGCGGCGGCGCCCTCGCCGAGGAATCGATCGAAGGCCTCGCGAAGCGAGGACGCGTGTCCTGCCTCGATCAGCGCCGCGGCGACCGCGGGCCGGCCGATGGCGCCGCCGCGCGCTTCGCGCCCCGACAGCAGCCGCTCGACGTCGATAGGCGCGCCCAGGCCGACTAGACGTGCGCCAATCTCCTTCACCCGAGCCGTACGCTGCTCGCGCTGTCGCGCGAGAAACGCGTCCAGGTCGCTGTCGGTGGCTTTCACGAAGTAGCCGAGCACGTGGATGTCCCGGCCGCGCTCGACGGCGGTCACCTCCACGCCATCGATCAGCGTCAAGCCGAAGGCCTCCGCGGCGTGGCGCGCAGGCGACAGTCCAGCGAGCGTGTCGTGATCGGTGACCCCGAGGACGCGGATGCCGGCGATCCAGGCGCGTCGAACGAGATCGGCGCTCGTCAGCCGACCGTCGGACGCGTCTGTATGGGTGTGGAGGTCGATCAAGGGCTGCGGCAGTGTCTCGTCAGCGCGACGCGGCACGGCTGGTGCCCGAGCCCGTCGAGGGCTTCGACCGTGCGGCACGCGACGGGCGTCCCTGCCGTTTCAGCAACGACTTGTATTCGCGAATGAGGAGCTCCAGGTGCGCGCGCTCCTCCTGGGCGAACTCCAGAAAGATCTGTTTGCCTTCCGAGTCCTCGAACTTCTCACCGTAGCGCTTGAAGAAGCGATGCGATCCGCGTTCACAGCGGATGCCGATGAGATAGGCCTGCTGATCGTTCACGCCCCGCGTCAGCCGCTCCGCGCCTTCGGAGAAGAGTCCGTTGGCCGCGCCCTTGAAGAAGAGGAACGTGGGCCGCGACTCGAGCTGAGGATCGCGCTCGAGCAGAACCTTGTAGCGCGCCTCGAGCGTTCCGAGGTGCTCCTTCTCTTCTTCCGCCAGCTTCTGGAACACGGCACGTCCGCGGGCGTCGCGGGTAATGGCCGACGCGCGGGTGTAGAACTCGAGGCCGCTTCGCTCGGTCGCAATCGCGATGCGCAGCGCGTCGCGTGCGAAGAGCAATTCCGTCGTGGCGCCATTGACGAGCCCCCCGCGATGGCCGAGACGACAATCCTCGCACTCGCCGTAGATCTGCAGCACGCTCTGTCGCGCCGCGAAGCCCCGGGCGGTCGCGACCTCTTCGATGAGCGCCTCGATGTCGGAGCTCAGAAATTCGGAAGACTGGTTGCAGGTCTTGCAAATCAGATGGAAGTGCCGTGGGTGCCGGTACGAATGCTCGAAGCGGAACCGGCCCTCGCCGAAATCCACTTTCCGCGCGATGCCGGCGTCGACCATCCACTGCAAGGTGCGGTAGACGGTCGCGCGGCTGATGCGGTGATCCTCGTGTCGGATGAGATCGACCAGATCGTCGGCGCTGAGGTGCCCTTCCTGACGAAGGAAGACGTTGACGATCAGGTCGCGCTTGCCGGAGCGCTTCCCGCCCGCCGGACGCAGGCCTTCGAGGTCGGGTGGAGCGGAGATCGCCAACGGCCGTAATCGCTCGGAGCTAGACGCTGAACGATGATCCGCACCCGCAGGTGGAGACCGCTTGCGGGTTCTTGATCGTGAATCCGCCGCCGGTCACCGTATCAACGAAGTCGACCTCGGCGCCGCCAAGGTACCGCACGCTGATGGGATCGACATAAAGCTTGACGCCGTTGCTCTCGAACACCTGGTCGCCGTCGGTGCCGCCCTCGTCGATCATGAGGCCGTACTGGAATCCCGAGCAGCCGCCGCCCTGCACAAACACGCGCAGGCCGCTGCCATCCTTCTGCTCTTCGGCGAGCAGCTCGGTAATCTTCGAGGCTGCCGTCTCCGTCACGTTGATCATCTGCTGAGCTCCTGTCGTTCAATTATAGCGGCCGCCTGGGGTGGGCTCAAGCCCTCACATCGTCCTCCAGCAACTTTCTCGCATCGTCCAATTGCTTGCCGGTCAATCAATTACAGGAAACGGTGCGGTTGCATCGCGCGCGCGAGTGCACGGTGGGCCAGTGTCCTGGCCGAGCGGCCCTCGCTTGGACGCGCCGCAGACCTGCAAGGTCGACTGATTTCCCGGCAATTCGACGTCCTGGCAACGATTGGACCAGACGTCGCCGCCAGCGCACCGCCGCCGGAAGCACGCGTCCTGCACCTCCTCGCCGATGGCCTTCCCGTGCTGCGCGGCCGGATCGGACCAATTCCGGCCGATCCCACGTCCCTAGCGCTTTTCCGATACCCATACCCGCGTCTTGAGTGGGGGACAGTCCCCCCAACGGTCAGGCAAGTTTTGCCAACTCCTGGCCGGAGGCTTCTTCGAGGTCCTTGTGCAGGCTGTTGCCGTGGGCGTCCATCGTCACGATCGCGGGGAAATCCCTGACCCGGAGATGCCACATGGCTTCGGGCGTGCCGAACTCCATCAACGAGACTCCGTCGACGGCTTCAATGGCGCGGGCGTAGAACTGCGCGGCGCCGCCAACGGCATTCAGATACACGGCGCCCGACTCCTTCAGGGCGGCCAACGTCTTGCCGCCCATCCCGCCTTTGCCGATGATGGCACGCACGCCATACCGCTTGATGATGTCCGCCTGATACGGCTCTTCGCGAATGCTCGTCGTTGGACCCGCGGCGGTGACCGTCCACGCGTCGCCGTCTCTGCGCACCACAGGACCGCAGTGGTAGAGCGCGGCGCCGCGCAGATCGACGGGCGGTTCGTGTTTCACGAGATGCGCGTGGACCGCGTCGCGCCCGGTGAACATCCGGCCCGACACGAGGACCACGTCGCCCACCTTGAGCGATCGAACGGTGGCCTCGTCGAGCGGCGTCGTGATCGCCACTTCGCGGCCGGTGCGCTGGAAGCCCGCCTGATCGATCATGGGGATCACCGGTGAGGCCGGATCCCGGTACAGCCACCTGATGATCGATCCCGTCTTTGCATCAAGAATCACCCCGAGCCGTCTGAACGCCCAGCAGTCGTACGCGACCGACACGAAAAAGCTCGCGGGCAGACGATTCAGGGCGCCGATCTTGCACCCGATGAGAGAGACGCCCCCACCGAATCCCATCGTGCCGACACCGAGCGTGTTGACCGTTCGCATGATCTCGGCTTCGAGCGCGGCGAGGCGCGCATCCGGATTCACATCGTCCAGGGTTCGAAAGAGCTGCTGCTTCGCTTCGGTGTAACCAGACGTGCGATCACCGCCAATCGCGACGCCTACCGCGCCTGGGGCGCATCCTTTCCCCTGCGCCTGCCATACCGCGTGGAGGATGCACTTGCGGACACCGTCGAGCGTGCGGTCGGCGCGCCCGAGATGGGCAAGCTCGATGGGCAGCGAGGACCTGCGCGTTCATGTTCTCGCAGCCGCCACCCTTCAAGATCAACTTGATCTCGATCTCGTCGTCTCGTTCCCATTGATCGAAGTGCAGGATCGGCGTGCCGGGGCCGAGGTTATCGCCGGAATTCTCGCCCGTGATCGAGTCGACCGAATTCGGCCGCAGCTTGCCGCGCCGCGTCGCCTCCGCCACCGCGTCCCGGACCACCTGTTTCATTGCGAGCTGATTGACGCCAACTGGCGTCTTTATCTCGAAGGTCGGCATGCCAGTGTCCTGGCAGATGGCGCCCTCCCCATTGGCGGCGAGGTCGATGTTCTGCGCGATGATGGTGAGGGCCTGTGCAGACCTCGTGCCCGACGTCTCCGTAGAGCCCGCCTGGCGCATCGCCGCCCGGACGTCGGGTGGCAGGTCCGTCGAGGTCTTCACGATGAGATCCACGACCGAGTCAAACAGGGCCGAATGCATGTGAGCAGTATAATTCTCTGAGAATCACTCTCGACAGCTGTCCCCCGCCATGGCTTACCGCATCGAGCGAGATCCGCTGGGTGAACGACCCGTACCCGAGGACGCCTATTACGGCATCCAGACGGTGCGCGCGCTCGAGAACTTCCCCATCAGCGGACTGCGGCCCCATCCCGAGCTGGTCGGGGCCACGATTCTCATCAAGAAGTGCGCGGCCCTCGCCAACATGATGCTCGGGCGCCTTCCCGCCGAGATCGGCGGCGCCATCGTCTCTGCGGCAGACGAGGTGATCGGCGGCCAACACCTGGATCAGTTCGTCGTCGACGTCTACCAGGCGGGCGCGGGCACGTCGCACAACATGAACGCCAACGAAGTGCTGGCCAATCGCGCGGCGGAACTGCTCGGCGTACCACGCGGCGCCTACACACGCGTTCACCCGAACGATCACGTCAACATGGCGCAGTCGACCAACGATGTCTACCCGACGGCCACGCGACTGGCGCTCCTCTCGGTCACGGACCAACTCGTCGCGTCCGCGCGCACGCTCGCATCGACGCTCGACGCCAAGGCTGCGGCCTTTGCCGACGTGCTGAAAGTCGGACGCACGCACCTGCAGGATGCCGTGCCGATTACGCTGGGGCAGGAGTTCAGCGGGTTCGCCGCCTCGATCGCACGAGGCGCAGACGATGTGGAGACGGCGGCGAAACAGCTGCTGGAACTGAACCTTGGCGCGACCGCGGTCGGAACCGGACTCAATGCCGGCGACGATTACGTGACGCTCGCGATCGAGCACCTCGCACGCGAGACTGGCCGCCCAGTCGTCGCGGCGGCCAACCGGTTCCGGGTCACGCAGAGCATGGGTGACGTGCTGGCCGTCTCCGGGGGTGTCCGCCGTCTGGCGGTCGAGGCGGGAAAGATCGCGAGCGACCTGCGACTCCTCGCGATGGGGCCGCGCGCGGGCCTGGCCGAGATCGCCCTGCCCGCGGTCCAGCCCGGATCGTCAATCATGCCCGGCAAGGTCAACCCGTCGGTGCCCGAGATGGTGAACCAGGTCTGTTACCAGGTGATCGGCTGCGACACAACCATCGCTGTGGCAGCCGACGCCGGGCAACTCGAGCTCAATGTCATGATGCCCGTGATCGCATGGAACGCGCTCCACGCGGCCGGCATCCTCACGCAGGCGCTGTCGGCGCTCTCCCGGCGCACCGTGGAGGGGATCGAAGCCGATGAAACCAGGTGCCGCGAGTTGCTTGATAGAAGTACCGCCGTCGCCACGGCGCTCAGTCCATATATCGGCTATGCAGCGACGGCCGACGTTGCGAAGGCCGCGGTCGCCAGCGGTCGGTCAATACGCGAAGTCGTGCTCGAGCGGGGATTGATGGATCCTGCGCGCCTGGACGAGATTCTCTCGGCCAAGGCGATGACCCAACCTGGGATTGCCGGAGAACACCGATGAGGCGCAGGACTTCTTCACTGCTTCTCGTCATTCTCCTCGCGGCGGCGTTGTCGGCATCATCCAATGCCGCGCAGCAGGACCGCGGCCGCCGGCTGTTCAATCCGGAGGAGCTCGGTGTGCTCGAGGGCCCGGATCGAGACGCGTGGCAGAAGCCGGATCTCATCATGGACGCGCTCGGCATCGGGGAAGGCTCGGTCGTCGCCGATCTCGGCGCCGGCGGCGGCTGGTTCACCGTGCGGCTCGCTCGACGCGTGGGACCGAACGGAACGGTCTTCGCGCAGGACGTTCAGCCGCAGATGCTCGAAGCGATCAAGCGGCGCATCGATCGTGAAGGGTTTCGCAACGTCGACTACGTGCAAGGCAGCATCGACGACCCGCGGCTCCCGCCCAAACGTCTCGACGCCGTGCTCATCGTCGATTCGTATCACGAGGTGGCGAACCCCATTGCGCTGCTGCGCAATGTCAGCGCATCGCTGAACGCCACGGGGCATATTGGCATCGTGGAATTCACGCTCGAGGGCGGCGGACCCGGCCCCCCGCTCAGCCAGCGCAAGAGTGAACAAAAGGTGATTGAGGAGGCGCAGCAGGCCGGGCTTCGGCTGGTCAACCGCGTGAATCGCGAGTCGTTCCTGGAATTTCAGTACATGCTGATCTTCGGCCGCTAGCCCGCGCGCCCGACCGGCCTGAAATCCTTACCTTCCGGGCGGACCAAGGAGCCGCCACGCGCCCGGCATGATCGCTGCGGCGAGACAGATCTTCACGAGATCAGCGAGCACGAACGGATAGAAGCCGACGGCGAGGGCCGCTTGCAGCGAACGGGCGCCGGCCCCCGGAGCAAAAAGGGTCAGCCAGATAATCCCGCCGAGGAAGACAATGGCGAGGCCAGCAGCCATTGCGATCACAGACGTGAGATAGCGGCGATCGAATCCGCGGCGCGCCAGAAGCCCCGTCGCCATTGCCGCCAGCGGGTACGCCATGAGATAACCACCCGTCGGGCCGAGCAGGCGCGCGGCGCCTTGCGGCAAGTCGGGCGATGCGGCGAACACCGGCAGACCGGCGAAGCCGGCGGCGAGATAGCACAACTGACTCAGCATCCCGAGCTGGGGTCCGAGTACCGCGCCTCCGAGCAGCACCACCATCGGCTGCAACGTGAAGGGCACAGGGGTGAACGGCAGCGGCACGCTCACCTGCGACGCGGCAGCGGTCGCGACCGTGATGAACAGGGTCACGGCGAGCTTGAGCGGCGTCGATCGCGCGGAGGCCGCGGCCGTGACCAGCGCAGCCTCCATGAAGGTCCAGCGGGAAGTCGACATACAGGCGAAATTCTAGCGTATGGTCACAGCTCTGACAATCGCCGGGAGCGACTCCGGCGGCGGCGCCGGGATCCAGGCCGACCTCAAGACGTTCGCCGCACACGGCGTCTATGGCACCAGTGCCATCACGGCGGTCACCGCCCAGAACACCACTGGCGTCACCGGGGTCCACCTCGTTCCACCCAGCTTCATCGTTGCCCAAATCGACGCGATCGTCGACGACATCACGATTGCAGCGGTGAAAACAGGCATGCTCGGCACGGTCGAGATCGTCGAAGCGGTCGCCGCTGCTATCGCCCGATGGCGGCTGCCGTCGCTGGTCGTCGATCCCGTCATGGTCGCAAAAAGCGGTGCACGCCTGCTCGACGACGACGCGACGCGGGTCGTCGCGCGCGTGCTCGTCCCGCTGTCGGTCGTGATCACGCCCAATCGAATGGAGGCCGAAGTGCTCACGGGGCGCACGGTGACCACGCGGCTCGAGGCCCGCGACGCGGCGAAGGCGCTCGTGGACCTGGGCGCTCGAGCGGCCATCGTGAAGGGCGGCCATTTCGACGAGGCAGGGGTCGTGGATCTGCTCTTTGACGGCACCGCCTTTCTCGAGTTTCGGCATCCCCGGCAGCAGACGCGTCACACGCACGGCACGGGGTGCACCTTTGCCGCCTCGCTGGCGGCCAATCTGGCGCTCGGCCACGATCTCGCAACGGCCGTCGCGCGGACAGTCGACTACGTCGCGGGCGCGATCGCTCATGGGTTGCCGATCGGCCACGGCCATGGGCCGGTGGACCATTTCTGGGAGAGAGATAGGAAGTAGGAAGAGGGGCGTCATATACTTTCCCGGATGGAGGGTCGGCGGTTTGCCGTGACCGACGCGACGCTGTCGCTGGAACGCCTGATCGCGAGCGTGGTCGCTTCGTCGAGCGGGCCGATTGGCGCGATCGCCAGCTTCGTGGGTCTGGTCCGAGGGCGCAACCTTGATCGCGATGTGACGTTTCTCGAGTATGAAGCCTACGAACCGCTGACGCTCAAGGCCTTTTCGCGCATCGAGGAGGAGGTCCGTCAGCTGCGGCCTTCGGTCCTCATCGGCGTGCACCATCGCGTTGGACGTCTCGAAATCGGGGACGCCAGCATCGTCATCGTCGCGGCATCGGCGCATCGGGCGGATGCATTTGCGGCCAGCCGCTACATCATCGAACGCGTGAAGCAGATCGCGCCCATCTGGAAGCACGAGCACTTCGCGGGCGGCGACGTCTGGATCGAAGGAGCGATCGCGAATCCGGACGACCGCACGGCGCAGGAAGAGGCGCGGCGGCGGGCATGCGGGTGAGGATTCGGCTGTTCGCGCGGCTGCGGGAAATTGCCGGTGCCGAGGAGCTCGAACGCGATGTCCCAGCCGGCAGCACGCTCGGCGCCGTGTGGCAGGCGTTGACGGACGAATTTCCTGCGATGGCCCCGTATCAACGCTCCGTGTCGGGCGCGGTGAACGCCGACTACGCGCAGCTCGACGCGCCCGTCGCGGACGGCGACGAAGTCGCGTTTCTTCCTCCGGTCTCAGGCGGATAGAGGTCTGATGTTCGACAAACTGAAGTCCGTCGAAGCGCGCTACGAGGAACTGTCGCGCCTCCTGGCGGATCCCGCAGTACAGAGCGATGCCACGAAATATCGCGAGCACGCCAAGGCGCTCGCGGAGCTCGAGCCGCTCGTCGAGAAGTACCACGAGTTCGAGATCGTCGACCGGCAGACACGAGAGGCGCAGGAATTGGTGCGCGGGGGCGACACCGAGATGGCGGCGCTCGCGAAAGAGGAGCTGAAGGATCTCGAGCCGCGGCATGCGGCGCTCCTGGAGGAAATGCGAATTCTGCTGCTGCCGAAGGATCCCAACGACGAAAGGAACGTCCTGCTCGAAATCCGGGCCGGCACCGGCGGCGATGAAGCGGCGCTCTTTGCCGGCGAACTGTTTCGCATGTACAGCCGCTACGCAGAGCGCCAGGGGTGGAAGCTCGAGGTGATGTCCATCAGCGAGACGGGAATCGGCGGCATCAAGGAAGCCATCGCGTCGATCGAGGGGAAGCGCGTCTACAGCCAGTTGAAATACGAAAGCGGCGTCCATCGGGTCCAGCGGGTGCCGGCCACCGAAGGCAGCGGCCGGATTCACACATCGACCGCCACGGTGGCCGTGCTGCCGGAAGCCGAGGAGGTGGATATCCAGGTGAACGAGAAGGACATTCGCGTCGACACCTTCTGTTCGAGCGGCCCAGGCGGCCAGAGCGTCAACACCACTTACTCCGCGGTGCGGATCACTCATCTCCCCACCGGCCTGGTCGTCTCACAGCAGGACGAGAAATCGCAGATCAAGAATCGCGCGAAAGCGATGAAAGTGCTCCGGGCACGACTCTACGAAATCGAGATGCGCAAGCAGCAGGAAGCCATCGCCAAGGATCGACGGAGCCAGGTAGGGACCGGCGAACGGTCCGAGAAGATTCGCACGTACAACTTCCCGCAGAGCCGCATCACCGATCACCGCATCAACTTCACGACGCACCAGCTCGTGAACGTCCTGAATGGCGATTTGACCGAGCTCGTCGATACGGTTAACTCGTACTACACGGCCGAGCGGCTGAAGGAAGCAACGGCGACGGAGTAGATTTTCTGAGCGGCACTCCCGTATCGCTCCTGCCAACGACGGTGCACGCGCATGTCATCAGCGCGCGCGAGCGATTGATCCGCGCGGGCATCCCGCCGGATCAGGCCGGTATCGACGCCGAGGTCCTTGCGAGACACGTGCTCGGATGGGACCGGGCCGCCTACCTTTCCCACCGTGACGATCCGATTGCCAGTGAGGCCGCTTCGAGATTCCAAGAGTCGGTCGCGGAGCGCGAGCGGCGTGTGCCGGTGGCATACATCACCGGCACGCGCGAGTTCTGGGGACTCGATTTTCTCGTCACGCCGGCCGTGTTGATTCCGCGGCCCGAAACCGAGCTCGTCGTCGACGAGGCGTTGCGATTCCTGCAGGACCGCCACGCGTCGTGGCGAATCGCCGACGTCGGGACTGGAAGCGGTTGCCTCGCCGTCAGCCTGGCGCACGAGCTGCTGCACGCGACGATCGTCGCGTCCGATATCTCGCCAGAGGCTCTGGCCGTCGCGCGGCAAAACGCCGTCAGGCACGAGGTTGCCGATCGGATCCACTTCACGGCAACGTCGCTCATGGACGGCGTGCCGGGGCCACTCGATTTGATCGTCGCGAATCCGCCGTACATCCCACGCCGGCACGCCGACACGCTCTCCCCAGACGTCCGTGATCACGAGCCCGCAGCAGCGCTCTTCGGGCACGGTCCGGACGGGCTGGACGATGTGCGAGCGCTTCTGTCGCAAGCCAGGGCGCGCCTTGGCGCCACAGGGCGCCTGTTGATGGAGTTCGGGTTCGGACAGGCCGACGCGGTTCGATCCGACGCTGAGCGTTCAGGCCTCGCGGTCATCGACATCCTCAGGGACCTGCAGGGCCATGAGCGCACGCTCGTCGCTCGTCGCCGAGCCTCGGACCGGGCACTATAATCCGCACATGTCGTGTCTTTTCTGCCGAATCATTGCCGGCGAGATTCCGGCGTCCAAGGTCTACGAGGACGCGGATCTGATCGCCTTCAACGACGTGAATCCGCAAGCGCCGCTCCACGTTCTGGTGATCCCGAAAAAGCACATCCCGACCACAAACGATCTGTCGACGGACGACGAGGCGCTGGTCGGCAAGCTCGTGCGACGGGCGGGGGCGATCGCTGCCGAGAAAGGCTACGCACAGCGGGGATACCGGACGGTGCTGAATTGCAACAGCGACGCGGGGCAGACCGTTTTCCATGTCCACCTGCACCTGCTTGCCGGCCGGCATCTTGGCTGGCCGCCGGGATAACGGAGGAAGAACTCGAACTCGAGAAGGACGATCGTAGGCCCAAGCTTCAGCTTGGGCACACTGCCCGAGCTCAGCTCGGGCCTACGCGATCTTAAGCTCGGCCTACGACTGAACGTCCGCACCCCCGTTCGGACGAATGGTCGTCAGCAGGTACTGACCACGGCGTTGGGCCGGATCGAACGCGAAATCGACGACGCGATAGTGCCGGGCGAGATAGTGCCGAAAGATCGCTCTCGTTTCGAACCGCCATGCGCGCGCCAGGCCGGGGTTGGCAGATAGCATCCCGGCGAACTCCAGCGGAATATCGACCTTGACCCTCGGGCTGTGGTGATCGGCGTCAAAGCCGCCGGGCATCAGCCAGTCGCCCGACATGACTGTCCGGTTCACGACCGGCGCCTCGGTCACCTCTCGAGCGATCATGCGCACGGCTGATGGCACGATTCGGCGCTCGACGTGCGGCCGACGAATCCACCACTGGCAGATGAGTCGATCGGTCGGCAACCCGCCGTGCAAGACACTCGTCGACTCGCCGTAGATGTTCTCTTCGTAGTCTTCGGCGACGACGCCGAGCTTCACGAAGTTCAGGTGCGCGTTCAACGACTGCAGGGGGTCGTAGGTCCACTCGATCAGATCGAGTCCCATCCCCAGCACGGCATCCCGCTGCGCCAGCTTGAGCGTCGCGCCGAGACCACTCCCGCGCGCATCGGGATGGACGCCGAGCATGTGCGACCAGTGCGAGAGCCGCCATCCTTCATCGGCCGTGGCTGTCATCGCCGGAAACGAGAACACGAAGCCGACGAGGCGCTCTTCTTCGTACGCGCCAAGAAGCACCGCCCCTCGCCGCACACTGACTGCCAGAATCGGCACCGGCACGAGGTCAACCAACCCCCAGATCGCGGCTTCGAGACGTTCCACCGCCTGGAACTGATCGAGGGACGTCAACGGCTGAATGTTCGGCATTGCTCAGAGGAGCGGGAGCAGCTCGTGCAGACTGTGGATCACCGGGACATCCCGCTCGACCTCACCATCGAACGGCTGATCGGCTGCGCCCCGGCGAACCAGCACTGCGCGCATCCCGATGCCCCGAGCGCCGGCAATGTCTTGACCCACGCTGTCGCCCACCATCACCGCGTCCGCGGCAGCGACGCCCATGAGCTTCAGCGCGGCCTCGAAGATGCTCGGGTGGGGCTTCAGATAGCCGTGACTCGAGGACGAGACCGCCGCCGTGACCAGGCCTTCGAGCTCGAAATGGCTCTGAAAGGTCGCGAGACAGCGATGGCTGTTGGAGATCAGTCCGATCCGGATGCCCCGCTGGTCAATCGCGCGCAACGCCTCGGCCACATCATCGTAGAGCTCGAAATGGTGATTGGCCGCCCACTGTTCGTACACCTCCACGGCGCACTGCGCCACGCCCGCGCCAGAGCCGCCCATGGCTTCGATGATCGTCGCCGTGTAGCGATGGAAAATGGCGGCATCGTAAATGTCGCCTTGAGCCGCATCGAGAATCGGCGCGGCCGATCGCACCGCGGAGTCGAATTGTGAGGGATCGAGATCGAGACCGTACCGCTCGCCGAACTCCCGATACCCCGATCCTCTGAACGTCGGCCCTGGATAAATGAGCGTGAAGTCGACGTCGAAGAACACGGCAGCGGTCACGCCGCCGCCTCTTCGGCATCCTCCACTGGAGGTCCGGCGACCCAAATCGACGCTCTGTCGGTGACGAGGAACGTCTTGGCGACGGCGTTCACCTCGTCGAGCGTGACCGCGTCGAACAGGGACGGGAGTCGCCGGTCGAAATCGAGCCCAAGACCGAAATAGTCGGCGTCGTGGAGGAAGGAAGCAATCCCGCCGTTGGTTTCGAGCATGCGCGGCATCGAGCCGATCAGATAACGCTTCGAGTCGGCCAGTTCCTCCACCGTCACGCCACCTTTGGCGATTCGATCGACCTCTTCATCGATCGATTGGATCGTGCGGTCGACGTTGGACGGGCTCACCCCGGCACGAATCACAAGAGGACCTTCGGCAACGTTCGCATCGAACGAACTGAACACGTAATACGCCATGCCCTGGCGCTCCCGGATACTATCGCCAAGACGCCCGCCGAGCGCGTACTGTCCAAGTACGTTGTTCAAGACCGTCAGCGGGTAATAGCGCGGATCGGATCGCCTGATCGTCGTGAACCCGTACGCAATGTCCGACTGGGCCTTCCCTGGCATCGTGGTGGCTCGGAGGCGGCGACCAGTCGCGTGCATGACCAGCGGCGGTTGCAGGGGCTGTCCGCCGAGGACGTCCCAATCGCCGAAGGCCGCCTCCGCCGCCTCGGCGGCACGTTCAGGGACAACGTCACCGACAATGACCAGCCGGAGGCCGGCAGCGCCGACCTGCGTGCGATAGAACTGAACGAGATCATCCCGCGTGATGCGTTCGACGGTCTGTACCGTGCCCCGGGTCTCGCGCCCATACGGATGCCCGGCCGGATACAGGAGGCTCATCAGCCCCTCGACGGCCACCGCCGCGGGATTGTCCTCGTCCTGCCGAATAGCGGTGATGATCGTCCCCCGACGACGTTCGATCTGATCCGGCGGAAAGGTGGGGCGCCGCACGACATCCGCAATGATGTCGAGGATCGGTTGAATGTCCTCGGCCAGGCACGTGCACGAGAGCGACAGCAGGTGGCGGCTGACGCTGGTGCCCAGGCTCACCCCTCGTCCGTCGAGGTCTTCGGCCAACTGGTCCGCCGTACGACGCTCGGTGCCGCGGTCGATCACACGGGCAACGAAATTCGACCGCCCGAGGACTGCATCGAGGTCGAAGCCGCTGCCTGCTGGAAGGGTCGCGTACAGCGTAACCGCCGGATGCGTTGCCGTCTGCTGGATGAGCACGGTGCCGCCACTCGAGAGCCGTCGGCGGAGTGGCGACAGGCCGTGATGCGCGAGCGTGGCCATCACGCCCTCCGTCCAGCAGCGCCGGCGTCTGCTATCGGCTCGAACCATCCAACGATCCGCTTGGAAGGTGCCAAATACCGTCGAGCCACGCGGGCCACGTCTTCGAGCGTCACCTGACCAAGCGCGGCTTCCATTCCGTGGTACACGCCGACATTCGCGATCGTATGGAAGTATCCGATCTGGTGGGCGATGCTCGTCACGGAATCCGCCTCGAACACGAGCCGCGCGCGCAGCTGGTGCTGGGCGCGGTCGAATTCCTCCTGAGTGATGCCGTTCAACCGCACGGCTGCAAGCGCCTCCTCGGCCGCCGCTTCGAGGGTCGCCAGCGAGATGCCCGATGTCGCCGTACACGAGACGCTGTAAAGAAACGGGTGCTCGGTAGGCAGGATGGCGCCGAAGACGCTGGACGCCAGCCCCGTGTCGACGAGCGCGCGGTACAAGCGCGTGCTGCGCTGCGGCGGATTCCGAAACGACGCCCAGAGGTTGACGCCCTTGGCGCCGGAGAGCGCGGCGTCCAGGACGAGCATCGGATGAAAATCGGGGCTCGTCACCTCGGGCGCGCGCCACGCCAGTTTGAGGTATGCCGTCGTGCCCGGCCGCTCGACCCGAACGCGCCGCTCGCCGAGTTGATCAGGTTCCCGGGTCACAATCCGGTTTGGCAGCGCGCCAGGAGCAATGCCGCCGAACAGCCGCTCGGCCCGCCGGAACACATCGTCGGCATCGACGTCGCCCACCACCACGAGCGCCGCGTTGTTCGGGACGTACCATGTGCGATAGAAGCCGTAGAGGTCGTCTCGCGTCATCGACTCGAGGTCACTCCGCCAGCCGATCGTCGGGTGATGGTAGCCATGGGCCTTGAAGGCGGCGGCGGTGACCTCGGTGTCGAGCAGTTGCTCGGGGTCGTTGTCTCCGCCCTCGAGCTCGGAGATGATGACGGTCCGCTCGGATTCGCAATCCTCTGGATGATAGAGGCCGTTGGACATTCGTTCGGCCTCGATGAAGAGCATCCGCTCGAGCGCATCCGTGATGGCGGTCTCGAGATAGGTCGTCTGATCAATCCAGGTATAGCCGTTCCAACTGCCGCCGAACTGTTCGATGATTCCCTTGACCTGGTCGCGGGGAATGTTCAGGGTCCCCTTGAAGTTCATGTGCTCGACCCAATGAGAAGCGCCCGTCAGGCCGGCACGTTCATCCTTCGAGCCTACCTTGTACCAACACCAGACCGAGGCGAGTGGCGCGGTCCGCATTTCCTGGACGAAGATAGTGAGCCCGTTTTCGAGCTCGGTTCGTCGGAGTGACGGAACGCCCGTGGGCGGTGCAATGGTTACCGGCATCCGTTCATTATATCGACGCGAATGTCCACGCCAGATACGCGATTTGAGAAACTGCCAATACGTTAAGTTATTTATTTGCAATTAGTTACTCGTTTACTCACATGGCGAGCGACTTGCAGTAACCCGTCAACAAAGGAGCACGACAACGATGACGAGAATTCTGAAGGCGGCAGGCATCGCGGCGCTCGGCCTTGTGCTGGCCGTCCCCGTCTATGCCGCGGTGGACGCCACGTTCGTCCTGCGATCGGGCGAGCGTGTCGCGGGCAGTCTGGTGGACTTCGGCGCGAGCGGCATCACCGTGCGGGTGGGCGGCCAGACGCGCAAGTGGCGCGTCGGCGAACTCGCAGTGATCGATTTCACGAATGCCTCGTCGTACCCGGCGGCCGAAACCGACCGCGCCGGTGGGGGGGCGCACGTGCTCGTGCTTCGCAACGGCTCGGTGATTTCGGGACGGCTGTCGGACATCGGGGGCTCGAGTCCGCTCCGGATCTCGTTCGTGGAAGGGGCCACGCCACGAGATTTCTCCTCCAATGAGGTCGCGCGCATCTACTTCGCCAAGCCTGCCGGGAGCGGCGACTCGTCGGGCAGCCTTCAGCCCGGCACCGGCCAGATCAGGGTCCCAGGCACGAGCGACTGGGTCTTCACGGGGCTCAACGTCAGGAAAGATCAGCGGCTCGAGTTCAACACCAACGGCGAAGTCAGGCTGAGCAGCGACCCCACGGACGTTGCGACCGCGGCGGGTTCGAAGAAGAACCGTTATGCGCCCGGTGCGCCGATTCCAGGGGCGCTCGCAGGGGCGCTGATCGGCCGTATTGGGAACGGCGCGCCGTTTGGCATTGGCACTCAGACGAGCATCGTGGCGCCGGCGTCGGGCTTGTTGTACCTCAGGGTCAACGACGACAGCCTCGGCGACAACGCCGGAGAGTTCGGCATCACCATCACGCGACGCTAAGCGACAGCGAGCATTTGTGGAGGCGGGGTTAAAAGCCCGCCTCCACACCTTGGACGCCGGCTCTCCGGGAGACGCCCCGCCACGACAACCTCGCTCGCTGTCCCTGCCATACCGCAGTACAATTGTCAGTTCATATGGCCGACTGGAAGGACACCCTGAACCTGCCACGGACTGATTTCCCGATGAAGGCGAACCTGCAGGTCGCCGAGCCGGAAACCATCGCCTGGTGGGAACAGATGGGCCTTTACCGCCAGCTTCGCGAACGGCGCGCCGGACGACCCCGGTACGTCCTTCACGACGGTCCGCCGTACGCGAACGGACAGATTCACCTCGGCACAGCGCTCAACAAGATCCTGAAAGACCTGGTCGTGAAATCGAAGTCGATGGCCGGCTTCGACGCGCCCTACGTGCCCGGTTACGACTGTCATGGGCTGCCAATCGAGCTCAAGGTCGACCGCGAACTCGGCCCGAGGAAACGGGAGATGTCGGCGGCCGACTTCCGCCGCGCCTGCCGCGGGTACGCTGAACGATTCATTGGCGTCATGACTGTCGAGTTTCAACGCCTGGGCGTCCTGGGCGATTGGCAGGACCCGTATCTCACGATGAACTTCCGCTACCAGGCAGCCATCGCGCGAGCGCTCGGCCGCTTTGTCGAACGCGGCCTCGTGTACAAAGGCAAGAAGCCGGTTCACTGGTGTATCCACTGCCGCACGGCGCTCGCCGAGGCCGAGGTGGAATACGAGCCGCATACGTCCCCCTCGATCTACGTGGAGTTTCCGCTCGACGGGAGCCGCCGAGCGGAGCTGGCAACGCGCGCGCCCGCCCTCGCTGGCCGCGATGTCTCCGTTCTCATCTGGACGACGACCCCGTGGACGATTCCTTCGAATCTGGCAATCGCATTTCATCCCGACTTCGTCTACGGGGCCTACGAGCACGACGGTCGCGTGGTCCTGATGGCTGATGCGTTGATGCCACACGTTGCGGCCGCGTCAAAACAGAATCTTGGCGGCCCAGTCGCAACGTTGTCTGGGAAGCTCCTCGAAGGGCTTCACTTCAGGCACCCGCTCTACGACCGCACATCACTGGGCGTGCTGGCCGACTACGTCACACTCGAACAGGGCACGGGTGCAGTGCATACGGCTCCGGGGCATGGCGCCGACGACTACCTGACCGGTCTCAAGTACGGGCTCGAGATTTACGCGCCGGTCGGGCCCGACGGGCGGTTCACAGACGATGTGGGGCTTTTTGCCGGAGAGCAGGTCTTCGAAGCCAACCCGGGCATCGTCGAGGCGCTGACAGACCGCGGACGTCTGTGGCACTACGAACCCTACGAGCACAGCTATCCACACTGCTGGCGGTGCCACAACCCCGTGATCTTCCTTGCCACGTCCCAGTGGTTCGTCCGGATGGACGGCGAGCCCGTGGTGACCGACGATGGCGCAGCGCGGCGAACGCTGCGCGATGCGGCGCTGCGCGCCGTGGATCAGCAGGTCGAGTGGATTCCAACGTGGGGCCGCGAACGAATCTTCAACATGGTCGCGAACCGCCCCGACTGGTGCATCTCGCGCCAGAGGGCATGGGGCGTCCCGATCCCAGCACTCGACTGCACGCGCTGCGGGGAGGCGCTCCTGACGGCGGATCTCGTCGAACGAGCGGCTTCCGTGTTCGACGAGTATGGCGCGGATGCCTGGTACGAGCGGCCGCTGGCGGAGTTCGTGCCGGAAGGCCTCACCTGCCTCAAGTGCGGCGGAAGCGCGTTCGAGCGCGAGGTGAACATCCTGGATGTGTGGTTCGACTCGGGATCGAGCCATGAAGCCGTCCTCCCCTTCCGATCGGACCTCACCTGGCCGGCGGATCTCTATCTCGAAGGAAGCGACCAGCACCGCGGGTGGTTCCAGAGCTCGCTCCTCGTCGGGCTCGGCACGCGGGGCGCTGCGCCCTACAGGGCGGTTCTCACCCACGGGTTCGTGGTGGACGAAGAAGGCCGGAAGATGTCGAAGTCGATCGGCAACACGATCGAGCCGCAAGACATCATCGCCAAGAGCGGGGCCGAGATCCTGCGCCTCTGGACGGCGATGGTCGACTACCGCGAGGAAGTCCGCGTCGGGCCCGAGATTCTGGCGCGCGTCATCGAGGCGTACCGCAAGCTCCGCAACACGTGCCGGATCCTGGCAGCCAATCTATTCGACTTCGATCCTGCGCGCGATCAGGTGAGCGGGCCGGCGCTCGAACCGGTCGACCGCTACATCCTGGCGAAGTATGCCGAGCTGGCGCTCGAGACGCTGACCGCCTACGAGGCGTTCGACTTTCAGCGCGTCGTGCACGGGCTGAATGCCTTCGCGACCGTCGACCTCAGCGCGTTCTATGTCGATGTCTCGAAAGACCGGCTCTATACGCTGGGCTCAGGCTCTCCGAGCCGACGGGCGGCTCAGACGGCGATGTATGCGATCGTGGATGGCCTTGCACGAATCGCGGCGCCGATCCTGCCCGTGACCGCAGAGCAGTTGTGGAAGGCGCTGCCCGGAAGCCGGGAGGCGTCGGTTCACCTCGCAGAATTCCCGGACGCCGCCTCGCTGAGGAGCCTGCTGCATCCCGCGCTGGCAGCCGAGTGGCAGCGCCTCCTGATCCTGCGCGATGTGGTCAACGGAGAGATCGAGGCGAGGCGCAAGGAGAAGCTCTTTGGCACGTCGCTTGGCGCGCAGGTCGGCATTACCGCCGGAGGCGATGACCTGGCACTGCTCCGGAAGTACGAGGCGAGCCTTCCGATGCTCTTCATCGTCTCGGAAGTTCGGCTGACCGAGGGGAAGGATCTGTCGATAGCTATCAACAAGGCCACCGGCGTGAAGTGTGACCGGTGCTGGCGCGTCGTGCCGTCGGTGGCCGGTGAATCCGGCCGCGAGGGGCTGTGCGAGCGGTGTGTCGGCGCGTTGGCGGAGCCCGTTGGCTCGTGAGGCGCCGGTTGGAGCTCGTCGTCGTTGCCTCTGTCGTTCTGCTCGATCAGGTTACGAAGCTGCTCGTCGTCACGGACCTGGGGCTTCATCAGACCGTCGAGATCATCCCTGGTGTGCTGAACCTCACGCACGTCAGGAACTCGGGTGTGGCGTTCGGGATTCTGAACGCGACGAGCTTCGCGTTCAAGCCGGCGCTCATGGTGGCCCTCGCGATGACCGCGCTCGTGGGCGTTGCGCTGTACGCGACGCAGCTCTCGTTGAACCAGCGATGGGCGCGGACCGGCCTGGCGCTCATCCTGGGAGGCGCGGCCGGCAATCTCGTCGATCGCGCGCGCCAGGGCTACGTCGTCGACTTTGTGGATGCATATTGGGGCTCGTGGCACTTCTGGGCGTTCAACGTGGCTGACGCGGCCATCACGGTCGGCGTAGGCATTCTGGTTCTCGACCTTCTGCGACCGGCGCGTTCGGCGAGCGCAGACTGATTCAGGGGCTCTTCAGTGTTTCCGGAACTCTTCAAGCTCGGCCCGATCACGGTCTACTCGTACGGTGTGCTCCTGGCCGCGGCGTATCTGCTCGGTCTGAAGCTCGCGATGGTCCGCGCAAAGGCGCGTGGGCTCGACCCGAACAGGGCGCTCGACCTCGGCATCGCCATCATCGTGTCGGCACTCGTAGGCGCCAAGCTTCTACTGATCGTCGTCGACTTCGAACACTACCGGCAGAACCCCAGCGAGATCTTCTCGATCGTCCGCGCAGGCGGCGTGTTCTATGGCGGCCTCATTGCCGCGGTAGGCGTAGCGTTCTGGTACATGCGGCGTCACCGAATGCCGCTGTGGACCACCTGCGATGTCTTCGCTCCTGGAATTGCCCTGGGTCATGCAGTCGGGCGCCTGGGCTGCCTTGCCGCGGGATGCTGCTTCGGCCGGCCGACCAGCGTTCCATGGGCAATTACTTTCACGAATCCGGCGGCTGCGGCAAACGTCGGCACGCCGCTTGGGGTGCCGCTCCATCCGACGCAGCTCTACGAGAGCGGCGCCGAGCTGCTCATCCTCATCTTCCTGCTGGCGACCGAACGAAAAGGACGCAGCTTCGAAGGACGTACCTTCTGGAGCTACATGCTGCTCTACGGCATTTCCCGCTTCATCATCGAGTTCTTCCGCGGTGACGAGCGCGGGATGGTCTTCGGCAACATCTCGACATCGCAGTTCATCTCGCTGCTCATCGTGCCGATAGCGATTGCGATGCTGCTCTATCTCTCCAGGCACGGAGACGTGCCGACGGCGGCAACCGCTCGCGCGGTCGGGCGGGCATCGTAACCGCTTGACGCGATGGGCCCTGTGACGCTGGAGGTGGCGGCCGAACAGGCCGGGGAGCGGCTGGATCGCTATCTTGCCGCCGTGCTGCCAGGGCAGTCGCGATCGCAGGTCCAGCGATTCATCGAGCTCGGCCACGTCACGGTCGAAGGCCGGCGGCCACGCGCGAATCTTGCCATGCGCCAGGGCGATCGCGTCACGGTGGAGATCCCGGCGGCCGTGGCCACGGCGGCCGTTGCCGAAGATCTGCCGCTGCCGATCCTGTACCAGGACGCTGACATCATCGTCGTGAACAAGCCGGCGGGGATGGTAGTCCATCCGGCCGCCGGCCATGCGTCGGGAACGCTGGTGAACGCCCTTCTTCATCACGTCAAGGATCTGAGCGGCGTCGGCGGAGAGTTACGACCGGGCATCGTGCATCGGCTCGACAAGGGCACATCCGGTGTGATGGTCGTCGCGAAGAACGACGCGGCACACGACGCACTTTCGCAGCAGTTCCAGGATCGGCAGGTCCAGAAGGATTACATCGCGCTCGTCTGGGGAGTGGTGCAGGCGGGCCGCAGGATAGATCTGCCGATCGGCCGCGATCCGAACGACCGCCAGAAGATGTCCGCTCGCGCGAGGCGTGCGCGGGCAGCGGTGACACGCATCATTCGTGCTGAGCACCTTCGCGGCGTCACGCTGTGCCGCGTGGGAATCGCGACGGGCCGCACGCACCAGATTCGTGTGCACCTGAGCGCCATCGGCCATCCGATTGTCGGCGACGGCACGTACGGCGGGATTCGCAAGCGGGTCGCGGCCTATCTGCTGCCGGTGCTCCACCTGAATCGTCCGTTTCTTCACGCGGAGCGGCTGGCGTTCACGCATCCCACCGATGGCCGTGCGATGCAGTTTGAGGCTTTGCCCCCCGACGATTTGCAGGCCGTCCTCGACGAACTGCGAGAGCGGCAGCAGCCATCCACGTAGATCGCGACCAGACATATGCCCATGAACGAACCATCGGTCCTCTCGTCCCGCCTTGTATACGAAGGCCGCATCTTCGATGTGGCCGTCGATCGCGTCCTGCTGCCTCACGGCCGAGAGGCCACGATGGAACTGGTGCGCCATGATGGCTCGGTCGTGCTGCTGCCGCTGACCGACGAGGGGCGGCTGTTGCTTGTGCGCCAGTACCGGCATGCCGTCGGACGGTTCCTCTGGGAGCTTCCTGCCGGCAGTCTGGAGGCCGGCGAGGACCCGGAGCCGGCGGCGGTGCGTGAGTGTCACGAAGAGCTCGGCCTGATTCCGGGCCGCATCGAGCGACTCCAGACCTTCTATCCCACACCGGGCTTTTGCACGGAGGCGATGACGTTTTTTCAGGTGACAGATCTCAGACCCCCGGGCCCGGGCGACGAGGCTGCGCATCAGGACGAGGATGAGTCGATCGAGGTGGCACCCTTCACGGTTGACGAGATTCGCGCGCAAATCATCTCGGGCGAGATCGTCGATCTGAAGACCGTCGCCGGAGTATGGCTGCTGGGTCAGTAATCCGGGCTCGTTTCGTTGCGATCTCTCCGTCGGCCGGCCTCTGGAATGGTTCTTGAAAACCCACCAGTATGGCCGAGCTCTCACGGCGGAATTGCACTGCAGGTCGGGTCCTGGCTGCCTGGCTTGCGGCAGCGACCCTCAGCGCACAAGGAGCGACCTCGGCGCCGGTCGGAGCGCTTTCCTCAAAGCGCGCGCACGCCCTCGCGCTGCAGGTCGCGCTCGACCGCGCGGGATTTTCCACGGGGCAAATCGATGCACGACGCGGGGCATTCACGGCACGAGCGCTCGCGGCCTTTTGTGCCGCTCGCGGCATTTCGCCCGCTGCCGCGACTGACGGGGCGGTGGAGCCCGCGGTCGCCGAGGCCCTGGGCGAACCGTACCAACATCCGTTGACGAAGTACGTGGTCACGGACGCCGACGTGGCCGGTCCATTTGTGGAACAGATCCCCGGAGACATGATGGAGCAGGCGAAGCTCGAAAGGCTTGGGTACATCTCGGTGCTCGAAGCGCTCGCGGAACGGTTCCACGTCGGCCCGACGCTCCTCACCGAATTGAACCCTGGAAAGGCGCTGACGCCAGGACAAACGATTACGGTTCCGGCCGTCGAGCCATTTCTGGTGCCGACACATCAGGGTGAGCGCCCCAAGGTCAGGCCGGTGACGCCGTCTCTGGCGGCGTCAGTCGAGCTCTCGCAGGAGACGCGAGCAGTCGTCGTCCGAGACGCTGCGGGCGCTGTGCTCTTCTACGCGCCAGTCACAGTGGGAAGCGAAGAAGACCCGCTGCCAGTGGGCGACTGGAAGATCGCAGGGATATTCGATCTGCCGGTGTTCAACTACAACCCCGATCTCTTCTGGGATGCCGATCCGGGCCACGCCAAAGCGCGCATCAATGCAGGACCGAACAGCCCGGTTGGGGTGATCTGGATCGGCATCGACAAAGAGCACTTCGGTTTCCACGGCACGCCTGAGCCCTCGCGGATCGGGCGGACGCAGTCTCACGGCTGCGTGCGGATGACGAACTGGGACGCGCTCCGACTGGCGGCGCTCGTGGCCGACGGTACGCCTGTGAGGCTGCGGTGACGCGAGGGCGGAGGCGCCGGGTCGTCGCCGAGGTCGTGGCACCAGGGCTCATTACGGCGATCATGCTTACGCTGGCATGGCTCACGTTTCGACTTCAGACGCCCAACACGCCTGCGCCGTCGACCGCTCCAGTCGCGGCGCCGGCCCCTGTCGGTCGCTCCGAGATGCAGCCCCTCACGAAGGCGACGTCGGATGCCAGTTCCAGCATCGGCATGACCCCGAACGACGCCACGGTGCTTGCGGACTCCGACGTCGTCGAGCTCAGACGGCGCCGTCTGCCCATTCCCGTGCCCGGCGTCGAGGCGTCGAACCTGGTGCAGACCTTCCACCAGTCGCGCAACGGCCGCGAGCACGAGGCGCTCGACATCCTCGCGCCGCGTGGAACGCCGGCTGTGGCCGTCGAGGACGGGCGGGTCGAGAAGCTGTTCACCAGCGAGCGCGGGGGGCTGACGGTGTATCTGTTCGACGACTCGGGCACTTACTGCTACTACTATGCGCACCTCGATCGGTACGCGGATGACCTGAAGGAAGGGAATCGCATCCTGCGCGGCCACGTCGTCGGCTATGTGGGCTCTACAGGCAACGCTTCACCGGAGACGCCGCATCTGCATTTCGCGGTGTTCAAGTTGGGAGCGGAAAAGCGGTGGTGGGAGGGGACGGCCGTGGATCCTGTACGCGATCTGGCGATGAAGCCCAGAGTAGGGGCGCATGGCAATGCGCCCTGCCGAGGTGCATCAAGATCTGAAGGACAGGCCTCAGCGAATTGCCATCTGAGGCCCGTCTCACTTCTACCGCAATGTTGTTTGCAGCTCGGGCGCGATTTCCGGCATGGCTGGCTTGTCGCTCAGCGCCAGCTTCAGGACCTCGTCGATTGTCGACACGAGGTGGACCGTCAAGTCAGCCCGCAGGTCCGAGCTGAGATCCTCGTTGACGTTTCTCTCGTTCTGGCGAGGGAGGATGATGTCGCGAATGCCCGCCCGCCGCGCGGCCAGAACCTTCTCCTTGATTCCGCCAACCGGAAGCACTTTGCCCGAAAGCGTGATCTCTCCCGTCATCGCAAAATCCCCTCGCACGGGGCGTCCCGTCAACTCCGAGACCAGGGCTGTCGTCATCGTGACGCCCGCCGACGGCCCGTCTTTCGGGATGGCCCCCGACGGGACGTGCAGGTGGATTTCCGCGGATTTGTAGAAGTCCGGGTCGATGCCGAGCTCCTGCGCGTGTGCGCGCGTCCATGACAAGGCCGCGCGGGCCGATTCCTTCATGACGTCGCCGAGCGACCCGGTCAGCGTCAGAACGCCGGTACCCGCCATTCGCGAGGCCTCGATGAAGAGCACGTCGCCTCCGGCCGCCGTCCACGCCAGTCCGATGGCGACCCCGGGATTCTTCGTGCGCTCCTCCATTTCCTCGTCGAGGAAATGCGGAGCGCCGAGCAGCTCCATGACCAGCTCCCGCGTCACCGCCATCGGCTCTTCGTGCCCCTCGGCACGGCGGCGCGCGGCCTTGCGACAGAGAGCGCCAATCTCGCGCTCGAGGTTTCTGACGCCAGCTTCGCGCGTGTAGCCCCGAATCACCGCGCGCAGGGCGTCGTCGGAGAACGACATGATTTCCGGCGTCAGACCGTGGTTCCTCACCTGCTTTTCCACCAGGTGTTCGCGGGCGATCTGGAGCTTCTCTTCCTCGGTATAGCCGGGAAGCTCGAGCACCTCCATCCGGTCGCGGAGCGCTGCGGGAACCGGGTCCAGCACGTTGGCGGTGGTGATGAAGAGCACCTCCGACAGATCGAAGGGCACGTCGAGATAGTGGTCGCGGAACGTGTCGTTCTGTTCCGGATCGAGCACCTCGAGGAGCGCCGAGCTGGGATCGCCCCGGAAATCTGATCCGAGCTTGTCGATCTCGTCGAGGATGAAGACCGGATTTTTCGATTCCGCTCGGCGCAGTCCCTGCACCACCTGCCCTGGCAGCGCGCCGATGTACGTCCGGCGGTGCCCGCGAATCTCCGCCTCGTCGCGCATCCCGCCGAGCGACACGCGCACGAACTTGCGGCCGAGCGAACTGGCGATCGATCGCGCCAGCGACGTCTTGCCGACGCCTGGAGGACCGACGAAGCAGAGGATCGGCCCCTTCATGTCGGGGTTCAACTTTCTGACCGCGAGGTACTCGAGGATACGGTCCTTCGCCTTCGCGAGGCCCGAGTGCTCGTCGTCCAGCACATGCTTCGTCTTTGCGAGATCGATGACCTCGTCCGTGCGCTTGGCCCAGGGCAACGCGACCAGCCAGTCGAGATAGGTGCGAGAGACGGTGTATTCCGCCGCGGCGACCGGCATCCGGGACAATCGATCGAGCTCGCGCAGCGCTTCCTTCTTGACATCGTCGGGCATGCCGACTGCTTCGATCTTCTCCCGCAGCTCCTCGATCTCTTTCTGCTGCTCGTCGTCTTCGCCGAGCTCCTTCTGGATTGCCTTGAGCTGCTCGCGCAGGAAATACTCGCGCTGGTTGCGGCCGACCTCGGACTGGACCTGCGACTGAATCTTCGAACCGAGCTCGAGGACCTCGAGCTCCTTGATCAGGATGCGATTGAGACTGTCCATGCGCGCACGCACGTCCAGTGTCTCGAGCACCTCCTGTTTGGTGGCAGTGGTGATGGTGCTGAGGCTCGACGCGATGAAGTCGGCAAGGCGCGCGGGCTCCTCGATGTTGAGGGCCAGCGTCTGCAGATCGTCGGAGAGCAACGGCGACAGCGAGACCACCTTTTGAAAGTTGCTCTTGATGTTCCTGAGCAGTGCATCGATTTCGAGCCGATCCTCGTCGCGGAGCTCGTCGCTGACCGCGGTCACGCCGGCACGCAGATACGGCTTCACCGCGACGACCTCGTCGAGTCGAATGCGCGACAGACCCTGGACGATCAGTCGGAGGCTGCCATCCGGCAGCCTGAACATCTTGTGAATGTGTGTCGCCGTGCCGATCGGAAACAAGTCGGCCTGAATCGGCTCGTCGAGCGCGGGATCGCGCTGCGCGAAGACACCAATCAACTTGTTGTTGGCGATCGCCTCATCGATCAGGCGCACGGAACTTTCGCGCGCCACGGCGAGTGGCATGAACGAGTTGGGGAAGAGCACCGTGTCCCTGAGCGGCAACACGGGCAAATCCGGCGGCACCACCGGAGGACGATCCTCGGAGGAGACGGTCACGGATTCAGTCACTTCTGGTTCCGATGATTCAGGAGTCTCGGTGTGATCGCTCATGGCGATCCTCCGGAGCAAACACGGACGATCAAACGAAAAAAGGTCAGGCCGTCTGCCGCCGACGGTGGCGACAGGGACCTGACCCTGCTTTGCCGGAGGCACGCCTAGTCTAGCTGGACATATCCATGAAAAGCGAGGCCCCACCCCGACGCTGTTGCCAGATGCGCTCGCGCTCGGCCGCGACCTCGCGGGCTTCCTCGCAATCCTTGCAGCGGACAGCGAATGGCAGCGCGCGCAGCCGCGCCTCGGCGATTTCCTCGCCGCACTCGAAGCAGTTGCCGTACGCGCCTTCCTCGAGTCGCGTGAGCGCTTCGTTGATTTTGTTGAGCGTTTCGGCCTTCATCTGGATGAGTGCGAACTCGATATCGTCCTGGATGTCGGCTTCGGAGCTCTCGCCAGCGTCGAACACCTCGTTCAGTTTGTTCGAGGAGCCCTCAGTGCGGACGTCGCGAATCTTGCCCTGAACTTGGGAAAGAATCTCACGTCGGCGGTCCTCGAGAATCTGCCTGAGGTCCTCGTACCGCCTGGTCGGGGCCTTCGTTGCTACCTTTTTCTTCATGACGCCCGCTCCCTTCATTAGCTCGATCACGAATGTATGATGCCGCGAACCTTGCAAAGGTGCTGCCGTATTGGCAGCCCGACCTTGCAGGGCTAAAGTGACCGGCGATCTGTTATTCGGGGAGGCTCGAAGTCGGGGGGACGATCAGCAGTCGAAGCTCAGCGCTCGCGCGTCACGACCCTCCGGCGGAAACTCGGCACCCGCGCAACACATTCATATGAAAAAGGTTGCCGCCGCTCGGCCTTATCGCCAATCACGTGAGCGGCGCCGGTCATCCGATTAGACGCCGCTCGACCGGATACGGTTCGTCCGTTGAACGGTCGCATCTGATGTCTACTGTAGAGGACAGTTACAGAGAGGCAGAACGTCCAAAGACCGTGGCGGGATGCCACACCAACCCGGAGGCGGGGATTGTAACACGGATTTCCGACTCCCGCGTCGGAAGTGGGAGTGTAGAAACTGCCGCCGTCGTGATGCCGTTCGCGACCACCGCTGTCCGTTTCCAACCAATAGTGTCTGTTCACAAACACTACTGGACGCGGCGGCTGATCGAGGCGTTCGGCACGAGTCCGCGCTCAGCCAGCAAGCCCTCGTCCCGACGGCTCCCGGTCCGCAACCACCGATCGTAAAGCCGGAGGAGTTCGCGATTGCTTCCGAGCGACGCTCGATCGCTGATTTCGGCCAGCACATCGACCAGCGGCACGAACTTGTCAGCCATTTCTCCGAACACATCGGCGAAGGCGTCCCGGTCGTGCCCGGCCAGTCGGCCATACGCATTTGCACCGAGCGCGATGTAGTAGTCGGAGTCCACCAGCCGCCGATTCAGGCTGTCGGAAAAGAACCCTGCGAGGAAGAGGGACGCGTCCCCAACCGCACGGAGCGCTTCGCGTTGCGCGGCGCCTTCAGCCTGCAGCGCCCGCACAAGGCGAAGGCCGAGCGGATCACCGTCCAGGGCTGCCTCTCCGCGATCCGCCGGGATGAAGCCAGCAAGCAGCTTGACGACGTAGTACGACGTCCACTCGGAGGTCTTCAGGCGTTGACGTTCCATCGCGCCTTCGACCTGCTCCTTGAAGTACTCCAAGGGCGATTCGTTGCGAAACAGCCCGTCTGCCATTTACGCCTCCCGAAAGATGCGCCTTCGGCTGAAGAGCCTGGCCGATCAAGGCAAGTGCAACTGCCGTTCCGTCATTGCTGCGCTGGTTTTCTGCGGATTATAAGGATCTGATCGGTTCCGCGCAACCAAGAGGTTGACAGTTCCTGGCACCTGGACCAGTCTTGTGGGATTCCCATGCAGTGTCCGATCTGCCAGACCCGTCCGGCCAAACGCAAGTGTCCGGCCCGCGGCGACACGATTTGCGCCGTCTGTTGTGGCACGAAACGACTCGTCGAGATCCGGTGCCCAGCCGACTGCGGATACCTTGCGTCCGCACGGTCGCATCCCCCGGCCGTGACCGAGCGACGGCGCCAGCGGGACGTGGCGCTGCTGCTACCGGCGATGAGTGAACTGACCGAACGGCAGTCGCGGTTCTTCTTTCTCTTCCAGTCCATCCTCATTCGCCACCAGTCCGATCCCCTGCGGCCGCGTCCTCGATCCCGATATCGCGGAGGCCGCCTCGAGCCTGGCCCGGTCGCTCGAAACGGCGGCCCGAGGCGTCATCTATGACCAGCGCCCGGCGTCCATCACGGCTCAGGAACTGGCAGCGGCGTTTCGGCGGGCCTTCGACGAGGTGACGGCGCAGATTGAAGGCGCGCGGTCGCCATTGGAGCGCGACGCGGCGCGGGCGCTTCGGGGGGTCGAGGAAGCGGCCAGGCGGGTAGGGGCGCTCGTGGGCGATGAACGTCAGGGCTTTCTGGATCTTGCCCGACGCCTGCTGAAACCCGACGTCACGGCGCCCGCCGATCGGCAGTCATCCCCCGGTTCCGGTGCCGGCGGGTCGATCATTCTGCCGTGAAGCCAAATGACCGAGCTAAAGCCCGGTCCTACGGGCGGTCTTCGGTAGGTCCTACGGCCGACCCTCGATAGGTCGTCCTACGGTCGACCCTCGATAGGTCCTACGACCGACCCTCCGTAGGTCCTACGACCGACCCTCGGTAGTCCTACGGCCGACCTGCGGTACGTCCTACCGACGGCCTTGTAGGCCAAAGCTTCAGCTTGGGCAACTCCAACGGCGACTGCTATAATCTGATGTTTGTCTCGCGCCTTGGCGTCATCGCCTGACGTACGTGAAGCAGGCCGTCTCGTCCTTGAATGGAAAGTCCTGAATGGCTAAACGATGTGAAATCTGCGACAAAGGGCCCGTGGTCGGCCGCACGATCAGCCACGCGCACAATGTCAGGGCCCGGCGATTCGAGCCGAATCTGCAGAGGGTGCGCGCAATGGTGAACGGTGGCGTCCGGCGCCTCCGCGTCTGCACCCGCTGTCTGCGCTCCGGCAAAGTCGTCAAGGCCGCCTGAACGCGTCCCCGGCCATGCGCGACCCGATTGCGACGGACCGGGCGCCTCAGGCGATCGGTCCGTATTCACAAGCCGTTCGAGCAGGCGGCCACATCTACTGCTCGGGTCAGATCCCGATCGATCCCTCCACCGGGCCAGCTTGTCGATGGCGACATCGGTGTCCAGACCCGGCAGGTCCTCGAGAATCTCGGCGAGGTGCTGAAGGCCGGCGGCGCCTCGTTCGCTCAAGTCGTCAAGACCACCGTGTTCCTCGCGGACATGGCCGACTTCGCGGCGATGAACGCGGTGTACGGCACGTTCTTCTCGGCACCCGCCCCAGCCCGTTCGACCGTGCAAGCCGCCCGCCTGCCGCGCGACGCGCGCATCGAAATCGACGTCATCGCCGTCCTCTGAAATGGCGGGAGGGAATTTCGGTTTCTGAAATTCATCCCGACGCCGTTGGCTAGCGGACCGATCGCTCCACGCCCAGCACGCCCTCAACCGACTTCAGCGACTTCATCACCTTCTCGAGGTGCTTGAGGTCGCTGATCTGCACGGTCATATTGATCTGGCCGCGCTGATCTTCGTCGGTGGTCGCCTCGACGCTCGTGATGTTCGTGTTGATGTCTGCAACCTTGGCGCTCACGTCGGCGAGAATCCCCTTCCGATCCTCGACCTGCATCGTCAGTCGCACGGTATAACGCGCCGCCGATTCGGCGCTCTTCTCCCATTCGACGTCGATGCGCCGTTCGGGATCGTACTGGAGATTCACCACGTTCGAGCACGTGGCGGAATGCACCGCCACGCCCTTCCCGCGACTGATGTAGCCGACGATCTTCTCGCCGCGAATCGGGTTGCAGCAGCGGGCGCGATACACCAGCAGGTCGTCGACGCCATTGACCTTGATACGGTCCTCGCCCGGACGGAGAACGCGCTTGACGACGGACACGACGCGGCCGTCAGCCGGCTTCTCCTGAAGCTGCTGCCCGTCGGGCACCAGACGCGCCAGGATCGTTCTCGGAGCGAGCCGGCCGTAGCCCATCGCGGCCATCAGCTCGTCGGCCTTCCCGCCGCCGTATTCCTCGGCCAGCTTCAAGAACTCCGGCTTCTCGACGAGCGTCTTCGGATTGAAGCCGAATCGCCGCGCGTCCTTGTCGAACAGCTTCCGTCCAAGGTCGATGCTTCGGGCCTTCTCCTCCTGCTGCACGAAGTGGCGAATCTTCTGCCGCGCACGCGACGTGACGACGAAATTGAGCCAGTCGCGGCTTGGCGCGTGCCCGGTCTGCGTCACGATCTCGACGATGTCGCCGTTTTTCAGCCGCGTGCGGAGGGGCACCATCTTGCCGTTGACGCGCGCCCCGACGCAGCGATGACCGACGTCGGTGTGAATGGCATAGGCGAAATCGAGCGGCGTGGCGCCTCGCGGCAAGGCCTTGACCTCGCCCTTCGGCGTGAAGATGTAGACCTCCTCCGGGTAGAGGTCGATCTTCAGGTTGTTGATGAACTCCTGTGGGTCGCGGACTTCCTGCTGCCATTCGAGCAGCTGCCGCATCCACTGGAAGTAGCGGTCGTCGCGCTGGTCGCCGACGCGGCCCTCCTTGTACTTCCAGTGCGCCGCGATGCCCTCCTCCGCCTGCTGGTGCATCTCGTCGGTGCGGATCTGGACCTCGAACGGCGTGCCCTTTTCGCTGATGACCGACGTGTGCAGCGACTGGTAGCCGTTGGGCCGCGGCATCGCGATGAAGTCCTTGATTCGCCCGGGCACGGGCGACCAGGTGTTGTGAATGATGCCCAGCGTCGCGTAACAGTCCTTCACCGATCGCGTAATGATCCGCAACGCGACGAAGTCGTACACCTGCTCGAGCTCGATCTTCTGTTTTTTCAGCTTCTGCCAGATGCTGTAGAGACGCTTGATTCGGCCGTCGATCCTGACAAACGGCACCTGCGCCTCGGTTAGCTTGGCGACGATGTTGGTCTTCAGCTCGTCGATGAGTCCCTCGGCCACGCGGCGGCGGGCCTCGACGCGGCCGCGCAGCGACTCGTACGGTTTCGGCTCGAGGTACCGGAAGCACAGCTCCTCGAGCTCGTTCTTCACCTTGCTCATCCCGAGCCGGTTCGCGATGGGCGCGTAGATGTCGAGCGTCTCCTGGGCGATTTTGATGCGCCGCTCCTCGGGCAGGTGGTGGAGCGTGCGCATGTTGTGGAGCCGGTCGGCGAGCTTCACCAGGATGACCCGGATGTCATCCACCATCGCGAGCAGCATCTTCCGGAAGTTCTCGGCCTGCCGTTCCTCGCTCGAGGAAAACGGGATGGTGCTGATCTTCGTCACACCCTCGACGACGTGGGCCACCTCGGCGCCAAACAGCTCTTCTATACGATCGATTGTGGTGAGCGTGTCCTCGACCACATCATGGAGGAGGCCGGCGGCGATGGTCACCACGTCCAGCCGCAGGTCGGCCAGGAAGTCGGCCACCTCGAGCGGGTGGACCATATAGGGCTCGCCGGAATGGCGCACCTGCCCCTTGTGCTCGAAGGTCGAGAACACGTAGGCCCGCCGAAGCAGTTCGAGGTCGGCGTCGGGGTTATAGCCCCGCACCTTCTCGAGCAGGTCCTCGAAGCGAATCATGCGGAATGGTGTCTAATGAGAAAAGGGGATGGCCCTGCACTCATGATAACAGGGCGCCTCAGGCACGGTCCAAAGCCGGGGCCCCGAAGTGGGTCGGTGCCGGCTTGACGCTGGTTTTTTACGTTTACTATACTGGCCCGGCTTCGGCAGTTGGTGAGCGCTCCTCGACTCAGGAGATCACCTCCGCCCGCGGCGTCAGGCCACCGCGCGTCAGACCACGTCTTGATGTTGGGCATGTCAGTTAAGCCAGGACCAGGGAGACATCGAATGCGGACGCGTTCCAGGGCAGCGTTGCTGGCTGCCGTTCTCGTCGGGGCGGGCCTGGGTGCCTCGGCCTGCAGCAAACTGCAGATGCTGAAAGGCCAGATGGCGTTCAAGGACGCCAACGCGGCATATCAGGCACAGGACTACAAGAAGGCGATCGACAAGTACCAGGAGGCCTTGCAGCACAATCCTGAACTGTCGTATGCGTACTTCTACCTCGCCAACAGCTACGACAATCTGTACAAGCCCGCACGCAAGGGCGAAGCGGAAAACGACGCCAACCTCCAGAAGGCGGTCGACTATTACAAGAAGGCGACCGAGACGATCCAGGAGCCGAAACTCCGGAAACTCTCGTACCGAGTACTTGCTCGCCTCCTATGGGGCCGAAAAGTTGAACGACCCGTCCCAGGCCGAACCCGTCGTCCAGAAAATGATTCAGATGGATTCGTCGGACCCGGCGAACTACTTCGCCCTCTCGAAGATCTACGAAGACGCGGGGAACTATGAGCAGGCCGAGGCCGCGTTGCTGAAGGCCCGCGACGCCCGCCCGAAGGATCCGACGGTCTATATGCAGCTTGGCGCGTACTACAATCGTCAGGGTCAGTTCGACAAGACGATGCAGGCGCTCAATGAGCGCGCAGCGCAGGATCCGAAGAACCCCGAAGGCTACTACACGATCGCCACGTACTACTGGGACAAGACCTTCCGCGACAAGTCGCTGAAGGAGCCCGAGAAGCGCGACTACATCACCAAGGGCCTCGAGGCCACCGACAAGGCCATTCAAATCAAGGCCGACTACCTCGAAGCGATCGTCTACAAAGGACTGCTGCTCCGCCTCCAGGCGACGCTCGAGAAGGATCGCGAGAAGCAGCTGGCGCTGCTGAAGGAAGCCGACACGCTGCGCGACAAGGCGAAGTCGCTGCAGAAGACCAAGGCGACCGGCGCCGGCGCCGGCGCCGGCGATTAGAGAACCAGTCTGTTGTTGTAGAGGGGGGGCTTTAGCCCCGCCCTCTACAACCCCGCATCCAGCCTCCGCCCACTCAGTGAAAAATCAGATCCTCGTCGTCTGACGCTTCGACCTCCGCGGGTTCGAGCTCGAGGTCGATGATCTGCTCGGCGGCATTCAGCTTGTCCTGAGCGGTGATGACGAGGCTGTTCACCGCCTCCATTGCGTGGGGGTCGAACTCGAAGCACCACTCTCGCGGCACCTGATGGGTGGCACCATCCGGAAGGGGAATCGCCTTGTCGAGGACGACGTGCCCAGTCGCGCCGTCCAATGCCAGAGCGGTCGCGGGCCGCAGGCGTGGAAACGGGCCTGGTTCCCTGATGAGCACGAGTTTGCCGGTTTTTGCCATAGCTCGGGGGGCAAAGAAAAACGGCCACCTCGCCCTTTAGCGCGAGATGGCCGCCTGTCTATGGTGCCAGGCACGGTCAGGAATGTTCACGGACCGGCTGATTCTTGGCAGTGCCTGGTTTTTGACAGTGCCTGGCACCCAATCGCGAGCGCTAATCGCTCTTCGGCGCAGCCTGCCCGGTCGCCTCTTTCCTCATACCCTCGGTGACGATGCCGACCTTCTCGACACCGGCGCCCTTCGCCGCATCGATGACGGCGACGATTTCGCCGTAGCGCAGTGACGGCGCTCCGGCGATGAACATCGTCTTGTCTTTCCGCTGCTCGAAGATCGCGCGCAGCTTCGTCTCGAGCTCCGGCATCGTCGTGTCCTGCTTGTTCACCGAAAGCCGGCGATCCGCGGTGTACTCGAGGACGATCTGGCTGACGTCGGGACGCTGCTCCTGGGCGGTCGCTTCCGCGGGGAGGTTGATGTCGAGGCCCTTTTGCGTCAGCGGCAGCGCCGCCATGAAGATGACCAGCATGACGAGGAGCACGTCGATGAGCGGCGTGACGTTCATGTCCGACGTCACCTGCAGCTCCACGCCGCGGGTAACCTCCTCCGCCCCGAAGTGCTTGTGCGCGTGCTTCATCAGTTGCCTCCCTGCTGCTGTCCGGGCCGGACCTTCTTCTCGGTGACGAGCCCCATGTCCTCGACCTGCGCCTTGCGCAGCGAGTCCATGGCGGCCATCACACGCCCGTAGGGGGCATCCTCGTCGGCCTTGATGAGGACGATCTTCGCTTTCTTGTTCTCGAGCGCGTCGTTGATGCGGCGGATCAGATCGTTTTCCGGCACTTCCACCGAATTGAGGAACAATCGACCATCGGCAGACACAGCGACGACGGTCTGATCCTGCGTCTCGGGCTTGTCCGTGGTGTTGGCGGCCGTCGGCAGCTTGACGTCAACGCCCTTCTGCAGCATCGGCGCCACGATCATCATGATGATGAGGAGCACCAGCATGACATCAACGAGGGGGGTCACGTTGATGTCCGACTTGACCCCGCCAGACTTGCCCAGATTCATTGACATTGCGGTAATCCCCTAAGAAAAGTGCCGAGTGCCTCGTGCGTGGTGCCTGAGTGGCGCCGACGGTTGCCACTTCTCACTTCCCACTCATCACTCCACTTTGCACTTCCCACTTTACACCTGGCACTTCGTTTATGCGGTCTTCTTGATGAAGTAGTCGACCAGCTCGGACGACGAGTTATCCATTTCGACGTTGAAGTAGTCGAGGCGGCCGGTGAGGTAGTTGTAGAACCACACGGCCGGGATGGCGACGACCAGCCCGAGCGCCGTCTCGACGAGCGCTTCTGCGATACCACCTGATACGGCGCCGATACCGCCGGAGCCAGTCGCGGCAATGCCGACAAACGCGTTGATGACGCCGACGACCGTGCCGAGCAGTCCGACGAACGGTGCCGTCGTGCCGATGGTGGCGAGTGTGTTGACGCCCTTCTTCAGGTCCGACTGTGTGAGTGCCGTGGCGCGCTGAATCGCGCGGCGGACGCTGTCGACGAGGTCTTCACGGCTCAGCCCGCCGCCGCCGGATTCCTGTTGGAACTGATATTCCTGCAGGCCAGCCAACACGACCTTCGCGAGGTGGCTGTAACGGAAGTTCTTCGATGCCGAAAGGGCGATGGCGTCCTTCAGCCGGCCGTCCTTGAGATGCTTGGCCACCTGGGGAGCGTACGCCTTGGACTGGTTACGCGCCTGCGTGAACGTGTAGATTCGCTCGATCGCCACACCGAACGACCACATCGACATGAAGAACAGGATGAAGGCCACGCCCTTCGCAACCCATGTCATCTGCCCCCACATATCAATAAGATTCAGACCGCCTTCGCCCATCGTTCCATCCTCCACCTAAGGTTTTGACTTCGCCGGTACTGCATAATCGGGTAACCGACTTACTGCAGCGTGAACTGGACGGTCACCGTCATGATGACCGGCACGGGCACGCCGTTCAGCAGTGTCGGCGTGAACTCCCACTGTTTCACCGCATCGAGCGCCGCCGAATCCAGGAGCGGAATCGAGCGGAGCACCTTCGCTTCGCTGCACCCGTCCGTTGGGACCAATCGTCGCCTCGATGATGACCACGCCCTGGACGCGCGCCGACTGCGCGATGGGCGGGTAGACGGGCTGCACGTTTTTCGTCTTCGTCGGCGCCTTGATGTTGCCGCCGACGCGCACCGGCGCCGCGGGAGGCGGCGGCGGGGGCGGCGCTTCCGGGAGCCCGCCCACGACGCCACCGACGGCACCGCCCGGCACGCCACCCTCGACTCCGCCGGCCACACCTTCGAACCCGGCGTCGATGCTGGACTCCTGCTTGATTTCTTTAGGAGCCTCGATCGGCGCCGCGTTCGGATTGACGTTGGTGGGCGTTATGGGTTGAGGTGTTGGCGCAGACGGCGGTGGAGGGGGTGGAGGGGGCGGTGGGGGCGGTGGGGGCGCCGCCACGAAGGCCATCATCGACGGCACCTCGGGTAACGCGTCCACGGCCAGCAAGGGAACGATGATGATTCCCGCGATGAGCACCGTGTGAACGAGGATGGACAGCGGAACGGTGTACCACTTCTGGCCGCCCACCTTGATCGACGGGTTGACAACGTCGCCGAACATATCACGTGGCACGAACGTCTCCTCCTTAGACCAACCCAGCGCACCAGCTCGGCGAGCCGAAGATTATAGACCCGCCAACAGGAGTGTCAACGGAATGCACGCATTCCGCGTCTTACCGGCTTAGACACCGCCCACGAGAAATCGGCTACGCCAAACTCCAGTCTGCGCCAAGCCGGGCACCGCGCGCCAGTCCCACGGGATGCCGCGCGTTAGCGCGACCGTTGACGGAAGGTGAAAACCGCCTCTACCGGCGGCACTCTATCGTGCTTGCAAACCCTCGCCACGAATCTCTGTCGCCACGTCTCACGCCAAACTGATCTGGGAACACCAGCTCGGCACCACCGAGGCTTCCGGGACGAACGGCTGCGACGCTTCGGAAAACCTCGGCATTCTAGCGATCGTTTTCACGCGAAGTCAACCAGGTCAACCGGTTAACGCGCTCACTTGCCGCTCGATCCGCATGCCGTAGAAGGATCGCCAGACGAAGAACGCCGACAGAGAGAAAAACACGGCCGAGAAGAGCAACGTGAACGCCACCCCCTGTTGGGCCGTCAGGCTCACGGCCAGCTCCACCGCCAGCAGTCCGAAAAGCGTCGTGAACTTGATGACCGGATTCATCGCCACCGACGAGGTGTCCTTGAAGGGATCGCCCACCGTGTCGCCCACGACCGTCGCGTCGTGCAGCGGCGTTCCCTTCATCTTCAGCTCGACTTCGACCACCTTCTTCGCGTTGTCCCACGCGCCACCGGCGTTGGCCATGAAGATGGCCTGATACAGGCCGAAGAGCGCGATTGAGACGAGATACCCGATGAAGAAGAACGGCTCGAGAAACGCGAACGCCAGCGTGCCGAAGAACACGCTCAGGAAGATGTTGAACATCCCCTTCTGCGCGTACTGCGTGCAGATTTCGACAACCTTCTTGCTGTCGGCGACCGACGCCCGCGTCGTGTTCTCGAGCCGGATGTTCGCTTTGATGAATTCCACCGCGCGATAGGCGCCCGTCGTCACGGCCTGGGTCGAGGCGCCCGTGAACCAGTAGATCATCGCGCCCCCGGCGATGAGACCGAGCAGAAACGGCGGATGAAGAATCGACAGCTTTGCGACGAGATCCGGTTTCAGCCCTTCGGTCAGCGCAAGGATGATCGAGAAGGTCATCGTCGTGGCGCCGACAACCGCGGTGCCGATCAGCACGGGCTTGGCGGTCGCCTTGAATGTATTGCCCGCGCCGTCGTTCTCTTCGAGGTGTTCCTTGGCGCGCTCGAAGTTCGGGTCGAAGCCGAACTGCTTCTTGATCTCGGCGTGAATGCCCGGAATCTGCTCGATCGTCGACAGCTCGAAGACCGACTGCGCGTTGTCGGTAACCGGCCCGTACGAGTCGACGGCAATCGTCACCGGACCCATGCCGAGAAAACCGAACGCCACGAGACCGAACGCGAAGACGGCCGGAGCGATCATGCCGAGATCGGCGAACCCGTAACCGCTCACGAGATACGCGGCGCCCATGAGCGCGATCATGCTCATGCCCAGCCAGTACGCCGAGAAGTTGCCGGCCACGAATCCCGACAGGATATTGAGCGACGCGCCGCCCTCCTGAGACGAGGTCACCACCTCGCGCACGTGCGCCGAGTCGGTCGACGTGAAGATCTTGACGAGCTCGGGGATGATCGCGCCCGCCAGCGTTCCGCACGTGATGACCGTCGACAACTTCCACCAGAGAGAGCCGTCGCCCAGCGTCGGGATGAGCAGATACGACGCGACGTACGTCAACGCGATTGAGACGAACGAGGTCAGCCATACCAGACCGCGTGAGCGGCGCCTCGAAGTTCATCGTCGGCGCGTGCTCGGTACTGCGCCTTGGCAATCGCTTCGTTCACGAGGTAGGAGACGCCGGAGGCGACCACCATCACGATGCGCATCATGAAGATCCAGACGAGGAGCTGGATCTGCACCGTCGGGCTCGAGACCGCGAGCAGAATGAATGAGATCAGCGCGACGCCGGTGACGCCATAGGTCTCGAACCCGTCGGCCGACGGGCCGACCGAATCGCCCGCGTTGTCACCCGTGCAGTCCGCAATCACGCCTGGATTCCGGGCGTCGTCTTCCTTGATCTTGAAGACGATCTTCATGAGGTCGGAGCCGATGTCGGCAATCTTCGTGAAGATCCCGCCGGCGATGCGGAGCGCGGCGGCGCCGAGCGACTCGCCGATGGCAAAACCGATGAAGCACGGCCCTGCGTAATCGCCCGGCACGAAGAGCAGGATGAACAGCATCAGCAGGAGCTCGACGCTGATGAGCATCATGCCGATGCTCATGCCCGCCTTCAGCGGAATGGCATAACACGGATAGGGAATCCCGCGCAGGCTCGCAAACGCCGTGCGCGAGTTCGCGAACGTGTTCACGCGGATACCGAACCACGCGACGCCGTAGCTGCCCCCGATGCCAATGAGGCTGAAGAGCAGAATGATGGCGACCTTGATGGCCGGGAAATGCTGCAGGACACCGAAGTAGAACGCGATGATCACGCCGATGAACAACTCGAGAATCAGCAGGAACTTCCCCTGCTGCAGGAGATACGTCTTACAGGTCTCGTAAATCAGCTCCGAGATCTCGAGCATCGACGAGTGCACGGGCAGGTTCTTGAGCTGCCCGTAGATCACCATCCCGAACAGCAGGCCGAGCGCCGAGACGACGATGCCCGCGAGCAGCAGCGTGTGCCCGTCGATCCCGAGAAACGACACGGTGCTCAGGTCGGGCAGAACCAGATTCGCCTCGCCGCCGCGATGCACGGCCGGGGGCTCCGGCTGCGCCGCGCCGAGCACGGCCGGCGCGATCACGCCCATTCCCATCGTCAGGACGGCGAGCGTCCACCTGGTCACATTCACTCTCATTGATGCGTCCTCTCGGGTCGTTCGTCGAATCAACAAACGCCCGATTATATCGGAGACTTGTCGGACCTCATACTCCGCGCGGTTCTCCGGGAGCCGCCCGCCGGCCCTCGACGCGGCCGGGCAGCGCCATGCCACCAGTGAGGAAGATACGGACGCCTTCTTCGACGGAAAGGTCAGGAAAAAGCAGCTGTTCTCGCGGGTAGACGATCACATCGCCCAGGTACAAATGGTTCGTCGGCACGTAGACCGCGGCGAGGGCCCTCGCCGCTCCCTCGTCGCCCAGGGTGAACTCCCGGGTCAGAAACCCGATGACGTACCGCCGGCCGGGCTCCTCGATGAGGACGACCTGCTTGAACCCGTATTCGTTGTCCGGCGAGAAGGCGAGGACGAGCTGCTTGACGGGCGCATAGACCGTGCGGAAGAGCGGCACCAGCATGAGCCAGTGCTCGACCCGAAGGAGCAACCGCCGGCCGATGACGTTGGTCGCGAGGATGCCGACGAGCAGCAGGGCGATGCCCGTCGTCAACAGTCCGAGCCCGGGCACCGATCGCCCGAGCAGTTGCGCGTAGATTGGCGCCGTGAATCCGTCGATCACCCGGAAGGTCCAGACGAGCGCCGCGACACTGGCCACGACCGGCACCGCGACGAAAAATCCCGCGATGAAGCGCCGTCGAAGCCACTGCATCAGGCGATCCTCGTCGCGCTCACGACAGCATCCACGCGGCCGTGGCCGCGGCCAGCGCAAGGCGATACCACGCAAACACATCGAGGCCGCGGACCGCGACATACTTCAGGAAGTACTTCACGGTCACGTAGCCAACCAGCCCCGAGACCACGATGCCCACGACGAACACCTGCAGCGTCGCAGCATCCATCGGTTGACCGATCAGGCGACGTCCTTCGTGAGCGGCAGCGGCAAACATCGCCGGGACTCCGAGGAGAAAGGAAAACCTCGCCGCTGATTGGCGCTTCAGACCGAAAAAGAGCCCCATCGTAATCGTTCCGCCGGAGCGCGAGACCCCCGGGATGAGCGCCATCGCCTGGACCACACCGAGCATCAGCGCTTCCCCCCAGCCGAGATCCTCTGCGGCCCGGCGATGCGTCCCGAACTGCTCGGCGACAAACATCGCGACACCGACGACCGAGAGCGTGACCACGATGACGCCGGGCGTCCTGAGGGCATCGACCCGATCGGCGAGGAAGAGGCCAATCGGCACGAGCGGCAGCGTTCCAACCGCAATCAACCAGATCAGGCGCGTTTCGGTGGTTGCGGCGGGCCTGACCGCGTGCGGCAGCGCGCGCACCAGCATGAGGAGATCGCGGCGGAAGTACACGAGGATGGCGCCGAGCGTGCCCAGATGACAGGCGACGTCGAATGGACGGCCGAACTGCTCGGCGTCCCATCCGAAGAACACGCGAGCGAGGATGAGATGCGCGGAGCTCGACACGGGCAGGAACTCCGTGAGCCCCTGCACAATCCCGAGCAGCGCCGCTTCGAGAAGCAACACGGCGCAGTCTCGCCCTGCGGATTAGGAGACGCGCACGTTGCGACCGCCGCCCTTGCGCGGACGCTCGACCGCCTCTTCCACCGGCACCGCGGCGCGCCCCGCCGACGCCTTGCGTCCACTGAGGATGATCGCGATGGCGGAGGCGATGAAGACGGTCGAATACGTGCCGCTCACGATGCCCACGAGCATCGCGAACGCGAAGCCGTGCAGCACTTCACCACCGAACAGGTACAGGGCAAGGACCGCGAGAAACGTCGTGCTCGCGGTGATGATCGTCCGGCCCAGCGTCTGGTTGACGCTCAGGTTCACGACTTTCGCCGAGCGGCTCTCTCCTCAGCAGCCGGGAGTTCTCGCGCACGCGATCGAAGATGACGATCGTGTCGTTCACCGAATACCCGGTAATCGTCAGAATGGCCGCGACGACGTTCAGGGACAGCTCGTACCCGAAGAACGCGAGCATCGCAAACACGACGAAGATGTCGTGGAACGTGGCAACGATGGCACCGACCGCGAACGAGAAGCGGAAGCGGATGGCGATGTAGATCGTGATGCCGACAATCGACGCGAGCGTCGCGTAGATGCCCTTCCGCTGCAGGTCGGCGCCGATGACCGGCCCCACGACCTCGGTCTTGATCGTTTCGAACTTCGGCAGCCCGCCCTTCTCGACCGCCGAGATCGCCGCGCGTGCGTCCTGTTCGAGGCTGAAGCCCTGCTCGGCGCTCTTGCTTTGCGGAAGGCGGATGAGAATCTCGTTTCCGGACTGCGTCGCCGTACTGCTGGACGACCTTCTCGCCAGGCAGCGCATCGAGCGCCTTGCGGACGGCGTCCTCGGGCACGGGCTGCCGAGAACTTCAGCACGATGAGCGTGCCGCCGGAAAAGTCGATGCCGAGCGGCATCCCGCCGCGAATCAGGCCATAGCCCACACCGGCGAGAATGAAGACCGCCGACAAGATCAGGGCCTGCCAGCGCCAGCGGATGAAGTCGTAGTTCGTGTTCGAGAAGATCTGCATGAGTAGCCTGCCCGCCTGACGTCACTAGATGCTGAGCTTTGCCGCCTGGCGTCTGCCGAGCGCGAGCTCGAACAACGTGCGCGACACGAAGATCGACGTGAACACGTTCGTCAGAAGGCCGATCGAAAGCGTCGTCGCGAAGCCGCGAATCGGTCCCGTGCCGAACTGGAAGAGGAACGCCGCCGCGATGAGGGAGGCGACGTGTGTGTCCAGAATGGTCAGGAACACGCGATCGAATCCGGCCGCGACGGCCGCGCGTATGCCTTTGGCCGCGCGCAGTTCTTCCTTGATGCGCTCGAAGATGAGCACGTTGCTGTCCACGCCCATCCCGATTGTCAGAATGAACCCGGCGATGCCCGGCAGGGTCATCGTCGCGTTGAAGTAGACCATCAAGGCGAGGAGCACGAGCAGGTTGATCGCCATGGCCACGATCGCGTTCACGCCAGACAACTTGTAGAACGACAGCATGAACACGACCACGAGACCCAATCCGACGACCGACGCCATGACGCCGGCCCGAATCGAGTCGGCGCCGAGCGACGGGCCGATGGTCCGCTCCTCCAGATAGGTCAGCGAGGCCGGCAGCGCGCCCGAGCGCAGCGTCAGGGAGAGATCGTTGGCCTCCTGCTGCGTGAAGTTGCCCGCAATGCGCCCGTCGTCGGTGATCCGCCCCTCGATGACCGGTGCCGACATCACGCGCTTGTCGAGCACGATGGCGAGGTACCGGCCGATGCTGCTGCCGGTGAAGTTTCCGAACTTGACGGCCCCTTCGGGCTTGAGCGAAAAGGAGACCGCCGGGCGGTTGTTCTCATCGAGGCTGGGCCGTGCATTTCTCAGATCGCGACCCGTGACGACCGGCACCTTCCGCACCAGGTAATACACCACCGCCGACTGGCCCGATCCCTCGCTCACGCCAGGCAGAATCTCCTGGTCGGGCGGCACGGCGCCGTTCGTCATGAGCTCTTCTTTCGTGCTCGCGGGCCCGCGCTCGACGAGCTTGAGCTCCAGCAGCGCCGTCGATCGGATGATTTCCTTCGCGCGCATCACGTCGCTGACACCGGGCAACTGCACCAGGATCTGATCCTGACCGCCCTGTCCGCGCCACGATCGGCTCGGCCACGCCAAGCTCGTTCACGCGCCGCTCGATCGTGCGCAGTGCCTGCTCCACAGTCTCCTGGCGCAGCTGGTTCTGCGATGTTCGGTTTCATGCGGAACGTGTAGGAACCGCCCGCACCCGACTCGCGGTTGTAGGTCGCCTCGATCTCGGTCGCCGCCTGGCGAACGAGCGCATCCTGATTCGGCGGCACGCCAGAAATCTGGAAGGCGTCGACCGCCAGGGCCGTCGCCGCGACGTTTGCCACGCCGCCCTTCACGAGCTCCTCACGGAGCCGTTCCATCGCCGTTTCTGTTTCCAGCCGCAACGCGTCATCGGTCTGCACGCGGAGGACGAGGTGCACGCCGCCCTTCAAATCGAGACCGAGGCGGACCTTCTCGGCCGGCGGGTAGACAGTCCACACGCACAGCGCGACGACGCCGAAGATGGCGAGGATTTTCCAGCGGAGACTCTTGTTCATGATGGTTGGCACGCGTCGGGGCCGGACACGCCGACCGCCGTGGCGTCTCGGGCTACTGCGCCGCGCCCTCCGAGGTGGTCACCGGCGGCTGGCCCTGATAGCCAACGACGGCGGTGCGGGCGACCTCGACGCGGACCTTGTCGGCCACCTGAAGCTGCAGCGACGTCTCGCCCAACTTGGCGATGCTGCCGTACAGGCCGCCTGAGGTGACGACTTTGTCGCCGACCTTGAGGGTGTTCAGGAACTCGTCGACCTTCTTCTGCCGTCGCCGCATCGGCATCAGGATGATGAAGTAGAAGATCGCGAGGACGAGGGCGAACGGAATGAGTTGAACCCACGGGCTCACGGCGCTTCCGTCCGGAGGCGCTGCAATCGCCACGAGCAGGCTCGGGACCAAATCGGGCGTCACGGTCATGGATCGAGTGCAGGCCGGTCGCAGGCCCGGTGGAAATCCTGTCTGAAAGCTTCGAAGCGACCGAAACCAATAGCCTCCCTGATTGCCTCCATGGTGTCAAGGTAGAACTGGATATTGTGCAGGCTGTTGAGCGTCGCCGCGGTCATCTCGCCGGCCACGAAAAGGTGCCGCAAATATGCCCGCGAACACGTGCGGCACGTATAGCAGCGACAGCGGTCGTCGGGCGGGCGATCGTCTTCCGCGTACTGCGCGTTCTTGATGTTGATGCGTCCGTTCCTCGTGAAGAGCTGCCCGTTTCGCGCATTCCTCGTCGGCAGCACGCAATCGAACATGTCGATGCCGCGTGCGACCGCCTCCACGAGATCCTGCGGCGTGCCCGCGCCCATCAGATAACGAGGTCGCTCAGCCGGAAGGAGGGCCGCCGTGTGGGCGACGGTGTCGTACATGACAGCGGTCGGCTCGCCCACGCTCAACCCGCCAATCGCGTAGCCGTCGAAGTCCATGGCCACTGTGCCCTCCACCGACGCCTCGCGCAGATCCGTGAAAGTGCCGCCCTGGACGATGCCAAACTGCGCCTGCGCCGGTTGACCGGCGAGGCGTCGTCGGCCGGGCTCTCCGGGCGAACCGACGGCCCAGGATCGTGGAGCGCACGGAATCGATCGCGCCCTCGTCTGCGCCCACCGGAGCGTCAGTTCCATCGACGCGCGCACGTCGTCGTGCGCCGCTGGCCACGACAGGCACTCGTCGAGCATCATGGCGATGTCGGATCCGAGCGCCGCCTGGATGTCGACGGCCGATTCCGGCGACAGAAAGCGTGCGCTGCCATCGAGGTGCGACTTGAAGTGCACGCCGGCCTCGGTCACCTTCCGGCGGGCGGCCAGGCTGAACACCTGATAACCGCCGCTGTCGGTCAGAATCGCACGGTCCCACCCGATGAACCGGTGCAGCCCGCCCAGACGCGCGACGAGCGCTTCGCCGGGCCGGAGATGCAGGTGGTAGGTGTTGGCCAGCACGATTCCGCGCGCCCGCCTCGCGCACGTCGCGATGCGTCAGCGCCTTGACCGTGCCCTGCGTGCCGACGGGCATGAAGACGGGCGTGTCGATGACGCCGTGCGCGGTCGTCAGCCGGCCGCGCCGGCGACGCCGTCGGTCGCGATCAGCTCGAAGTGGAAGGGCATTGATCGTTGGACGTAGGCCCGAGCTTCAGCTCGGGCGCCCAAGCTAAAGCTTGGGCCTACGGGTATATTAGGACGGCGGCGGCGAGCACCTCAGCGCGCGCAGCCCACTTCCGCGAGACCTTCGGTGAAAAAACTGCGCGTCGGTGTCATTTTCGGTGGCCGCTCCGGCGAGCACGAAGTGTCGGTGGCGTCGGCCGCCGCCGTATTCAAGCACCTCGATCGCATCCCGTTACGAGCCGGTCGCCATCCGCATCGAGAAGGACGGCCGCTGGACGCTGCCCGACCGGCCGCCGACGGCGCTTGCCGCGTCCGACGTCATCGAGCAGGCGCGGCTGGCGTCGGCGCACTCGGTGCGGCCCGGGCGCGAGGCGCATCTCGTCGCCTATCCCGCGGAAGACTCGCTCATCACGATCGATCGCCGCTCCGGCGACTCGGACGACAAGGTTCGCGTCACCGGCCTCGGCCTGGATGTCGTTTTTCCTGTCCTGCACGGGCCGCACGGCGAAGACGGCACGGTCCAGGGGCTGCTCGAGCTCGCGAACGTGCCCTACGTCGGCGCCGGCGTCCTGGCGTCGGCGGTCGGGATGGACAAGGCGTTCATGAAGATCGCCTTTGCGGCGCGCGGACTTCGCCAGGCGCCGAGTACCGCGTCCTGCGTGCGTCCGAGTGGCGGGCCGACCGCGACGGCCTTCTCGATGGCGGCAGCCGGCGCTCGGCTTTCCGCTCTTCGTGAAGCCGGCCAACCTCGGGTCCAGCGTCGGCATCTCGAAGGCCAAGACGCGCGGAGGAGCTCGTCACGGCCATCGATCTCGCCTTCGACTTCGATCTGAAGGTCGTCGTGGAGGCCGCGCGTCGCCGGCGGCCCGCGAGATCGAGGTGGGCGTGCTCGGCAACGATCAGGTCGAGGCGTCGGTGGCCGGCGAGGTCGTGCCCGGTCGAGAGTTCTACGACTACGAGGCGAAATATCTGGATTCCGGCTCGACCGTCCACATTCCCGCGGCGCTCGACGACGCGCCAGCATGCGGAAGTACGGCGGCTGGCAGTCGAGGCGTTTCGGGCCGTCGACGGCGCGGGCATGGCGCGCGTCGACTTCCTGCTCTCGCGCGAGACGGGCGACTCTCTTCGTGAACGAAGTCAACACGATTCCCGGCTTCACCACGATCAGCATGTTCGCGAAGCTGTGGGCCGCGACGGGCCTCGAGTATCCGGCGCTGCTCGATCGACTGATCCAGCTGGCGATTCGAACGTCACGCCGAAAAGCAGCGCCTGAGGACGAGCGCCTTGTGAGCAGGTCGCGGGTACGGCGTGCCGGAGCGATGGCGCTCGGCCTCCTGCTCGCGTCGGTCGGCCTTCACCCCGATGCTCGTGGGCTGACCGGAGCCGACCGGCTGTCGGTGGCCTACGCGCACATTCTCAACGCACGATTCGACCGCGTCGACCAGGCCCTGGCCAGCGCCTGTGGACCTGCGCCGCGCGAGGCGTGTGAGGTTCTCGGCGCGACGGCGGTCTGGTGGCGCATCCTCCTCAACCCCGACGACACGAGCTTCGACGACCAGTTTCAGCGGCGCGTCACCACGGCGATTGCGTCGTGCGAGCAGTGGACCGAGCGCGAGCCGGCGTCGGCCGAAGCCTGGTTCTACCTGGGAGCCGCTTATGGCGCCCGGGTGTCGTGGCGCGTGGAGCGCGGCGAGCAGGTTGCGGCCGCACGCGATGGCAAGCGCATCAAGGAGGCGCTCGAGCGCGCGCTGACCCTCGACCCCGGCCTGAGCGACGCGCGCTTCGGCATCGGGCTCTACAAGTACTACGCGGCGGTCGCGCCGGCGTTTGCCAGGTTTCTCCGCTTCCTCTTCCTGCTGCCCGGCGGCAATCGCAGCGACGGGCTGCGCGACATGGAGGCGGTGCACGTCGCGGGGCGTGCTGCTGCGCGGCGAAGCCGATTATCAGCTCCACTGGATTTATCTCTGGTACGAGAACCAGCCGCGGCGCGCGCTCGAGCTGCTTCACGCGCTGAGCACGCGCTATCCCGCGAATCCTCATTTCATCGAGCGCACCGCGGACATCGAAGATCACTACCTGCACGATCGCGGCCGCGAGCCTGAAGACCTGGCAGTCGCTGGTCGAGCGCGCGCCGCAGATGGCCGATCCACGCCTCTCGGACATATCGGGCCGGCTGGGCGCGGCGCGCATGCTGGATGCGCTCTTTGAAACGGATCGTGCCGTGGATCAGTTGCGTCACGTCATCGATCTCGCGCCGACCGCGCCCTTTGGCGCAGTGGCGGACGCCGACCTCCGCCTGGGGCAAATGCTCGATCGGCTGGGCGATCGGGCCGCCGCCGTGCGGGCCTACAACGCGGCGCTCGACGCCGTGCCGGCCGGCGATCCTGACGAGATCACCAGCGCGGCGCGTGCCGGCCTGCGCCGTGCGCCGCCGGACCTGGCGGCCGCGCAGGCCTATCGCCTCAGCCTCACGGGGTGGCGCGCCTTCGAACGCGGGGCGCTCGAACAGGCGGCACGCGCGCTGGCGGGCGCCGCGACCGCTGCGCCGGCCGATGCCATGATCCGCGTGCGTCTCGCACGTGTACGCGCCGCGCGGCGCGAGATCGCGCCCGCCCTGGCCGATTTCGATCGCGTCATCGCGATGCGCCCGCTGGCCCCGCCGGTGGCGCTCGGCGCCGCCTATCTCTGGAGCGCCGAGGTGCTGGAACAGCAGGGCCGGCGCGACCTCGCGCTCGCCCGCTATCGTGCGGTGGGCCACGTGTTCGGCACCGACTCGCGATTTGTGACGTCAGCGGCAAAAGCCATCGCGCACCTCACTCGATCGCGGTGACGACGGGGCACCCGTCGCACCCGTCGCACCCGTCGCACCGCTCGCACCCGTCGCACCCGCCGCACCGCTCGCACCCGCCGCACCGCTCGCACCCGTCGCACCGCTCGCACCCGCCGCACCGCTCGCACCCGCCGCACCGCTCGCACCCGTCGCACCCGCCGCACCGCTCGCACCCGCCGCACCGCTCGCACCCGTCGCACCCGCCGCACCTTCTACAGTTCTTCGCTCCTTTGTCCGACACACTTGCAGTGCGGTACGAAGGATGAGCACGTCGTCGCGCGCGGCCACGACACGGCTCGCGCGAATCGTGGTGCCGGATGACGATCAGGCGCACCGATCATCGATCGCGCACACGACAACAGCACGTCGCGCGCACTCGATCCTCGCGAGAGGGTGTCAAGTCTTGACACTTTTGGAAAGTTTGTGCTTGACATCACATTTTTTCTCATCCATAATCTACATCTTGTATGAGGGTGGTTCGCTCAGGCCACCAGTAGTAACGCGCAGTTACTCAGGCCTGAGATGAGTCACCTTCACTCTAGGAGGAAGAATGGCGAAGAAGACTGCGAAGAAAGCGGCCAAGAAGAAGGCTGCGAAGAAGCGGTAAGCACGTGACCGCGCGGGGGTGGCCAGGATGGTCACCCCCAACTTCTCTGTGAGCCACTTTCATTCGACGGCCTCACCAACTTCTCCATCACGCGCGCGTCGACAACGGCGCGCCCGCGGTGGACTCGAGGCGGAAGACACTGCGGAGGGCGATCGGTGGGCCAGGCGGTCGAGATCGAGACCTGACGCAGTGGGGTCTGACGCGCAGCTTACACCCGGAAAGGGGGGATCAGGACCATGGCAAAGAAAGCCAAGAAGACCGCAAAGAAAGCGGCGAAGAAGCGCTAACGCTTCACGCCGCCTCGAAATACCTAGGGGGCCGCTCACGGCCCCCTTTTTTATTTGCGGATTGAGCGGATCTGACGGGTTGCGAGACTCGAGGCTCGGAGTCGGCGGCGATTACGGCGTCCGTCCCACACGCGGACGGCGCGAATCAGATCGCCCTGCGCGAGTTTGTCCACGACGTCCATCCCCGAGATGACCTGGCCGAAAACGGTGTAGCGCGCGTCCAGATGCGGCTGCGGCGAGTGCGTGATGAAGAACTGGCTGCCGCCGGTATCGGCCCAGTCGAGCGCCATGCCGACCGTGCCGCGCAGATACGGCCGCTCGTTGAGCTCGTCGCGAATCGTGTAGCCCGGGCCGCCTTCCCCGTCGCCGCGCGGATCACCATCCTGCACGACGAAGTTCGACACGACGCGGTGGATGGCGACGCCGCCGAAGTATCCCTGCCGCGCCAGATCGGTGAAGGTTCTCACGGTCAGCGGCGCGTCGAGCACCTCCAGCTCGATCTGAATCGTGCCCTTGTCGGTGTCGATGTAGACGTGCGTCGACACGGGCGGCGCGACCACGGACCTTTGCATCGTCATAGACCGCCCGATCGAACCGTGCTCGGCGCCGGACGGATCGCCGCGTCGGTGTCGCGCGACGGGTCGAGACCGCGCAAGAGCTCGGCGGCCTTCAGCCGGACCGCCCAGTCCTTGTCTCCGAGCGCGGCGGTCAAGCGCAGGCTCTGATTCTGCGCGACCGAACGGCCGTAGCGCTTCGAGCGCGGCGGCGCGCGCCGTGTACGGCGCGTCGCGCTCGGCAAATCGAACCGCGGCCTTGAGCGCGTCGACGGCGCCTTCGCGGCTTCAATTCCGCCAGCGCGCGCGCCGCAGCTCCTCGCACCACCACATCGTCGGCCTTCAGCAACTCGAGGGCGATCGCGCCGGCATTTGGCGTCTTCCGCTTCGCCAGCGCTGCGAGCACGGCCGGAAGCACCCGCTGATCGGCGTCGCGAACGAGCGGCTCGAGGAGCGGGCGTCGCGACCTCGACGGGCAGCTCCGCGAGCGCCGTCGCGAGCGCGGCGCGCACGGTCCAGTGCTTGTCGGCATCGAGCCCCGAAAGTATGACGACGAAGCGTTCCGGGTCGACCCGGACCAGGGCGCCAAGTGCCTCGGCGCGCACGGCTGGGAAGGGATCCGACATCAGGTCGAGCAGGAGGTCGGCGCTTTCGGGTTCGACGCAGCTGGCCGATCGCCTTGCACCGCCTCTGCGCGGATGCCGGGATGGATGTCCGCGCGTCCGCAGCAGATCCGCGAGTGCAGGCAGCGCGCGCCGGTCGCCAATCTCACCGAGTGAACGGACCGCTTCCACTGCCGCGGCGGGTTCGCCAGCAGCGGCGGCCACGAGCGGCCGCAGCAGATCGATGCTGCCCGCGTCCTTCAGCGCGCCCAGTCCGCGCGCGGCGAATGCCCGCGTGTAGACGCCGTCGCCGTTCAGAAGCGCGCGGAGAGCGGGAACCGCCCGCGCGTCGCCCACGCGGCGGAACGCGTACGCCACCGGCCACCACCGCTGACACGGGCGCGCCGGAGGGATCGAGCACGGCCGTGGCGAGCGCGTCGTATGCCTTGAGACGGGTGAGCGCGAAGATGCCAAGCCGGGCGGCTTCGATTTCCGGCGCCAGCGGATATGCCGACTCGTCGGCGCTCAGCTTGCTCAGCGCACCAGCCTTCACATACGTCCCGACCATCACGCCGATCGCGGGCGCGCTCTCGGTGTCGCCGATGAGGCCGAGCGCCTCGGCGGCACGCCCTCGCACGACGGGCGAGGTGTCAGAAAGCGCGGTGCGCAGTGTCGGCGCGGCTTCCTTTCGACCGATCAGGCCCAGCGCAAAGGCGGCCATCTGCCGCACTTCCAGCTCCGGGTCGGATTGCACAAGCGGCGTGAGAAGCGCCACGCCTTCGGGCAGTTTCGCGCGCCCGATCGCCAGCGCGGCGCGGCGGCGCACTCGCGCTTCCTCGTCCTTCACCAGCACCGCCAGATCGAGTCACCGGCGGCGCGACGGGCTCGCCTTTGGTCTTCGCCGGCTCGGGTCGGCAGCCGGCGCCGGCGCGGCTTCGCGCAGCACACGATGGTCTTCGAGCCGAAGGATCCACGACAGCTTCTGATCGCGCGCCGATCTCGGGCGTGGGAATCACCTTCGGCGCGCTGGCACAGGCGGCGGCGAAGACGATGGCGCACGCCGCTGGTAGTTGTCGGATGCTCACGGTGTTCGGATCTCCGTCCGGCGAAGGGTGGCACGATCGATTCGATCCTGGACGATTTCTACGCCGATGCCAGGACCGCGATCCGGCACAGACACGGTGCCGTCCGGATTCACGTCGATGGCGAGGCTCGATCAGGTCGACCTCATAGTAACGGCGGCTCGCCGCGATGTCGCCTGGAAGCCGAAAGTTCGGCAGCGTGGACAAGTGCAGGTTGTGGGCGCGTCCGATCCCGGATTCGAGCATCCCGCCGTGCCAGACCGGCACCTGGTGCGCCGCGCACACATCGTGCACGCGGATGGATTCGGCGTGTCCGCCGACGCGACCGGGCTTGATGTTCACGATTCGGCACGCACCGGCCTCGATCGCCAGTCTCGGCGATCCGCGCGCTCGTGATGGACTCGTCCAGACACACGGGCGTGCGCATCCAGGCCTGCAGCGCGGCATGGTCCAGCCAGTCGTCATAGTCGAGTGGCTGCTCGATCATCATCAGGTTGAAGCGATCGAGCTGGGCAAGGTGTCCGGCGTCAGCCCGCGTGTAGGCCGCATTCGCGTCCACCATCAGCGGAATCTCGCCGAACGCTCCTCGCACTCGTTCCACGGCGTCGATGTCCCAACCCGGCTTGATCTTGATCTTCACCCGCTGATAGCCTGCGTCGCGCTCGATTCGCACGCGCTCGACCAGCTCGTCGAGCGAATCCTGAATCCCGATCGACACGCCCGACGCGACCGGCCGCCCGCTCCCGCCGAGCACATCCCAGAGCGGCTTCTCCTGCTGCCGGGCGTAGAGGTCCCACACGGCCATCTCGAGCGCCGCCTTGGCCATCAAATGGCCGCGCACTCGCGACAGCGCCGGAAAAACGTCGCGCGGGTGCGCGAAGGCCGCGCCGACGACGACAGGCGCGAGAAACTCCGTGATCACGTGCCACGCCGTCTCGGTTGTCTCGCTGCTGTAGTACGGATTGTGCTCGGCGACGCACTCGGCCCAGCCTTCGGCGCCGTCCGCGCGGACCGTGACGAGCAGGAACTCGCGATCGTAGGATCGGCCGAAGCTGGTTTCGAAGTGACGCACCAGCGGCAAGCGAAGCAGGCGAAGCTCGACGCAGTCTATTGTCACGAGTAGCGGGAAGGGTGCGCAGTCTGGAACCGCGCGTTGGCGCCCGATCGGTCGTGCGAGGTGGCGCTCGGCCTGAAATCATAGCACGCCCGTCGCCCTTGCCTGCCTCCAAACCCGGCCGCTATACTCCGCGCACGTTGGAGTTCCGCCATATCGCGATCGAGGGCCCGATCGGCGTCGGCAAGTCGGCCCTGGCCGAGCGCCTGGCCGCGCGACTCGATGCCACGCTCGTCCTGGAAGAACCCGAGAATCCGTTCCTCGCAGACTTCTATGCCGATCGCCCGGGCGCGGCCCTGCAGTCGCAGCTGTTCTATCTGCTCGCCCGGCACCGGCAGCAGAGCACGCTGCAGCAGTCGGATCTCTTCAGCCAGACCACCATCTGCGACTACCTCTTCGATCGTGACAAGATCTACGCGTATCTGAATCTCGACGACAACGAGCTGTTCATCTATCAACGGCTCTTCGATCTGCTCGCGCGCGACATCACGCCGCCCGACCTGGTCGTCTACCTGCAGGCGCCGCCGGAGGTCCTGGTCCGCCGGCTGAAGGATCGCAGCCGCGAAGGCGAAGAGGAACTGCACTTGCCCGATGTCACGTACCTGCAGGAGCTCAACGAGGCCTACCATCACTTCTTCTTCCACTATTCCGCCAGCCCGCTGCTGGTCGTCGAGACCTCCGGCTTCGGGCCCCAGCCGACCGATGAGATCGTCGACGACCTGATCCGGCAGGTGGAGGGCATGGGCAAGGGCACGCGGTATTACGTGCCCCAGAGGGTGACCTGTAGTACCCTTGCCTTCGGCCAATGGCGTGGTTCAAGAAAAGCCGCAAGCCAATCGAGGCGCCGGCCGACAAGTCGAGCAAGATTCCCGAAGGCTTGTGGGTAAAGTGTCCGAGTTGCGCGCAGGCGATCTACAACAAGGATCTCGCGGCGAATCTGCAGGTCTGTCCGAAGTGCGCGCACCATTTCCGCCTCTCGGCGCACGAGCGGCTGCGGTCGCTCTTCGACGACGGTGAGTTCGAGGAGCACGACGGCGACCTCGCTGCGTTCGACCCGCTGCAGTTCACCGACACGAAGCCGTACAAGGCGCGCCTCATCGCGAGCCGGCGCCTCGACCGGGCAGCGCGATGCGATTGTCTCGGCCATCGGCTTCATCGAGGGCCGCCGCGCGGTCGCGGCGGCGATGGAGTACGGCTTCATCGGCGGAAGCATGGGCGTGGTGGTCGGCGAAGCGATCACGCGTGCCATCGAGCGCGCCCTCGCCGAACGGCTTCCGGTCGTCGTCATCTCCTGTTCCGGCGGCGCGCGGATGATGGAAGGCGCGCTGTCGCTGATGCAGATGGCGAAAATCAGCGCCGCGCTGGCGCAGACTCGATCGCGCCGGACTGCCCTATCTGTCGATCCTGACCGACCCCACCACGGGCGGCGTGACCGCGAGCTTCGCGATGCTGGGCGACCTCAACATCGCCGAGCCGCGCGCGCTCATCGGCTTTGCCGGCCCGCGCGTGATCGAGCAGACGATCCGGCAGAAGCTGCCCGAGGGCTTCCAACGCAGCGAGTTCCTGCTCGAGCACGGCTTCGTCGACCTCGTCGTCGATCGGCGCGAGCTGAAGGCGACGATCGCGCGCGCGCTGCGGTTCATGATGCCCACGCCGGAGCCGACTGCCGCGCCCGACACGAGCTCGGCGGCCGAGACGCTCGGCTGACAGCGCCTTCCCGCACGGGCTCGGGCATGGACGGTCGCGACTGGCTCCAACGCCTCGAGCTGTTCGGCATCAAGCTCGGTCTCGACACGATCAGCGCCCTTCTCGACCGATCTCGGCCAGCCACAGAGCGCGTATCCCGTCATCCACATCGCCGGCACCAACGGGAAGGGATCCGTCGCGGCGATGGTCGGCCAGGCGCTCACGGCCGCCGGGTACCGCACGGGCCGTTACACTTCGCCACACCTGGTCCGCCTCGAGGAGCGCTTCGCCGTCGACGGCGTGTCCGTGGCTCGGCGGCAGCTCGATTCCGCGCTCGCCCGGGTGCGCGACAGCGTGGAACGCCTCATGACCACGCGGCCAGCTCTCGACCGACCCGACCTTCTTCGAGGTCACGACGGCGATCGCGTTCGACATCTTTCGCAACCTTCGAGTCGACGTCGCAATCGTCGAGGTCGGATTGGGGGGGCGCCTGGATGCCACGAACGTGGTAACGCCCGTCATCACCGCCGATTACGTCCATCGACAAGGATCACGAGGCACAGCTCGGAACCTCCATCGCAGCGATTGCCGCCGAAAAGGCCGGCGTGATCAAGCAGGGTGTGCCGGTCGTCATCGGTGATCTGCCGGAGGCGGCACGCGACGTCATTGTTCGGACCGCCGCCGAACGAGGCGCCGTCGTCGTCGGCAGCGAGGCCGCCGATGTGCGCGCACAACGCATCGAGCCCGGGCGCTACGAGCTCACCATCCGCACCGCGCGCGACGTGTATGGCCCCGTCGTGCTCAGCTTGCGAGGCCGGCCATCAGGTCGGCAATGCGGTCGTCGCCGCACTGATCCTCGACACGCTGCGGGCCGGAGCCTTCACGTTGACGAGATCGGCTGTAGAAGCGGGCCTGAGGGAGGCGATCTGGCCGGGACGGCTGCATCTTGTGTCGAACGGCAACCGTCGGGTGCTCGTCGACGGCGCGCACAACCCGGCCGGCGTGCGCGCCCTGGCGTCGTATTTGTCTGAGGTCTGTCCGCGCGGACTGCCAATCGTGTTCGGCGTGATGGCCGACAAGGACGCCGGTGAGATGCTGGACGAGCTTGCGCCGTTGGCGCAGCCGCTGATCCTCACGCGTGTGCCGGGCCGGCGAGCCGCCGATCCGCACGCGCTCGCCTCGAGAGCCGGCGCTCGCCATTCCGAGGTCATCGTCGAACCCGACATCGAGCGCGCGCTGGCGATGGCCTGGTCGACGAGTGACATCATCGGCGCGGCGGGTTCGCTCTATCTGGCCGGCGAGGTGTTACGTGTCCTCGATGTACGGATCCCATGATGCCGTGCCGCATTGCCGCTGCTCGAGACGGCGTGGTATCGTGACCAAACCAAGACGGTGCGCCTTTCGCCGGCGCATCCTGCCTGCCTGCTGGATCTCCTGACGATGCTGCGTGTCTTTCACGGCTGGTGGCTGCTCGTGGCAATCTGCGCGGCGCTTGCGCCGCGATCCGCCGACGCACAGGATCTGGGGAACTGCAAGACGTCGAAGCAGTGGACCATCGACAGTCTGACGAAGGATCACTGGAAACTCATCGGACAGGTCGAGGTCAATTGCGGCGATCAGACGTTCTCGGCCGATGAGATCGAGGGGTTCAACGACACCCACCGGATGATCGCGACCGGCAACGTGGTGTTCACGAGCGGCGGCAACCGGATCGCCGCCGATCGCATGGAATACAACACGGCCACCAAGACCGGCACGTTCTTCAATGCGACGGGCACGGCGACACTGAAGGATCAAACGCAATCGCAGAAACAACCGACGCCACAGCCGCTCGAGCGCTCGATGTTCGGCACCCAGGAGCCAGACGTTTACTTCTACGGCGAGAAGATCTCGAAGGTCGCGAGGGAAAAGTATCGAATCAGCAACGGAGGCTTCACGACGTGCGTGCAGCCCACTCCCCGCTGGCAGTTGACATCGGGCACCGTGATTCTGAACCTCGAGCGCTACGCGTTTCTCACGAACTCGTCTCTTCCGCGTGAAGAGCGTCCCGGTGTTCTATCTGCCGGTCTTTTACTATCCGATCAACAAGGAGGACCGGTCGACGGGCTTCCTGATCCCGATGTACGGCTCGTCCACGATTCGCGGCCAGACGCTGAGCAACGCGTTTTTCTGGGCCATCAGTCGCAGCCAGGACGCGACGTTCTTCCACGACTGGTATCGCGACGACCGGCCAGGGCTATGGATCCGAGTACCGGTACATCGCGTCGCCCGGATCGGATGGCAACATCAAGTTCTACAACCTGCGCGAGCACACCGCCGAGTACACCGAACGACGACGGCAACGTCACGACGACACCGGAGCGCACCAGCTATCAGGTGCAGGGCAGCCTGTCGCAGCGGATCAGTCGCGACCTTTCGCGCGCGCGGTCGCGTCGATTACTTCTCCGACATCACCGTCCAGCAGACGTACCAGCAGAACGTGTACAACGCCTCACAGCGCCAGCGCGTCGTGAACGGATCGCTCAGCTGGCGTCATCGGGAGCTGGAACCTGACCAGCAGCTACGACCGCAGCGAGTTCTTCTACGGCACCACGCAGTCCACGGTCCGAGGCGGGACGCCACGGGTCACGCTGCAGCGCGCCGACAAGCCCCTGTTTGGAAGCCCGATCTATTTCTCGGTCGCGACCGAAGCGACCAAGCTGCTGGCAGAGCGCAAGACGCCCACAGCGACCGTGGATCAGGGGTTGTCGCGATTCGATGTCTTCCCGCGCATTCGATTTCCGTTCACGAAATGGCAGTTCCTGACGATCTCGACGAGCCTCGCGTTCCGCGAGACGTTCTGGACCGAACAGCGCGATCTCGAGACCAAGCTGAACGTCGATGATTCGATCAACCGGAACTACTTCGACCTGTCGACGCAGATCACCGGGCCCGTCTTTTCGCGGATCTGGAACCGCACGGGCAGCCAGTACGCCGAAAAACTGAAGCACTCGATCGAGCCGTACTTCAACATCCAGCGTGTATCGGCCATCGATGACTTCGATCAGTATGTGCAGATCGACGGCACCGACACGATCGTCGGACGGGTAACGCGAGTGAGCTACGGCGTGACGAACCGGTTCTTCCGGAAGCCGGGAGGCGGCGGCCGATCCCGCGAGCTGCTCACGGCGTCGCTCGGCCAGAGCTACTACAGCGACGCCCGCGCCGCGCAGTTCGACAAGAACTACCAGACGTCGTACGGGACCGCGCCGAACCGCTTCTCTCCACTGTCGCTGCAGGTCAGGTCCACGCCGACCGATAACGTGCAGGCGAATTTCAGGGCGGAGTACGACACGAAGTTCAAGGCGATTCGCACGATGTCTGCCGACGGCACGGTGGCGCTCGGCGAGTGGCTGCATCTCGACGGCAGGCTGGAGCCAGCGCAGGTTCATCGAAGGGCTCCCTGGATTCGACGACCCGGACCGTCTCGATCACTATCTGAACAGCAGCGACGACCTGGAAGGGGTGGCGAAACCGTGTCGGCGCCATCTACAATTTCAACTACGACATCAGGCGAAGCCGTTTTCTCCAACAGCGCATCATGGTGCAACTACAACGCCCAGTGCTGTGGCTTTGCGCTCGAGTACCAGCAGTACAACCTGAGCGGAATTTCGTCCAGTCCCGTGCCTGCGGACTCGCGCTTCAACTTCACCATCACGCTGGCAGGCATCGGGTCGTTTTCGAACCCATTCGGCGCGCTGGCGGGCGGATCCGGCAGCGCCTACTGACAAGCGCCAGCGAGGCAACACATGACTGAGGTTCTTGTCACCGGCGGCGCAGGATTCATCGGCAGCAACTTCGTGAGATATGTGCTCGGCGCCCACCCGGACTGGCGCGTCACGACGCTCGACAAGTTGACCTATTGCGGCCGTCTCGAGAATCTGCACGACCTGATGGATCATCCGCGCCACGCCTTCGTCCGCGGCGATGTCGCAGACGCGCGTGATCGCCGGACCGCTCGTCGAGCGCTCGCACATCGTCGTGCACTTTGCGGCCGAAACGCACGTCGACCGCTCGATCCAGTCCGGCCTGGATTTCATCCGAACCGACGTGATGGGCACCTTCGTGCTGCTCGAGGCGGCGAGGTCCGCGAGCGACCTTCGCCGGTTCGTGCAGATCTCGACCGACGAAGTCTACGGAAGTGTGCCGACGGGCGCGAGCCGCGAGACCGACGAGCTGAAGCCGCGCAACCCGTATTCAGCCAGCAAGGCCGGCGCAGATCGACTGGCATACAGCTTCCACGCCACTTACGGGCTGCCGGTCATCATCACCCGCGCCTCGAACAATTACGGGCCGTACCAGTTCCCTGAAAAGATCATTCCCCTGTTCGTCACCAACGCGCTCCGGGAGGAACCGCTCCCCCTCTACGGCGACGGCCAGAACGTGCGCGACTGGCTGCATGTGACCGATCACTGTCGGGCGATTGATCTGCTCATCGAGCGCGGCGTTTCGGGCGAGGTCTACAACGTCGGCGGAGGCAACGAGGTCCGGAACGTGGATCTCTCCGACCGCATCCTCGAGCTCACCGATCGCCCGGCCTCGCTCATCCGGCCGTGTTCCCGATCGTCCCGGCCATGACCGCCGCTATGCGCTCGACACGACGAAGCTGCGCGATCTCGGATGGACGCCGGCGGTGAAATTCGACGAGGGACTCGCGGAAACGGTGAGCTGGTATCGCGCCAGCGAATGGTGGTGGCGCCCCATCAAGGAACAGGACGCCGAGTACCGCGCCTACTACCAGGCGCAGTACGGAAACCTGCAGCGGTAGGGTCGTCGATGCCCCAGACCGTGCTCGTGACGGGGGCCTCGGGGTTCGCCGGCAGCCACCTCGTCGATCTGCTCGCGTCGACGGACGTGCGCTTGATGGCGTGGGCACACAGAGGCGGTCATCATCAGCCTGCGGGCGCTCCGGGCACGTGGCGCGCGGTCGACGTGCTCGACGCCGACGACGTGGAGCGCGCCGTCGCGTCATGTGAACCCGACGTCGTCTATCACTGCGCCGGCGACGCGCAGTCCGGCGGATCGTGGGACCGCATTGGCGCGACCTTCGCGGTGAATGTTCGCGGGACACATCACCTGCTCGCCGCCATCGCGCGGCACGCACCGTCGGCCCGTGTTGTCGTGACGGGATCGGCGCTCGTCTACGAACCAGAGGATCGGCCGCTCGACGAGGACGCCGAGGTCAAGCCGGCCAGCCCGTACGCCGTCAGCAAGCTGGCCCAGGAAACCCTTGCCCTCAGGGCATCGATGCTGGATCGCCTCGATGTCGTCCTCGCGCGGCCGTTCAATCACGTCGGCCCGCGCCAGTCGCCGGCCTTCATCGCCGCGAGCGTCGCACGACAACTGGCGCTCGTCGAAGCCGGGCGTGCCGAGCCGCACCTGCGCGTCGGAAACCTCGAGGCCGAACGAGATCTCACCGACGTCCGCGACACGGTGCGGGCGTACGTCGCGCTCGCCGCGAAAGGTGTCGGCGGCCGGGTGTACAACGTCTGCCGAGGCGAGGGGATCCGAATGAGCGCGCTCGTCCAGGCGCTGGTCGACCGCGCGACAGTGCCCGTGCAGATCCTGATCGATCCGTCGCGATTCCGTCCGGTTGACGTGCCGCGCCTGGTCGGCGCCAACGGCCGGATCCGCAACGAGACCGGCTGGGCCCCCGCCATACCGCTCGAACGGACACTCGACGATCTGATCGCTTATTGGCGCGAACGGGTCGCGTCCGGGCAGGCCTGAAGGCCGCATTCTGAGTGGCGGCGGGCTTCGGCATTCCCTTGACAGTCCCCCGTTCTCGCGGGACGATAGGCGAATGAAAGGCGAATGCTCGGCCCAGCAGAGCCTGTTTCCGCTCGAGGTCCGGCCTACCACTCGGACTATCGCGAACGCGGTTCGCGAGGGCGGCGCCGGCGCGTTGCCGAGCGCCGAGCGGCGCGCCGACGATGCCCGTTACCAGGAAGTGCAGTGCCGGTCTGCGCTCAACCGCGTCGTGGGGATGCCGTTTGAATGGACGTTGAACCCCTATCGGGGATGCACGCATGGGTGCCACTACTGCTTTGCCCGCCGCTATCACTCGCAGTTCGAGCTCGGCGCGGGCGACGAGTTCGCTTCCGTCATCCTCGTGAAGGCGAACTTCCCCGAGGTGCTGGCGCGCGAGCTGGCGCGGCCGAAATGGGCGCGAGATCTGGTCGCGCTTGGTACCGCCACCGATCCGTATCAGCCAATCGAGGGTCATTATCGCCTCTCACGCCAGAGCCTGGTCGAGCTCGCCGCCGCGCGCACACCTGTCGGCATCGTCACGAAGGGTCCGATGATCGTCCGCGACATCGACGTGCTGCAGGCGGTCAGCGCCGTCGCGCGCTGCACTGTGTACGTGAGCGTGCCGAGCGTCGACGAGGACGCCTGGCGACGGATGGAGCCGGGGACCGCCCATCCGTATCAGCGCCTGAAGGCGGTGCGCGCGCTGACGCGCGCCGGGATCCGGGCCGGTGTGTTGATGGCGCCGCTCGTTCCTGGCATCACCACCGCGCGCCGCGGCTTGGACGCCACGCTGGCCGCCATTGCCGCCCACGAAGCGGCATTTGTCGGCGCCAACGTGCTGCACCTCGAGGGCGGCACGCGGGATCACTTCCTCGCGTTTCTCGCCCGCGAGTATCCACGCCTTGTCGGCGGCTATGCGCGTCTCTACGCCAATGGCGCGAAACGCGCGCCCCACGCATACACGCGGGCGGTACAGGACGCCGTCGCGGACGCTCGGGCAGCCGTCGGACTCTCGAGCCGCGAGGACGCCGACACCCGCAGGGTCGCGCCCCCGCCATCCGAAGAGAGTCGTAGGGGCGCACTGCGTGCGCCCGGACACGCCTGGCATGAAAGCGAGAGCGAACAAACGGAGACGCTCCCGGAAGCTCGGGACGGGAGCCTATGGGAAATCGGGTTGATGTGAGTCGTGAATCGCGGGTCACGAGGCGGCGCCGGACATCAGCCGGTCGCTGGAGCTCGTGACCCGCGCGAGGGATCGTCAGCGCGAACGGCTACGTCCCGTAGGCCAGCGCGGCCACCAGCCGGGGGCCGCCAGTTTCGAGCGTTACTTGGCCCTCGCACTGGCTGAAGTGGAAGTGACCGCCTTCGGACCAGTGCTCGCTGATGGGCAGCTTGATGCGCTCGTCGATCAGGCGCTTCAGGAACCGGGCGCCATTCGCCAGGCTGTGGCCTTCGTCGACCAGCGCTTCCAGGGCGTCATCGTCAATCGTCAGCGACTTGCGGCGCGCGCGAAGCGTTTCCTCGAGCTTCGCGATGTGCTGCTTGGCGATGATGCGGACTTCGTCGCGGGCCAGCGGCGCGAACAGGACGACATCGTCGATGCGGTTGCGGAACTCCGGCGTGAACCGGCGTTCCATCTCGCGCATCACTTCGCTCTTCACGTCGCCAATCTGCTGCTGGCGCGCCCGGAAGCCAAGCGGGCTCGACAGCTTGCGGAAGTGCTCCGCACCGACGTTCGACGTCATGATCACGATTGCGTCGCTCAGATAGACGCGCTTGCCGCGGCCATCCGTAATCCATCCTTCGTCGAACGCCTGGAGGAACACGTTCAGGAGCGAGGGCTCGCCTTCTCGACCTCGTCGAGCAGCACGACGGTATACGGATTGTCCTTCAGCTGATTCGTCAACAGCCCGCCGCGCTCTGACCCGACGATGCCGCGAGGCATGCCAATCAGCTTGTCGACCGCGACCGACCCGTCCTGATATTCGGACATGTCGATGCGAACCATCTTCTTCTCGTCGCCGAACAGGTATTCGGCAACCGCCTTGGCCAGCTCGGTCTTGCCCACGCCGGTCGGTCCGAGAAACAGCAGCACACCGTCCGGACGGTCGAAGCCGTCTTTGAGCGGACCCTTGTTCAGGATCAGGCGGCGCGCCACGGCCTTCACGGCCTCGAGCTGTCCGACGACCCGAGTGCTCAACTTCGACTCGATGTCGCGGAACCGGTCCGACACGTCGCGCATGATCATGTCTTCAGGAATGCGCGCCAGCTGCGAGATCACCGAGACGATGTCGCAAGCCCGGACGTCGGGCCGTCGGTCGATTTCAGCGCGCACCGAGGCGGTGTCGAGCCAGCCGATGGCCTTGTCGGGCAGCCGCAGGTGCCGCATGTAGCGGGCCGACAGCTCCAGCGTGCTCTCGATGGCATCGTCGTCGATGCGGACGCCGTAGTTGCGCTCGAGCCGCGGACGGATATGGCGGAGGATGTGGCGCGTTTCGTCGAGCGACGGTTCAGCGACGTGCACCGTCCGGAAGCGTCGCGCGAGCGCCTCGTCTTCCTGGATGAACTCTTTGTACTCGCTGAGCGTTGTCGCACCGATGACGCGGACCTCGCCGCGCGCGAGCACGCCTTTGAGCACGTTGGCGGCGTCGGCGGGCGCGCCGAGCGCCGAACCAGCGCCGATGAGCGTGTGGGCCTCGTCGATGAACAGAATGAGGTTCGGGCGCTCCTTGAGCTCCCGCAGGACGTTTTGAATCCGGTCCTCGAACATGCCGCGAAGCATGGTGCCGGCGACCAGGCTGTTCAACTGCAGGCTCACCACCTGGCATTCGCGAATGCGGACGGGCATCGACTCGGGCTCGAACTCGATGCGCCGCGCAAGGCCTTCGGCGATGGCCGTCTTCCCGACGCCCGGCTCCCCGATGAGCATTACCGAGTTGGCGCGCTCGCGATGGCTGAGAACCTCGACGACCTGTTGAATCTCGGCGCTGCGACCGAAGACCGGCGGGAGCTTGTCCTGCCGCGCGAGCAGATTCAGATTGGTGGCGAAGTGCTTCAGGAACGGCGGTAGCTCGAACTGCTTCCGCAGCCGCTCTTCATCGCGCTCGAGCTCGCGGACGCGCGACGTGATGCGCGAGACCAGCGACTCGGGCTCGATGCCAGCCTTCCGCAGGACGGCAACTGGAATGCCCTGACTGTCCTCGAAGAGCGCGGCAAACAGGTCGGCAGCCTCCATGGTCTGACGGCCCGCGCGGGTCGCATGATGGAAGGCCAGCTTGAATACGAGCTTGGAGGCCGGCGACACCCGAAGGTCCCGCGTCTCAAATCGGGGCTGGCGAGTGACCTCGTTTTCGACCGCGTGCAGGATGGCCTGGGGGTTCAGATCGAAGTCGCGCATCACGGCGGCAAACAGGTCCCATTCCGCCTGTGCGAACGCCAGGAGCAGGTGCTCGTTGCCGACCGTCGAGTGCTCGCGGCGCCGAGCGTCTTCGACTGCACGGTCCATAAGGCGCTGCGCAGATTCACCAATCTTGCTGGGGGCGATGTCGAAATCTTCCAAGGGGAGCCTCTCCTGTCCCCTGAGTGAAGCAAAATCGGGTCCAGGCGATCGTGGCCAATGGGCGGCTGCGGGCCGTTCTGGAACTCGTTCGTTGAGAGCTATTTAGGACGGGCAGGGAGTTGACGGAGGGCGGTCGGCCCTCCGTCATGGCGACGATTCACAGACCTCGCGGCCCACGAGCTGACGGCGACCGTCACTTCGCGCTAGGTCCGCAGCAACGCGGCGATGCGTTTTTCAGTCGGCGGGTGTGTGGAAAACATGGAGAGCAGGGCCCGCCCGGAGAAGGGCTGCATGATGAACATGTGCGCCGTCGCCGGGTTCGCGTCGAGCGGGACGCGGCGCGCCACGGCTTCGATCTTTCGGAGCGCGCGGACGAGGCCATCCGGCGAACCGACCAGATCGCGGGCACCGGCGTCGGCGGCGAACTCGCGCGATCGCGAGATGGCCGCCTGAATGAGCATGGCGGCAAACGGTGCCAGGACGAGCATCAGGATGCCGGCAATCGGGCTGCCCCCGTCGCGATCGTCGCGCCCCCCGAAGAAAAACGCCATTCGAGCCACCATCATGATGGCGGCGGCGAGCGTTGCTGCGACCGAGCTCGTGAGGATGTCGCGGTTCTTCACGTGGGCGAGCTCGTGGGCCAGCACGCCGGCGAGCTCCTCGGAATCGAGGGTCTGGAGAATGCCTTCGGTCGCCGCAACGGCCGCGTGAGAGGGATTCCGTCCTGTCGCAAACGCATTGGGTGATGGATCCGGAATGACGTAGACGCGCGGCATCGGCAGAGAGGCGCGCTCCGCGAGCCCCGCTACCATCTGGTGCAGCGGATGCCCCGGACCCACTTCCTTCGCGTGATACATCGCGAGGACAATGCGGTCCGAGAACCAGTACGACAAGACGTTGGTGACGAGCGCGAAGAGAAACGCAATCATCAGTCCCTGTGGACCGGCGATCAGTTCCCCGATAAGCAGAAAAACGCCGCTCAGCACGCCGAGCAGCAGGGTCGTTTTCAGTGTATTGGCCATGGGTGTGGCGGGAATACCCGCTACCTTCATTCTACCGTCAGTATGAGCCCAGCCAGAAGTGCCGCGCGAAACGGCAGCGGCGCGACCAGCACGTGCTCGTCGCGCGCGTGCGCGCCTCCGCCTTCTGCGCCCAGGCCGTCTAATGTTGGGACGCCAAGCGCGGCAGTAAAGTTTCCGTCCGAGCCGCCACCCGTCGCGCCTTCGTCCAGGGAGCGCCCCAAATCACGGGCAATCTCGCGGGCGCGTTCATACAGCGCCGCCACCGCCGCCGTGCGCTCGAGAGGCGGGCGGCCCAGGCCGCCACTTGTCTCAAGCCGCACCCGGGGATCATTCGGCGTCAACCCTTTGAAGGCCGCCTCGACGCGATTGGCGGCCTCCCGCGTCAGGGTCCGGACGTCGACATCCATCCCGGCGCTTTCGGCGACCACGTTGGTCCGTTCGCCGCCCGTGAACCGGCCGATGCTGATCGTTACGCCGCGTGCCGGGTCGTGGAGGTCCAGGAGCCGCACTGCCTGCCGCACCAGCTCGTGGACGGCGCTCGCTCCGCGAGCCGGCTCGATGCCGGCATGCGCCGCCACACCATGAGCGGCGACGTGAAAGTCGGCGAGACCGCTCCTGGCCGTCTTCAGCGCGCCTCCGGGCAGGGCCGGTTCCAGCACGAAGACGGCACGGCTCCGCAGCGCCTCGGCCTCGAGAATAGACCGCGAGGTCAGGCTTCCCACTTCCTCGTCGGTCGTCCACAGCATGACGATCCGGTGGCGCGGCTGAACGGGGCGCTCGCAGAGGATGCGGGCCGCCAGCATGCCGATGGCGATGCCGCCCTTCATGTCGAAAGCGCCGGGACCGCTGATGCGATCGGCTTCGCGACGGCAGGGCATCCGCGCCAGCGCGCCGACCGGCCACACGGTGTCGAAGTGTCCCAGCAGCAGCACCTGCGAGTCACCATCGCCAAACTCCGCGCGCACGTGATCGCCCGCCTTCGTTTGCGGGTACACAGTGACCCGCCCTCCCAACTCCGCCAACCGACGCGCGAGGTCCGATCCGCAGCGGTCGAGTGCCGCCTTGTCGGTCGAAGGCGATTCCAAGTGCACGAGATCCTCGATGAGGCGCTCGATCCACGTGCGATGGCCTTCGGCCTCGGCGAGCAGCGTTTGCATTGTTGAGATCGTCAGAGAATCCGGCGGGGCTAAGCCCCGCCTCGACGGATCTGTGGCGGCGGCCCTTCAGGGCCGCGTGCGCGCGGGGCTAAAGCCCCGCCGCCACAACCGACTCGACGCGTACGTGGAACGGTCCTTGAAGGCCGCCGATTATAATGGCCTCATGTTCAGTCCCGTCGTCGCTGCGATCATGGGGCTTGCCGTGCTGACGGCACAGGCCCCGACTCCCACATCCCGGCCGCAGGCTCCGCGGGCGGCGACCGCGGCGCAGCCGCTGTTTCCGGAGGAGCCGGCGCCGACGGAAGCCACGCTCGGCGTTTCACTGTATCCGAGCGCGCAGTTCCTGACCTCCTACGACGCGGGCCGAGGGCAGCGATTCTACTTGTTTGGATCGACGGCGGGATACAACGAGCTCGTCGCGTACTATCGGACGCTGCTGAAGCAGAAGGGGACGGCGGTGTTCGAGAACCCGCCGACGTTCATCTTCGAAGTGGGCCGGTACGACGAGAACGCGATGGCGTTTCCGCCGAGCGTGACGATCAAGGACTATACGGCGGGAGGCAGCGGAGGCTATCTCAATCCGAAGCCGGGCGGCACGCCCGAGCGCTTCCCCACCGTAATCCAGATCGTGCCGATGCACCCAGGAGTCTGACACCCGCGGCGCCACCGTTGGCGACCGCGCCGCTCACGTGGAGGCGGCCGCGGGCCTCAGGGTCCGCAGTACGCAAGTCAGTTGACGCGCTTCGCCACGTAGATCTCGCGGTCCTGAAGGAATTCCTTGGCCTTCTCGGCCATGCCCGCCTCGATCGCCTCGTCGGCCTCGACCCCGTGGGTGGCCGCGTACTCGCGCACCTGATTGGTGATCTCCATCGAACAGAACTTCGGGCCGCACATCGAACAGAAATGCGCGACCTTGGCGCCTTCGGCGGGCAGCGTCTCGTCGTGGTACGCGCGGGCGGTCACGGGATCCAGCGCCAGGTTGAATTGGTCCTGCCAGCGGAACTCAAATCTCGCTTTCGACAGCGCGTCGTCCCAGGCCTGCGCGCGTGGATGGCCCTTGGCCAGGTCCGCCGCGTGCGCGGCGATCTTGTATGCGATGACACCGGCCTTCACATCGTCGCGGTTCGGCAGTCCGAGATGCTCCTTCGGGGTGACATAACAGAGCATCGCCGTGCCGTGCCAGCCGATCATCGCTGCGCCAATGGCCGACGTAATGTGATCGTAGCCGGGGGCGATGTCGGTCGTGAGCGGCCCCAACGTGTAGAACGGCGCTTCCTGGCACCATTCGAGCTGCTTTTCCATGTTCTCGCGGATGAGATGCATGGGGACGTGCCCGGGCCCCTCGTTCATCACCTGCACGTCGTATTCCCACGCGATGGCGGTCAGCTCGCCCTGGGTTTTCAGCTCGGCAAACTGCGCGGCATCGTTGGCATCCGCAATCGACCCCGGGCGCAGCCCGTCGCCGAGCGAAAAGCTGACATCGTAGGCGCGCATGATCTCGCAGATCTCGCGGAAGTGCGTGTAGAGGAAGCTCTCCTTGTGATGCGCGAGACACCACTTTGCCATGATCGACCCTCCGCGCGAGACAATGCCGGTGAGGCGCTTGGCTGTGAGAGGAATGTAGCGCAGCAGGACGCCGGCGTGGACCGTAAAGTAGTCGACGCCCTGTTCCGCCTGCTCGATCAGCGTATCGCGGTAAATCTCCCAGGTGAGCGCCTCGGGACGTCCGCCGACTTTTTCGAGCGCCTGGTAGATGGGCACGGTGCCGAGCGGGACGGGCGAGTTTCGCAGGATCCATTCACGCGTCTCGTGAATGTGTTTCCCGGTCGACAGGTCCATGGCCGTGTCTGCGCCCCAGAGCGTCGCCCACCGCAGTTTTGCCACTTCCTCTTCGATCGACGAGCTCACGGCGGAGTTGCCGATGTTCGCGTTGATCTTCACCAGGAAGTTGCGGCCGATGATCATCGGCTCCAGTTCGGGGTGATTGATGTTCGCGGGAATGATCGCCCGGCCCCGCGCTACCTCGCTTCGCACGAACTCCGCGTCGAGTCCCTCGCGAATCGCGATGAATTCCATTTCGGGGGTCACGACCCCTTTGCGCGCGTAGTGGAGCTGCGTGACCGATTCAGTGCCTCGAAGGACCGGCCGTTCGAGCGACGGCGGCATTTCCGGCCCGACGCCACTCATCGCCGGACGGTAGGATCGCGGGACCTGCTGCACTCCGCCACGAGCCGCAATCCAGCCGGCTCGAAGTGGCGGCAAACCCTGCCGCACATCGATATCCTGCGGGCCGCTCGTGTCGTAGACGCTCAGCGGAGGCTCGCCGCCCGAAAGCTGGATCTCTCGCACGGGCACAGCAAGAGGAATGTCGCCCGCGCGCGATCGGACGTACGTCTTGCGGGAGTTGGGATACGCCGTCTCGAAATCCATGAGAGACATGCCAGGCCTTCTTCTGTGCTCGAAACGAGCCAATTCGACTATAGCATCCCGGGTATGTCGGAGCGTGGCGCGCGCAGCTCGAAGACGAGAAACGGCGCGTGCTCCGGGACGCGCTCGTCCGTCAGGTCAGCGAATCGCCGCGCGGCGTCAAGCTCGATGAGCAGCCCGTGGCGGTTCAGGTTGGACGCCCAGGCAGACGACAGCCCGGCGCGCTCATCCGGCTCGTAGCCACAGTTGTTCAGGCCGCTGACGAACGACCAGTCCGCAACATCGAAGCCGACGGTGTTCCAGTGCTCAACCTCCAGGGGGCGGCTGTATGCGTGAGTCGCGTGGCCCACGAGGTCGCTCTCGTCGCCGGGCCACACGACGATCGCCAGCAACGGACCTCCGCGAACATCGACATCCACCAGCCGGGCGAAACTTGTCAGCGCGTCCAGGTCGGTCCAGAGCCCGAGTGTCGAGTAGCCATCGGTTCCAGCTGGAACGGTCACCGTGCCCGGGTGGCGCGGCGCCCCCACGCCGGGCGGCACGTGCGGCCGCCAGAACTTCGAGGGCCACACCATCGGGTCCACCGAAAGCGGCGTCTCCACATCGTCGCGCAGAAGGAACTGCCGGCGCCGATCGTCGGTCCAACCCGCCGTCAGATCTGTGGGCTGGAGTCGAAGATCGAAGCCGAGAACGTGCGGCGCTGACCCCGACATCGGGAAGACCTATCGCCGATTCTTCGGCCGGACGAACTTCTCGGCCGTGTGCGTGTCCGAGAAACGCGCGACCTTCACGTCGACGAGTCCCGCGGCCTTTCCGGCGGCCATGACGACCGCTTCAGAAATTTCGGCCCGCCCCTTCGGGCGGATCGACCAGAACGCGCCGTCGGGCGCGAGCGACGGCTGGAGCGAAACGAAGCGCTCGAGGTCGCCTTGTGTGTTCACAGCAAAAACAATCAGATCGCTTGCCTTCGCGGCGCGGCGGATCGTGAGGGCCGCCCCCGCCTTGCGCAAGTCCGCCAGAAAGGCCTCGTCAGTGACGCCTACGACGGATACGCGGCTGCCAGCCTTGACGCCCAGCTTGTCGACGAGGCTCTTCGGTGTCGCCACCTTCGCCTTCCACTTCTCAGCGTCCGGACCCAACTGGAGCGCCAGCGTGCCATCGGCGCTCCCGAGCGACAGCGTTCCTCGCGCAACGGTCACCGACGTGATCGAGGCAAGTGGAAGCTTTACCCTGAAGTCGCCGCGGAAGAGGACGTAGTCGGTCTCGAGCTGCGCGCGGCCTTCCGAGCGCTGACGCTTGAACGTGGCGACGCAGGTGGTGTCTAGTCCCATGGCGAGTTCGTCCCATGTGGAGGCGGGGCTGTAGCCCCGCGAATTCGGGCGCCCGCGGGCCTCAAGGCCCGCCGCCACAGACGTCGTATCAATGTTTCCTCAGAATCATGCACTTCAAATAGTACGTCTCGGGCACCGTCAGCAGAACCGGATGGTCGCGGCCCTGCATCCGCTTTTCGAGAATCGTCACGTGGGCCCGCGCGTCGGCGGCGGCGTCGGCCAGCACCTGAAGGAACATCCCCTCGTCGACGTTGTAGGAGCAGCTGCAGGTCACGAGGATGCCGCCGGGCTCGAGAATCCTCAGCGCCCGCAGGTTGATGTCCTTGTAGCCCGCCATCGCCTTCGGCACCGCCGTCTTGTTCTTGGCAAAGGCCGGAGGATCGAGAACGATCGTGTTGAACCGCTCACCGCGCTGCTCGAAGTGGCGCAGCTCGTCGAAGACGTTCGCCACGCGCGCCGAGAGGTTCGTCACGCCATTCAGTGCGGCGTTCTGGGTGATGCGCTCCACGGCGTCGGCGGAGGCGTCGATGGCCACGACCTCTTCTGACTGACCCGCCAGCGACAGCGCGAAGGCGCCGTTGTAGCTGAAACAATCCAGAAGACGCCCGCGCGCGTACCGCGCCGCGGCGGCGCGATTCTCTCGCTGGTCCAGGAAAAGCCCGGTCTTCTGCCCGTGCCAGAGGTCAACGTTGTACTCGACCCTCCCTTCGCGGACCTGAACGACCTCGGGCACCGTGCCGTACAGAATCTGCACCGTCTGTTCGAGCCCCTCGAGCGCACGTACCTTCGGATCGTTGCGTGCCAGGATCCCTGTCGGCGAAAGCAGTTCGACGAGCGCGTCGGTCAATGCCGGCAGCCGCCGATCGGTACCCTGCGACAGCGCCTGGACAACGAGGTAGTCACCATATTTGTCGACGATGAGCGAGGGCAGGCGATCCGCTTCGCCGTGCACCACGCGGTACGCCGTTCCGTCGATGTGCAGCAGGTCGCGGAACGCGATGGCGGTGGCAAGGCGGTACCGCCAGACGCTTTCACCGGCGTCGTCGTCGCCGACCGATAACATTCGAAGCGCGATCTGCGAGCGTTCGCTCCAGAGCGCCTCGCCCAGCCGCCGATCGCGGCCCGCCAGCACCGTCACGAGATCGCCGGGCGCTGCCGTGGCCGACAGAATGTCGCTCTTGTAGATCCACGGATGCCCCCGCCGGACGCGTTCCTCGCCGCGGTGCGACACGTGGACGAAAGGGGCTGGGACAACCGGCGGCACACCCTATAGTACAATTCGCGGGCTATGCACACGCCGGCTGCTCTCACATCCCGCACGCTCGCCGACGTCGACCCTGACATCGCACGAGCGATTGAGAACGAGACCGAACGCCAGGAAACCGGCCTCGAGCTCATCGCGTCGGAAAATTTCGTCAGCGGCGCCATCCTGGAAGCCACCGGGACCATTTTCACGAACAAGTACGCCGAGGGCTATCCCGGCCGGCGCTACTACGGCGGCTGTGAGTTCGTCGATGTGGTCGAGTCGCTCGCCATCAGTCGTGCCAAGGCGCTGTTTGGCGCCGAGCACGCCAACGTGCAGCCGCACTCGGGCGCCCAGGCGAACATGGCGGTGTTTCTCGCCGCGCTCAAGCCCGGCGACACCATTCTCGGCATGAACCTGGCCCACGGGGGCCACCTCACGCACGGACATCCGCTGAACTTCTCGGGCAAGTACTTCACAGTGGTGCCGTACGGAGTTCGGCAGGAGGACGAGCGAATCGATTACGACGCGCTCGGGCGGCTCGCACAGGAGCACAAGCCGAAGCTCATTGTCGTCGGCGCGAGCGCCTATCCTCGGGTGATCGACTTTGCGCGGATGCGTCAAGTCGCCGACGACGCGGGTGCGCTGATGATGACCGACATGGCGCACGTGGCGGGCCTCGTCGCGGGCGGTGTCCATCCGAGTCCGGTGCCGCATTCCGATTACGTCACGACCACGACACACAAGACGCTGCGCGGTCCACGCGCCGGGCTCGTACTGTGTCGGACCGCGTACGCCAAGGATCTCGACAGGGCGGTCTTTCCCGGCGTGCAGGGCGGTCCACTCGTTCACGTGATCGCCGCCAAGGCCGTGTGCCTCAAGGAGGCCGCGGAGCCGACCTTTGCCGCGTATCAGCGCCAGATCGTGGCCAACGCACGGCGGCTCGCGGAAGTGATCGCGGCTGGCGGTTATCGGCTCGTCAGCGGCGGCACCGACAATCACCTCATGCTCGTCGATGTCTTCTCGAAGGGCCTCACCGGCAAAGTGGCCGAGGCCGCGCTCGGCAAAGCCGGCATCACGGTCAACAAGAACGCGATCCCCTTCGACAAGAATCCTCCGATGGTGGCGAGCGGCATTCGTATCGGCACGCCGGCCGTCACCACACGCGGCATGACCGAGAGGGACATGGACCAGGTCGGCGACCTGATCGTCCGCGCGCTCGCCACGCCGGATGACGATGGCGCGCTCTCGATGGTGAAGGCGGAGGTGGAAACGCTCTGCGCGCGGTTCCCGCTGTATCGAGGACGTTCGTAGTCTTTGTGGCGGCGGCGCTTTCAGGGCCCCGCGTGCGCGGGGCTAAAGCCCCGCCTCCACACCTGGCATTCGCTCGCGGCAGTGCAGTTTCTGCTGCGCGCAGGATCGTCCAACATCGCAGGCACGACGATCCCCGACTTGCTACACTCGGCGATACGGATGCCCACCGTCGAGCCTGAACATCCCCCGGGCACACTCTCGACGCGCGTCAGGTCGATCTTCGCGGCCGAGGGGCCGCTCGTCCGCAGCCTGTCCGCGTTCGAAGCGCGTCCCGCGCAGCGTGCGATGGCCGATGCCGTCGCTGAAGCGCTGGAATCGGGCCGCGTGCTGCTCGTCGAGGCAGGCACCGGCACCGGCAAGACCCTCGCGTATCTCATCCCCGCGCTTCTGAGCGGCCGGCGGGTCCTCGTCTCGACCGGCACAAAAAACCTGCAGGAACAGATCGTCGACAAGGATTTGCCGGTCGTCGCCGAGACGATTGGACATTCCTTCACCGCGACGGTGATGAAAGGCCGCGGCAACTATCTCTGCCTGCATCGCTTTCAGGCTCTGAAGACGGGGGATCTCGCCAGGCAGCAACGGCTCGGCGGCTTCGGCGCGAAGGGCCACGAAGTGGACGAACGGATTCTGCTGCCCATGCTCGAGCGATGGGCCGCCGAGACCGAGACAGGCGATCGCGCCGAGCTCGCCGATCTGCCTGAGGATTTGCCGCTCTGGGCAGACCTTGCGGCATCGGCCGAAAACTGCCTGGGGACGACGTGCGCCCACTATCAGGACTGTTTCGTCACGCGCATGCGGCAGCGCGCGGCGGAGTCCGATCTGGTCATCGTCAACCATCACCTGCTCTTTGCCGATGCGGCCGTGCGGGAAGGAAACTACGGCTCGGTCATTCCCGACTGTGACGCAGCAGTGCTCGACGAAGCGCACCAGCTCGAGGACGTGGCCACGCAGTATTTCGGCATCGTCGTCAGCACCTATCGACTCGAGGAGCTGGTGCGGGATGCCAGCCGGGTGATGAGCGGGTGGCCGGACGCCGAGCGTCGCGAGACCGTCGTCAAGATTGCGGGCCACCTCGACGATCGCGCGCGGCGCTTTTTTCAGCAACTCGAACCGGTCCGACGAGTGGGGGATGAACGCGTCCGCGTGACGCCGGAGTCGCTCGCCGACGTTCAGGATACGGGCCTGGCGCTCCTCGGCAACCTCGAGGCGCTCGAGGCGGCGCTTTTTCTGTTGAAGGACGCGTCGGCCGGCGGAGCGACTGTCCGCCCGTCCGTGCTCGAGGACGTCCTGCTGATCGCCGCTCGCACGGAGGCCATCCGATCGGACCTGCGAACGCTTCTGCGTGCCAGCGATCCCGACCTGGTGTTCTTCCTCGAGGTTCGCGGGCGCGGCGTGTTTCTCCGGGCGGCGCCCATCGACGTGTCGCGTGTCGTCCGCGAGCATCTGCTCGAGCGTTTTCAGGCGACCGTCCTTACATCGGCGACGCTGACAGTCGACGCACAGTTCGACTATGTGCGGAGGCGTCTCGGCATCCGCCGCGCGACGGAACTGCGGTTGCCGTCGGAATTCGACTATGCCTCGCAGGCGCTGCTGTACCTGCCGCGGCGAATGCCGCCGCCCCGCGATCCGGGCTTCGCGCAGGCTGCCGCCCACGAGTGCCTGGAAATACTCCGGCGAACGGAGGGCCGCGCTTTCGTACTCTTTACGAGCTACGCCGTGCTGCGCGCAGTCGAACCGGCGCTCGCCGAGCGGCTCGGTTACCCGCTCCTCGTGCAGGGCCGCGCGCCCCGCTCTGCCCTGATTGACGAGTTCCGCGTCACACCCCACGCGGTGCTCCTGGCGACGTCCAGTTTCTGGCAAGGGGTCGACGTCATGGGCGACGCGCTGAGCTGCGTCATCATCGACAAACTCCCGTTTGCCTCACCAGGCGATCCGGTCACCGCGGCCCGAATGGAGGCGCTCTCGGCGGCCGGCGGCGACGCCTTCGGGGACTACCAGGTACCTCTTGCGATCCTGACCCTGCTTCAGGGGCTGGGACGCCTGATTCGGCATCGTCAGGACCGTGGGGTGCTTGCGATCCTCGACCCCAGGCTGCGGACGATGGGGTACGGCCGGCGGTTCCTGGCGTCGATGCCGCCGGCGCCGGTGACGCACGATTTGGAGGCGATCAGCCGGTTTTTCGAGCGGTGACGTCTCAGGCTTCGGACCGGAGTGCTGTGGTGCTGCCGTCCTGCAGTGGTCGGGATTTTGAGGGTAAACTAGCGGAGTTTCGGGGCATGATTCCGCGTCACGGCGACGCGCTCGGAGGCAACGTCAATGATTCGGATGGCATTTCACCGCCTGGCCACGGGCTTTCTGTCCGCGGCACTCGTCCTCGCGTGCGCTGCGAGCGCAGCCGCGCAGACCGGTGTGGTGCGCGGCAAGGTCGTCGACGCGCAGGGCGCGCCGATCGAGGGCGCCAAGGTCACGATTGCCGCGAAAGCGATGAAGAGCTCACGCGACCTCAAGACCAACAAGAAGGGCGAGTTCGTTCAAGTAGGCCTGTTTCCGGGCGCCTACACGATTACTGTCGAGAAGGAACCGCTCAAGACCACGCAGGATGCTCAAGTCAGCATCGGTGACAACCCGCCCATCGAGATCAAGCTGGCCGCCGCCGCTGGCTCGGCGGAACAGGCCGCCAAGGCTGCGGCCCTGCAGAAGGCGTTCGATGAAGGCGTCGCGTTCAGCAAGGGAGGCAAGTTCGACGAGTCGATTGCCAAATTCAACGAAGCGATCGCGCAGGCCCCGAACTGCTACGACTGCTACTACAACATCGGCTACGCCCACACGCAGAAGAAGGACTGGGAGCAGGCCGAGATCGCCTACAAAAAGGCCGTCGAGCTCAAACCGGATCATGCCGCGGCATGGAGCGGCCTCGCGAACGCCTACAACGTTCAGAAGAAGACCGACCTTGCCATGGAGGCAACGGCGAAGGCGGGACAGTACGGCGACACGGCAACGGCCGCGGGTGGTGGCGCCAACGCCGGCTCTTTGTACAACCAGGGCGTCATTCTCTGGAACGCTCAAAAGTACGCCGAGGCCAAAGAGAAGTTCGAAGCCGCGACCAAGGCCGATCCGAAGTACGGCGAAGCGTGGTACCTGCTTGGAAAGGCCCACATCAACCTGGGTGAGTTCGCCAACGCGGTGACTGCCTTCGAGGGGTATCTGCAGGCAGAACCAGCCGGTCAGCACGCCGCCGAAGTGAAGAAGAACATCGACGATCTGAAGCCGCTGATCAAGCAGTAGGCGGCCTCCGCGCACCGGGATCTTTGGCCGGGCGCTCACGTGCTTTGCGCAACGACCTTCAGCGTATCCCGCGCAATCTTGCCGACGTGCGCGGCCGCCTCGAGCAGGCGGCCCGCACGGCCGGGCGGGACCCGGCCACCATCCGCTTACTTGCTGTATCCAAGACCTTTCCGCCCGAGGCCGTCCGCGCCGCCCATGACGCTGGACAGCTCGATTTCGGGGAGAACCGCGTGCAGGAGGGGCTACAGAAAATCCGTGCAACGGCCGATCTACAGCTTAGGTGGCATCTTATCGGGCACCTGCAATCGAACAAGGCCAGGAAGGCGGTCGAGGCCTTCGACCTGATTCACTCGATTGATGGTCGGGACCTGCTTCGGCAGGTCGACGACGCCGCTGAGGCATCGGGGCGCACCCCCGAGGTCCTGGTGCAGGTGGACCTTGCGGGCGAGACGACGAAGTTCGGCGCGCCGGAGCAGACAGTCCCCGCCATTTTCGAGGCGGGCCAGTCGCTGCGGGCGGCGCGGATCGTCGGTCTGATGTTGTTGCCACCGTTTGCGGAGAACCCTGAAGACGCGCGGCCGTGGTTCCGGCGCCTTCGGGAGCTGCGCGACCGGCTCGCCGATGGCGGCGTGCCCTCGTCGTGGCTTCGCGAATTGTCCATGGGCATGAGCCACGATTTCACGGTCGCCATCGAGGAAGGCGCGACCATCGTGCGGATTGGAACCGCGATATTCGGCGAACGCCCGGCGGCGGGCAGCACGGAGACGCTCTGATGAAGGTCACTCCTCTCGATTTGCGGCAGCAGAAGTTCCGGACGGTCATGCGCGGGTTCGACCGTGCCGAGGTCGAGTCGTTTCTGTCGGAGACGGCAAACGACTACGAACAGGCGCTGCGCGACGCCGATCGGCTGCGCGACGACCTGGCGCGCGCGCAGTCGTCGCTCGACGAACACCGCGAGAGCGAGCGCAATCTGCGCAACACGCTGCTCACCGCACAGCGGCTGTCCGACGAGATCAAGCTGAACGCCGAGAACGAAGCCAAGCGCATGGTGCGCGACGCCGAGAATCGTGTCGACATGCTGCAGCAGAAGATGCAGACGCGGCTCGATGAAGTCCAGCGCGAGATCGACGGCCTCCGGCTGAAGCGGCGCGACGTCGAGAGCTCGCTCGAGGCCACAATCGCGGCTCTTCGCAATGCGCTCGAGTTCGTGCACGAGCAGGATCAGAAGGAGCGTGACGACAAGGTGCTCCTGCACCGTCCTCGGACGCTCGAGGCGCCGCAAGCCGCCGCACCGCTCAAAGTTGCCGAGGCCTGATCCGCCACCCAGCATCCTGAGCGTCCGCGTCACGCCCCGAGCGGGCCGGACCGCTCTTGCCGGCTGGCAGCCGGCGACTCCAGATGGGCGCGGCGGCCAGTCAGCGGTGTTGATGGTGAAGCTCGCCGCGGCACCGGTCGATGGCGCCGCCAACGACGCCCTCATCGCGCTCATCAGCAAAGCCCTCGCCCTCCCCAAACGGGCCGTCCGAATCGCCGCCGGCGAGCGCAGCCGCACGAAGAGAGTCGAGATCGCGGGTCTTGATTTCGCCGAAGTCCAGCGCCGCCTGTCGGATCGTACGTAGGTACGTAGGCCCGAGCTTTTTAAGCCCGGGCACCGATGTTTCCGGTTGCGCACACCCATTCTCGAGATCAATCGTTGCCCGAGCTAAAACTCGGGCCTACGTTCGGATCGAGACCCCTACGCAGGGATCGAGACACGCCCCGTCGTTGCCCGTTCCAGTTCGGCGCTCATATATGCTGGGGCTCACGTGAAAGCGGACTTCGTGATTCGGCGCGCCGACGAGCTCTACACGTGCGCGGGACCGGCGCCGCGGACGCGGATCCGACATGCGCGACGCAGGCCGCATCGTCGACGGGGCGCTCGCCGCTGCTGATGGCCGCATCATCTTCGTCGGCGGGACTGGCGAGTGTGACCGCGGGGTGGAGCTCACGTCAGACGCGGTTGTGATCGACGCCTCGGGACAATCGGTCGTTCCTGGATTCGTGGACGCGCACACGCATGTCGTGTATGAAGGCGATCGCCGCGACGAGCTTCGGCGCCGCCTGGGCGGCGCGACGTACGCACAGATCGCCGATGAAGGCGGCGGGATTCTGTCGACCGTCGGCGCCACCCGCTCGGCAACGGTCGACGCGCTCGTGGCCGCGACTCTCCCGCGACTGAACGAGATGCTCCGCTGTGGCACGACGACAGCGGAGGTGAAGAGCGGCTATGGGCTGACGCTCGAAAGCGAGATCACGCAGCTCCGAGCGATCCGCCGGCTTGCCGACGAGCAGCCCGTGGAGCTCGACGCCACGTTCATGGGAGCGCACGAGGTGCCGCCCGAGTATCGCGGCCGGCGCGACGCCTACGTGCGGCTCGTCATCGATGAAATGATCCCGGCCGTTGCCCGCCAGCAGCTGGCGCGATGGTGCGACGTGTTCTGCGAGGAAGGGGTCTTCACGCCAGACGATGCGGTGGCCATCCTCGAGGCCGGCCGGCAGGCGGGACTCGAAGCGCGCATTCATGCCAACGAGCTCGGACAGACCGGAGGTGCTGCGGTCGCGGCGCGCCTGGCCGTTCGTTCCGCCGATCACCTGGTCTTCGTCAGCGAGGAGGAAGCGCGCGCGCTGGCCCGCGCCGGCGTGGTCGCCATATTGTTGCCGACGACGGCGCTCTATCTGAAGCTCGGACGATTCGCCCCTGCACGACTTCTGATCGAGGAGGGCGTACCGGTGGCACTGGCCACCGACACCAACCCGGGTGGCGGGCTCTCTCCGTCGATGCCGTTCGTCATGACGATGGCCTGCTTCGCCATGGGGCTCACCTTCGAAGAGGCGCTCGTCGCGTCGACGCTGAACGCCGCGTTCTCTCTGAACCGATCCGACACCAGAGGCAGCCTCGAGCCCGGCAAGCAATGTGACGCGGTCATCGTCGATGGCCCTGCCGTCGAGTTGTTGCGAGTGGGCGCGCGTTCGATTCGATCAGTCGTCAAGCGTGGACGGATCGTCATGTCGTAGACTCGAACGATATGTCTCGCCTCACCGACCGTCCTGTCCGCGAGCTGCTCGGCGAATTCGCAAGCTCCGCGCCCACTCCAGGCGGAGGCTCCGCCGCGGCGCTGGCCGCCTCGGTGGGCCTCGCGCTCCTCACAATGGTGTCGCGTATGCCCCGAACGCGCTCCGGAACGGACGACGAGCGGGGCACACTGGTTCGTGCCGGCGACGCGATCGAGCATCTGGGAACGCACGCCATCGATCTGGTCGACGACGATGCGGCGGCTTATGACGAAGTGGTGGCAGCGTACCGGCGGCCGAAGGCGACCGACGGAGAGAAAGCGAGCCGGCGAGAGGCCGTCGACGCCGCGCTGCGCGGGGCGGCCGAAGTGCCGCTGGAGGTCATGCGCACGTGCCGAGCAGGGTTGACTGAAGCGGTCGAGATCGCCCGCTGCGGGAATCAAGCGGCGACGAGCGACGTAGGCGTCGCCATCGAGCTGCTCACGGCTGCCCTTCGAGGCGCCGCGCTGAACGTGCGGACGAATCTGGGCACGATGAGCGATGTGGGTTATGTGGACGGCGTGCGCGCAGAGGTCGAGCGCCTCGAGGCATCAGCAACCGAGCTCGCCGCCGATGCCAGGGAGCGCTTGCGCGCAATCAGTTGAGGGTCAGCACGATTACGTGAATCTTGAAGTCCCAGTGCCGCTTGTAGCGGGGGAGGAGCTCGAGGTCGCGGAAGTAACTGGCGTCGACTTCCACCCGCCGGTTCCCACGCGTCACCGCGAGATTCTCGGGGTCGAGCGGCACCCCGAGTGTGCCGGCCTGCTCCAGAACCTTCGCACGGACCTCCTCGGGCGTGGCCCGATCCGAGAACTGCGCGAGCTGCTGCACGGAATCCTCGAATTGATAGTGCGTCCAGTAGGCCGTGCCGACGCGGTAGAGCGCGTTCAGCACGAGCGCCACGATAAGCAGCTTGACGAAGATCTTGATCATGGCCAGGTCCCGGGCGCTACCGGACTCGAGCGTCAGCGAATCTGATGAAACAGCCGTTCCCACCGTGTCCGTGTGAAAAAGTGGGTAATGACCGACACCGCGCCTGAAATCGTCGCGCCGATGCCTTCCTGCTCGTAGTCCTCTCTATCGGCTTGATAGGACCAATAGACCATGAGGGCCTTGCCCTTGATGAAATCGCGCGGCAGGAAGCCCCAATAGCGGCTGTCCTGCGAATTGTCGCGATTGTCGCCCATGACGAAGAAATGACCGCTCGGTACCGTCACCGGGCCGTACTGCTCCCGGACGTCGGAGGCCGCCACTTCCTGGGCGTGCGTCGACGGAGGAACGAGAAAGTGCACGTAGGGCTCGTCCAGCTTGCGGCCGTTGACGTACACGGCCTTGTGGCGAAGTTCCAGCGTCTCGCCTGGCAGGCCGATGACGCGCTTGATGAAGTCGCGGTCGGGCTCCTCGGGATACTTGAACACGACGACGTCGCCGCGATGGATGTCGCCCTCCGGCAGCAGAGCGCGTTCGGCGGCGCTGGCCGAGGGTCCAAAGACGAACTTGTTCACCAGCAGGTGATCGCCGACGAGGAGGTTGTTCTCCATCGATCCTGTCGGGATCTTGAACGCCTGCACGACGAACGTGCGGATGAAGAGCGCGAGGATCACGGCAATCACGATCGATTCGAAGTACTCGCGAAGCGTGGACTTTCTCGGTTTGGTGCTCATGACGGCTCGCCAGGTTATTCGGGTTGGTCAGGTGAATCGGGTGGTCAGGTGGGCTCGGCTTACTCCCCCACCTTCAGTACCGCCAGGAAGGCCTCCTGAGGAATGTCGACCTGGCCGACGCGCTTCATGCGCTTCTTCCCTTCCTTCTGCTTTTCGAGCAGCTTGCGCTTTCGAGAGATATCCCCGCCGTAGCATTTGGCCAGCACGTTCTTCCGCATGGCCTTCACCGACTCGCGCGCGATGATGCGCGTGCCGATTGCCGCCTGGATCGCCACTTCGAACATCTGACGCGGAATCAGCTCGCGCATCTTCGAAGCCAGCGCTTTGCCTCGCTCGTAGGCAGACTCGCGGTGCAGGATGAGCGAGAGCGCGTCGACGGGCTCGCCATTGACGAGGATGTCCAACTTGACGAGCGGCGACTCCCAGTAGCCGGTCACGTGATAATCGAGCGATGCGTATCCGCGCGACAGCGTCTTCAGCTTGTCGTAGAAATCGAGCACGACCTCCGCGAACGGCAACTCGTAGGTGATGAGCACGCGGTCCGATGACAGGTACTCAAGCCCTTTCTGCACGCCTCGCTTGTCCTGACAGAGCTGGAGGATTCCGCCAACGTATTCCGAAGGCGTCAGGATCGTCGCTGTGATGACCGGCTCCTCGAGCTTCGTGATCCGGCTGGGATCGGGCAGCTTGGCGGGACTGTCGATCTCGTGCACCTGGCCATCGGTCGTGGTCACACGATAGAGGACGCCAGGCGCGGTCGTCACGAGGTCCATGTCGAACTCGCGCTCGAGCCGCTCCTGGACGATCTCCATGTGCAGCAGGCCAAGGAATCCGCACCGGAACCCAAAGCCGAGGGCGGCCGACGTTTCGGGCTCGTAGAAGAGCGAGGAATCGTTCAGTCGAAGCTTCTCGAGCGCTTCCCTGAGCTCTGGATACTCGTGGCCCTCGACCGGATACAGTCCGGCAAAGACCATGGGCTTCAGCTCCTTGAAACCGGGAAACGGCTGCAGCGTTGGCCGAGCCGTTTCGGTGACCGTGTCGCCAATCCTGGCGTCCTTGACGGTCTTGATGTTGGCCGTGAGGAAGCCGACCTCGCCGGCGGCGAGTTGATCCACGGGCAGCGGCTTTGGAGAGAACACGCCGATCGATTCGATCGGGTAGTCCTGTGCCGTTGCCATCAGCCGCACCTTCATGCCCGGCTTCAATACGCCATCGAGCATGCGGACGACGATGACGACGCCGCGATACGAGTCGTACCAGGAGTCGAAGATCAGCGCCTTGAGCGGCGCGGCTTCATCGCCGAGCGGCGGCGGCAGGCGCGCGACGATCGCCTCGAGAATCTCCTCCGTGCCGATGCCTTCCTTCGCGCTGGCGAGGATGGCGCCTTCAGGCGGCAGGCCGACGATTTCCTCGATCTGGCGGCGCGTCTCCTCGGGCTGCGCGCCGGGCAGGTCGATTTTGTTGATGACCGTGATGATCTCGAGATTGTTCTCGACGGCCAGATAGGCGTTGGCGAGCGTCTGCGCCTCGACGCCCTGGGACGCGTCCACGAGCAGGAGGGCGCCCTCGCACGCCGCGAGCGACCGGGTCACCTCGTATGAGAAGTCGACGTGGCCAGGCGTGTCGATCAGATTGAGGACGTATTCGTTCCCATCCTTCGCCTTGTAGTGCAGCCGAACCGGGTGTGCCTTGATCGTGATGCCCCGCTCGCGCTCGAGGTCCATCGTGTCGAGCACCTGCGCCTCCATCTCGCGGGCCTGGAGGGCGCCGGTGAACTCGAGAAAGCGATCGGCGAGCGTCGACTTCCCGTGGTCGATGTGCGCGATGATCGAGAAGTTACGGATGAATTGCTGATTCAAGGATGGCTCAGGGACCCGGGCTCACGATCGCGCGTCTGTTCATTATGCCAGAGGCGGGCATATGTAGGGCGGCGCGCTCAGAAGGGCCGGACCTAAAGGTCCGGCCTGCATGCGTGGGGGCTTCAGCCCCGCGTCCAGCCTATCGTCGATCCAGCGGCACCCAGGGCTGCGGCACGGGGGGCCCGTGTAATCGGCTCGCGGGCGAATCAGCCGGTTGTTCGCGTACTGTTCCAGGACGTGCGCCGTCCACCCTGAGGTACGGCTGACGGCGAAAATGGGCGTGTAAAGCGACAGCGGAATCCCCAGGGCGTAGTACATCGACGCTGAATAGAAATCCACGTTGGGATTCAGCTTCTTTTCCTCTTTGACGATCGTCTCGATTCGCTCCGACATCTCGACCCAGCGCGGCTCTCCCGACCGTCGCCCCAGATCCTTCGATAGCTGGCGCAAGTGCACGGCCCTCGGGTCCATCGTCCGATAGACGCGGTGGCCGAAGCCTGGGATTTTCTCCTTGCGCGCGAGCTTCTCGCGAATGGCGGTTTCCACGCGCTCGGGCGCCGCCGATGCGCCGAAGTCGAGGAGCATCTTCATCACCTCAGCGTTCGCGCCACCGTGAAGCGGCCCCTTGAGAGCACCGATGCCGGCCACGATCGCGGAATGGATATCGGTGAGCGTGGCCGCCGCGACGCGAGCGGCGAACGTCGACGCGTTCAGCTCGTGATCGGCATGAAGAATCAGCGCGCAGTCGAGCGCGCGGACGCTGAGCGTATCGGGACGGCGGCCCGTGAGCATATAGAGAAAGTTGGCGGCAAACCCCAGGACCGGATCGGGATCGATGGGATTGCTGCTCTGTTCAATTCTGCCAATCGCGGCAACCAGACTGCACATCTGCGCCGTCAGCCGCACGGCCTTTCGGTAGTTGGCGGCAGGCGAGTCGTCGGATGCGTCCTTATCGAAGTGCGCAAGAGCCGAGGCGAGTGTCCGCAACAGGTCCATGGCCTCCGACGGCGGCATCTGTCGCATCAGGCGGACAATGCCCTCCGGGAGCGGACGAGCAGCCGCGAACTGCGATTGCAGCTCACCGAGCTCTGCCCGGTTCGGCAGGCGGCCGTGCCAGAGGAGGTAACACACCTCCTCGAACGTCGCATGGGGTGCCAGGTCGTGGATGTCGAAGCCGCGATACGCGAGCGTCCCTCGCTCGCCGTCGATGAAGCAGATCGAAGACGAGGTGGCGACCACATCTTCGAGGCCGCCTTTGGACTTCAGGTCTGTGCTCACGATGGAATCATGTCAGGAGTGGAGGCGCATGGCAATGCGCCACCGGCCGGAACCACTGGTGCGAAGCCACTCACCAAGCCTGACGAGCGCTCTCATCGTGGCTCCCTGGGACGATTCGACACGAGCACGACGACTCTAATCTCTCGCTCGAAGTTCTGCTCGAAGAGGAGCGAGCCGATGCGAATGCCAGCTGTATTCAAGAATCGCCAGCGCCCGAGCTCATAGACGGCGACGCCCACCTGCGGCGCGAGCCGCTGGTAATCCGAAAGCGACATCACGGCAAGCGACGGCGCATCTCGAGCGAGAAACGCAATCAACCCCGCATCAGTGAAAGGGCCGCTCTGGCGGCGCGCGACATAGAACACCAGATTGCGGACGAACACGTCATGCGTCGTCCACTCCACGTCGCGGGAAGAGTGCCGCCGAATCTCGGCCGCCACCTGCTCGACCGCCTCCGGCCCGCGCGATGAAAGCAGACCGTATTGCAAGGCCAGCACCAGGACGATGGATCCAGCGGTCGCGACGATTGGCACCCTCGAGAGGTGGACGAGCGCTGTGACGATCACCGCCAGTCCAGCGGCGAGGACCGCGACGGCGGCCATGCGAACGACCGCGAGGTCGAGACCCATGGTCGCGGCCGGCAAGACGAACAGCACGATTCCCGCTGTCGACAACACAGCGCCAGTGACCACGGCGCACGACTGGAGGAGACGGCTGGTCCGCGCGGCCGTCTCACCCTGCCGATCGAGCCGCGCCCGGATGCTGGCGGCCAGCAGAATCGCCAGCGGCGGCAGGATCGGCAGGATGTAGCGCGGCTGCTTGCCGACGGAAATCGTGAAGAGCGTCAGAGGCAGCACCGCCCAGACGAGCAATCGGAACGTGTTTCGAGACGGAGCCGTGCGGCGTCGAAGGGATCGAAACGCATCCGGGATCCAGAGCGGCATGAACGCGCTCCACGGCAGGAGCCCGCTCAGGATGATCGGCAGGTAGAACCATGCCGGGCGCGGATAATTGAACCGGCTGGTCGCGAAGCGTTCGAGATTGTCGGTGACGAAGAAGCTGTGCAGATACGCGGTGCCGTGCTCGGCCGTCATCGCCGTGTACCACGGCAGCGCGATCGCGATGAAGACGGCCAGCACGAGCGTCAAGTGGAGCGGCCGGATTGCCCAGCGTCGCTCGAGAGCGATGACGGGCACGAGGACGAGGGCGGGCAACGCGATACCAATCGGACCCTTGGTCAGGAAACCCAGTCCGGCGGCCGCGGCCGCAAGGAGGAGCGGGCCCAGCCCAGGTCGTCCGTGATCGGATAGGGCGACGAAACCCGCAACGATCGACGCCGTGATGAAAAACGCCAGAGGGAGGTCCGGCAGCGACAAGCGCGCGATGGCGGCGCACCCGAGACAGGTGGAGATGATCAGTCCTGCCAGCAGACCCGTGTCGTGACCGAACCATCGGCGACCCATGAACCACGCGAGGAGCGCGAATCCGATGCCCGCCAGGGCCGCAGGCGCTCGGGCCGTCGTCTCGCCCACCCCGGCAATGGCGTAGGCGGCGGCGACGCACCAATAGAAGAAGACGGGTTTCTGGAAGCGATTCTCGTAGTTGTAGCGCGGCGTGAGGAAATCGCCCGTCTCGAGCATCTCGCGCGCGGCTTCCGCATAAAACGCCTCGTCGGAATCACTGATCGCGGAACGCCCGAGGCCCGCAAAAAACGTGAGGGCGGCCACCGCCACCACGATGAACGCGGAACGACGCATCGCTCAGAATTCTACTAGCAGCCCGTGGGGACGGCCGGTTCGTATCCCTGACAGTGAATCACCGGGAGAGACGGATAGCGGGCATAACGAGGATCCGTGTCGCTCAGTGAGCAGCGATAGAATCGCGTGCCGCGATCGGATTGCAGGACGCGTGCGTGGGTGCAGGCGCCACAGAGGCCGGGCGACGGGCTAGCAGGCCCGGTGACGGACATCGCCTCGCGTGAAGGCGCGCCACGGCTCCAGAGACGCGGCCGCGCTTGCCGGCTGCGCCAGCGCCTCCTGAAACACCACGGCGGCGCGCTTCATCTCGTCCATCGTGCCGATCGTGACCCTTGCATGCGTGAGAAGCGGAGGAAAAGGCCGGGCAATCGCGACGCCTCGACTGTGACAGGCGGCCTGGAACCGCCGGATGTCCCGATGCACGTTCACCATCAGGAAGTTGGCTTCGGACTCGATCGGCTCAAAGCCGGCGTCTCTGAAGACTCGCGCCGTGAACGCACGGGCCTCGTGATTGTATCGACGCTGCTCGCCGATGCGGGCAGGATTGGTCAGTGCCGACAAGGCGGCGGTGCTGCTCAAATGAGAGAGACGCAGCGCATCGAGATGCCTGCTCAATTCGCGGAGCGTCTGTCGCTGCCCGACCGCATACCCGACCCGCATCCCGGCCAGGCCGAATATCTTCGAGAACGTTCGCGACACGATCACGCGAGGATTGGCCAGCGCCAGCGGGAATGGCGGTGTGGTAGTCGGCCCGCTCGACGTATTCGTGATAGGCCTCGTCGATCAGGATGGTTGCTCGCGATTCCCGGCGAAGGACGTCGGCGACGAACTGCTCGATCTCCTTTCCGCCTGAAGCGTGCCGGTCGGGTTGTTCGGGTTGCACACGTAATAGAGGCCAGCCCCCGCGGCTCGTTCCGCCATTCGGCCGAGGTCAAGCGTGAGCCGGTCGGTGACGGGCACGGTCACGACAGGGTGCCCCAAGTGCCGCGCGAGCTCTGCGGGCATCTCGAAGGTCGGGACCGCCGTCACCAGCGCGCGGTCCGGCGCGGTGAAGGCCGTCACGGAGGCGTCGAGGATTTCGCTGGAGCCGCACCCGAGCTCGACCTGGTCGGACGAGACTCCCACAGACGGGGCAATCGCGTCGACGAGTTGGTGGGACGTGGCGAAGGGGTATCGGTTGATCTCGCCGAACGCTTCCTGAATCGCGGCCAGCACCCGGGGACCGGGGCCGCTGGAGTTCTCGTTGGAGTCCAACCGCAAAACGGCCCCTGCGTCCGACGCGCGCGCGACGGCCGGCGTCGTGGCAGCCACAGCGGATGGTGAGCCGGGCGCACACGCCCCGGCCGCCGCCGCCAGCCCGTTCAAGCCAACGAGTTGAATGAAGGAACGACGGGACGTCGGCATAGCCCACCCCCAGGGTCAGCGCAAAACGACTGCGATTGTAGCAGTGACACTTCGACCTGGGGAGGCGGGCCTTTACGCCCGCCGATCCCAGAGGCTACGGTAGCGCTAAGGCGGGGCTGAAGCCCCGCCTCCACAACTGAGGGGATCGAGTTTAATCGCCGCCGCCGCCTGCGATCTGTGTTTTCAGCGCCACGCTGTCGTCGGCGAACTGCTGGACGATCGAGAGGAGGCCGGTATAGAGAAAGCCGACCTGGAACAGCATCAGAAACGGCAGGGTGCCGTAGATGCGGTTCGACAAGGCATAGAACACGGTGAAGGTGAAATAAAGGCCAAAGGAAAGCTCGATGATCGGCTGAATGATGTTCCCCTGGCGATAACGCTTGCCGATCCACTCGTCGGTGCTGTCTTCGATGCGGTACTTCGGCGTGCGTGCAAACTCGGTCTGCGTGTTCGTCAGGGCCTCGAACACCGCGCGCGCGTTGTTGATGGCGAGCCCGATGCCGATCGACATCAGAAACGGCAGGTACTTGAGCCGCGCCACCCACTCGGCCGGATACAGCTCACGCTGACAGACGACGTAAAAGTTGGCGACCGAGGCAGTGGCGGCGAGAAACAACGGGACGTCGATGAGGAGCATCTCCGACCATCCCATGTTGTAGCGGATCACCATCGACGGGAACATCAGGATCGATAGCAGCACCATCAGGACGTAGTTGAAATTCGCCGTCAGGTGGAAAAACGCCTCGGCCTTCACGCCGAGCGGCTGATCCGACTGGAGAATGCGCGGCAGCAGCTTCCGGCACGTCTGGATCGAGCCTTTGGCCCAGCGGTGCTGCTGCGTCTTGAAGGCGTTCATCTCGACGGGCAGCTCCGCCGGCACGACGAGGTCGGGAAGGAAGTGAAACTTCCACCCGCGAAGCTGGGCCCGGTAGCAGAGGTCCAGGTCCTCGGTCAGCGTGTCGTGCTGCCAGCCGCCCGCCGTCCACGATCGCCGCGCGCCGCCAGATGCCCGCGGTGCCGTTGAAATTGAAGAAGTGACCGGCGCGGTTCCGCCCGCCGTGCTCGAGGACGAAGTGCGCGTCGAGCAGCATCGACTGGATCTTCGTGAGGAGCGAGTAGTCGGCGTTGATGTGACCCCAGCGCGCCTGCACCATCGCCGACCTTCGGGTCGACGAAGTGATGGATCGTCTTGCTGGAGGAAGTCGCGAGACGGGACGAAGTCGGCGTCGAAGATCGCGAAGAACTCCCCTTTCGCCGACCTTCAGCCCGTCCTCCAGTGCGCCGGCCTTGTAGCCGATGCGATCCTGCCGATGCAGGTACTGATGTCGATGCCCCTGCGCCGCGTGCACGTCGGACCGCACAGCTCGGCAATCGACCGCGTCTCGTCCGTCGAGTCGTCCAGCACCTGGATCTCGAGCAGGTCGCGCGGGTAGTCCATCTGCGCACACGGCATCGATCAGCCGATCCGACCACATACATCTCGTTGAAGATCGGCAGCTGTACCGTGACCGGAGGGAGCGTGTCAAAACGACCCACTGGTGCCGGCACTTTGTCTCGGTTCTTGACGTACATGTACACCAGGTAATAACCGTGCCACCCATAGCCCGCCAGGATGATTAGTATGAAGAAGTAGGTGGCGAGGAGAGCGTTTCTAGCGGAGTCATTGACGGAGAAGTCCCTCGCAGCAGGAATATCGAGCGATTATACTTTGGGGCGACCTAAAGTCAACGCTATCAACCATCTGGCAGATTCGGCGCGACCTCAAATGACCCCAGCAGAAATCCGTGCGCTTCTCGAGCAGCTCAATCGAGACGAACTGTCGCTCGACCAGGCCGTCACCGAGATCCTCCGGCGGTATCAGGCCCAGCCGTTCGAGGATCTGGCTTTGCAAAAGTCGATCACCATCGGGCAGCGCGGCAGGGCTTCCCGGAAGTCATCCTCGGATTGGGTAAATCTCCCGCCCAGATCGCGGCAATTGCCGAGCGAATTGTGTCGCGAGGCCAGTCGCTGCTGGTCACCCGAGCCGATCGGGCGGCCTTCGAGGCGGTGGCCGCGGTGCTTCGCAGGGCTGTGCCTATGACGAGGTGGCGCGCACGATCAGCTCAAGCAGCAGGACATCACCCCCGGGCGAGGGACGATCCTCATCGCCGCGGCAGGCACCTCGGACTACTCAGTCGCCGAGGAGGCGGCGGTCACGGCCACGTGATGGGGAACGAGGTCGATCGTCTTTACGATGTCGGGGTTGCGGGTCTCCATCGGCTCCTTCGCGAGCACGAACGACTCTCTGCTGCCCGCGTCATCATCGTCGTTGCCGGCATGGAAGGCGCGCTGCCGAGCGTTGTCGCGGGGCTGGTGAAGGTGCCGGTGATTGCGGTCCCGACCAGCGTCGGCTACGGCGCGAGCTTTGGCGGGGTGGCGGCCTTGTTGGGGATGTTGAACAGCTGCGCCAACGGCGTATCGGTGGTGAACATCGACAACGGCTTCGGCGCGGGCTGTATCGCGAGCTCGATCAATCACTTGCCGTAGATCAGCTTCGCGACGAAGCAGCCGCCAAGGAACCTGCGACCCCTCGAGCCAGTCCTTTTCGGGGTAATACGCGAACAACAGATTCCCACCCTTGATGCGGTCGATGATCTGCTTCGCGACCGCAGGCCTGAGAGCAGGACATCCCCAGCTTCGGCCGAGACGGCCTTGCGTGGCGGCGAGGGACGGGTCGACATACGGAGCGCCGTGCATCACGATGGCGCGGGTTCGCGCAGGTCGTTCACGCCCGGCTCGAGCCCGTCAGCCGCATCGAATAGCCGTTCTGGCCGACGTAGGTGTCTTCGGTGACGAAAAGACCAAGGCTCGACTGATGGCTGTCGGCAAAGTTGGAGAAGGCTGTCGCCATGTTGCCGCCCGATCCGCGACCGTGCGCGACAACTTCCTCGTAGAGGGTGCGTCCGGTCCCGAGGTCCAGCACCCAGCAGGCGCGGACTCGTGGATGGCAGCGAGTAGTCGATGATCGTGAGGGTTTTGGGCGAGTCCACGAGGTCTCGTGACTCGGCACACGTGGCCGCCATCATCGCGAGGTCGAGCACGTGCTGATTCAAAGCCGACGGGCGAACCACGGTCGGGACGGGAACCCGCGGCGGATCGGGCGTGAGAAGCGAGGGAGCCGACGTGCTATGGGACTTCGCGGCCAGCTGGGTGCCGGCCGACTCGGCCGTAGTTAAGACGAGCAACGACAGTCCAAGCGTGCTGAGGAGCAGACGAACTAACTGTTTCATGGGCAAATGGCGCGTGTCTCCTAATACTACACGTGGAGCCGCAAATGCCGCAAGCACTGCAGTTTAGAGCTCTTCAGTTGCTGAAGATTCCTTTGGAAGGGAGCCGGTCGTAGCCGTAGACATCGTCACGGAAGTTCAAACCCCCCTCGTCATCTAACCACGCCGTGAAATAGGTCAAGTGGATAGGGATGGGCGTCGTCAGCTTCACGACTTTCTCGGTGCCCGCTTTCATCGCTTCGAGGATGGCTTCCGGCGTCCAGTGCGACTGGTCACGAAGAACGTAATCCGCCAGGGCGAGAGGTTGCTCGATCCGAATGCAGCCATGGCCCAACGTTTGGCCCACTCGCGTAAACAAGTGATCGGCCGGGGTGTCATGGACATACACGTTGTAGGAATTCGGGAACAGAAACTTTACGAGGCCCAGCGCGTTGCTGTCTCCGGGCCGCTGCCGGAATGACAATCGCTGGAGTTCCTCTGAGTCCGTCCAGTCGATCGTTTTGGGATCGAGCACTTCGGGCGACCCGTTCGAGACTCGCACGACCTCGATGCTGTTGCGCGCAAGGAATCCAGGGTCGTTCTCGATCTCTGGCAATGTTTCACCCATTGCAATCGTCTCCGGAATATTCCAATACGGACTGAAGACGACCGCCGCCATCCGCGCGCTGAAAACGGGGGTTTTATCCTCCGGGCGCCCGACGATGGCGCGGACGTCGAGTACGGCGCGCCGATCCTCGATGACCTTGAGGTGGAATTCCGGGATGTTGACCCGGATGTGCTTCTCGCCCAGATCGTCGGGCATCCAGCGCCAGCGCTCCAGGTTGATCCGTACCTGCCGGATGCGTTTGGCCAGTGGCACGTTCATCGACGTGACGGTCGATCGATCGAGGTGCCCGGTTGGTGACAGGCCGTGATGGCTCTGGAACGATCGAATCGCGTCCTCAGTTGTCGAACCCATCGCGAGATCGCCGCTCGCCTGCAACCTGCGCCGAACGGCATCTCCGACGGTCCGCGCGGAGCGTCGACCGAGAGCGCGCGGGACGTCTGGCCATCCGCCTTTCGCCTCCACACCGCGTAGATTGGCGAGCGCTCTCTGCAATCCGGCGTACTCGTCGTGCTGCGGGCGAACGGAATGAGCCACGACGAGAGCCGGCCTTCGCGTGCATCGAACAGCGTCTTGGCAAGGTCCGGTGACTTGCGCTGCGAACGCCACTCGGGCGGGCGTGTTCGCCCCACGGCGACGTCGTGGCCGAGCGCGACGAGACTAGTCGTCAACCGCACATCGAATCGAGCGAGTTCTTGAAGGCCCGCGTCCCCTTTCGGAGGGTTCTCACGCAGCCGGTTCCGCGCGGCAACGAGTCCCGCATAACCGTAGTCCTCCCGCTCGAGACCGTGTGCTTCCGCGGATGCCAGCACGGTGAGCGCATCGTCGGCACTCCGGATTGGCCGCTTCGCCGTCCAGGCGCAGGTCGTGGCCCGCAGTTCGTAGAACTTGCGAACCGCGGTCCTGACCTCCGATGGAGCGGTCGTCTGCCGGCCGAGCGTCTTCTCAGCGAGAACTGCCGTTAATTCACGCAGCTCTTCAGGCGTCCGGGATTGGCAGCCTACCGCTAGCGACGTAAGAATGACGCCGATTGCAGCCGGCGCGACACTCCGCGCGACGGATGATGCCAAACGTCCTGCCATACGGGGTTTAAGTGCAAACCAAGTACCTCGACGGGAGCGACGGCGGCGACTGGCTGCAGAGCTAAGGCTTAAGCTAGAAGCGTTCGGTAGTGGGCTACTTTGACTGAAGCTACTCCTGCGGTTGTCACGCGCCTTGTCAGGCGGATATTCGGGGTGAAGCCGATGACCGGAGCGGCTGGCCGTCCTGTGTCGCCCAGACGAAGCCGCAGGCACTGCAGGCCCAATGCTGCATACCCTCAGCCACCCATTGGAGCGTCAGCGGGCGTGCACGCGTGCATTGTCCTTGCAATTGCGACAAGGTGGGATGGCAGGATCACTGCCAGCCATCTTAGCGTCGTGCGGGAGGAATCGATTGGTTGTGTGCCGTGGTGGCTGGCATGAAGGAGGCCGTTTGGTCACATCCAGCCTTCGGGACTTCAAACATGCCGTCTTGCGGGCACATATCAGAGGTACCAGGTGAGTGGCGAGAGTTTGGTGGCGATGTACCGCAGGGGGTCGCCACACGTCGGGCAGCGGAGCGGCAGACGAGGGTCCAAGTGTTCCATGTGGATGCTCCAAAGCCCCGGAGCCTAATCGCCAGGTCAGCCGGGCGTCTGTTCAAAATTGAACACCGTTCACAGCTTCAAGAATTCCGGCCCGCTCACGTCCGCGAGGCCTGTGACCTCTGCCGTCTTGACCGTTTAAGAAACGGTCGCTATACTTAGGTTGCCTCCGGCCATCGTGCAGGAACCGGAAGCCTCCTGCGGTCCTCTCCAACAACCTGAACCACGGCATGCACCCCGGGCGCCTTGCGCGCACTCGAATTCGATCGGATTGTCGCTGCGGTGCGGAGCTTTGCGCTCACACCAAGCGGTGCCGCGCGCCTCGAGGCCCTTCACCCCGACACCGAGCCGGCGCGCGTGCGCGAGGCGCTTCTGGCGACCTCCGAGACCGTCCGCTATCTGGCCGACAACGCGGTGTTTCCGCTCAGAGCGACCGACGACCTTCCCGAGCTTCTCGATCTTGCTCACGGTGGATGGCCAGGTCTTGGGTCACTGCGCCTGTTGACGCTGGCCGACTATCTCGAGTCCGTGGAAACTTCGGCGGCCGCGATCAGGCGCGCGTCGGGTGAGTTCCCGCGGCTTCGCCAGGTCGCCGCGATCGCCGCCTCCTTTCGTGTCGAGATCGCGGCATGTTCGGCACCCGGATCGCGCCTTCTGGCGACGTCCAGGATCACGCCAGCCCGCGCCTTGCCTCGGTTCGCGATCAATTGCGGAAGAAGCGATCGCGGCTGCGCGAGACGCTCGACGGGTACCTGCGCGGCAAGGACACGTCGAAGTATCTGCAGGATCAGATCATCACCGAGCGCAACGGTCGCTTCGTCCTGCTCGTGAAAGCCGAGCACCGTTCGTCGCTGCCCGGCCTGGTGCACGGCAGTTCGTCGAGCGGCGCGACGCTCTATCTCGAACCGCTCTCGACCATCGACATCAACAATGACGTTGTCGCGCTCGAATCAGACCAGGCCGAAGAGGTCCAACTCATCCTGCTCGAACTGACGGATTGCATTTCGGACTCGGTCAAGACGATGTGGCCAGGACCGAAGGAGTGGCGACCGCCCTCGATGTGCTGCAGGCGCAAGGCCCGCTTCGCGGAGGTCACCGGCGCCGTCGCGCCCGCCCTCTCCGCGGACGGACGGCTGGAGCTCCTCGGAGCGCGGCACCCGCTCCTGATGAAGAGCGTGGTCTCGCGCTATACGGACGATCGTTCCGGCCTGCCGGAGGTGCCGACACCTGTCGACATCAAAGAGATACTGCCCGAATACGACACTGCTCATCACGGGCCCGAACACGGGCGGCAAAACGGTGCCGCTCAAGACGACGGGGCTTGTGCCGCTCATGGCCCAGGCGGGTCTGCTTGCCGGCGGAGAGGGCTCGAGCGCTTCCGGTGTTCCGGACGTCCTCGCCGACATCGGCGACGAGCAGTCGATCGCGGCGAGCCTCAGCACGTTCAGTTGGCACATCTCGAACATCGCATCGCTGGATCGCCATCTGCGCGCTGCCGGCGCTGGTGCTGCTGGACGAAATCGGCGCGGGCACCGATCCCATCGAGGGCGGCGCCCTCGGCCGTGGCCATCGTCGACCACTTTCGCACGCGCGGCGCCACCGTGATCGGCACGACGCACTACGACGCCCTGAAAACGTATGCGTCGACGACCGCCGGGCGTCGCATCGGCGGCGTTTGCGTTCGATCCTGTCGGGTTTGTGCCCCACTGATCCACCTGGTGTATGGGTTGCCGGGTCGAAGCCTGGCGCATCGAAATGGCGAACCGCCTCGGACTGAATCGCCGCATCGTCGATCGGGCGCGCGAGGCGCTCGGCACGCGCGAACGGCAGTTGGCCACTCAACTCGAGCGAATGGATCACGATCTTGCGCGCCTGGCCGAGGACCGCAAGGCCGTGGCCGACGAGCGCGAGAGCCTGGCGCAGGCAAGGGCACGGGCCGAACGCGCGAAGGGGAATTACGGGAGCGCGAGAACGCGTTCAAGCGAAAGTTGAACGATCGCGTCGACGAGCGCGTGCGTGCCGCCACGCGCGAGATCGATGGGGTCGTGCAGGCGCTCAAGCGCCAGGCGTCGGCGCCCTGGCGACGAGAGACGCTGGCGCGCCGCGCTTGTCGACCGGGGATCAGGTTTCGCTGCGCGCGCACGCACGGGCCGCTGTCGAGGCTGCGGCCGCGCGCGCCATTGGCGGCGGGTCGGAGACCGCTGATGTCCCCGTGGTGCCTGCCGGTCGAATCACGTCCGGCGCGTGTGGGCGATACAGTCACGGTGCCGCCCTTCGGCCTTCAAGGCGTCGTGAGGTCGATTGCCGACGGGCAGGCCGAGATTGACGTGCACGGCAAGCGCCTGCGCGCGCGCCGCGCGGAATTGCGTGCTGGTCGGCACGTCGGCGAAGGCCGAGCGCGCCACAAGCAGCGTCCGCGTCACCGTCGACCTCGCACCTCGCGAAGGCATGCTGTCGGATTTGAACGTGGTGGGCTGCACCGTGGACGAGGCTCTGAGAAGGCCGAGCGGTTCCTCGACGAAACGCTGGTCACCGAGCAGCGCACGGTCCGCGTCATCCACGGGCATGGCACGGGTCGCCTGCAGAAGGCCATCTCGGGGTTCTTGAAGACGCACCCGCTGGTGGATCGCTTCCACACGGCGCCGATGGAACAAGGCGGTGGCGGCGTGACCGTGATCGAACTCAAGGATTAGATGGTGATGCTGGGACCGCGCTTGCGTCTCCGCATTAGCTATGGCGCTTTTTCCGCAGACCTTCATCGACGACCTGCACCTGCACGCCGATATCGTGTCGGTCATCGGTGACGTCGTGTCGCTCCGGAAGATGGGCGCGACATGGAAAGGACTTTGCCCGTTCCACGGCGAGAAGACGCCATCGTTTCATGTCAATCGCGAGAAGGGCTTTTTTCACTGCTTCGGCTGCGGCGTGGGTGGCGACGTCATCAAGTTCGTCGAGCTCCACGAGAAGGTGGGATTCACCGACGCCGTGCGGATGCTGGCGGGACGCTTCGGGATGACCGTGCCCGAACCGACGGAGGATCGCGGCGGCGCGAATAGCCGCCGAACGCGAGGCGCTACTGCGCGCCCACGAGTTGGCCGCAGGCCTGGTTCGCCGAGCAGCTTGCCACCGGGCCGGCGTCGCGCGTGCGCCGACAGCTGGCGGAGCGCGGGATCAGCGATCACACGATCTCCGAGCTCGGTCTCGGCTTCGCGCCTTCGTCGCGCGAGAACCTGAAGACGTATTTGCTCGGCAAGGGGTTGGACCTTGCGACGCTCGTGCGAAGCGGCCTCGTCGTCCAGCGTGACGGCGGCGAGATTGTCGACCGGTTTCGCGGCCGGCTGATGGTGCCCATTTGCCGGGACACGGGGTCGGTCATCGCGTTTGGCGGCCGGGCAACCGAGTCGGACCAGCAGCCGAAATATCTGAATTCGCCGGAGACGCCAATCTATTCGAAGAGCCGGACGCTGTACGGCCTGCACCTGTCGAAGGCGGCCATTCGGAAATTGAACTACGCCGTGCTCGTCGAGGGCTATTTCGACTTCGCGCAACTCGTGCAGGCCGGCATCACGCCGGTCGTGGCGTCGTGCGGGACGGCCCTGACGTCGCACCAGGCGCAGCTGCTCCGACGCTTTACGTCCAAGATCGTGCTCAGCTTCGATCCGGACGCGGCAGGGGTTGGGGCGGCGGTGCGGTCGTGCGAGCTGCTGGTAGCTGAGGGCTTCGACGTGAACGTGGCCGTGCTGCCGCCGGGCGCCGATCCCGATACGTTGGTACAGCAGCAGGGCCGCGACGCGTACCAGGAACGACTGCGCCAATCCGTGCAGTATCTGGAGTTCCTGCTCCAAAGGTCGGCCGCGGAGCACGATCTCTCGTCCGACGAGGGACGGCGGACGTTTCTGCACGATATGCTCGCGGTCGCCGCGCGCATTCCAGACGCCGCCGCGCGGGATCAGTTTGCCGATCGGCTGGCGCATCAGGCGCGTATTACGGAAGACGTGGTAAGAGCCGAGATACGTAAGGCGGCCGTCGCGCGCCGGACAACCGTGCCACCGCAAGTGTTCGCGCCCGCCACGCCGCTGAAGCCGGCGGAACGGGGGCTTTTGTGGGGCCTCATTCACGAGCCAGACAGCGCCCGGCTGGCCCTGGACGACCTGGAAGAGGAAGATTTGGCCCATTTAGCGGCAGGTCCGGTGTTCGAACTGGCGCGCAGCCTGCAAGATCTGTCGGTGGGGGCCTTCCCAACGGCGCTCCTGGAGCGTCTAAATGATCGACTGGCGCAGCAGCTCCGGGCCGTTGCGGCCGAACCGGCCTCGCCGGCACCCGCCGTGGCCTGTGTTCGGGCCATCAAACTGCTGCGCTATGACCGGGAGCGGGCCGCCCTCCAGCGCGAAATCGATGGATTGCGAGACGATGGCTCGGCGACCACGGCCGAGCGGATCGAACAGTTGTACGACCGAAAAGTGGATTTGAAGCGGCGCATCGAGCAATTGGGCGCCGGGTAAATAGTGTGCGGATTCGTGGCCGTAGCTCTTGGTATGGGGCTTTCGGCCTTCGCACGTTGAATTTGTGGCGGCGAGGCAATTTGCCCCGCCCATTCGCGCGGAGAGGCGGCAGTGGGCCGCCGGAGTTCATCATGAAGGTTTCGTATTCGAAGGAGGATGCCCTTGTCGATTGAGGACAAGTACGACGAGGTTCGGCAGCTCATCAATGTCGGCAAGGAAAAGGGCTACCTGCTCTACGACGAGGTGAACGAGCTTCTGCCGTCGGAAATTACGTCGTCGGAAGAGCTGGACGACCTGTTCAATGCGTTCGGCAGCGCCGGCATCGAGGTGCTCGACTCGGACAAGAGCTTCCGCGACGACGCGAAGGTCTTCGACCGGACCAGTGAAGGCGCCGAGGAGCTCGAGCTCGATCTGACGCCCGGGGCGCTCGATAAGACCAACGACCCGGTCCGCATGTACCTGCGGGAGATGGGCACGGTACCGCTCCTCACCCGCGAAGGTGAGGTGGCGATCGCCAAGCGCATCGAGCGCGGGAAGCTGTCGGTCATCAAGTCGATCTCGCGCACCCCGATGGTGACGCGCAAGGTCCTGCAACTTGGCGAAGACCTGAAAAACGAGCAGCGCACGATTCGCGAGCTGGTCACGTTCTCGGACGAAGAGCTGACCGACGACAAGATCGACGATCGGAAGCGCGAAGTGCTGCGCCAGATCGAGGCCGTCAAGAAGGCGCGCGGCCTGGTGCAGAAGGCGGAAGAGAAGCTCGCCCTCGTGCCGAAGAAGGACAAGCGGAAGTATCGGCGTGCACGCTGGAAATTCCTGGAGGCGCGCGTCGAGCTGTCGAAGCGAATTCGGGAGATCGAGTTCACCGAGCTCGTGAAGCGGCGGATGATCGAGGAGATCAAGGAGCAGGTCGAGTCCGTGCAGCGCACGGAGCGCGAGATCGGCCATGCCGAGCGGCAGCTGGCGCCGCCGAAGGGCCGCAAGCCGCTGAAGCTGCGCGAGGACGACAAGAAGCTGTTCCTGAAGCGCATCAAGGATCTGAAGGGGCAGCTCAAGACGCAGGCCGACGAGCTGCAGGAAACGCCGGAACAGCTTCGCCGCACGCTCGACACCATCACGAAGGGCGAGTGGCAGGCCGAGCAGGCCAAGAAGGAGCTGGTCGAGGCCAACCTGCGGCTGGTGGTGTCGATCGCGAAGAAGTACACGAACCGCGGGCTGCAGTTCCTGGACCTGATTCAGGAAGGCAACATCGGCCTGATGAAGGCCGTCGACAAGTTCGAGTACCGCCGCGGCTACAAGTTCTCGACGTACGCGACGTGGTGGATCCGCCAGGCGATCACCCGCGCGATTGCGGACCAGGCGCGGACGATCCGCATCCCGGTCCACATGATCGAGACGATCAACAAGCTGATTCGCACGTCGCGGGCGCTCGTTCAGGAGCTGGGCCGCGAGCCGACCTCGGAAGAGATCGCGCAGCGGATGGACATTCCCGTCAGCAAGGTGCGGAAGGTCCTGAAGATCGCGCAGGAGCCGATTTCGCTCGAGACCCCCATCGGCGAGGAGGAAGATTCGCATCTCGGCGACTTCATCGAGGATCGAGGCATCGTGTCGCCGGCCGACGCGGTGATCAATCTGAACCTGAAGGAACAGACCGAGTCAGTCCTCAAGACGCTGACGCCGCGCGAGGAGAAGGTGATCAAGATGCGGTTCGGCGTGGGCGACGGCTCCGAGCACACGCTCGAAGAGGTCGGCCAGAACTTCGCCGTGACCCGCGAGCGCATCCGCCAGATCGAAGCGAAAGCACTTCGCAAGCTGCGACATCCCTCGCGCAGCCGCAAGCTGAGGGCGTTTCTGGAGGGACGAACCTAAGAAGTGCTAAGTGAAGAGTGCTAAGTGCAAAGTGGAGTGGGAAGTGGGAAGTGGGGAGTGATGGCTTCTCACTTCACTTGGCACTCACTTGCGACTTGTCACTCGGCACTTCATTTGGCACTTCCCACTTAGCACTTAGCACTTCTTTGGGGCCCTTAGCTCAGTGGTCAGAGCTGCCGGCTCATAACCGGCTCGTCCCAGGTTCGAATCCTGGAGGGCCCACCAACTCCCTCGCTACGCTCGGTCGTTGGCTGGGCCCCCAGCCTTCAGGCCGCGGCGCCACCTTCGGTGGCGCCAGCGGGCTCGAATCCTGGCGTCTCGCATCGCTTGCTCGCTCGGTCCTCCGCGCTCGGCATTCCGCCGTTCGTCATTCGTCGCTCGTCATTCGTCGCTCGTCATTCGTCGTTGGTGTGCCTTCGCCCTTCTCGAGAACTCGAGTTTTCGGTTTCTCGAGTTCTCCTGTGGTACATTCCACCCGTGCATCCTGATCTCGAACGCTTAATTCAGCTCCAGGCGCTCGACTCGCGTGCAGCGGAGGCACGCCGGCTTCAAGCCAGTATCCCTGAGACCCAGCGTGCGCTCGAGGACAGACTCGAGAGCGCGCGCGCAGCAGTGGCGGCCGCCAAAGAGCGGCTCGCCGCCAACCAGACCAGCCGCCGCGCCCTCGAAAAAGACATCGCCGCCATTCAGACCCGCCTCTCCCGCTACAAAGACCAGTTGATGGAAGTGAAGACGAACCGCGAATACCACGCGATGCAGCACGAGATTGAAACGGCGCAGGCCGAGGTCAAGCGGCTCGAAGATCAGATGCTGGAGCTGATGGTGGAGGGCGACGACATCACGGCAGTGCTGAAACACGCTGAAACCGCGCTGAAGACGGACGAGCAGCAAATCGTGCACGACCGCGCCGACCTGGATCGACAGCTCGAGGTCGCCGGACAATCGCTCGAGCAACTGACGCGCGAACGCGGCTCGGTCGCCGCCGCAATCCCACCCGCGACGCTCGCGCTCTATGACCTGGTCGCGCGCGGGCGGAAAGGCATCGCGGTGGCGCTCGCCAGAGATGAGCGCTGCGCCGAATGTCACGTGCGGATCCGGCCGCAGGTCTATCAGCAGATCCGCCAGAACAACAGCATCGTCCAATGCGATAGCTGTCAGCGCGTGCTGTACTTCATCCCACCGCAAGCCGACGCTCCCGCACCGACGGCATGACCACGGCGTACATCGACGGGGGATCCCGCGGAAATCCTGGGCCGGCCGGCTACGGCGTCCAGATCGTCGACGATCAGGGCGCGGTGGTGGCGGAGCTTCACGAGTCGGTAGGCACGGCCACGAACAACGTCGCAGAATATCGGGGCCTGCTCGCGGCCCTCGCGTGGGCGATCGATCACGGGGTGACGCGCCTCCACATCCGCTCGGATTCCGAGCTGCTGGTCCGGCAACTGAAGGGCGAATACCGCGTGAAGAATCCCGGCCTGCAGCCCCTCTATCAGGAAGCTCGGGCTCTTATCGCACGGCTCGGCACCGTGAAATTCGAGCACGTGCGTCGCGAGCTCAACAAAGAGGCGGACCGCCTGGCGAACCTGGCCATGGACGAAGCCGCGGCGCCCCTAGCCGCCGTAGGTCGAGCCCCAATGGGGCACTTGCTATCTATCGCCGCACTGGCGCCGGCGACCGCTTAAAGGCCAACTCCAACGTCCATTGCTTGCCTGTAGCATCCGACGGGTCCGGCTGCAGCATGTTGTGCCACGCCTCGTACCCCGGCGTTGTCAGGACCATGCCGCTGAGATCGGCCATTCTCCACCCGTTGGCATCCACCTCCGCCTTCCTGGTGAAGTTGCCTCGCGCGTCGCGCGTGAAGACCGACGCGCCGTCCATCAAGACGTCGCCGTTGGGAAAGCGATGGACGTCGATCGCGTACAGCCAGGGATAGGCCATGAATTCGAGCTCCGCTGCAACCATCAGGTGATCGGTCATCTGAGGACGACTCAGCAGGCTGTCCACGAAGTTCGTGGGAAGCTTCCGCGGCCGCTTGTCGAGCGTCACGTCGGCGGTGAAGCGATGTTCGCCTCCGACGTCAGTGACGAATCGGTATCCGCTCGCCGCCTGTTGCCATTGTGAGTCTGAGCCGAACACGATGCGAACAGGAGCACCGACCAACGGCTTGTAATCGAGATTCGTGAGCTTGAAGTGCACCGCCAGAGCGATCGGGACGGTTCGGGTATCAACGGCCGGAGCACACATCGACAGAGGGCCGAGTGCCGCACCGATCATCAGGAGCATCCGGTGCTTCATAGCGCGTCGAGCGTGTGCCCGAGCGGATCGCGAAGCGCGACTCCGGCCGCGCAGAGTGGGCAGTCCGCCGGTGCCCATACCTGGAAGGGATATCGGACGACGGCCTCGAGCGGCACATCGCAGGCGGCGAAGAAATCGTTCCCGATCGAGCCAAGCACGCCAAGTGCGCCTACGACGATCGGAATGGCGTCCCGATCACGCACCGCTGCATAGGCGCCTCGCATCGCCGAGCCCGCGCTCATCACATCATCCACCACGGCCGCCCGTGCTCCACGCAGTCGGTTTCCGAAAGCCTGGGGGACGCGATATCGGGCCGAGAAGAGGGTCATCGTCTCGCCGGCGCGCCAGGTGTCTGCTTCGCGAAACAGAACTCGCTCTCGAGGGCCGCTGCGAGCGATTGAGCGAGAAACGCGCCGCCAACCATTGCACCGCACACCACACTCACGTCGTACGGCCGGAGAGCGACGGCGAGTCTCGCCACCCATGGCGCGATGCGGCGGGGGTCGGCGAACAAGTTATCGAGATCGAGCCAGAGACTGGTGTGATACCCGGACTCCAGAAGGAAGTGACCCTCCGTGCCGGACACGAGCGCTAGGAAAGCCGTGGCCGTTAAGCCAGGCGGCGAGCCCATCGACCGATCCGCGGGCGCATCATCATCGCGCGTACTCCTCGGCGGTTCAGAGCCCAGTTCGCCTGGCTCCCCCATACCTGAAAGATTCGTGGAACGCTGACGATCGAGTGCGGGTCTTCCGAGTACGTGGCGAGTGCGGCGATCACATCCTGGAGCTCCGACTTCGTGGTCAGCGATTCGGCAATGGCGGATTCGCTGATATTCACCAGCGTGCTCACCGCCATCGTCTTGCCGGTGTCATGGCCGGCGTGGACCGGCTGCACGACCCGAACACGAACGTCGGAGAGGCCCGCCGCAGCGCACATTCCATACAGCTGCGGCCCCAGATCGGCATCGCCGCCGCGGCGCGCGACGACGGCGCGGTACAAGTCACAGGTACCGACCATACGCCGCGTTTGGCGGATAACAAACGATCCGGTGAAGTCGATGTCCTCGAGCACCAATGTGCCGCCCGGCCGTAACGCCTCACACATGCTGGCGAGCACCACGCTCCTGTCGGGCAGATGCGACAGGATGAACCGCGCATAGACGAGGTCGTATGTGTGGGGTTCGCTCCATTGACTGACATTGACGGTCCGAAACTCGAGGTTGCGAAGACCAGCCCGGGACCTTTCCTCCGAAGCCGCGGCGATCTTCACGGCGTCGAAGTCGATGCCCACGACCCGGCCGGTCGGTCCAACCCTTTCGGCGAGCGATCGACTCACATGACCGCCGCCGCAGCCGACGTCGACGCACGTCAGGCCTGGGCCGACGCCTGCGTCGGCCAGGAGCGCGTGTGTGGTCGGCGCCATGACCCCTGCGAGCAAATCCAATCGTCGCTTGCCTGGCTCACCGCCGGCAATCGCGTAGTGTGTGGGCATTTCGATCGTTCCGTTCGCCGGCCCGAAAACGTTACCGGTGCGATGTGCATCGGGACGCGGCCATCCCGCTGAGCGAGGTCGAATCGCGTCAGAAGTTACATCATTTGCTCGTGTGAGCGATGCTCGCCGCCTGCCTCAGTTCGCGGAACGCACGCGCGAGATCCGGCAGTTGGTGATTCGCATTGAGGCCGCTCGGATTCGGCAGCAGCCAGAGGCGTGTAGAGCCCAGATGCTCGCCCTGGCGTCCGGGCGTGGCCAGAGGCCGGTTAAACGCGGTGCGATACGCACCGATCCCGACAATGGCAATCCATCGCGGCCGATATCTGGCGGCTTTTTTCGCCAGCCGCTCTCTGCCTGCAAGAAGCTCTTCAGGCCTCAACTCGGCCGCCGTGGCCGTCGCCCGGCTCACGAGATTCGTGATGCCGCAGCCCAGATCGAGCAACTGCAATTCTTCCCATGGACTCAGCACCCGGTCAGTAAACCCGCCGGCGTGCAGAGCGCGCCAGAATCTGTTCCCGGGGCGCGCGAAATGATGGCCGGTGGCCGCCGAGTAGAGACCGGGATTGATGCCGCAGAACAGCACCGACAGGCCGGGCGCGATCACGTCCGGCACCGCCCGCCCGGCGGCAGCCACGAGATCATCCCGAGTCGGACGGCCCGTTAACATTGCGCTTGGCGCTTCAGCTCGCCCCCGTCGCACCTGTCTCACGTCTCGCACCCGTCGCACCTGTCGCACCTGTCGCACCCGTCGACCTTAGCACTTCGCACTTCGGATAAACCCGACCAGTCGCCCCGTCCCAGCCCCATCACGACGGTAGGAATGAAACCAGTCCGCGTGGCACGAGGTGCAGAGGCGGCTGACCGACACGCTTGATTCCGAAACACCGGCGAGCACGAGCTGATCCAGATTGGCCTGCCAGAGATCCAGGTACAGATCGCCTTTGCGCTTGACGAACCAACGGTCCAGCTCCGCTCGAGACCAGCCTCGATCTGCGAACGCGGAGAGAAGCTCGCCGCCGACGCGGTAGCAACATGGGCCGATGCTGGGGCCAACAGCCGCGATCACAGACGTGAGTCTCCGGTTCGGCGCGAGCGCGGCCACAGAGACACCTGCCACGTCCGCCGCCGTGCCGCGCCATCCGGCATGCGCCGCGGCGACCCGCCCGGTCTCCGTGTCGGCAATCAGCAGGGGTACGCAGTCGGCGACCTGGACAGCCAATGCGATCCGATCGTCGCTCGTGACGATGATGTCGGCCTCACTCGTGGCGGCGCCGACAATTTCCGCCGCTGATGCGTGGTACACAGAAGTGCCGTGGACCTGGCGGACCCTTGCAATTGCGCCGGCATCGACGCCGGCCGCCACCGCAATACGGCCCCATCCCGCTCTCTTGACCTCGTCGGTCCCCCGCAACTCCAGTTGACGCGTCGTCCATCCGTGCGCAAAACATTCCAGCTGCCCGGCGACGAGCTGCGGACCCACCGGCCTGTGGACCCAGCGAAAGCCGGCCGAGGGCATGGGACCGCCGGGTGCGTCAACTGTCATCATCGAATTCCAGAACGAATCCAAAGATTGTAGAGTACGAACCATGACCATCATCGGTCTGGGGATGGACGCAACGGAGATCGAGCGGATCGCCGCATCAGTTGATCGGTACGGCGAGCGTTTTCTCAATCGCGTCTTTACGGAGCGCGAGCTGGAGTACTGCATGCGGCGTCGCTATCCCGCGCCGCACCTGGCAGGCCGCTTCGCGGCGAAGGAGGCCGGGATGAAGGCCATCGGGACCGGCCACGCATTTGGCGTGTTGTGGCGCGACCTCGAGGTCGTGCGGCAAGGTGGTCCTCCGCAACTGCAGTTTCACAACGCCGCCGCGAGACATTTCGAGCGTCTCGGCGCGTCTCGTGCCCTCCTGACAATTACTCACACCGACACGCTCGCCCTTGCGCACGTCATTCTCATCGGCAACTCCGCTACCTGATAGGCCTTAGGCGATTCGTCGCCTTTTTCTTGGGTGCGCGGGGGTATGCGCGATCCACCGTACCGGTCGTTCGCCCCGCCTTACCGGCACGTTGACCCGTCAACCGCAGTTGGCGTTGCAGGGCGCGCGGACGCGGCGGCAGATCCCGGGATCATCGTCTCTGCCGCCGATCCTCAGTGTTTATCGAGAGTTCCGCGAACAGCGCCAGTCGGACCAGGCGCGGCACGAGCTTTGATTCTCATGACCGCGTGCGCGCCGGCTGGACCCGGCCCGCCTTAACGCGAGGAGCCGCGACGTGGTCGTCAAAATCGCACCAAACGATAAGGGCAATCCGCCTGGCAAACTGGCGGAGGCCGAGCTGCACTTCACCGATGGCCCGCTCGAGGGCCTCAAGCTGATTGGCTTCTCGATCTGGGAACGCCGGAGCGGCAATGGCCGGAACGTCACGTTCCCGGCGCGTCAGTACTCGGTAAACGGCGAGCGCCGTACGTTTGCGCTGCTCCGTCCGCTTGCCGACGCGACCGGGCAGGATCGGCTTCGCGATCTGGTGCTCCAGGCCTACGCGGAATTCGAAGCCCAACACGCTGCCACTGTGTAGGGGCGCATGGCAATGCGCCCCGCAGGGGGTCAGGTGTTTGGTGAAGCGCATGACAATGCGCGCAGTCGGGGCCATCCCCATGGAGCGGCGCATGGCAGTGCGCCGGGACGAGGCGAGGTCCATGATGCGGTGGCGGAACTCGGACCGACACGGGTGCTGGTGCTCCGGCGGCGGCGATGGCGCGCCGCCGGATGCTACGTGCTATTCCATGATCGCCGTGTCTCGCAAGGACACGGCGCCGCTCGCGATCACCCTTCGTGCTGGCGGCGCAGGAAGGCCGGCACGTCGAGCGGGGAGGCTTCCTCGCCCAGACCGAGGACCTGATCCTCGGCTCCGGCGGCCATTGCCATCGGCACCGGCAGGTCGATTGTCTGACGACGGGCCAGTGAGGATCGGGATGACATTGGCGTGCTGGCGGCGGCGGGCTCCTGCGGGCGAGTTCGCGCGCTGTAATGGGTCAGATCCACCGGCGTCTGGTTGGCACTCGCCGCCAGCGCTCTCGGCGAGCCCGGCAGTTCGAATCCCGTCGCGATGACGGTGATCTTCACTTTCCCCTGCAGCTGCTTGTCGACAACGGCGCCGAAGATGATGTTGGCGTCTTCGTGAGCCGCCTCCTGGATGATGGTCGAGGCTTCGCTCACCTCGAGCAGCGACAGGTCCGGGCCTCCCGTGACGTTGATGATGACGCCGCGGGCGCCATCGACACTCGCGCCTTCGAGCAGCGGGCTCGAAATCGCCCGGCGGGCGGCCTCCACGGCGCGCATCTCGCCCTCGGCCACGCCGGTGCCCATCATGGCCAGGCCCATACCGGCCATGATCGTCTTGACGTCGGCGAAGTCCAGGTTGATCAGCCCGGGCACGATGATCAGATCCGAGATGCCCTGTATCGCCTGGCGCAGCACGTCGTCGGCGGTCATGAAGGCGTCATTGAGCGTCGTGTGCCGCTCGATGATCGACAGCAGGCGCTCATTCGGAATCGTGATGACGGTATCGACGCAGTCGCGCAACGCTTCCAGGCCCGCCTCGCCTTGCTGCTGGCGACGGCGTCCTTCGAATTTGAACGGCTTCGTCACGACCGCGATGGTCAGCGCGCCGAGCTCCGAGGCCAGGCTGGCAATGACCGGCGCGGCGCCCGTGCCGGTTCCACCGCCAAGGCCCGTCGTCACGAACACCATGTCTGCGCCGTCGAGCGCCTGAATGAGCTTGTCGGTATCCTCCAGCGCCGCCTGGCGGCCCACGTCCGGATCCGCGCCGGCGCCGAGGCCGTTGGTGAGCTTCGATCCAATCTGGATCTTCACCGGCGCCGGGTTGTTCTGCAGCGCCTGCAGGTCAGTGTTCGCGACGATGAATTCGACGCCGTCGAACCCCGAGCTGACCATGCGTGCAACGGCGTTGCTGCCGCCGCCGCCCACTCCGACCACTTTGATCCGAGCGCCGGCCCGCCGGTCCTCTTCGAGCCGAAGCCGAAGATCCCGAGGATCGATGTCCTTGAAGATTGGTGTGATGTTCAGGTCGTAAGACATCCCGTATCCTCCCTGCCAGTTCAGAAGAACTCACGAAACAAGCCCTTGAGGCGGCCTGCGACGCGGCTGAATGCACCGACTCCCGTCGTGCGCGATTCCACTATCTGGTTCCGTTGCCCATAGATGACGAGCCCGACCGGCGTTGCGAAGGCCGGACTGCTCACGTGATCGGCCAGTCCACCGACTCCCGCGGGCGAGCCGCGTCGAATCGGCAGGTCGAAGATCTGTTCGGCGATTTCCGGCATGCCTTCGAGAATCGCGCCTCCGCCGGTGAGGACGATGCCCGAGTTGAGTGATTTCTCGTAACCGGCGCGGCGGATCTCGTCCCACACGAGGTGGAAGATTTCCTCGGCGCGCGGCTGCAGAATCTCCGAGAGGATGCGCCGCGCCATCACGCGTGAGCGCCGTCCACCCACGCTGGCGACGTCCATCGTTTCGTCTTCATCGACCATCGCCGACAATGCGCATCCGCACTTGCGTTTGAGCTTTTCCGCATCGGGAATTGGCATCCGGAGGCCGACGGCGATGTCGCTGGTGAAGTGATCGCCTCCTACGCCAATCACGGCGGTGTGCCACAAGCTGCCCCGCTCGTAGATGGCGATGTCGGTCGTGCCGCCGCCGATGTCCACGAGTGCGACACCGAGCTCCTTCTCGTCCGGGGTCAGCACCGCCTCGGCGGCCGCGATCTGCTCGATGACCGTGTCGATCACGCCGACGCCGGCGCGGTTCACGCACGACACGATATTCTGTGTCGCCGTCGCGCTGCTGGTGACGATATGGACGTTGACCTCGAGCCTGGCGCCGGTCATGCCGACGGGCGCACCGATGCCATCCTGTTCGTCGACCACGAAGTCCTGCGGCAGGACGTGAAGGATCTCGCGCCCCGCTGGAAGAGAGACGGCCTTTGCGGCTTCGATGGCGCGCCGCACGTCATCCCGCGTGATCTCGCGACTCTTGCCAGCCACGGCGATCACGCCGCGGCTGTTGAAGCCTTTGATGTGTGGCCCGGCCATCGAGAGGTGGACGGCGTCGATCTCAACGCCGGCCATCAGCTCTGCCTCTTCTATGGCCTTCTTGATCGACTCGACCGCCGCTTCGAGATTGACGATGACTCCGCGCCGTATGCCGCGGGACTCCGCCACTCCGATCCCGACGACATCCAGGGAACCGTCGTCCAGCATCTCGCCCACGAGCGCGCAGACCTTCGACGTGCCAACGTCCAGCCCCACCAGATACCGTTCCTTGCGTCCCACGTTTCCTCCTCAGTTCTGGCGCGCCGGCTCCGTAACGGGAGCGGCTGTACGGCGAGCCCCACCGCGCGCCGGCCGCACATAGACGCGGTCGGCGAATCGCAGGTCCACGTATTCGATCTCCGGAACCCGTGCGCGGAGCGCGGCCGACAGGTCGAGATAGTTCTGCAGGCGCTCGAGAAATTCGTCTTCGCCTACGTGCACGAACGCGGGGTCCTGGTCGAGCAGGATGACGGCGTCGTGTGGGTTACTGACGTCGAGCTGCGAGACGCGCTGCAGCAGGTCCGGTCGGGGCTCGAGAGCCGCAATCACTCGGCCGGCGAGCGACGCGCGGCCCGGGTCGATCGTCGGTCCATCGGTCGGCGGGCCGCCGGCGAGGCCGTCCACAATCGGCAGGTCGAGCTGCGCGTAGTTGGGGCCGTAATCGTCGATGACCAGGCCCTCCTCGTCCATCAGATACAAGCTGTCGCCCAGCCGGGCAAGCGCGAGCGGACGCCGCTCGCGAATCACGATCTCCACCGTCGACGGCAACACCCGGCGAAGCGCCACGTATTCGACCCAGGGCGAGCCAAGCAGCCGGCGACGCCACGCGCTGAGGTCCGTCGCCAGGATGTGCTCGCCTCGAAGCCCCTCGACGAGCGCCAGCACTTCGCCTCTCGCCAGATGCTGGTTCCCCCGGACGTGAATGTCCTGCACCTGCAGCGAATGCGCCTGTGCGACGGCGTGCGCACCGTAGTAGGTGCATACGGCGACGGCGCCGCACGCCGCCACAAGCCGCGCAATCCGTGCAATGCGCGCCAACGAGGCCCGCCGCTGCCGCGCCGGCTTCACTTGCGAGCGGCGGAACCGCCGATCGGCAGGAGCCGTTACCGGCATGCCCGCACCTCGTCGAGAATGCGCGTGCCGATCGCGCCAATCGATCCCGCCCCAAGCGTGATCACCATGTCCCCCGGACGCGAGAGCCTGGCAACGACCGCGGGTACGTCCTCGAGACGCTTCACGACGTGCACCGGGGTGGCGACGGAGGTTCTCACGGCGTCGGCCAGCGCGTCGATCGTCACGCCGGCGACGGGATCTTCGCCGGCCGGGTAGATGTCGGTCAGCACCACTTCGTCGGCCAGTGCCAGCGCGGGTCCAAAGGCGGCGAGCAGGTGAGCGGTTCGCGAATAGCGATGCGGCTGGAACACGCAGAGAATCCGCGCCGCGCCGGAGGCGCGCGCCGCGCGCAGGACCGCGGCAATCTCGGTGGGGTGGTGCCCGTAATCATCGACGAGCGTGCGTCCGTTCACTTCGCCCTTGCGCTCGAACCTGCGCTCGGCGCCGCGGAATTCGCCGAGTGCCGCGGCAACGACCGGAAAGGCCGCGCCGAGGTGCAGCGCGGCGGTGATCGCGGCAAGGGCATTCAGCACGTTGTGCCTGCCGGGAACCGCGAGCGTCAGGACGCCAAGGGGAATCTCGCGACCGTCGTGTCCGCGCCGCACGACAGTAGCCGTGGATCCATAACCGGCGGTCACGACGTCGATGGCGCCGATCGATGCGCTTCGGTCGTCGATCCCGTAAGACACGATCCGGGCGGCGAGCGTGGGCGCCAACGCCGCCAGGTGCGGGTCGTCGGTGCAGAGGATCGCGGCGCCATCGGCCGGCACGGATTCGGCGAATCTCGCGAACGCGCGGGTGAGATCGTCGAAGCTCTCATAGCTCTCGAGGTGTTCGTGGTCGATGTTGGTCACGATCGCCACGTGCGGCCGCAGAAGCAGAAACGATCGATCGCTTTCGTCTGCTTCGGCCACCAGGATCGCGCTTTGGCCGACGCGCGCGTGGCTGCCAAAGGCCGCGAAGCGTCCGCCGATGACGACGGTCGGATCGAGTCCCGCACGATCGAGGACCAAACCAAGCATCGCGGTCGTGGTCGTCTTGCCGTGTGCGCCGGCGATGGCCACCCCCTGCCGTGTCGCCATGAGCTCGGCCAGCAATTGGCCGCGCAGAATCACCGGGATGTCGCGGCGCACGGCCTCCTGGATTTCTGGATTCGACATCCGGACGGCCGACGAGCGGACCACGACATCGACGGCGCCGACGTGCTCGGCCGCATGCCCCTCGCGAAATTCCAGTCCCAGTGTTTCCAGATGCGCTGTCACTGACGAACCCTTCAAATCCGATCCGCTGACCCGAGTGCCCTGCCGCAGCAGAATCTCGGCAAGCGGGCTCATGCCGCTACCGCCCACTCCGACAAAGTGCACGGCCTTCCGCCGATCCGCCACCGGCTACGCTCCCGCAAGCTCGAGCGCCCGTGACGCGATGACCCTTGCGGCCTCCGGGCGCGCAAGCGTCCGCGCCGCTTCACTCATGCGCTGCCGGCCGGCGGCATCCGCGGCCAGCGCGAAGATGCGCACGGCCAGCCGGTTTCCGCTGAGCTCCCGCTGATCGATCACCTCGGCCGCCCCTGCCTGCGCGAGCACCTGCGCGTTCTTGCGCTGGTGGTCATCGGTGGCCGTCGGCAGCGGCACGAGGATCGCCGGCTTCCCGGCGGCGGTGATCTCGGCCAGCGTTGTTGCGCCCGCCCGGCACACCACGAGGTCGGCGGATTTCATCTCGCGATCCATCTCGAACAGGAACGGTTCGACGCGCGCATCCACACCGGCACGTTGGTAACCCTCGCGCACCATCTCCAGGTCGCGCTCCCCGGTCTGGTGAGTGAGAGCGAGTGGTGTGAGAGAGGCCGCCAGTTTCTGCGCTGCCTCCACACAGGCCACGTTGATTGCGTGCGCCCCCTGAGAACCGCCAAAGATCAGTACCCGCAGCGCACGAGCTGGCGCCGACGGAGGGGAATCTGCCTGCCGCCCGAGAAACTCGGCGCGGACAGGGTTGCCCGCAACGAACCCTTTCCCTCGAAAAAACGGCAGTGTCGATTCATAGGTCACCGCGGCCTGCCGCACCAACGGCGCGAGCAGCCGATTCGTTAAGCCCGGGGCGGCGTTTTGCTCGAGGAGCAGCGTCGGAATGCGTCGCAGCGCCGCGAGGGCGACGACGGGGCCCGAGCTGTACCCGCCGACGCCAATGACCAGATGAGGACGGCGGCGCGACAACACCCGCCACGCGTCCACCGCCGACAGGGGCAGCAGTGACATCCCGGACAGCCGCTGTCCGACGGTCTTCCCCTTCAATCCTCCGCTCCGAATCAGATCCAGCTCGAAGCCCTCGCGTGGCACCACTCGCGCTTCGATCCCGCCGCCGGTGCCCGCGAAGGTCACGAGCGTCCCGGGCCGCTGCCGCTCGATCTCGCGCGCGACGGCGATGCCCGGATAAAGGTGTCCGCCGGTGCCCCCGCCCGCAATCACGACGCGCAGACGTCCGGTCGGCTCCATCACCGCGCCCTTCGGTGGCGGTGAATCGCGATCGACTGCATCGGTCAGCCCTCATTGACCATCGACGCGTGTTGCGACACGTTGAGTAAAATCCCCATCCCGATCAGATTGATGAGCAGCGACGACCCTCCTGCGCTCACAAACGGCAGCGGGATGCCCTTGGTCGGCATCAACCCGACGACGACACTGAGATTTATGAAGGCCTGCACCGCGATCATCCCGGTGAGACCGAGCGCCAGGAACGCGCCGAACTTGTCTGGCGCGCGTCCGGCGACCTGAACGCCACGCCAGGTGATCATCAGAAATGCCAGCAGCGTGAGCGTCGTGCCGATCAGCCCGAGCTCTTCACCGATCACGGCAAAGATGAAGTCGGTGTGCGGTTCCGGCAGGTAGAACAGCTTCTGCACGCCGGCCATCAGTCCCTTGCCGCTCAGCCCGCCTGTACCGATGGCGATGAGTGACTGGAGGAGCTGGAACCCGGCACCCATCGGGTCGCACTCGGGACACATGAACGACGTCAGGCGCTTCACGCGATAGTCGGCGCTGAGCAGCACGTAGGTCGCCATCGGCGCCAGGAGGAGCACGGAGTACGCGAGATACCTCCAGTTGAGTCCGGCCGCGAACACCATCACGGCGGCGACAATCATGATCGACGCCGCAGTGCCGAAGTCCGGCTCCAGCAGGACGAGCGCGGTCACACCGCCGACCACCAGACCGATCGGCAGAAGCGAATAGCGCACTTCGTCGATGCGGTGCATCCGCCGTTCCAGGAGCGCCGCCGTGAAAAAGATCGCGGCGAGCTTCGCGAGCTCGGACGGTTGCACCCCGAATCCGCCGATCCCGAACCAGCGTCGCGTGCCGTTGATAGGCGAGCTGAAGAGCACCGCGACGAGTGCCACCAGCACCGTGCCGACCGCCGTCCAGATCAGTACGGGCTGCTTCCACGTGCGATAGTCGACGCGCATCACGACGCCGAGCAGCGCCAGCCCGACCGCCACCCACATCGACTGCTTGATGAGGAAGAGGTACGGACGATGGAATCGATCGTCCGAAATCACGGCCGACGCGCTGTACACCATGACGATGCCCGCCAGCGCCAGGAGCAGCGTCGCCAGGAACAGCACCTTGTCCGACTTCAGTTTTCGCGCCATACTTCCCGCCCTGATTCGCCTTGAGTCGGCTGCCGACTGCGAGTCGCGTTACGATCGGATGAGACCCGTGCCTAAAGCTCGAGCGCCATGTGCCCGAAACTAGTGCCTGGATGGCACGGATCCTGTGCCATTGGTGCCAGGCACTGTTAAGGAACAAACATCGTCTTAACAGTGCCTGGCACCGTTAGGTCACTCGCTACACGTGAGCAGTCAGCAGTCATCAGCCAGTCAGGGGTCGGGACACGGGCCTCGCAGACCGGGGCAGCCTGCGTTCCCAGCGGCCAGCTCTCGATCGCCGCAAACTGACTGACGACTGCTCACTGCTCACGTGTGGCTCGCCGTTCGACGGCGAGCCTGCGCACTTCCTCCTTGAACGCCCGTCCCCGTTCCGCGTAGTCGCGAAACATGTCGAAGCTCGAACAACCCGGCGCGAGCACCACCGTGCCCGCCGCCGGCGCGAGGCCGAACGCCATCCGCACGGCATCGCCCATCGTCTCTGCACGCACTACCCGGACCACACCCGAAAGGGCAGTTTCGATGAGAGGCGCGGCCTCTCCAATCGCGACGATGGCAACGGCCCGGCCCGACAGCGGCTCCGCCAGCGAGCTGAAGTCGCCGCCCTTGTAACGCCCGCCCATCACCACCACGAGGTTCGACGGCACGCTTTCGATCGAGCGCCGCACCGCATCGATGTTGGTCGCCTTCGAGTCGTTCACGAACTGCACGCCGTCGATCGTGTCGGCCACCTCCATCGCGTGCTCCAATCCCGCGAAGCCCGACACGGCCGCACGCATCGCTGCTGGATCCGCACCCGCGGTCCGACTGATGGCCGCAGCGGCCACCACGTCGCTGAGGATGTGGCGTCCCGGCACGCGGACGACACCGACCGGCACCAGGGATGTGTCCACACCGGCGCGGCGCTCCACGATTGCGCCATCCGTCACGGTGAAGCCATCCTTCGAGAGCGCGAGCCCGTAGCTCACGCGGCGCGCGCGGCTCGTCGCCGCCAACTCCTCGGCGGGCTGATCCTCGGCATTCACGACGGCCCAGTCATCGGCCGTCTGATTACGGAAAATCGCCGCCTTGGCTGCCGCGTACTCCTCGATCGACGCGTGCTGATCGAGATGGTCGGGTGAAAAGTTCAGGAGCGCCGCAATCCACGGATGGAACGTATCGGTCGACTGGAGTTGAAAGCTGCTCGCTTCGATGACGTGCAGCGTCTCGGCCGTCGAGTCGTCGACCTGAGCACTCAGAGGGACACCGATGTTGCCACCCACTCGAACACGAAACCCGGCCTTCTCCAGCATCAATCCCGCCAGCGTCGTCGTCGTCGACTTCCCCTTCGTGCCGGTCACCGCAATCACGCGCCCGCGAAGCCATCGGGAGGCGAGCTCGAGCTCTCCGATCACGGGGATGCCCGCCTCGCGCGCCGCCGCCAACGCGGGCTGATCGAGCTTCACCCCTGGACTGACGACGACCAGGTCGGCTCTCATGAACGTCTCGGGGACGTGTCCTCCGAGCTCCAGCCGTGTCCCGCGCTCGACGAGCTCGGCCGTACCTTCGATCGCTGGCTTCATATCAGTAAGCGTCACGCGGGCTCCTCGACGTACCAGCAGCTCCGCGGCCGCAATCCCGCTGCGGGCCGCGCCGACGACGACGACGTGCTGACCCTTGACGGAAAAGGACATCTCGGATGCACCCGGCGGAGCTAAAGCCCCGCCTCCACAAATGTCTGCACCTGTCGCACCTCTCGCACGCGCCGCATCTCTCGCACGCGCCGCACCTCTCGCGCGCGCCGCACCTCTCGCACCCGTCGCACCCGTCGCACCCGTCGCACCTCTCGCACCCGTCGCACCTCTCGCACCCGTCGCACCTCTCGCACCCGTCGCACCTCTCGCACCCGTCGCACCTCTCGCACCCGTCGCACCATCCTCACCCGTCGCATCAGTTATCTCAGCTTCAAGGTCGTGAGAGACAGAAGCGCAAAGATGATTCCGACGATCACGAACCGCGTGATCACCTTGGGCTCGCTCCACCCGACGAGCTCGAAGTGGTGATGAAGCGGCGCCATCCTGAAGACTCGCTGACCCGTGAGGCGAAAAGACACGACCTGGATGATCACGGACATCGCTTCGGCTACGAAGACGCCACCGACGATGACGAGCAGCAGTTCCTGTTTGATCAGAATCGCGACCGTGCCGAGCGCACCGCCAAGCGCCAGCGATCCGACGTCACCCATGAAAATCTCGGCCGGATACGAGTTGTACCAAAGGAACCCGAGACTCGCTCCCACGAGCGCGCCGCAGAAGATCGTCAGTTCGCCCGCGGGCGCGAAGCGCACCAGCAGGAGGTAGTCGGCCAGAATCCGATGACCCGTGACGTAAGAGAGTGCCGTGAACGCCGCGGCGACAATCGCGAAAGTGCTGATCGCGAGGCCGTCGAGCCCGTCGGTGAGATTGACCGCGTTGGTCACGCCAACCAGTACCAGCACCGCAAACGGCACATAGAGCCAGCCGAGATCGGGAATCAGCCACTTGAAGAACGGAAAGATCAATCGCGTGCTGTACAGGTTGTGACTGGCCAGCACCATCAGCACGACACCCACCGAAAGCGCCACGCCGATCTGCGCGCCCATCTTGTAGCGAGGGATCAGCCCGTGGTGCGAGCGCCGCGTGATCTTCAGATAGTCGTCGGCGAAGCCGATGCCTCCGAAGGCTGCAGTGGCGACCACGGCGATCCACACGTAGACGTTCGTGAGGTCCGCCCAGAGGAGCGTCGGCACGAGCGCCGCCACGAGAATGAGCAGCCCTCCCATCGTCGGCGTGCCAGCTTTGGTGCGATGCGTGGCCGGCCCTTCGTGACGAATCACCTGGCCGATCTGGAACTCGCGCAGTGTCCGGATCAGCCACGGCCCCATGACCAGGCTGATCGCCAGCGCGGTAAGGCTCGCCGCGGCCGTCCGGAACGTGATGTAGCGCGTCACGTTCAGCACCGAGAAGGTCGTGTGGAGCGGGAAGAGGAGGTGATAGAGCATCAGGCCCACTCCTCTTTCACGCGATCCGCCACGACATCCATTCGTGTGCCGCGCGACCCCTTGACGAGCACGACGTCGCCCGGCGCCACGAGCGAGGCCACGGCGTCAGCGGCTTCCACGCTGGTGCCGAAATACGAAACGCGCGCGGCAGGCAAACCGGCGGCAATCGCCGCCTCGGCGAGCGCCTGCGCCGAGTCGCCACCCACGGCCACCAACGCGTCGACGCCGGCGGCTACCACACGACGGCCAGACGCCTGATGCAACTGCATCGACAGGGCGCCAAGCTCGCGCATCTCGCCCAGCGCGGCGATGCGACGGCCGGCCGGCCGCTCGGACGCCAGCGCGTCGAGCGCGAATGACAGCGCGGCCGGGCTCGAATTGTATGAGTCGTCGATGAGGGTCAGGCCGCGTGCCAGCGCAATCACCTCTCCGCGCCGCGGCGCGGCCGCCAGCGTGGCCGCGCGTGCGGCCACCAGTTCCAGGGGCACGCCGAACGCCAGCGCCACGGCGGCAGCGGCCAGCACATTCAGCAGCGGCCCGCGTCCGGCGAGCGTCACCCGCAGCGGCACGTCGCCCGCGGGTGTCGTCAGAAGCGCCGACGTCCCGCGCACGCCGTCGTCGCGCACATCGACCGCGCGCACGTCCGCGTCGCGGCTCAGACCAAATGTCGTCGTGACTCCAGGAAAGCCGGCGGCATGCGACATCACACGCGCATCGTCGGCGTTTGCCACCAGGCGCGTGGTCGGGCCGGCGCCTTCGAGCACCTCGGCCTTGGCGTCGGCGATCGCGTCCACGGAGCCGAAGTACCCCACGTGCGCGTCGCCGACGTTGGTCCACACGCGAACCTCGGGTTCGCTCAACTGGACCAGCCGCCGAATCTCGCCCGCGTGATTCATTCCGAGTTCCACGACCGCGATGTCGGGACGCGCGCGCAGCTCGAGGAGCGACAGCGGCAGCCCGATGTGATTGTTCAAGTTCCCCGCGTTTCGATAGACCGTGTAGCGAGTGGAGAGAAAGTCGGCCGTCGCTTCCTTCGTCGACGTCTTGCCCGCGCTGCCCGTAATCGCCACAACCTGCGCCCCCGACTGGCGCCTCACATATCGTCCGAGCTCCTGAAGCGCCGCCAGCGTGTCGAGCGCGTCGATCACCACGACGTCTTCCGGCGCATCGACCGGCGTGCCCGACGGCACCAGCACGCCACACGCGCCTGCGCTCAGGCTCGCTGCCACGAATGCCGCGCCATCGAACCGCTCGCCACGGAGCGCGATGAACAACTGCCCGGCGACCACTCGGCGCGAATCCGTCGTAAAGCCGCCGATCATCCGCGTCGCGGGACCCTGCCGCAGTCGCCCGCCGGCCTGCGCCGCGACGGTTTGCGCCGAGAGCTCGAGCGGCGCGCGATCAGCCGCCACGTCAACTGACCCGCAATCGCGAGCGGCGCCGCGCCAGCGCGGAGACCGAGACGTCGACGTCGTCAAAGGGCAGTTCGCGGTCGCCGATGACCTGCGTCTTTTCGTGGCCTTTGCCGGCAACAATCACGAGATCGCCGGACCGGGCCATCTCGATCGCACGGCCGACCGCCTCTCCGCGATCCACGATCGACAGCACTTCGAGGCCCCGCATCGGGGTCCGGCCACCCGTACGCCCCGCCGGCGCACGCTCGGCCGCACCGGGGACGCCTCGGGCCACTTCTTCGATGATGCGAGCCGGATCCTCGCCGCGCGGGTTGTCGGACGTGATGATCACGACGTCGCTCAATCGACCGGCGACGGCACCCATGAGCGGCCGCTTGGTCCGATCCCGATCGCCACCGCACCCGAACACCGTCAGCATCCGACCCTTCGACAGCCCTCTCGCCGTCTCGAGCAGGTTCTTCAGCGCATCGTCCGTGTGCGCGTAGTCGACGACGACCGCCACATCGTCTTCGGGCGACGAGACGACCTGAAAGCGGCCAGGTACGCCGGGCAGCTGAGAAAGGCCGTCTTCGATCGCGCGAACAGGAACTTCGAGCGCCGTCGCCGTGGCAACGGCCGCGAGTATGTTGTAGACATTCGGACGCCCAACGAGGCGCGAACGCACGCGAACGGGGCCCATTGGCGTGTTGGCGGTGAATGACAGTCCCGAGAGCGCCAACTCGAACGGCTCGGCCGCCACGTCGGCGCGCTGACGGACGGCATAGCTGATCACTCGCGCCGGGATCACCGCGAGCGACGCGCCGCGAGGGTCATCGAGATTGACGATTCCCGGCGCACGATCCGAGAGCAGCTCGAAGAGACGGCGCTTCGCGGCGAAATACGCCTCCATGCCACCGTGGAAATCGAGGTGGTCTCTCGTCAGGTTCGTGAACACGCCGGCAGCGAACTCGATGCCGTCGGCGCGACGCAGCGCAAGCGCGTGCGACGACACCTCCATCACTGCGGCGCTGCAGCGGTTTTCCACCATCTGACGGAGCATCCGCTGCACATCCGCGGCCTCCGGTGTGGTCCGGGTGGCTTCGACGTCTTCGACGCCCAGGCTGTAGACGACAGTGCCGACGAGCCCGCAGCGCATGCCCGCCGCTTCGAAGATGGATCGCAGCAAGTATGCCGTCGTGGTCTTCCCGTTGGTCCCGGTGATGCCGACGACCTTCAACTCGCCGCTCGGGTGGCCGTACAGCCGGTCGGCGAGGAGCGCAAGGGCAAGCCGCGCATCAGGCACGACGATCCAGGGCACTGCCGTCGGACCGGGCGCTGGTGTTTCGGCAACGACGGCCACGGCGCCGCGAGCGAGCGCCTGCGGGGCGAACTGTGCCCCGTCGGCCTTCTGTCCGCGGAGCGCCACGAACACAGATCCCGGCGTCACGCGGCGCGAGTCGTACGCGACAGCCGTCACGGTGGTCGACGGGATCGGCGTGATCGACTGCGCCGAGAGAAGCGCAGGCGTCACGAGTCCGGCGAGAAGGTCGCCCAGCGTCATGGCGTCGACGGCTCGTCGGGAGATTCAGCGGGGGCTGGCGGCTCGCGCTTGAGCCGAAGACTTACCGGACCGGCAAAATCAATAGGCCCGCCGGCCGCGGGAGACTGCTCGGTGACGAACCCGTCACCCTTCAGTCGTGGGACCAGGCCGACACGTGCGAGCGTGCGGACGGCAGCGCGGGCGCTCATCCCGCGAAGATCGGGCATCATGCCGTCAGGCGTTGGCGCAACCTCGTCGCGTTTTGGCGTCACGAAAGTGACTGTGCGCCTGCCGTCGGGAGCCGTGGCGCGGGCCACGACAACCGGCGCCTCCGGCTCAATCGTTCGCGGTATGCCCATGTGCCGGATGGCGACATCCGCGATGCGCTTGAACACCGGAGCGGAGACCGTGCCGCCGTAGTACCCGCCCTTTCGCGGCGTGTCGATGACGACCAGCACTGTCAACATCGGCTTGCGCGATGGGAGGAACCCCACAAACGACGCCATGTACTGCGACTTCGAGTACCTGGCCATCCACCAGCTTGGCGGCGGTGCCGGTCTTACCGGCGATCGTGTAACCGTCGATCCTTGCGGCCTTGGCGGTGCCGCGCTCGACGACGCCTTCCATGATGGTGGTCAGCGTCGACGCGGTATCTGTCGTGATCGTGCGGCGAAGCGCCTTGGGCACGACGGGCTGTCGGACGCCGTTGCGAATCGTCGCGCGCACGATGTGCGGCCGCATGAGCACGCCGCCGTTGGCGATCGAGCTCACGGCGGTCACCATCTGGAGCGGGGTGACGCCCACCTGGTACCCCATCGACACCGACGCGAGCGCATCGTCGTTCAGCTTCGACCAGACGATGCCTGGCGACTCGGCGGGCAGTTCCTGCAGCAACCGAGTGCCGAAGCCGAACCGCCGGACATAGCGTTCGAGCCGCTCGGGACCGATGCGGAAGCCCGCACGAATCGCACCGACGTTGCTCGACTTCACCAGAACGTCCGTGAAGGTCAGTGTGCCGTTGGGATGCGTGTCTCGTATACGCCGCGAGCCGATGTCGATGTAGCCCGGCGCGCAGTCGATCAACGTGTCGGGCGTGAGCACCTTCTCTTCGAGCGCCGCCGACGCGGTGACGGTCTTGAACGTGGATCCTGGCTCGTAAATCGCCTCGACGGCGCGGTTGTGCCGAAGCTCAGGATCGATCTTGCCGTAGACGTTCGGATTGAACGCAGGTTCGCTCGCCATCGCGAGAATCTCGCCCGTCCACGGATCCATCACGATCGCCACGCCGCCTTCGGCGCGGGTCTCGTCGATGCCGATCGCGAGCTCGCGTTCGACCTGATGCTGGAGCACGCTGTCGATCGTCAGCTCGATCGACGCACCGGCCGAAGGCGGGCGCTCGATCCGGTCGAACGCCTTCTTCTTTGCGTCGGTCACGACGATGACCTTGCCGTCGGCGCCGCGAATCACCGCGTTGAAGCTCTGCTCGATCCCGCCCAGCCCCTTGTTGTCGAGGCCGACGTAGCCGAGGATCGGTCCGAGCAGATTGCGGTTCGGGTAGAAGCGATGGCTCTCGGCCATGAAGCCAATCCCGTCCAGGCCGAGCGCCCGCACGCGGCTCGCCTCCTCGGGCGAGACGTGCCGCTTCACGTATTGGAAGGGTTTCTCTCTTCGACAGCCGATCGACCAACCCGGCCCGATCTTCTTTGGAGCAATCGTCAATCGCACCGCAGAGGCTGGCTGCGGTCTTCTGCGGATCGTCGATCTCGGACGAGACGGCGTAGATGGTATCGACGTCGGCGCTCGTGGCGAGCACGCGATTGTCGCGATCGACGATGTCGCCGCGGAGCGCGGGCACCGTCAGCGTGCGCATGTGCTGACGTTCGGCCTTCGACACGAACTCGTCGTGCCGGTACACCTGCAGGTAGACGAGGCGCGCCTGGATCGCCGCCGTCCACGCGATGAACAGAATCGCAATGACGATCAGCCGGCGGCGAAGCGTCCTTCGCCAGGCATCCGGGTGCGGGGCCTCAGCCATCACAGGGTCTCCTCAACGGCGCGCGGCGACGACGGATCGCGCGGGCGGATCGGATGGCATGACCCGCTCGAGGATGAACGTGTCCTCGGCGGTCGGTTGCACCAGCTTCAACTTCCGCACAGCGAGCCGTTCGATGCGATCCGGACGGCTGAGCGTCTGGATGTTCAACCGCAGATGCCGGTTGACCTGCTCTTCGGTGGCCCGCTGTTGCTGCATCTGCTCGATCCGATATCCGAAACGTATCAACTCGAAGTGCTGCCACGCAGAGTAGAGAGCGATCACCACGACGAACACGCCGATGCCCGTCGACCGCAGCATCTCGCGCAGCCGGGCCTCGTCCACCTCGCGGACGATGGGGTTGTTCCGGATGTCCTTCTTGATGGCGTACTCGAAGGCTTCCATGGTTCCCCTCCGTCAGGCGGCCTGCCGTTCAATGGCCCGCAGCTTCGCGCTGCGCGACCGAGGATTCCGCCGAATCTCGGCCTCGTCCGGCACGATTGGCTTCTTCGTCAGCACACGAACCCCGCCGGCGTCCTCGGCGAGCGCACGCATCGTGTGCTTGACGATGCGATCCTCGAGTGAGTGAAACGAGATCACACACAGCCGCGCCGAGGGCGCGAGCGTCTCGACCGCCGTCCGCAGGAACGCGTCGAGCCCGTCGAGCTCCGTATTCACCCAGATCCGGATCGCCTGGAACGTGCGCGTGGCCGGATCGATCCGCTGCCAGCCGCGGCCCGGTATCGCGCGCCGCACCGCCGACGCCAGTGCGCCCGTCGTCGTGATCGGCCGGCGGCCCACGATGGCGCGGGCGATCCGTCGCGATTGCCGATCCTCGCCGTAACGGAAGATCACGTCCGCCAGCTCCGTTTCCGTCGCCGCATTCACCAGATCGGCGGCTGACCGCCCGGTCGATCGGTCCATGCGCATGTCGAGCGGCTCGTCCCGCCTGAAGCTGAATCCGCGTCCTTCGCTGTCGAACTGCAGCGACGAGACGCCGAGATCCGCCAGGATTCCATCCACGGTAGTGATGCCCCGCTCCGACAGCACATCCGACACCGCGCGGTAGTCCGCGTGCACGAGCTCCACTCGATCGGCCATCGGCGCGAGCCGCTCTCTGGCGGTCGCGAGCGCCTCGGCGTCGCGATCGATCCCGATGACGCGCGTCGCACCGCCGGTGACGAGCGCCGCGGTGTGCCCGCCGAGGCCCACAGTGCAGTCAACGTAAGTGCCGCCGCGCTCCGGCCGCAGGAAGAGCAGCGCCTCTTCGACCAGCACCGGATCATGCGACGGCGCGTTAGATTCCAAACTCCGCCAGCGCGCGCGCGTCGTCGTCGCTGTATGGATCGCGCTGGAGCTTTGCCACGAACCGCTCGTGGTTCCACACTTCGAGATAGCTGAACTGACCGAGCACGTCGACCTCACCCGACATCGACGCCGCTTCGCGAAGACGTCCATGGATGAGGACGCGGCCCTGTGCGTCGATTTCGCCCACTTGTCCGTAATAGTTCACGCGGTCGAGGAATCGCTGCCGGGCGGGGTGGCTCGACGGCATATTGCCGAGCTTTGCCTCCAAACCCTGCCAAACTGGCATCGGATAGATGCGCACGCTCTCCCCGGTCAGACTGGTGACGAAGACGTCGCGGCCGTAGCTCTGCTGGACCAGGGTACGAAACCCGTTCGGGACCTTGAGTCGTCCCTTATCATCGATTTTCGCCGGAGCGTTGCCCCGGAGGACGGCGTCTTGGTCCACTTTGGTCCACTCTGGTCCACCGCGATGGTAGGGACAGGTGTCGTTGTTGTCAACGTAAAATTCTGTAGACTCAGTGACTTACGTGAAATTTTCGCCTGCGTCGTCGGCCACCGGCCTGTGCTACCCCAACAGCTGGTGGTTCCGCCGCGCCCGACCCGGCAGATCTGCGTGCTAGCATGTGGCGTTTGGGCTCCCGGGGACCGCACTGACCATGCTTCGCGCCGCGCTCATCGGCCTTCCGGCCACAGGTAAGACCACCCTCTTCCAGCTCATGACTGCCGTCCGGGAGGCGGGCCGGGCGGCCCACGGCCGCGGTGAAGTGCAAATCGGCGTGTCGAAAGTCCCGGACGCGCGCCTCGACCGCCTGACGGCGATGTTCAACCCGCGAAAGCGGGTGCCGGCGACGGTGGAATTCGCCGATCTCGTCGCCGCCGGCGGTGGCGCCCAGGCGCTCGTCGATGTGGTCGCCTACAAGAACGCCGACGCTCTCGTCCACGTTGTCCGTGCCTTTCGCGACGAGGCGGTGCCGCACATCTCGGAAACCATCGATCCAGCGCGCGATGCCCAGGCGATGGAAGACGAACTGATTCTCGCGGACCTCGGGGTCGCCGAGCGACGGCTGGAGCGCATCGACAAGGACCTCAGGAAATCACGAACGGCGGATCTCGAAAAGGAACGCGACCTGATGGTGCGGTGCCGCGAAGCCCTCGAAAACGGCACGCCTCTTCGAGCGCTCAACCTGGCCGGGGACGATCTGAAGCGACTCCGCGGATTCCAGCTGCTCTCGGCCAAGCCGCTGCTCGTCGTGATCAATCTCGACGAGCAGGACGTGGCCGACGTCGGTGCCAGCGTGGAGCGCGCAGCCGAGAAGACCGGCCTCACCGCTTTTCTCTCGCGCGCGGCCACGCGGGCCGTCGCGGTCTGCGCGAAGATCGAGCTCGAGATCGCCGAGCTCGAGCCGGCAGACGCGACGCAGTTCCTGTCGGACCTTGGCCTGACGGAGTCGGGTCTGGATCGCGTCATCCGCGCCACCTACGATCTGCTCGGCTACATGTCGTTTTTCACCGTCGGCGAGGATGAATGCCGGGCCTGGTCCATCCCGCGAGGGACGGCGGCGCACGCGGCCGCCGGCGAGATCCACTCGGATATCGCGCGCGGTTTCATTCGCGCGGAGGTCGTCGCGTACGAGGTGCTGATTGCCCGCGGCTCGCTGGCGGCGTGCCGCGACTACGGCGAGATGCGGCTCGAAGGGAAGGAATACACGGTCGCAGATGGCGACATCATCAACTTCCGCCACGCCACATAAGCCACGCCCCAGACGATGAGCATCCGCACGGTGGTGGTGTGCGAAGCGCAGGTGCCGTTTGTGGAAGGCGGCGCCGAGAAACACGTGCGCGGCCTCGTGGCGCGCTTGCGCGAGGCGGGTTATCTCGTAGAGCGCGTGGCGCTGCCGTTCAAGTGGTACCCCAAAGAGGAAATTCTCGCGCACGCGGCGGCGTGGCGGTTGCTGGATTTGAGCGAGAGCAACGGCCGGCCGATCGATCTCGTCATCGGCACCAAGTTCCCGTCGTACTTCGCGCGCCACTCGAACAAGGTCGTCTGGCTCATTCATCAGTATCGCGCCGCGTATGAGCTGTGCGGCACGCCCTACAGCGACTTCGAGCACGTGGAAAGCGACGTCAGCCTGCGCGCGACGCTGATCGACCTCGACACACGGATGCTCGGCGAGTGCAGGCGGATCTACACCAACGCGTCGAACACGGCGGCGCGGCTGCGGAAGTTCAACGGACTGGAGGCCGAGCCGCTGTATCATCCGCCTCATCTGGCGGAGCGCCTGCACGACGGCCCGTACGGCGATTACGTGCTGGCCGTCGGTCGCCTCGAGAGCGTCAAGCGGCCGGATCTCGCCATCGAGGCCATGCGCACGGTGGATCCGCCGATTCAACTGCTGCTCGCGGGCGAAGGGACCCAGAGCGCGAACCTCGAGGCGCTCGCCGAGCGGATCGGCGTCACCGATCGCGTGCGATTCCTGGGCGCGGTGACGGACGAGGCCCTGGTCGACCTGTATGCTGGCGCTCTCGCGGCCCTCTACGTCCCGTTCGACGAGGACTTCGGGTACGTGACGCTCGAAGCGTTCCTCTCGCGCAAGCCCGTGATCACGGCGCACGACGCGGGCGGCCCGCTCGAGTTCGTGGTCGACGGCGTCAACGGCGCGGTCGTCGCGCCCGAGGCCGAGGCGATCGCGTCAGCCATCATGGCCTATGCAACGAACCGCCGACGCGCGGCGTCCGACGGCGATGCCGGCCATGCACGGGCCTCGCTCGTGACCTGGGACGGCGTGCTCGAAAAACTCGTACAGTAGAGGCGGAGGGCAACGCGCCCGCAGGGGCGCTTCCCGACATCGTGACGAAACTCATCATTCAGATCCCGTGCCTGAACGAGGCGCAGACACTGCCGGCGACGCTTGCCGACCTGCCGCGGAGCCTTCCTGGGATCGACGTCATCGAGGTCCTCATCATCGATGACGGGTCCCGCGACGGGACCGCGGATGTGGCGCGCGCAAACGGCGTCGATCACGTGGTGGGCTTCCGGCGGCGCAAGGGACTCGCGGCGGCGTTTACGGCCGGTATCGACGCGGCCATCAAGCTCGGCGCCGACTACATCGTCAACACGGATGCCGACAACCAGTACGTCGGGGCGGACATCGCCCGCCTGATCGAGCCGCTGGTCGGAGGCGAAGCCGACATCGTGATCGGCGATCGGAACATCAGCGCGCTTTCCGAGATGAGCGCGCAGAAGAAGCGCCTGCAGCGGCTCGGAAGCTGGGTCGTGCGGCAGGTGTCGGGCACCGAGGTGCCCGACACGACGAGTGGCTTCCGTGCGTACACGCGCGAGGCCGCGCTGCGGATGACGATCGTGTCGGATTTCTCCTACACGCTCGAGTCGATCATCCAGGCCGGCAAGAAGCGGATGGCGATCGCGCATGTGCCGATTCGGACGAATCCCCGGGTGCGGCCGTCGCGCCTCTTCGACAGCATGTGGGGATACATCAAGACGTCGACCGCCACGATTGTCCGGATCTACGCGATGTACGAGCCGCTGAAGGTCTTCTCGTACATCGGGGCGACCATCTTCGCAGGAGGACTGGCGATCACGGTCCGGTTTCTCTACTACTACTTCACCGGCACCGGCCTCGGCCACGTGCAATCCCTCATCATTTCGGCCGTGCTGATGATCGTGGGCTTCCAGGTGCTGCTGATCGGTCTCGTGTCGGACATGATCTCGGGGAACCGCAAGCTGCTCGAAGATCTCCTCTATCGCGTTCGCCTGCTCGAGCTGTCGGGACGGGACGTGCGCGAACACTCGGCCGAGTCGCTGACCATGAATCGGAAGTAGCGTGGCGGATCCATCGACAACGTCCGTCATCGTTCCGGCCCTCAACGAGGCCGACTCAATTGCCGACGTCGTGGCCGAACTCCAGTTGGCCGGCGCCTGGCGCGAGATCATCGTCGTCGACGACGGGTCGACCGATGAAACGGGAGATCGCGCGCTGGCGGCAGGCGCGGTCGTGGTGCGGCATCCCTACAACAAGGGCAACGGCGCGGCGGTCAAATCGGGAGTCAGGCGCGCCACGGGGCTGCACGTGCTCATCGTGGACGGCGATGGGCAGCATCGGCCGGGGGACGCAGCGAGGCTTGTCGGCCGATTGCAGGACTACGACCTCGTCGTGGGCGCGCGCTCGACGAGCACACAGGCCACAGCCGCACGCAGGATTGGCAATGCGCTGCTGAACTGGCTCGCGAGCTACCTCACCGAACGGCGGATTCCCGATCTCACGTCCGGGTTCCGAGCGGCCCGGCGCGAGTGCCTGCTCGAATTCCTGCACCTCATGCCAAACGGCTTCTCGACTCCGACGACCACGACCCTTGCCTTCATCAAGGCCGGATACAGCGTGGTCTTCGAGCCGATCGAGGCCGAGCAGCGCACCGGGAAATCGAAAATCAGACTGGCGCGCGACGGCGCGAAGTTTTTCCTGATTCTGCTGAAGATTGTCACGATCTTCAGCCCGCTGCGAATCTTCGTGCCGGTCGCGGCCGTCACCTTCAGCCTGGGCTCCTTCTACGCGGCGTGGACGATTTGGAGGGAGTCGCATGTGACGAACTCCTCGGTCCTCCTGATCACGCTCTCAGTGGTGATCTTTCTGGTCGGCCTCGTGTCCGAACAGATCTCAGCTCTCCGGTTCGAGCGACGGCAGTGATGTGGTGCGCGCGGCGGCTGGCGGCCGCGTGAATCGTGCGGTCCGAGCGGCTGTGGCGGTCGGCCTCCTCGTCCGGCTCCTTTTCGCTCTCGGCTACTGGGTCGGAAAACCGCTGACGCACGACGAACAGGAATACCTGCAGCTCGCGCGCAATGTCGCATCGGGCCGTGGGTTCGCGTACGACCCGCCAGCGCAGGATGCGCCCGTGGTTGAACGCTTCGGACGGGCTCCGCTGTATCCGCTCGTGCTCGCCGGGGTCGCCCGCGTCGCATCGCCCGGAGGATTCCTCACGGCCATCCGCGTATTCCAGTCGGCGCTCGGCGCTGTCGCTGTTTTGCTGCTGGCGCTCGTGGCACGGCGCGTGGCCGGAGAACGCGCGGGCGCGGTCGCGGCATGGATCGCAGCCCTTTACCCGCCGCTCGTCTGGATGCCCGCCTACGTGTTCTCCGAATCGCTGTACGTCCCGCTGGCGTTCGCCAACGTGCTGGCGATGATGCGGTTCGTCGACGTCGCGCGCGACAACACGGACGCGAATCCGTCGGCAAGGGGCTGGCCGCTCGTGTGGTGCGGCATCCTCGGAGGCCTGGCCGCACTCACGCGGCCGGCACATCTGCTGTTTCTGCTCATCGTCGGGCTTTGGCTGCTGCTGAAGGGCCACGTCCGGTGGGCTATGCTGATAGCGGCTGGGGCTCTCCTCGTGATCGCTCCATGGACCGTGCGGAACCTGCGAGAGCACGGCCGGCTCGTGCTTATCGCGTCAGAGGGTGGCATCACGTTCTGGACGGGCAATCACCCGCTGTCGCCGGGCGAAGGCGACATGGCGGCCAACCCGGCCATCAAGCAAGACAACCAGCGGCTGCGAGCGGCGCATCCGGGGTTGAGCGCCGAGGAGCTCGAGCCCATTTACTATCGAGAGGCCTTGCGTGTGATCGTGGAGCGGCCCGTCTGGTGGCTGGGGCTCGAGGTTCGAAAGCTCTTCTATCTGATTGTGCCCATCGGACCGTCGTACACGCTGCACTCGACCAGGTACCTGACGGCGACGCTCGTGTCGTATGGCGTGCTGCTGCCACTTGGATGCGCAGGGCTGGTGATGATGGCGCGCCGCAGACAATGGCCGCGAACGCTCGGGTGGCTGTTGCTCTCGGCCGTCGTGACGTGCCTCGTTTTCTTGCCGCAGGAGCGCTTCCGGATTCCAGTGATCGATCCGGTCCTCATCGTCGGCGCCGCCGCGCTGGCGACCCAGCGACGGTCCGACTCGTTGTGAACCTCCGCTTCGGCAGATGGAGACGCAGCAATCGAGCTGCGCAGTAGACGCTGATGAATGTGCTTGTCGTGGTGCCCACGTACAACGAGCGAGAGAATCTCCCGGATCTCGTGCGCGCGATCGTGGCGCATCAGGGCATGCGCGTGATGGTGGTCGATGACCAGTCGCCGGATGGCACCGGTGCTGTCGCTGATGCCTTGGCGACCGAGTTCGCCGGCCGCGTGTCGGTCGTTCACCGGACGGGCCGTCGCGGGCTCGGGCGATCGTACGTCGACGGGCTGCAGCGGGCGATTGCCGACGGCGCAGATTTGATCTGTCAGATGGACGCCGACTGGTCCCACGATCCGAAGTATTTGCCGGCCATCGTCGCGGCCGCTGCCGATCACGACGTGGTGATCGGATCGCGGTATCTGAACGGCGTGTCTGTGGTGAACTGGCCGTTGCGGCGCATCGTGTTGAGCGCGTTCGCGAATCGATACATCCGCGCCATCACCGGCCTCAGAGCGCAGGATTGCACCAGCGGCTATCGATGCTGGAGGCGAGAGGCATTGGCCGGCCTCGCGCTCGACGGCGTCGTGTCGGACGGCTATGCGTTCCTGGTCGAACTGCTCTACCAGGCGCACCGGCGTGGCGCGCGCATCGGCGAAGTACCGATCATCTTCGTCGAGCGCCGGCTCGGCGTGTCGAAGCTCTCTGGGAGCGTGCTCCTCGAATCGGGCGTCACGCCATGGCGCCTCCGCCTGCGGTCAATTTTCAGAGGCACACCGTGACGGCCCGCCACCGTGTGGTGATGGTGGCCTCCTCATATCCGCGGTTCCCCGGCGACACCGTCGGCACGTTCATGGAGCCCATCGCGCAGGGACTGGCCGGGCGCGGGCATGAGGTGCATATGGTGCTGCCGTGGCACCCGAAGTGGACGCGCGCGCCGCGCGAAGGCGGCGTCACGTTCCATCTGTTTCGCTACGCGCCGACCGCGTCGCTCAACGTGTTCGGCTATGCGGGGGCGCTGCGCGCGGATGTGGCGCTTCGACGCTCCGCCATGGCCGCGACTCCCTTTGCGCTCGGCGCGGGGTGGCTCGCCGCGCGGCGTGTCGCGCGAGATGTGCGCGCGACGTTGATGCACGGTCACTGGATCGTGCCAGGAGGCGTGCTCGCAGCCGCCGCGGCGCCCCGCGGCATCCCGCTCGTGGTCAGCCTTCACGGATCCGACGTGTATCTCGCCGAGCGCCACCTACTCGTGGGTCGCGCGGCGCGGTGGGCCTTTCAACGCGCGAACCGGACAACGGCGTGCAGCGAGGACTTGCGGCAGCGCGCCATCGTTCTCGGCGCGGCCGAGTCGCGTTCGGCGACGATTCCTTACGGCGTCGATGCCGGTCGGTTCCGCCCGGACGCCGGCATCCGTGCGGCGCGGCGTGCCGCATGGGGCTTCGCGGCCGACGACGAGATTGCGTTTGCGGCCGGCCGCTTCGTGAGGAAGAAGGGCTTCGAGTATCTCATCGAAGCGATCGCGGTGCTCTCGGAGCGCCGCCCGCGCCTGCGGCTCGTGCTGGCCGGCGGCGGCGACCTGGACGTGGAGCTCGGTCAGCGCGTCGCGCGGCTTGGAATCTCCAAGCGCATCATCCTGCCGGGCGTCCTGACCCAGGACGAAGTCGCCGAGTGCCTCGCCGCGGCAGACGTCGCCGTCGTGCCGTCGGTCCGCGACGACGCGGGCAATGTCGACGGCTTGCCGAATGTGGTGCTGGAGTCGCTTTCATCGGGCACACCCGTCGTCGCGACGTCGGCTGGCGGCATCGGCGCGGTCGTGAAGCACGAAGAGACCGGGCTCCTCGTCGGCGAGCACGACGCCGTCGCCGTCGCATATGCCATCGACCGGCTGCTCTCCGACCGTGCACTCGCCCGTCAAATCGGCGCGGCCGGACGGCTGTGGGCCTCCACCCATGCGAGCTGGAGCCACGTCGCGGACCGCTTCGAAGAGGTCTACGAATTGGCGCGAACCCGTCCAATCTGACCAACCCGACCAACAGCGGCGAGCAGGTTGGTGACGACCATGGGGCGGGCCTTCAGGCCCGCGTGGGCCGCGAGTTGCGGGGCTGAAGCCCCGCCGCCACGTGGAGCGGCGCGGGCTACCTGGCACGTAGAGGTTACTGAATCGTGACGGCGTGCTGCTGCAGGGTCGTGCCGACCGAGCGGTCGAACACGGCGACGGCCTGATTGAGGTCTGCGCGCGCGCGCAGCTCCTGCGCCTGCGCGGTCACCAGCGCGGTCTGGCGTTCCAGGACCAGAAACACCGTGCCCAGACCGGAATCGAACCGGCGACGCTCGCTGTCGTACTGTTCCTGCGCGTTGCGACGCGCAGACGATGCGGCAGACAGACGTTGCTCCGACGACTGGACCGCTTGAAGGGCGTTGCGGACCTCCGACTCGATGGCCTGCTCCAGTTGTTGCCGCTGACGTTCGAGCTGCGTCTGCGTGATCCGGCTCTTCGCGAGATTCGCCTTCGCGGTCCGATTGCCGAGCGGCAGGTCCATCTGCAACTGAATGCTGCCGGTCGGATAGCGGCGGCTCGCGATGTTCGCCAGCGAGTCGGCCCAGCCTCCAATCAGAAACGGCGGCAGCGGCGCGCTCGCTACGGATACGGTCGGCTCAACATCCGGAAGCGACGCGCGCTCCGACAATTCGTTCAGCCGGCCGATGACGGCGGGGTCCGTTCTGAAGAGCGCGCTCGGCTGCGTGATCGCGGTCCCGGCGAGCCCGGCCAGCGAGTAGCCCCCGACGAGGTCGACGCGCGGGCGCGCCTGATCGGAAAAGAGCCGCTGATCGACGGCATTCTGCGCCATCGTGGCTTCCAGCGAGCCCAGCTCCGGGCGTCGCACGAGGGCGATCTTCATCGCGTCGTCGACCGTGAGCTGCGGAATGGCGCGATCCGTCGGATCGGCTGGGACGAGGGGGCGATTCCACATGGCATTCGCCCGGTTCGCGAGCATCAGGCTCTTCAACCGGTTCTCTGCGAATGTGAGCGTCTGCTGGGCGGTCGCGACGGTCTGCTCGAAGTTGGCGACCTGCGTCTGCGCCTCAACCACGTCGATCGTCGCAAGCCGTCCCTCGCGCACTTGCCGCTCGTTGCTCTGGACCTGGGCACGCGCTTGACCGAGCGCCCCCGTCAGGATTTCAAGGCCGCGGTTGGCGTAGACGAGATCCCAATACGCCTGCTCGACGAGCGACAATTGGTCCATCAAGACCTGTTCGAGCTGACGATCGGTCAGATCCGCGGCGCGCCGAGCGATGACGATCTGATGGCGCTCGGGGTCGATGGCGCGGCCCTGAAGGAGCGGCTGCGTGTAAGTGGCAGCCAACGAGGACGGGAACTGGGGATTCAACCGAAGGTTCTGGTTGCTGCTGAGCACACGCGACGAGGAGAAGTCGACGGCGAAGCGGCCGCCGGCCCACGGGCTGAGCCCGTTGATGGCCAGTCCGCCGTCGACGCGCTTCTCATCGACTTTGCCCTCGGCGGCACCGCTGATCGACGACGCCACGGCCGTCGATGTGTGGGAATAGCCGAACGTCGGAAGAAATCGCGGATCAAAGACGCCGAGCGCCGCACGGATGTCCTCGCGCGATGCCTGGACGTCCAGTCGCGCGATCGCGACGTCGTTATTTTCCTGGAGCGCGAGGCGGACGGCGTCCTCGAGGCGCAGTGCGCTCGGCTCGCCGCTCACGCCGACCCGCGGGTGCAGCGGCGGCTGCGGCCTCTCGGGCACCGCGGCCGGCTGCGCATCGACTCCCGGCGGTGCCGCAGCACCGCCTGCGGGCTGGGCCGCGAGAACCGTTGTGTGCGACAGGAGGAACCCGAGAACGCCGGCCGCTGCAAGCGGCCGACCACTCATCGAGGCACTCCCTCGTCGGCCGACTGCAGGCGCCGGCGCCCGGTGGCGCGGCCGATCGCCAGAGCCGCTCGGTTCCAGCGGCTGGCGATCTGTGCCCACGCCGGCGATTGTCCGGCATCGTCGAACAGCGAATAGAAGACCGGCACGGCGAGGAGCGTCAGCAGCAGACAGAGAGACTGTCCGCCGACCACCAGCAGCCCGATCGACCGGTTGGTCGCTGCCCCCGGGCCTGCCCCGACGCACAGAGGAATCATGCCGGCAACGAGCGCCAGGGTCGTCATCAGAATGGGGCGGAGCCGATCGCGGTTGGCCTGGATGATCGCCGCATGCCGCGGGAGTCCCTTGGCGCGTAATCCGATCGTGTGATCGATCTGCAGAATCGCGTTCTTCTTCACGATGCCGAAGAGCAGGAGCACGCCCAGCGCGGAGTAGATGTTCAGGTCCTGACCGAAGGCGAGCGACGCGAGCAGCCCGAACGGGACCGACAGGGGGAGCGTCAGAAGAATCGTCACGGGATGGATGAACGACTCGAACTGCGCGGCCAGCACCATGTACATGAAGACGAAGGAGAGCGCGAAGGCCACGGCGAAGTAATAGACGGCGTTGCCAAGCTCGCGCGATTGTCCGCTTGCAACGAGCTGATAGCCCGGCTCCATGCCGATACGGTCGAACGTCTCGAGCACGATGCGCTGGGCTTCGGCTTGTGAATGACCCGGCGCCCAGTTGGCCGAAATCGTGATCTGTCGCTGGCGATTCAGCCGGTCGATTGATGCCGGCCCTTCGCCCTGATCGAGCGTCACCAGGTTGCGAAGCTGGACCAGCTCGCCGCCGGCCGACCGCACGGTCGCCGACGCCAACGTGTCGGGCGCACGCCTGAAGGCGTCCTGAGCTTTCAAAAAGACATCGTACTGGTCGCTGGCTGCATTGAAGGTCGTCACCCGCTGTCCCGCCATGAGGGCATTGACGGTCTGTGAGACATCTTCCGCGCGAATGCCGAGATCCGCGGCGCGCTTCCGATCGATGACCACGCGCAGCTCGGGCCGGCCCGGCACATACCCGCGGGTCGCGTCGACGATGGCAGGATTCTGCTCGATGATGTCGATGGCTTTCTGGGAGTACTGATCCAGCTTCTCCAGATTCGGACCTGAGAGTGCGTACTGAATCCCGCCGCCGCCCCCGCCCCCTCCGCGGCCAAACGCCGAGCTGTTGGAGCTCTGCACGGCGACAATGGCATCGCGCCGGTACGGCTTCATCAAGGCACGTGCGCGCGTGACGAGGTCCGCCTGCGAGAACTCCCGATCCTCGATGGGCACCAGCCGCGCGAAGACCATGCCCTGGTTCGACTGGCCGCCACCGCGGCCGAACGCCGAGATGGCGAGGGTGTCGGAGACACCGGGAATCTTCACGCGCAAATCGCGCGCGATCCGATCGAGCAGCGACTGGGTCGACGCCAGGCTCGAGCCGACCGGTAGTTGCGCGAACACCTGGAAGCGCGACTCGTCCTCATCAGGCACAAAGTTCAGTCCCGACGCCTTGAACAGCGGGTACGTCGACATCACCACGACAGCGCAGGCGATGACAATCGCCCACCGGTGAGCCATCGACCACTCGAGCATCCGCGTGTACATCCGATCGATGACGCCGTAGAAGCCGCGGCGCGAGACCTCGTAGTGCTCATAGTTGGGCTTCACGCGGATCCAGCGCGCGGCGAGCATCGGTGTCAGCGTGAACGAAACGAGCAGGCTGATCGCGATAGCAGCGGCCGACGTCAGCCCGAACGACGACATGAACCGCCCCACGATACCGCCCATGAAGCCGACCGGCAGGAACACCGCCAGGAGCGACAGGGTCGTCGCCATCACGGCCGGCCCTATCTCACGCGTTCCCTCGATCGCCGCTTGGAACGGCGTCATCCCTTTCTCCTCGACGAACCGATAGATGTTTTCGAGCACCACGATCGCATCGTCGATGACGATGCCGACCATGAGCGTGAGCGCAAGCATGGTCATCTGGTTGAGGGTGAAACCGAGGACCGCCATGAGCGCGAAGGCGCCGATCGTCGAGGTAGGAATCGCAATGGCTGCGATGATGGTCGACCGAAAGTTTCTGAGAAAGATGTAGACGACCATCGCCGCGAAGATGCCGCCGAGGATCAAGTGCTCTTCAATCGCGTTCAACGACGCGCGGATGAACTCGGAGTCGTCGCGGATGAGCCGTACTTGAAACGTCGGGGGCAGCGTCTCCGTCACCTCGGCCATCCGGCGCTTGATACCGTCGACCAGTGCCACCGTGTTGACGCCGCTCTGCTTGCGAATGGCGACCGAGACCGCGGGGCGGCCGTTCAGGACGGATACCGACGTCGGATCCTCGCCCCCATCGATGACCTCCCCGATGTCGCTGATCTTGACGGCGTACCCGTTGCGTGACGCAACCACCAAGTCTGAGAAGTCGGCCGGCCGGAGCAGGCGTCCGAGTGTCCGGACCGAAAGGTCCCGCGCGCCTTCCTCGATGCGGCCGCCCGGCAGTTCGAGGTTCTGGGCCCTCAGCGCGGTCGCCACATCGGTCGTCGTCAACCCGTACGAGTTCAGCAGTTCGGGGTTGATCCTCACCTGCACCTGGCGGCGCCGCGATCCGAACAGCAGCACCTCGCCGACGCCGTTCACCGTCTCGAGCCGTTTCTGGACCGTCTGCTCCAGGTACGTGGTCAGCTCCACGACGGGCATCGGCGCCGAGATCGAATACATCATGATCGGCGTGGAGTCCGGATCCTGCTTCTGCACGACGGGAGGATCGGCCGTGTCGGGTAGATTCCGGATCACGGGATCAACTTTGCTCCGCACCTCCTGTGCCGCAACATCGGGATCCTTCGAAAGGTCGAAGGTGATGTTGACGCGCGAGTTGCCCTCGGTGGACGTCGAGCGGAGCTCGTCGATGCCGGCGACGGTGTTGACCGCGGCCTCGATGCGATCGGTCACTTCCGTCTCGATGCTCTGCGGCGTGGCACCCGGGTTGGTCGTCTGCACCGACACCGTGGGCATCTCGATCCGCGGATAGCGATCGACGCCGAGAAGGAAAAACGAGACGCCCCCGATGACCGTCAGGCCCGCCACGAGCATGGTGGCGAGCACCGGACGACGGACGCAGATTTCAGCGAGCTTCTGCATGCCCCCCCCGCTTCGACCCGGGCGCTTCGCCGACAGGTCCTTGTGCGGCGGCCGGACTTGACACGCGCACAGGCGCCGAGTCGTAGAGCTGCCCGAGACCGCTCGTCGCTACGCGCTCGCCTTCCTTCACGCCCGACACGAGGTGAACCGTGTCGCCGGACTGCCGCGGCGCCAGCAGGACGACCCTCAGCCGGGCCCTATTTTCGCGATCGATCACAAACACGCGATAGGAGTTGGTGTTCGCATCCTCGATCACAGCGGCACGCGGGACCATCAGCGACCGCGTGGTCCTGCCCTGATCGACTTGAGCAACGGCAAACATCCCGGGCTTCAGCACCGCATCGGGGTTCGGCACGCGCGCCTCGACCATGAGCGAGCGGGACTGCTGGACGATGGCCGGGTTGACGGCGGTGATCTCGCCCGAGAACACCTTACCGGGAAACGCATCGACGGTTGCCGTGACGTGCTGGCCGCGCGAGACGCGTCCAGTCTCGATCCCGGGGATAACGAGCTGCAACCGAAGCGGGTCGATCTTGAGCAGCTTCAAGACGGGCGTGGACGGCTGCACGTATTCGCCCACCGAGACATTCCGCGCGCTGATGAACCCGGCAAACGGCGCCGCCACCACCACGTCCGCGAACGCCTTTTCGGCCAGCGCCAGCTGCGCCTGCGCCTCCGCCAGCGAGGCGCGCGCCGTGGCGACGTTCTGGTTGGACGTCTCCGCCTGGGTCCTGGCTTGATCCGCTACCTCGCGCGAGAGGTCGCCCGTCGCGAGCAGCCGCTCGTATCGTTCAGCAGTCGTCGCGGCCAGCCTGTTCTGCGATTCCGCGAGCTTCACGGCGGCTTGCGCCCGAGCCTCGGCGGCTTTGGCCTCATCCAGCCGCAAGCCCGCATCGATGCTGCGCAGGCGGACAAGCACGGTGCCCTCGCGCACGTACTGGCCGACATCCACTGGCGTGGCGACGACACGACCCGAGGCTTCCGGCGCGACGTCGGAATCCTCGTCAGCGACGAAGCTGCCCGTGGCCTGAAGCGTGACTTGCTCGTCCTGGCCGATGACCAGCGCGGCGCGCACCTGGACGGCCTCCAGCGTCTGGGGCTTGGCGGCGTCGAGGGTCGCCTCGCGCCGACAGCCCGCCTGAGCGACAACGAGGACGCTCAGCGTCAGAAGTGGCGCGAGAGGGATCTGCATACGGGTCATCGTGGCCAATTTGAAGGAGACGGGGGACTTGAATGAATAGACGCGGCCCGCTTCGTGAGCATTTACTGCCCCCGGGGCCGTCGGCGCGGCGCGCCGCGCACCCTGCCTCTCGTCAGGCACCCTGGCTCTGGTCGAGAGGATCCCGAATCTTCTGCCGGGCTGCCCGCCACGTGGTTAAGCCAGCGCAAAGAGATTGTTAAGCATGTTAAGGCCCGCCGCAAACCGGGCCGGCCGGATGCGCAGGCCGTGCTGCTAGACTCAGGGGTTGTGAACGGGTTGGCGGAATGATCCGTCTCGTGGCCGCCGGCCTGCTTCTTGGCTGGATCCCAGGCGCCCTCGCTCTCCGCCTTCCGATTGCGGCCCGGCACCGCCGGGAGCGCCTGGACTGGGACGAACGCGTCTTCTGGGCCATTGTCCTGAGCGCCGCGTGGTCGGTGGCGGCGGTGTTCACCCTCGCCGTGTTCGGCCGCTACTCCTTCGAGCGTCTCCTGGCGCTCAATGCGGCCGTCGCTGTCCTGGTCCTCGCTGACCGCTCGATCGCGCCTGAAGTACCTGGACGCGTCGCCGGCGCGGCTCGGGGCCCTCGTCCCGGCATTGCTGTTCGGATTTGCGCTGTGGCTGTATCACTCGCCCGCGGAATACATCATCGGTGGCAAGGATCCCGGCGTGTACATGAACGAGGGCGTGCAGATCGCGCAGCGAGGCGACGTCGTGACGCGCGATCCGCTCGTTCGGGATCTGCCGGCTGATCTGCGCGGGCTCTTCTTCCCGGGGCATGACCGGCAGGCGTACTACGGCATCCGCTTCATGGGGTTTTTCGTCACCGACCTGGCCAGTGGAGGCGTGGTCGGCCAGTTCCCACATCTGTATCCATCCGCCATTGCGATCGGATATGGCCTCGACGGGCTGACGGGCGCGCGTTACGTCTCGTCGGTTTGGGCCGCTCTCGGGATCGTTGCGCTGTTTTTTCTCGCGGCGCGGCTCGTCGGCCGTCCGGCCGCGGCGGTGGCGGCGGCCCTCCTCTCAGTGAACGTGGCCCAGGTCTGGTTCGCGCGCTATCCGAACTCGGAGATCATGGCGCAGGTCCTGGTCCTCACCGGCATGCTGGCATTCGCGCGCGCCCACGTGGACGAGGATGCCTTCTTCGCGCCGGTGGCGGGAGTGCTCCTCGGGCTGTCGGTGTTCGCTCGAATCGACAGCATCCTCGCCATCGCTGCAGCCTGTGCGGCCGCCGTCCTGCTTCGAGTCGATGGGCGGAGTTTACGGCTCTCGTTCTTTGTCCCGCTTATCGCTCTCGGAGCTGGTGGCTTGCTGTATTTCGATCGCATCCTGTCGCCGTATGCCCAGCGGCCGATCGAAACGGCCGAGCGGCATTGGCTCGCGCTCGCGGCGTTGGCGCTGGCGGCTGCCGCGATCACAATCGTGACACGTCGAAAGGCGCTTTCGCCGATGCTGCGAACGTGGATCCCTCGCGCACTCGCCGTCGTTCTGGCCGCGCTGGCCATCTATGCATTTTTCTTCCGCGTGCCCGGCGGCCGGCTCGCCGTGCATGACGCCAACTCGCTGCGCACGTATGCCTGGTACGTCCACCCTGCGGCGTTGGGCGCCAGCCTGATCGGCCTGGTCATCATTGTGTGGCGGCGATTCTGGAAGGATCCGGCGTGGCTCCTCGCGATTGCCATCTACTCGCTGTTTTTCTTCTACAAGATTCAGATCGTCCCCGAGCATTTCTGGATGGCGCGCCGCTTCCTCCCAGTGATCCTGCCGGCGACGATGATGTGTATCGGCGCGGTGTTGATGGATTGGCGCCCGATGGCAGCGATCAAGTCGTTTCAACCGACGACCTGGCTTCGCGTTGCCGTCAGGATGGCGCTCGCGGGACTCATCGCGTGGAACTTCGTCGACTCGAGCGCGCCCATTCTGCGGCACGTGGAATACGCCGGCATCATCGGGCGGCTCGAGTCGCTGGCGTCGCGGATCGCGGGTGACGATCTGCTCGTCGTCGAATCGCGGAACGCGTCGGATCTTCACGTGCTGGCGCTGCCGCTGGCGTATATCTATGCAAAGCCGGTTCTCGTGCTGAACTCGCCAAAGCCCGACAAGCTGGCGTTTGCGAGGTTCGTCGCGTGGGCGCGGCAGCGCTACCGTCAGGTCTACTTTCTGGGAGGCGGTGGCACGGATCTGCTGTCATCGCTGGTTGGCGTCAAACCCGTGCTGAGCGAGCGATTTCAGGTGCCCGAGTACGAGTCGCGCCGGAACGCGTATCCGACCGGCGCACTCGCCAAGGAGTTTGACTACGGGCTCTATCGATTCGTGACGCCGCCGGCGGCCTCCGGTCCATTTGTGCTGGACATCGGCGACAAAGACGATCTCTACGTCGTGCGCTTCCACGCCAAGGAGCGCGACCGCCGCGGGACCTTCCGCTGGACGCAGCGGCAGTCGTACCTGTCGATTCCGTCGCTGGCCCTCAACCGGCACGAGCTGGTGCTCTGGATGCAGAACGGCGGACGTTCGCCGAAGGCCGCGCCGGCCCGGATCGAGGTGTTCCTCGGCGACGATTCCATCGGCTCGGCCGTGGTCGGTGCGCGCCTGGAGCCGTATTCGTTCCCGATTCGCGATCACGACATCCGTGGCGACACGACGACAGTGAGGCTGGTCACCGAGACCTGGAATCCCCGCGAGGCCATGGGCGCCGCCGACACCCGGGATCTTGGCGTGATGGTCGATCGCGTGGAGGTCCGCTGAGGCGCGTCACGGTCATGCCCTGGGGACTCGACCATCTCGACATCTACGAGCCGCGCGAGCGTCTGGTCGTCGGCGGGGCGGACCTCGCCCTCAGGGCCGCATTGTTGCCGACGCGGCTGGTGCCATCGCGGCGTCGCAATCCCGTGAGACGCATCCTCCTGCTGCGGCTCGAGCGCATCGGCGATCTCCTGATGTCGCTCGGCGCCATCGCCGCCGTTCGCGCGCTGGCGCCCGATGCCGAGATCGATCTCGTCGTCGGCAGTTGGAACGAGGAGATCGCGAAGCTTATTCCTGGCATCAGTCGGGTGGAGGTGCTCGATACGCCGTGGCTGGCGAGAGGTGCGACCGGGCATCGGGGCGTTGACCTCGCCCGGCGGGCGATCTCGTGGCGCAGCCGGCATTACGATCTCTCGATCAACTTCGAGGGCGACATCCGATCGCACGCGCTGCCCTGGCTCGCGGGCGTGGACCGGCGCGTGGGGTTCGCGATGGCCGGCGGAGGCCCTTTTTTGACAGACGTGGTGGAACACGACGGGGGCCGGCATGTGGCAGCCAACAGCGTGGCGCTGGTCGAACGGGCGTTCGATCTGCTGCCGGGGGCCCTTCCCAACCCGCGATCGGCCGAAGGCCTCGAAAGGTCCCGTCTCGCCGTTCCGGATTCGGCGCGCGCGGCGGCGCGCGCCGCGCTGACGCAGGTGGCGCACGGGCGGCTGCCGCCCGTGCTCATGGCGCTGCACGTTCCCGGCGGCCGAACAATCAAGCAGTGGCCGCCGGTGCGCTTCGCGGACGCCGCGGCCGGGCTGGCGCGCGAGATGGGCGCGGCGGTAGTGTTGACCGGAACGCCGGACGATCGTCCGCTCGTCGATGAGGCCGAAGCGCGGCTCCGGACACACGGCGTCGATCCGCTCAGGCTGGAAGGCCGCGTTGACCTCATCGTGCTCGGGGGCCTGCTCTCCCTGACCAGGCTGCTCCTGACGGGCGACACCGGTCCGATGCACCTGGCCGCCGCGGTCGGCACGCCCGTTCTGGCTGTTTTCGGGCCCTCGATGCCGTGGCGCTATAGTCCGCTCGTCGAGAGCCACCGCATCGTGCGGGTCGATCTGCCGTGCAGCCCGTGCAATCGCATCCGGCTTCCTCCTGAACGCTGCCGCGGCCGGGTACCTGACTGCCTCGAGCAGGTGACGACGGAGGCTGTCATCGCGGCGGGCCGCGAGCTGCTCGATGAACCGGATAGTCGCGGCCCTGAAGGGCCGCCGCCACAGGCACCGTCTTGATGAACCCACGAGACCCATTCACCTGTGGCGGCGGGGCTTCAGCCCCGCTCCAATCGCGGCCCTGGCGGACCGCCTCCACAGGCATCCTCACGATGAGCGCACTCGACGCTCCACCATCGTCGTCTCGACCGGTACGGGCGATCGCGCCGTCGCGCTCGATGACGTCGTGTCTGGCGACATCGCCGAGCGCGCCGAGGCGGACGCCAACGTGTGGATCAAGCGTCTCCGCCACGCGCGCGTCGACGGGCAAACCTTCCGCGATCGGTTCACCCTGCGCGGGGATTCCTTGTGGTGGTTCGCCGAGCTCTATCTCCACAAGCGGCGGATCGTGACCCGCGCGATTCGCGCGCTGCACGCGCTCGAGCAGCTCGCGGCCGAACGGCCGGCCTCGTGGACCGTGGACGGGCGAGATCGGGTCCTCAGCCACATCGCGCACCTGGTGGCGGAGCGTCGCGGCTTTCCGTGCCGCGGCCCGCGTGATCACCGCCCGCGAACGGGACGGCTCGAGCGCGAGATCAAAGCGGTCTTTCACACCGCCACGGCCCTGGCCGATCGCCTCCGTCCGGCGCGCGCCCCGCGCACTGATCGTCCGGTTGTCGCCGCGTTCGTGCACAGCGCCTTTGCCAACAGGCGGCGGAGAACGAGGCCTATGTGGGCCCTGTGCTGCAGGCGCTGCAGGATCGGCTGAGCGGCGACGCCCTGCACTTGGTCGGTCTGGGCCCCCGGACGAATTTCCGAGTGCGCCGGTGGCGCGACCGGGTGCGCGAATTCGCGGATCCGGCGGCGCGTGGGCTCGCGTTGACGCCGGTCGACGCCTACGCGGGCTGGCGGGATCTGGAACCGTCGCTTGCGCAGTGGCGCGCGAGGGGGGACGTGGCGCGCGCGCTTCGCGCGAGTACGGACCTGTGCGCCGCGGCGATCGTCAAGGGATACGACCTCTGGAGGCTCCTGGCGCCGGAGCTCGATGGCATCGCGGACCTGCAGTTCCCGTGGTCGGCGCGTGCGATGGACGAGGCCGGTGCCGCGCTGGATCGCCTGCAGCCGCGAAGTGTCGTCACCTACGCGGAGGCCGGAGGATGGGGGCGGGCCCTCGTCCTCGAAGCGCGACGACGGGCATTCCCGTGGTGGCGCTCCAACATGGGTTCATCTACCGGCATTGGCTCAATTACCTGCACGAGGTCGACGAGATGGCACCGTCGCCTGGGGAACGCCGGCGACAAAGGCTTCCCGCTGCCCAATCGAACCCTCGTCTTCGACGCATTCGCCAAGGAGCACCTCGAACGTCACGGACGGTTTCCAGGCGCAGCCCTCACCGTCACCGGAAGCCCGCGCCTCGATGCGCTGGTGGCCGAGGCGCAGCGCACTCGACGAGCATGCGCGACGCGGCACTCGATCGCTGCTGGGAGTGGACGACCGGTCGGCGATCGTCGTGGTCGCGACGAAGTACACGCAAATCGCGCCGGCATTCGGCACGCCTCGTCGACGTGGTGCGTGGCATGCCGGACGTCGTGCTCGTCGTGAAGCCGCATCCTGCGGAGGGGGATGGCCTTATGCCCAGGCCGCGGCCGGCGCTCGCAACGTCCGCGTGGCGCCGGCGGGTGTGCCGCTGGGAGCGCTTATCGCGGTCGCGGCCGTTCTGGTGACCGTCAATTCCACGGCGGCGATCGAGGCGATGCCGCTCGGCGTGCCCGCGCTGGTCGTCGGGCTGCCCAACAATCTGAGCCCGTTCGTCGACCTCGGCGCCATGGCCGGCGCGGCGTCGACGGAGGCCATCGAGCCGGCTCTCCGAGGCCTGCTGTATGATCAGGAGATGCGCGGCCGGCTGGCCGCCGCCCGAGGCGCCTTTCTTCGCCCGCTACGACATCCGCGCCGACGGCGGAGCCGCACGGCGAGCCGCCGAGGTCATTCTCGAGATCTCCGCGACACTGAATTCGTGCGCGCATTCATCACAGGCGGAGCCGGATTCATCGGATCGCACCTGGCCGAGGCCCTGCTCGCCTCCGGTCATGAGGTGTCGATTCTCGATGACCTGTCGACCGGATCCATCCACAACATCGAGCACCTGAAAGGCCGGCCGGGCTTCCGCTACGCGATCGACAGCGTAACGAACGAGCCGCTGCTCGCCGAGCTCGTCGACGACTGCGATGTCGTGTTCCACCTCGCCGCCGCCGTCGGCGTGAAACTGATCGTCGAAGCGCCCGTGCACACGATCGAAACCAACGTGCACGGCACCGAGGTGGTGCTGAAGCACGCGAACAAGAAGAAGAAGCTCGTCGTGCTCGCCTCCACCTCCGAGGTGTACGGGAAGAGCATCTCCGTGCCCTTCAAGGAAGACGATGACCTGGTGCTCGGACCGACCCCGAAGCACCGCTGGGCGTATGCGTGCAGCAAGGCGATCGACGAGTTCCTCGCGCTGGCCTATTGGAAAGAGAAGAAGCTGCCCGTCATCATCGCGCGGTTCTTCAACACGGTCGGCCCGCGGCAGACCGGCCGCTACGGCATGGTGATTCCGAATTTCGTGCGGCAGGGCCTGTCGGGGCAGACAATCACCGTCCATGGCGACGGCACGCAGACCGCGAGCTTCTGCCACGTCGGCGACGTCGTCGACGCGCTCGGACGGCTCGTCGAGGAACCGCGGGCGGTCGGAGAAGTCTTCAATATCGGCAACGATCAGGAAATCACGATCATGGCGCTCGCCGAGAAGGTGCGCGTCCTCACGGGCAGCCGGTCCTCGATTGCCATCATTCCCGTACGATCAGGCCTACGAGGCCGGATTCGAGGACATGCCGCGGCGGGTTCCCGACCTGAGCAAGATTCGCGCGCTCATCGGCTACGCGCCCGAAGTCGAATCTCGACGAGATCCTCGCCGCCGTGATCGATCACCTGCAGGGCCAATAAGTGCTAGGGACGCTTCGGCGCATGGCGCGATCGGGTGCGGAGACGGCGCTACGGCGAAATGCGCGCGTCGTGAAGCGGCTCCTGCTCGCGACGGGCCGCGACGAGGCGCCTCTGCCCGAGATCGTGCAGATCGAGAGCACCAACATCTGCAACGCCAAGTGCGTGTTCTGTCCGCGCGATGAGATGGAGCGGCGGCAGGGCATCATGGACATGGCGCTCTTCAAGAAGATCGTCGACGAGTGCGTGGTGCTTGGCATCCCGCACGTCCGCATGCACAACTACGGCGAGCCCTTCGTCGATCGCGCGCTTGTCGAGAAGGTGCGCTACGCAAAACAACAGGGCATCTCCCAGGTCGGCATGATCAGCAACGGCTCGCTCATCACCGAGGCCGCCGCCCAGGGCATGATCGACGCGGGGCTCGACGCCATCAACATCAGCGTGGACGCCTCGGGCAAGGAAACGTTCGAGCGGACACGCGTCGGCCTCAAGTACGACAAGGTGATCGGCAACGTCGAGCGCCTGCTGGCGCTGCGCGACGCGGCCGGTTCCGCGCGGCCGAAGCTGATTCTGTCGTTCGTGCGCCAGGACAACAGCGAAGACGAGCGCGCGTTCATCGAGCACTGGCGGCAGCGTGCGGACAAGATCCACATCACCGACCTGCACAACTGGGCGGGCACGCTCAACCAGCGCTCGACCGTGAACTACCCCTGCTATCGCCCGTGGCTGACGTTCACGGCACTCTGGGATGGCCGGGTATCGCTCTGCTGCGCCGACTTCGACGGCCAGACGATTCTGGGCGACCTTCGCACGTCGACGATCCAGGAGATCTGGAACTCGGACACGTATCGCGCTGTCCGCCGGCAGCACCTCGAGTCGGGTGGGCCCGACATCTGCCGCTCGTGCGATCTGCCGAAAAAAGACTCGCCGCTCTGGGTCACAAAACTTTGTAGAACCGAGCTTTGCCTGCGTGCCCGCCGCTCACGTGGCGGCGGGGCTTCCGCCTACATAAAGCTTCCGCCTTCGCCATGGCTTCGGCGGACCGCCGTAGCTTTAGTGGAGGCTGGTCGGCGAGACTCGCCGTAGCCTTGGCGAAGGCGGTCAACCCTGCAACACGCGGCACTCGCGGGCCTGAAGGCCCGCCGCCACAGAACTGACAGCGCAAGTGAGCGCTGGATCGGGAACCGGACCTTTATCGCGCAGCAAGCCGGACCTTCAAGTCCGGCCAGCATTAACGCCGCCACTCCTGCACGACCAGGCGACCAGTCAGTGATTCGCTGGTCCGCGCGTACGGCGCAAAAGTCAGGAGGGGCCGGTCGGAACGCGATAGGACCGTAAATGCCGGGACCCGAGCCACGTGGAGGCGCCTGGCCAGCTCCGTGGCCGAAGCGGCGCCCTGTGCCAGCAGGACGACATGATCGCGGTAGAGCGGCGTCACGATCTGGATGCTGAAGGAGTTGTCGATCACGATGACGCGCGACGGCGCGTCCGCGATGCGCCTGACCGAAACGTAGTCGCTGCGGTTCCTGTGCACGAATGCCGGGATCGTGCTGCCCGCCTCGATCGCGACCGACACGAACAGCAGCGCGACGCCGAAAAGACCGACCACGCCGTCGCCCCGATGAACGCGAAGCTGGCGTGTCCACTGAACGATGCCCTCCCAGGCCGCGATCGTCAGCAGAGGGATGATCGGCATCAGGAGCCTGGGACCGAGCGGCTTCCCGCCAACGGTGTTGATGGTGACGAAAGTGATTGCGAGGAACAGCCCTCCCGTGAGGAGCGCGAGCCGCCGCGCGTGTGACGATCGAATGCCTGGCGGCAGCGGCAAGAGAGCGAAAAGGAGAAACGGACAGAGGCGGTACAGGCCTCCGACGAACTTCGGCGCCTGGACGAGCGCCGCGAGATCGACGCTGCGCCAGACGAGGACGTACCCAACGACCGCAATGAGTCCGAGAGACGAACGCGTGGTCCATCGAAGCGCGACCGCGATCGCGAGCGCACCGAGCAATTGCAGCTTCTGCGTGGTCGTGCCCAGCCCGATCAGCCACTGTTGAACGATGACCTCGAATCGCTGTGACGACGACAGAACGACCAGGTCCGGGAGGGCCGCCGCGCTCGAGGCCGGCAGCCACTGCTGAAGCGGACCTGTCGCGTGAAGAAGATGCGCGGAGGCGGGCCGTTGGTACAGCTGCGAGTCCACGATCGCCATCAGCGCCAGCGGCGCCACCACACCCACCGCCATCAGAGCCGTGTCGCCGAGCAAGTGATTCGGTGTGCGCCTGCCGGCCAGCCAGCGCGCCGCCACCAGACCAGGCGCAACGAGCAGCGACTCGTCGCGGAAGAGCGCCGCGACACCGACGAGCACGCCGGCCACGGCGAGGCTCCGGCGATCGTTCCCCCAGAGCGCACGCGCGAGCGCCACAGTCGTCAGTACCGCAGCGGGCGCATGTTCGTTCGGCAGCGCTGCGTAGTACCAAAGCATGGTCCCGCCGCCGAGCACGAGGGGGAGCGCCCATGCGGCGGGCACGTCGCGCGCGAACTTGTACGTCGCCCACAGGAGCAGCACCGCGCCCGCCAGGGCGGGCATCGTGATCCCGGCAAGCCCCCACGGCGTCAGCGGAGCTTGAAGGAGCGACGCCGCCGTTGGGAAGATGCTTTGCCAGCCTGTCGGGGTCCGAAACACGAACGGCGGGCGGAATGGAAAGAACAGTCCGGCGGGGTCGAGGAACTCCCCACGGTAGTGGAGTCCCATCGTCGTGAAGCGCTCGTCCCAGAGCGTGCACGCCTGGACGAACTTGACGGCCGTATCGATCGAGTGGACCGCGTCTGGTGTGAGCACTCGAAACGCGAGCCAGACGTAAGCGAGACCCAGCGCGGCGACGAGCGCTGCGGCGTGTCGGCCATGGCCCGCGAGTGCGCTGGGGGTGGACGGACCGGTGCGGGAAGATGGATTCCTGTCGTCGAGTTTCATGCAGGAGCCACGCAGGTGGGCGCGATCGCGACAGACTCTCGGGCGAAAGGCGAGGCAGGGCAGTATACCCTGTGCCTGGCTCTTGCCACGCCGCTACAACGGCGTGTCCGACTCTCGACAGCGGACCCCGCCTCGCGGGGTTATACTTGGGGAAATGCCCAGTCGAGGCCGATGGTCGTTTGCGATCGCGTGTGGGGTGTTCGCGGTCGGCACGGGAATCGCCGCCAGGGCTGATGCCGGCGATGTCACGCTGACCCTGCGTGATGGCCGCGCGACGATCGTCGCGCGCAACGCATCTCTCCAACAGATCCTTCGTGAATGGGCACTCAGAGGCGCGACGCGATTCGTGAACCTCGAGCGTGTGGCCAACACACCGATCAGTCTCGAGCTCAAGGACATGCCCGAACGGCAGGCGTTGGCGATCCTGCTCCGTTCGGTCGCCGGCTACATCGCTGCACCGCGCGCCGTGCTCAACCGGTCGGCGTCGCAGTACGACCGGATTCTGATTCTTCCAACCAGCATGGCATCAACCGCTCCCGCGATGCCTCCTCGTGCCGTTGTGCCAACGCCGGTCATCCCTGATCCGACCGAGCTCGCCAACGACGAGCCGGACGACACCGCGTCGCCGTCGCCGGGCGGCGAGCAAGGGCCAGGGCCCCCAGGGCCACAGAATCCACCGGTCTATGTGCCGCCACCCTCCGATACCCCCACGCAAGCGCCCGGAGAGGATGGCGCGCAGGAGCAGCAGGAAGAGCCCACGAATCCTGGAGTGCTGCCAGCGCCAGGAATCACGCCGGGATCGACCCCCGGGCAGTTCACGTCGCCCGCGCCTGGCGTGCTCCCGCCACCACCGCCTGTCCAGCAGCCTCGGCAGTGACGGGTACGCGGGCGACGGCGGTCGCAGCGATCGCATGAGCCACGCATTGCACCAAGAGCCGCACGTCCCCTCCGGTGAGTACGCAGCGCGGGGCGACTACCATCGCAGCCCGAGTCGCGACTGGGACTATTACCCGACGTACATGCAGAAACTGTCGTACGTCAGGCAGTACCTCACCGACTTGACTCCGGCCTCCCGTGTTCTCGATGCCGGGTGCGGCGAAGGCGTCCTCGTCGAAGAGTTCCAGGACCGGCTCCGGATCGAAGGCCTGGACGACAACTACAGCTCGCCCCATGTCCGGCGCGGATCGGTGATGGCTCTCCCGTATGCCGACCGCACGTTCGATCGAGTGCTGTGCCTCGACGTGCTCGAACACCTGGCCTACGCCGATCAGCGGCGTGCGCTGAGCGAGCTGCACCGCGTTCTCACCGAGGACGGCGAGCTGCTGGTGTCGGTGCCGAATCTCGCGCACTTTCAATCCCGGCTGCACTTTCTGTTCTTCGGACGGCTGATGCGTACGGCGAGCGAGATCAAGCACCCTGGCGATCGCCCGATTCGCGAGTACCTTCAGCTCGCCGACCAGGCGGGATTCGAGGTCGTCGCGCGCACCGGCATCTTCCCGACCTTCCCGTTCGTCACGCACTGGATCCGCCAGCAGCCTGCGAAGCGCGCATGGGCGCACCGGCTGCTCACGCGACTCGTTCCGGTCGCCGGCTGGTGCTTCCTCAACATCATTCGGCTTCGTCGAGCGCGCCGCGTGACCGGGTGACCACGACGGCCGAGAATCCGAGATCCGGCCACGCCATGCGGCGGCTGTGCGACGCCATCGAGCGGCATCCGGCTACGACGATCGTCGGCATCGGCTGCATGCTGGCGCTGACGTACGGGGCCGCGCTGCTCTTCTTCCCCAAGGACAGCGGTCGCGTCGTCGTCGGCGACGCGGTCCACTACTACGTGTACTTGCGTTCGGTTGTCTTCGACGGCGATCTCCAGTTCCACAACGACTATGTCCGCCTGTATGGACTGACCCACAAGGCGCCGGGGGTGGCATGGATGTACGAGCCCCTGGCCACGGGTTACATCCGCAACCTCATGCCCGTGGGACCGGCAATCGCCTGGGCGCCGCTCTACCTGCTCGTCACCGCGGCAGTCGCGCTCGGCCGCCTGTGTGGCATGAACTATCCGCTCGATGGCTTCGGGCCCGCGTTCCAGGCGTCTGCAGGTGTGAGTGGCGTCATCGCGGCGACCGGCGGCGCCTGGCTCTCGTATCTCGCAGCGGCCCGGTTGTTCGGTCCACGCCCGGCAATCTGGTCGACCCTTGCCATCTGGCTTGGCGCAAGCCCGCTCTACTACTCGCTCGTCTCGCCCACCTACTCGCATGCCGTGTCCATGTTGGCCAACGGCGCCGTCCTGCTGGTGTGGCTGAACACGAGAGATCGAGGCGATGTGCCACGCTTCGCTCTTCTGGGCGGGCTGATCGGACTTGCCGCGCTCGTGCGCTGGCAGGAGGCGACCCTTCTCGCACTCCCGGCCCTCGATTCGATCGTTCTGTTCATTCGAGAGCACGACGGCCGGTCCCGGAGGATCGGCCGTGCGGCGATGCGCCTTCTGGCGGCGGGCGCGGCGGCGATCATCGCGTTCCTCCCGCAGATCGTGGTTTGGCAGGTGATCTACGGGCAGCCGATACTCATCCCGCAAGGCGGGCAATTCATGCGGTGGACCGACGCGGCCCTGGCCGCCGTCCTCGTATCCGACCGTCACGGGCTCTTCACGTGGACGCCAATCATCCTGTTGGCCGTGATCGGCCTGGTGCCGCTCTGGCGACGCGACCCGCGTATTGCGGGATCGGTCATCGTCTTGCTGCTCCTCGCGTGGTACACGAACGCGGCCGTGGCCGACTGGTGGGCGGGCGAAGCCTTCGGATCGCGCCGCTTCGTCAGTTGCGTGCCGCTGTTCGTGCTATCGCTGGCGGCCCTCTTTTCGCAATGGAGGAACCGAGGCCGGATCGTTGCGGTGGTCTGTCTGGCCCTCGCGCTCAACTCGCTGCTGCTCTTTCAGTATCAGTTGTTCCTGAAAGGGTGGCGCGATGTCGCTCCGTATCCGGTCGGCGCCTACGGCCTGTTCGGCGCCCGCTTTGTCGTTCCCTTCCGAGTGCTGGGACACTGGCTCGCCGGATAAACGTTCAGTGAAGAGACACCGACAGCTCCTCGTGGGCGTCCTCCTCGCGCTGAGCCTCGGCGCTCTGCTGCGTGGCGCGTGGCTCACGGCGGATCCACCAACGGCGGGCACGGTCGGCATCGTGTGGCACGACGAAGGCGCGTGGGTGCACAACGCGAGAAACCGTGCGCTCTGGGGCACCTGGCGAACCGACGCATGGAACCCCGTCTTCATCGCCCCGGTGTTCACGTTTCTCGAGTACGCCGCCTTTCGCGAGCTGGGCGTCGGCACGTGGCAGGCGCGCGTCGTTCCGGTTGTCTCCGGACTCTGTGCGATCGCCGCGCTGGCTGCCGGCCTGACGGTGGTGGGTGGCAAGAGAGCTGCGCTCATCGGAGCCGCGCTCCTGGCCACCAACTATGTCTTCGTCATGTGGAATCGCGCAGCCCTCATGGAGTCGACCATGACCGCGTTCATTGTCGGCGCCTGGGCGACATATGCGCTGGCCCAGTCTCGTGCCGCCTGGGGCGTGCTCGCCGGAACAATGGCCACCCTTGCGTGGTTCTCGAAAGCCGCGGCGGCATTCTTCGTCGCCGCAATCGTCATGGATGTGCTGATCACGCTGATCCTGGCCCGTTTCAGCCCGCTCAGACATCGGCTCGGTATTGAGTCGCCGACGCCGGACGCCGTCCGCGCCGCCTGGGCGACGCTCGTCGGTCTCCTCGTCAGCGCGGCGATGATCGGCGTCCTGTTCGTGCTGCCGCACTGGACCGAGTACCGCTTCTACAACTGGCAGATGAGCGTCACACGCAAGCCGTCGTATGCCATCGGGGCGCTCATCGACCGGGCGTCATGGCTGCCGCTCGTGCACGACTCGTTTACTCGGATGTGGGTGGTGCTCGTCGCCGCGGCATTGGCAAGCACGGCGCTCGTCGCTCGATGGCGGACGGCGTCGCCCCCTGAACGGCTGCTCGTGTTCTGGTTCCTGCTGGGGATCGTCGAGCTGGTTGTTCACGATGCTGGCAACGAGCGGCGGTATGTCATGTTCATTCCCCTGCTGATCGGTCTTGCGTCGCTCGTCACTGGATCCGCTCCGTCGATGACGGGGCCAGTCCGAAGTGATCGACCGTGGATCGCACTCCCACTCGTCGTCCTGCTTGCGTATCTCGTGGTGGGGAGCCTGTTGCGGGTGGCATTCCTGGCCGACGTTCGCGCCGGTCACCTGCAACAGGCGGTGCGGCTATCGGCGTCGATCGGTCTGGTGGTGGCGCTTGTCGTCGTCTGGCGATGGCGGGTCATTGCGACGTGGCTGTCGCGCCAGCAGGTGTCCGCTCGAGGCGTGGCTCTCCTGATAGGCGTCATCATGCTCGGAGACCTTGCGCAGTACGCGCAGTGGGCGATCGATCGTACTGATCACAACTACCGCGCGTCCCTCACAGTCGGACGCTTGCTTCCGGAGGGAACGGCCGTTCACGGCAAACTTGCCAACGGTCTCGCGCTCGAGAACCGCATTCGGCCGATCTTCGTCGGACGGGGATTCGGGAACTATGACGACAGAACCACTCGCGATGATGTGCGATACGTGCTGACGTACTTGTCGCCATACGTGGGCTATGAAGGGCGCGTCATCCGGGACGTGTTGAACGCGTACCCACGACGTACAATTGTGGCGACGTTTCCAGTGGCCGAGACCGCAACGGGCCACGACCAGGCGGCCCTGGTTGACAAGTTCGGGGGTGATACCCCGTTCGTGTCGGCGCCGATCGCACCACGACCACGACCGCCTGTCGATCGTCGAATACCCTGAGAGTGTTCATGACTGCGAAGACCATCTCTGCGCTGGGCCTCGGCACGTTCGTGGTCCTGAGCTCGGCCTGGGCCCAACAGCCCGCCAGCCGACAACCGCGACGGCAGTCCGCTTCCCGGCTGCCGGGCGCAATCAGTGTTCAGGAAGCCACGGAATTGACCAATGGGTGGGCGTTGCTGGCGGAGGGCCAGCCAGCACAGGCGGCGGCCAGGGCCGCTCGCGTGCTCGCGACGAGTCCTCGGAGTGCGGCCGCGCTGATCCTGGCGGTCGAGGCGGAGGTCGCGCGTGCCGGCGCCGCGGCGGCTCTCACTCAATACGAACAGTGGCTCGGCACTCGTCCGCTCGACGAGCCGGCCCTCGTGCGGCGCATCGGCTACGCGATGCTGCGTGAAGAGGCCGCACAGCAGCAGGAACCCGCCGTGCGGCGCGAGGCACTCAAAGCGCTGGCCGAAGAAGGCGACACTTCCGCGGCCGGGACCTTGGCACAGCCGTCACGAGACACTGCGGGCGACGCGCGGGGGCCGGCGCCCGCGGGCGATGCAGAGCCGGTCGATGCGTTGATTGCCGATCTGGACCGCCGTGGCAATGAGGTGCGGGCAATCGAGGCCTTGGGCGCCGCCGAGAACAAGCGTGCCGTCGATCCGCTCGTTCAGAAGCTGAAGGACGAGCGCATCGAGGTGCGCGGCGCTGCCGCCGAGGCGCTGGGCAAGATCGGCGAACGCGATGCCGCGGCGAATTTGAAGCCCCTTCTGTCCGATCGGAACATCTACGTTCGCGTCAAGGCGGCCGGCGCGCTGCTGCGACTCGATGACGACAGCGGGCTGCCGATCCTTCAGGCCATGATGCTGGACCCGGCGGCGGACACCAGACTCGCCGCGGCCGACGCAATGGCGAGCCGTCCTGACGCGGCCTGGCTGGCGGCGGTGAGGCAGCTCACCGAGGAACCCGACCCCGCGGTGCGCGCGGCGGCAGCGCGGCTGCTGGCGCCGCACGAGCCCGAAATCGCGCGCGCCGTGCTACAGTCGCTCGCGTCCGATGAGAATGCGGCGGTTCGCGAGCTGGCCGCGCAAGGACTGGGCGAAGTCATGGCGCAGGATCTGCCCACTCTCCGTGGGCTGTTGCGCAGCCCGTCCCGGCTCACGCGCGTGAGAGCCGCCCAGCGCGTGCTGGCCCTCACTCGCTGACGACTCGTCGTTCCGCGAGCGATGCTCAGTGCTGGAACGCGTTAAAAATCTTTTTCGGAACCTTGCGATCTACGGCCTCGGCGACGTCGCCACGTCGGTGGTGAGTCTGCTGCTGCTGCCCGTCTACACGCACTATCTCACGCCGTCGGACTACGGCGTGATTGCCATGCTGCTGACGATCGAGGCGATCGCGAAGGTGGCGTTCCGCTGGGGCGTCGACACCGCGTTCATGCGTCTCTACTACGACTGCATCGACCACGCGGCGCGCCAGCGGCTCGCGAGCACGATCTTTTTCTTTCTCCTGGTCGCCAACGGATCGTTGCTCGTCGGCGGGCTGATGTCGGCAGACTGGCTGAGCGCACGGCTATTTGGCGCATCCGACCGCGCGCTGCTCATCAGCCTGGTCATCGCGAACACCTTCATCGCCGGGTTCTTCTTCATTCCGCTGCAGGTGCTGCGGATTGGGGAACGATCGGGACAATTCATCGGGCTCGTCTTCGCACGCTCTGCGGGGACCCTCGTGATGCGCCTGGTGCTCGTGATCGGCGGCGGCATGGGCGTGCTGGGCGTGGTGCTCGCCGATATCGTCGTGACGCTCGTCTTCACACCTATCGTCGGCATCTGGTTCGCGCCCCTCCTGCGGCCGGTTTTCTCGCGCGCGGTGATTCGCGACGCACTCGGATTCGGCCTGCCGCGGATTCCGCACAGCATCGCCAACCAGGCCATCAGCCTTGCCGACCGGTATTTTCTGAACGCGCATGGGACGCTGCGGGATGTCGGGCTGTACTCGATTGGTGCCAGCTTCGGCCTGGCGCCGAAGCTGTTTCTGAGCGCGTTCGAGGCGGCGTGGACGCCCTTCTTCCTCGGAGCCATGCGCGAGCCCGACGCCAAACACATCTATCGCGTCGTGTCGACTTATGTGCTGGCCGTCCCTGCTCTGCTCGTTGCCGCGCTCTCGGCAATGGCACCCGACCTGGTCCGCCTGACGACGACGCGCGATTTCCATGAGGCTGCGGCGGTGACGCCCTGGATCGCATTGGGCGTCATGTTCCAGGGCGTCTATCTCGTCGGATCGATCGGCCTCGTCATCACGAAACGCACCATGCTCTATCCGATCGCGACGGGCACGGCGGCCGCGGTGAGCCTGGTCGGGTACGCGCTGTTGATCCCTCGATACGGACTGCTGGGCGCCGCGTGGGCAAACGCCCTGGCCTACGGCACGCTCGCGGCCGTGACCGTGGCCATCTCGCTTCGCCTGTATCCGATTCGGTATGAATGGAGCCGGCTGGCGCGCATCGCCGCTGCCGGCATCGTGGGGTACATGGCATCGCAGTACATCGTTCCCGTGTCCATGCCTCCGCTGGCCGGACTGGTGATGCGTGGCGCCGTGACCTCGGTGACCTACGTGGGCATCCTGTTTCTGACGGGCTTCTTCCACGCCGGCGAGATCCGGATGTTGAAAGAGATTCGTTCCCGGACGCTCCAGCGCAGGACGTCCCGCCTGCCAGACACGGACCAGAATCAGGTCGAGATGGCCGGAGAGATTGTCTCGGCGCCGCCTGAACCCAATCTGGATCAAGTGGAGCTGGATGCGATCGATCGGACCGTCGAAGGCGTCAGGGGAGATTCCCGAGCTCAGCGTCGCTGACCGACCAGCCTTCCGATCGAGGAGCAAGCACCTTCCAGAGACGGTGGAATGCCGCCGCCAGATGACGCCGACCGGGGAGATTCGAGAATCGCTGGGTCGATCCGTCCGCTTCGCGCAGTTGACGTTCGATGAGGCTTCGATCCTCGGCCGTCAGGGCGCCGACTGCCATCCGGCTGATTTCCAGCGCGTAGTCGTAGTAGCCATACAACACGCAAATCGAGATCGCTCTGAGGACCTTGCTTCTCTGCCGCTGCGGGTCCAACGCGGTGAGCAATGCCTGAAACGTCGCCGGGCCTTTCAGGTAGAGAGCGTCGGCCCAGATGATCTGTCCGTGCGGTCCGCCCAGCGAGTGGCCGGCCGCGCGTTTCCAATAACACGGCCGGAGGTCGAACAGCAGGAAGCCGAGCGAGCGGAGGTAGCGATCGACATCCGCGAACAGCGGCTGCTCCTGGTAAATCTGCGTGAATTCGACCTCGACTTCGACGCCGATGATCGACGATGCGAGTGCATGGGCGGCGCCCTCCAGCACGAACAGCTCACTGCCCTGCGTGTCGGCCTTCACGAAGTCGACATCGGTGATTCCGTGCTGTTGCAGTTGATTGTCGAGCGTGTCGGCATCGACCTGCTGGACGTCGATGGTGTCGAACCGGGCGGCTTCGGGGAACGAGTCGAGAAACACACGATTCGGCTCGAAAACCGAGGTCAAGCCACGATCGCGCGCGACGTTCAACCGAAGGGGCCCTCGGCGATTGTGAAGCGCCGTGTCGAAAAACGTCGTGCCGGTTTCGCTCGCTTTCGACGGGTCCACCAGCCGGCCGAACTCGCGTTTGTCTGGCTCGAAGCCAATGGAGTGCAGATGCCGCCCGGCACGGGCCCAGTTGCTCTTGAGGCCACCCCTGGCGCCGACGTCCACGAGTATCAGAGGATGCCGCTCAAAGTCGGCCTCGAAGCGGCGGTGGATGAAAACGTCCATGGCTGTTCATGATGGAATACGGCCTCCGGCCCGTCAATCGGCAGGGTAACGTCGACGGTCGCTGCCAGTGCCACAGCGCCGAACTCAAGCGTACGCAGCAAGTTATCGATTGACCGCCGATGGGCGCGTCCGTATACTGCTCGCGCCAACGGGACAGAATCGTGCGCGTTCCAGTCATGTCGGATCGGTCGGACGGATCGGCAAATCGGCTCGCGCTGGGACTGTTGTCGCCCGATTCTGGCAACGATAAGAAGAAAAGGGGTAGGCCGACGGGCCGGCAGTTGACGGGTGTCGTTCGCTCCCAGACGCACCACCATCACGGTTCCGACGGCAAATTTTCACCGCATGAGAGGTTCTGTGAGATTTACACGACTGTTGACTCGGCCCCTGGAGGGGGCGATCGTCGTCGCGGCCGTGCTTCTGGTAACAGGGAGCGCAGTCTTCGCCCAATCGCGAGTGGGCAGCACCTTCTTTCCGAAACCGGCCGACGGCGGCACCCGGCGGTTTTCGGATATCGCGTACGACGCCAACAATGACGCGTATCTGGTTGTCTGGGGCCTGGGCCAGGTCGGAGCGCGTTACGTGTCGGCTGGCGGCGCTCCGCTCGGAGCTCCAACGACGCTGAACAGCACGACGGGAGGGGCGGCGCGAGTCGCTTGCGGCCCGTCGAGCGATGCGTGTCTCGTTGTCTGGATTCAGGAACCGTCGTCGATCGTCGGCCGCTTCGTCCGCTATAACGCTGGGGCCGTCCTGTCCATGTCGGCGCCCTTCAAAATCAGCTCGGTCGGCGACAAGCTGAGCTCGGCAGGGCCCGGAGTCGCGTACTCGACGGCGGCCGGCGAGTTTCTGGTGGCCTGGACGGAATACGGCCCCTCGCCGAACGTCAAGGCACAGCGTGTGTCCCAGAATACGGCGTTGGCCGGGGGCGTCATTTCCGTCGCGACGTCGTCGCTCTGGGAAGGCTTTCCTTCCGTGGCGTACAACTCTGTCCAGGATGAATACCTCGTCGTCTACTACTTCGAGTCGTCGGGAGGCTCGAACTCCGTCGGAGCGCAGCGCGTCAAGCCCGGTACTGGCGCGCTGATTGGTGGACGGTCGACGCTCTATGCGAGCACGTTCGATCAGTATCCCGAGGTCGCCTACAACTCGCAAGCGAATCAGTATCTGGCCGTCACGTGGGGAAGCAGCGGCTCCGGCTGGATGGTGAAGGGCAGACTCGCCGATGGAAACGGACAGCCGCTCGGCGGCGGGACGATTCCTTTAGCCGCCAGCGGCGGCGGCGACGGCATCGGCCTGGCGTACAACCGCGTGTCCAACGCCTACCTCGGGGTTTTCCTGAGTCAGAAGAACGCCGAGATTTGGGGCGTAAAGGTCAGCGCCGGTGGCGCGCCGGGCACGCAAATTCAGGTGACCGCCTCTGGGACGTCGCTGGCAACACAGCCTCAGGCGGCGGGGAGCTCGGCCATCGGCCGTTGGATGGTCGTCGCGTCCGAGGGCTACAAGCGCGTGATGGGCCAACTCGTCTCACAGACGACGAGCACCACGACGCCGCCACCCCCTCCTCCGCCCACCAGCAGTTGCACCACGGTGAAGCCTGCCTCTAATTGGACCTGCGTCAATGGGAACTGGCTGCCACCGACAACTGGCGGTACGGGAGGCAGCACGAGCAGCTGCACGTCGGTCAAGCCCGGAACGGGCTGGACCTGCGTCAACGGGAGCTGGCTGCCACCGACAACTGGCGGTGGAGGCAGCACGAGCAGCTGCACGACGGTGAAGCCCGGAACGAACTGGACATGCGTCAACGGCAACTGGCTGCCGCCAACGACGGGTAGCACCGGGGGCAGCACGAGCAGCTGCACGACCGTGCGGCCGGCTGCTGACTGGACATGCGTCAGCGGGAACTGGCTCCCACCGACCACCGGAGGCAGCACCAGCAGCTGCACCACGGTGAAACCGGCGGCCGACTGGACCTGCGTCGCGGGGAATTGGCTGCCACCCGGCAGTGGCAGCGCCGCCGCCACCAGCTGCCCGACGGTCAAGCCCGGCACCGGCTGGACCTGCGTCAGCGGGAACTGGCTCCCACCCGGATACTGAAGTCTCGGAACCGACTGAAAGCCGACAAGGGGCCGCGCATCGTGCGCGGCCTCTTTCTTTTACGGCACGCGCCAGACTTCGACGACGGGCCCAGGCCGCTCGAGCAGCGGATGGATCCAGGTATTGCCGTTGTGTCGAAAGGGCGGAACCGGGGCCGTTCGCAGATCGACCTCGCCGCGATACGGTGAGAATCTCGCAACCAGACGCCCTTCGCGCGCCAATGCGGTCTCCAGGGGTCGCAGTGCCGGCGGCGTAGCGCCGTAGCGCGTAGACACCACATACTGCACGCCTTCCGCCCGGAGCGCTCCCAGTCCGCGATCCGCGGTGAATGTCCGGGGCGAGATGTAGATCTTGTCCACGTCTCCGGGTGCAGCCTGGGTCTTCCCACTCTCTCCTACATAGAGCACCCGGTATGCCGGCGACGGGAACGGTGTCGCCGCCAGCTGCAACCGGTACTTCAGTGGAGCGCGGGACTCGTCTCCGAGCCTGGCCCTCAAGGCCTCGACCAATCCTTCACGCGACTGCCGGATCGGCGCGCTGTACGGCTGCACGACGATCGTCGACCCTGCAGGGACTTCGCGCTCGATGAACGCGCGCGCCTGCGTGCGCGTGTCGTCCTGCCCGAAGAAGCGGTTCCACCGCACACTGTCGGCGACGGCCGGAATCGCCGCAACAATGCAGATGCCGGTCATCGCAAAGGAGGTCCGGCCGACGGCCATCGTCGCGATACGGCGCGCGCCGTAGCCCGCCGCAACGGCCACGAACGGGATGACGATGTTGAGATACCGGCTTGCAGGGAACGTGTTGGAGACGAACGCAAGAAACGCGAGCGTGAAGCTCGTGAGAACCAGACCGCGGCGCCAGTCGTCGACCAGCGCCAGGATCGCGCCGAAGACTCCCAGAAAGAAGATCGGGAATCCAATGGCACCGGCAGAGAGAATTCGCAGATATGCAGGAAGCGACGAGAACAAGGCGACTGCGACCGCCCTGTCGATGTCGACCTCCCGCAGCTCTCGAAAGTCGCGCGCGATCGTCGACGGTTCAAGAACGAAGAAGGGCGACGTCGCCACGAATCCTGCGAGAGTGGCCAGGCCCGCCCAGAGCAGGAGTCGCGCAGAGGCTTGCCATTGTCCGGTCCGCCGTGCATCGACAACGGCGACTGCGAGAAATGGCACAGCGAGAAAAGCCGCGTAATACTGCGTGGAGATCGCAAGTCCCGCGAAAAATCCCGCGAGGATCCAGATGCCTCGATCACGAGCACGCTTGGGGTCGACAACGATCGTCGCCAGCGCCGCGTGCGCGAGCACTGTGAACAGCGTCACCGGCACGTCCAGCTTCACGTAGTGAGCATCGCGCACGGCAATCGGCGCAATCGCCAGGAACAGGGCGGCCGCACATCCGACGGAACGGTCGTAGAGGCGCGACCCCATCCAATAGACGGCGATCACCGTGGCAGTGCCGAAAAGAGCGGTGAGCAACCGGGCGGCGAGCACGTGGCCCGATCCGTCCGTGAAGTAGGCGTTCTGGAATTCCGCCAGCGATCCGAACCATCCGACCGTGCGTCCGACGATGAAGTACACGCCTTCCCAGGCAAACAGGGCATAGAGATAAAGCGTCGGGTACAGAAAGTTGTGAGGATTGGGATCGCCTTTCGCAAACGTCAACGCGCGGTCGAGAATCGGCTTCTCGTCCATGTTGAACACCCCAGGCAATCCGAAATTCAGGCTCCAGACGCGCAGGCCAAACGCGAGCAGGGCGATGGCCACCAGCGCCCATTTCCCTATGCTCGAGGTAACCCGGCTTTTCTCGTTCACAAGAAAGTTCCCCCACGCCGGCATCGCTCAGAAAAGGCCCGTATTTGAGCCGCGAATGACGTCTCAGTGTCGCAGATTTACCCAAAGGCCTCTCGCCTGGCCCCGGGCGCGCAAGTCCGCGCGCAACTGGGCTTCTCCTCCGTAGCGCGCCACTCGTGCTCCGGATCCGGCCCGAAACGCTACAATAAGCCGGCGGCTGGGGTTCAGCGTCCGGCCCCTCGGCGCGTAAGGTCCACACCGATGCCCGACTCGACACCGCGCTGGTCAGGTCCGGGGCCCGTGATCGAGGTTTAGGCAACTGCCGTGAGACGACTCCGCCGCCTTCGCGAAAATCTGCTCGCCCGCGTCCGTGCGCTGCCCGTCGCCCAGCATGCGTGGGCCCGAGTGCGAAAACGCCGGTACGAGACGCGCGTTTCACGATTCCTGGCCGACGGCTCAGGCCGGGCCGATCGCCTGCCTCAGGGCATCGTCTACGAAGCGACGATGCGGTGCAATCTGCACTGCGAGTTCTGCTACGTGGGCGACCTGTTGAACGTCGAGGGGCAATGGCGCGAGGAGCTGACGCTCGACGCGCTCCGCCAGGCCTTTCCGGAACACGACGGGCTGCAGGTGAACCTGACCGGCGGCGAGATCTTCATGCGCAAGGACATTCTGGAGGTCCTGGCGCTCTTCGAAGAGAAGGGCTTCTCCTGCGGGTGCCTCACGACGAACGGCACGATCATCACCGACGAACGCGCCGAGGCGATGGCCGATCTGGCGCTGCGGGGCTTTCTGAAGCACATTTCCGTCTCGATTGACGGTCCTCGCGATCTGCACGATGTGGCCCGCGGCCAGAAAGGCACGTTCGATCGCACCACGGCGGGCCTCAGGCGCCTCCAGGCGGCCGCGCGGCGCAAAGGCGCCCCGTTGCGCATCAGCATCAATACGACCGTCGCGCACGAGAGCCTCGAGGCGCTCGATCGCATGGTGGAGGTGGCCGAGGATCTAGGCATCGAAGCCATCGGGCTGAACCACTTGATGTACAGCACTCCGCAGGAAGTGCAGGAGACGCTGCAGATGATCGGCAGCGACGATCGCTCGGCGATTGCCACGTTCGTCACCGCGGATCCACTGGTCCGTCCCGCGCTCGTCAGAGAAAAGGTTGCGGCGCTGCGCGAGAAGTGCCGGGCGCATGGCATCCGCTTCGATGTCCGACCGAAGGTCGTCACCGAGGTGATGGACAGCTACTACGAGCCCGGGAGCCGGCTGAACGGCAGGTGCCTTTATCCGTTCAACTGGGCACGAGTCTCTTACAGCGGTAAAGTGTATTTCTGCCCGTTCATTCGTGTGGAGGTCGGCGACCTCACGAAACAGACGCTCGAACAGGTATGGAACGGGCCGGCGTACGTGGGCTTGCGCAAGCGCCTGCTCGAGGAGAAGCTTTTTCCCGTGTGCCGACGGTGCTGCAAGGTGGAGCTGTCGCCGCTGCCCGTGCCGCGCGAGGAGAGTGCGGCCATTCGCCCGACGCGGGCGATCCCGCTCACCGTGGTCCGCTGAAGACACTGCAAATGGCTGATCCACGAATTCTTCTCGTCAACCCGCCCCTGGTCGGCGGCGTGGCCTTCACGCGACAAGGCCGCTGCCAGGAGCGCGAAGAAGTGCTCGGCACGACCAAGCCGCCGTATTCGCTGCTGGTCATCGCCGCGCTTCTCCGCGAGCGAGGCGTTCGATTTCGCCTCGTCGATCTCACCGCCGAACAGCGCTCGACCGAGTGGCTGATTGCCGATCTGACGCAGTCCGGTTTCACGCCCACGCTCGTGCTCTTCCCCTCGACCACGCCGACATTGGCCGTCGATGTCGCCGAGATGGCGAAGCTCAAGGCGGCCTTTGCCGCGCCGCTCGTCTGTTTCGGGCCGCATGCATCGACCGTCCCCGTGGAGTCGATGGTTCGGGCGCCGGAGGTCGACGCGATGCTGGTCGGCGAGCCGGAGGAGAGCGCAGTGGCGCTGGCGAAGCGCTCACCGCTTGGCGATCTCACGGGCGTCACGGGTGTCGTCTGGCGGGGGGCCGATGGGACCGTCGTGCCGCCCGAAGGCCACGGCACGTTCGCCGCTTTCAAGGAGATGCCGCGCCCTGCGTGGGATCTGCTGCCCCTTTCGAACTACCGGCTGCCCATGGTCAGCGAGGCGTACATCATCGTCGAGACCAGCCGCGGGTGCCCGTACTCGTGCGATTTCTGCGTCGCGCCCATCCACCAGGGACACAAGTTCCGTGAGCGCGACCCGAAAGTGCTGGTCGACGAAATCGAGTGGGCCAGGCGCGAGCTGGGCGTTCGCTACTTCTACCTCTGGGGTGACACGGTCACGCTGAACCAGAAGACGTTCGGCGCGTTCTGCGAGGAGCTGATTGCGCGCGACCTCGACATCCACTGGTTCGGCAACGCGCGCGCCGACAACCTGACGGATCCGGCATTCGTTCACCGCCTGAAGCGATCGGGCTGCTGGATGCTCGCGATGGGCATCGAGTCGTCGTCGCCCGCGATCCGCAAGGACATGGTCAAACGGCTCGAGGAGCAGAAGATCCGGGCCGCCTTCGCGAACCTGCGGGATGCGGGCGTCAAGTCTTTCGCGTTTTTCATCTTCGGCTACCCGGGCGATACGCCCCAATCGATGGACGCCACCATCGACTACTCGATCGACCTGGCGCCGGACTTCGCCAACTTCTACCCGGCCGTGCCGTATCCGGGGACTGCGCTCTATGAGAAGGTACAGGCCGAGGGACTCCTCAAGAGCGACGACTGGTCGAAGATGGAGTACTCGTACTATGTGCTCGAAGGGCATGGGCTGAACGAACGCGTGGTGATGGCCGCAATCAACCGCGCGAAGCGTCGATTCTTTCTTCGACCGCGCTATCTTGGCCGCCATCTCGCCGACATCGCGCGTCTCGCGTGGTCAAAGCCGTCCATCGTCGGGCACCTGGCATCGCGGATTCTCTTCGGGCAGAAAGTCGTGGACGCGACCCCTGCCGACGTCGCGCTGCGGGCCGTCGAACGCCAGGCGTAGCTCGCTCTCCGCTCGCGGCTTGGCGTGTGCCGTTCATCACTTCGTTCGGCCGTAGGGCCGGCGGGCCACCTATTGCTTCGAGATTTTGATGTAGCGCTCGACGATCACGCCGAGCAGCAGCATACCGCCCACCACGATCCAGACCCGTCCGCCCTGGCTCTTTTCGCTGTCACTGATACCCACGAACATCATCGACGCGATGATGACAACGCCGATGGCCGAGAGCACGAGCAGGACACGAACCAGCGTCGTGAGGGTCTTCCTGGTGGCATCGTGGGAGTCGATGCTCTCGATCGAATCCAGATCATCTGAAGTCTCCTCGCACCGAGATGCGAAGGCCCAGAGCTGGAGAGACGCCGCCTTCGGAGAGTGATGCGCTTCGCTCCCTGTCGCGGGAACATTCCCTATCGCATGTTCGTTCAGCTGGCGCGCCCACGGCGGCAGGTCGCCGATGCCGTCAAATGTCTTGCCGTTGAGGCTGAACGATGACTGATGCACCGCGATGACGTTCTTGCCTGCGTTCTCTAGGACGTCAGGAATACCGTTCTTGTTCGCGTCTTCCAACTGCGCGAGCGCCTGCTCATAGTCCCGCCGCACATCGTCCGTCATCTCGGAAGAGTCGCCGTAACTCACGCCCATTGAAGAGGATTCGCGTACTCATCGAGATTCCTCCGGTTCATGTCGAGGCGCGAGAACCAGTGAGTCACGGACACGCGCTCCTCGCGATCGCGCTCGACGAACAGACCGTTCCAGAATCGTATGAGAGCTATGTCTTTCCTACCGCGCGGATGCTAGCACGTGCCCCGCTCCGACCGCACTGTTTCCTACGTCAAGTCGGCCTCACTCTAGCTGGCGTACGTTTCGGCGCCCAAGAAGTGCAGCGACACGTACGGCTCGTTGCCGATGACCCAGCTATCATGCGGCACAGGCGGTATGTAGAACGCCTGTCCGGCGCGAAGCTCGAACACGCGGCCGTCATCGAAGGCGGCCGTCGCGGCGCCCGAGATCACGAGCCCTACGTGCTCCAAGGTGCATCGCGTCTGTCCGATGGCCGGCCCGACGTGCTCGGACCATCGCCATCCCGGGTCATAGGTGGCGCGCCCGATAGTGAGGCCGCCGATGTGGAGGACCTCAAAGCGCCCCTTCTCGAACAGCCGTGTCTCGTCGGGCGTCTCGAAGCGCTTCAGGATGACATCCACCTCCGATGGTGTCACGGCTTTCGGCCCTTTCTCTTATTGAGCGCGAGATGGCGGATCACGACGATCAATCGCAACACCGAACTCACCGATCAAACAATATTAATCCTGAGCAAGTCTCAGAAGCATGCTCACTAATCCACGCTTTCTTGAGTGTCAGAATTTTTGTGTGCTAGACGTCTCAAACTATAGCGTGGGCGCGTGACCCGTCCCGGGTTGCTTTCGTTCTGAGCGCGGAACGGATCGGACGGCGCGCCGAACGAAGCGCCATCCAGTCTGCCGATCAGGACGTTCCAGTTCGCGGAAAGCAACAGCCAACCTCGATGCTCCAGCTTGCGCCGGTTGCTGCCGCCGAGATGTTTCTCAACGGAGAGAGCAATTTCGTGACGCTCATCGTCGGAAATGGCGTGCTTCTTGAGATCTCCGAAGGGGTGTCACGATATACGGCAATGCGAAGTTGTCGAAACCCGCCGGATCCCGGACCGAAGTAGAGGAAACCAGCGTCCAGGCTCTACCAGGTCCAGCCACGGCACAAGCGTGTAGTCGACCGCCGTGCCGAACTTGAGAAGCCGTACGGCCTTCGACTTCCCTTGCGGCCAGTGTCCTCGTATCGTAGGTCGTTTCCTGGGCTATGGCCGCCCGACCGAACATACCAAGAGAAGTGGCGGCGATGACGATGCGCGTCTCACTTGTGCCGTACACGCTGACCACTATTCGCAACCATTGGTCTGGGACGAAGCCCGTCGGGCACGTCGGGCTCTGGAGTTGGAAAAGTCCTTCAGACAGAATTTCGCGCCCTCGATGTCCTCAGCCCCGATGCCGAGGATGTCTCAGCTGCCGTCGAGCAGGACAGCCTGCGCGCGAGAGACGGCCGCGCTCCGCAGCGTCACGACGTCGCGATCTTGACGCGCCACGCGTCGAAGAGTTCGACGGATACAGCGGCTCCAGCGGACGGCCTTGCCAGGCCGTCACCTACGCTGATCCGTCCGTCCCCTCAGAATGGGTCCGGGGGACTCCACCGCTCCATCTTGTCGAGCCAGCCTCAGTCTCCCGCCCGGTGCGCCGGCCTCGCGCGCAGAGGATGATGGCGGCGAAGCCCGGCCATCCGACGTTCGAGTGTAGAGTTGAGCCGCCGCTCCATGGCTCCTCGCGTTCCCGCGGCACGTCAATCGCGAGCGGCCGTCGTCGGTCAGCCCCCGCTTCCCTTGCGTGCCGTTCCGATCATTGGTCGTCTCCTCGGGCTTGGGGCCGCCGAGCGGATACCCCCAGGGTGCGTCAGCTCGCCGCCCAACGCTCGCTCAATCAGCGCTTTCTTACAGCTGCGACCGCTACCTCCAATTCCTCGTGGGACGAAGACCCTCCCGCACGTCGGGCTATTATCTCGCGGAGTCTGGCAACAGTCTCGCGTCAGACGCTAAGTTTTTCGTCCCCCAGACATAGGCCCCTCAGCTATATGCCCCACACTTAATTCCTGACACTCTCGACTAATCCACGCTTTCCCAGCGCTCTGGCGTTTCCGTGTCTGTCTGTGGCAGCCTTTCAGGCAATATCCTGTCCGTCGGTCGCAAATCTGTTCAGTGTGTTTCCGTGTCGATCCGTGGCAGACCCTTTCATTGTGTTTCCGTGTCCGTCCGTGGCAGACCCTTTCAGTGTGTTTCGGTGTCCGTCCGTGCCAAATCCCTTCAGTGTGTTTCCGTCTCTGTCCGTGGCAGATTCCTTCAGTGTGTATCCGTGTCCGTCCGTGGCAGATCCCCTCAGTGTGTTTCCGTGTCTGTCCGTGGCAGATCCCTTCAGTGTGTATCCGTATCCGTCCGTGGCAGATCCCCTCAGTGTGTTTCCTTGTCCGTTCGTGGCAGATCCCCTCAGTGTGTTTCCGTGTCCGTCCGTGGCAGATCCCCTCAGTGTGTTCCTTCTGTCCGTGGCAGATCCCTCAGTTTTCCTGCCGTCGTGCAGATCCCCTCATGGGTCTCTCCGTTCCGCGCTGGGGTGCGCGACCGAACATGCCATTTCGTCAGCGTCAGATCCAGCAGCTTGCCGCCGTCTCCAGTCCCGCGACCGGCAGCCGCGCGGATCGATCAGCCAATCTGCGCCACACCGACGCCTGATCCCAGTAGATCGCTCCGACACGATCTCGTCGCCCTTCAGCTGCACCACCACCACAAGCGGCACCTCGACGTGGCGACCCGTGGCCGCGACGCCCGGCAGCATCCAGTCCATCACGAGATCGTGCGTGAAGCTGAAGATCATCTCGTCGATCACGCGTTCCTGCCGGACCGACACTGTCCGGCACACGGCCGTGATCGCGGTATCGGCGGGCATCTTCGGAATGAAGTGGCGTCCATAGAATTCGAGCATTTCGGCCCGCCCGCGGCCCCCGGTCATCACCGGCACGTGATTGACGTAGTTCTCTCCGACATGTTCGACCGTGGCAGCCGCTCGCGATCGGCGAATTCGAGCCGCACGTGACGCTCCCAAAGCTCATCAGGCGAAGTTCTTCAGAGGTGTACCGAGCATCCATGCCGCTATATCATCTCCCACCATGACCCGTGCCTTCTACCTGGCCCTTTGCCTTGCAGCAACCGCTTCGTCCGCCGCCGCCGAGACCCATCGCTTCGTCCCATCCTCCGGCGTGCAGACCTTCGCCGTCCGTGATCCTGTGCTGCGCCTGAAGCCGGGCGACATCGTGGAAACGCAGACGTTCTCGAAGCCAGGAGACTACTACGACCCGTCGGTGGCGGGTCCGTGGCCGGGCGAGGTCGGCCCGTTCTACATCGAGGGCGCCGCGCCCGGCGACACGCTTGTGGTGCGCATCCTGAAGCTGACACCCAATCGCGACGTCGCGATCTCGAGCCTCCGGCCCTCCGGCATCAGCGCAGTGGCGGGCGACGCGAGGACGCGAATGTTGAACGACCCGCTGCCGGCGCGCCGGTTCGTGTGGCGGCTCGATCGGCAACGAATGGTCGGGATTCTCGATCTGCCGAATTCCGCGAGCAAGCGGATTGAGCTGCCGCTGGGTCCGATGCTGGGCCGCGTAAGCGTGGCGCCTGCGGGTGAGGAGGCGTGGGGTGGCCTCTGGCCCGGCGACTTCGGCGGCAACATGGACGCATCCGACGTGCGCGAAGGCACCACGGTCTACCTGCCGGTGTTCCATGACGGCGCATATTTCTATTTCGGCGACTTTCACGCCCTTCAGGGCGATGGCGAGATCGTTGGTTCGGGACTCGAATCGACCGCCGACGTCACGTTTCAATTCGAGCTGCAGAAAGGCCGGACAATCCGCTGGCCGCGGTTCGAGGACGCGACGCACATCATGGTGGCCGGCAGCGTCCGGCCGCTCAGCGATGCGCTCAGGATCGCCTACGTCGAGCTCATCGAGTGGCTGGTTGCGGATTATGGCTTCGACAAGATCGAGGCCTATCAGGTGGTGTCACAGGCGGGCGTCGTCCGTGTGGCGAACATGGTCGACCCGAACTACACGGTGGTGGCGAAGTTTCCGAAAAGCGCGCTGCCGGCTAGAAACCCGTGAGGCGGTCCCGCAGTGCCGCAGTGCCGCAGTGCTGTAGTGCCGCAGTGCTGCAGTGCGGTAGTGCTGCAGCGCGGTAGTGCCGCAGTGCTGCAGTGCGGTAGTGCTGCAGCGCGGTAGTGCTGCGGTGCGCGATGGAAACGCGGGGCTGAAGCCCCGCCTCCACAACTGTGACGGCGAAAACCAGTGGCGGCGGGGCTTTAGCCCCGCGTGTTCCGTTGCAACACATCGTCAATCCCGTAGCGCGGTCGATACCCGAGCACCGCCTTCGCCGCCTCGATCGTATAAACCCGATCGATTCTCGCCGGTAGCGGCCATCGGCGTCGTTTGAATTCCGCGCGCACCCCCGGCGCGCGTCGCTCGATCACGGACCACGGATCATCCCAGAGCGCGTCCGCGTCAGCAGGCTGAAACGGCGGCTCGGCCGAAATGTTCAGAATCGACGTCCCGCCGAGCGGCATCGTCAGCGCCAGCCAGTGCGCGTCGGCCACGTCGCGTCGGTCAACGCCCCGGAACATGCGGTAGAACGCAATGAGCGGATCCGGCTCAGCGAAACATCGCGATACCCGCAGCACGATCGTCGTGAGCCCACTCTGGGCACCATCGCGGCAGTGCTCCTCCGCCGCCAGCTTGGTGGCGTCGTACGCGTCCTCGGGATTCGGGGCGAGCGCCTCGGTGACCCACGTGGCTGGCGGGCCTGTGCGCGTGGTGCATCCATAGACGGATGTGGTGCTCGTCAGGACGAAACGGTGGACGCCGGCCGGCCGCGCAGCGTCCAGCAGAGCGCGAGTCGCCTGGACGTTGACCCGCGTGAACTCCGCCTCGCTGACACGGCCGACATGCGGCGCGTGCCACGCGGCCGTGTGCACGATGGCATCGACGCCGTCCAAAAGATGCTCGACCAGGCCAGCCTCGGCGACGTCGCCGATGTGCGTCGTAAACGATCCGGGGCGCAGATCGAGCCCGCGAACTCGCGCGCCAGCCTCGATGATCCGAGCGGCGACCGCGGAGCCGATCAGGCCGGAGCTACCGGTAAGGAGAACGTTCACGGAGAGCCGAATCGTCTCACGGTTGACAATGTAGCCACTGTGGCTATAGTTTGAAGCGCTATGAACGACCTGTCGCGCGAAGCTCTTTCATTTCTCCCGCTGCCGCCCGCAACCTTCCATATTCTGCTGGCGCTCGCCGACGATGACCGGCATGGCTACGCCATCATCCAGGACGTCGAAGCGCGCACGGATGGCGCGCTCAGGCTCAGCGCCGGCACCCTGTACCGGTCGATCCAGCGCCTGCTCGAACAGGGCCTGATTGTCGAGACGCGCGAACGGCCAGCCCCGGAAGACGACGACGAGCGGCGCCGCTATTACCGCATTACGGCGCTCGGCACCGCTACGGCCCGGGCGGAGGCGCGCCGTCTCAGCGATCTGTTGAGAATGGCGCGCGCGCGCGGGCTCGCGCCGGGGAAGGCGTGATGCGCGCGTACCGTCTTCTGCTGCATCTCTATCCGACGTCCTTCCGCAACGAGTACGGAGGCGAAATGTGCGCCGTCTTTGCTCGACGGCGGCGCAATGTGCGGGGCGCGCTGGGGTTCGTCGCGCTCTGGCTGAACGAGATTGTCGACGTGACCGCCAATGCGTGCGCGGTGCACTGGGACATTCTGACGAGCGACCTGCGCTACACGCTGCGGACGTTGTCTCGAGCACCAGGATTCACGCTGACTGCCATACTCGTGGTCGCCCTGGGCGTCGGCGCGACCACGGCCGCGTTTTCCGTGACGGATTTCGTGCTGATCCGGCCGCTGCCTTTTCCGGACGCGGACCGCCTCGTGAAGCTGTGGGAGACCAAGCCGGGCTACTCGCGTATGGAGCTCTCTCCGGCAAACTACCGCGACTGGCGGCGCGGAAGCCGATCGTTCGAGCGCATCGGCGCCTACCACGAGCTCGATGCCAACATGCTTGGCAAGGGCGAGCCCTTCAGGATCCAAGGCGCGTCGGTCTCCGCGGACCTCTTTCCCACACTGGGGATCCGACCGGTGCTTGGCCGTTCATTCGTCGCGTCGGACGATCGCAAGGGCGCTCCGGGCACTGTCATCCTGAGCTATCGCATGTGGCAGAACGACTTCGGGGGCGACCCGGGCGTGCTCGGACAGCACATCGATCTCGACAACGCGCCGTACACCGTCATTGGGGTAATGCCACGGGAGTTTCTGTTCCCGTCGAGCGACGCGGCGCTCTGGACGACGATGCGATTCGATGAGAGCAACTACGAGGATCGGAATGACAACTGGATTTATGCAGTGGGACGGCTGCGGCCGGGCGTCACCCTCGAACAGGCCCGTGCCGAGTGGGCGGTGCTCGCGGCGCGTTCGGCGAAGCAATATCGGGAGAACCAAGGCACCGGCGCCTCGGCGTTCAGCCTGCGTGACGAGGTCTCGGAACGCTCGCGGTTGCTGCTCTTCGCTCTGTCGGGCGCTTCGGCGTGCGTGCTGTTGATTGCGTGCGCCAATCTCGCCAATCTCCTGCTGGTGCGAACGCTGGAACGCCGCCGCGAGCTCGCCGTACGGAGGGCCCTGGGCGCCGGACGCGAGCGCCTGGTGCGGCACCTGCTGACCGAGAGTGCCGTGCTTGCGCTGACCGGAGGCACGCTAGGCGTTTGCGTGGCGGCGATGTCGGTGCCTCTCCTGGCGCGGCTCGTGCCCACCACGCTCCCGATCGCGGAGTCGCCCACCATCGACGCGCGCGTGCTCGCGTTTGCTGCCGTTCTCATCGCGGTGACTGGCGTCGTGTTCGGCCTGGCGCCCGTTGCCGGGGCTGGCGGCGATCGGGGCGTCCACGCATTGCGAGAAGACTCGCGAGCCGGGGGCGGGCGCAAGGAGCGCTTCAGGTCCACGCTTGTGATCGTCGAGATCGTCGCGTCGATCGTGCTTCTCGTGTCGGCGGGGCTGCTGATTCGGGCGCTCTGGACCATCCAGGCCACCGACCCGGGGTTCCGGTCCGATGGTGTGCTCACGCTTCGCACGGCATTGCCGCCGCGGCAGTACGAGAGTGTTGCGACGCGCGAGGATTTCTACCGGCGCGTGTTGTCGGAAACGCGCGCGCTGCCAGGGGTTTCGAATGCCGCGTATATCAGCTTTCTGCCGTTGGCGTTCGGGGGCGGCATCTGGCCGGTGTCGATCGGCGGCCAGATAGAGACCAGCCGCACCGAGAACAACGTGGCCAGCCTTCGTTACGTAACGCCGGGCTATTTTTCAACGATGAGCATCCCGCTCAAACGCGGCCGTGATGTGACCGACGCCGACCGACGCGAGCGACAATTTGTCGCCGTGGTGAGCGAGTCGTTCGTGCGCCGATACCTACCGGGCCGAGACCCGATCGGGCAGCGCTTCACGTTCGCGTTCGACGAGCGAACGATCGTAGGGGTGGCCGGTGACATTCGCGTCCGCGGCCTCGAGCGTTCCAGCGAGCCACAGGTATATCTGTCATCCAGGCAGGTGGCCGATGGATCGATCTTCTACTACAGTCCAAAGGATCTCGTGGTGAAGGCATCGGTCCCGCCGACCACGCTCGTCCCCGCTCTTCGCGCGATCATTCAGAGAGCGGACCCCAAGCTCCCGATCTCCGACGTCCGGACCTTATCCGACGTCGTAGACCAGCAAACTGCGCCACGCGTCGTCCAGGTGCGCGTGCTCGGTGCATTCGCCGTCATTGCGCTCGCGCTGGCCGCCATCGGTATCCATGGCGTGCTGTCATGTGCCGTCTCACAGCGCACGAAGGAGATCGGCGTTCGCATCGCGCTCGGCGCGCAGTCGGGCGACATCCTCGGAATGGTCGTGAAACGCAGCCTGTGGCTCGCAGCGGCCGGCATCGTGCCGGGTGTCGCGCTCGCCTACGGCGCCGGGCGAGCGATGGAAGCACTGCTGGCCGGCGTGAAGCCGTTTGACGGGCCGACGTTCGGGATGACCATCCTGGTGGCCATGGTCATGACAGTGGCCGGCACGCTGATGCCGACCCTGCGCGCGTTGCGGGTGGATCCGATTACGGCCATCAGGGCCGAGTGATCAGGGTTGACGTAAGACCGAATGGCGGCACGGCCGAATGCGACAAGAGCCGCTTCGGGGCGTTCGGGCTGAAGCCCGTTGGAGCAGGCCGGTTCCTCGCACGAAAAACGCGGCGCAGGCCTGCGACAGGCCGTGGGGATGGGGACCCACGGCACGTTCCACCGACGGTAAGCCGGAGCCGCGTTTTTCCGGCTCTGCGGAACACGGGGTTCAGCACGAATGCCCCGAAGCAGCGTCACGCATTGCGGGCGTCTGGAGGTTGGTCAGGTCCGTCGATCGCTGAACCGGGTGCGGACGTATTCTTCCGTCTCGACTGGGGACAGCGAGATGCTGCCAGGTCCGTTACGAACGTAGAAATCTCCGTCCAGCTGTTTCTCCATTCCCTTCCATTTCAAATACACGGGCTCCGGGCTGCGCTGGCAACTGACGACGCAGACAGTCTTGCCCTGCACGATCTGCACTCTTGGATCGATGCACGTCCCGGCGCGTGCGCCAAGGGCGTTGCGCACGACCTGCGCTAGGTGCAGCATGAACTTGTCTTCTGTCTCCAGGCGATCCCGCTCGATTCCGACAACACCTCCATCATCTGCCACGCCGATCAGGAGGTCGCCGCCTTCGGTATTGAGGAACGCCGCTACAGTCTTCAGAACGGCGTGAGTGACGATCTTGTCGTCCTGGCGATCCTCCTTCAGGTTCCACCGTAACGTCGATTTGAACTCGAGCGTCTTCGACTCGCCGCGCTTGATCAGTTCCTCGGCCTGACGGTGTGCCCTCAGGTACTGGTCGAACAGGAAGTTCTTGATGGCTTCGCCAAATGCGTGATCGTCCGTGATGCGTTTGTACAGGTCGAAGTTCGAATCGACGATGTCCTGAATGACGTGCTCGACTTTCTGGTCGAAGGTGAGCCGGACGTTCTCACGCGTGTTCACGCGTGCGCTGGCGTCGAGACCAGGATCGGAATCGAGCAGGTCCATCATCTGACCGAGCGTCACGCGATGCTCGGGACCAAGATTGAGACCGAAGCGTTCATTGAGCTCGGCGATGATCCGCGACAGCGACTCGATTTCCCCAGCGGCTGTGCCGTGCTCCCCCTTCGCCGCCATCGGATCGAGAATGCCGGGCTTCCGCGGGAGAGCAATCTTGCCGGTTCCAGTTTGCTGAAGACGATACGATTCCATGTCGATGTTCTGTTGCACCTCTCGTGGCAACTCCACGCGATCCGCGAGGACCAGCATCCGAAGATGACGCGCGAAGACGTACAGCTTCTCGAGGTCCGCATCCGCGAACGTCAACACCTGTGACAGGAACGCGTACAGACGCACGTAGTCGGTCAGGTCGCCCCGACAGGCGCCCTGTTCCTCCTCGGAGAGCTGCTTGAAACGCTCGACGACCGGTGCAAGAACGGCATAGAGCTGGTCCTGTGTCGCCTTCCGGTCGAAGAAGACCTTCGCGAAGGCGTCAACGTCTGTGTCGGTGAAGATGTGGAATCCCGCGAGCCTGCCCTGGACTTCGTACAGCAGATTCGGATCCGCCGCTTCGGACAGCAGCGTCGTTTCGTAGTACGGCTCGAACGCCGCCTTGATCTCCTCGGCATCGTTGGCGAAGTCGAGCACCATCGTGCCCTTCTTCTCTGGATGCGTTCGATTGAGCCGCGAGAGGGTCTGGACGGCGTTGACGCCACCCAGCTTCTTGTCCACGTACATGGTGTGAAGAAGCGGCTGGTCGAACCCGGTCTGAAACTTGTTGGCGACGATCAGGAAGCGGTTTTCGAGTCGCTCGAAAGCCTTGGCGGTCTGTCCTTCTGAAAAGCCGTTCATCGACGCCTCGGTGTACGGCTTTCCGCCGTCTTCAACCGTCCCTGAGAACGCCACGAGCGCCTGGAACGGATACCCGCGCTCCTTCAGATACTGGTCGACCGCCAGCCTGTAGCGCACTGCGTGGAGGCGCGATCGTGTGACGATCATCGCCTTGGCCTTGCCGGCGATCTCGCCCTGCACCTGTGCGGCGAAGTGCTCGATCATCACGCGGACCTTCTCGCCGATGGCGTGCGGGGTGAAGATCGACGAAGGCCTTGAGCAAGTACTGCGCCTTCTTCTTGTCGTACCGTGGATCGCCCTCCACTTTCTTCAGAAGCCGCCAGTACGCCGCATATGTCGTGTAGTTGGCGAGCACGTCGAGGATGAATCCTTCCTCGATGGCCTGCCGCATGCTGTACAGGTCAAACGGCTCGAACTTCCCGTCGTCTCGGCGCGAGCCGAAGAGCTCCAGCGTCTTCGGTTTCGGCGTGGCGGTGAACGCGAACAGGCTGGTGTTCGTCGGCCACCGATGCGCTGCCGCAATCTCGTTGATCCGATCCTCGTCGTCCGGCTCCTCCTCGTCGGCAACCTCCGCCGCTTCAAGGCTCGATGACCTCAGGATGTCTTTGACCCCCTGTGTGCTCCGCTCGCCCGATTGCGACGAGTGGGCCTCGTCGACGATCACCGCGAAGCGCTTGCCGGGCAGTTCTCCGATTTCTTTCGCGATCACCGGAAACTTCTGCAGCGTGGTGACGATGATGGTCTTGCCCGATTCGAGCGCCTGTTTGAGCTGTCGCGAGGTGGTGTCGATGTTCTCGACGACGCCCAGCGTCTGCTCGAACTGGCGCATCGTGGTTTGGAGCTGACGGTCGAGAATCCGCCGATCGGTGATGACCACCATCGAGTCGAACACGCGGCGATCGTCCAAATCATGAAGCGTGGAAAGCTGGTGCGCGAGCCACGCGATCGTGAAGCTCTTTCCACTGCCCGCCGAATGCTGAATGAGGTAGCGCTGACCCGCGCCTTTCTGTCTGGCATCCCCCACCAATTTCCGCACTGCCTGGATCTGATGGTAGCGGGGAAAGATGAGAAAGCGCTCGCCGGTCTTGCGGCCTTTCTCGTCTTCCTGTTCCACTTCGTGGACGAACTGTCGGACCAGATCGAGCACGCTGTCGCGCGCCCACGTCTCTTCCCACAGATAGCCGGTGGCATAACCCGTCCGCGTCGGTGGAACCGGGGGGTTGCCGGCGCCGCCGAACTTCCCCTGATTGAACGGCAGGAATCGCGTCTTCGGCCCGGCGAGCGCCGAAGTCACGTAGACGAGATCGGGATCGACGGCGAAATGGCCAAGACAGCGTCCGTATGCCAGCAGCGGCTCTCGCGGATCACGATCGGTCTTGTACTGGCGGATCGCATCCTCCACATCCTGGCCGTTGAGCGGGTTCTTCAGCTCGGCGGTGAAGATCGGGATCCCGTTCAGGAACAGCACGAGGTCGAGGCAGTTCTCGTTCTTCAGGCTGTAACGAACCTGACGCACGACAGAGAAGAGATTCGCTGCGTGCAATTGCCGCGTCTCTTCGTTGAGACCGCTTGCGGGCCGGAAATAGGCAAGCTTGAACTTGCAGCCCGAGTCCTTGATGCCGGTGCGCAGCACGTCGAGTACCCCGCGCCGCTCAATCTCACCAGCGAGTCGCTTGAGAAACTGCTCCCTCACCGCGGCGGCGTGATGCTGGGCCAGCTTCTGCCATTCTTTCGGCTGCGTCGCCAGGACGAAGTCGATCACATCACGCGACACGAGGCAGAGCGCGCGGTCATAGTCCTCGAGACGACGGCGAAGGTACCCACCGGGAGGGGCAGCACCGTATGGCGGCGGCGTTTCGCGCGCGAGCGAGGTCACCCCGCCGCAGGCGTCCGGCCCGTGTGCGAGCAGGCCGCACTCGATGGCGTCCTCGAAGCTGCGCTCGGAGACCTCCGGGCTCATGACACCTCTGTTCCCTCGTTCAGGATCGCAAGGTAGCGATCGTAGGCGAACACGCGGTTGCGCCGGCGTCCTGTGATCTCGCGTGCGATTCCGACTTTTACCAGCACGTCCAGCGCTTTGCCGACCGTCGGCGTCGAGAGCCCTGTTTGCCGCACCAGCCACGCGACTGTCGCGAGCGGGCGTCGCTGGAGCTCCTGATGCACCCTGAATGCCGATCCGCCGGCACGCCTCAGAGCCCGGACGCGGTCACGGTCCTTGCTGAACAGTGCCACCACCGAGCGTGCCGTGTCGACGGCGCCGGCGGCCGTATCCCGGACGGCACGAGCGAAGAAATCCAGCCAGGATTCCCAGTCGCCCGTCGTGCGAACCTCGGTGAGCAGGTCGTAGTACTCCTGCCGCTGCTGCTTCAGTCGAAGACTGAGATACAGAAGCGGGTCTCGCAACACGCCTTCGGCGCAGAAGAGGAGCGTGATGAGGAGCCGGCCCACGCGCCCGTTCCCATCCAGGAACGGGTGAATGGTCTCGAACTGAACATGGGCCAGCGCCGCCTTGATCAGCGTCGGCGTGCGTTCGGGCTCGTCGTTCAGGAACCTCTCGAGCGCGGTCATGCAATCCGCGACCGCGTCGGCCGGCGGCGGCACGAACGCCGCGTTGCCCGGCCGCGTGCCCCCGATCCAGTTCTGCGTGCGGCGGAACTCGCCCGGCTGGCGCTGGACGCCGCGGCCCGAGGACAGGAGCTTCTCGTGCACCTCGCGGATCAGGCGCGCGGAAATCGGGAAGCCCGCCCGGATACGGATCAGCCCGTGCTCGAGCGCGGCCACGTAATTCGACACCTCGGTCACATCGTCCATCGGGACGCCGGGCGCCTCCTCCATCTCGAAGAGCAGCAGATCGGAAAGCGACGACTGCGTGCCTTCGATCTGGGACGACAAGACGGCTTCCTTGCGGACGTAGCTGTAGAGGAAGAGATCGGTGTCAGGCAGCAGCGACGACACGCTGTCGAGCCGGCCGAGCGCGAGCAGCGCCTGATCAAGTGTTTCGCGGACGACGAGGTCGACGGCGAGCGGGGGAACGGGAGGCAGGGAGGACGGCAGAAAGCCCTGAACTGGCTCGTCTCCGACGGACGAGACGAGGCGATGTGCGCCGGTAAGTCCCCGTTTCACAATGCCTTGCTGCGTTAGTAAAGAGTCTTGTGTTGACCGAGTCGTTATTTAAGTATATGCAGTTTAGATTAAATAATGCGCTCAGCAAGGGCTTGGGTTAGTCAGGTTGGTCAGGTTGGTCAGGTTGGTCAGGTTGGTCAGGTTGGTCAGGTTGGTCAGGTTGGTCAGGTTGGTCAGGTTGTCGGGTTGGTCGGGTTGCCAGCGTTGCCGGGCGCCGAAGTTAGGTGGAGACGTCGCGCACGTCGATCTTGCCGGTGACCGCGGCGGAGATAAGGGCGGTGCGGAGTTCTTTGAGGCGGTCAACCCCGTCTCGCGTTCTTCGAACCAGGATCTCGATGCCCTCTACCTGTGACGTGACATGTCGCGCGATTTGTCTCTGCTCCTCTGGAGGCGGCACGCAAATCACTGCATTCTGAACGATTGGGACGCTGATGTTGATTTGCGCCGTCCCAACACCCTCTATGGCGAACTGTTGCTGCACAACAGAAGTGTTCAGGCAATAGCAGATGTACGCGCTGTCGTGGATCGGCGCCGGTCGAGACACCACCAGAGTAAAACACTGGCCCCCGTCAAACTCCGTCGGAACAACAGCAGAGACTCCAGCATTGCCGGTTCGAACCGTCACAATGTCGCCAGATTTTAGACGTTTTGAGCGCAATCCGTCCGCGAACCGAGGATCGAGTGCCTTGATGTCCGCGGTATTGACACGGTTGGCGCGTACGTCTGTGGAACGAAGTAGAGGCACGCCTTGATCGACGTAAGCGAACGTTGCTGCCTCAGCCACGCCCACGAACACGCGTTCACACACATCCTTAAGCCTGCTCGGCTTCCAGTGCGACGGAATCTCTCCCAGGCCGTGAAAGCCCGAAGGTTTCATCGGCACGTTCAGGTTCAGGCCCTTCGTGATCGCGCGAGTAATGAGGCTCGATCGCTTCTCCTCGAGCAACTCGATCAGCCGCTTCTTCTTCGCAATCAGCGCATCGATACTTGACGACTCACGGTTGAGGAACGCCGAAATGGTGCGTTGCTCACACGAGGGCGGAAATGGAAAGCGGTAGTGGCGGAGTTGGTCCGCGGTGAGATGATCAATCGTGTTCGGGTTTCCGCCGGCGGTGAACACCCCGCGTTTGGCCAAGCAATGCATCAGATAGAAGAAAAAGCGAGGTTCGTCTTGCGCCGTGCGCGGCCTGACCCGGTGAATCGCCTTCTGGTAGTAGCACGGCTCCAATGCGCCCGCCCAAACAGCTGTTCTCCCAACCTCTCCGCCCTCGCAGACAAGGAGATCTCCTGGGCGAAGCCCGTAGCGGTCACGCTCCCGCTGTGCGAAGTCCATCTGAGGTAGACCGGCAACATTCACCGCCTCCCATTGGACGTCGACATTTCTCAGGTACGGTCCAGAGACTCGCCAGTAGCACGCGCCGAATCCAACATCTTCCCCAGGGCAACTTCATAGCGCGCGTAAACGGGTGCAACGCCCCATTCTTTCGGAATTGCCCCCATCCAGTCGACGCCGGAATCCTTGTACGCTGGGTACGGCCCAAAGCGGTGCACTGTCACTCGACGACTTCCTCCGGCTTTGTTCCTGTCACTGCGGCCAGCATCCGCACGATGTCTTTCTCGATCGCGCGGATGTCGGCGTCGATTTCTTCCAGCGGCCGCGGCGGCGTGTAGCGGTAGAAGTAGCGGTTGAAGTCGATTTCGTAGCCGACCGCGCCCACCTCGTGGTCCTTCTCATCGCGCTTTAACGTGTCGATCCACGCGTCGGGCACGTGCGGCTTGACCTCGCGATCGAAAAAGAGCTCGACCGGCTCGGAGAGCGGCACGCTTTCCGTATCCCGCAGGTCCGGATCAGGCTCCGGATTGCCTTTGGCGTCGCGGCAGACATTCGCAGATTCGTCACGCTCGGAGACCGCGTCGACGATCGCCTTCGCGACCGGCGCCGGAAGCTTCACACGCGCGTCCTTGGCCGCGTCGGTCAGCAACCGCTCGAACTCGTCACGGTCCGTGCACAGCGTGTCAGGAAGCGTTCGCACGAGCGAGCGAATCACCTCCTGCTGCGCCCGTCCTTCCACCTGCTCCTTGGCCCCTGCGTCCCCCTTCTTCTTCGACTGCGCGAGCGCTTGAAAGGCGCGCTCATCCTCGAGCCGCGCGATGCGCTCCGGGTTGGCCTGGAAGTTCAGCCGCAGCGGCCGCTCGACAGTGATCTTCCGGAAGCCGAAATGCGTCGTCGGGAAGATCTTGCTGACGATCACCTCTTCCTGCTTGCCGTCCTTCGTGACCGTACGAGTGTCGCCATCCTTGAAATCCGCCAGGATCTTCAGGATGTCCTGTGAGCGATCGAGCGGAACCTCCCGACGCTTGTCGCCCAGGCTCTTCCGCATCGGGACCCAGAACGACGTCGCGTCGATCAACTGCACCTTGGTGCGGCGTTCCTTCGCCTTCCTGTTCGTGACCACCCAGACATAGGTGGCGATGCCCGTGTTGTAGAAGAGCTGCTCGGGAAGCGCGATCAGCGCTTCAAGCAGATCGTGTTCGAGCACGAAGCGCCGGATCTCGCTCTCGCCGCTGCCGGCGTCGCCCGTAAAGAGCGGGGAGCCGTTCATGATGATGGCGATGCGCGAGCCGCCGTCCTTCGGGTCTTTCGCGTGCGACAGCATGTGCAGCAGGAACAGGAGCTGACCGTCGCTGATTCGCGGGAGGCCGGGTCCGAAGCGCCCGGCGGGACCTCTTTCATGCTCTGCCCGGACTGCGGCTTCGTCGCGCTTCCAGTCCTTCCCGTACGGCGGGTTCGCAATCAGGTAGTCGAACTGGCTCTTCGCGTGCCGGTCGGTCGAGAGCGTCGTCCCGAACGCGATGTTGTCGGCGTCGCGGCCGGTCGGGTCCTTCATGAAGAGATCGGATTTCGATACCGCCCACGTCTCGGGATTCACCTCCTGGCCGAAAAGGTGGATCTCCGCCTTCGGATTGATCGCGGGGCGAATGATGCCGCCGTTCCTGCGAAGGCCGACCGTGATGTGCTCCTTCGCGATCGTCAGCATGCCGCCGGACCCGCAGCACGGATCGTAGATCGTGCGGACGACGCCGCTCCTGCGGATGCGATCCTCGTCGCCGGCCAGCATCAGGTCGACCATCAGGTGCACTACGTCGCGCGGCGTGAAGTGCTCCCCGGGATTCTCATTCAGCGCCTCGTTGAACTTGCGAATCAGCTCCTCGAAGACCGTCCCCATCGTCGGGTTGTCGATCCTGTCTGGGTGCAGGTCGACGTTCTTGAACCGCTCGAGCACCTGAAAGAGGAGTCCTGCTTCTTCGAGCTTCGTGATCGTGTTGTCGAAGTCGAACTTCTCCAGCACCTCGCGCATGTTCTTGCTGAACCCGGCGATGTAGTTGCGGAGGTTCGCCGCCAGGTGCGGCGCATCGGCCAGCAGCTTGTCGAAGTCGTAGCGCGAAGTGTTGTAGAACGCGAAGCCGGCAGTCCGGCGGAGCTGCGCGTCGAGATCCTCGAGCTTCCTGGCCTTGAGCTCGCCTTGCCGGCGGAGCACCTTTTCCTTCGTTGGCCCGAGCACGCAATCGAGCCGCCGCAGCACCGTGAGAGGAAGGATGACGTCCTGGTACTTGCCGCGCTTGAACGTGTCGCGAATCAGATCCGCGACGCCCCAGAGAAAGCTGACAATCTCGCTGTGATTCAAAGATTTCGATCTCCGTTCCGGTCAGATCATAGCGCTGTTGACCGCATCGAATATCCTCGAGGTCCCGCGGCATGCCAGCCCTACGTCCGGAACCGACGCCGCTTCGGGGCGTTCGTGCTGAAGCCCGTTGGAGCAGGCCGGCTCCTCGCACGAAAAACGCGGCGCAGGCCTGCGACAGGCCGTGAAGATGGGCCCCCACGGCGTGTCTCGCCGAAGCTCGCTGCGGATCAGCCAGCGAGCGGAGCCGGACACGTTCCACCGACGTTAAGCCGGAGCCGCGTTTTTCCGGCTCTGCGGAACACGGGGTTCAGCACGAATGCCCCGAAGCGGCGGCTGATTGTCGTCGGCCGACCCGGCGGGGCTGACCGCCTCCGCCCGACTCCGCTCTCCGGGCTACGGCGAGTCCGCCGAAGCGTCGCGAAGCCGGAAGCCCCGCCTCCACAACTGGAGCTGTCGTAGCACGACGGTTTGCCGAACGCGACGCCGACGAATTACCGCGTGGCGCCGCTTCGGGGCGTTCGGGCTGAAGCCCGTTGGAGCAGGCCGGTTCTTCGCACGAAAAACGCGGCGCAGGCCAGCGACATGCCGTGGGGATGGGGACCCACGGCACATTCCACCGACGGTAAGCCGGAGCCGCGTTTTTCCGGCCTGCGGAACACGGGGTTCAGCGCGAATGCCCCGAAGCGGCGTCAGGCCCGGTGCGTCAACCCGGTATTCGGCTGTACAGCAACTTTCGGCCACGCGCGGAGCCGAGGAATCGCACCACATAGAGTTGCCGAAGCTGCGTCAGATACCCTAGTGCTTCACGCAGGGTCATCTTGCTCTCGCCGATGGCGCGGTCGGTGAACACATACGGCACCTCCGCGACCGAGCGCACGGGACTTCGAACCAGCAGCTCCAGGCAGATCTTGAACCCGCCGGCGGCAATCCTCACGTCCTCGACGACCTCACGGCGAATCAGGAAGAACCCCGAGGTCGCGTCGCGCACGGGCGTCAAGGGCCAGGCCAGCGCACACGCCATCTTCGAGAGCAGCAGCCGCACAAATGGCCAGTTCTCGGCTCCGCCGCCAGGAATATACCGGCTGCCCACGACCGCATCGACGTTCAGGTCTCCAAAAACGGAATACATCCGCGGGATGCCATCGGGTGGATGGCTGAAGTCGGCATCCATGACGCCGACGACCGGCGCGCCGGAGGCGAGAAAGCCTTCCATCACCGCCGTGCCGAGCCCGAGCTTCCCCGCCCGATGCACGACCTGCAGGCGCTCGCCGTGGTGCGCACGCAACCCGTCCACAATCGCGCCCGTCCCGTCGGGCGAGTTGTCGTCGACGATGACCAGCTCGCCGTCGAGATGATGATCGCGAAATTCCGCGAAGACCGCCGAGACCAGCTCGGCGATCCTGGTGCGCTCGTTGTAAGTCGGGACGACAATCGAAAGCTGCGGCGGGGCGGGCGTGTCGGGGCTGGGCAAGTTGGATCGGGACGTGTGAACGCCTGTAGTACGATTCTGTTCCAGATTGGCCTGCGGTTCCAACCGCTTTGCCATGGCCTCACCTTCTCCGGGACAGCATCGATAGAGACGCCGTGATCGTGACACCGACCGTTGAACGCGCCATGGCGGAACCTCGACGCCGATCCCGTTTGAGACAGCTGGCTTTCAATATCTCTGCCCACCGGACCGTCGACTGGATACTCGTCACCCTTGCAGCCGCCGGCGCGGCCGCGTGGTTCACGCACGTCGAATGGGGCGTCACGTTCTGGGGCTTCCCGCTCGACGATTCCTGGATCCACCTGCAGTTTGCGCGGAACCTTGGAACCGGCCAGGGGTATTCCTACAACCCGGGCATCCCGGTCGCAGGGTCGACAGCGCCCCTCTGGACGATCCTTCTCGCCGTGCCCGCGTGGTTCGGCTGGGACCCGATCGTCAGCAGCAAGGCGCTCGGCCTGGTCCTGACGATCGTGACGGCCCTCCTCGCCGGCCAGCTCACGGAGTGGCTCACCCGCTCGCGAGGTGCGGGACTGTTCGCGGCGCTCGCGCTCGCCCTGTCGCCGAAGATGGCGTGGGGCAGCCTGTCCGGCATGGAAGTGACGCTCTATGCGGCGCTCGTCACGGGCACACTTCTCGCCTATCTGCGCGCACTCGAGACGGGATCGGCCTGGTGGGGCCTCCTCGCCGGATTCGCCGGGTTCGCACGGCCCGAAGCGTTCATCGTCTTTCCGGTGCTCGCGCTCGATTGGACGGTGCGCACGATCCGTGGCCTGCTGCCGACGCCCCGCTTCAAGCGATTCGCGCTGCCGATGCTGCTCTTCGCGATCCCCACGGCGTCGTTTGTCGCGTTGAACTTCCACGCCAGCGGACATCCGCTGCCGCTGACGTTCTATGCGAAGACGTACGGCATGGGCACGGTGCCCTCATTGATGGAAGGGCGCTGGTACGATGCGTGGGTCGCGGCGGGCTGGTACCCGTCGAGTTCCTCTATCAACTGCTCACGTGGTGTGAGTCGGAGTATCCCGACCTCGCGCTCGGCGCGCTCGTCGGGGCGCTCGCCCTGATTGGCGTCACCGGGGACTCGGCGAGCCGGCGACGAGGATCGTATCTGCTCGTCGCAATCCTGATCGTCGCGCCGCTGGTGAAGGGACTGGGTGCGCCGGAGCCGCCGCTCCTCGTCCACGACGGCCGCTATCTCTTCCACCTTCTCGTGATGTTCCTGATCGTGTCGGTGATCGGCGTCCTCGAGCTCCGCCGATGGCTCCGTGGGCGCTGGTTTGTGCCGCTCTTTCTCACGGCGGCGCTGCTGCGGCTGGGGCTCGCGATTTTTGACGACGCGACGGAATACGCCGGAATGGTGAAGAACATCAACGACCTGCAGATCGCCACGGCCCGCTGGATCATCAGGGAAACATCGCCCGAGGCGCGCATCGCCACGAACGACATCGGCGCGATCGCCTATTTCTCCCACCGCTTCCTGATCGACACCGAGGGGCTGGTCACGCCCGCTGCGATCCACCCGAAACGGATGCGCCGCTTCGCGCCGTTTCTCGAGAGCGAACGCCCGGATCTTCTCATCATCTTTCCGGCCTGGTATCCAGAGATCGTCGCGCGCACGGATCTCTTTCACGAGATCTACCGGATCCACGCCTGGCAGGAATCGGCCGGGGGGCCCTCGCTCGTCTTCTATCGCATGCCCTGGTCGCGACCCGAGATGGTGCCGCGATTCCTCAAGAAGTGACCGGACGGTTGGACAGGTTTGTCGGGTTGATCGGGTTTGTCGGGTTGATCGGGTTTGTCGGGTTGATCGGGTGGGCCGGGTTGCGCTGCCAACCCGACGAACCTGCTTAACCCGAACAACCCGCCTAACCCGAACAACCCGCCTAACCTGGCCAACCCGTCCAACCTGGTTGGACCCAGTACAATTGGGGCTGTGCGTCTCGTCGACGATGGCCTGATCAAGCAGCATGCGGACCGCCGATTCCGATCGGAGTACCGACTATGCCCTCTTCGAGTACTACCGAAGCGCGAAGGTCTTCGCCCATCTCGAGCGCGTCGGCGGCCGGATCTCCGGACGCGTGCTCGACGCCGGCTGCGGCGGGGGCGGCATGCCGCTCTCCTTCGCCGAGGAGGCCCGGTTCGTCGTCGGAATCGACCTGGTAAACCGATTCGGACAGGCCGGCGTCTCGCTGGCGCGCGAGCGATCGATTCGCGAATCTGCAGTTTCTGCAGGCCGACGGGCAGGCGCTCCCCTTTCGCGACGGGGCGTTTGACTGGGTCTTCTCGCACGCGGTCATCGAGCATGTGGCCGACGCGCCCCGGTACCTTCGCGAGTGCGCGCGCGTCCTCCACCGCGGCGGGGCGATGTATCTGTCGACCGCGCCCTACCTGTCGTTTGCCGGCGCCCATCTGCCGCGGTTGCGGATTCCGATGCCGCTCCACCTCCTCGTTGGCCGGCGGATCGCGTTTGCCACGTTCCGGTTCCTGGCGCGTCACGCAGAGTGGACGCTGCGCGAGAAGGCCGACGAGAACTCCTTCATCAAGATTGCCCGCCGCAACGGGCACAAAGACGACGATCTCCTCGAGCTCGTTCGCGTCGAGCGGCTCCGCCGGCAGATCGCCGACGCCGGGCTTCGCATCGTCGATGAGGACCTGTACGTGACCGGTACGTTTCGTCGTTTGCCCGCAGCGGTCACGCGGTGGCTGAAGGGGAGCCGCCTCACGCAGGACATCATCATCGGGCACGTGCAATACTTGCTGGCAAGAGACTGAAAACATGGCGCGCGTGGTCGGAGCTGTGACTGCTGTGGCGGCGGGCCTTTAGTTTAGGCCCGCGCGCGCCGCCCAGTTGCGGGGCTGAAGCCCCGCCGCCACGGGAGCGGCGCGGCGTCTCGCTCGTGAGTTTCGGAACCGAGGTCGTAGGAGCTGCGACCGGCACTGCGCCACGTCTTACATGGCCGACATCGACCGTTACCGCCAGGAGGATCGCCGCGCCGTCGAGGCCCTCTATCGTCGCGTGTTCGGGCCCGATGCCGCTGAAGCGAATCGCCTTCGGTGGGAGTGGCAGTATCGGCGCAACCCGAACAACCCCGGGGGCGCGCCCGTGATTTGGATCGCGCGCGAAGGCCGGAGCGTCATCGGCCAGTACGCGACGATGCCCGTGCGGCTGCAGGTGCACGGGCGCGAGCTCGAGGCTTCGTGGGGAATGGATGTCATGGTCGCGCCCGAGCGGCAGCGGCAGGGCATTGGCGAAGTGCTGTTCCGGACGTGGGACCGGGAGGTGGGCGCCTCGCTCGGACTCGGGCTCTCCGATTCATCCCATCAGCTCTTCCGCAAACTCCGATGGCCCGAGCCGGGGCCGGTGCCGTGCTTCATCAAGCCATTGACGCGCCGTGCGCTCAAGCCGTACGCAATGGCCGGAACCGGTCAACCGGTTCGTGTCGGCCTTGACGCTGCCCTTCGTGCGCCTGATAGCGCGCTCGCGGCCGCTCCGCGCCGAGGTCGAGGTGATCAAGCGGTTTCCGCAGGAATTCACCGACCTCTGGACGCGTCTCGCGCCCAAGTTTCAATTCGCCGTTCGCCGGGACGCACCGTATCTGAACTGGAAGTACGTCGAAGCGCCGCACGTGCGCTATCTGGTGGCCGCGCTGCGGCGCAGCGGCGCACTGCAGGGCTACGCGGTCTATCGCCATCTTCAAGAGCCGCGCGGCCGCGTGACGAGCATCGTCGACTTCCTCACGGATCCGACCGACGAGGAAGGCTTGAAGACGCTGCTTCGCTGGATCGATCGCGAGGCGCGCATCGCCGATTCCGACAAGATCCGCACGTTCTGCCTGCACAGCGAATATCGTCGCGTGCTTCGACGCTCGGGGTATTTTCCGGTGAAATCGACGATGGAGTTCACGGTGAAGGTGAACGGCGTCGCGGTGCCCCCGGATTTTTATGCGGAGACCGACGAATGGCACGTGACGCTTGGCGACTCGGATCAGGACCGTTGAATCGCAGGGCTAAAGCCCCGCCGCCACAGGATCAAAGCCAAGCCCGCGCCTCCACAGGATGAAGATGACACCGCGCCTGCTCGTTGGCATCGACACCGAGGGCGACAATCAATGGGATCTGAGCGCGCGCGAGCATCAGACGTTCGAGAACATCCACGCGCTTCCGGCATTGCACACGCTCTTCGAGAAGCACTCTGTGCGGCCGACCTACGTCGTCACGTGGCCTGTCGCCACCGATGAGCGGGCGCAGGAGGTCCTCCGCTTTCTGCTTCTCAGAGGCGACTGCGAAATCGGCGCCCATCATCATGCCTGGGAAACGCCACCGTGCACCCCGGATGATCTGCGGCGCCATTCATATGCGGCGCGGCTGCCAATTTCGCAGTTCGAGGCGCAGCTCGCCGAGCTGACGGCGGCGATCACACGGGCGGTGGGCGAGCGGCCGGTGTCGTATCGATCGGGGCGCTTCGGGTTCGACGCGTCGCACGTCTCAGCGCTCGAGCGGCAGGGCTATCTGGTCGAGTCGAGCGTCGCCCCGCTCTTCTACGAGGCGCACAAGGGCGGGCCCGACTTCGTCGACGCTCCGATCACGCCGTATTTCCTGGCCTACGATTCCGCGGTCCGGGCCGGCACAAGCCGCGTGCTGGAAGTGCCGTGCTCGGCGGGACTCGACCGGTCGTTGCCCGCACCGCTGGCGCGCGCTTTCGCTCGCGCGCCGTGGCCGTATATGACCAGGCGCGTGTTCAGAAAGCTTGGCCTGGCGCGCGTCGACTGGCTGCGGCCGTCATACTCCTCGCTCGAGGACATGTGTGCGCTGGCGCGGCGGATCGTCGATCGGGGTGCGCCCGTCCTGAACATGCTGTTCCATTCGAGCGAGGCCATCGTTGGTGGGAGCCCCTATAACAAGACGCAGGGCGAGCTCGACGGCTTCCTGGATCGGTTGACCCGCTTCCTGGCATTTGCGACCGGCGAGCTTGGCGCCATGCCACAGACATTTCGAGAGTTCCACGGGCAGTACATCACCTCGGCATTGCCGCGGTCCTGACCCATCCGTCACACGCGAACCAGTGCGCATTTGCCACGTCACACCACACCTGCCGCCGGATCAGGCGGCCAATGCCCTGCTGCCGTACCATCTCGGTTGGTGGTCGCGCGAGGCGGGAGACGAGGTGTCGTACATCTCGCATCCCCCACGCGCCGCAGCCACGCTCTCGTGGACGGCGGAGCGGTTGGCGGGTCCAGTGGCCTGGGTAAAGCCGAATGAGCCTGGCACCGGCCTCGGTCGGCTGCTGCGTGTGGGATCGGTCGCGGGCGCGGCGCGCATCGCGTGGACGGCGCGGCCGTTGATCGCTGCCTCCGACGTGGTGCACGTGCACAGCAACGGCCTGCTTGCCGAGATGTGCGCGCTCCTGGCGGAGCGGGCGGGAAAGCCGGTCGTCCTGACGCTCTACGGCACCGAGATCTGGCACTATGCGCCTAAACGTCCGGGTCCGGACCTTTTTACGCGCGCCTACCGCCGCGCCTCGTTCGTCACGTTCTACAGCCACGGGCTGAAGACGCGCGCCGTGGAGCTCGGCCTGGCACGGCACCAGGCTTCGGTCGTCTATCCGCCGGTCGCCCCCGAGTTCACCTTTCATGACGAGCGTTCGCAGGCAGACGCGCGCCGCGGGCTCGGTATCCGGCAGCGGCATCTCCTGGTCAACGTCAAGCGCCTCCATCCCCTCGCCGGCCAGCGTTATCTGCTCGAAGCGCTCGCCGAGGTCATCCGCACGCATCCGGATACGCGTCTCGTGATTTGCGGGACGGGTCCGCTCCTCGCGGAGCTGAACGACGTTGCGCGCGCCAACGGCGTGCATGGTCACGTGACATTCGCGGGCCTGGTCGACAACCAGATGATCGCGCGCTACGATGCGGCCGCCGACGCCTTCGTGCTCCCCTCGCTCCTCGAGGCTTGCCCCACCGTCGCGCTGGAGGCCCTCGCGGCGGGAACGCCTGTCGTCACATCGGACAATCCGGGGGGCGTCGAGCTTGGCGAGATCTTTGGCTACGACGTTGCGGTGGTCCCGCGAGAAAACCCCATCGCGCTGGCCCGCGCGATGGTCACGGCCCTCGATGCCCGGCGCCGAGTCCGGGAATCGACATTGCGGATCATCGAGCAGGAGTTCCGACCCGCCGCCGTGCACCGACAATTCGCCGAGATCTATCGGGCAGCCATCGAGGGCGGGGCTGGGGGCCGCGCGGCGTGATTCGGCGCATCCTCCTTGCCGCCGCTGGTGCGCTCTTCGGCGTCCTCGCCGGCGCGGCGGCGCTCGTCCTCTTCTATACCTACGCGCCAACATTGACGCTGGACATGGCGCACGATCAGACGAACCTGTTCCGAGGTTTTTACAGGAGTGAGCGCGTCGCGGACCTGACCTACGCGTGGACATCCGACCGCGGTGATCTGACGCTCAGGGGGATCGATCGGAACGTCGAATGGAAAGTCCGGGCGCGCGTCCGGGGGGCCAGGCAGAATCCCGCCGATCTTCCTGAAGTCGCGCTTCTCGCCGACGGCGTTTCGCTCGTGCGCGAGCCGACGTCCAACGAGTTCAAGGAGATTACAGCCGTCGTCCCTGCGCGAAGAGGCCTGGTTCGGGGCTTGACACTGTCAATCGCCGCGTCGAACACGTTCGTGCCAGGCCCGAACGATCGCAGACCGCTCGGTGTGCAGGTCGACTGGGTGATTATCGAGCCGGCGAGCCACGGCGTCTTCCCTCCGCGGCGCGCGGTCGTCGCCGCCGCGATCGCGGCCGGGATCTTCGGTGCGATATTTGGGTTGCTGGGGGCCACGGCAACGACCGCCATTGGCGCCGCGACGCTCCTGGCGGTGGCCCAGGCTGCCGTCCTGCGATTGGGCCTGGGGCCGTTCGAGCCCTGGCTGCGAACGGTGGATTGGGTCGCCGCGGGCATCGGCCTTGGGCTGGTGACGGTTGTTTTCGCCATCGAACGATGGCGAGGCGAACCCCTCCGCAACACGGCACGGTTCGCCATGATGTTCACGAGCTCGGCGCTCTACCTGAAGCTGCTCGTGCTCCTGCATCCCGACAAAGACCTCGTGGACGCGGTCTTTCACGCCCATCGTCTTCAGACGGTGATGGCCGGAAACTACGTTTTCACCTCGATTGCGCCAGGCGGATACACGTTCCCCTACCCGGTAGGCCTTTACGTCGCCGCGTTGCCCTTCACCGCATTCACGACGGACTTCGTTTTCCTGCTGCGGGTAGTCGCCGCGTCGGTCGAGGCTGTGTCGGCGGTGTTCGTCTATTGGTTGATCGCGCGTTGCTGGCGGGAACGCCTTGCGGCCGCCGTCGCCGTCGCGGTGCTGCAGTTGATGCCCCTGGCCTTCAACGTGCTCGCCTCGGCGAACCTCACGCAGGTGTTCGCTCAAGCCGTCGCCGTGATCGCTATGGTCCTGACGGCGGTAGCGCTGACGGAATCGACTCGATGGCGGATTGTCCTCGCTGGAGCCGCAACGCTCGTCGCGTTTCTCTCGCACACCAGCACGTTCGCGACCCTTTCCGGCATGCTGGCCGTCACAGGCGTGCTGGTCTGGACGATGGCCGATTCCAACGTCGCGCGACAGCAGGCCCGACGGGTCCTCGTCATGTTGGTCATCGCGATGGGCCTGGCGGTCGGGCTCTACTACGGCCGATTTGGCCCGACGTTCCGCGCCGAGTACGCACGCATCCGAGGCGAGATCGCCGGCGCGCCGACGGCACAACAGCCCGCATCCCCTCGCCTGTATCAACCCGGTGGGACGTCGATTCCCTCGCGAGCGGAGGCCGTTCCGCGCCTCGCCGCTACGCACTTCACGTGGCCGTTCCTGATTCTTTCAATTGGAGGGCTTTGGCTGGGCACCCGCACGCGACCGCGCGATGCGTGCTGGCTTGCACTCTGCGGCTGGCTCCTTGCCTGTGTGTGCTTCCTCGTGCTCGGCGTGCTGACACCAGTCGACTTCAGGCACTACTACGCGGCCTTGCCAGTGGTGGCCGTTCTGGCTGCGATCGCCGTGGTTTACGGCTGGCAGGCCGGCGGCGTGCTTCGTGCCGTCTCTATGGGTTTCACTCTCGCCGGCGCTGCGCTCGGCGTCAGCAACTGGCTCGGGGTGCTCGGCGCGCGAGTCTTTTGATCGTCGGCCGCGGCAACACATGGACGATGCGCCACGGAGACGCACGGCGGCGTTTGCCGTTCTCCAGACCTCGCAATGTGGAACAGTGGTCGAGCTCTTGCCCCGACCTTTGTGGCATGCTCTACTTCACCAACCGTGTCTGGAAAGGAAGTCTCCGTGGCGCTAATCGACGATGTGAGCCGAGGCATTACCGAGGCCATGAAGGCCAGGGATCCTGACGTGCTGGGCACGCTGCGGATGCTCAAGACCGCGCTCACGATGCGCGAGATCGAGAAGGGCCGCGGGCTCGAGCCGGCCGAGGAGCTCCAGGTCGTCGCGAGCCTCGTGAAGCAGCGCCGCGATTCCATCGAGCAGTTCACCAAAGGCAACCGGCCGGAACTGGCCGCCAAGGAAGCCCGGGAGATTATCGTCCTCGAGCGGTTCCAGCCTCCGGCCGCCAATGCGGCAGACGTCGCTCAGGCGGTGGAGGCGGCTATCGCTGAGACGGCAGCCAATTCTTCGAAGGATTTCGGAAAAGTCATGAAGGCGACGCTCGCCCGGCTGAGCGGCAAGACGGCCGACGGCAAACTCGTGAGCGAAGCCGTACGCCAGAAACTCGGCTGATCGCAAACTTTCTGACGGCGAGTGCCGTCTACTTAGATGGGAAGCCCATTCCCATCCTCCTCTTGGGGTCGACGGGCCACCGAAGACCCCTTTTTTTCCTTGCCAAAATCGCCACAGATCGCCAGGTCGGCCGGGCTCATCGGTGCCGCGACGATGACCAGCCGGATCCTCGGCCTGGTGCGTGAACAGGTCATGGCGTACCTGTTTGGCGCCGGCAACGCCGTCGACGCGTTCAACGTCGCCTTCCGAATCCCGAACCTCGTCCGGGATCTGTTCGCGGAGGGGGCGATGAGCGCCGCCCTCGTGCCGACCTTCACGCGCTATCTCACCCGCCAGGGCCGCGAACCGGCCTGGCGGTTGGGCAATCACGTGATCAACGCGCTGCTGCTTGTCACGACCGTCCTCGTCGTGGCGGGGATGGTGTTCGCGCACCCACTGGTGATGCTGCTCGCCGGCGACTACGCCGCGGTGCCTGGCAAGATCGAGCTGACCGTGCTCCTGACGCGCGTGATGCTGCCCTTCCTCATCGTGGTCGCCATCGCGGCGGCCGCGATGGGCATGCTGAACTCGCTCGACCGCTACTTCGTGCCCGCGCTGGCCCCTGCCGTGTTCAACCTGTGCACCATTGCCTGCACGGTCGCGTTCGTGCCGGTGCTGGCGCCACTCGGCGTGCCAGCGATTCTCGCCATGGCGCTGGGCGTGCTAGCCGGCGGTCTGGGGCAGGTGGCCGTGCAGCTTCCCGCGTTGTGGCGCGAGGGGTACCGGTACGAGCCGCAGCTGAACCCGGCGGAGCCCGGACTGCGCGAAGTGCTGCTGCTGATGGGTCCCGGCACGCTGGGCCTCGCCGCGACCCAGATCAACGTCTTCGTGAACACGTGGCTCGCCACAGGCGAGGGCACGGGCGCCGTCTCGTGGCTTGGATACGCGTTTCGGCTGATGTATCTGCCGCTCGGTCTCTTCGGGCTGTCGGTCGCGACGGCGTCGCTGCCGGCGATCGCCCGGCGGGCGGCGGATAACGACATCGCCGGCCTGCAGCGCACCGTCTCGTCGGGCCTGGCCATGATGCTTGCGCTCAATGTTCCCGCGACGCTCGGCTTGATGGTGCTTGCTCATCCGATTGTCGCGCTCCTGTTCGAGCGCGGGCGTTTCACGCCCACCGACACGGCCGCGACGGCGGGCGCGGTCGTCTGCTACGCGATCGGGCTGACCGGATATTCCGTCGTGAAAGTCGCGAGCCCGACGTTCTACGCGCTCGGCGACAGCCGGACTCCCGTGATCGTCAGTGTCGTCACCGTACTGTTCAACGCGGCGTTGAACGTGGCGTTCGTGCGTGAGCTTGGCTATCGCGGGCTGGCGCTGGGAACGTCGCTGACGGCCCTCGCCAACGCCGGCGTCCTGTTGATGCTGCTTCGAACGAGGCTGGGCGCGATTGGTGGACGCCGTCTCGCCGGCGTGTTCGTGCGACAGCTCGCCGCTGGAGCGATGATGGCGGCGACAGCCTGGATGGTCGAACACCAATTGAGTCTGTCGTTGCCGGGCCAGAGTCTCGGCATCCAGATCGTGCGTGTCGGCGCTGCGATTGGCGCCGGACTGGCGGTGCTGGTGCTCGCCTCGAAATCCCTCGGCGTGTCGGAGTTCAACGACATCCTCGACATGCTGCTGCGCCGCACTCGGGCCCGTCCGCGAGCGTAAACCCGTCGCAACTGTTTTGACATCTGTGGTGGGGGGCCTTCAGGCCCGTGCGCCGCCAGTTGCGGGGCTGACCGCCTTCGCCAAGCTACGGCCGCCCAAGCTTCACGCGTAGGCGGAAGCCCCGCCTCCACGTGACCGACACCGACGACCGAAGGGAGTGGCCCCATCCTTGCGCGCCTCTGTGGTACGATCCCAGAGCCATGGCGCGCTATCCGTCCAGCGTCACGTATCAGTTCGGTCCGGGAGGCCTCACCCCTGCCGTCCGGATGCTCCTCATCGCGAACGTCGCGGTGTTCGTCGCACTGCTGCTGGTGCCATGGCTCTCGCTGTGGGAGGCCCTTGCGCTTCGGCCATCCGACGTCGTGGCGCGCGGCTGGATCTGGCAGCTCGTCACCTATCAATTCCTGCACGCCGGCGTCTTTCACATCCTGTTCAACATGCTGGCACTGTGGATGTTCGGCACGGACCTGGAACGGCAATGGGGCACGCCGTTTTTTACACGCTACTATTTCGTCACCGGGATCGGCGCCGGCCTGACCACGATCGTCGTGTCGCTCCTGCCGTTCGAGGTCGGAAGCGGACTCTACGATCAAAATACCGTCGGCGCTTCAGGAGCCGTGTTTGGCCTGCTGCTGGCGTACGGCGTCACGTTCCCCAATCGGCCGATCTACCTCTACTTCCTGTTTCAGGTTCCCGCGAAGTACTTCGTCATGATCGTCGGCGCCGTGGCGCTCGTCTCCTCGATGAGCGAACGTGGCTCCAACGTCGCGCACATCACGCATCTCGGCGGGATTATCGTGGGCTACGTCTATCTACGTGGATTCCGTGTGGGGCGATTGAACCTGATCGCCGAGCTGAAGTACCGCTATCTCAAGTGGAAGATCAACCGCATGCGGCGCAAGTTCGACGTGCACCCGGGCGGGCGCTCGGATGACTGGGACCGGAAGATTCATTGAAATTCGCGCAGACACATCGAACCCCAAGCGCAGGATTCATTGAACAGGAGGGCAGGAGACCAGGAGTTGTTCTGTTCCTGAAGAAAGAACGCATCAGTCTCCTTATCTCTTGATCTCCTGTTCGAGCGCGCATGAATCGACCCTGTGTTAGCGCCTGAAATAGTCGTCGGTCCCATTCAGCCAGTCGTGCCTGATCGGGCTGAACAGATCGAGCGTCAACGTGTCGTCGAGCGCCTCGACCTGATGCTCGACCCACGTGGGGATGACGAGCACTTCCCCCTCCCGCACGATCGCCTCCTCGCCGCCCACCAGAAAACGCAGCGCGCCCTGCATCACGTACGTGAGCTGTTCACTCTCGTGCTTGTGCATGGGCACGAGCGCGCCGCGCTTCAGGTAAATCTGCGAGAGCATCGCCCGCTCTCCGGTGACGATCTTGCGCGAGATCACTTCCGTGACCTTCTCGAGCGCGATTTCATCCCATCGGTGCAGGCGCACTCCGTCAGCCATGTTCCTAACGTCCCTTCCTGCTCGTGACCGGCTTCTTCCCCAGAGGTGCACTGGATCTCACCGTGACGATTCCTGCCTTCGCGGCTGAATCGATGTAGGCGACGACGTCCTTCAAAGCGACCTGCCCATAGTACCAGTCCCCGGCAAGGTCGGCTTCGGCCGCGACAGCTCGGTAGACGTCAGCGATGGTCCTCGTGCCGTCGACGAAATTGAGGATCTCATAGGCCATCAGCCCGTGCAGCGCAGGCGGGCGCTCGAGCTGTTTACGCCGCGCCAGAAATGCCGCCAGGTTGTCGACGAACGATGGGACGCGAGCCTCGGCGTCGAGCTCGGCGGCCGACGGCGACGCCGCCGCGATTGGACCCGTCAGCGCGCGGACACGGCCGCCGACCTCGGCAACCGAGGGAAGCTGCGCCAGCGCGGTCTCCACCATCGTCGGGCCGGTCTCGCGCGACAGGACCGCCATCGTGCGAATCGCGCGTTGCTCTCGCGCGACACTCTCGCGCACGATGCCGGCGGCGCGCTCGCGTGCCGCTGAATCTCCGGCCGGCGCAGCCTGCACCATCTCGATCACGCGGCGTGTATCGTGCCCGATCCGCTCGAGCGCGCGTCCCACCATCTGCCCGGCGAGCACTGGCAACTCGGCCCGACCCGCCGTCGCGATGAACCATGCCGACGCCGCGACGGCGACCGCGTTTCGCTCGAGCTGCGTGGGATCGATCTGCCACAAATCGTCGTCGCTCGAATGGATGTAGTCGTCGGGCCAGTTCGTGAACGTCACCGCAGGCACGCCGATGGGCGCCATGTTGAAGGCCTGATGATCGGTGTTGTTGTGGAAGGGAATGAGGCGAGCATCGTACCGCTCTCGCGTGCCCAGCCGGGACAGTACCCGGCCGGCTGAACTTCTCGTCGTCGGTGGCGACGCTTCCTCCAGACGGCGACGAAACGCCTCGACGCGTCTGGCGCGCCTGGCCGGCCGCCAGGTACGCCGTGTTGCCCTCGACGAGCGTCTCGACGATCGACTGCACGACATCGCCCAGAAAGCTTGCCCGCGCTGATGGCGGCCGGGTCACGAACTGAACACGACTGCCCGCCGACTGCCTGGCGCCGACCATGTCCTGGTTGATGTTCACCAGGATGCGCGCGCGCTCCTCGGGATGATCCGCGAAGTACTGCTCCTCCGCCGAGATCTCGTCGACCCACCAGAAACGGATGTCGCGCGCGGGCCTCGGCAGCCGCCCGGCATCGATGAGGCGCTTCAGCGTGCGCGCGATCTCCAGCACGTTCGCGCATCCGCTGGCATCGTCATTCGCCGAGAAGCGCTCTTCCTGCAGGTGGCCGGTGAGCACGATCGCCTGATCGTGAATCGACGTCCCGCGGATCACGGCTTCGACGATGGCCTGTGACGCAGGTTCTCGAAATTCGGAAGCCACCTTGACGCGGACACGATAGGGTGTCTTCCCGGCCGCGGCGAGCTCCGCCCTCAGCCTGAGCCCTTCTCGCTGCGACAGCACGAAGCCGAAGGTGCCGGGTTTGGTCTTGTCTTCGTTCTCGACAGGAATGCGCTGCCACGGCACCTGGTCCGGCAGGTCGCGCCGGCTGGTCGTGAAAGAAATCAGCCCGAGCGCTCCCCGATTCCAGACTGCCTCCTTCATCACGTCCGAGGGCGAGCCGTGCGTCAGGACAACCTTGCCGCCAACGTCCTTGCCCTCGTAATCCGCCGCGGTCGTGCCCTGACCAACGTCGACCAGCTCGGCCGCCGCGATGTCTGTTGGCCGGCTGTAGTCGGCAAGCGAGACGGCAACTTCGAGAGAAAAGGCGAGGCGGCGCTCGGACGGGGCGATCAACCAGAGCTCGCCGAGCTTCGGCGTCCAACTGGCCGTGGAGGACTTCAGCGGAATGTAGCGCACGTCTTCGAGCCCGTACTCGCGAGCCTTCTGCTCGACATATTTGGCGACCGCCTCGAACCCCTCGCCGCCGCCCATCGGCCGGTGGTAATGCGTGAACCAGCGGATGTGCTCGAAGGCGATGTCTCCAGACATCTCGTTGACGAGCGCGTCGTAGACGGGCTCCGGCATGAGCGGCGACTGCTGAGCGAAGACGGGCGTCGCCGACGCGAGGGCGCAACACGTTACAATGACTGCAACTGATTGATGCATTTGAACTCTCGGGGATCAGACGAGGGGTGATTGCGCGCGGATTATAGCATCGGCCCGGTGCTATACTTCTTGAAGTGTGCCGGGGCAGAATGCCCTGCCGATACGTTTCGAGCCCTTCTGCCCGCCACGCCATGGCCGCCGCCCGTCCAGACCACGCCGCCCACGCTCCTGCCGCCGGAGAACTCTCGGCCGACGACCTACGAGCGGCCTACCGGCTGATGCTTCTCTCCCGGCGGCTCGACGACAAGGAAATCCAGCTCAAGAACCAGAGCCAGATCTTCTTTCAGATCAGCGGCGCAGGGCACGAAGCGATTCTGATCGCCGCCGGCATGGCGCTTCGGCCGGGGCACGACTGGTTCTGCGCCTACTACCGCGACCGCGCGCTCTGCCTCAGGCTCGGCGTCACGCCGTACGACATGTTGCTGCAGGCTGTGGGCGCGAGAGACGACCCCGCGTCGCACGGGCGGCAGATGCCCTCCCACTGGGGGAATCGCAAGCTCCACATCGTCTCGCAGGGCAGCCCCACGGGCACACAGTGCCTGCATGCCATAGGCGTTGCCGAGGCGGGTCGGCTCTACGAGCAGATCGAGGCCATTCCGGATCGCGACGCGCAATTCCGAAGCGATGAGGTCGTGTACTGCTCCCTTGGAGACGGCGCCACCAGCGAAGGCGAGTTCTGGGAATCGCTCAACACTGCCTCGCACAACAAGCTGCCCGTCGTCTACGTGGTCGAGGATAACGGCTACGCGATTTCGGTGCCGGTGGAAGCTCAGACAGCCGGCGGATCGATCTCGAGTCTGGTCGAACGTTTTCCCCACTTGAAAGTGCTCAGTGTCGACGGTTGCGACTTCATCAAGAGCTTTGCCGCCATGCAGGAGGCCGTGCAGTGGGCACGCGAGCGCCGTGGACCTGCGCTTGTCCACGCCTCCGTTGTGCGGCCGTATTCGCACTCGCTCTCAGACGATGAGCGGCTGTACAAGACCGCGGCTGAACGCGCCGCCGAAGCGGAGCGGGATCCGCTCGTCCAGCTCCGCGCCCTGATTATCCGTGAGGGACTGGCGACCGACGAGGAACTGCAGCGATTCACCGCAGACGTGGATCGCGAGATCGCCGAGGCCACCGATCGGGCGCTGGCTGCCGAGAAACCCGCACGATCGACGGCGGCCGACTGGGTTTTCTCACCCGACGTCGACCCTTCGTCTCCCGCGTTCGAATCGCCTGCCGAACCGCAGGGCAAGCCCGACACGATGGTCGCGGCCATCAACCGGACGCTCGGCGACGAGATGGCGCAGAACCCGCGAATCGTCGTGTTCGGTCAGGACGTCGCCGACTGCAGCCGGGAGGATCACCTGGCGGAAGTGCCTGGCAAGGGCGGCGTGTTCAAGGTGACGCACGGGCTGCAGCGGCAGTTCGGTGGCACGCGCGTGTTCAATTCGCCCCTCGCCGAGGCGAACATCGTGGGTCGCGCGTTCGGGATGGCGGTCCGCGGGATCAAACCGGTCGTCGAGATCCAGTTCTTCGACTACATCTGGCCGGCGATGATGCAGATCCGCGACGAAATCACGATGCTGCGCTACCGCTCGGGCAACACGTTCTCGTGCCCGATGGTGATCCGCGTGCCGATTGGCGGCTACCTGCGTGGCGGCGCGACGTATCACAGCCAGTCGGGGGAGAGCATCTTCGCGCACTGCCCCGGCATTCGGATCGCATACCCGTGCACCGCGCAGGATGCAGCCGGACTCCTGCGCACCTCGATCCGCTGCGAGGATCCGGTGCTCTTTCTCGAGCACAAGCACCTGTATCGGCAGACCTACAACAAGGGAGAGTATCCGGGGCCGAACTACATGATCCCGTTCGGCCGCGGCGCCGTCCGCCGCGAAGGCACGGACGTCGTGGTGCTGACCTGGGGCGCCTTGGTGCAGCGCGCGCTGCTCGCCGCGCAGCAGGCCGAGAAGGAAGGCTTCAGCGTCGCGGTGTTCGATCTGCGGACGCTCATCCCCTACGACTGGAGCGGGATCAGCGCGCTCGTTCAGCAGACGAATCGCGTCATCGTCGCGCACGAAGATCAGCTCACGTGCGGCTTCGGCGCCGAGATTGCCGCGCGCATCGCCGACGAGCTGTTTCACTATCTCGATGCGCCGATCCGGCGCGTCGCCGCGCTCGACTGCCCGGTCGCCTACGCACCCGAGCTCGAGGAAGAGATTCTTCCTCAGGCGGCCGACGTGCTGAAGGCGATTCGGGACGTGTGTCGGTATTAGCTGCCCTCCGGACTACGGGCTCCGGACTGCGGGCGACGCATCGCTCCGACTGCTTCGGCTCTGCGTTTCGGGCGAGACTTGCCGAGATCGGTCGGTGGCCACAACTCGGTCGGGCGCGTCCAAGCCACTGGCGCATGCGGTTGCTGAGCCGGCATTGCCGGAGCCTGTAGCCCGTAGCCTCTCGCGCGTCAGCGGAGCGCGCGCGTCGAATTCATCGGCGCGAACTCTTTGCTCGCCGGGGCCGGCCGATCGTAGACCTGCTGAATCGCGTCCCGCCAGATTTCCGCCATCCTATCGTATCCGGCCGGCGTCGGGTGCAGGCCGTCCTCGCCGATGTATCCGACGTAGGTGCCGAAGCCGGCATACAGATCGACGAGCGTGGCGTCCTCATCCGCGGCCAGCTCCTTGATGTCTCTGTTCAACTCCGGCACGTAGTTCGCGCCGTGTCCGTTCTTTCCAACCGGATTCTGCGGAGGAAAGGTTGCCAGGAACACCTTGACGCCGCGCCTTCCGGCCTTGTCGATCATCGACTCCAGGCCATCGATGATCGTCGAGATCGCCGCGCCGCGATTGATGTTCAGATCGTTGGCGCCATGGAGCAGCAGGAGCACTTGCGGTCTGTTCTTGTCGAGCACGCCGGACAGTCGCTCCACACCCTCCATGATGCGCTCGCCGCCCCGGCCCTCGTTGATGACCGTAATCGTCTGATCGAGATACCGTGCGCTCAGAAGGGCCTGCAGCTTGACTGGATACGCGTCGGCCGGATTCAGGATCAGCAGCGATGGGGCCGGCGACGTCGTTCCTTGCGTGAGGCTGTCGCCAAACGACAGAAACTTCGTGACCGCGAGGCGCGGGATGGCGTTGACGACCACGGCGAACGAGCAGCTCGCCGTGTGAGATGCTTGATCCGACGCGCTGCACGTCACTGTCGTGGACCCGGAGGCGAATTCAGACCCTGAGGCGGGCGAACAGGTGACGGTCAGCGGTGGCCGACCGCCCTGTGCCACGGGCGTTTCGAAAGTGGCCGTGGCCGGCGTCCCGGCGTGTTTCGCAACTTGAACGTCGGCGGGGCACGACACGGTCAGTGTCGGATCAGGGGTGGGTCCGGGTCCTGGCGAGTCCGATCCGCCGCAGGCGGCGGTGATCAACAGTCCAAGAAGAAGCGGGCCCAGTACGCGCCGCGCTGTTCGATCGCCCCGTGTCCGTCGCACCGTCGCTCGCTGGAGGCGCCAACCTGACCATGCCGCCCACAGCCCCGCGAAGACGCTCAAGGCCCTGGCCCGGGGAGCGGCGCCGGATGGGCGTCGATATGCCAAGAGAGGGATTTTACACGATCGGTCGGTACGTTCTGATTCCGGCGGTTATGGTGCTATTGCTGTCGGCGCCGGCGGTGACGCGCCAGAACGGGGAGCGAGCGTATTCCGAGAGCGGCGGGGCTAGCGGCCTCCGCTCCGAATCCGGGCTCCAAGCTGCACCGAGTTCGCCGAAGCATGCGAGGGCGGAAGCCCCGTCTCCACATGCGGGTCGCGTCGAAACGCTCCGCTCGGTCGCTGCGATTCCGCCGGATGTCGCTGGCCGCCTCGAGGAGCCGGCCGGGTTCGTGCAATTGCCCTCCGGCGACTATCTTCTCTTCGACCGCCGCGGCCACACCGTGTTCCGAGTCGACCGCGAGCTGACGACTGCCCGTCCCCTGGTCCGCATCGGGGTCGAGCCGGGGCGGATCCTGTTGCCATTCGGATTCGATCTCGATCCGACCGGGCTCCTCGTGCTCGGCGATGCGCCAGGACGAGGCGAACGGATCCAGGTGTTCGAAACTGACGGCACTCGTCTGGGTGGGTTCTCGCTGCCTCCGCGCCCCGAGGCCCGGCTGCAGTTCGACGGCGTGATGTTCAACGGGATCACGACATTGCGCGCGACTCCACGTCAGACGCTGTTGCTCAACCAGCCCGAGACAGGATCGCTCATCACCGAGTACGACTTCAGCGGGCAGGTGGTCCGGACGATCGGGCGACTGCGCGCCACGGGGCACGAGGCAATGCCGGCCGTGCACCTTGCGCTCAACGGCGGCCTGCCGCTGCCGGTTCCGTCCGGCGGCTACTACTTCGTCTTTCAGAGCGGCGAGCCGCACTTTCAACGCTATTCGGCGTCGGGCGCCCTGATGTTCGATCGCGCGATCCAGGGACGCGAGCTCGATCGGTGGCTGCAGAATCAGCCTACGAGCTGGGGCCGCACGACCGCGGCCGACGATCGAACGGCGCCCGTTGTGAGGCCACTCGTACGCGCAGCGGCCGTGGACCGGGATGGCAACCTGTGGGTGAGCTTCACGCTTCCCTACACCTATGTTTATGACGAGGACGGCGAGAAGCGCAGGACGCTTCAGTTGCGCGGGGGTGGCCTGCTCGTCCCGACCAGCCTGTCGTTTGCACAGGATGGCCGGCTGCTGGTGACGCCCGGCGGTTACATCTTCAAGCCGTGAGCCGAAATGCCGTCGTGTGTCGTGTGGCGCCTTCATCTACGTCCAGTTCCCAGGGATGGCCCGACCTCTAGGTCCGGGCTAGGACCAACCCGTCTTTTCCCGAATCTGCGCTACGATGCGCTCATGGTGCTGACGACCGAACAACAGGCGGTCGCCGAGGCGAACGACGCGTTCTATGAGGCGCTCACCAGGCGCGATCTGAACGCAATGGAACGACTGTGGTTCCCCGCCGACTGGGTGGAATGTGTCCATCCAGGCATGGTGCCGCTGCGCGGGTGGGACGCGGTGAGGGAGAGCTGGGCGATGTTGTTTGCCGCCGCCGGCAGCCTGCTCGTGGCCGCAACCGACGTGCACATCCGCCTCATAGGCGATGTCGCCTGGGTCTCGTGCGCCGAGCGGATCGCGATGCGCAGCGACGGCCGCATGGCCTCATCGCTGGCGCACGCGACCAACGTGTTCGTCAGGCACGACGACGCATGGCGGCTCGTCGTTCATCACGCCTCCGCCGTTCCCTTCATTGCGCCACCGCAACCCGACGGCGCCACGACGGTCAACTGAAGCCTCGTGCGTCCGATCGTCGCCACGCTTGCGCTCGCTCTCGCGTCGGTTGCCCAACCAGACATCCTGCGCCTGGTGACGTCGAGGGTCACCCCAACCTCAATGCCACAGCCTTCCAATCCGAGGGAACCGGCCGTGTCGAATCACACATTGACCGCCGTTACTGGCCTGAAGGTCGGACACTTCACGCTCAGCGAGAGACCTACGGGCTGCACGGTCGTCATCGCCGAAAAGGGCGTGACCGCGAGCGTCGACGTGCGCGGCAGCGCGCCGGGTACGCGCGAAACAGATCTGCTTGCTCCAACCAACATGGTGCAACAGGTTCACGCCATCGTCTTTGCCGGCGGCAGCGCCTTCGGACTGGATGCCGCGTCGGGCGTCGTCCGATGGCTGGACGAGCAGCAGATCGGTTTCGATGTGGGCGTCGCGCGCGTGCCGATCGTGCCGGCCGCAATCCTGTTCGACCTTCGGGTCGGTGACGCGAAAGTGCGGCCCACGGCCGATTGCGGGTATCGAGCCGCCGCGAGCGCGTCTTCGGCCCCTGTCGAGGAGGGCAATGTCGGCGCCGGCGCGGGCGCCACGGTCGGCAAGGCGATGGGATTTGCACGTGCGATGAAGTCGGGCGTCGGCTCGGTCGCCATCACGATGCCGGACGGTCTCGTCGTCGCGGCGCTCGCCGCTGTGAATGCTTTCGGTGACGTGATCGACCCATCAACGGGACAGGTCGTCGCGGGTGTCCGAACCGAAGACGGACGCCGGCTCGCCGACGTCAGGACGCTCGTCAGCGGGATAGCTGCGCGCGCTCCGGGCCAGAACACGACGCTTGTGGTCGTGGCCACGAACGCTCGATTGACCAAGACGCAGGCGGCAAAAGTCGCCCAGATGGCGCACGATGGTTTCGCACGGGCCATCTGGCCCGTGCACACGCCGGTCGACGGCGATGTCGCATTTGCGCTGGCCACCGGCACCTTGGAGCAGCCCGCGGATCTCCTTCGCGTCGGCGCGCTGGCGGCCGACGCAACCGCACAGGCGATCGTCCGCGCGGTCCGCGAAGCGCACAGCCTTCCCGACCTCCCTGCCGCGCGCGACCTCGGGCGTTGACGATGTCGCTGCACGTGGCGCTGTTGGCCGCCTTTGTCGCGCTGCAGATTGGTTTGGGCTTGTGGATAGGCCGTCGGATGCGCAGTGCCAGCGACTTCTTCGTCGCGGGACGCAGGCTGCCGGCGCCGGTCATCTTCGGCACGTTCCTCGCCGCAAACATTGGAGCTGGGTCCACGATTGGCGCCGCAAGCCTCGGCTATAGCATTGGCGTTGGCGGCTGGTGGTGGAACGCCTCGGCGGGCGCTGGATCGCTGGTGTTCGCGCTATGGGCAGGACCGCGGCTCTGGGCGCTCGCATCCGAACACCGGTTTCTCACCCTGGGGGATTTTCTCGAGTGGCGCTATGGACGGTCTGTGCGAGGGATGTCGAGCGCGCTGATCTGGTGCGTGTCGCTCTCAATCCTCGCGGGCCAGCTCCTGGGGGCATCATCGGTCCTCCAGGTGGTGGCGGGTTTGCCTCGCTGGGTTGGGGCAGTGACCGCCGCCGTGGTCGTCGTCATCTACTTCGTGGCGGGCGGCCTGCTCAGCTCCGCCTGGGTGAATCTGTTGCAGCTCGCGGTGAAGCTGAGCGGGTTCGCGATCGCGCTGCCTATGGCACTGACGGGCGTGGGCGGCTGGGCGGGCCTCTGGTCGTCTGAGGCCCTCCCCGTGCAATTCTTCAATCCCGTTGGGAGCTCCGGGTCGGCACTGTGGCTGCTGGCACTCCTCGGGCCGGCGTTCGTCGTTTCGCCGGGCCTGGTGCAGAAAGCCTACGGCGCGATCGACCAACGGGCAATTCGCCTCGGCGTCGGGTTGAATGCCATCGCGCTGCTCTTATTTGCCATCGTGCCAGTCACGCTCGGTATGGTCGCGCGCGTGCACCATCCCGACCTGGCGTCGCCGGATCAGGCGCTGCCTGTTCTTCTCAGAGCGGATCTCCCTCCGCTGGTCGGCGCGCTCACCCTTGCGAGCGTGTTTGCCGCGGAGGTCAGCGCGGCCGACGCCGTGCTCTTCATGCTGTCCACTTCCATGTCCCAAGACCTGTACCGGCGTTTCGTGGCGCCCGAAGCAGATGACGATCGAGTCGTGCGGGTGGCCCGCTGGTCAGCAGTCGTTGCCGGAGCGGCAGGGCTTGGTATGGCGCTCGTGCTCCCCACGGTCGTCGATGCCCTGAAGATCTTCTACAGTGTACTGACCGTCGCGCTCTTCGTGCCGGTGGTGGGCGGCCTGTTGTGGGCGCGCCCGAAGACGGCCGACGTGATTGCTTCGATGGTCACGGGGCTGTCGGGGATGCTTGCGGTCCAACTGATCACGGCCGGCCAGGGCATCTCCGGCTGGCCGCCAGTTGTCATCGGCCTGCTTTCCGCCGGGGCGGCCTTCGGCGTCGCCGTGCTGGTCCGGAGCCCTCGATGATTTCCGCGCGCCATCTGTCGCGCACCTTTGGCGACCGCGTGGCCGTCGACGACGTGACGTTCGACGTGAAAGCCGGGGAGATTTTCGGCTTGCTCGGGCCGAACGGCGCGGGCAAAACGACGACGCTCAGAATGATTGCGGGATTGATCGCGCCGACAAGTGGCGAAGCGTCGGTCGCGGGTGTGCCGCTGACCAGGCGCACCATCGATCGGGTGCGCGGGCACGTGGGATTCCTCACCGAAGCACCGGGGTTGTGGGAGCGCTTGACTGTCAGGACCAACCTGCTGACTTACGCGCGCCTCCACCAGTTGCGTAATCCGGAAGCCGCCGTGCGCGACGCGCTGCAGCGCTTCGGTGTCGCCGATCGCGCAGACAGCATGGCTGCGGAGCTCTCGAAGGGCCTGAAACAACGGGTCGCGCTCGCCAGGACGCTGCTCCATGATCCGCCTGTGGTGCTTCTCGACGAGCCGACGTCCGGCCTCGATCCGCAGAGCGCGCGGCTCGTGCGCGACATGGTGCTCGACCTTCGATCGCGAGGGCACGCGGTGATTATTTCCACGCACAACCTGGACGAGGCGGAGCGGGTCGCGGATCGTGTCGGAGTACCTCAGGCGCCGATTTCTTGCCGTCGCGAGTCCGCGCGAGCTGCGCCATCGCCTGTTCGGGACACGGGTGAAGGTGGCGATCGCCGGCGACGCCAGCGCTTTCGCACAAGTCGCCCGCGACGCCGGCGCCCAGGACGTGACGGCGCTGAATGGCAACGTCCTCACGTTCGCCCTCCCGGATGTTGAGGCGGGTACCCCGGGGATCGTGCGCGCGCTCGTTCTGGCGGGCGCACCGATCCTGTCGGTGAGAGGAGACGAACGGCCGCTCGAAGAGATATACCTGGCCCTGGTCGGCGACGGAGCAGGAGAGGCAGCGTCGTGATCGTCCCGGCGCGAATCATTGCCCTCCTTCGCAAAGAGATCGCGGAGCTGTCGCGCAACCGGGCCGCCCTGCTGCCGGTCTTCTTCGTGGGCCTGATCTCGACGGCGTTGCCATTCTTCATCGCGATCGTCACCCCGCGGATAACGGGTCACCCCCTGTCGACGTCAAATGACGCCGACCTGGTGCATTCGCTGACGAAAGCTTCCGGCGAGCTTCGCGGAATCGAGCAGCTTTCGCAGGAAGGCGTTGTGCAGGCGTTCATCTTCAGCCGCTTCCTGGTGATGACGCTGCTCGTCCCGGTCACGGGCGCCATCACTTTTGCCGGACACAGCCTCGTGGGCGAGAAGCTCGGGCGATCGCTCGAGCCATTGCTCGCGACGCCGATTACGACGACCGAGCTCCTTCTCGCGAAGGTGGGCGGCGCGCTGCTGCCGTCCTTGGCCATCATGGCCCTCACGACGGCGATCTACATGGCGGGAGTCGCGTTGCTGGCCGAGCCCGGAGTCTTATGGGCGCTGCTCTCTGCCAAGACGGCCCTGCTCGTGCTGGGCCTTGGTCCAATGATGTCCGCCCTGGCGCTCGAGGTGGGCGTCCTCGTGTCGGCGCGCGTGAACGATCCCCGTACAGCACAGCAGTTCGGCGCGCTCTTCATCCTGCCGCTGACCGCGCTCTTCATGGCGCAGATGTCGGGCATCTTCGTCCTCACGCTGGGAATGGGCCTTCTCATCCTGGTGGGACTCTTTGCGGCGTCGATATTGCTCCTCCTTCTCGGCGTGAAGCTCTTTCAACGCGAAGCGATTCTGACGAGATGGAAATGACCGCCACTCCATCCTCTCGTCCCCCTTTCGTGGGCCTGGTGGCCGTCGTCGGCGCCGGGACGATGGGCGCACAGATCGCGGCGCACTTCGCGAATGCCGGCGTTCGGGCGCTGCTCCTCGACCTCGACGCGAAGACCGCGAAAGCCGGGCTCGACCGCGTGCGACAGCTCAAGCCCGATCCATTCTTCAGCGCCGATCGACTGCCCCTTGTCGTCACCGGTGGGCTCGATCATGACCTCGAACGCATCGCCGAAGCCGATTGGGTAATCGAAGCAATCGTCGAGCAGCTCGACGCCAAACGAGAGCTGCTGGCCAAAGTGGACGCCGCTCGCAGGCCGGGGACCATCGTCAGCTCGAACACGTCGGGCATACCGATTGGCGCCCTGGCAGAAGGGCGATCGGACGATTTCCGCCGTCATTGGCTGGGCACGCATTTCTTCAATCCACCGAGGTACCTGCGCCTCCTGGAAGTGATCCCCACACACGACACGGATCCGTCCGTCGTCGACGCCGTTCGCTGGTTTGCTGACCACCGGCTCGGCAAAGGCGTCGTCATCGCCAGGGACACGCCGAACTTCATTGCCAATCACGTGGCGCTGTACGGCGTGCTTCGCATGATCGAGGTGCTTGAATCGGGACGCTACACCGTTGAAGAAATCGACGCGATCACGGGGCCTTCGCTCGGCCGCCCGAAGAGCGCGACGTTCAGGACGATGGACATCGCCGGGCTCGACGTGCTGGGACACGTGCTTCACAATCTCCATGATCGGCTGCCGCTGGAGGCGCGCGATGCCTTTGCTGTGCCTCGGCTGCTCGAGCGGATGATCGATCGCGGCCTCGTGGGAGAGAAGGCCGGCCAGGGTTTTTACAAGCGCGTCAAGAAGGCCAACGGCGAATCGGAGATCCTCGCGATCGATCCGGTCACGCTCGAATATCGATCGACGACGGTGAAGCTGCCGTCCCTCGAAGCCGCGAAGCCGATCACGGACGTGCGCGAACGGGTACGAGTGCTGTTCGAGGGGAAGGACAGGGTCGGCGAGTTCCTGCGCGCGACGCTTGCGCCGACGCTGGTGTACACCGCTCGCGTGGCGCCGGACATCGCCCACTCGCTCGACGATGTCGACCGCGTGCTGCAATGGGGATTCGGGTGGGAGCTGGGACCCTTCGAAACGATCGACGCCATCGGGCTCCACGCCGTCGTCGACGCCTGGCGCACCACGGCCGGATCCGACGCGCCGGTGCCACCGGTGATCGGGGAACCGCTCGCGTCGGGCCGCGATCGGGTGCGTCAGGATGCGCTTACGGCACCTGCGCCGGATCTCATGCTCCTGCGATCGAGCAAGGACCGTTCGTCGGCTGTAAGGAAGAATGCTGGTGCGAGCCTCATCGATCTCGGCGATGGCGTGCTGGCCGTTGAATTCCACTCGAAGATGAATGCGATTGGCGGCGATACGCTCCAGATGCTCGCCGCGGGGATCGCGGAGGCCGAGCGCAATGGTCTGGCTCTGGTCGTCGGCAACGACGCGGTGAACTTCTCCGCCGGTGCCAACCTGATGCTGTTGCTGCTCGAGGCGCAGGAGGGCAACTGGGACGAGATCGACCTGATAGTTCGCACATTCCAATCGACGACCTCTGCGATTCGATACGCCAAGGTGCCGGTGATCGTCGCGCCCGTGGGCCTGGCACTGGGCGGCGGCTGCGAAGTGCTGCTGCACGGTGATCGCGTGCAAGCCGCGGCAGAGACCTACATGGGGCTGGTGGAGGTCGGCGTGGGGCTGGTTCCGGCGGCAGGGGGCTCGAAAGAGATGCTGGCTCGAGCCGTCGAGAGTCTTCCTGCCAATGCCGATCTCCTGCCCCACGTACAGCGGGTGTTCGAGACGATTGGGTTTGGGAAGGTATCCACGAGCGCCCTGGACGCCCGCGCGATTGGCTACCTGCGACCGGTGGACGGCGTGTCGATGAACCGCGACCGCGTCATGTGGGACGCCAAGCAGGTGGCACTCGAGCGAGTTCGCGAGGGGTATCAGCCGCCACTGCGGCGTACGGCCGTCCGGGTCGGCGGCGATCCGGTCCGCGCGGCCCTGGAGCTCGGTGTTCATCTCGCGCACCGTGCCGGCCGCATCAGCGAGTACGATGGAGTTATCGGTCGGGCACTTGCCCGGGTGCTTTCCGGGGGCGCCCTGCCGCATGGAACCACGGTGAGCGAACAGCATCTGCTCGATCTCGAGCGCGAGGCGTTCATGAAACTCTGCGGCGAGCGCCGGACGTTGGAGCGGATCCAGCACACCCTCAAGACGGGAAAGAACTTGAGGAACTGACGGACCAACCAGATTAACCAGGTTGGTCAGGTTGATCGGGTTGGTCAGGCTTGAGAACCTTGAACCCGATGAACCTGGCCAACTTGGCGAACCTGTCCAACCTCAATGATTGACGTAGGGTTAGGCCCCCCGCTCGTGTTGATTCCCGGCCTCCAGGGCCGCTGGGAATGGATGCGTCCGGCCGTGGATGCCCTGGCAGAGCGCTTTCGGGTGCTGACATTCTCACTGGCCGGCGACAGGAACAGCGGTGCCGCGCTCGATCCTCGCCTGGGATTTGATACCTACGTCCAGCAGGTGGATGACGTTTTGAACAGGGCCGGCGTCGAGTCTGCAACGATATGCGGCGTCTCATTCGGCGGCCTGATCGCGTTTCGGTATGCGGGGCTTCGGCCCGCTCGCACGCGTCACCTCGTGCTTGCGTCCCCGCTGCCGCCCGACTATGCGCTCGAAGGTCGATTCCTGGCTTACAGCCGGGCACCGCGCCTGCTCTTTCCCGTCTTCTGCCTCGACTCGGCGCGACGCGTATCGCCCGAGTTGTCGGCGGCGCTCCCGCGATTGAGTGACCGGACGCGAATGGCAGTGCGGCAGGGCTGGCGGGTCCTCCAGGCGCCCGCCTCACCCTCGCGAATGCGCAAGCGCATCGAGTCGATCCAGTCGGTGGACTTTCGCTCGTCGGCCGAACCGGTCGCGGCGCCTTCGCTGATCCTGACCGGAGAGAGCGGTCTCGACCGGACGGTGCCGCCAGAGCTCAGTCTCCGATACCTGCAACTCCTGCCTCACGCCGAATCGAGGACACTGCCTCAGACCGGACACCTCGGGTGCATCACGCGTCCTGAAGCATTCGCGTCGTTGGTCAGTGAGTTCGTAGAGCGCGCCGCCGACTGGCGCGAGCGCGACGCACGCAAGGTGGCGATCTCAGGATGGCCAATCAAATCCTTCGCGAAATTCCAGGACCAGCCGGCCGGCTGGAAGCGCTCGTCGAGCCCCCGGTGCTGAAATCCGAGCAGGCCGTGCGCGCCGCGGTCGTCTTCGCGCATCCTCTCCCCGTTGAAGGCGGGACGATGCACACGAAGGCGGTGTATCGGGGGACCAAAGCGCTTGCGAGTCTCGGGTGTGCCGTGCTGCGGTTCAACTTCCGCGGCGTAGGTGCCAGCGAAGGTGTGTGGGACGAAGGCGTCGGTGAGCTCGCCGACTATCGCGCCGCGCTCGACACCATGGCCAAGCTCTATCCAGACACCGAGCTCTGGGCGGCGGGGTTTTCCTTCGGGTCTGTACGTCGCGCTCACTGTTGGGGCCACCGACGACCGGGTCCGGCTGTTGCTGGGCATCGCGCCGCCACTGGACCGGTACGACTTCTCGGTAATACGCAACAGCTCGAAGCCGAAGTTCTTCATCCAGGGCGAGCGCGACGAGATCTGTCCGCTGAAGCGGATGTACGAGTTCTACGCGCAGCTGGCCGAGCCGAAGGAACTGGTCGTCATCGACGGCGCCGACCATTTGTTCGATGGCAAGGTTCTGGAGGTCGGAGACGCGATCGTCGATCTCCTGGCCGATTACAAGACGCCCACGAACTGAACCCATGAAAGAAGCTGTCATCGTCTCCGCCGTACGAACGGCCATCGGAAAGGCGCCTGCCGGGACGCTGCGAACGACAAGGCCCGACGAGCTTGCGTCGATCGTGCTGGCCGAGGCCCTTCGGCGGGCGCCGGCGCTCGACGCGGTTGAAATCGACGACGTGATACTCGGATGCGCAATGCCGGAGGCAGAGCAGGGCCTGAACGTGGCGCGTATCGCGAGCCTTCGCGCGGGCGTTCCGGTCAGCGCGTCCGCGATCACGGTCAACCGTTTCTGTGCGTCGGGCCTGCAGGCGATCGCCCAGGCCGCCGAGCGCATCGCCGCGGGCCAGGCGACCGCGATTCTCGCGGGCGGCACCGAGTCGATGAGCCTTGTACCCATGGGCGGGCACAAGATAGCGCCAAACCCGACGCTCGTCGCGTCGTACCCGGACGTGTACCTGACGACCGGCCTCGTCGCAGAGAACCATGCCCGCGAGTCGCGCATCTCACGCGAGGCCCAGGACGTCTTCGCGCTCGAGAGTCACCGCCGCGCGGTGGCGGCCATCGATGCGGGCCGGTTCGTCGAGGAGGTCGTGCCTGTTCCGGTGACGTTTGCCGACAGCTCCTCTGGAAACGGCGTACCGACAATCCGAACCGTGAGCTTCGGCGTCGATGAAGGGCCCCGCCGAGACACGTCTCTCGAGGCGCTCGCGAAGCTGCGTCCTGCCTTCCATGTCGAGGGGTCCGTCACAGCGGGCAACTCCTCGCAGACGAGCGACGGCGCAGCGGCGGTCGTCATCATGGACGGTGCGCGCGCGCGGGCGCTTGGCCTGACGCCGCTGGCGCGATTCGTGGGCTATGCCACCGCCGGCGTCGAACCAGAGCGCTTTGGAATCGGGCCGGTGCCGGCCGTGCAGAAAGTGCTGGCACGCACCGGTCTTGTGCTGAACGACATCGATCTGGTGGAACTGAACGAAGCCTTCGCGGCGCAGGTCCTGGCGTGTCTCCAGCTCCTGCCAATCGATCCCGAGATTCTGAATGTGAACGGCGGTGCGATTGCCTTGGGGCATCCGCTGGGGTGCACAGGGGCGAAGTTGACCACGTCCCTCGTGCACGAGCTGAAGCGACGCGGGGCCCGGTATGGCCTCGTGACGATGTGTGTAGGTGGCGGCATGGGCGCGGCGGGAATCTTCGAGCGCATGTAGATCGTGTCAATGACCACAGCGCGATCGACCGCACGCGGCGGATCATGGCTCATCGAAGGTGCGGCCGAAAGCCTCGCCTTCACGCCTGAACAGGTCACCGACGAGCATCGGCTGATCGCGCAGACCACGGCGGCATTTGCCGAGCTCGAAGTTCTCCCTGCCCTCGAACGACTCGAGAAGAAAGACTGGGACCTGGCGCGCTCGCTGTTGCGGCGGAGCGGCGAACTCGGCCTCCTCGGCGTCAACGTTCCAGAGGAGTACGGCGGCGTCGATCTCGACAAGGTGTCGTCGCTGATCGTGTCGGAGCACATCGCCCGCTCAGCGTCGTTCGGCGCGACCTACGGCGCCCAGGCCAACCTGTGCATCCTGCCCATCGTGATGTTCGGTACTGCCGACCAGAAATCCAGGTATCTGCCCGGCCTCGTCAGCGGTGAGACAGTCGGCGCTTATGCGCTCACAGAAGCGGGCTCGGGATCGGACGCCCTGGGCGCGAAAGCCAAAGCCACGCGCCAGCCTGACGGCAGCTTTCTCGTGTCTGGCGAGAAGATGTGGATCACGAACGGCGGCTTCGCAGACGTCTTCATCGTCTTTGCGAAGGCCGACGGCGACGCTTTCACGGCGTTCATCGTGGAGCGCCGCTTCGGCGGCGTCACCAGCGGGCACGAGGAGCACAAGATGGGCCTGCACGGCTCGTCGACGACGGCACTGATTCTTCAGGACGTGCCAGTGCCCGCGACGAACCTGCTGGGCGAGGTGGGCCGCGGGCACAAGGTCGCCTTCAGCGTGCTGAACTTCGGCCGATTCAAGCTTGGCGCGATGTGCACGGGCGGATGCCGCGTCGCGATTGCCGAATCGGCCCGGTACGCGGCGGCGCGGCGGCAGTTCGGACAGCCAATCGCCGCGTTTGGCGCAATCCGCCACAAGTTGGGCGAGATGACCGCGCGCACGTACGCGCTCGAGGCGCTGTTGTATCGCACGGCCGGGCTGATCGATGAACAGATGGCCGATGCCGCGACTCCCCGTTTGTCATTCGCCGGTGCGCTCGAGGAGCTCGCCATCGAAGCCTCGATTGCGAAAGTCTTCGGCAGCGAGACGCTCGATTACGTCCTCGACGAGAACGTCCAGATTCACGGCGGCAATGGTTACGTCAGAGACTACCCTGCCGAGCGCCACTACCGCGACGCCCGCGTGAATCGCATCTTCGAAGGCACCAACGAGATCAACCGTCTGCTGGTGCCGGGCATGCTCGTGAAGCGTGCGTTGAAGGGTGACCTCGCCCTGATTCCTGCCGCCAGACGGCTGCTCGACGAGATCATGAGCCCGTCGCTCCCCGCGCCGGACTCCGTAGACGACAGGCCGCTGGCGGCCGTGACGAGAGCTGTCGAGGCGTTCAAGAAAATGACGGTGCTCGCGCTCGGCGCCGCGCTCGAGCGCTTCGGCTCGAAGCTTCAGGATGAGCAAGAGGTCCTCCTCTGGATCGCGGATCTCGTGATCGACACCTACGCCGCGGAGAGCGCACTCGCTCGAGCGCGATCGGCGGAAGTCCTGGCGCCATCCGACGTAGTGCTGCATCGCGCGGCCGTGACCGTCTTCGTGAACGACGCGGCCATGCGCGTCGAGACGACCAGCCGCCAGATTCTGGCCGCGATCGCTGAGGGCGACACGCTTCGAACCCATCTCGCGGCATTGAGGCGTGTCTTGAAGATCCTGCCCGTGGACACTGTTCGCCCGCGGCGCGCGCTGGCCGATGAAACCGTCGCGCGCGGACGCCATCTGTTCTCGCGGGCGTAACCGCTGAAGCTGACGAGCGATGGGTTTCGCGGGGCTCAAGCCCCGCCGCCACAGAAGCAGGAGGATTCTTCGGAGGCCACCTCCAGACTACCTGTGGCGGCGGGGCTTTTTAGCCCGCGAACACGTGGCATCCAATCCGTGGCGGTCCGCGACCGGTGATCGTGCGCGTTCGTCGGAGGCCGAGGCCGGCTTCCGCGTTCCTCCGCGGCGTGGCATGATCGGTGGTGACGTGCTCGCTTCCACGCCACCCGTACGTCAGCTCCTCGCATCCGCGCTGGCGCTCGCGATGGCGGCTGCGTGCTCGACGGCCCCGGTCGAGGACGAGGCCGGCTTCGCGACCACACTCGAGGCGTTTCGCGCCTCGAAGGATCAGGCGTTCAGGCAGGCCGACTCGCCCGTCCCACCTGCCCGACAGTCGGCGCTGCTGCCGCTGTCGTATTTTCCAGGCTCCCTCGACTACCGCGTCCCGGCAGTGCTGCGCGTCGAGGCCGAGCGCGTCACGCTGGAGATGCCGACATCGACCGGCGAGCGCCGCCTGATGCAACGGGTGGGCACGCTGGAGTTCTCGCTCAAGGGACAATCCCTGACGCTCGGGGCGTTTACCGAGGCCGCCGCACCGAACGTCGATCGCCTGTTCGTGCCGTTTGCCGACCTCACGAGCGGCGCCGAAACGTACTCGGCGGGGCGCTACCTCGATCTCGATCGCACTCGAACCGGGATCTACATTCTCGACTTCAACCGCTCCTACAACCCGTACTGCTACTACAACGCGTCCTACGACTGCCCCTATCCGCCGCGAGAGAACCGCCTGCAGATCCCCGTGCGAGCGGGCGAGAAGATGAGAGACGCGTCGATCTCGATGGGACCGGCACGATGAGGGCAGATGCCGTGGTGTTCGACTTCGATGGCGTGCTGGCCGACACCGAGCCGCTCCACCTCCGCGTGTACCAGGAGCTCCTCGCCGGCGAAGGCCTCACGCTCCCGCCGGCGGAGTACTACGACCGCTATCTGGGCTTCGACGATGTAGGGGTCTTCGAAGCGCTTGCGCGGGACAAGGGGCTACGCGTCGACCTGGGACGGCTTGAGGATCTCGTCGCGCGCAAGGCCGCGCTCTTCCAGCGGCTGGCCGGGATGCAGCACGTCCTGTTCCCGGGAGCCGCCGCCTGTGTCCGGGCAACGTCGGACCACTGTCGCGTGGCCATCGCGTCTGGTGCGCTTCGCGAGGATATCGAGACCATCCTTCGTGGCACCCAACTCGCAACCCTTGTGAAGGTCATTGTGGCTGCTGGTGAAACGCCCCGAGGCAAACCGGCGCCCGGACCCGTACATCCGGGCGCTGGAGCTGCTGAGTGACAGTCAGGACACGGCGATTCGACCGGAACGGGCAGTAGCGGTCGAGGATTCCCGCTGGGGTCTGGAATCGGCGCGCGCCGCCGGACTGCGAACGATTGGCGTGACGACGAGTTACGAAGCGCGCGACCTCGGCAGCCCCGATCTGATCGTGCCAGACATCAGCCACGTGACGCCGGAGCTCGTCGATCGCGTGGTCGCGACGCGCGCGAGCGCACGGACGGAGGCCTGACGCCATGGACCAGCGATTCGTCGACGACTTCGTCCGGGCCGCGTCAACATCGGAAGACAGCGTCGCGGCGCCGGCGCTCCTCGCGGCACGCATCGCGTATCCACGGCTCGAGCCCGATCACTGGCTGGCGGAGCTCGACGCTCTCGGCGAGACCGCGCGCCAGCACGTGGAAATCGGCGTCGGGGGACAACCGTCGCGGCGCACGCGTCTGCGCATCGTCTCGGAGTTCTTCTTCGGACAGCTCGGCTTCGTCGGCAATCGCGAGCACTACGACGATCCGCGCAACAGCCTCCTGAACGACGTCATCGAGAGACGGACGGGCATCCCAATCACGCTTGCGGTCGTCTTCATCGAGGTGGCGCGGCGCGCGGGTCTCGTCGTCGAAGGCGTGAACTTCCCGGGCCATTTCCTGATGCGCTGCCCGCCCGATCCAGGCGAGCACCCCGATGCGACGTCCTTCATCGTCGATCCCTTCCACGGCGGCGCGATGCTGTCGGAAGTGGATTGCACACGGCTCCTGCGGACGCACGTCGGGGCAGAGGCGCTCATCGATCCTTCGATGCTGCAGACCGCGGGGAAGCGCGCCATCCTGCTCCGGATGCTCTTGAACCTGAAGCGCGCCTACGTGCGGATGCGGTCGTTCCGCATGGCGCGCGACGTCTCGGAGCTCGTCGTGGCGCTCGATCCGGCGGCCCTCACGGAGCTGCGCGATCGAGGGCTCCTGGCCTCACATCTGCAGGAGTACAGGCTCCGCGATTCGCGATCTCGAGACGTGGTTGCGGCTGAGCGGCGGGTATGGGCAGGAGGCCGCACACGAGGAGGTCAAAGAGGTGTGGGACCACGTGAAGTCGCTGCGGCGGCGCCTCGCCTCACTGAATTGAAGTGGCACCAGTCTGCAATCGGGCAGATGCCGCAGTGCGGCTCGACCTCAACGCACGTCGACTGCGCGTGATGCGCGAGGTACAGCGCCGCCTGGCGCCGGAGCCCAAGATCGTCGGGCAAGGCGCTGCCTACAACGCGACGGACCGTCCGCGCCAGCCGCTTCACGTTTGCCGTCTCGTCCACCAGTCCCAGCCGAAGCGCCAGTCGGGTCATGGCCGCATCGACGGGCACGAGCGCGTGAGGGGACGCAAAGAGGAGCACGCGTGCGGCGCCGGCTTCGCCAAGGTGGGGCAAATCACGAATCACGAGCCACGCCGAGCGCAGCGGACCGTGCAGTCGCTCCGGGAGCCCACGCTGCCGGCGAAACACATGCACGCCGGCTTCGATCGCGCTCAAACGTTCGTCCACGAATGGACCACACAGCCGGACGATCGTCTCGAGGCGCCCCCGGCCGATCTTCTTGACCGAATCAGGCGTCATCGCCGGCACCCGTCGCAGCGCAGCCAGTGCGGCGTCGCGGCGCCCGGCCGTGGTCTTCATGCCGAGCACCTCCCAGAGGTAGGCGCCAAAGGCGTCGGTCGGTGGGTGCGGCAGGGCGCCGTAGAACCGAACCAGAGGCGGGAGAAGGTCCGACAGCGTCATGGGGCAGCGGCCAGTGCCAGGTCACGGTTCGTCGAGGCGGTGCTCAGCCCCGCCAGGCTAGGTCGATGCGCCCCCCAGCCGGCCGATCTCCTCGTACAGGAACGCCGCCGCGATGACCCCGCTGTGGAAGTTACCGAGATCCAGCTTCTCGTTTGGCGCGTGCGCGTTTTCGTCCGGCAGCCCGATGCCGAAGAGCACGGACGGCACGCCGAGCTCCTGCTGGAAGGTTGATACGACCGGGATCGATCCACCTTCGCGATTGAACACCGGCGTCTTCCCGAAGCCACGCTCGATCGCGCGTCCGGCTGCCTGCACGAACGGGTTGTCGAAGTCGGCCATCCAGGGCCGGCCACCGTGCATCCGTGTCAGCGTCAGCTCGACGGTCTTCGGCGCCGCCTTCTTCATGTACGCCTCGAAGAGGTCGGCCACCTTCGCCGGATCCTGATCGGGCACGAGGCGCATGCTGATTTTCGCCATCGCGGTCGCGGGGATCACGGTCTTCGCGCCCTCGCCGGTGAACCCGGCCAGGAGGCCATTCACCTCGAAGGTCGGCCGGGCCCAGACACGCTCCAGCGTCGTATAGCCGGTCTCGCCAAAGAGCTTCGGTGCGCCGAGCTCCTTCCGATAGCGGGTCTCGTTGAACGGCAATCGCTTCCACTCGGCGCGCTCCTCGTCCTTGAGCGGGCGCACATCGTCGTAAAAGCCCGGGATCCTGATCCGCCCGCTCTTGTCCTTCACTTGCGAGAGGATCTGCGCGAGAACGAACGCCGGGTTGGCCACCGCGCCGCCGAACGATCCGGAATGCAGATCGCGAGCTCGTGCCCTTCAAGTCGATCTGAAAGTAGGCGAGGCCGCGCAGCCCGTAGCAGATCGACGGGACGCCGCGATCGAACATCGGCGAATCCGAGATGACAACGACGTCGGCTTTGAGCAGGTCGCGGTTGTCGCGGACGAATGCGTCGAGGTGAGTGGAGCCGACTTCCTCCTCGCCTTCGATGAACACCTTGATGTTCACCGGCAGGCCGCCTGCTTCCTTGATCCACGCCTCGATGGCCTTGAAGTGCATGAAGATCTGGCCCTTGTCGTCGGCCGACCCGCGCGCGTAGATCTCGCCGTCCCGGACTGTGGCCTCGAACGGCGGGGAAGTCCACTTGTCGAGCGGATCCACGGGCTGGACGTCGTAGTGGCCATAGAAGAGAATCGTGGGCGCTCCCGCCGCGCCGAGCCACTCCCCATAGACAACGGGGTTCCCAGGCGTCTCGATGAGGCGAACGTTGTTCAATCCCACCTTGCCGAGCTCTCCCGCCGTCCACTCCGCACACCGCTTCACATCGGCGGCATGCTGCGGCAGCGCGCTGATGCTCGGAATGGCCAGAAACTCCTTCAGCTCGTCGATATAGCGATCCCGATGAAGGTTGATGAAATCCACGACCTTGTTTGTCACGACAGATTCCTTCTCCAGTTCTCGATGTTCTCGAATCCTGAGTTCATCTTCTCGAGTTCTCGGTGCTCCCGGGTCTCGAGTTACGGTCTCGACTTCTCGGTTTCTCGATTTTCCGGTTTCTCGAGAGGCAGCTCCTCCCGGTCGCCCCATTCCTTCCACGAACCGAGGTAGGTGCGCAGTCTCGGATACCCCAGGAGCCGAAGCGCCAGATACGAGTGGGCCGCGCGATATCCACCCTGACAGTACCGACACAACCTCGCGATCCGGCGTCACGCCAGCCGCCTCGTACATCGCCTGCAGCTCGGAGGCCGGCTTGAACGCGCCGTCCGGCCCCAGGTTTTGCGTCCACTCGATGTGCACCGCGCCGGGAATCGCGCCACCGCGCGCCGCACGGATGGTGGTGCCGCAGTATTCGCCGTCCGATCTGGTGTCGAGGATGGCGACATCGGATCGGTCCAGCCGATCGGCGACGTCACGCCAGGTGGCGAGCACGTCGTTGCGCCTGATTCCCGTCCAGGAGGTCGCCGCCGGAGGCGTGCTCTCGGTAGACAGGGGCAGCCCGGCAGCTGTCCATGCGCGGACGCCGCCGTCGAGCAGCCGGACGCTGGGATGCCCGAACAGCTCGAGGAACCAGAACGCGCGCGCGGCGCGAATCCCCGAATCGCTCTCGTAGACCACGACAGGACGCGTAGCGGTTACCCCGCGCGTGGCGAGGAGGTGCTCGATGATCCAGAGGAACGACTTGAGGGGCGCCGGATCGGTGTCGGTGAGGCTGATGCCGAAAAGATCGAGGTGCACCGCGTGCGGCAGGTGTCCCTGAGCGAATTGCTCGGCGGGTCGAAGATCCAGCAGCGTCGGACGACGGCTTTCGTCACCGAGCTCCTCGACCAGGTCCGCCGCGCTCACCAGGAGCTGAGGATTCGTGTAGTTCTTGGCGTTCTCGTTCATCGATCGAGCACCAGATGCCCGTCGTGTTCACTCACGCGTCCCTCCTCGCGCAGTTTGGCGACATGGGCGTAGACGGTCTCTTCCGCGACCGGGCGCAGCACAGGCTTCAAATCAGGGTACACCCGAGCGGCGATTGCCGTCACGGTGTCGACACCGGAGGCGAGCGCCTCGAGGATCTGCACCTCCCGCTCGAGGCGGTGTGCGCGGTACCGGCCAATGAGCGCTGACGCGTCCTCGATCATCGGGCCGTGGGCAGGAAGCACCACCGAAGGCTGCAGCGCCTCGATACGCGCCAGCGATGCCAGATACGCGACCAGGCTCCCTCCACGACTGCCGGGGATGACCACCGTGCTGCCCTGGACGAGCAGATCGCCGCCGAACAGCGTGCGCGTCCCGGCATGCCAGAGACACACGTGATCGGGGGAATGGCCAGGCGTGTGCACGACCTCGAGTGTCACATCGCCGGCGTCGAGCTGCTGGCCATCGGCGAGCGCGGCCCACGATACCGGATATCGCCCATCAACGGCCGGCCATGGAAACTTCCAGAACTCCGCCGTCGGCCAGCGCGCGGAGAGGGCCGTGACACCGCTCGCATGATCGGCGTGCGCGTGCGTGACGACGACACGGATCGGGCCGACGTTTGCGTCTGCGATCGCGGCCGACAGATCGTCGATGTGCTCGGCGTTGCCAACTCCGGCATCGATCAGCGTTGGGACCCGTCCTTTCAACAGATATGTCCAGTTGCCCGCACCGGTCATCGCGCCAGGATTGCGCGCTGAGAGCTTCACCAAGCCGGGGACGTCAGCGACCATCATGACCGTATTGTGGAGGGCTCTTCAGGGCCGCGCTCACGCGGGGCTGAAGCCCCGCCGCCACAGGGGGTCGGGCACCCCCGCCGGCAGAAAGATCACCGGCGTGACGCCACGACTCGGCACCGTGTCAATCGCATCGCCCGGCACACCCGCGCCGAGCAGCCGGCATTCGTAGCCCCGGCGCGCCATGTCGGCGATGAGCGCATCGGGGCCGATGGTATCGAGCTCTGTCATCAGATGTGGATGGAGGTCTGCCAGGACGATCGGCCGATCGTCGGCGAGGAGGCGGCGTGCTCCACGAATGACCAGCGCCTCTGCGCCCTCCACATCGAGCTTGATGAAACCGACAGGTCGCCGCGCGATGCAGCCATCCAGCGTCGTCATCGGCACGCTCCGCATGGCCCGACCGCCCTGATGTGGCGAGCGTGCTGGCGCAAGCTGCGCGTTGGCCTGCTCGAGATCGGGACCGCGGATCACCATCAGACGATGTCCTTCCGCGTCGCCGGCCGCGGCCACCACAATCCGCACACGATCGCTGAAGCCATTCGCGCGGAGAGAACGAGCGAGCCAGGTGGTGTGCTCTTCGAGGGGCTCGAGCGCGGTGACCGATCCGTGTTCCCCGACGAGCGCGGCCAGGTGAAGGGTATGCAGGCCGAGGTGCGCGCCGACGTCGATCGCGTGCATCCCGGGACGAACCACGAGCTGCATGAAGTCGGCTTCGTTCCTCTCGTAGCCGCCGGCGATCATCGCATCGACAATCCCGTCGTGCTCTTCGCTGGTCCAGAAGAGGAGCTTTCCACCAACGACGTGCGGCCGTTCGGTCACGGACGGAGGGGCGCCGGTTGCCGTGGCTTCGCGCCTGCGGTCGCGCCGTTGTACCACTGCCGGCTGCTGCGCGCCATGAGCTCTTCGGCCTCGCGTGGCCCCCACGTGCCGCTCGGGTAGTTCGGAAAGTCTCGAGGCGGGAGCGCCTTCCACACGTCCAGGATCGGCTCGACCACTGTCCATGCCGCCTCCACCATATCGACCCGCTGAAAGAGCGTGGCATCGCCGGTCATGCAGTCGTACAACAGCCGCTCATATCCCGTGCTTGGCGCCGATCCGAAGTAGTCGCCATAGTCGAACGACATGTCGACGTTGCCGAGGCGCAACTGAGGCCCCGGGATCTTCGCGCCGAAGCTCAGCGCGATGCCCTCTTCAGGTTGAATGTGCAGGACCAGCCGGTTTGGATCGAGCTGTTCGACCGGGGTGTCGCGGAACAGCAGAAACGGCGGGCGCTTGAACTGAATCGCGATCGTCGTTTCACGCTTCGGAAGGTTCTTGCCCGTGCGGAGATAGATCGGCACATCCGCCCAGCGCCAGTTGTCGATGAACAACTTCAGCGCAACGAACGTCTCGGTCGTGGAATCCGGCGCGACGTTGGGCTCCTCCCGATAGCCGGGGTGCAGCTGGCCATCGACGATCCCCGGCCCATATTGCCCGCGCACGGTGCGCCGCAGCACTTCTTCCGGAGTGTACGGCTGTATCGCGCGCAGCACCTTCGACTGCTCGTCGCGCACTGCGTCTGCCTGGAAGGAGCTCGGCGGCTCCATCGCTGTCAGCGTAATGAGCTGAAAGAGGTGGTTCGGCACCATGTCGCGCAAGGCGCCCGACTTGTCGTAGTAGCCGCCTCGCTGCTCGACGCCAACGGTCTCGGAGGCGGTGATCTGCACGTGGTCGATGTAACGGCGGTTCCAGATGGGCTCGAAGACGCCGTTGCCGAAACGAAACGCCAGGATGTTCTGGACCGTCTCTTTCCCGAGATAGTGATCGATCCGGTAGATCTGCGATTCGCGCAGGACGGCCGCGAGGTCGCGGTTGAGCGCACGCGCCGACGTCAGATCCTGACCAAACGGCTTCTCGATCACGACGCGACGCCAGCCACCTCCCGTTTCTTCGGTCAATCCGGCTTCGCCCAGGCGGGAGATGACGGGCGCGAAGAGCGTAGGCGCGACAGCGAGATAGAAGAGATAGTTGCCGCGCGTCCCGTATGTGACGTCGAACGACTCGAGCCGTTCTCTAATCGCCTGGTACGTCTCTGGGCGATCGCCGTCTCCACCCAGGTAGTGCACGCGCTGGAGGAGCCAGTCGTGGCACTTCTGGTCGTGCGGCTCGTCGCACTCGACCAGATCTTCCGAGACACGCGCGCGAAAATCTTCGTCGCTCAGGGGCTGACGCGCGACCCCCAAGACGACGAAGTCATCTGGCATCAGGCCGCTGCGGCGCAGGTTGTGCAGGGCCGGAATGAGCTTGCGCTTCGTCAGATCGCCGGAGGCCCCGAAAATCACCATCGCGCATGGCGACGCCGGCCGGGGCGGGGCCTGGCCGCGCCCTTGGGTGCTTCTTGCGGCGGACTGGTCGCGATCGTCGTTCATGGGGTCTCCGATTGGATCACCACTTATTTCAGCGCCTGCTCGATCGCCTGCCTCAGCTCCGGCGCATCGGGCGTCACCTTGCTCGGGAAAAAGGCCAGGACCTTGCCGTCACGCCCGATCAGATACTTGCTGAAATTCCACTTCGGCAGATCGCCCGTGCGTCCGAGCCACGTGTAGATGGGCGACTGATCCTCCTTCGGCTGGGTGACGACCTTGGAGAACATCGGGAAGGTGACCTTGTACTTCAGCTCGCAGAACGTCTTGATTTCCTCTGCGCTGCCCGGCTCCTGTCCGCCGAAGTCATTGCTCGGAAAGCCCAGCACGGTAAAGCCGCGTGGTGCCAATTCGGTGTGAAGCTCCTGCAGCCCCTTGTATTGCGGCGTGAATCCACACTGGCTCGCGGTATTGACGACGAGCGCGACCTTGCCGTCATATTCCTTCAACGAAACCGGCTCACCCGACAGTCGCGTGGCGCTCAGAGCGTAGAACGAATTGGCCACGGGCGTTCCTTTCGTGTCGTCCGGCAGCAGCCCTCGAGCATCCGATCGTCCGGCCGCTGCTGCCGCCACGGTGATTCCGACGATGAACATTGCCTTACGCATTGGCGCTCGCATCGCATCCTCCTCATGTTCCGGTTTCAAAGGGCACCAAACCCAGAGTTCACTTGAGCAGACGACTCAAGATGCGCATAGCTCGGTTGAGCCCGCGGAGAGGGATCAAACGCAGAGATCGCGGTGGCCGCCGAGACTTTCATAGTCCTCTGCGTGCTTCGCGGCCTCGGCGTTGATATCGCCTCAGCGCCCTCGGCTCCTGCGCTCTGCGCCAGCGTTCCTGCATCATCAAGTCAAGCGAGTCTCGGTCTAATACGCCGCCGCGTAAATCTCCAGTGCGCCGGCCACATCGAATTTTCGCGGATTGAACTCGCCCGCCGTGTCGGCCGAGGCTTCGACAGCCAGCACGGGTAGCTCGCCCTCGATGACGCCAGCAGCCGCGAGTCTGTTTGGAAACTCGCCCGCCGCAATGAGGTCTTCGAGCCTCGCCACGAGCAATTCCGGACGGCGAGCTTCGCCCCGGACCGCGGCAAGCTCGGCATAACGATCCGCAACGACGCGGCTGTTCCAACGCACGACATCCGGAAGGAGGAGCGCGAGCGCAGTGCCGTGCGGTACGCCGTAACGCCGTGTCACAGGCGCCGCGCACGCGTGTGCGGCGCCGAGCGCCGAGTGATCCGCGGCCGTGCTCGCGAGAAATGCTCCGAGCAGGACGGCGCCCATCGCATCGGCATCATCAGACGAAGCCAGCACTCGAAGGAAGCTTCCGGTCAGCAGGCGCCATGCCTCGCGCGCACACAAGTCTGACATTGCGGTGCGGCGTGTGCTCACCCACGCCTCGAGCGCATGTGTGGCGGCGTCGATGGTGACCGAGGCGATCGTCTCCCTCGAGACACCCGCCGACAACTCCGCATCGAGCACAATCGTCGCGAACCCTGCCCTTCCGACAGTCGGGCTCGGCTCCGCAGTACGCGCCTCATGCTTCGAACAGCCCTTGGTCGCAACCGAGCCAAGCAGGCTGGGCACGGCGATAATCGGCGTGCGACCCGACACCTTTGCGACCGATCCGGAGGTCACACCGCTGATGGCGTCGCGAATCGAAGAGTCGCCAATTCCTCTCGAAATAGCGAGCACGCCGTCATGGCCAACGGCCATGACGATGTCGTGAGGTTCGATTCGAGCAACGGGTGCCGCGGAGCTATACGGCGACAGCACGGAACCTCGCAACTCCAGCTCGCCGACGATGGCGACGCCTTCGCGTTCGAGGGACGCCACGATCCGGGCCGCGTGGCCGGCAGCGACGCACTCCGGGTCGGTAAGGAGAAGAGCGCCTGTGCCCTCCAGATCGCGAGCGAGGTAGCCGATGCGGTCAACGGACCCGGGTCCGCCGACGAGCCGCGGTGGGAACTGGAAATCGAACGCCTGCATATGGCCCGCCGGCCCCGCCGGTGGTAACTCGCAATGGTAGTGTATCGCCAATGACATTTGCAGCCCTCGTAGCCGTCGTGGCGCTCGGTTCTCAACAAGCCCCGGCCATTCCCGACGAGCTCGTCATCTCCGCGGCTGTCCTCGACAAAAAGGGCCGTCCGGTGACTGGGGCTGCTGGCCACGCGGACGGGTGGCCTCCACGAGCGCGTGTTCTCGACGATGGCCATCGAGTCGCAACTCAGACGCGTGCTCGACGTGGTGGGGTCGCTCTATCGGATCGCGTGGGAGCCGAGCATGGATCCGCGACAAGCCAAAAATCGTCGTGAACGTGAAGCGGCCGAACACGAAACTGACGCAGGCGCTTCGGTTGTCCACGGCGTGGTGACTGTCTCGGACTTGAACAAGAGCTCAGGAGGTAAGGAGACGACGGAGCCCTGACCGTGTGATAGCGCACATTATGTGCGCCTAAAGTCCCGTTTCGAGTTTCGCACGCAGGTCGGTCGAAAGCGGAACCGATTGGCCTGTGGCGTAGTCGTAGGCAACCTGGACGCTTCTTGCCTCGGCGATCACTTCGCGCGTGCGCGCGTTGGCGATCTCGTACGCCAGGTGGAAACTGGACGTGCCGATCTCGTCGACTTTCAAGCGCACTATCAGGCGATCCCCCGGGAGAGCAGGCTTTCGATAGTCGATCTCGACGCGCGCGATGATGAAGCCGTGCGTGGTGAAGCCCCCCGGGCCGAACGTGTGGCGCCACCACGAGAACCGGGCCGCTTCGAGGTACGACAGGTACACGGCGTTATTGACGTGGCCCAACGGGTCACAGTCGCGGAACCGCACGTCGACCTCGTGTTCGAATCTCCACATCGCTGCAATCCGTCAATACCTATCGCGGTTTCTCAAGTTGGCCAGGACCACCTGTGGCGGCGGCCCTTCAGGGCCGCGTGTGCGCGGGGCTGAAGCCCCGCCTCCACAACTGCATGGAACTCGTAGCCTAAAGCCCCGAGTCCACCGCTGGGAGTGGCCGCGCTCCCGCCGGCACATATCCTCGAAACGCGGCCAGGCTGAGCGTGAAAGCAATCAGCATCAGCACAGCCGCTGAAATGAAGGGGGCCGTATGCCCGAACCGATCGAAGACGAACCCTCCCCAGAGCGGTCCGACGATGCGCGCCAGGCTGCCGAGGGATTGTGACACACCGAACGCGCTTCCCTGATCGGCGGGGTCGGACAACTGCGAGATCATCGAGAGCATCGAAGGGCTCTGAAATCCCATGCCGACAGCGATCATCGCGCAGACCGCGGCGAGTGTGCCGACGTCTGGCGCGAAGGACACGAGGCCGAGTCCAACGCTCAGAACGGCGACACCGGTCGGGGCCAGCCGTTGCTCACCGATCCGCCTGACGACACGACCGACCAGCAGGCCCTGCACCACGGCGAGCACGACGCCCACCAGCGCGAACAGGTACCCGATCGTCAGGGCATCGAAACCGAACCTCGCCTTACTGTAGAGCGCGAACATCGACTCGAAGCTGGCGAATGCAGAGACGATGAGAAAGAACACGAGGAGCACTGTCGGGAGGCGCGGACGCGCCAGCGCGCGCTCGAACGCCTGGAGACGACCGCCGCGCCTTGACGGGCTCCGCCGGCCCTTGGGCAACGACTCGGGCAGGAAAAACACGGCAGCCAGCAAGTTCAGGAACGACAACGCGGCGGCGAAGAGCGCCGGCGCCTGGTAACCCCACTGGCTCAGGAACCCGCCAATGGCCGGACCGAAAATGAAGCCAAGCCCGAACGCCGCCCCGATCATCCCCATCCCTTTCGCGCGATTCTCTGGCGTCGTCGAATCGGCGATGAAAGCCTGCGCCGTTGGAATGTTCGCGCCCGCGATGCCCGCCAGACACCGCGATACGAACAGCAGCGCCAACGACTCCGCCAGTCCGAACGTGAGATAGGACACGGCCGATCCAATGAGGCCGATGAGAATCACTGGACGGCGGCCGATCACGTCCGATAGGCGGCCCCAGATCGGCGCAAACAGGAACTGCATCAGCGAGAACGACATCGCCAGCGCGCCGACCGTAATCGCCGACGCGCCGAAGTGCAAGGCGTAGAACGGCAGGAGCGGAATGATGATGCCGAACCCAAGCAGATCGATGAAGACGGTGACGAAGACGATGACCAGGGGTGACATGCAGATTGAAGATTGAAAAATGGACGGACTCAGGCCCCTGAGCGTATCGAGGGCGGATTGCCAGTTCGCAGCAGGTCAACAGCTCAGAAGTGGTCTGTTCTCCAGGGGGGATGCTGCTGGACTCCTGCCTCCTGTGCGCCGTACCACAGGTTACAAGCGGCGAACGGCGCTCGGGAAATCCCGCCAGACGGGGACGCCGCAGAAATGCGAGCCTTCAGTGCATCGCGGAGCGATGAGGCCGTTGCGGACGACACAGGGCGGGCCCAGATAGCGCGCGAAGCGGGGGTGCGTACGACGCAGCTCGTCGAGCTCGTCCATCGACGCGAGATAGATCTCTTCCTGTGCGTTGAAGCAGGTTCTGAGCGTCCACTTGTGCACCAGTGCGAGGAGCGAGCCCGATTCCACCATCCGGAGCGCCGTGGCGTTCGGAAGCACGTACAACGCGAACTCGTGCGGCACGCCCAGCGCGAGCAGACGGTTCTTGGTGTCCCAGGCGGCCGACATCGCCCGGTCATACACGGCACGCGCCGCGGCGTTACCGGCAATGAGACGGGGGGTGACATAGTCGGGACAGACCGTGTCGACAAACGTCATCAGCGGCCGCGATGCGGGCACCATCCGATGCCGCTGATCCTGAGAATCGGCCGTGTGGCTCAGACGCTTCTCAAAGGTGTAGCTCGCGTGGTGCAGCGCTTTCATCAGCGGGGAGTGATACGAGACGTTCATCACTTCCAGCCGATACGGATTGCGCGCCGGGTTCAGCACGCGATCGATGGCGTCATCGTCATCCAGCTCGTCGCGGGACAGGCCAAAAGTGACACGCACGGCCTCGGCAACGCTCGCTTCAGCCGCGGGCGAGTAGTCGACCAGCCGTGAGACGCGCCCTCCGAGCCGGCGATCGAAGGCCTGCACGAAGGCGTCGCCGCCCACGCGAGTCCGCGGAAAGCTCACTTCAGGCAGGGCCTCTCCGGCCAGCTCCTCGCATCCCACTTTCTCGAAGAAGAACGGGTCGATGGCCTTGACGAGGCCGACCATCTCTCCGATGACCAGGCGCGCCTCGTGCGGCGCATCGCCCGAGGCGGCCATGCGGCGCAGGCGATGCAGCGTGATGCCGGACACGGTGTGCACCATCGAGGTGAATGCGGCAATCGGAATCACGTAGCGTGCGGTTTCGATGGCCTTTTTCTCTGCCTCGCGCTCGATCGCCTTCAACCGCTCGGCGCTCGCGCGCGGCGTCACATAGCGCAGCTCCTTCAGGATCCGGAATGCGTCGTCTTTCAGCAGCGCGGAGAGCGTGGCGTAACTGTCCCACGCGGCAAGGATGGCGCGCTCGTACACGTCGCGGGCGTCGCCGGAAATCGGCGGCACGAACGCGCGCGGCTCCTTCAGCTTGACGTAGCGCTGGCTCGATTGCTCGGAGTTGTAGAACGGGTACGAGTGAAGGGCCGTCCAGACGAGTTGTCGAGAGATATTCTCGAGGCCGAACTCGAAGTGCGCGTGCTGGTAGACCGTGTGGTGGCCCGCGTCGAAGGTCAGCGCGCCAATCGAATCGCGCTGCCGATCCGTGACCTCGCTCGTGGCGATCACGCGAGGTGAATAGCACGTGCGCGCAGCGGCAATCGCGCCGTCGAACGGCTGCGCGGGCGCGTTGCGCAGCGTGACGACGGGCGGAGCCGTCTGGAGACTGATCGCGGAAGAGTCGTTCACCGTGTGGGTGTCGAGATGCCGGGCTGGCACCGTCAATCGGAATCCTTCGCCCAGTACTTCGAGTACTCCTCGTAGAATGCGAGTGTCTCGAAGGACTTCATGCGATCGAAGAACAACACGCCGTTCAGATGGTCGGTTTCGTGCTGGACCACACGCGCCGGGAATTCCTCGAGCTCGAGGTCCAGCGGCTGAGCGTCGCGGTCGAGGCCCCGCACCCGGACACGGCGGTTGCGGGGCACCTTGCCGCGGATGTCCGGGATGCTCAGGCAGCCTTCCCAATCTTCGACCAGGTCGCGCCCGATTGGCGTGATCTCGGGATTGATGATGGCAACCGGTACGATCTCGGTGGCTCCTGTGCGGCGATCCTCTTCTTCAATCCCCGCCACGAATACGCGCAGGCTCTCGTGGACCTGCGGCGCGGCGAGGCCGACGCCGTGATACTCGCCCATCGTCTCCATCATGTCGTCGATGAGCTTTTGTATGGGCGCCGATGTGATGTCCTGCGGATCGATCGGCTTGGCTTTCGCCCGGAGCACGGGGTGCCCCAGCCGAGCGACCTTCAGAATCGACATGATGACGGAATTATACTTCGGGCTGGTTGGAGAACTATGACCGAGGCGTTTCACTTCTGTCCCGTTTGCGGCGGCTCGCTGGAGCCGCGCAGCCTGAAGGCAGGGGATCCCGATCGCCTGATCTGCTCGGCGTGCGGCTTCGTCTTCTACCTGGATCCGAAAGTCGCCGTCGGCACCATCATCGGCGACGCGGACCGCAGGATTCTGCTCGTTCGTCGTGCCATTGAACCCGGTTACGGCAAGTGGGTCTTTCCCGGCGGCTATGTCGATCGCGGCGAGCAGGTGCTTGCGGCCGCGCAGCGCGAGGCGCGGGAGGAATGCGGTCTGGCCGTCCGCGTGGAGGACCTCGTCGACATCTACTCGTACGCGGGCGCCACGCCGATCGTCATCGTGTTCGCCGCCGCGCTCGTCGGCGGCACACTGCAGCTCGATGACGAGGGCCTCGAGGCACGGTGGTTCAGTGCCTCCGATGTGCCGTGGTCGGAGCTGGCGTTCCGCAGCACGCACGAAGCGATCCGCGACTACTTCGAAGGACGTCGCCATTCACTCCGCTCGATTACGGGCCAAGTGTCGCACTGACAGCCCACAGAAGTGCGAAGTGGTGAGTGCAAAGTGCAAAGTAGAGTGGCGAGTGGGCAGTGAAAAGTGAGCGACTCAAGCTCGGACCTTCCACTGTTCACTACTCACTTCTCACTCCACTTAGCACTTCGCACTTTGCACTTGGCACTTCGATCAGTCCGACAGGCCCTCCGCCTTGCGCTCGGCGGCCGTGATGATCCCTTCGGCGGCGCGGACTTCCGATTCACGGCTCGGATCGAGCGGGGTCACGGTCACGAAGCGGCTCACGGGATCGGCGGTGCCGCCGATGTTCAGCTTCTTCATCAGAAACGCGAACCGCTCCTGCAGTGACGTTCCAATGGCCTCACGAGCCGGCGCATCGAGCGACCAGACCTGCCGCTTGAACGGTCCAATAGCCTTCTTGCGCGCCTTGTAGAGGAACTGCTGCTCGGTGTCACTCGGCTTACGCTCCTCGACGGCGTGCTCGCGAGTCCACGCGTACATTTCGTCCTTGAGCGCTTTCGGCAGCGCGGGGTGCTCGTAGACCATGTTCTGGAAATCGGTCGCCAGGTGAATCTCGCAGGCGCCGGCTCTTGGAAATGCATCGAAGGCATCGGGCGGCAGCGTGGATGCGCCATGCTGGACGGCGCCGCCCAGCCCGTACTCCTTGCGCGCCGCGGCCGACAGCTCGGCGAGCGTCTCCAAATCGAGCTTCACATCGGTGCGTACCTTCCCGTCGGCGGCGACAAATCCGCCATGGGCCGTGCCGGTCTGGACGCTGATCTTGCTGATCCCGGTGAGCGCGGCCCCTCGGCGCGCCAGCGCCTTCAGATAACCGCGCATGAACGCGTGCAGCTCGTGCACGTCAGAGTTCTTGCCCCCGACCTCTCCGATCTCTCCGCCGACCGACACGGTCACGCCATCCGGCTCGTGGTCGCGGATGAAGGCGGTGAAGTCGGCGCACAAGTCGCAGTTGACCTGCTGCTGCTCATCGAGGGTGTCCTTGTCGAGATCGACAAGCGTCGAGGTGTCGATGTCGATGTTGAAGAACCCGGCCGCGATCTCCTCGCGAATCAGCCCACGCAGCGTGTCGAGCTCCTTGTCACGATCAGACGAGGCGTATTTCTTCGCATTGACCTGTACGTGATCGCCCTGAAAGAAGACCGGCGCGAAAAACTGCTCGCGCAGGGCGGCGGCCAGTACGCTGGCCGCGTATTCGTGGGGGCGCTGCTCGGTATAGCCGATCTCGGACCGCGCGATCTCGAAGATGAACGCGCCGGCGCCACAGGCCTTCGCCGCGCGGAACACGGCGCGGGCGGTCTCGTAGGTCATCATTCGCAGGTTCATGGCCGGCACCGTGAATCCGCTGACCTGCCCTTTGCCCATCGCGACGTAGAGATCGTGAATCGAGGCGGAATGGACCCCGCGCGCCGCGGCCAGCGATCGGATGACCCAGCGGGCAGTCCCCTTCAGCTCCGGCGACGGACCGAGCGCGGAGGTGTGCGCCAGACGATCGATGAGCTCCGGCGCCGGCGTGCCAACGGGGGTGATGAGGTCACCTTCGATGCGCGCAGCCGAGGCTGCAGCGGCGGCGAGTTCGTCGACGGATGAAAAAACCATAGGTCCTCTGGGAATGGTGGTAGACCGCGTCTCTCCGACGGGTCGGCGGAGACATCAAGCAAGCCCGCGTCTTACTGCCGAGTCGCTGATTGTACCATCGGAAACTTGAAGTCTTCCACGGTCGCACCCGCAACGGCCAGTTCGATGAGCTCGGCCACTGGCAATGAGGCCTCTGCGGAGGCAACGGCGGCGGCGGTCGCCCGCGTCACGGGCGCCCGCGGCGCGAACAACTGGCAACAGTCATCGTCCGGCACGATGGAAATCTCGTAGGTGCCAATCCGCTGCGCCTCGGCAATGACCTCCTCCTTGTCCATCGCAATCAACGGGCGCAAGACGGGCATGCTCACGGCCGAGCCAATGACCGTGATGTTCTCCAGTGTCTGCGACGCTACCTGGCCCACCGATTCGCCCGTCACGAGGACATGGGACCCCTCCCACTGCGCCAGCCGCTGGGCAATCCGAAGCATCAGTCTCCGGTACATCACGATTCGCAGCGGGTCGGGCACGCTAACGACGACCCGCCGCTGCACCTCGCCGAAGGCGACCAAATACAGCCGGGTCCTCTGCTGATACCGCGTCAGGACCGCCGCGAGCTCGCGCGCCTTCTCCTGAGACACGGGAGAGACAAACGGGTAGCCGTGAAAGTGTATGAGCTGGGCACGGCAGCCACGGCGCATCATCCGCCAGGCCGCCACGGGCGAGTCGATGCCGCCCGACATCAGGCAGGCGACACGCCCGCTGACACCGGTCGGCAGGCCGCCTGCACCGCGTTCCTTGCCGAAGAAGTAGAAGCCATGGTCCCTGAGCACTTCAACGTGAATCGTGAGCTCTGGCTGTCCAAGATCCACGCGCCAGCCGCGTGCCGCCTGCACGCGGGCGCCAAGGCGCTGTTCGATTTCCGGAGAGCTCAGAGGATACCGCTTGTCGGAGCGCCGCGCGGCAATGGCGAACGACTGCGGCGATCGGTCTCCGAGATCCGCAAGGATGCGATCGCCGAGCGTCTCCAGATTCGAGGAGGTGTGTCCCGCGTTCGAGAAGTTCGCCACGCCGAACACCGTGCTGAGCCGCGCCTTCACGGCGTTCCAGTCGGCCTCCGGTCCGAACACGAGCTCGATGCGTCCCATCAGGGTGCGGACGTCGTGAACGCCCAGATCGGCGGTCGCTGCCCGGAGATTCTGCGCAAGCCGCTCGATGAACCACGGGCGGTTCCGCCCCTTCAACGCGATCTCCTGATAGTGGACGATGACGGAAGTCATAGAAGTGCTAAGTGCTAAGTGGAGTGCCGAGTGCTAAGTGCTAAGTGCTAAGTGCCAAGTGCCAGGGCTGCGGCGCGATGTCCGCTCAGGACGGCGCTTTCGATCGTAGCCGGTAGCCTGGTGTCGGTCCAATCGCCGGCGAGAAAGAAGTTGCCGACGGGCGTCTCGGCGGCCGGGCGCCGGGGTTGTTTCGGCGCCAGGGAAAACGTCGCGCGCTTCTCCCGCACGGCCGTTGCACGAATGACGGACCAGGAGGCCGGAAACGCTGCCGCCAGCTCCGTGCGCGCGATCTCGATGAGGGCGTCGTTTGACAGGCCCACGAGCTCCTCGGCCCCGCTCGAGACCAGCGACACGTGCGACGCCTGCTCCCCGAACAACCGGGCCTTGTCGAACATCCACTGGAAGCGGCGTCCAGGCAACCCGACAAACGGTGCCGTGGTCAGCGGGCGATCGAGCCACACGTTGACGGTCACGATGGGCGACGAATCCATCTTCGCCGCCGCGTCCGCGATCGAGGCAAGCGACGGCACGTGTCCGGCGACGGCTGGAAAGGCGAACCACGGCACGCTCGAGATGACGGCGCCGGACGCGACGCGCTCGTCTCGCAGGTCGACGCCGACCGCCAGGTCACCCTCGACGGCCAGTCGCGCAGGCACGCCGCAGCGGATCGGATGGCCGCCGCGCTCGAGGCAACGGCGGGCGGGCTCGGCATAAAGCTCGTCGAGCGGACGCCTCGGCAACCCGATCGCGGCATCGCGCGGTCCGCCGCCGAACATGCGCGTCAGCACCTCGACAAACGGCGCCGCGGACGCGACCGCCGGAGATTGATTCAGGGCGGCCACTGCAAGCGGCTCCCACAGGACTTCATGGAGACGGGGCGTCTGGCCGTGCGCCGAGAGCCACGCATCGACGGTCTGGTCCGTGGCCTGGTCGCCGTCCGCGGGCGCCGCGGTCTGGGCGCGGTGCAGGCGCCGCAGCACGAGACCGAGTCGAAGCGCCGCGAGCCGATCGCGGCCGCCAAGTGCGCTCCAGCGTAACAATCCTCCAACAAGATGAAATGGCGGCGGGAGCGCGATCGACCGCAGGCGGGAGCGGTCTCCAGCGCGATCGATGATTTCGAGATCGAGTCGCGTATCCAGAGCCACGGCGTCCTCGGTCCCGACGGCCCGGAGAAACGCGAACGTCTCGTGGTAGCAGCCGAAGATGACGTGCTGGCCGTTGTCGACGATCTCGCCCGACTGCGGATCCGGAAACGCCATCGCACGGCCGCCAAGGCGTCGCCGTTCCTCTATGACAAGCACGCGCGCCCCGCGCTCTGCCAGTCGGACCGCGGCGCTCAGCCCGGCAAACCCGGCGCCAATGACAATGACGTCAGGCCGTGGCATGGAGCCTGGAGCCGAGCCACGTACGCAGGGCGAGCATCATCTGCCGCGAGCGAGGCACGCGGACGCGCTCGGAAAACACGTCGTAGCCGTGGCGCTCGATCCGCGCCAGCAGCTCGCCGTAGACCGCCGCCATGATCTCGGCGGAGACAAGCGCCTGCCGGTCGCGAGGCGGCAGCGCGGCGCGCGCGCGCCGATAGTAGTCGTGCGCGCGCGCGGCCTCGAAGGCCAGAAGCGCCCCGATACGATCGGTGAGGCGCCCGGCCGCCAGGTCGGACTCGCTCACCTCGAAGCGAGCGAGATCGTCGGTCGGCAGGTACACCCGGCCATGCTCGAAATCCGCTCCGACGTCTCGAAGGATATTCGTGAGCTGCAGCGCTACGCCGAGGTTGACCGCGTAGTCGCGCGCGTGGCGCACGCCGAAGATCTCGATGCAGATGAGGCCGACGGTGGACGCCACTCGCCAGCAGGTACCTGGTACAGCTCTTCGAAGGTGCGATAGCGCCGCCAATCGAGATCCATCTCGACCCCGTCGATCAGATCGGCAAAGGCCTGCCGCGACAGGTCGAACTGGCGCAGCCAGGGCTGCAAGTGGCGACCCTCACGCGTCTCGGGAGTGCCCGAATAGCATCGATCGAGCTCCGCTCGCCAGGCATCGAGCGCCGCGCGCACCGAGAGTGATCCGTCGTGATCGGCGCCTCGGTCGGGACGTTCATCGACGGTGTCGTCCACGGCCCGGCAGAAGTCCCAGACGGCGATCACCGCTTCGCGCTTGGCGCGCGGCAGTACGAGAAAGGCATAGTAGAAGGAGGTGGGCCGGCTCACCGCTGCCACCGAAGCGAGCGCCAGACGATCGCCGGCACGTCACGTGCGCCGAGTCGCGGCCGCTCGCGGAAGACATCGAAGCGGGAGGCTTCGAGGCGGTCGAGGATGCGCATTCCACCCAGCCATGTCGCCCGGAGCTCCCAGCGCAGTCGCCCGCCGACGCCGTCTGCGACCGTTCGCCCGCGCACGAACAGCTCACGCGTCCTCTGCGCGCAGCGCATGAGCGCGGCCTCCCACGCCGCCGTCCACTCCTCGCGATCCAGCGCGTCGAGCGTTGCGCCGGCGGCTGCGTGTTCCTCGGCAGGCACGTAGAGACGGCCGCGCCGCCAGTCGACCGCCAGGTCCTGCCAGAAGTTCGTCAACTGCAGCGCCGTGCACACCGCGTCCGACCCTTCGTCCAGCATCGGCTCCCGCCAGCCGCCGATCCGAAGCACGAGCCGCCCAACCGGATTCGCCGATCGGCGGCAGTAGTCCAGCAGCGACGGCCACGAGGCGTATCGATGCACCGTGATATCCTGCCGAAACGCGTCGATCAGATCTTCGAAGAGCGATAGCGGCAGGTCGCACGTGTGGATCGTGTGGCCGAGGGCGAGAACAATCGCCGGCGCGCGAGCCGCCATCCCGACGTCGAGCCCGGTCGCAGGCGCCGAGATCGATACGGGGTCGCCACCGCCATTCACTGCATGACGCAGACGTTCCAGCCACTCATCGAGCCGCTGATGGCGCAGGGCGATTGGCGCGTCGCCTTCATCGGCGATGTCATCGGCGGTCCGTGCGTAGGCGTAGACAGCGGCGACGTGTGGGCGCATCGATCGAGGAAGCAATCGCGAGGCGACCGGAAAGTTCTCGTAGTGCGTATACGCCAGGCGCGCGCAGATCGCGTACGCCTCGTCGATGGTCACTCCCACTCCCGATCGGGGACATTGGCGCGCGCGTTCGCGAGGCGGGCGAGAACGAACAGGAGATCCGAGAGCCGGTTCACGTACGCGATCGCGTCTGGTGGGACTGCGTCGCCTCCGAGCGAGACAATGTGGCGCTCGGCCCGACGGCAGATCGTGCGGGCCAGGTGGAGGCTTGCCGCCGCGACCGTCCCTCCCGGCACCACAAACCGGCGGAGCGGCGACAGCTCGGACTCGGCGGCGTCAATCCACTGCTCGAGACGCTCGACGTCGGACGCCCCGAGCCTTGCGCGCGTCACCCGTGCGGCGATATGAGCGGACGGGTCGGCCAGCATCGCGCCGACGGCAAACAGATCGCGCTGGATGCGGTCCAGCTCGGCATCGATGTCCGGATCGACGCCAAATGCGCGCGCCTGACCGAGCACGGCGTTCAACTCGTCGACGTGGCCATAGGCATCGACGCGCGGATCAGCCTTGCTGACGCGGGTGCCATCGAAGAGCGCGGTCTCCCCGGCGTCGCCCGTTCGCGTGTAGATTTTCACGTCCGCTCGATTATACGAGAGCCGTTCGCCGCATGAGTCCAGACCGTCCAAAGGCGCACCAATCCGACGCCGCGCTCCCCGTGCCAGCGGCGCGCCGCCGATTTCGGACAGCCCTGCTTGCCTGGTATCGTGAGCACGGCCGAAGCCTTCCCTGGAGAGAGACCGCCGATCCGTACCACATCCTCGTCTCGGAGGTAATGCTCCAACAGACGCAGGTGGACCGGGTGCTGCCGAAGTACCACGAGTGGCTCGAGCGGTACCCGACGCTCGAAGCGCTCGCGGCCGCGCACGAAGACGACGTCACCAACACGTGGAAGCCGCTCGGCTACAACATTCGCCCGAAACGGCTGCAGACGATCGCACGCGAAGCCGTGGCACGGTTCGACGGCGCCCTGCCGAGCGACGAGGCAACGCTGCTGTCGTTCAAGGGACTCGGCCGGTACACCGTCGGGGCGATCCGGAGCTTCGCGTTTCGCGAGCGTGCCGCCATTCTCGACACGAACGTTGCACGGGTCCTGTTTCGCGTCTTCGTCGCCGAGGGCGATCCCAAAAGCCACGCGATGATCCGTCGGTTGTGGGCGCTCTCTGAAACCCTCGTGCCGCGCAAGCACGTGTTCGACTTCAATCAGGCGCTGATGGATTTTGGGGCGACGCTCTGTACCGCGCGAAAGCCGCAGTGTCTCTTCTGTCCGATGCGGCTGCGCTGCGCCGCAGTGAACCCGGCCAACCTCACGAACCCGGTGAACCGGTTCGATCAGGTTAACCGGGTTGATCAGGTTAACCGGGTTGATCAGGTTCGGAAGGTTCGCCAGGTTGCTGGTCGCCGCCGCCGTCGTCGAACGTGACGGGCAGTTCCTCCTCACCCGCCGCCTGACGGGCACACATCTGGCCGGGGCGTGGGAATTCCCCGGCGGGAAGTGCGAGGCCGACGAGTCGCCGGAAGCCTGCCTCCACCGCGAGATTCACGAGGAGCTCGCCGTCGACATCATCGTCGGCGAGCGGCTCCTGGTCACGCGGCACGCGTATCCGGAACGGACCGTGGAACTGCATTTCTTTGCGGCGACGCTCGGGGGCGATCCCGTCCCGCAGCTCGGCCAGGAGATGCGGTGGGTGCCGCTCGAGGAGTTGGTACAGCTGGAGCTTCCGGAAGCCGACGGCGACTTGATCAGGCTGCTCACGAAGACCGCCGGCTGATTGGGTGACCCGGTTGATCGGGTTGATCGGGTTGATCGGGTTGATCGGGTTGATCGGGTTGGCCAACCGACCAACCCAAGTAACCTGACCAACCGATTTCGCATTCGCCGTGCCATTACGGTACGTGCACGAATGCCGCTGTGTGACGGGCACGTACGCGACGGGAACACAATGCCCGCCCGGAATAGCGACAACCTCTGCGATCTGAATGCAGCGGATCTACGCAGAATCGATGTCAGCGAGCGGAGGCACGAACGGCAATGCCGCAATCGTTGCGCCGGTCCCGTTTGAAAGCGCGACCGACGTGTCGGGCGTGGCGGCATCACGATGGATCGTCGCGAGCGCGATCGGACGGTCAAGCGCAGGCGACCACACCGCGCTCGTGATGCGGCCCACTGTTCGTTCGCCGGCGAGGACCGCGGTCCCTGCCGCCGGCACGACGCGACCTTCCGGAATGAGGCCCACAAGACGGCGGGCCACCCGGCCCTTCGCCAGGTCGCGAATGCGGACGATGATTTCCTGGCCGACGTAGCAGCCCTTGGTATGGCTGATCGCGTGATCGAGACCGGCTTCGAGAGGAATGGTCTCTTCCGTCATGTCGACCAGAAACCGGGGCAGACCTGCCTCGATCCGGAGGGCCTCGGCGGCCTCGTCGTCGAGCGGAACCGCGCCTCCGTGCGCAAGCGCTTCCTCGAGACCCGCCGCGCGCGTCGAAGGAAGGTACACGACGAGTTCATCCGGACCGTAGTGCGATCGCGCGATGGCAATCCGATCGTCTCGGTCGCGAAGGATCGTCAGTCCGCCTCGCGCCAGCGTCCCGGCCTGATTGCCAAGGAGCGCATCGACGGACTTCGCCGCCTCGGGCCCGTGCACGGCGATGCTGACGAGCCGGTCCGACGTCTCCTCGATCCTGACATCTTCCGTGAAGATCAGGAGATCGAGCTTCTGCGCGAGCGACCTGGAAAGCGAGGCGGGCACGTCGAGCCACGTCTCCTCTCCGGTTTCGATCACGCCCAGATCCGTGATCATCCGGCCCTGCGGCGTGAGCCACGCCGCGTACCGCCAGCCTGGTCCGTCAAACGATTTCACGTCGTTCGTCACCAGCCCCTGCAGCCAATCGAGCCGATCCGTCCCAGTGGCGCGAATCGTCCCGCGCTCGTGGCGCCGCCGAAACGCGACGCGATGGCGTGCGGCGCGGTACGCAGCCGATTGCGGCTGGTCGTTCGCCGCACCAGCGCCGCCTTCGTCGCTCGTCGCTGTCGTTTGTCGCTCGACGTTCGTCATTCGTCGCTCGTCGCTCGTCGCTCTCGTTCGTCGCTCGTCATTCGTCATTCGTCGCTCGTTATTCGTCACTCGTGAGCGTCTTCGGCTATTCTGGCCGCTATGCGCCTCTCTGGATATTGTACGGCCGCCACTCTGGCGGGCTCACTCTTTGCGGCAGCCGGCTCCGCGGCGGCCCAACAGGTCGACGGCCGGGCATCGTTTCGCGTGTTTCTTCAGGGGCGTCTCGTCGGCACTGAGGAGGTCACCGTCCGGCGGCGCGATGGCGAGTGGGTCATCTCCGGCAACGGCCGCCTCGGCGCACCGCTCGATCTCACCACGCGGCGCCTGGAGATTCGCTACGACCAGTCCTGGCATCCGCAGTCGCTGACCGTCGACGCGTCCACGAAAGGCGGCACACTCGGGATCCAGACGACGTTTGCGAACGGCCAGGCGCAGAACGAGGTGAACCAGACCGGCGTGGTGACACGAAAGCAGGACGCGGTCGCCGCCGACACGATCGTGCTGCCGAACCTCTTCTTCGGCGCTTATGAAGCCCTGGCGCTTCGCCTGGCGTCGATTCCCGTTGGCAGCGTGTTCAAGGCCTACATCGCGCCGCAGGCCGAGATCAATGTCAAGCAGAACGCCCGATCGAGTCAGCGCATCGAAACCGCCAGCCGCGTCGTCGACGTGAAGACGTACGCGTTGACGTTTCAGAATCCAGGCTCGCCGCTCGAGGCGGTCGTCTGGACCGATGAAGTCGGTCGGTTGATGCGGCTCGAGGTTCCGGCGCAGAACCTGCTGGTGGTGCACGAAGACTTCGCGTCGGTGGCATCGCGCGCGCAGGTCATGAGCCGGGCCGGCGACCAGAACATCACCATCGCGGGCAACGGCTTCAACCTCGCCGGAACGCTCAGCCAGCCGTCGGGACCCGCCAACGCGAAGGGACGCTATCCGGCCATCGTGCTGGTGGGGGGATCGGGGCCGGTCGATCGAGATGAGACCGTCGCGGGAATTCCGATCTTTGCCCAGCTCGCCAACGCGTTCGCGGATGCCGGGTATTACGTTCTCCGGTACGACAAGCGCGGCACCGGACAGAGCGGAGGACGCGAAGAAGCCGCGACGATCGACGACTATGCCGAGGACCTGCGCGCGGCCGTGAAGTTCCTTCGAGAGCGCAAGGACGTGGATCCCAAGCGCGTCGCGCTCTTCGGCCACAGCGAGGGCGCCTGGGTGGCACTGCAGGCCGCGGGTCGGGATGAAGACGTCCCGGCCATCGTGCTGGCCGCAGGCGGTTCGGGGAGCGGCGGAGAGCTGGTGCTCGAGCAGCAGAAGCATCTGCTCGGCAAGATGGAGCTCAGTCCCGCCGAACGTCAGGCGCGCATGGATCTCCAGAAGCGCATCCAGGCGGCCGTGATCGGTCAGGGCGGCTGGGACGGCATTCCTGAGCCGCTGCGGCGCCAGGCAGACACCCCGTGGTTCCGCAGCTTCCTTCTGTTTTCACCGGCGCAGGCGATCTCGCGGTTGAAGCAGCCGATCCTCATCGTGCAGGGCACCGTCGATCGTCAGGTCGCCGCGTACCACGCTGAAAAGCTGGCGGAGTTTGCACGGGCGCGGAAGAAGGTGCCCGCCGATCGCGTGAAGGTCGCCACACTCGATGGCGTCAATCACCTGCTCGTGCCCGCGACGACCGGCGAGCTGGACGAGTATCCGACGCTGCCGACGAAAGTGATCGACCCTCGAGTGGTGAAAACGTCGACGGAGTGGCTGGCGGGAGTCTTGAGCAGCGTGAAATGACGGTGTAGGGACGCACGTGCCCATGCGCCACTACTCGTATCTCAGTGCCTCAATCGGGTCCAAACGCGAGGCGCGGATGGCGGGCAGCAGGCCGGCGATGAGGCCGACGAACATCAGGATGCCGGCGCAAATCCCTACGAGCTCGAACGAGAGCATCAGGTGAATGTCGAGTGCGTGAGTCGTGTCGTCCAGCAACTCCGATAAGAACGGCCGCGGACTGAAGATCCAGACGAGCACGAGCGAGAGGAGCACTCCCACGGCACCGCCGGCAAAGCTGGTGGCAACCCCCTCGAACAGGAACTGCAGCAGGATGTGGCGCCGCCTGGCGCCCAGCGCCTTCCGGATGCCGATCTCGCGGGTGCGCTCCTGCACCGAGACGAACATGATGTTCATGACGCCGACGCCGCCGATTCCGAGCGTGAGCACGCCGATGAAACCGAGCACCAGCTTGAGCCCCATCACCATCCCGCGCGTCACTTCTTCGGATTTTGCGGAGCCCCAGTTCCGCAACGCGCGCTCATCGGCCGGGTTGAAGTTGGCGAGCTTCCCGAGCAGCGCCCCCACCTGCTTCTCGGCCTGCACGTGCTGAGAAGGATCGACTGCCTGCCATACGATAACGTCCGTCCAAGGCTGGTACCAGAGCTGGGATTGCACGGTGTAAGGCACGAACACGCATTGGATGTCCGACCTGAAATAGTTGGAGAGCTGCGCCTTCTCCTTCATCACGCCGATCACTTCGAACGCGATGCCACGGATGCGAATCGTCTGGCCTACTGCATTGCTCTCGCCAAAGAGTTTCCGGTTCACTTCGGCGCCGATGAACGCGACGCGCCGATGTAGACGGATGTCCTCGTCGTCGATGAATCGGCCACCCGGCAGCGGTATCTCCGTGCGCATTGCGCCGTATGCAGGCGCCACGGCGCGAATCAAGTAGGAGGTCTGCTTCGTGCCGAAGCTGACGGGCAGATCTTCGACAATTTCCGGACTGGCCGCCTTGACGAGTGGGAGTTCGCGAAGCTGCAGCACGTCGTCCACGGACACGCGCACCGGCCGGCCCGCACGCTCGCCTCCTGCCTGCATGCTCGTCTGTCCTGGCCACGCGATCACGACACCGCTCCCGAAGGCATTCGCGAATCCGGCGGCCAGCGCATCACGGAAGCCGTTCCCATATGCCAGGAGCATCACGACCGAGACGATGCCCCAGGAGATTCCGAGCATTGCCAGACCCGCGCGAAAGCGGTTGCGTGAGAGCCCGCGAAGCGCCTCGCGGCAGATCTCGATGAGGACCTGCGGCCCGCGCAGTCGCGTCCGCGGGACAACGACGGCTTGCTCGTGGCGATCGGAACGGTTCGAGACGAGCGACTCTGCGGATGCGGTGTGAGACATGGTCCGCCCCTACATCTCGTAGCGAAGCGCGTCGACCGGTGGCATCTCGGCCGCACGACGCGCCGGATAGAGCGCGGTGGCGATGCCGATGACGACAAGCGAGACCACGGTGAGGAGCGCCGCTTCGGGCGAGAGGATCATGCCCTTGAAGCGGTTCGGCATCGGGAGAGTGTTGATGCCGGCGCAGATCGCCAGGGCGATTCCCATGCCGATAGTCCCGCTGATGAGCGTGATGAAGAATCCCTCGAGGAAGAACTGACGGAGGACGGCGAGCGTGGTGGCGCCGAGCGCCTTCCGCACGCCAATCTCACGCGTGCGCTCCTTCACCGCAATCAGCATGATGTTCATCACGCCAATCCCGCCGAGCGCCAGCGTGATGAAGCCCACGGTCGTGAAGAAATCGCGCATCGTGTCGACCATGCGGCCGAACATCAGCGAGTTCACCGATGTGTCCCAGACCCATGTGGCTTCGCGATCCTCGGGGTCGAATCCTTTGTGCCGCGCGAGGGTGATGCGCACGTCACGCCTGAGCGCCCAGTCGATCTCGCGAATGGGACCGGTGCGCGCGCTGAGTTGTCGTGGCAGATCGTCGATGACCCACTGGTGAGGGGCAATGATGATATTGGAGACGGCATTCGGCTCGGTGGCCTCGGGCAGGGGAAAATCCTTCGACATCGCCGCAAACGGCACGAACACTTTGTCGTTATCGGGTCCGCTGTAGTTGCTGTCCTGATCCTTGTGACGAATCTTGCCCACGACGGTATAGGCAATGCCGTTGATGGAGATGGGCTGGGAGAGGCCGTCGCGGCCGGCGAACAATTGCTTGTAGATATCGTCGCCAAGGATGGCGACGCGGTGCACCTGCTGCTCATCTTCCCAGTTCAACCGCCGGCCGGACTCGAGGTCCAGCGTGCGAATCTGCTGATAGCTCGGCTCGACGCCGTGCACGTTGGGCGCCGCGGCGTTGAAGGCGCTCTTCACACGCAGGCCGCCGCGCTGCAGTTCCGGAGTGGCCACACGCACCATCCGCGACTGCTCCCGAAGAATTCGCGCGTCGTCGGCAGTGAGCGTGACGCGCCGGCCGGCGCGCTCGCCACCGGCCTGAAGGCTCGTGCGGCCACCCCAGACAATCGCAATGTTCTTGCCGAGCTCTTCGAGCACGTGCTCGTTGCCCTGGCGAAACCCTTCGCCCGTCGCCGACAGCACCACGACCGAGATCACTCCCCACAGGATCCCGAACATGGTCAGAAAGCTCCGGAGCTTGTGCGCCCAGAGGTTCTGGAAGGTCTGGACGAGGGCTTCTCTCATCTTTTGGTGGTTTCGTTGGTTCGTTGGTTCTTAACTAGGTAACACGACCTTGTCGCCTTGCTTGAGCCCGCCGGTGACCTGCGTCTTCGTGCCGTTGCCGACGCCGGTCTTGATCGCCACCTTGCGTCGGCCGTCCTTGGCCGCCCGGTCGATCATCTCGACCGTCGGATTGCGCTTGGCGTCGTAGCTGATCGCCGCCTCGGGGACGATGAGCGAGTTGGGGAACTCTTCGAGGACGATCTCGGCGTTGGCGGTCATATTGGCCTTCAGCGCGTTGCCGGGATTGTCGATCGAGACCTTCACTTCGAACGTGGTGACGTTGTCTTTCTCGGTGCCGATGGGCGAGATCTGCGTGACCTTCCCGTCGAATTTCTTGTCCTTGAACGTCTCGACCGTAATGCGGGCGGTCTGACCGAGGCGCACGCGGCCAATATCGACCTCGTCGACCTTGCCACGAACGAAGACCTGGTTGATGTCGCCCAGCGTCATCACGAGCGTGGCGGCGGAGCCCATGTTGAGGATGGAGGAGACGGGGCTGCCGATCTCGACATCGCGCGTGAGCACTGTGGCGTTGATGGGTGCGCGAATCGTGGCGTTGGCGAGCTGCTCCTCGGCGCGTTCGACGGCCGCTTCGGCCTGCGCGACGTTGGCGGCGGCTTCCGCCACCTTCGCCTGACTGATTCCGAGCTGCACCTGCGCGGCGCTCTTTCTGTTCTGCGCCAGCTCGAGCGCGCCGCTGGTATCGTCGAGCGCCTGAGGCGAGACGAGCTTCTGCTCGAACAGCTGCTTTGCGCGCGCGTGATTCCGCCTGGCGAATTCGACCTCCGGCGCTTCGGCTTCGACCCTGTTCTTCCGGAGCTGCGCCTCGGCGCCCTCGAACGCCGCCTTGGCAGCCAGAAGGTTGGCGTGAGCCTCCCGGGACTGGGCGCGCAGGTTCTCCTTGTCGAGCTCGACGAGCACGTCGCCGGTCCGAACGATCTTGTCCACGTCGGTCATCAGTTTTTCGATGATGCCGTTTGCCTTCGACTTGATCTCGACCTTGGTGATCGGCTCGATCTTTCCAGTAGCGACGACCGATCTCGTCATGGTCCCGCGTTCGACGGTGGCGATCCGGGAGGGGTCGAGTTCCGAGGTGGCACCATTCAGCGTGGTGTACCCCCAGATGCCGCCGACCAGGACAACCACACCGGCGCCCACAGCCAGGGACCACTTGCGCGACTTCGTCATCAAAATGTCCTCTTCAGGAGGGGCCGGACAGAGAAAGAGGAGGAGCGTCGCGGCCTGCTAGAGAGGACGAGAAGCCGGCACGGGAAGTTTCACCGGAGGCCGCGGTATCATGTCCGGACGAATTCATGTGGAAACTATCGACTCTTGACCCCTCAGAAACCGACCCCTTCACGTTTCGGCTCACGCCCGGCTCGGTAAAGACCCTGGGCCGCGCCACACGCGCGGATTTCGTAGTGGATGTGCCCCTCGTGTCCCGTTTCCATTGTCGATTCACCGTCCACACGGACGGTGGTCTGGAGCTCGAGGATCTGAGCAGCACGAACGGCACGTTCGTGAACGATGAGCGAATCACGAAACTTGTGCTGAAACCGGGCGATCGCGTGAGGGCGGGTCGCGTGGAGCTGCTGGTCGGCCGGGCAGAAAGCGGCGTCGAAGCGGCCGTCTAACCCCGCTATGCGAGGAACGGATTGGTCCGTCGCTCGGTGCCGATGGTGGTGGCGTCATAGTGGCCGGGATACACCGCAACCTCATCGCTGAACGTGAAGAGGACGGTTCGTATCGACCGGATCAGCGTGTCGTGATCCCCGCCCGGCAAGTCCGTCCGCCCAATCGATCCCGCAAACAGCGTGTCGCCCGCAATGAGGACCGTTCGACCGCTTGGATCGACGACCTCGAACGTCACGCCGCCCGGCGAATGCCCGGGGGTTTCGTGGACGCGCAGCCGCAGCCGGCCCACCTCGAGCTCGTGCCCCGATGCGAGCGTTCCATCAGGCGGCGGCTGCGACGTCACCGAGACCCCGAACATCAGGCCCTGCTGCACGACGGCGTCGTAGAGAAACCGGTCGGCCGGGTGGAGCAGGATGGGCGCGGCGCCAAACGCCGCGCGGGCGGCCTGTACGCCGGAGATGTGATCGATGTGGCCGTGCGTCAGGAGAATCGCCTGCACGGTCAGGCGCTCGGCCCGCGCTCGTGCGATGAGCGCGTCCACGCCGTCGCCCGGATCGACGACGACCGCCGTTCTGGTCTCGCGACATGCCAGGAGGAACGCGTTCTCGTCGAACGGCGGGGCGGCGAAGGCCTCGAGGAGCATGGGAAGCTATTATTCCATTGAGTCTTGATTACTCTCGCCGATATCCAGCGCGCCAGGGAGCGCATCGCCGGGCACCTTCGCGTGACGCCGCTTGTCGAGTCGCGATGGTTGTCGCGTGCGTCTTCGGCGGACGTGCGCCTCAAGCTGGAATCCACGCAGGTCACGAACTCGTTCAAGGTGCGCGGCGCCTTGAACGCGCTCACCAGGTTGCGCGAGGACGGACGGCACGTGCCGCGGGTCGTGACGGCGTCGGCCGGCAATCATGGCCGCGCGCTCGCGTGGGCGGCGGAGCTGATGTCCGTGCCGGCCACAGTCTTCACGCCGCGGGACGCGCCGCAGACAAAACTGCAGGCCATCCGTGACACCGGCGCCGATCTCCGGGCCGAGTGCGACGACTACGAAGACGCGGAGCGGCGTGCGATGGCATTTGCCCGCGAGCACGGCGCGGTGTTCATCTCGGCTTACAGCCACGAGGATGTGATCGCCGGCGGCGGCACGGCGGGTCTCGAGATCGTCGAGACGTGGCCCGAGGTGGATACTGTCCTCGTCCCGATCGGCGGCGGCGGGCTCATCAGCGGCATCGCCGTCGCCGTCAAAGCCATTCGACCGGAAGCGGAAGTGGTCGGGGTCGAAGCCGCCGCGTCGCCCGCCTTCACCACAGCGCGGCGGGCCGGACACATCGCGCACATCCGGGTCGAGCCCACGATCGCAGACGGTCTGGGCGGCAACGTCGAGGCCGATACGCTCACGTGGCCCTACATCCGTGATCTCGTCGACCGCATCGTCACCGTCTCGGAAGGTGAGCTGCGCACCGCGATTCGCGGACTCCTTGCCGAGGATCACCTCGTCGCGGAAGGGGCCGGCGCTGCCGCTCCGGCCGCCGCCGCCAGCGGTCGTGCGGGGATTGCAAGCCGCCGCGCGGCGATTGTCCTCAGCGGAGCGAATATCGATGTGGAGAAGCTGTGGGAAATGACGTAGTGCCTGGCCAAGACTACTTCACAGGACTCACGGCACTCACGCAGGGCAGGAGATCAGAAGACCAGGAGTTCTTCTGTTCTGAAGGAAGAATCTCCTCGTCTCCTCACCTCTTGTGAGACTGAGATCTCAAATAGAGAGGTTTAAGAGGGTCGTCGCTTCCACGCGATCAGCGTAAGGACAGCGAAGAGCGCGACGGGAAGGCCAACTCGCGCGTATTCACCGTGAAGTATGTGGGTTGCCGCGGCGCCCAACATGAGGATAGCGAGCACAACTGCCCCCATCATCGCCAGCCGAGGCACCAGCAGCAGCACGGCGCCGCCGACTTCCGCCACACCGACGACCACCCCGAACCACGGCGGATATCCCCAACCTGCGAAGCGTGCCGACCATCCCCCGAGGCCGAGCACTTTCGGTATTCCCATCAGCGCGAAGAACAGCGCCAGCACCACGGCCGCGAACCAGAGCGCTATCCAGGTGCCATTCCGAGTTACGGTCGATCTCCGGGTCGCAGTCGTCATAGCGAGCTCCCGTATGCGGATGGCGAACACGGAACCGGCGCCAGAATTATCCTGCCAGAGCTGTTCTGAGATAGTTACGGCGGCACTCGCCGGTTCGTTCGAGTCGACACACCGCTCGCTAGAACAACGCCGCCAGCGCCGCGCGCTGCCACCAGGCCAGAAGCGCAATCATCACGACGGCAACCGCCGCCACGATGAGCGCGGTGGGACGCTTGCGCTCTTCGAGCGCTTCGAAGGTTGGGGCGTCGTGTTCGACGAGAGTGTCGAAGACCACCTTCGTGGCCCGTAAGTCGTCGGCGAGCGCAGTGGCGGTGGCGTAGCGGCGGTCCAGGCTCTTGGCCAGCGTGCGAGTCACGATCATGTCGAGCTCGGTCGGCACGTTCGGCGTCCGGCTGCTCGGCGCCTGGGGGATCGCCTGGAGCACGCGCAGGACGACCGCATCCGCCGTCGGCGCATCGAAGGCCGGCTGCCCGGTGAGCATCTCGTACAGGACGGCGCCCAGTGCAAACACATCACTTCGCGCATCGGTCCGCTCGCCGAGGGCCTGCTCGGGCGACAGGTAACGCACCGTCGAAAGCGCCGACAGCGGCAGGGTCCCCATCCGGGCGCCGGCCGAGGCGCGCAACGCACCTCCTGCGGTAAACGCCGAAAGGCCCGCATCGAGCAGCTTTGCGTGCCCTTTTGGCGTGATGACGATGTTGTCAGGATCGAGATCGCCGTGATGAACGCCTTCCCGGTGCAGCGCGTCGAGCGCGTCGGCAATGTCGATGGCGATTTCGACGGCGCGGCGAGGATTGAGCGGCCGTCCGCCGACCAGCTCGGAGAGCCGCTGTCCCGGCGCATATTCCTGCGCGAGATACAGCGCGCCTTCGTGCTCCCCGCACTCATACAAGGCCGCGACGCCGGGGTGTGACACACGGCTGAGCGATAGCGCGACAGACCGAAGGTCCCCGGCGCGCTCTGAATCGGGGGCAATGGCCGAAGGCACGCGCTTCACGGCGACTGTGCGCCCATGGACCGTGTCGCGCGCGCGAAAGACCTCGCCCAGGCCGCCCGCACCGAGGCGTTCGAGCACCTGATACGGCCCGATCATGACGGAAGCCGACGGCGTGTCTGCCGCCGGCGCTGGCGGTCGTGGATCTGTCACTGGCATCACTTCCGCGGCGGACGCGCTGGACGGATTTCGACGCGGCTGGGCAGACTGCGCGACGGATGGCGAAGCAGATCGATGATCACCTCGGCCACGTCCTCCGGCCTCAGCTTCCAATCGGTACCGGGCCCATCACCGGCACCCGAAAAAGCGGTACGAACCGAGCCCGGCATCACGTAGCTGACGCGAATGCCATCGTGCCGCACTTCCTGCATGAGCGCTTCGCTGAACGCATTCAGTCCAGCTTTCGACGCGCAATACGCGGCCCCGCCTGGAAACGGGTGACTCCCCGCGAGACTGCTGACGTTGATGATCCAACCGCCGCCGCGCGTCTTGAGATACGGGATCGCCGCATGGCAGCAATGGAACACGCCGGTCAGGTTGGTGTCGATCACACGATGCCAGTCGTCTGGCGTCATGGCGGCGACATCGACGAACCCACCCACTCCGGCGTTGTTGATCAGAGCATCGATCCCGCCGAACCTCTCAGTGGCGGCGGTCATCACCGCGCCGACTTCACTGGCGCGGCGCACATCCGCCTTCACCGTGACCAGCCGGCCCGGAGCGCCGCCCACGACGGCGCCAAGTGTCTCACGGGCGTCGCGCAGCCGCGCGTCGTCTGTGCCGGTCACGACGACGGCGGCGCCTTCGAGGAGCAATGCCGACGCGACCGCATGGCCGATGCCTCGGGATCCACCAGTGACGACGGCGACTTGTCGATCGAGTATGGACATGAGATCGGGCAGGGAGCCGACGTATACAATACCGTAGCGATGCAGACCGTCGCCATCCTCGGTGCGGGAGATCTGGGCGGCGCCATCGCCCGCACGCTTGCGGGGACGGAAGCCGTCGGGCGGATCACTCTCGTGGACACGGCCACCACAGTGGCCTCGGGCAAGGCGCTCGACATCCTGCAGGCGGGCCCGGTCGAGGGCTTTCACACGCGTGTCGACGGAACCGACGATCCCGGCGCCCTCGTTGGCGCGTCGGTGATCATTCTCGCCGATGCGCACAACGGACGCGAGCTGAGCGGCGACTTCGCCCTTCAGAGATTGCAGCCCGCGCTCCAGGCGGCTCCGCGTGCAATCGTCGTCGCTGCCGATGGAAGCCCGCTTGGCGTGCTCGAACACGCGCGGGAGCTTGGAGTCGCAACGTCCCGGCTCGTCGGGTCTGCGCCGGTGGCGGCGCTCTCGATGGCGCGATCGCTCACGGCGCTCGAGCTCGACACCTCGGCCGCAGACGTGTCGCTGACGATCGTCGGTGTGCCGCCAGGCTGGGTGATTGCGTGGGCGGATGCGACGATTGCGGGATCGCCGCTGGCGGCGCTCCTCTCGCCACCACAGATTCTCCGGATTGAGGCGCGCCTGCGCGCACGATGGCCCCCGGGGCCATACACGCTCGCCTCGGCGGCCACCGCCGTCGTGCGTGCGCTGGCCACCGGATCACACCGGCGACTGACCTGCTTCGTCGCCAGGGACGGGCAACGTCAGCGACAAGCGTTTGCGGCGCTGCCGGTCACCCTCGGCCCGACCGGAGTCGTCTCGGTCCACGTGCCGCAGTTGGGGGCTCGAGAGCGCGTCGCCTTGGGCATTGATTACATCGATTGATCGGGAACAATGGCGAAGCGTCGCAGTTCATCGGGTTGGTCGGGTGAGTCAGGTTGGTCGGGTTCGGCAACCCCGCCAACCTGGCTAACCCGCTCAACCAGATCAACCCGACGAACACGTTCAAGCGCGAGCGCTACGCTGGCAGTGGGTTGTGCAGCGACAGGCCACCCGCGAAGGCGGCGAGACGCTGTCGCAGGATGACGCGTCCGCGGTGCAGCCGTGACTTGAGCGTCTGATCCTTCACCTGCAGGACGGCGCTCGCTTCCTCCGTGCTCAGGCCGTGAATATCGCGCAGGATGACCGGCGCACGGTAGATGGCCGGCAGGTCGCGGACCGCCTGCGCGAGCGTCTCTCTCATTTCCACGCGCATGACGTGCTCGTCGGCGAGTGCCGACCAATCGGGCACATCGTGCGCGGATTCGCCTCGCTCGCCGGCAGTCTCGGCCGCACCGTCGAGGCGCTCCTCGCCCTCGGTGGCGCGCTCGGACCGGCTGCTGCGCAGGCGCGACATGGCCGTGTTGAACGTAATGCGGTAGATCCACGAGGAAAGCGCTGAGTCGCCGCGAAACGCGGCAATCTTGTTGATGACTTTCATCAACACGTCCTGCGACACTTCTTCGGCGTCCTCCTTGTTCCTCAGATAGCGGAACGCCAGCTGATACACCTTCGGTCCGTAGGTGACGACGAGCTCTGTCACCGCGCTCTGGTCGTTTCTTTTGAGTTGTTCGATGAGACTGTGATCGGTTTGATTCCGCGCGCGCATCATTCGCCCTCTGCTCGAGAAGAACCCCGATAGAGGAGCGACTATTCCCTGGCAGAAATGGATGAGCTCTCGCGCGTGTGCGAAATCGTGATTCAGGCGTACTGCGCGTCGCCCGGAGTCGACACCTGCTCGACCACCGTGCGGGCAAAAACCTTCGCGAATTGGCGGATGAAAACGTTCTCGGCGGTCGCATGGTCCACGGCACGATTGAGCTCGTGCGCAAGTGATGTGACCTCTTTGTCGGCGATCCCACACGGGACGATCAGATCGAAGTAATCGAGGTCGGTCGATACGTTGAGGGCAACCCCATGGCTCGTGATCCACCGCGAGATCCGCACGCCGACCGCGCCAATCTTCCGGTCGCCGATCCACGCGCCGCTGAACCCATCCACCCGCCCCGCGCGCAATCCGAACTCGGCCGCAACCTGGATCATCACTTCTTCGAGGTCGCGGACGTACCGGTGCACATCACATCGATCGGGGCGCAAGTCGACGACGGGATACGCGACCATCTGGCCCGGACCGTGGTACGTGACATCGCCGCCGCGGCCGGTTTCGAATACCTGGACGCCGCGAGCGGCCAACTCGCCTGGCGCCGCGACAATGTGAGCGCGTGCAGCGGCCAGCTTGGCGCCGAGCGTCAGCACGTGAGGATGTTCCAGCAAGAGCAGGGTGTCCGGGATGCGGTCCGCGCGCCGTTCCTCGACCAGCGCGCGCTGCAGGTCGACCGCTTCCGCGTAGGGCACGCGTCCGAGCCGATGCACTCGCAGCTCACGCATCTCGCGTTACTCCTCACACCTGATTCGGGTCGAAGTTCTCGAGTACCGCCTTGACGTGCGACAAGAACTGATCCGCGACGGCGCCGTCGACGACGCGATGGTCGTAACCAAGAGTGAGATACCCCATCGGCCGGATCCCAATCGCATCGTCGACGACAACGGCGCGCTTCTCGATGGCGCCGACGCCAAGAATCGCCATCTGGGGCTGATTGATGATAGGCATGCCGAATTGCGCGCCGAAGACGCCCGGATTGGTGATGGTGAACGTACCGCCTTGCACCTCTTCAGGCTTGAGCTGCTTCGCGCGTGCGCGCGTCGCAAGGTCCGCGATCGCGCGGCTCAGACCGAGCAGGCTCTTCTCATCGGCGTTTTTCACCACAGGAACGATGAGTCCCCAATCGAGCGCCACAGCGATGCCGAGGTTGACGTCCCGTTTGTAGACGATGTTGTCGCCGTCGAGCGATGAGTTCAGCACCGGAAACGCGCCAAGTCCCTCGACGACCGCCCGCACGATGAACGACAGGAACGTGAGCTTGCTGCCTTGCCGCTCATACTCGGCCTTCTTTTGATCGCGGAGCTGCGCCACCCGCGCGAAGTTCACCTCGAAAACCGAGTGCACATGCGCCGCCGTCCTGCGGCTGAGCACCATGTGCTCGGCAATCTTCTTGCGCATCACGCCCATCGGCACGAGCTCGACACGCTCTCCGGGCTTGAAGGCCGGCATGTGACCAGGCGCCGGCGTTGGCGCGCGGCCGGAGGCAGGCCGCTGATCCAGATAGTCCAGGATGTCGTGCTTCGTGACGCGCCCTCCCACGCCAGATCCGTGGAGGGCGGAAATGTCGACGTTGTGCTCTTTGGCGATGCGGCGAACCAACGGGGACGAGCGGGCGCGCCGCGCGTCTTCGGGAGCGGGCGCCTCGGCGCCATTTCCACGGGTCCTCGCGACGGGCGCGGTATGTGGCGCGTCCGACGACGTGCGGGAAGGAGCGGCGTCTGACGATGACGCGCCGCCGTCCGTGTCGGCGGGCGAGGACGCGGCCGCCGCATTCGCGTCACCGATTGTCGCGACAACGCTGTTCACCGCGACGGTCTCGCCTTCCTTGACACGGATCTCCGCCAGCACGCCCGCAGCAGGCGACGGGATCTCGGCGTCGACCTTGTCGGTGGAGATCTCGAACAAGGGCTCGTCGCGGTCGACTTTGTCGCCAACCTTCTTCATCCACCGGACGATCGTGCCTTCGGCGATGGATTCCCCCATCTGCGGCATCAGCACAGGCTTCGACATCGTCGCATTATCCCAGAATGGGGTCAGACGCTGTTAAGGGAGTCCGATCTGCTTAACAGCGTCTGACCCCACTAGACTAGATGTGAATTGCCGCGCCATGCGTGGCGTGTGCGGCCTCGCCCACCGCCTCCGACATCGTGGGATGCGCGTGGATTGTACGGATCAGCTCTTCGACCGTGCACTCCGTCCGTAGAGCCAGGACGGCTTCGGCGACGAGCTCCGTGGCCCTGGGCCCGATGATGTGGACGCCCAGGATTTCGTCATACTTCTTTTCGGCCACGATTTTCACGAAGCCATCGAGCTCGTCGGCCATCCGCGCGCGGCCGAGGACACGGAAGGGGAATGAGCCCACCTGCACGTCGTGGCCACGGTCGGTGGCCGTCTGCTCCGTCAGACCGACGCTGCCGATTTCCGGGTCGCAGTACGTGCACCCGGGCACGTGATCGTAGTTGAGCGGCCGGACGTCCTGACCGGCGAGTCGTTCGGCGACCAGGATGCCTTCGGCTGAACTGACATGCGCGAGTTGCGGATGGCGTGTGCCTTCGCCCAACGTGATGACGTCGCCGATCGCCGAGATGCCGTCGACGTTTGTCCGATAGTACTCGTCGACCTTGACGTAGCCCTTCTGCAGCTCGACGCCCACGGCCTCGATGCCAAGCCCCTCGGTGACGGGCCCGCGACCCGTCGCGACGAGGAGGTAGTCGGCCTCGAACGTCTCGGCCTTGCCACCGGCCAGAGCGGCCTCGATGGCGACGGTCGTCCCGGTGACGCTGGCTTTCGTGACCTTGGTGCCGGTGATGGCGGCGATGCCCTGCTTCTTGAAGGATCGCGCCAGCTCGGCGGATACCGCTTCGTCCTCCACGGGCACGAGCCGCGGCAGCAGCTCGATGACGGTGACCTTGCTCCCAAAGCGGTTGAAGATCGAGGCGAACTCCACGCCGACGGCGCCGCTGCCCAGAATCACGATGCGGCCGGGCACTTCTTTCAGGTGAATGGCCTCGTCGCTCGTGATGATTCGCTGGTGATCGATTGTGATCCCCGGAACGCTGCGCGGCGACGAGCCGGTGGCGACGATGACGTGCTTTGCCTGGAGCGTCTGATCGTCGCCCCCCGTGACGGCGACCGCTCCCTGCCCCGCCAGCCGGGCGGTGCCTTTTATCCACGCGATCCCGTGCTTCTTGAACAGGCTCTCGACTCCCTTGGTGAGCCCCGAGACGATCTTGTCCTTGCGGGTGTGCACCGCGGCGATGTCGAGCGCAGGTTGCGCATTGCCGAGCGAAACACCCCAATCCGAGGCGTGCTGGATGATTTTCAGGGCGTGCGCGTGTTCGAGGAGCGCCTTGGTCGGGATGCAGCCCCAGAGCAGGCACGTCCCCCCGAGCGCTTTCTGTCGCTCGACGACAGCGGTCTTGAGACCGAGCTGAGCGGCGCGGATGGCGGCGACGTAGCCGCCGGTGCCGGCGCCAATCACAACGAGGTCATAGGCCTGAGGCACGGGTCGGTCTCCTGGCGAGCAGGCCCTCAGCGCTTGAGCGACGAGAGCGGGATGAAGGTCGTTGACGGCGGGGCCGCGGCGGGTTCGGGCTCGGGCACTGCCGCCTCCTCCGGATCAAGGCGCTTCACCTGCGCCTTCAACCGGCTGTGCTCGTAGCGCAGGTCCCAATAGGACTGCTGCAATTGATCGAGGCGGCGCCGCGTGCGCCGCGCGATCGAAACCGCAGCCAGGGCGATGACGAGCGCCATTCCCGCAAGGAGGCCAAGCCAGATCATGAAGGGGCCCGCCACGAACGGGCCAATCCCGTACAGTATCGGGCGCGTGTCGGGGGTGTCAAGGCGGCCGCCGCCAGGAATGGCACCGGAAAAAGGCGCCACAAGGCTCGGTGCCGGCCCGACTACAATAGCGGGCGTGTCCTCCCGACCACGCACGGTTCTGATCGTCGATCAGGACGACGCCTGGCGCCAGTCGGTCTCAGCGGCCCTCAAGACCGATTACCGTGTGCTGCGGGCCGCCAGCGGCGAGACGGCCCTCGCGATGCTGATGCGCGAGGAGGTGGATGCCATGCTGCTCAACGTGGAACAGCCTGGCATCAGCGGGTTCGAGGCGCTGCGCATCGCGCGGGAGAACTTCGAGCTCACCGAGGTCGTGATGACTGCCGGCGCCTCGGATCTGGAGCACGCCGTCGAAGCCGTCAAGCTTGGCGCCTTTCATTTCGTGCCGAAGACCGGCGGCCCGGACGCCGTCCGCGCCATCATCGATCGTGCGCTCGAGCGCCAGTCGCTCGCGCGGCAAGTGCAGGTCCTCTCGGCCGAAGCCTCCGACTCCACCGAGCGGGAGTTCGTCGTCGGACCAAGCCGTTCGGTCCAGAGCGTGGTCGATCTGGTCAACCGGATCGCCAAGCTGTCGGCCACGGTCCTGATCCTCGGGGAGAGCGGCACCGGCAAGGAGCTGCTCGCGCGCCTCATCCACCGCGAGAGCGGCAGCCTCGATCGTCCCTTCGTGGCCGTGAACCTGGCAGCGATCCCTCAAGAGCTGGTCGAGTCGACGCTGTTTGGCCACGAGAAGGGGTCTTTCACGGGCGCCGTGCGCCAACAGATCGGGAAGTTCGAGCTCGCCGGCGGCGGCACGCTCTTCCTCGACGAGATCGGCGACTTGCGGCTCGACCTGCAGTCGAAGCTGCTGCGCGCCATTCAGGAAGGCGAGATCGAGCGCGTCGGCAGCCAGCGTCCGATCAAAGCCACCTTCCGTCTGATCGCCGCGACGAACGTCGATCTGGAAAAGGCCGTCAAGGACAACCGGTTCCGCGACGATCTCTACTATCGCATCAACGTCATCCCGGTGAAGCTGCCGCCTCTGCGCGAGCGCATCGAGGATCTGCCCGAGCTCGCCACGTTCTTTCTCCGCCGCTACTGCACGAAGTTCCGAAAGCAGGTCGAAGGCATATCCGAGTCGGCACTCCGCATGCTCAGCTCGTACTGGTGGCCGGGCAACATCCGAGAGCTCGAGAATCTGATCGAGCGCCTGGTCGCGATCACCGACAAGAGCTGGATTACCGAGGACGACCTGCCCTTCGAATTCCGCATGGCGCAGCTCGATCGCGATCCGCGGACGGGCGAAAGCCTGTTCCAGGACGCGATGACGGCGTTCGAGAGGAACCTGCTGATTCGCGCGCTCGAGAAAAACGGCTGGAACGTCACCGCCACCGCGCGCTACCTGGGTCTGCCGCTGAGCACGCTGAAGTTCAAGCTGGAAAAACTGGATGTGCGGGAGTTCGCCAAAAGATTACGTGGTGGATAGGGTCGTCATCCACGCCCGACAAAGACAACGAGCCCGACGACGCCTGACCGTGGCGTCGGCGGGCTCGATGTGAATCGCGCGTTGCGCTACTTGCGCGGGAGGACGGCGTCCTTCAGCGCTTTCTGGATCCGCGCCTTGACAACGGTCTTGGCGGGAATCTTGATGGCTTCACCGGTGGCTGGATTTCGGCCCATCCGCGCCTTCCGCTTCTGGACCACCAGCTTCACCATACCGGGCAGCGTGAACTCCCCGGAGCGCTTCAGCTCCTTCTCAGCGAGCGCGGCCAGCTCGTCGAAGTACTCCCGCGCCGCCGTACGCTTCACCTCGAAGCGCTCGGCGAAGTGCGAGAAGAGCTCGGACTTGCCCATCCTGCGAGCCTCTGCCATGTGCGTCCCCCTTGACTAGTTTAGTGTGGCGCGCGTGCCCTGTGGGCGCGACCCGGGTTCCGCGCGCGCAGGCGGCCGGTCGCGAAAAATGGCGGAAATCCGGCGTATCCTAGCGCGCGCTCGTCCGCAGTGTCAACGGACTTCGTGCGAGATTCCTAGGAAAATCGCCTCACAGTGCTAGACTTTCCGACGTCATGTCAAGCGCAATGATAGAGACGTTTCCGAATCCTCGTCCTGGACGCGAGTTCGAAATCGTCATCGATTGCCCCGAGTTCACCTCGATGTGTCCGAAGACGGGACTCCCCGACTTCGGGACGATTCACATCCGCTACGTGCCCGATGAGCGCTGCATCGAGTTGAAGGCCCTGAAGTACTACCTGCTCGACTTTCGCAACAAGGGCATCTTCTACGAGAGCGCCACGAACCAGATTCTCGACGACCTCGTCGGCGCGTGCGCACCCAGGCGAATGACTGTCGAGGGCGCATTCACGCCCCGCGGCGGCATCAAGACCAGCGTGATCGCGAAGTACCCGTACGAGTAGGGGCGCATGGCAATGCGCCCGGCGCGGCGTGCATCCCGATTTGGCCGAAACCGCACGGCGTCGCGCCGGCTGTCGTGGTGATCTAAACGTGCATCGCGTTCCAATCGAACACACGCTCGACCTGCACCCGTTCCTGCCACGCGATATCCCGTCGGTCGTCGACGAGTACGTGCGGGCGGCGCACGAGGCCGGTCTGCGCGAAGTCCGGCTCGTTCACGGACGAGGGATCGGCGTCCAGCGCGTGCGGGTGCACCAGGTCCTCCGGGATCATCCGCTCGTCGAAGCATTCCATGACGCCGCCGAGACCCACCTCGGCGCGACGGTCGCGATTCTCAGACACCCGTAGGGGCGCTTGGCAATGCGCCCAGCGCCGGTGTATCCCACCGCCTTCGGGCACACGTCCGTGCAAGATCCTGGATGCACCCGGGCGGGCGCATTGCCATGCGTCCCTACTGCTGCTGCTGTAACACCACCCAGCCTCCGGCGTCGGCCGTCCGCTGCCATCCGGCGTGCAACAGGCGCGCGGCCGTCGGCGAGGACCCCGGCAACGCGGCGCACCGTATCCCGAATCGCTCAAAGACGTCACGATATCGGCCCGCAGACTCGGTCGCCCGGTGATCGAGGATGAGCTGGACGGGAAATGGGTCCTGCCGCCCATCCAGGAACACGCGTTGCCCAGGCGTAAACCAGATGAAAAATCCCCCATCGTCGTAGCGGTTGTAGAGATTGGCGGGACATGCCTCGACCGCGGCGACGACTGAATCCGGCAGCGGGCGCCAGCCGAGACGTTCAGCAGGCCCACTCCAGGCGAGCAGCACGACCGCCGCCGCACTTGCCAGGGCTCCCGATGCCGCCCAGGTGTGCGCGGTGCGCCCTGGCCGCGATGCAAGTCCACACTGCCAGTTCCGGACGCGATCGGGAAGAAGCCGCGTGAGCGCTGGTACGGCAATGAGCAGAAATGGCGGCACGTTGCGGCCGGCCATGACGGCGAGCGGAAGCAGTGCCAGCGCCATCCCAGTGAGGATCGCGTCGTCCGCGCTCATCGCTCGGCGGCGCCGGAAGCCGAGCACGATGATGCTCGCAGCGAGTGCCCAGAATGGCGCGTCGACGAGCTGAACGATGCTGGCGGGTTGCCATTCCGAGATCGCGACGATCCTGATCCGTGCGAGCGAGACGACCATCTCGGGCCACCACGAGAGCCCGAGCGGCGTGGCGCACATCGCGATCGCCGACACCGCGAGCACAATCAACAGGCGGCGCGCCTCCCGGCGATCGTAAACGAGCGCGGCCGCGAGAGCGCCGCAGGTGAGCACGATAGCCATGAGCGCGGCGCCGTGAAAGTTTGCCCAGAGGACACACACGAAGGGCACCCATCGCGCACGACGTGTCGCGATCAGCCACGCGCACACTCCGACGAACCCGAGGCTGATCGCCTGCGGTCTGAGGCTCCACAACGTGGCGCTCGTCGGGATCACCGCGCCAACGAGGCACACCCGCAGGCTCGTCGTCCCAGACATGAGCCGCCAGCTCATCGCCCAGCCTGCCGCGACCATTGAGACGCAAATCAGCGTCACGCCCGGCAGACCCGCGGCGAGGTACGCGCCATAGAACACGGCTTGCGTGAGCCACTCATGGTTCGGCCAGTATCCGCCGAACGCCGTGTGTGAAAACGTGTCCCGATACTGGGGAATTCCGTTCCGCCAGGCCTCGAGGCCAGCGCGCAGGTGCCAGAAGGTGTCGTTCTGGGCGGGCATGAGGCAGGCGGCCGCGGCTATCACGGTGAACAGCAACGTGACCGCGAGGCGGTTGAAGGTCAAGGGACTCCGGCGGCCAGCAGGCGCTAGAAGACGCCGGGCAGCACGCGCCAGCGCACGTCAGTCATGTAGGCCGCGTACTCCTCGTCGCGGGCGAGCGTCCGCTCCTCGTACACCGCACGAACGAGGAGCGCAATGTCGCTCATCACGAGGAGCGCGAGGTTCCAGGTCGTGGGATGCGCCACGAGAAACGCCGCATGCGTCACGAGATATCCCGCGTAGATCGGGTGCCTGACCGTGCGATAGACGCCTCGACAGACGATGCCGCGATTGGCTGGCATCAGGCCGAAGCTCCGTCCGAGCGTCAGCTTGCCGGCGATGATCAGCAGCAGTCCGGCTCCGGACGCCGAGGCCGTGAGCACATCGGGCACCAGCGCAGCGCCGGCGGGGCGCAGCAGCGGAATGCCGACGATCGACACGGCGGCCACCAGACGAGTCATCCAGGCGCGATCGACCGTCACCGCCGGGCGTCGCATGACCGTGAACAACACGACCAGCAACTCGCTGACGAGCAGCAGCAGTCCGGTGACATGGCCGGTCTTGAGGAACTCGGCGCCGATGTTCACCGCAAAGACGGCGAACAACGCGCTGATGGCGGCGCGTGCGGCGAAATCGGAGGCGCGCTCGCGGAGCACGTCACGGCGCGCCTCGTCCTCCGGCGTCAGTGTCCTCGACTGGTCGACGGCTGGATTCAGGACAGCCATTCTTCATTCCGAGACGGCTGAGGCCGCCGCTCCACGCGCTGTCCGCCCTTGACGACCGTGACGGGGCGACGCGGTGCGGCCGATCCCTTGTTCGCCTGCTCCTCGAGGAAGTAGTTGCGGCACGCCTGATCGAGCAGCTCGCGCGTGATGACGAGCGGCTTGTTCTGATAGCGGCAGATGTCGACGACCTGCTCCACGATGTCGCGCGGATGGCAGCCGCGCATCTCGAGACCGCGCGGCTCGTAGTAGCGGCGCGTCAAATATTCGATGATGACCGGGTCGTACGCGATGCTCTTCTTGCGGCAATTCAGCTCGAAGATGCGGCCGAATTCCTCGGTCGTCGGGTTCTTCGCGTAGATCTTGTAGGGAATGCGGCGCAGGAACGCCTCGTCGGCCAGGGACTCCGGGTTCAGGTTCGTCGCAAAGACGATGAGCACGTCGAACGGCATTTCGAATTTCTTGCCCGTGTGAAGCGTGAGGTAGTCGACACGGCTCTCGAGCGGCACGATCCAGCGGTTCAGCAGGTCGCGCGGGCGGATCCGCTGGCGTCCGAAGTCGTCAACCACAAAGACGCCGCCGTTGGCTTTCAGCTGCAGCGGCGCTTCGTAGAACTTTGCAATCGGATTGAAGCTCAGGTCGAGCATCTCGAGCGTAAGCTCGCCACCGACCGTTACGACCGGACGCTTGATTCTCACCCACCGGCGGTCGCGGTCCATTCCCTTGACGATGCTGCCGGACGCCTGCTCATCGTCGACCACCTCGTGGTTCACCGGGTCGAAGATCGTGATGATCTGGCCATCGATGTCGAGCGCCCACGGCACATAGATGTCGCCGCCGAGCGCGCGTCCGATGCCTTCGGCGACGACGGTCTTGCCGTTGCCTGGAGGGCCGTAGAGAAATACCGACTTGCCTGAGTTGACGGCCGGACCGAGCTGGTCGAGCGTCTCCGCGCTCACGATGAGATGTGTGAATCCGTGCGCGATGCGCTCGCGATCGAGGAAACCGCGCTGCGCTTTCAACGTGTGCATCGCCGCCGTGTACTGCTTGAGCGGTACGGGCGCGGGGCCGACGTAGCCGTTTCCCTCGAAATAGGCGGCGCCGCGCTCGCGACCCAAGTCGGTCAGCGCATAGCGATAGCCGGCCGTCCCGGATCCGTTGGCGCCGCGCACCTCGATCAGCTTCTCGAACCGCAGATGCTCCACCAGCGACTCGAGCAGCATGTACGGCAGGCAGAGCTTGTCGGCCAGCACGAGGCCGCTCAGCTCGCCTGCATACAGCGATTTCACGAGCAACTGTTTCAATTGCTCGTACGACAAGCCTGTTTCCTCGATGGTTGCCGGCGCGGGAGGCACAGGCGCACGGCGACCGGGCGTTTCAGCGCCGGTGCGGATCTGGAGATCCGCGCTAGTTCCTGAGGCGGCCGATTCTGGTGTCACGTTCGTGGGTCCGGAGTCCTGTTGTTAGTGCTTCCCGACGTTTTCGGCGAGCGGGAAGAGCACCTGGACGAACTTGATGGCAGCAGGTCCGATGGTCACCACCCAGATTGCGGGGAAGATGCAGAAGACCAGCGGGAACACCATCTTCACGCCCGTTTTTGCTGCCGCTTCCTCGGCCCGCTGCCGTCGCTTCGTTCTGAGGGTCTCGGAATGCACCCGCAGCGACTGGGCCACGCTCGTCCCAAACTTATCGGTTTGGATGAGCATCGTCGTGAGCGAGGCGATGTCTTCCAGGCCCGTGCGGTCGGCCAGGTTGCGGAGCGCTTCGGTACGGGCCTTCCCGGCGCGCAGTTCGATGTTCACGAGCTTGAGCTCGTCGGAGAGGTCCGGATACGCGAACGAGAGCTCGTCGGCGACCCGCATGATCGCCTGATCGAGGCCGAGGCCGGCTTCGACGCTGACGACCATCAGATCGAGCGAATCGGCCAGGGCGAGCTGCATCTTGTGCTGCCGCTTCTTGGCAAGGCGCGCCAGCACGATCCCTGGCAGGAGATATCCGAGGAGCGATCCGCCGAGGCCGAACGCGACATTCGGTCGGAGCAGAATGGGCGTGGCGAAGAGCAGGAACGCACCGATGGCGATCGCCATTCGCGATCCATAGAAGAACGGCAGCGCCTCGGAACCGCGGTAGCCTGCCTGAACGAGTCGCAGCCGTACCTTGCCCAGCTCGGAGGGCGAGACCGGCACCTTGGATCCGAACTTCCTGACGGCTTCCTTCACCATGACGAACCGCGGGCCATGGCTCACACGTTCGTCGGATCCGGTGACCTCGGCCAGGCGCCGATCGATCGCCGTGCCCCGGGAGGTGGCGTAGCGTAGTCCGACCGCCGCAACGATCAGGCTGGCGAAGACGAAGGCGAGGATCGGCAGCAGCATTGACATGGCTAAACCTCGATCGTCACGATCTTGCGAATCCAGAGGTAACCGACCGTCTGCATGACGACGGTACCCATCAGCATCAGGCGGCCCATGCGCTCGGTGAAGAGCAGGTTCATGTGCTCGGGGTTGATGAACATCAATGCGACGGCCAGCACCGCGGGCAGGCCGAGCAGCACGTAGCCCGTCATGCGTCCATGCGCGGTGTAGACCCGCACCTGGCGAAGAATCTTGAATCGCTCGCGGACGACGTAAGCAAGGTTGTCGAGAATCTCCGACAGGTTGCCGCCCGTCTCGCGCTGGATGAGCACGGCCGTCGCGAAGAACCGCACGTCCAGCAGCGGGATGCGTGTTGACAGATTGTTCAGGGCGTCTTTCAAAGGCAAACCGAAGTTCTGTTCCTCGAATGTCTTCTTGAACTCCGTTCCGATCGGATCCGTCGCGTCGTCGGCGACCATTCCCATCGCCGTCGTGAACGCGTGGCCGGCTTTGATCGCGCGCGACAGCAGGTCGAGCGCCTCCGGAAAGTGCTCTTCGAATCGGCGCAGCCGCTTGGTACGCTTGCGCAGCAGAATGAGGAAGGGCAGCACAGCGCCGGCCGCGAACCCGGGAAAGAGCGCCCATGGCGCGCGAACCACCGCGGTGACCGCGAAGGCCGTCGCGATGCCGAGAACGAACGACGTCAGCAACACGGTGCTGACACCTTTCTTGCTGCCGGCCTGATCGATCAGTCGTGCGAGGCTCAGCCCGTAAGAGGTGTCGGTCGCGAACCGGTCGAGGCCGGGGAGGACGCCCTGAGTCTTCTCTTTGACAATGTTGAACGACTTGTCTTTTTCGGGGTCGGCGTGGCTGGCCACGTCCGCCATCCGCTGCTGAACGCGCCGCTCGATGAGGTACTGCGGCAGCCGAGTCCAGGCGTGGTACAGACCGACGACAATCGCCGCGGCAAACACGAACACGCCAAATGCCAGGAGCACGGGCGCCATCACCGAACCTCCGTCATGCCTTCGAACATATCCACCGGCAGGTGAATGCCGCCGGTCTTGAGCCGCTCGGCGACCTTGGGGCGTACGCCAGTGGCCTTGAAGCGGCCGATAACCTTTCCGTCCTGCGTCACGCCCAATTTCTCGAACGTAAAGATCTCCTGCATCGTGATGACGTCGCCTTCCATCCCGGTGATTTCCGAGATGCTGGTCACCTTGCGCGATCCGTCCGCAAGGCGCGACTGCTGCACGACGATCTGAATCGCGGAGGCGATCTGCTGGCGAATCGCTTTCTCCGGCAGGTTGATGGCGCCCATCGCGATCATCGTCTCGACGCGGCTCAACGCGTCGCGCGGTGTGTTGGCGTGGATGGTCGTCAGCGAGCCGTCGTGACCAGTATTCATCGCCTGCAACATGTCGAGCGCTTCTTCGCCTCGGACCTCACCGACGACGATGCGATCGGGGCGCATACGAAGGGCGTTGATGACGAGCTGCCGCTGCTTGACCGCGCCTTTGCCCTCGACGTTGGGAGGCCGCGTCTCGAGTCGGACGACGTGCTCCTGATGGAGCTGCAGTTCGGCGGCATCCTCGATCGTCGCGATGCGCTCGTGCTCGCTGATGAAGCTCGACATCACGTTGAGGAGCGTGGTCTTGCCAGCGCCGGTGCCGCCGCTGATCAGGCAGTTGAGCTTTGCCCGCACGCAGTGGCCAAGAAAGTCGAGCATGGGCCGCGTCATGGCGCGGTACGTCACGAGGTCTTCGCCCTTGAGCCGTTCTTTGGGGAATCGCCGGATGGAGAGCAGCGGGCCATCGACGGCGAGCGGCGGGATGATGGCGTTGACGCGCGATCCGTCGGCGAGGCGCGCATCGACCATCGGTGAGCTGTCGTCGACGCGCCGGCCAACGGCCGATACGATGCGATCGATCACGCGCAACAGATGTCGGTCGTCCTGGAACGTTGTGGGCACCTTTGTCAGGACACCGGCGCGCTCGATGTACACGTGCTTGAACGTGTTGACGAGAATGTCGTTCACGTTCGGATCGCGCAGCAGCGGCTCCAGAGGCCCGAGGCCGAAGACCTCATCGAGAATGTCGCTGAGGATCTGCTCGCGCTCGGCCATGCTGACCGGCGTGGCCTCTTCGGCCATCAACTCGAACACGAGGGTCCGGATTTCGGTTTCGGCGCGCTGCCGGTCGACGGTCGCGAGGGCTTCGAGGTTCAGCCGGTTCAGGAGTTTCTTGTGAACGTTCGACTTCAGCTGAATGTATTGAGGCCGCGGCGCGTCGGGCCGCTGGTTTGCGGGTGCCGGACGAATCGCGGGGACGCTGCCGGAGCCGTGTTGGGGAGCGTGTGCAGGTGCGGACATGTCGACCTCGTGCTAACCCAGGAACCCGAACGAGAAGCTGAATGCCGCCCGTCGTTTTTCGACGGCCACTTTGTCGCCCACTTCGCCGGGCGAAATGATCTGACGCGTGAAGCTGTCGAATTGCGCAGCAATCTCGGAGTGATTCGCCAGCGCCAGCGGCACACCGGAATTGAGCGCCGTCGATACGGTCTTGTAGTCGCTCGGAAACGTGTGGTGGATCCCATAGCCGAGCGCGGTCTCGATTTGTTTCTGGCCGATCATGTGCTGATCGGATGCGCGGTTCAGCAGGATCCGGATGCGCTCCCCTCCGACGCCGAGCTGCCTCACGCGATCCACCAGCCGCTGCGCGTTTCTCACCGACGGCACGTCGGGGTTCGCCACGACGAAAATGGTGTCGGCCGCATAAAGCGCCGCGATGCTGCAGGAGTTGATCTGGTTGCCGGCGTCCACGACGACGTAATCGTGCGTCTTGCCGACCACTCGGAACAGCTCCTCCACGGCGCTCGCGTCCTGCGCGCCCGGGCGCTCGAACTGTTCGGATCCGGCGAGCATCTCGAGTCCAGACTTGTGCTTCGCGCACAGTTCACGCAGGAAGTCCTTGTCAAGCCGGTGCAGGCTCTCCAACGCGTCGAGGACCGTATAGCGCGGCCGAACGCCGAGGAACAGTGCGACCTCGCCGAAACCCGGCTTCAAGTCGATGATGAGCGTCTGGCGCTTCGTGATCCGGGCCAGTTCCACGGCACAGTTCACGCTGACCGTCGTCGTGCCCGCGCCGCCTTTCGCGCCGAAGAAGACGAGGGTCGCTGAGGGCGGCCTGGCGTTCGCGTTCGCACTCTCGCGCCGCGTCGCCGTTCGGCGCACGGCGCCCTGGAACGAGTCCTCTGGCACGGGCCACATGAAAAACTCGTTTGCGCCGGCGCGCATCGCCTGAAGAATCAGCTCCGGATCGGTCCCCTGCGCAACGGCGAAGATCGCGGTCGTGGTATGGCTGGCGCGAAGCCGTTCGATGGCGGCCATGCCCGATGCCGCGTCGCTCCGGATGTCGACGACGACGAGATCCGGCGGCGACTGTTCGGCAATCGGCCGACGATCTTCGAGGAGGGCAACGGGGACGCCGCCGGACCGGAGCAGCCGACCGAGCTGGTGGCGGAACTCCTCGTCCTGCGTGACAATCAATGCGGCGAGCTGGGCCATGTTATGAGCTACTCCACCAGGCGAATGGCCACGGGGAAGGCGGCGGCCGGAGCCGGCCCGCCAGTGCCCTTGATCAACCCCGAAATTGGGGTGATGCGGCCGTACACGTCGTTACCCGAGCGGCGCTCGACGAAGAAGCCCATGTAGTTCGCGACCTTGAGATCGGCATTGCGCCCGCTCCGCTTCCCGGTGTCGTAGTACTCGGGGTCATAGAGGGGAATGCCGACAACACGGGGGCTGGGGTTCATCGTGGTGTCGACTCGGTTGTTCACAGAGTCCCAGGTCGCCCCGGGGTCTTTCGCGATGAGGTCGTCGACGCCGTCCATGGTGGGTCCGACCATGTTGCCGGGCTCGGCCTCGAGCAGGTCGCCCCATTCCATGAGCGTGGTGTTGCAATTGGCGATGTTCCAGCGGTACTCGTCGGCGCCCGAGATGCCGGCAATGGCGTAGGAGAAGTAGAAGCTCGGCGCGACGTTGTTGCCCGTGCCGGCGCGAATCACCAGCGGCATGCCCTTGTCACGCTCGGCGGTGTAACCGGTGTAATTCTCCTTGTCCGTCGCAGGGACGTAGATGTCGGGATTCGCGAGCGGATTGCCATGGTTGTCCACGACGTCGTAGGTCGAGGTCAACGAATCCCAGCCGCCGGGATCCTGCTTCTCGATCCAGCGATCGGGAATCGTGAACGGCTTCACGCACGTCATGGCGTTTGCCTGCGACGCTTCAGCCGTGGCCACCGCGTCGATGTTGACCCGTTCTACGCCGAAGAACCGTCCCATCAACGTTGGGACGGGGTTGCTGCGAGCTGCCGTGCGATACACGTGCACGCGGACGCGGTTGTTCAATCCGGCGGGGCTGAGCGGGAACGTGACGTCGCTCGGCAGGACGTCGACATCCGCGCTGATGACGTCGTTCGCCTTGGATGCCGTGACCGCGTTCTGCACGGCGGGTCCTCCCGCGCTGCGGTTGTCGTAGTCGTCGAAATAGAGCGCCACGGCTCCTGCCAGCGCGCCCGCGTCCGCGGAGTTCTGCGCCTGGCTTCGCGCGGTCATGAACATGCCGACGTCGATGGCCAGAGTGGTCGCCGCGAGAAACGCCATGAAGCCGACGCCCACGAACACGAAGGACATGCCGCGTTCATCGCGATAGAGGCGTGTCAGTGTCGTTTTCATGATGCGTCGTCTCCTTCAAATCCGAATGCGCCGGGCTGGCCGCATGGCCATGCCCCCCACGGGCGTCGTGATGCACCCTCGCGGGCGCACGCAGTGCGCCCCTACCGCTGTTGGTTCTGGGCGTTGATCTTGGCGACCTCGGTCTCGTAGGCCTTACGGGCCTGATCGAGCTTCGCCTGCGCGACTGCCGCCTGCTCCGCCTTCTTGCGGTCGATCTCCGCCTGCTTCCTGTCGTTCTCGGCCTTTAGCTTGCCGGCGTCTGCCGTGCGTCGGTCGATCTCGGCCTGCAGCCGCGCCTGCTCCTTGGCAGCCTTGACGGCCTTCTTCTGGTCGTCCGCAACGCGCTCGCGTTCGAGCTTCGCCATCTGGGCGGACGCCTTCTTCTGGGCCTCCACCTCTCGGAGCGCCTGCTTCTGGCGTTCCTCGTCAGCCTTGCGGGCCCGCTCGATAGCGGCCTTGTTCGCCTTGACCGGCTTGGCTGGCGCAAGAGCCGGTGTGGCCTGCGCGGTCCGAGGGGCTGTAGCAGCAGGTGCGGGCGCGATTTCCACAACCGGAAGGTTCTCGTCGCGAGCCGGCTGCTGTTGGGCAAGCGCGGGACGTGAGACACGTGGCGCGGATGGCTGTGCGGCTGGCTGCACGGTGACCGGCTGATCCGCCGGCTGCGATGTTGCCTGGGCGGGCGCCGCGGGATTCCACGGCGTCGGCGAGGGCAGCGTCTTGCTTGCAGGTGGCAAAAACGGCTCGATGAGGTTCGGCAGCTTCGGTGACACACCGGTTGACCCGCGGCGGAGGATTGTCGGCGTGATCATCACGACGAGCTCCGTCTGATTCTTCTGAGCCGCCTTGCTCCGGAACAGCAGCCCGAGAATCGGGATGTCGCCGATGCCGGGGATCTTCTGCATCTGCGAGGTCATGGTGTTGTTCATCAACCCGGCAATCGCAAACGTCTGCCCGTCCTGGAGCTCCACTTCCGTCTCGGTGCGGCGCGTCGAGATGGCCGGCACGCGGAAGCCCTCGAGCGTGAGCGCGTTCGAGAAGTCGAGCGAGCTCACCTCGGGCCGCACCTTGATCTTCACCAGGTCGTCGCCGACGATCGTCGGCGTGAAGCTCAGGCGAACGCCGAACTCCTTGAACTGGATGGTGACCGAGTTGCGATCGCTGCCGCCCTGCACGACAGGGTATGGATACTCCCCGCCTGCGAGGAAGCTCGCCTCCTTGCCGTTTTCGGCAATCAGGTTCGGCTCGGCCAGACTCTGGAAGAGGCCTTTGTTCTGCAGCGCGCGAATCACGCCGCCAATCTGATTCTTCGCGTCGAACAGGAACAGGTTGAGGAAGTCACTGAAGATCAACTTCCCGTCGTCGAATGTCGGCGCGGGCGTCTGATCGGTCGTCGTGCGCCCGAACCAGCGGCCGTCCTTGACGCCATTGGCGAAGATCGACGAGCCGAGCTCGGTCATCGCGCTGCGGCTCACTTCGGCGAACCGGACGCGCAGCAGCACCTGATTGGTGGCCACGCCTTCCTGCTGCCGAAGCAGGTTGACGACGTCTTCCTTCTTCTCTACATAGCCGGCCGCCACGTCCGCCGCCTTGTCGACGACGTACTTGCTGCTGACCACGCCCGAGATGACGACGTCTTTGCCGTTGCTGTGGATGCCGATCGCCTCGCCAGGGAAGAGCTGTTTCATCTGCTCGCCCAACTGGCTGAGATCGCGCCTCACGACGACTTCGAAGCGCTTGATCCCGCCCGCTCGATCCCACACGAACATCGAGATCGTGCCGGGCGCCTTGCCGTGAATCAGCAACTGGCTCGGCGTCGTCACCATCGCATCGGCGACGTTCGGACTGGTGAGCGACACCCGTGTGATGGGGTTGCCGACGTTGAGCAGCGTCGAGCGGCCGACGAGGAGTTGCACCTCGGAGCTGTCGGTGTCGCTCGCCGCCGCGGTGGCCGCTATGGCCTCGCTGTTGCGCGCGACGGGCTGCAGACTCTGTGCGTGCACCTGACCGGCGGTTACGGCGACAGCCACGGCAATCGCGCTGGCGCGCGCTGGGCTCAGCAGCCGGGGGGCGCCAGTCGCAAACTGGGCGTTCATTGAATTCCTCCTAGCGCACCACTTCGTCGGCGCGCTTATCTCCACGAATGATCTCGACTGTCGGTTCATGCACAGGGGCGGCGGCAATCATCGCAACCGGACGCGGGCGCGAGGAGATACCTCTTTTCGCCGGAGCCGCCGGCGCGGTGCCCAGAAGCGCCGCGGGCCGGATGCCGGGCGTCACGGGTTCGGTCTTGTCGAGCGGGTTGCGCAGGGCGAGCTGAATTTTGCCTTCGGTGGCGCCGAGCGTCAGGCGTTCCGATTCTTCCGGCGTCACGAGCAGTGTCACGACGCTCACCGATACAGGCTTGCCCTTTTCGGCGTCCTGCTCGATCTTGGTGCCGGCGGCGAGCACCAGCACGTTGGTGAGCACAACCTTGCTCGTGGTGTCGGCCTGGCTCGTCGTCGGGCTCGCCGTGGCGAGCACGTCGACCTTCGTGCCCGGCAGCACGTAGCCGGCCACGCCGATCACGTCGTTCACACGGACCGAGACGGCGCGCTTGCCTTCGGGAATCACGACTGGCAGGCCCGAGCCGGCACCTTTCCCGGCGAGTTTCATCGGCAGGATCGGTTCGTTTTGAATCACCGGCATCACGAGGCCGCGCCCGATGATTTCATCGGGCGTCGAGAACGCGCCGGCCGGCATCGCGCTCTCCGGCCAGTCGACGATGCGAAGGTCGTCGGCGCGGATCTCCGCGCCGAGCTCCAGGTCGGCAGCCGCGACCACCACCGGCTTGGTCGGCAGCGAGATGGTCTTCACCGGCACGTTCTGCATGTAGCGATAGGTGCCGAAGGCCAGGCCGCCACCCGCGGCGATGGCCAGGAGCAGCACGAGAGTGATGCGCATGCGAGCCATGAAAGTTCTCCTACTGTGTCTCGTTCCGCATGAGTGCCTGCGCGTGCATCACGACGGCGCCACCGAGCGACGTCGTGGGAGCGACGAGCCGCGCCACAGGCTGCAGCACGATGAAGCTGAACGGATAGTCGATGCTGACTTGCGAGACCGAGACCGGGGCACCGTTGACGGTCATGGTCGCCGAGCGGTTCACGTCGACAGCGGCGGTGCCCGCCTCGCTGAGCTGCCCCGCCTGCATGTAATCGCGCACTCGCGTCTCGACGTTGCCGGGCGTCGGATCGGGCAGCACCGCCATGCGCGCACCTTCGCGGGCCGCGTTGGTCAGGATCTGCCACGTCTGATACGCGCGGCCAAACTCGAAGATGCCGACAGCAATGAGCAGCAGCATCGGCAGCGTGATCGCTGCCTCGAGAAGTGCGGCGCCGCGTTCGGACTTGATGCGCATTGTCTGGATTCCTCACTTCACCAGGAGCGCCGCGGTGATCGCGCCGATCGCAATCGCCGGCCCGTAAGCAAAGCGGCTGTGGGCGGCAGCCCCGTCGATGTCTTTCTTCGCGTCTCCCGGGCGCGGCCACGAGCCGTGCGGTCCTGGAGAGCGTCGTCCCGAGCCGGCGCCGGTGGAGCGCGTGCGCAACGGCCAATATCCCGCCAGCCACCGCACCGTAGAGAACCGCCATGAACACGCCGGCGGGTCCGAGCAGTGTGCCGAGCGCGGCCACGAGCTTGACGTCCCCGGCGCCGGTCCCGCCGAGCAGATGGCCCGGCAGCATCATCACGAACCCGAGCACGGCGCCGACGGCGGAGGCGGCCACCGAGTGGCCCGTGAGCCCGAAGGCCGCCAGGCCGATCCCCGCTCCGGCGACGCATGCCGTCAGCCGGTTGGGAATCCGTCCGGTCCGCAAGTCGATTGCCGCGGCGAGACCCGAGGCGGACGCGACGGCCACGAGCACGACCGCGTTAGATGTTGGAAGCAGCAATGGCCTGCCAGAACACCGTGTTGATCTTGTTGCCCAGCGTCGTTACCGCTCCCATCGCGACCAGAGCGATAAGGGCGCAGAGCATGGCGTATTCGAGCAGGTCCTGTCCGTCCTCTGTTCGAATCAGCCGGGTCACGAAAGTCACGAGACGATCCATGTCGGGCACTCGCAGTCCTGGGGAGCATTCGTTCGAGGCTGATGCGCCCGGGCGCCGACATGCACGGCCACCCGGGCGCGTCTCGAAACCCCTCTCAACCGTCTAGATGGCGGTCGCGATCTGGTTGAAGATCACGTTGACCTTCTCGCCAGCCGCCGTCACGGCGCCAACCGCCACGAGCGCGATGAGGGCGACGAGCAGCGCGTACTCGAGTAGGTCCTGGCCTTCTTCGCTCTTCAGCGTCTTGAGATAGTTCAGCAGCAGCATGATGCAATCTCCTCTTCGTACGGACAGTTCGCCGTCTTGTGGTGGCGGGGCGTGAGCCCCGCCTCTTCCGGGCTAGATGGCCGTCGCGATCTGGTTGAAGATGGTGTTCACCTTCAGGCCGGCCGCGGTCACCGCACCAACCGCCACCAGAGCGATGAGCGCGACGAGCAGCGCGTACTCGAGCAGGTCCTGACCCTCTTCGTTGCGCACGAACGAACGGACGACATTCTGGAAAGCCTTCATTGCATCCTCCTAAGCGCATCGCCCCGCGCGATGCCTGTGTCTCTGGCGCGGTTCACGCCGAGAGGCCGGTTGTTTCCGCGGCTTCTGCTTCATCCAGCAGCGAACCGCACTCGGGCCGAACGAAAGGCAACGCTCGTGCCACGCCGCAAACTGGTGGACGGCAAACGCGCGCAGAATCGTCGAATTCCTGAGTAATTTCGTGAGAAATGGCGGGTGTGGCGTGAGGCGCCAGGCAGCACCGCGTGCCATCGTTGGTGCGGGCACGAAGCCACATATTCGTAATTCACGTCGCGCTTTTTGTGCCGCCGGGAGCGAGCGTGGTGTGCCAACGCGATGCGACAGCCGCGGATGTGTTGATTACAGAGCCGTTTTTCTTCGATCAGATTGGTACGTGCCGCTTCGCTCACCCGGGCACGTCGCTTGCTATGACGGCAAAAGTGAAAGTGGACGTGTCTATGAAGAGAAGGTCATACGGTCTCCGCGCTCGCGATTGGGCTGGGTCCGCCCTGGGCTTCGTGACCGTTCTCGCCGTCCTCGTCATGCTCGACCAGCGTGTGGCGCACAAACTTTCACAGGTGTTCACACGTGGACCCACCGGCGAAATCGGCTCGATGGCGACGTGGGCGGGCGAGCTCGGAACGGCGCTGGTCGCGGCGCTCAAGGATCAGAGCATCGATCACGCGCCGATGCTGGTCTTCACCGCCGTGGCGGTGCTGCTCGTGGGATTCATGGTGAGGACATAAGTCGGTGTCGCTCGTTCTGGCCCTCGAGCCTGATACCAGACAGGCCGCCGTCGTCAAGCAGCTCGTCCGAGATTCGGTGGGTGCCGACTTCGTCCTCGCGGATTCCAAGGACGCGGCGCTGGCCGCGATCACCGAGCGCGTTCCCGACTTGATTCTGGTGACGGCGCTTCTCTCGCCGCGCGATGAATCCGATCTGACCGACTACCTCCGCGATCTGGAGGGCGCCGAACATCTCCAGACGCTCACCATCCCGCTGCTCGCTCATTCGGTGGCGACTCCGCCGAAGCGGAAGAAGCGCGGGACTGCTCAGCGCGCTGACTGGGGAAGCGCGAGGCGCCGGTCGCCCCGTCCGGGTGCGACCCGGCGGTGTTCGCCGTCGAGGTCGCCGACTACATTGCGCGTGCCGAAGAGCGAAAGGCCGAGGCGGCTGCACAGCGTGCGCGCGAAGACCGCCGTCTAAGGAAGCGCCGGCGGGAGACGTCACACGACGGGACCGGCAATCGAAGCGGCACCATCACCGGCTCCAGTCGCTGGCGGCTATTGGGACTGGGAACCATCGCCCGCGCCGGCAGCCGACACGATGCCGATGGCGAGCGCCGATCTGGCCGCGAGCGATGCGGGGACTCCGCCCGCGCCCGGCTACTCGTCCTGGGCCAATCCGTGGGACGTGTCCAGCGAGTCGGCGGCACCGCGGACGGCCGACGTCGCGGCCGCAGCAATCGCCGACGAAAACGCTGACGGTGCGGCCGACACCGAGGACCTGCCGCTCTCGACGCCGAGAAGCTGGCACGAACAGGCGCGAGAAGCCCTCGCAGCGCTGGCGGCCGAGCCCGCGCCAACCTACCTGGACGACCACGAAATCAACATCGATCCTCCACCCACGGCGACGGACCCGCTCGAAACGTGGCTGACGCCTCCTGTCGCCGCGACGGCGGCTGATCTGACTGGAGAGGCGGCCGCTGCGCTGGATGAGGAGATCGATCTTTCGGCGCTGCTCGAGGACGACGGGGTCGAATCGACGCCCGACGCGCAGAGCGACTTCTATACGCTGTCGCCGGACTCGCTCGATCTCGGCTCGCTCGATCGTACAGAAGTGCCTCGTGCGGTCACGCAGGCAGCGCTTCGCGCGTTCGAGAGTGAACCGGCAGCGCCGGCAGTAGAATCGCCGGCTTTGGAGGCGCTGCGCGCCGATCTCGATCGGCTCCGTGCCGATCGCGAATCGGTCGAAGTGGCGCTTGCCGAGGCCAGAGCGGCTCAGCGCCGCGCCGAAACCGCCGCCGAGGAGGCCTCGGCGCGCGGAGAGGCGGAGGCCGAACGCCGGGCGCTCGAAGTGGCCGCTCGGGCCCGCGAGGAAGCCAGAGTGGAGCGGCTGGGGCGCGACGACGCCGAGCGCCGCGCGCTCGAGGAGGCCGAGCGCCGGGTGGAGACCGAGCGGAGCGCGCGGGAGGACGCCGAACGGCGGGCGCGCGAAGAGGCGGAGCGCCGCGAGACGGAACGCTTGGCGCGTGAAGAAGCGGAGCGGCTCGCGCGCGAGGCCCAGGCGCGCATGCGCGAAGAGGCCGATGCAGAACGCCGCCTACGGGAAGAGGCCGAGCGGCTGGCCCGCGAGGCCGAAGCCGCACGCGCACGCGAGACCGAAGAGCGCCGCCTCCGCGACGAGGCCGAGCGCACGGCGCGCGAAGCGGCCGAACAGCAGTTCGCCGCCGAGCGCCGCGCCCGGGAGGACGCCGAAGCGAGAGCCGCCGCGGAACGGGCGGCGCGCGAGGACAGCGAACGTCGCGCGCGCGAGGAGGCCGAACGACTCGCGAGGGAGGCCGACGAGCGGCGCGCATGTGAAGAGACGGAGCGCAGGGCGCGAGAGGCTGCGGAGGCGCGCGCCGACGCCGAGCGCCGCGCCCGCGAAGAATCCGAACAGCGCGCGCGTGCCGAGACGGAGCGCCTCGCTCGGGAAGCCAGTGAACGTCGCGCGGCCGAGGACGCAGAGCGAAAGGCGCGGGAGGAAGCGGAGCGAGTCGCGAGGGAACGAAGCGTACGAGAGCAGGCCGAACGCGCGGCGCGGCTGGCCGCCGACGAGCGGGCCGAGGCCGAACGCGCGGCCCGTGCAGCCGAACGACTCGCGGCCCAGGCGGCGGCGAAGGCGAAAGACGAGGCCGAACGCCTCGCCAAGGAAGCCGCGTCGCGCGCACGGGAGGAAGTACGCGCCGAGCGAAAGGCTCGAGAAGAAGCAGAGCGCCGCGCGGCCGCAGAACGGAAGGCACGCGAGGAAGCCGAGCGCCGCGCTAAACAGGAAGTCGAACGGAGGACGGCCGCGGAGGCCAAGGCCCAGCGTGAAGCCGAGCGTCACGCCGCCGAAACGGCCGCTCGCCCCGCGCCGAAGAAGACCGTGGGCGCTCGAAAACCCCGACGCCACGTCGATCCCGCGCCGCCTCCGGCAGCCGGGACCTCGAACGGGAAGCCTCGTCCGACGTTGGACGAGTGGGGACTCTACGATCCAGACAAGTGCGGCTTCGGCGCGCTCTACGCCAAGCTCGAGGAAATCGAAGGCGGCCTGCCCGTCGTGGAGGAGCCCGGCGCCACGGATCTTCCGGACGCCGAATGCTTGGAGCCGGGCGCGGCGGCGACGGGCCGGAATCCCCGACCGCTATCGATGTGGGCCTGGCGCGCCGCATCACGCGAAACCCGCGCCCCCGACAAAGCCACCGGCCGGTGTGGGGCCTGACGATTTCCGCGGCATGGTGGCGCGCCTCAACATCCCTGCAGCCGTCGCCGCCGTCCGCTATGCGAGCGGCGCCCGCATCCACCACGTCAAAGTCTCACCAGCCGCGCGCCACTCCAGACGGGAGCCGTCGCAGGTGATCATCCTCTCGCGAAAGATCCTCGACGCCGTGCGCCAGCAGTCAGCCAGCCCCGAAAGCTTGACCGCCCGCCGCTAGTTGGGGTCAGATCGTAAAAAGATCCCGGTGCCAGGCACTGTTAGTCCTGGTGCCAGGCACTGTTAAGAGGTGCCAGGCACTGTTAAGAATGTTAATAAACCCTTCACTGGTTAACATTCTTAACAGAGCCTGGCACCGCTCCCAACAGCGTCTGACCCCGTTTGCCTGCGAGGTTGCTCGTGCACCACGACGATACGTTCGATACCGATCTGACGCGCAGGGATGCGTTGAAGACCCTGGTGGCCGGCATCGGCGCGGTCACGGTGATTCCGCTCGTGCCCGTGGATGTCGCGGAAGCCGCGCAGAAGGCGGCGGCGAAACGGCGGGCCGGCGGCGCGCTCAAGTTCTTCACGCCGGCACAGCATCGGACCGTCGATGTACCTGTCGGAGCTCATCATTCCCGCAGATGATCGATCGCCCGGCGCCAAGGCGGCGCAGGTCGCCGACTACATCGATTTCGTGCTGAGCGAGTCACCGGCCGAGACGAAGAAGGTATGGACCGACGGCCTGGCCGCTCTCGATGCGGCCAGCACGAGTCAGTCCGGCAAACCATTCATCGAGAGCACTGCCGAGCAACAGACGGCGCTGCTGAGGGACGCCGCAAATAACGAGTTCAATCCGACCACTCCCCTCGAAACGTTCTTCCGCGAAGCCAAGTCGCGCACGATCTTCGGCTACTACACGACCAAGATCGGCATCCACGACGAGCTGAAGTACAAGGGCAACCAGTTCCTGCCCGAATTCGTCGGATGTGATCATCCGGAGCACATGTCGTAGCAGGCTACAGGCTACGGGCTACGGGCTCTCGACTTCGGAGCGCGGACGAGGATCATGCAGCGCAGTCAATCGATCGAACCGTCTCGGAAGAAGTCCCATGACGTCATCGTGATCGGGTCCGGTGCGGCCGGTGGCATGGCGGCGTTCGTGCTCGCGACCAAGGGCGTGAAAGTCCTGCTGCTCGAAGCCGGCCGGGACGTCGACCTCTACAAGCCCCGACCTGGACGATTCTGGCACTCGCCATGCGGGGCAGCGAGTATCTGGCAGACGAGTTCAAGAAAGGGAATGTCTAAATCTGGTGCGTCAGGTGCGTCAGGTGCGTCAGGTGCGACGAGTGCGTCAGGTGCGTCGAGTGCGACGGGTGCGACGGGTGCGACGGGTGCGACGGGTGCGGGATACGGTGGAGCTAACAATCAGATGTAGCGCGGAGCTCTAGCTCCGCATCGCAAGTCCCACCATGCGTCAGGCGTTCAGCATCGAACCTTCCCACAAGAAGTCATACGACGCCATCGTTGTCGGGTCTGGTGCCGCCGGCGGCATGGCGGCGTTCACGCTGGCGACGGCGGGGGCGAAGGTGCTGCTCGTCGAAGCCGGGCGGCCGGTCGACGTGTACAAAGAGTTCAAGACGATGGAGTGGCCATACGCGTCGGAGCGGCGCGGGTCGCTGCCTCCTGACGAACACGCGATGACCGGCAAGGAGTACCCGGACGCTCCCCAGGCCCTATGCGTTCGCACGCGAGTATGCGCAGTACAAGGCTGTCTACTCTGGCGTGGGCGATCCCTACACGAAAGGGCTGCTGACCGACGAACGCAAGATGCCGTATTCGGGAACGCCGTTCATGTGGTCGCGTGTGCGGGCGCTTGGCGGAAAGACGCTCATCTGGGGTCGGGTCGCGTTACGGCTGTCGGACTACGACTTCAAGGGCAAGACCCACGACGGCTTCGGCGAAGACTGGCCGATCGCCTACGCCGACCTGGCGCCGTACTACGACAAGGTTGACACACTCCTGGGCATATCGGGGACCAGGGAGAACCTCCCGCAACTCCCGGACGGAATCTTTCAGCGGCCGATCAAGCTGACGTGCGGCGAGCAGATGCTTCGCAAAGCCATCGCACCGATGGGACGGCACCTGATTCCCGGCCGTGCCGGCGTCACGACCGATGGGCTCGTCACGAACCGCTACCGATCACGCTGCATGGGCAGAGGCCGGTGCGGCCGCGGGTGCGACATCTCGGCCGCGTTTCACTCGCCCACGGCGCTGATTTATCCGGCGAAAGACACCGGACGGCTCGACGTGCGAACCGATTCGATCGTCGTCGAGGTGTTGCTGGATGAGGCGACGAATCTCGCCCGCGGCGTCCGGGTCATCGATCGCAACACCAAGGAATCGCTCGAGTTCACCGCCCGGTCGGTCGTCCTCGGGGCCTCGACGATTGAGTCGACGCGGCTGCTCTTGAACTCGAAATCGCGACTGTATCCGAACGGGCTGGCAAACACGTCGGGCACGCTCGGCCACTATTTCTGCGAGCACATCATGGGCCCGAGCGCCACGGGGTTGCTGACCACCCTCGCGGGCCGCGAAACGACCAACGACGATGGACGCCCGACCGGGATGTACATCGCGAGATTTCGCAATCTTCAGGAACGCCATCCCGATTTCATCCGCGGGTATGGTTTCCAGGGAGGCGCCGGATGCAACGAGTATCCGTGGGTCGCCCATGGAGTGCCCGGGTTCGGCAGTGGATTCAAGGAGGCGGTACCACGCAAGTACCCGACGCCACTTTCCATCATCGCGTTTGGCGAAGTCCTGCCACGTCCTGAGAATGTCGTGGACGTCGATGCCGGCGTCGTCGACCACTGGGGCATCCCGGCCGCGCGATTCAGCTACGCGTTTGGCGACAATGAGCTGAAGATGGTGAAGGACATGGCGGCGACCGCCGAGGAGATGGTGCGGGCGACCGGCGCCGAGAGCGTGCACGTTTCGAAAGAGCACTTTCTCGAGGGCGCGTCGATTCACGAGCTCGGCACGGCACGGATGGGCAACGACCCGAAGACGTCCGTCACGAACTCGTTCGGCCAGACGCACGATGTCAGGAACCTCTTCGTGCTCGACGGCAGCATCTTCGTGTCGGCTGGCTGCCAGAACCCCACGTGGACGATTCTGGCGCTCGCGCGGCGAGGATCGGAGTATCTGGCGGAGCAACTGAGAACCGGCAGCGTCTGAGGCTCAGCGAGCTGCCGGGAGATTCAGGGGATTCGGCTGGATTACACGGAAAGGCTATCCACCGATTACGCAGATTTCACCGATTCAACTGTGGTTGGGTGAGCGCATCGCGGCTTAGTGTGGGCTGTACCCTGATCTGAGGCGAGTCTGTGTCACGTGAAGCAGTCTGTGTTACCGCTCCACTGCGCGACCGGCGCCGGCCGCAACAACACAGGACTTGCAATGAACCCGAGAGAATCGGTGTCATCGGTGAAATCTGTGGATCGTCCTTGTTCTTGCTCTCGTCACCAGGGCGGCCATTGCGCTTCCAAGAACCGCCCTTCGATCTCCGCATAAACACTCCGCGCCGACTCCCAGGTCTCTGACGGGCGCGGCTCGAAGGGTGTCGACTCGATGCTTCCGGCTACGTGTCCCCGGGCCTCGGCCAGCGACGCGAATCGCCCGGCAGCGATTGCCTGGATCATCACGTTGCCGATCACGGTGGCTTCAACGGGACCGGCAACAACGGGCAACCCCGTGACCGTGGCCGTCGCCTGGTTCAAGTAGGCATTGCGGCTGCCGCCGCCGACGATCTGGACGCCGCGGACCGTACGGCCCGTGATGGACGCGATCATTCGAAGAATCGACCCGTAGCGAAGCGCGAGGGAATCCAGGACCACTCTCGTCACGGCCGCAGGTTCCGAGACGACCGGCTGACCGGTCTCGCGCATCTGCGCGTCCACGGCCGCCAGCATGCTCGGCGGATTGAGGAAGCGAGGGTCGTCAGGAAAGATCAGTCCGCAGGACGCTCGAATGGCGGCCGCCCTTTCAAGCAGGAGCGCATAGTCCACGTCCAGGCCGCCCGCCCGCCATTCCTGCCGGCACGACTCCAGAATCCACAGCCCCATCGAGTTCTTGAGCAATCGCACCGTGCCGAATGCGCCGCCTTCGTTGGTGAAGTTGTGGCGAGCGACCGTGTCGTCGACGAGGACCCTTTCACGCTCCACGCCAACGAGCGACCAGGTGCCCGACGAAATATATGCCCAGGCATTCTGCAGCGGTGTTCCGGCCACGGCGCTCCCGGTGTCGTGCGTCGCCGGGGCGATGACCACCACGCCTTCGAGGCCCGTCGCCGACGCAATGTGCGGCAGAAGCGGGCCGACGACCGTACCGGTCGGCACGATCGGAGAGAGCAGGTGTCGCGGCAGCCCCAGTCGTCCCACCAGTTCGCCGTCCCAATCCCCGGTTACCGCGCTGACCATCTGGGTGGTTGTCGCGTTCGTGTATTCCGTGACGAGGCGGCCGGTCAGCGTCCCGTTGATCAGATCGGGAACGAGACCGAGATGCGCTGCGCGATCGGGCAGTCCCGCGGCTGCGTGTGCGAAAAGTTGGAAGATCGTGTTGATCGACAGGAACTGGATGCCGGTGCGCCGGAAGATTTCCACGCGCGGCACGTGGCGGAAGGCGGCGTCCATCGCGCCGGCCGTCCTTTCATCCCGATAGCAGATGGGGTCCTCGACGAGGATGCCGGCGGCGTCGGTCAGGCCGTAGTCGACACCCCAGCTGTCGACGCCGATGCTGTGGACCCGACGCTCCAGATCCCGCGCCCTGGCGGCGGCCGACCGGAGCCCCTGGTCAATCTCTGCCGCGATTCGGCCAAAATCCCACCGCAAGTGGCCGTCCAGACGACGAGGCGGGTAGTGAAAGCGCCGCACTTCTTCCAGCAGCAGCTCCCCCGGCCCCATGCCGCCGAGAAACACCCGTCCGCTTCCCGCACCGAGATCGATCGCGATGTGGAGGGAATCAGGCAAAGCCGTTCAGACGATGCCCGCGGTGACGGAGGCTTGCGCGGGCCGCTCCTTGGCCTTCTGCGCGCGATAGCCGCTGGCGCGATACGTAGCGAGCGGATCGATCGCGCCGCCCGCCCGGAGGCGGGCCGTCGCGAGGATCGGCGACACGTCGGTCTGGAACGCCTTCTTCAAGCACGCCAACGCGGTGACGGCGTCGGCGCAGTGCTGTGCGTCGGCGAGCTGTTGCCGATCGACGAGGTGCGCCTGCACATACGCGCGCACGACCTCGCCGACACTCATCATCAACGACTCGAGCGGATCGGTGACATTGTGCGACTGATCGAGCATATACGCCGGCTCGAATCCCGGCGCGGCATTCAGCTCGGCGTCGACCAGCTCGTTGAAAATGAGAAAGAGCTGGAAAGGCTTGATCGCGCCAGCGTCCAGATCGTCGTCGCCGTACATGCTGTCGTTGAAGTGAAACCCGGCGAGCTTGCCGAACTGTATCAGCCGGGCCACGATCATCTCGACGTTCACGTTCGGCGCGTGATGGCCGAGATCGACGAGACAGAGCGCCTTTGGCCCGAGCTCGCGCGCGCAGTGATAGCTGGTCCCCCAGTCATTGATGACGGTCGAGTAAAAGGCGGGCTCGTACAGTTTGTGCTCGAGGAACAACCGCCAGTCGTCGGGCAGCGCCGCATAGATCTGGCGCATGCTGTCGAGATAACGCTCGAGCGACAGCCGGAAATGCATCTGCCCCGGCAAGTTGCCGCCGTCGCCAATCCACACCGACAACGCGGTCGAGCCAATCGCCGTGCCGATCTGGATGCATTCGAGATTGTGTTCGATGGCCTGGCGGCGCACGTCCGGATCGGGGTGCGCGAGGCTCCCGTGTTTGTAGGACAACGCCTGCCCGGGCTGATCCTGGAACGTGTTCGAGTTCATCGCGTCGAAGTGCAGACCTCGTGCGTGCGCGAAGTTGAGGAGCTGCGCAAGGCTGTCGGTCTTGTCCCAGGGGATGTGCAAAGAGACCGCCGCGGTCGAGCGCACGAGCTTGAGGAGCGCGCCGCAGTCTTCCAGCTTCTCGAAGATCGATCGTGGCTCGCCTGGTCCCGGAAACCGCGCGAACCTGGTGCCGCCCGTGCCGACGCCCCATGACGGAACGGCGACGGTGAATGTCTGGGCCCTGTCGACGAGGCGTTCGATATCGAGGTGCCTTCTCGCGAGCGACGTTGCGAGCGCGCCGAACTCGGCGTCCAGTTCGGCCCTTTGCTTGCGGTTCTCTCGCTCAATGAGCTCATCGTCGATATCGAAGTGCGCTGCCATGGAGATTCCCTCAGTTCACCTCAGAAATCCATCTTGCAATCCGCCATCCACTGGAATGATGTGACCCGTCGTCTTCGAGAGGCGTTTGGACACGAGCAGCAGGATCGCGTCGGCCTGATCCGCCGGCTCGATCGGTAACTGGGTCAGCGATCGCCTGGCATAGAACCCCGCCAGCTTCTCCCTGAGATCGTCGTCGGACTCGTCTTCGCGAAACGCGATACCGTACTTCGACAGGGAGGCGAGGACGCGGTCGCGAGGGAACATCGTGCTGCCCTTCACGACGGTGGCCGGCGCGACGCCATTCACGCGGACGAGCGGCGCCATCTCGACGGCGAGCTCGCGCACGAGGTGATTGGCCGCGGCCTTGCTCGTGTCGTAGGCGAGGCTTCCCTTCTTCGCGACCACCGCATTGGCGCTCGTGGTGAGGACGATGTTCGCCGGGAGGTTCTGGCGCAGGAAGATCTTGTAGGCCTCGTCCGCAACGACATAGGCACCCGAGACGTTGATCGCATACGTGAGCGCCCAGTGCCGGTCGTCGATGCGTCCCGTGCGATTGGGCGGCACGAAGATGCCGGCGGTGACCACGACCGCGTCGAGTCCACCGTAGGCGATCAGCACGTCGCCCAACATCGCGGCGACGCTTTCGCGATTGGTGATGTCGCACTCGAGGCCGATGGCGGGACCGCAATTGCTGACGCCCGTGCCGGCGATGCCGATGCCCTCGCCGTACTTGTCGATGATTTCCTGAGCCGTCCCGGCGGCGGCGGCCTTGTCACGATCGACGCAGACGACGTGCGCGCCTTCCTTCACGAGCCGGTGCGCGGTCGCCTTGCCGATGCCCGCGCCGGCGCCGATGACCGCCATGATCTGTCGATCGAGCTCTTTTTCGGGCGGCTGTCGTCGCAGCTTCGCCTCCTCGAGCGACCAGTATTCGATGTCGAAGGCCTCCTGCTGATCCATGGCCTCGTATCGATCGATGGCCTCGGCGCCGCGCATCACCTCGATCGCGCAGTTGTAGAACTCGGCGGTGACTCGCGACTCGCTCTTGTTCTTCCCCCAGGCGACCATGCCCAAACCCGGGATCAGGACCACGGTTGGGTTGGGGTCGCGCATCGGTGGCGAATCGGGTCGCTTACATCGGTGATAGTAAGCTTCGTAGTCGGCGCGGTACTGCTCCAGGCCTCGAACGACCGCCGCTTTCAACGCGTCGATCGTCTCGGCCGCCTCCCATTCCACGAAGAGGGGCTTGATCTTGGTCCGCAGGAAATGGTCCGGACACGATGTCCCCAGCGCCGCCAGCCGGGGACCGTCGACGCTGTTGACGAATCGCAGCATCCGCTCATCATCCTGTACCGTGGCGACGAAACGCTTCGAGACCGAGACCTGACCGCGAATGAACGGAAGGATCTCGGTGAGGACATGCTTTCGCTGGGCGGCGTCGAGCGCGTCGTGGCGCTGGCCGCCGAACGTACGGGCGCCCCGATCGCGCGCCTCGATGTAGGTTGCGGCGCGATCGATGATTTCGAGAGCCGTCTCGTAGCACGTCTTGTCATCGTTGCTCCACGAGCTCATCCCGTGATGGCCGAGCAGGACGCCCTTCGCGCGCGGATGCCCAGCGATCAGCCGCTCGATCAACAGGCCGATGTCGAACCCCGGGCGCTGCCACGGCACGTAAATCAGATCGTCGCCGTAGATCTCTCGGCAGAGGCGTGCCTGATTCACCGACGCGGCGATCGCGATCACTGCGTTGGGATGCAGGTGATCGACGTGCCGATGCGGCACGAACGTGTGGAGCGGCGTGTCGATCGAGCAGGCGCGCGGGTTGAGGTTGAAGACGCAGTGGCTGTACGTCGGGTACATGACGTCTTCGATCGGCGTCTTCGGGCCACGCTCCGGGGCCGCCAGGTACGTCCCCTTCATCGCGCGCACTTTGTCCAGATATAGCGACGCGAAGCCGTCGCGCGTCGCGGTGCGCAAATCGCCGCCCGATCCCTTCACCCAGAGCACTTCGACGGGTTCGCCGCTGAGGGGATCCTGCTCCATCAGCTTCGACGAGGTGTTGCCGCCGCCGGTGTTGGTCAGGGTCAGGTCTTCACCGAGCTTGTTCGAGCGATACACCAGGCGGTCGAGGCCCTCGAGGCGGTCGGCCTCCTCGTCCTTCCAGAGATACTGCACGTGCTGCAGCTCTTTCGTCCTATGCGCCATCAAATCCTCACCGGGACGGCCCTCGGCTTCATCCGACAGGCGTGCGACTGATTTGCCCCGATCTTGACATAGCTCGCCGGGACGCCAGGCGCACCTATTGGGATCCGCTTTCGGTCGCGACCTGTAGAACGCGAACCGGACCGAGCAGCCCAGACGGCAGCAGGGGCGAGTCGGCCTTGTAGAACACCGGACGCGTGAAAGTGTACTGCTTCGGCGCACCCGGCTGGCGGTCACCAATCATCCGGTTCACCCAGAGGTTGGTGACCTTGACCTCGAGGACGTTGGGGCCTGCTTTCAGCGCGCCCGTGGCCTCCACACGGAACGGTCGCTTCCAGACGATGCCGAGCGGCTTGCCGTTGACCGACACCTCCGCGAGCTCCTTCACCTCGCCGAGGTCGATCCAGAGCCTGGCGCCGGGTGCGAACCACCCGGCCGGCGCGTCGACGGTCTTCGAGTAGGTGGCGCTTCCCGAGAAGTACTTCACTCCCGGATCGGCGTTCTCGCTCCAGGACTTCAGAGTGTCGAGCGCGATCGTGTCGGGCGCGCCCCGGTCCGCCTGGAAGCGAACGGTCCACGGACCGGCGGTTGTCGCGACCGATCGTTCTACTGGCACTGGAATCGTTCGCGACGGTGCGGCGGCAGGCTTTCGAAACACCACGAATACCGCGCCCCACGGATCGAGATGGAGCGGCACCGTCGTGCGATCGCCCGCGATGCGATACGGCGCCGGTTGGCGCATTCCCGTGTCGGCGTGCCAGATCTCGGCTTCTCGTCCGCTCACTCGGAACGTCGCCTCCAGGTCCTCATCGCGGTCCTGTCGGTTGTTGACGAAGTACAGATCGCCATCCGGCAGTGTGCGATGAACGAAGAGCGCGGTCGTGTCCGCCTTCGGCTTCGTGTAGGCAAAATCCGGCGGCACCTGCAGGCGAGACAAGACTGCCTCGATCGTGGCGTCGCCGTACACCGTGCCCGCTCCATGGCGATGCTCGCCAGCACCATTGCCGGCGCCCCAGAGCTCGTCCGCCAGACGGCGGAACTCCGCGTCGCTGTCGCTGAGGCTTGGCGATGCCACCGGCTTCGCCCCGGCGACCACGGCGCCCGCGCTCACAAGCTTCGCGATCGCCCGAAGCACCGGCACCGACATGTGCTGGCTGTTCGGGTCCAGAGCCAGCACGCGGTACTGCATGCCGCTCGGCGTCGCGAGCCGGCCGCCTTTGACCGAAAACCGATGCATCAGCGCATCGGCGTTCACGTAGTCGAAGTTGTAGCCTGCCGGAATCGGCGGCGCCTTGTCGCGGAAGAGCGCCGTGACGTTCGTGTCTTCACCATAGTAGTACGCGATGTCGGCGACGAAGCGACCCTGCTGCAGCAGGAACGAGCTGCGCGCGAGGTACTGAATCCATGGCGTCGCCTGCTCGGCCCAGGTCTCGTTGCGGGTGAACCACTGACCGAACGGGCCAAGGCTCAGGCCGGGTCCCTTGTCGACGAGCGGCTGGTGCACCGAGGTATGAATCACGAACCGGTTCAGGCCCATCGCCAACTCTTTGTCGGCCGTGGGCTTCAGGGTGGCAGGCGACCACGCCCATGGGGAGGAACCGGCGGTCAGCGACTCGGCCGCCACCAGGTTCTGGCCGTAGATGTGCGCAACCGACGCCGACTCGCGAATATCGGCGTTGGACCCGGGCTGATCCTCGTTCACACCCGGACGCTGCGTCCACATGGCTGACATCGGCACGTCGTTCGTGCGCTTCGCCTCCATGCCGTCGCCGATGAACGCCCGGCCCGACTCATGCGACTCGCCGTAGTGGCCCATGCCGCGCGCCTTCAGGATCGCAGTGATCTGGTCGTAGTGGTACTCCGCGAGCATGTCCGAGAGCGTCCGCCGGAAGTCCCACAGGAAGCGGTCACTTGCCGCAGCGTTCTCCACGACGCGTCCGGTGAGCGCGGGGAGCCATGGGCGTGGATCGTACCCGCGTCTCTTCGTGAACTCCGCGATCATGTCGTCGGTCCAGTTCTGCGCACCCGCCTCCCAGCTGTCACTGATCAGGAATTGCAGGCCGCGCGCGCCCATCAACGGGCCGACTGCGCTCTTGTAGTTGTCGAGGTACGTCTCCATGTACGCCTTGACGTAGGCTGGATTCAGCTTATCGACTTCGAATCCGGTTCCTTCCGGCGAGGCGGGGTGGTTGCTGATGCCGAGCAGCGAGTAGCCCATGCGAAGCACGACCCACTCGCCCGACGGCGGCGTCCAATCGAGCGTGCCGTCGGGCCGCATCTTCGACGTCAGATCCACGATATCGGCCCTGGCCAACGCATCGCCCGCGGCGACCTCAGGGCTCGGCAGGGCGGAGACGCCGGCGAGGGGCACGAACGCGGCCTTCTCCTCGAAACGATTTACGCGCGCGCCAGTGTGCAGCACCAACTCCGCGATATCGTGCTCCTTCGGCGGCGGCGGAAGGGGAATGTCGATGTCACCGAGTCCTGACGGACCCGGTGGCAGCGTCAGGAACGTCACCCTGAAGAACCGCGCACGGACCGGCGGGAACGAGACCGTGTTCTGCTTGGCCTGGCTGCGCGGAATGTTGACAATCTTGCGGAAGCTCTGGCCGTCATCGCTGGCTTCGAGATCGGGCCCCGGAGGTGGCGGGCCGAAGGGGAAGACGAACCCGAACAGTGCCAGCGACACGCCACGAATCTCCTGCGGTTGTGCGAAGGCGATCTGGATCCACGCCTTCTCGCCGACGGGTGCCTTGGGCACCGAGCTGAACCTGACGAAGTCTCCGTCCCACAACAGCGACGCGTTGACCGCGCCGCCGCTCGAGGTGATGGTGGGCTTCAGCGAGGCCAGCGGCACGTCGCCCGCCGGCACTCGATACGCGACGACAGCGCTGTCTTTGAAGTACTCGGGCGGCGGCTTGACGGTCTGGCCGCTCATGGCGGCGACCCAGTCGAACAACGGAACGTTCTGGAACGGGCCGCTGACAGTTGGCGGCTTCGCGAGCGTCCCCGAAAACGGCGTGCCGCCCTGCACGCGCGTCTCGCTCCACACGAACTTCTTCATCGCCTGCGCCGGTTGTACCCACGGGCCGCCTGACTCGCTCCATCCCGGCGATCCGGCGATCGCCTCTTCGAGTCCAAGCTGGTCGGCCAGCGTCGTGGCGTACTGGAAGGCGTCCTTCCATTCCGGCGTCATGTACACCAAGCGCTTCTCGACGACCTGATCGGGAAAGAGCGAAGCATCGAAATTCTGGAAGCCACCAACGCCGACGCGGTGCATCCACTCGAGATCGAGCTTGATGCCTTCTTTCGTGATGTTGCCGTTCATCCAGTGCCACCAGACGCGCGGCTTGGCTTCGTCGGGCGGCGTCCTGAACGCGCGCTCGAGCGCGTCATCTGAAACGGGACCGGACGGCGGCGTTTGCGCGGCACTTGAAATCGTGAACGCGGCGAGCCAGGCGATGGCAAGCGTGCGCCGAATGAACCTGCGACGGCTGTCCATGGGAGAGTCCTCAGAGTAGGTTCGGCCCCACGGCCGGAAAGAGAGAATCGGCAAGGAACCGCGCCGAAGGTCGCGCGAGTGTGATGCGACCGGCCAGCTGCGCCCAACGATATTCGCTGGTCGGCCGGACGTTCCTCACGGCAGAACGACGATTCGGCGCGGTTCGACACCGCCTAAGCTCGCGTCGACAAATGGGTTGGACGGCCGTGTGGCCCTTCTTCAGCTGAGGGCGCCAACTGGACCACTTGCCCAAATCGTTTCACTCTGCGCAACACGGGGCCTTGAACACCCACGTGCCCGCGGCAACTTCGTACAGGACGCGGTCGCCTTGCTGTCGCAGCACCTTCGCGCCAGGCGCGCCCGCGGGTGCCTCTACCGAGACCCGGCCCGCGGATGCGGCCGGCACGTGGACCGTCGCTGTCGTGTTCGGAGGAACCACGATCGTCAGCGAGAACCGATCGGCCGTCTTCGTCCATCGGCTGCTCACGATGCCGCGGATCGTGTCGAGGCTCGCGCTCACCGAGGTCAGCGTGCCCACTGGCTGCGGATTGATGTGTATGTGCTTGAACCCTGGCGCCGACGGGTCGATGCCGATTCCCGCAAGATCGTGATAGAGCCACTCGACGATCTGACCCAGCATGAAATGGTTCTGCGACGAGCGCGGATCTGCATTCCACGCCTCTGTCAGGCTCGTCGCGCCTTTTGCCAGCTGGTAGCCGTAGCCGGGCTTCTCGGACTGGTGATTCATGTCGAAGATCACATCGGATCGCCCGTTGTCGGCGAGCGCGCGCAGGAGGTAGCGATACCCGACGTCTCCGGCCGTCAAGGCATTTCCACGACGGGTCACGTCCTCGACGATGGCGTTCACGACACTGTCGCGATCGGCCGGGTCGACGAGGCCCATGACGAGTGGCACGGCGTTCCCCGTCTGGGAATCCGTGGCATACCGGCGAGCCGCCCGGTCGAAGAACTTTGCATTGAACGCCTTGCGGATTGCGCGCGCCTCCACGTCGAACTGCCGCGCATCGTCTGTCTCACCGAGAATCGTTGCCGCGCGCGCGAGGATCACGTGGTCGATGTAATAAAACGCCGTCGCCGTGAGCGCGACCGGGGTGAGCTGCGCCTTACCTGGGCGATCGGGGCCGATGTCGTACCAATCCCCGAGACCGTGGGACAGGATGTGATTCGTGGCGCGGGATCCAAGATATGCGGCGTAGCGCTTCATTCCCTGGTAGTGGCGCCGAAGCAGCTCGAGATCGCCCGTCCACTCGTACTGCTGCCACGGAACGATGACATAAGCGCTGCCCCATTCCGGCGAGTCGCGGAAGCCCTCCTCGAACACGGTGTACTCCGGCGCGATGTCGGGCACCAGCCCGTTGGGCAATTGGCTGTCGGCCATGTCGCCCATGCCCTTGGCAAAGAGTCGCGCCAGATCGAACTCGTACCGAAGCGAGGGGCCGTTCAAGTGATACTGCTCGAGCCAGCCAAGCCGCTCACGGTGCGGGCAGTCGGTGATCACGCTCATGAGGTTGCTGCGCTGCGCCCAGCGCACGAGCGTGTGTATCCGGTTGAAGAGGTCGTCCGACGACTCGAACGTGCCGATGGGGGGTGCCGACGAGTGCACGACGACGCCCTCGAGCCGGTCGATGGAAGGAAGCGCACCGCTCGCTTCCGATGCGGCCCGCTCCACCTGGAGATAGCGGGACCCATGATAGAAGAACTTCGGAAACCAGGTCTCGCTCTGCCCTCCCGCGAGCGTGTACTTCCAGTACGACTGGCCTCCTCCGACCGACTCGCGATCGACGGTGCCGTCAGGCTCGAGGAGCTCGGCAGGCGTGATCGTGATGAACGATCCGGCGGCGCCATGGACCGTCACCCGCGGCATGAGCGACACGTTCTGCCCGAGATCGTAAACACTCACGCGATCGCTGATGGCCGTAACGCGCACCGGCTGCAGTGTCTCGAAGGTGGCGATGGCGGGCGCCGCGCTCGTAAAACCCTTCAGCGCGCTTCGTGGGCCGTCCACAATCGCGGCCTCGTGCCACGCGGCATCGTCGAAGCCCGGCATGTTCCAGCCTCGAGGCTCGGCCCGCGCGTCGTAATCCTCGCCGCCGTACACGCAGGAAAACGTGATCGGCCCAGGGCTGGTTCGCCACTGGGTATCGGTGCCAATCAATTCAGTCGTACCGTCGCCATACTCGAGATGCAACTGCGCAATGGCCATCAGCCGTCCGAATGAACCCGTGAACTTCGTGTAACGACCGCCTTTCACGCGGTACATGCCGCCTCCGAGCACGAGCCCAATGGCGTTCGATCCCTCGCGAACGAATGTGGTCACGTCGCGGGTGTCGTACAGCGCGGTCTTGTCGTACTTCGTCCAACCCGGCGACAGCAGGTCGTCACCAACTTTCCGGCCGTTCAGCGTCAACTGGTACTGGCCAAGACCGGATACGTGAATCGTCGCGCGCGTCAGACCTGCCTTGACGTCGAACCCGCGCCTGAGAAGGGGGGATTCTGCGTCGGCTCGATCCGCGATCCAGCGAGCGTGCCAGTCGGTCGGGTTCACGATTCCCATCGTCCATGAGGACGGCGCGCTCCACGACGATGCCCGCCCGGTGCCATCCCAGACGCGCACCTTCCAGTGCGCGAGCTGCGAGGAGCCGAGCGTCTTGCCCGCATATCGGACGTGCGTGGTCTCGTCGGACTCGACGCGCCCTGTGTCCCAGAGGTCACCTCTGTTTTTGGCGAGCGAGGCGGCGCTCGATCCGACCAGAATCTGGTACGCGGACTGCCGCGCCCCGCCCGCGTCGCCTCTGAGCTTCCAGAAGAGCCGCGGCGCCGACACGTCGATCCCCATCGGATCGGTCGCGTACTCGCATCGAAGATCGTAGACAGCGAGATTGGACGGTTGCGGTAGGGGCCGCGCTGACATCGTCAGAGCGAGCACGCTAATCGCAAAATATTTCAACGTCATGATGGTCCGCCACGGAATCTCCAGGATTAAACAATCAGCCACGGACCGGAGTCTCACGGATCAAGGATCCGCCACGGATCGACACGGAATTCCACGGACCAAGGATCAGCCACGGACGGACACGGAAGTCCACGGACCAAGGGACCCGCCACGGACGGACACGGAAGTCCACGGACCAAGGGACCCGCCACGGACGGACACGGAAGTCCACGGACCAAGGATCAGCCACGGACGGACACGGAAGTCCACGGACCAAGGATCAGCCACGGACGGACACGGAAGTCCACGGACCAAGGGACCCGCCACGGACGGACACGGAAGTCCACGGACCAAGGGACCCGCCACGGACCGACACGGAAGTCCACGGACCAAGGATCAGCCACGGACGGACAACGAAGTCCACGGACCAAGGGACCCGCCAAGGACCGACACGGAATTCCACAGACCAAGGGATCCGCCACGGACCGACGCGGAATATCGCGACGATAGCAGGCAAAACATCCCGGTTGGGCGTCGCATAGATCGTCGCGGAGGCAGACGCCACGGTCGCGCCGCGCGAGCGCGGCGGGAAGGCGCGGACCGCGAGATCGCAAGCACCTTGCCGCGGAACCTGTGGGTGCTTGCGATCACGCGGCACGCGCCTTCCCGGCGACCGTTCAGATCCGTGTCCGTCCGTGTGAGTCCGTGGCCAGCTCTTGCCAAGTGCTTTTCCCGGCAAGAAAGCTACTTCGCGACCGTCACAACCGCGACGGCGAAGCCTTCCAGCGTCATCTTTCCTTCCCGAGATCGATCTCGGAGCCGGCGGCTCGGCCTTCGTTGTCTGGTCGACGACCATCGCCTTCGTGGCGCCTGGAATCGTCAGGGCAAATGGCCGATCGCGCTTGTTCACGAGCAGGACCTTTCGGGTGCCGTCCGCCGTGATGAAGCCCTGGGCGTGGACGTACGTCTGGTTGAGCGCGAGCTTGACGTCGGTCTCGACCAGCTTGTCGCCTGGGCGAAAGTTGTCTTTCAGCAGCTGCAGCACGCGATAGCGAGCGTTCGGCGCGCCCGTTTCCCAGTCGACCATCGAAACGCTCGGAAACTGCGTCGGATAGCCCACCAGCTGCGATTCACCCGCCACGTCGATGCCCAACCGGGCAAGCCGCGAGAAGACGTACGCATACACGGCACCAGACAAGTGCCAGTAGGTCTCGTGCAGCGGCTTGAAGACATACCCGGGCTCGCCCTGCCGCAAGTCATCGGCCGCGATCGATCCAATCTCGTTGACGGTCGTCTTGGTGTTGGGAGACAAGCGCAGGCGAATCGTCTCGATGTACCGCGCGATATCCAGAAACTTCTCGGCCTGCTCAAAAAGGGTGAACGGCTGGATCTCGTGCGTCTGATCGGCGGTTGGAATCGCGTAGAAATGATACGAAATCATGTCCAGCGGAATGCCCGGCTTGTGGTTTTTCGGGTTGAGGAAGTACTCGAAGAACTGCGGCGCCTGCGACGGGAACGCGAGCGACACGCCCACAAACTTGATGTCCGGGGCGACCTGACGGATGGCGGCTACGATGGCATCGTAGCGCTCGGTGTACTGCTCGCCCGTCATCTGGTGCTCCAGATCGGGCTCGTTCAGCACTTCCCAGTAGTCAATCTTGTACTTGTGGCCCGACTCGTGGCGTTTGCCGAGCTCGTCGGTGAAGCCTCCATTTGTGTACCAGCTCACCAGGCGTGCGTAGTAGTCGCCCAGCTCCTTCAGGCTCGGGTCGCGCAGCTCCGTCCCCTGCGAGTAATTCCAGATTGGCTCGTCGGGGTTCGACGGATACGGAACGGGCTTGTCGGTCTTGAACATCCACTGCGGGATGGTGCTGAAGTTCAGCATCACCGAATGTCCTCGCATCGCCTCCATGAAGTCCTCGGTCATCGGATCAATCAGCGAGAAGTCCCAGAACGTCTTTCCGCCCGACGGCGGCTCGAGCTCGGCGACCGCGAGCCTCGGATACGGCAACCATGGCACGTATCGAACATAGTCACAGGCAAGCTCGCGAAGGGACTGGAATGCGCGATCGTGGATCGGCGATCCGCGGCGAAGCGGCGGATTGACCACGACTTGCAGCGTCGGCGTGGTGTTCGACACGCGAATCACCTTGTCCCACGCCACCTTGATGTTGCCGTCTTCCGCGGCCTGGCCGGCGATGAGCGCGCTCCGCCCTCCTTCGCTGTCTGTACGGAGCAGCGCCACAAAACAGACAACCCACGCCATCCGACGTACCTGCATCTTGGTCACGGTTGTGCCTCCGTCGTCTTGTTGGCGCTGCCGCTCTTGAGAAAGTTGCCATAGCCGACGAGCATCGTCGATGCAATCAGCACGGCCAGCCCAGTGGCAATCAGTGCGTGCGTCTTCCTGCTCGTGCCCTTCCATTCGTGGAGCGCCACACCCCAGAGCGTGCTGAAAATGATGATGCTGGCCATGTGAAGCGTCCAGCTCGAGAACTCGTAGTGGCCCATCTTCGTCTGGCCCATGCTGTAGAAGAAGAACTGCAGATACCAGATGACCCCCGCGATTGCCGACAACAGGTAGTTGCTGGCGAGGAGCGACCGATTGGTGCTCGCCAACAGTGGATTCGAGGCGGATGGAATCGCGAGATACTCTCGACCCGAGCGATTCTTGACGTTGAGGATGGCGCACCAGATGAAATTCGTGGTGAAGCCACCGAGCAACACCACGATGAGCACTGGGAGGTTCTGCCAGAGATCGGCGCGGCCCTGCTCGATCAGACGGACTCGGGTGAGTTCCGCGAGGGGCTTTCCAGCGGCGAGGCCGTACGCAAAACAGGAGCTCATCACGCCACAGAACGTTGCAACGAGCATCCCCTTTCCGAAGCTGAACTCCCGGATGGTTGCCTTCTTCTGTTCCAGCGAGAGCTCGCGTTCTTTCGAGACGCCCGCCAGGCCGCTGACTCCGATGCCACCAAGACAGATGGCGACGCCACTCAAGATGACGCGTCCGGACGTGGTGGCGGCAATCTGGCCGATCTCGCCGCTGACGATGGGCGGAATCAGCGTGCCGAAAGCGGCGCAGTAGCCCAGGGCGACGGCGACGCCGAGGGCAATGCCCAGGTATCGCACGGTCAGGCCAAAGGTGAGCCCGCCAAGGCCCCAGAGCACGCCGAAGAAATACGCCCACGCGAGCGTGCGTCCCGGTGTCGCGATGAGCGTGGCCCACAGGTTCGGCACCAGGATCCACGCGAACAGCCACGGCGCGACGATCCAGCTGAACACGCCGCCAACGAGCCAGTACGTCTCCCAGGACCATCGGCGCACGCCGCGGTACGGGATGTAGAAACTGGCCGCCGCCAGCCCGCCAATCCAGTGGTACAGCACGCCCAGAAACGGATTCGCTCCCAAAACTCTTACCCTCTCGTCGATGTGACTGCTTGCAGCGTGATTTCCGCAATCACTTTCCGGACGAATGTGGAGGCGGGCCTTCAGGCCCGCGTGCGCCGCAGTTGCGGGGCTGACCAGCCTCCGCCAAGGCTACCGGCGGTCCGCCGAAGCTCTTGAGCGAAGGCGGAAGCCCCGCCGCCACGTGAGCGGCGCGAATCGTAACTTCGCGCTGGACGATGCCGGTCAGCACACGCGCGTGGCGTCGATGCACAGCAGCTTCGCGATCTTTTCCAGCGTGTGCGCCACATGGCCCACGCCGACGGCGCAGTGATGCGCGGGACCGTGGCTGTTCCAGGCGTTCACGAAATTCCGCGCGCCGATCGGAAACCGGTAGCGGCTGTTGGTGTTGCCGATCTCGAGGATCGGTCCTTCCACCGACTCACCTTCCGCGATGAGCAAGCCGAGCGGCCCGGCGCCGATTTCGACGACCGAGAGCAGCGTCACCGGGCCGTGTCTGACGCTCATCTCGACCGAAAGGCCTCTGCCGACTTTGCCGTGATACACCCCGAGCGGCCGGACCTTCGTCCTGCTCTGAGCGATGGCCATGTGGCCAGGGCCGTCGTGCCCCATGAGCACCACGTCGTCGGTGAAATCCATCGCGTAGTACTCGGTGAACGAGCCGCCCGCGCCTATCGTGTCGAGCAGCTTCATCGCCTGCACGTTCTTGACCTCATACTCGCCGGCGACGGGAATGCCACGGCTCGTCAGCAGCGAGTTGCCGAGAATGATCGAGCTGATCGCGTCTTCGTTCTCGAGAACGCCCGTGCCCTTGTAGTAGTAGGCAAGCGAGCCCAGATCGTGCGCCTCCACCAGGCGATCGAGCGCGACGGACGTGCGCGCGGCGCGTTCGATGTCCTCGTCTGAACAATCGGACTGAATGTCGAACGCCTCGTGAAACACTGTCGTTCTCTGCTTCACATCATCCGGTTCGACCTCCCGACAGAGCGCCGCAAGTTCGTCCACTTCGATGAGCTCGACGTGCCCCCCGAATGTCGCGCAGTGCTGCGTCAGGTCCGAGTAGATGTCTAGCATGCCACCGTAGTAGTGCCCCATCAGTCCGAGCCGATTGTGCGCCATCACGTGGGCGACGCGGGCCGCATCGAGCCAGTCATCCACTTCCTGCCAGCACTCGGGGTCGTCGTGCAGCACGCCGGTGACCTGGTGGAAATCGATGCGAGCACGACGAAAGACGTTGGCAATTTCCGGGACGGAGCAGGCCGAGCAGTGGGCGAGCCATTCACTCGTCATGTCGGCCCGGTCCTCCATCGCGTTGAGGCGGGCGTAGTCGATTGCCGCCGCGGGTTGCAGGTTCAACACCACGACTGGAACGCGCGCCCGCCGCACCACCGGAAGCACCGTTGCGCTGAGCGCGTACGTGGTGACGTAGAGAAAAATGAGATCGACGTCTTCCGCCCGAAATCGATGTCCCGCTTCAAGCGCCTTGGGCGGCGTATCGATCAGGCCCAGGTCGACGACGTCCACGTCAGGTCGCTTCAGTCGGCTCGCGACGCTCTCGACGTAGCCTTCGAGGCGCGCCTTCAACCCGTCGAACTGCGGCCAGTAGGCATCAAGGCCGATCCCGAACAGGCCGACTTTGACGTTTCGCATCCTGAGACCGCGTCACTCTGGCGCTTGCGGATCGATCGCCTGGCGGGTCACTTCGGGACGCGAGGCGATCGCGGCCTGCTCACGCTGGGCTTTCTCGAGCCGAAGCTGCTGAAAAAGGCCGAGTGCCTTCTCCAACTCCGCAGAGTTGCCCATCGCTCGGTGAGCCTGCGCCAATTGATAGACGGCGACCTCGTCGCGGGGATCGATCGTGATCGCCTTCTGAAGATGTGGGAGGCCCTCTGGCGCCCGGCCCGCAGAGACGAGCGTTCGGCCGAGACCCACCAGTGCGTCTTCGAAGGCCGGGTCGGATGTGAGTGCCCGCTCGAAGTAACGCTGCGCCTCATCGAGCCGGGCGGCTTTTCGGTGGAGCTCGCCCAGCTCGTACGCCGCGTTGGCATTCGTGGCATCGATCTCGAGCTCGAGCTCGAATTCCTTCGCGGCCTCGGCCTCGGTATTCGGGCCCGCGTCCGGTTGCCGTGAACGCGCGAGCAGGGCGCGGCCGGTTCGATAATGAATCCCTGGCCGATGCGGATCGAGGGTCAGCACCTCGCGATACTCCCGAACGGCGGCCTCGAACGCGCCTTCGCTTTCATTGGCCTCGCCTGCCGCCTGGTGCAGCCATACCGACTGCGGTGCCACCCGCGCAAGTGTCATCGTCTGGCGATAGGCCAGGTCCGCGAAGATGCGACCCGTGTGATAGAGAATCTCGGGATCTTTCGGGTAGAGGCGCGACAACTCGACGGCGGCCTGCGCCGCATCAACGTGGCGTTCGAGGAACGTGTTTGCGCGCATCAGGTGCAGACCTGCCATTCGTTTGAGCGCCGGATCGGGAATCTGACGGAACGCCGCCTTGAGCCCAGGTAACGCTTCTTCATACCGCCCGACCTCTGACAGGCACATGGCAAGCAGCGCCGCAGCGTTCGACAGCGACGGCTTCAGCTTCATGGCCCGTTGCAAGACGGGCACGGCGTCGGCAAACTTCCCCGCCTGGAAATAGATCATGCCGAGTCGCGCGTGCACCTCGGCGCTCGATGGATCGAGTTTCCGCAGCTCCTCGTATGCGCGCGCGGCATCGGCATAGCGGCCATCCGCAAGCGCGCGTTCGCCCTCCTGAAAATGCTGTTGCGCCTGAGGTGCCTGCGGCGTGGCCACAGCCGGCGCTCCCAGCCACCAAAAGAGGATCAACGTGAAGATTGCCGTGTTGTAGCGGTGCACGCGCATCGATCGCTCCGTCATCGAATCGCCAGCTGGTCGTGCTGGCGCTGCCCATCCGGGTCCTGCGGCAAACATACTGGCTCGACACAGAACCCGGTCGGACACACGGAGCGATCGCGTCAGAACACGAACTTCAGCCCCAACTGGTTGATGCGGCCGGGCCTGGCGCCGTTGATAACGCCGAATCCGGTATTAGCGATGTTCGTCTGCACGCTGTTGAACTGTGGATGGTTCAGCGCGTTGAACGACTCCAGCCGGAACTGCAGATTCATTCCCTTGCCGAAGGCAAAGTTCTTGAAGAGCGAGAAGTCGAGGTTGCTGATCGTCGGGCCACGAATGATGTTGCGACCGGAGCTGCCGAACTCGCCAAACCCGGGCTGGGCAAAGGCGGCGGTATTGAACCACGATTCGACGCTCCTGTCGCCCGAATCTGGATCGCCAACCAGGTCAGCCCGGTTCGAGCCAAACGTGTCGTTCAGACCGCCCAGGTCCGCGGCCTGGATGGTGAGGGGAAAGCCTCGCTGCCAGGTGTAAATGCCGTTCACTTGCCAGCCGCCGACGACCGCGTTCTTCACTCCGGTCGCGTCGCCCGCAAAGCGCTCACCGTTTCCGAACGGCAGGTTATAGACGAAGCTGCCAACGAGTCGATGGTCCACATCGAAGTCCGAGAGGCCGTGATCCCGTTCCGGATCGTGATTGTTGAGGAAGCCCTGCCAGCCGTTGAAGCCCGACGCGCCGATCCCGGCCGCGGCCGACTTGCTGTCGGTGCTCTTCGCCCACGTGTAGGCAAATGTCAGGAGCGATCCTCGACCGCGGTGCTCGAGTTTGGTGTTGAACGCGTTGTAGTTCGACCGTCCACCCCAATTGCTGTCGATATACGTCACGAAATTGGGAAAGGGCCGACGCTCTACGACGGTTAAGGGATTGGCAGGGTCGTAGGGGAACGCCTGGGCGATGTTCTGCCGCATCAGCAGGTTGGTGCCCTTGTTCCCGATGTAGTTCAACTCGAGGGTTGTGGCGCCCGTCAGTTGACGCTGCACGCCGAGCGACCACTGCTGCACGTATGGGTTCCTGGGTTCCGGGGATTGGTTCACCGCCAGGAAGGTGTTGGCCGCGGGTGTCGCCACGCCGGGCGCCTCGAAGCTCGGAAACAACGAGTCGGTCGTCTTGAGCGGCGCCACCTGGCCCAGCGTCTGCTGATACTGGCCGCGGCTCACATAAGGGTACACATCCGCGGCGCCGTCGATCTCACGCCCTTCGGCGGAATCGAAGAACAGCCCATAGCCGCCGCGCAAGACCGTCTTGCCCTCGTCCGAAAAGGGTCTCCACGCGAAGCCCAGGCGCGGAGAAAAGACCTTGAACCGGTCGGGGTTCTCAGGATTGCGCCGGTCCGCGAACTGATAGTACGCACCATCGGTGATCCCCCCGCTGACCAGCGTCTCGTCGGCCACGAGGAGACCACCGGGGGCGTAGTTCACGTTCCGCCAGGCCATCCGATTTCTCGTTTCGTAGGGCACGTTGCGGTAGTCCCAGCGAAGACCGAGGTTGAGAGTCAGCCGTGAGTTGACCTTCCAGTCATCTTGCACGTAGGGTGCGACGTACATGAAGTTGAACTCGCGTGGATTGCCGGCCTGCCCAGGGACGCTGAACGCCGCAGGCTGGAAGAGGGCGGCCGCTCTGTAGTACCCGAGGAGAAAATCCGCGACCGGACTGCCGCTGAAGCCGAGGTCGGCGCCGAGGCCGAAATCGTAAGGACTGCCTAGAAATCCGGTCGCCAGATCGCGCTGGAGCCACCAGCGGCGATAATTCAGGCCGAAGTTCAGCGTGTGATCGCCCCGGATCCAGGTCGTCGTGTTGCTGACGTCCCACATCGGTTGGTTGCTCGCGCTGTATGCGTTGACGGCACCCCCAATGTTGCCGAACCCTGAAATAGTGACGCTCGGGCACTCGCGCTGGTCGTCGGGGATGTCCCTGAAGACTCCCGTCAGTTCCAAAGAGTCGACGTCCGCCTGATCGCAGGGAATGCCTTTTTGATCGGCTCTTGCATCCACGCGGCCGATCCGGAAGTTGTTCACCAGATTGTTTTGGATCGCCCACGTGTGCGAGACCTGCCAGTTGGTCGTGTCCTGCACGAACTGCCTGTCGCCGATCTCTACCAGGTTGTTGTTGACCCTGTTGTCGTACATCGTTCGGGTAAGACGGAAAAACGCCCTTCCGAACTTGCTCAGGTCCTGGTCTGCGCGGATGGTGAACTGATCCTGGTTCTGCGGAAGGGTCCGGACCACCTGGAAATTCCCCTGCGGTGCGGTTGAATTCGGGGCGGGGAACCATGGCGCCACCAGCCGGGCGAGACGCGACCAGCGCTCCTGCGGGACCGTGTTGTTGGGAAATGGCTGCCCCGTGGCCGGGTCGATGATGGTCGTCGAGAACTGGCCTGTCAGCTGGGTTGGAGAGGGGACGTTGTAGAACGAGCTGGAGCCCCTCTCGATGCGCGCGGCTTCGTAGTTGAAGAGAAAGAACGTTCGGTTCCGGCCGTCGTAGAACGGAAGACGGACCGGCCCGCCAACGTAGAAGCCCGGCTGCTTTTGATCAAGCTTCGGCTTTGCCGCGTTCGCGGGATCGAAGAAGTTTCTCGCGTCGAGCTTCTCGTTCCTGAAGAACGCGAAAGCGGACCCATGGAAATCGTTCGTCCCCGACTTGCTGACGATGTTGATCTGGTTGGCGCTGAAGCCGTACTCCGCCGAGTAGGTGGCCGTCTGTTCCTTGAATTCCTGGATGATGTCGATCGACAGGATCGCGGCCGGCGTGCCGAGCGAGGTGTCCACGTTAGACGTCCCGTCGATCATGAAGTTGTTGGACGTGGGGCGGGACCCCATGATGCTGATGGCGTTCCCGACGCCTTGTCGCATCGCCGCCTGCTCGCCACCGGTCTCGACGGCGCCGGCACCCAGAAACAACAGCTGCAGGAAGTTCCGGTTGTTCAGGGGGAGTTCGCTGACCTGCCGCTCGCTGATGACCTGTCCGACGGTGGCCGTTTCGGTGTCGAGCGCCGAGGAGGTCGCGCGTACCTCCACACGCTCGCTCACATTTCCCGTTTCGAGTTGCAGGTCGATGCGCTGTACCTGATCGACGCTCAACTGGATGTCGGAGCGCACGGCGAGCTTGAATCCGGACTGCTCGGCCGTGACCAGGTACACGCCCACGGGCAGGAGGGGCACGACGTAGTTGCCGACATCACTAGTCGTGGTTTCCCGCGTGAGACCGGTCTGCTGGCTCGTCACGACGACCTTGACCTTGGGCATGACGCCGCCGGTTGAATCGGTGACCGTGCCGGTAATCTGGCCTGTGGCGGTCTGCGCCCGCGCGGCGCCTGCGATGCCAAGGCAGGCGAGCACTGCGATGATCGACACGATTTTTCTCATAGTGAGTCTCCGCCTGCTTGTCACGCGAGACCGGATGGCTGTTTTACGAACGCGAGGAGTCTCGGCGCGGGGCGGGCGGGGTGCAAGCGAGTTCGACCAATTGGTCGGCGTTTTACGTGGTAAAACAACTTGGGCGGGACTACGGTCAGGCTAAGTCATGGCCTGACCGTAACTTAAGCCGGCCAGCGTCGCAGCTCTGACGGGAGGATGTGTTTGTACCAGCCCTACGGGACTGTTCTGCGGAGCGCAACAGTCCGCCTCCGTTCGCGAGCTGAGGCAACGCGCGAACTAGGGCGAGACCGCGCCGAAGCCCGGAACGACTTAGGCTGGCGCAGGCGGGCCGAAGCCCGGGACGACTCAAGCCGGGCGAAGGCGGGCCCGCCTCTGGTTCACGCGTCTGATTGCGTCATCGAGGACCTGCGGAGCGCTCGAGATGGAAGACCTCTGGAAGGCCCGTCGCGACAGGCGAGTTGTCGGGGTTCGAGGGCATGACGTCCCGCATGAAAGCCCACCAGCGGCGGCAGACATCGGTCGTCGCGACCTGTTCCCAGCGCTCTTCGTTCTCGAACTCCACATAGGCGAACAGATCGTTGGTCGCCGGGTCGAGATAGATCGAGTACGTGCCGACACCGTGATCGATAAGCGTCTGTTGCAACTCTTCCCAGATAGGGCGGTGACGGCGCTCGTACTCCAACGCCTGGCCCGGATTCACCGCCATGCGGAACGCTTTGCGAATCATCTCGTCTCCTCTCCTCTCCGGAACACTCCACTTCGTCGGGTTCGTCGGGTTCGCCAGGTTCGCCGGGTTGATCGGGCTTGTCGGGTTTGTCGGGTTGATCAGGTTTATCAGGTTTATCAGGTTTATCAGGTTTATCAGGTTTATCAGGTTGCCAACGCCGCTATGTTATGCTCGCGCCGGCGAGGCCGATTCCGGCGAAAGCAACGCTTTCTTCGACGAATCATGACCCAGTCCACGGCCAAGACCTACCTCGTCGAATCCGTGGTGCACGCCACCCAGGTCCTGGGGGCCTTCGCGGCACCGGGTGAAGCGTTGCGTCTGCGCGACGTGGTCGAGCGCACCCGGTTCAGCAAGGGCTTGTGCTTCCGGCTCCTTCACACGCTGCATCATTGCGGACTGCTCGAAAAAGTCGACGTCAATCGATATCGGCTCACCTGCGACATCCGTCCGCGGAAGCGTTACCGGATCGGGTATGCGGCTCAGGGCTCGGGCGGATCCTTTGCGGGAGAAGTGCGCGCGGGGCTCGAACGCGCCGCTGAAGCCGCGCACGTCGAGCTCATCGTGGTCGACAATCGATATCAGCCGAAGGTCGCGCTGCGCAACGCGCAGCAGCTGATTCGAGAGAACCTCGATCTCGCGCTGGAGTTTCAAACCGACGAAGCCATCGCACCCGAAGTCGCCGCGCGCTATCTCGAAGCCGGCATTCCCCTCATTGCCATCGACATCCCGCACCCGGGCGCCACGTACTTCGGCGCGAACAACTATCAGGCGGGGCTGCTGGCCGGTCGGTATCTGGGCCGATGGGCGCGCAGCCAGTGGAACGGGCGTGTCGACGAAGTGCTGCTGCTGGAGCTGGCCCGGGCGGGATCGCTGGTGCACGGCCGCATCAGCGGCGTGCTCGCGGGCCTGAAAGAGACGGTGCCCGAATCGCTCGAGGCGTGCCGCATCGCCACCCTCGATGGCGATGGTCAGTTCAAGATCGCGGTCGAGCGCGTCCGCAAACACTTGCGGGAATCACAGGCGAAGTACGTCCTGGTCGGCGCGGCCAACGACCCGAGTGCGCTTGGCGCCGCGCGAGCGTTCCAGGAGGCTGGGCGAGCCGCCACGTGCGCCATCGCGGGCCAGAATGCCGAGCCCGACGCGCGCGCGGAGCTGCGGGAGCCTCACACGCCCCTCATCGCGTCGATTGGCTATTTTCCCGAACGCTACGGCGAGGGGCTGATTCGGCTTGCCGTCGATATCCTCGCGAAAAAGCCCGTCCCACCGGCCGTGTTCGTGCGGCATCAGATCGTGACCCGCGAGAATGTCGACCATCTGTATCCCAACGACGAGTTGCTTGGCCTGAAGGTGATGGTTTAACGGCCGGGCGCTGTCGCCTCGTGGCTGACCGGGACTACAATCTGAAGGTCATGCTGATCCGCAACTGGGCCCTGGCTGGAACGCTCGGTGTTGGGGCGGCGCTGGTCGCACACGCTTCCATCGATCCCAATGGACTGGCCGCGGCCGCCGGTCCGGCCGCCTATACCGAGACCATCCCGAACACCAAGGTCACCTTCGACATGGTGCCGATTCCGGCCGGTACCTTCACGATGGGCAGCCCTGAGAGCGAAGCGGGGCGCGCCGCCGATGAAGCCCCGCAGCACAAGGTCTCGCTCCCTGCCTTCTATATCGCCACAAAGGAAGTGACCTGGAGCGAATACGACGAGTTCGCCTTCAGCCTCGATCTGCAGCGCAAACGGAAGCTCGGTCTGACCGGTCCGAAAGACGCGGGCGATGCCGTCTCGCGCCCGACGCCGCCCTACGCCGATGAATCCTGGGGGTGGGGCAAGGAACAGCAGCCGGTGATCGGGGTCACGCAATATGCCGCATCGCGCTACTGTGAGTGGCTGTCGGCACGGACCGGAAAGAAGTATCGCCTGCCGACCGAGGCCGAGTGGGAATACGCGGCGCGGGCAGGCACGACGACGGCGTATTCCTTCGGCGACGATCCGGCTGCGATCGCCGAGTACGCGTGGTTCAAGGAGAACGCCGGCGAACAGCCGCACGTGGGCGGCGCCAAGAAGCCGAACGCCTGGGGCCTGTTCGACACGCACGGGAACGTCGCCGAATGGACGGCCGACAAGTACGACGCCGCCTTCTACGCACAATCACCAGCGTCCGCGCCGTTCAACGATCCCGGCAAGGAGCTTTATCCGCATGCCGTCCGAGGCGGCTCGTGGGATGACGTGCCGGCCAAGCTGCGGGTGGCGGCGCGCCGATCGTCGACCGAGGCGTGGAGCCGGCGCGACCCTCAGAATCCGAAGAGCTTGTGGTGGCACACAGACGCGACCTTCGTCGGCCTGCGTGTCGTCGCCGATGTGGACAATTCCGCCAAGTAATAGTAGGTTGTCAGACCACCCGACCGTCGGCGCCCGGGCGCAAGCGGTCCTTCCTGCCCTCGAACGGGAGTTCGCCATGGATCAGCACGATCAGAAGACCGGCACGCCGTCGCGCCGGGACTTCATCAAGACCTCGACAGCCGCCATGGTGGGCGGGACGATCGCCTCCAGTCTTTCAGGAATCTCGGGCGCGTACGCGGCTGGAAGCGACGAGATCAGGGTCGGCGTCATCGGCTGCGGCGGCCGCGGCACCGGCGCCATCGATAACGTGCTCTCTGCGGCCGAAGGCGTACCGACTCGTGGCCATGGGCGATTTGTTCAAGGATCGCCTGCAGGACAGCCTGAAGAACCTGGCCAAGCACGGGGACAAAGCGGCTGTTGCCGCCGACCATCAGTTCGTCGGGTGGGACGCCTTCAAGAAGGTGGTCGCGACCGACGTCAACTACGTGATTCTTGCCACGCCGCCCGCCTTCCGCCCGATGCACCTGCGCGCGGCCATCGAGGCCGGGAAGCACGTCTTCACCGAGAAGCCGGTGGCCGTCGATCCTGCGGGAATCAAGTCGGTCTTCGAGCTTGCCGATTTGGCGAAGTCGAAGAACCTCGCCGTCGGGGCGGGCACGCAGCGTCGCCATCACGCGGCGTATCTCGAGACGTTGAAGCGCGTGCACGACGGCGCGATCGGGGACGTGGTCTCGATGCGCGTCTTCTGGAACCAGGGCGGGCTCTGGACCAAACCGCGTCAGGCGGAATGGACCGACATGGAGTGGCAGCTTCGCAACTGGCTGTACTTCACCTGGCTGTCCGGCGATCACATCGTCGAGCAGCACGTGCACAATCTCGACGTCGCGAACTGGCTGATGGGCGACAAGCCCCCCGTGCGGGTCGTGGGCGTGGGCGGACGGCAGGCACGCACGGCCCCTGAGTACGGCCACATCTTCGATCACTTCGGTCTCGACTACGAGTACGAGAACGGCACGCACGCGCTGAGCATGTGCCGGCAGCAGCCCGGAACGCCGGGCCTGGTCGCGGAGTTCGCCGCGGGCAGCAAAGGGACGTGCGACACGCAGGACGGCGTCCGCTACGAGATCAAGGGGCCGAGTGCGTGGAAGTGGTCGGGGCAGCCGGTCGATCCTTACGTCCAGGAGCACACGAATCTGATTGCCAGCATTCGCGGCGGCACGCCGCTCAACGAGCTCCGACGAGTGGCCGAGTCCACGTTGACGGCCATTGCGGGACGCGAGGCCGCCTACACGGGCAAGATCGTCGTGCTCGAGCAGTTCCTCGCGGCGCCCTTCAACCTGATGCCATCGAAGCTCGAGTTCGGTCCGATCCCGGTCCCGCCGGTCGCGATTCCGGGCCAAGGGCAAACGATGTAGGGACGCCATCGAGAAACCGAGAACTCGAGCACACGAGAACAATGCGAATCCGATCGGTCGCGATGCTGACCGCCTTCGTCCTGGCGGTCAGCGCGCTGGTGGCGGTCTACGCGCAACCGGCGAACAAGAAGGTGCTCTACATCGCCTATTCGGCGGGCTTCAGGCACGACGTCATTCCGCTCAGCATGGAGCTGCTGCCGCAGATCGGCAAGAAGAACGGCTTCGACGTCGTCGCGACAAAGGATCTTGCGTTCCTGAGTGCTTCGAGCCTGCCGGCCTATGATGCGGTCATCTTCTACACAACCGGCGAGTTGCCCGTGAGCGAGGCCGACAAGGCGAATTTCCTGAATTGGATCAGGTCCGGGAAAGGCTTCATCGGCATCCACAGCGCGACCGACACGTTCTACAAGTGGCCGGAGTACGGCGAGATGATTGGCGGCTACTTCGACGGCCACCCCTGGCACCAGCAGGTGAACGTGAAGGTTGAGGATTCAACGCATCCGGCCACGCGGCACCTGCCGGCGGTGTGGACGTTGAACGACGAGATCTACCAGTACCGCAACTGGGATCGATCGAAGCGGCACGTGCTGCTCTCGCTCGACACCAAGTCGGTGGACCTCACGAAGGAAGGCGTGAAGCGCACGGACGGCGACTTCGCGCTCGCCTGGACCAGCACCTACGGCAAGGGCCGTGTCTTCTATTCCGCTCTTGGTCATCGCACCGATCTCTGGCAGACGCCGGAGTATCAGCAGTTCATTGCCGGCGGGATCCGCTGGGCCACGGGCCTCGAGTAGCCGACTACCGGGGGCACGGCGCGCGCTCTTCGCGCTCGTGATCCTCGCAATCGCTGCACCCGCGGCGTCTCGCTCATCGCTCGTGCGCGTCGAGCGGAGCGAGCCGCACATGGGGACGACATTCCGCATCGTCCTGTACGCGGCCGATCCAGCCAGTGCAGAACGAGCGATCGCCAGCGCCTTTCACCGAATCGCAGAGCTCGACGGCACGCTGAGCGACTATCATGAGACGAGCGAGCTCAGTCGTATCACGCGAGAAGCGGTGAACCATCCCACCCGGGTCAGCTCCGATCTGTTCAATGTATTGGCGGCCGCCGAAAGACTTTCGGCCGAGAGTTCAGGGGCGTTCGACATGACCGTCGGCACGCTCTCTCGGCTGTGGAGGCGCGCCCGCCGTCAGCTCGAGCTGCCATCGCCGGAGGATCTTCGCGAGGCGCTGGCGGTCACCGGCCATGCCCTGGTAAGGCTGGATCCCAAATCGCGCACGGTGGCGCTCGAGCGGGCGGGCGTACGGCTCGACGCCGGAGGCATCGCGAAGGGATACGCGGCCGATCAAGCCCGCGCCCAGCTGGCCGACGCAGGCTTCGCGCGCGTGCTCGTGGCCGCCGGTGGCGATCTCGCGATCGGCGACGCGCCTCCAGGAAGGCGTGGCTGGGAGGTCATCCTGGCGGGGCTCGATCCCGCTGGTGCGGCCCCTGGCAGTCCCCTGGTGCTGGCCAGATGCGGCGTCTCGACGTCGGGGGACGCGGAGCAGTGGGTCCAAATAGGAGCCGTTCGCTATTCCCATATCCTGGATCCGCGCACGGGGATGGCGCTTCAGGGCCGCAGGTCGGTTTCTGTTGTTGCTGCCAACGCGACGAGTTCGGATATGCTGGCGACCGCCCTCAGCGTCCTCGGGCCGCACGAGGGCGCGCAACTGGTGGCCCGCTACCCCGGCGCCGCATCGCTCGTCGGTGTGCGCGGAAAGACCGGCGACCGTTGGGCAAAGTCTGAACGTTGGAACAGAGTCACCAGGGACGAGTAGCGGCGCATGGTCCGCCTTTGCGCAAAGCGCTGCGGCGAGACGCCCAAGAGGCGTTGGCCACGTGCCGGGCGCATCACCATTGGCGCCCCCTTCTTCGGAGAACTTGGATGAAACGAACCGTACTCATCGCGATCGTGTCGGCAATGGCGGGCATTGGCGCACTTCAGGCGGCCGACCAGCCGAACACGCTCACCGACAAGGAAAAGGCCGACGGCTGGAGGCTCTTGTTCGACGGCAAGACGACGGCGGGCTGGCACGGATATAACAGAAAGGGCCTCCCCGAGGGGTGGGCCGTTCAAGACGACGCCCTCACTCGCGTCTCCCCTACGGTCGACCTCGTCTCCGACGAGGAGTACGCGAGCTTCGACCTGCAGTTCGACTGGAAGATCGCCCCAAACGGAAACAGCGGGCTCTTCTTTCACGTCGTGGAATCGCCCAAGTTCAAGGAAACGTACCTCACCGGCCCGGAGTTTCAGCTCCTGGACAACGCGGGACACCCGGACGGCAAGAATGGGCCGGATCGATGGGCTGGCGCCAACTACGCACTTCACGCGCCGTCACAGAACACTGCCCACCGGCCCGGCGAGTGGAACCAGTCGCGGCTCGTGGTCAACAACGCGCGCGTCGAGCATTGGGTGAACGGTGTGAAAGTGGTCGAGTACGAGTTGTGGAGCGACGACTGGAAGACGAGACTGGCCAAGAGCAAGTTCACGAAATGGCCCGACTACGGGATGGCCAAGGCCGGACGCATCGCGTTGCAGGAGCACGGCAACGAGGTGGCGTTCCGCAACATCAAGATCAAGGTGTTGCCCGCGAAGGGCACGAATTGAGGATGCGGTGACACGATGTGGAGGCGGGGCTTAAGCCCCGCCGTGCGCCGCGAGTTGCGGGGCTGACCGCCTTCGCCAAGGCTACGGCGAGTCTCGCCGAAGCTCTTATGCGTAGGCGGAAGCCTCGCCGCCACGTGAGCGGCGCCATCACTGAGGGGATGCAGGCCGGACCTTAGGTCTGGCCAACGAGGCGCGATGATATCGACGACGCGGATCAAGCTGTCGGTGATGATGTTCCTTCAGTACTTCGTCTGGGGAGCGTGGTACGTCGCGATGAGCGCGTATCTGAACGAGACGCTGAAGTTCGACGGGCAGCAGGTCGGGCTGGCATACGGATCGACGGCGCTTGCCGCGATGATCTCGCCGTTTTTCGTCGGTATGGTGGCGGACCGATTCTTCTCGACCGAGCGCATCCTCGCTGCCCTCCACATCGTCGGGGGATTGCTGCTGTTCTATGTCGCCACGCTGAACAGCTTCAGCACCTTCTATCCGGTCCTGATCGCCTACACGCTCTGTTACATGCCCACGTTGGCGCTGACGAACTCGCTGTCGTTTCACCAGATGACCGATCCGGGCAAGGAGTTCCCCGGTGTGCGCGTGCTCGGCACCATCGGCTGGATCGTTGCCGGGTATGCAATTGACCTGCTTGGCTATGGGAAGAGTGCGGGGATGTTTCAGGTGGCAGGGGTCGCGTCGCTGGTCCTTGGCGGCTTCAGCGTGATGTTGCCACACACGCCGCCGGCCAGGCTGGGCCATGCGATCACGGTCCGCGATGTGCTCGGCCTGGATGCGCTGAAGCTGATGAAGGAACGGTCGTTCCTGATTTTCGTCATCGGCTCTTTTCTCGTCTGCATTCCCCTGCAGTTCTATTACGCGTTCGCCAACGCCTTTCTGAACGAGATTGGCGTCTCGAACGTCACGAGCAAGATGGGCTTTGGGCAGTGGTCCGAGATCTTCTTCATGCTCATCATGCCGTGGTTCTTCGTTCGCCTCGGCGTCAAGAAGATGCTGCTGGTGGGCATGGCGGCATGGGCGGTCCGGTACGCGCTCTTCGCGTATGGGGACAACGGCGCGCTCGTCTGGATGCTCTCCATCGGCATCCTGCTTCACGGCGTGTGCTACGACTTTTTCTTCGTGACGGGTCAGATTTACGTCGACAAGAAGGCGTCGCTGCAGATTCGCGCGGCCGCGCAGGGCTTCATCGCGTTTGTCACCCTCGGCTTCGGGATGTTCATCGGCTCGATCCTCTCGGGATGGGTGGTGGGCAAATATGCGATCGAGGGCGGCGGCCACGACTGGCAGACGATCTGGCTGATACCGGCAGCCATGGCGCTGGTCGTGCTGATGCTGTTCGCGGTGTTCTTCACTTACCGGGAAGAGGCCAAACCTGCATGAAGCGCCGGGACTTTCTCACCTCATCGATTGGCGCGGCCGGAGTGAGCGCATTCGGCGCCGGCAGCGGACTGGCGCAGACGAACAAGCCGATGCCTGAATACTACGAGCTTCGCCAATACCATCTGCGCACGACGATGCGGCAGGAGTTCAGCGACTACCTGCGCGATGTGTCGGTGCCGGCGCTGAATCGAGCGGGTGTGAATCCTGTCGGGGTCTTCACGGTCACCTTCGGTCCCGACAGCCCGACCTTCTGGGTGCTTCTACCGCACAAGGATCTTCAATCGTTCGGCGCGCTCGACGGCAAGCTGCAGGCGGATCAGGACTACAAGACAAAAGGCGCAGCGCACCACAACCGCTCATCGTCGAATCCCGGCTACGTCCGCATCGATTCGCAGCTGATGGTGGCGTTCGACGACATTCCGGTTCTCGAGAAGCCGACTGGCGAGGCCGCGGGTCCGTCACGCGTGTTCGAGCTCAGGACCTACGAGAGCCACAGCAAGGCCGCGCATCGCAAGAAGATGGAGATGTTCAACAAGGGCGAGATCGAGATCTTTCGAAAGACGGGTCTGGCGCCGGTGTTCTTCGGATCGAATCTGGTCGGGCAGCGGCTGCCCAGCCTCACCTACATGCTGGTCTTCGAGAACATGGCCGCGCGCGAGAAGAACTGGGGACAGTTTGTTGGCGATCCGGACTGGAAGAAGCTGTCGACCACGCCAGGCTTCACGGACGCGGAGATCGTCACCAACATCACGTCCTACATCCTGCGCCCGACGTCGTTCTCACAGATTTAGACAGAAGACTCGCGTGACTTGAAGACGCAGGAACGCTGGTGCAGTCCGCAGAGGGAGCCGAGGCGCAGAGACGCTATCAACGCCGAGGCCGCGAAGGACGCAGAGGACTATCAAAGTCTCGGCGGCCTCCGCGATCTCTGCGTTTGATCCGTCTCCGCGGGCTCCTCCGAGCGAATGCGCCGCCTTGAGTCATCTACTGAAGTGAACCCCGGATTTGGCCGGATTGGAGCTGCTTCTCGATTCTGTCGAGACGCTCCAGTAATTCCTTGTGTCGCGCGTCCTCCGTCCGCGCGGGATGCCGATAGAAGAGCATCGCGCCGCCCGGCTCCAGCACCGCTTTCTCTATTTCTTCGATCGAATCAAACCCCTGCTTACGCGCTGCCGTCATCAGCTCCCATCGGGTAATGACCTCCGATCTGATCGCATCCTCCTTGAGCGCGCCTTGCTCGATGAGCACATCGGGATCTCCCTCCACCAGGCGCCCGAGCCGTTGGTACTTGAAAAGCGTTCGGACCACGAGGCTGTTCACGACCAGCAGGGTCACCGCGCTCACGATTCCGCCGGCAAGGCTGTTGTCGTTCCCGATGACCGCGTTCTGCACGGTATTCGACAGAATCAGCAGAACGACGAGATCGAAGGGATTCAGTTGCGCCAGAAGCCGCTTGCTGGCAAATCGCAGGCTGAGGACGAGGAACAGGTAGACCACCAGCGATCGCAGGATTTTCTCGACGAGCGGGATGCCCAGCACGAACATGTCCGTAGTGATCGATGTAGTCATGGTTGGAATCTCAATAGCCGACTGACACAGGGCGCTTGCATTCGCAGGCCATCACACATTACATACCCGCATGCTGTTTTCGTCACGCCCCCGCCTGTTGAGCGCTGCGGTCCTGTTGACCGCCGCCATCGCTACGCCGTCCACGCGGATCGCCGCCCAATCGGTCAATCCGAAGCTCCTCACCTCGCGATGGGCAGCCTCGTGGATTGGCCACAAGGGGGCGCCGCCGCGCGGTTTTGGCGTGTACCTGTTCCGCCGCGCGTTCGAGCTGCAGGCCGTCCCCTCACGGTTCGTCGTGCACGCGACGGCGGATCAGCGCTACGAGCTGTTCGTGAATGGGCGGCGCGTGGCGACCGGCCCTGCACGCGGCGACCTGGATCACTGGCGCTTCGAGACGCTCGACATCGCCAAACACCTCACGGCGGGGCGAAACGTGCTGGCGGCCGTGGTCTGGAACTACGCACAGGAAGCACCGATGGCTCAAATCAGCCATCAAACTGGTTTCCTCCTGCAGGGCGACGGCGAGGCGGAAGCGCTGGTGAACACCGCCCAGTCGTGGCGCACGTCGGTCAACCCTGCGGTGTCGCTCCTGCCAATCGACCGCAAGGCCATCTTCAACGAGTACTTCGTCGGCGGACCGGGGGAGGTGGTGGACGCGAGTCGATTTCCATGGGGCTGGGAGCAGCCGGCATTCGATGATCAATCCTGGAGTGAAGCGGAGCGGCTGACCATTGGCGGACCTCGAGGCATTCGCGACACGCCTGCGCGATGGTTCCTCGTACCGCGCGGCATTCCGCTGATGGAAGACACGCCCGAGCGTTTCGCAAAAGTGGTCCGCAGTGAAGGCGGCAGCGTGCCAGCCGACCTGGTACGCGGCATCGCGCCGTGGACGATTCCGCCCAGAACAAAGGTCACGGCGCTGGTCGATCGCTCGCAGCTCACGACCGCATACCCGGAGGTCGTCACGTCGGGCGGGAAGGGCTCGACGATCACGCTGACCTACGCCGAAGCGCTTCGAACACCGGCCGCCGACGGGAAGAAGGGCGAGAAGGGCAACCGCAACGAGATCGAGGGCAAGGTCATTGGGGGGCTGGTCGACAGATTCCTGCCAGACGGAGGCGACCGGCGTCTCTTCCGTCCGCTCTGGTGGCGGACGTTTCGCTACGTGCAGATTGCTGTGGAGACGGCAGCCGAACCGCTGGCCATCGCCGATGTCCGCGCCGTATTCAGCGCGTACCCTTTCGAGCTCAAGGGCCGGGTCGAATCGAGCGATCCGGCGCTGCAGCGGATTTTCGATGTCGGCTGGCGCACCGCGCGGTTGTGCGCGCACGAGACCTACATGGACACGCCGTACTGGGAACAGCTCCAGTACGTCGGAGACACGCGCATTCAGGCGTTGGTGTCGCTCCATGCGTCGGGGGACGACCGTCTGGTCCGCAACGCCATCGAACTGTTCGACGAGTCACGCATCCCCGACGGCATTACGCAGAGCCGTTATCCGGGTGAACTGCCGCAGTTCATTCCGCCGTTCTCGCTCTTCTGGATTGGCATGATGCACGACCTCTGGTGGTACAGCGGCGATCGGACGTTCATCGCGCCGTACCTGCGGGGTGCCCGCGGCGTGCTCGACTGGTTCGAAGCGAGACTGGCTCCGTCGGGTCTGCTCGGCAAGCTCGAATGGTGGAATTTCGTCGACTGGGTGGACTCGTTCGAGGATGGCGAGCCGCCATCGCTCGACGGCGGAGAGTCGGCCATCCTCAGCCTGCAGTTTGCCCTGGCGCTCCGCGAGGCCGCCGATCTCGAAGCAGCCTTTGGCAGCGCGGCACAGGCAGCGGCGTATCGGGCATCGGCCAACAAGGTCGTTGCAGCGGTCGTCAAGAGTTGCTGGGACGCAGGCAAGGCGATGCTGGCCGACACGCCCGCCAAGCGCACATTCAGCCAGCACGTGAACCTGCTTGGCGTCCTCGCCGATGCGGTGCCCGCAGCGGGCCGCAGAGCCCTGATGACCAAGGTCCTGGACGACCCGTCGCTGACACAGACGACGTACTACTTCAAGTTCTACCTGTTCAGGGCCCTGCAGAAAGCGGACATGGGTGATCGCTATCTCGATCAGCTCGGCCCGTGGCGCACGATGCTCGACCTCGGCCTGACGACCTGGGCGGAAACGCCAGAACCGACCCGCTCGGACTCGCACGCGTGGAGCGCGCACCCCACGGTGGATCTGCTGACGATCGTCGCCGGCATTCAACCCGCCGAACCTGGCTTCGGACGCGTGCGCATCCGCCCCCACCTCGGCTCCCTGACCTCGCTTTCGGCGACCATGCCGACGCCCAAGGGGGATGTGTCAGCCGCCTACGTCCGTCGTGGGGAAAGCCTCGAAGCGACGATCACGCTGCCGAAAGGTGTCACGGGGAATCTCGTGTGGAAGACGACGACGTTGCCGCTGAAGGAAGGAGCGCAGACGCTCACGCTGCGGTAGACGGCACCGTCGCCCGTGGCGGCGGCCCTTTAGGGCCGCGCGCAAGGCGAGGCTAAAGCCCCGCCGCCACAGCAGAGGGTGTCACTGATTCGGATCTGGAGGGGGGGCTTTAGCCCCGCCGGCTGCGCCAAGGAGCTGTCGAGCGATGTCGACGTAGCTGTCAACCGCACTGTGCAGTTCCCCGATGTCAACGAACTCGTCGGCCGTGTGCGCCTCGAGGATCGAGCCCGGGCCGAACAGCACGGGATCGCCCCAGCGATCGAGAAACGGGATGTCGGTCGTGAACGGGAACGATGCGGTTTTGAAGCCGTCGACGACTGTCAGGCGGACGGCGGGCACTTCGAGAATCGTCTCGACCGCCACGCGCTTCCTCAATGCCGCCAAGGCAGGCTCGAGGGCCGAGAGCGGCCCGACGGTGCGAAACATCGCCTCCGCTTCGGCATGCGCCGGAATAACGTTCGGCGCGACCCCGCCCGAGATCAGCCCAATCGTGTAGTAGGTCTTTCCAAGCAGCGGATCGTCCGGTAGCGGCTGGGTGCGCAGGTCGACGAGCGCATCAATCAACTTGTCGATTGCCGACTCGCCAATTTCGGGCCGCGAGGAATGCGCGGCGCGGCCGGCGGCAACCGCCCTGATGCGCAGCACGCCCCGATGCGCGGTGCCCAGCTGGCTTGTTGTGGGCTCGCCGTTCACCAGGTAGCGGCAACCGTTCGCCAATTGATGGCGGTTTGCCGTCTTGGCGCCGTCGCTCCCGCGTTCCTCGCCAACCACGAACAGCAGGCCCACGCGTCGATCACCGGCTGTGCGCAGCCGTTCCGCCGCCTGGACCTGTGCGGCGAGAATGCCCTTCGCGTCGCAGGATCCGCGACCATGGAGCCGCTCGCCCTCCACGCGGCTCGGGAAGAATGGCGGCACGCAGTCGAAGTGCGTCGAGAAAACGAGAGACGGCGGATCGAGGAACGCGATCACGTTGGAGCGGCCGCCGCCCACCTCCTGCTCTTCGACGCCCCAACCGAGATAGCGCAGATACGCGGCGAGCCACGTGCCGCAATCGGCTTCGCGGTCGGTTGTGGAGTCGATGTCGATGAGGCTGCGCGTGAGCGCAACGACGTCTAGCGGATCCACCGTTCGAGCTCTGTCCGCGTGTCGGTCTTTTCGTCGCGGTATTTGACGATGACCGGGGTTGCGAGCGAGAGCTTCCAGTCCACGCCGGCGCCCACGGTGACCGCGCGCGCGCCGGGGACCACCACCGCGCGTTCGGGAATGATCACAGGCGACTCCGCGGTTGGTGTGATGATCGTCCCGTTCGGGAGATCGTAGATGGGGGTCGACGCGGTGATCACGGTTCCCGCGCCAATGACCGCGCCCTTCTTGACCACCGCGCCTTCGTAAATCCCGGTATTGCCGCCCACCAGTACATCGTCCTCGATGATGACCGGCAGGGCGCCAACCGGCTCGATGACCCCGCCGATCTGCGCGCCGGCGCTGACGTGAACGCGCGCGCCGATCTGCGCACAGGAGCCGATGAGCACGTGCGAGTCGAGCAGCGTGCATTCGGCAACATAAGCGCCGATGTTCACGTACATCGGCGGCATGCAGATGACGCCTCTACCGACAAACGCGCCCTCGCGGATGGCGGAGCCTCCGGGGACGAGCCGCACGTGCCGATCGAGACCGATGGTCTTGAGCGGCATCGTGTCTTTGTCGAAAAACGGCCAGCGCCCGTGGTCCATCGAGTGATCGACAAGCCGTCCGAAGCGGAACCCCAGCAGAATCCCCTTCTTCACCCAGGAATTCACGCGCCAGCCCGAAGGTTGTGAGTCGTCTGGCTCGGCCGCGCGGATCGTGCCTTCTCCCAGCGCGTCGCGCAGCCGGATGAAGGCGCCTCGCGCCGTCAGAGGATCGGCCTTGTCGCACTGCTCGAACAACTCCTCGATCTGGCGAGCGAGGTCCCGATCAGCCATGGTCAGTCCAGCATACCCAAGTCGGCGAGCGTCTGCCGAATCTTCGCGCGGCTCGCGTCCGACGGCGGGACCATCGGTAACCGATACACTTCATCGACGAGCCCGAGCAACGCCAGCGCCGCCTTCACCGGAATCGGGTTCGACTCGATGAAGTTCACGAGCATCAACGGCAGGAGGGCCGTGTGCTCCGCTCGAGCGCCGGCGAAATCACCCGCCAGCGCCAGGCTCACCATCCGGGCCATTCGATCGGGCACGATGTTCGATGCGACCGAGATCAGCCCTCGGCCGCCCACGGCCATCAGCGGCAACGCCAGCGCATCGTCGCCCGACAGGACCGAGAAATCAGGTGGGACAATCCGGCAGACCTCGCACATCTGGGTCATGTTGCCGGAGGCTTCCTTCACGCCCACGATGTTCGGAATCGTCGCGAGGCGCGTGAGCGTCTTCGGCTCGACGTTGCACCCCGTGCGGCCCGGCACGTTGTAGACGATGATCGGCAGCGCCGTTCGGTCGGCAATCGCTCGGTAGTGCTGAAACAGGCCTTCCTGCGTCGGCTTGTTGTAGTAAGGCGTGACCGAAAGCAGCCCCTGCACTCCAAGGGTTTCAGTGTGCGCGGCGAGCTCGGCCACCTCGGTTGTGTCGTACCCGCCAACTCCCGCCAGCACGGGAATGCGTCCGGCGCAGGTCTCAACGGTGAGGCGCACGACACGGTCGCGCTCGTCGGTTGTCAACGTCGGCGTCTCGCCCGTCGTGCCGCAAGGCACCACGAAGTGCACACCGCCATCGACCTGGCGGGCGACCAGCGCCTTTAACGCCTTCTCGTCGATGGCGCCGGATGGCAGGAAGGGGGTGACGAGCGCGGTGCCTACACCAGACCAGTCGCGTTGCATGTCGATTCGATTCCCGTCCGGCGGGGCTGAAGCCCCCGCCTTTAGCAATCACCTGTGGAGGCGGCCCTTCAGGGCCGCAAACATGCGGGGCTAAAGCCCCGCCGCCACAACTGAGGCGTCGCTACAGTCCGAGCACGTCCTTCATGGTGAACCATCCGCGGCGGCCCTTCACCCAGCCGGCGGCTAAAAGCGCGCCGCGCGCGAACGTGCCGCGATCCCGCACGCTGTGCGTCAGTGTAATCGTCTCGGACGGACCGTCGAAGCCGATGGTATGAATGCCGGGCACGTGTCCGACCCGGGAGCTGGCGACGTCAATCGCTCGAGGATAGCCGGCGGCCTTCACCGCCGCTTCCAGGCCCAATGCAGTGCCGGACGGCGCATCCAGCTTCCGATCGTGGTGAACCTCGTGCAGAAAGGCGCCAAATTCGACATGGGGTCCGAAGAGCGCGCCCGCTCGCGCGGCAACCGCCTCGAACAGCACCGCGCCGATAGAGAAGTTGGGCGCCGCGACCACACCGATACGCGCTTCCCCCGCCACGGCGCGCAGAGCCTCGCGCTCTGCATTCCAGCCCGTCGTCCCGATGACGGCGTTCATCCCAAGTGCGGCGTAGCGCGGAAGGTTCTGCCGAACGGCGTCAGGCGTCGTGAAATCAACCGCCACGTCGACGTCACGCCACGCGCCGTCGCCGAGGCCCTCGGCGCCCGCATTGAGATCGATGTCGAGCACGCCGGCGACAGTGCAGCCGTGGTCCGGGGCCAGTGCCTCGACGATCCTGCCCATCCGACCGTAGCCGACGATGAGAATTCTTACAGGGTCCATGAGCCGTAGCGTAATCGGCAATTCTGGCGCGCCGCAAAAGGCGAAGTCAACGCTGGCCTCTTCACCCGAACCGCCCGATAGTGATGCCGAGATGTTTTGCCTGACGCTTGCGCCGCTTCTCCTGGTTCCGGCCGTGTACCGGTGGTGGGACGGACGGCGGCTTCGGCACAGAGCGGATGACGCCGCGCTTGCCGAGCGGTGGGCCGCGCATGCCGGGCGGAGCACCCGCGTGACGCTCGTGTCCGTGGTGATGGTTCCCATGTTATGCCCCGACTGGGCGATTCCCGGAATGATTGGCGTCGTTCTGCTCTCCCGCGCGGCGGAGTATCCGGCGCGGCGGGCGATCCTGGGCGAGACCTGGTCGCTCCTGGCGTATCTGGAATGGTCGGTGCGCCTTTTCATCGCGCTGGCGGGATTCTGGGCGCTCCTGGCCTGGACACCATACCTCGTGAACCTGTTTGGCCATTACGCGCAGATGACGATGGCGCTGCTGGCCGGCGCGCTCGTCGTCTGGCACCGGTGGTTCCCGCAGGTCCTGTTGCGAACGCTCGGGGCGAGGCCCCTGCAGCCTGACGCGATCGATCCGGCGTTTGCCGATGGCATCGCACGGGTGATGCAGGCGTCCAGCGCTCGGCCGCCGTCACTCTGGCGCGCCGGACCGACAGGAGGCGTCGTCGCCAACGCCTTGGCCCTGCCGTCGCTGCGTGGATCCTGTGTCCTCTTTTCAGACTCGCTCCTCGAGTCCCTCTCACCGGCCGAAGCGACTGCCATCTTCGCGCACGAAGTCGCACATCTCGAGTACTACGACCGAACGCGTCTTCGGCGAATGGCGGCAGCGACGCTGGTGCTCATCATCGGCGCGATCGCCTCTGTGCCATTAACCGCGTGGCTGGCGCCGAAGCGCCTCTGGATTCCGATTGCCATGTGGCCGATTGCCGTGGTCGTCGCAATGGCCATCCGCGGGCGACACAGCCAGGCCAACGAATCGGCCAGTGATCGGCGCGCGGTGGAGCTGTGCGGAGACCGGGAGGCCCTGGCGTCGGCGCTCGTGAAGCTGCACACCCTCGCTCGCATCCCGAGGCGCTGGTCTCCGGAGCTGGAACGGCAGGCCTCGCATCCCAGCCTGGCGCGACGCCTTCGTGACATCCGCGGCCAGGCTGCCGCGGCGACCGGCACGCCGGCAGCGCCGGTGATCGTTCAAGGTGCCGACGATCGCACGTGGGTCGTCATCCAAAGCGACCGGGTTCGACATCTGTCGGGCGTCGCGGCGGGCACGCCGCCTGACGTACCGGGGCTCGTGGCTGCAGCGGCCACGGCGGTATCGCTGCCGTACGATCAAATCACTGACCTTCGAGTAGTGGTCATGAAAAACGCGGGCTGCAATCTTCACATTGTGAGCCGTGATGGCAGGACCTTGCGGTGTCCTCTGCGCGACCCCGATGTGCAGCGAGTGCAAGCCGCGCTGGACCACGCCGACCTCGAGATTGCGCCTCTCTCGAAGACCGGAGCCGACGCGTTTGCCCACACGCTCGGGGCGATCTGCGCGCTCGGCGCGATCGTCCTCGCCCTTGCCGGTCCTTCGTGGTCGCTGATGATGGTGGCGGTGGTGTCGCTGTTCCAGACAACGCCTGCGGCACTGGCGGGGCTGAGCGCAGCGTCCGCCGCGGCCGCGGCGATGATGCTGCTCACCGGCTCCGTTCCTGACTCTCGTCTCGTCGTCGTCGCTGCGATGCTCATCAGCGCTGTCCTGCTGTGGCGCGCATGGGTGTGGCGCGGGCAGCACCCCGTTCCGCCTGAACCCCGATGGCGAGCGATCCTACTGGCCGCAAGTATCCTGTCTGTGTGGATGGTCGTGGTGCTGCCCTCGACCAACCTGCTCATGCTGCATCGTCTGGTCAGCGACATGTCCGCCGCGGCGATTCTGCCTGCTGCACTCGCCGCGATCCTGTGGACTGCGGTTCCGAGGCGCAGACGTTCGGGAGCGATCATGTCGGTCCTGGCCGCCGCGCCCCTGCTCATTGCCGCACCCCAGTTCGCTGATTACATCGTCCGCGATCCGTTTCTCGTGCGGGGCGCACCCCTCGCCGTCCGCGTTGTCAACCTGTCACCAATCGCTTCAACGCCGGCGCCGCAAAATGCGTCGTCGCTGCGGCTGTCGCCGAACGGCGCGAGGTTTCTCGCAGTCGTCGACGAGGATCCAGAGTCGGAACTCGTGAAGGACACCCGCTTCATTCTTGGAGACTTTGACGGACACCGAAGAGAGATCGCCGCGCTGGATGCCACCTTCGTCGACGACCTTCGTCTACTCGTCCTGACGCGGATCGGCGCTGAGGTGCGCATCGCCCTGGACTCGGGAGATTTCGCTGAGCAGCTACTGAGCTGGCAGCAGGCAATCGACGTGCCCGGGGGCACGGACCTCAGCGTCGATTCGACGTCGGGCCGCTGGAGCGTCATGAGTCGCACGTCCGATCGGCTCTTTCGCGTGGATGGCAGGGCAGGTTCTGTCGCCGGGCGGCAGCAATGGCAAATTCCGGACGCCTCGAAACAGCGACAGTGGTTTCCAGGCAATGGGGACGACGCGTTCGGTTGGGGTTTGGAGTTTCAGTATCAGCGGATTAACTGGTGGCCGCTGCTCTATGGCGCGGGCATCACTCATATCCCGTTCTGGCCGGCGCGGTTCGAAGCGCTTCACGGCGGCAGCACCCAATCGCTCGGGCGAACGTTCCAGGAGACGATCTGCGAGCCGGGGCCGCCCGGAAGCGATGTTCTCTGCTTTCTCTCGGATGGCCGAACGACGCGGATTTGGAAATTCGACGGTCACCGCTTCGATTTCGCTGGCACAGTGGCTGGCAAGATGGTCGTGAACAGCCGTCGCTCGGCGACTCAGACCATCGCATGGATCGACGGCCGAGACGCGATCGTCGACATCGCGCGTCAGGAGGTCTTATGGCTCGAGCATCCGCTTGGAAGCTGCTGCGCGGCCTACGCCTGGGACGCAGTTCCTGGTTTCGTTGGGGCCTTGGTCAATCGCGGTGAGTCGCAGACCGTGGTGACGTGGCGCGTTACGGGTGGGCGTTAGCCGCAAAGACACGTTTCCTCGTACCCCCGCGCTTCAGCTCGGGCGAGTAGCGCCAATCTGAAGGCGATGAATCGAGCGACCAGGGCAGGCCATCACTGCTCAAATCGACTGCAGCTCGCCACGTTTCGTCGCTTCGGTGTTCCTGACCAGGAGCAGAATCGCCGCGACGCCGAGCAGCGGTATCAGGCTTGCGCCGATGAGGATCGGCGAGAACGACATGCGGTCGGCGATGGCGCCCGTCAACAACGTCGCCGCAATCGTGCCGATGCCCGCGCCCGTGCCGCTCAGGCCGCTCACCGACGCCACGGAGCCTGTGGGGTACACATCCGCGGGCAGGTTCAGAATCATCGTCGACAGCGCCGCATACGAGAACGTTGCGACGGCGAAGCACGCGACCATGACCACGAACGAGTCGACGAAAACCGTCGGAGCCAGGAGCGTCATCCCGAGCCCGCCAAGCACGACGACCAGCTTTCGCGCCGCCCCCACACCCCACCCGCGCGAGATGAGCCACGAGGAGAGCCCGCCGCCGGCAAAGTTGCCGAGGTCGGCGGCAAGAAACGGCACCCAGAACGCCACGAGACTGTCTTCGAGGCGAAACTGCCTCGAGACGAGATAGATCGCAAACCAGTCGGTAATGAAGAACCAGACAGGATCGGAGAGCGCCTTGCCGATCACGATGCCCCATGTCTGGGGCAGCCGAAGGAGCGTGCCGTAGGACAGGCGCTCGGTGGCGCGGGAAGGATCGATGCTGCTCGCGCGCGCGTCGAGAATCAGTCGCCGCTCCTCCTCCGAGACGCGCTCGTGGACCTCCGGCGGCCTGTAGAGCGCGCGGAATGCCAGCAGCCACAGGAACCCGAGCATTCCGGTCACGATGAACGCAGGGCGCCAGCTCCCGAACCAATGGTAGACGCCGAGCACGATGAGCGGCGCGAGCGCACCACCAATCGAGGATCCGGAGTCGAAGAGGGCGACGGCCCAGCCGCTCTCGCGCCTCGGGAACCATTCAGACACCGCCTTGGTCGCGCCCGGCCAGTTCGCGGATTCTCCCAATCCGAGCAGAAACCGAAATGCGACAAGGCTCTTGAACCCAGTGGCAAGCGACGTGGCAATCGCCACAACCGAATAGAAACCGACGCTGGCCATGAGGCCGGCACGTGTGCCAAACCGATCCAGCAACCGGCCGGAAACTGTCTGCCCTATCGCGTATGCCACGCGAAACGCGATGATGATGAGCGCGAAGTCGGTGTTCGACCAGTGAAACTCCGTCTTCATGTACGGCGCCAGAACGCTCAACGTCTGGCGATCGATGTAATTGATGACGGTCGAAGCAAAGAGCAGAAGACCGATGACCCAGCGAAACGGCACAACTCAGGACGGGCGAGGCACGAAGGAACGGAGCGACGCGGTCGTCTGCGCCAGCAGCGATGCCGATTGTCGATCGAGGAACACCTCGACGGCTGGGTGAGTCTTGAGAATAGAAGCTGGCACCATGGGCGTCACGGGCCCCTCGACGGCGCCTCGGACTGCCTCCGCCTTTCGTGCGTCGGGGACGATGCACAGAATATGACGCGCTTCGAGGATCTGCCGTACCGACATCGAGATCGCGCGCGTCGGAACGTCGGCGATCGTGTTGAACCAACCTTCGCCAACCTGCTGGCGCCGGCAGGGTTCGTCGAGATCCACGACGAGATACGGTTCACGGGTGTCGAAGTCGGCTGGCGGATCGTTGAAGGCGAGATGACCGTTCTCGCCGATGCCGACGAAGGCGACATCGATAGGCGCGGCGGCAATCTCGCGCCCGACGGTCTGGCACACAATCTCGGGATCCTGCTGGCCGTCGAGCAGGTGCGTGGTCGCGATACCTGTCGGCCCGATGAGCCGCTCCGTGAGGTATCGCCTGAAGCTGGCAGGGTGCGTCGGAGGCAGGTTCAGATATTCGTCGAGATGGAACAGCTCCACCTGTGCCCACGCCAACTCGCGGCGCTGGACGAGTGCGGCCAGAAACTGGAACTGCGACGCGCCCGTGGCCGCGATGATTCGCGCGCGACCGCGCGCGGCGATGCTATCGGCTATGATTTCGGCGGCTGCAGCCGCCGCGGCACGGCCGAGCGCAAGCGAGTCATCGAAGACGTGCAGGTCCACAGCGTCGGAAGGTATGTCCGAGCGGGTCGGCAGGTCAAGCGGTGCGGACGTTGTGGCTGCGTGCGATGAGCTTGAGAAGGCCGATGACGGCCCAGGTGCCGACGTTGACGAACAGGGCGATTCGGTGCCCGCCAACACGCCGCCGCAGCCGTTGCCATTCGAGGTCGCTCACCACGGCGTCGAGATTCTGCATGTCGGTTGCACCTCCGCGCCTCCACGGTGACGTTCCTGGATAGCGCGGACCTTCACTAAGGCCTTCGGACTTCTCTGGCCGTACGCAGAATATCGGTCCAGGAGCAGATGGACGTTAACGCTCACATTCAATACCATAACACTTGCCAGGTCAATCACTTAAGGCGACCCGCCAATAATGTCGACACGACGACGTCCGCCCGTGCGGGCTCACGAAAACTTCCGGGCCCGACGAGAAGAGTTACAGGGTTTGACGCTCGCCGAACGGTTCGATCGCATCGTTAGCTGGAACCTCTGGGGTGCTGGCTCGTCGCGATCCGGCCTCGGATCCGAGCTTGCCGCCACCGCCGGCCTCCGGGGGGCACTCCCGTCACTTCTGGAGCGGCATGGGGTGAAGACGCTTGTGGACGCGCCGTGCGGCGACTTCGGGTGGCTCAGTGCTGTCGACCTTCGCGTCACCTACATCGGCGCCGACATCGTCGAGGCGCTCGCCCGCGAAAACGAGCGCCGCTATGGAGGGCCATCGACCGGGCGCCGATTCATGCAGCTGGACCTGACGAAAGACCCGCTCCCGCGGGCAGACGCGGTCCTCTGCAGAGACTGCCTCGTCCACTTGTCGTTCGAGAACATCGCCCTCGCAATCGCCAACATCCGCGGCAGTGGCGCGCGATATCTGCTGACGACGACGTTTCTGGAGCACGACCACAACGTCGACATAGAAGATGGCGACTGGCGGATACTGAATCTCGAACGGCCACCCTTCAACTTCCCACCGCCGATCGACGTCCTGATTGAAGACTGTCGAGAGGGCGAGGGCGCTTACGCCGACAAAGCGCTCGGGTTGTGGCTGTTGTGACGAGAGCCCGAGCTGCGGCTCCGGCCTACGTGTGAAGAAGATCGAGAACACGAGAAAGTCGAGAACACGAGAAGGAACGAACGTAGGCCCACGTTTTAGCCTGGGTGAGGCGACGCAAAATGCCGAAGGTGATTCGCTTCATGACCGTGATGTGCGCGCTCGTTGGCGCGTCTGCCATCGCCGCAGAGCATCACGACTCCGCAGACAGCGCACCCATCACCGCTGCCCAGGTGATCGATCGCGTCAAGGCGCACGTCGGTGTTCCCTGGTTGGCCGCAACGGTCGACACCTTCAAGGCAGGCGCGCCAGAGACGCCGGTCACGGGAGTGGCGGTGACGATGATGGCGACGTTCGATGTGCTGCAGCGGGCCGCGGCGGCGAAGCGCAATCTGATCATCACGCACGAGCCCACCTTTTATGGTCATCAGGATCAAACGACGGAGCTCGAGCAGGAGAACGACGCGACGTACATGGCGAAGCAAGCGCTCATCGCCAAACACCACCTGGTCGTGTGGCGCTTCCACGATCACTGGCACATGAGGAAGCCCGACGGCATCCTCACGGGAATGGTCCAGGCGCTGGGCTGGACTTCGTTTCAGCATCAGGACGTGCCCTCCGTGTTCACCCTGCCGGAGACAACGCTGGCCAGTCTTGCCGCCACGATCAGGTAACGGCTCGACGCGAAGACTCTGCGGGTCATCGGCGACCCCGAGATGAAAGTCACCAGGATTGGCCTGGCACCAGGCTTCGGCGGGTTCGGCAGCAATCGAAAGCTGTTCCAGCGCGACGATGTCCAGGTGCTCGTCATTGGCGAGGCGCACGAGTGGGAGACGATTGAATATGCGGCCGATGCCGCTGCCGCCGGCATGCCCAAGGCGCTGATTGCGATTGGCCACATTCCGTCGGAGCAGGCGGGCATGGAGGAGTGCGCGCGGTGGCTGCGCACGTTCGTGACGGAAGTGCCAGTGGACTTCGTCCCCGCGAAGGACCCGTTCTGGCAGCCGGGGCAGGACGCACGGCGCTGATCCGCAGGACCGCATGTAGGGGCGCACTGCGTGCGCCTGCAGGCGTCTACCCCGTCCTCAGGCCCGGCGGTTGCGCCAGCCGTCGATCGCCACGGCGACGACGATGATCGCGCCGATGATGATTTCCTGCACGTAGTTCTGCCAGCCCATTTGCTGGCTCCCATTCCTGAGGACCGCCATGATCATGGCGCCAATCATGGAGCCGAGAATGGTGCCGACGCCGCCGTTCAACGACCCGCCGCCGATGACGACAGCCGCGATCACATCGAGCTCCGTGCCGATTGCAACGGTCGGGTCGCCCTGCCGCAGCCGCGACATCTGCATCACGCCCGAAAGGCCGAAGAGCAGCCCCGCCAGGCCGTAGATCCACACCTTCAGCCGGTCCACGGGAATGCCGCACGCGCGCGCGGCGGCCTCGTTCGATCCGATGGCAAAGACCCGGCGGCCAAAAACCGTATAGCGCAGGACGAGCGCCACGAGCACCGCCAGAAGCGCGCTGAGCCAGACGCCGGGGGCCACGATGATCCAGTCGGGGCGTGGGAAAGTCACGGCCAGCTCGTTCACCCATGTGGGCGGCACGTTCACTGTCTGCTGCCCGGCAATCCACTTCGCGACGCCGCGCGCCATGCCGAGTGTCCCGAGCGTTGCGATGAACGGGATGACGCGCAATCGCGTGATGAACAGGCCGTTCAGCACGCCGATGGCACCGCCCGCCACAACGCCTTCGAGCACGGATAGAAGCGGACTAGCGCCGTCGCGAATCGCGATCGCGGTGACGACGCCCGTCAGTGCGATCGTGGATCCAACCGACAAGTCGATGCCGCCGCTCACCATGATCATCGTCATGCCGATGGCGCCGAGTGCGACGATGACCGTCTGCGCGACGACGATGCGGAAGTTGCGGACGGAGAGGTACTGGTCTGGCGCATCGGTCAGAAGCGCGAAGATCGCGATGACCGCGACGAGGCCCAGAAATGGCCCGAGGCGCGCCACCCACGTCCTGGCGGTCGGTACTCTGAACCGTGTGATTTCGCGTCGCCGTCGCTTCGCTCACATTCCTACCCCGCGTCTATGGCTGCGTGCAGCACAAGCTCCGGCGTCCATTCCTGAATTGGACGCGTCGGCGACAGCCTTCCACGGCTCATCACCGCGAGCCGATCGCACATGCCGAACAGTTCCGGCAGGTACGAGCTGACCATCAGCACCGCTTTGCCCTGGGCGGCGGCTATGGCGATGACCTCGTAGATCTGGGCCTTGCTGCCGATGTCGACGCCGCGCGTCGGCTCGTCGAGGAGCAGCACGTCGGCCTGCTGGTGCAGCAGGCGACCGACCGCCACTTTCTGCTGATTCCCGCCCGACAGGGTGCGCACGGGCTGGTCGGGATCCTGCACCTTGATGCCAAGCTCGCCAATCCAACGGCGCGTCTGCGAACGCTGTGCGGCGAGGCGCAGCCACCCGCGGGGCGCACAGCTGGCAAAGCCGGTGAGTGTCAGGTTGTCGGCCACGGACATCGGCAGGGCGAGGCCCTCGCCTTTGCGATCTTCACTCAGATAGCCGACGCCCTGCTCGATGCGGCGCACGGGCTGATCGTTCAGTCGAACAGGCGCGCCAGCAATGCGCACGTGCCCGGAGGCGACTGGTGCCAGGCCGAACAGCGCCCGAATGAGCTCCGTGCGGCCGGATCCCATCAAGCCGGCGATGCCCAGCACCTCGCCTCGGCGAAGTGTAAAGCTCGCCTGCTTCACGACGGGAGGGGCGGCGAAGTCCCGCACGTCCAGCACAACGTCCGCGCCGAGCCGATTGCGCCTGTCAGGAAAGAGCTGATCCACCGATCGACCAACCATGTGCGCAACGAGTTCGTCGTTCGTCGCGGAATCGATCGAACCGGAGGCGACGCTGCGCCCATCGCGGAGCACCGTGAACACGTCGGCGATCTCCCGGACTTCCTCGAGAAAGTGACTGATGTAGATAACGCCCAGTCCATCCCGCTTCAAGCGCGCGATGAGCGCGAACAGATGCCGCACGTCATCGCGTTGCAGGCTGCTCGTCGGCTCGTCCATCAGGATGATGCGGGCGCGCGACGCCACGGCACGACAAATCTCCACGACCTGCTGTGCCGCCAGCGGCAGCTCTCCCACGAGTCGGTCTGGTCGGAGCTCCGGGTGAGTGAAGCTCCGCAACACATCGAGCGCCAGGCGCTCGGCCTCGTTGCGCCGGAACACACCCCATGCCGAGGGCTCGCGGCCGAGCAGGACGTTCTCCGCGACGGTGAGATGTGGACAGAGCGAGAGCTCCTGATGAATGAGGACAACGCCCGACCGGCTCGCGTCGTGTGGCGAAGACGGCGCGTACGGCGCACCCGCGATCTCCATGCGGCCGGCATCGGGCTTCAGCGATCCAGCGAGCACGTTCATCAACGTGCTCTTCCCGGCCCCGTTCTCGCCGATGAGCGCGTGGACCCGGCCCGCCTCGAGCGCGAACGACACACCGTCGAGGGCAACGGTTGGCCCGAAGCGCTTCGAGAGACCATCCAGGCGGATGAGCGACATGTCTATGCAGGCGTCTCTGCCACGACCGGGTTCGACAGCACGCCAAGGCCCTCGACTTCGACCTCGACGACATCGCCGCTCTTCAGGAAGACGGGCGGCTTCCGCGCAAACCCGACGCCTGGCGGCGTGCCGGTGGCGATCACGTCGCCTGGTTCGAGCGTGATCGTCTGCGAGAGAAACGACACGATCGTGTCGACGCCGAAAATGAGCTGCGCCGTCGACGAATCCTGCATCGTCTGTCCGTTGAGCCGAAGCTGGATTCGCCTCGTGTGTGGATCGCCCGCCACGTCGCGCGTCACAATCCAGGGGCCCATTGGCGCAAACGTATCGCAGGCCTTGCCCCGCTGCCACTGGCCGTCCGCGAACTGCAGATCCCGTGCGCTGACGTCGTTGAAGTTCATGTATCCCAGCACGTGTTCGAAGGCCCGTTCGACGGGGATCCGCTTTGCGCGGCGGCCAATGACGACGGCCATTTCGGCCTCGTAGTCCACCTGCTGAGACACGTGCGGCAAGACGATCGGCCGGGTCGGACCGGCAACCGAGGTCACGTACTTCGAGAAGGTCACCGGCGAGGACGGTACCGGCATGTTGCTCTCGGCGGCGTGGTCCCGGTAGTTGAGGCCGATGCAGATGATCTTGCCGGGTCTGGGCACGGGCGGCCCGATGGTGACGTCGGAGATTGCGAGCACCGAACCGCGCGGCAACGTCTCGACCCTGGCCGAGTTCTTGGCAAGGGCGTCGTGAATCTGCCGCACCTTCGGCAGCCATTCATCGTCCAGATCGAGCCACGCCCCGAGCGGCACGTCGGCCGAAGCGTCCACGGCGACGGAAAAATTGAGCACCGACTGATCGCCGGGCAGAAGCGCACCGGCGCGGGGCGAAGACGTCGGGGCACTGGTTGGAGTAAAGGTGATCAGGCGCATACACCACGCAAGTCCATCGGGTTGGTCGGGGTTTATCGGGTTTGTCAGGTCAGTTCCACGATGCCCTTCACGTAGTCGGGCGCTTCGTGGGCGCCGTCGAATGCGGCGGGCACTTCGTCGAGCGTTTTGTAGCGATGCGTGATGAACGAGCTCACGCGCACGCGTCCCGTCTCGAGCAGCGCCAGCGCGCGGCGGTATGTCGTCGGGCGACCGTCCGGCTCGAAGCCGCCTGAAGCGCCCACGGGCGACAGGAGGCTCGGCTCGAGGAACTGCAGGTTGTTCAGGATGCTCAAATCCTCGCCCGTATGCCCGTGACCATAAAGCAGGACCGTCCCCTGTTTGCGGAGGACGCGCGGCATGTCGCGAAACACGCGCCCGGCTCCGGAGGCGTCGATGACGTACTCCGCGCGCCGGCCCTCGGTCAGCTCATTGACCGCGGCTGGGAGGTCCGACGTCGACGGATCGAACGGCGTCGCGCCAGCTTCCTCCGCAAGCCGGCGCTTCACCGGATTCGGATCCGACACGAGGATCAACCCGTCGAACCCCAGGGCCGCCCGCAGATACTGCGTGAACAGCAGGCCGGCCGGACCACCGCCAAAGATCAGAATCGAGCGCACGCGATGATGGGCATCGGCATCGCGCAGGCGGAATCGCGCCTCGAAGCGCGCGACATAGTCGCTCGCATGGACGATGCAGCCGAGCGGCTCGGTGAGTGCGGCCTGGTCGAGCGGCAAGCTGTCCTCGATCTTGATCGCATTGACCGCCGGCACGGTGATCCACTCGGCCAGCGCGCCCGGCGGGCCCGTGATTCCGTGCTCGGTGTAGAAGGCGCATTGATGCGAGTCGCCGGTCGAGCAGTACTCGCAGACCGGCGCCCGGCCGGAGCTCACACAATTGCGGCCCTGATCGACGACGACCCGATCGCCGAGAGCGAGATCGAGCACTCCTCGTCCGGGCTCTTCGACAATGCCCACGAACTCATGGCCGAGAATCTGCGGATGCTGCGAGAGCGGAATCGGCCGGCCGAGCTCGTCCGTGTGATAGTTCCCGTGTCCGGCGAAGATGTGAAAATCGGTGCCGCAGAGCCCGACCGCGGCGACGCGCAGCAGCACTTCGCCGGGGCCTGGAGGCACGACGGGCACGTCGCGAATCTCCATGCGGCCGACGTCGGCCAGCACTGCTGCCCGCATCAGAGCGATACCGACTGCTCGGCCCAGACGCCGAACTCCCGGTGCTTGGTCTCTTCGGCCTTCGCCGCAATCTCGCCGGACGCCACGCGCTGCACGTGGGCGAGCACGCGATCTCCGACCTGATCGATCGTCTCGGTGCCATCGATGATGCCGCCGGCCGACAGGTCGAGATCCCTCGACATCTGTTCATACACGGTCGTGTTGGAGGCGAGCTTCACCACCGGCGCGATCGCGTTTCCGATCGTCGTGCCACGGCCGGTCGTGAAGACGACGATCTGGGCACCAGATGCGACGAGACCAGGCGTCGATTCCTGGTCGTAGCCGGGCCCCTGCATCAACCAGAGGCCGCGGCCCGCGGGTACCTCGCCGTAACCAACAACACCCTCGACACGGGTCGTACCCGCCTTGGCGATAGCGCCAAGCGACTTGATGGTGATGTTGAGCAGGCCACCGGTGACGTTCCCCGGGCTCGGGTTCTCGTTCAGCACGGTGCCGAACTTCGATGCGTACTCCTTGTACCAATCCACCATCTGGTAGACCGCTTCGCCCGTCGCGCGATCCTTGGAGCGCTGCGCCAGGATGTGCTCGGCGCCGCAGAACTCGGGCACCTCGGTGATGACCACGGTGCCGCCCGCGCGAACCAGCAGGTCCGCCGCCTTTCCCAGCGCCGGGTTCGCCGAGAGGCCCGAGAACCCGTCCGAGCCGCCGCACTTCACCCCGAGAATCAACTCGTTCATCGAGATCGCGGTGCGGCGCGCCTCATTCGCCACCGGCAGCATCGCCGCCACTTCCTTGAGACCCCGATCGATGACCGCCTGCGTCCCGCCGGTTTCCTGGATGCCGAAACGCACGACGGGCTTGCCAAGATCGCGGTGTTCTTTCTGCAGGTATTTCTCGACGGCGGTGAGATTCGTCTTCTCGCACCCGAGCCCGATGAAGATGACGGCGCCGACGTTCGGGTGTGTCGCGTAGTTCGACAGCGTCCGGAGCAGCACCTCGATATTGGAGCCGTCGGAGCACCCGCACCCCTTGTTGTGCGGGATGGCGACGACGCCGTCGACGTTGGGATACCGCTCGCGGTTGTACAGCGTGAACTCGGCAATGGTCGCGATTTGCTGCGACTCGTGGCTCGCACACATGCTCGTGGGCACGATGAGCACGAAGTTGCGCGTGCCGGCGCGACCGTCGGCACGGCGATAACCCTGCCATGTGGAGACCTCGCCAGGCGCGAAGTAGTCCGGAGCCGCCGTGTGCAAATCAGCCGGCAGGTCGCGAATGACCGGCACGTCACTGCTCATGTTCTGGAGCGTGATTGGGTCGCCTTCGCCAATCCCACGAGACGTGCCGATTGGCTGCCCGTACTGCCGGACGAAATCTCCGGCGGGAATCGTGCGGGTCGCAAATCGGTGGCCAGGCGTGACGGAGCCCGTCAGCGTGACGAGCCGTCCGTCTGCCAACTCGACGTTCAAGCCCGGTTCGACCGCGGTTTTGACGACCGCAACATTGTCGGCCGGGTCCACGATGATCGCGTACTGTGAAAGCGCGGCGGCCGCGAGGTGATCCTGTGCCATGGGTGTGTACTCGCTCAACCTATGGATTTTATCTCAAAGCCGCGTTTGCGCCTTCGCGTCCCACGAGCCCATCTTGCCTGGGCATCGCCCGACCTAAAGCTCGGGCCTACTTCGGTTGTAACGGTGGGTAGCCGTCCCATCCTGTATCCGTCCATGTTCATTTCGTGGCTGCCTTCGTTCCAATCCGTGTTAGTTCGTGTCCGTCTGTGGCTGCCGTCCGATCCGTGCTTGTTCGTGTCTGCCCGTGGCTGAGTGCTCTTTTTCCGTGTTAGTTCGTGTCCGTCCGTGGCTGCCTTCCAATCCGTGCTTGTTCGTGTCTGTCCGTGGCTGACTGCTCTTTTCGTGGTCGTCCGTGGCTCTTCCGTCGTCCGTGGCGCACTTCCCCGCCGGAGAGAGTAATATCCGAACGGTTCAGTCAGGAGGATTTCGGTGGCGCGAAGCAGTTCGACACGATGGCTCGCCGGGCTTGCAATTGCGGCCGCGACGCTCGCCATGGCCGTGGGATGCTCGGGCAAGGGCGGCGGCGGAGGCAAGGCTTTCACGATCGGCGTCATTCCCAAAGGCACCACGCACGAATTCTGGAAGGCCATCCACGCGGGCGCCGTCAAAGCCGAGCGCGAGCTGAACGCCGCCGGGACGCGGGTCACTATTACCTGGAAGGGACCTCTTCGCGAAGACGATCGCGAGCAGCAGGTGCAGGTCGTCGAGGGCTTCGTCAGCCAGAACGTCTCCGGGATTGTGATCGCCCCGCTCGACGAGCGCGCCCTGGTGCGGCCAGTCGAAGAAGCCAACCGCGCGGGCATTCCCACCGTCGTCATCGACTCTGGACTGGGGACTGACGAGATCGTGTCGTTCGTGGCGACAGACAACACCAAGGGCGGAGAACTGGCGGCTGATCGGATGGGCGAGCTGCTGAAGGGCAAGGGCAAGGTCCTTCTGCTCCGCTATCAGGAAGGATCGGCGAGCACGACGGCGCGCGAAACAGGATTCATGGCGCGTCTCAAGGCGAAGTATCCAGAGATTGTCCTGATTTCGTCGGACCAGTACGCCGGCCCGACCAGAGATACCGCCAAGCGCGCCTCGGAGAACCTGCTCAATCGCTACGCGGCCGACCTGCAGGGCGTGTTCTGCGTGAACGAGTCGTCCACGCACGGCATGCTGCTGGCGCTTCAGGACATCGGGAAGGCCGGCCAGGTCGCGTTCATCGGCTTCGACGCGAGCCAGACGTTCATCGACGCCCTGAAGAACGGGCAGCTCCACGGGCTGGTCGTGCAGAACCCGCTCAACATGGGCTATCTCGGCGTGTTGAAGATGGTGGCGCATCTGCAAGGGCAGACCGTCGAGCGACGAATTGACACCGGCGTGTGGATGATCACGAAAGACAATCTCGCGCAGCCGCAATCGGTCGACCTGCTGCACCCGCCGGTGGACAAGTATCTGAATTAGAACGACATGGCAGCCCGCGCGTCCTCGCAGGTCCGCATCGAAACGCTGGTGGCGCGAGGGCGTATCGTCCTCGCGGCCTTCACCATGCTCAGCGTCCGCTTGACTGGCGGACGCGGCGGATGCGGAGGCCATCCAGATTGCGGGCATCTTCTTCGCGTACGCGCCTTCTGCTCCTGCTCCTGGTGAACACGCGCGCCGTCGAAAGCCGGCATTGGTCCGGCGCGACGCACGCGATCGATCTTGCCGCCTATGCGGCGTATCTCTCGCAGGTCGGCGGGCTGGCGCTTCCAGTGATTGCGTGGTTCCTTTTCGCGCTGGTCGCCGCCACGCTGCGCTGGGGGTGGCGTGGCACGCTCACCACCGGGTCGGTCGCCATCGCGGTTCACGTCGGGCTCGGCGCGCGTGCCGCCGAGATCGCGCACGATCCGAACATGACGCCCGCCCAGTTCGTCACCCTGGCACTGCTGATGGGCGTGATGACGGTCCTCGTCGGACTGGTCGGCGCTTACGAGGATTGGCGCGGCACGCAGCTCGCCCAGCTGGCATCCTGGACGGGGCCCGATCCCGATCGCCCGACCCTGCTCCCCAGCGAGATGCTCGCGCAGGCATCGAAGGTGCTCGAGGCACCGCGCACTCTTCTCGTGTGGGAGCAGACCGACGAGCCATGGACCGAGGTGGCGCTCTGGGACAACGGTCGTGTCGAACAGGTGCGTGAACCGCCCGGCACGTTCGGCGACATCGTGCCCGAGCCGCGCGGCGGCGGCCAGCTTCTTCTGCCGCAACCTGGCCGGCGACACGCCGCTGACGTACATTCGCGGCCGGCGCGGCCTCGAGACCTGGCGAGGCCTGCCTATCGATGCCGGCCTGCGGGAGCGCTTTCATATCAGGGCGCTCGCTGGCTGGCCGCTCAGGGGCGACGATTTCCGCGGCTGGCTGTTTTGCCTGGATCGCTCTGCGTTCTCGCTGCAGGATCTGGCCGTCGGCGACGTCGTGGCGGACCTGGCCACCGCGCGCCTGTCGCAGGCCTATCTCGTACAGAGGCTGCGAGACACGGCCGTGGCGACCGAACGGCTGCGGCTCGCACGCGACCTGCACGACGGCGTGCTGCAGACGTTGACCGGCGCGGCGCTTCAATTGCAGACGGCGCGCCGGCTCCTCGCGCTGGATCCGGCTTCGTCCGAGGAGCGACTGTCGCAGGTCCAGCGGATCATCGCGGCCGGCCAGAACGATCTGCGCTTCTTCATCCACCAGCTCGGACCCCGGCGTGCGCCCGATGCGAGCGCGGCAATCGATCTGCGTGGACGTCTCCATGAACTGGCCGATCGCGTTCGGCGCCAGTGGGGAGTGCCGGTGACGGTCGCCACGGAGCCGGAGACACTGGAAATTCCGGACCTGCTCGTGACCGATCTTTTCCTCCTCATCCACGAAGCGCTGGTCAACGCCGCGCGTCACGCGCACGCGTCGGCGATTCAGCTCGCCATCTACTGGGAACCGCGTCAAATCTCGATTGCGGTCGCCGACGACGGGCAGGGATTTCCGTTCAGAGGGTCGTTCTCGCTCGCGGATCTCGTGCGGACACAGACCGGCCCGCGCACGCTGCGGGAGCGCGTCGCCTCGCTTGGGGGGGACATGCTGCTCGAAAGCACCGATCAGGGCACTCGACTCAAGCTGACGGTGCCGCTTGCCAGGGAGGTTGCGTGAAACGCATTCGACTCGTCCTCGTCGACGACCACCCGATCGTTCTCGACGGGCTCGAGCAACTCTTCAATACGGAGCCCGATATCGAGGTGGTCGGACGCGCGATGACGGCCGAGGCGGCAATCGGCGCCCTCGAAGCCTTCCGGCCCGACATCGTCGTGCTCGACCTGGCGATGCCAGGGCACGACGGGCTGTGGGTCGTCGAGCAGATGAATGCGCGAGCGCTTTCGACGCGCGTGGTATTGCTGACGGCGCATCTCGACGAGGTCCGCCTGCTCGAGGCCGTCCGCCTGGGCGTCTACGGCGTGGTGCTCAAGGAGATGGCGCCGCGGCTGCTCGTCGAGTGCGTGCGCAAAGTGCACGCCGGCGAGAAATGGCTGGAGAAACAATCAGTCGCGCGCGCCATGGATCGCGTCATGAAGCGCGAGTCGGACCTGCAGCAGCTGTCGAGGATCCTGACGCCGCGAGAGATGGAGATTGTCCGGCTGGTCGCCGAAGGATTGAGGAACCGGGAAATTGCCGAGCGGCTGACCATCACCGAGGGGACGGTGAAGATTCACTTGCACAACATCTACGAGAAGCTGGGCGTGAGCGGCCGGCCCCAGCTCATTTTGTTTGCCACGCGTCAGGGGCTTACCCCGGATCTCGGCTAATCTCCCCAATAAGACGCCACAGCTGAGTTGGCGATATTTTGGGGGCTTTCGCGATCTATAACCCTCGATAGACTCCGAAAGGTCCGACCGCGCCTACACTGTGAATGGCCAGGGAATGCACCGTTTGACCGGCGGTGCGACCCCCTCCACGTTTTTTCCCAGGCCGTCTCCTTGACTGGAGTCCCGGTCGGGTGCTGCTCGCCACCCGGCCGGGACAAATTGACTCCCCAGAAAATCACCCGGCAATCGCAGCGCGGTACCGCTGTATCGAGCGTTTCACCACGGCTTGCGCGTCGCGGTCGATCCGGTGGCCCACCCAGGCGCCGTAGATTCGGTCGTACCTGAGCGGTTCGAGCATCGCTTCGATGCGCGTGAGCGCCGTCGGCCCGAGCGGTATCAGATTCGGATAGCTCCGCATCGCGCTCACCGAGGCCCGATCCATCCCCACCTTCACGATGTCGCCGGTCAGCAGCACCCCCCGCTCGTCGGCGCCCACCGTCCAATGAAGGATGGTGCCGCCTTCGAAATGGCCGCCGCACCGGACGAGCGTCAGGCCATCGGCGAGCGGGAAAGTTTCCCCCGCCCAGAAATTGACGCACGGGTCCGGCCGGCACGCCCATCGGGCATCGGCATCGTTGATGTACACGGGGACGCCGCCGAATGCCTGGCTCCAATCCACACATGCGCCGTAGAAGTGGGGATGCGAGATCGCGATGAACCGAACACCGCCGAGGTCCGCGAGGCGGTCCACGCTCGCCTGGTCCACGAGCGACAGGCAATCCCAGAGGACGTTGCCTTCGGGATGTTGCACAAGGAGCGCACGCTGGCCGATGGCGAAGCCTGGCCGAGTCTCGATCGAGGCCAAGCCCGGCTCTTCGGCGTCGATGTGGTTCTCGTGCGTTTCGGCGAGCGCGTCCAGCGTGGTCCAGTGCTGCCCGCCAAACCCGACGTACTGACGCTCGTCGTCGCAGATGCGGCAGTGGGCCGGCGGCTCCGCCGACTCAGCGTATTGCATCCCGCAGGTCACACAGATAAAGGCTGGCATCTCAGACAATCAATCGAGCGCCGCGCATGGCGGCGGAAAACGACACGAATGCCGCCTCTGCGCCCGGTTCCGGCGCGTAGGCATACACACTCGACAACGCTCCATCCTGTCCGCCCCGTCCAAAGGCGCGCAGCGGCTCGATCGTCAGCAGGACCCGCTCGGGCAGCACGGGCCCATGGGCGCGCAGTCGTTCGAACGTCAACGTCTCGAGCAGGAGCACGGGGGATGGGCGGCGGCCCAACAGCACACGATGGGCAGCCGCGTTGGTCGCTGGCTTGTCGACGCTGGGGCCATCGATGCCGACCAGTCGCAAGTCGGTCTCCGCAGCGAGCCGTTCGGCCGCGGCGCGCGTCAGGTTCGGATAGTGCTCGTCGGCGCCTGACCGCATCGGGTAGCCCGTCGCGTAGAGCGCGGCGAACCCGGTCACGAACAGTATCGCTTCACAATCGCCTGGCGATGCCGGCAGGTCGTCGACCTCGATGGTGGTGTGATAGTTGACGTTCTCGATCGTTTCGCGGCGCGCTGGCGTCGTGCGCGTCAGATCGACCACGCGGGCATCGACCGCGAGATAGCGCCGCGGATCGAGGCGTTCGAACGTCAGTCCGTCTGGCAGCAGGTGAAACGGGGCATCGAGGTGCGACCACGTGTGATTGGAGACGCCCAGCGGCTGCCCCTCCTTGCCGACGCCCGTGACGCCCCACATCTGCCATTCGTTGTCGGGTCCGCGCCGCGAGATCTCGGGACGTTCGATCCGCGGCGCTTGAGGCACGTGCACGTAGTCGGGCGGCGATAGATCGAACCGCAGGAGCGACATCACACGCTCACCCAGGCGCCGGTCCGCTGTGCTTCGTAGATCGCCGTCACCAGCGCGACGCTCCGTCGACCCTCACGTCCACTGCAGCGCGGCTCCCGACCCGTTCTGATCGCGTCGATGAAGTCCTCCAGCACGCGCTGGTGGCCTCGAGCGTCAGACACCACGGGTGACGAGGCGCTGAGATTCTGATCCACCGCGGCGCCTTCCACCAGATCGTCGGCAGGCTGCCTCAGGTCGGCGGTCACGAGGCGGTCGTGCTCGAGGACGAGCGTCCCCTCAGTCCCGGTGAGTTCGACACGCCGCTTATAGCCTGGGTACGCTGCCGTCGTCGCTTCGAGCGTGCCAAGGGCGCCGTTGTCGAACTCGAGGAGTGCGATCGCCGTGTCCTCGACCTCGATGCGGTGGAGCGCCGTTTTCGTGCGCGCCGCGACCCGCGACACCGAGCCAAAGATCCATTGCAGCAAGTCGACCGTGTGAATGCCCTGGTTCATCAACGCTCCGCCGCCGTCGAGCGCCCACGTGCCGCGCCAGCGGGACTGGCCGTAGTATTCGGGCGGTCGATACCATTTGACGCGAGCCGAGACGAGCAGCGGCCGCCCCAGCCGGCCACTCCGAACGGCGTCGTGCAGGCGAACGATGTCGGGTTGGGCGCGGTCCTGAAAAAACACGCCCAGCTTGACGCCGGCGCGGTCCGTTGCCGCGATGAGCGCGTCGGCGCGCTCGATCGACACGTCGATCGGCTTCTCGGTAAGAACGTGAAGGCCACGCTCGGCAGCGAGGATGCCCTGCTCGGCGTGCAGGCCAGACGGGCTGCCGATGGCAACGAGATCCAGCGGTCGATGCGAGAGAAACGCGTCGAGGTCTTCGTAGGCGCGGGCATTGTAAGCACCGGCAAGGCGATCGGCACGCTCCAGGTTTGTGCCGTGCACGGCGACGACCTCGACATCGTTCAGGGCCGCGGCTGCGCGCGCGTGCGTCTCGCTGATGTTGCCCGCGCCGAGGATCCCGACATGAACGGTCACGGGCGCATTCTATTATGGGGCCGGCTCACTTCGCCCTCCCGGCGCCGAAGGCGCCGCGCCTCGCCTATAATCCGCACACCAGTTGGAACGTCTGACGAGCGGAACCCACCAGGAGGCTCTTCAATGCGCATCACTCGAATCGGTCCGTTTTCGGTGGCCAAGGTCGCCTTCATTCTCTACGCCGGCATCGGCTTGATCATTGGCTGCATCGTCGCACTGGCGAGCTTGCTCGGCGCAACGCTCGGCGCCACGGAAGGCGAGCACAGCGCGTTCATCGGGACCATCTTCGGGGTGGGCGCCATCATCCTGTTTCCGATGTTCTACGGCGTGTTCGGCGCGATTGGCGGGCTCATCTGCGCGGCGCTGTACAACGTGGTGGCCGGCATCGTCGGGGGCGTGGAGTTGACGATGGAGCCGGCCGCGGGGCAACGATGATGCCGAGGCTTCTCCGAGCGCCGTCAATCGTCACGCCGGCGGGCAACAAGCCGAAGCGCATCGAAGAGTACGCCGGCCGCGTCAATTCAGGACATGGCGCCGTGAGCGTCGCTCGAATGGTCTCGCCGAGCGGCTGGCAGGAACCCGGACAGCGGCCCGAGTTCGAGGAGATCACGATCGTCTTACGCGGCTGCCTTCGCGTGGAGCACGATGGCGGTCTCCTCGACGTTCACGCGGGACAGGCTGTGGTAACGGCACCCGGCGAATGGGTGCGCTACAGCACGCCAGCGCCCGAAGGCGCCGAGTACATTGCGGTCTGCGTGCCGGCGTTCTCACCCGAAACCGTGCACCGCGACAGCGACTGCGGCACTTAGCACTTAGCACTTAGCACTTGGCACTTGGCACTTACTTCTGTCCCGCCCACTGTTTCCACGCGGCCTCGGTGTCGGCTGCTGTCGAGGCGCCGCTCGTGATTTCGATGCGATGGCGGAACGTCACGCTCTGACTTGCGTCGATGGCGAAGTTCAAGACGTCCTTGCCTCCGCTCAAATCTTTCTGGCCGAGTGGATTGGCAGCGAACAGTCCATAGCCGCGCGCGTGCCAGTACGTCGGATGTCCAGGGTTGCGAGGGATGATCGAGGATCGCGATCGCGACCGGCTCGGTGCCGATCGTGCCTGACAGCACGCACCAGCGCCCTCGCGTGCCCCACGCCGCATCGCCTATTTTCCCCTCGCTGGTCAGGTAGCGACCCGTCACGCCGGTGTTGTCGAGTTTCGCCACGGGCGTCGGCCTTCCCGCAGCGTCGGTGAAGACCTCCGGCTTGTCGGATGGGTGCTCGAGCGCGCGCGTCACGCGCAGTCCTAAGACGCCCTCCTTGTTGTCGGGCATCGGGACGCGCTTTCCGAGCGCCGTGAGCGTCGTGATGCGATCGATCGTCCGGCTGGACGGCGTGCCTCTGAACACGTACCGCGTTCGCTCTTTCAGCAACACGGTCCCGTCAGGGGCCACCCAGTCGGAGTCGGTCTCGAGCACGCCCTCCTCCGCGCCGCTCTTGGCTACGGCGATCGCACGGTGCAGGATCGTCCCCATCTTGCCGCGGTTCTGGGGCTCGATGGCGTCCGAGTTGTTCCAGAAGTCGTAGCCGTCGACGTTGCCGTAGTTGAACCAGAGGCCGACGTGGTGTGGATGATCGACGCGCTCGCCCGGACGCGGGTCCAGCGGAAACCCACGCGTCACCAACGTTCCTTTGGCCGTCCGGATCGGGTACAGCACCGGCTTCTTCAGCGTCGTCGGCCAGACGTACGATGTGAACGGCTGACCGTCCACGAGCACGTCGACCCGGCGGTCCGACTCCTTCACCACAATCTGCACGCCGCCGCCGTCTGCAGCAGTCAACGCGCCCGCAAACAAGGCCGGCCCGACAGCGACACACATCAGAGTGGCAACTAGACGATTGGTCATTCTGGTGTTCTCGTGTTCTCGGTTTCTACACGGGCGCACGCGGTGCGCCCCTGCGCGCCCTACCAGCTGTGCATCGTCCCATCGAGCTTGCGGTTCACGGGCAGATACGCGCGGGTGTACGGATATTTTGCGGCCTCGGTCTCGTCGAGATCGACCCCCAGCCCGGGTGCATCCCCCGGGTACATCGTGCCGTGCTCGAACGTGTAGGCATGCGGGAAGACCGCGTCGGTCTCGCCTGTGTGCCGCATGTATTCCTGGATCCCGAAATTGTGGACGCTGATGTCGAAATGGAGCGCCGCGGCCATGCAGACCGGGCTCATGTCGGTAGCGCCATGGCAGCCCGTCCTCACGTGGTAAAGCTCGGCGAGCGATGCAATCTTTCGCAAGTGCGAAAGGCCTCCTGCATGAACGACCGTCGTGCGGATGTAGTCGATGAGCTGATTCTGGATCAGCTGATAGCAGTCGTAGATCGTGTTGAAGACTTCACCGACCGCAATCGGCGTCGTGGTGTGCTGGCGAATCAGACGGAAGCTCTCCTGCGCTTCGGCCGGCACGGGATCCTCCAGCCAGAAAAGACGGTAGGGCTCGAGCGCACGCCCAAGCCCTCCGGCTTCGATGGGCGTGAGCCGATGGTGAACGTCGTGCAGCAGGTGCACATCGTCTCCGAACTCGCTTCTGAGGCGCGCGAACAGCGTGGGAACGAAGCGCAGGTACTTCTCGCTGCTCCAGAGATTCTCCGGCGGCAGCCCCTTCTCCGCCGGCTCGTAATGGAGGTCGCCTTTTCCCACACCGTACGTGCTGGCGAGCCCCGGAATCCCGCTCTGTGCGCGAATGGCCTTGTACCCCATCTCGGCATACGCGGCAACGGCGACGACGGTGTCCTCGACGTCTCTGCCATTGGCGTGACCGTATACGAGCACGCTGTCACGCGACCGGCCGCCTAGCAGGTCGTACACCGGTGTATTGAGCGCCTTCCCCTTGATGTCCCAGAGCGCGGTGTCGACGGCGCCGATGGCCGTCATGGTCACCGGCCCACGCCGCCAATACGCGCCCTTGTAGAGGTACTGCCAGATGTCCTCGATGCGACGGGCATCGCGGCCAATCAGGCACGGCACCACGTGATCGCTCAAGTAGCTGGCCACCGCCAGCTCGCGGCCGTTGAGCGTGGCGTCGCCCAGGCCATGCACGCCGTCTGCGGTGATGATCTTGAGCGTGACGAAATTGCGGCCGGGACACGTGACGATGACCTTGGCGTCGACGATTTTCATGATCGCGGCGTCGCTACACCTCGTCCTGCAGTTGTACGGGTCTGATGGTGGGCACCAGGAGGTGGATGATGCCAAGCGCCGCCAGATACGCAAAGCCCGCCATAACGAACACTGAAAGATAGTCGCTGTGGGTCCACTCGAGGATATAACCCGTGGCCTTCGAAAAAAGCATTCCGCCGATGGCCCCGGCGGTCCCGCCGAGACCCACGACGGAACCAACGGCCCGCCGCGGAAACATGTCCGACGAGAACGTGAAGAGGTTCGCCGACCAGCCCTGGTGAGCCGCCGCCGCCACGCTGACGAGGGCTACAGCCACCCACAGGCTATCCACCCACGGCGCAAACATCACCGGCACTACGAGGAGCGCGCACACCAGCATCGCCGTCTTGCGCGCCGCGTTCACCGACCAGCCCCGTTTCAGCAACGACGAGGATAGCCATCCGCCTCCGATGCTGCCGACGTCGGCGACCAGATAGATCGTGACGAGGGGCGCGCCCACGCCGCTCAGCGTCAGGCCGTGCTTCTTCTGCAGGAAGTCGGCGAGCCAGAAGAGATACAACCACCAGATCGGGTCGGTCATGAACTTGCCGACCGCAAACGCCCACGTCTCGCGATGCTGCAGAAGACGCACCCACGGGATGGGCCTTGCCGAGTCTGCTGGATCGCTCCTGATGTACGACAGCTCGGCAGCCGAGACGCGCGAGTGATGCTCCGGCGCCTCGTAGAGCGTCCACCAGATCACCACCCACACGAACCCCAACCCGCCGGTGGCAACGAATGCCCAGTACCAGCCCCACGTGATCGTGATCCACGGAACGGCCAGCGGCGTGAGCAGCGCACCGACGTTCGTGCCGGAGTTGAAAATGCCGGTCGCGAAGGCGCGCTCCTTCTTCGGGAACCACTCGGCGACGCTCTTGATGGCGGCCGGAAAGTTTCCCGCTTCGCCCAACCCCAACGCGAAGCGCACCGCCATGAATCCGGCCACCGAAGGCATTGCCGCAAAGCCGACGAGCCCGAGGAGGGCCGCCGCCGCGGGGCCGATCGTTGTCGCCTCGGCGGTCGCAATTGCCGCCACGCTCCACACGATCACCGCGACGGCGTAGCCGACCTTGGTGCCGAGCCGATCCATCAGGCGTCCCGCCAGAAGCAGGCCGATTGCATACGCCGTCTGGAATGCAAAAACGATGTTGCTGTAGTCGATTTCCGTCCAGCCGAACTCGCCCTGCAGCGTGCTCTTCAGAATCCCGATGACCTGTCGATCGATGTAATTGATGGTCGTGGCGAAGAACAGCAGCGCGCAGATGGCCCACCGGTAACGGCCAACCTTCGTGGCGACGACGACGGGGCTGGGCATAACCATTGGCGTGATTGATGGTGCCCCGCAGCGAGGCTCGGGCCTAGATTACACGGATGCCCGTGCTAAAGCTCGGGCCTACTGATTGACACCACTTGCCAGGAACCCGCCATCGACGACCAGCACTTCGCCCGTGACGAAGCTGGCGGCATCGGACGAGAGATAGACAGCGGCGCCGGCCAACTCCTCGAGGCGGCCGAACCGCTTCATTGGCGTCCGCAACAGGAACTCGCGACCGCGTTCCGTCCCATCGAGCAACGCATGGTTGAGCGGGGTCCGGAACACACCGGGGGCAATGGCATTCACTGTCACGCCGCGCGGGGCCCACTCGATTGCCAGCTGCCTGGTCAGCGCTGCGACGGCGGCCTTGCTGGCGCCATAGGCGGCGACCTCAAAGAGCGCCACAAACGAGCTCAATGACGCGATGTTGACGATGCGGCCATAGCCTCGGTCGACCATGTGGCGACCGAAGACCTGCGCCGCGCGCAGCGTGCCGGTGAGGTTGGTCTCGAGGATCGCGTTCCAGTCGGCGTCGTCCAGGTCGAGCGTGGGTACGCGCTTCGTGCGGCCCGCGCAGTTGATCATGATGTCGACCTTGCCGAACGCGTCGACCGTCGCCGCAAGCAGCGCGTCGAGCGACTGACGCTCGGTCACGTCCGAGGACGCGCGCAAGGAGCGCCGTCCTATCGCCTCGATCTCACGCGCGGTCTCCTCGACCATGTCGGCGCGCCGTGACGTCGGTACCACGTCGGCTCCGGCTTCGGCCAGCGCGCGGGCCATGATCCGGCCGATGCCGGACGTGCCACCAATGACGACGGCCGTCCGGCCGGTCAGATCCAGAGGCGCGTAGGCCATGTCATCGGATAGGCGACGGAGACGGCGACGGCGGCATGACGAGCCGAGGGGCCCGCCGCGCTCTCACACCCGCATTGTCGGCGGCAATCGGCGAGACGGCGGGCGAGAACCGGCGATCGGGTCCGCCACCTTCGAGAGCCTGCGCCTGTTGCGCCAGCGAGAGATGCTCGCTCATGGCAGCGCGCGCGCGCTTTCCGTCGTGAGCGCGCACCGAGTGATAGATGTTGCGGTGAGCCTGGGCCGACTGCTTCAGGTCACGTCCGTGATTCACCGTCTTGCGGCGCTGCTCGTAGAAGAGCGCCGACACCATCTCGACGAGGGAGGCCAGGATGGGATTTCCCGACGCCGCCGCGATGGCGCGATGGAATCGGATGTCATGAATGAGAAAGGCCTGCGCATCGTCGAGCGACGCGAACATGCCGGTGACCTCTTCGGCGATCGTCGCGATCTGTTCGTCGGTCGCGCGCTCGGCGGCAAGTCCGGCGACACCCACCTCGAGCGCCCGCCTCGCCTCGAACATCTCGTCGCGGGTGAAGCCGTGGAGGGCTGCGAGGAAGCTGAGCGGCTCGCTGCCAAGAGTCGGCGGCCCATCCGTGATGAACGTGCCGGCGCCGTGACGCGTCTGGAGGACCCCGATCGCAGCCAGCGAGCGAAGCCCGGCGCGGACGCTGGGCCGGCTCACACCCAGCTGAACAGCAAGCTCACGCTCTGGGGGAAGCCGATCCCCGGGCCGCAGCTCGCCACGCTCAATCAGCGCGCGCACATGCTGGACCACGATTTCTGCGGTCACGCCTTCAGTTGGTTTCATGACTCACAGCCTTATCGCTGTAGAGGTCTGACCAGTTATCGAGTCGCCGACGGAAACAGCCACATTCCTATCACCCGTTAAAGAAGGTGTCAAGCGGCAGTCTCGTGCTGGAACCGTGACTTGACGGCACGAGGGGGCGGGATCGATCGGAGAGTGTGGTCTTGAGTCAACGAGTTGGATCCAGCAATGGTTTGACCAGTCAATTTTTTGATTTCGCATTCATCGCTCCGATCTGACAACAGGCGCTGGTGCCTGGTTCTTCAGGTACACCGCTTGCGCTGATGCGCTCGCACGCACGGCTTTGCGCTGTTTCCAAAGCGAGGTACGCAGAAATGTCAACGGATGCGAGTCCTGATGCATTGCACGTTCTGCCATCCGGCGCACCGTCACGCTCGATGATCGACGCCCGCGGATGGCATTGGCGTCTCGAGAGCGTCGTGACGAGCGGTGCGATCTCGATGCTCGAGGTGGTGGCACTCTCGCCCGACGCGCCACAGCTCCGGGCCTTGCTGCATCCTTTCGACGACATCTTCCTCGCCCGACAATCTCGCCGTTGGCACCGCGCCTCGCGCGCGCGCCTTCGCCGCGTGGTGGCCGCGCTCGATGGCAGTTGGCCCGACATGCCGCTGGCCGCGTTGGCCGGAACGCCCGGGATGCCCTGGCCACATCAGCTCGTGCCTGCACTTGTATTGACGACGGGACGTAACAGCCGGTTGCTCCTTGCCGACGAGGTCGGACTGGGGAAGACGTTGTCGGCCGCGCTCGTGATCGCGGAGCTTGGCGCACGCGGCCTCGCCAGGCGCGTCCTTGTGTTGACGCCGGCGGGACTCCGCGATCAGTGGCATGCGGAGCTTGGCCGTCTCGGCAACCTCGAGGCTCGAGTCATCGATGCCGCCGCCCTTGCCGCGCGCGTGCGCGACGTGCCACCTGGCGTCTCGCCGTGGACGGCGCCTGGCTGCGCGATCCTGTCGATGGATTTTGCGAAGCAGTCAACGGTGCTGCACGCGCTCGGCGACGTGGTCTGGGATGTCCTGGTCGTCGACGAAGCGCACAGCGCGGGCAGCGAGTCGCAGCGCGCGGCCGCCGTACGGGCGCTTGCGGCGCGGAGCCGCGTCGTGCTGCTGCTGACCGCCACGCCTCATACCGGAGACGCCGATGCGTTCCGCAAGCTTCTCTCCATCGGATCGCCGGTCCGACACGGCCGCTCGCTCACCTGGATCCGCCGCGATCGGCCACAGCTCGGGTACGCGAGCTCGCGTCGCACTCGCATTTGGCGCCTCCGGCCGAGCGAGGATGAAGCGGCCCTCCTGCGTGCGCTTCATGCGTACGCGGCGCGCATCGACCGGGCGGGCCATCCGGCTGCCAGGCTCGCGATGATTGTCCTGAAGAAGCGCGCCCTGTCGAGCCCCGATGCGCTGGCGTGCAGCCTTCGCCGGCGCCTCGCCCACATCGCACCGGCAACTCAATCAGTGCCACTGGATGTGCCACTCCCCTTCGATGTCGGAGAAACAAATGACGAGGACGTCGAGCAGCCGGTCGTGCTGGGCGCGGCAGGCCTGTTGGATGCCTCCACCGAAGTCTCGGAGCTGGAGCGCCTGATCGCGCTGGCCGATCGCGCTTCACGGGCGTCGGCCAAGTACCGGGCGATCGAGCGGATCGTCCGGCGGACCCGCGAGGCCATCGTGCTCTTCACCGAGTATCGCGACACGCTCGGCGCGCTCGTGTCTCGAGTATCCCCGCGAGCCACAGTGGCCGTCCTGCACGGCGGACTCGATCGGGTGGCGCGGCGAGAGTCGATCCGGCGCTTCACGACGGGCCAGAGCCGGATCCTGATCGCGACAGATGCCGCGGCCGAAGGGCTCAACCTGCAGGCGCGGTGCAGGTTCATCGTGCACATCGAGCTGCCCTGGTCGCCTGCGCCGCTGGAGCAGCGGGTGGGACGCGTCGATCGTCTCGGCCAGAGCCGCGCGGTGCGTGTCTGGCAGCTCGCCGGCGCCTACGGACACGAAAAGACGGTTATCGACGCGCTCGCCCGGCGCTATCGCCGTATTCACGCCGATCTGGGCGGTCCATTGCCGCGGAACCTGCCGCCTGCCGATTCGGCGCCTGCCAGGACCGGGTTCACCGTGGAACCGCTCGAGCCGTGCGATTTGGATCGGCGAGCGGGCGAAATTTCGCACGCCGCCGGGCTGATCCGCGCTCTGCGAGCGGCGACGGGCGGTCGCAACGTCGGCCAGACGCACCAGACAGGGCGCGGGATCCCTTGGATCCGTGCGCGCCGATCCCGCGCGATCGTCGGACGCGGCGTGGTGTTCCTGTTCACGGTGGTACCACGAGCCCGCGGCGATGCACGCACACATGTCGCGGTGCACGTGGCGCTGTGGCGTGTGCCACTCGGCTCACCATCCTGGTGGCTGCAGTCGCTGGCGGCTCCGGCCATCACCGCCGCCGCAGCCGCGGTCCCGTCGGGAGTAGGGCTTCGCAAAACGGCCATCGAGCGTGAACACGATCTGCTCGCGGAGGCGGACGAGGTGGAGCGACGCACTCGTGGCCGCTGGCAGCCGTCGTTGTTCGACAGGCGCGCCGCCGCGGTGATCGATGCCGCCCGCACGATCGCTGCCGAACGCCGTCGAACGCACGCGGAACGGCTGTGCGAGCTCAACGCGTCTGACGCGGCGGCACCGCTCGTCGAGCCGCTACTCGCCTTGATCGTGGAGTGAACCGGCGATGCGGCTGGCCATCGAGGGGGCACTCCTCTCGCGCGACTATCTCGCCCATTCCCTGGCCGACCTTTGTCAGTACGAGCAGGTCGCGCCCGACCCCGACCGCTTCTGCGCGGCCCGCCGACGCGCAGCCGCCACGCTCGGCCCGACTGCGGGCGCAACACTCGTGTTCGATGTAGCGGCCGTCCCGCTCGCGAAGTGGCTTGGCTGGGAGCTTGCCGCAGGGGGGCCGCAACACGTTGGCGCGGGGGCATGGACGGTTCTGGTCCAGACGGGCTGCCGTCCGAGTGGCCTGCTGGTTGTCGCCTGGGATCGTGAACCGGCAAGCGTCGGCCGGGAGGCCGCCCGGTGCGCTCTGGAGGAAGGACTCAGATTTGTGCTCGTGACGAATGGACGCGTGCTGCGCCTGACGGATGCGACGCGGCCGGTGACGCACGCGGCGCTCGACTTCGATCTCGATCGCTGCACTTCCGATCGGGACGCGCTCACCGCGCTGCATGCGCTGGCAGGGGCCGTCTCACGCCGCGTCACCGTCGGCGATATGCCGACGCTTCTGGAGCGAGCCATCGACGCGTCGGACCGCACGGGTGTTCGCGTCTGCCAGTCGTTGCGCGAAGGCGTTCAGCGCGCGCTGCACGACATGCGAGCAGCCATCACCCAGGCGCGCGGCGCGGTTCGACCGTGGCCGCGCGCGGCCGACGGTGACGATGAGGCGCTCACCGCGGTGTACCGGATGCTGTTTCTTCTGTTTGCCGAGGCGCGCCATCTCGTCCCGACGTGGCATCCAGTCTACCGGGACGGGTACACGCTCGCGGCGCTCCGATCGCGCATCGAAGCCAATGCCGACCCGCGCGGCACGTGGGCGGCGATTCGCGCGATTGCGAGGCTGGCCCACGCGGGATGCGAGGTGGCGGATCTGCACGTTGCGCCGTTCAACGGGCGCCTGTTCGCGCCCACGCATGCACCACTGCTCGATCACCTGAGGCTCGATGATCAACGCGTGAGCACTGCGTTCGGCGCGCTCGCCTTCGTGCCGTCCGGCACCCACAGCCGACGTCGCGTGGCGTATGAAGATCTGGGCGTCGACGAGCTCGGGTCGATCTACGAGCACTTGCTCGACGACGAGCCCGCCACGCGGGACAACGTTCGCTCCCGCTCGCAGCGCAAGGTCACCGGCAGCTTTTACACGCCGGTCGCGCTGACGGACTACCTGGTTCGGGCCGCACTCGATCCGCTCGTCCGCGGTCGAACGGCCGATGACATCCTCTCGCTCCGCGTCGTCGATCCCGCGATGGGAAGTGGGGCGTTTCTGGTCTCCGCGTGCCGGTTTCTCGCAGCGGCGTGCGAGCGCGCCCGCCTCGAGGCGGGCGAGAGTGAGTGTGACGACGAGATGAGGGCGGCGCTGCGTCGACAGGTCGCCCAACGATGCCTCTTCGGCGTGGACTCGAACCCGATGGCCGTGCAGCTCGCACAGCTGTCACTCTGGCTTGCCACGCTCTCGGCAGGGCGCCCGCTGTCCTTTCTCGACCATCACCTGGTGTGCGGCGACAGCCTTATTGGCGCGGCGCCTGCCGACGTCATGTGCAGGCCGCCTGGACGCGCAACCCGCTTGGCCGCGATGCCATATCCGCTCGAAGCCTTCTTTGACGCGACAGCGCATCTTGCCGCCATCCTTCCCCTCCGTCAGCGGATCGAAGAGGAGCCCGACGACACCGCCGCCGCCGTTCGCGGAAAGGAGCGCTCACTTACAGATATCAGGGATCAGCCTGGGCTCGCGCGCTGGCGTGCCGCCTGCGATCTGTGGTGCGCCGCATGGCTTCCAGGGAGCGAGCGGACTCGATCGCTGTACCCTGCGCTCCTTGATGAGGCACTCGGCCGGCCGGCGGCGATTGCCCGTTCGATGGCCACCTCCGAGCTCGAGCGCGCACGGACCCTGGCGCGAGCGCTGAAGTGTTTTCACTGGCCGCTGGAGTTTCCGGAGGTCTTCCTGGCTCCGTCTGGGCAGGACAAACCGAACGGCGGCTTCGATGCCGTCATCGGTAACCCGCCATGGGAGATGCTCCGCGCCGATCACGGGCGCAGCGCCGCGCATGCACTCGTCCGATTCTCACGCGACGCCGGCGTCTACCGCGCGCAGTCGCGCGGACACGTGAATCAGTATCAACTGTTCGTCGAGCGGGCGCTGACGCTCCTCCGGGCGGGCGGCCGCCTCGGGTTTCTCGTGCCGGCGGGCCTCCTCACCGACCATGGAGCCGCGCCCTTACGCGGCGAGCTCCTGCAGAGACAAGGTCTGGAGTCCCTGGTCGTCTTCGACAATCGGAAGGCGATCTTCCCGATTCATCGCAGCGTCCGCTTCGCCGCCATCACGGCCCACGCCAGGCAGCCGGCTCAATCTGTCGCGTGCCGCTTCGGGATCGACTCTACAGATCGCCTCGACGAGATCGAGCCGGCAACACGGCGGGGCCTCCCGGTCACGCTCTCGACGGCGCTCATCAATCGTCTGTCGGGCGATCAGATGGCAATTCCCGATTTGCCGAGCGCACGCGACGCGCGCCTGCTGGAGGCGCTCTCGGCCGCACACCCTGGCCTCGGCGCGATTCATGGCTGGTGTGCCAGGTTCGGACGGGAGCTGAACGCCAGCGACGATCGCGACTGCCTGGAGCCGTCCGGCAGCAGCCATGGCCTGCCTGTCGTCGAGGGCAAGCACCTGGCACCCTTCACCGTGAGTCTGAATCGAGTCGTGCGGCGCGGCCGCGAGAAAGCCGTGCGCGCGCGCCTTGGCCGCTCGGCTGCGATCGATCACCCGCGGCTGGCCTATCGGGAGGTCGCCGCGTCGACGAACCGCTTGACGCTGATTGCGGCTATCCTGCCCGCCCGCACCGTGAGCGTGCACACGGTCTTCTGTCTTCGCGCCCAACTTCCACTCGACGCTCAGGACGTGCTATGTGCGCTGCTGAACAGCTACGTGGCCAACTACCTGGTGCGGCGCTGGGTGACGACCCACGTGACGGGTGCCATCATGGAACGACTGCCAGTACCGTATCTGGCGCCGCGCCATCCGCTTTTCCTCGGGCTTGCCGAGCGGAGCGCACAACTGCGTGAAGGCCAATCGGAAGACGAGTTGAACGCCGCCACGCAAGCGCTCGCTGCCGAGGCGTACGGCGTCACCCGAGATGACTTCGCCTGGATCCTCGAATCATTCCCCCTCGTCCCACGTGCGACGAGACAGGCCACACTCGACGCGTTCAGGCGCTGAACGCCGCGATGAACGCGCTGGCCAGGAGGCACAGGACAACTCCGGTCAGGGCCACGAAGAGCCAGTCGCGACGCGAGACGAATTCGACGAAGGACACGACGACTCGCGCGATCGGGGTCAGCAGGAGCACCGCTATGCCGATGGCGAGCAGCGCGCGGGACGGCTCGCGAGTCGACGGCACGAACGAGAGGGCGAGGCCTGCGGCGAGCGCGGCCGCCGCCACGGTCATGCCGCCGCGCAGGACAAAGCCAATGGTGTGTTCCAGGGATAATGGCTTGCCCCCGATCATAGGGACCTCGCAAGCATCAGGGTCGCCACGACGAGCAGCACCGCGGCGAGCAGACCCTTCAGGCTGGTCGTGCGCGTCCTGGCCGAGAGCTCCAATCCGGCGGCGGAGCCGAGCTGCGTCCCGAGAATCGCGGCCGCCGCCACGTCATACATCAGCACGCCGCGCCCAAGGTAGATCACGGCGCCCGACACCGCCGTGACGCCAATCATGAGCGCGCTGGTGGCAGCAGCCACCCGCATTGGCACACCACACCACGTCACGAGCACGGGCACTTTGATGATTCCGCCGCCGACACCCAGCAGGGTCGAGATGTTGCCCGCCACAAACGACGCCGCAAGGCCCGCCGGCAGCCGTTGGACGCGGTATGTGAACGACCCGCCCGTGCGCTCGTCTCGATACACGCCGCCAAGCAGACCGGGATCCGCCGGTTGCGGGAGGATCTCATCGTGCGGTCGGCGCATCACGGCCAGCGCCATGGCGATGGCGATCGTCGAAAACAGGAGCTGCAAGGTCGACGAGGAGAGCATCTGCGCCGTGAGGCCGCCGGTGAGCCCGCCGGCCGCTGTCGCGACCTCGAGCACCATGCCGAGACGCAGGTTGATCAGATCGCGACCCGTCCGTGCGGCAGTCACCGTGCTCGAGGTCGCGATGACCGCGAACAGGCTGATGGCAGCGGCCGCCTGGAATTTGAGTCCGACCGCGAGCACGAGGAACGGCACCAGGAAGACCCCGCCGCCGAGGCCGAGCATGCCTCCCATCAGCCCGGACACTATCCCCATCAGGAAGGTCAGTCCCGCAACCAGCGGAGGTGTCATTCAACGCCTAGCCTATCAGCTCGGTTCATCGTGATCGCTTGCCGCGTGTGGTGAACTGGCCTAGTCTCACGGACGACGTCATGGCGCGCGCCGCACTCGTCGTCTTCAGTCTCGTGCTGCTTGGCGCCTCCCCGCCGGCCACCTTCGATCTCGCGATCAGGCACGCACGCATCGTCCATGGTGACGGCCATGTCACGCCCTCGGCGACAATCCTCATCGCCGCAGGGCGCATCGCGCGCGTGGACGCGACGCCGGCCGCCGACGGCGTCCAAGCACGACGTGAAATCGAAGCCGCGGGTCGCACCGTGGTACCTGGCCTGATCGACACCCACGTCCACCTCGAGCCGTGGATGCTGGCGCCCTTCCTGAAATTCGGCGTCACGACGGTCCGGGACGTCCACAACACACCTGACTACGTCTTCGCCCTCGGACGTGATGATTCGCCGATGCATCCGCGGGTCGTCGCATCAGGCGCCCTGCTCGATGGGCCCCGCTCGTCGTGGAGAGATGCCCTCATCGTCGACGATCTGACGTCGGCGCGATCGGCCGTGCGGCGTCAAGTCGACGCCGGTGCTGATCTCATCGCAATCGAGACACGGTTGAAGCCTTCGCTGGTCGCCATCATCGTGCAGGAAGCCAACGCCCGGGGCGTACCCGTCGCGGCACACCTGGGCGCGACGACCGCAACCGAGGCCGCGACGCTGGGCGTCGCGAGCATCGAGCAGTTGAGCGGCATCGCGGAATCGGCCAGCACCAATCCAGATCGGCTGAGAAACGCGCACGACGATTTCTTCGGCGGCTGGACCGCGTCGGAGCTCGAGTGGTCCGTGCTCGCTCCCGGCTCGCTGGAGCGCGTCGCCGGGACGCTCATCGAACGCAGTGTGACGATCGTGCCGACCCTGGCGCTTCACGAAGCCTACGCCAATCTCGACGACCCAGGTCTTGCGACGAACCCGTCACTCGTGGAGATGCCCGTCGAGGCACGGTGGACGGCCGAGGACGCGCGCAGGCTCATGGCGAGCGCTCGCTGGACGTCCGACACGCTCTCGAAATTCAGGGCGACCCTGCCGGTGCTGCAGCGCTTTGTGCGAGGCTACTGGCGGCTGGGTGGGCGCGTTGCGGCAGGGACGGACACCGGCCGTCAGTTCATCGCACCCGGCGCCAGCCTGCATCGGGAGCTGGAGCTCTATGTCGGAGCCGGTCTGACGCCTGCCGCGGCGCTGCGCACGGCTACGATCGATGCCGCGGCGCTCCTCGGCGTTGCCAATCAGACGGGGACTGTCGAGGTCGGCAAGGATGCGGATCTGTGCCTGGTCGACGGCGATCCTCTCGCCGACATTCGCGCGCTCCGGCGAATTTCGGCCGTCGTGCGAAAAGGCGTCGTGGTGGTGCCGTAGCCACGCTTCTGCGTGTTCAACGCGCTGCTACTCAGAGGCCCGTTACAATTATCACCGAACGGAGAAACGCAAATGATACGGTGGAACCGAGGTGCCCTTGGAGCGCAAGCCGGGCGACGTCTTCTACAGTGAACCCGTCACGCACCGAATCGTGAACACCGGGCAAACACCCATTCACAATCTGATCGTTGAATTGAAGGAAGTTGCCAGATGAGCGCGGCCCAGGTTGGAGTCACCCTCGCTGAGCACTCCGCCGTTTGACATACCAGTACATCGGCACACCCAGCGCCACCAGACCCAGCCCCAGCAGCGCTTCCGCAGGACGCTCGACGAGCGTGTTCGCGAGAAGGAGGAGTGACGAGCATACAAACGCCAACGGGACCCAGGGATAGCCCCAGGTGCGATAGGGACGGTGCATATTCGCGCGCGTGCGCCGCAATCGAAAAATCGCCAGGCCGCCGAACATGTTGAACAGGACCATCGCGAACACGACGTACGTGAAGAGCTGATCGTAGCTGCCCGTCAGCGCGAGAAACGCCGCCCACGACGCCGTGACGACGATCGCGACGTTCGGCGTGCGGTAGCGGGGATGCACATCGGCGACACGTCGGAAGAGAAGACCGTCGGAGGCCATCGCAAATGCGGCACGCGAGGCAAAGAGGATCCCCGCGATGTTGTTGCCGAAAGTCGACAGGCACACCGTCAGCGCCATGAACCAGGCGCCCCATTCACCGGCCAACACCGTCATCGCCTTCTCGGCGATTCGCACTTCGCCGCTCATGGCCGACAGGTCGAGTGCGAGCAGGTAGCCCACGTTGACCGACAGATAGATCACGCAGAGCATCGCAATGCCGGCGATGAGCGCGCGCGGAATGACGCGCCCCGGGTCCAGAATCTCGCCGGCCGAAAACGGCAGGTAGTACCACCCGTCATAGGCCCACAACACGGCGATCATCGCGACGCCGAAAGCGGCCGCCGGGCTCGGCACTGGTGGCAGCACTGGAGCAAAAGACGGCGATGCCGGGTGGAGCGCCACAGCCAGCACTGGGATGGCGGCAAGGCCCGCGACCTTGACAATGGCCAACGCTCCCTGGATCTTCGTGGCGACGGCGACGCCCACGTAGTTGATCGCCGCCACCACGCCAAGCGAGGCCGCGGCGACGACGCCCGAGGCGGTGATGGTGAGATGCCCGATCGGCAGACGCAGGGACAGCAGCACATGACTGTTGCCGAGGCTTGGCACGAAGTAACTGAAGTACTCGGCGAAGCCGACCGCAACAGCCGCGCACGAACCGGTCAACGTTATGGAGAGCCCTGCCCAGCCGAACAGAAACGCTGGGAGGGGGCCGTACGCCTCTTCCAGAAACACGTACAGACCGCCCGAGCGCGGAAACATGGCTCCCAATTCCGCGAATGTCAGGCCTCCGGCCAGCGAAAGCAGGCCTCCGGCAACCCATGCGGCCAGCAGGGCCGTTGTGGAATGCAGCTCTCCGGCAATCGTCCCTGACGTCAGAAAAATGGCGGACCCGATGACGTTGCCGACGACGAGCAGGGTCGCACCGCGGAGATCGATCGCCCGTACCAGCGCGGCCTCGCCGTGCGCGGCAGGCAAACGATTGTCGCGAGCCGGCGCAGTGGTCGGACCCATCAGGAGGCTGCGGGACGATAGCACGCGCGTCGCTTCGAGCCGCATGCTAAGATCCGCGGCGCGCCTGGGCTCCCCGGCCTCGTCGCACGTGTCCCGGAGGCTTGATGGCGTCCCGGCTGACCACTCTCATTGTCGTCCTCATCGTCGGGGGCACTCTCATCGCCGGCCTCATCGTCGGCGCGCAGCGTGAGGATCTGAACGGCCCGGTCGATCTCATCATCACCAATGGACGCGTCTATACGGGCGCTGGCGGTGACCTGGTCGAAGCGGTCGCGATCCGCGGCAACAAGATCCTGCGCGTCGGCAGCAACAGAGAAGTGAAACGGCTGCGCCGCGCGCAGACAGTCACGGTCGACGCGCACGGTGCGGCCGTCCTGCCCGGGTTCAACGACAGCCATACGCATCTGCTTTCGGGCGGACTGGGATTCTTCGAGCTCGATTTGTCGGGGGCGACGACGCTCGACGCGGTGAAGACCGCCATCGCGGCGTACGCCGAAGCGCATTCCGATCGGCAGTGGATCATGGGCCGCGGCTGGTACTACGAGCCTTTCGGTGGACTCCCAACGAGGCAGCAACTCGACGTGCTGGTGCCGGACCGGCCGGCGTACCTGACCGCCTACGACGGCCACACGGGTTGGGCAAACAGCCGCGCGCTGAAAGTGGCCGGGATCACGCGAAAGACGCGCAGCCCGAAGAACGGCACCATCGTCAAGGATTCGCGCACGGGCGAACCGACCGGTGCGCTCGAAGAAAACGCCATGGACCTGATGGACGCCGTGCAGCCGCGTCCGTCTCGCGACCAGCAGTTGCAGGCCATTCGCGACGCGGTCGCATTCGCCCAGAAAAACGGTGTGACCAGCATCCAAAATGCGAGCGGCTCGCCCGAGGAGCTCGACCTCTACGGCACGCTTCGCGCAAACGGATCGCTCGACCTGCGAATCTATGCCGCTCTCACGGCGGGATCCGCGGTGAGCGAGAGCGATGCCGAGCGCCTCGATCTCGTGCGCAAGGCGTATCCCGACGATCCGCTCCTGAAGGCCGGCGCTGTGAAGCTGATGGTGGATGGTGTCGTCGAGTCGCACACGGCCGCCCTGCTCGCGCCGTACGCCGACAAGGCGACGACCGGGCGGCCGAACTACAGTCCCGCAGAGCTCAATCGTGTCGTGACGATGCTCGATCGGCGCGGCTGGCAAGTGCTCATCCATGCAATCGGCGATCGCGGTGTGCGGATGGCGCTCGATGCGTTCGAGGTCGCGCAGGCCGCCAATCCCCCGCCTGCGCGTGGCCGCCGGCACCGAATCGAACACATCGAGACAATCGACCCGGCCGACCTTCCGCGCTTCGCGAAACTCGGCGTCATCGCGTCATTCCAGCCCTACCACAGCAGCCCCGGTCCCGGACAGATGGATCTCTGGCTGCAAAACCTCGGAGAGGAGCGCGCCGCGCACGGCTGGCTGTTTGGCAGTCTCTTGCGCAGCGGCGCCCATCTGGCGTTCGGCAGCGACTGGCCGGTCGTGACGCTCGACCCTCGCTACGGTCTGCACGTCGCGACGACCAGGACCTCACCCGACGGTCTCCCAGAGGGCGGATGGCTGCGGGAGGAGCGGCTGACACTGGAGCAGGCCCTCGATGCCTACAGCTCCGGCGCGGCATGGGCGTCGTTCGACGATCAGCGGAAGGGCAGGCTCGAAGCCGGGATGCTCGCTGACATCGTCGTCCTCACCACAGACATTTTCTCGCCGGACGTGAAAGTGCTGGATGCCAACGTGGCGCTAACCATCTTTGACGGCCGGATCGTCTACGACCGCGAACAAGCCGCAACGTCGAGCGACGACTGACCGAGGACGCGTCATCGGTGGACGCGCTTCAGGAAGGCCTCATAGGCGCCAGGGCTGCGGCTGTTCATATACTCGATGAAGTCCTTCGCCGCCGCCTCGAGATTGCCGTAGTGGTGCGGGTCCTTCTGTTGCTCTCTGAGCTCGGGCACGACCTCGCGGAGCCGCTCCCAGACGAGCAGCAGCTCTCTGCCGCTCTGATAGAACAGCTCCTTGTTGAGGACGCCGCTCGTGAGAAATGACGCGACCATCTCCCAGTAAGTGACGACCATTCGATACGATGCGCTCTCGTCGGAGCCCGGCGGGCAGAGTGCGGCGAGGTCTGCGGCCGTCTTCGGCCTGAAGCTCCCAACGAACCAGGCCCGCGCCTTGCGGAGCCGGTCTTCGCGGCGCATTTCATAAAGCTCGACGATCAACCTGGCATCGTCGTACGTCGCTCGTGCTTGCATGCTTCAGCCTTCTGGTAGGAGTTCTGACGATTGCTCGCCGCCGCCGTATGATGCCATAAGGTCGAGGGAGGACCACCGTGGCAGCGTCGGCACCGTTCACATCAGAGACCCTGGCGTTTCTGCGGGCGCTCGCCCGGAACAACGACCGTGACTGGTTTCGTGCGCGCGCGGACAGGTACGAGCGGCACGTGAAACAGCCCATGGGCGCGGTGATCGAGCGGCTCGGCGAGGAATTCCGTGAGCTTGCGCCGGAGCTCATGGCGGATCCTAAGAAAAGCCTGTATCGCATCTGGCGCGACACGCGGTTCAGCGCGGACAAACGACCGCTCAAGACCAATATTGCCGCCGTTTTTCCACACCGGTTCGGCAATCGACACACATCGGCGGGACTCTATTTCGAGATCTCACCCAAGTGGGTCTTTGCGGGCGGCGGGCTCTACATGCCCGAACGGGCCGACCTGGTGAAGATTCGGACACACATCGCCGGTGGCCCCGAAGAGTTTCGCCGCCTGGCCACCGCTCGGCCGCTGCAGAGGATCGGCGGCGTGCAAGGGGATCGGTTGGCGCGGGTGCCCCGTGGTTACGCGGCCGATCACCCGGCGGCGGAGTATCTGCGACTGAAGTATTTCCTCGGTTACAAGGAGTGGCCGCCCGAGCTGGCAACGAGCCCCAAGTTCTGGCCTGAGCTGCTCGCGACGTTTTCCGCCTTGATGCCGCTCGTGCGTTATTTGAACGAGGCGATCGGCGTGGGCGCCACGGGACGAGTCAGGACAATTACGACTTCACAAGAGGTCAAGAGATGAGGAGCTTTTCTGAATAAGGAATGCCTCCTGACCTTCTGTTCTCCTGTTCAAGTACGCGATCGGCGTGGGCCTGAAAGGACAACGATCGGAGGCCCAAGCTATAAAGCTTGGGCCTACTCCACTTTCACAACGCGCTCGACGATGTAGCGGTCTGACGCTTGTCGCCGAAGAAGCGCGACGGCCGCTGGCTGGCCGACGGCAAGCGACGGTCCAACCGATTTTTCATCCAGATCGATCGTGTCACCAACCTTCAGATCGGGCTTTCGCAGCGGCACCGCCGTGAGGCCTGTGGCATCGATTCGCTCAAGCGCCCCGTACACGCGCAGGTCGCCCAGGTCTTCGATGCGCGCCGTGAACCCGACGGTGCGCTGCCCATCGACCGTTCGGACTACCCGGTTGGCGGCAATCCCGATGTCGCCCGTGAACGGCGGGACACCCGTTCCCGTCACGATGGTGGCGTTCGTGATGATGGTGTGCAGCAGGCTGCTGTCGTTCATCGGCAGCGATTCGTAGCGCTTCGGATCCGCGCGGTCGGCATAACCGGACGCAAGGGCATGAAGCGCCGAAAGCAGACCGATGAAGTTGACGCGAACGAGCGTGCGATCCGGATCGGGTCCGGGGTAGGCGCCAGTCTCCATGAGGACGACGCTCGTGCCCCACTTGGTCAAGTTGTCGCCGAAGGCTCGGGGCTCGAAGGCGTCGTCGTAGCGGCCAATTCCGCCCGGGATGACCGGATCGAGCGCGTCGCGCAGGACGGCGCAGACCTTTTTCGTGAGGACTCGCCCCGCGTTGTCGCTGCGCGCTTCGTCGAACGAGACCGCGAGCAGTGAGATCGTCGCCGCTTGTGGCGTCTTCCCCACGGACGTCCGCCAGTTCTGATTGTGGAGGTTGAAGCCGATGGGCGGCTCGATGCGATCGCGCAATGCCTTGAGTGTTCGGCCCTCGGGCGACTGCAGCAGCAGCGCGTCGCGGTTGATGTCGATGCCCTGGGCATTGCGTCGCTGGAACCGCGCGGCGCCGTCCGGATTGAGCATCGGCACCATGTGAATCTCCAGCCGGTCGAGCAGGTCCCCCACGAGTGGCTCCTCGCGGTGCCGGCGGACGAACTCGAGCACGTCCAGAAGCGCCACCGTGGCGGTGGGCTCGTCGCCGTGCATCTGCGACCACAGCAGCACCTTGAGCGACCCTCGACCGAGCCACACGTGGTTGATGGCGCGGCCTTCGACCGAGGCGCCGATTTGCTCTATCCCGATCAGATGGGGTGCGCTCCGCCGGAGGCGTTCGAGGGCTTCGACGACATCCTCGTGGCGCAGGAGCGGCGGCTGTGGCAGCGCGAGATGTTCGGCGTCCCACGCACGCCCGAAATCAGCGGATGGCGGAGTCTCTTGTGTACTCGACGCGCCGCCTCCGAGGAGCAGGACGACAACACAGATCGCGAGAATGTGACGGGACGTCATCACGTGATTCTAGTGTGAGGTCGCACCGCAGCACGGCCGCACCGCATCCCCGCGGAGTGCTACGATCGACGGCGTGACTCCACAGGCTTCCGTGACGCCGGATGCTCTCGAAAAAGCCCTCTCGGCGTACCGCGCGGCCACGCCCGGGTCTGCGGCGCTCTTCGCTCGCGCTTCGACGCGGCTGCCAGGCGGCGTCACGTCGAACGTCAAGTTCTTCCCACCGTACCCGCTGTACCTGACACGCGGCGAGGGTGCCTACGTGTTCGACGTCGATGGACGCGAGTACATCGACTACTGCCTCGCGTTCGGCCCGCTCGTCACCGGCCACGGCCATCCGCGCGTGCTCGACGCGATTCGGGCCGAGATCGCGCGGGCCGGCACGGTGATCTTCGGGGCGCCGACCGATCTCGAATTGCGGTTCGCCGAGCGGCTCCAAGCCGTGATGCCATCGGCGGAGATGGTGCGCTTCACGAACTCGGGGACAGAGGCGACCCTGCACGCGATCCGCATCGCGCGCGCCGCGACCGGACGGTCCCGCATCGTGAAGTTCGAGGGCCACTATCACGGTGTGCACGATCACGTGCTTTGGAACCTCGATCGGCCGCTGCCGCCTTCCGCCGCCACGGACGGGATTCCGGCGACGACCGCGGATCAAACCATCGTGCTGCCCTTCGGCGATCTCGGCGCGCTCCGGTCCGCTCTGCCCGACGCCGAGGATGTGGCGGCGATCATTGTCGAACCGATCGCCCGCGGCGTCATCGAGCCCGAGCGGGCGTTTCTCGAGGAGCTGCGCGCGATTGCCACCGCGCGCGGCATCGTCCTCGTCTTCGACGAGGTGGTCGTCTGGCCAAGGATCGGACTCGGCGGGGCGCAGGGACACTATGGCATCCGGCCGGACCTGACCGCGCTCGGCAAGGCGCTGGGTGGCGGGTTGCCCCTCGGGGCGATCGCGGGCCGACGCGATCTGATGTCGCTCGTCGCGCCGCGCGGGGCCCGCGCCGACCACGACGAATCGCCGTACGTGTTCCACAGCGGAACATACAACGGCACGCCGGTGGCGCTCGCCGCCGGCATCGCAACGCTCAATATCCTGGAAGAGCCAGGAGCGCTCGACGCAATTGGGGCGTTGGCCGAAACGCTGCGCCAGGGTCTTCGCGAGATTGCGAACAGGCGCGGCATCCCGATGCAGATCCTGGGCCGCGGCTCAATCGTCGATTTCTATTTCACCGATCTCGCGGTGCGCTCGTCACGCGAGACGTGGACATCGGACCTTGCGGCCAGGCGCGCCCTCGACTACCGCCTGCTGGTGCAGGGCGTGTACAACACCCCCGTTCACCGCTACCACCTGTCGACCGCTCATACGGCTGGTGATATCGCGCACACGTTGACGCTCTTCGATGGGAGCCTCGCTTCATGACCACGGAGCCACGCACGACCCTGCCGGCCACCTATTACACGGACCCGGCCGTCTTCGCACGTGAACAGGACCGCTTCTTCTCCACGATGTGGGTGTGTGTCGGGCGTGAAGAAGACGTCGCGGCGCCTGGCGACTACGTGCTTCGGGACGTGGCCGGTGAGAGCTGCATCGTGACGCGCGACATGTCGGGCACACTGCGCGCGTTCTACAACGTGTGCCGGCACCGCGGCACGCGGCTCGCGACGGAGCCGAAGGGGCGCTTCGCCGGCCGCATCCAGTGCCCGTATCACGCCTGGACGTACGACCTCGCCGGGCAACTCGTCGCCGCACCGCACATGGACGGTGCGCCGGGATTCAACTGCAGCGACATCACGCTCAGCGCGATTCCGACCGAGACCTGGGCCGGGCACGTATTCGTCACGCTGAACGCGGCGTCAGGGCCTCTCGCGGCGCAGCTCGGAGCCTTACCGCAAAAGTTCGCCTCCTGGGACATGGGCGGCCTGCGGCGGGGCTATCGCGTCACGTACGACGTCAAGGCCAACTGGAAGCTCGTATTTCAGAATTACTCTGAGTGCCTGCACTGTCCCATCATCCACCCGGCGCTCCAGAAGCTGTCGCACTACATGACCGGGGACAACGATTTGCCGACCTCGACGTGGCTGGGCGGACGCATGGAACTCCGGCCCGAGATCGGCACGATGAGCCGGGACGGCCGTCTGCGCCGGGCCGTGTTGCCCGGCCTGGACGCCGACGAGCAGCGGCACGTCTACTATTACGCCCTCCTGCCGAACCTGCTCCTCAGTCTGCATCCCGATTACGTGATGACGCATCTCCTCTGGCCCAAAGCGCCGGACCGGACCGAGATCTGGTGCGAGTGGCACTTCCATCCGCGTGAGCTTCAAGAGCCGTCGTTCGATCCCGCCGACGTGATCGATTTCTGGGACGACACGAACCGCGAAGACTGGCGGGTCTCGGAGTTGTCGCAGCAAGGAATCGGGTCGCGCGCGTACCGTCCCGGCTTCTACTCGCCTCGCGAGGGGCTCCTCTGGGAGTTCGATCGGGTGATTGTGAGAGCCCTCAGCGACTAGACCGCCGTGCTCTTCTTCAGAGACCCTTACGACTGCCTTGACAGTGGTGTGACGACCGTCGTAGAGTGCCGCCCCACAGGTCGCACCACCCGCTTTCCTCGGTTGTGAACGATTCCAGTCCAAGTGCCAGCGACGACCCCCGTGCGGGGCGAGGGTCGCGTGAGAGAGCTACTTGGGCACGACTCGAGCCCTCGGAGGCTGCCCCATGTTTAGGTCCTGCGATCGCGCCACTCCGCTTGCCGCGGCTGTGTTGCTGGCCCTAGTGGTCATACCACGGAGCCTCGACGCGCAAGTCACTACCGGTACCATTGTCGGCACCGTCGGCGATGCGAACGGCGTTGTCCCCGGCGCCACGGTGACGGTGCGCGAAACGAACAAGAATACTTCCGCCACCTTCGTCACCGACAGCACCGGCACGTACACGGCGCCGTTTCTCGTTCCAGGCAGCTACGCGGTGGAAGCGCACGTCCAGGGCTTCAAGAAGTGGGTGCGCGAGGGCATCATCCTGCAGGTCAACCAGCGGGCGCGCGTCGACGTCACCCTGGAAGTGGGCGGCATCGAGGAGACGACCACGGTTGTCGCTTCGAGCCCGCTCCTCAACACCGACTCTTCCGAAGTCGGTACGGTCATCGAAGAGCGGGCCATCAAGGAGCTGCCGCTCAACGGCAGAAATTTCGCCACGCTCGTGTACCTGACACCGGGTGTGACGCCCGGTCAGGCCAACGAGAACCTGTCGGGCGCGAGCACGTTCAACCCGCGCGGCGCGTCGAACTTCAACGCGCTCGGCCATCAAGCCAACGCCAATGCGTGGCTGATCGATGGCATCGACAACAACGAGTTCACCTTCAATACCGTGATCGTGGCGCCCTCGGTCGAGCAGGTGCGCGAGTTCAAGGTGCTCACAGGTGTCTTCTCGGCTGAATTCGGACGAGGCGCCGGCGTGGTGTCGGTCTCGACCAAGTCCGGTACGAACCAGTTGCACGGCACCGCGTTCGAGTACCTCAGGAACGATGCGTTCGATGCGCGAAACTTCTTCGTGCGGAAGGTGCCGCAACCGGACGGAGGTCTGATGAAGGATCCCGTGCCGCCACTCGATCGTCACCAGTTTGGCGGAGCGCTCGGCGGCGCGCTGGTCGTCCCCGGCCTCTACGATGGCCACAACCGCACGTTCTTCTTTGCCGACTACTCTGGATTGAAGGAACGACGAGGCGTCACGACCGTCAACACGGTGCCGTCCGCGAAGGCGCGTCTCGGAGATTTCAGCGATTACCGGGATCGCAACGGCAACCTGATTCCGATTTACGATCCCCTGACCACCCGGTTCGACGCGTCGGGCCGTGCCATCGGGCGTGACCCGTTCCCCGGCAACGTCATCCCAGCGGATCGCATCAACGAGGTCGGGGCGAACATCGCAAGCCTCTATCCGCTGCCGAACAGCGGTTCGGGGGACTTCGACAACTACACCTCGACTCCCGATCGCGAAATCACCGACCACGCGTATTCTGGGCGCGTCGATCACAAGATCTCGGACACCGACTCGTTCTTCGTCCGCTTCAACTACGGGAAGTTCAGCCTCGATGCGCCGCAGGGGCAGGCGAACTGCTGCCTGCCGACGCCGGCAGAGGCCGCGGCCAGGTTCGACCTCGGGCCGTTCGTGGCGGGTATCCAGAACACACGCCTCACGACGCACGGCGCCGCCTTCAACTACTCGAAAGTGCTCAAACCAAATCTCATCAACGAGCTGCGGGTCGGGTACGCCAAGACCGAGCCGTCCACGTTCCAGTCCGACTACGGGCACTTCTCCGCGCAGTCGCTCGGCATCAACGGCATCAACGTCAACGACATCACCACGGGCCTCCCGAACATCAACATCACGAACTTCACCGGGATTTCCGGCGGTCCGGCCTTTCTCCCCGTGAACCCGAAGCAGTTCCACTATCAGATCGAAGACGCGATCGTGTGGCTCAAGGGAGAGCATCAGCTGAAGTTCGGCTATCGCCTCGTTGATCGCTCTCCGTCGCCATTCACCCATACCGACACGCGCAGCACGATCACGTTCGGCACGAGCTTCGTCAATGACCCGGTCACCAACGCGGGAGGCACCGGCCTCGCCGAGGTGTTGCTCGGCAACTTCAACACCGCCGCGCGCGGCTTCCTCCTGGAGCCGTACACGCTCAACGTAGTGGAGCACGCCATGTTCATCCAGGACGATTTCAAGGTGAACAGCCGCCTGACGGTCAACGCGGGCGTGCGCTACGAGATCTTCAAGGCGCCGACCGAGGACGACAATCGGCTCGCCAACTTCGACTACAACACGTTCAACCTCGTGTACGCCGGAGTGGGCGGCACCACGCGCAGCGTCAACAAGAAGACGCAGTACGGCAACTTCGCGCCGCGGCTCGGGCTCACCTACGATCTCACTGGCTCCGCGCGCACGATCCTCCGAACGGGGTTTGGCATCACCTATTTCCCCGATCCGCACTCGGCCAGCAACTTGCTTGGCATCAACGTACCGTTCGCGATCTCGCAGAACGTGAACCACGAGACCAATCCGGTCGACATGTCCATCCTGCGCACCATCAACGACCCGTTCCCGGCGATCGTCCCAATCCAGCCGCAGACCACGGCCGAACTGCTCGCGGCCAATCCGCGGGTGCAAGGCCACTCGTATGAGAACGAGACGCCGTATGCGGAGCAGTGGCATCTGGGCGTCGAGCATCAGTTGTTCCCGTCGATGCTGGTGGAAGTGTCGTACGTCGGCAGCGCCGGCAAGCATCTCGTCCTCTGCTACAACCCGAACGAAGTGCAGCCCGGACCTGGATCGCAGCCATCGCGACGACTGCTTCAGCCGATCGCCACGCTGAGCAACATGCTCCAGTGCGATCCGCGCAACCGGTCGACGTTTCACGCAGGGACGCTCAAGGTGCAGCAGCGTTTCACGGACGGGCTGCAGTTTCTCGTCAGCTATACCTACGGCAAGTCGCTCGACTACGGCGGGTCGGCTGCCAGCGGAGGCGGCGCCGTCGGCAACGGGCAGACGATCACCGACATGGATGCATGGTACGGACCGTCGGGCTTCGACACGCGGCATCGTGCCGTCATCAGCTATGTCTACGAGTTGCCCTGGGGTCCCGGCCGAAAGTGGATGAGAGACGGCGGCGTCCTTGGAGCAGTCGTCGGTGGCTGGCAGCTTGCTGGCATCACCACGGTGACCACTGGGCGCCCGTTTAGCGTGACGCTGCAGGCGGGCGTCAACAACGGTGCACCGAGCTGGCCGAATCGAGTCGGCTCGGGAGAACTGGACAACCCTACGGTCAACCAGTGGTTCGACGTGACCGCCTTCGTGGCGCCTCCCCCCAACACCTACGGCGATGCGGGCCGCGGGATTCTCAACGGCCCGGGTCACGTGAACTTCGATACATCGCTGTCGAAGCGGTTCGCGCTGTTCGGTCGCACCAACGCGGAGTTCCGCTGGGACGCCTTCAACCTGTTCAACCATCCAGGCTTCGGTCTTCCGAACGATGCGGAACGCGCCATCGGGAACGGAAACGCCGGGCGCATCTCGACGACCATCGTCGACAATCGCAGCATGCAGTTTGCGTTGAAGTTCAACTTCTGAGCTGCGTTCGTCACGCGAGCAGTGACGGGAAGAGGGGCCTCGGGCCCCTCTTTTTGCGTTCAGCCTTCGACACGGTGCAGCATTGGATCAGCCACGGATTGACACGGACGAGCGCGGATTTCAGTCAGCCACGGACAGACACCGAACCACAACTTCAACCAAAGTCGATATCGCCGACATCGCCGCCAAACAGCTGCAGCAAGTCCTCCGGGGTCTCGACAACGTGGTCGGGGCCTGCGCGCTCGAGCGTGGCCCTCTCGAACGGCCCCCAAAGTACCGACACCGTTTGCATGCCGGCGGCCCGCCCGGCGGCGACGTCGTGGATGCTGTCGCCGACGTATACGACCTCACCAGGCGGAACGGCGGCTCGCGCGGCGGCCAGCAGAAGCGGCTCAGGCTCGGGCTTGTGCCGGGTCGTATCGTCGTGAAAAACCGAGACCTCGAAAAGCTCGTCGAGCCCGAAGAGGCGCAGCCCTCGCCGGGCGAATCCTTCGCGCTTGCTCGTTACGAGTCCCAGCCGATGTCTCGGCCGAAGCGCGCGCAGCATCTCGGCGACACCGGGAAACGGCTTGATGAGCGCGTCGTGCTGTTCGAGCTGGAAGTCGCGGTAGCTCGCGAGCATCTGCCCGGCAAGGAGCTCGGGGTCGGCCGCGCCCTGCGCCGCAGCCAGCTCCCGCAACACCGCAGGGAGCGAGCGCCCAAAGGTATGCACAAGCACGTCGCGCCCCGGAATCCGTCCGGGGAGGTGATGATCGAAGGTCCACGCGAACGAGGCGAGAATGAGCTCGGTCGTATCGATCAGCGTGCCGTCGAGGTCGAACAGAATCATCGTGCCCCGCCTTCGCCAGGCGTTGCCAGTCGTCGAGAGCGGCCAAGGATTCTGTCAATCACTGACCCGTCCTCTTCTTGGCTTCGGCCCGGCTGTAGGTCATTCCGGGTTTCGGCGCGGTCTCGCCGACGCCGCTTCGCGGCGAAGGCGGACGAGGCCTTGCCGTGGTTCGCGCGTTGCTGGGACGCGAACGGAGGCGGGCCGCTTCGTCTGCACGAGGAGCGTGCCCGCGGCAACCAGCGTGATGGCGATCGCCGGCACGAGCATCGCCAGGCGAAAGCCGGATGCCACTGCCGCCTGGCCGGCGCACCACGGCAGCACGGTGCTCCCGACCTGGCCCGCCGACAGCAGGAGGCCGATGACCGTGCCCATCTGCTGCGGATGGCGATCGCCGGCAAGAGACACAATCGTGGGCGCCAGCGGGCCGAGCGCCAGGCCCACGACGAAGATGGACGCCAACAGCGTCAGGACGCCTGATGCGCCGGTCATCACGAGCGCCGCGATGGCGGCGACACTCGCGCCGGCAATCACCATCCGGCGCTGGGTGGTGCGTGCAAGCGCAATCGGCGCAAGCGCTCGCCCAAGGCAGATGCCGCCCCAGTAGAGCGCGATGACCACCTCAGGAGGCGCCCCGGGTACGATCGCGATCGCGTAGGCGGCGCTCCAACCGGCAAAGACCGCCTCGGTGCCGAACTCGAGCGACAACAGCACGATCACACCCAGAATCCACCGGTCGCGCAGCAGGCGCCGGAGCTGACCCGGCGGGTGCTGGATTCTGTGATGCGGGTGAACCTTCATGGTCAGCGACGCGACGACCACGAACGCCCCGACACCCGCCAGTTGCCACGATCGGCTGGCAACCCCTGCGGCGCTCGCAGCGGCGAACATCAACGGCGTCATGAGCGCGCCAGCCGCCCCGAACACTGCCATCCGCGAGAGCATCGCGCCTCGCCGCTCGCCGTAGGCGGATGAGACCATCGTGTTGCTGGACGCATTGATAGCGGCGCCACCAGACGCCAGCAGAGCCGCCGCGAGGCTCGTGGTCGCGATGCGATCTGCCATGGCGAGGCAACCGAACCCGACGCAGACGATGGCGGTGCCTACGGCGAGCACGCGCTCGCAGCCGAATCGGTCGATCCCGCGGCCGGCTACACCCGTCCACACACACTGGCAGGCGAAGAACACGACGAGCAGGTTGGCCTGGGCGGGGACGTCGAACCCGAGCGTTCCGGTCCAACCTGGGAGCCCGAAGAGTGTTCCTGGCAGCGCAAGAACGATCCCGAAGATGAATTGACCGGCGACGGCGAGGACGAACAACCGCAGCGGCGTGACTCCGACGAGCACGCAGCAAATGATACAGGACGAATTACGCGCGCAGCCTCAGGAGCGGCGGGCGTCTCGCGCGTCAACGCGCGAGCGCTGAAGACAGATCTCATTTCTGCGCCCCAACGCTCTAGGATGAAGCGTGGCGAAAGACGTCGCTCGAATCAGGTGGACTCGCTGGCTGGTGGTGGCGGCCGTTGTCGCACTCGGAGCCATGGCGTTCGAGCCGCTCAAGTATCGTCTGGCCGTCTGGCTGTGGTACCGCCACGCCGAGCGTCCTTCCGACCGCATCGTGCTGAACGTCGCCTACCGATCCGGGGCCGGCAGCGATCCGACCAAGCATCGGCTCGATCTGTTTCTTGCCGACGGCGCGAACTGGCCGGTTGTCGTCTTCGCGCACGGCGGCGGCTGGCGCCACGGTGATCGCGGCCTCCGGATCGCCGGCGCCGACGTGTATGGCAACATCGGCCGCTACCTGGCCGCACGCGGGGTCGGATCCGCCGTCATCAGCTATCGACTGCAGCCGACCGTAGGCTGGCGTGACCAGGTCACAGACGTCGCACACGCCGTGGCCTGGATCAGGAGTCATATCGCCGAATATAGCGGCGACCCTGCTCGTCTTTTCGTGATGGGACACTCGGCCGGCGCGCAACTGGTCACACGGCTGACGGCGGATCTCGAGGCGCAGCGTGAGGCGGGTCTTCCACCCAACGCCATCAAGGGCGTCATCGCGGCCAGCGGCGCGGGCTACGACCTGGCCGATGAGGAAACGTACCGGCTCGGGGCGGATCCGGTGTACTACGAGGATCGCTTTGCCGGCCCGGGAGACTGGCGCGAAACCGCGTCTGCGGCCCGGCTGATCGCGCCGGGCGTGCCGCCGTTTCTGATCCTGTTCGCGACCGGCGAATCCCCGGCGCTGCAGCATCAGGCCAGGGTGCTCGATGGTGCGGTGCGGCGCGCCGGAGGCTCGAGCACGCTCCTGCCCATCGAAGGCCAAAGCCACGAGCGCATGACGCTATGCCTCAGCCGCGATGACAAGGTTGCGGGGCCCGCCGTCGTCCGATTCGTCCTCAACGGTCGTACGACTCGCGCCGCGACGATTCCGTCAACCGAATGAGATAGCGGCCCGGCTCGGCGGCTACCCGGCGCCTGACGTCGGACAGGCTGTCTCCACCGCTGTAGCTGATCGACGAGCACAGGTGCTTGATCATCTCCTGGAACACCGGACGCGCCGATCCGCGGAGCGCCACGCTGACCTCCATCCCTTCGGCGCCAATCGCCTGCAGATCCACCGCCGACGCGTCCTCGACGTCCAGGCGATCCTTGATGGCCTCGATCGACGCCATGCCTCTGAGCACCTTGAAGGGCACTTTGATGGCCTTCTGCGACTCTGACACGACGACCGGCTTCTGCACGACGTCGCCCGGCGCTTCCGTCGTCCCCGCAAACGCACTTCCGAGCATCACCGTGTCGCCGCCGCAGAAAAGTGCGAGGGCCATCGCGCCGTGACGGCGGATTCCTCCATCCGCGATGATTGGCATGCCATCGCCCAACGCGTGCCTGCACTCGACGAGTGCCTGCAGCTGCGGAACGCCGAAGCTGGTCGTGAGCCGCGTCGTGCAGCCGCCACCTGGGCCGATGCCGACTTTGACGGCGCTGGCGCCGCGCTCCGCGAGAAACGTCGCGCCTTCACCCGTCGCCACGTTCCCCGCGATCACGTTCATCTCTGGAAATCGCGTTCGGACCTCGGTGAGCGCGCGCGCCATGACCTGCGAGTGGCCGTGGGCGATGTCGATCACGAGGACGTCGACACCGGCCTTGACGAGCTCGGCCGCGCGTTCGAGATAGTCACCCCGCGCGCCGATCGCCGCACCGACGCGCAGCCGGCCCTGGGCGTCGCGCGTCGCAAACGGCAGTTGCTGCTGGCGCCGGATGTCTCGGGCCGTCATCAGGCCAAGAAGCGTGCCCGTGTCATCCAGGAGCGGCAACTTCTTGATCTTGAACTCCGTCATGAGGCGCACGGCCTCTTCGAGGCTGGCCGGACCCCGGTGCGTGACGAGCGCGCCCACCGGTGTCATCCGATCCTGGACTGTTCCCGACAAGTCCGTCACGAACTGCAAATCGCGCTCGGTCAGCAGACCCTTCAACTGCCAGTCGTTGTCGACGACGACGAGCGTGCCGACGCGTGACCGTTCCATCAGCAGGCGCGCGTCGGTGAGCGGCTGGCCCGGTCCAATGGTCAACGGGTCGGAAATCACGCCGTGTTGCGTTCGCTTGACCTTCAGGACTTCGCGCACCTGCGGTTCGATGTCGCCCGGACGGAATCCTCGGTCGATGACGCCGATGCCGCCTTCCTCCGCCATGACAATCGCCATCTCGGCGCGCGTCACCGTGTCCATGTTCGCCGACACGATGGGCCGCTTCAGCGTCAGGCCGGTCGTGAGCCGGGTCGAGAGATCGATCGTCGCAGGGTCGCGGCGATCGACGACGCTCAGTTGCGGAGCGAGGAGAAAGTCATCGAAGGTGCAACCGTGGACGGCGGCGAGCAGGTCCATGTCTCGGGATTGTCGCACGGGAGGCTGCGCGGGATACGGCTGTGGCGGCGGGACATTTGTGGTGGCGGCGCTCTAGCCCCGCGTGGGCCGCGCCATGGCGGCGACTCTCAAGACTCGACGGCAGGCTGAAGAATCTGGTACACGCGATCGCGCAACTGGGTCGGCGTGAACGGCTTCTCGAGCAGCTGCGATCCGGGTGAGAGACCGCCGCGGCCCATCACATCTTCATCCGCGTAGCCGGAGACGAAGAGGACTCGCAGCCCGGGCCGGAGTGCGCAGAGGCGTTCCGCCAGATCGCCGCCGCTCATGCCGGGCAGCACGACATCGGTCAGCAGCAGATCGATCTGTCGGGACTCGCGCGCCGCAATCGCGAGCGCGTCGGTCGGATCGGCGGCGGTCAACACGGTCCAGCCCTCACCGCGGAGCGCTTCTTCGGTGAAGTCCCGCACAGCCGCATCATCCTCCACCACGAGGAGCGTCGCATTGAGAATCGGTGCGAGAAGCAGCGGCGCACCTGCGGCGATTTCGGCGGGCGCGGGCGCCACTGCGGGAAGGAACACGGTGAACGTGGCCCCGCGGCCGCGTGTGCTCCTCACCTGCACGTCGCCTCCGCTCTGCTTGACGATGCCATACACGGTGGCCAGACCGAGTCCGGTGCCGCGACCGACGTCCTTGGTCGTGAAAAACGGCTCGAAGATGTTTCTCAGAATCGACGGGTCGATGCCTTCTCCCGTGTCGCGCACCACGATGGCGGCGTAGTGACCGGGGGCGAGGCCTGGATGTGGAGGGGTGGCGCCAGCCTCAATCGACACGTTGTGCGTGCCGATGGTGAGGTGGCCGCCCTGCGGCATCGCGTCACGGGCATTCACTACGAGGTTCACGATCACCTGCTGCAACTGTGAGAGGTCTGCTCGTACGGGCCTCAGGCCTGGCGCGAGCCGTGTCGTCAGCGTGATGTCTTCACCGATGAGGCGACGAAGCATTTTCTGCACTTCCTCGACCACATGGTTCAGATCGAGTTGCACGGGCTGCAGAATCTGCCGTCGTCCAAACGCGAGCAACTGGCGTGTCACCGCGGCGGCTTGCTCGCCGGAGCGTCGTATCTGGGCGAGCCACTCGTGTGCCGGTTCCTCCTTGATTTCGTCCTCGGCGAGGGAGGCAAAGCCGATGATGGCCGTGAGCAGGTTGTTGAAGTCGTGGGCGACACCGCCGGCGAGTTTGCCAACGGCTTCCATCTTCAGCGCCTGGCGCAGATCCTCTTCCAGCCGGCGACGCTCCGTGACGTCGCGCCCGATCGCCTGTACGGCCACCGGCACGTCTTCCCGGCGCTCGACCCAGCTCGCCAGCTCGAGCACGATTCGACGGCCGTCCTTGGCCAGGATGGTGATCTCGTCGTGCGCGTGAGGCGTTGTCTGCGAGTCCTCGAAGATGGCCTCGGCTTGCGCGCGCATCTCGGGCACGATGAAGTCCAGCACGTGACGGCCGACGAACTCCTCGCGACTGTAGCCGGTCAGCTCGAGTCCGGCGCGATTCACGCTTTGAATGCGGCCGTCGAGGCTCCGCGTGTAAATGAGATCCTGGGCGTTCTCGACCAGATCACGGTAGCGCTGCTCGCTGACGCGAAGCGCCGTTTCCGCGTGGCGACGCTCGGTGACATCGGTGAGGAGCACGACGTAGCCGGTAAGCCGGTCGCGATACGCGCGCACGGGCGTGACGCGGACATCGAACGTGCGCTCGCCGCTCGCGGTCGCAACGGTCACGTCCTGGCGAAGGTCCGTGCCGCTGAGCGCCGGCCACCCCATCAGCACGCGATCGATCGACAGGCCGGCGGCTGCAGCGCGGCTCCACCCGATCTGGGATTCGGCCGCCTTGTTCAAGTCCGCGATGCGACACGACGCATCGAGAATGATGAGGCCATCGCCAATCACCTCGATTCGCGTGTCCCGGAACGTGGGAATCGGATCCAGCAGGCGGTAGCGGAAAACGGCAACCGCCGCGAGGATGGCGGTGCACGTGAAGAGGAACGGCGTCGGATCGACGTTGCCTGGGCCCTCGACCCGCGTCAGGAACACGACGTTGCCGACCCACGGGATCAGTGTGGCGGCGACGAGAATGCCCGCGCGCTTGCGATAGAGATACGGCGATTGCACCGCCTGATTGAGCAGGATGCCCACACCCGACCAGATAACGCAGTACGTGTAGACCGTATTCAGCCAGAAGCCCGGCCCACGGCCCACGACAATGGCAAGGCCGGTCGACGCCCGCTCCACCAGCATCGATCCCCAGAACAGGTGATGCCAGTCGTTCGTCCACGCCGCGAGCAGCATCACTGCGGCGAAGATCGCCATGCGCCGCGTGATGCGGCGGATGAGCGTCTTATCGCGCGCGACGAAGTCGAGGATGAACCCGATCCACGCGACGGGCAGGGCGATCACGCCGATGTATTTGATCTTGAGCGCGAAGATCGAGAGGGCGGGACTCGGCGCCGCCAGCTCCCACGCGTAGGCTGGCGCTCCAGAGTCCAATGGCCGCCAGCAATACCGCGTACCACCGCGCGCCACGCACGCGACGGTGGCGTAAGGCGTACACCGCCAGAGGAAGGAGAATCGCCGGTCCGACGATCAGCGGGACGAGGCGTGTGAACATGCGCGGAAGCGCCAGCGGCGATTATCACGCAAATCGCGCAAGCGCCTCGGCGGATTGGGTCTCACTCTCGCAACATTCGTGCAGGAAAGGAACACTCCACCTGAGCTGTAGACGGCATAGTCTGGCGTGCTCCAGACGAAATCTTCGCACGGCCTTTTCGAGGCGGACACTATTTCGGTGCGCCGACCTTTACGACGTAGTAGCGAAAGCGGCCCTGGACAGACTTGAACCAGTGGGGAATGCCGGCCGGAATCGTGATGACGTCGCCGGTCTTGAGCTCGTAGGTCTGGCCCCCGTCGAGACCGGTGCCGCGCGTCTCGCCCGGAGCCGTCTCGCGAGCGGCGATGAGCGTCCCGCCGACGAGGAACGTCGCCGTGCCTTCGAGCACGTGGAAGATATCGGCGTCGTTGGCGTGGAGTTCGGCTTCGCCGCCCTGGGTGCGCGTGGCGGTGAGCACGCGCACGTTGCGGATCTCGAGGAGCGTTCCGCCCTTCGCAAACGAGGCGTCCACGGCCGCGGCCGGGTAGTGGGTCGCGGTCGAATCGGCCGATTGCGCGCCAACGGTGAGCCCTGCGGCCGCAAGTCCCGCGAGCGTCCACGCCACTATCCGTGCCGTCATGATTTCTCCTCGTGGTTGATGGGCGGGCAAGACGGGCCGCGCTCCACTAGAGGATAGAATAGCGCCGGACGCATGACCACCCGTCTTCTGCTGGTTCGACACGGCGCGACCACGCTGAGCGCCGAGGATCGTTTCGCCGGGTCCACCGACATTCCGCTTTCGGACGAAGGCCGCGCACAGGTCGCAGCCCTGGCCGAGCGCCTCCGCGACGATCCGGTTACCGCGATTTACTGTTCGCCGATGCAGCGGACGCTCGAAACAGCCTCCATCATCGCGCGGCCGCACGCGCTGACGCCAATTGCGCGGCCCGGGCTGCGGGAGATTGATCATGGTCACTGGGAAGGGCTGACGCGACAAGACGTCGAGTCGCGGTTCAAGGACGAGTACGCCCGCTGGGAGGAGGACCCGTTCAGCGTGGCGCCTTCGGGCGGAGAGTGCGGGGTGGACGTGATGGCGCGCGCGCTGCCGGTCGTTCGCGCGATCCTCGAATCTCATCCCGGGGAGCAGATCGTGGTCGCCTCGCACAAGGCGACCATCCGTCTGATCATCAGCAGCCTGCTCGGGTTCGACGCGCGCGGGTATCGCGACCGCCTCGATCAGGCGCCCGCCTGCCTGAACGTGCTCGACTTCAAGGATCCGGTGCGCGCCCGCCTGATGCTCTTCAATGACGTCTCCCACTACGCCGACTACCCGCGCTCCCCGAGGGGAAATCTATCCAAGTGGTGGGATCCGAAGTAGCCGAAGATCAACAATCCAAACACCGCACCTCATCGAACATGTCGGCACGGGCCTCCGGATGCTCGCGCGCGTAGTTCACGAGGCACCGCACGGCCTTGCCGACGTCCGGCAATCCATGCTGCCGCGCGACATCGTCGAGAAACTCCCGCTGCCCCGCTTTGAGGTCTATCGTTACCGGTACGATCGCTCATCACTCCCTCCGGGGCTGCATCTTAACAGGAACACCCCGGGAGGTTGGTCGGGTTCGACGGGTTCCTAATGAACGAGCGCCTTGGCGAGGCGGGCGCGGCCGCGGTTGATTTGGGACTTGACGGTACCGAGGGGAAGCGCGAGCCGATCCGCCACTTCTTCGTAGGAGAGCTCCTCGAGGTCGCGGAGCACGACCGCGCGGCGCCACGCGGGTGGCAGCGTCTCGAGTGCCCGCCGCAACCGCTCTGTGCTTTCTCGCGCGTCGAGCGATTCAGCGGGGCTGCGGGGCGCGCTGACCCACAAGGGATCCAACCATCCGTCGAGGACCGACGGGAACGGCGCCTCGAGCCGCCGACGCCGGAAGTAGTCGATGCACCGGTTGCGGCTCGTTCGATACACCCACACATCGAACGTCTCTGGGCGATCGAGCGACGGCAACCCCTGCATCAGGCGAATAAGGATGTCCTGCGCAAGATCCTCGGCATCGGCGGAATTCCGAGTGAAGAAGCGCGCCAGACCGACGACTCGGCGCCGCTGGCTCTCGAGCAGTTGCGCGACGGCATCGGCGTCGCCGGCCGCGGCCTGCGCCACCAAGGCCGCCGGCGTCGCGCAGCGTGGGGCTGGACGGGCAATCGTCGCCGTCCGACCGGGATTAGCGGCGCGGGGCGCGAATTCGATATAATCACTTAGCAACTTAATATCTCACTTGTTAAGATATCAAGAGACTAAACGGACACCCAATCGCATGTCAAGGCCGACCGCGCGGCGACAACAACTCCTGCAGGGACTCGAGACCGGCTTCCGGCAGATGAGCGCGGGCGCGATCATGTTCCATCAGGCCATCGCGGATCGGCTCGGCCTCCATCCGACGGACCACAAGTGCGCGGACCTGATCGACCGGCACGGCGCGATGACGGCAGGGGCGCTCGCGGATCTGACGGGCCTGACAACCGGCGCGATCACCGGCGTCGTCGATCGGCTCGAGCAAGCCGGGTTGGCGCGGCGCGCGCTCGACCCGGACGACAGGCGCCGTGTCGTGATCGAGCTCGTCGATAACAAGCGAAGAGAGATCGCGCAGCTCTTCAAGGGCATCGGGCAGGCCAGCTTGGAGCTCCTCCAGCGCTACACGGACGACGAGCTCACGCTGCTGCTCGAATTCATCGACCGCTGCAATCAATTGACGCATGTCGAGACGCTGAAGTTGCGGGATGCCACCGCACCAAGGACCGCTGCCGCGTCCCGCCGCCGGCGCCGCACACGCATGGGGCATACTTTGATGAAGTGACCCGCGTTCGTGTGCCCCGCCGATCACGGCGTTCCGTCATCGTCTTTGTGACGTTCGTCGCGGTGGGCGCGCTCGGCACCGGCGCCTGGCTCGTCATTGCGCCTTCGAGCCGGAGCTCTCTGCCGCCGGCCGGCTGGATGCCCGCGAGCGCTCTCCTCGCCGGCACGGGCGCCGATGGCCACACCGACGGCCCGGCAGTCGACGCCCGCTTCTCCGACCCGTTCGCGATCGCCGCTTCTCCAGATGGCGCGCTCTACGTCGCCGACGCCGGCGACTCCAACAGCATCCGACAGATCGCTCATGACGGCCTCGTCAGCACCGTGGCCGGGGGACGCGAGGGGCTTCGAGACGGCATCGGCGCGATGGCCGAATTCAATACGCCGTCCGGCCTCGCCATCGACGGGGCTGGCGCCATCTACGTCGCGGATACGGGGAATCACGCGATCAGGCGGATCACGCCGTACGGCCGTGTAACGACGATCGCCGGCGGCGGCGGGCCAGGATGGCAGGACCGGCGCGGCGCCGAGGCCCGGTTCGACGGACCGATAGGGCTGGCGTTCGATGCTCGCGGTCTGTTCGTCGCCGATGCCTACAACGATCGGATCCGACTCGTGACACCCGATGGCCGAGTCAGCACCGTTGCCGGCCGGGGCACTCCCGGTCTCGTTGACGGCGCCGCGCTCGACGCGGCCTTCGACACCCCCACCGGTCTCGCACTATCGGCGAACGGCAGCCTGTTCGTTGCCGACACCGGCAACGACGTCGTGCGCCGCATCGACCCCGACGGCGGCGTGACGACGGTGTCGCTGGTCGCGGACAGCAGCGCGCCAGCGCTCATGAGACCAACCGGCGTCGCGGTCTCCAGCGATGGCCGACTGTATGTCACCGATCGACGATCGCGCGTCATCGAGTCGAATGGCGGCGTGACACGGGTGCTCGCTGGCGGAGCCGCCGCGGGATTCGCGAACGGGATTGCAAGGGCCGCCCGCTTTCGCAATCCCACGGGTCTAGCCGTGCGAACGGATGGTGCAGTGGTCGTCGCTGACGCGGGCAACCGGCTCATTCGTCTGCTGGATCTGCCACACAGGCTGGGCGAGACGCTGCCGGCGGCTCCTACGCTCGCGCCGGGATTCGACCTCGGGAAATTTGCGCGCGTGCCGCTCATCTGGCCGGTTGCGCCGCAGGAAGGCCCGCACGAAGTGGCTGGCACCGTCGGCGAGGCGCGCGGCAGCGTAGGCGGCGAGGGGCGGGAGCGGTTTCATGCAGGCATCGACGTCCATGCCCCGGAGGGGGCGCTGGTTCTCGCGGTGCGGGATGGCAAGGTCGATCTGCCAATTTCGACCGGCGCCTTTGGACTCCTGAACGAATACGTCTCCATAGGACCCATCACGTACGTGCATCTGCGCGTCGCGCGCGACCGGCACAATCAACCGCAGCAGCCCGAGGAGATGCCGCTTGCCATCGACGTGACCGGACTGTCGTCGAGAGTCCGTCTGCGGCGTGGCTGGCGCGTGCACGCCGGCGAGGTGCTGGGAAGCGTGAACCGCTTTCAACACGTTCACCTGAACGTCGGGCCCACCGGAGAAGAGGCGAACCCGTTGCTGGTCGGGCTGCCACAGTTCCGCGACACAATTCCTCCGACCATCGCGCCCAAGGGCATCGAGATCGTCGGAGCCAATGGCGATCCGATTGCCGCGCGCATTCGCGGCCGTGTTCCCGTCTGCGGACCCGTTGGCATCGTGGTGGAAGCCTGGGATCGGGTCGACGGGAATCCGCCGACCAGACGGCTGGGCCTCTTCCGGCTGGGGTATCAGGTGCTCGATGTCAACGAGCGGCCCGTGGCCGGGTTCGAGGTGCCCCGCGTCACCCTCGAATTCGATCGCCTGCCGAGCGACGCGGACGCTCCACGCGCCATCTATGCCCCCGGTAGCGGGATTCCGTTCTATGGCACGCGGCGCACCCGGTTTCGCTACGTTGTCACCACGCGCGTCGAGGACGGACGCGCCGTCGATGCTCCGTGGGACAGCCGCACCGTGCCAGCCGGCAACTATCTGCTCCGGGTGTTCGTCGCCGATGCCGCGGGCAACGCCGCCGTCGCAGGCCGCGACCTTCCCATCGTCGTTCTGGCCGACTGAGCGCCGTTAGCGGTCCGCCGACCGACGCGAGAACTCTTGAGAGGCGCGAAACTTGACGCAACGAGTCAAGTTTCCGGGGTCGCAAGTGGACTATGTCGGGCCGAGGCTTTCCTCGGCCGAAGGCCAGCTAGAATGGGCGCGCTACACCATGAAGCGATCCAACGGGCACACGCGAGGAGGCGATCACGTGGTCGCCTATGTACGCGGGCTCATCGAGAGCGGGGCGCTGCACTCGGGGGATCGGCTGCCGACTGAACGTGAGATGGCCTCGCGGCTCGGCGTCAGCCGGCCGACGGTGCGGGCGGGGCTGCGCGCGCTTGCGACGCTGGGCGTAGTTCGATCGCGTCGAGGATCGGGCACCTTCATCACCGACGGTCCGCCGGTGCTCGGGAGCGAGCCTCTCAGCTTCCTCGCGGCGCTCCACGGATTCACGCGGGACGAGATGTACGAAGTGCGGCGCATACTCGAGGTGGGCGCGGCCGGACTCGCCGCCGAGCGTGCGGGCGGCGATCACGTCGCGACCATGGCCGACGAAATCGCGGGCATGTTCGCCGCCCTCGACGATCCGCAGTCATTTCTGTCGCACGATATCCGCTTTCACCGCACGGTCGGCCTGGCGTCAGGAAACCCGATCGTGGCCTCGCTGGCGGAGATGGTCTCCGGGATGTACTACGAGCACCGCCGCGAGAGCGCGAACAATGCGTCCGCTCGGGACCTCAAGGAAGCGGCCGAGGCGCATCGCAGGATTTATCAGGCGATTCGCGGGCGCGACGTGAAGCTGGCGCGCGATGCGATGAACGAGCACTGCTCACCGCGCAGGCGCACCAGGCGGCGGACCCGAAGTCCGCAACGTCACGGCGGGGCTGAAGCACCTGCTCACGGCGCAGGCGCATCAGGCGGCGGATACCCCAACCTGGTAACCTGATCAACCTGGCGGACCGGGTTGATCAGGTCAACCGCGGTTGATCAGGTTTGTCGGCGTTATCGAGGGAACCGCCCGAGCGCGCTGAGGAGATCCAGCCGTGCCTGGCGCGCGCTGTCTTCCGCGATGGCGACTGCGGTGTCGGCATCGCGCGCGCGGCGCTGGGCGTCGATCACTTCAATGTTCGTCGTCGCGCCTGCCCGAAAGCTGAACGTCGTGATTTCGAGCACCTGCGCCGCCTGCTCCGCCGCCGCCCTGGCGCTCTCGAGAACGCGGATCGATCGGCGTACGCTTTCATACGCGGTGCGGATCTCTGACTTGGCCTGACGCAGCTGCCCGACCAGCGACGGCCTCGGTTTGCCGGAGCGCCGCTTCGCGGACCATCTTGACGCCGCGGCGCTCCCCCGCGTCGAACACCGGCACACTGAACTGGACCAATGCGCGCCAGCTTCGCTCCGGCGAGACGAGCGACCCGGGATGCTGATAGGCCGGCTGGAATATTCCAGTCACCGACGGCAGCCAGTCCTTCCAGCTGTCGGTCACGATGCGCCGCGCGGCCCCCACCTGCAAATTCCCTAACCGAATGTCGGCGCGCTGCTGAATCTGCTGGTCCGCCGTCGCCAGCGTTGAGGGCTCATCGGGAATTTCGAACGCCGGCTCGTCGACGGCATCGAGCGGGCGCTCGGAGGTGACGAGCACGCCGAGCGCTTCCTGCGCACGAAAGAGCGCCAGCTGCGACTGCTCGACCAGCGCCTGATCGGTCGAGAGCGTCTGCTGCGCCTGGAGCGCGGTCAGTCGGCTGCCCGCACCTGCCTTCAGCCGCTCGGCGGCGTAATCGTAAAAGGCTTGCGCGGTGTCGCGTGCGCGCACCTGCGAATCGACCACACGGTGCGCCGCGATCACCGCGAGGTACGCCTGCGCTGTGGCCACGGCAATCTGGCGCTTCACATCCTCGACCGAACCCTCGGCTACGCGCCGCTCGTCCTCGGCCTGCACGCGACGGGCCCACTCCGCCGGCGCGAAGATCGGCATCGAGATCGAGAGCGCCGCGCTGAACGTGTTGCGCGCCGTGAACGTCTGGCCTTCGAGTCCCCGAGCGTCATCGAGCGTCGTATTTGTTCCGGTGACTTCGACGCCCGGCATAATCACGGCACGAGCCTGCCGCAACAGGCCTTCGGCCCGCAGTATGTCGGCCGCGGCCACGACGACGGATGGGTTCCGCTGAAGCGCCTGGCGGATCGCCTCATCGAACGTGACGCGCTCGGGCGGGACAACGGGCGCAGCGGCTGAGGGCGGCGCGGCAGGAGCAGACGGGGGCTGCGGCGCCTGGGTCTGCGGCGCCGGGGCTTGGGCAGGAGGTGTCTGAGGCGCTGGCGCCTGTCGTGCGTCGATCGGCGCACTGAGCGCTCCCGCGAGCGCGATCGCCAGAAGCCCCCTACTCATGCGCCGTCTCCGTCGCCACCGGCGCCTCGACGGCTCGCCGGCCGCCCGGCGCGAGTGTCCGGACCACGACATACAGCACCGGGATGAACAGCAGATTGAGGAACGTCGATACGAGCATGCCGCCGCAGACGGCCGTGCCCACCGAGTGGCGGCCGGCCTCACCGGCGCCCTGCGCAAACACTAGCGGCAGTACGCCGAGGATGAATGCGAACGAAGTCATCAGAATCGGCCGCAACCGGATCCGCGCCGCCTCCACGGCCGCATCTGCGATCGACAACCCTCGCTCGCGCAACTGCTCGGCGAACTCGACGATCAGGATCGCGTTTTTCGCGGCGAGACCGATGAGCATGACGAGCCCGACCTGGCAATAGATGTCGTTCGCGAGACCACGAAGCCCCTGCGCGCCGACAGCGCCCAGCACGGCGACGGGCACCGCCAGCAGGATGATGAACGGCAGCAGGAAGCTCTCATACTGCGCGGCCAGGGTCAGATAGACGAGCAGCAACCCCAAACCAAAGATCACCCCCGCCTGCGCTCCGGCATTGATTTCCTCGAGAGACTGACCCGCCCAGGCGTACGTCATGCCCGCCGGAAGCGTGCGGCCCGCGAGGTCGGCCATCGCCTGCAGCGACTGGCCCGAGCTGTAACCCGGCGCCGACGAGCCGTTGATCTCCGACGAGCGGAACAGGTTGAAGTGGCTGATCACCTGCGGCGCGGTCGTCTCCTTGACGTGCACCAGGTTCGACAACGGGACCATCTCGCCGCTGCCGGCCCGCGCGTAGAACTGCGCCAGCGCCTTCGGATCGGTCCTGAAACGCTGATCAGCCTGCACGTAGACGCGATAGGCGCGGTTATTGAAATCGAAGTCGTTCACGTACTGCGATCCGAGGAACACCTGCAGCGCGTCGGTGACCTCGTTGAGCGGCATGTTCAGCGCCTTCACCCGCTGCCGATCGATGTCGACGTAGAGCTGCGGGTCACCGGTCGTAAACGACGTGAACAGCCCGCGCAATTCCGGCGATCGGTTCCCCTGCTGCACGAGGTTCTGCGTGGCCGCCGCCAGGTTCTCAATCGGACCACCGGTCTGATCCAGCACTTCGAACTGGAAGCCGCCGAACGCGCCGAGGCCGCGAATGGGCGGCGGCAGGAACGGCACGACGATCGCGCCGCTGATGCCGCCCAGCAGCTTGCCACGAAGCCGTGTGACCACCGCCTGTGCCGACTGATCATCTTCCCGTCGTTCGTCGTACGGCTTCAGTCGGACGAAGAGGAGGCCCCGGTTCGGCGATGCGCCCGAGAAGCTGAACCCGCCCACGGTGAACGCGCTCGCGACGTCCCTCTTCTCGGTGAGTGAGCACCTTCTCGACCTCGCGCCCGATGTTGCCCGTGTACTCGAGCGAGGCACCTTCCGGCGCCTGGATCAGGACGATGAAATACCCCTGGTCCTCGTCCGGCAGAAACGCGCTCGGCACCGTCCGATACACCCACACCGTGGCACCGAGCATGAGAAGAAAGAGCGCGACCATCACGACGCGCTGCCGGACGACGCGCCGGATCACCGCGACGTAGCCGTGCGTCGACCGTTCGATGATCGCTTCGATGAACCCGAAGAAGCGGCCCTTCTTGCCTTCCTTCTTCAGGAGCAGCGCCGACAGCGCCGGCGTCAGCGTGACGGCGTTGAAGACCGATAGCGCCACCGAGAACGCGATGGTCAGCGAGAACTGCTGATAGAGGCGGCCCGTCGTGCCAGGGAAGAACGCGACCGGCACGAAGACGGCAATGAGGACGAGGGCGGTCGCGATGACGGCTCCGAGCACCTCGCCCATGGCTTCAGAGGCGGCCTGTCGAGCCGTCCGCCCGTACTCGGTGATGTGCCTCTGGATGTTTTCGATCACCACGATGGCGTCGTCCACGACGATGCCGGTGGCGAGCACAATCCCGAAGAGCGTGAGCGTGTTGATCGAGAAGCCGAGCAGCTTGACGAAGACGAACACGCCGACGAGCGAGACGGGGATCGTCGCCGCCGGAATGATCGTGCTCCGCCAGTCCTGCAGGAACAGGAACATGACGATGACAACGAGGAGGATCGCTTCGAAGAGCGTGATGACTACTTCGCGGATCGATTCCTGCACGACTGTGGCGGTATCGAAGGCGATCTGATACTTCATGCCCGGCGGGAAGGACTTCGACAAACGCTCGAGCTCGGCGACGCAGCTGTTATAGACATCGAGCGCGTTGGCCGACGGGAGCTGCATCACGCCGAAGCCGACCGCCTCAACGCCGTTGAATCGCAGTGCGCTCGAGTACGTTTCCGCGCCGAGCTCAGCCCTGCCGATGTCCTTCAGGCGGATGAGCGTCCCGTCGGTACCGGCTTTGACGATGATGTTTTCGAACTCGCTGGCCTCGGAAAGGCGGCCCGCGGCGCGCACGCTGATCTGATAGAGCTGTCCCGACGCGACCGGCGGCTGCCCGACGGCACCGGCCGCTACCTGCACGTTCTGCTCGCGCAGGGCTTGCGTCACGTCGGCCGCGGTCAGACCGCGCGAGGCGAGCCGGGTCGGGTCGAGCCACAGGCGCATCGCGTACTTGCGCTCGCCGAAGATGATGACGTCGGCCACCCCGGGAACACGCTTCAGCGCGTCCCTGACGAAGACGTCGAGATAGTTGCTCATGAAGAGCGAGTCGTATTCGGCTCGCTCCGAGTACACCCCGGCCGCCATGATGAAGCCGGCCGACGCCTTCGTGACCGTGACACCGATGTTCTTGACCTCGTTCGGCAGGCGCCCAAGCGCCGTCGACACGCGGTTCTGCACGTCGACCGCCGCAAGATCCTGATCCCGACCGACGTTGAACGTGGCGGTCACCGTGCTCACACCGCTGCTGGTGCTCGTCGAGGTCATGTAGATCATGCCCTCGGAGCCGTTGATCGCCTGTTCGAGCGGAAGGGTGACGGCAGACTCGACCGCCTGCGCGTTGGCGCCGGTGTAGATGGCCGTGACGCTCACCTGCGGCGGCGCCAGCTCGGGATACTGCGCGATGGGCAGCGTGGGGATGGCCGTGGCGCCCGCCAGGATGATGACGAGCGACAGCACGGTGGAGAGGATCGGACGACGGATGAACAGGTCGACGAACATTGGGCGCTCGGTTCGCGAAAGGCCGCGGGCTAGCTTTCCTGCGGCTGAACAGGGGCGCCGTCGCCGATCTTCTGGACCCCCGACACGATCAGGCGTTCCCCGGCCTTGAGGCCGCTGACGACGACGTAGTCGTTGCCGACGAGCTCGCCGAGCTTGACCGAGCGCTGGTGAGCCACGAACCCTTTCTGCCCCGGCTCGGCGACGAACGCAAAGTACTGACCGTTGATGCGTGTCACCGCGACAGCCGGGACGGTGAGCCCGGGCTCCTCACGCCAGATCACCTGGGCCCGCACGAACTGCTCGGTGCGCAGCCCTTTGTCACGCGGGACGGGTGCCTTTGCCAGGATTGACTGCGTGCGGTCGTCGACCTGCGGCGACACGAAGTCGACGACGGTCTTGACGAGCAGTTGCCCCTCGTTATCGACCAGGCGTACGGGGAGTCCGGTCCTGATGTCCTGCGAGCGCTCGATGGGCACCTGGATGTACACCTCCAACCCGGCGTTCTGATCGATCGTCGTCAGGACGGTATCGGTCTTCACACGATCGCCGACACGCACGGGGACGTCCCCGACGATGCCCGTTGTCGGGGCCGCGACCCGGAAATACTGCAGCTGCACGCGGCTCTCCTGCACTCGCGCGTCCAGCGCCGCCCACGACGCCTTTGTCGTGTGAAGCGACGATTCGGCCTGGTCGTATTCCTGCTGACTGATGGCGCCGGCCGCGAGGAGCCGTTTGGCCCGCTCGAACTGCTGCTCGGCGTAGTGTACGGCGGCCTCCTGCGCGGCCCGTCCCGCCTCTTCACTCTGGACAGTGGCCTGCTGCTTGGACGCCTCGATCTGGAGCAGCGGCTGCCCATTCGAGACGCGATCCCCCGACTTCACGTAGATGTGCGTGATGATGCCCTCAACCTGTGGCCGCACTTCCGACGATCGGCGCGACTTCAGCACCGCCACGTATTCCGAGCTGATCGTCACTGGCTTCGGCGCGAGCACCTGAACGCCGACGGCCATGGGCGGCATCGCGGGCGGCGCCTGCGGGCCTCTCGAGCAGCCCGCCAGAAGCCCGGCGACCGCCACCAGCCCGAGACCCGAGGCGAGGGCAACACACGAGCGCGAACGTCGCATTGAACGCGGCATAGACAGGGCAAACATTAGTAGGTGAATGGGAGGCCATCCGTCTGACGGCCGGGTGGGACGATGAAGCGGCCTCGACACCGACTGTCGTGAGCGGGAACAGCTCAGGCCACGGCGAACCTTACCCGAGGCGCGGCGGCGCCGCCGCCGGGGACCTGAAGGCACCGATCATACTTGATGAGACGCTGCTTGTCAGGAGGACGGTTCTCCCCTCGTCCCCCATTCCTCCCTTGGACCGTTGGCGGCCTGGCGCGACGGCTGTAAGATGGCCTGCCCCGCCCGAGCTCCGGCGGCGCAGAAAACGAGGAACTCGTATGAAGAGTATCGTCCTGGTCGGGTGTATGGTCATCGCGGCGGCGGCGCCGGCGTTTGCGCAGACGAACCCGCTCTCGACCGCCGCGAAGCAGTCGTTGCAGTTGGTCGAGGGCAACATCGTGAAGGCCGCCGAACAGATGCCCGAAGCCGAGTACGCGTTCAAGCCCGTCGACACCGTCCGCAACTTCGGCGCCATCATCGGCCACATCGCCAATGCGAACTTCATGATCTGTTCGGCAGCGAGCGGCGCGGCCAACCCGATGAAAGAGACAGACATCGAGAAGACGAAGACGACGAAAGCCGATCTTCAGAAAGCGCTCGCCGAGTCGTTCGCGTTCTGTGAAGCGCAGTTCGATGCGGTCACGGATGCGAAGGCGACGGAAGCCGCCGATTTCTTCGGCCGCAAGACGCCGCGCCTGAACGTTCTCCAGTTCAACACCGCGCACGACTTCGAACATTACGGCAACCTGGCGACCTACATGCGCATCAAGGGCCTTGTGCCTCCGTCGAGTCAGGGAGGCATGTAGGAACGACGAGTGACGAACGTCGAATGACGATCACACGAGTAGGGGCGCATGGCAATGCGCCCCGTCTGCGTGCATCCGAATACTGTCGCATGGCAAAGCGCCCCGTGTGAGTGCATCCGAATGTCTGGTGTTTCCATTTGAACTCTCATGCTTAGAGTGCCGATCACGGTCTTGCCGGGCAACGACGACCTGCCGTTGCCGGGCTATCAAACGGCGCACGCGGCGGCGATGGATGTCTATGCCGCGGTCGCCGAACCGATGACGCTCGAGCCGGGAGCCATCGCACTCGTCGGCTGCGGTTTCGCGATGGCGGTGCCGGAGGGATTCGAAGCGCAGGTGCGCCCGCGGTCGGGTCTCGCGTCGCGCTCGGGCATCACTGTCGTCAACACGCCGGGCACGATCGACGCCGACTACCGCGGGGAGGTCAAAGTCGCCCTCATCAATCTGGGGCGCGCCGCCTTCTCGATCGAGCGCGGCATGCGGATCGCACAGCTCCTCGTGGCACCGGTCGAGCACGTCACGTGGGAGAAGACCGACGCGTTGTCGGCAACGCCGCGAGGCGCCGGCGGCTTCGGTCACACGGGACACTCGTAGACGGGACTCCGGGCTGCGCGAATGCCCAAGCTAGAGCTTGGGCCTACTCGGCTTTAAAGCTTGGGCCTACGTACAAAAGATGAGAGCGACAAACCGATCCATCGTACGTAGGCCCGAGCTTCAGCTCGGGCACTCACTATGAGATCCCTTCATTTCTTCCTGGTCCTTGACCTCGTAGCGGTGACGCCCGCGTTTGCGCAGGATCAGCAGCCACGCAGCCGGCCGGACTGGCCATGCGTTGGCAAACCCGACCCGAGCTACTTCACCACCGCCGAGGGGAGCGGCGGCCAGGTGTTCCTGTTCGATCCCTCCGAGATCGGCGAGTCGTCGGCCCTGATGATCGGGTCGATGCGGCACGAGGAGACGGTATTTCGGGCCGCGGGCACCCTGGCGGAAGGCGTGCACGAGTTCTCGGTCCCGATCGATTCAGCGATCGAGAGCGCGATGTTCTCCGTCTCGCTTCAATGCCTGCAGGTCGTCGAGATCGTGCGCCCGTCCGGCGACGAGCTCCGCGCGAACGACCCTGGCGTCGACTACCACCAGTTCCAGGCGGGCCGTATCGTCACCCTCCCCCAGCCGACACCCGGTGCCTGGACGATTCGTGTCGCCGGCAAGGGGATGTTCTTCCTCGTTGTGCAGGCCAAGACGACGCTGGCGCTCGATCGCGTTTCGTTCGTCGAGCGGGGCGGCCGGCCGGGACACGAGGGCCTCTTTCCGATCAAGGGGCCTCCAAAGCGCGGGGTCGCCCAGCTGCTGGAAGTGAGTGTTTCGGAGGCGCCCGCCAATCTCCAGTTCCGGTTCGTGTCCTCGGCGGCCGACACGATTCAGGCGCTGACGCTGTCGCCCGAGGAGGGCGGTAGCGAGTCCGACCGCGACTTTCTTGGCGAGGTGACGCCGAGCGCCCGACAGTTCCGGGTTGCGGTTTCGGGCATCGACGCGCGGGGTTTTCCGTTTCAGCGCGTCCACGCGCCGCTTTTTACCGCTCAGCCGAGGTAACATCCCGGCGCGTGCCGTATCGTCTGGAAACGCGCATCTGGCTGCCGGCGCCCCTCGACACGGTCTTCGCCTTCTTCGCGAATGCCGCGAATCTCGAGGCCATTGCTCCGCCGTTCCTGCGCCTTCGTGTGCTCACGCCGGTCCTGGCGATCGAGCGCGGAACCCGCATCGACTGCCGGCTGCGCGTCCGGGGCGTGCCGCTTCGATGGCGGACCCAGATCACGGTGTGGGAACCGAACGCGCGCTTTCGCAACGAGCAGCGGCGCGGCCCGTATCGTTTCTGGCGGCACTCGCACCTTTTCAGGTCGGAACGAGACGGCACGGTCGTGGAGGACAGCGTGGACTATGACGTGCCCGGAGGGCACGTCCTGCACCAATGGCTCGTCGGTCCGGATCTCGTGCGGATCTTCACCTACCGGCAGGAGCGGCTTGGCGAGATCTTCGGGCGAGACCCGGAAGCACCCGTGCGAGTGGTGATCCAGCGGAAGCTGTAAGGCGCTAGGAGGCCGGGACCCCTACGGGCGTGACCGCTGCCTGATCCTCTTCGCCCGTGCGGATGCGATAGACCTTCTCCAGGGGCAGCACGAAGATCTTGCCGTCGCCCACGTTGCCCGTGCGTGCCGCCTTGAGCAACGCCTTCACGGTCGGCTCCACGAAGTGATTCGACACGCCAATCTCGACCCGTATCTTGTCCGAGAGCTCCATTTTCACGGTCGTGCCGCGATACGTCTCGACTTGCTCGCGCTCGCCGCCGTGCCCCTGCACGCGGCTGATGGTCAGGCCCTGCACTTCCGCCCGGAACAACTCTTCGAGCACGGCGCTCAGGCGCTCGGGCCTGACGATGGCAACGACCAGTTTCATAGCGGACCTCCCAGGTTGACGCGGGTCACTGTACACGATTGTCGCCGGCGCGGCAGCTTGTATGATGACCGCCATGAGTCCCCTTGGCGGGAAGGTGGCGCTGGTCCTGGGCGGGGCCGGAGAGGTGGGGGAAGGCATCACGCGCGCGCTGCTGGCGGCCGGCGCCATCGTCGCTGTGTCGTCGCGCAACAACGACCGCCTGAGCGGGCTCCACGATCGGCTGCCGGTTGAATGGGATGGTCGCTACGTGCCGATTCATGGCGATGTCGGCACGCTCACCGGCGTCCTGGCCGTCCGCGATCGCGTGGAGTTCGTCTGCGGCCGGCTCGACATCGTCGTCGCGTCCCTGGGCGGGTGGTGGCAGAAGGGCCCGCTCATCTTCTCGACGCTGGACGACTGGAACCGCGTGCTGGCCAACAACCTGACGCCTCACTATCTGGCTGCGACCGCGCTCATTCCGGTGATCAATAAACGGCCGGGCACCTCCTACGTGTTCATCAGCGGGGCGGCGGCCGACGTGCCGGTACCGAACTCGGGCCTGATGTCGGTGTCGGCGCATGCCGAGCTCATGCTGATGCGCGTGCTCGCCTCGGAGCACCGTCACGAACCCGTACGCATCAATGCGCTGGTCCTCGGAACGCCGGTGGTCAGTCGATCGCGACCCGACGGCGATGCCGACTGGCTGACGTCGGAAGAAGTGGGGCAGTACGTGGCGTGGCTGGTCTCGGAACGCTCGAACGCCCGAGGTCAGATCATTCGTTTCAACTCTCGCGCGCAGCTCGCGGACTTGCGCTGGCAGTGATGCCGTCCACCCCTCTTTCGCGGTGTCCCTGGGCAGGCAGCGACCTGCTCTACGTGGCGTATCACGACCACGAATGGGGCGTACCGGTGACGAATCCGGCGCGTCTCTTCGAGATGATCGTGCTCGAAGGCGCGCAGGCGGGCCTCAGCTGGATCACAATTCTGCGGAAACGCCAGCACTACTGGCGCGCGTTCAATGGGTTCGATCCGGCGCGCGTGGCGCGCTTCACCCCGGCGCGTGTAGAGCGCCTCCTCAAGGATCCGGGCATCGTCCGCAATCGGCTGAAGGTCGAAGGCACCGTGCGAAACGCGCGCGCCTTCGTGGAGCTGGCCGACGAGACCGGCGATGCCGTGAAGTGGCTTTGGCAGTTCGTCGAGGGCACACCGAAAGTGAACGCGTGGCGCACGATGCGTGACGTGCCGGCGCGGACGGCCGAGTCCGACTCGATGAGTCGCGCGCTCAAAGCGCGCGGGTTCACGTTCGTTGGATCGACGATCTGTTACTCGTTCATGCAGGCGACGGGAATGGTGAACGACCACCTCACGTCGTGCTTCCGGTACGGAAAGCTGGTGAGGTAGCGAGACTGAGAAACCTTCTCGTGTTCTCGGTTTCTTCGTCCCGTCAGAGTTTCCTGAGCCGCACCGACGTCACGTCGTGATCGGCGGCCTTGTGCAGGATCAGGTGCGCGCGCTCGCGCGTGGGCTCGATGTTCTCTTTCAGGTTGGGATAATTGATCTCGCGCCAGATGCGCTGGGCGGTCTCACGCGCCTCGGGGTCGCTCAACGCCGCATAGCGGTGGAAGTACGACTTCGTGTCGGTGAACACCGTCTCACGGAGAGTCATGAACCTGTCGACGTACCAGGATTCGATGTCGCTTTCCGACGCGTCGATGTAAATCGAGAAGTCGAAGAAGTCCGAAACGAAAAGCGCCCTGCCCTGCTGTCCCGGCCCGGTCTGCAGAACGTTCAGGCCCTCGAGGATCATGATGTCGGGCCGGTTCACTTCCTGCGCGCGCCCCGGCACGATGTCGTACGTGAGATGAGAATAGACCGGTGCGGCCACACGCGCCTTGCCCGATTTGACGTCGATCAGGAATTCCAGCAGGCGCCGGACGTCGTAGCTCTCGGGAAAGCCCTTCCGGTGCATCAGACCGCGAGCTGACAGCAGCGCGTTCGGGTGCAGGAACCCGTCAGTGGTGACGAGATCGACGTGCGGGTGATCGGGCCACTGCGCGAGGAGCGCCTGCAGGATGCGCGCAACGGTGCTCTTGCCGACGGCGACGCTGCCGGCCACGCCAATCACGTACGGCACCTTCGCGGCCGGATTGCCGAGGAACGTGTCGGTGGCCTTGTGCAGCGTCTGCGTCGCCGCAACATAGAGGTTGAGCAGCCGCGCCAGGGGGAGGTAGATCTGCTCGACCAGCGAAAGCGTGACCTGATCGTTCAAGCCGCGCAGCGCAAACAGGTCGGCTTCCGTCAGCAGCATCGGCGCGTGGTCGCGCAAGTGCGCCCATTCGTCGCGCGAAAACGCGACGAAGCGCGAGGCGCCGAGACCGTCCGTGGGTGTGTGCACTGATCTGAAATTCCCGCGAGTGTCCGTGTGTCGGTCCGTGTCTGTCCGTGGCCTCACTCGTCCAGGCGGCGGACCTGGACGTCGAACTCTTCGGCGCCGACCTCTGCGCGCACTTCAATGGGCTCGCAGCAGACGGCGCAGTCCTCGATGTAGATCTGCGTGCGGCCCCCGGTTTCGTCAATCACGAAGGTCAGCGGCTCGCCGCAGTAGGGGCAGGAAAGTTCGACCTGCATGCGTTCGTTTCCTCAGGGAGTGCGGCGCAGCGGAACGTCGATGCTCATCTCGCGCTCGCCCCGCTTCACTAGATCGGGTCGGCGGCGGTGAGGATCGTCGAGGCCGCGGTGATCGCGGCGAAGCCAGACAGAAGCCGCGCCCACGCATCAGTCGCATCGTAGCACCTCGCGCCTCACACCGTCGGCTGACGCGACGGGTTCGTCACCGCGAGTTCGGCCAGGGTCTCCAGGGCTTGCAGCAGGCGTTCTCGCGTGCGAGGCGGACCCAGCGACACCCGGACGGCCTTCGGCACTGCTCCGGACACGCCGAGGAAGTTTTCGGTTGGTCCCAGCAGGATGCCGCGTGCGCGGGCCGCCGCGACAAAGGCCGCGGCACGCCACTGACGCGCGAGCGGCAGCCAGATGTGCGGGCTCGCCTCGGAGGTGGCCTTCGGCACGTCCGGCAGAGCGTGCCGTGCGATCGCCATCCGGGCGCGGGTCTCGTTGCGCTTCCACGCCACGATGCGATCAGCAGTGCCGTCGGCGATGAGCGACACAGCCAGCGACACCGCGATCGGGGATGCCGCAACGGCCGTCGCCCAGAGCGCCCCGTGCGCGCGGTCGCTCAGGTCCGGCGATGCCGCGAGAAATCCGGTGCGATAGCCGGCCGCGAGGCTCTTTGAAAGACCTGTGACATAAGACCATGAGCCGTCGAGGTCGGCCACCAGCGGCCGGAATTCCGGTACCAGAAAGCCGTACGTGTCGTCTTCCACGACGACCAGCCCTTCGCGGCGAATCACTTCGAGGACGGCCGCCCGGCGATCAGCACCCATCGACACACCGGTGGGGTTGTGCAGCGCGGGCTGAACGATCAGCGTCCGCGCACCCGACTCGCGAGCCGCCTGCTGCAGCGCATCTGCCCGGAGCCCCTCCGCGTCGAGCGCCACGGGGACGAGGCGCCGATTCAGCATTCGGGCCGCCGCGATAATGCCGGCATAGGTGAGCTCTTCGACCAGAACGGGGGCGTCCGGCGGGCCGAGTGCGGCGACGGCGACGGCGAGTGCGTGCTGCGCACCGACGGTGACCAGCACGTGTGCCGGCGACACGTGGAGACCGCGTCGGGCGATCCAGTCGGCGCCGGCGGCGCGATGGTCCTCACGTCCGCCTCTGGGCGGATAGTCCAAAAGGGCGGCGCGATCGCCGCCGGGGATCTCGAGCCGGCCGGAAAGCTCCGCGATGTGCGCGTGGGGCGGCAGCGCGTTGAGCGACAGATCCAGCGTGTCCTGGTCACTCGCGCCGGGCGGCGCGAGGACGTATGTTCCGCGCCCGATCTCGCCGCCGACCAGACCCTGCCGGGCGGCAAGCTCATACGCCCTCGTGACCGTGCCGACCGTGACGCCGAGCAAACCGGCCAGATCCCGCTGCGGCGGCAACCGGTCGCCTGGCCGGAGGCGCCCGACCCGGATCTCGGCGGCCAAGGACTCGGCGAGCTGCCGGTAGGCCGGTCCCTGTTCAGATCGCAGCCGCGGACGCCATATTGTCACCAGTACAATATAATTATTGACACCGTTGCAATCAACGGTAATCTGAAGGCATGCCTCTGCCGCTTTATCAAATCGATGCGTTCTCGCACAAAGCGTTCGGTGGGAATCCGGCCGCGGTCTGCCTGCTGGAGCGGCCCGCCGATCCCACCTGGATGCAGCACGTCGCCGCCGAGATGAACCTCGCGGAAACCGCCTTCGTGGTCCCTGGCCCGAGCGCCTTTGGTCTGCGATGGTTCACCCCGACGGTGGAGGTCGCGCTCTGCGGCCACGCGACGCTGGCCTCAGCGCATGCGCTCTGGGAGACCGGCCGCGTTCCGGCATCGTCTGGGATTGCCTTCGAGACGCAGAGTGGCATCCTGACGGCCGAACGCGACGGCGATCTGATGGCGATTGAGCTGCCTTCGCGGCCCGTGGTGGCGTGTGCCGTCCCACCGCGGCTGGTCGAGGGAATCGGCGTCGAGCCAAGCGCCATCGGAGAGACCACGCCCGGGGTGGCCCACGGCAATCTCCTGGTGGAGCTCGCGAATGAAGCCGCGGTTCGATCGCTCACGCCGCGATTCGACGAGCTGCGGCAGATTCCCGCAGGGATCATCGTGACCGCCCGCGCCGACACGGCGCCGTACGACTTCGTCTCGCGGTATTTCGCAGCGCCCTACGGCATCGACGAGGATCCGGTCACCGGATCCGCGCACTGCTCGCTGGGCCCGTACTGGGCGACAGAAGCTCCGCAAAACGACGTTTCTGGCGTGGCAGGCCTCGCCCCGCGGGGGAGAGCTGCGGGTGACACTTCGCGGCGACCGCGTCCGGCTGGCGGGCCACGCCGTCACGGTGTTGCGCGGCGAACTGACAGTGTAGGGGCGCAGGTCACCGCAACGCGTCGAGTGTCAACGGCGCATCGGCATTCTTCCACGCGTCATCGAATTCTGCTTTCACGAGCCGCGCCTCCTCGGTGCGGCCCTGCACCTCGAGGCTCTTCATCAGTCCGAACAGCGCACGGCCGCTTCGCGCGTGCTTCCGCAAGTCGACGCGGAAGACCGTCTCGGCCTCTGTGGCGCGGCCGGCCTGAATGAGCGCGGCGCCGAGGGCCTCCCGCACCGATGCGTACCAGGGCGGCGGCTCGTCGTACTTGAGCGCGTCCTGGTTCCTGACAGCCTCCTTCAGCAACGCCACACGCGCCATGCGCATCCGCTGCGAGCTCCGCCTTCAGCACGTCGGAGGCAAGCGCCAGCACCGCCGACGCAGGGTTCAGCGACACGAAGATCGTTTCGGCCGGTACGCGCGCCCGAGCCGCCTCGAACCGTTCGGCGTGCAGCCGCGCCTCGACCAGCTGGTTGCCGCGGGCCAGCGCCATCGCGCGCGCGAAGTGATCGACCGAGGTGACGAGCGGGAGGGTCGGATCGGGGGTCGGGGCCGACAGGATGCGCTCCCAGCGCTGAAACCTGACGTCGATCATGGCAGGAAGCGTCATCGTCCACTCTGCCATCGACGCCATTTCGTGGACGTGCGGCGCGGCGAGCGCGGCGAGTTTGTCGGCCTGCACCCGTGCTGGCTCGTACCGGCCCGCGAGCGCGTGCCCGACGATTGCGAAGTGGATGTTGTGGCCGTAGTACATGAACGGGTAGACGCCCTCGGCATTCGACTTCGCGATGTACGCCTCGTCCACCTGTGCCGCGCGCTCATTGAGCGTCGCCATCTTGTCGAAATCGCCCGTGTGCATGTAGATGTGCGACGGCATGTGGACGAGGTGTCCCGCGCCCGGGACGAGGGTGAGCAGGCGCTCCGCACTCGCGAGTGCGCGTTCCGGCGTCGGTGACGCTTCGACGGAGTGAATGTAATAGTGATTCGCGCCCGGGTGATCCGGTCGCCGCTTGAGCACGCTCTCCAGCACCGCGACGAGCTCCGGCGTGTCGGTGGCCGGCGTGCCATCGGCCGCCCAGAGCTGCCACGGCCGCAGGTTCATCACGGAATCGGCATACATCACCGCGGCGTCAGGATCGTCGGGAAAACGCTCGTGCACGGTCTTCATCGCGTCACGATAGCGGCGGTTCAAGAGCTCGGGGTCGGCGGCCGGATCGAGGGAATACCGGACCGCCAGCGCGTCGGCCAGGGCCGTTTCAACCGCTGGTCCGCCGCGACTCAATGAGACGGCCTTCTGCGCGGCCTCATACGCACGGCTGCCGCGCTCGCCTTCGAGCTTCGTCACGTCGCGGTTGTAATTGAGCCCGAGCGCGATGCCCACGCCCCACCACGGCATCGCGGCCTTCGGATCGAGCTCCGCCGCATGCAGGAACGAGCGCTCCGCTTCCGCATGATTGAAGTTGTAGAGCAGCGCGAGTCCCTGATCGAAGTAGCGCTGCGCCTCGTCGCTCGACGTGCGAATGGGATGGGTATAGCTGCCCATGCCGTCGAACAGTTGCGCGCCGGAGGGACTCTGCGCGCTGCCATTCGAGGCCAGCGCAATGGCAAGAGAGACACATGCGAGACTCGCCGGCACCAGGCGTCTGGTCATGAACAACTCCGTGGAGGTCCAACGCCGCACGATGTGCGTGAGTGCGGGGAGAATTGTACCGCGCTCGACGTCTTCGCGGCGGCCGTTCGCCCGCCGTCTGTCGTGCTAGCATCGACGCGCCTCCGGGACTGCCGCGGTCACGGTCCGGCTTGCGATGGCGAATCCTTCTCTGTCCACCGACGATCTCCGCAGAACGCTGGAGCCGCAACTGCGGCCCGGCGAGCAGGTGATGTGGATCGGGCAGCCTGACCCCGATCGTTTTTCACTCGAAGTCGAGCGAGCATACATGGGCCTGTTCAGCATCTTCGCTGGCGCCCTGGTCGTTGCGCTGTGGGCGACGTCTCACCTGTCGCAGCCGCGGTCGGCCTTGGCCGCCGGCATTCTGGTCGTCAGCAGCCTCGTCGCGTGCCTCCTGCTTACCGCCCCGTGGCGCTATCGGTCAAGGGTCCTTCACACTATTTACGCGATCACGAATCGGCGGGCGCTCGTCTATCGAGGCGTCGGGTGGTCGCTGCTCTGGATGGAGGTGCTTCCCGAGCTCCAGGACACGCTCTGGTCGTTCGACCCTGGCCAAATCCGCGCGCGCAGGCGGATACGGCGCTACAACGGGCGAACAGATCTTGTGTTCGACGGCGAGCGGCACTACCACTTCACTGGCAGAGGGTCGATCCGCGACTGGGTGCAAGTGGGCTTCCTGGGACTCGAAAACGTCGACGAGCCCGACCAGATTCTGGATCAGCAGTTTTTTCAGGAACGTATCACGCCGGACTGACGGCGAGCGCCGAACCGGGCCAGCGGGTGTTTCGGTGGCGAGTGCTAGACCGGCGGTGTCGCCGTCTTCTGCGGAGGGTTGTAGAACGGTGTCGTCACCACCTTCGCGCCCGCGCGATGGCGCACCGCTTCGACGGTCACTTCAATCTCGAGGGCGCTGCCCGTCGCAAAGTGCGGCGCGTCGATCGTCGCCAGCGCGATGAGCCGCTTCAGCGTGGGGGACCACGCCGTCGACGTGGCCTTCCCTACCTGCCGGCCGCCGCGAAAGACGGGGACCGCAACACGCGACGCGACAACCGGCACCTGCGGCGTCAGTCCCGCGCGCGTGAAGTGCCGGTCGACGTCGTTCCAATCGATCTCGAGTCCGACTATCTGCCGTTTCGGCCCTCGCGTGCGTTCAGCCGCGAGCGCATCGCGTCCGACAAACGGGCCCTTGCTGTCGCTGACCAGCCGGGTGAGCCCCATCTCGTACGGACTGTAGCGCTGATCGTCGATCTGGCTCTTCTTCGCCCCATGAAAATCGATATCGATCAGGAGCAGGCCCGCTTCGATGCGCGCGACGTCGAGCGCCAGCATGCCGGCCGGACGCGCATCGAAGGCCTTCCCCACATCGATGATGCGATCCCACACATCGAGCGCGCGATCCCACGGCATCCAGATCTCGTAGCCGAGATCGCCCGTGTAGCCGGTCCGCGAAATCTCCACGGGCACCCCGGCGATCTGCCCCGACGTGACGCGGAAATATTTTAGCGTCTCGAGGTCGGCATTCGCCGCTTCGCGGAGCAGCCGCGCCGACGTCGGACCCTGCACGGCGAGCGCCGCAACCTGTTCCGTGATGTCTTCGACGCTGACATCGAGACCATGTGCGTTCTGGCGGAACCACCTCAGGCTCGGATCGGCTGCGGTCCAGCGCCACACCTGCTCTCTCAGGCGCGACACGGTCCCGTCGTCGATCACCTTGCCCCGCTCGTCGCACCAGGGGGTGTAGATGACTTGACCGACCGACAGCTTCGTCGCGTCTCTGGTCACGATGCGATCGACCAGTCGCGTCGCGTCGGGACCCGTCACGAGGTACTTGAAGAGAGGCGACACATCGATGAGCGCGGCGCCGTTCCGGATCGCCGCGAACTCGTGCTCGTGATGGGCTTCAAACGCGCTCACCGCGTAGTACCCGGACCACTCGCGATAGCTGAGGCTCTCGCAGAGCGCGAGCGTACGTGCGTGAAACGCGGTTCCGACGGGCATCAGGGCGGAATATAGCAGATTGCGGGCTACGGGCCCGCGGGCGGATCGTCGTCTTCGCGATTACCGACGCGGCGAAGTAGAATCGCGCCGGCCACACTGATGTCTCAGCGATATGACGCGATCGTGATTGGCGGCGGGCACAACGGGCTCGTCCACGCCGCGTATCTCGCGCGGGCCGGACGGCGCGTGCTCGTGCTCGAGCGGCGCCACGTGCTCGGCGGCGCGGCGGTCACGGAGGAAGTGGTCCCCGGCTTCCGCTTTTCGGTCTGCTCCTACGTGGTGTCCCTCCTTCGGCCCGAGATCATTCGCGAGCTCGATCTGCCGCGGCACGGGCTCGAGATCCTTCCGCTCGACGGCACATTCACGCCGATGCCCAACGGCGATCATCTCTGGCGCGTGAACGATCACGCGAAGACACGACGCGAAATCGCCCGGCACTCGCGCGTCGATGCGGAAGCCTACGACGAGTACGCGCTGGCAATGGTCGAAATGGCCCGATTCGTCAAGCCGATCCTCGACATGACGCCGCCCGACCCGTGGTCGCTTCACCCGCGCGACCTCGCGCGTCTCATGTTTCTCGGCCGCCGCTTCCACCAATTGCCGTCGGAGGACCGCTACAACCAGGTCCAGCTGATGACGATGGGCGCCGTCGATTTTCTCGATCAGTGGTTCGAGACAGACGTGCTCAAGGCGACGATGGCGGCCAGTGGGATCATCGGCACGTTCCTCGGGGTGCGCTCGCCAGGCACCGCGTACGTGCTGCTGCACCACTACATGGGCGAGATCGACGGCGCGTTCCGATCGTGGGGCCTCGCGCGGGGAGGCACGGGCGCCATTTCCGAGGCGATCGCCTCAGCGGCGCGCCAGGCCGGCGTCGAGATTCGCACCGAGGCGCCGATCGCGCGGATCCTCGTTCGCGAGAACCGTGCGCGCGGCGTGGTGCTCGAAAATGGCGACGAGATCGAAGCCGGGCTCGTGGTGTCGAGCGTAGACCCGCGCCGCACGTTCCTCGCCATGGTCGGTGAAGAGCTCCTGCCGGACGAGTTCGTCGAAGGCGTGAAGCGCTATCGCTTCCGGGGATCGTCCGGCAAGGTGAACCTCGCCCTGGATGGCCTCCCGAACTTCACGTGCCTGCCAGGCGCGGGCCCGCACCTGCGCGGCGCGGTCTCGATCTCGCCAAGCGTCGACTACATGGAGCGCGCCTACGACGATGCGAAGTACGGACGGTTTTCCCGTCGTCCGTACATGGATGTGGTGATCCCGTCGCTCACCGATCCGTCGCTGGCGCCGCCCGGCAAACACGTGATGTCGTGCTTCGTGCAATACGCCCCGTACGCGCTGTCGGAAGGGCACGTGGGACGACCAGCGCGAGGCATTCGGCGACACGGTGATCGAGACGCTCGCCGAATATGCGCCGAACATCAAGGACATCATCCTGCATCGGCAGGTCGTGACGCCGCTCGATCTCGAGCGCACGTGGGCCCTGTCGGAGGGCAATATCTTCCAGGGCGAGCTGTCGCTCGAACAGCTCTTCTTCCTGCGGCCGGTGCCCGGCTGGGCCGACTATCGCACGCCGATTGGCGGCCTCGTGATGTGCGGCTCGGCGACGCATCCGGGCGGCGGCATCATGGGCGCGCCTGGCCGCAATGCCGCGCTCGCCGTGCTGAACGGAAAAATCAAGTGAGCCGCCCGGTCGTCATCGGCGGCGGGCACAACGGTCTGGTCCTGGCCGCGTATCTGGCGCGCGCCGGCCGGGCCCCGCTGATCCTCGAGCGGCGCGAAGAAATCGGCGGTGCTGCCGTGACTCACGAGCTCGCACCCGGTTTTCGCGTGCCGGCCTTGGCCCATGCCACTGCCCTGCGCGCAGAGATCGTCTCGGACCTGCACCTGGAGAACCAGGGGCTGCGCGTCGTCCGCCCGCCGGTCAGCGTGTTCGCGCCGAGCGGCGATGGCCGCGCGCTCGTCGTCTGGCGGGAGGTCCTCGAGACCGTGCGCTCGCTCTCGCACTGGTCGCCGGCCGACGCGGCACGATGGCCCGAGTTCTCGGAGACCGCGCTTGCCATCGCAGGCGCGATAGGCGGACTGCTGCGACAGGTGCCACCCTCGATCGATGACCCCGGCCCGGGCGAGCTGTGGGATCTCATTTCGACCGGCCGCGCGCTGAGGGGCCTGGGGCGATCGCGTTTGTACCAGATGCTCCGCTGGGGCCCGATGCCCATTGCCGATCTGGCCGGCGAATGGCTCCAGTCGCCGCTGGCGCGCGCCGTCATCTGCGGCCGCGGGATTTTCGGGAGCGCGGCGGGCCCCCGCTCCGCGGGCACCGCCGCCTCGTGGCTCCTGCAGGTCGCACACGAAGCACACCCCGCCGGCTCGCCAACCTTCGTCGTCGGGGGCCCCGGCTCGCTGGCCGCGGCGCTTGCCGTTGCGGCGACAAGCGCCGGCGCCGAGATCCGGCGCAATGCCGATGTCGCGCGTATCGAGGTCGACGATCGCGGCGTCCGAGGCGTCACGCTCGCCAGCGGCGAGGAGATCCGCACGCGAACGGTGATCTCGAACGCGGATCCGAAGCGAACCTTCCTGGGGCTGATCGATCCCGTCCGGCTGCCGCCGTCGTTCCGCCAGAAGATTCAGCACTTCCGCACCAGAGGCGTGCTGGCCAAGATGAACCTGGCGCTGTCGCGGCTGCCCGGTTTCCGCGGCGCCGCGTCACACGAAGTGCCCGCCGAGACACTGCTCGCGAGCCGCATTCACATCGGCCCCGATCCTGATTATCTGGAGCGCGCCTTCGATCGATCGAAGTACGGCGAGCTGTCGACGGATCCATGGCTCGAGGTGACGATCCCGTCGCTGTCGGATCCGAGCCTTGCGCCGGCCGGGCAGCACGTCATGTCGATCTATGCACAATGGGCGCCCTACGAGCTTCGCGGGCAGTCGTGGGAGCGCGCGGGCGACGTCTTTGCCGAGACGATCATCCGGACACTCGCCGCGCATGCACCGGACCTGCCGTCACTGATCGTTGCGCGTGAACTTCTGACGCCGGTCGACCTCGAGGCGCGATACGGTCTGACGGGCGGCCATATCTTCCACGGCGAGCATGCGCTCGATCAGCTCTATGCGATGCGTCCCGTGCTCGGGTGGGCGCAGCATCGGACGCCGATCGAAGGCCTCTACCTCTGTGGCGCGGGCACGCATCCCGGCGGCGGCCTCACCGGCGCTCCGGGAGCACATGCCGCGCGCATCGTCTTGAAAGATCCGGTGAGGAACGCCTGATGTCACTGGCGCGATTCGCGATCGCTTTCATTTTGGCCGCAATGACCGGCGCCGCGACGACGAGCCTTACGGCATCGGGGACCCTTTTTGGCTTTACGGCTGCGTCGGCGCGCGCCGAGCTGGAACTGGAACGCCGGTTTCTCGCCCTGCCCTCCGCCGACCGCGCGCGCGAGTACCACCGCTTCCTGACGAGCGCGCCGCACGTGGCGGGTTCGGATCGAAATCGTGCCCTGGCCGAGTGGATGCGCGATCGCTGGAGGGAGTACGGGATCGACGAGGTGTCGATCGTCGAGCACGAAGTGCTGCTGCCGTGGCCCGAGGAGGTCAGCGTCGAGATCGCGGCGCAATCCTGGAAGGCGAGACTCGTCGAGGATCCGATTGCCGGCGATCCCGATACGGAAACAGGCGTCCTGCATTATCACGCCTACTCGCAGTCGGGCGAAATAGACGCACCAATCGTCTATGCGGCCAGCGGGAACCCCGACAACTACGACTACCTGGCGTCTCGCGGTATCGACGTGCGCGGCAAGATCGTGCTCGTCCGCTACTCGGTGCCGTACAGCTATCGAGGCTTCAAGGCGCTCACTGCCGAGCGGCGAGGCGCCGCGGGCATCCTGATTTATTCGGATCCCGGCGGAAGACGGCGCCGGCAAGGGCGCGATCTATCCCGATGGACCGTGGGGCAACGAGAGCCATTTACAATCGGGCGGGATTCCCTACGACTTCCTCGTGCCGGGCGATCCGTTGACGCCTGGTTGGGCGTCGGTGTCGGGCGCGCGGCGCATTCCGAAAGAAGAAGCCATCTCTCTGCCGAAGATCGTCAGCGCGCCACTGTCCGCGCGCGACGCGAGGGTCTTGTTGGAGACGATGAAGGGCGAGGAGGCGCCGCGCGAATGGCAGGGCGGGCTTGGAATCACATATCGGACCGGGCCCGGCGCCAGCGTGCGGCTGCGCGTGAAGCTGCACGACAAGGTCCGCGCGATTCAGACGGTCATCGGCCGTATCCGTGGCGCCGTGCATCCGGAGGACCTGGTGGTGCTGGGCAATCATCGCGACGCCTGGATTTACGGCGGCGTCGATCCATCGAGCGGCACGGCGTCGATGATGGACCTGGCCCGTTCGCTTGGGGCGCTCCTGCGCGGAGGCGTTCGCCCGAACCGCTCCATTGTCCTCGCCAGCTGGGACGCCGAGGAATTCACCCTCACATCGTCCACTGAATGGGGAGAAGAGCACGAGCAAGACCTGCGCGAGCACGCGGTCGCCTACGTGAACGTCGACAGCTCGACGTCGGGCCCGACGTTCACGGCGGCGGCCGTGCCTTCACTGAATCAATTCATCGCCGAAGCGGCCTCGGCCATCACCGATCCGGCGACCGGGCTGCCCCTGCCGGAAGCCAAACGCCATCAGCAGGATCGAGAGCCGGGATCACTGCCGAATGCGAGCGGCAGCGCGCTTGTCAACAATCGCCTGGGAAGCGGGTCCGACTATACGGTCTTCCTGAATTTCATCGGTGTGCCGATCGTCGACATGGCCTTCGACGGGCCGTACGGCGTCTATCACTCGCAGTACGACAATCATCAGTGGGTCGAGCGCATCGGCGATCCCGGCTTCCGCTATCACGAGGCGATGACAAAGCTCTGGGGCGTCATGGCGCTGCGACTGGCGAACGCCGACGCCCTGCCATTCGACTATCGGCCGTATGCGGGGAAGATGCGCGAGTTTCTCGCGGAAGCGGAGACGAAATACACCGCGACGGGCGCAGCGGGGGCGACAGGTGCGACAGGTGCGACGGGTGCGACGGGTGCGACAGGTGCGACAGGTGCGACAGGTGCGATAGGTGCGACAGGTGCGACAGGTGCGACGGGTGCGACGGGTGCGACGGGTGCGATATTCGAGCCGTTACGTCAGTCCATCGGGCGATTCGAGCAGGCGGCCGAAACCGCGGCGGCTGGCCAGCGCGACGCGCTCGCGAGCGGCGATGCGGCGGCACTTGCTGCGGTGAACCAGCGGCTGATGCGTGCCGAGCGTGCGTTCCTCGATCCGGCCGGAATTCCGGGGCGGCCCTGGTATCGGCATCAGATCTACGCACCCAAGTTCACGTATGCTCCGGAGCTCCTGCCGGCCGTCGCCGAAGCGATCGATGCCGGCGATACGACCCGCGTGGCCGACGCCGTGAAGCAGGTGGCAGCCGCGATCGATCGCGCGGTGGCGGCTCTGGCCGGCAATTGAAAATCTGTGTGGCGGCGGGCCTTCCCTCTTCTTGGGAGCGGCCGCCGTGCACAGCGCGGCTGAAAGCCGCCGCCTCCACAGCTCACAGGAATCCATGTCCCAGAAAGTCACCTACGTCACGTCCGCGGATCGCATGGACGAGATCCATCGCGAGCTCGACGCGGCGATCGATCGCGTGCGCGGGCGATTCGGCGATACACACCCCATGTTGATCGGCGGCGAGCCGGTCGTTGCGGATCGCACGTTCGCCGACGTCAGCCCCATCGATACGCGCATCGTGCTCGGACAGTTTCAAGAGGGCGACCGCACGCAGGCGGAGCAGGCGGTGGCGGCCGCACGGCGTGCGTTCGGCACGTGGGGCCGGATGCCCTGGCGCGACCGCGTGGCCGCCATGCGAAGGCTCGCCGAGGCCATTCGCGCCGACCGCTGGGATCTTTCGGCGCTCATGGGCTTCGAGTGCGGCAAGAACCGCATGGAATGCATCGGCGATGTCGAGGAGTCCGCGGATCTCATCGACTACTACTGCGACCAGGTCGAACACGCCGACGGCTTCGTGCGCGCGATGCAGCCGCTCGGTCCGTCCGAGCAGAATGCCAGCGTTCTCAGGCCGTATGGCGTGTGGGCCGTCATCTCGCCGTTCAATTTTCCGCTGGCCCTGGCCGCCGGCCCGGCCGGGGCGGCGCTGGTCGCCGGCAACACCGTCGTGATCAAGCCGGCAAGCACCACGCCCTGGGTGGCGCTTCGATTCGTCGAGCTCGCACGCGGCGCAGACCTGCCGCCAGGCGTGCTCAACCTTGTCACCGGAGGCGGCGCGACGGTTGGGCAGGCACTGATCGATCACCCCGACGTCAAGGGCATCGTCTTCACCGGCTCGAAGGGCGTCGGACTGAAGATTCTGCGCGACAACGCCGCGCGCCCGGCGCCGCGACCCGTGATCACCGAAATGGGCGGCAAGAATCCCGCGATTGTGATGCCGTCGGCCGACCTCGACAAGGCGAGTGACGGTGTGATGCGATCGGCGTTCGGCGCCCAGGGTCAGAAGTGCTCGGCCTGTTCGCGCATCCTCGTGCACCTCGATGTGCGGGATGCTTTCGTGCGGCAACTGGTCGAGAAGACCAGGCGCATCACGATCGGCAATCCACTCGACCGGGACGTTTATCTCGGACCCGTCATCAATGAGGCGGCAGTGAAAACCTTCGAGACGGCGGTGGCGCGGGCCACGGCGGACGGCGGCCGCCTGCTGGCCGGAGGCCGACGAATCACGGGTGAGCCGTTCATACATGGGCACTACGTCGAGGCAACCATCATCGATGGCATCACGCCCCGACACGCGCTCTTCAGAGACGAGCTCTTCGTGCCCGTGACGGCGGTGATGCCGATTCGGAGTCTGGACGAAGCGATCACGACCGCCAACGCGAGCGAGTACGGCCTCACGGCCGGCATTTTCTCGGAGGATCCCGGTGAAGTCGACGAGTTCTTCGAACGCATCGAGGCTGGCGTGACCTATGCGAATCGCCGCGCGGGCGCGACAACGGGCGCCTGGCCCGGTGTGAACCCGTTCGGCGGGTGGAAGTGCAGCGGGTCGAGTGGTAAAGGGTCGGGCGGGCCCTACTACGTTCAGCAGTTCCTTCGCGAGCAGAGCCGGGTCAGAGCGTAACAAGGGGTATTGCGCCGCGCCGGTTTGTCGGGTTGGTCAGGTTGATCGAGTTTGCGCCGCCGACCGTTATTCCTCAAAGCACGTCCAAACACGGTAACAATCGAATACGGAGGTCTCGGTGCGCGCGTGGCGGCTTCGGGCGATGACGGTGTGCGTGCTGGCGTCTGGCGTTGGCGTGGCCGCGCAAGGCGGCACAATCCTCAGCCGCCCGGGGCAGGCGACTGGCCCTGGCGTGACAGGTCCTCGCGACAACGTGAAGCCGAAGACCGGCACGGCGCGCCTTCGCGGCAGGGTGGTGGGCGGCGACAGCGGTGCTCCGTTGCGACGCGCGAGCGTACATGTCTCCGGCGCGAATTTGGAAGGGGGTCGGAGCGCGATAACGGACGAGCAGGGCCGGTGGGAGATAAAGGATCTGCCGGCGGGGCGTTACAGCCTCGGCGCACTCAAGACGGGGTACGTGCACCAGCAGTACGGACAGCGCGGTCTATCCGAGTACGGCAGGCAGATTGAGCTTGTCGACGGACAGGTGATGGACAACGTCAACTTCAACTTGACGCGCGGCGCGGTCATCGCCGGCCGCGTCACGGATGAATTCGGGGACCCGATCGCGGAGGTCACGATCGCCGCGCTCCGTTATCGCTACTTCAATGGCCGGCGCCGATTGATTCCGGCTGCCCGGTCCGATCAGACCGATGATGGCGGAAACTTCCGGCTGTATGGCCTCGCACCGGGCGACTACTACCTGAGCGCGACGCCCGACGGATCGATGACGGGTATGGGTGCGATCTCCGAGGATCGCTCGGGCTACTCTGCGACCTACTATCCCGGAACCGGCAGCGCGCAACAGGCAGAAAAGGTGTCGGTCGACCCCGGTGCGGAGATATCGGGCCTCGCGTTTTCACTCGTTCCCGTCCGCACGGCGAACGTGAGCGGCACGGTGATGACCTCCCTGGGCAAGCCCATGACCGGCGCGTTCGTGGCGGCCATCGCGAGTACGGCAGACGGGTTCGGCAGCATGAGCGTTGGCGGTGGAAACCAGGTGCGCGAGGACGGCACGTTCAGCCTCGTGAATGTGCCCCCTGGAGAATATGTACTCCAGGCACAGCCCATGGCACCGGGACCTGACAATCAGGGCGAAGTCGCAACCGCCGTGATAGCAGTCGCGGGCGAAGACGTTGCGGGCGTAGCGCTGGTCGCGTCCCGAGGTGTCGTCATGCGCGGACGAGTCGTGTTCGATGTGAAACCCCCGGTCGGCAGTATTCAACCAGGCTCGATCGGCGTAGTCGCAATAGCGAAGGATCCGTCCGGCGAGATGATGGGGGCGTTGGGCTGGGACATGAACGGTCGCGTCGCAAACGACTGGACCTTCGAGCTGCGTGCGAGGACCAGTCCGGTGCTCCTTCGCACGATGCAGGTTCCGCCTGGCTATTCCCTCAAGAGCGTGTTCTGGCGTGGCGAGGACGTGACGGATCACGGAATCTCTTTCAAGGGGACCGAAACCATCACTGACCTGCAGGTAATACTGACGGCGCGTTCGAGCACCGTCTCAGGGGATGTAACCGATGACAGCGGAAAGGCGAACATCGACTATGCTGCGGTGATCTTCCCCGAGGACAGCGCGCTGTGGATGCCCTACTCGAGCCGTATGAGGCTCGCGCGCCCGGACCAGCGCGGCGGGTTCCTGGTCGAGCAGCTCCCGCCTGGCCAGTATCTGGCTGCGGCCCTGTCTTCTCTCGAAGATGGCGAAGAAGCGAACCCGGACCTGCTCGAGCGGCTGAGGAGCGTGGCGACGCCGTTCACGTTGCAGGAAGGCGAGCGGAAGACAGTGACGCTGACAGTGGTCGAGTATTGAAAGTGCTTTGTGCTCAGTGCTTCGTGCTCAGTGCTTCGTGCTTCGTGCTCAATGCTTCGTGTTTCGTGCTGAGTGCTGAGTGCTGAGTGCTGAGTGCTGAGTGCTGATCAGAGCACGAAGCACGAAGCACCAAGCACCAAACACACCTTGGCCACCCACGCGAGCGCGACGAGGCGCACGTGAATTCCCGTGCGTTTCGGTTTGAGTGTCACGGTCTCGAGCGGCTCTGTTTGCGGATGATACGTCGCCTCGATCGCGGCGATGTCTGATTGCACCGCCGACTCCAGCTCGCTGAGCGCCTCCTGAATTGCCGACACGTTCTGTTCGGCGCGCGCGATGTCCTGTGATTCGCGCGCCACGCGCCCCATCCCTCTGGCCGCCGTTGCCGCACGGCCGACATTCGAGGCGCTCAGCGTCTTTCGGCCGAAGAGTGCGCCGATGACCGAAGCGCCAATCGAGATCGCGGTCTGGGTCTTCTGATCGGCGGCCTGTTGCTGCTCTTTCTGCACGGCCTGCTCCGCGCGGCGCCGCCGCTCCTCGAGTGCGGCAACCTTTGGCGCGTATTTCTGCCGAAGCCGTGTCACCTCATCGTCTCGCCGCTCGCGAGCGGCCTGCTGCAGCCGAACGCGATAGTCCCCCTCGCTTTCCCCGGCCATCGAGACAAGACCGAGCGAAGGGCTCCTGTATATTTCGAGCGCCTCGTTCTTCGAGAGCCATGTGACGAAGGCTTTCGACCAGTCGGCGTAGTTCTTCGCCTTGCTGGCCGGTCCCGGCAACTCGCCGAAGCTGGCGCGCGCCGGCAACTCTGTCGACAGGTGGCTCGGGTCGAACTCCGCCGCTCGTGCACGATCCCAGTCCACGGGAATCGCTTCCGACGTGAGCGGCGTGACAAGAGTCACCTGGCGCGTCACGTCGATCCTCGTTTTCGTGTCCGTGAACCGAACGTCGGCCGCCCCGACGATGAACGGTTCGAAGGTGGCTCCCACTGGCGCGGGCGCGAAGTACTGCGGGATGTCGGGCGGCAGCACCCAGTGCGCGGAGACTGCCGGACGCGCGGGCGGGGTCAATGCCGGCGGGGCTAAAGCCCCGCCTCCACGGACTTCGCTCCCGGCCGCACCGGCCGAACCCGTTGCACTCGACGCACCTGACGCACCAGTCGCACCAGTCGCACCCGCCGCACCCGCCGCACCCGTCGCACCCGACGCACCCGACGCACCAGTCGCACCAGTCGCACCAGTCGCACCCGAAGCGATCGCTCCCTTCCTCCCCGCCATCAACGTCCTGATTTGCGCCCGGGTAAGCGGACCGCGGAGGTACGACATCGCCCAGCGGCTTTCGAACACCTCTGGATGATCGTCGTGGACGTTGTGCAGCAGGAACTGTCGCTTGCCGACGCCGCTGATGATCCGCGCCATCGTCTCGCGATCGAAGGCGCCGCCGGCACTCGACATGACCCCCTCCAAGCCGTCGACAAGGCGCGCCTGATCGCGCTCCGTCTGGAGCCGGCCGATGAGCCACGTCCCCGCATTCGACAACGCCTTGTAGTCGAGATCGACCGGATTCTGTGTGGCCAGAACGATGCCTACGCCAAAGGCGCGCGCCTGCTTCAACAGCGTGAGGAGCGGCGTCTTCGAGGCCGGGACGGCCACAGGTGGCAGATACCCGGCGATCTCGTCCATGTAGACAATCGGCTCGAAGGCTCGTCGTCCCGGGCTGCTGACGCATCCAGCCGAGCACCTGATTGAACAGCAGCGTGACGAAGAACATCCGCTCGGCGTCGTTCAAGTGTGCGATCGACAGAATCGACACGCGAGGCGTGCCTTCCGCCGTGAAGAGCAGTCGCTGGACGTCGAGCGGCTCGCCCTCCATCCACGCGCTGAATCCGGGGGCGGCAAGCAGGTTGTTGAGCGCCATCGCGAGCTCGAAGCGCTTGTCGGCGGGATAGAACGCCTCGAGTTCGAGAACGCCGATGCGCTGCATCGGCGGCTTCTGGACCAGCTGAATGAGCGAGGCGATGGTCAGATCCTGCCGCTGTCGCCACGTCAGGTCGATGATTGTCGAAAGGAGTATGTGGTCGCGGCTCTTGACCGGATCCGCGTCGACGCCGACGAGGCCGAGCAGGCTCGTCGCGGTCGTGCTGACGCGCTCGCGCATCAGGTCGTCGTCTTCGACGAATTCAGGAGAGGGAGCAGAGAAGGATTTGAGGATCGACAGCGGAAGCCCGGCCTGCGACCCGGGCGTGTAGATCGCGAAGTCGGCGGCCTCTTTCAGACGACGGATGCGATCGCCGTCCTGGTCCCAATCGGCGAGACCCTGTTTCCACGCGTCGGCTTGTGCCGCCGCCCATTCGTCGGGCGACTTGTCGTGGCGCCGCGCCTCATCCTCGTCGATCCATGGCCGAAATTCCCCCGCAGAAAGCGTCGGGAACGTCAGCAGCAGGTTGCCGAGATCGCCTTTCGGATCGATGACGAGCGACGGCACGCCATCGATGGCGGCCTCCTCCAGCAAATCGATGCAGAGGCCTGTCTTGCCGCTGCCCGTCATGCCAACGCAGACCGCGTGCGTGACCAGATCTTTGGCGTCGTAGAGGAGGTGACTGCCTCTGGCGCCGGCCTTTCCCGCGTTTACGATCCGGCCAAGGTAGAACAGCCCGAGCTTCTCGTATGCCTGCATGTCATCGCCTCGAAGCTTCAGAGCCTGGGGTCGCTCACGACGGGCAACAGGACCCGCGATGGACGTCCCGCGTCGTGGAACACGGTCTGTCGCGCCGGAAGCAGCCGACCGTCCACGGCCGATGGCTGCCCCGTATTGGGGTTGCGATCGAGGTGGGGGAAGAAGCTGCTGGTCACGTGCACGCGGATCCGATGGCCGCGCAGGAATCGATTTGCCGTGAGCGGCAGTCGGAACACGAGCTCCACCGGCTGGCCGGGGACGAGGAGGACTGGTTCCTCCTCGTTGCCACGATACTTCGCCCGCAACACTTCGAGCGTCGGGCTCATCAGATTCCACGCGGCGCCATCGCGCTCCACATCCAGCAGGCGGCAATAGAAGTCGGTGTCGAGCGCGCTCGACGCAATCCACAGCCGGCACTCGATGGCGCCGACGATCTCCAGGTCCTCGGCGAGCGGCGGAGTCGAATACACAAGGACGTCGGAACGCGATTCGACCTCACGCTGATCGTGCGGCCCGAGGCCCGCATCGTAATGCGGGTCCTCGACGGGGTTCGCCGGATCGAAAGTGTACCGATCGGCCGGCTCGCCGTCGAGCGGCGGGTCAGTCGTGAGGCCTCCGCCGGAACGCAGATAGTACGCGCGCGGTGTCGATGGCACGGGCCAGTCCGCTTCCTCGCGCCAGCGATTCGCCCCCATGACGAACAGCCGCACGGGAGGGTCCGTCGCCTTGCCTGAATCGATCCCGCGCGCATGACGGTCGCACCAGTCGAGCACCAGGGCGTCGTAGTCGAGACCGGCGCCCCCTCCGAAATCCCTATCGCCCACCTTGTGCGTACCGAGGTCCGGTGCACCATGGACCCACGGGCCAATCAACAACCGCGGATGGCGCGCCTGCTCGGTTGCGGCGCGAGCGCGCAATCCGGAATAGTTGCGCGTCGCCCCAATCGGTCCATAGCCTTCATCGTGCCAGCCGCTGAAGTTGAAGATCGGCACACGCACCTGCCGATGCCGCGCTTCGATGTCCGCGAAATGCCAGAACGACCCGTCGTCTGGATGGTCCAGCCAGTCGAAGTAGAACGGCGCCACGTCCTCGAGCGCGGGCTGATCTCGCAGAGGCACGCGGCGCAGCGCTTCACGTCCATGAAATTTCCACCACGTGCGCGCCTTCGCCACGGTCAGCGGGCCAGTGTCGACGCCGCGCCTGCGGCGAGCGTCCGGCGCGACGTTGATCGCCGTCCATGGCAGCCACGAGAGGTCGAACGCTCCACTGAAGTAGAAGAATTGCCTGCCGGACGAGAAACACATCGCGGGAAACGCACAGACCAGATGCGGCGGCGCCTCCACGGCGGCGAGCCACTGGACGGCGCCTGGATACGACAGACCTGCCGTGGCGATGCGCCCGGTGGACCACCGCTGGGCGGCAAGCCACTCGATCGTGTCGTGCCCGTCAAGGCTCTCATGCTGGTACGGGTCGAAGACGCCGGCCGAGTCGTAACGACCCCGCACGTCCTGGACCACCACGGCGTACCCGCGCTCGATCGCCTTCGCGACGAGCGGCTCGTCACGGTACGCCTGCCTGCCGTACGGCGTTCGAATGAACAGTACGGGCCGACGCACGTCGGCCGGAGCCTGATGAAGATCGGCGACAAGCACCGACGCCGTCCCTGACCGGGACGTTCAGGTCGGCCGTGATCAAAACGCGTCTCCATGCCAGAAGATCACATCGCCCGCGGAAAGGCGGGGGACGGGCATGCCATCCACGATCGGCTTGATCATCATCACTTCCCCTGCGGGAGCCCGTCCCACAACCGAGAGCTGCGGCGGCTGCATCGAAAGCGGCAACCATCCGCTGAATGACCGGCGGCACTGCCGCAGGCGATCGTGCGAGCAGCACCTGCAGGATCGCCCCGATGCGTGCGCCGCTTGGATCGGCATCGCCGCAGGCTTCGAGACTCCAGGCGTCGGGGCGTCCGTCGGTCCCCCGAGTGATCTGCAGCAGCACAAATGCCACCGCCCGGCGGCCTTCTTCGGAAACGAAGTACCTCGACCGATCGGCGCGCACCCGGATCGAGCCCGACGAACAGCCGCTTCTTCGTGACCATGTACCGGACCTGGTCGTCGTCGGAGACGAGCGCGAGACGGAAGCCGCTCGCGCGCTGCGCGTACAAGGCGGCTACGTGCCGCGCGTCGTCGTCTTCTCCGGCGCGTACGAGCATGGCGGGGGCGCCCGGCTTGGTCGCAACCTGAATGTCGGCGGTCTCGATCGGGATGACCGTGAACCCCATCCGCTCGTAGTACTCGGGCCCGATTTCCGAGAACAGGAGCGCCAGCTCCGCGCCGTCTGCCCGGGCCGATTCCATGAGCGCGTCGATGATCGCGCGGGCGTGGCCCCGCCCGCGCAGCGCCACTGGCGTAAAGACCGCACCGATGCCGACCGTGGGCGTCACACGGCCATCGAGCATGAGGCGAAGGTCGTATCGTTTCGCGGTCGCCAGCAGATGGCCGTTCTCCACCAGCGCGACGCGCATCAAATGGCGGCGGCCCCAATCGGTCCGCTCCTGCGCCTGGTTCCACTGCGCGTACGCGCGACGGCTCAATCCGTCGCCCCAGATCGGATAGGTGTGATCGAAGATCTCGTCCAGCAGCGGCCCGGTGGCCCGGACTATCGCCATGACGGGTGCGATCCCGGCTGACGCCTCAACGCACGTCCAGGCCGCGCACCGGTCGGCGCGCCGCTGGCCAGGACGATCTGCCCGTTGATGATGACACTGTCGATCCCCACCGGCGACAGGGCTGGATCCTGCGGCGTGCCCCGATCGGCGATCGAGGCCGCGTCGAAGACCACGAGATCGGCTTTGCGTCCGATGGCGATGACGCCGCGATCGGCGAGCCCAAGGCGCGCCGCGGTTCGGCCGGTCATCTTGGCGATGCCCTCTTCGAGCGACACCACACCAGACTCGCGCACGTAGCGCGCCAGGACGCGTGGGAACGCGCCATAGCCGCGCGGGTGTCTACCAGACAGCATCCCGTCTGAACAGACGATCACACGAGGGTGCGCGAAGATCGCGCGCATGTCGGCCTCGTCCATCGAGGTACCGATGATGCCGATACCTGGCCCGGCGGTCTTCACCATCCGGACGATGAGCGCGGGAGGATCGAGGCCTTCCTGCGCGGCGAGCGTCGCCAGCGTGCGGCCGTTCCAGCCCGGATCGGGGCGATAGTCGGTAATGAGCACGTTCCCGGCGCCGCCAATCTCCTGCAGAGCCGGTGCGCCATTTGCCGACGTTCTCGAAGTCGCGGTCCGGGATGAGCACGTACATCGCCGACTGCCAGTACGGGTAGGGGTACCAGTCTCCCCCGACGTCGAGGCCTTCGCGCGTCGCCTCGTCGAGAATCGCCAGAGCCGCGCGCGCTTTGCCCCAAACGGGAGTCGACGCGAGCTTCATGTGCGAGAGCTCGACCGCGACCTTCGCGCGGCGTCCCACGTCGATTGCCTCCCGCCATGCGGCGAAGACTTCGTTCTCCTCGTCGCGAACATGGCTCGAATAGAATCCCGCCGTAGGGACTGATGGCCGAGGCCAGCGCCACGATCTCGTCCTGGCGCGCGTAGAAGCCGGGGTCATACTCGAGACCGCTCGACAGTCCGACGGCGCCATCCTTCATCCCGCGGTCGACCAGCGCGCGCATGACCCCGATCTCTTCCGGCGTCGCGGCGCGCTTGAAGTCCGCGCCCATCACCAGTCCACGAACCGTGCCATGTCCCACGCTGGTCGCGACGTTGATGGCCGGCTTTGCCGCATCGATTCGATCGAGAAAATCCGAGACGGGCAGCTCACCGCCGCCGTCCTGGCCGACGAGCGCCGTCGTGATGCCCTGTTGCACCTGGCTCGCGGCAGCTGGATGCTCTTCCAGGCCGCGATCGGCGTGGCTGTGGATGTCGATGAATCCTGGCGCGACCACGCGGCCGTCAGCTTCGATCACCTGTTCACCGGTGGCGGGCGTCAGCCTGGCACCAATGTCGACAATCGTGTCGCCCGACACGCGCACGTCCGCCCTGCGCGAAGCGCCGCCGGTACCGTCGATGAGACGTCCGTTTCGAACGAGCAGTGTTCCAGGCGCCTGGCTTTCGGCGGCACGGTCGACGAGACAGACGACGATCAGGATTGGGACAACGGTCACCGGCCAGCGCATGCGTGAGGGGTCTCCGGGAGGCGAGCCATTGTAGTGGCAGAATTGAGCGCGATCTGAGGGCGGGGAGGATTCGAGCGACGATGAACCTGTCAGAGCTGTTCGGGCCGACGTTCCGTGATCGCGCCGGTCGGATTGCGCTCGAGTGGGCGTGCCAGCGAGTACACCTTCGGCGACCTCGACGCGCGTGCCAGTCGGATGGCGGCGGCGCTGGCGGCGCGCGGGTGTTCGCGCGGCGATCGGCTGGCGGTGTTTCTGGCCAACCGCGTGGAATACCTCGACCTGTTCCTCGCCGCCGCGCGACTCGGCGTCATCTTCGTGCCAATCAACGTGCTGTACCGCGAGCGCGACGCCGGCCACATCCTGCGGGACGCGGCACCGAAAGCCCTCGTCGTCTCGGGAGACGCACCCGTGGAATCCGGTGTGCCTGTATGGCAGGTGGACGAGCTCTCGAGCGATGCCCGCACGCGCGCGACGTCGCCACCGGTCGCGGCGCTCGATGGCGACACGCCAGCCGCGCTGATCTATACGTCCGGCACGACAGGTCCTGCCAAGGGCGCCGTCATCACCCACGGGAATCTCTCGGCAAACGCGCTGAAGCTCGTGCAGGCGTGGCACATCGGCGACACGGATCGCCTGCTTCTGCCGTTGCCGCTCTTTCACGTGCACGGACTGGGCAATGGCGTCCATTGCTGGTTGCGCTCCGGGTGCCGCATGCGGCTCCTGGAACGATTCGATCACCTGTCGGCCGCGGCCACGTTCCTCGATTTTCGCCCGTCGCTCTTCTTCGGCGTGCCGACGATGTACGTGAGGCTGCTGGAAGTGGAGGAACCGGTAGCGCGCCGGATTGGTGCTGCGCTGCGGCTCGCCGTCTCGGGCTCGGCGCCGCTTCCGGCGCACGTGCTCGACCGAGTTCGAGCGGCGATACGGGCAGCGCATTCTCGAGCGCTACGGCATGACCGAGACGCTGATGACCCTCGGCAACCCATACGACGGCGAGCGCCGCGCGGGCACCGTCGGCGTCCCCTTGCCTGGCGTCGAGGCGCGTCTGGTCGACGACAACGGCGACGATGTCGCTGCAGAGACGGTGGGCGAGCTGATGGTCAAGACGGAGACGCTGTGCGCCGGATACTGGAATCAGCCCGCCCTGACGGCGACGCGCGTTTCGCGACGGCTGGTTCCGCACGGGCGATCTGGCCATGCGATCCGCCGACGGCTACTACACGTTGTGCGGCCGTCGCAGCGATCTGATCATCTCGGGAGGGTTCAACATCTACCCGCGTGAGATCGAGGAACTGCTCTCAGAGCACCCGGCCGTCGCGGAAGCCGCGGTGACCGGTGTCACGGATCCGCTCCGCGGCGAGGTGCCTGTCGCCTTTGTCGTCGTCCGCGACGGCGAGGAAACGAGCGACGCCGCGCTGATCGACTTCTGCCGTGGGCACCTGGCGTCGTTCAAAGTGCCGCGGGCGGTGCACTTCGTTCCGGCGCTTCCGCGCACCGCGCTGGGCAAAGTGCAGAAAAGCGCGCTCGTCGGTCGCCTGTAATACAATTGGCGGCCATGGCGAAAAACGACGTCGTCAAGACCGAGGCCGCAAAGCTGGAAGTTCGGCGAGGCGCTCGGGATGATCGAGACGCGTGGCCTCGTCAGCCTGATCGAGGCCGCCGACGCGATGGTCAAGACCGCCAACGTCCTCATCGTCGGGTGGGAGAAGGTGGATGCGGGCCTGGTCACCGTGCTCGTGCGCGGTGATGTCGGATCGGTCAAAGCCGCCACCGACGCCGGTGCCGCCGCCGCGCGGCGCGTCGGCGAGCTCGTTGGTGTGCACGTGATCCCGCGCCCGGCAGACGACCTGGAATACGTCTTCCCCATCCGCCCGAAATCGCGCGCCTGATCTTTCAGGCGTCGGGCGCACGCAGTGCGCCCCTACATTCTCGTGTTTCTCTCGGTTTCTCGGTTTCTCGATCTCTACACGGCTACTCTCTCGCGCGCCGATCGGCCTGCCGCGCGCCATCGATATCCTTCAACGTGATGCCTCCCTCGCTGTGCGTCGAAAACGACAGCGTGACCCGGCGATAGTTGATCGTGATGTCGGGATGGTGATCGGCCGCCTCACAGTCGGGCACCAGACGCTGGACGAACGCGACAGCCTGTGGAAAGCCAGCAAAAACGTACTGTTTGCGGATCGCGTTTCCGTCCCGCTTCCAGCCTTCTAGTGTGGCGAGATGCTTCTGGATCTCTGTCGTCGGTGAGCAGCGCCATGGTGAAGCTCCCTTCGGAGAGGTCTGATTCTCTCAATAGTCGCCGAACCTCGCCGGCGAACACGGCGATAGCGTCGTGTCGACTGACTTCTCTTCGATGATATCGGCGACCGCGACAGCGGTGAGCGGCGCGAGCAGGGCGCCGTTTCTGTAATGGCCGGTCGCGTACACCAGACCCTCGATGCGCTCCGAGGCCCCGATAATGGGTCGATTGTCCGGCGTCCCTGGGCGGAGGCCGACGCGAACGCCCGAAAGCGACGCAGTCCACGCGCGTGGTACCAGCTCCGAGACTGCCGCGAGCAAATCGTGAACGCCTGCGACCGTCGCGCGCTCGTCGAACCCCACCTCTTCCACCGTCGCACCCACGAGGAGCGTGCCGTCGGACCAGGGCACGACGTAGCAACGCGGTCCCCATAAGGCGTGTGCGAGCCGCGTGTCTTCAGGCCATCGCAGCGCCAGCAACTGCCCGCGCACGGGCCGCACCGGTAGCGGGGGGACACCGGCGAGATCGATTTGCCCCGCCCAGCACCCGACGGCCAGGACCACGTATGGCGAATCGATTGTTGTTCGCTCCAGCTCCACACGCACGGTGCCGTGCCCAGGTGCCACCCTGCGTGCAGCCTCGCTGATGAGCGTCGCCCCGCGGCGCTCCGCGCTCTGCCAGAGCGCGATCGCAAGCTCCTGCACGCCGACGAACCCGTGGGCGCCGATCAGCAGGGCCGCGGTCGTGTCGTTTGCCAGCGACGGTTCTACATCGCGCGCGGCGGCGCCGTCCATCAATCGGTGCGGAATGCCGGCGTCCGCCAGATCGATCGCCTGCGACGCGAGACGTACCGCGCCCGAATCATCGAGCGCCACGTCCATCGAGCCGTTGCGGCCGTACACCACCGTCATGGCCGTCGGCGCGGAGCCGCTCCACCATCGGGTCGAACAGATCCAGACTGCGTGCTCCAAGCGCCTCCAGCACACGATCGTGCCGCCCTTCCGTGTATGGCGCGAGCATGCCGGCGGAGGCCTGAGTGGCGCCTTTGCCGATGCCCCGCGGATCGGCAAGCGTCACGCGCGCTCCGCGCCGCGAGAGTTCGTCGGCGATTGCGGAACCGACGATACCGGCGCCGAGGATGAGGACGTCAGTCACATGGACGGGTTGGCGCGCACGTCAGCGCCGCGGTGGGCGCGAGGCTGGATCCCTGGGCGCGAGGGCGGATCGATGAAGCCATCGCTACGCGGGCGGAAGTCGTCGTTGATGAATCGGGCGAAGCCGCGATAGTCACCGAGATACGGCTTCTGCGGCCGGCGCGGCCGGTGGCCTTGCTGCACGGGGATGATCCAGGGCACGACCAGAACCTCCGGACTCGCCGGCGGCCCTTCCGGCTCAACGCCGCCGATGATCGCGACGTTCGGCACATCATCGGCAACCACGTCGGGCGGAGTCACGGCCGCCGCTTCCGGCACCTGCCCGCGACGGATGGCGGCGGCAATCACGCGGTCGCTGAGCCCGGCTCGCTTGAGGTCGAGAGCCGCGGCGGTGCCCAGCGGCCCCTGCACACCGGTTGTGTCGATGAGGGCAAGAAGCACTTCGTCGCCGAGTCCCGCACGCCGCAGATCCACCAGCTCGTCAGGGGTGACCGCCAGCGCGGGCGCCGCCGAGATCCAGACAGCCACGAGAGCAGCTAAAATCCGCCAGAACATGTTCTCCCCCATTTTTGCTACCAACCGCAGGAGTTTGCAACGAATGCGCCACGAAACGTCGCGGCCGCATCGAGTGTTTCCAGATGTTGGAACCGCCCGAAGACGTGCGTCGCCGAGGACACCGCCCTGAGGACAGGACAGCGGATTGCGAGATTCGCGCCAGTTTCTCGCCTGGACCGCCAGGTTTGGCCGGCAAAACGGCGCGGCGCGTCAGGTACGGGCCTTGCTGATCCGCCCGCTGGCAAGGAGTTCTCGATGTTGAGCAACAAGGTCGCTGTCGCGCTTCTCGGTCTTCTGGCGCTCGTCGGAGCGGCCGGCGCGGGCGCGTTCTTCGCCTCCCGTCCATCGGTGACGCCAGCTGGCGGCCCACGACGTTGCGGCGCCCAGCCCCGGTCGAGCCGGCAAATGGCAAGGCCGCGGTCGAAGCGACCGAGGCGATCGTCGAGGACAAACCGGCAGAGCAGCGAGACGGCACAGGCTCCGGCCGAACCGACGGCCGCGCGCGAGACGCCGCCGGCGGCGCCCTCGGCCCGCGCGGCACGTCCACGGCAGGAATCCGGTCCCACCGCCTCACGGACGCGACCCGCCGCTGCAACGCGCAACCCAGAAGCGCATGCCGTCAGTGCCGGATTCGCGCGTGGCGCGCGGGCCGGATTCGCGCGTGGCGCGCGGGCCGGATTCGCGCGTGGCGCGCGGGCCGGATTCGCGCGTGGCGCGCGTGCCCGAAGCGCACTCGACCGAACTGCCTGATTCGCGATCGGCGGTGCCGGGCGCCACGTCGCCCGATCGCGGGTCGCTCGATCAGGCCACCCGCGCGCACGGACCGCATCGAGCCCGTTGAACCGCTGTCGCCGGCCACGCCGGAACCGCAGTTCACCGAGGTCACCGTGCCAGCCGACTCGGTGATCGGGTTGCGCATCGAGACGACGTTGTCGAGTGAAACTGCGCACCTGGAAGAAAGGGTCGAAGCGCGTGTTTCACGCGACGTGCGCGCCGACGGACGCGTTGCGATCCCTTCGGGCTCACGCGTGCTGGGCTCGGTCAGCGTGGTCGATCGCGGCGGCCGCATGAAGGAGCAGGCGCGGCTCGGTGTGCGGTTCCACACAGTGATTCTCGCGGACGGGACGGAGCTCCCGCTGCAGACCGATACCGTGTATCGCGTCGGCGACTCGCCGTCCAGCGCCAGCGCGGCGAAAGTCGGCGGCGGCGCGATTGGCGGGGCGATCCTCGGGGCGATTCTCGGCGGTGGCAAGGGTGCCGCGATCGGCGGCGCCGTCGGTGCCGCAGGTGGCACGGCCGCCGTGATGGCTGGTGGGCGACGCGCAGCGCAGATTGCGGCAGGCTCGCCCGTCACCGTGAAAGTCCTCTCTCCAGTGGCCGTGACCGTCGAAAAAGAGTGAGCGCGTAATTATTGCCCGCCGCAGCATCCCTCTTTCCGCTCCCGGAACTCCCCGCGTGGCCGGCGGCCTCCCGCTGGCATGCCGATTGAACCGATCTGAACGCCGGGCCACCGCCTCCGCCCTCGAGCCAGGGCGATTTGAGACAGGAGACAATCGATGCCTCGACTGATTCTTTCCGTGCTCGTTGTAGGTGCGCTTCTGGCGATGCCTGCCACGGCGCGTGCTGACGGCTTCATCTCTCCGTATCTCGGTGTCAATTTTGGAGGAGACACGATCAAGAAGAGCGCGACCGTGGGCGGCGCCCTGGGAGTGCTCGGCAAGAGTGCGGGCTTCGAGGTCGACTTCGGCTACACGCCGGACTTTTTCACGGACGACACGTTCGATGTGGACGGCAAAGTAGTCACGCTGATGGGGAACCTTCTCATCGGCGGGCGGCGTCAAGGCGTATCGCCGTATCTCGCGCTTGGCGCGGGGCTGATTCGCACCGATGTCGAGGTGTTGAGCGACGTGCTGGACTTCAGCAACGCGAAAAACAGCTTCGGCGGGAACGTGGGCGGCGGCCTGTTCATCGGCAAGGGGCCGATCAACCTCCGCGGCGACGTCCGGTACTACCGCGCCTTCGACACGGACGAATTTCCCGCCGAGATCCTCAACGACAAGCTGGGATTCTGGCGCGCAACCGTCGGCATCGGCTTCATGTGGTGAGTGGCGCTTCCCGCCAACGCTCGACCCATATGGTCTCAACGCGCTCGAGCGCGACCGCGCCGTGTTGGGGAAAGCCGCGTTCCTCGCCGGTGAGGAACTGCAGCAGCGCGGGAAGATGCGGATAGTGACCGACAATCATCAGGTCGTCGGCCTCGCCAGCCAACGCATCGCGAATCGTCCGCGGATCGTCTTCCGGCTGCAGTCCTCGTGACGCCGTAAAGGTCGCGCTCGGATTGCACCGGCGCCAGTAGATTTCCGCCGTCTGCCGCGCGCGCAGCTTGCCGCTGTGCCAGACGGCCGACGGCGTGGCGTCGCGGCCCGCCACCCTCTCAGCGACAGACTCTGCCTGCCGGTGTCCAATCGGGGAGAGGGGCCGTGTCGGGTCCGCATCGGGCGAGAGCGCGTCGGCGTGGTGCACCAGAAACAGCCACATGTTCAGTCCTCAAGAGTCTTCCTCAAACAAGCTCCTGATTTCCGGCGCCTGCAACTCCCGTGTATTCTTCTCGACGACCTGCACCTCCGGAATGTCGTCGCCGGGCGCGGCGCCCAGGTCGCGGAAACGGCGGGCCGTTACCAGGACACGCGATTCGAGCGACGCCACGGACTTGTTGTAGGCCTCCACGGCCTTGTCGAGCCCGCGCCGCACTTCGTCGAAATGCGTCGCCAGCACGAACAGCCGCTCGTACAGCTGGCGGCCAAGATCGCTGATCTGCTGCGCGTTCTCGGCAATCCGCTCCTGACGCCATCCGTACGAGACGGCTTTCAACAGCGCAATCAAGGTCGTCGGGCTCGCAAGGATGACGCGGTTGGCGATGCCCTGCTCGATGAGGAGAGGGTCCTGCGTGAGCGCGGCGCTGAAGAACGCTTCGCCCGGGAGGAACATCACCACGAACTCGGGGGTGTCGGCGAACTGGCTCCAGTACGCTTTGCTGCCCAGGCGTACCAAGTGATCGCGCACCTGTCGCGCGTGATCCACCAGCTTGGCCGCACGCTCCGCGTCGTCCTGCGCTTCGACGGCATCGAAGTAGGCGGCCAGCGGCGCCTTGGCGTCGACAATCACGTGCTTGCGACCTGGCAAACGCACCACCAGGTCCGGCCTCGACCGCACATCGTCGATGGTGACGGTTTCCTGCTCGACGAAGTCGGTGTGCTCGATCATGCCGGCGAGCTCCACGACCTGACGGAGCTGGACTTCTCCCCAGTGCCCGCGAACGTGCGGCTGTCGCAGCGCCTTCACCAGGCGGCCCGTCTCGCCTTGCAGAGAGATGAGGCCGGCGCCGAGCTGGCGGAGCTGCTCAGTGAGCGTAGCCGTGGTGGCCACGCGTTCCTTCTCGACGATGTTCAGGCGCGCGTCAACGGCTTGGAGAGTTTGCACGATCGGCCGGACGAGATCGCCAATCGCCTGCTGCCGCAACTGCAGATCGCCTTTGACCTGCTCTTGCGCCTTCTCGAGCGACGCCTGTGCCGCGCCGATCAGCGAGTGGCTGTTGGCCTGCAGTGCCTCAGACGCCATCGAGCGAAACGCTTCGCGCATGGTCTGCTCGGCGCGCTCGAGGAGCGTCTGGCGGTCGGCGGCGCCTTGCAGATCGCCTGCAAGGCGGGCGGCCGCTTCGCGCAGCTCGCCTGCCTCGCGCCGAAGGGCGTCCAACTCGCGCTCGCGTTCGCCCAGTGCGCGTTCGAGGTCGAGCGTTCTGGCTTTCGACGCCTCGAGCCTGGCGTCGGTTGCCGCCTGGGTCGCGGCGACCGCCGCGATTGCTTCAGCCACGCGCTGCGCGGCGTGCTGGCGCGCGAGCAGCCACGCGACCGCGCAGGCCACGGCGACAACGACGATCCACACCAACGACCCCATGGTTCCGGATTGTACGCCCGCGTGTGACAGGATGGGTCATTCGGGACAGACGGGTTCGACAGGTTCGACGGGTTCGAGAGGTTTCGAGGTTCGCTCCTCTGGTGAGGCGCATGGCAATGCGTCCCGGCCGGACTCATCAGGTTGAGTTAGCTCGTGGCGATGGTCCTTGTAACCTTCTGATGGATTGATGTTGACTGGCGGAAAAGTATAATTGCCACTCGCTCTCCCCCCACCATTGGAGGATTCAGCAATGCGTAAGGTTCTCGCATCCTTTGCCGCCGTCGCGATGGTTGCCGCACTCGGAGCCTCGCTCCGTGCGGAATCAAAGACGGTCAAAGGCGAAGTCATCGACGTGATGTGTCAGATGAAGAAGGCGGAAAACACCGGCGCGGCGCACGAGAACTGCGCACTGAGCTGCGCCAAGAAGGGTGCCGTGATGGGCATCATGACCGCCGACGGCGTGTACACGATCGCAGGCGACTACGCCGCCGACAACAACGCGAAGCTGCTCGAATACGTCTCGAAGAGCGTCGAGGCCACGGGCGAGGTTTCGGAAAAGGACGGCAAGAAGGTCATCACCGTCGCTTCCATGAAGCCCGCCTCTATGTAACCTTCCTCTTCCCGGTTGGCCAGGTTGGTCGGGTTCGACGCGGGCGCAGCTTCCTGGCTGCGCCCTTCGTTTTTCGGAGCGCATACACCGGGGTTCTTGGAGGCGTCGTGAGGCAGAACATTCCTTCCGGCGCGCCGTGGGAACCCATCGTCGGCTACTCGCGGGCGGTGCGGGTCGGCGCCCACGTCCACGTCGCCGGTACGACGGCGTTTGGGCCGGACGGTGCGATTGTGGGACTCGGTGATGCAGCGGCGCAGACGCGCCAGACGTTGGCCAACATTGCGGCCGCCCTCGAGAAGGCAGGCGCCCGCCTGGAACACGTGGTTCGCACCCGGATTTTCGTGACCGACATCACTCAGTGGGAAGCCGTTGGTCGTGCCCACGGAGAGGTGTTCGCCAGGATTCGTCCAGCGTGTTCGCTCGTGCAAGTCGCCGCGCTCATATCACCAGAAATGCTGGTCGAAATTGAGGCAGACGCGGTGATCGAGTAACCCGTCCCACCATTCGTCCCACGATTCTTGCTCTGCCGCGGAACCGAACTACGAAGATCTTCGTTGTCAATCTACGAAGGGTGTCGTAGACTCGCACCTGCGGACCAGCTTATGACCAAACGACCGAAACCAACCGACGCCGAGCTTTCGATTCTACGTGTCCTGTGGACGAGGGGGCCGAGCACCGTCCGCCACGTCCTGGACGCGCTCAACGAGGACCGGCCGACCGGGTATACAACGGCTCTCAAACTGCTCCAGATCATGACCGACAAAGGGCTGGTTGCGAGAGATGAGACCGATCGCACCCACATCTATCGCGCGAGCCTGAGCGAGTCGGAAACGCAGCGGCAGTTGCTCGATGACCTGCTCGCGCGAGCGTTTCGGGGCTCGGCGATGACGCTGGTCATGCAGGCGCTCTCCGGTGCGAACGCGACGCCAGACGAGCTCGCCAGAATCCGACAGCTGCTCGATGAGCACGAGGGAGGCACGCGATGACGGCTCTAAGCGCGATGGTGCCCCAGTGGACCGCCGTCCTCGGATGGACGCTCATCCACTTTGTATGGCAAGCCACGGGACTCGCGGTGGCGCTTGGCTTTGCGTTGCTGCTGATTCCACGCGGCTTCGCAAGGGCCCGGTACGTGGCTGGATGCGTGACGCTGATGCTCATGCCCGCAGTGGCGGCGACGACCGCGTGGCGGCTGGCCGATCCGGCGCAACCGGCGTCGCCCTTTCACGAGCCAGTCGCGGCAGCGTCCAGCGATGGGCCGAGCGGCGCTCCCGCGGCACTGCCAATCGCCACGTCATCCTCACCGGTTGACGCGCCGAGGGCGATCGCGACGCCCACTGGACCGATAGCGAGCATCGCTCAATCTCGAAGAATCGATTCGTCGGCGCTCATGCCGTGGGTCGTCGGATGCTGGCTTATGGGCGTTCTGGTCTTCTCGCTGCGTCTTGCCGGCGGTTGGTGGCAGGTTCAGCGCCTGGTGACGGTGGGGACGGCGCAGGCGCCGGACGAGTGGCAGCGCGTCAAGGACGCCCTCGCCGCGCGACTGGGCCTTTGGCGTCCGGTGCGGCTGCTCACGTCGACGCGTGTGCAGGTCCCGATGGTGATCGGCTGGCTGAAGCCCGTATTGCTCGTGCCGACGGCGGTCCTCGGTGGCCTCGCGCCGCAGCAACTCGAGGCCGTCCTCGCACACGAGCTCGCGCACATCCGTCGGTACGACTATCTCGTGAACTTCCTCCAGACGGCGGTGGAAACGCTGCTCTTCTATCACCCGGCGGTCTGGTGGGTCTCGAGGATCGTCCGCACGGAACGAGAGCATTGCTGCGATGACCTCGCGGTGGTCGCGTGCGGAGACCGGGTGCTCTACGCTCGCGCCCTGACGGCCATCGAGACGCTTCGACAGGAGCCTGTGGGCATCATCGCCCTTGCGGTCACGGGATCGCCGCTCCTGGCGCGCGTGCGACGGCTCCTCGGCGTGAGGTCTCCGCGGCCCGTGTCCTCTTCGGGCTGGGTCGTGGCGCTCATGACTGTGCTGATGGTGTCGGGCGCCGGGATCACGCGCTGGGTTCGCGGCCTGCCAATCGATTTTGGTGCCGAGCACGTGGTGGCATCACCGGGCCAACTGGCCCCCATCGAATCGGAATCGACGTGGGCGTCGAATGCCGTGGTGCCAGCTGAGGCCGAGCCCGCCGCAATCCGTCTCCAGAGCGAAGACAATGCGAGTGCGTTGGCGGCCGCGGCCGACGAGCTTGCTCGGGCACAAGCGGGTGCGGAGCTGAGCGGACGCAAGGATCTGCGCGCCAGGAGCGAAGCGCTTGCGCAAGCACTGGCCGATCAACAACGTGCGCTCGCTCAGAATCAGCGCGCCATCACCGACGCCGCGCGCAACGCGCGGCGTGCGGCATTTGAGAGCAGGCGCGGAGCCCGCACCTGGTCGCGAGAGGCCAGGCAAGCCGCCGACGAAGCCATGCGGCAGGTTCGTGAACTGATGGCGGGCGCACGCGAAACGCTGCTCCAGGCGCGCGCCTCGTTGCGCGCGGCGGAAACCGAAGCGCGCGAAGCGCGACGGAGCCTCCGGCAGAGCCATCGTTTCCTTTTCGACTCTCCGCCCGATCCGCCGGATCCACCGGATCCGCCCGATGCCCCGGATCCACCAGACCCGCCGGCGCCGCCGGCCCATCCGGCAGATCCGGCCGGGCCGCCGGATCCTCCAGAAGCGATCGCACCTCCAGCGCCAATGGCACCGATGACTCCTCCGTCGTTCCAGGCGGCGCCCGCGCCTCCCGCTCCGCCTGCCCCGCCCGCGCCCCCCGCTCCGCCGGCGCCACCGGCGCCGCCAGATGGGATGTCGTGGTCGCAGTCGAGCGACGACAGCTCGTGGAACATGACCTCGAGCCACGACGGCGACACGTTGAAAGTGCAGGCGAAGGGGCGCCTTGAATTCACCGACGATGATGCCGATGTGCGCGTGTTGTCGCCGGGGGGCTACCTGGTGATCGAGCACTCGGCCAGCGGCACGTCTGGCCACCAGACCGAGCGATTCGAAGTGCGCGAGCGCAAAGGCACCCTGACACGCACATTCGCGGTGAACGGGAAGGCGCTCAGCGAGACTGAGGGACGCGCATGGCTGAAGTCGTTTCTGCCAGACATGGTGCGCGAGCTGGCGATCAATGCGGACCGCCGTGTGGCCCGGATACTGGCGAAGGGCGGTCCCACGGCAGTGCTTGCGGACGTGTCGTTGACGAAGAGCAGCCACGCCAAAGGCGCATATTTGCGCGAGCTCTTCACGCAAGCGACGCTCGATGTGCCCACCTTGACGAAAAGCCTCACGCAGGCGGGCAAGGAGGTCCACTCGAGCTACGACCTCGCGCAAGTCTTGAAGACGGCCGCCGAGCGACAGCCGATCGACGCGACGATGACGGCGTTTGTCGATGCCGCAAGCAGCATCGAGTCCGACTACGAGCAGCGGCACGTCTATGCCAAGGTCCTCGAACGGCCGTCGCTCACACCGGTGATTGCTGCCCAGGTCTTCAAGAGTGTGACTCCTGGCGCCGGCCGATCTGGAATCTCGTCGGATTACGAGCTGGCAGAGTTGCTTGCCGCGACGCCTCCCGCACTCATCGAACGGGCGGGCAGCGGATGGTTCGAGGCCGTAAGCACAATCGGATCGTCCTACGAGCGTCGGCGCGCCATCGCCGCCGTGGTTCGCCCCGGAGCGTCGCCCGCGATCGTCGATCAGGCGCTGAAAGCGGCCGCCGGTATTTCGTCGGACTATGAGCTCGCCACGCTGCTCGTCGACGTTGCAAAAACAGGCGGCCTGAGCGATCGCACCGCGCCATCGTACTTTGCCGCGCTGGCCCAGGTCGGTAGCGACTATGACCATCGCCGCGCGCTGGAGGCGGTCGCCGCCGCGGCGGTGAGCGACAGCGCGCTGGCGCAGGCAGTCTCGACCACCACGAGCATGCAGTCGGACTACGACCGCGCCGAATCGCTGGTCGCCATCAGCCGTAGTCCCGCGATGGGGCCGACGACCCGGAAGGCCCTCGCCGACGCGGCAAACGGGATTCACGGCGATCACGAGCGCGGTCGGGTGCTCTCAGCGCTCACGCACGCCGGAGTGCCGACGGCCAGATAGGGCGGCTCGCTTTGCTCGCCGGTGGGGCCGCCTCACTCCATCCGGCGGGACGGCGCGGAGCGAAGCGACGCGCCCGCCGGGGGCAGGTATTTGACTCTCCCCCCGACCGTGCGCTAGCCTGTGAGCCAGTCATGATTCGAGTTGCCCGCCACGTGCACCATCATCGCCATCTGGCCTCGGGGCCGGCCGGTCGAGCTGCGCGCAGGGTCGCTCGTTAGATCATCACGACAACGACTTCAGCAACGTCACAACGCAGCCCCGCCGGTTCCGGCGGGGTTTTTTTTTGCGCGGAGCGGTGATGGATTTCAGCAAGTTGAACGGCCTCGTGCCCGCCGTGATTCAGGACGAGGACTCGAACGAGGTGCTCATGGTCGGCTTCATGAACGACGAGGCGCTCCAGCGGACCCGAGAGACTGGCTTCGCCACGTTTTTCAGCCGCTCGCGCAACACGCTCTGGACCAAGGGCGAGACGTCGGGCAACCGGCTGGAGGTGGTGCGCCTGCTCGTGGACTGCGACGATGACACGGTGCTCGTGCGGGTGAAGCGGCTGGGCGATGGCAATGTGTGCCACACCGGCCAGCGCACGTGCTTTTTCCGCGGCCTTGACGGTACACCATGACCACACTTCGCCTCGGCATCCCCAAAGGCTCTCTGCAGGACGCAACGGTTCAACTGTTTGCGCGCGCGGGCTTCACGATCTACGTGAGCACCCGGTCGTACTTCCCGTCGATTGACGACGCCGAAGTGGAGTGCATGCTGATACGCGCTCAGGAGATGGCACGGTACGTCGCCAGCGGCGTGATCGATGCGGGTCTGACGGGACAGGACTGGATCCGCGAACACCAGGCCGGTCATCCCGACGAGGATGTGCTCGAGGAGATCTGCGATCTCGTCTACTCGAAGCAAAGCTTCGGCAAGGTGCGGTGGGTGCTCGCCGTGCCGGAAGACTCGCCGTTCAAGACGCCCGAGGACCTGGCTGGCAAGACCATCGCGACAGAACTCGTGCGCGTGACGAAAGCCTACTTCGCCGAGCGGCGCGTGCCCGTCGACGTGGAGTTCTCGTGGGGCGCGACCGAGGTCAAGCCACCCGTGCTGGCCGACGCGATCGTCGAGGCCACTGAAACGGGCTCGACGCTGCGCGCCAATCGGCTCCGCGTGATTGCGACCCTGCTCGAGTCGAACACACAGCTCATCGCCAACAGGCGCGCGCTCGAGGATCCGTGGAAGAGAACGAAGATCGACAACATCGCGCTGCTGCTGAAGGCCGCGATCGAAGCGCAGGGGCGCGTGGGCCTGATGCTGAACGTGAAGCGTGCCGATCTCGAGACGATGCTGTCGCTTCTGCCCGCGCTTCAGCGGCCCACGATCTCGCCGCTGAGCGACCCCGACTGGGTCGCCGTCAACACGATCATCGAGGAGCGGACAGTGCGTGATCTCATCCCGCGGCTCAAATCTTCGGGCGGCCAGGGCATTGTGGAGTATCCGCTCAACAAAATCGTTGTCTGACGGCACAAGGTTTGACAGGTTGCTCGGGTTGGTCAGGTTGGCCGGGTTTTTCGTAGGGGCGCACTGCGTGTGCCCGTGAAGGACGCAATGGCGATTCGGATCATTCCATCGACCGACACGGACGCCGTGGACCGGCTGCTGCGGCCGCGTCGTGAAGACAATCGTCTCGCCGCCCGACAGGTTGCGCGCATCGTCGAGGACGTCCGCGCGGGCGGCGATCGCGCAGTGCGCAAATACGCGGAGAAGTTCGACCGGCTCGCGGGTGATTTCGAGATCCCGCGCGACGCGTGGCTGCGGGCGGCCCGCGAGGCGCCACGCGAGGTCCGCGCCGCACTCCGGACAGCCGCCGGGCATATCGCAACAGTGGCCAGGGCCCAGCTTCCGCGCGGCCGGCGAATCCGCGTGGCGGCGGGCGTCAGCGTCGAGCAGCGCGTCCGCCCGCTCGATCGCGTGGGCTGTTACGTGCCCGGTGGCCGCTATCCCCTGCCGTCCTCCCTCCTGATGGCGGCCGTGCCGGCGCGGGTCGCCGGCGTCGCCGAGATCATCGCGGTCTGTCCGCGGCCGGAGCCTGTGGTGATGGCGGCGGCGGCCATCGCAGGCGTCACGCGCCTCTTCCGATTGGGCGGCGCGCACGCAGTGGCGGCTCTTGCCTTTGGTACAGGATCGATCCCGCGCGTCGATCGTATCGTCGGCCCAGGCAACAAGTACGTTGCACTCGCAAAGAATTACGTCTCATCGGAAGTGGGCATCGACATGCAGGCCGGCCCAAGCGAGATTCTCGTGGTATCCGACCGCGGACGACCGGTGTGGCTTGCCGCCGACCTCATCGCGCAGGCCGAGCACGATCCTGATGCGCGCGCGATCCTGATGACGTGGAAGAGGGGTCTGGCCGAGCGCGTGGCGCGCGAGGTGGTTAAGCAGCTTCCCACGGACGGACCGGCGCGGGAATCGCTCGCCCGGCATGGGGCGGTCATCCTCACGGACAGCCGTCGAGAGGCGATCGATCTCGCGAACCGGATGGCACCAGAGCATCTCGTTGTGGACGACGAGGCCATGGCCCGCGAGATCAGTTACGCGGGCGCCATTTTCATCGGCGAGTACACTGCCCAGGTCGCCGGCGACTACGCCATCGGATCGAACCACGTGCTCCCGACCGGCGGGGCCGCGCGCATCCGCGGTGGGCTCCACGCGTCGGACTTCGTTCGAGTCGTCTCGGTGCAGCGCGTCACGCGGGCGGGGCTCGACCGGCTTGCACCCACCGTCCGGACACTGGCGCTCGCGGAAGGCTTGACCGCGCACGCGCAATCCATTGCTGTGAGGCAAGCGTGAGACAGGAATACCACCGCCCACGGCCGACCGGTGACGGACTGCGCCTGCACCTGAACGAGAACACCGCAGGCTGTTCGCCAAAGGTGCTTGCGGCGCTTGCTCGCCTCACACCGACGGATCTCGCGTTCTATCCGGACTACGACGACGTGTATCGGGAGACGGCGACCTATCTCGGCGTGGCAGAAGACCAGATGGTGCTGACCAATGGCCTCGACGAGGCTCTCGTGATGGCCACCATCGTCGCGCTGCAACGCAGAGGGCCAGATCGTGCGGTGCCGGAGACCATCGTGATCCGTCCGGCGTTCGAGATGTACGCCATCACGGTCCTCTCGTGCGGCGGCACTGTCGTCGATGTGCCGCCACGGGAGGACTTCGAGTTTCCGCTCGAGAACGCCCTTCGGGCGATCACGACCCGTACGCGTCTCGTGTTCGTCACGAGCCCGAACAACCCGACCGGCGTGCGCATCAGCAACGACGACATTGCGAAAGTGGCGGCGGCAGTGCCGTCCGAGGCCATCGTCTTCGTCGACGAGGCGTACCATGACTTCTGCGGCGACACGAGCCTGCCCCTCATCGCGCGCTTTCCAAATCTGGTCGTAGGGCGCACGTTCGCGAAGGCGCATGGCCTCGCGGCGCTGCGCGTGGGCGCGATGATCGGTTCGAAGCAGGGGATCGCCCCACTGCGTTGGGTGACGCCTCCGTACAGCCTGAACGTGTGCGCTGCAGCAGCGCTCCGCGCCGCGCTGGCTGACGAGGAACGGCTGCAGTGGTACGTCAGCCAGGTCGTCCAGTCTCGCGAGCTCGTGTACAGATTCTGCAACCGCCAGGGCTTCCAATACTGGCCGAGCGGCGCCAACTTCGTGCTTGCGAAGGTCGGTGACGCCGCAGCGCCGCTCACCGAGTATCTGAAGTCGCGCGGCATCTACATTCGCAACAAGACCGGTGACGCCGGGTGCGACGGTTGTATTCGCGTCACGACCGGCGTCGTCGAGCACACAGAACGGTGCCTCGCTGTCCTGGAGGAGTACCTGTGCGGCGCGCGTTGATCGAGCGGCGGACAACCGAAACCGCGATTCGGCTGTCGCTCGTGCTCGAGGGACGCGGACGGTATTCCGTGTCGACCGGCATCCGATTCCTCGATCACATGCTGGAGCTCTTTGCGAAACACGGCGCGTTCGATCTGGATGTGTCGGCCACGGGAGACCTGGATGTCGATCAGCATCACACGGTCGAAGATCTGGGCATCGCGCTCGGCGAAGCCGTGTCGCAGGCGCTCGGTACGAGGCGCGGGATCAACCGCGCCGGATACTTCGTGATGCCGATGGACGAGACGCTCGCTGTCGTAGCGCTCGATCTGGGCGGACGGCCACATGCCGCCATCGATCTGAGGCTGAAGGTGAAGCGTATCGGCGATCTGCAATCCGAACTGGTGCACGACTTCTTCGAGGGCTTCGCCATCGGCGCGCGCGCCAACGTGCACGCCAAGGTGTTGTACGGCCGCTCCAGTCATCACCACGTCGAGGCGATATTCAAGGCATTCGCACGAGCCCTGCGCGTCGCATGCGCAAAGGACAAGCGGATGGCGAAGGCCCTGCCAAGCACGAAAGGCCTGATCTAATCCGTCCCGAAGCCTGAAGCCTGGAGCCTGAAGCCTGTATGCCCATCGCACTCGTCGACTACGGCGCCGGCAACCTGACCTCCGTCAGGAAGGCTTTCACGTACCTGGGCGCCGACATCTTCACACCACTGTCGCCGGCGGATCTCGATGGCGCGACGGCGGTGGTTGTGCCGGGCGTCGGTCACTTTTCAGCGACGCGCTCGTTGACGTCCGACTGGCGTGATGCCATTCGGCACGGACTCGACGCGGGCCGACCTTTGCTCGGCATCTGCGTCGGCATGCAATGGCTGTACGAAGGTAGCGTCGAAGCACCTGAGTTCTCGGGCCTCGGCGTTGTCCCTGGTGTGTGCGCGCGGCTCACCGGCGGACCCAACAGGTTGAAAGTGCCGCATGTTGGCTGGAATACGCTGCGGTATCCGCGGCCAACCACGCTTTTCGCGGGCGTTGATCCCGATGCCAGTGTGTATTTCACGCACTCGTTCGCCGGGCCGGTGACCGCGCAGACGGCTGCGACCACCGAGTATGGCGAATCGTTTGCGGCAGCCGTAGAACAGGACCTCGTGATGGGGGTGCAGTTCCATCCGGAGAAATCCGGCGACACGGGGCTTGCGATTCTCCGCAACTTTCTCCAGCGCGTCGCGCTGCCGGCCGCGGCGAGGAGATAGCGACGTGCTCGCCAAGCGCATCATCGCCTGCCTGGACGTTCGCGACGGACACGTCGTGAAAGGAATCAACTTCGAAGGCCTTCGCTCGGCCGGCGAGCCGGCGGCGCTCGCCCGCCGCTACAACGAGGAAGGCATCGACGAGCTCGTGATACTCGATGTCACCGCGACGCTCGAAAAGCGTCGGGCGATGGCCATGACGGTGCACGAAGTGGCGCGGGAGCTCTTCATCCCTTTGTCGGTCGGCGGCGGCATCCGGGACGCCGACGATGCGGCGGCGGTCGTGGAGGCGGGGGCCGACAAGGTGAGCCTGAATACGGCGGCACTTGCAAGCCCCGAGCTCATCACCCGGCTCGCGAGCCAGTACGGCAGCCAGGCCGTGATCATCGCGATCGATGCAAAGCGCGTCGGCAGCGGGTTCGCGGTGTATGCGAGGAGCGGGACGACCGCGGCGTCGAGGGATGCCGTCGAGTGGGCGCGCGAGGCTGAAGATCGAGGTGCCGGAGAGATCCTGCTGACCTCGATCGACCGCGACGGCACGAAGGCCGGATTCGATTGCGAGATGACGGCGGCCGTATCGAGCGCGGTCAACATCCCGGTGATTGCCTCGGGCGGCGCCGGATCGTTCGATCACTTTGTCGACGTCTTCACGGCCGGTCGCGCCGACGCCGCGCTGGCGGCGTCAATATTTCACTACGCCGAGCGGAGCGTCGCCGGTCTCAAGCGCCACTTGCACGACAGCGGTATCCCTGTGCGCCGGTAACACTGTCGGCACGGCAGCACCTCAGCACCGCAGCACGGCAGCACGGCAGCACCGCAGCACGGCAGCACCGCGGGCGCCGCAGCACCGCGGCACGGCAGCACCGCGGCACCGCAGCACTGGAGCACAATGCTGATCCCGTCAATTGACCTGCGCGGCGGCAAAGTGGTGCAGCTCGTGCAAGGTGTGCGGCTGGCGCTGGAAGATCCCGACGTTGACGCCTGGATTGCGCGCTTTGCGGCCTTTCCCAAGCTGCAACTCATCGACCTCGACGCCGCGATCGGCACGGGCAGCAACGAAGCGCTCGTGCGTCATGTGTGCGCGGCCCGCCCCTGTCGCGTTGGCGGCGGCATTCGGAGCATCGCGCGCGCGCGCGAAGTGCTGGAGGCCGGGGCGACGCACGTGATCGTCGGGTCGGCGTTTTTTCGGAATGGCGAGCCGGACGTGGCGTTCGCCCGTGCGCTGACCGAGGCGGTCGGGGCCGATCGCGTGATCGGCGCCATCGACGCGAAAGGCGGACGCGTGGTCGTGAAGGGCTGGCGGGAGACGGTTCCGCTGACCGCTGCCGAGGCCGCCCGGCAGCTCGAGCCCTACTGCGCGGAGTTCCTGTACACGCATGTCGACAAAGAGGGGCTGATGCAGGGCACCGATATGCCAGCGATCATCGCGGTTCGCGACGCGACCCGCCGCCGGGTCGTGGCCGCCGGCGGAATCACGACGCAGGCCGAAATCGACCAACTCGACGCGCTCGGCGTGGACGCCGTGGTCGGCATGGCGATTTATACGGGGCGGCTGCGGCTCCCAGAGCCGTCCCCCAACGCCCCGGCAGAACCAGGAAAGCCTGATTAACCCGACCGACCCACCAACCCGACCAACCCGACCAGCCCGCCCAACCCGATTAACCCGTCGAACCTTGAGAAACCCCGGTAACTGAGCAACCTTTAGGCCTCCGAGTCCGTCTATGCCAGGGTTGGAGGTTTTCTGTTCATGACCCATCGGTCTTTCTCGGGGCGTTTGGCGAGCGCGGCGGCGGTCGCCCTGGTGGCGCTTGGCATTCCATCGTTGGCATCGAGCGCGACCAAGGAGACCGAGCGGGTGGAAAAAACCATCCCGTTCGCGTCCGGCGGCACGCTCAAGCTGAAGAACTTTTCCGGCACCGTCGAAATCACCGGCGACCAGCGATCCGATATTGCGCTGGTGGCCATCCGCACGGCGCCGCGCGATCGGCTCGATCGCATCAAGCTCGATATCCAATCGAGCGGCGACACCGTGACGATCGACGCGAACAAGCGCGACGACTCGTGGCACGAGAAAGACGACAATGTCGTGGAAACGGCGTTCACCCTCCGGATGCCGGCCACCGCCAATCTCGACATCGACGTGTTCAGTAGCGCCGTGACGATCACCGGTGTCAGCGGCCGGCATCACGTGCACGGCTTCTCGTCGGAGCTGACCCTGCGCGACACGACCGGACCCGTCGACGCAGAGACCTTCAGCGGCGCGATTCACGTCGCCCCCGCCTCGTGGGTCAAGGACCAGTCGCTCCGTGCGAAGACCTTCAGCGGCGACATCGAAGTGCGGCTGCCCCAGACCGCCGGCGGCAATCTCGAGTTCGATTCCTTCAGCGGCGACATTCAGGCCGACATGCCACTCACCCTGCGGAGCAAGTCGAAGCGCTCCCTGCGCGCACAGCTCAGCACCGGCCAGACTGGCGAGCTCTATTTCAAGACCTTCAGCGGGGACGTCCGGCTGCTCAAGTAACCTTGCAGGTTGGGCGGTTGGTCAGGTTCGACAGGTGTGTCGGGTTGGAACGCGCCTGACCCGCCCAACTCGCCAACCCGGCGAACCCAACCAATCCGACTAACCCGACTAACCTGACAAACTGAACAACTTGGGGCGCGCCGTTGTGGTCCCGTTACGTTAGACTGCGTAGCGATTACGCAGAATGCCGTAACGGGACCTATGGAAAACCCCTTTGTGTATGGCGAAGTCGTGCCTGCGGCCTCCTTCGTTGACCGCGAAGACGAGCTGAAGCGGCTCTCCGCCGACCTCCTGGCCGGTCAGAAGGTCTTCCTCATCTCTCCTCGCCGCTACGGGAAATCGTCGCTCATCGGGCGTGCTCTGGCGGGCGCCGAGCGTGCGGGCTGTCTGACGGTCGAGACGACAGTCAGCGCGTATAGCTCATATCTCGCGTTTCTCGAAGGGTATGCGCGGGCCGTGGTCGCTGCCGAGACGCGATGGCCGAAGGCGGTGACGTGGCTGCGCGACCAGATCGGGCAGACGCGCCCGGAGGTGCGGCTCGAACGAGAGCCCGACGGATCCTCGGGTCTCACGGTGAGCTTTCCGGCCATCCGTACGACGAAAGACGTCGCGCGGCTCGCACCGGAAGTCTTCGCGCTGCCGGCCCGGCTGGCCGAGGTGCGGCGCCGGCGCGTGGTGGTCGCTCTCGACGAATTCCAGGCGATTGGCGGCTTCAACGGCGGCAGCGTCGAAGAGGCGCTCCGCGCCGCCGTGCAGCATCAGCGACAGGTCGGCTACGTCTTTGCCGGGTCCGAGCCGACGTTGATGGAGGCCATGCTCGGCCCCAGGCGGCCGTTCTACAAGGCGGGGCCCGTGATGCGGCTTCAGAAAATCCCGCCCGAGCCGTTTGCGGCGTTCATCGATCAGAAGTTTCGCAAAGCAGGATTTCGACCCGAAACCGGATTCGGGCAGGCGGTCCTCGACCTGGCGGGGCACCTGCCGTACGACGTCCAGCGCCTGGCGCACGAAGCCTGGGACGACGCGCGCGCCGGCGGGCTTCGCCGCGTGGGCCTCGACCACCTGCACGCCACGCTCCGGCGGCTGCTGGCCGAGCATGCCGTGTTCTTCGAAGCCAGCTGGCAGCGGCTGACGCTGGGGCAGCGCGCCGTGCTTCGCGCCCTGGTGCTCGAGGAGGGGGCGGGCCTGCTTTCCGCCGACGTGCGCTCGCGCCACCGCCTGGGTGGCGCGTCGTCGGTGCAGGCGGCGCTGGCCGCCCTGCAACGCGAAGACGTCATCACCCGAGACGATGACCGCTGGGTGGTGGTCGATTCGCTGATGCGCGAGTGGATCGCGCGGAGGACCTTCTGATGGCGCAGGGTGCACCGCTGCTCGCGCGGCTTGGACTTCGCACGGGCGAACAGCGGGCATGGGCGATGTACGACTGGGCGAACTCCGCCGTCCAGTGCACGATCATCACGGCCGTCTTTCCCATTTACTTTGCCTCGGTCGCAGCGGCCGATTTGCCTGCGGCCGTCGCGACGGAACGCTTTGCGACCGCCACCACAATCGCGCTCATCATCGTGGCGCTCCTGGCGCCGGTGCTCGGCGCCTATGCCGACTATGCGGGCGCCAAGAAGCGGCTCCTCGGCATCTTTGTGGCAATCGGCGTCGCTGCCACGGCCGCGATGGTCCTCATCACGCACGGAGAGTGGAAGCTGGCGGCGCTGCTCTTCATCGTCGTGAACATCGGCGTGTCGGCGAGCTTTGTCTTCTACGACTCGCTGCTGCCCCACATCGCCGCGCCGGATGAAATGGATCGCGTGTCGAGCGCTGGATACGCGCTCGGGTACGTCGGCGGCGGGCTGCTCCTCGCGATCAATCTCGCGTGGATCCTGAAGCCGGCGATGTTTGGATTGCCCGATGCGGGCGTCGCCTCGCGTTTGTCGTTTCTCAGCGTGGCGGTCTGGTGGCTGGTCTTTTCGATTCCGCTCTTCCGGCGTGTGCCCGAGCCTGCCGTCCGCCCGCCCGACCTTCCGCCGGGACTCGGCCCGCTGACGGCATCGTTCCGTCAGTTGTTCAGCACGCTTCGCGAGCTGACGCGCTACCGTCAGGCATTCCTGATGCTGCTGGCGTTTCTCATCTACAACGACGGCATCGGCACGATGATCAGAATGGCCGGGCCGTACGGAAAGGAGATCGGCCTGCCGGAGAATGCGCTCATCGCCGCCTTCGTGATGGTGCAGTTTGTCGGCATCCCGTTTGCCTTCGCGTTCGGCTGGCTGGCCGGGAAGATCGGCGCCAAGACATCGATCTTCGTAGCGCTGGTCGTCTACATGGGGATCAGCGTGATCGGCTACTACATGACGACGACGTGGCAGTTCTTCCTGCTGTCGTTTCTCGTGGCCACGGTGCAGGGGGGGAGCCAGGCGCTCTCGCGATCGCTGTTCGCGACGATGATCCCGCGGCACAAATCCTCGGAGTTCTTCGGGTTCTTCGGCGTCTTCGAGAAATTCGCGGGCATCGTCGGACCCGCCATCTTCGCGATCACGGTGAGAGCGACCGGATCGAGCCGCAACGCGATTCTGTCGGTGATTGGGTTCTTCGTCGTCGGCGCGGCGCTGCTCTGGCTGGTCGATGTCGAGAAGGGCCAGCGGACGGCGCGGGAGGCGGAGGAGACCGCGACATAGAAATCGAGAACGGTTTCTCGGTTCTACTTCGAGGCGAGCGCTCTCCTCGCCGCCGGACGAGCGAGCGCATTCTGCAGCGAGTGTCCGTTCAGCGTGAGAACCTGCTGCCAGGTGCGGCGTGCCTCCTCGGCGTGCTTCAACTGCTGCTGCGATCGCGCGATCAGCATGAGGATGAACGGATCTTTCTGGTCAGCCTGTGTAAGGGCCGCGAGGGCGCGCGACGGGTCGCGGCGATAGAGATACACGTATCCTTCCAGATAGGCGACGGCTTGCGCCTGGTCGGCCAGCTCCTTCGAGGATGCGACGAGCGCGCGGACCGCCCTCAGACGGTCGTCGGCGGGACGCCCTTCTCGTGCGGCGATCCGAGCCTGCGCGTGCAACCACCGGAACTCCCAGAGCTTCAACTGAGACGCCGGCTCTTCCGGCAGGCGTCGCGCCTTCTCGTATCCCGTTTCGTACCAGCGCCGCGCGCTCCTGGTGTCGCCGGTTTCCAGATAGAGGCGGCCGAGCGCGTTGGCGATCTCTGCGGCATCGGCATGACGCTCCGCGGCCGCATCGGCGTCGAACACCTGTCGGTAGAACTCGGAGGCCCGCGCGGTCTTGCCCTCGAAGGCCCACGAGACGGCCATCGCCATCAACGCCGCCCGTTTCCCGTCGTCGGGCGCGCGTTCGATTGCGCGCACCAGGTGCGTGCGAGCCTCGTCGTAGCGCCCGACGAGATCGAGCGCGATGCCGGATGCCAGGTGCGCCTCGAACAGATCGGGGTTGATGCGAAGCGCTCGTTCATAGAGCGCCAGGGCGTCCGCCTGACGGCCGGCCGCATTGAGCCGGCGACCCTGCTGGACGAGCTGGACCGGGTCGGGCTGTTCCTGTCCTCCCAGTGAAGGAGCGGCAAGCATTAAGACGACTGTGGCAGCCGCGACGGCGAGGTTCCACCGGTGAAAAGACAGGCGCATCGAGTAAACAGTACGGCACTTTGTTCTGCCAGGAACAAGCTCGCCAAACTGCTGAGTCAGCGATCCACGCCTTTGTCCGGTGCCAGGCACTGTTAAGGCGCGTTTCGGTTCTTAACAGTGCCTGGCACCGTTAAATCGGCTGACCGTTAAATCGGCTGAAAACAAAGGGCTTGTGCGCTTCTTAACAGTGCCTGGCACCGTTAAGGACTGCCGACGATCTCAACGCGCGAACGCCAGTCGAGGGCTCGGGACGGACGCTGCGGCGAACCCGCCGCTATCCACAGGCGCAAACCCTGCGAGTTCAGTAAAGTGGTCCGGAATGCAGGATACGCCCGCCGACCCGAACGACGCCCCGCTGCCTGCCTGGGTGGCAGTGTGCGACGCGGCCGCGATGCTCGCGCTGGTCGTCGCCGCCGCGGTGACGCTCGGCGGCGGCTTCCGCGTCTGGATCGGCGAGCTACGGCTTTCCGTCACCTCGCCGGGCGCCATCATCGGCATCGCGTTGTTGCTTCTCATCGCGAGACATGCGCGCGTCCGTCGGCCGGATGTGGTGACCCGGCTGAGGGCAGGGGCAATTCGCGTGTTTCGATCGGATGGTTTCAGCGTTGCGAGAGGTCCATTTCTCGCCACGCGGGTCGGTGTGGCCGCCGTTGGCCTGATGGCCGTGTACACCGTGGGGTATCCGCCGGGTGCGCCGCCCATTCGAGCGTCGACGAGCGAGATCGTCAATCTGCCGCTGCGATGGGACGCTGGATGGTACTGCCACATCGCGCGGCTCGGCTACCGCTGGGACCGGCAGTACGCCAACCGGCAGCACAACATCGCGTTTTTCCCCGCCTACCCGACGATGATATGGCTCGGCGGACGACTGTTCGGTGGCTCACCGGCCGCATATGTGTTTACGGGCGTCGCCATCTCCCACGTCGCGTTCCTTTGGAGCCTCGTCCTCCTGTACCAGCTCGCGCGACTGGAGCTGGGGAACGAGAGCATGGCGGGTGCGTCCGTCGTGCTCCTCGCAAGCTATCCGTTCTCGATTTTTCATGGCGCGGTGTACACCGAATCGCTCTTCCTGCTCGGCGCCGTCGGCGCTTGCCTGAGCTTCAAGCGGGAACAGTGGATCCGCTGCGCGCTGTGGGGGCTGCTGGTCGGGTTGAGCCGACCGAACGGATTTCTCCTGACGCTCACGCTCGCCACCCTGGCATATACACAGCGGATCTGGAAGGCCCGTTCGCCGGACCGCTCGAGGACGTTCGTACCAATCGTGGCGGCAATCGCGCCTGTGGCCGGCGCGGCGATCTTTTCGCTCTATATCGCGTCGCTCACTGGTAATCCTCTCCAATGGGCCGCGCAGCACGCCGCGTGGGGGCGGACGTTCAAGGGCGCCCTGCCGATCGCCGAAGCCGCAGCCTTTGCATCGGAACATGGCGTCGAAGGCTATCTCGCCGCGATGCCGTACAACGTTCTGAACGCGGTGCCGGCCGTGTTCGCCCTTGTGCTGATCGTGCCGGTGTGGCTGCGCCTCGGTCCTGCCTACGGAGTCTTCCTGCTTACCAACCTGGTGCCCCCACTCGTCGCCGGGGGCGTGATGTCGATGGGGCGTCTCACGGCGACGATGTTTCCGTTGTTCCTGTGGCTGGGCGCCCGGATCGGCGGTCCGATGCCCAACCTTACCGTGGCGTTTGTGATGCTTCAGGCGCTTGCCGCGGTGCTCTTCTACACGTGGCGACCGCTCTACTGAATCCGTCAATCTTGAATCGCGAACCCGCGGAAGTGTCACGACAGCTGTCTCTGGAAAGTCTCGCGGCATCGCGCGCGCGCCGGTGGGCCGCCGGCGCGCTGCCTGCTGCCTTCTTCGTCCTGCTGGCGGTCATCAACACTTATCCGCTGGCGTTTGCACCCGGTGCCGCGATCGGCGTCCACGGCGATTCCTATTTTTCGGCGTGGCGCCTCGCGTGGATCGCCCACACGATCTGGGTCGATCCAGGGCAGCTGTTCAACGGCAACATCTTCTACCCCGAGACTGGAACGCTTGCGTACTCCGACGCGCTATTGCTGCCGGGCATGGTCGTGTCGCCGTTCCATCTGCTCGGGGTCGATCCGGTCGTTGTCTATAACGTGACGCTCGTCACGGCATTCGCCCTCGGTGGGATCGCCGCCTACCACCTTGTCAGGCACCTGACCGGTTCGGTGGCGGCTGGCCTCCTGGGCGGCGTTATCTACGCGTTCTCGCCTCACCGCTTCGATCACTTCGATCACCTCGAGATGCAGCTTGCGTTCTGGATCCCGCTGGCCGTGCTGACGTGGCATCGCGCCGTCGACCGTGAGTCGACCAGCGGTTATCTCCAGACGTCCGCGCTCGCGGCGGGGCAGGTGCTGAGCTGCATCTATTACGGCGTTTTCCTGCTGACGTGGCTCGGGGTGCTTACGGCTATCTGGTTCATCCGTGCGCCGGCGAAAGCGCTCAAGGCGGGCGCACTCGTGCTGATGCCAGCGCTCCTGGTCCTCGCTATTTATTCAATCCCGTATCTCGAGAACCGCTCGAAGCTGGGGGATCGGCGCGAGAGCGACGTCACCGGCTACAGCGCAAAGGCCGTCGATTTTCTGAGTGCGACGAGCACGAACCGTCTCTATGGGTGGTCCGAGCCGCTCGGCGCGCCCGAACGGCATTTCTTTCCCGGTTTGATCACGATCGCGCTCGTCATTGTCGGGCTCTGGCCCCCGTTCACCCGCGTTCGACTCGTGCACGCGGCGGGCCTCGCGCTCGCGCTCGAACTCGCGTTCGGATTCAACGGCCACATTTACCGGTTTCTCTACGATTGGGTGCTGCCGTTTCGCGGCCTGCGCGTTCCCGCACGCGCCGACATCCTGGTCCTGCTGGGGACGTCCGTGCTGGCGGGATTCGGGCTCGTGCGGGTTCTTGAACGGGTGAACAGGCGGGGTCTCGTCGCGGTGGTTGCCACGCTTCTCGTGGGGCTCACGTCCATCGAATACCTTCACGCACCTCGCTTGAACAAAGTGGACCGCGAGATACCCAGGTGGTACTCGTGGATCGCGACGGTGCCGAACGCGGTCGTCTTCGAGTGGCCAGTGACAGTTCCTTCGCGCCTCTACAACATGGTCGACGTGATCTACATGTATCGTTCGACCCGGCACTGGCGTCCGATCCTGAACGGCTACAGCGGCTATTACCCGCGCTCGTACCTCCAGTTGCTGGGGCAGATGCGTTCGTTCCCGGACACGCGGTCGCTGAACGTGCTGCGCGGCAAGGGCGCGACCATCCTGATCCTGCACGAGGTGCGTGGTTCCCGCCCTTCATACGTCAAGGCGGTCGAACGGCTCGTGCGTGATCGGTACGTCGAAGCGATCGCCCAGGAACGCGATGGAGCCGGCCGCGTCGCGTTTTTCAGGCTGCTGCCGCGTCCTACGCCAGCGTCTTCCGGGAACGCGCCACGGCCAGGCCCACAATCGCCAGGCCCCACGCCAGCAGCGCCAGAATCTGCGGCCACAGCACCGCCACCCCGAGTCCCTTCAGGAAAATCCCCCTGACGATGATGATGAAGTAACGGAGCGGAATCAGGTAGGTGACGGGCTGAATCACCGCGGGCATGTTCTCGATGGGGAAGATGAAGCCCGAAAGGTAGAGCATCGGCGTCAGGAAGAAGAACGTCGCCGTCATCATCGCCTGCTGCTGCGTGTCGGAAATCGTCGAGATGAACAACCCGAGACCAAGCGTGGTCAGCAGGTAGATACAGCTCGTCGCGAACAGCAACACCGGGCTGCCGAGCAGCGGGATCTCGAACCACATGACGGCGACGGTGGTGACGAGCACGACATCCAGGATCCCGATGGCGCCATACGGCAGGAGCTTCCCGACGATCAGCTGCCAGCGGGTTACGGGCGTGACGTTGAGCTGCTCGAGCGTGCCGAGCTCCTTTTCGCGCACGACGGCCATTGAAGAGAGGTTAGTCGTGATGACCAGGAGCAGCAGCGCCACGATTCCCGGGATCATGAAGTCGCGGCTCTCGAGTTGCGGGTTGAACCAGACGCGGATGCGGGCCTCGATCGCGCGGGCGGGCACGTTCTGGCCGGCCGCCAGCAGGCGCTTTCGCCCCAGTTCCTCGTTGTAGCCCGCCACGAGGTTGGCGGCGTATCCCATCGCGACGTTCGTCGAGTTCGAATCGGTGCCATCCGCGATCACCTGGACAGTTGCCGTGCGGCCGCTGCCGATGCGCTCGTGGTAGTCGCCAGGAATGACCAGGCCCATCCAGGCGCGATTGCGTTCGAACCAGGCATCAACCTCCTGCACGCTGCCCGTGCTTCCGGCAATCGTGAAATACGGTGAGGCTTCGAAGCGCGAGATGAGCTCGCGGCTCTGCGGCGTGTGGTCCTGATCGACGACGACCACTGGCACGTTTTTCACGTCGGTCGTCGCCGCGTAGCCGAGCATCGTGAGCTGGATGATCGGCGCGATGAAGATCACGCCGAACAACCGCGGATCCTGCCGCAGTTCCAGCAGCTCTTTCCACATCAGATACCAGACACGTCGCATGTCAGGCCCACTCCCGTTTGAGGCGGATGGCCGCCAGGCCGATCACCACCACGGCAAAAATCGTCAGCGCGACCAGCTGCGGCGCAATCGGCACGACGCCGACGCCTTTCAGCAGAACGCCGCGGAGCGCTACCAGGAAGTACCGCGCCGGCACGATGTAGGTCACCACCTGCAGCGCCGCCGGCATGCTCGCGATCGGGAAAATGAACCCCGAGAGCATCATCGTTGGCAGGAACGACGAGAGTAGCGCCAGCTGAAACGCGACCTGCTGGCTGTCGGCCACCGATGAAATCAGCAGGCCCATGCCGAGAGCGCCCGACAGAAAGAGCGCCAGCGACAGGAGCAGGAGCGGCCACGAACCGCGCACCGGCAGCTCGAACAGCACCATCGACGCGAAGATGACGCCGAGCGCCGCAATGAACGCGATCACGAAATACGGCAGGCTCTTGCCGACGACGAACGAAAGAGTGCCAATCGGCGCCATGCGGATCTGCTCGACCGTTCCCCGTTCCTTTTCGCGCACGACGGACAGCGCCGTAGACACGACGGCCGTGATCATGGCGATGTAGGCGAGAAGCCCCGGTACGAGGAACAGGCTGCTCTTGAGATCCGGGTTGTACCAGACGCGCGGCTCGAGCTGTACGAGCATGCCGGACGCGGTACGCGCGCGTGCCGTCAGCTCGTATCGCGCCGATTCGCTCCCGATGATTGTCTGGGCGTAGGCAAGAACGGTGGCGGCCGTGTTGGCGTTCTCGCCATTGATCAGCACTTCCACCGAGACCGGCCGGCCGCGGCGGATGTCGGCGCCGAGACGGCCTGGAATGATCAGCGCCGCGCGGATCTGATCGCGATCCATGAGGTCGCTGACCTCCTGCTCGGTCGTGACCGACGCGACTAGATCGAAATACGTGGAATTGACGAAGGCCGAGACCAGGCGGCGGCTCTCCGGCGAGTAATCGCGATCCTCGACGGCGAGCTTCACGTGGCGGATGTCGAAGTTCAGGGCGTAGCCGTACAGCAGCAGAAAGAACACCGGGATGAAGAGCAGAATCATCAGTGTCCGGCGATCGCGCCGGATCTGGCGAAACTCCTTCAATCCCACCGCGAAGACTTTCCTCACTTGGCGCTCCTTTCGACCACGTCGAGGAACACGTCCTCGAGCGAGGGCTCGACAGCTTCCGCGCGAGCATTCGTGATGCCTTGGTCGCGCAGCCGCACGGCAAGATCGGCCGGCGTCAGCCGAGTGTCGCGGAGCACGGCGTGCACGGCCGTGCCGAACAGACTGGTCTTCTCGACCTCTGCCATGCCTTCGAGCAGCCGCATCGCGGCGACGGCGTCGCCCGCCTGGACCTCGACGATCGCGCGGTCATCGAACACGCGCTTCAGCTCCGCGGTCGTGCCGAGTGCCGCGAGTCGTCCCGCGCTCATCATCGCGATACGGTGGCAGTGCTCGGCTTCGTCCAGATAGTGGGTCGTGACGAGCACGGTGGTGCCTTCCTCGGACAGTCGGCTGATCAGACGCCAGAACTGTCGACGCGACACGGGATCGACGCCCCCCGTCGGCTCGTCGAGAAACACGATCGGCGGCTCGTGCAGAATGGCGCAGCCGAGCGCGAGGCGCTGACGCCACCCGCCCGCGAGATCGCGGGTGATGGTGGCTTCGCGTCCAACGAGTCCGGCCATGTCGAGCGCGAAGCGTCGGCGCTCGTCGAACCGCTTGCCTTCGAGGCCGTACACCCCGCCGAAGAATCGGATGTTCTGGTCGACGGTGAGCGCCTCGTAGAGCGAGAACTTCTGCGACATGTAGCCGATACGCAGCTTGACGGCTTCGGGGTCGCGGCCGACGTCGACGCCGCCGACGGTGGCCGTGCCGGTCGTCGGCCGGAGCAGGCCGCAAAGCATCCGGATCGTCGTCGATTTCCCGGCGCCGTTTGCCCCGAGGAACCCGAAGATCTCTCCTTCGGCGACCTCGAAGGTCACGTCATCGACGGCCGTGAACTGGCCGAAGCGGCGCGTGAGATGACTGACGGCGATTGCTGATGGCATGAATGCGGCTTTGCGATGTTGCCCGAGCTGAAGCTCGGGCCTACGTGCTGAAAAGATCGAGAACACGAAAAATCGAGAACACCGAGAAGAACCGATCGTACGCCCGGCTTTCGCTCGGGCATCGCCGATCTACTTGCCGAGCGCGCGCGCCAGCCGCGCCTCCGCCAGCCTCACGTTCGCGAGGGCGCGCGTACGTTCGAGCTCGGCTTGCAGCTGATCCTGTTGCGCGTCGAGGAGATCGGTGCTCGTCGCGACGCCCGCCCCGAATCGCTCCTGCACGACCCGCCGCGCTTCCGCGGCGCTTCTTACGGCGTCGGCGGCCGGGATCACCTGTGCCCGCGCTGAATCGAGGGCAAGTTGGCGCTGCCGTACCTCGAGCCCAATCACGGTGTCGAGCTCGGCGAGCCGCTCGCGCGCCGCGGTCGCCTGGCTCCTGGCTTCCGCGATCTCGGCGGCGGTCCTCCCGCCGTTCCAGAGCGACCAGCTCATGTTCACGCCGATGTCCCACGACGGCTTCCACTCGTCCTCTCGAGGGAAGATCCGCGCGTTCGGCCGCGCATAGTCGTAGCCGGCAATAACGGCCAGTGTCGGCAGCTTGCCGGCCTTCGCCGAATCGATGCGCGCGTCGGCCGCGTCGGCACGAAACACGAGCGCCTGGCGATCGGCCCGTTCGGTGCGCGCGCCGGCCGCGAGCGTGATGGAAGACGGGGTCTGGCTCGGCGCAGGCGCGGTCTGTTGCACTGATTCCAGCGCCGCGTCGGGTTCGAACGCCGAGTCGAGCGGAGCGCCAATCAATCGCGCCAGCTCGGCCCGTGCAGACTCGCGCTGGTTCTCTGCGTCGATGAGCAGCGAATGCTGCAAAGAGACGCGCGTCTCGAGCGTGAGGACGTCGTTTGGCGGGAGGAACCCCGCTTCGAATCGAGCCTTGACGTCCTCGAGCTGCGATTCGATTCGCGCCACCGACTCGCGCACGACGCGGGCCGATTCGATCGCGGTCACGAGCGCCCAGAAGGCGCGAGTCGTTTCCAGGCGAAGATCCGCACGCGCATTCTGCAGATCCTGTCCCGTGGCCTGACGCTCGGCGTCGGCGGCGCGCTCGAGCGCGCGATCACGGCCGCCCGTGTAGATCGGCCACTGCAGGTCGACCCGGCTTCGCCAGTTGTTGGGCACGTCCGGATACAGGATCTGAAAAGTGCCGTCGGTCTGCGGGAAGCCAAACTCGTCGACGTGGTTGGTTCGCTGGTAGCCGGCCTGTAGTTCGATCGTGGGAAGGTCGGCAGTCTTACGCTGATCGAGCACTGAGGCGGCCGCGGCTTCCCGTGCGCGCAGCTCCCCCAGCCGATGGCTCGTCGCCGCAGCGCGTGCCAGCGCGTCGTCCAGCGTGAGCCGCGACGGGACGGGCGCCGCCACCGGGGTTTGCGCACCAAGAGGACCTGTGCAGCAGGCGAGGGCGATGATGGCGAGGACAAGAGCGAGACGCATGGAATTACCGTCCTTGGCTGGCGGCTTCCTCGAGCCGCGCAATAAAGACATCCTCGAGCGACGGCTGCACGACGCGAGCGGCCACGCTGGCGAACCCGGCGCGTTTCAGCGCTCCAGCGACCTCGGTCACGGCGTCGCCCTGTGCGTCGGGCGCGAGCTGAACGTGAACGCGTTCGCCAAACGTCCGGACATTGACAACGTGCGGCAGGGCCTGAAGCGCGGGAATCGCACGGGCCTGATCGGCGACAGTGAGCTCGAGCATCTGGCCGGGGAGGCTTCGACGAAGCGCATCCGGCGTGTCGAGGGCCAGCCGCTTGCCTTCGTGGAGCAGGGCGACCCGGTGGCATCGTTCCGCTTCATCGAGATACGGCGTGCTCACGAGGATGGTGATGCCCTGCTGAAGAAACTCGGCGAGCAGCTTCCAGAACTCGCGGCGCGACACCGGGTCCACGCCCGTCGTCGGCTCGTCGAGCAGGATGACGCGGGGCTCGTGAATGAGCGTGCACGCCAGCGCAAGCTTCTGTTTCATGCCGCCTGACAGGCGGTCGGCGAGCCGCTCGCGGAAGGGGCGGAGCTGCGTGAGGTCGAGCAGGCGATTGCGACGGTCCTCGTATCGCCAGAGACCGTGAATCTCGGCGAAGAAGGCGATGTTCTCGTCGATGCTCAGATCGCCGTAGAGGCTGAACCGCTGCGACAGATAACCGACCGATTGCGTGATGTCGCCGTGGTTGGCGACGGGATCCTTCCCGAGCACGCGAACGGCGCCGCTATCGGCGTGCAACAGTCCGCACAGCAATCGGATGGTCGTGGTCTTGCCCGCGCCGTCCGGTCCGATGAGGCCGAACATCTCGCCCTGCCGTACGTCGAACGACACGCCATCGAGGGCGGTGACCTTGCCGTACCGCTTGACGACGTTCTCGAGGTTCAGGGAGATGTCGGCCATGTGTGTCGCGAGTCAGAAGGCGGCCGTCAGCGCCTCGGAGACGTCGACGCCCTCGCCATCGGACTACTGCAGTTGAATTTCGGCCTCGACGGGCATCCCCGGCTTCAAAACACCATTCCTGTTGTCGACGCTCACCTTCACCCGATAGACCAGCCGCGACCGCTCCTCGGCGGTCTGCACGTTGCGCGGCGTGAACTCCGCGCGGGGCGAGATGAACGTCAGCTTGCCCGAAATCCCCTGGCCGCCCGCGTCGGTATAGATCGTGGCGGGCTGTCCCAGCTTCAGGCGCGGCACGACTGGCTCGTCGACGAACACCTCGCCCCAGGCGTGGTCCAGGTCCGTGATGACGGCCAGCGGCGTGCGCGGCGCGACGAGCTCTCCCACATTCACCAGCTTCTCTGTGACAACACCGCCAACCGGCGAGGTGACGGTGGCGTCGGCCAGGGCCTTCTCGTAGGTCGCGATCTGGGCGTCCATGGCCGCACGCCGCGCGCGGGCCGAGTCAATCTCTTCACGGCGCGATCCAGCCTTGACACGCGCCGAGGTCTCGCGGTTCGCGCGTGCCCGCTCCTTTGCGGCCTCCACTCTCTGCCGCGCCACGTCGCGCCGCGCCTGTGCGTCGTCGCGCGCCTTTCGCGAGCCGGCGTTTGCGCGGAGCAGCGCTTCGTAGCGGTCGAGATCGGCCTGCGCGTTGGCGAGCTCGGCTTCGGCCGCGGCAACATCCGCGCTCGAGGCCGTGGCTTGCGCTTCGGCCTGCCTGATGTCTTCTGGTCGCGATCCGGCGACGAGCAGCCGGACCTGGGCGTCTGCCTGCGCGCGATCGGCGCGGGCGCGCGCCAGCGCCAGCTCGGTATCACGCGTGTCGAGCCGCGCGATCAGGTCGCCGGCGTTCACGCGATCGCCCTCCCTGATCCTCAGCTCGAGCACGCGACCGGCCACCTCCGGGGCGACCTGCACGTCGTCGGCTTCGACGTGTCCGGAGACGCGCACGCGATTCTCCGGCGTCTTTTCGCGGCAGCCGGCGGTGAGGCCGCCCGCCGTGATGCCGAGCAGATACAGCAGTCCGCGGGCAACGTGCCGGGCGAATACGTCAGTCGATCGAATCGTCATGGTGAGCTTCCTTGCGAAGCGTGCGAAGGGCCACCTGCTGGAGGTGGCGGACGAACGGCGCGACGCCGAGCGGCGGCTGCGCGAGCCCGAGCTGCCGCACCCGCCGGCGAATCGGAGCATTGGCGGTGAACAGCATCGTCGAGCCCAACAGCATGAAATGGAGCGCCAGCGGATCCGCGTCGCCGAACACACCCTCCGCGCGCCCCTGATCGACGATGCGGACGACCATGGGGACGATCGTGGTGATGCGTCGCAGCGTCGCGGGATCGAAGTGCTTTCCGCCGTCGGCGAGCTCGCGCAGCATGAGCGGCGCAACGAACGGAAAATCCGCCAGGAATGCCGACAACGCTTCGACCCAGCGGCGAATCTTGTTTTCGGCCGTGTCGTTGGCGCTGGCGACTTTTTCCAGACGCGAGGCCAGCATGGAGATGGCGAGCGCGATCACCTCGCGATAGAGCGCGAGCTTGCTGCCGAAGTAGTAATAGATCAGCGCCTTGTTGACCCGGGCGCGGCGGGCGATGCGGTCGACGCCGGCGGCGGCAAAGCCGCGCGCGGCGAACTCGTTCGTCGCCGCGCGCACGATCGCTGCACGACGGTCGCCCTTCGCGCGCGCAGTCTTCCGGCCCATACGTGTCGGCTCAACAATATTAACCAACTAGTTAGTTAATAACTCGACGGCGGCCGATGTGTCAAACGGGAGGGTGAAGCCGCCCTACGCGCTCGAAAAACGCGCGCGCCTGATATATATGCACCCATGCGGGTGGTCCTTACGGGCGCGACCGGGTTCCTGGGACGTCCCCTCGCCGCCACGCTGCGCGCGGCTGGCCACGACGTCGTCGCCCTGACCCGCCGCGCGGACGGCCGCTCGGGCGGGCGAGAGGTCGTCTGGCAGCCGGACGGGACTATTGGGCCGTGGGCGCGTGAGCTCGACGGGGCCGAGGCTGTGATCCACCTGGCGGGAGAGTCGATCGCGGGCCGCCGCTGGACGCCCGCGCGAAAGGCCAAGCTCCTCGACAGCCGCACCCGCTCGACGCGAAGCATCGTCGCGGCGATCGAGCACGCCATCCACCGGCCACGCGTCCTTCTGAGCGCGTCGGGGAAGGACTACTACGGACCGCGCGGCGCGGAACCGGTCACAGAGGCCGACCCACCGGGCCGGGGCTTTCTTGCCTCGTTGACAGTCGAATGGGAGCGCGCGGCCTCGGAAGCCGCATCGCTCGGCGTCCGAGTGGCGTATCTACGCTCTGGTCTCGTCCTCGAGCGCGATGGCGGGGCGCTCCAGCAAATGCTGCGGCCGTTTCGCCTCGGCGTCGGCGGCCCGCTCGGATCCGGCCGGCAGTACTGGCCGTGGATTCATCGGGCTGACTGGATCGCCCTGGTGGAATTCCTGCTCACACATCAGGAAGCGACAGGACCCGTCAACGCCAGCGCTCCAACGCCGGAGACCAACGAGTCGTTCTCTCGAATACTGGCATCGGTCGTCCGGCGTCCGTGCTTCTTTCGAGTGCCAGCGCCAGCGCTCCGTCTGGCGCTCGGCGAGCTGGCCGACGCGCTCCTCACGGGTCAGCGGGCCATCCCCGCGCGCGCCAGCGCGCTCGGCTTTGCCTTTCGCTACCCGTTGCTCGACGACGCACTGCGCGCGATTCTAGGACGCGCTCGCACGTAGGGGCCGGCTCGCTTGCTCGCCGGTAGGGCGCGCTCCCTGCGGTCGCCCGTAGGGCGGCCTCGCTCAACGCTCGGCCGAGGGGCCGCTCACTCCGTTCGCGGGCCCTACCGGCGAACGAAGTGAGCCGGCCTCAGTGAGCCGGCTCCGCCGGGAGCCGCTCGAGCAGCGCCCGCGCTTCCGGGGCCGCGATGAGATCGAAGCGCGGATGCCCTTCAACGGCACGCTCCGCGAAGCGGCGGGCCGCCTGCTCGTCGCCTCGGGCTGCGGCTATGGCCGCGGCGTGATACAGGATGCGTCGATCCCGCGTGCCGGTCCGCCGGGCCTCTTCCGACGCCGACCACGCCTCGTCGTATCGTCCCGCCCGATAGAGCGCCCAGGCCAAGGCGTCGCACGTGGCGATGTCGTGTCGCTCGGCAACCGCCTCGCTGGCCAGCGCAACGGCATCGGCTGTCTTCAACCCACGCTCGGCAAGCATGCGGGCCAGGGCGGCGCGCTGCGGAGATTCATTCGCCCACCCTGCACGCTCCAGCGCTTCGGCCTCGGCCCACATCGCGCGGGCACGATCGTGGTGACCGGCCAGGTGTTCGAGATCACCTATTTCCGCCGCAAGCTCCGGCGTCTGGGCTCGCGCGTAGAGTTCACAGAGGCGGCGCAACGCTTCGCCGTCGTTCTCACGCGCCATGGCGACGCGCGCCAGCCCGTGCAGCGCATACGGATGATCCGGAAACACGAACGCCGCCCGTGAGAATGCCCTCCACGCATCATCGAGGGCACCTCGATGAAGATAGAGATTCCCGAGCTGCGCAAACGCCCAGGCCTGCCCTTCGGGATCGTGCGCGCTCGTGCCCTCGGCTGCCATCTGCATGGCCGCCAGCGCGCCGTCCAGGTCGCCGGTCAGCTCGCGGGCATAGGCCACCCGCGCATACGCCGCAGCATTGGGCTTAATCCGCGCCATCTTATCGAAGGCGGCAAAGGCCTCCGGATAGTCGCCGAGCTCGATCGACGCGTCGCCGATGACGCCGTAGTTCCACGCGTCGTTCGGGCGCCTCGCCGACGCGGCGCGCCCGGCCTCGCGCGCTTCGAGAAATCGATGCTGGCCCAGATACACGACGCCGAGCATCCGGCGCGCATCGTAGCCATCAGTGGCGTGCGCAACTGCCAGCAGCACAACCTCGGCGCGTTTTGGCAACATCGCATCCCCCGTCACCCGCGCCTGCCGCATCAAGGCATCCGCGAGCGCCACGGCCGCGCGCTCATCGTCCGGCCTGGCGGCGAGCTGACGTTCCATCCTGGCGATTGTCTGCGTCAGCTCGCCTCGCGTCGTCGACCCGCCGCCCGGCGCCACCGGCAGTGCAAGGCTTGCCGCCGCTGGTCGCCGCGTGGCCGACCCGGACCCGCGCGCTGCCATGCCAATACCAATCACGACAACGGCAATCGAAGCGATGACTGCCCAACGCCTTTGGTTCTTCATCGTTGCCTCGTCTAGAGGGGCGCACGCACTGCGCCCCTACGCCTGTGCAGCGTTCGTCGCGCGGCGTTCGTCACTCGTCATTCGTCGCTCGAAGTTCGTCATTCGTCGTTCGTCGCAGAGCACGGCGCCCCACAATCGAAGGCGCCACGCGTCTTTCGTCAGTCGTTGCCCGCGTGCGGCACCGCAAGATACGGGAAGTCGTCGAGGAACGCCTTGTCGTTGCGGTCGACGCCGTCGCTCAGGCGGCTATTGGCGCCACGATCGAAGCCAGGCGTCAGCGGGGTCGCGCCTGCCAGCGCGCGCAGCGCGATGTCGGTGACGTCGTCGGCGAGTCGACGACCGTTCGGGAAGCCGGCGAGATCGCCGTCGAGGACACCCAGTGACGAAGGCCGCGCGGTCGGTGGGATCGCCATGTTGAGGCGCAGCATCTCGGAGGGCCTGACGCCTGGAGGCTGGTTCAGTCCAGGGATGCCGGTGAGAAAAATCGTGACCAGATCGTCGCGCGGCGGAGGCGGCGAGTCGATGCCGAACAACGCATCGAGCAGTTTCGGCACTTCGGGGTCGAGGACCACCGGAAGGGCCGCCGCGTCACCCGTCGGCTCCAGGCCGTTGAACGCGTCCTTCAACGCGAGCGGGATCACCACCTCGTTGACGAGCGGCTGTCCCAGCCGCGACACCTGCACCCAGTCGCCAGCGTGCGACTGGCCCGACGCCGTGCGCGTGGTCATCGCCTGACGGCTCGCCGTCGCCCACACGCCGATGACCGCCGCCGGATCCGTGGCACTCGTGGGAGTCGCGCCGCTAAGCGACAACCGCGACATCGGAATCTCGAGCGCGATCGAGTGCACGTTGAAGCCCGCCAGACCATCGTCGGCCCCGCCGCTGCCGGGCCCGACGCGGAGGTCGAGCAGGTCGAAGACACCCGCCAGATTGACGAAGAACGGATCGTCGCGCTGGCCGGCGAAGACCCGAACACCGTTCTGGATCGAATACACACCCCCGAGGCCGGCATAATTCGGCGTGGATCGCTCACCGACGTTCACGGGCGGTTCCGCGAGGTTCTGCGCAATCGCCTGCGCCGACCCTGTCCGCCGCGGCCCGCGCACCTCGGTCACCGTGTAGAACTGCCGCACGTTGAAGTTGGGGTCGTCGATCGAGGTGATCGGCCCAGTGTTGTAAAGAAACGTGTTCGGATTCTGAATCTGCGTCGTGAAACGAAACTGGTAGGTCACGTCCTCGACAGCGTCGCCGTTGTTGTCGACCATGATCTCGTAGAGCACGTTGTCGTCGAACTTGAAGAAGTTCGGACCGCCATACGGCGCTTCCAGCGGGATGTAGTTGGCAATCAGGGTGACGCGATCGGGATGTGCCGGGCTGACAAAGGCGTAGACGTCCGTGTTGTCGGCCAGCGGATCCTGGCTGATGAGCGGCGCCTCACGATGGCTCGAGGCGCGCGTCGTGACCATGCCGATCACGATCGTGCAGCCGAGCGCGAACAAGTAGAAAAGTTTCCTCACCCCGCACCTCCTGCTGCCGCAACTGCGGCAAGCGATGACTGGACTGCAGGGAGCTACGCGGGGCAGTGAAAGATGGATTGAAATCCGGCAGCGCGTCCCCTGACGAGGACGAACCCGATTCGGCTACACCGTTCCGACGAGCACCTTCGGCCCCGTCGGTGCGGGGACGCCGCCGGCAGGCTCGAGCGTCACCGCAACGGCGACCGGCTGGGGAATATCGGAGGGCGTCGCAAAGACCGTGCTGACCTGTCCGGTGGGATCCGGTTCGATGAGACCGGCGCTGACGGGGGCCGGCGCCGACGTGACGACCCACACCTGGTAGGCGCGACCGGGCGGGGGGGGTGGCAGCTTCGCAGCCGAAAACACCATGCCGCGCGCGCGACTCCAGTACGCACGCCCGGTCGCCTGCGGCGCGTCAGGCTGTCCGGCAAGATCGATGCGTGCCACGTCCGGCGCGGTCAGCACGCCAAAAGCCGACTGGTTCTGATCGCCGCTCCGCTGTAGCGACGCCATACGGCTCTCTGTCGTCGCAATGGCGGCGCGCGCCTGATCGAGTTCGCTCGTCAAAGCGGCGATGCGGCCGCGCAGCCGGACGCCGTCCCAACCGAGAAACGCCGCCAGCACGAGAGACGCCGCGATGGCGAGCCACATTGCACGTGTGGCGGTGCTGCTGCGATACTCGACCGTCTGCAGAGGACGGGCGGGCTCCAGAGTGCCCGGCGAGCCCACAAACTCGCCAATGGCGGAAAACAGACGCGCTCGCACGGCGAGCGACGGCGTTTCGAGCGATTCCCGCAGACCAAGGGCCACAGGAACGAACGACAATGCACGTGCCTGCGCGGAGCACGCCGGGCAGGTTGCGAGGTGAATCTCGACCTCGTCCGCCTCGGGCGCGCGCAGGGCACCGATCGCCCAGGCCTCGAGATTGTCGCGCAACTCGTCGTGCGTCACCGCTCTACACGTCTCCCCTACTCATACTACGCGACCGCGCCGCGGCCAGATTCCCGAGAGGCCGTGGACCGTGCAGGCGCTTATTCCGTGGCCGTCTCGGTGCGCGCCCGCGCGGCGTGCCTGCGGTGCGCTCCCTTGACGTGACGCAAGGTCAGCCGGAGCGCCGCCATCGGCGACCCGAGCAGCAGCCGACGCCTCGCCGTTGCATAGGACACCTCACCCATCGCGTAACGGACAATGAGCGCCGCTACGCCGGGTGCGCCATGCGCGGCCCGCATGAGGCCGTCGATGCGCGCGGGCGTCGTCAAGAGGTCGCGCTGCACGAGCACCGAGTCTCGCAGCTCGCGGCCGATCTCGGCGCGCCAGGCGCGCTCAAACGCGCCCGGACCTGCGCCGGCGAGCGCCTGTCCTGCCAGCGCGCCCGTGACCATCGCGTAGTAGATCCCTTCGGCAGTGATGCCGTTGACAAACCCGCCCGCATCGCCCGCGACGACCACGCGATCGGTCGCCGTCACGCGCAGCGGCCCGGCCACGGGAATCTGGTAGGGTGTGAAGTGCGTTCGGCTGGAACGACCCGAAAGCACGCGGCGGTCTTTGAGCGCGTTCACGAACGACTCCTGAAGCGCGTACGGAGGCTCGTCGACGTTCGAGCGGTAATAGTCGAGCACGTAACCAATCCCGACGTTCACGTGATCGCGCTTCGGAAAGACGTAGGCATATCCTTCCGAGCCGCCATATCCATACGCGACCCACAGGGTGTCCGGATCGACGCTCGACAGGACGTCGTTCGGCGTCTCCTCCATCATGTCGAGCGCAACCGCAGTCGGCTGCCACCCCGGATTGATCCCCAGGCGACGCGCGACGACGCTGTAGACGCCGTCGGCGGCAATGACGCGCGGCGCTCGGAAACGCTGGCCCGTTCGCGTCCTCACCTCGACGCCGCTGGCGGTCATCGACGCCTGGGTGATTTCCGCGCCCTCCACGAGCTCTGCGCCGGCTTCGGCAGCCAGGCGGACCAGCAGATCGTCGAACTCGAGGCGCCGAATCAACAGCGCGGCCGGCGACGGCGATCGCACCTTGACGCTATCGCCGGCGGGGCCCTCGAGATGGAGCCGGGAGATGCGATGCGTGGGGATTCGCGCGAGCGCCGGCTCCAGGTACGGGAAGCGTCCGAGGACACGCATGCTGATGGCGCCGCCGCAGGGCTTGTTCCTCGGAAAACGCGCCCGATCGAGCAGCAGCACGCGCGCACCTGCCACGGCAAGCGTTCGCGCGGCGGTGGCTCCGGCGGGTCCGGCGCCGACGATCAGGACATCGGCCGACATCACAGGTTCGCCGCTCAGCGCGAAGCGGCGCTCTTCCCCGAGGCGCCCAGCGACAGCAGATTCGCGAGCAGTTCGTAGGCGCCTTCGGTGCCGGCCGGCAGCTGGCGCCAGAGGTTCAATCCCACATACACCCAGTGGCCCTTACCGACGGCGGCCTCTACGAGCGCACCACGCTTCGGGCCGGCATTGAGCGGAAACGGATCCGTCAGCTCCAGAAGATCCACATACTTGGGGTCGCGTTCGCCGAGGAAATACAGGCCGCGCTCCTGCACCCAGCGCTCCCACGTGCGCTCCGTGATTCGATTCGGTCGCATGAACACGGGATTCTCCGGCGCGAGCACGGTGACGGGCGCTGTCTCGTCGGTGATGCGGTCGGAGCTGACCTTCGCCGGGTAGGGTCCGTACTGCGCCTGATTGAACTCGAACTTGTTGTATTGGACGATGACGACGCCGCCCTTGTCGGCGTAGTCGAGCAGACGGTAGTTGTAGGAACGAAGATCCTTTCGACGTTCGTAAGCGCGGACGCCCGTGACGATCGCGTCGTACCGTGAGAGGTTGCCCGAAGCGAGATCTTCGGCGCTCAACAGCCGCACGGTCGCACCAAGCTGCTCGATCGCTGGCGGCACCTGATCGCCCACGCCCATGATGTATCCAATGGTCAGGCCCGCCGGCAGCCGGACATCCAGCGCCTTGATTGTGGCCGTCGCCGCAGCGAAGACGTGCTCGCGCCGCGTGTGCGGGTACTCGATGGCATCGAAGCCGCGCGTGTAGGACTTCCCACTTGACTCGACGGTTGCGGCTACCGGATACGTACCTGGCGTCAGCCGTGCCGTTGGCCGCACCCTGAACTCCACCGTTCGCGCATCGTCCGGCCGCTCGAACGTTACGTGCGCCGTCGCCGGTTCCGCCTGCCAGCCGTTGGGAATCGTCAGGGACACCGTGGCGTCGGCGGCCGCAGGCGCGTTGTGAGTGACGGTGACCTTCAGCAGGCGTGCCCGGTTGTCGCGCTCCGTGGTTGCCGTCTTGACCGGACCGGCCGCGGCCGTGGGGACAATCACGATGTCGGGCGTCAGCCGCACGGTGAGATCGGGCACCACGAGGAGATCCATGCGCTTCTCGCCGCTGAAGATGTTGCCCTCATAACGATGCGCGACATCGACCACCACCGGAAGCTTCGCTCCGGATAATGACACCCCAAATTGGACGCGAAATGGCGTGGGGCGGAACGGCAGGCCGAACGGCGCGTCTTGCGCAAAGACGTATCGCCCGGCCTCGCCCACTCGGGTCCAGTACGGCTCGGTCGTCTTCGCACCGGGCGGAATCGTGAGCGCGACCTCGCAGCGGACAATTCCACCCGCCAAGAGCTCCCCCGTATTGCACGCTGGCGTTTCGCCGTCGAGTCCCTCGACCGTGATCGAGTCGAGCGTGATGGGGGCATCCCCGCGGTTGGCGGCGATAAGCGTGAGCTTCACCCGTTGCCCGGGAGTGACCACCCCATCATCGGCCAGCGCTTCGAACCGCAGTCCGTGCGCGAGGACGAGAGCATCCTGGAACTTGTCGATTGTCTGAGAGACCCTGAAGTCGATCTCGTACAGCGCCGCCTCGCTCATGCCCAGGGTCGGAAGCGCGTCGCGAAGCGCACGTGTCTTCGCCAGTCCGGCGGCAAGCGGCGGAGCCGCAGCGTCCGGCCCCCCCGCACGCAGCCGTTCGTCGGCGGCCTTGACGGACGCGGCGATCTCGGCGAGGTTCGCGACGAGAGCCGGCGGCGGATGGGCACCGGCGAAACGCGAGAGGCTTGTGAAACCGAGGTCGAGATCGTCGAGCGGGCTGGCTTCGCGTTCTTCCAGCTGGCCGGAGACAACGGTATCCGCGAGCAGGTAACGGACGATGAAAGGACCCGGAAGGGCGAGGAGCTGCCCGAAGCCCTGGCACTTGTGCATCGCGCGCGCTTCGCTCCCAATCTCGGCGTACGTCTCGCCGAGAAGCGCGTCGTACACGTTGGTGTCCACAGGCACGAACTTGTCGCCCGGCTCCGGCGGGGGTTCTCCGCCAAAGCCGTATCTCCCGACTTTGTACACTTTCTGCGGCTGCCAGGGTCGCAGTCCCTGCGCGACCTGTTCGGGGAACCGGGACGCGTCACCCGCCGCACGAAAGGCTTCGATGCCAAGGCGCGCCGATGCCTGATGATGCTGACCGCCACCGCCGCCCTCGGGACGCATCGTGAACATAACGTCGGGCCGCGTGAGACGGATCAGCCTGACGTAGTCGCCGAGGATTTCCTCTTTGCCCCACTTGTCGAACGACTCGTCGATGCTGAAGGAATACCCAAAGTCCACGGCGCGCGTGAAGAATTGCTCGGCACCGTCGAACTGGTGCGCGGCTCGGAGCTCCTCCGTGCGAAGGACACCTAGGGCTTCAAAGATCTCGGGGCCGATCTCGTTCTGGCCGCCGTTGCCTCGCGTCGCCGTCGCGAGCACGACCCGCAATCCCTGGCCGTAGCCCTGCATCGCCATCAGTCCACTGTTCTCATCGTCGGGATGCGCGGTGACGTGCATCACCGTTCCGACCATCGCCAGCTTGCGCAGCATCAGGGCCAGCGCCACTTCACCGCGCTTGGGGTGGGTGGCGGACGTCGCCGCGACCGTGATCCAGGACGCGATCATCAGGCAGGCCGCGACGAACGCGGACGCGGAGACGGGCCAAAGACGCATGGAAATACTGTAACTCACGGGGGGAGGGCCGGCCGGCCTGACTTCGTTCGGCCGAGACGGGCTAGTGCCTGGCCGCGATGCGTGCGAACCCGAAGTACTCGTCGGATTTCTCGGCAGCTTCCTGGCAGGCTCGTACGAGAATGCGGCTCGCGAGAAACGCCGCGGCGAGATTGGTGCCGAGTCCGAGCGCGAACAGGTGGTGCGGGTAATTGCGATGTGTCCCGATGAACGGCAGGTCGTCGACGCTCCGGCTCCACGGCGCGTGCCACCCGTAGGCGGGCTGCACGCCGGAAATGCTCGGAAGCATCACCGACAGCTCGTACATCAGCTGTCCGCTGCGCTGGACGAGCGTTGCGGTCCGCGCGCGGTCGGCGACACGCGGCTGATCGGCGCCGGTCCACAAAATGCGATCGTCGGCGGTCCAGCAGAGGCGATGCGGCGGTTGCGCGCGATCGATCACGATCGCTTCGCGTGTGCCCGCGGCGCGCCTGATGTCCGCTCCGAGCGGAGGCGTGAGCACCCCGTAGGTTTCCGCGTCGATGAAATGGCGGGCGAGCGCCTTGAAGAGCGGGGCGGCGTTGCCGGTGGCGACAATCACGAGACCGGCGGTGATGCGCAAGCGGCCGGCAGCCAGCTCGACGCCGGATCGGCCGTGGCGAATCGCGTCGATGGGCGTGCGCTCGAAGACCGCGGCCCCGCGGACCGCCGCTGCGCGCGCGAGGCCAAGCGCCGCGCGATACGGATCCAGCGAGGCGTGTCCCTGTGTCTTGAGCCCTCCGACGCCTTCGAGACCCGTTGCGTGCATCAGGGCACTGGCGGAGATCCACGTGGCATCGACACCGGCATCCTTCAAAGCCGCCTGCTCACGACGCAATGCCTTGGCCTCGATGTCGGTTCTCGCCGCGACGATGGCACCGGCGGGTTGCAGATTGCAGCGAATCTTCAGCCGACGCAGGGTTGCCTGCGCGTCGAGCGCGGCCCGCCGTGTGTCCTGCCATAGTGCTCGGGCCACGCGGCGCCCGTGCGCCTTCTCCAGCGCGAGGTAGTCGGCGCTCGGCGTTGCGAGCATCAGGCCCGCCGCCTGAGCCGTGGCGTTTGCGGCGATGCGGTCGGCCTCGAAGACGGCGACGCGGACACCGGCGGCGGCCAAGGCATATGCCGTGACGCATCCTGTAAGCCCACCCCCCACGATCGCGACGGGGGTTTCGAGAGAAACAGTGGCCTTGGGATATGTCGGCCGGCGGGTCTTGGGATATTGGTCGAGCCAGGGCGACTGGCCGTATCGGGGCGGCATCGGAGCGAAAATCCTCTTTCTTTCCCTCCGATTCGTCAACCGTCGCCTTCGGCGCGGGCGCACTCGCTCCCGCTCGCGCAAGGGCGCAGGCGGCTGATTACTTGTTCGAAGACGCCCGCTCGGCCTTCAGGATTTTCGCCTTCCGCTCCGGCCCCCAGCGGTAGCCGCCGACTCCGCCAGCTGCCGGAACCACGCGGTGGCACGGAATGACGAGTGCGACGGGGTTGGTCGCACAGGCACGAGCGACAGCCCGTGCGGCGCGCGGAGCGTCGATGTCGGCCGCCACCTCCGAATATGTCCGGGTCTCGCCGGACGGGATTCGTCGCAGCGCGTTCCAGACTTTTCGCTGAAACGCCGTCGCGCGCACGTCCAGTGGCACTGCGAGGTGCGGTTGCCCGGCCTGGAGCAACGTCATGACCAGGCTCAGTTCGCGCTCGAGTGCGCGATCGTCGCGCGAGAGCGTTGCACGGGGGAACTCGCGCGCGAGCCCCGACTCGAGCACAGCCGCACGATCGCCCAGCGCGACGTGACACACGCCGCGAAGCGTGCGGGCGACCATCACCGTGCCCATCGCGGCGCGTCCAATCCCATACTGGATCTGCTGCTCCGCGCCGCCCTTCCGATACGCCCCTGGCGTCATCCCGAGCGTGCCGGCCGACTCGTCGTAGACGCGGCTCGGCGAGCCGTACCCAGCCTCGTACACCACCTCTGCGAGCCGTGTCTCGGATCGCAGTTCGCGCTTGAGCCGTCCAACCCGGCGGGCGGCCGCATATTCCCGCGGACTCATGCCACACAGCCGCGTGAAGCTCCGTTGCAGGTGCCAGGGCGATGTGCCAGCGAGCCGCGCGAGCCGTTTGAGAGACGGCGTCTCGCCGGGATGCCGGTCAACCCACTGCCGCGCACGCTCGACCTTCATCACGAGCGGCGAGGCGGCATCCTGGGGGCGACACCGCCGGCACGCTCGATACCCGGCCCGCTCGGCGTCGGCAGGCAGGGTGAAATACGCCACGCCGCTCTGACGAGGCCGGCGACTGGGGCATGACGGGCGGCAGTAGATCCGCGTGCTGGCAACGCCATACACGAAGGTTCCGTCGGCCGTCACATCCCGCGTCGCCAACGCGCGCCAGCGTGGGTCTGTGGGGAGGCTGGACATCACAGGTGCTGTCATCATCATGCCCCATTCGACCGCAGACCGGAGGGGCAACGCGATCCGCACCTTGCTCTCAAAGGCCCGCTTCGCTCGCCGGGGGGCGCTCACTTGCATGTCGCGAAACGTCTGGGCTATCTGACCGAGGCGATGTACGCCGAGCTGATTTGTGATCTCCGGCAGACCGCCGCGCCGCTGCTCGGATTGATTCTGGTTCAACGAAGCCGATTGAAGACCCGCAGGCCTTCGGAGACAACCCCGCAGCGCCGCCTACCGCGGCCATGAACAGGCTCAGGCATAGTCGCCCCGGCCGAGCGGAGCGAAGCCGTCCCCCGGCGAACGTAGTGAGCGCGCCTCACCGCCGAGCGGGAGCGAGGCGGCCCCTCGGCGGAGCGAGCGCGGCCCTAACGAGCGAGCGCGGCACGCGCACTCGCGGCCAGGGCGAGCGCTTCCGCCGCGGTCGGTGCCAGCGCCGTGACGTGGCCCATCTTCCGGCCCGGCCGCGGTTCCGATTTTCCGTACAGGTGCAGCTTGACGTGCGGCAGGAGGCACGCCGCGATCCAGTCGGGCTCCCCGCTCGCCCAGAGATCGCCAAGCAGGTTGGCCATCGCCGCCGGCCGAAGCGGCTCGACCGATCCAGGAGGCAGGCCGCAAATGGCGCGGACCTGCTGTTCGAACTGGCTGGTGACACACGCGTCTATGGTCAGATGTCCCGAATTGTGCGGTCGCGGAGCCACCTCGTTCACGAGCAGATCGCCGTCGGTGGTCAGAAAGAACTCGACGCACAGGACGCCAATCACGTCGAGCGTCTCGAGAATGCCGCGGGCTATGTCGCGCGCGCGCGCCTCGACGTCCGCCGAGACGCCGGCCGGCAGCACCGAGGTGTCGAGGATGTGATTGACGTGCGTGTTCTCGATGAGCGGGTATGTGACCACCCAATCTTCGAGTCCGCGGGCGGCCACAATCGACAATTCCTTGTCGAACGGAATGAAACGCTCGAGCACAGCCTCCGGGTAGCCCATCGCGATCCACGCCTCGCACGCCGCATCGCGTGTCGAGACGATGACCTGGCCCTTGCCGTCGTAGCCGAAGCTCGCGGTCTTCAGCACGGCGGGCAGGCCGACCATCGCGAGTCCGCGATCGAGGTCGTCGGGCTGTCGAATCCACGCGAACGGCGTGACGGGGAATCCTTTGTCTGCCAAATAGCCCTTCTCGCGCGCCCGCTGCTGGGCGATGTGCAGGACAAGGCCGCTCGGCCGTACGGGCACGATGGCCGCAGCCGCATCGGTCGTCGCGGCGGGCACGTTCTCGAACTCGAACGTCACGACGTCGACGCCGCGCGCGAAGGTCCGAATCGCATCGAGATCGTCATAGTCCGCGCCAATCTCGACCTCGGCAACCTGGCCGGCCGGGCTGTCGATATCGGGCGAGAGCACGTGAACGCGATAGCCGAGCTGTTGCGCCGCCATCGTGAACATCCGCCCCAGCTGACCGCTGCCGAGCACGCCTATCGTCGAGCCCGGAAGGATGGGCTCGACGCTCATGCGAGGGAGTCCTGCTTGACAGTCGACGTCTGCTCGCGTCGGAAGGTATGCAGCTGCTCGCGGAGCCCGGCGTCGGTGGTCGCGAGAATCGCGATGGCCAGAAGCGCCGCGTTGGTCGCGCCGGCCTTCCCGATCGCCAGTGTGCCGACGGGCACCCCGGCTGGCATTTGCACGATGGAAAGCAGGGAATCCATGCCCTTGAGCGCGTGGCTCTCGACGGGCACACCAAGGACGGGCACGGTCGTGTGCGCGGCGACCATGCCCGGCAGGTGCGCTGCGCCGCCGGCGCCGGCGATGATGACCCGAAGGCCGCGCGCTTCGACAGTCGACGCATACTCCGCCATCTCGACCGGCGTGCGATGCGCCGAGACAATGCGGCACTCGTGCGCGACGCCGAACCTGGTGAGCATCTCGTCGGCGTGCCGGAGCGTTTCCCAATCGGACTTGCTGCCCATGATGATGCCCACGAGCGGTGCGGCATCGCGTTCGGTCATGTTCGATGAGCCCCCTGCCAGTTTGAGCTTAGTTTCTCACGCTAGGTCAATCCAACGACGATCGTCTCCGGGCCGGCCGCGATTGGATTCGGCGCGAGCCCGCGGAAGCCGGCGGCCACGTGCATCCGCTCGAGATCGCGAAGCGTGTACGCATCACCAGACACGGTCGTGCCCAGCATCATCATGCTGAACTGCGCCGCGGGCGCCGGCGAGATCCGGTCGTCGTTCGGCACGAACTCGAGCGTGGCGGTGATGCCTCCAGGCAGCAGCGCCGCGCGTATTTTTCGAAGAAGTCCCACGCACGTGGCCTCATCGAAGTGGTGCAGGAAGTTCGTGAGCAGCACCGCATCGTACGGTCCGCGGAAGTCCACTTCGAAGGCACTTCCGGCGAGCATCTCGACTCTGTCCGAGACGCCGGCGATACGGGCATTCTCTTCGGCGACGGCGAGCACCGCCTTCCAGTCGAGTGCGACGATGTGCGCGGCGGGATTCTGGCGCGCGATCTCGATGCCGAAGAGCCCGTGACCGGCTGCGATGTCCAGGACTCGAATGGGCCCGGCGCGATGGGCGAGGACCGCACTCGCCATCGGAGCGAGCGCCGGTGCGATCACCGGCACCATCGACTTCGCGAACTCGATCCAGACTGGATTGTCCGGCTCGACGGTTCCCTCTCCCGGCAGAACCGTCCGGCCTGTCCGGACGATCTCTGTGAGACGCTCCCAGGGGCGCGCGATGTCAGGATGTCCGAGCAGTCGCACTGCGGAAGCCATCGAAGCCGGCGATCTCGGGTCGAGAAACGTGGCGCTCGTGGGCGTATGCCGATAGGTGACCCCTTCCTTGCCGACAAAGCCGAGGGTCGTCAGGTAGTCGCACAGGATGCGAACGCCACGTTCCGACGCGCCACAGCGCGCGGCGAGCGCGGAGGCCTCGGCCGGAGCTTCGCCCAGTGCGCGAAAGAGATCGATTTCTATGGCCGCGCGGAGCGCCGCCGTGCGTTGATGGGCGTTCAGCGTTTCGAACACCGCACCTGGGTTTGGCGCATCGGCCTCCGGCTGCATACTGGTCATGGGAATCTCCATTTGACGTCGCGAAAATGGACGTGCGAGGGTCAGATTGAAAAGTGGCGCTTCAGCAGCCACAGCGTCAGAAGCACCACCGCTTCCACGGTCAGCACCGTCATCACGGTCAGCGTCGTCCGGCGCGGCGTCGGCATGGTAATCAATGGTCCATGACGTTACAGCGCGGCCGCGCGCTCGCGAAGCCGTGAGTCGGCACCGGCCGAGAATCCCCGGCGTTCCGTCAGCCACGAGTGATCGCGATCCAGGAGCTGCTGCGATTCGGCCAGTGTACGCTCTGTCTCTTCAGGCGCGGGCCCGCCACGCGTGCGACGGATGTTCACAAAGTGACGCGGGCTCAGGATCCGCGAGAGATCTTCCCGGCCGTAAGACAGCGTCCGCCCCAGGAACTGGAGGCAGACGGCGGCCAGCACGCTTTGCAGATCGGCAGTGGGAGTCTCGGTCAGCACCTGCAGGAGCCGCGCGGCAATCGCGTGCGCGGTCTTGAACGGCACGTTGTGATCGCGCGCGAGCGTATCGGCCAGCTCCGTCAACGTGATGCCACCCTCCGCGGCGTGGGCCTCGAGCCGCGCGAGATCGAATTCTGCCGTCTGCATCGCCGCTGCCACGAGCCCCACGGCGCGGAGGGCGTCGCGGAACATCGACGACACGAGCGGTTGCAGGTCGTCCTCGGTATCGACGATGTCGCCGAACGGCGTGTTGTGCACGGCCATCACAATTGCGTGCGCCTGGCCCAGCGCCTTGCTGCCAATGGCACGCGCGTGCTCGATGGCCACCGGATTCCGCTTCTGCGGCATGATACTGCTGCACTGGACGAACCCGTCGCCGAACCGCACGTAGCCGAACTCCCGCGTGCCCCAGAGCAACAGATCCTGAACAAAGCGCCCGAGCCCCACGAGCATGACCGACGTGGCCGAAACGCTTTCAAGCAGGTAGTCCACGGTCGCGATGCTGCCGTACGTGTTGCCAGTCGGACCGTCGAAGCCAAGCAGGTCGCTCGTCAGCTGCCGATCGATGGGGAAGCCCGTGCCCGTGATCGCGCAGGCACCGAGCGGGCAGCGATTGGTCGTCCGGAACGCAGCCTGCAGGCGCACCGCATCCCGCTCGAGCTGCTCGACGACCGCCAGCAGGTAATGCGCAACGGTCGTCGGCTGCGCCGGCTGCGTGTGCGTGTGGGCGGCCATCACCGTCGCGCGATGCGTCCCGGCCACATCGAGGAGAGAGTCGCGCAACGCCAGCGTGCCCTCGTAGAGCGCGAGGATGAACTCCCGCTGGCGCATGCGATACATCGTCATGTCGATGTCGTTGCGGCTGCGCGCGGTGTGGAGGCGCCCGGCGACATCGTCTCCGCAGGCAGCGATGAGCAGCCGTTCCACATAGAAGAACAGGTCCTCACACGTGCCGTCATACGTGACGTCCTTGATGTCGTCCTGCGAGATCGAGTCGAGCGCCTCTCGCAGCCGGCGCGCGTCGGAGGGCCCGATGATGCCGCGGTCGGCGAGCATGGCGAGATGAGCGTATTGAATCGCCATCAGCGGCGAGACAAACAGGCGCTTGGCGTCCTCGAAGTTCTCGTTCAGGACGTACGTCACGTATTCCGGCGCAAAGCGCATGGCACAAGTATACCGAGGCCGTAGGTACTCTCATTGCCTTCATGATTTCCTTCTCGCGCATCAGCAAGCAGTACGGCCGGCAGGTGCTGTTCGTCGACACGTCCTTTCAGCTGAACCCCGGCGAGAAGGTAGGCCTGGTCGGTCCGAACGGGTCCGGCAAGACGACGCTCTTTCGCATGATCGTTGGCGAGGAAACCGCTGACGAGGGGGACGTCTCGGTGCCGAGGAAGCTGACCGTTGGCTACTTTCGGCAGGATGTCGAGGAGATGTCAGGGCGTTCGGCGCTGGACGAGGCCATCGCGGGGAGCGGACGCCTGGGCGACCTACACCACGAGCTCGAAGCGCTCCAGCACGCGATGACCGATCCTGCCAGGGCCGGCGAGATGGATGCCATCCTGACGAGGTTCGGAGAGGTGCAGGAAGAGGTACGAGCACAAGGGCGGATACGCGCTCGAGGGGCAGGCGCGAGAAGTGCTCCACGGTCTCGGCTTCGAAGACGACCGGATTGACGGCGACGTGGGTGCCCTGTCCGGCGGCTGGAAGATGCGCGTGGCGATGGCGCGGGTGATTCTCGGAAAGCCTGACGTCCTCCTGATGGACGAGCCCACCAATCACCTGGATATCGAGTCGATCCTCTGGCTCGAATCGTTCCTCAAGAGCCAGACGGGCGCCCTTCTCATGACGTCGCACGATCGCGAGTTCATGAACCGCATCGTGACGAAGATCGCCGAGATCGACGGCGGCGAGATCACGACCTACTCGGGCAACTACGACTTCTACGAGCGGGAACGCGCCATTCGCGAGGCGAATCGCGAGGCGGCGTATTCGCGCCAGCAGGCGATGCTCGCCAAGGAGCAGCGGTTCATCGAGCGTTTCTCGGCGCACGCCGCAAAGGCCGCGCAGGTACAGAGCCGCGTCAAGGCGCTCGAAAAGATCGAAAAGATCGAGCTGCCCAAGAAGCGCCGCCTCGTGGAGTTCGACTTCCGCCAGCCGCCGCGATCGGGAGACAAGGTCGCGGTCCTCGAGAACGTGAGGAAGGCGTATGGCGCGCGTGTCGTGTACGACGAGCTCAACCTGACGATTCAGCGCGGCGAGCGCTGGGCCGTCATGGGCAGAAACGGCGCCGGCAAGACAACGCTCCTCAGGATGGTGGCCGGTGTCCTGACGCCGGACTCAGGGGAGGTCCGGCTCGGCGCGAGCTTGAAGCTCGGTTACTTCGCGCAGCAGGCGCTCGATCTGCTCGACCCGAATCTCACGGTGTTCGAGCAGCTCCAAAAGGACTTCCCGCTCGAGTCGACGGGCGTCCTGCGCACGCTCGCGGGAGCGTTCCAGTTTTCGGGCGACGAGATCGACAAGCGCATCCGCGCGCTGTCGGGCGGCGAGAAGTCCCGGCTGGTGATGGCGCGGATGCTGTTCGATCCACCGAATTTCCTCGTGCTGGACGAACCGACGAACCATCTCGATCTGGCGACCAAGGACATGCTGATCGCAGCCCTCCGCACTTTTGAAGGGACGATGCTCTTCGTCTCGCACGATCGCTCGTTTCTACGAGGCCTCGGGAGTCGCGTGCTGGAACTGGGCGGCGAATCGGGCACCGACTCGCACGCCCACGCGTATCCAGGGTCGTACGTGGAGTACGTCGAGCACACCGGCCACGAAGCGCCGGGTGTGCGTGTGTAAATCCACGAGGATCTACGGCCAGAGGAGGATCGGAAGAAACGGAGAGAAGCCGAGAAGCCGAAGCCCCGCCGATCCGTTACAAATAGTCGGCGGCGGCGCAGACGAGGAGCACGGTGGCTCCGGTTTCCGTGTAGAGCGGGTCGTGATCCGAGTCTCGGTCTGCCAGGTGAAAATCGCCCGCCCCGATGCGACGCCCGGCCACGAGGACTTCCCCTTCGATGACGTAGCAGCCCTCGGGACCGGAATGGTGATGCGCGGGATACGTCGTACGCGGCGCCGCTTTGACCAGGAGCGTCGCCACTCCCGATCGATCATCGACCGAAAGCACCTTGACGGTGATGCCCGGGATGGGATGTGGCTGCCAGCCTTCATCGCGATCTATGAAATGGAGCGCTTCCCCGAGAGCGGACCGATGACGCGCGGCTGAGGATGATGGCCCCGCGGCGTGGGCGAGCACGCGGGCGCGGAGCGTCGCGGAGGGCGCCGCGGGCGGGAGGGCGTGCGGCAGCGACGCAGCCACTTCGTTTAACTCCTGAATCTCCTTGCGGACCTCCGCGGGTGCGACGGTCAGCGCACGCTCCAGCTCCAGGCGCTCAGCGCCGTCCAGCGCTCCAAGCGCATCGAGCGCCGCCAGTGAGCGCAGTTCCGCGTCAGCGCTCATCGCGAGCCTCCCCCAAGCGGTTCGAGTGCGCGCCGCAGCGCCTGCATACCGGTCCGGATTCGTGTTTTCACCGTGCCGAGCGGGAGATCGAACCGTTCGGCCAGTTCCGACTGCGTGTAGCCTTCGTAGAAGGCGCTCTCAATCAGCTGGCGTTGGTCGGCCGGAAGCGCCGAAAGCGCCTCCCCGATGACCCGTCTCTGCTCGCTGGAAGCGGCGTAGCGTTCAGGGTCCGCTTCCCGAGCCGTGTCGGGCATTTGCTCGGAGCGCTCGAGCTCGGGACCATTGACGTCGGCGCGCACGGTGCGCGAGCGCAGCCGATCGATCGCGCGATTGCGGCTGATTCGCACCAGCCACGCCGCCGGCGTGCCGATCGACGGGTTGTAGCTGTCGGCCCGGTCCCAGACGCGAACGAATACCTCCTGCAGCGCATCCTCCGCTTCGCCACGATCGCGCAGAATCCTGAGAATCAGGGAAAACAGCAGGCGGCAATGCCGATCGTACAGCTCGCCAAGGGCGACCTGGTCGCGCCGGGCGATGCGATCCAGAAGAGCGATGTCTGCCGCCGAAGTCGAGTTCCCGACGATCATACCGCGCGTCAGGATAGGCGGGATCCGGTCATGGCTTCAACCATGTTACGAGGCGTTCACGGGCCGGGGGATCGCCGGCGAGATCCTGCTCCAGGCGGATAGATCTGGGAGGCTCGGCCGCGAACACGGCGTCCAGGCGGATCAGGCGCTCCCGCCTGGCGACCAGTACCGACACGCGGTCGCCGGGTCGATAGGCGTCGAGACGAGACTCCCAGGAGTCGGGTCTTACCCGATACTCCCCAATCGCGAGAATTTCATCGTCCACATTGAGGCCGGCGTCGAAGGCGGGTGTCCCGCGCCGAACCTGCGCGATCAGCAGGCGGCCGCCGTCGGTTTTCAGCGTCGCGTTGGACGATGCGAGCCACAGTCCCAGCCAGGCCCTCGGCGGCTGCGGGGCGTCGCTTCTCGTCCGCAGCCCGAGCCACGCCAGCTGGCTGTAATCGAGCTCCTCCGTGGTTTGGAGGGCCCGGTGCAGCCAGGCGGACAGATCGGCGCCGGCAACTTCCGACACGAGCGCTCGGAACTCCTCTGGCGTGAAGCCGCGGGTGCCCGAGTATCGTGCCCACGCCGCTCGCATCACGTCGTCCAGGGATCGCGCGTTATTCGTCGCCCGCCGAATCTCGAGGTCCAGCAGGAACCCGACGACCGCGCCTTTCGTGTAGTAGCTCACCGAGACGTTTGGTGAATTCTCGTCGGGCCGGTAGTAGCGGATCCAGGCATCGAACGACGCGTCCTCGAGCGGCATCGTGAAGCGCCCCGGCGTGCCCTGGAGATCGGCGATGAGGCTCCCCAGCTCGTTCAGATACTCGTCCTGGGTGATGACGCCCGCGCGCGCCGCCAGCAGGTCGCCGTAGTAGCTCGTCAGCCCCTCCGCCACCCACAGCGACCGCGTCGGGGTCTCACGGTCGTAATCGAATGGTCCCAGCTCGGAGGGCCGCAGCCGCTTGACGTTCCACGCGTGAAAGAACTCGTGGCTCACGAGCGTCAGCCAGTCGGCGTAGCCACGCCGGGTGCGAGCCTTCCAGCGGCTCGTCATGAGCGTGCTGGAATTCTTGTGCTCGAGCCCGCCGTTCCCCTCGGTGATCAGGTTGAAGAACACGTACTTGTCGTACGGCATCGTCCCCCAGAAGCCGGCGACGGTCTCGACGATCCTCTGCACGTCGGCGACAGTCTTCTGCCCATCCCAGATCCCGCCCTCCCCCACATTGACGATGAAGTGCGGCTTGCCCTGCACAGTGAAGGAATAGACCGCAGGATTCCCGGCGACGATGGGTGAATCGACGAGAGTGTCAAAATCGGGGGCGCGGTACCGATGCGGAGATCCCTCGCGTGCGTCGGGCAGCGCCGTGATCGACGTCTTCCATTCTGGAGGCAGCTCGAGTGCGACCTCGTGCGGACGCGGCATGCGGTCAGAGGCGATCGTGAGAAACGTCGCCGCACCGTTGAGAACGGCGAAGTCTGCCTCGATGAAGTTCGTGCGGACGGTCATCTCGCGCCCGTATACGCGATACCGCACGGTAATTTCCCCCGCACCGCCTGTCTCGACGCGCCAACTGTTCTTGGCGATTTTGGAAACGGTGAGTGCCTTGCCCGCGGCTTCGGCCGTCACGTGTTCGACGTTGCGCGAGAACTCGCGCACCAGATAAGACCCAGGGGTCCACACGGCCATGTGGAGCTCGACCGAGGGCTTCTGCGCGGTCGGCACGCGGGCCTCGACCTCGACGTAGTGGGTCTCGGGCGCGGGGAAGCGCAGCGTGTAGCGAATCGCAGCAGCCGCGGACCCAACGTCCCGGCGCTGTCGAGCATCGGCCTCGAATGGTATGGACATGGCGGCGAGCAGCAAAACGAGAGAGAGGTACCGGAAGAGACGCATCTGAGGCAATTCTATGCGGGGCATCGCCATGCGCGAACGGTGGGATGCACCGGGCGGGGCACATTGCCATGCGCCCCTACTCTGTCACGGTCATGGGAGCGTTTCGCACGTGTGCATTGGCGCCGCGACCAAATCGTGATTCTCAAATCGTAGTGCCCCGGCGACAAGGCCGACAGCGGCACGCGACCTACAGCCATCAATCGCCCGGCGGCATCCGCTGTCCCCATCGGGAGCGTCACGGAGGAGACGGGCGCGCCGCCGGAGACTACCGACAGTTCCGCATCGGGCGCCGTCTGGCCGGGTTCGAGCACCATCGAAAGCGCGAATTGAGCTCCGGCCGAGTGGTCAGGCTGAACGTCGGGTCGAAGGCTGGAATGAGCTGGAGAGGCTTTGACCACGAGTGGGTTCCGATCAGTGTTCGCTGGGTCCAGGCGCTCTGCGTGATGATGATGTTAGGCGCGAGGCGATGGGAGGCGAAGCGGCGCAGTTGACATGTGCCCGGGCTCAGGGCGCGGGCAGGCGATGGCGTCCCAAACGATACGGACAGCGTCGTGCGGGGCGCAAGAGACGGGTCAATTGGGTGTCAATTAAGCCAGCGCGCGCGGAACGCCCGCTGGGCTTCGGTAGGTCGGCCTCCCGCGACCTCGGTGGTCACGATCTCCAGTTCGCGTCCGTTCGACACGCCAGCCGCGCCCTTGCGGCCGCGCAACACGAGCCCGGCATTGCCGAGGAGCCGCTCGTAGTCCATCACGTCGTGTCCCTCGATGTACCGATCCACCAGCATGTCGGCGAACCCACGATCGCCAGTGACGACAGCGAGCACACGGCGCACATCAGCGACCGTGTAGGGGCGATCGACATAGCCGGGCCGCGCACCGCCCGCGCGCCCACATTCCGCCCACAACACGCGCATCACATCGTCCAGGCTCGCGGCGCCAGCCGTACGGTGGCGGATGGCGAGATCCAGGCCGAAGCCAAGCGCAGCGCCGAAGGTGTAGTAGGAAACATACGTCGCGCCCGTGGCAGTGCCTGTGGCGCCGCTGGCACTGTCGACGAACGGCGCAAGGCGGCTCATGTCCTCGGCGGAGCGCATCCTGATCGCCGGACTCGTGATGACGGTCGACACCGCCGCACCAAGATCGGCGGTGAGATCGTCGAGCGTCCAGAGGCCGGCGCGGGTCATCAGCAGTCCGTCGTAGTAGCTCGTCACGCCTTCGGCGAGCCAGAGATCGGCCGACACGTTCGCCTGTTCGAAGTCGAAGGGCTCCAGCGATCGCGGGCGGATCCGCTCGACATTCCAGCCGTGAAAGAACTCGTGCGCCGCCGCGTCGAGCAGCCGTGTCCGCGCCGTCCCGAGCGGCGCGTTGCTCGTCAGCACGCTGCTGTTCCGGTGCTCCATGCCGTCGTTTGCCGCCGACGGCAGAAAGTCTGCGAGAAATGTGTACGTGTTGCGCTCGTATTCGGGGAACTCTCCAAAAACGCGCCGCGCCTGCTCGACGATTTTCTGGAGGCCCGCGGCAAAGGCGTCGGCATCCGCCTCGCTTCCCTGATGATGCAGCGCGAGCCGGATGGTTGGCGCTCGAGCGGCGACGCCGGCTGGAATGGGTGCCTCGAACGATCGCCATACGATCCGGCCGAACTCTGCGGGGCTATCCATCAAGTACTGCAGGTTCGGCGCCGTGAACACCTGCGGATCGGCTGTCGGGTAGAGCTGCGTGGCGACCTGCCAGGAGGTGCCGCGCGTGGGCTGCTCGAACGTGAGCCTGACGGGCCTGAGTTCGAGCCCACGCGCCCACATGATGACGGCTGGCATGTTCACGTGCGCATGCGTCTCGTCCAGGGCCAGATAGGTCCCGTCCAGGCGATCGCCGTACACGCGGTAACTGACCTTCACCGTGGAATCGTGGCTCGTCACAGTCCAGGCGCTGGGATTCGGATGGTCCGGCACGATCGGTCGATCGCTGCCGGTCGTAAACGTGAGGCGGTCGACGTTCTTGACGAAATCGTGCAGTGAATAGCGCCCCGGAGAGCTGCGGCTGAATCGTAGCTCCACGGGCCCGTCCGGCAGATCGCCGAACGTCGCCTCGACCTGCATCCAATGATGCTCGGCGTCAGGGAAGGAGAGGCGATACTCGATGGCGTCGCCCGCCTCTACCCGCGCGGCAAGCGCGAGGAGGGCCACCAACCTGACCAACCGGGCCAACCTGAGTGACCTGAGTGACCGAGGACCTGCCCAACCCGAGTAACCCAATCAACCCGTCCATTGTATGCGTGGGATAATCGTCTATGGCCCTCCTCTCTCCCGGCGATCAGCAGACCCTCCGCGACATGTTCGCGGACATGACGCAGCCCGTCACGCTGCTGTTCTTCACGCAGACCTTCGGGTGCGAGACGTGCGACGAGGCCAAGCGCATCCTCGCCGAGATTACCGAGGTGTCGGATCAGATCCTCGTCGAGGAGCTGAACCTGGTGCTCGAGAAGGAGCGCGCCACCGCCTTCGGCATCGACCGGGTCCCGGCGCTCGTGCTGCTCGCTTCGGGCGAAGACACCCGCATCCGATTTCTTGGCGCTCCGTCCGGCTACGACTTCATGGCGGTGGTCGACGCGATTCTCGCGGCAGGCGGGGCCAGTGACATGGCGCTCTCGGACGAGAGCGTGGCTCTCGTCTCGACAGTGACAGAGCCGACAAATATTCACGTCTTCGTCACCCCGACTTGACCCCACTGCCCGCGGGCCGTGGGCCTTGCAAACCGGATGGCGCTTCTCAATCCACAGATCACCGCGACCACGGTGCAGGCAACGGAGTTCTACGACCTCGCGCGCAAGTTCCGCGTCAACGGCGTGCCGAAGACGATCGTCAACGAGCAGATCGAGATTCTTGGCGCACTGCCGGAGCCGGACTTCGTCCGGGCCGCGCTTGGGATTTTGGCGGACTGACGCAAGGCCGCCAGCATCGGGCGCGCTCGCTGCCGCTCGCGTGGGTGAGATCTCTTCTCACCGGGCGAATGCCCGGCCCTGCGGCGCCGAAGGCGCCTACCCACCGCCGAGCGCACGCGAGGCGGGCCCACCGGCGAACGAAGTGAGCCGGCCCTGAGGGCGAAGCGAGTGCTGTAGTACCATCGGGGTTTTTCCGAGGCGTCCATCGATGGCACAGAGCGGCCCCAAGAAGATTGTCCTCGCCTACTCGGGCGGGCTCGACACGTCAGTGATCCTTCCCTGGCTCAAGGAGCGCTATCCGGGCGTAAAGCTCGTCGCGTTTGCGGCGGAGCTCGGGCAAGGCAGCGAGCTCAAGGGCATCGAGCGCAAGGCGAAGAAGAGCGGCGCCGACGAAGTCGTGGTCGCGGACCTGCGCCGCGAGTTCGCCGAGCAGGTACCGCTTTCCCATGCTGCGCGCGCATGCGACGTACGAAGCCGACTACCTGCTCGGCACGTCGATCGCGCGCCCGCTGATCGCGAAAGCCCAGGTCGACGTCGCGCACCAGACGGGCGCGGACGCGGTCGGTCACGGCGCGACCGGCAAGGGAAACGATCAGGTGCGGTTCGAGCTGACCTACATGGCCCTCGATCCCACGCTCCTGATCGTGTCGCCGTGGAAGGATCCCCGATTCCTTGCCGATGGCCTGACCGACCGCGAGACCGCCATCGAATATGCCGAGCGGCACGGCATCCCCATCACGCAGACGAAGAAGAAGATTTACTCGCAGGACCGGAATCTCTGGCACATCTCGCACGAAGGCGCCGAGATCGAAGACCCGGCGCAGGAGCCGCTCGACGCGGTCTACACCATCACCGTGCCCGTGGCGCAGGCGCCAGACAAACCCCAGTATGTCGAGGTCGGATTCACGAAAGGGGTGCCGACCACCGTCAACGGCAAGACGTTCCGCAACGGTGGGCATGATCTGGTCGATGCCCTCAATCGCCTAGGCGGCACGCACGCCGTGGGGCAGGTGACGCTCGTCGAGAACCGCCTCGTCGGCATGAAGAGCCGCGGCGTGTACGAAACCCCCGGCGGGACCATCCTCTACGAAGCGCACAAGGCGCTGGAGCAGATTTGCCTCGAGCGCGACCTGTACCACTATAAACAGCAGCTCGCGCTTCGGTACGCCGAGCTCGTCTACTACGGACAGTGGTTCCACCCGCTCCGTGAGGCCATGCAGGCCTTCATCGATACGGCCAGCCAGGTCGTATCGGGGAAAGTTCGCGTGAAGCTGCACAAGGGCCGCGCGACCGCCGTCAGCGCCGTGTCGCCGAAATCCCTGTACGACATTCGGCTCGCAAGCTTCGCCATGAAGGGTTACGACGTCACCGCCGCTCGCGGCTTCATCGACCTCTTCGGCCTTCCAATGAAGGTGCGGGGGCTCAAGCAGGGCCGCTCGCTCCGCTCGCGGTAGGGCGCCTCTACCGCTCGGCGGAGGGACCGGGGCACTTCGTGCCCCGGGTGGGGCGCCTCGCTCCGCTTGCCGGAATGGCGCCTCGCTATCGCGGCGGGGGGCCGCCGCCGAGCGAAGCGGCCCCGCCCACGTGCGATACTCCCGCCATGGCGAAATCCGTTCATCACCCAACGGGCGTCATCGACCGGCGCACATTTTTGCGATGTGGCGCAATCGGGGGCTCGACCGCGCTCATCGCGGGCCGTGTAACGACCGCCGCAGAAGCCCCTGAGGCACCCTCCCGCACTGTCCCCGCCGTCGAGCGCTTCGAGCTGGACGAGGCCACCATCACCGATTTGCAGAAGCGGATGGAGACCGGCAAGGACTCCGCGCACTCGATCACCGAGAGGTATCTCGCCCGCATCGCAGCCCTCGACAAGAAGGGGCCGGAACTGCGGAGCGTTCTCGAGACGAACCCGCACGCGCTCGCCGACGCAGCGGCGCTCGACGACGAGCGCAAGGCAGGCAAGCTGCGCGGTCCGCTGCACGGTATTCCGGTGTTGCTCAAGGACAACATCGACACGGCGGGCCCGATGATGACCACTGCCGGGTCGCTTGCGCTCGAGGGGGCAGGAGCATCCGAGGACGCCTTCATCGTCTCGCGCCTGCGCGAGGCGGGGGCCGTCATTCTGGGCAAGACGAACCTGAGCGAGTGGGCGAACTTCCGATCGACGCGGTCGACGAGCGGATGGTCTGCGCGCGGCGGCCAATGCCGGAATCCGTACGCGCTGGATCGCAATACGTCGGGATCGAGCTCGGGCACCGGCGCCGCTATTGCGTCCAACTTCGGGAGCGTGGGTGTCGGCACGGAAACGGACGGCTCGATCGTGTCCCCGTCCAACAACTGCGGCCTGGTCGGCGTGAAGCCGACGCTCGGACTGGTCAGCCGGACCGGGATCATTCCCATCGCCCACAGCCAGGACACGGCGGGACCGATGACGCGGACGGTGCGCGACGCGGCGATTCTCCTGACGGCGATGGCCGGCGTCGATGTACGCGACAAGGCGACCGCCGGAAGCGTGCCTCATGCCGCGCGCGACTACACACAGGCGCTCGAGGTGGACGGCCTGAAAGGCGCGCGCATCGGGATTCCGCGAAAGAAGCTGTTTGGCTATAGCGACGGCGCCGATCGCGTCGGCGGCGCCGCCATCGACATCATGAAACAGGCCGGGGCGACGATCATCGATCCGGCGGATATTCCGCACATCGGCGATTTCAACGACCCAGAATTCGACGTGCTGCTCTACGAGTTCAAGGCCGACCTGAACGCCTACCTGGCAGGCCGTCGGAAGGCGGGCCTGGCGTCGATTTTCGATCTCATCGCCTTCAACGAGGAGCACAAGGCGCGCGAGATGCCGTATTTCGCTCAGGAGATCCTCGAGAAGGCTCAGAAGAAGGGGCCGCTCACGGATCCGAAATACCTTCGGGCGCTTCGAACCTGCCGCCGGCTCACGCGCACACTCGGCATCGATGCCGTGATGACGCGGCATCGGCTGGACGCGCTCGTGTGTCCCACGAGCGGTCCCGCAACGCTCATCGACCTCGTAAACGGCGACTATGGCAACGGCGGAAGCTCGAGCGCGCCCGCCGTCGCGGGATATCCGCACATCACGGTGCCTGGCGGGTTCGTCTTCGGGCTGCCCGTGGGCATTTCGTTCATCGGCCGCCCATGGAGTGAGCCGACGCTGTTCAGGCTCGCCTACGCGTTCGAACAGGCGACGAAGCACAGGAAGCTGCCCCCATTTTCGCCGACAGTGGAACTGGACATCAATCGTGTGTAGGGTGAACCCTGAGGTCCGCCAGGGTGATCACCCTCTTTTCTGCCTCGCGCCACGCTGCCCGGATCGTGTATGATCCGCCGCCAATCGCATCGCTATGGCTAGCGACGTGCACCAACCAGACGCCTTCATCGCGTATCCAACGAATCGCGTGGTCGGCACCATCGTCGACGCGAAGCATGCTCAGGCTGCCATCGAGGCCCTGCTGCAGGTCGGGTTCGCGCGGCAGGACATCGACATCCTCCATGGGGAAGCGGACCTCCACCGCCCGGATCCCACGGGCGCCGAGCATAGGTTCCTCGCCCAGTTTCAACGGACGCTGATTCGGACGCTCTCCGACGACCACAAACACCTGCTGCATTACGTAGAGGACGTGCGGGCGGGCCGATCCGTGATCATGGTGCTTGCGAAGAAACGCGAGAAGCGTGAGGCCGCCGCGGACATCCTGGGCACCCACGGCGCGGCATCCATCGAGTTCTACGGCAGATGGGCATGGCACGCGCTGGAGGCGCACCCAGCGGCGCCAGATGGCTCGCTTCGCGATCCCGCGCCTGGTCGGACATACGAGATACAACTCGGTGGAACGGCAACACGTGTACGGCTGGACTCAGAGTCCAGAGTGACGATCCTTCGTAGGTCCACTGGTTCTCCAGATCTCTCCCGCATACCGGTCACGCATCTCAAACCACAACTGCTGATGATCACTTGGCAGGAAGCGGACCACACGACCCACGTGCATGTCTACGACTTCGAGAGTGGCGAGGTGCACGCCGTCGTGAGTTACGCCAACCGCAGTGTGCACCGCGCAATGGGCACCGTGCGCCGAGTGGACTGAGCTGGCGTACTCCGTTCATCCACGTCATCAAGGCCTCAGCCTCATCAGGCTCACGGCTGGGGCTGGTTAACAGGTCTGCAGCGACCTGACCGTCTCAACGCGATCGCCTACGTGCGAATAGTCCCGCTCGGAAGGGGCCCGCCAAGGCTACGGCGAAATCTCGCCGAAGCGCGCGGCGAACGTGCGCGAAGGCGGACTCGGCGCGCTTGACCCTCTTCCGAGTTCGTGGGTAAGATGCCGCCTCAATCGACAGGATTTCTGTCGTTCACCGGCGACGAATTCTTTGGGGCGCGAGGATGTGGCATCACAGTTCCATCGCGGACTCGCGGCCTGGGCAACTGTTCTGCAGCGCCCCGGAGTCCTAGTCGTTGGCCCAGATCTTCCCCCCTTGGTGGAATAAGCTCCCGATCGTGGCCGCCATCGTGGGCAGCCTCGGTCCGACGCTCGCGATCGCGGGCGTCTGGTACTGCTTTTCTCCCTGGTACACGGATGTGGGCTACCGTCCCGTTCAGCCCGTCCCGTACAGCCACAAGCTCCACGTCGGCGAGCTTGGTCTCGATTGCCGCTACTGTCACGCCTCGGTCGAGATTTCTGCCGTCGCGAACGTTCCGCCCACCCAGACCTGCATGAACTGCCATGTGACCGTGAAGAAGGACAGCGAGCAACTCGCCCCGATTCGGGAAAGCGCCGCCAGCGGTCGGCCGATGCGCTGGATTCGCGTCCACAAGCTTCCCGACTACGCCTACTTCGCCCACAACGCGCACGTGGCGGCAGGAATCGGCTGCGTCACCTGCCACGGCCGCATCGACGAGATGGAAACGGTCACCCAGATGACGCCCCTCAGCATGAGCTGGTGCCTCGACTGCCACCGCAACCCCGGTCCCTACAGACGCCCAGTCTCGGAGGTCACCAACATGAAGTGGACCGCTCCCACAAACATCCAAATGCTCGCGGCGCAGCTCGACCGCGCACGACCGGTCAATCCGCCGACCGAGTGTTCGGGGTGCCACCGGTGAGTCGGACCTATTGGCGAAGTCTCGCGCAGATCGAGGATCGCCCCGAATTCCGCGTCGCTCTCGAGCGGGAGTTCCCGGAGGGCGCCTCGGAGCTTCCCGAAGGGATCACCCGGCGGGACATGATGATGCTCCTGGGCGCCTCGCTGTCACTCGCGGGGGTCGCGGGGTGCCGGCGCCCCGTCGAAGAGATTGTCCCCTTTGTCACCGCTCCCGAGGAGATCGTTCCTGGGATCCCACGCTACTACGCGACGACCATGCCGTTCCGCCGGAGCGCCTACGGCCTGATCGTCGAGAGCCACGAAGGGCGACCGACCAAGATCGAGGGAAACCCTTCGCACCCCTCGACCCTCGGGGCCTCGAGTTCCCTCGTCCAGGCGTCCGTGCTCGGCCTCTACGATCCCGACCGCTCGCAGTCGGTCAGACACCAAGGTGCGCGGAAGTCCTGGAGCGATTTCGTGACGGCCTGGGGACCGCTGTCCGAGGCTCATGCCTCGGACGGCGGCGCCGGCCTTGCGATCCTCTCCGAGTCCTTCTCCTCTCCCACCCTGGCACGCCTGGCCTCCGAGCTCCGTGGCCGCTATCCTCGGTTGCAGTGGGCGACCTACGACGCCGTCAGCGACGAGAGCCGACTCGCGGGACTGCGATACGCCACGGGGCGCGACCTCGATCTCATGCTCCGCCTCGATCGCGCCGCGGTGATTCTCGCCCTCGACGCCGACCCGCTTCTCACCGACCCGGAGATGTTCCGTCACGCGCGAGGTTTCGCGGCGGGAAGGAGCGCGGGAGCCTCGGGTGGCGCGATGAACCGACTCTACGCGGTTGAAGGGGTCTACTCGCTGACGGGAGCCATGGCTGATCATCGGCTCCGCCTCGAGAGCCGGCAGATCGCCCCATTTCTCGCAGCGCTCGCTGCACGCCTTGCTCCGCCCACGGCCGGAACGGCGAACCTGGCGGGAGCCGGCGTCACGGGTGTCGACGCGCGCTGGATCGACGCCCTTGCGAAGGACCTTCTGGCGAACCGCGGCAAGGGGCTCATCGTGGCTGGGGAACGCCAGCCCGCGGCCGTCCACGCCGCAGTCTGCGCCCTGAACACGTCTCTCGGCAACACAGGCAGAACGGTCAGCTACTACGAGACGAAGGACGCGTCGCTTCCGAGCGTGAGCTCGTTGGTATCGCTGGTCTCCGCGATGAAGGGGGGCGCGGTTCAGACGCTCGTCGTCCTGGGGGGCAATCCTGTGTTCGATGCCCCCGCCGATCTCGACTTCGCGTCGGCGATGGCGAAGGTCCCTCAGGTCGATCGCGCTCGGGCACACGGTCGACGAAACATCCTCCAAGGCGAAGTGGCATATCCCGCGTGCGCACTACCTCGAATCGTGGGGAGACGCGCGCGCGGTTGGAGGCACGCTCAGCGTCGTCCAGCCACTGATCCTCCCCCTGTTCGGCGGACGATCCCCCGTTGAAGTGCTGGGGCTGATGGTGGGAGGCGAGGATCGTCCCGGTTACGACATCGTGCGGGAGACCTGGACACCGATCCTGGGCGAGGGCGAGTTCGACAGGAAGTGGAACCGCGTGTTGCACGATGGGTTGCTTTCCGGCAGCGAGCTTCCCGAAGTCGTTCCGGATCTCAGAGCGGAGCCTCTTGCGGAACTCGCGCGCCTGATCGGCCGCCTTCGCGCCGGAGGCGCTTCGGCGAGCCTGGAGATCGTGTTCCTCCCCTCGCCGTCGCTTCACGACGGCCGATTCGCGAATGACGGGTGGCTTCAGGAGCTTCCCGATCCCCTCACCAAGCTCACCTGGGACAACCCCGCGCTCGTGAGCCCGAAGACCGCCGAAACGCTCGGTCTCGCGAGCGAGGATGTGATCCGTGTCGATTACTCGGGCCGCTCGCTCGAGCTTCCCGTCTGGATCCTCCCCGGCATGGCGGACGGCGTGGTCGCCTTGACGGTCGGCTATGGCCGTTCGCGCGCGGGTCGGATCGGCTCTGGGGTCGGATTCGACGCGTTCACGGTTCGAAGCTCCAAAGCACCTGGCTTCGACAGCGGGGTCAAACTCACCAAGCTCGCGCGCACGTACTCGCTGTCGGCGACCCAGAACCACGGCAGCATGGAGGGGCGCCCCATCGTCCGCGAGTCGACCCTGACCGAGCTTCGATCGGAATTGGCCTCCCGGCCGCCGACAGCCGAGAGCGCGCATGCGGGGGAATCCCCTCGAGCCACGAAAGAGGGAGGCGTTTCCGGTGCACTCGGCGTCTTCGAGGAAGATCCGCATCACTTCTCACTCTGGAAGGAGCATGCCTACGACAAGGGCCACCAGTGGGGGATGACGATCGACCTGAACTCCTGCATCGGCTGCAACGCGTGCATGACGGCCTGCCAGAGCGAGAACAACGTGCCCGTCGTGGGCAAGATCCAGGTCAAGAAAGGGCGCGAGATGCACTGGCTCCGGGTGGACCGGTACTTCTCCGGCGAGCCCTCCGGCAGCCCGGAGATCGTCTTCCAGCCGGTTCCCTGCATGCACTGCGAGGATGCCCCCTGCGAGCAGGTCTGCCCCGTGGCCGCGACCGTTCACGACGGGCAGGGCCTCAACGTGATGGTCTACAACCGGTGCATCGGGACCCGCTACTGCTCGAACAACTGTCCCTACAAGGTGCGCCGCTTCAATTTCTTCAACTTCACCAAGGACACGCCCGACATCCTCAAGCTCGCGATGAACCCGGACGTCACGGTCCGCGCGAGGGGCGTCATGGAGAAGTGCACGTACTGCACGCAGAGGATCAACAAGGTGAAGATCGATGCGAAGCTCGCGGGACGCGAGCTTCGTGACGGCGACGTCAAGACGGCCTGCCAGCAGGCCTGCCCCGCTTCGGCGATCGAGTTCGGAGACCTTCGGGACCGATCGAGCCGGGTGGTGAAGGCGAAGGCCGATCCGCGCAACTACGCGCTCCTCGAAGAGCTGAACACCAAGCCCCGGACGACCTATCTGGCCAAGGTGCGCAACCCGAATCCCGACCTGGAGGGGCTGGCATGATCGCCGGCTCTCGGGGCGTGGTGGGCGCGCTCGCCCTCACCTCTCTTGTCGCCCTCACCGGCTGCGCGCGCGGCTGCACGTCGAGCCGCCCTCCCATCCATCTCAATCCGAGCATGGACGACCAGCCGAAGGTGCTCCCCCAGACGGCCAGCACGTTCTTCTACGACGGCGCGTCCATGCGCCAGCCCGTTCCAGGAACGGTCCCGATCGGCGGGCTGAAAGAGGACGCGGCCTTCTTCACGGGCAAGGGAGCGGACGGCCAGTTCGTCGCGACGATCCCCGTGACCGTGGACGAGGCGCTTCTCGAGCGCGGCCGCCAGCGCTATGTGATTTATTGCCAGCCGTGCCACGACGCTCGGGGGGACGGCAAGGGGATCCTGTTCCAGCGAGGCAACGTCCCCACCGCCTCCTTCCACCAGGACAAGATCCTGAAGTACCCGGACGGGCAGATCTTCGACGTCATCACGAACGGGACGGGGCTGATGGCCGGGTACCGCTGGCCGATCCCTCCCGCAGACAGGTGGGCGATCGTCGCCTACGTGCGAGAGCTCGAGCGCAAGCGGCTGGCAAGCGCCAAGGGCGCGCCCGCGGGGACGGATTGAGAGAGGCGCCACGATGAACGGCCTGATGAACCGCAAAGCTGCTGGTGCTTCTCGGTCCCGTCGCCGGCCTTGTCATGTTCGCCGGGGCCGTGTGGATGGCTTCGACGCTCGTGAGCCGCGAATACAAGGAGCCTTACCGGGCCCCTGCCGCGACCGTCGACCCAACGCCCCGCGCGGAGGGACTGGCCGCCGAGAAGGCAGATGCGGAAAGCAAGGCCCGGGCAAAGCCCTACGTGGAGGCCGAGTACCGGAGGTTCCCCGTCGTTGGGAGCCGCGTGGCCATCTGGGCGGTCGCGCAGCTTCACCTGCTGTTCGCGGCGTTCGTCCTTGCCGTCCCCATCTTCGCGTTCATCGTCGAGGCGATCGGCTACAAGACCGGAGATCTGCGATACGACCGGCTCGCGCTACGAGTTCACGAAGCTCCTCTCCGTCTCCTTCTCGCTCACCGCGACCTTCGGAGCGTTCCTGACGTTCATGCTCGTCATTCTGTATCCGAAGTTCACGAACTACCTGATGAGCGTGTTCTCCCCCACCTTTCTCCCGTACGTCCTGCTCTTCTTCGCCGAGGCCTTCTTCCTCTACACCTACTACTACGGCTGGGGGAAATTCCATCCGCTGGTGCATCTTGGCCTGGGGCTCGGCCTCAACGTCGTCGGCACGGCGATCATGTTCATCGCCAATGCCTGGCTCACGTTCATGATGTCGCCGCGCGGGGTCTCGGACACGGGGGCGGTGATCTCCGTCTGGGACGCGGTCTACAACTACACCTGGATGCCGATCAACGTCCATCGAGTCATCGCGAACGTCGCCTTCGGCGGATCGGTCGCCGCCGCCTACGCGGCCTTCAAGTTCCTCCAGGCGGAAACCGACGAGGAGCGCGCGCACTACGACTGGATGGGATACATCGGCAACTTCGTCGCGATCAGCGCCTTCCTCCCGCTTCCCTTCGCCGGCTACTGGCTCGCGAAGGAGATCTACGCCTACTCGCAGACGCTCGGGCTCACGATGATGGGCGGGGCCTTCTCGTGGCTCTTCATCATTCAGGCGGTCCTGATCGGGAACCTCTTCCTCGCGGCCAACTACTACCTCTGGCTCGGCATGGGGCGGGTCGAGGGGGCGCAGCCGTTCCAGAAGGTTCATCAAGTACCTGCTCATCGCGATCGTGCTCTGCTTCATGGTCTGGGCGACGCCCCGGTCGATCATCGCGACGGTCTCCGAGGTCCGGGCGATGGGAGGATCGGCGCACCCGGTTCTGGGCTTCCTCGGTGTCATGTCCGCGAAGAACACCGCCGTGAACATCCTGATCCTCACGACCTTCATGAGCTTCCTCCTCTACCGCCGGACGGGGAAGGTCGCGTCGGTGGCGTGGGCGAAGACGGGCCATGCGGCGCAGCTCACGATCTTCGCGGCCGTCGCGTTATTCGTCATCTTCCTCGGCGTCTACGGGTACTTCGTCGAGGCGACGGTCCGGATCGGGCTCTCCGTGCCCGCAGGTCCTCTCGGTCCTTCTCGCGATGGTGTCGATCACCGCCATCGACGTCTTTCTCTTCCGCGGAGCGCGGAAGACGGGCGAGGTGCGCTGGGGCAGGATCCCGGCGATCTCGCAGTACGTGCTGATCTTCATCGCCGTCACCTTCACCTGGCTCATGGGGCTCATGGGCTACGTTCGCTCCGGGCTCCGCCAGCACTGGCATGTCTACGGCGTCATTCGGGACCAGTCGGTCGACGCGTTCACGCCCACGCTCGGCTTCGCGACGAAGGTCGTCTCGGTGACCGTGCTCGCGTTCTTCCTCCTGATCGGCGTCGTGTTCTGGATCGCGAGCCTGCACGACCGGCCCGATTTCGAGAGGCGGACCAAGGCCGCCGCGCCAGGCTCCGGCGAGGTCTCGCCGGAGCTCCCGTGGCAACTCCGGGAGCGTAGGCGGACGTCATGAGGGTCCCGCTCATGATCCGGATCGGCGCTCTCGTCCTCGCGACGACCGGGTTCTATGCCTATGTCGGCCAGATGGTGCCGCAGAAGGAAGTTCAGCCTCCTCAGGAGACCGTCCTGGCGAGCGACATGACCACGGCCGACATGGTCAAGGTCGGCCGCGAGATCATGGAGGGCAAGGGACTCTGCCTGACCTGCCACACGATCGGCAAGACCGGGGCGCTCCGGTTCCCCGACCTCGAGGGAGTCGATGCCCGCGCGAAGAGCCGCGTCCCGGGCCTGAGCGATGTCGAGTACTTGGCCCAATCGATGTACGAACCCGCCGCCTTCGTCGTGCCGGGATTCCCTCCGGCGATGCCCCCCGTCAACAAGCCTCCGATCGGCCTCACCGATCAGGAGATCCTCTGCGTGATCGCGTCCCTCCAGACTCTTGGCGGCACGCCGACCGTCACGCTGCAGACGAACCACCACTACAACGGCGGCGCGGCCGCACCGGGCGGGGCGCCGGCTCCCGCGGCTGCTCCGGCCCCAGGCGCCGCGCCGGGCGGGGCGCAGCCTGAAGCCCCCCCGACGAAGGGCGCGCAGCTGAGACCTGCCCCGATTCTCCGGCCGGTTGTCGCCCATCAGGCGGCGCGGCTCGATGGCCACCTTCGCGCCGCGGGCGGTTCGGCGAGCCTCGCCGTAGCTCCAGCGGAGGCGGGAGCGGTTGCACGATGAACATCCTGGTCGTCCTTGCCGTGGTCGCCGTGTTCGGGCTCCTTCGCTTCCGTCGGGCCAATCTGCTGGTGTGGGCCGGCGCCTGGTGGGTGGGGATCTACGTCCTCCTCCGATTCGGATTCACTGCCCCGATTCCCGCCTCCGTCGTCTCGCTCTACATGGGAATCGTCTCGATTGCGATCCTGGCGTACGTGTCCTCCAGCGAGGAGCGCCGCGAAGAAGTCTTCGGCCCGCTCGTCCGGTTCATGACGGAGAAGCGGTACACAGCGCTCCTCGGCGCAACGGTCGTCGCCATCCCGGCGCTGGCGGCCGCGAACGTCTACGTCCAGATGAACGCCCCCCTCCAGCCCCCATTCTTCCCGCGGACGGTTCATCCTGCGTCGCCGTCCGAAATCACGGTTCATGACAAGAAGATCGATCTTGACGCCGGAGACAACCCCTTCCGACCACTCGAGAAGTCGAATCCGCAAGAGTTCCGCAGACATGTCGAGAACGGGCGCCAGGTCTACTATCGGAACTGCGTCTTCTGCCACGGCGACACCATGGCGGGCAACGGCATGTTCGTGCACGGGCTGGACCCGATCCCGACCAACTTCAACGACGACGATCGCGCAGCTTCGCGAGACGTTTCTGTTCTGGCGAATCGCCAAGGGAGGCCCCGGGCTTCCCGACGAAGGGGGTCCCTGGGATACGGCCATGCCCGCCTGGGAGAAATTCCTGAAGGAAGAGGAGATGTGGGATGCGATCCTCTTTCTCTACGATTTCACGGCCCAGAGACCTCGCGGCAAGGAGGAGGCCGCGAAGGAATGATCTCTCGCCTGACAGGTCCGCCCTCGTCTCTCGCGCGGCCCCGCATCGCGATATCGAGCTGGTGTCTCGTGGTCCCGATCGCCTCGTTGTGTGTCGCGCTGATGGGATCGGCGCGCGCGGCGGCTCAGGACGTCGGGACCGAGGCGCAGCGGGAGTCGGGCAAGAAGCTCTATCTCAAGTACTGTTCGCAGTGCCACGGCGAGAAGGGGGACGGCGAAGGCTACGCCACCCCGCATCTGTACCCCAGGCCCCGCAACTTCACGACGGGCAAGTTCAAGATTCGGACGACTCCCAACGGAGCGCTCCCGACCCATCAGGACCTCGTCAACATCATCAGGCGCGGCATGCCCTACACCTCGATGCCCGCCTGGCCAACTCTCTCCGACCAGGAAGTGTCGGATCTCGCGTACTTCATTACGACCTTCTCCGCCGACTTCTCCAACCCCGAAAATGCCCCCAAGCCCGTTCCGCTCCCGAGCGCGCCGAAAGCCACGAAGGAGTCAATCGAGCTCGGGAAGAAGCTCTACGAAGAGACCGGCTGCGCACGGTGCCACGGTACGCTCGGTCGGGGCGACGGACCTTCGGCTCCAACCCTGAAGGACGACTGGGACCACCCAATACGCGCGGCCGACCTCGCGCAGAGTTGGACCTTCCGGGGAGGGTCGTCCCGCGAGGACATCTTCAGGACGATGAGCACGGGGTTCAACGGCACGCCCATGCCGTCGTTCGTCGATGCCCTCAAGCCCGAGCAACGATGGGCGATCACGGACTTCATCGTCTCCCTTTCGGGGAGCAACGGGCCTGGCTATTCCAACCTCGTCGTCGCCAAGCACGTTCAGGATCCGATCGACCTTGCCAAGGGGACCGCGAGTTTCGAATCCGCGCCTGTCGGCGCGCTTTCCCATCGTCGGGCAGATCATGGAGCCGGGACGCGCGTTCCATCCTCCCACGACCTCCGTGACCGTTCAGGCGATCTACGACGCCGAATCGATCGCCCTCCTCGTTCGATGGCACGACATGAGCGCGCAGAAAACAGGAAAGAACGGACCGTCGCTTCCAGTGCCACCGGAGGAGGAGGAGCAAGCGGCTGGCGCAGCCCCGGGCGGGAGCGGTGGTGCGAGCGCCGGCGGCGCGGAGGGGAGCGTGTTCGGCGACGCGGAAGTCGCCCCGACTCCGGCCGGGCAGTCGGAGACGCCGGGAGCTGCGCAGCAGCCAGCTGACCCCTTTGCCGAGGCGGAAGCGGCGCCAGCCGATCAGCCATCCGAGTTCTCCGACGCCGTCTCGATCCAGATTCCTTCGCAAGTGCCGGCGGGCGCCCGCAAGCCCTACTTCATCTTCGGCGACGCCCAGAACTCCGTGGATCTCTGGTTCTTCGATCTGGCCCGCCCCAATCCCCTTCAGTTCACCGGCCGGGGAAGCGGGGACATCGCTCCCAACGACACGGGCGATCTCACTGGTGTCGCGCGCTACGACCAGGGAGAATGGTCGGTCATCTTCAAGCGACCTCTTCGCGCAACCTCGGGCGCCCCGTTCTCGCCCGGAGAGTTCATGCCGGTCGCCTTCTCGGTCTGGGACGGGTTCTCGCGAGAGCGTGGCAACAGGCGAGGTCTCACGCTCTGGTACGCCGTCTACGTCGAGCCAGACGTGGTCCCATCGGCCGTCGGCCCGATGATCAAGACGGCGCTCTTCATCCTCGCCGTCGAGCTGGCCGTGATCGGTTGGGTACGCTGGCGTTACGCCTCTCGGGGCCGCGACGATATCGGCGGTGCCCGCCTTCGCGCCGGAGGCGCTACGGCGGGTCCGCCGTAGCTTTAGCGGAGGCGGAAGCGCAGACAACAGCCGGCCACGAGCGTTTGAGCTGCCGGGCCATCCGGAGGATCCGATGTACAAGAGTATCTACGTTCCCGTCGATAACTCAGACCATTCCAACCGCGCCGTCGCCTGCGCCATCGGGCTGGGCAAAGCGTACTCGGCGAAGTTGGTCGGCTGTCATGTCTACGCGGCAAAACTGCACGACTATCGCTTCAGGCAGATGGAGTACACCCTGCCCGAGGAGTACATCGACGAGGTGGAGCTGGAGCGCCAGCGGAAGATCCACGACAGCCTCATCACGATGGGCCTCAAGCTCATCTCCGACAGCTATCTCGATGGCATGTCGCGCAGCTGCGGGGAGTCGGGCCTTGCGTTCGAGCCGCGGATGATGGACGGGAAACATCACATCGAGATCCTCAAGGATCTCGCCGGCTCACAGCATGACCTGGTCGTGATCGGCGCCCTCGGGATCGGGCGCGCCCGCGACAGCGTGATCGGCTCGGTCTGCGAACGCGTCGCCCGCCAATCCGACCGCGATGTCTGGGTCGTCAAACACGTCCCCGAGCCGGGCGAGGCGGAGCGGGACACGATCCTGGTCGGTATGGACGGCAGCCCCCAGTCATTCGGCGCACTGATGACCGCCGTTGACCTGGCACGCACGTTCGGCAAGAAGGTCGAAGCAATCGCCGTGTACGACCCCTACCTGCACTACTCCGTTTTCAACGGCATCGTCAATGTCCTCACCGAGCAGGCGGCGAAGGTCTTCCGCTTCGAGGAGCAGAATCAGCTCCACGAGGAGATCATCGACACCGGGCTCGCGCAGATCTATCAATCTCATCTCGAGGTCGGCGAGCGGATGGTGAGCGAGGCGGGCATCGCGATCAAGAAAACGCTGCTCGACGGCAAGCCCTTCCAGAAGATCCTCGACCACGCGCGCAAGACGAGTCCCTGGCTCATCGTGCTGGGGCGGATCGGCGTGCACAGTCCGAAGGACGAGACGGGACTGGGGAGTAACGCCGAGAACATTCTTCGCGGCGCGCCGTGCGATGTCCTCCTCTCCACGCGCCTCGAAGTGCCGCGCCTCGACGTGCGCGCCGAGGAGACCGTCCGGTGGACGCCCGAGGCCGAGGAGCGGATGACGCACGTGCCCGAGCAGGTCAAGGGAATTGCCCGCAACGGGGTCCTTCGCCTGGCGCTGGAGAAAGGCCATTCGGTGGTCACGAACGCGGTGATCGATGAAGCGATGGATCGGTTCATGCCGAAGAGCGCTTCGGCCGCGACCAAAGCGCTGGCGGAAGCCGTTGCTCTCGAGCGGGCGAAGTCCGGCCCCGTGTCGATGTGCCGGGCGTGCGGCGTCACCGCCACGCAGAGCGACCCCGTGAGGTGCACGGTCTGCGGCGCCGCGGATTTCGAAGTGATCTCGCGGGAAATGATCGAGAGGATCGCGGAGGTGGAAGGAGGCCTCCAGGAGGAGACCACTTACGACGGGCGCAAGCTCCGATGGTCGGAGGAAGCCAGGAAGGGCCTCTGGACCATGAAGAACGCCTATCAGCGCCGTCGCGTGAAGGCGCGTGTCGAAAAGCGCGCGCGCATGATGAAGCTCGACGCGATCACGCTCGAGTTCGCCCGGCAGGTGATCGAGGAGGAGACTGGCGCGCCTCTCGAGATCGCGATTCCCTCTCCCGACGTGATGCGCGCCAGCCTCGCCGAAGCTTCAGCGGAGGCGGGCGGGGCTGCTCCGAGTAGCGACCCGAAGCTCATTGCTCGCGACGACAGGAAGAACCCGTTGATCTCGACATTCGACTGGACCAACGACGCCGCGCAGCGGATCTTCCGGGTTCCGGCCGGTTTCATGCGGAGCAAGACACAAGAACGGATTGAGGAGCTTGCGCGGGAGCGCGCCGCGACGGCGATCGACCTTGCACTCGTCGAGGAGGGAATCGAGATCGGCAAGAAGATGATGGCGGAGATGATCGCGACCTACTCCGCACCGGGCGCGAGCCCGGCGGTCTCGACGCCGGCGACTCCGGCCGCTAGCACCGGTACGCCCGCGGCGGCGCCGGCTGGCAACGGCAGCGGTTATCTCAACGAGGTGAGATCTCGTTAACTGCCAACTACCAACTCCCAATTCCCAAGGGCGCACCTGGTGCGGTAGCTGGGTATTGCCCCGACGATTGGGAGTTGGATTTTGGGAGTTGGGAGTTGCCTGCGTGAGCTCCTACCGCTTCTGCCGCACGGATGACATCGAGCTTCTCGTCGGCGCGCTGAATCGCTGCTGGTCGCCGTACTTTCCCGACGAGCCGCCGATGACGCCGGTCGCCTTCAAGCGGTCGATCCGCGACCTCCAGGTCTGGTGCAGCAGCTGCATGGTCGCCTTCTCGGGCTCTGACCCGATCGGCGTCCTGATCGGCGCCAAGCGGCCTTCCGCTACGCTCGTCCACAAGATCGCCGTCCATCCCGATCATCGGCGACAGGGTCATGGCCGGCACCTGCTCGCCTCGCTCGGCTCGAAGCTCGCGATTCTCGGTCCGCCCCGGATCCTCGCCGAAGTCCCTGACACCCTGCCTCCTGCGTGCGGGCTGTTCAGCGCGAGCGGATATGTCGAGGAAGCGCTCTTGACGGATTACGTGTTGGACTGGGAAGAGAGTGATGTGCGGGAGGTCGCAGATCACGGCGGGGGACTGGTGATCCCCGTCACCGTGGACGATCTGATCGCCAACGGTCTCCTCGGAGAGGCCGATCCGCAGGTTTGCTGGGAGCGCTCGGGCGAGGCCCTCGCCGCACGGAAGAACGAGATTGCAGGCCTCGCCGTCGCCTCGGACGAACGAATCGAAGCCTATCTCCTTTACCTGCAGGGCGAACTGGGAGTCGAGATTATGTCGCTCCGCACTTTCATCGAGGATGGCGGAGCCCGCCTGAATCAATTGCTGTCTCGACTCAGCGCCCAAGGCATGACGGCCTCCCGGTTCCCGAAAGTTCACCCGTCGGAGATGTCAAAGGCGTTGCTGGAGGCGCGGGGTTTCCGCCGCGCCGGCGGGCATCGACTCTACGCCGCGAGGGCACGCTCGGAATAGACCGGGGGCTCGGTCCGCGGACGGCGACCGCCTTCCGTTCGATCTTCATCGGAATCTGTTCACCAACACGAGATCTCTCCCCGCGTAGTCGCTCTGCGTATACAGGATGTACTGGCGGTCCGGCGAGATTGCGAGTCCCAGGCTGGGAGGGCCGTCGATGGGCGTCACCAGTCGGACGACCCCATTGGAGAGGTCGAGGTAATACACGCCGAACTGAGCCCCCGAATTCGGGCCTGGAATGAAATAGATCCCCCCGGCGACCACGACGAAGGCCCGATTGATCACGCTCGGAAGCACTTTGCGTTCCTCACCACCCGCGACCGCGACGGTCCACAGCTCCGCATCGCCATCGTGCTTCGTGTAGTAGATGTGCGTGCCGTCGGCTGACGGATACACGCACGCCCCCCCGTTACGGGTGACCTGCTCGGCCGGACCGCCGGACGGACGCACCTTCCAGACTTCCTGCCTGCCCGTACGGTTGGAGGCGAAATAGATCTCCGTCCCATCTGGCGACCAGCTGGGCATCACATCGTCGGCAGCATCGGTGGTGAGCCGAACCGGTCGCACGCCGCCCGGTTCGATCGCGTAAATGTCGAAGTTGCCTTCAGCAGTGCTGTCGAACGCGATGCGCTGGCTGTCGGGTGCCCATCTCGGCGTGCCGACATGCTTACCAGCGCGAGAGAAGATCTTCTCTACGTTCGTCCCGTCAGCAGCAGCCACCCAGATGGCGCTTTCGCCGCTCCTGGTGGATTCGAACGCGACACGGCTTCCGTCCGGCGAGTATTGCGGGTTCCAGTCGGATCGCGTCGACGAGACGAACCGGGAAGGCGCTGGTGCACGTGCCGCTCGCTCGGGCAGTGTTGTGCGCCAGATGTTGACGTCCAACGTGTTCCGCACGAAGGCCAGTCGAGCCGCATTGCCAGCGATCGCGGGGGACGTCGCATCCTCGCCCAGCTGCAGCTGCTGCGGTCGGGCGCCAGGCGTGGCCGGAACTCGCCAGATGGTTTTCGAGAGACCGGAGCTGCCGGAGAGCCTGCCGCTGGAGTAAACCAGTGCGCTGCTGTCTGAGGTCCACGTCAGACCAGAGACGTCTCCATCGATCAGCGACACCGATCGGGCACCGTCCAGGAATTGTCCGCCGCTGGGGAGATCGAGCACATACAGGCCAGAGACGGCCTGACCAGACGGACGCGCGAACGCGAGCCTTCTCCCATCCGGGGCGACCGCTGGATACCAACCCACTATCCGCCCACCGTGGCGATCGGTCAGATCCCGCAGTTCACCCGTTTCGACCGAGAGCAGTCGGAGCCCATCGAGCACGATGGATTTGCCATCCGGCAGCCACGCCGACGACCAAGTGGATCCGAACGTCGTGACAGGATTGCCGACGTCCTGCGGAAGCTCCGCCAGCACCCGCTCGCCTCCTCCAATCGCCGGGACCACCACGTACGTCCAGCGGCTTTTCGCAACCCTGACGAAACCAATTGATCGTCCGTCAGGCGAGAAGACCGGCCGGACATCGCTCGCCAGGTCGTTCGTCAGGCGCAACGGTTTGGGCGCGTCTATCAGCTTGACGTAGATGTCGTAGTTGTCTTGACTTTCGCCGTTCCACGAGTACGCGACCTGGTTCCCGTCGGGCGAGAAGCTTGGGTTCTCCTCGACGCCGACGTCGCTAGTGAGCGGCACGACGTCGAACGGTTGCGATTCACGTGTGTAATTGACATGGACGATCGACCAAGCGAGGGCAATCACTGTCAGTCCCAGCGCGGCGACCGATAGCACGACCCGGCGCGTCCTCTGTGGCCCGATCGCACGTGCGGCCTCCATCGGCGGCGCACCGGCGACGCTTCCGATGAACCGGTATCCGCGCCGCGGCACGGTTTCGATGAAGCGAGGCGTTTCGGCCGAATCGCCAAGCGTGTCGCGAAGGCGGTTCACCACGGCATTCATGCCGTGCTCGAAGTCTACGAAGGTGTTATCCGGCCAGAGCTGTCTGCGCAGTTCGTCGCGCGTCACGAGCTCCCCGGGACGTGCCACGAGCATCGAGAGGACTTGAAACGACTGCGGCTGGAGGCTGAGACGAACGCCGGCCTTTCGCAGCTCGCCGGCTCGCCGGTCCAACTCGAAGACTCCGAAGCGGACGATGGGGTCCGGGAAGCCCGAGGGCTGTGGCATCGTGCTGGTCGCAGGCGGCGAGTATACAGCGTGCTGTACGGTCGGTGTCCGCCGCTCTCGTCACCGGCCAGTTACGGTTTTCTTCGCGGCGGCGGCAATTATGTCGGCGCCACTGGTATCAATCTGACCCGCTCGTCGCGAAACGCTCGCGATCCACACCACAACTGACCTGGCAAGCAGGTTGCGAACGTTACCCCTTCGATCCGTCAGGCCACGCGCGCTGACAGTTTGGTGGGCGCGAACGTTCGACGGTCCCTATTCCGTTCGGGCAGTTCGCTTCGCCGCCGGAGGAACGTCTCATGCCGGTCAGGACACTGTTCGCAGTACTGGTGCTCGTGGCGTCCGTGTTCATCATGCGTTCGTCGGCGCAAACCCCTGCAGCGAACGGAACATTCGTCGCCGGCGAGATTATCGTGAAATTCAGGCCACGCGTGAGCGGCAACGCGAAAGCCGACGCGCACCGGCATGGCGGCGGCACTCTCAAGCAGCAAATTGCTCGCACAGGACTGCAGCTCGTGGCGGTGCCGCGAGGGAACGAAACCGCCGCGATCGCACGCTACCGCAACAATCCCAAGGTGTTGTATGCGGAACCGAACTACGTCCGCAGTCTTCCGAAGCCGGTCTCGCAGAGCCAGGCATCGCCGGTGATGCCAGGCGACTACTACTTCCGTGAACAATGGGCGTTGCACAACACCGGACAGCTGTTCTTTTGCTTCCCGTGGATCGATGGCGAGTTGCTGTGCTTCTACGTCGGAACGCCGGATGCGGACATCGACGCACCCGAAGCCTGGGCCGTGTCCCAAGGCACCAATATTCCCGTCGCCGTCGTTGACTCCGGCATCGACTATACGCATCCCGATCTCGCTTCGAAGTTCATCGGCGGCTGGGACTTCGTGAACGACGACGGCGATCCGATGGACGATCACGGCCACGGCACGCACGTCGCGGGGATCATTGCCGCCGCCATGAACAACTCGACGGGTGATCCCGCCGCTGATGAAGGCGTGGTCGGCGTGGCGCCCAACGCGGTGATCCTGTCCTACAAGGTCTGCGCGCCAGACGGCAGCTGCGACGACTTCGCGGTGGCCCAGGGGATCGATCGCGCGGTGACCGACGGCGCGCGCGTGATCAACCTGAGCCTGGGCGGAACGGATTACTCGCAGGCGATGTTCGACTCGGTTCAGGACGCCTGGAACGCCGGCCTCGTCATCGTTGCCGCGGCCGGCAATAGTGGCGTGACGACACCGTTCTATCCGGCAGCGTTTCCCAACGTCGTCTCCGTGGGCGCCTACGATGAGGATCATCTGCGGGCGTCGTTCTCCAACTACAGCACCGACGCCAATGATTGGGTGGGGCTCGCCGCGCCGGGCAACGCGATCATGTCTTCGTACCCGATTGACCAGTGTGGCGGCGCCGGTACGACACCAGGAGATGTCGGCTGCTACCAATGGTTGTCCGGAACGTCGATGGCCGCTCCACATGTCTCTGGTGCCGCGGCGCTCGTATGGTCGCGACCTGACGTGGTCAGCAACCAGCAGGTTGTGGACATTCTCGAGAACAGCGCCGATTCGGGTGGCGTCTCTCCGGTGCGCCTCGACTCGTGGACCAGGCACGGCGGCCTGAACGTCCACAACGCGATGACCTACAGCCTCTCCACCAACACCAAGCCTATCGCTAACGCCGGACCCGATCAGAACGCGGTCGACAACAACAACGACGGCTCGGAACAAGTGACGCTCAATGGCAGCGCCTCGAGCGATCCCGACGGCTCGATCGTCTCCTACGAATGGCGTGAGGGCACGACGGTGGTTGGGATGGTCGCATCACCATCGGTCTGGCTGAACGTCGGCACACACACGCTGACGCTGCAGGTCACCGACAACGCCGGCGACTCGAGTACCGACACTGTCGTGGTAACCGTCAACGCGCCTCCGAATGTGGCGCCCGTGGCAAACGCAGGCGCCGACCAGATTGTGACCGACAACGATGGGAACGGCACCGAAGTCGTGACGTTGAACGGCACCGCCTCTTCGGACTCGGACGGTACCATCGTCACGCATGCGTGGAAGGAAGGGCCGAACGTTGTGGCGACCGGCGCAAGTCCGAACGTAACGTTGAGTGTTGGCACTCACACGTTGACGCTGCAGGTTACCGACGATGACGGCGCATCGAGTAGCGACTCGGTGCTCATCGCCGTGAACCCGAAGCCGAACGCACTGCCGAGTGCCAACGCGGGCGCGGATCAGACGGTTACGGATAATGACGGCAACGGCACCCAGGCCGTCACGCTGAACGGCGGCGCGTCGTCGGACTCGGACGGCACGATCGTGAGCTACGTCTGGCGCGAGAGCGCCAGCACGGTGGCCACAGGCGTGAGTCCGACTGTTTCGTTGAGCGTCGGCACTCACACGTTGACATTACAAGTCACCGATGACGATGGCGCCACGGCAATTGATAGCGCGACGGTAACAGTGAACCCCTTCGTTCCGCCGCCTCCGTCGCCCACGGTCCACATCGGCGACCTCGACGGCTCGACGGCCGGGAACAAGAGCAGTTGGTCGGCAACGGTGACCGTTGCGGTGCACAACAAGAGCAATCACGGTGCGATGTCGGGTGCGCGAGTCACGGGCACGTGGAGCGGCGCGGCCAGCGGAAGCGGAAGTTGTACGACGAACGGTGGCGGCACCTGCCAGATATCGGTCAGCAACCTGCGTAAGCGCGATGCCACTGCTACGTTCACGGTGACGGGAATCACGGCGAGTGGAGCGGCCTACGCCTCAGGGGACAATCACGATGTTGACGCAGGCACCAACGGGACACTGGTTGTGATCGCGAAACCGTAAGTCCCACCGGCGGCTTGTCCTGCGCGAATAGGGATCACCATGGAGGTGAGCCGTCCGACGGCCAAGGCCTTCACGCGATCGCGTCGCGCAGTTCTCGGCATGACGTGATGCCCCTCTGGCCAGGTCACGTGACGAGTCCCACTGTCGTTGACCATGGCCGTCGCCCTCAGTGAGGCGTCGCTGAGGCGTTGCCGCCGGTTCCGCACTTCACGCGTGGATTCCAGTCGGCAAAGAGCCCGCTCGGACTGGGCTCCCATGTCCAGACGTGTAGGTACCAAATGCCCAACCGGTCTGCGCGCTTGAGGGCTTGGCCCATGATTCGGGGCGGCTCGGTGGCAGTCCAGCCGGAGATCGGCACCAGAAACTCCACGCCGTTCAGCTTGAACCCGCCCTCAGGGTTGCGCTCGTAGACCAGCACCTCCGGATGGTCGACGTCGAGCGTCGTGTCGAGCAGCGCGTTGTTCTGAAAGTGGTAGCCCATCGCACCGTCGGGTTGATGTTCGACGCAGTCGGTGACGCGCGCGTAGCCGGCCGCCTCGGCGGCCTCGGTCGACTTGAACCTGGCCGTCGCGGCACGAACCCTGGCGACGTCCCGATCCACCGCGTCACCAAGTCCGCTCGGAAGGACGCCTGGCGCCTGCGCGGGGTCCGTGGACGGCACCTGCGCCACGGCGGCACAGGTCAAGGCACCCGTCAGCACCAACACCCCGCCGACCCGAATGGCCAGATCAGTCATCGTCGTCGTCGTTTCGTAACCGCGTGTGGTTTGCTGCATGCAATGGATCCTGGAATGGCGGCGAGCGGCCCGACAGGGGTTTTTGACCGACGGTCCTGTCGGAATGCCGAACCGGACCAAGGGCCCGACCAACGCAGGGTTCGCGGTCGGACATGGCTCGCGCGCGTCGAACCGAGAGCCGCGGGCAGCGAGATCCGCTCCGTTGGCCCTCGCGACCGGCCGCTTCGTCAAAAGCTGGTGTGGGTCACGGCGACCCACGGCAGAATGAACGGGTGATGTCGCCTCGGGTGCGCGAGCGGATCCGGCAGATTGCGGGACTCTGGCTCGCCTGGACGGTAGCCGGGCTGTTCTACATCACCCAGGACTCGGTGCCGCGCCTCTATCTGGGCGAGGCCGTACCCTGGAAGCACGTGTTCGTCGGCTGGATGACGGGCATGTACATCTGCGCCGCGCTCACGCCGGCGCTCCTGTGGCTGGGCAACCGGTGGCCGCTCGAGCGGCGCCTCACCTACGCAGGGTTCCATCTCTGCGTCAGCGTTGTCTTCTCAATCATGGCCACCGTAATCGAGGTCCCGCTGCTGATGGCGCTCGGCGTCTTCCCGGCCCCGTCGCCGCCACCATCGGTTGCTGCGGGCGTCAGAGTGATGCTGTCGTTCGGCATTCAGGGAGGCGTCATCCGGTATTGGGCGGTCATCGCGCTCCAGGCCGTGTACCGGTCGCAGGAGAACGCCAAGATCCGTGAGCGGGAGGCATTCGAGCTGAAGGTGCAGGCGTCCGAGCTCGCGCAGCAGCTGGCGGCGGCGCAGCTGAGCGCGTTGAAGATGCAGCTGCAGCCGCACTTCCTCTTCAATACGCTCGGCGCAATCATCGTGCTCGTCCAACAGCAGAAAACGGCCGAGGCCGAGGCGATGGTCGCGCGGCTCGGAGACCTGCTGCGCCTCTCGCTCGACGACGTGGACGCGCAGGAAGTGCCCTTGTGGCGTGAGCTGGAGTTCCTGCGCCTCTATCTCTCGATTGAGGAGGTTCGGTTCAAGGACCGCCTGCGGCTGCACATCGCAGCGGACCCTGGCCTGTCGGACGCGCTCGTGCCGCACATGGTGCTCCAACCTCTCGTCGAGAACGCCGTCCGTCACGGGCTGGGTCAGAGCGAAGAGGCGGTCACGATCGACGTGAGCGCTACGAAGCGCGATGGTTCGCTCGCCCTGATCGTCTCGGATGACGGGCCTGGCTTGCAGCCGCCGCGCCTGGAGCAGCCGGGCATCGGTCTCGCTAACACCCGGAGCCGCCTGGGGCGACTGTACGGCGATCGGGCCAGTCTCGTTGCTGAGAACACCGCCACACACGGCGCCCGCGTCACGATCACCCTGCCCCTCCGGACGACGCGTGAGGAGGCCGGATGCGGCTGAAAGTGCTCGTCGTGGACGACGAGCCGCTGGCGCGCGAGGGGCTGACGCTGCTGGTCGGCCGCCAACCAGGCGTCGAGTCCGTGTCGGAAGCGCGAAACGGGCGGGAGGCGATCGCGATCATCCGCGAGCGGCCCCCCGATCTGGTGCTGCTCGACGTGCAGATGCCCCGGATGGACGGGTTCGCCGTCGTCCATGCGGTCGGACCGGAGCGCATGCCGTCGGTGATCTTCGTGACCGCCCACGACCAGTATGCGGTCCGCGCGTTCGAGATCGCCGCGCTCGACTATCTGCTCAAACCGGTCACCGAGGAGCGCTTCGCGCTCGCGTTCGAGCGGGCGTCCAGCCGGATCCGGATGCAGCCGCGCGACGAGACCACGCGCCAGGTCGTCGCGATGCTCGACGCGATCGCGAGCCCGCCGCGGCGGCTCGCGCGATTCGCTGTGCGATCCGGCGAGCGGACGATCTTCGTGCCCGTTGACGATGTGGACCGCATCGAAGCGTTCCAGAATTACGTGCGGTTGCATATCGGCGAGACGACGCATCTGCTGCACGTGCCGATGAACACGATCGAGGGGATTCTCGATCCCGAGCGCTTCCTGCGCATCCATCGGTCGCACATCGTGAACGTCCAGCGCATTTCGCAGCTGTGGTCGCTCGCGCACGGCCAGTACGTCATCGAGCTGCGATCCGGGCAGCGTCTGCAATCCGGGCGGACCTACGGCGACAAGATTCGCCGCGTGCTCTCGAACCCGTTCTGACCGAGGTGGCGAACGCGGGAATCGCAGTAGCGTTTTGAGTCTGGGCACGCGTGTATATGGAGCCACGAGACCTTGCGCGTCTACATCGACGAATCCGGTGGCCTTATTCCCCAGGCCGCAGCCGAGGCTTAATGCGCAGCGCTCCCCGAAACGCGGCCAGCGAACCCGCCGGACGGCGCTTCGTATACTTCTGTGATGGCCGTCCGGCCATTTTGATACGGTGGTCGACGTTCCAAAGGAGACTCAGCTGCTATGTTGATGACCACAACGTCGGTCGTGGAAGGTCAGCCTGCCACTCGTTATCTCGGCGTCGTCACGGGTGAGGCGATCATCGGCGCCAACGTTTTCCGCGACATGTTCGCGGCGGTCCGCGATGTCGTTGGCGGCAGGTCGGCGACGTACGAACGTGGCCTTGCCGAGGCACGCGAGATTGCATTGAGCGAGATGCAGAAGAAGGCGCAGGAGCTCGGCGCCACGGCGGTTATCGGCATCGATCTCGACTACGAAGTCCTTGGCCAGAACAATGGCATGCTGATGGTATCGGTCAGCGGAACAGCTGTCGTCTGCTAAGACCCGCCCTTCGCTCGAGATATCACCCTTCGCGCCCGGTGCGGGACGGTGTAGGCTAAAGGCTCGCGTCGAATCGGAACACAGCACGGTGAAGCGCTATCACGACATCATCGGCGACGGAGGGTCCAGAGTCCTCGAGCAGGTTGCCGAGCAGCGCACCCGCATCACCGACGGGCTCGCCGGCGTGCGCCATCTCGTGGCCGTTGGCTCCGGCAAGGGGGGAGTCGGCAAGAGCACGTTGACGTTGCATCTTGCGGGCGCCCTCCGGGCGCGCGGGCTTCGGATTGCGATCCTGGACGCGGACTTCAACGGCCCCTCACAGGCGCGCATGGCAGGTGTTCAGGGGGCGCTCTTCGTCCCGGGGAGCCAGAAGGTCGCGCTTCCGCGGACAGGGAACGGGATCGGTGTCTTCTCGATGGGCTCGCTGATCCCGGAGTCGGAGGCACTCGAGTTCGAGAGCGCCGCGGACGGAGAGTCGCATACGTGGCGCGCCACGCGGGAGTTCGCGCTCCTCGGCGAGATCCTCGGGTCCTTCGAGTGGGGAGCGCTCGATCTGCTGATGTTCGATCTGCCGCCGGGCGCCGAGCGGACCGTTCAGTACGCCGATTTTCTCGGGCCGCGGACCTCGTTCCTGCTCGTGACGATCCCGTCCGAGGTGGCACGGGGCGTTGTCGCGCGTTCAGTGGCAGCTCTGTCGAAGGGACCCAATCGCATCCTGGGGTACATCGAGAACATGAGCGGCTACTACTGCCGCGACTGCAACGCCATCAAGCCGCTCTTCGCCTCACCCGACCAGCCTCCGCCAAGGCTACGGCGGTCCGCCGAAGCTTCAGCGAAGGCGGACTCATCAGGCCTGGCGATCCCCTGCCTCGGGACCGTCCCATTCGATCCCGAGCTTGCACGGCACTGCGATCGGGGGATCCCCCTCGCGCAACTGCCCGAAACACCGGTTGGCCAGGCGCTCGAGCATGTTGCGCAGCAACTGTTGAATCGTCTCGAATCGGAGCCTCCGCGATGAAGTTCCTCTGTGTCCCCTGCGATACTCCGATGAAGCTTCAAACGGTCGGGCCACCTGAGCGCGGCTCGCTGTCGATCGCCTACTCGTGTCCCGAGTGCGGCTACGAGATCGCGATGCTCACCAATGCGTACGAAACGCAAATCGTCCAGTCGCTCGGCGTGCGGATCGGCCCCGAGACGAGCGCAGACGCGTCGAGTACGTCCAGCAGCGGCTGCCCGTTCGCGGGGATGATCCCGACAGCGGAGGACGCACCCGGCAGTGAGACGCGCTCCTTGGACCGGCAGACCGGCGAGGCGATCCCCGTCCAGTGGACTTCTGGCGCCGAAGCGCGGCTCGCGAACATTCCCGAGTTCGTTCGGCCCATGGCGCGAACCGGCATCGAGAGATTCGCGCGGGAGAGGGGGGCCCTGGAAGTCGACGAGACGATCCTCGACGCGGCCCGCGAGTTTTTTGGTATGTAGAGCTCGTCAATTTTCAACTTCCAACTCCGCAACCTCCAACTCCCAAGCGCCCAGGTTGTGGAATCGGGGTAAATCACTTTGGGAGTTGGAAATTGGGAGTTTGTAATTGAGCACATTCGCGAGGCCTTACGTCATCTCCTGGAACCTCACCTACCGCTGCAACCTCGCCTGCGAGCACTGCTATCTCGACGCCGGCGGCACGCCCCTGGTCGGCACGGAGAACTTCGCGGATCGCAGCGAGCTCGGCACCGAAGAATGCTTCAAGGTCATCGACGAGATCGCCGCCTTCGCGCCTGAATGCCTGACGATCCTGACGGGCGGCGAGCCGCTCCTGCGGCGCGACATCCTCGAGATCGTCCGGCGTGCGGCGGAGCGTGGACTCTGGGTCGTCGTCGGCACCAACGGTGTGCGCATCACGGAGAACGTGGCGCGGCGCCTGGCGGAGGCCGGAGGACGGGGACTGTCCCTTTCGCTCGATGCGCTCGATCCCGATTGTCATGACCGCTTCAGGAGGGTGCGCGGAGCCTGGCAAAACACGGTGGAGGGAGCGGAGATTCTCAACCGGACCGGGCTCCCCTTCATCGTGCAGACAACCGCGGGCTCGCACAATCTCGGCGAGCTCGACGCGATCGCCGACTTCGCGCACGATCGCCTGGCCGCGAAGGTCTGGAACCTCTACTTCCTCGTCCCGACGGGTCGCGGGCAATTCGTGTCGGACATGACCGCCGCGCAGTACGACGACGTTCTGGCTTCGCTCTATCGAATTCAGAGGAAGTACGACCGGCGGATGCTCGTGAATGCGAAGTGCGCGCCGCACTACATCAAGACGGTTCTGGAGCAGGGCGACGCCGACGCTCGGATCAGGACCTACTCCGGAGGAGCCGGCGGGTGTCCCGCCGGGACGCATTACATGGGGATACGCCCGAACGGCGATGTCACGCCGTGCCCCTATCTCCCCGTCTTCGCGGGGAATCTTCGCAGCTCGCGTCTCACGGACCTCTGGACGTCCTCGGAGCTCTTCACCGGCATTCGGCGCCGCAGCTCGCTCGGCGGGCGGTGCGGCGCCTGCGAGATGAACGGCCACTGTGGCGGATGCCGCGCCAGGGCGTACGGGATGACCGGCGATCTGATGGCCGAAGATCCGCTCTGCACCCACATCCCCGGCAAGTTCGCTGGGTCGCCACTTCTCGCGCAGAATCCGCCCCTGCCGGACCTCGGCGATGGCGGACCTGAAGGTCCGCCCTACATGCGACTGCGCTCGGCTTCCGCGATCGAGTACGGGCTGGACTCGTCGAAGACGATCGCGTGGGACGACGCCGCTGCCGAACGCATGAAGAATATCCCCGCGTTCGTTCGGGGCATGGTTGTCAGGGCCGTCGAGGAATCCTGCCGTAAGGGCGGCCTCGACCGCGTGACTGTCGAAGAGCTCGAGCGGATCCGCGCGCGGATGCCGACCTCGAAACTCTTCGGCTAGCGCGGGTTTCAGTTCGCGGTAGCAGGCGGCTGGCAGTTAGAGCCTGGCGTCGTCTGGAATCAGAACTCGAAGCGCGCCGCAAGCTGGATGCTCCGCGGGTCTGTCACGGTGCCGTTCCAGGTGCCGAAGTCCGGACTCGAGAGGTCGGTGTTGAAACCCGAGTTTCCCCATGGTCCGCCATCCGTGAACATGTGCCAGTTCCAGAGGTTGAAGACCTCCACCCGGAACTGCAGGTTGGTGCCGCCAGGCATCCTGGCGTTCTTGACCAGCGCAAGATCCTGGTTGTGATAACCAAAGCCGCGGACGCTTTCTTCTATACGGTTGCCCCGGCCTGTGTAGAAGTTGAACGCGCCTGGAGGTTCGAAAGCCGCAACATTGAGCAGCGGCCCCTTCGCGGGGTCAAAAGACCCCTTGTTCTGGGCGAAGACGGCGTCCGGGTTGATGATCGCGGGAATACAGCCGGCGCGGAATGCTCCTGGCACGTTGCACGCCGTGCCCCCCAGCCGGAAGAAGAGCGGCAGACCGGAGGAGTACCGGAAAATCGTGCTGATCTGCCAGCCACCGAGAAGCGCGTTGGTCACGCCGCCGGCGTTGAGAAACCGCTTGCCGCTTCCGAAGGGCAGTTCGTACACGAAGGCCGCCGAGAGGACGTGCGGCGTGTCGGTCACCGCAACCGCCTCGTTGCGCTCGCGCTCGAAGGGGGATATGACACCCTGCGCGCCATTCCACGTCAGCGCGTCACGCTGCGTGTCGTCCGAGCCGCTCGAAATCGTCTTCGACAGCGTGTAGGAGACCAACGCATAGAATCCATCCGAAAAGCGCTTCTCGAGCTTGACTTGCAACGAGTTATAGCGCGATTCCCCGTGGTTCTCATTCAAACCCTGGAGATTGTCACAGGTCCTGTGGAAAGGGCCGCAAAGCCTGAGCGACCGACGGCGAGCAACCGGTCATTTGCTCGACCCATCCCGCGTACGGCAGGGGCACACCATGGAGGCTCGTCATCCCCGGCTGAAACTCGTCGTCGAGCGCGTGTCCCATCGATAGATGGCGAGGATCGACGGCGTTGATCGGATCGATGCTCGACGGCAGCCGGCGACCCGCGCTGCCCACATACGCAACGCTCAATGCGAGGTCGTGACCAAGCTCGCGATCGATCGCGATGTTCCACTGGTGGGAATACGACCGCTCGTTGGCGTCAGCCGGCCGATAGAGGATCGTCTGCCCATTCTTGTAGTCCGAGCGGATGATGGGCGGGGCCTCGAAATTCTGGGGGAAGCCCTGCTCCAGGAAGAAGGCCGGCTGAATTCCGCCGAGACTGCTCGAGAACGACGGGGTATTCGAAAAGCCGTCTTGCGCGATGCCGCCGCCCCAGCCCGGATAAAACGCCTGCGTGTAGAAGATGCCCCAGCCGGCGCGCACCACGGTCTTGTCGTTCCACGAGTACACGACGCCCAGGCGCGGCGCATACCCGCCGTACCAGTTCCTCTCCGGATAGCGGGCGTGAAAGCTCGCCTCTCCAAAGCTGTCTCCGGCAAATGCGAGCCGACCTGGACGACCGCCGGCCCCGGCGTTCTCACCGTCTCGATCGAAAAAGGAGAAGCGATCGTATTTTTCTGACGACGGAGAGAAGTAGTCCCACCGGAGACCGTAATCTACAGTGAGTCTGTCGTTGACGCGCCATGTGTCGCCCGCATGGACGATCCATGCGTGTTGGCGCGGATAGGTCGAATTGACCGCCCGGAACGTCGCGTTTGCATTGTCAACGGCGCCGAGCAGAAAGCTGGCGATTGGACTGCCGCTGTTGACACCGAGCAGCCCCGTGGCGCCGGGCTGAAAGTCAAAGCTGCCCGCTTCATTGTTCGCGCCATGAAGGTTGCCCATGATCTTGCGGTACTCCATCCCGAGCTTCAACGTGTGCGCGCCCCTCGTCCACGTCACGATGTCGTTGATGATGAATGTCGGGCGGGTGGTGATGCTCTCGTGCGGGGGCCCGCCGGGACAGCCGAAGGCACTGAAGGCCCGGCCATTGAACGAGATGTACGGCGGCAGGTTGTGACTGCTCACCCCGGCGATCTGCGGAAAATCGTCCGCGAAATCCTGGTTGACGCACCCGTATCCCTCATTCCGGTTCAAGTACCCGATTGCCATGTGGTTCAGCAGCGTGCCGCGAATCGTCTTGTCGTAGTTGAAACGGTTCACCCATGAGTTCGCGGGTCCGTGAACGACTCATTGGCGAGGGCCTGTGGAAGCACCGATGAAAACTTCGCCGGCGATCGATGATGCCAGAGGCTCACAAAGAGGTGATCGTTGCCGCCGAATTGGAGATCGTAGCGCCCCATGTAATAGTGGGCGTCCGCTAGAATCGTATCGGGGACCGCCTGTGACGGTTGGTAGTTGTTCAGCGGCCCGTCGTTTGTCGGCGCTGGCAACGCGCTGAGCCATGCCGAGACGATCGGGTTGATGCGCGACGAGCAGATGACATTTGGCGTATCGCCATCGCACCCCATGAACTGGTCCTTGATGAACCCGCCCTGGCCATCCGATCGAAGCGTGAGCGGGTCGTAAATCGGAATTAGGTTCCCAGCAGCGTCCCGCCAATCCCGGAAGTCACCACCTCGTTCCTGCGTGGAAGGAATAGAAATCGTCGGAAGGTTCGATCCTCCCTTCTGCTGGTAGCCTTCGAAGCTGAAAAAGAAATAGCTCTTCCACCGATCGTTCCAAAGCCCGGGCAGCTTCGCCGGTCCGCCGATGTTGGCGCCGAAGTTATCGCGGTTGAATGTCGGCCTGCCCGAATTTCCCCACTGCGTGGCGATCAGCGAGTCATCGCGGTGATACTCGAAGGCAGCGCCATGGAACGAGCTGCCGCCGGACTTTGTTACCGCCATGATTTGCCCGGACGTCGACGCGCCGAATTCGGGCGCGTAGTTCGAGGTAAGGACTTTGACCTCACTGACCATGTCCGGCGACATCGGGAAGTCGACGAAGATCGAAATCATCCCGCTCTGGCTCAAGAATCCCTGCTGCATGCTGACGCCATCGACCGTGGCCTCATCGCCGGATTGCAGGCCACCGTTGATCCGGACATTGAACGGGTTGGATCCTCCGCCTGTGGCAACACCCGGCATCAGCGTGACGAAGGCAGCCGCCGCGCGCGGACCGCTGGCCATGGCGAGCGGGAGCTGTTGGAAAGTCTCGGGCGTGATGCCGTGTTCCTGGGTAGCGCTGGTACTGAGCACCGACGAGCCGCCGACGACCTCGATGTGTTGTTCCTGCGCAGCAATTGGCAGCGCGATCTCGACACGCTGCAGGGAGCCGAGCGTGACCTCGATATCAGGATGGGTTATGTGGCGAAAGCCAGGCTTGGTCGCAAGAATTTCGTACTTGGCGGGAGCGAGATTGCGGAAGGCATATTCGCCCTCCGGGCCCGAACGTGTTATCCCGACGGTGTGATCGGTGGCGACGTTGCGCAGCGTCAGCGCGACGTCGGGCACGACGGCTCGCGAACTGTCTCTCACGACGCCCGCGATTGCGCCGTTGAAGCTCTGACTCCGCGCGGTGGTGCAGACGGCGAGAAACACGCCGAACAACGGGCCGACGAGGCTGCATTTCAGCATCGGCCTGCCTCCCCGGCAAGTTCTGACGTTCACTGCATCTCAGATGTCGAATTCATCCCCCTTCGCTCATGGGCGATAGGAAAGACAGAGGCCATTCTAGGCCATCTCACCGTTACCATGGTGCGCGTCCTCAACCCCAGGACGCGCCGCATTTTCGTCGATGAGCTTCAAGAGAACTTGGGTATGGGCGCATCAGCGACGCTTCTGTAGCAGCGCCAGGTCCCGCAAGCCTACGCCACTCTCCACGCGACGCATGAGCATGAACTCCCTCCACAGCTGCTCTTCCGCCTGCTGAGCCGCGGCCTCGTCGGCGCCGGCGATGTGGGCCATTCTCGTGCCAGATCACTGTGGCCAGCGCGTAGTCGAAGATCCCCGGTCCCTTCAACGCCGCCTGGAGCGCAACACCCTGCCGTACTAAGAAGACCTCGCTGCCACCGCGCAAGTCTGCTCTATCAGCCGAAATACGGTGACTCGCCGCTTCTGGTGATGCCGCTCAAAGACGGCGGGCCGCCGCGGCGCCTCATCGAGTGTGTGCGGGCATGCGTCCTTCATTCCGGTGGGAACTACGATCTTCTATGCAGGGTGCGAGCCGGGCACGACCCCGTCGCTCCATTCGATCGACATGGTCAGCGGGCGCGACCGGCTGCTTGGCACGCTCGAGCATTTTCCGCCCGACCCGTTGGGGCATCCCCTGGCCGTCTCGCCCGATCGAAAGACGATCCTGTTCACAGGGTTGCCGCGTCGCGGGGGCGATTTGATGCTCATCGAACATTTCAGGTGATCGGTCGGTCTCACCGACGAATGCGGCCAAACCGAGTCCCGACGCCGAAAGTCTTCGGCAGTCAAACATGAGGTCGCGATCAGGACTGCGGCTTGCATGTCACGATCGATAGCATCAGGAGGAGCTGAGCAATGGAGACTTCGACTGCGGTCGCGCTAGCGCTCGTGCTCTGCATCGCACTGTGGGTTCCGTACTTCATCTTCTACATCCGCCGAGGAAAGGCGCGCGGACACACCTGGTTCACGTGGTGGAAGCCGCGGGGTCACTCCGACATTGGTCCGGACGTTGGATTCCGCCAGACTCGCCCAGGGGCAGACGAAGCGCGGGGCGCCCGCCATTGATCGAGTGAGAACGCGCTCCGGCGCGCAGTATGCGTGAACATCATGCCGAGGCGCGCGAAGCCATGCGTTCCGGATGAAGTCGAGGAATATCGCGACGCGAAGTGGTGGCGCGAACCGACGCGCCAGGTCATGACGCCGCTCGATGCCGAGCGCTTCATCGAGCAGGTGGGATTTGCGTCGTGTCTCACGGATTCCCGCCGGCCCGGGCCGTCGCTCTACGTCGCCGTGTGCGGACGGCGCGATGCGGTGATGCCGCGGAATGTCCAGAAGGATTGTGAAGCTTCACTCACCTGGAATCTGAAAGACGAGCTCCTTCGCCGCGGCAAGGTGTACTACGCCAAACTCGTGCGCGGGAAGGCCACGTTCATCGCGCCTCGGATGATTCCCTACTTTCACGCGATCTGGGGCATGCGCAAAACCGAGGAAGCGCGGCGGCTGAGCAGGGCCGCCCGCGCCATCCTCAGGGTGCTGCGTCACGAATGGGAGATGGGCACGGCGGACCTGCGCCAGGAGTCCGGAGTGAAGAATCGCGCAACTTTCAACCGCGCGCTCGATGAGCTGCAGGCCGCGATGATCGTGATCCCCGGGGACGTCATCTACCAGCCGTTCACGTACATCTGGACGGTCGGTATCGGCCGGTTTCCCGACGGCCTGCGGGGCCGCGTCAAACGTGAGGTCGCCGTCCGGGAGATCGCGCGCTGTTTCCTCGCCAGTGCAGGGCTGACGATTCCAGGAGAACTCGCTCGAGTGACCGGCCTCTCACGCCCGGAGGCCGGCCGCGGCAACCGCGCGCTTGTCGCCGAAGGGTCCGCGACGATGCTGAGTCCAGGCACGTATCAGCTCGGCGAAGGAAGCGGCCGTGCCACCTCGAAAGACCTCGGGTAGCTCCAGGACGCGGCGAGGTCTGCAAACTGCCAATTTCCAACTCCCAACTGCCAACTCCCAATCTCCAACAGATCATCGAATTCGCCGGGCGCGGCGCTGCGCGCCGAGATTGGGATTGGGAATTGAGCGTTGGAAGTTGGGAATTGGGCATTGGCAGTTGGGAATCGGGCGTTGGCAGTTGGAAGTTGGGAGTAGCTCGGATTAGCTCATTGGCGACGTGGCGTCAGTGATGCATGTCATGGATGGCAACGACTGGATCATCAAGGACAAGCCCTATGATCTGCGCGAGCGCCTGTTCAATTTCGCCTGTGTGATCACGCGGCTGGCGAAGTTTCTGCGTACTCAGGGCCCGATTGCCATTGCACTATGTGCTCAGCTCTTAAGGAGCGGGACGTCTGCCGGCGCGAATTACGAGGAAGCCGATGACGGATCGAGCCAGAAGGATGCTCGGGCGAAAAGGCGGATCGTCCTACGCGAGTTGAAGGAAACCTCGTTCCGTCTTCGCGTCTTGCGCCAAGCCGGGATACTCACGCGGGCGCACGATCCGGTAATAAACGAGTGTGGCGAGTTGGTGAAGATTCTGGCAGCGCTGATTCGCAACTCGAGACCGACGTGAGTTTGTTGGCGGCAGGGACTTGGTCAGAATGAGTCAACGTCCAACTCCCAAACTCCAATTTCCAATGCCCCTTCCTTGGGAATTGGGAATTGGGAATTGGGAATTGGAAGTTGGAAGTTGATCTGATCCTCCGGCCGGTCCCCACTACTGGAAGGGGTCCGGTTCGCCCTGCTCCTTGCTCTTTTCTTCCAGCCACTTGTGGAAGTCCTCGGCGCTCTCGACGGTGACAAATCCCCGCATCCGGGCATGGCCCAACCCGCAAAGCTGCGCGCAGGCAATCTCGTACTGGAATTGGGGATTCCTGGTCCGGGCCCGCATCTCGGCAGTCGTGACGTTGGGGACGAACCAGATCGGGATGGTGAGACCGGGTACGGCGTCCTGCTTCACGCGAAACTCCGGCACGCCGAAGCTGTGGATGACATCCTTGCTTTTGAGCCTCACGATGATCGGCTTGTTCACGGGCAGATAGAGCTGATTGACCGTCGTGACGTCGTCTTTCGCGGCCGGATCGGAGCGATCGAGTCCCAGGGGGTTCGACTGCAGGTCGAGCAACTTGATGTCGGTGCGGCCGAAAACCCCGTCGGGGCCGGCGTAGTGCATATTCCACGCGAACTGCTCTCCGGTGACCTGAACGACGAGCGCTTCACTCTCCGCGGGAACGTGGTCGACCCTCGCGGCCCAGAGCGGAATCGAGAATCCGACCAGCAGAATCGCTTCGACCACGGCGACGGCGACTTCGAGATAGCTCGACGTGTGCGACTTGACTCCGGCATAGTCCGCCACGGGATGCCGCGATTGCCGGAAACGAATCAGGCAATACGTGAAGAAGCCTCCCCACCCGACGAACAGGATGAGCATGAACACGTGCGTCCAGCCAATCAGGCCGTCGATCTGCGCGCCGTTAGCCGAGGCGAGCGCCGGGAGTCCCATCCACTCAGTCATGATGTTCTCGACCCTCGTTGAAGCGACAACCATTCTGCTTCAAGATCGCTGTCCGCCATTCGCTTCGCGCGCTTGCGCAGATAGAGAAAGAAGGCGACGAACGCGCCCTGCACCGTCAGCGTCACGCCCACCATTACCAGGACGCCCAGCTTCGCCCCGTCGATAAGCGACGTCTCCTGCGCGCCGAAGCACTGCGGGCAGGCCAGGACGCTCGAGCTGCCGACCGTCAGGACTGCCACCGTGGTGACGATCAGCCTCAGTGCAGACGCCAACCTCTCGGATGAGAGTGGAGTGTCAACCGCCAAATCCCAACCTCCAACTCTCAATGTGAGCTGCTTTGGGCGTTGGAAACTGGTATTTGGGAGTTGATCCGCTAGGCCCATCATCTGAGCGTCCTAGTCTTGCGCAGAAACCACCGGTCGTAGACGACCAGGCCGATCGACACGGCGAAAGCCGCGACGGCCGCGATCAGGCTTGCGACCCCGTCCTCCCGCGCGTACAGGCTCAGGCACCAGACCCCGAACAGCACCGCCAGGGCCGCGGAGAGCATTATCAACACGGCGTGGACCCACCTGAGGTTCATCCGTGAATCCAGAAGCCGTCGCTGTGCGTGATGGCCGGAAGGGCCAGCAGCGCGACGAAGAAGACAGCGGTCAGCGCGAGGACCGCGTAGATGAGCTTCTTCTCGGAGATCAGGTGCATGAAGTAGCACGCCACGAGCGATCCCTTGATCGTCGCGACGATCAGCGCAAGCGTCACCGCAAGGTGGACCGGAAGGTGGAGTCGAGAAATCGCCACCGTGACAATGGTCAGGACCATGAGCGCGACGAAGACGGTGATGTAGACCCTGACGTGCTTGTCGATGTCAGCTGCGTGGTCGCTCGTCATGGATGCCGCCTACAGAAGGTACAGAGTCGGGAAGAGGAAGATCCAGACCAGATCGACGAAATGCCAGAAGAGACCCGAGTGCTCGACGCGGTTGGTGAACCACTCCGGGTTCGTCTTCCAGAGCTTCGCGCCGGGGCCCCAGAAATAGGCGTTCACCGCCATCCCGCCGGCCACATGGAGCATGTGCAGGCCGGTCAGCGTGAAGTAGAGGGCGAGGAAGTTGTTGGTGCTCGGAAAGAGCCCGTCGTGGAACTTGTGGCTGTATTCGAAGTACTTGACCACGAGGAAGACGAACCCGAGCAGGATCGTCGCCCCCATGTAGATCCGAAACGTGCCGAAGCGGTGGCGCATCAGCGACGCCCAGGCCATGACCATCGTCACGGAGGACGAAATCAGGACGATCGTGTTGAACGTGGCGAGCGGGACATTCAGAATCGTGTCCCCCCGCGGCCAGCTGGGCGCCCCCGTTCGGATCAAGATGTAGCTCGCAAACAAGGCGCCGAACAGCATGACCTCCGAGGCCAGGAAGAGCCAGATGCCGATCTTACCGTTGGTAAGACCGGTGTCGCGGCGCAGCTCTACGGTGTAGGGGATGTCCATTAGGTCAGCTCTCGCCAACTACCAACTCTCAATTCCCAACTTCCAACACGCACTGTCGGGCACCGCACACAATCTGGGAGTTGGAGGTTGGACGTTGGAAGTTGACACATTGGTTGACGCCCTTTAGGCCTCGTACTGCGGCACGAAGTCCTTGGCGGCGCCGGGAACGCTGTACTCGTAGGGCCCGCGGTACGCCTGCGGGGCCTCGAGGAAATTGCCGTGCGGAGGAGGCGAGGGGGCCGCCCACTCGATCGTCGTGGCCTGCCACGGGTTGTTGTCCTCAGTCTTCTCGCCCTTCCAGATGCTCCAGAAGAAATTGAAGATGAAGGGAATCTGGAAGAGCCCCATGATCCACGCACCCCACGACGAGACGACGTTCCAGTGCAGGACCGGCTGCGCAAAGTCGTAGGCCGCCCCGCCGTCATACAGTCGCCGCGAGACGCCTGCCAGCCCCACGAGGAACATGGGCATGAAGACGACGTTCATGCAGACGAACGAGCCCGCGAAATGAATCTTGCCGAGCGTCTCGTTCATCTTCCGCCCGGTCGCCTTCGGGAACCAGTAGTAGATCCCCGCGAAGAGGGCGAAGATCGTACCCGGAGCAACGACGTAATGGAAGTGCGCGATGACGTAGTAAGTGTCGTGGAGCGGGATGTCGGCGACGTTCAGGCCGAGCGGAAGCCCGGTCAGCCCACCGATGCCGAACATCGGGAGAAAGGCCGCCGCAAAGAGCATCGGCGTGTTGAATCGTATCGATCCGCCCCAGAGCGAGATGATCAGAGCCGTGAGGATCACCACCGACGGGATCGAGATGATCATCGTCGTCGTCTGGAAGAACGCCGCCATCGTCGTTCCCATCCCGGTCATGAACATGTGGTGCGCCCACACGATGAACGACATGAAGCCCAGGAAGACGAGCGAGTAGACCATCGAACGGTAGCCCCACAACGGCTTCCGCGTGTTGTTCGCGATGATCTCGGCAACGATTCCCATCGCGGGCAGGATCAGGACGTAGACCTCCGGGTGCGCGAGGAACCAGAACAGGTGCTGCCACAGGAGCGGGTTGCCTCCGCCCGCGACGTTGAGGACCTGGCCGCTGATGACGAGGCCGCTCGGGAGGAAGAAGCTCGTGTTGGCGACTCGGTCCATCAGCTGCATGACCGCCGCGGCCTCGAGCGGCGGGAAGGCCAAAAGCAGAAGGAACGCCGTGACGAACTGCGCCCACACGAAGAAGGGGAACCGCATGAACGTCAGCCCCTTCGCGCGCAGCTGGATCGTGGTCGTGATGAAGTTGACCGCGCCGAGCAGCGACGAGGTGATCAGGAAGATCATCCCGATCAGCCACACCGTCTGGCCCGTGCCGGCGATGACGGCGAGGGGCGTGTAGGAGGTCCACCCGGACTGCGCGGCTCCCCCGGGGACGAGAAAGCTGAGGAGCATCGTCACGCCGCCGAGGAAGAAGGCTTGGTAGCTCACCATGTTGAGCTTCGGGAACGCCATGTCCGGGGCTCCAATCTGGAGCGGGAGCACGAAGTTCCCGAATCCTCCGACAGCGAGTGGGACCACGCCGAGGAACACCATGATGGTGCCGTGCATCGCCCCGAGCTCGTTGTAGAACTCGGGGAGCATCTGCCCGCCCGGCATGCGCGCCTCACCGAAGAGGCCGCCGATCACTGGCAACGCGGCGCCGGGGTAGGCCAGCTGCCAGCGCATCAGCATCATCAGCGAAAAGCCAAAGAGCAGGAACAGCAGGCCGGTGATCGCGTACTGGATGCCGATGACCTTGTGGTCGGTGGAGAAGACGTACGTGCGCCAGAAGCCGTGCGCCTCGTGATGGGCTTCGTGCGCGGCGTGCGGTGGGTGGGCGACGGCGGCCTGGTCACTCATGCGGCTGTTCTCCGGACGGCTACTTCTTCGCGGGCATGGTGAACTTGAAGTTCTGCGTCTTGGTATCGGTGCCGCCGACCGTGACCGAGGCGGTCTGCGTCCCCAGCCGCTCGTGCCAGGCGGTGATCTCGTAAGTGCCGGGGTCGAGGCCCGAAATTGTGAACTTGCCATCCGTGCCCGTCGCCGAGAAGAACGGATGCGTGAAGACGGCGATGTAGGCGCTCATCCACGGGTGGACGTCGCACTTGACGTGGAAGACGTCCTCGGGTTTGTTGAACACCGTGGTCGCCTCCTTGAGCGTCGGCGGCATCCCCTTATTGAATGCCGCATTGACTTTGGGAAGCGTGTGGATGTTGTGGAGGACGCCGTCGGAGTTGAGGATCTTGTAGGTCTGACCGACCATGATCCCCATCACGTGCGGCTTGTACCTGACAGCCGTGCTGATCCAGGGTCACGGGCGTCTTGGGAACGGGGAATGTCTTCCCGGCAGGGAGCCCCTTCGAGACAAACACCAGGATGTTTCCCATGGTGTTGCCGCTGCCGAGGACCAGCATCTCGTTCGGCACGGGTGCCGAGTGCTTCTTGGCGCAAGCGGGGTCCGCATCCATGGTCAGCGGCCTGAGAGTGGGGGCTTTCCCGTCGAAGGTGACGGTTCCGGTGACGGACGAGGCGGCCACGGCGACGCCCGGCCACGCCAACATCACTCCCAGCCCAGCCGCCAGTAACAATCTCCCTGTCGCGCGCACCATCGGCTCCTCCGTCCTCGTTCACGCGCCTCTTTCGGCGCAGGAATTCGATTTCGAACAAACTGTACACCCGACCCGGCAGGCGGGCAACCCTCCAGCCTTCGCGCACGTGACGTCCCTGGCGCGCTACGGCCCGACTTCGCCATCGGCTTCGTCGAGGTCTCGCCGTAGCGCTTCGCGCGGAGGCGGACGCGGCAGGCACGCTCGACACGTCACGCGTTCTCGAACGCGAGCGATTCTGCGAGCCGCGGGTCGCGCAGTGGAACGAGCGCCTGGCGTCGCATCAGCCAGCTCGCCGCCGCCACGAAGCACCCGCCGATAGCGACGAACGCGGCTACGTCCAGAGCCGACGGACGAACCCCTGCGGGATGGAGCGTCGGCATGACTTGCCAGTAGAGATCCACGAAGTGCATCGCGAGGAGCCACGCTCCCCCGACGGCCAGGGTCGATCCCCTCCGCTTGACATCGCGCCCCATCAGGTAAAAGAACGGAGCCCCGAAGTGTCCCGCCATGAGGAAGAGCGAGACAGTCATCCAGGACCCTTCCATTCGCGCCTTGTACCAGATCGTCTCCTCCGGGAGGTTCGCGTACCACATGAGGAAGAACTGGGAGAAGGCGATGTAGGCCCAGAACGCCGTGAATCCGAACAGGAGCTTTCCGATATCGTGCAGGTGCTCGGCGGTGATGACCGTGTCCAGCAGCCCCGCCCGCCGCATCGCCACCACGACGACCGAGAGAAGCGCGATGAATCCCACGAAGGACCCCGTGAAGAAATAGACGCCAAAGATGGTCGAGTACCAGTGCGGCGTGAGCGACATGATCCAGTCGATCGAGGCGAAGGTCTGGGTCAGCGCGAGGACGATGATGGCGGGCCCGGCCAGGCGACGCAGGCGGGCCGACACCCCGGGATCCCCCGTCACGTCCTGGCCGCGGGAGCCGCGGTAATAGAGGAGGGCGATGAAGGACCAGCTTCCGAAGTAGAACGCCGCCCGGATCAGGAAGAACGGCACGTTGAGGTATGGCGCCTTCCAGCGAAGCAGCGCATCGTGTTCGGCCGCGCCAGGGGCGGTCCACGAGTAGAGATCGCGCAGGCCGAGGAGCAACGGGAGGAAGAGGGCCGCCATCACTGGCAGCGCTGCGAAGATCGTCTCCCCGACTCGTCGCAGCACGATCCCCCATCCTCCCTGGGCCGCGTACTGGATCAGCACGAAGAAGAGCGCGCCGAGGGCCAGGCTCAGAAAGAACAGGAACGACACGAGCCACGAGAAGAAGAATTGCTTCGGATTCGCCGCCCCCAGAATCGCGCAGGCTACTGCACCCAGCAGGGCGCAGACGGCGCCGATGACGGGAATGCGGTTCCACAGGTGCCCCGGCGGGATCGTGGCCTGCTCGGACCGCAACGCCACGCGATTGCGTTCGGGGATCATTCAGGACTCCAGGAGCTCGACGCTTCGTGCGCCCAGGGACTCCAGCAGCTTTCCGGTGGCCGACGGATCGAATCGAGGATCCCACGATTCGATCGAGATGAAGAAGGCGTCGTCGGTCACCTGCTCGAAGACCTTGGATCGGAAGAGTGGATGGTGGTGCATGGGGAGACGGTTCAGACCGAGCATGCCGAGGACGGCGCCGAGCGAGGCGAAGAGGACCGCCACCTCGAACGTGATCGGAATGAAGGCGGGCCAGGAAAAGTACGGTTTGCCGCTGATCACGAGGGGGTAGGCGACGGCGTGGACCCACCACTGCAGGCCGAACCCCAACGCGGCCCCCGCCAGTCCCATCCCGAGGACGATCCAGGGAAGCATGGAGCGCCGCAGCCCCATCGCTCCCGCGAGGCCGTGGACGGGGAACGGGGTGTGGGCGTCCCACCGGGTGAAGCCGGCGTCACGCACCCGCTCGCACGCGTGATAGAGGTCCGCCGGCGTCGAGAACTCGGCGAGGATTCCGTAGTAGGGCCCCTTCGGGAGCTGCGGGAAGAGGAGCGGCATCAGGAGGCTCCTTCGGGAGTGGTGCCGGGCTGCCAATGCGGGTCCGCCTGCGGCAGGACGGTCTTGACTTCGGAGGTGGCCACCATCGGTAGAAAGCGCACGAACAGGCAGAACATCGTGAAGAAGAGCCCGAAGCTCCCGAGCAGGCACAACACGTCCCAGATCGTGGGAGTGAAGTAGCCCCAGGCCGAGGGGAGGAAGTCACGGTGCAGCGACGTCACGATGATCACGAACCGCTCGAACCACATGCCGATGTTGATGATGATCGACATGACGAACAGAATCGGGATGCTTGTGCGCGCCTTCTTGAACCAGAAGACCTGAGGGCTGATCACGTTGCAGGTGACCATGGTCCAGTAGGCCCAGGCGTACGGTCCCAGCGCGCGGTTCCGGAACGTGAAGACCTCGTAGGGGTTCCCGCTGTACCAGGAAGTGAAGAACTCCATCGCGTAGGCGTAGCCGACCATCGACCCGGTCACGAGCATGATCTTCGCCATGTAGTCGAAGTGCCGGAGGGTGACGATGTGCTCGAGTCCGAACGCCTTGCGGCAGATCACCATGAGCGTCAGCACCATGGCGAACCCGGAGAAGATCGCGCCCGCGACGAAGTAGGGCGGGAAGACCGTCGTATGCCATCCAGGGAGGAGGGAGACCGCGAAATCCATCGAGACGATCGAATGAACCGAGAGCACCAGCGGCGTCGCGAGGGCTGCGAGAACAAGGTAGGCGGTTTCGTAGTGATGCCATTGCCGCACGGAGCCCCGCCATCCGAGGGCGAAGAGACCGTAGAGGAACTTCCGGGTGGGGGTTTTCGCCCGATCGCGAATCGTCGCCAGGTCCGGGATCAGGCCGACGTACCAGAACAGGACCGAGACGGTTCCGTAGATGCTGACCGCGAAGACGTCCCAGAGAAGAGGGCTCCTGAAGTTGGGCCACATGCTCATCTGGTTCGGGATCGGGAACATCCAGTAGGCGACCCAGACGCGTCCCACGTGGATCCCCGGGAACGTCAACGCGCACATGACCGCGAAGATGGTCATCGCCTCCGCCGAGCGGTTGATCGAGGTGCGCCATTTCTGGCGGAAGAGGAAGAGGATCGCCGAGATGAGCGTCCCGGCGTGCCCTATCCCGACCCAGAACACGAAGTTCGTGATGTCCCACGCCCAGCCGACCGGGACGTTGAGGCCCCAGATGCCGATCCCCTCCCAGAAAAGCCACGAGACCGCCACGCCGAGAAGGCTGAGGAGCGCAAGGGAAGGGATGAAGAAGAGCCACCAGCCGATCGGTGTCCGCCGCTCGACCGGCTCCGCCACGACCTCGGTGATTGAATGGAAATCCGGCGCGCGCAGGATGAGCGTGGGACGACCCGCAACAGGGTTGTCGAGCAGTTCTGCTTCGGTCTGGGCCAAGCTGTTCCCCGCTTTGAGTTTGAAAGTGGCGGGTTTGTACTATCCCGCATCGCGCGAGTCAAGCGTCCGCCTTCGCGCGCGAAATGGGGTCGGGATTCATCCCGGCCCCATTTCGCGTACCCGGGTGGCGACGGCAGCGGCCTGCTCGAGCAGCATCGTCACGCCGATGCCCCCCACGTAGTTCCCTGCCAGGAAGACGCCCTTCGGCAGGTCGAAGCCGCACGCCCGCACCGACTCGAGCTGCAGGTTATAGTGCGGGAGCGCCGCGCGCCAACGGTGCACCAATCGCGCGGCGGGGGGGACGCATCGACCGCAGAGCAGCTGCCGGTCGCGATCCATCACCACCCCCAGATCGTCCTCGGAGAGGTCCACGACGTCACGATCCGCGGCGCCTCCGTAGATCCAGCTCTCGGAGTACTGCCCTCCGCGGTGGGGAAAGATGTTCGCGTTGAACAGTACGCCGAGCGCGCGGATGTCTCCACCACGCGGAAAGAGGATCCCGCGGCCCCTCTGATGCGTCTCCTCATCGGGATAGAAGGCCGTGATGCGGACCAGGGGGAGCATGTCAATCGTCGACAGCGCCTGGCTGGCGGCGGGTGCAACGTCCCGGAGGCATTCCGCCGCATCGCCGGCCGATGTGCAGATGATCGCTGGCGTCGAGCCATCCAGCCGTGCAGGGGTATTCAGGCGAATACTCACCTCGCGCGTCCGCAGGCGCCACTCCAAGGCGTCGATGAGTTGCTGCATCCCGCGTGCAGGCGCCGCCAGGCCCTTCCGTGCAGGTTGCGCGGGCCGCTCTTGAGCGCCCAACACGAGCGACGCGCTCAGGCACGCAGGATCGCCCGCGTAGATGCCCTGGAGGGTTGGACCGAGGAGCCACCGGGTCGCCCGATGTCCCATCACACGCGCACCCCATTCCTCGACGGTCTCGAGCGGCCGAGGGCACCGCGAGCCCCGCGCGGTCGCCGTCGCGAACCGCGCGGCGAGCGCGAGGCACTCCCCGGGGTTCAATGGCCACCGCCGGGGTCGCTGGCGGTAGATGTAACGAGCGCGGCTGGACGATTGAGTGGTGCAAAGCATCCGGAGCCCGAGATCGCGGCACACTGCGTCGACGCGAGCAGAGTTCCTCATCCCTATCGCCGCGGTTTCCACGGGACCGTGTGGCGTCTGGAGCGTCGCAATCAGGCCGCCGAGCCGATCGGTCTTCTCGACGATCTCGACGGGGATGCCTGCGCACGAGAGATAGTACGCGGTCGCAAGCCCGGAGAAACCTCCCCCGACCACCGTGACGGCCCTCATAGGGCGTTCGAGAAGATGGGACGATCCGGTTCCTTCGTCCGAAGGCGATGAGGGAAGAACACGGCGGCCGCATGCAGGGAACCATGAGGCAGGGCGACATGAGCCTGGTCGAAGTCACGTCCGGCAGGGCCGGTCACGACGACAAGGGACTGTGACACGCCGGCTATGATAGGAAAGGTTTACCGGATTGTCACGGTTTGTTGCAGGAACCCCTTCATTGGCTCACTTCTCTCAAGACAACTCCCAACTACCAATTCCCAACTTCCAAAACGGTTGTATCGCCCTGAGCATCGTTCTTGGGAGTTGGGAGTTGGAAATTGGGAGTTGACGGCCTCAAGCTGTCGGACCGCAGCACTGATCGGATCGGCGTGCTGCTCGCGCAGCTCGGCACGCCGGATGCGCCGACCCCTCCCGGCGCTTCGTCGATACCTCCGCCAGTTTCTGAGCGACCCCCGCGTGGTCGAGCGCAACCGGCTGGTCTGGTGGTTCGTCCTGCGGCTGCTCGTCTTGCCGCGCCGGCCTCGCCACTCGGCGGCGCTCTATCGGCGGATCTGGTCGCGCGACGGCTCGCCGTTGCTCGTCATCTCACGAGCGCAGACGCGCGCGCTCGAAGCCGAGCTCAACCGCCGCGAGCCGGAACGATTCAAGGTCGTCCTGGGCATGCGCTACGGCAGTCCGTCAATCGCATCGGCCGTGCGCGAGCTGCTCGACTGGGGGGCGGACCGGCTGCTGCTGTTTCCGCTCTATCCGCAGTACGCCGGTGCAACGACGGGATCGACCTACGACGAGGTGTTCAGGCAGCTGTCGATGGTGCGGTTCGTGCCGGCACTCAGGATAGTCCCGCCGTACTACACCCATCCGGCCTATATCGAAGCGCTCGCCGAGTCGGCTCGTGAGGCGATGACGCCCCTGTCGCGGCCCCCCGACAAGATCATCATTTCCTTCCACGGCATCCCCCAGCGCATGGTCGATCGCGGCGACCCGTACGCGTCGCATTGCGAGGCGACCGCGCGGTCGCTGGCGACACGGGCCGGATGGGAGGATGGCACCTACCTGATGTCCTATCAATCGCGCGCCGGCCGGGAGCCGTGGCTGGTTCCGTACACGGACGAGACCCTGGTCGAACTGGCACGAACCGGTGTTCGCCATGTCACGGTGATCTGTCCAGGCTTCGTTGCCGACTGCCTGGAGACGATCGACGAAATCGGGCACGTTGCACTCCAGCAGTTCCGGGCTGCCGGTGGCGAGACACTGCAGCTGGTGGAGGGGCTCAACGATCGGCCGCGCTGGATTGCCGCCATGACCGAGATCGCGTTCGAGCAGCTCCAGGGCTGGCGGTAACAGTCATCAGACAGCTTGGAGAGCGTTGTCTTGCACTTTGCACTACTGGGTCTTGGTAAAGTGGTCGATGACCGCTTCGCGCATCAGCGCCGGCGGCAGCAGCCCTTGCGACAAGATGAAATCGTGAAAGGCCTGCGCGTTGAACGTCGGGCCGAGCGCCTTCTGGATGTCGCTTCGGAGCGCCACGAGATTCATGTAGCCGTAGAAGTATGACGTCGCCTGGCCCGGCGCCCTGAACGTGTACCGGTCCACCTCCTGCCGCGCCATTCCGTCCGACAACACCACATCGCGCGTCAAAATCGCCAGCGCTTGCTCGGGAGTGATCGTGCCGGCCTGAAGCTCGGGATCCAGGTAGGCACGCCCGGCCCTCAGCAGTCGATGCTGCAGCGCGATCAGTTGCCCGTCCGGGGGCACGTACGGCTGCATGACGAGCTCGGCATAGAGCCCCCAGCCTTCGACATTGGCGCTGTTGAACGAAAAGAGCGCGCGCGCGACCGACACGCCGGCATCGAGCATCCCCGCAAACTGCATCTCGTGCCCGGGGCGGGCCTCATGCGCGGTGAGCGTCCACGACGCGGCCGCGAACGTGAAGTCATCCGTCTTGAGCGTCGTGCCGTCGGTCGTCGGCACGTTGAGAGGCAGCAAGAACTCGCCCTGTTCTCCGGTGTTCCCGAGCATGCGCGGTGGACGCATGTTCGGCGCGGGCGACGCCGCGGTCTCGGCCGGCGACGCGAGGCGAATCCTGGCGGGCCGCGCCGGCAGCGTGACGAGATGCTCGCGGCGGATGATGGCCTCGATCTCGGCCAGCCGTGCCTTGTAGTGCGGCAGGATCGCGTCGCCGACGAGCTGCTCTTTCTTCAACTCGCGAATCACGTCCCGGTAGTCGGTCGCCGTCCAGCCGCGTGCCTTGGACACCCTGGCCGCCAGCGTCGCCATCTCCTTCTGAATGCCGTCGAACGCGCGATGGGCAGCCGTTGCGAGCGCGCCGGGAGCGATGTCGACGCCATAACGCTTCAGACCGAAGGCATACAGCTCGGGGGGCAGCCTGAAATCCGACCGAGCCTTCGGCAGCACGTCCGCGCGCAGAAACGTATCGTATGCCGCCATCTGCGCTTTGAGCTTGGCAACCGGATCATCGGAGCCGGCCACGCCGTACTTCTTGAACAGCTCCGGGACGCCGTCCACGAACGAGGCGCTGTCGGCGAGCGCGCGCTCGACCTGTGCCTTGGACGGCATCGCCAGGCCTGGCGTGCTCATGCGCGCGCGGGTGAGCTGCTCGGCCCGCACCGCAAGCGCGGTGGTACCAGGCACGTCCCCCACATACTTGCGGAGTCGAACAAGCGCGGCAGGCCGTCGAGCGGGCGCAATCTGGTCGTCGAGCAGCGCGCGCACCCCATTGAAGATGCTGGAGCCGACGTTCACGAACGGGACGGTCAGGCGACGCTCGAGCGCGACGCTCTCCGCTCCCTCTTGCGCGGCCTCGATCATGATCCGCAGGTCCTGCTTCACCCGCGGATCGTCCGCCGATGCGAGCGCCGCCTGCAGCGCGCGCTCCGCCTCGCGGTTGGCCGCGATGGCGCGATCCTCGAAGCCATCTGAATAGTCCGTCACCGCTTCATCGAGGCCCTCGACGCCCATGCGCCCTGCGCCCTCGGGCGACAGGCGCGCGATAACGTCGATCAGCACCTTTGCGTGCGAATTGCTGCGGGCGATCCAATCTTTGGAGGTGGAGGCCATCTGAACGGTCGAAGGGGACGGCGTCTGACCGGCCAGCGGCCCGCCGCAGGCCAGTGTCAGCAGCGAGACGACGAGAAGCGCGCGGCGGGTCACTGGGTGAGGTGCGGCACGTACATCCAGCTCTTCGTCACGTAATCCATGATGACGCCGAGCAGGAGCAGCAGCCAGAAGATGCCCGCGCCAAGGACCACCTTGGTGAGGTGCGATTCGTACTTGAGGTGCATGAAGAACAGCACCACGAGCGTCGCCTTCACGACGGCCACGGTGAGCGCCACGACGATGTTCAACGACCCGAGGTCTACGAACGCAAGGCCGACTGTGAGGGCCGTCAGCACCATCAGGGCCCCGAAAATGCCGTAATACATGCTCTTCGGCATGACGTGGTCGGTGTGAGCGGCGTGTGCGGGGTGACCGTTCATAAACGCGATTATCCGTGGCGCTCGACGAGATACAAGAGCGGAAACAGGAAGATCCAGACGATGTCGACGAAGTGCCAGTAGAGACCGAAGATCTCAACCGGCGTGTTCCATTCCTTCGTGAACTGGCCGCGGACCGCCATCCAGAGGATCACGGCCAGGACCCCGATGCCGATGACCATGTGAACGGCGTGCATGCCGGTCAGCGCGAAGTAAAGAAACATGAACAACCGGACCTGATTGGCGATCGGCGCCAGGTGGTGGCTCTGCGACACGTCGAAGAACCCGGCTGCCGGAAAAAGCGTGATCATGGTGCCATCGGGAAAGTGATGGCCGACGATTTTCACCTTGTACTCGAAGTACTTGATGACGAGGAACACCATCCCGAGGATGCCGGTCATGACGAGCAGTGCGACGGTGTGCTTCTGCTTGCCTTCCTTGGCCGCGTGCACCGCGAGCGCCACGGTGAGCGACGATCCGATGAGGACGGCCGTGTTGATTGCGCCGAGCGTAATGTCGAGCTCTTCGCTGGCCGCGGCAAAGCCTGGGAAATACCACATCCGGAAAATCATGTACGCGGCGAACATCCCGCCGAAGAACATGATCTCGGTGACGAGGAACACCCACATCCCGAGCGTCGCCGAGTCCTTCTGGTGCGCCAGCGAGTCGAAATGATGCTGCAGCCTCAGGTTGCCGTGGGCGTGCGGCGCCGCGTGCGTCAAAACCGCTTCAGGCAACCTTCACCTCCTCCGGACGCCCATAGGCGTGCGTCTCCTCGGTCACGATCGGCGTCCGATCGAAGTTGAAGGTCGGCGGCGGCGACGTCGTCTCCCACTCGAGCCCTCTAGCGCCCCATGGGTTGTTGCCCGCCGGCTTGCCGCGGAACCAGGCGTACGTCAGGTAAATCATCGGCAGCAGGTAGCCGGCACCGAGAACCGTCGCGCCCGCGGTCGAGAGCACGTTGAAGACCTGGAACTCCGGTGGGTACGCGGCATAGCGCCGCGGCATGCCCAGGTACCCGACGATGAACTGCGGTAAGAACGTCAGGTTGAAGCCGACGAACACGATGAGCGCGCTCAGCTTCGACCAGCCTTCCGGATAGAGGCGGCCGGTGATCTTCGGCCACCAGAAGTGCAGGCCGCCGAGATACGCCATGAGCGTGCCGCCCACCATGATGTAGTGGAAGTGCGCGACGACGAAGTACGTGTCGTGCACGTGCACGTCGAGGCCGATCGCCGCGAGGAAGAGGCCTGTGAGACCGCCAACGAGAAACAGGCCGATGAAGCCGAACGCATAGAGCATCGGCGTGTCGTACGAGATCGAACCCTTGTAAAGGGTCGCTGTCCAGTTGAAGGTTTTGACCGCCGACGGCACCGCCACCAGGTAGGTGATGATCGAGAACACCAGCGCCGAATACGGCGTCTGGCCCGACACGAACATATGGTGACCCCAGACGAGGAAGCCGATGACGGCGATGGCGAGGCTCGAGAACGCCACGAAGCTGTAACCGAAGACGTTCTTGCGCGAGAAACAGGCGACAAGCTCAGAGATGACGCCCATCCCGGGCAGCACCATGATGTAGACGGCCGGGTGCGAGTAGAACCAGAACAGGTGCTGGAAGAGGACGGGATCGCCGCCGATGGCCGGGTCGAAGATGCCGACGCGAAGCACGCGCTCGAAAGCGAGCAGCAGGATCGTGATCGCGATGACCGGCGTCCCCAGGATCATGATCAGACTGGTCGCATAGTGCGCCCACACGAAGAGCGGCAGCCGGAACCAGGTGAGCCCGGGAGCGCGCATGCGGTGCACGGTGACGATGAAGTTCAGCCCCGTCAGAATCGAGGAGAAGCCGGCGACGAACACCCCGAGCGCAGCCGTCAGCACGCGGCTGTTGGACGACATCGAGCTGTAGGGCGTGTAGAACGTCCAGCCCGTATCGACGCCGCCACCGACAAGCGAAACGATGGCCAGCACGCCCGCCAGCATGTAGATGTACCAACTCAGGAGGTTGATCTTCGGAAACGCCAGATCCTTGGCCCCGAGCATCATCGGCAGGACGAAATTGCCGAGCGTGGCAGGAATCGACGGGATCAGGAAGAAGAAGACCATGATCACGCCGTGCGCCGTGAACGCACGGTTGTAGACGTCGGGCGTCATCAGGTCGCTTTGCGGCGTCAATAGCTCCAGACGGACCAGCAGCGCAAAAAATCCGCCCAGGAAAAAGAAAAACGTGATCGAGAACAGGTACAGCAGGCCGATGCGCTTGTGGTCGGTCGTGAGCAACCAACTCTTGATGCCGGTGGTCTCGTTCAGGTAATGGCGGGCGGGGTAGCCCGTCTTTGCCGCGTCAGATGTCGTCATGCCGTCCGCTTCCATTCCCCACTATTGCGACCGGCCCGGCGTCGGCGCCGGAGTCGGAGTCCCGCTCGGTGTGCCGGGCGGCGCGTGGGGCGCCGCCGATCCGCCAGGGGCGTTTGTGGCCGCCGGCAGGGACTTGATGTATTCGGTGAGCGCGAGCAACTGCTCTTCACTCACCTGCCCTTGAAAGGTCGGCATGATGGGCGCGAAGCCGGCCACGACCTTCGCGGTCGGATTCAGGATCGACTCGCGGATGTATGCCGCGTCGGCTCTGACGGTGCTGCCGTTCGCCAGTTGGACGGTCGAGCCGAGAAGGCCGTTCAGGAGCGGCCCCCGCGCGCCGGAATCCGCACGGTGGCACGTGATGCACGCCAGATCGGTGAACAGCTTCTCACCGGTCTGCGCGAGCGTGCCCCCAGTGGCGCCGCCGCCGAGCCAGGCTTGAAACTCGTCCTGCGGCATGACGACGACGCGTCCGATCATGCCCGAGTGCTTCGTGCCGCAGGTACTCGGCGCAGAAGATGTGGAACGTCCCCGTGCGCGTCGCCGTGAACCAGAGTTGCGTGTAACGGCCAGGGACGGCGTCCATCTTCGTGCGGAAGCTCGGAAAGTACAGGCTGTGCAGCACGTCCTCGGACGCGATGAGCACGCGCACGGGCGTGTTCACGGGCACATGGAGCTCATTGATCTCACGCTGGCCTTCGCGATGCTGGAACTTCCACATCCACTGCTTGCCGACGGCATAGACGTCCATGGCTTCGTCCGGCACGCGCGCAAGCGCGAAATACACGCTCGCGCCCCACACGAACATGACCATCGCGATGATGAAGGGGATCCCGGTCCAGGCAAGCTCCAAGGCGAGCGACCCGTGAATCGGCTCACCCACTTCGTCCGGCGTCCCCCGGCGGAACTTGATGGCGAAAACAATGACGAGCACCGTGACGACGACCGCGAAGAACGCGCACACCGCCGTGATGAAGAAGTACAGGTTGTCCACGCGTGCCGCCATCGTGGACGCCTGTTCGGGGAACAGTGGGATGCCAGGTTCCATGTGCTCTCTACGGTCCTTCGACTCGGCGCGACGCGCCTTACGCGTGCGCGCTCCACGGCTGCGAGCCGTTCCGCTCGCGCCGCCGCATCAAAACGATCGCCGTGGCGCCCACGAGGAGCGTCAGCACGCCGGCAACCCGGACCACCGTCATCACCGCGAGACTGTATCGACCGCTCGCCGGATCGTAGTGGAAGCAATACAGCAGGATGTCGTCAACAGGACTGCCGATCTTGCGATCGGCGGCCTCGATGATCGCCAAGCGCAGATCGCGCGGCCAGTACTCGATGCCGTAGAAGTAATGCGACAGCCGCCCGTCGGGGGTCGCGACCATGATGCCGCTGGCGTGCGCGAACTGGCCGACCGACGCGTTGTAGGCATACCGGAAGCCCACGGCTCGCGTCAGCGCCGAAATCTCGCGGCTGCTTCCGGTGAGGAAATGCCAGCCCGTCTCCGCCCCCGGACGCTTGTACCGCTCCAGGTAGTTCGCCTTCTTCGCGCGCGCGAGCGCTGGCGTATCTCGCGGATCGAAGCTCACCGTGACGATGTCGAACTCCTTGCCGACGGAAAAATTCAGAACGCCGATCGCGCTCGCCACACCGTTCAACACCTGCGTGCAGAGCATCGGGCACTCGTAATACACGAGCGCCAGAACGACCGGCCGGCGGCCAAAATAGTCGCCCAGCTTGACGTCGCGCCCGTTCTCGTCCTTGAACGTGAGCCCGAGCGGAAGCTGCGTGTTCAATTTCTGATCGAGACCAACATCCTGCAGGAGCTCGGGCATCGCGGCAGCCGCCGGCACACCGGCCCCGACGCGATCCGTCGGCGCCGGACCAAGGTCCTGTGCGCTGGCGCGTCCCGCGACGCTGGCCACCATCACGATCGAAATCAGGAACACCCGCAACATCGTCCTTGGTCGCTTTCTTCTAGGGTTTCGGCTCGTGGCCCGGCGCGTCCGGCGCAGCCGGCGGACGGCTGGGCGGCGAGCCCGACGGCTCCATCGGCGCGGCGCCCGGTTCCTCGGGCGCAGGCGCGCCGGGCGCAGCCGCGCGATGCGGCAGCCCACGTTCGGCCAGCACCTCGATGGCGCGCTCGATCGGAATCCGCACGACGCCGCCGTTCTTGTCGATCCACGTGTAACGCTCGAGCATCTGCAGGTCCCCGGCGCGAAGCGAGTTCACGTCCTGGAAGGGATAGGTCTGCAGGCGCGGGGCCGGCGGCAGCGGCCGATTGACGATTTCCGCCATTGGGTACTGTGTGGCCTTTTCGCGATCCTCGCGCGACTCCAGATACTTGTAAAAACCGATGACGAGCGCCGCAGTGCAGAGGGTCAGGGCCAGCAGGAACACGGCAAACCGTACCGACCGGCCCCGCCTCGGCATCCGACGTCTCGTGGCCGAGCAGCTCCATCACTTCCTTATTCGCGTCGTCGTTCAGGTCTATCGACATCGTCTTTCAATCCGCAATCCGCAATCCGCAATCCGCATCCGCGTCCAATCCCCAATCCCCAATCCCTCAGTGCCCCTGCCCTTGCTCGATCGCTTCGGCCAACGCCGGCTCTCCGAGCGGCAGCAGCGGCCGGCTTCCCAATTGCCACAAGAACAAGCCAACGAACAGGCCGCCAATGGCAAACGGCGTCACCAGATTCAGCCAGTGCACGGAGAGCGCCGCCTGGCCGTGCTCGGGCCCCATCAGCCAGAACAGGTCCACGAACCGCATCAGGATGACGAAAATCGCGAGGGCCGCGACGGCCCGTCCCCGCTTCAGATCGCGGTTCAGCAGCAGCAGGAACGGCAGCACGAAGTGCCCGATGATCAAGAGCGCGCTCACCCACACCCAGCCGCCCTCGATTCGCGTGAGAAAGAAGGGGATCTCCTCGGGCAGATTCGCGGACCAGATGATCAGGAACTGCGAGAACTGGAAGTAGGCCCACAACATCACGAACGCCAGCATCAGCTTGCCCAGATCGTGCAGGTGGTTCGGACCGAACACCCTCGACATCGGCTCGGACTGTGCCAGCAGCACGACGATGGCGATGGTGAAGGCCATCGAGGCGAGCCCCTGGCCGCCCATGAAGAGGATGCCGTAGATCGTCGAGAACCAGTGCGGATCGAGCGACATCACCCAATCGACCGAGGCGAAGAACAGCGTCACCGCATAGATCACCAGACCGGCGCCGCTGAGCCGCTGAAGGCGGATCGAGATCCGCTCGTCCGTCGTCGAGTCCTGCTGCCGCGACCATTCCGAAAGGAGATAGGCCATCGCGGACCAGACGACGAAATAGAACACCGCGCGTGCATAAAAGAACGAGACGTTCATGTAGGGCGCGCGGTGGCGGAGAATCTCGTCTCCGGCGACAAGCTCCGGCCGTGACCATTGATAAAGGTCGTGAACCCCGAAAGCGACGGGCAGGAACAGGACGGCCATGAACGGCAACGTCCGGCTCGACGCTTCGAAAATCCGCCGAGTGACCACACCCCAGGCGCCGCCAGACAGGTACTGGATCATCAGCCACGCCATCGATCCGAGGGCGACCCCGAACCAGACCATGTAGGACATCAGCCAGGCGCGGAAGAAGTGCTCCCGATTGCCCATGAAGCCCACGACACACAAGCCCAGCCCGATGATGCCAACGACGAGCGCCGTTCGCTGAAGGCCGCCGATGCGCGCCGGGACCGCGTACTTGGAGTCTGTCATCGGTGCTCTTCCACAGGCGTGTGCTTTTCCGGCGTCTCTGGCGCATCAAGCTCCGGGCGCTTGTCCGCGGGCACGTCTGCGACGGTCGCGTGCTGGCTGTACTGCAGTGCGCGGATGTAGGCGGCGATCGCCCAGCGATCGTTCACCTCCACCTGGGCGCGGTAGTCCTGCATGGCGCCGAATCCATTCGTCATCACGTCGAAGAAGTGACCCACGGGCTGCGTGCGGTGCTTCTCGTCGTGAAAGGTCGGCGGCGGGCGCAAGCCGCGCTGCACGATCATCCCGTTGCCCAGAGCCGAGCGACCGTGACACGGCGCGCAGTAGATGTTGAACCGCTCGCGCCCTCGCTCGAGCACGGTTCGGGTCACGGGGAACGGGAACTCATCGGCGAACTGTCCGTCGACCTTGCCCGTATAGAGCAGCTCGTCATCGTTCAAGTGGCCGCGCGCCACCGTGCCGTCAACGGGAGGACGGTTGCCGCGCCCGTCCGCGAAGGCATCCGTGGCTTCGTACGCGTCGACGCGCGGTGCATCGTGCATGTCCTGCCGGCAGCCGGCGCCGAGGAGGGCAAGCGCGATCACGGCAGGGCTTAAGCTCCGCCTCCACAGAACTCCATCCGCTGCCCTGAAGGGCGCAAGCACGACCAACGCGTGGCTGAACCCCCGCCGCCACAGCAGGCGGCGACACTGGTGTCTGTGGCAGCGGGGCTTCAGCCCGGCGAACAGAGAGTCAGTCGACAACGTCGGTCACTCCCAGGGGCTGCAGCCCCTGCAGGAATTTTCGCGTCGCCATGCCATCGAACTTCGGGTCGGCCGTCTCGACGCACAGAAAGAATCGGTCGGCTGACGCGGTGGAAAATTCCGGCGCGTTGAAGATCGGATGGTACGGTTGCGGCAACCCGTTCAACAGAATCATCGCGATAACCGTCGTGAACGCCGCGAACAGAATGGTTGTCTCGTAGGCCGGAATGACGAACGCCGGCCAGCTCGCATAGGGCCGGCCGCCGACGTTGAAGGGATAGGCGATGGTCGAGGCCCAGGACCTGCAACCCAAGTCCGGCCAGCGTTCCCGTAATGCCCCCGACGAGCACGATCCACGGCAGCTTCGTCCGCGGTAGTTGCAACGCGTCGTCCAGCTCGTGAATCGGAAACGGCGTGTAGGCATCCACCTTCACGTAACCGGCCTCGCGCGCCTTGCGCGCCGCTGTGACGATAGCGGTCGCCGAATCGAATTCTGCGAGCAGCCCGTACAGTTTCGGGGTCGGATCCTCTAGTTTCATGCGACCGCCGCCCTAATGGGCGCCCTCCGGTTTCTTGATTTTCGCGGACGGCATGATCGTCCGCATCTCGAACATCGAGATCATCGGAATGAACCGTAGGAAGAGGAACAGCAGCCACGTGAAGAGGCCGAGGGTCCCAATGTAGGTCATCCAGTCCCACTTGGTCCCTGCATACATGCTCCACGACGACGGGAGGAAGTCGCGGCTCAGGCTCGTCACGATGATCACGTAGCGCTCGAGCCACATGCCGATATTCACGACGATGGCAATCGCGAACAACAGCAGCAGGTTTGTCCGCACACGCTTGAACCAGAGCAACTGCGGCGTCACGCCATTGCAGAGGATAAGGAACCAATACATGTACCAGTAATTCCCGAACATGCGGTTCGAGATCATGAACGTTTCGTACTGGTTGGCGCTGTACCAGCCCATGAATGCCTCGACGGTGTACCCGTAGAACACGATGAGGCCCGTCGCCAGCATGATCTTCGCCATGTTCTGGATGTGCCGCATCGTGATGAAGTCTTCCATCCCGTAGTACGCACGGATGGGAATCGCGAGCGTCAGCACCATTGCGAAGCCGGAATAGATGGCGCCTGCCACGAAATAGGGGGGGAAGATCGTGGCGTGCCAGCCGGGCACCACCGACACCGCGAAGTCGAAGCTCACAACGGTGTGCACCGAAAGCACGAGGGGCGTCGAGAGGCCCGCCAGTAGGAGTGAAGCGGTCTCGTAGCGCTGCCAATGCATCGCCGACCCGCGCCATCCGAGCGCGAAGATGCCGTAAATGCGCTTGACCCAGATGTGCTGCGCGCGGTCGCGCATTGTGGCCAGGTCCGGGATGAGTCCGACGTACCAGAACAGCACCGACACGGACGCGTACGTCGACACGGCGAAAACGTCCCAGATGAGCGGGCTCCGGAACTGCGGCCAGAGGTCCATCGTGTTCGGGTACGGGAAAAGCCAATACGCCGCCAGCCATGGCCGGCCGGTATGGAAGATCGGAAAGACCGCCGCGCACATGACGGCGAAGATCGTCATCGCTTCAGCGAAGCGGCTGATCGACATGCGCCACTTCTGTCGGAACAGAAGGAGAATCGCCGAAATGAGCGTGCCGGCATGGCCGATGCCGATCCACCACACGAAGTTGATGATGTCGAAGCCCCAGGCGACCGGGATGTTCAACCCCCAGATCCCGGTGCCCTTCAGCAGCAGCCAGGTGAGCGCGAAGAAGAACATCATCATCACGCCGAAGGCCAGCGTGAAGCCGACGAGCCATCCCGGCCGGAATCCGGGCCGCAGCACCGCCGACGAGATCTTGTCGGTGATTGAGCCGAACGAATGGCCGGGACCGACGACATCGGATCCCGCGCGCGCCATCCCGGAAGGATGAGCGGCAGTCTGTGATTCCAGGGCGGGTTGATGACGATCAGCCATAAACAACTCGCGCTTACTTCGGAGCGTGCGTCATGCTGTTCCGCTCGGATGTCGACGACGGCGGCGCCTCGGGCAGCGCGTGCGGCGGCGCCTCGTGTGGCGCTTCGTGCCCCAGCTCCGGGTTCGGGTTCTTGATCTCGGCCAGATAGGTCGTCCGCGGACGGGTGTTCAGCTCGGCGAGCACACCGTAGTTGTGCGCTTCCGCGCGGAGCTTGGTGACGCGGCTCTCCGGGTCGTTGATATTGCCGAACACGATGGCCTCGGTCGGGCACGCCTGCTGGCACGCGGTGACGATGTCGCCGTCGCGAATCGACCGGCCCTCTACCTTGGCGTCCTGTCGCGCGTGATTGATGCGCTGCACGCAGTACGTGCACTTCTCCATCACGCCGCGGCTCCGCACCGTCACGTCGGGATTGCGCTGCAGCTTGAGGCTGGGCGTGTCCCAATCGGCGTAGAGCAGGAAGTTGAAGCGACGGACCTTGTAGGGGCAGTTGTGCGAGCAATACCGCGTGCCTACACAGCGGTTGTAGACCATGTCGTTCAGGCCCTCGCTGCTGTGCACGGTGGCCGCCACGGGACAGACCACCTCGCACGGCGCGTTCTCGCACTGCTGGCACAACATCGGCTGATGATGAATATCAGGCCGCTCGGGATCGCCCTCGAAATACCGATCGATGCGCAGCCAGTGCATCTCGCGGCTGCGAAGCACCTGCTCTTTGCCCAGCACCGGGATGTTGTTCTCGGCCACGCAGGCGACGACGCATGCCGTGCAGCCGGTGCAGACGGTCTGGTCGATGGCCATGCCCCAGGAATAGCCGGAGTATTCGTGGTCGGCGTACAGGGTCAACGTTCGCGGCGGCGTTTCCGCGAGATGCTGCGCAAAGTCGGGCTGTTCCTTGAAGTGGTCCAGCGTGCCCGATCGCACGATGGCGCGGCCTTCCATCGTGTTGTGCCCCTGGGTCGATGCAAGAAGCTGCACCGCTCCGGTCTTGCGTATGGAGGCGCCCGTCACGAACCAGGGGGCATCAGAGGTCCGGATCGCGTAGCCGTTGTAGCCGATCCCGGTGCCGACGCGTCCGGCGCGGCTGCGGCCGTTGCCGAAAAATACCGTCACCGCATCGGCCGCGTGACCCGGCTGCACCCAGACCGGCGCCGAGAGCGTGCGACCCTTCACCGTAATCTCCACAACGTCCTGAGTTGCAACCGCCAGCTTGGCAGCCGTCGCCGGCGAGAGGAGCACGGCCGTATCCCACGTGAGCTTCGTGAGCGGCTTGGGCAGTTCCTGCAGCCAGCCGTTGTTCGCGAAGCGCCCGTCGTAGAGCGTCGCGTCCGGCGCGAAGATCACTTCGTAGCCCTTTGGTGCCTCGCCCGCCGCTCCGGCCGGGGGCGTCTGCGCCTGCCCGACAGCCTTGCCGGCAGGTGTTGATCCGGACACGACGCCGTCGTGCAGTGAACGACGCCAGAACTTATCGAAATCGACGTTTGCGGCCTGCGGCTGCCGCTGCCAGAACAGCTTCACCTGCTCGAGCCCGCTGCGATCGGGCTGCGCGCTGAACACCGAGACCACTTCGTGGTACGAGCGGCCCTGATAAAGCGGCGCGATCAGCGGCTGCACGATCGACGCCGTGCCGTCGTGCCCGCGCGCATCGCTCCACTCTTCGAGGAAATGGGTCGATGGGACCTGCCAGTGACACTGCGCCGCTGTCTCATCGTCGAAGAGTCCGACGTGGACCCGTGTGTCGACCTTCTTCAGCGCCTCGGCGAAGCCGAGATCGGCGGGCGCGGTGAAGACCGGGTTTGCTCCGAGAATCACGAGCAGCTTCACGGCGCCGGCATTCATGTCCTGGACGAGCGAGACGAGCGAGGCGGTCTGCGGCGAAGGATCCGCAACGATTGGATCGGTGACAACCACAGCCGTGCCGAGGCTGCCGAGTGTCTGATTGATCCTGAGCGCGAGCGCGTGCACGGCCGGGGGTTGCCGCTCGCCGACGACCACGACCCCGTGGGCCTTTGCGGTCGCCAGATCCTTGGCGGCCGCGGCGAGAAACCTGTCGATTTCTTCGTCCCCGACCGACGGCGCGCCGCCCCCATCGATAGACCCACCGAGCGCGCGCACCATCGCCTCGACCTGGCTCGCGCGGACCGGCAGCCGGTGATCCGCGATCGCCCCTGTGGCGCTAGGCGCGGGCTCGGCGACGTACAGCCGGTTCATTTCGGCCTTGGCCCGCCGCACGCGGCGTCCATTGGCGAAATCGCGTGCGTAACGGACATTGCCCGGCGTGCTCGCCCCGAAGAGATCGGCATCGAGCACGACGATGACGTCGGCCTGTTCGAAACGGTAGTGGACGTCGACCGGCGCGCCGAACGCGAGTTGCCCGCCAGTGTAGACATTCTCTCGCGATGCCGGGTCGTATTGATGCCACTTCGCCTGCGGCATGGCCGCGAGGAGCTCGTGGATCTGCGCGCCGAGCGTGGGCGAGCCGATCGTCTCGGACAGGAACCGGAGGCCGGCGCCGCCTGCCACCTGCAGCTCGCGGAGCTGGTTGCGCATGGCCTGCGTGAAACCACCCCACGGACGAATCTCGCCACGATACGTGATCGACTGGGTCCGGTCCGGGTCGTACATGGTGAGGACCGTCGCCTGGCCGTACAGATCCGTCGCGCCGACGCTGGAGGGGTGATCCGGGTTGCCTTCGAGCTTGGTCGGGCGGCCCATGTGGCTTTCTGCCAGCAGGCCCGTGCCGATGCCCCCCAGGGTCATCGTGGTGGCAAAAAAGAGCGGTTTGCCAGGAACGACGTCTTCCGGCTGCCGGACGTAGGGAACAATCAGCTCGTCGGGCTGCCGAGTACAGGCGGTGGCGCCGGCGAGCGCGATCGACGCGCCCATCAGCTTCAGGAAGCCGCGCCGCCCAACCGGGTCGAGCCACTCCGACGCCTGCGCGGGAAACTCGCGGTGCAGGACCTCGCGGAAGCCGTCGGTCTCGGCCAGCTCCTCGAGGCTCTGCCAATACTGCTTCCCCGTGGCACCGGCGAGCCGCGTCCGTGTGGCGGAGAGATCGAAGGTGTGGTCTCGGCTCATGTGGATGTCGTGCGCGATGCGCGGTGCGCCTTGCCTGATGCGAGTCGGTACACGTTCACGCTGTTGTGATTCGCCGCCAGCAATCGAATCAACGATGACATGTCGAACAGGATGTCAGCGACTGAATCTGGTATTCCTTCACGAGTCGCCGCCCCAGTTCGGGCTGATTTGACGGCGGCGTGTAGTCCATCTGCATGACCGCCTCTCGTGGCCTCACGTAGCGCTCCGGGTTGCGGTGGCAATCGATGCACCACTCCATCCGGAGCGAGGCCTGCTGATACATGAGCGGCATGCGGTCGACCCGCCCGTGACAGGTCGCGCAGCCGACGCCCTTCTTCACGTGGACGCTGTGGTTGAAGTACACGAAGTCGGGCAGGTCGTGGACGCGTGTCCAGCGAATCGGCTTGTCGTCGCGATAGCTCGCTCGCACGATCTCGAGGAACGGGCTGTTGAGCCAGATTTGCGAGTGACAGTTCATGCAGGTCTTGGTCGGCGGAATGCCGGCGAACTCGGACTTCTCGACCGTGGTATGGCAATACCGACAATCGATGCCGAGGCCACCGGCATGGTGCTGGTGGCTGAACTGCACGGGCTGTTCGCGAACCGTATTGGCGCGCGTCGCATACGGCGAGCGACTCAGCGTATCGATGGTGAGGCCGAGCACTCCCACGAGAATCACCAGCGCAATGATGCTTCCTCGGGCATAGCTGTTGGCACTGCGTGGGAAGATCTGCGACATCGGTCGTCTACTTGGAATCGCGTCCGGGCGGTTCCACAACCCCGGCGTGGCGCGTCATGCTGCGAACGTCGCCAGCGAGGCTCCTTAACGTGAGGGACTGAGGCGAGAGCCCGTCGAAAGAAGTATCACCCTGCAAAGAGGGGTGTCAACCAGCACCACTTCCTGCGGTGTGCGCGAGCGTGACATCATCTCCGCCGTGCACACCGGTCGCTCGACGAACGCCATTCACATCACCGGCGTCACAAAGCGCTTCGGCCGCCATGTGGCCGTCGACGCGCTCTCGCTCGACGTACCCGGCGGCTCCGTCTACGGGTTCATCGGCCCGAACGGTTCCGGCAAGACCACCACGCTGCGGATGATCCTGCGCATCCTCCTGCCCGACGCCGGCCGCATCGAAGTCTTCGGCGATCCGAACACGGACCTCTCTCGCGAGAGAATTGGTTATTTGCCAGAAGAACGCGGGCTCTACAAGAAGATGAAGGTCCGCCGTCTGCTCCGCTACTACGGCGAGCTGAAGGGAAAGTCGGTCAAATCCATTGATGTCGAGATAAATAGGTGGATTGACCAAATGAACCTGGGCGCATGGCTCGATCGGCCCGTCGAGGCCCTTTCGAAGGGCATGGCCCAGAAGGTCCAGTTCATCGCGTCGGTGATTTCCCGCCCGGATCTCCTCATTCTCGACGAGCCGTTCTCGGGCCTCGATCCGGTGAACGCGAACGTCCTCCGGGACGCCATCCTCGCCGTCCGCCGCGACGGCACGACGGTTGTCTTCAGCACGCACGACATGAACGTCGCCGAGCGGATGTGCGATCGCATTTTCATGATCTTCCGCGGCCGCAAGGTGCTCGACGGCACGCTCGACGAGATTCAGTCGGCGTACGGCAGCCGACACGGTCCGCGTGAAGATTGACGGACGGCGCCGGACGTCCTCGACACGCTGCCGGGCGTGTCTCGGTCACCGACTTCGGCCAGCTGCAGGAATTGCGCCTGGCCGGCGATCCGCAGGCGCTGCTCGCGGCGCTGGTGGCGCGCGCCCGGGTCCTGCACTTCGAGGTCACGCGGCCGTCGCTGCACGACATCTTCGTGCGGATCGCCGGGCCCACGGCGGAAGAGCTCGCCCAGGACGCCGCGCATGCGTAGGGTCTTCATCATCGCGCGCTCGGAATTCCACACGGCCGTCCGCGCGCGCGGATTCCTCATCGGCATCATGCTGATGCCGCTGCTGTTTGGCGGCGCGATGCTCCTGCAGCGGGTGGTCGAACGCCAGGCCAACAGCACCGTGCGTCGCGTCGCGATCATCGACGACACGGGCCGGCTCTTCGCGCCGCTCTCGGCGGCGGCAGCCGCGTGGAATCGCGGCGAGCGCGACCTCGGGCCCGACGTGCCGGACGGGCCGCGCTTCGCGGTGGAGCGCATGAGGCCGGCGCCAGCCGACAGGCCACACGGCTCGCCTTGTCGGAACGGGTGCGGAACCAGGAGCTCTTCGCCTTCGTCGAGCTGCCCGCCAGCCTGCTGGGACCGCAAACCACGGAGAAGATCCGCTACTACTCGGGCGCGCCCGCGTACCGCGAGCTGCCCGACTGGCTGCAGCGCGCCGTCCTGAAGGAGGTCGTTTCACGCCGGTTCGTGGATGCCCACGTGAGCCCGCTCGTCGTCTCGACGCTGCTGAAGCCGATCGCGACCGAGGAGCTCGGTCTCCTGACGCGCGGCACGACGGAGCCGTCCGTGAAGCGGAAACACTGGACCGCGTCCGCACGATCGGCATTCCGGTCGCGTTCATGTTCGTGCTGTTCCTGGTCGTGGTGTTGACCACGCCGCAGCTCCTGAACAGCGTGCTCGAAGAGAAGATGAGCCGCATCAGCGAAGTCCTGCTGGGATCCGTCACCCCGTTCGAGCTGATGCTGGGGAAGCTCCTGGCCAGCACCGCCGTCTCGGGCGTCATGACGCTCGTGTACCTGACCGGCGGCGCCTGGGCGGCCGAACGGTGGGGCTATCTCGATGTCGTGGATCCGTGGATGGTGGGGTGGTTCGTCCTCTTCATGCTCCTCTCGGTGCTCATGTATGGCTCGTTCTTCATCGCCATCGGCGCGGCCTGCAGCGACCTGAAGGACGCCCAGAACCTGATGGCGCCCGCCATGACGATTCTGATGATCCCGGCGCTCACGTGGACACTCGTCACTCGCGCGCCGCAAAGCGCGTTTGCCGTCGGCGCCTCGCTCTTTCCGCCCGCCACGCCGTTTCTGATGCTGCTCCGACTCGCCCTGCCCGAACGCCCGCCCGCCTGGCAGGTCGCCGCCGGGTCTTCTCACCCTGCTCGCCACCGTCGCCGTCGTGTGGGCCGCCGGCCGCATCGTGCGCACGGGGCTCCTGATGCAGGGCAAGGGGGTGACGGTGGGAGAGATGTGGAGGTGGATTAGGGCGTAACGAGCGACGAGCGACGAATGACGAGCGACGAGCGACGAACGACGAGCGGCGAGCGACGAGCGACGACGGCGACGACGAAGACGAGCGGCGAGCGACGAGCGACGAATGACGAGCGACGATCACGAGCGACGACCGAGCGACGAACTCAACGACTGACGGCTACGGTGAACGCGCGCTCGGGTCAGATGCCGCTCGTCTGATGCTCTGGACAGTCAGCGCCACGATCTGATCGAACATCTCCAGCAGCCGGTCGGCGTCCGCCCGTAAGTCGATGAGAGCCCTGCCTTTCGAAGCTTGTCGACCCACAACATGCTCTCGTCGGCCTCCTCCTCGACAATCTTCAGCTTTGCCACGAAGTCTGCCGGCGAGCGCGCGCGCTGTGCGGCTCTATAGTTGGCTGCGGTAGATGTGCCGCTGTCGAGCAGCTGCCCTCCCAGCTTGAAATACACAAGGGAATGAGGCAACGCCTCAACGAACGAGATCGTAAGGGCTGCCGCGTTGTCTGTGAGCTCCGACAATCGACCATTCTCCATTTCATCCGTCGAGCACGAACCGCGCCAAATGAGATGGCCAATGGCGACGCAGTGACTATCCGCGGCGAAGAGGGCGAGTCGAACAAAACTGCTCCATCGCTATTCCGGACAAGCAGCTGATTCTGCGACGCGGATGCATCGTTCGTCGCTCGTCGTTCCCTCGCTCGTCGTTCCCTCGCTCGTCGTTCCCCGTTCGTCATTCGTCGTTCGTCGTTCGTCGTTCGTCATTCGTCGTTCGTCATTCGTCATTCGTCATTCGTCGTTCGTCATTTCCAAATGCTTTTCCACCACGCGGCGTCCTCTACCTGCGGCGGCGCAATCGCGCCTGCGCGCTTCCGAATCTCCTCCATCCTCCACCCGGTGAGCGAGGACAGCGCCTTTGCTTCGTGCTCGCGGCGGGCGGGGAGGGCACGTCGATACTCCGCGGCAGCAGGGCAGGTGTCCGCTCCCGTCCACGCATGGCGGAGGACGTATCGGCCCTGGAAGTTCTCGCGGTCGCCGGTTTCCTGGAAGACGAGATCCTCGGGAAAGTGCGCGTTGTCGTAGCGCACGTGGAGGCGCGTGACGAAGACGTTCTGCGCCTGCGGCGTCTGGCGGGATGATGCGCGGCGGCGTGGCGCCCGGCCCGCCGGAAGCGGGCCGGCGTCGTCGACCCAGAACACGCCGAGATTTCGAAGCTCCTCAGCCGAGAGCGGATCGGCGGCGCACGGATCGCACCAGCCCATGTCCCACGCATACTCGAGGAACACGGTCCGCATGTCTTCGCGGCGGACCTGCTCGTCGAACATCGCGCGGTAGAAACGGACGAAGTCGTCCTTGATGAACGGCGGCAGATCCATGCCGCTCGGCAGCCGCACGCGTGCGGTAGTTCGTGGTCTCGACGCGGCCGTTGCGCGTGAGCGCGTAGACGAACAGCTCCTGCGGGCCGTTGGCGTTCACCGTCCCGAGACGAATCGGCAGCATGAACTTCGGCGATTCGTAGGCGACCTGCAGCGGCCGGAGATACCTGAACCCGAGGCGCGACTGCTCCTTGAGGTTCACGCGCGCCACGAAGAAACGCATGTTCTGCCTGATGTAGCTGCCGAGCACGTTCGCGGCGCCCGCGGGCATTCGATAGCCGTTCTCCTTCAACCACGTTTCAAGGCCGGTGCTCTCTTTCGCCGACAGAATCAGGATGTCGTATTCCCCGACCGTGTACTGCGCCTCCACGGAGACGCCAAGGCGCGCGTGCGCGCCGGTCGGCGGTGCCGCCGGCCGCTCCGTCCGCCTTCAAGGCGGCCATCGCCATGGTCTGCCTCTCGAACACGGCGCACGGGTTCTCATCGAAGTACTCGACCAGCCGCGGCGCGCTGTACGCGTCGAGGTGATCGATGAGCGCCTTGTCGGCAACATGAATCTGTTCGCGCCGGATGAACGTCGGCACCGGAATCACCACGGCGAACTCCGTCGGGCTGCCCTTGAATCGTTCGCCATCGTCAGGACCGTGCGGTTGCCGTCGCGCACGAGGACGACCTGCGATGCGTGATTGAAGATCGACGTGTCTGCCTTGGCGACGTAGAAGCCGCAGAAGGCGCGGACGACTCAGCGAGCCAGGGCTGAAGCGCCAGAACGAGCAGGGCGGCGACGAGAAAGCGGCGCATGGGCAATGTCCTTTGTTGACGCAATCTGACGTCCGGGCCACGCATAGGCGGAGCCTGGCAACCATCGGTCGATGAGAGGCACGAGAAACGAACCAGCCGCCAGCGACCACAGGAGGCCGTTCGTGCGGAACAGGCGGAACTGCACGTACCACGCGCCGAGCGCGACGACAGCGGCGAACAGCACGCGGCCGGCTCGCGAATCGGGCGTGGTCTTCGGGTCCGAGATCATGAAGAAGGCAAAGAGCAGCAGCGCGCCGCTCTGCAGCCGATGCACTGGAATGGCCATCGGCTCGCCGAGCCAGAAAGAGCGGCCACCAACGAGCAGCACCCAGGCAGTCAGGAACGCCAGCGTGATGTCGGCGCGTGCCGCGCGCGTGACGACCAGCCCGCCGGCGCACGCCATGAGAAACGCGAACCACGCGGCGCTGCCCCACTGGCCGGGCGAGACCCACACGCGGTCGCTCATCACGAGCAACGCGACGACAGCGAGGTTGGTGGGGTTGAAGACGTGCTTACCGCGAATGCGAAGCACGAACTTGCTCGCGACGGCGACGACGGCCGCCAGCACCGCCAGAAGCGGATCGTTCGAGCGGAACAGCAGACAGAGCGAGAGGCCCGAGATGAGCGGGCTGCGCGGATCGAAGCGATCCAGGCCCCATATCCTCGAACACCCGTATTGAGTGATGAGAACGGTGCCGAGGAGGAGCACCACCCGCGCGGGCGTTGTGTCGAAATCCAGCCAGACCCACCCGTAGGTCAGGAGGCCCGCCAGCGTCGCAATTTGGTAGAGGCGGGGGTCCAGCGCGGCCAGGCTGTATCGCGTCATGCCCTCTGAACGCGGCAGTACGCATTTCTTGCAAACGGGGTCAGACGCTGTTTAAGTCGTGCATCTGGCCTTAACAGCGCCTGACACCAACCGGCTTGTAGTCACCGTCGGCCTACGTGCTCATGGATTAGAATCGAGGAATGCTCCGAGGGTCTGTCCTTTCTCTGGCAATGCTCGCCGCGCTCGCGACCTCGCCCGTCCGCGCTCAGGTGCTTGTGCCGATGACGGCTTACAAGTCGCCCACCTGCGGCTGCTGCGCCAAGTGGGTGGAACACGTCCGGAAAGCCGGATTCGCGGTAACGGTCAAGGACGTGCCGAACGTCGGCGAGGTGAAGCTCGCCAACGGTGTGCCGCCGGAGCTGGCCTCTTGCCACACGGCGCTCGTCGGTGGCTACGTCATCGAGGGCCACGTGCCGGCCGACGTCGTCCAGCGGCTCCTGAAGGAGAAGCCGGCCGTTGCGGGCATCGCCGTCGCGGGCATGCCGATGGGCTCGCCTGGCATGGAGGGTTCCTACGCCGACCGCTACGACGTCGTCGCCTTCGAGAAGAGCGGCAAACAGCGGGTCTACACATCGCGCTGAGGCGCGACGGCCAACCTTGCGACCCGCCCGTTGGATGACGGCAGCTCTGCTGCTGACCGCGACGGCTGCCTCTGGCCTGCCGCTCCCGGCCCCTACCCCCACGAGTTCAGACGTGAAAACACCCGCACCGCAACGCGACGTGCACAGCCACGCGGTTCCCGCCGAGGCCCGCGTCACGCACATCGCGCTGGACCTGGTGGCTGACTTCGATGCGCACCGGCTGTCGGGCACCGCGACGCTGACCGTGCACGCTATACCGTCGGCTCGCGAGATCGTGTTGGACACAAAAGATCTGACTATCGATGCCGTAACCGACGTCCAGGGCCGGCCGCTGACGCATCGGCTGGGGCCGGCAGATCTGACTCTGGGTCAGGCGCTTCACGTCGCGTTGCCCGAGGATCCGCGTCGAATCGTCGTGCACTACACGACGAGCCCGACGGCGCCCGCGCTGCAGTGGCTGGCGCCGTCGCAGACGGCTGGCGGCGCGCACCCGTACCTGTTCTCGCAAGGCCAGGCGATTCTGACGCGGTCCTGGATCCCCACACAGGACAGCCCGGGAATCCGACAGACCTACGAAGCCCGCATCGCCGTGCCGCGACCGCTCGTCGCCGTCATGAGCGCCGAGCAGTTGACGCCGAACGGAACGCCGAGCGGCGGCGGACGGGCGTTCAGTTTTCGCCTCGATCTGGCCGTTCCGCCATACCTGATCGCGCTCGCTGTCGGAGACATCTCGTTCCGGTCGATTGGCCCTCGCTCCGGCGTCTACGCGGAGCCGTCGGTCGTCGAGAAGGCCGCAGCGGAATTCGTCGACGTCGAGAAGATGATGGAAGCGGCCGAGGAGCTCGGCGGACCGTACCGGTGGGGCCGCTACGACATCCTCGTCCTCCCGCCCTCGTTTCCGTTCGGCGGAATGGAAAACCCGCGACTCACATTTGCGACGCCGACGATTCTTGCGGGCGATCGGTCCCTTACATCGCTTGTTGCCCATGAACTGGCGCATTCGTGGTCAGGCAACCTCGTGACCAACGCAACGTGGAGCGACTTCTGGCTGAACGAGGGCTTCACGACGTATTTCGAAAATCGGATCATGGAGACGCTGTACGGGCCGGACCGCGCAGTCATGCTCGAATCGCTCGGCCGCCGGGACCTGGTCGACAAGCTTGCGGCACTGAAGAACGAGCCCGGAGATCAGGTGCTGCACCTGAACCTCGCGGGCCGGGATCCAGACGATGCAGCCACGCCTGTCGCGTATGAAAAGGGTGCCGCGTTTCTGCGAATGGTGGAGCAGGCGGTGGGACGCCCACCATTCGACGAATGGCTGGTCGGCTACTTCGATCGGCACGCGTTCACGTCGCTGACCACCGCTGAGTTCCTGGCCGACTTTCGACAGAATCTGCTCCGAGACGACGCGAACCTCGAGCGGAAGCTGCGGCTGCCTGAATGGATTGAGCAGCCTGGGCTGCCGTCGAATGCGACGGTGCCCAAGTCGAGCGCATTTGCTCAAGTGGATCACGAGGCGGACCGCTTCAAATCAGGTATTCTGTCGAAAGACCTAAATACGGCAGACTGGGTCACTCAACAGTGGCAGCATTTTTTAGGTGTTATGCCAGAAAACATTTCGCAGGACCGGCTCCACCAGCTGGATGACGCCTTCGGGTTCAGCCGGACTGGCAACAGCGAAGTGCTCTTTTCCTGGCTGCGTATCGCGATCCGCCACCATTATGGGCCGGCCATGCCGGCCCTCGAGCATTTCTTGACCTCGCAAGGACGACGCAAGTATCTGCAGCCGCTCTACCAGGAGCTCATGAAGACCGAGTGGGGTAGACGCGACGCCTCCCAGTGGTACGCACGTGCCAGGCCGCTGTATCACGCGGTGTCGACGGCCACTTTGGACCGGATCGTGCTCAAAAAACAGCCTGGCGGTCAGTAATCCCGATTGCGCTTTCGACCGATAGCCTTCGCGTGACCAGAACGTCTGGCAGTGCGGCCGCCAGTGTCGCGACGCCGATTGGGCAAGAGCCCCATTTGAGGTCCGTCCTCGAGTCGCAGCCAGTCACGCTCATCAGACTCGGTCGTGATGGCACCGTGCTCGCCGTCAACGAGGCCGGCCTCGCCGTGATTGGCGCCGAACGGCTCGAACAGATTCTCGACACGTCGTTCACAGCGCTGCTCTCCTCGACTGACCGCACCGCGTTCATCGTCTTCCTGGAGCGTGTGGCCTCCGGCCACCGCGGGTCGCTCGAAGTCGGCCTCACGACGCTCACGGGTACGGGCCACTCCATCCAGGTCCATGCGGCGCCTCATCCCGGCGCACCGGACGGCATCGATTCAGTGCTGGTCACGCTCCGTGACGTCACGGAGTCTCGCCGACTCGAGCAGTCGCTCGTCGACGCGATGGCGAGGCAGGGCGAGCACCAGGCCGCCCACGAGGCGGAGCGGCGTCGCCTGGTCGACGATCTCGAACGCGCTCGTCAGGGCGCGACGGATTCGGAAGGCTTCCTGGCGCAGATCACGGAGCTCGAGGCGCGCCTCCGCGCGGCCGACGCTTCGCGTGCGACGGCGGCAGAACAGCACGCCGCCGAGGTCCAAGGGCTGACCGAAGCGCTCGATGAGCGTCAGCAAATCGGCCAGGAACAGGCTACGCGCCTTCAGCAGCTCGCTGACCGCGAGGCACACCTCGCCGCCGAGGTCCTGGCGCTGACCGAAGCACTCGACGAGCGCCAGCGCACCGGCCAGGAGCAGGCAGCACGCCTCCAGCACCTCGCTGACCTCGAGGCACGACACGCCGAGCTGACCAATCGCCACGAGGCCGCCGAGGCCCTCCGCGCCGCCCTTGCGCAGGAGCTCGAGCAGGCGCGTTTGGACGCGGAGGAGGCGCGAGCCGCCGCTTCAGCCCGTTACGATACGGACGTCGCGGCGCTTCGCGATGCGTTGAACGCCGCGATGAACGAGCAGGCCGAGGCCGCCGCCCGCGCGGCTCTGGAAACCGACGGATTGGCCGGACGCATTTCGGTGCTGGAGACGGCGCTCGCGGCGGCACAAACGGCAGGGCAGACCGCGTCCGCGCGTATGCGCGAGATCGCGCGCGGCACCGAGCAGATCGCTCGGCGGGTGATGGACATTGCCGCCGCGGCCGGCGCTGGCAGCGGCATGCCGGCTCGCGATCTCGCCGCGCGCCTCGAGTCGCCCATCGGAGCCGTGATCGGCCCGCATATGTCGGTGGCGGTGATGGTGGCGGCCCCGGATGCACTAGTCGACGCCGCACCCGAGGTCGTGCAACAGGCGCTCGCCGCGCTCGCGGCAAATAGATCTGCCGCCATGCGCAGCGGGCAGCTCGCCGTTGAACTTGCCGCCGTTGACGTGGATGAGGGCGCGGCCCGCAATCGCGGCGGCATGGCCTGCGGTGCATACCTCCTGGTGGCGATGCACGTCTCGGGCGACGGCGCCGACCAGGGTCTCGGGTTGGACCTCTTTGAACGTGCCGACAGACAGGTCTGGGAGCTCGCCGGTCCCGGTCTCTTCACGGCATTCGAATCGACGCGCCTTGCGCGCGGCTGGACCTGGCTCGCGCGTGAAGGCCCGGCGGGCGTCGTGTTCGAGCTCTACCTGCCCCGCGGGTCGGATCGTCTCCAAGGAGAGACTGGCTGATGGCTGACGTGACGTCGACCGAGAGCGCGCCGGCCGAATCCACGCGCCCGGAACCGCGGTTTCCGGCCTCGGCCGTCCGCGGGATCACGAGCATGCGCCTGTCGCCTGGCGACGCCGTGACGCTCGTCAACATCTCGGCGAGCGGCGTGCTCGTGGAAGGGCGCACGCGCTTTGTCCCAGGCACACGCCTGACGGTCGTCTTCGACGGACCCACGGCGCCGAGCTCCGTCAAGGGCCGAGTCATCCGGTGTCAGGTGTCGGCAATCGGAGGCGGCGGAAGCCTGCAGTACCAGTCGGCGATCGCCTTCGAAGCACGAATCGACGTGCCCGTCGAGGAGCCCTCGAAACCGGCACCCGCAAAACCGGCAGAGCCCTCCACTCTCCCGGCCCAGACGACTTCCGAGGAGCCGCCGCGCGCGCCGGTGAGAAACCGCTGGTAATTCTCGGCGACTGTCCTGGTCGATGAGTAGGGGCGCATGGCAATGCGCCCCTATGTCGTTGCCCCGTCGGCTGCGTTCGGATGCACCCCCGCCGGGCGCATTGCCATGCGCCCCTACGCCGCCTTGTCGCCCACGAACCGGACGATGTCCGCCGCAGTCATCGCGCCCGACACCCGATGAACCTCCTGGCCGCCGCGAAACAGAATCAGCGTGGGAATCGACCTGATGCCATATCGCATCGCCACCTCGTCCAATACGTCCGTGTCGACCTTGGCGACAACAAGACGGCCGGCGAGCGCCCGCGACACTTTCTGCAACTCGGGCGCGACCACGCGGCAGGGGCCGCACCACGGCGCCCAGAAGTCGACGAGCACGGGCAGGGATGATTCACCGACGAGGGCGTCGAACGGGGCGGTCGCAGGTATGTCGACTGGCTCTGCGGGCGCGGCGAGATCGGCCTGACAGCTTCCGCATCGGGCGCGCTGTCCCAAATGAGCGAATGCCTGCCGGTTGGTCTTGCCGCATTTCGGGCAGGGCGTGAGGATGCCTTTCGCGTCGGCGGTCAGGGCACTCATGACAATGGCTCCCAGGCATCGAGCGCGGCCGCGAGGTCGGCTGGCGACACGAGATGCATCAGCAGATGGTCGGCATCGCGCAGCGCGCCGACCATCATCGGTTCGTCGAGCGATCGATTGGCCGCGACGGCGGCGCGTGCGCACGCCGTCCGGAGCACCGCATACGCGGTCAGAACCGATCGGTACCAGGTTACCAGTCCCGACCCGTAATAGCCGACCCAATTGGCGAAGGCCCGCGCCGCCAGATAGCGGCGCACGACGCCATCCCAGGCCTCCCATCCGGGAACCTCCAGTTGGGCAGGAGTCAGAGACACCCGATCGTCGCCGTGTGACGCGCCGGTGGGCACGGACTGCCAGGCGAGGCGCTCCAGATCGAGCAGCAGCGCCGCCTCAAGGCTCGGGACGAAGCGGGGCGCCTCCGCAGCGAGGGCGACATCCACCTCGTCGACCAGTGGCACTTCGCCAGGTCGCCACCGCGCAACGCGCACGACGGCGGCTCCCAGGGCAGCGAGCGCCGCCTCAGAAGATGCGCCGCCGGCGGCGAGCCGCGCGGGCACCGAACGCTCCCACACGTCCCACGCTTCCCAGTCCCACAACACGCCAGGCTGCACGAGAGGCGGCAGCGCGTCGCGCGCGTCGAGACCTTCCCAGATCACGTGCTCATCAAATCCGGGCGCGCCGGTCACGACGCCCGCGCCTCCCCCGGCGATGAGCATCCGCGCGGCCGTCGGACAGACGTGCGAGAGCGTAATGAACGTACCGCGCGGGTCGAGCACGACGACCCGCGGAAAATGCCGACAGGCCGACGGCAGGTGTTCGTGCCCCATCTGCCGCTGAACGGCGCACAGCCTCCCACGGGAGGGCTCGAAGAAGACGCACGAGCCATCCGGCTTGTGCCGGAGAATCGCCGTTTCGCCGTGGGGCATCTGGTCGACCGGTTCGAGCAGATCGCGCGAGGCCGCGTGATGATCCACCCGCAGGTGCCCCCAGGCGATCGCCGCATCGAGCGTGTGATGGAGCGGCGCCTCGACGGGGATCGTCCATCCCGACGTGCAGCACACCCCCGCGTGCTGGCACCGGTAGCCCGCATGGAAGGCGAGGACGTGAACGGACATGTGACAGGATATTCGGATTCAGTCGGTCCGCAGCGCGTCAATCGGGTCGACGCGCATCGCGCGAACGGCCGGGATCACGCTGGCGAGCACGGCGACGAGCGACAGGACAATCGGCACCGCGATAAAGGTTGCTGGATCGCGCGGTTGAATCTGGTAGAGCAGCGTCGCCATCACTCGGCTTCCAACAAACGCGCACAGGAGGCCGATCGCGACGCCGCGAAGCGCCAGGCCGAGCCCGCGTCCGACGATGAGGCGGAGGACAGACGCGGGTGCGGCGCCAACGGCGATGCGGATGCCAATCTCTCGCGTTCGGGAGCTGACGAGATACGCCAGGACGCCGTAGATGCCGATGGCCGCAAGCGTCAACGCGAGCGCGGCGAACAACCCGAGGAGCCATCCGGTGAACCGCGGTGCCGATGCGGCGTTGTTGACGACGTCGGTCATCGGCCGGATCGCCGCAACGGGCAATGCCGGATCCATTCGGGCAATCTCGTGCCGGATAGGAGCGACGAGCGCCATCGGATCGCCCGGTGTCTTCACGACGAGCGTCATGTTGCGGACCGACCGACCAGTCGATTGCGCAAACTGCGCGTGCGGCCGGTAGAACTTTTCCTTCACGGTCGATCCGAGGCCGTTGTGCTGCTGATCGGCGACGACGCCAACGACGGTGACCCAGGGGCGCTCGCCGTTGGACCCCATGCGGATGCGGCGGCCGATGGGGTTGCCGTCGGCCCAGTACTGCCGCGCCATGCGTTCGTTGACGACGGCCACCTGGGGCGCATCGGCGCGATCGGCGGCGGAGAACGACCGGCCGGCGACGAGCCGCTCGCCAAGTGCCTCGAAGGCGCCGTCGGTCGCCACTTGCCAGTCGCCTTTCGCGTTGTTCCCTGGCGTCTCGACGTAGCCCTCGACGTCGAGCCCCCAGTCGCCAATCGTGCTAGCAAGCGGAAGTGAACGGACGGCGCCGGCAGCCTGCACGCCTGGCATGCGGCGAATCCTGCTCGACGAGATCGCGATAGAACCCTTCGATGCGCGCGGTGCTCTCGTAGCTCGCCTCCGGCAGCGCCAATCTCATCGTCAGCACGCCGCGCGGCTCGAAGCCGAGCGTTACCTGCTGCAGGGCCCACAGGCTGCGGAGCGCGAGACCTGCCGAGATGAGCAGGACGACCGCCAGCGCCATCTCCGCGACCACAAGCGTATTGCGCAGCCGCTGGCCTGCGGTCCCCGCAGTCGCGTTCTGTGCGCCATCCTTGAGCGCGTCCGTGAGGGCTATGTCCGAGGCCCGCAAGGCCGGCGCGCTCGCGCACGCCAGGCTCGTGATCACGGTGAGGAGTGCGGCAAACGCGAGGATCACGCTGTCGAGGTGGACATCGCCGGCGCGCGGGATTCCTGCAAGGTCCGAGGCCGCGACCAGCTGCATGCCGCCCCACGCGATCAGCACACCCAGCGCGCCACCGGCAACGCAGATGAGAAATGTTTCGGCGAGCAGTTGTCGAACGAGTCGCCATGTGCCCGCGCCGAGGGCCGTTCTGAGCGCCAGGTCGCGGCGACGCCGCTCGGCACGCGCGAGCAGGAGATTGGCGACATTGGCGCAGGCGATGAGCAAGAGGAACCCCGTCGCCACCGCCAGGAGGGCGAGTGCCGGCCTGACGGGCGCGAGCACTTCGTCGACGAGCGAGACGGCAAAAGGCCTGAAGCGCATGGCATCGGGATAGAGCCCTTCGCCCGTGAGCGCCTCGCCGAGGGCCGAGAGCTCGGCGGATGCCTGGGCCGCCGTCGCTCCGTGCGCCAGTTGCGCCGCGGCATAGAACCCGTGGTTTCCGCGGTCGCTGACATCGGGGTCGAGGACGAGAGGAATCCAGAGCTCGGTCGGCTCGGCGAAATCTTCGCGGAAATCCGTTGGAAGCCGAAACCCGCGCGGCATGACGCCGACAATCTGGTAGCCGATGCCGTCGATTGGCATCGTGCGGCCGACGATCCGTGGATCGCCGCCGAACCGGCGCTGCCACAGTCCGTAGCTCAGAACCACCACACGCGCGCCGTCGCCGGAGGCGTCCTCGCCGCGCTGAAATCCACGGCCGTGCAGCGGGCGGGCGCCGAGGGCCTCGAACACGTTGGCGGTCACCTGCCCGGCGCCGACCCGTTCGGGCTGCGGGCCGCCGGTGAGATTCACCTGATCGGTGCCCCATGCCGCCACGTTCCGAACGGAGCGCACGCGGTGGCGATAGTCGCGAACCTCCGCGGAAGACACCCACGTCTTGTCCCAGCCGGTCCACCGGCTCCAGATCATGATGCGCGAGTCCGGGTCACTGTAGGGAAGCGGCGCGAGAAGCACGGCGCGGACCACGCCGTACATCGCGGTCGTGGCGCCCATTCCAAGCGCGAGCGTGAGAACGGCAACGATGGCGAAGCCGGGCTCACGAAGCATCGCGCGCGCGCCGTGGCGGAGGTCCTGGAGAACGTGATCCATTTCAGGGCGATTGTGCGGAGATCCCGGTGTCTGACACCAGCGATTTTTGAAGGAAGATGGGACGAATGCCACACGACCTGCCGCTGCCCTATCGCGCGACCCGAGGCGGGGCCGCGTACGACCGGCTCGATCGTCTGCCCGTGTCGGTGCTGCTCGCCGATGTGCGCAGCGCGTACAACGTCGGCGCATTCTTTCGCACGCTCGATGCGGTGAGGGGCGCACATCTCTATCTGGGCGGCATTTCGCCCGCGGCCACCCACCGCGGCGTCGCGAAAACGGCGCTCGGGGCCGAGCGAAGCGTGGCCTGGACCGCCGTCGGCGATCCTCTTCCTCTGGTCGATCGACTCCTGGACGAGGGCGTGCGGATCGCGGCCGTCGAGACATCACCCAATGCCGAGGATCTGTTCGACTGGAAACCCGCGTTTCCCGTGTGTTTCGTGTTCGGCAATGAGGTCGACGGCCTTTCGGCGGCGATTCTCGAACGGGCGACCGACCGCGTCCGCATTCCGATGCTGGGACTGAAGCAATCACTCAACGTCGCCACTGCCGGCGGCGTCGTCCTGTACGAGCTTCTGCGAAAGTTCCGGGTTCAGCTTGCGCACGGCTGAACCCGACGCACGAAAACTATCCACCGATTACCGATTCTTACGGGCAACCAACCCGTGAACCGACTGGCGAGCTCCGATTCGGGCCGCGGACCTACACGGAAGGCCTTGCGACGGATTCACACGGAAGTACACGGAATTCGTCGGGCTCGCGCGCCGTCAGGACACGCTCGACCGGCGGCGCGGCGCAGCCGCGCGTCCCCGCACATCGTCGGCCGCTACGCGGCCGACCGCCGGTCGAGCACGCATCTGTGTGATCTGTGTAATCTGTGGATAAGGCTGACACCAGCGCGCGAGCAGAACTGCCGCAACGCTGGAGCGTCCTGCTGCGGTACAGGTTTTTTGTGAAGATTGCTACGTGGAACGTCAACGGCATCCGGGCGCGCAGTGGACAGGTGATCGACTGGATCGCGCGAGACGAGCCGGATATCGTGTGTCTGCAGGAGATCAAGGCACGGCCCGATCAGCTGGGCCCCATGCTGTTCGAGCCCGAGGGATACTGGTGCCGCTGGCACGGGTTGGGGGGCTACTCTGGCGTCGCAATCTTCGTGAAGAAAACGCTCGCCCCCGATCTGCCCGCGTTCGACCATCCCAGCTTCGACTTCGAAGCGCGCATCGTCACGACGCGCGTCGCGGGCATTGTCGTCGCGTCCATCTACGTGCCCAATGGCGGGAAGGACTATCCGGCGAAGCTCGGGTTCCTGGAATCGCTCGTCGCCTGGGCGGGCGAGATGCGCGCCGCCGACGTGCCGCTCGTGCTCTGTGGCGACCTGAACGTCGCCCACACGGATCGCGACCTCCACCCCAAAGAGAGAAAAGCGGGCGGCGTCGGCCAGCGCCCGGAAGAGCGGGCCCTCATCGATCGACTGCTCGCTCAGGGACTGGTGGACGTCGGCCGCACGCTCGATCCTGACAACGAGAACCTCTATTCCTGGTGGGCGCCCTGGAGGAACCTGCGCCAACGGAACATCGGCTGGCGGATCGATTACGTCGTCGCGAGCCAGGCATTCGCGTCGAGGGCAATTTCGTGTCCGGTGGCGGTTGACGTGGGCACGAGCGATCACGCGCCGGTGGTGGCCACGTTTGCCGATCAGGTAAGCTCTCCCGCGCCATGATCAGACACTGGTCCCGCCGAGACTTTCTGCAGCAAACGGCCGGCATCGCGTCCGGTGCGGCATTCGCGTCAGGAGCGACGACGCGCGGACGCCAGCGAGCTCCGGCGGCCCATCGGCTCGGGCTCGATAACTTCTCTGTGCGCGCGATGGGCTGGAAGGCGCCACAGCTGGTCGACTATGCAGCATCGCTCGGGTGCACATCGCTCTTCATCACGGATCTCGATGCGTTCGAGTCGCTCGAGGATGCGGCGCTCGCCGAGATCCGTGCGCGCGCCACGGCCAAGGGACTGCAAATCCAACTGGGCACGTGGAGCGTGTGTCCAACGTCGAAGGCGTTCAAGCCGAACCGCGGAACGGCCGATGAGCATCTGGCGCTCGGCATTCGCGCGGCGAAGGCGATCGGCTCGCCAGTCATTCGCGTCGTGCTTGGGACGTGGGAAGACCGCCTGACCGACGGGGGCATCGAGCGCCATATCGAGAGCCTGCTCGCCGTGTGCGCCCGCAACCGAACACGCGCCATGGACGCCGGCGTGAAGATCGCAATCGAGAATCACGCCGGCGACATGCACTCGACCGAGCTGGCGCGGGTGGTCGAAACCGCGGGTACCGACTATGTCGGTGTCAACCTCGATTCCGGAAACGCGCTCTGGACGCTCGAAGATCCGATCGACACGCTCCGAAACCTGGGACGCGTGACCGTGAGCACGAGCCTGCGTGACTCGGCAGTCTGGGAGACGCCGAACGGCGCCGCTGTCGCGTGGACGGCGATGGGCGAAGGACAGATTGAGTTGAAAGCGTTTTTCGCGCTCTTCGACGAGCTGTGCCCGGGCGTGCCGGTGCACATCGAGACCATCTCGGGCTTCAACCGGGAGCTGCCTTACCTGAGCGCCGACTTCTGGCGTGCGTGGCCAGCGATGCCCGCGCCCGCTTTTGCGCGCTTTCTCGCCCTCGCGAAACGCGGCACGCCGCGCGCGCCGTTCCAGCAGCCGGCCGGGCAGGATCGCGCGGCCGCGGAGCAGGCCTTTCAGCGCGGCGACATCGAGCGCAGCATCCAGGTACTGCCGCGAGGTGCTGCGGATCGGGGCGTAGCGCCAGAGGCGTAGGGGCGCACTGCGTGCGTCCTGAACGCCCGAGCTGAAGCTCGGGCCTACGGACGATGAAAAAGGACCGAGCACGCGACGTACGCAGGCCCAAGCTTCAGCTTGGGCAGCAACGCGCACCAAGCGCTCAGCACTCCCGCGAGAAATGGGCGCACGCAGTGCGCCCTACTTGAACAGATCGTCGAACGCTTTCCTCGAGCTCGTCGGCGCGGTCGATCCGGTTTCGCGTTCGACGCGCACGGTCGGGTGATAGAGCTCGCACGCATTCCGCACGTCCTTCGGTGACACCCGCGCCGCGATCGCCTCGCGGCACTCGAACCGGGCGCTTGGTTCGAAGGACTGGCACTGCACACACGATCGCAGGTCGATGCCGCACCGGGCGCAGCGGCTCTCGGCAGAAATCTCGGCTGACACCGTGTTCCCGCAGCGCGTACAGCGAACCACCTGGGTGAATCCCGGCATGTTCGGCGCACGGAACTCGCGCGGCGTGGGTTCGGCTTTTGGCTTCGGCTGGTTCTCGCGTCGTGGCTCGTCCTGATAGCCGCGCTGCCGGTATTTGCGGTCGGACATATAGGGACTCGATAGTCTGTGTTCAGGCTGAGTGCTCAGTGCCTCAATGCTCGAGAAGCGAGACGGAGATGCCCGCTCCCTTTCTGGCAGCCCAGAGAAGTTGACGACTGTCGGGGCTGAAGGCGAGCGCGACCGTACCACCGTCCGGGGATGGAATCACGCGCTGTTCAGCGAACGAATCCGCGTCGAGCAGGCGGATGTCGGCCGGGAGGCCGGTGCCCTCAGCCGCAAATGTCCCTGCCGCGAGCCGTCGACCGTCCACTGAAACCGCAAGCGCTCCGATGGGCCGGCCCTGCGACGAGGACTCGCGGAGCCGCTCTCCCGTCGCGGCATTCCAGGCGCTGACGGTTCGAGAGGCGCCCGCCGTGTAGAACGTGCGACTGTCGGGAGCCCAGACCACGGAGAACGCCGCGTGCGACAGGGATGTGATCGTCTTGACGCACACGCCGGAGCTGGCATCCCAGATCCGGAGGTCATTATCGAAGCCCACCGAGACGAGCCAGCGCCCGTCAGGCGAAAAGGCAACGGCGCCGACCGTTCCGACATGTCCTGACAGCGTCCGTTGAATCGCGCCGGTCCCGCCGTCAAGGATCCGGATGTCGCCTTCGTCCGAGGCGCTCGCGAACCAGCGGCCGTCGGACGAAAACCCGAGCGAGGGCGCTCGGCAGGGGGGCAGAACCTTCATGGGTCCTTCCGACGACGCCAAAGCCCGCGCGGTTCCTGCGGGCCAGGCTACAAGATAGCTGTTCGATCCGGCCCGCACGGCCAGGCTGCGCCCATCCGGGCACATGGCCAGATCGGCCACGTGTAAATCGGGCACGAGCTGCGTGGTGTCGGCTCCGGCGACGGAGGCGTCCCACACGGGGGGCCCCGCGACCGTCAGACCCAGAAGCACGTACCCTAACGCGCGCATCTAGAGACGCTCCAGACAAAGCTCGAAGGTGACGCGCGCCATCGGGTCGGCCGGGTCTCCAGTCAGGAGGACGGGACGAACCAGTTCCCGGCTTTGCACTAGGGGGTCGTTGCCGAACTTGTGATCCGGGTCGCCTTCGAAGGCCGGGTCGGTGGCGAAGTACAGCTGCGTCACGAGCGGCTTGCAACCGGGCGCTTTCACCATGTAGTGGACGTGCTGCGCGACGCGGTCTGGATAGTGGCCCGGCATCACCGAGGCGAACTGATACGCGCCCTTCGCATCCGGCGAGAGCGTTGCGCGATATCGGTAACCCTCGATGTCGTAGTGCCCGAAATGATCCGCCTGCCACACTTCAACCATTGCGTCCGGCCGTGCGTCTCCGCGCGTGTCGACCACGGACCCGTCGACGGTCAGGGCAAGGCCGGGATCGCGTTCGCCCCGCAGCACTCCCGCCGGCGGCGCGCCCCGCCTGTAGAACGGCCCCAGGGCGTTCGGTGGCGTCGGCATGCGAGCGCCCCGTTCGGCCGACGCGAAGGTATCGACGAACGACGCGCCAAACGCCGGCCCCGCAACGAGGAAACCCGCGGCCGCGCAGCGATGCAACATCTCACGCCGGGAAAGTGATGGAGACATTGGCAGACGATACGCCTTCTAGCTCATCGTGGGCAAGAGGATTAGAGGCAACCGTAGATCAGTGTAATTTCGCCGACAGCTCCCCGGCCTCAATCCGCATCTTCATCCAATTCTGTTTCGGCGGCAGCGGACACGTGGCGAAATCGGTGAACGCGCAGGGCGGGTTGTACGCGCGGTTGAAATCGACGTCGGTTTCGCCGTTCACTGGCAGCGGCACGTGCATATACCGGCCGGCAGGGTAGGTGGAATCGCCGCTGGTCTGGTCGCGAAAGATCACGAACAGATCTTTTGCGTCCGGCGTCTCGAGCAGGGCGTCGAGCGAGTGCTCGACGCCGGCGAGCGTGAACACCAGCCGCCCGGGGTTGATCATCTCGCTCTGGTCGCCGAGGACGTTGATGATGGGAATCCGCCGCGGCGGGTCGAAGCGCTCGAATCGTGCGCGAACGCGGAGGCTCGGCGCGACCGGAAAGTACTCGAGACCTTTGAAGGCGCGCCTCGCGGGACTCTCGCGATCGCGCAGCCGGAGGCCCACCCGCTTCCCCCGGCGGATGACAACCATCTGTAGCGCGCCGTGCTCCAGCAGCGTCTTATCCGCCTCGATCGGTACCATCGTCGTCACTGGCCTTCCGGCAATCGAGACGACAATACCGGGCGCGGTCGTGAAGGAGACGTGCTCGGAATCGAGACGAAAAGTGCCCAAGTCCGGAGGTGCGGAGGCCGGCAGCCGCAGGTCCATGCCGCCGCTGCTGCCCGCGTGGTTTTCTCCCTGATGCAGCCAGTAAAGACCCACCACCGTCAGCCACCCATCGTCGGCGGTGAGCTCCGCCAGCCGGTCCGCGCGCCATTTCAGCAGCTGTTGCTCGTAGGGACGATCTGCGGCGCTCAACGAGGCGGCGACTACGACGGCCGAGAGCAAGAGGCCGAGCAACTTATGGCGCATCTGGAGATTGTACGGCGCCGTCGATCGGGTCGATCAGGTTGATCGGGTTTGCGCTCCAGCGCCACCAACCTGACCAACCCGAGCGACCCGACTGACCTGATCAACCTCGCGCTACTCGTATCGCAGCGCTTCGATCGGATTCACGCGCGTCGCGCGGAGCGCGGGAATCAGGATCGCGAGTGCCGCGACGGCCGCCAGGCCGAAGGCCACGCTGAGGAACGTGGCCGGGTCGGTGCTGCCGACACCAAACAGCTGCGCCTGCAGGACGCGCGTCAGGCCGAAGGCGCAGATGAGCCCGAACGCGATGCCGGCAAGCGCAAGGCCGAACCCCTGCCGAAAGACGAGCGTCAGGACCGAACCGCGCGCGGCACCGAGTGCCATCCGGACACCGATTTCCTGCGATCGCCGCGTGACATCGAACGACATGACGCCGTAGATGCCGATCGAGGCGAGCAGCATGGCGAGTGCGCCGAATGCGCCCAGCAACAGCATCGACAGGCGCCGCTGGCCGACCGCGCGATCCATCATCTCGTCCATCGTCTTGATATCGGCGATCGGCTGATCGCGGTCGACCGAACGGACTGCCGCACGTGCCGCGTTCGCGAATTCGGATGGCGCACCAGCGGTCCGCAGCGCCAGTGACATGTTCGCCGTCGGGTTCTGCGCGAACGGGAAGTACAGCTGCACGCGGTGTTCGGCATCCAGACCCTCGTGGGCCGTGTGCTCGACGACACCGACCACCAAGATCCACTCCTCGGGCTTGGGATTCTCGCCGAACGAGATCCGTTTGCCGATGGGATCGCTGGCCGGCCAGAACCGCTTGACGCTCTCCTCATCGACAACCACGACCTTCGCACCATCGGCGCGATCGGTGGCCGCGAGGGTCCGGCCCTTGACGAGCCGAACCTTCAGCGTTTCGTGGAAGCCTGGCGTCACCAGACGCATATCGCCCCACGGACTTGGCGTGCCTTTCGGTGGCTGGTATCCCTCGACCGTGAAGCTTCCGGTCGACCAGTCGCCGCTGAACGGCATCGTCGATGTCGAGCCGACCGAGACGATCCCAGGTAGCGCCGCCAGCCGCGGCTGGACCGCCTCGAAGAACGCGACCCGCTCGGCATCGGTCTTGTACTTCGAGTCGGGCAACGAGATGTTGAACGTCAGGAGATGCGAGGGATCGAATCCTGGATCGACCTTCTGAAGCCGCGCGAAGCTGCGGATCAGAAGGCCGGCGCCGACCAGAAGCGTGAGGGCGAGCGCGATCTCCGCAATGACGAGACTCTTCCGAATCCACTGGCCGCGGTGCTCGCTGACGGTCCGGCTCCCGTCCTTCAGCGAGTGGTGAAGATCGGCACGCGACCCCTGGAGCGCCGGCGCAAAGCCAAAGATCAGACCCGTCGCGACCGCAATTGCGAGCGTGTACAGGAGCACCGTGCCGTCGATCCCAACCGATTCGACGCGAAGCTGATCGAGCGGACCCATCGCCTCCAATCCGCGAATGGCGGCGACTGCAACCCCCAGGCCGGCGGCCGCGCCAATGAGCGACAGCAGAACGCTTTCCGTCAGAAGCTGCCGAATCAGATTGCCGCGCGTCGCACCAATTGCGGCGCGAACGGCCATTTCGCGGCTCCGCGCCATCGAACGGGCCAGCATCAGGTTGGCGATATTGGCGCAGGCGATGAGCAGCACCAGCCCGACGGCGCCAAGGAGCACCAGCAGCGCCGGCCGCACGCGAGCGGTCGCGTACTGATCGAACGTCCGGGTCTCAATCGTCCAGTCGCGCGGGTACGAGTCCTTGTGATCGCGCTTCAGGCCTTCGGCGAATGCGGTCACATCTCGCGTCGCCTGTTCGGCGCCGATGCTCCTCTTCAGCCGGCCGACCGCCGCGAGAAACTCGTTGGTGCGCCGGTTCTCCTCAAACTGCTCGGGCTTGAAGACGAGCGGCGCCCACACCTCGGTTCGCTCGGTGAACACCCCGCGGAAGCTCGCCGGCATCACGCCGATCACGTCGAATGGCTCGCCGTTGAACACCAGCTTCTTTCCGAGGATCGCGCGATCGCCGCCGAACCGCCGCATCCACAGGCGGTGGCTCAGCACGACCACATGCTCGCGGCCGGCGTGGTCCTCGTTCGGGGCGAAGGTGCGGCCGAGGAGCGGGGCGACGCCAAAGACCCGAAAGAATTCCGCCGTCGCGACCGACCCGGTCAACTTCTCCGGCTCGCCGCTGCCGGTCAGGTTCGCGTTCCATCCCGTTTGCACCGCAAACCGTTCGAAGATCTTCATACGCTCGCGGATGTCGCGGTAAGAGGGCACCGCAAAGCCCGCTTCGAGATTGTTCAGCGACGGGTAGAAATGATCGAGTGTAACCAGACGCTCGGGTTGATCGTACGGCAACGGCCGGAGCAGCACGGCGTTGACCAGCGAGAAGATCGCCGTGTTCGCGCCGATGCCCAGCGCCAGCGTGAGGACGACGATCAGCGTGAAGCCGGGCTGATGGATCAGGCGGCGAATGGCGTAACGCATGATGGGTGCTCCAGTCAGTCAGCGCGCAGCGCGTCCATCGGATCGACCCGCGAAGCCGTCCGGCCAGGCGCCCAGCTTGCCACGATTCCGACGAGCAGGAGAAGCACGACCGGCGTGGCCAGCGCAATCGGGTCGGTGGGCGCAACTTCGAAGAGCAGGCTCCTCACCACCCGTCCCAGCGCCAGCGCCACCGCCAATCCGCACGCGGCACCAATCGCGGTCGTAACGAGCGCCTCGGCGACGACCAGCCGCACCACGCCCCGCGGCTGTGCGCCGAGCGCAATGCGGATGGCGAGCTCGCCGCGCCGCTCGGCCACGACCGACGTCATGACCGAGTAGATGCCCAGCGCGGCCAGCACGAGTGCCAGTCCGGCAAACACGCCGATCAATGTCATCACGAGCCGGCGCGTGGCGACGGTGGCAGCCAGTAGATCCGCCATCGGCCGCACGCGGGTTTGCGCGACTTCCGGGTCGAGCCGGCGGAGCGTTCGCCCCAGAAGCGGGCCGATCGACGCGGTAGGCTCCTGCGTTTTGACGGTCAGTGTCATGAAACCGTTCGCAAACCGGTCGTGCGGCCAGTAGGTCATCGGCCGGGCTTTCGAATCGAGGCCGGCGTGGAGCACGTTGCCGACCACGCCGACGATGCGATCGGGGATGGTGTCTTCCCATTGGAGGACGAGCTCGTGTCCGAGCGGATCCTGGCCGGGGAAGACCTCGTCGGCCAATGCCTGGTTGATGATGATCACGTGCGCACGATCGGCGGAGTCGGCGGCCTGAAACAGGCGGCCTTTCAGCAGCGGGATCCTCATTGCCTTGAAATAGTCGCCGACGACGATCCGCACGTCCGCGACTGGTTCCTGTCCCGCCGCAGGCTTGGGTCGACCGACCACCTCGAACCCCGTCGCCGCTCCGAGCCCAACCATCGGGATGTGGCTGATGCCTCCGGCGGATTCGACGCCTGGAAGCGCGGCAACCCGCTCGATCAGCCGCTTGAAATATGTGATCCGGGCGGCTGGTGCTTCATAGCGTGGCCCCGAGAGGCTGACGGGCATCGTCGCGACACCTTGCGCCGTAAAACCCGGGTCGACGTCGATCAGACGCGACAGGCTTCGCATCAGAAGGCTCGCCCCGCTCAGGAGCACGACCGCCAGTGCGACCTCCACCGCCACCAGAAGCGGACGCAGGCGAGCGCCGGACGCCGAGGTGTGACCGCGCGAGCCATCCTTCAGCGCGTCCACCAGCGCGAGGCGTGACGCGGACACGGCGGGAAGCAGGCCGGCGAGAAGCGCCGCGCCCGCGGAAGCGATCACGGCAAAGCCGACGACGCGAAGATCGAGCGAGACTTCGCCGAGCCTGGGAATCACGTCAGCGTCGGCGACGAAGGCGCGGATGAATCGCAAGCCGCCCGTGGCAAGGCCCCAACCGGCGAAGCCGGCGGCCAGCGAGAGCGCAAGGCATTCGCCGAGCAGCTGCCGCACCAGCCGCGCGCGGCCGGCGCCGAGGGCCGCGCGTACCGCAAGCTCGCGCCGCCGGGCGCTGCCGCGCGCCAGTAGCAGATTCGCGACGTTGGCGCAGCCGATGAGCAGCACGCAGAGGACGGCGCCGCCGAGCAGCTTCAGCGCGGGCGCGATGCGCCCGGTTACCTGGGCGTGCATCGGCACGACGCGGGCAGACCATCCGGTATTGAAATCGGGAAAACGACGCGTCAGCGCCGCCGCCACGTTCGTCATGTCGCTCTGGGCCGAGGCGACCGTCGCACCGTCGCGCAAACGCGCGACGACTCGCAGCCAGCGGCCTCGAGGCGTCCTGTGCTCTTCGGTCAGACCGATCGGCACCCATAGATCGACGTCGGGGTCGAGAACCGCGAACCCGGCCGGCATGACGCCGAGGACCACGACCGGCTCGCCGCCCATGCGAATCGTCTGACCGATTGCGCCGACCGAGCCGCCGAGCCGGTTGCGCCAGAATCTGTGGCTCACGACGACGACATGACTGTTCGGGCGCTCTTCCTCCTCCGTGAAGACGCGGCCGATGGCTGGCTTGGCGTCGAGCATTGGAAAGAGCCTTGCCGAGACGACCTGGAGAGGCAACTCCTCGGCGGCGGCGCGGCCGTGTGCGACCGTTGTTTGAAACGTCGGGCTGACGGCGGCCATCTGCGAGAACGATCGGTTCAGATCGCGCCAGAAGAGGAAATTGGCGGGGGCGACCACATTCTCCATCGCTCCAAGGCGCGGGTTGGCCTCCCAGACGACAACGAGCCGCTCGGGATCGCGATACGGCAGATCGCGAATCAGGACACCGTCCAGGACCGAGAAGACCAGCGTCGAGGCGCCAATCGCAAGCGCCAAGGCTCCTATCGCCGCGAGGGTCGACATCGGCGAGCGTGCGAACATCCGAATCGTGTGGCGCATGCGGGCTCCTCCGTCTTGAGGTTAAGAATTTAGCACGATGGTGCTAAAAAGTCAGCACAAGCGGCGAGCCCGTGAGCCAAGCTCGGCCCTGCCGTTGCGGCTGAGCGGGGGGAATGCGGCCGTGCGCCCTCTCTTCTTGAACGCGCGTGCCTGCCGCGATTACAGTCGGTAAATGCGCAAGCGCCTTTTCCTGCTTTGCCTTCCCGCTGTGCTGATGCTGGGGGCCCTCGACGTCATCGCGCAGACGCCGGCCCCGCCGGCTGCACAGCCGCCGCCCGCGACTGGCGCGCCGCCCCAGACGCCGAAGCCCGCACAGCCCGTGCGGCGCCGCCCGGTTGTCAGCACGGCACCGACGAGCGTGACGATCATGCTGACCGACGCGTCGGGCGCGCCGGTCGACAACGTGAAGGTCTCGGCTGTCGGTCCCGTGACCCGCCAGACCCTCAGCATCGACACGGGCGTTGCCCGGTTGAACAGCGTCCGGCCCGGCGACTATCGCGTGCACTTCGAGCGCGAAGGCTTTATCACGCTGGAGCGCGACATCACGGTGAAAGGCGGCAGCCCGCTGTCGATTGACGTCACGCTGACGCCGGCCCCGCCTCCGCCGCCTGCGCCCGAGCCGCCGCCCACGAAGGACTCGTCGAACGCGCCGCCCGGCCAGGCACAGAGCGTTGTGGTTGTGGACTTCGTCGAGAAGAACTTCATTCGCGGCGGCGATCCGCAGAAGGAGGACGAGCTCGGCTGCACCGCAAGCGCGCGGACCGTCCTGTTGCAGGTGCGAGATCCCTTGCCGGAAAAAGCGCTGGCGGACGCGGACGAAACTCTCTATGTCGTGGCGGGGGAGGGCACACTGCGCCTGGGCAACAAGGACATCCCGCTGGCGGCGACGACCCTGGCCATCGTACCCAGGGGAACCGTGAGATCGCTTACGAGGAAAGGGAAAAATCCGTTGATTGTGCTGTCTACCGTGTCTGGGCCGCCCTGCACCAAGTGAGGCTCCGGCCACGGACGCACGCGGACAACCACAGACTTAGGATCGCCGCGGACGGACACGGACATCCACGGATTTGAAATCCTGTCATCCCCGGGCTTCGATCCTCGCCCAGGTGTCCTTCAGCGTGACCGTTCGGTTGAAGACGGGGGCTCCCGGGCGAGAATCAGGATCGAGCGCGAAGTAGCCCAGCCGCTCGAATTGGTAGCGCCCCGCCGGCGCCTGGCCCAGCGACGGCTCGAGCTTGCACGCCGTCAGCACCTGCAGCGAGTGCGGGTTCAGGAACGACTTCCAGTCAGCCTGCTCGTCGGCCGACGGATCCGCGACCGAGAACAGCCGATCGTACAGCCGCACCTCGCCGTCGACCGCGTGCGCGGCCGACACCCAGTGGAGCGTGGCCTTCACCTTGCGCCCGTCCGGCGCATCGCCGCCGCGCGTCGCCGGATCGTAGGTGCACCGCAGCTCGACGATCGCGCCCGTCGATGGATCCTTCACGGCCTCGCGGCAGGTGATCAGGTACGCGTTTCTCAGGCGCACTTCACGTCCGGGCGCGAGCCTGAAGAACTTCTTCGGCGGATCCTCCCTGAAATCGTCCTGCTCGATATGCAGCACGCGCGAGAACGGCACCTTGCGCGTGCCCGCGGACGGGTCTTCAGGATTGTTGATGACGTCCATGTCCTCGACCTGTCCCTCCGGGTAGTTCTCGAGGACGACCTTCAGCGGGTTCAGCACGGCCATCGCGCGGGGCGCCCGGAGGTTCAAATCCTCCCGCACGCAGTGCTCGAGGAGAGCGACGTCGATGACATTCTCTTTCTTCGCGACACCGATCCGATCGCAGAAATCGCGGATGGCTTCCGGCGTGTAGCCGCGGCGACGGAGGCCCGTGATGGTCGGCATCCGCGGATCGTCCCAGCCGCTGACGTGCTTTTCCTGTACGAGCTGCAGGAGCTTTCGCTTGCTCATCACGGTGTACGTGAGGTTCAGCCGCGCGAACTCGATCTGCTGCGGCCGATGCGGCGTCTGCAGCGTCTCGATCACCCAGTCGTAGAACGGCCGGTGATCCTCGAACTCGAGGGTGCAGAGCGAGTGGGTGATCCCCTCAATCGCGTCTTCGATCGGGTGCGCGTAGTCGTAGAGCGGGTAGATGCACCAGGCGTCTCCGGTGCGGTGATGCGTCGCGTGCCGGATCCGGTACAGCGTCGGGTCGCGCATGTTGATGTTGGGCGACGCCATGTCGATCCTGGCCCGAAGGACCCGTGAGCCGTCGGGGAACTCTCCGGCGCGCATGCGGCGGAACAGGTCGAGATTTTCGTCGACCGAACGGTTGCGGTACGGGCTCTCACGTCCGGGCTCGGTCAACGTGCCTCGGTAGTCGCGGATCTGGTCGGCCGTCAGATCGTCGACGTAGGCCTTGCCCAGGCGCACGAGCTGCTCGGCATAGGCGTACATCGAGTCGAAATAGTCCGCCGCAAAAAGGACGCCGCCATGCCAGCGGAACCCGAGCCAGTGCACGTCGGTCTCGATCGAGTCGACGTACTCGAGGTCCTCTCTTGCCGGGTTCGTGTCGTCCATCCGCAAGTTGCAGAGGCCACCGAATTCCTCTGCAACACCGAAGTTCAGGCAGATGGCCTTGGCGTGACCGATGTGCAGGTATCCGTTCGGCTCGGGCGGGAACCGGGTGTGCACCCGTCCCTCGTGCCTTCCGGCGGCGCGGTCTGAAGCGACGATTTCGCGGATGAAGTCGAGCGGCTCAGTGCGAGCTGGCGGGTGTACGCTGGGAGTGTCCATGCCGTAAACCCCCATTGTAGGCCATGCCGCCGACCGTCCGGGGCCTGGCCGCCGACGCTCCCCGAGCTTGGCCACGGACCGTCGCCACGCGGAAGACCACCGACGGACACGGAAAAAGCCCGCCAGGGATTCACACGGAAGGACACGGACACAGACTCTCTGAAGGATCCGGCTCTCTGAAGGATCCGGCTCTCTGAAGGATCCGGATCCAGCGCAGAGCTTTAGCGCCGCGCCGTCGGGCCGGACTTTAAGGTCCGGCCTACATATGAATTCCGTGTGCCGTCCGTGTACTTCCGTGTTGATCCGTGGCGAGAATTTCTGCTTCGCTCCGTGGCACCGGGCCTCCGGGGCGTCCGCGGCCCGGCGCCACTCGACGGGAAGGGCCGCGTTCCTCCATACTCCGCAGTCATGCTGGAAACACACTCTCGTCGACGCTGGCTGCAATCGATCCTGGGAGGCGTGGGCGCCGCCGCCACGGCTGTCACGACCCCCACTGGCCGCGCCCTGGCGCAGGCGCCATCGGAGGCGCCCGCGAAGGGATCGCTCCTCTTGACCGACTTCGAGCCGAAGAGCATGCTGCACGTCGCGGAGACGCAAGTGCCGCGCGCGCGCTTCCCCGTGATCGATGTGCACACGCACTTGACGTTCCGCGCCGAGCGGAAAGACGGTGTGCCGCAGGGCAACGCCGTAAAGCTGCTGGCCACGCCGGCCGATGTGCTTCCGGCGATGGACCGCCGCAACCTCCGGATCATGGTGAATCTCACGGGCGGCGTCGGCTCGGGACTGGGCGAGGCGGTACGCACCTTCCAACAGCTACATCCCGACCGGTTCGTGGTCTTCACGGAGCCGTCCTGGGAACGCACGGTTGATAGTGGATACGCGGCCTGGCAGGCCGACGAGCTGGCGCGCGCGAAGACCGCCGGGGCGCGCGGACTCAAGGTGCTGAAGACGCTCGGCCTCTACCTGCGCGATCAGGGCACGGCGGGGCGGCTCGTCACCATCGACGATCGTCGGTTCGATCCGATGTGGGAGGCGTGCGGCGCACTGGGATTCCCTGTCGCGATACACATCGCCGATCCGGAAGCGTTCTTTTTGCCGATCGATCGATTCAACGAGCGGTACGAGGAGCTGCACGAGCACCCCGATTGGTCGTTTCACGGCAAGGACTACCCGTCGTTCGATTCGCTCATCGCCGCACGCGATCGCGTGCTCGCCCGGCATCCGAAAACGACGTTCATCGGCCTGCACGTCGGTCACGACGCCGAGAATCTCGGCCGTGTGGGCGAGGCGCTCGACAAATTCCCGAACCTGCACGTGGAGATTGGCGCACGCATTGGCGAGCTGGGCCGCCAGCCGCGCACGGCGCGCAAGTTCTTCGACCGTTACCAGGACCGGATCCTCTTCGGAACCGACGCTGTCCCGAACGGCACCGAAACGCCGCAGCAGGTATTCGGCGACGAACTCTACGCGATTTACTTTCGGTTTCTGGAGACCGAGGACGAGTACTTCGACTATGCGCCCTCGAAGGTGCCGCCCCAGGGCCGGTGGCGCATTTATGGCCTTGGATTGCCCGATGACATTCTGCGGAAGGTGTACTACGCGAATGCCGAGCGGCTGCTCGGACTCCAGGCCGCGCGCGGCTGAAGCGGAAGTAGGAAGCAGCGGCTCCGCCGCTCCCTTCCTACTTCCCTCGCCGTTCCGAAGGCTTTATACCGGAGTGCGGCCCTGGATCACACGGATCAGCACGACGGCGATCGCGAGGATCAGCAGGATGTGGATGAACCCCCCGAGCGTGTACGAGCTCACCACGCCCAGCAGCCAGAGGACGAGCAGCAGCACGAAGATGGTCCACAGCATTCAGATTCTCCTCCGCGCTTCCTCTCAGCAGACATGATGCCAGGGGATTTGCGGGAGCGTTGAACCGCGTAAACATCATTTTGTCAGCAAGTTGCAAGCTTTCGAATCCACTGCGCCGTTAGGGCCTGTGCATGACGTTGTCGCGTAAAAGTTACCCACGAATCGTGGAGGTGGAGTCCGATGCGCGGCACGCTCACTCGAGCCCCGATCCCAACCGGGCCGGCTTTGAGGTCGTGGACGACGTGGGGAAGTCGGGGATGTTCGGATCCCCGGGCCAGTTTCTTTGGGGCGGGGCGTATTACATGACCCACTGGGCAGACCCGAAGGCGAAGATCGTGGCGGCGCCCGCGGCGAATAAGCCGCGCGCCCGGGGTACACAATGAGCAAGACGCGGCTCGAGGCCTTCAGCGACGGCGTCATCGCCATCCTCATCACGATCATGGTCCTCGAGCTGAAGGTCCCCGAGCACGAGGGAGCCGACTGGCATTCTCTTCAACCGCTACTGCCGGTGTTTCTCGCCTACGTCCTCAGCTTCACTTTCGTGGGCATCTACTGGAACAACCATCATCACCTGCTCCATGCTTGCGCGAAGGTGAACGGCAAGGTGCTGTGGGCCAACCTGCACCTGCTGTTCTGGCTGTCGTTGGTGCCGTTTGTCACGCACTGGATGGGGCGAAACCACAACGCACCCTTACCAACGGCGATCTACGGTGTCGTCCTCCTCTTTGCGGCGATCGCGTTCACGATCCTGGCGCGCACGCTCGTCTCACTTCACGGGCCAGACTCGACGCTGGCCACGGCGTTCGGCTCCGACCGGAAGGGCAAGCTCTCGCTCACGCTGTACCTCTTCGCCATTCCGCTGGCGTTCGTCCACCAGTTGATCGCGGATGCCATCTATGTCGGCGTGGCGATGATGTGGCTCGTGCCAGATCGGCGGATCGAGAACGCGATCGACTAGGAGAGTTCGCTACTCCTGACGCTTGTGGAGGCGGCGCGGCACCTTCGTTGAGAGCTGTGGAGGCGGTGCTCAAGCCCCGCGCATACGAACCCCGGGCTTAGACCTTCGACAGGTTACGTCCGATATCCACGACGGCGTCGCAGAGCACGCGAAGGTCGGCGGATGTCGTGCGGAAGTTCACGATGCAGGCGCGCAGCAGAAAGCGGCCGCCGACGACCGCGTTCGAGACGTACGCGCGGCCGCTCTGCTGAAGCGCGCCAAGAATCCGATCGTTAAGCGCGTTGAGCGCGCGCTGATCCGGCGTGGCGGCATCCATGCCCGGCGGCACGTACCGAAACGTGGTGATGCTCAAGCTGTTGGTCACGGCTTGGAGTTCGGGATGCCCGGCGGCGAGGTCGAACAGCTCTCTGGACAGGCGGATGTCCTCTCCAATCGAGCGGGCATAGCCGTTCCGCCCGGCCTGGCGGAGGCCCAGCCACACCTTCAGCGCGCGAAAGCCGCGCGAGTTCTGCGGACCGAGCTCGTAATAATTCGGCGGCGGCTCCGGGTCGCCGCTCGCGAACTTGTAGTACGCCGGGTGATAGCTGAAAGCGGCCTTGAGCGTCGCCGGATCTCGCACAAACGCGCATCCGGCCTCGAGCGGCGCGTACAGCCACTTGTGCGGATCGACGGCGACGGAATCGGCATCCACCATTCCCGCGAGATCCGCCGGCGCCTCTGGGGCGACGACGGCCGGAGCGCCGTATGCGCCGTCGACATGGAACCAGAGTCCGTGCTGGCGGCACACGCGCGCGATGGCACGAAGGGGATCGACGGCGCCCGTGCTGACGGTGCCAGCCGTCCCCACGACGAGAAACGGCGACAGGCCGCTCGCCTTGTCGGCTGCGATCTGCGACTCGAGGGCCTCCACGATCATTCGCTGTTCGCCATCGGCCGGAATCCACCGGACGGCGCTCGTGCCCAAGCCCGAAAGATCCGCGGCCTTCTGAATCCAGGTATGCGTTTCGGCGGAGCAGTACGCCACCAGCCGTGGCACGTCGCCCGACACGCCGTCTTCGCGGAAATTCCACGTGGCTCGGGCGGCCCTCGCCGTCCAGAAGCCGACCATGTTGGCCATGTTCCCGCCGCTCACGAGCAACCCGCCCGTCGCAGGCGGGAGCCCGAGAAGCTCGGCGGTCCACCGCACGACCTGCTCCTCGACGAGCGTCGCGACGGGCGAGAGGCCGAACGACCCGCAGTTCGGGTTGATTGTCGCGGCGACGAGGTCGCCCAACATTCCCAGCGGAGCGCCGGACGAGGTGATATATCCCATGAAGCGGGGATGGCCGTTGAAGAGGGAGTGCTCGAGAAGCAGTGACGTGATTGCGTCGATGGTCGCCTCGGGATCGGCGCCCTCGTCCGGAACGGGCCCCTCGCCGAGCGCCTGCCGAAGCACGCCCGGGCTCTGCCCCGAGGTGACGGACCGCGACGGCAGGGACGCAAGGAAGTCGGCCATCCGATCGACCAGCCGATGTCCGAGGCGTCGAAAAGTCTCCGTCTCGAGATCGAGGGCTGACGCGCGCAAACCGGCGGAGCGGTTCGTCATCGTCCCGGGATGAACTACTGCTTCGTGCCCGTCGGCGTCGGAGCCATCGGCGTCGCACCGGCCTTGAGGTGCTTGTCGAACCAGGCGACGCGGCGCTCGAGGCGGTCGTGGACATAACTCGGTATCCGAATCCCGTGGTGCTGGTCGGGATAGATCACAAGCGCAGTCTCGACGCCATTGGTGCGCAGCGCCTGATACATCTGCTCGGCGCCCACGACCGGGACATTGAAATCCTTTTCGCTCGCCATGAAGAGCGTCGGCGTCGTGATGCGATCGGCTTGAAAGAAGGGATAGCTCACCTTGATCCAGAGATCCTTGGACTTCCACGGTGGCCCGAGCTCGGTGTCGTACTGCATGATGTATTGGTCGGAGCCGTACATCGAGAGCTGCAGCGCGCTCCCGGCGCCTGAATTTGCGGCTTTGAAGCGCGTATCGCTCGCGATCATGTAGTCCGTCAGGATGCCGCCGTAGCTCCAGCCGCCGATGCCGAGCCGCTCGGGATCGGCGACGCCGCTCTTCACGGCCCAGTCGACGCCCGCCTGCAGATCTACGACCTCGAGATGGCCCCAGTCGGCGTAGATGGCCTTCTGATACTTCGAGCCGCGGCCCGAGCTTCCGCGATAGTTCACCTGCAGGACGGCATAGCCGTTGGCCGCAAAGAACTCGCGCTCCTCGTCGAAGGAGTGATCGTCCTGTCCGTTTGGCCCACCGTGAATCCAGAGAAGCAGCGGGAGCTGCTGGCCCGAGGGCGCCGCCGCAGGACGCGATAGCAAGCCATTGACGATGGTGCCGTCGCGCGCGGTGAACGTCACGTCTTCCACCGTCGAGAGCGCGAGGTCTGAGGCCCACGCGTTCTGTGACGTGAGCTTCCTGAGCTTCCCTTGTTCCAGCGCGTACACCTCGAAGGGCTCGTGTTCGGTCGACGCGGTGACGGCGGCGTTGCCATCCGCGCCGAGCGAGAACGCGTTGACCACGCGGCGGCCAGTGGTGACGGGCTCGACGGCGCCGCCGTCAACCGAGACGCGCGCGACGTACTCGGCGCGATCGTCCTCGACTCGCACGAAAATTGTCGTGGCGTCCTTGCTCCAGACCGGCGACGCGACGGATCGATCCAGCGCCTCGGCAAGAACGCGTGGGCTCCCGCCGGTGGCCGGGACGACCGCGAGCCACGACAGATTGTACGCGTAGAAGCGGGGCTCGTCGCCCTGGAGGTACGCCAGCAGCTTGCCGTCGGGACTCCACGCGGGACGCCCTGTGTCCGGGCCGCTGAAGGTCGTGATCTTCGTGGGAGACGCGCCGGCGCGCGCGTCGATCACGAAGATGTCCGAGTTGTTCGTGCGATCCGGATCGGTGTCGCGCTCGCTCACGAACGCGATTCGCGCCCCGTCGGGTGACCACGTCGGCTGCGAATCATCGAAGTCGCCGCTCGTGATCGGCTCCGCCTTCTTTCCGGCAATGTCGAACAGCTGCAGGTGCGTGCGCTGTCGCCCCAGGTAGCCGTCCTCATCGCGCTTGAACGCGTAGCGGTCGATCACAATCGGCGGCTTCGTCTTGCGCTTCCAACCGTCCATCTTCTCGGGTTCGTCGGCGGGATCGAAATCGTTGGCGACGAGCACGAGGCGCTTGCTGTCTGGCGACCAGGCGTAGTCTTCGACACCGCCCTTGATGTCGGTCAGCTTCTCGGCCTCACCGCCGGCGCGATTCAGCAGCCATACCTGCTGGCCCCCCTTCTTGGCGTCCTTCTTGTCGTTGTCGTCTTCGTCGTCGTCGCCGCGCGACGCGAGAAATGCCAGATACTTGCCGTCCGGGCTCCACCGCGGATCCGACTCGCTGTCCTTGCTCGAGGTCAGGCGTACCTGCTCGGCGCCATCCCAGCTCACCATCCACACGTCGCTGTCGCGCTTGTCCTTCTCGAGGTCGGCGCTGGACACGGTATAGGCCACCCATTTACCGTCCGGCGAGCGTTCGGGACTCGAGACGACCCGCAACTTCGCGACATGGTCCAGAGTGAACTGGCGCGTGGGGGTCTGCGCGGTGACAGGAGTGGCGACGGCAATCGCCGACGCCGCAGCGAACAGAGCGGGCTTCAACATGGAAGGGATCCTCATGGCAGCCGGTGCGGCAGAGACAGCACAGACTATCACGCGCGGAATCAGGCGGGAACGCGCGTCACGCGGACCTTCAGGCCCGCGTCAGAATCGATATAAGTAACTGGCCTTGAAGAACAGCCCTCGGCGCGTGGTGAGGTAGTCCCCTTCGCCATCGACCCAGTCGGGTTCGCGATATGCCCGCTTGCGGTACAGCGAGCCATAGCCCGCATAGACAACGGTGCCAGGCCTGGGCTCGTACGAGCCGAGGAAGTCGGTCAGGACACGCGTCTCCTGGCTGTCGTACTGGACGATGGCCCGGACTGACAGTTCCTTGGTGAACTGAAACGTCGTCCGCGTGTTGAGAATGTTGATTGTGTAGACGCGCTCGCCGGTGGACTCGCGATCGAACGCAGTTCGCGTGAACTCGACGTTCTCGGTGAACCGGCCGCTTGGCTGAAACGTCGCACCGACCGTGCCGGCAACCGACCATCCCTGGAACGGATCGACCTCGTCATAGTACGTGGCGCTGCCCCAGTTGACGTTGCCGTACGGCCGGAGCCATCGGAACAGCTGCACCTCGCCGAAGAGCCGCGTGCGCGCAGCGTCGAAGAGACGGCCCTGCCAGGCCTCCTGTCCGAAGCTTTGATCGATGCGAAAAAAGCCCTGCCGAGTGAACCTCAAGCGGGCGCCGGCGACGTTGATGTACTCGTCACCGAGATTCACGCGATCGCGGCCGCCCTGCAGGAAGTCGAAGAACTCGATTCGCCGAATCCACGGATACCGGTCCTTGTCGGGATAGAAATTCACGTTGCCGAACATCCATCCCGATGTGAACCCGACCCGGTTCAGAAAGGCGGTGTCCATGACGAAGCCGCGATCGTAGTGCTCGATCTGTCCTGCGGCGGTGTAGCGGTTCGTGTCGTAGGAGTAGTTCGCCTGCAGGCCCGCGCCGGAACGATTCGGGTCGTCGTGATCGACGTCGCCCGTCGTGCGCGAGCCCAGCACGAACGCCGTGATCCGCTGAGCGTCACTGATCTTGTAGTTCAGATCGGCACCCGCCACGGCGTTGCTGCGGCCGGCCAGATCGGTCAGCGTGACGATGGCGCCGACATAAGTTCCGCGCTTCAGTCCGATCTGCGCGCGCCCCACCTGAAACAGTTGATCGCGGCCGTGAAGCCGATCGGTCGGCTCGTCGGTGCGGCCCGGCGCTTGATCGATCGCCGTCAGCGAGCCGAACGTGACACGGCCGGCCGTGCCTGTGAGCTTCGCGCCAAAAATGGGATCGATGATGTTTCGCGTGTGGACGGCATAAAGCATGCTCGAATCGCCCTGCGCGTTGCCTGCGAGGTTGAACAGGCCCGCCCCTTCCATGAAGAACGGGCGCTTCTCGGAGAAGTACACCGGAAAGCGCTGATTCACCTCGACCTGGAACGCGTCGCTTTCCACCTGACTGAAGTCCGGGTTGACGGTCGCGTCGAGCGTGACCGTCGAGGTAAGCCCCCACTTCGCGCTCAGCCCGAGATCGCCCGTGCCATCGACATCCCATTCAGATGGCGTCCTGCGATCCTGATTCCGCGAGTACGTCGCCGACGGAATCATTTCGCGCGTCGGCACGGCGGCGAGATCCTTGTAAACCAGTGGCGCATGCGTCTCGAAGACCCACTTGCCGGCTTCGAGTGCCGGCCATGCGACCGACACGCCCACGCGGCTCACGCGACGCCAGAAGAGCACGCCCATCTGCACCCGCGGGCCGCCTTTGAAGCGAATGGTCTGGAGCGGCAGCCTGATCTCGACTACGTAGCCCTTGTCGGTGACGCGGCCCGCGCTTTCCCAGACCCAGTCGGGCGAGGTGTCTTCGTTGCCCGAGATGGTGTTGATCATGTCGAGCTGAATTCCGCTGGGGTTGACCATCAGGTGATACGACGTCTGCCCCGTACCGAGCGCGTCGAGGCTCAGCCCAACCCAATCGTCGGCCCAGATGTTGTCGCGCCGCGTGATCGACGTCTTGATGCCAGACGGATCCGGGTCGTCGCAGCGAAACGCGAAGTACAGCGCGTCTCTGTCATAGGCGGCCCAGACGGTCGTGTGCTGTGGAATCTGGTCGCCGTACAGCGGGTTGTACGATCGCCATTGCCCCGTCGGCAGCGGCGCGCCAGCCCATGCCTCATCGTCCAGAAGGCCGTCGATGACCGGCGGACGGCTGACCTGAGCAGCGGCCATCGGCGCGATCGGCGGAGGCGAAGGGTTGGGCGGATCCTGTGCGGCAAGCGACGCAGGGTGCGCAACGGCGAAGAACGCGACGATTGGCAGAGACAGGAGACGCGCTCGCGCGTGGTGCACGAGTGCTTAGACGGAGGTCGATGCTAAGACGTTGGCACCCTCTTAAAATCGAGAACACGAGAAGCTGAGAACACGAGAATGGCTGCGCTGCTGTGCGGGATGGCGCTACACACCTGTGGCGGCGGGGCTTACGCGAACACGCGGCCCTAAAGGGCCGCCGCCACAAATGTCCGCAACTGTGCCGGGCGCATTGCCATGCGCCCCTACACGAACAGAACGCAAACGGGTGAGCCGACCTGTGCCAGCGGGCCAACCGGCGTCAGCATCCCCGACTCGGCATCGATGCTGAACACGGCGAGCGTGCCCGATTTCTGGTTGGCCGCGATCAACCATCGTCCGGTGGGGTCGATCGTGAAGTTGCGGGGCGTTTGACCGCGCGTCGGTTCGTGCTCCACCAGGCTCAGGTTACCCGTCGCGCCAATCGCGAAGACGGCAATGCTGTCGTGGCCGCGATTCGACCCGTAGAGGAACCGGCCATTCGGATGGACGACGATCTCGGCGGTGTCGTTGCTGCCTGAAAAGCCGGCAGGCAATGTCGAGACGCTGCCGGCCGCGGCAAGGCGGCCGCTCTTCTGGTCCCAGGACAAGCTGGTGACGGTCGACATCAACTCGTTGATGACAAACGCGAGCGGTGCCTTGGGGTGGAGAGCGAGATGACGCGGCCCGGCGCCAGGGGCGAGTTGCAGTGATGAAGGATTGTTGGCCGTGATCGCGCCCGAGGAAGGGTCGAAGCGATAGACGAGCACGCGATCGATGCCCAGGTCCGCGGCGAGCAGATACCGGTTGCTCGCATCGAACACGACCGCGTGCGCGTGGGGGCCGTCCTGCCGCGCCGCGTTCGGACCCGTGCCACCGTTGGCGAGAATGGCCACGGCCGCGCCGAGTTTGCCGTCCGCGCTTGCGGGCAGCAACGCGAAATTGCCGCTGCTGTAGTTCGCCACCGCCACGAAGCGTCCCGTGGCATCGACGGCGAGATGACACGGATCGGCGCCCTTCGAGGACTGGGCGTTCAACAGCCTCAGACGCCCGGTCTGCGCGTCGATAGCGAACGCGGTCACACTGCCGGCTTTCTCGGCGTCGAACGACGAGACCTCGTTGACCGCATACAGGAAACGGTGATTGGGACTGACCGCAAGGAAGCTCGGACTCGGCGTCTCGGCCACCAGACCAATCGGCGTCAACGCGCCCGAGCCGTCGTCGAAGCGGAAGGCGTAGATGCCCTTGCTGCTTGCGCCGGTATAAGTCCCCACAAAGATCAATCGGCCGGTAGCAGCGGCATAACCGCCGGCGTCCGCAAAGAGGGTCATCGAGGCCATCGTGGCCGCCAGGAACACTCGGCGCGTCGTCATCGTTTTGTCAGATCGCGGATGTAGATGTCTCTGAACTTCATGTTGCCGCGCCCACCAGAGTGCAACTGAAGAGCGATCGTGCCATCCTTGGACTTGGGACTCGGGTCGGTGTAGTCGACCATCGTGACGCCATTCAACCGCGACGAATAGCGGTTGCCCTCCACCTTCAGCAGGAACTCGTTCCACTCTCCCTGGCGCACGACGGCTTCGTTCTCGGGCGCGGGCCAGACCACCCAATCGCGGCCGTCGCCGTAGATGCCGCCCGTGTGCTTGTTGACCGAGCAGTCCACCTCGAACTGCAGCCCCTGGGAAACGTCGGCCGTCCCCGGCTTGAAGTCGGTGTGGAAGAACACCCCGCTATTGCCGTCGCCTTCGCAGAGAAACTTCACGGCGAGCTGAAAGTCGACGTAGCGCTTTTCGGTCTGGAGATAACCGTATTCCTGCGTGGTCGCGACGCCGTGAATGACGCCGTTGTCGACCGTCCATTTTTCCTTGCCGACCTCGGTCCAGCCGGTCAGATCCTTACCATTGAAGAGCTGCACCCAGTCTTCGCCCGGCGGCGCCTGGGCGATCAGGGTCGAGAGCGAGAGAGCGGCCAACACGGGAACCAGAAGACGTTTCAGCATGCGGAAAGTATATGGGGTCTACGCGATCGTCAACCTGATCTTCGTCACCGACGCCGCCGGAAATGTGAACACGAAGGGCGTACCCGGTGAAACCGTGCGTTCCGGCGGCGAGGGCACGTTGTCGGGTCGGTCGAAGCTGTTATGGGCGTCGAGCGTCGACGCGGAAAGCGTCCGGGATGACGCGGCGGTGATCCGCGCGCCGTGAAGCGCCACCTCCGCCTCACGTGGATCGGTGGCGCTCGGATTGATCACGGTCAGCGTGACGCTCTTGTCTTTCCGTGACGCCGACCCGGCCAGGCCCCAGAGCGTCGCGGGCTGACCGTTGCGGGTGTAGGCGACGCGCGGCGCGGAGAACTCCGCGCGCACCGACTCCGCGCCCATGTGGTCCATGTACATCTCGAACACGTGGTAGTTCGGCGTGAGCACGAACCGATCCTCGTGCGCGACGAAGAGCGACTGCAGGCAGTTCACCAGCTGCGCGATGTTCGCCATCGCTACTTTGTCCGCATGCCGCTGGAAGATGTCGAGGGTCAACCCCGCCAGCAGCGCATCACGCATCGTCGAGACCTGCCCCAGCGTGTGTGAGGGGGCCGCCTGCGATCCCGGCTTGTGCCACGAGCCCCACTCGTCGACCACGAGCTTCACGTGATGACCGGGATCGTGGGCGGCCAGAGCCTGCCAGTGCCCCTCTATGAAGCCGTCCATGTGATCGCCTTCGCGTAAGAGCTCGTAGAACTGCTCGGTCGTGAAGCCGACGGCCGGGCCTTTGCTCTCGTTCCAGTCGTCGGATCGCCCGCCGCTGACGTTTGTCGAATAGTGGTGAAAGGAGAAACCCCACAGGCGGTTCACGATGCCCTTGCTGGATTCCGTGAGCTTCTCGAAGAACCGGCGCGTCCACTCGAAGTCGCCGCCGCTGGCGCCGGCGCCGATGAATTTGAGCGGCAGATCGAATGACGGCACCCACGACGTGTATCGCCGCAGCTCCACGGCGTAATCCTCGGGACTGAAATCGCCGCCGCAGCCCCACGGCTCGTTGCCGATTCCCCAGTAGACGACATTCAACGGATCGCGCTCACCCTGCGCCGCACGTGTGTCTGCGAAAGTCGTGGTGCCGGTGGGAGAGTTGCAGAACTCGATCCACTGATAGAAATCGCGCGCCGGCACGCTGCGCACGTTCCCCGCGACGTACGGCTGTGCGCCGGCAAGGCGGCAGAAGCGCGCGAACTCCACCGTGCCGAAGTGATTCGGATCGTACTGTTGCGGCCCTGGCGGCACTTTGGTGTTCACCCAGAAGTTCGTTCGGCGCGGACGGCTCTGTCGTGGGCCGATCCCGTCGCGCCAGTCGTAGCTGTCGGCGAAACAGCCGCCCGGCCACCGAACGACCGGCGCCTTGATCTTCTTCAGGGCCTCGACAAGCGACGTGCGGATGCCGCCGATGTTGGGAATCTTCGAGTTCTCGCCCACCCAGATGCCGTCATACACGACGCCTCCCAGATGCTCGGCAAAATGGCCGTACAGGTCCGGGGCAATCGTGCCTATCGTGTCGCCGAGCACGATGTCGACCCGCGCGTCGGCGGCGCGCGCGCTGCGCGGCGCGAGCACGAACGCGGCACTCCCTGCGACGGCCGTGCGGAGGAAGTCTCGTCTGGTTGGCATGCGGCGGATTCTACATAGAAACCTCATGCGCCGGGAAACGGCCGGCGGACGGTGTAATTTCGTGGCGTTGTCCAGCGCCTCGACAGCAGGTCGCTGGCGGCTCAACAGGGTAACCGCTTCGGCATCCGTTGTTTATCGCGTCAACAGCAGCGGCCAGGTTGTTGCAACGACAGCGAGTGGAGGCACGAGATGAACAGGCTCATCATTGGCGCTGCGCTGACTGTCGTCTTCGGCGGCGGCGTGGCCGCGCAGACCGCGAGGGTCGACTCCGAGACGGAGGTCACGGTCAAGGACGGGAAGAACGTGACGGTCACCGGCTGCGTCGAGCGCTCGGTGAACGGCAGCAGCTTCGTGTTGACGAGCGCCGAAGGTAAAGACGTCGAGACGCGACACTACCTGCTCGTCGGCAAAGAGGACTCGCTCGAAGAGCATCTCGGACACCTCGTCGAGATCAAAGGCAAGGCGGCCAACGTCGGGGACGATGGCAAGGTCGAGGTGAAGACGAAGACAAAAGTCGAGCGCGACCACGCCGATGACAAGACCACGATCTCGAAGACCGAGGTGCAGGGCGATCTCGACGGAATCCCGTATCTCGGCGTGAAGTCCGTGAAGACGATTCGGGAGAGCTGCGGGTAGCAATAGTGCTCGGTGCTCGGTGCTTGGTGCTCCGTGCTCAGGGCACGAAGCACCCCAACACCAAGCACTGAGCACCAAGCACTGAGCACTTTCGCATACACTCCCCTGCATGCGAATTCGGCGCCTGATCGCGCCTGGTGTGTGCGCGCTCGCGGTCGCGTATTTCCTGACCGCAGGACAGCTCGAACAGCGCGCTATTGCGTCGCAGGCGCCGGCCGTAGCGACGGGCGAGGCGCTCCGGCACCGCGTCGACCGAGGTCTCCTGATGTCGGACGTGCGCGCGTTGGCCTCGCCCGCTTTGGAAGGTCGGCGAACCAGCAGTCCGGGCGGCCTGAAGGCGCGACAGTGGATCGTCGATCGGTTCAAAACGCTCGGCCTCACCCCGGCTGGCCCATCGGGCTATCTCGAGACTTTCAGTTTCACCCACCAGAGCATCCGGGGGCTCATTTCTCCCGGACGCCCGTTTCGCACCACGTACTCGGATGCGGCGAACGTGCTCGGCGCCATCGCCGGAGCATCGGCTTCGGCAAAGACGATTGTCATCAGCGCGCACTACGACCATCTCGGCGTCCGCAACGGCGCGATATATGCGGGCGCCGACGACAACGCCTCAGGCGTGGCCACGCTCGTCGCGATTGCGGGCGCGTTCACGGATGAGCACCCTGTCCATCGGCTGATCTTCGCGGCCTTCGACGCCGAGGAGCTCGGACTTCGCGGCGCGGAGACATTTGTCGCCTCCGGGCTGGTGCCGCTCGGTGAAATCGCGCTCGAGATCAACATGGACATGGTCTCGCGGAACGATCGGAACGAGATCTTCGCGGTCGGGACGTACCAGTCGCCGTGGATGAAGCCGCTCCTGCAGGATGTTCAGCAGCGGTCGGGCGTGCGGATCCTCTTCGGCCACGATCGACCGATTCACAAGGCGGGCAGCGTCGAGGACTGGACGGATCAATCCGACCAGGGCGTCTTCGCCGAGCGCGGTGTGGCGTTCGTGTATTTCGGCGTCGAGGATCACGCCGACTATCACCAGCCGAGCGATACGGCGGACAAGATTGACCCGCGATTCTTCGGCGATGTGGCAGACATGATCGTGGAGGCCGTGAAGACCTTCGACGCGAAGATCGAGTAGCCACGAACTTGACGTCGACGTTGAACGGGAGGCCAGAAGTAAGTCCGTAGTCGACGGGCTCAGTCCGAACGGCCCCGGCTCCGCCGCATCTTCGCTATACTCGCCATGTGTCTCGCCCAGTGGCGTCGTGCCCCAACTGCGGGGCGGCTGTGGAGTTCCGATGGTCGAGCGCGGTGCAGACGGTCTGCGCGCATTGCCGATCGGTGCTCGTGCGGCACGATGTCGATCTGCGCAAGGTCGGCGAGGTCGCCGATCTCCCACCCGACAGTTCACCAATTCAAATCGGCACCACCGGCCGCTTCGAGGGTGACGCATTCACCGTCACCGGGCGCATCGTCTACGAGTACGAACAAGGCACCTGGAACGAGTGGCATCTCGCCTTCGGGGACGGCACGAGCGGGTGGCTTTCGGACGCGCAGGCCGAATACGCCGTGTCGCGGCTCGTCGGTGAACCTGGCGCGCTGCCATCCGCCGATGCAGTGACGACCGGCCAGCAATTCGCGTTCAGCGGCATTCAGTTTCTGGTGACGACGCGCACCAAGGCGAGCTATCGGGGCGTCGACGGCGAGCTGCCGTTCGAGTACTGGGATAAGGACACGGTGCTCTTCGCCGACTTGAAGGCCGGCGACGGCCACTTCGCGACGCTCGATTACAGCGAAGCCCCACCCCTGCTGTTCGTCGGCGTGTTCGTCGAATTCGACGAGCTGGCGCTCGGGAACCTGAAACCGCCAAGCGCCCCAGCCGCCGTAAGGGCTGCCGGTTTCAACTGCCGGAACTGCGGCGCGGCCATCGAGCTGCGCGCGCTCGAGCTGACAAAGACGGTGGCCTGCACGAGCTGCGGCGCCATTCAGGATCCCGGCGATCCCAACCTGCTGGTTCTCCAGGAAGCGCGTGCGCGCGAGCGCATTGTCCCGACAATTCCGCTCGGCTCGCGAGGGACGATCCGCGGGCACGAATACGAGGTGATCGGATTTCTGCGCAGGACCATCGAGGTCGACGGCGAGGAATACGGCTGGAACGAGTACGTGCTCTTCAACCGCGAACAGGGATTTCGATACCTGAGCGAGTACGAAGGCCACTGGAATGACATTCGTACCGTCCGCGGCATGCCGAAGCAGACACGCAGCCGTGGCAATCCCGCCGCCGGCTATTTGAATCACACGTTTCGTCTATTCCAGACCGCCACGGCAACGACGCAGTACGTGCTCGGCGAGTTTCCCTGGCAGACGCGCACGGGCGACACGGCCACTGTCAGCGACTATGTCGCGCCGCCGCTGATGCTGTCGGCCGAGCGCACGCCGGAGGAGACCACGTGGTCGCTCGGCGAGTACGTCGACGGCCGCCAGCTGTGGCATGCCTTCCGGCTGCCCGGGCATGCCCCCAGGCCCGTGGGAGTGTTCGCCAACCAGCCGTCGCCGTACACGGGACGCCCGTCCTACTACTGGGGTCTCTTTGCAGTGCTCGCGCTGCTGCTGTTCCTGGTCGGAGTGGTGCGAATCGTGGCGGCCGCACGCGAGCCTGTCTTCTCGCAGAAGTATTTTTATCGACCGGGCGGGCAGGAGACCTCGTTCGTGACGCCGGTCTTTTCAATCAGCGGCGGACCGAACAACGTGGAGGTCGTCACGAACGCGGACGTGCAGAACAACTGGATCGCGTTCGATTACGCGCTCATCAACGCCGACACCGGCGATGCGTTCGATTTCTCGCGCGAAGTGAGCTACTACTCGGGCACCGACAGCGACGGCCGGTGGACCGAAGGATCGCAGAAAGACAGCGCCGTGCTCCCCACGATAACGCCGGGGCGCTATTACCTGCGCGTGGAGCCCGAGAGCGAGGTCTCGAGCCCGCCGGTGTACTACTCCATCACCCTTTTCCGCGACGTCCCGTCGCCCGAATACTATCTGATAGCGCTCGGCGTGCTGCTCATCCCGCCAGTGTTCGTCTCGCTACGGGCCGCAGCCTTCGAGTCGCGCCGCTGGCAGGAGAGCGACTTCGCCGATGACGATGATGAATGAGGGTGAACGATGGGCCGCATTGTCTATCTGATTTTTGGACTCTTCGCGCTCGGGGCTGCCGGCGTGGCCGACTATCGCGGTTGGACCATGTTGCGCCCGACGGAGCTGCACAACGTGCCACGATCGATCCGCGACAATCCCGGCTCGTATCGATCTCTTTACCGCGCCTCGCCGCGCTCCTTCGGAGGCAAGTAACGCATGGGTCCCACCTTCTCCACGCTCGCCCCGAACATCGTCGCCGCCATTTTGTTCGCCGTGCTCGGCATCGCGACCTTCGTGGCCGCGTTCTGGCTCGTCGACCGGCTGACGCCGCACGACCTCTGGAAGGAGGTCATCGAAGAGCAGAACGTCGCCGTGGCACTGCTCATGGGCCTGATCGGCCTGGGACTGGCGATCGTCATCGCGGCCGCGATTCATTGAGGAACGCGGGCTGCCCGTTTATGGCTCCCGCACTCCTTACCTCGGTCCTGCTCATTGCCGCGTGCGGGCTCGTGTACGAGCTCATCGCAGGGACGCTGGCCAGCTACGTCCTCGGCGACAGCGTCACGCAGTTCTCGACGGTGATCGGCGCATACCTGGCGGCGATGGGCCTCGGCTCGTGGCTGTCGCGCTACGTCGGACGCGGGCTGGCGGCACGATTCGTCCTGATCGAGCTCCTCGTCGGGCTCGTCGGCGGCTTCTCGTCGGCCATCCTGTTTGCGGCCTTTGCCTACACCGCAAGCTTTCGTACAGTCCTGTACGCGCTGGTCGGCGTGATTGGCGTCCTCGTCGGCCTCGAGGTCCCGCTGCTGATGCGCATCCTGCGCGATCGATTCGACTTCAAGGATGTCGTCGCGCACGTGCTGACGTTCGACTACCTGGGCGCGCTCGGTGCGTCGCTCCTCTTCCCACTCATCCTCGTGCCCTATCTCGGGCTCGTGCGCTCCGCCGTGCTCTTCGGCATGATTAATACAGCCGTCGCGTTGTGGACCACTGTGCTCCTGTCCGACGCGCTCGGCGCGCGACGCTGGCTCCAGGGCATGGCGGTTGCGGTGATGGCCGCTCTCGGGTGCGGCTGGATCTGGGCCGATCGCATCCTCGAGATCGGTGAAACGAACCTGTATGCCGACGATGTGGTGCTGGCCAGGACGACACCGTACCAGCGGATCGTGCTGACAGCCTGGAAAGACGACCTGCGGCTCTTCCTGAACTCGCACCTGCAATTCAGTTCGAAGGACGAGTACCGCTATCACGAAGCGCTGGTGCATCCGGGCCTGGCGTCTCTTCCCGATGCGCGGCGCGTGCTGGTGCTGGGCGGCGGAGATGGCCTCGCGGTGCGCGAGGTCTTGAAGCATCCCGGCATCGAGCACGTAACGCTGGTGGATCTGGATCCAGAGATGACGCGGCTGTTCTCGATCGCATCCCGAGCTGACGCGCCTGAACCACGGCGCGTTCGCCGATCCGCGTGTGCACGTCGTGAATCAGGACGCGTTCGTGTGGCTCGAACGCACGACTGACCTCTTCGACTTCGCCGTCGTCGACTTTCCCGATCCGTCGAACTTCTCGGTCGGGAAGCTCTATACGACGGCCTTCTATCGCGCGCTGGGCCGCCACCTGCCGCCGGAGGGCCGGTTCGTCGTGCAGAGCACGTCGCCGCTCTTTGCGCGGCAGGCGTTCTGGTGCGTCGTCACCACGGTGGAGGCGAGCGGATTCAGCGCAGCGCCGTATCACGCGTATGTGCCGTCGTTCGGAGAGTGGGGCTTCGTGCTGGGTGGCCGCACCCGGTATCAAACGCCGTCGTCGCTGCCGGAACCCCTTCGTTTTCTGTCGGTCGGCATCCTGCCGGAGCTCTTTACGTTCCCGCCCGACATGCAGCGCGTGCCGGTCGACCCCAACCGACTGAACACGCAGGTGCTCGTGCGGTACTACGAGAAGGAGTGGAGGGAGATCAACCGCTAGAACCTGACTAACCTGATCAACCTGATCAACCTGATCAACCTGGTTAACCGGGTCGCGCAGGTTTGCCGGGTTAATCGGGTTCGCGGGGTTGGTCGGGTTCGTCCGGTTAGAGCAGTTCCGAGACCCGGTTGAGGCTCCCTTCCGCAAACCGCTCCGGGCGCAGCGCGTGCGTGTCGATCGTCGTCGCGTGGCCGTCGACGATGATTTCCGCGAGCAGGTGCCCCAGCGCCGGGGCGTGCATCACGCCATGGCCGGATGACCCGTTCACCAGATACAGGTTCTCGCAGTCCCGGTGCGCCCCGAGGATGGCGTGCTTGTCCGGAGACATCTCGTACAACCCGGCCCATGATCCCCTGCGATCGATGGCGACGCTCTGGAGCAACGGCACGCGCGCATGTGCCTTCTCGACCACTGTCGTGATCCATGCCGGATCGACCGACGCGTCGAACGGCCGACCCGGCACACCCGGCGTTGGCCAGAGCAGCAGCACGCGTCCGTCCCGTACTCGCAGGTGAAACCCGTCGTCGGTGAAGATCGTCATCGGCATCGATTCGGGAAGCACGTCTGTTGGTTGGGTCAACGCGACCTGGCGTCGAAGCGGCGTCACGGGCACGTCCAGCCCGCATGCTGCGCCGAACGCACCGGCCCACGCCCCGGCGGCGTTGACTACAGACGCTGTTGCGATGCGCCGACGCGTCGTGATCACGGCGTCTATCCGCCCGCGCGCATCGCGGTCGACGCCGGTCACCTCTTCTCTCCATGCGATGCCGACACCGAGCCGCTCGGAGGCGGCCAGGTAGCCTTCGAGAATCCCCAGCGGCCGGATGAAGCCGTCGGTCGGGCAGAAGGAGCCGCCAAGGATGGCGTCGAGCGCGACGGCAGGATTCAGTCGCGCAACATCATCCGGTGAGACGGCCCCGGCTTCATGAAGGCCCTCGGCGTGCTGCAGCGCGCGGCCGGCGGCGAGCTCGCGTAACTCGCGGTCGGTCGACGCGAGCCAGAGATAGCCCGCAGGAACGTATCCGCAATCACCGCCGACCTCGTCCCTGAAACGGAGTAGTTTCTCGCGCGTCAGGATAGACAGCCTGACGTTGATGGCGGTGCCGTATTGCGCGCGGAATCCGCCGGTCGCACGGCTGGTGCTGCCTGCGCCCGGCCCGGCGCCACTGTCCAGGAGCAGAACGTCGGCATGGCCACGCGCCGCCAGATGGTAGGCAACGCTCGCGCCCATCACACCCGCCCCGACGATCACCACCGCAGGAGAGGCCACGGTCGAACCTAATCGACCGGCGCCGCGCCACCAGCCACGCGGACGGCGGCATAGCCGAACCTGACCGCGTCCTCGAACTCGCGGACGCCTATGCGCTCATCGCGCCCGTGCGCGCGAACGTCATCGTCCGGGCCGAAGTGATTCACGCCGTATGCAGGAATGCCCAGTTCTCTGAAGAACACGCCATCGGTGGCGCCCGGCTCCATCAGGGGCACGAGCGGGACGCCTGGCCAGACGGCGCCTGCGGCGCGCTCGATGACAGACATGGCGCCTGGATGGAGCGACTGAGCCGGCGGCGCGGGCTTCAGCGTGTTGACGACCGACAGAGAAACGCCGGAATCGGCGATCGCCGTCGTCAGAGCCGCAATCACCGCGTTGGGATCCTCATCCGGCAGCAGGCGGCAGTTCACGTTGGCCTTCGCGCGCTGCGGCAACGCGTTCGGCGCGTGACCGGCGGTCACCATCGTGGCGACGCAGGTCGTACGCATCATGCCGTTCTGGACCGGATCGGCTGTGAGCCGCGTGACCGCCGCCGGATCCGCGCGGCCGCCGGTGAGCGCCCGCATGGCTGCGCCCATCGCGCCACCTTCGATGCCCGCCATCTGCGTGAAGTAGGCGCGCGTGACATCGTTGAGTCGAACCGGGAAGGTCAACTGGTCGACCCGGCCGAGCGCGCGCGCAAGGCGATAGATGGCGTTGTCCTTCACCGGCAGCGAGCTGTGGCCGCCGCGGTTGGTCACTTCCAGCGAGACATCCATGTACCGCTTCTCGGCAGCCTGGACGCCAAACGCCACGTTGCGGCCGTTCTTGATCGAGCCGCCGCCGGCGTCGCCGTTGATGACGTACTCGGCGTCGACCAGTGCGCGGTGATGGGATATGAGGAACGTGACACCGTTTGCGTCGCCGATGCCACCCTCCTCGCCCGACGTGAGCGCGAGAATCAGATCGCGATCGGGCACGACACCCGCCCGCCTGGCAGCGATGAGGGCTGCAGCCCAAATCGCGGCGAATTGTTTGTCATCGGTCGTGCCGCGGCCGTAGTAATACCCGTCGCGCTCGGTCAGCACGAACGGCTCGTAGGTCCAATCCGCACGCGAGGCGGCAACGACGTCGAGGTGCGCAAGGAAGAGCACCGGACGTCCGCGCCCGGAGCCGCGAAGCCGTGCGACGAGACTGCCATGCCGCTCGTCGGGCCCCAGGACCTGGACGTCCTCCGAGGCGAAGCCCGCGTCGCGCAGGCGCGATGCAATCCGCTCCGCGGCAATCGTGGTGTTGCCGTCCGGCTCCGCCGTATTGGTGCCAATCAGCTCGCGAAAGATCTCGGTTGCGGTATCGATAAGTGACGGCACCGGCTGCGCCGCAGACGGTATCCCTGCCGTACCTGCAGAGAGCACCCACAGAATCAGAGCAACGCGCAGCGTCATGGCGCGCGATTATGGCATATGCCGGTTCGGCACTCGTTCCTCGTCCATGGTCTAGACTCGCCTGACTTGATGATGCAGGAACGCTGGTACCGTTCGCAAAGGAGGCCGAGTACGCATAGCGATGTTAACGCAGAGCACGCTGAGATCGCAAAGTACCAACGCACTCTGCGAGCTCGGCGCGCTCTGCGTTTGATCCGTCTGCGGGCTCCGCCGAGCGAATGCGCCATCTTGAATCACCTACTCAAGAGAACTCCGGGTTTACGCTGAAAACTGCTATGAAGCACTCTGTGTTGACCAGGCGCCAGTTTCTCGGCGTGACGCTCCTTGGTCTTACGCGCAAGAGCGGCCGCGAGATTGGCGGAGAGTTCGTCCACGAATCGCACACGCTTGGCCATCAGCTTCGGGACGGCGTCCGGTTCCCCACGCCGCGCGAGACACGTACGGTTCCGATCGTGATCGTCGGCGGCGGCATCGCGGGACTTTCGGCCGCGTGGCGGCTCAGAAAGCGCGGCGCGGAGTTCGTACTGCTGGAAATGGAGCCCACCGCCGGAGGCAATGCCCGCGCAGGACAGAACGGCGTCACCAGCTTTCCCTGGGCGGCGCACTACGTGCCGGTGCCAGGACCGCGCGCGGTCCTGGTGCGCGAGCTCTTCGAGGAACTGGGCGTCCTGAAGAACGGGGAGTGGGACGAGCAACAACTGTGTCAGGCGCCGCAGGAACGGCTGTTCCTCCACGGGAGATGGCAGGACGGGCTCGAGCCGCAGGTCGGCCCGACCGCCCGCGATCGCGATCAGTTCGCGCGCTTCGACGCGCGCGTCGACGCTGCGCGCGCAACTGGCCAGTTCACCATTCCTCTCGCGCTCGGCGCACGGCCATCGCCCCTCGATCACCTCAGCATGTCGGCATGGCTGACGGAGGAAAGGCTCGATTCCTCGTGGCTGCGATGGTGGATCGACTACGCGTGCCGCGACGACTATGGCGCACGGGCCGACGCGACGTCGGCGTGGGCGGGCCTGCACTATTTCGCGGCCCGCGAGCGTCACGAGGCCGGGCCACTCACCTGGCCGGAGGGACTCGGGTGGGTCACGCGGCATCTGCTCGATCGCGTGGGCGCGTTCGTGAAGACGGGCCAGGTGGTGTATCGCGTCGCCCGATCCGGCCGCCGCTGGACCGTGTCGACGCCGCAGACGGCGTGGATGGCAGATGCGGTGATCTTCGCCGCGCCCAGCTTTCTGGCCTCACGCATCGTGGAGCACGGGCCCGCCACGCCCGACTTCGAGTACTCGCCGTGGCTCACCGCCAACCTGACTCTCGATCGGTGGCCCAGGGAGCGCGGCATTCCAGCGGCATGGGACAACGTCATTTTCGACTCTCCCTCGCTCGGCTACGTGGTGGCGACCCACCAATCGCTGCGGACGTTCATTCCGGAGACGGTCTGGACGTATTACTGGGCGCTCGATCAGGGAACGCCGCGCACGAATCGTACGTGGCTGCTGGCGCAGGACTGGCGCACTCTCCGCGATCGCGTGCTCGACGACCTCTCGCGTGCGCATCCCGACATCCGCGAGTGTGTGACACGCGTCGACATCTGCAGGATGGGGCACGCGATGATTCGGCCGACCCCCGGTTTCCTCGCGTCGGCGGCGCGGCGCCAGTTGCTCGCCTCCCGCGACCGCCTCTTCTACGCGCATTCCGATGTGAGCGGGCTCTCACTCTTCGAGGAGGCGCAGTATCGGGGCGTGACCGCTGCCGATCGCGCCATCGGCGCACTCTCCAGGGTAGGATAGCCCCATGCCGCACCGCCTCGGTTTTTCCACGCTTGGATGTCCCAAATGGCCCTGGGCGAAGGTCCTCGAGCAGGCGTCGGCCCTCGGGTACGCAGGCATCGAGCTTCGCGGACTCGAAGGTGAAATGGACCTCACGAAGCGACCGGAGTTCGCCGCCAGACGCCTGGCCGAGACACGGAAGGAGATCGCCGATCGCGGGCTGGCCATCAGCGATCTCGGCGCGTCGACGAAGCTCCACGAACGTGATCCCGCCAAGCAGGCGCCGCACCTCGACGAGGCCCGCCGGTTCATCGACCTCGCGCACAACCTCGGCTCACCGTGGGTGCGCGTGTTCCCCGACGCCTATCTGCCGGACGAGCCGCACCAGACAACGCTCCAGCGGATCGGCGAGACACTGGCCGCCCTGGGAACCTTCGCGCTCGGGAGCGGCGTTGGCGTGCTGATGGAATCCCACGGCGAGCTCACGGATTCGTCGAGCCTCGCCGCCGTCATGAAGGTCGCCGAAACCGTACCCAACGTCGGGCTCGTCTGGGACACGCATCACACGGTCGTCGAGGGGCGAGAGGCGCCGGACGCCACCTGGGCGACGCTCGGAAAATGGGTACGGCACACGCACATCAAGGATTCCGTCCCGGACGGGAAGGATCACCGGTACGTTCTGCTCGGGCAGGGCAAGGTCGGCGTGCAAGCAATCGTGCAGGCGCTGGTCCGCGGCGGGTACGACGGCTTCTTCGGATTCGAATGGGAAAAAGCGTGGCATCCCGAGATCGACGAGCCGGAAGTGGCGTTCCCCCAATACATCGAGACGATGAAGAAGTGGCTGCAGGAAGCGGGCACCAAGCCCGTGTGAGCCGCGCGCTCATCGCCGCAAACGCCTGAGCGGCCTCAGCGTCCGGGAAGCGTCGAAGAACGTTGGCTGACGCGTCAGGCGGCGCGACGGGTGCGGACGAAAAGCCGCTCGACGAACGAGGCCAGCTCCGCGGCTGCGACGACGTCGGCGCGGACGCAATCGAGGCTCCGCCTGGCGATCGCATGGAGATCCAATGGCCGACTCGGGCCTTCCATCAGAGGCACGTGCAGGAGCATCGCGCCAATCGTCCTGCCGGCAATGCCGCCCATCAGCAGGATGTAGAGCATCGTGATGAGCGCAAGCACCGTGAACACCCCTGCGCCAGAGACCGCCACGAGCTCGGTGATTCGGACGCCGCACGCAAACGCCGTGATCGCGAGCACGCTGACGTAGATCGTCGCCAGCAGAAGCCCGTCCACCCACGCTGCGAGGAATCGGCGTGAACCGCGTGGGCGCCGTCCAACAGCCGTGGACCGCACCTGGTGATCCGTTTGAATGCGTCGGTCATGGCGTTCGAGCAACTGCTTGAACACCTGCATCCGGGCATTGGGAATAATCGACGAGGCGTCGGCGTACGGCAGGGCGGTCTGCTCGGGCTGGGCCGCGATTGTCTCGGCGGCCGGCAACTGATCGGTGAGCCGGCCCAGGAGCAGCTCGCTGTCTACCCCGACCGCCTGAGCATACGCGCGCACGAACGCCCGCGCGTAGAAGCCTGGAGGTAAGCCCTTCAGGTCGCCCTCCTCGATCTTCCGGAGGTGCCCGACGCCGATGCGCGTCCGGCGGCTGATTTCGGTCAGACTGAGACCCCGGGCCATTCGGGCCCTGCGCAGTTCCGCGAGTGTCATGCCGCTTCTGCCTCCCTGCTCGCTCACCTATCGGGCCCCGCGTGCCAGGACATTACCCTTTGGGAAATTACGTGACCTCGTCGTTGGCAAGAATGTGCAGCGGCGTGCACTGGAGCCTCACTACTGCCTGTGGCGGCGGGGCTTTAGTTCTGCGGCGGCGGGGCTTTAGCCCCGCGACTCGCATGCGGCCCTCAAGGGCCGCCGCTACAAGGAACCCATCATGCTGCTTGCTGAGTTGACGGCGACTTCGTCGGCGGTGGGCGCGGTGTCAGGCCGCCTCGAGAAGATCGCGCGGCTCGCAGCGCTGCTGAAGGACCTTTCACCCGACGAGGTGCCCATCGCCGTCACCTTCCTGTCGGGTGCGCTTCGGCAGGGCCGCATTGGGGTCGGCGCCGCGGTCATCCGGTCGGCGCACGATACGCCACCCGCGCAAACTGCCACCCTATCGCTCGAGGCAGTCGACCGTGCGTTCGAGGAGCTCAGTACCGTATCGGGCCCGGGCGCGACGCGGACGCGACAGGAACGGCTGCGCTCGCTCTTCAGCGCGGCCACGCGCGACGAACAGGAATTCCTGATCAAGCTGCTCTTCGGCGAACTGCGCCAGGGCGCGGTCGAAGGCGTGCTCGTCGAGGCCGTCGCGCGCGCCAGCGGGATTCCTGCCGCACGCGTCCGGCGCGCGGCGATGCTGGCCGGCGACCTCGCGCGTGTTGCGCGCGCGGTCCACGTCGAAGGCGAACCGGGACTGGCGGCGTTCCAGGTCCGCGTGCTCACGCCGGTCCAGCCGATGCTGGCCGACTCGTCGGACAGCGTCGAGGACGCCGTGGCGGTACTCGGCGACAGCGCCATCGAATACAAGCTCGATGGCGCGCGCATCCAGGTGCACAAAGCGGACGATCTGGTGCGCGTTTACTCGCGCGGGCTGCGCGACGTCACTGCGGCCGTGCCAGAAGTCGTCGAAGCCGTCGCGGGGCTCCCGGTTCGCGAGACGATTCTCGACGGCGAGGTGCTCGCGCTTCGCGCAGACGGCACACCAGTGCCGTTTCAGGACACCATGCGGCGCTTCGGCCGCAGGCTCGACGTCGATACCCTCCGCCGGACGCTGCCGCTCACGCCGTTCTTCTTCGATCTGCTGGCGGTCGACGGCCGGGACGTCCTCGACGAGCCGCAGGCGCAACGCTTCGAGACGCTGCAGCATCTCGTGCCGGCGTCTCTCGTCATTCCTCACGTCATCGGCGTCGGCGCGTCTGCCGCACGCGCGTTTCTCGATACGGCGCTCGCCCGCGGGCACGAAGGCGTGATGGCGAAAGCGCGCGGCGCCCCCTATGCCGCGGGCAACCGTGGATCCTCGTGGCTCAAGGTGAAAGCCGTCCGCACGCTCGATCTCGTGGTGCTCGCCGTCGAGTGGGGGAGCGGACGCCGCAAGGGGTGGCTGAGCAATCTGCACCTCGGCGCACGCGATCCCGCCACTGGCGGCTTCGTGATGCTGGGCAAGACGTTCAAGGGATTGACGGACGCGATCCTCACGTGGCAGACGCGGGAACTGCTGGCTCGCGAGGTCTCGCGCGACGCCTATGTGGTGTACGTACGGCCGGAGCTCGTCGTCGAGATCGCGTTCAACGACCTGCAGGCCAGCTCGCACTATCCCGGCGGCCTCGCGCTCCGCTTCGCGCGCGTCAAGCGGTATCGGACCGACAAGACGGCCGACGAGTCCGACACGATGGACACCGTGCGGTCGATCTACCGCCAGATGACGGGCCGCGACATCTGAACAAGAACCGAGACGGGCGTCCTACGGGTCCGCCTCGCTACGACCCTCGAGAGGCGCTCGGCGGTGGGCCGGCTCGCTGACGCAAGCCGAGGGGCGCTCACTTCGTTCGCGTGGGACCGCGCTCCGCGCGGTAGGAAGAACGGAGTCCCCATCCGGACGGCAGTGTATGGACACCCACTTCCCCGGCGGTTTCAAGTTGAACGGCTCAGTTGCCGATGATCACGGAAGCCGCGTGGCGCCTTCGTCGGGGCGCCAGCCAGGCCACTTCGGAAGTCTGTCATCAACGTGTCCTCGATTTCGCTCGCATCGATCCGGGTCTCACGCCGCCACAATTGCCGGTGGTTGCTCGCCATTGCACTGACCGCGGGTCTTGCGATGGCCGCGCCTGCGATGGCCGGCCAGCCGCCGGTCTCGGTCAGCGACACGTCTGCGGCCCCACCCGCGGCAAGCGTCACGCCAAAGGGCGGCGACGGCGCTGCGAGAGCCAGCGCCCTGGTGCGAGTGTTCGGGGTCCTGCTCCTCATCGTCGGCGGGGCGGCCGGGGCGCGGCTCCACGACGTGCGGCGTCAGCGGCAGCTGGAGCGGCTGGTGGCGCAGCGCACCCAGGAGCTCACCGCCGAAATCGCCGAGCGGCGCCGTGCGGCAATCGAGCTCGAAGAGGCGCGCGAAGCGGCGCTCAACGCCTCGAGGCTGAAGTCGGAATTTCTCGCCAATGTCAGCCACGAGATTCGCACGCCGATGAACGGCGTGATGGGGATGACCGATCTCGCGATGCAGATGCCGCTGCCCGCCGAGGCACGGCGTTATCTTGAGGTCGCACTGTCGTCGGCGGATCTGCTGCTGCAGGTGATCGACGATGTGCTCGACTTTTCCAAGGTCGAAGCGGGAAAGCTCGAGATGCATCCGGTGGAGCTCGATGTCCGCGCCGAACTCGATCAACTCGTGGCGTTGATGGGTCCTCGAGCCGAAGCGCGCGGACTGCTCCTGAACGCACGCGTCCACAACACGGTCCCGCACTTCGTCATGGGCGATCCTGTCCGGTTGCGGCAGATCCTGCTGAACCTTGTCGCCAACGCCCTGAAGTTCACGGACCGCGGCTCGGTGACGATCGAGGTACGCGTCCTGGACGATGTCGATACCGAAGCCGGTGAGGTCAAGCTGCACTTTGCGGTGCGCGACACGGGAATGGGCATTTTGCCGGACGACCTGGAGCGCATCTTCGAGGCATTCGTCCAGGTTCCCAGGCCTGCAGCCAGACAGCGCGGCGGCACCGGACTCGGCCTGGCCATTGCGGCGCGGATCGTGGCGCTTATGGGCGGCGAGCTCTGCGCCACGAGCACTCAGGGGACGGGGAGCACCTTCTTCTTCGCCGTCAAGTTCCCGAAGACCAGCGCGGAAGACGCCACCGATTTGGAAGGGGTCCAACCGACAGAGCCGATACGGCGCCACCTCCGGGTGCTCGTGGCCGACGACAATGCCATCAACCGCCTGGTCACCGAACGCATGCTTCAGCGCAGCGGGCACACGGTGGCGCTGGCCGAAAACGGGCTGCAGGCGATGGAGATGGCGCTGGCGGGCCGGTTCGATCTCGTGCTCATGGACGTGCAGATGCCCGAGATGGACGGGCTGGCCGCGACTGTCGCGATTCGACGGGCCGAGTCGCCCGCCCGCCGGACACCAATCGTCGGCCTCACCGCGCACGCGTTGCGAGGCGATCGCGATCGGTGCCTCGACGCGGGCATGGACGACTACGTGGCCAAGCCGGTACGGCGCGAGGAACTGGAAGCCGCGATGATCCGAGCGCTGCAGCGGAGCTCGACTCGCGCAAGCGCGGCGGCCACTCCAGACAGCCTCCGCCTCCAGGCATGATCCGCCTATACTGAGGGCTCCTTCCCCCGGGCATTTCTCCGGCCTTTGAAGGAGGTGTCCGTGCGACGCCTGTTGTTCCTGGCGTTGATCGCGCAAGTCACGGGCTCTCAGCTCGCCGGTGCGCAGCCCCGCGAGGCCGCGCCTACCACCGCCGACGCCCGACCCATCTTTCGTCTCTCGGTTTCCCTGGTGCAGCTCGATGCCGTCGTGACCGATCGCAAGGGCCGCCACGTCACCACGCTCGGAGCCGAGGACTTCGAAGTCTTCCAGGACGGGCGACGGCAGCCGGTGACAGCCGTCGCCTACGTGGACGCCTCGATCGACTGGCAGGACACGTCGGGGTTGCCGCCTCTCCCCCCCGAGGCGATCCGCCCCACCGACGCCCGCCGCGTCATCGGCATCGTCGTGGACGACCTTCGAATGTCGTTTGAAAGCATCTTCTACGCGCGCCACGGCCTCGATCGCTTTGCCCAACAACAGTTCGTGCCCGGCGATCGGGTGGTGCTCGTGACGACCAGCGGCGGCTATGGCCGGGCGCCCGAGCTGACGGCCAGCGCGGCAACCTTGAAGGCCGCGGTCAACCGCCTGCGCTACTCGATGTGGGGCATGACCGGCGCAAGCGCCCTGGATCCGGTGGACGGCACGACCGATTCGTCTGGTGCGTTGGAAACGTTCCGGGATCGCACCTTCGCGGTCGGTGCCATTCAGCGCGTGGAGGATGTGATCGACGCGCTGAAGCCGCTGCCCGGACGGAAATCCGTGGTGCTGGTGTCGGAAGGCTTCGCGGTGGGAGGCTTTGGCATCGACAGCAACTTCATCCAGTATCGCAATGCAAGGACTCGTCGATCGGGCGAATCGCGCAGGCGTCGTGATCTACGCGATCGACCCGCGCGGCCTGGTCGTAACCGGACTGACGGCGGCCGATTCCAGTTCGGGAATGAACGCGGCGCGGGTCTCCAGCATCCCGAGCATGCGTGCGCAAGCGCTTCGCGAGTCGCAGGACGGGCTGCGCTTCCTGGCCGGCGAAACGGGCGGCTTCGCGGTCGTGAACGCCAACGACCTCGCGTACGGGATGAAGCGGATCATGACGGATCAACGTGGCTACTACCTGATTGGCTATCAGCCGGAAGCCGGGACGCTGGCGGAGGCGACGCGCCCGCGCTTCCGGCACGTCAAGATCAAGGTCAAGCGGAAGGGGCTGCGAGTGCGTACGCGGAGCGGGTTCTACAACGTCGCGAGCGAGTAGCGCCGAAGACGCGCGCGCAACCAGCCTGCGCTATCTCTCGGTCCTCGCCCGTCGTCAGGATCAGATCAGATAGCGACGAGCTCGCCCATACGAGACGACGGTCGTCGCACCTTCAGAACATAATGGCGAGAATGGACTCGCACGGACACGGCGTGCAAAGCCACGCCGCGGCCATCGTGGCAGACTCGCTCGTAAAGGTGTACCCGAAGGGCACGCGCGCCCTCGACGGGCTCTCGTTCTCGGTGGCATCCGGCACGGTCTTCGGACTCCTGGGCCCGAATGGCGCGGGCAAGTCGACGACGGTGAAGGTCTTGAACACGTTGGCGCGGCCCGACGCGGGACGGGCGGAGGTCGCCGGCATCGATGTGCTGGCACGACCCGAGGCGGTACGGCGTGCCATTGGGTGCGTCGCGCAGAAATCCGGCGTCGACGTCAACGCCACTGGACGAGAGAATCTCACCCTCCAGGGCCAGTTCCACGGATTGCGTGGCGCCGATCTGGGACGTCGTGTGTCTGCACTGCTCGAGCGGTTTGCGCTCGCAGACGCCGCCGACCGTCAGGCGCGCACATACTCGGGCGGCATGCAGCGCAAGCTCGACGTCGCGATGGGACTGATCCATCGGCCGCGCGTGCTGTTTCTGGATGAACCGACCACGGGACTCGATCCGGAAGCGCGTGCCGACCTGTGGTCGGAGATCGGCCGGTTGTCCCGCGAAGACGCCATCACGGTGCTGCTGACCACGCATTATCTCGAGGAAGCGGATCGGCTGGCCCATCGTCTCGCCATCGTCGATCGCGGCAAGATTGTCGCGGAAGGGACACCGGAGGGGCTGAAGGCCGAGCTGTCGGGTGATGCCGTCCAGATCGACCTCGCCGAGTCGTTCGACGAGTTACGCGTCAGGTCGGCGCTCGCTGGCGTGCCCGTGGCACGTGAGGTGGCGGTCGACGGCGCGCTCGTGCGGGCCCGTGCCGATCAGGGCGCGTCGGCCGTGCCGGCGATGATCACCGCGCTCGAGGCGGTCGGCGCCCGCGTGACTTCGGTGCGCGTCACACGGCCCTCGCTCGACGATGTGTATCTGCGGCACACGGGCCGGTCTTTCAGTGAGGCGGATGCGGGAGGAGCGCGATGAACGCCATCGCCCATTCGTGGTTCATGGCGGCCCGGCATCTGCGGGCGCTCTTGCGCCAGCCGTGGTGGATTGCCATCTCCCTGGTGCAGCCGATTACGTATCTGCTCCTTTACGGTCAGGTCTTCTCGCGCGTCGTCGAGCTGCCGGGGTTCGACGCCGTGAACTACGCGACGTTCGTCACCCCGGGCATCGTGGTCATGATGGCGCTGTTCGGCGGCGGCTGGAACGGTATGGTCATCATCATGGAGATCGATCAGGGCGTGATGGACCGGTTCCTCGTCTCGCCGGTGAGTCGCGTCGCGATCATCGCCGGACGGCTGATCCAGATGGCGATCATCGTGGCCTTCCAGGCGCTGATCCTGCTTGGATTGGGCTACATGACCGGTGCCCGGTTCGACGGCGGCATAGTCGGATTGCTGGTGCTGATCGTCTGCGGCGTGCTCATCGCCGTGCCGTTCGGTGCGCTCTCGAACGCAATGGCGCTCGTCATCCGCCGGACCGAATCGGTGATTGGCGCCTCGAACTTCATCCTGCTGCCGATGACATTTCTGTCGCCCGTGTTCATGGAACCGCACCTGATGCCGGGGTGGATCCGGACTGTTTCGCGGTTCAATCCTGTGGCCTGGAGCGTGGAGGCGGCGCGCAGCGCGCTGTCATCGGCGCCGAACTGGGCGTTCATCGGCGCGAGGCTCGGGTGGCTCGTGCTGCTCTCGATGGGCAGCGCGTGGCTGGCCGCACAGGCATTCAAGTCGTACCAGCGCTCCGCGTGAGAAGATACGCGGCATGCGCACGGTGCTTGCCTCGCTGATCCTGATCTCGGCCCTTCTCCTTTCTGGACGAACCCACGTGTTCGCTGACGATGCGCTCGCCGACCGTCTCGCGGCTCTGACAAAGCCCTTCAAGGGAACCGTAGTGCTGTACGCGAAGAACCTGCGTACGGGCCGCGAGTTCGCGCGCGGCGCGGATACGAAAGTGCGCACGGCCAGCACCATCAAGCTGCCGATCCTCTGCGCGCTTGAGTCCCTCATCGCGGCTGGCAAAGTGCGGTGGGACGAGCGGCTCATCCTGAAGGCGGACGACAAGGTCACAGGTTCCGGCGTCCTCGGGAACCTGGCCGACGGCACCGATCTCACCGTCCGCAACGTCGCCATCCTGATGATCATCGTCAGCGACAACACGGCGACGAATTTAATCCTCGATCGGATCAGCGCAGATGCCGTGAACGGCTACCTCGACTCGATCGGGCTTCCGATCACGCGGTCCAACCGCAAGGTGCGGGGCGACGGGACGAAGCTGAAGGAGCCGTCCGGGTGGAGCAAGGCCGGGCAGCTCGAAGAGAACAAGAAATACGGCCTGGGCGTCTCGACGCCCCGCGAAATGGTGAGGCTGCTCGAGATGTTGGAGGGCGGCAAGATCGTCAGCGCCGAAGCGTCGAAGGACATCCTCGATATCATGAAGATGCAGCAGGTCCGGGACGGCATCGCGCGCCACGCGCCGGACGATCTCGAGATCGCCAGCAAGAGCGGATCGCTCGATGCGCTCCGAAGCGATGTCGGGATCGTTTATACGAAGAGCGGCCCGATCGCGATGGCGATTACTGTCGATGACATGCCGGAGACGGACTATTCCCCGGACAATGTTGGCGACAAATTGATCTGGGAGCTTGGCCAGGTGCTCATCGACGGCTTGCGCTGATCCCAACGCCCGAAGTTCTCCCGCTATAATTCCCTCTTTCCCTCATGGCACTGTCGGCAGGCTCTCGGCTGGGACCCTACGTCGTCCATTCCCTGCTCGGATCGGGCGGCATGGGCGAGGTCTATCGCGCCTTCGACGAGCGGCTCCGCCGGGAAGTGGCGCTGAAGCTGATCGCCCGGCGACTGACGACCGAGAGCGACGCCGTCGATCGGTTCATCCGCGAAGCGCTTGCCGTTTCTGCCCTCAACCACCCGAACATCGTCACCATCCACGAGACCGGAGAGGCTGACGAGGGCCGGTTCATTGCGATGGAATTCGTGCAGGGGCGCACCCTGCGCGAGTGTATGCGGCAGGGCCTGTCGGTCGAGCGCGCTGTGGATGTCGCCCGTCAGATCGCCGAGGCGCTCGCGGTCGCGCATGCCGCGCAGATCGTGCATCGCGACATCAAGCCAGACAACGTGATGGTCCGCGACGATGGCTACGTGAAGGTGCTCGATTTCGGCCTGGCGCGCGTCGCGACGAGCGACGAGCAGAACGAATCGACGCTGACCGGAGCGACTCGGACAGGCCTTGTCCTCGGTACGGTCGGCTACATGTCGCCCGAACAGGCGCGCGGCGAGAACGTGACGCTCGCCAGCGACGTCTTCGCCTACGGCATCCTGCTCTATGAGCTGCTGAGCGGGCAGCACCCGTTCCACGCGGCGTCTCCGCTGGCCGTGCTGCACGGCATCCTGTCGGACGCCCCGGTCCCTCCGTCACGAATGGGCGTCGAGATCCCGCCGGCGCTCGACCAGCTCACACTCGAGTGTCTCCAGAAAGACGCGCGCCTGCGTCCGTCGGCGGCGGAGGTCGCATCGCGTCTGCGAGGGAACGAGCCGGCGAGCGCACACATTGCGCTCTCCACGACTGGCCGGCCCGCGACTCCGCCACGCCTCGTCGGTCGCGAGGCGGAGTTCGAGATGTTGACCGACGCATACTGGCAGGCGGCCGCTGGGCGCGGGCTGGTCGTTGCCGTCGCGGGCGAGCCTGGCCTCGGCAAGACGGCCCTCGTCGAAAACGCCCTCAATTGTCTGTCCGCTTCCGGTGAGGCGAGAATCGTGCGGGGGCGCTGCTCGGAGCGGCTGGCGGGCAGCGAAGCCTACCTGCCGTTTCTCGAAGCGCTCGACGGGCTGCTGCGGACCGAGACGCACGGCAACCTGGCGCGCGTCCTGAAGGCGGTCGCACCGAACTGGTACGTGCAGGTGATGTCGCTGCCTGAAAACGATTCCTCCGCAACGCGCGTGCTGGCCGAGGCCGGCACCGGCTCCCAGCAGCGGATGAAGCGCGAGATGGCGGCGTTTCTCGAAGAGGCGTCGCGCCTGCAGCCCGTGGTCGTGTTCCTGGACGACCTGCACTGGGCCGATGGCTCGACGGTCGATCTGCTCGGTTACCTGGCGCGATCGGATCTCGACGATGCGCCTGGCGATCGTGGTGACCTACCGGCCGTCGGAGCTGCTCCAGGCGAAGCACAGTTTCCTGCCGCTGAAGCTGGACCTCCAGGCGCGCGGCGTCTGCCGCGAGATTTTCCTCCAGTATCTCGAGCCGGCGGCTGTCACCGAATACCTCGCGCTCGAATTCCCGAATCACGCCTTCCCCGAAGAGTTCGTCCGGTTGATCCATCAGCGCACGGAAGGGCACACGCTCTTTGTGGTCGACTTGCTCCGAGACCTGCGGCGCCGCCGGGTGCTCGTGGAAGACGCGCGCGGCGGCTGGATGCTCGCCGAAGGACTTCCCGCGCTCGAGCGCGAGCTCCCCGAATCGGTTCGCAGCATGATTCAGCGAAAGCTGGACGCCCTCGGAGACGACGCGCGGCAACTGCTGGCGGCGGGAGCCGTGCAAGGTGTTGATTTCGATTCGGCGATGGTGGCGCATGCGCTGGAGATCGACGAACAGGACGTCGAGGATCGGCTCGATCGCCTCGAGCGCGAGCACGCGCTGGTGCGGTTCACGGGCGAAGAAACGTGCCCGGATCGCACCATGACGCTGCGCTACCGCTTCACGCACGTGCTGTATCACAACACGATGTTCGCGTCGCTCCGGCCCGACCAGGCGCGCGGCCATGGCCGGCGCGATCGCGGCGGGCCTCGTCAGGCGGTGGGGCGACCGCACCCCGGAGATCGCCGCGGAGCTCGCGGTGCTGTTCGAGACGGCGCGCGCGTCGTCTGGCCTCCGCCAGGTATTTCAGCCTCGCCGCGCAATCGGCGACGAAGCTCTTCGCGCACGACGAAGCGCGACAGCTCGCCATGCGAGGTCTCGCCCTGCTGCACTCGATGCCCGACGATGGGACGAGGCGCAAGGTGGAATTGGAACTGCAGATGACCTTCGCGCTGGCGTTGAAGACGAGCCGCGGCTATGCCGTCCCGGAGGTCGGGCAGGCCTATCGGCGCGCGCGCGAGCTGTGCCACCACATCGACGATCCCGGCTCTCGTCATCCCGGTGCTCATCGGCCTTTCCGCGCACTACGTGACGGCGGGCGACATCCGCGTCGCGCACGAGCTCGCGGACCAGCTGCTCGAGATCGCGACGCACATTGGAAATCCGCACGTCGAGATGGTGGCGGAGTGGTGCCTCGGCGCGGCCCTGCATCATCTGGGCGATTTGCAGATCGCGCACGCACACCTCGAGCGGGCGCTGACGCTCTACGACCCCGAGTTCCATCGAGGGCGCGCCTGGGAGGTTGGTATCGAACCCGGCATCTTCTGCATGTGCGAAACATCGCGAACGCTGGCCTTGATGGGCCGCGTCGACGAGGCGCTCAATCGCGGACGCCGCGCTGAAGCGGCCGCGCGAGACCTCGGCCACCCCCAGTCGCTGGCGTTCGTGCTGCTGTTCCGGATGCTCCTTCATCAGCTCCGGCGGGAGGCGAACGAGACGCACGCGCTGCACGAGGCGCTCTCGGCCCTGTGCGGCGAGAAGGGGATCGCGCAGGAAATGCTCTGGGCGCGTGCCGTGAACGGGTGGGCGCTCTTCGAGCTGGGCGATCGCGAACAGGGCCTGGCCGAAATCGAGCGCGGTGTCAGCGATCAGGCGGACCGCCACTCGGCGCTGCTCAGGCCCTATTACCTGCTCCTCGAAGTGGACGCGCTTCGCCGGTCGGGAAGAATCGAGGACGCCAGGCAGCGGCTCGAAGCGGCCGCCGCGGTGTCGCTCGCGACCGCACAGCACATGTTCGAGCCCGAGCTGCACAGGCTGCGCGGTGAGCTGCTGCTGGACGCAGACCGCCTCCACGGCGAGACCGCGCGCGAAGCGTTCGAGCAGGCGCTCGCCGAAGCGAGGCGGCAGGGCGCAGGGCTGCTCGAGCTGCGCGCCGCGCACTCGCTGGCCGCATGGCTCGCCGGCGAGGGCCGCGCCTCCGAGGCACGTGCCGTCCTCGAGCCTGTGGTGGCCGGCGTCAGCGAAGGCCTGAACACGCTCGACGTTGTAGAGGCCACGGCGCTTCTCGCGTCGTTGCAAACAACCTTCAGCGCAGGTTGACGCCCCGTGTGGAGGCGGGCCTTCAGGCCCGCGCGCGCAGTCAGAGTCGCGGGGCTGAAGCCCCGCCGCCACAGGTGTCCATACATGTAACCGGCCATACCAATCACATGTGGCGCGGACCGTCCGCCTTCGCATCGCTTCGGCGGACCGCCGTATTCTAGGCGGAGGCTGGTCAGGTCCGCGCGGCGTTCACCATGGGTCCACTTCAGAAAACACGCGCATGCTTACTTTGAAAATCTTCGCAACGCCCGCTCAACTGCCACGCATCCTCGAGCACGCCTCCCTCGTCGAGCGGTACCCGGCGTTCGTGGTCGTGGACGCCACATCCAAGGAGAAGGCCGTGCTCGCCCGCATCGCGCCGCTGGAGGACATCACCAGCCAGTACGACATCCGTTTTGGCGCGCGCGCGATCGACACCTCGAAGCCACGCGTCACACGCGCGGGCCGAATCGTGGCTCATGCCGCCTATCGCGGCGTGAAGCCGCTCGAGGCCGGCCCTCACCACTACGTCGTCCAGTTCGTGGGACCCGTCAGAGAGGGCTGGTTGAGGCGCCTTCGCCGGACCGGCGCCAGGATACGGGTGCCGTTCAGCGGGTTTGCCTATGTCGTGCGGGCGACTCCATCCATGGTGCCGAAGATTGCGGCGCTACCGTTTGTCCGTTGGATGGGGCACTTGCCGCATCGGTCACGGATTGCGCCGGGGCTGGTCGAACCAACCGACGTTCCAATCACGTTGCCGAGGCGAAGGCCGCGGCCCGGTGTGTACACGGTCGAAGCGTTCGAGGCGAAGGACGCGGGACGCATCGCACGGGAAGCAAAGGCGCTCGGGTTCGAGGTGCTCTCAACGGATCCAAAAGCCGGCGTGGTGATCGTCAAGACGACGGCGACCGGCAAGGCGTGCCGGGCGCGGATCGATTCGCTGTCGGCTGTCCACGGCGTCCGCTTCATCCGACAGCGCGTCGTTCAGCGCACGGCCAACAACGTTGCCACCGGCATCATGGGCAACAGCTATACGGCGGTGACGCCGACCGGGTTTAAGCTGGCGGGGGCTGGCGAGATCGTCGCCGTCTGCGACACGGGCCTCGATACCGGGAATGCCGCGACCATCCATCCCGACTTCGCGGGACGCGTGCTGGCGGTGAAGAGCTATCCGATCACGCCCGATTGGAAGTCGATCATCTTCAACCCGGGCGCCAATGACGGCGCTTCCGACCTCGACTCCGGGCATGGCACGCACGTCGCCGGATCGGTGCTTGGCAACGGCTCGGCGTCGGCGAGCGGGCCGGCGCTCATCCGCGGCCACGCCTACAAGGCGAAGCTGGTATTTCAAGCCGTGGAGCAGGAGATGCAGTGGCGGCCCAACGCGCCGCCGCAGGTGACGGGCGAGCGGTTCGTGCTCGCGGGCATTCCAACGAATCTCGAGCCGCTCTTTCAGTTTGCGTACGGACACGGTGCGCGCATCCACTCGAACTCATGGGGCGGAGGCGATCCGGGCGCGTACGACGACCAGTGCCAGCAGTTCGATCGCTTCGTGTGGAAGCACAAGGACTTCTGCTTCGTGATTGCGGCCGGAAACGATGGCACGGACGCCGACGGGGACGGCAAGATCAATCCGATGAGCGTTTCCTCGCCCGGGACGGCCAAGAACTGCGTCACCGTGGGCGCGTGCGAGAACCTGCGTCCGGAGTTCGACGCCGAGACCTACGGCGAGTGGTGGCCCAACGACTATCCTGCCGCGCCATTCGACACCGACGCGATGAGCGATGACGATGAGCAGGTGGTGGCGTTCAGCAGCCGCGGCCCGACGGTTGACGGCCGCACGAAGCCCGACGTCATCGCGCCAGGCACCTTCATTCTCTCGACGCGATCGTCGCAGATCGCTGCAAACAACTTTGCCTGGGCGTCGTACCCGCCGAACAAGAAACGGTACTTCCACATGGGCGGTACCAGCATGGCGACGCCGCTCACCGCGGGCGCACTGGCGCTCGTACGCGAGTTCCTGCGAACGAAGCAAGGCATCGCCGCGCCGTCGGCGGCCCTGATGAAGGCGCTCCTGATCGCGGGCGCAAAACGGCTGCCGGGCACGGCGACGGCAGGGACGCTCCTCGATTCGCACCAGGGATTCGGCCGCGTCGACCTCGACCGATCGTTGCGGCGTGTGCTGGCCACGATCGAGGGGGACGGGCTGACGACCGGCGACGGATCGACCGCCTCGCTGACCGTGTCGACCGCGTCGAAGACTCTTCGCGTGGTCATGGCGTACACGGATTATCCAGGCGACACGCTGATCAACAACCTGAACCTGTTCGTCACGGCGCCAGACGGTACACGTTATGTCGGCAATCACCGGGCCTCCGCGTCGAACGCGATGACGCTCGATGCCACGAACAATGTCGAGCTCGTTCAGGTGTCCAACGCCAAGAAAGGCACCTGGACGATAGAGGTCGTCGCGTCGAACGTGAGCGCCGGGCCGCAGGATTACGCGATTGCGGCCGTGTTGGTGTAGAAACGGGGACATGTAGGGTACTTTGCGATCTCAGCGGGCTCTGCGTTGAGATCGATTCAGCGTGCTCGGCCTCCTCTGCGCCCGCACCAGTGTTCCTGGATCATCAGGTCCCGCCATTCTTGAACTCCGGGTAAGCTGTTTCCGTCAATCCCCATCATGCTGAACCTGAAGCTCGCCTTCCGGACGCTCTTCAAGACGCCGTTCGTGACGACGGTCGCCGTCCTTTCTCTGGCCCTCGGCATCGGCGCGAATGCGGCCATCTTTTCGCTCTTCGATCAGATGCTCCTCCGGACGCTGCCCGTACAAGAGCCGGGCCGGCTGGTCAATCTGGCCAACCCTGGTCCGAAGCCTGGATCAAACACATGCAATAACGCCGGCGACTGCGACACGGTGTTCAGCTACTGGATGTTCCGCGATCTCGAGCGCGTGCAGACGGTGTTCACCGGTATCGCGGCACATCGGCTGTTCGACGTGAACCTGTCGTTCGGCGGACAGACCCTGAGCGGCGACGGCGTGCTCGTGTCGGGCGGCTACTTCCCCGTGCTGGGGATTCAGCCGGCACTTGGCCGGCTGCTCGGACCGAGCGACGATCGTGTGATTGGCGAATCGCGCGTCGTGGTGCTGTCTCACGCCATACTGGCTCAGTCGCTTCGGAGGTCGTGCCGATGTGCTGAATCGGTCGCTCATCGTCAACGGACAGACGATGACCATCGTGGGGGTCGCGCCTCGGGGTTTCGACGGTACCACGCTCGGGTCGAAGCCGCAGGTGTTCGTGCCGATTACCATGCGCGAGCTGATGTGGTCGGCATCGAATAAGCCGTTCGAGAACCGCAGAAGCTATTGGATCTACCTTTTTGCTCGCCTGAAGCCTGCCATGTCCCTCGAACGAGCCCGTGCGTCGATCGATGGCCAGTACCAGGCCATCCTGAACAACGTCGAGGCCGCGTTGCAGGAAGGCATGAGCGATCAGACGATGAAGCGCTTCCGCGCGAAAACGCTGACAGTCGAGGAAGGACCGCGCGGGCAGAGCTCCGTCAGAGACGAAGTCAGGGGGCCGATGCGGCTGCTGCTCGGCGTGACGGCGTTCGTGCTGCTCATCGCCTGTGCGAACATCGCCAATCTGCTGCTCGCGCGCGCGGCGGCGCGCGTGTCTGAAATGGCCGTGCGTCTGTCGATCGGCGCGAGCCGCGCCCACCTCATCGCGCAGCTCCTCACCGAATCGTGCCTGCTCGCAACGCTCGGAGGATTGGCCGGCCTCGTCGTGGCGCGATGGACGCTCGACGCGATCGGCGCGATGCTCCCTGCGGAATCCGCGGCGAGCTTCGCGTTCCACATCGACGGGCGCGTGGTCGCCTTCGCGGCCGTGGTCACGATCGCGACTGGCCTCCTCTTCGGGCTCTTTCCAGCGATCCACAGCACGCGTCCCGATCTCCTGTCGACACTCAAGGGACAAACCGGGCAGCCTTCGGGCAGCCGCGCCGCTGCACGCTTCCGAACGACGCTGGCGACTGTGCAGATTGCATTGTCTATGGCGCTCCTCGTATCGGCGGGCCTCTTCATTCGAAGCCTGAACAACGTGAGCCGCGTGGATCTCGGCCTGAAGGTCGACAACATGGTGACCTTCGGCGTTTCACCAGAACTGAACGGCTACACGCCGCAGCGAACGCTCGTCCTCCTCGAGCGACTCGAGGAGGAGCTGGCATCAATCCCAGGCGTGACCGGCGTGACCGCGTCGCTCGTGCCGATCCTGTCGGGCAGCAATTGGGGAAACAGCGTTGTCGTGGAGGGTTTCAAGTCGGGACCGGACATCGACAGCGGCTCGCGATACAACGAAGTCGGTCCGGGCTACTTCCGCACGATGGGCATGCCGCTCATTGCAGGCCGCGAATTCACTGCCGCAGACACCCTCGGCAAGGGCAAGGTCGCGATCGTGAACGAATCGTTCGCCAAGAAATTCAATCTCGGCCGGGACGTCGTCGGCAGGCATATGGGAGGCGACGAAAAGCTCGACACCGAGATCGTCGGGTTCGTCGCGGACGCGAAGTACAGCGAGGTGAAGGGCGTCATCCCACCGCTCTATTTCCTTCCCTATCGTCAGGACAACGAGCTCGGCGGGATCTCGTTCTATGTGAGGACATCGCTGGACCCGAGCGCGCTCGTGCCGATGTTGCCGAAGGCCATCGCGCGGCTGGATCCGAATCTGCCGCTGGAAGACGTTCGTACGATGCCGCAGCAGATCGCGGAGAACGTGTTCCTGGATCGCTTCATCAGTGTGCTATCCGCCGCGTTCGGTTCGCTGGCGACGCTTCTGGCGGCGATCGGGTTGTATGGCGTGCTGGCGTACACGGTCACGCAGCGGACGCGGGAGATCGGGCTGCGCATGGCGCTCGGCGCCGAGCCCGCTCGCGTGCGCCGCATGGTGCTCCGACAGGTCGGCGTGATGACGCTCGTGGGCGGCACCATCGGCCTCGGAGCCGCCGTGTGGATGGGACGCGCCGCCGAGTCGATGCTGTTCGAGCTGAAAGGCTACGACCCCGTGGTGCTCGTGGGCGCTGCCGTCGCACTGTCGCTCGTCGCGCTTGCAGCCGGATCGATTCCCGCCCGCCGTGCCGCCCAAATCGAGCCGATGCAGGCGCTGCGGTACGAATGATCCACGTTTGTGGCGGCGGGGCTTTAGCCCGCGGCTCCATGTTTGTGGCGGCGGGGCTTTTAGAGAGAGCCCGCGGCTCCACGTTGGTGGCGGCGGGGCTTCCGGCCTACATACGAACGGCACGCTGCGGTATGAGTAGGGGCGCATGGCAATGCGCCCCGTGCGAGTGCCTCCGGATGTGGCTGGCTGCATTACTATGACGCCATGCACACGACTGCCGCCGCTGGTCCAACCCTGACTCGCCGCGAGGCGCTGAAGCTCGCCTCTGCCGCATTCCTCCCGCTTGGTCTCCCACGAGCCTCCAAGCGCGTGATCGTGGCTGGCGGCGGCATCGCCGGCCTGTGTTGCGGCTACGAGCTGATGCGGCGCGGGCACGACGTGACTCTGCTCGAGGCATCGGACCGCACGGGCGGCCACGTCTACACGATCACCGAGGGCCTGGATGATGGCTTGTATGGGGACGGCGGCGCCGAACACTTCACCAATCCCGGCTACGAGCGATATCGGCAGTACGTCGACGAGTTCAAGCTGCCGTTTGTCTACTACCCGCGTCGCGAGCACCTCCTGCACCGCCTCAAGGGAAAAATGTACACGGACGAGATGCTGGCGGATCCGGCCGTGCTCTCGGGCTTCGGTCTGAACGCGCGCGAGGTCGCGTTCGTGAAGGATCGGCCGTTCAGCGAACTGGCGAGCCTCTACTACGCGCCCTATCTCGGCGCCTTCCACGACGAATACCGCCCATTTGGCGTGGGCTTGGATCAGCTGGACGGGATCACCACGTCGGACCTTTTCAAGAAGGACGGCGCCTCCGCCGGTGCGCTGGAGTTCATCGGCGGGGGTGGATCGGCGCTGCAGTCCGTGTGGCACGCGGCGATTCTGAAGATCCGCGGTGTGCCGCTGGTGCCGCCGAAGGTCTATCGCCTCGTCGGTGGCAATCAGAAGCTGCCCGACACGTTTGCCGCCAAACTGGGAGACCGGGTGAAACTGAATTCGCCGGTCACCAAAATCACGCACAGCCCCAACGGGGTAAAGGTCACGTGCGGGAAAGCAGGGAGCGAAACGACGGTCGAGGGCGAATACCTGGTTTGCGCCATGTCGGCGTGGATGCTGCGGCAGATTGCGGTGACGCCGGCGTGGCCGGAGAAGAAGGCCTTCGCGATCGGGAATGTGCCGTACTACTCGGACACACGGTTCATCATGCAATCGAAGTCGAAGTTCTGGGAGGAGGATCACGTCAGCCCGAACATGAACCTGGACGATCCGCTGCTTTACAATGTCTGGAAAACCGGCGACGAGGTGAAGACGTCGCGCGGGCTGCTCGCGGCTACGGCCTCAGGACCGGGAACCGTAGAGCAGGCGCTTGCGACGTTCAGAAAGTACTACTCCGGAAAATCGGAAAACATCGAGAAGGTGAAGGCGCAGGTCTGGGCGACCGACCCATGGCGCTCCGCGTGCGAGACGACGGCCTACAAGCCTGGCGAACTCTCGCGGTTCTGGCCCTCGCTCATCGAGCCGCAGGGCCGCATCCACTTCGTCGGCGCCTATGCCGACAACCTCAATTGGGGAATGGAAGCCGGGACGCGATCGGCGAACCGAGTGGCGGAGGCGATCGATAAGAACTCCTGAGGTTGGTCGGGTTGGCCAGGTTGATCGGGTTCGTCGGTCGACTTGGGCAACCCGACGAACCGCGTGAACCCGAGCAACCTGACCAACCTGACAAACCCGGTCAACCAGTTGGGCTCAGTATCTGAACGTCACGCCCACCGTGGCGCGAGTGAAGTTGAACGCGCCGGGCTGGAGGTCCAGCAGGTCGGTGACCGTGCCGGCGCCGACGCTGCGGAAATGACGCACGTCACCGCGGATGCCGAAGTTCCTCCCCGCGAAGATCATGACGCCGCCGCCCACGTCGTAGCCCAGATCGCTGGCGCTGTAGCCGACGATCCCGCCCGCCAGATCGAACCGCTGCCGGATGAGGCCGACGCCCCCAATCACGTAAGGGCGAATGCCCGTGCCGCCGCGGCTCTGGATGGGGATTCCAGCGGTGAGATTGGCCATCGCGGTCAGGACATTGTTGCGAACGATGCTGACGGGTACGCCGCCAAGCTCGAGATCGGAGCCGAAGAACTTCGGCGTGAAGCCGAGATCGCCCTCGACGCCGAAGATCCCGCCGCCCATGACGGCCAGGCTGCCACCGAACGTGGTTCGAGACTGATCGCCGACGAAATCGGCGATGGGCGAGTTGGCGGATCCGCCAAGGTTGCCGCCCACGAAGGGCGTGAACAGCACGTCGGCGCGCCCGGCGGCGGGTATAAACAGGACTCCAAGCAGGGCGAAGAACAGAACGCGAACTGAGGGCATCTGCGGTCTCCGGCGAGACGCAGGCGCGTGGCTCCTCTATTGTGGACGAAAACCTCGCGTGGATGGTCGGTTTCGGTTGATCGGGTTCGTGGGTTGGCGCCAGAACCGACCCGACCCACCTGACCAACCTGACAAACCCGACTAACCTGGTCAGCCCAGTGTGAGGGTCAACCTTCGCGGAGGACCTGCAGCGGATCGATGCGACTGGCGCGCCGTGCGGGAAGCCATGCGGCGAGAGCGCCGACGCTGGCCAGCACGACCGCGGCGCAGATGAACGTCGAGGGGTCGCGCGGTTCGAGCCCGTAGACGAGCGATCCGACGAAGCGCGCGGCCCATACACTGAGGGCCGCGCCGATGACGACGCCAAGACCGACGAGCATCGCCACGCGGCCCAGAACGAGTCGGATCACCGCAGCAGCATCGGCGCCGAGCGCCATCCGGATGCCAATCTCGATGCGGCGCCGGCTCACCCCGTACGAGGTGACGCCATAGAGGCCGATGCCGGCCAGGAGCAGCGCAAGGCCGCCAAAAAACGCCGACAGCATCGCGACGACCCGCTCGCGAACGACCATACCGTTGAATTGATCGGTCATCGCAACGAAGGTGAGGGAGACCTTCGGATCGACACGCGTAAGGGCGGCCCCGATGCTTTTCGTCAGCAGCGCCGGGCGATCGACGGCTGAGCGGACGGTGAGCGACACGAACGGCGCATCATTCCCTTCGGCCTGCGCCATCGGCACATAGATCGTGGGCGGGGTGCCGTCGCGAGGTGACTCGTAGGCGGCGTTCTCGACGATACCAACCACCTGAAGCATCCGAGCAGGCTCTTTGCCCTGCTGTCCAAAGCCCGGCAGCCGTATCGCTCGCGCGAGCGGGTTGGACCCGCCCATGTGCTTCTCGACGAAGGCACGGTTGGCGATGGCGACAAGGGGAGCGCCGTCCCGATCGCCGTCTACGAAGTCGCGTCCGCTCAAAATTGCCGTCCCGTAGGTGGCGAACCACCCCGGGCTCACGCCATTGAACCAGACAGTGCGTTCGCGCTCCGAGACGGGTGGGCCGTCGGGCACCTCGACGTCCTGATTCCAGCCCATGCCGCTGACCGGCGTGATCGTGGAAACGGCGGCGTGTGCAACGCCTGCCACACCCCGGGCGGCAGCCTCCAGCCGCTGCTGGAGGGCAAGCCGTTTGTCCGGCGGTATCCCGCTCCGCTGAAGATCGGCGTTGACGATGAGGAGTGGAGTGCGATCGAAGCCGAGATCGAGTTGCTCCAGCGTCGCAAACGTGCGCATGAAGAGGCCCGCGCCGACGACGAGCACGAGCGACAAGGCGACCTGGAGCACGACGAGGGGCTGTCCTAGCATCCGCTGCCGTTGGCCGGCGACGGTGCGGGCCTGCTCCTTCAGCGCACCGTTCGGCTCGACACGGCCGGCACGGAAGGCCGGCACGACGCCGAACAGGAGCGCCGTGCCGACGGCGACACCGGCCGTGAACGCGAGCACGCGCCAGTCGAGGGATAGATCCAGAAAAACCGATTCTCTGACTGTGGTGAGTTGGCCGACCAGCAATTGGCTGCCCCAGGTCGCGAGGACCAGACCGAGTGCAGCGCCGGCCACAGACAGAATCAGGCTCTCCGTCAGCAACTGGCGAACCATCCGGAACTGGGAGGCGCCCATCGCCAGCCGGAGCGCGAGCTCGTGGCGCCTGGCGTTGGCGCGAGCGAGCATCAGGTTCGCGATGTTGGCGCAGGCGATGAGCAGTACCAGCATTACAGTCACCATGATGATGACAAGTGGTGCCTGGTACTGATCGCGAAACTGCGATGGTCCGCCGGCTGCGTCCACTAGCTTGAACGGCTCGCCCAGATACTGCTTCAGGTCCGCCGCCGGCCGGTCGGGCAGCGTGGCCTGGCGAATCTGCGGCAGCGCGGCGTTGAGCGCTCGCACGGCTTCCTCGCTCGTCTGCGCCGGTTTGCGCCGCGCCATGATCTCGAGCCACCAGGTCGAGCGCCGATCGAGCAGGCTTTCCTTTCCGCGCACCAGTGGCTCGGTGCCAAGCGGCACGGCGACATCGAACGAGTGGCCGACGATCGGACCGACGAACTCCGGCGGCGCAACGCCCACGATGGTGAAGGGCACACGGTTGAGGGTCAGCGCACGGCCGATGACATCCGTGGCGCCGCCATAGCGACGCTGCCAGAAACTGTAACTGATGACGGCGACCGGGCCATTCACACCTCCGCCGCGCCGATCGTCCTCGGCAGTAAACGTTCGGCCGAGAATCGCCGGGACGCCGAGAACATCGAAGAAGCTCCCGCTCGCCCAGAGACCGGAGACCTCCTCGGTCGGTCCACCGGCCGCGAGATCGAAGCGGTCCTCGCCCCACGCGAGCGCTCCACCGAAGAGCGCCGACTGCCGACGGCGGATCTGCTCCCAGATGGGATTCGTCCACGAGCCGCCCTCGACGATCATGAGGCGTTCCGGAGCGTGTACGGGCAACGCCCGCAGCAGAAGGCTGTTGACGAGCGAGAAAATGGCGGTGTTGGCGCCGATGCCGAGCGCGAGCGACAGCACGGCGACCGCGGTAAACACTGGAGCCCTGGCGAGCACTCGCACGCCGTAGCGGATGTCCTGCGCCAGATCGTCCAGCCAGCGCGTCCCGCGCGCGTCGCGACAGTCTTCCTTGACGCGCTCCACGCCACCGAACGCCAGCGCCGCCTTGCGGCGTGCGTCCGCCTCGCTCATCCCACCGCGTATGTTGTCGGCCACCTGCCGCTCGAGATGATCGCGCAGCTCGCGCTCGAGCTCGCGTTCGAGTCGGCTGCTGGAGACGAGCCGACGCCACCAGGTCACGACGCGTCCCCGTCCGGCGTCGCGAGGATCAATCCAATCGCCTCGGTCAGCCGCTGCCAGTTGGCCTCTTCGGCGCCCATGGCCTGCCGGCCCTTCTTCGTGAGGCGATAGAACTTCGCCTCGCGCCCCGTGTCGGAGTCCTTCCACTCCGACGCCAGGAGCCCTTTGTTCTCGAGCCGGTGGAGCGCGGGATAGAGCGAGCCCTGTTGCACCTGCACCACATCGCGCGAGAGCTGCTGCAGCCGCTGGGCGATGCCGTAGCCGTGCAGCGGCCCGAGAGCCACGGCTTTCAGCACCAGCAAGTCGAGCGTGCCCTGCGGGAGATCGGATTTGGGATTGGTCATTGATACCTTGCCCTTCTACACGTATACTACAGTGACGTGTAGAAGGTCAAGGCGTGGGGGGGGAAGTGCTAAGTGAAGAGCCGCGCCCCAAGCGCCGAAGCAACCTGTACCGCGGCGAGCCCCACTCCGCCGATTCCAAACACCACGACCCACTCGCCGGGGCGCACGTTCGCCTGATCGACGATCCCGTGATACGACGTCATATAGCGGCAGCCGAGCGCGGCCGCGGTCACTGCGTCGACGCCATGCGGCAGCTTGACGGCGTTGGCATCGGCGTTCGGGAGAAGGGCGTACTCTCCGAAGCCGCCGTTATGGTGGACGCCGAAGAAACCCAAGGCCTGACAGATGTTGGCGCGGCTCGTGTGACAGTACGAACAGTGGCCGCAGGCGATGTGAAAGGGAACCGTCACGCGGTCTCCCCGCGTCAACGATCGAACCTCCGACCCGACTTCCTCCACCACGCCGCCGAATTCATGCCCTTGCACACGCGGCAATGGGACGCCGATGCCCAGCCAGGTCCAGTCCTCCTGCCACAGGTGCCAGTCGGTCCGGCAGATCCCGCAGGCCTCCACGCGAATGACGACGTCGGAGGGCCCGGGCGTCGGGGTGGGCACGTCGGTACTGGAATTCGAGAGGTTCACGAAACGCGGTGAGAACAGCGGCTCGCACGGTCTGCCTCCTTGCTAAGGGGAAGACGATCAGTATATGCGCCGACGAGCCGCGAAAATCGACTGTCGGCGCGTTGATACGTTAGTATCTGCTGAGACGGGTACGGCAGGAGGCTTCAGAGAAGACGATGACGGTCACGCACCACAAGAACGTCGCAATCCTGGTGGGCGGCGGTCCCGCGCCAGGAATCAACAGCGTGATCAGCGCCGCCACGATCCGCGCGCAGCTCGAAGGCATCGACGTCGTCGGCATTCGCGACGGCTTCGAGTGGCTGATGCAGGGCAACGTCGACCATACGACGCCGCTGACCATTGAAAACGTCAGCCGCATTCACTTCCGGGGCGGGTCCTACATCGGCATTTCGCGCGCGAACCCGACGCTCGATCCCGCGCTCCTCGAGAACACGGTCATCTCGCTGCTGCGGCTCAACGTCTCGCAGCTCATCACGATCGGCGGCGACGACACCGCTTTTTCCGCGATGAAGCTGGAACAGAAGTCCCAGGGCCGCATCCGCGTCGTCCACGTGCCGAAGACCATCGACAACGACCTCGACCTGCCGCCTTACGTCGATACGTTCGGCTATCAGACCGCGCGCCATTACGGCGTTGAAATCGTCAAGAACCTGATGGTCGACGCCAAGACGACCTCGCGCTGGTACCTGGTGATTGCGATGGGCCGCAAGGCCGGTCACCTCGCCCTCGGGATGGGCAAGTCTGCCGGCGCGACGCTGACCATGATTCCCGAAGAGTTCACCGGCCATCCTGTCCGCCTGAAGGCGATGGTCGACACGCTGGCCGGCGCCATCATCAAGCGCCTGAGCTACGGCCGCCGCGACGGTGTGGCGATCATCGCTGAAGGGCTGGTGCTCGACATCGATCTGGCCGATCTGAACCAGCTGGAAGAAGTGGAACGCGACGCCCATGGACACATCCGCATTGCGGAGGTGAACATCGGCGAGATTCTGAAAACCCAGGTGACCAAGCGCCTCAGGGAATTCGGCTTGAAATCGACGCTCGTGGCGAAGAACATCGGCTACGAGCTGCGATGCGCCGACCCGGTGCCGACCGACATGGAGTACACGCGCGATCTCGGTTACTGCGCGGCGAAGTATCTGCTCTCCGGCGGCAACGGCGTGATGATCTCGATGCAGGGCGGCCACTTCGTGCCCATCCCGTTCGAACAGCTCCTGGACCCGGCCACCGGACGCACGAAGGTCCGCCTCGTCGACGTGCACTCGACGCGCTATGCCATCGCGCGTCGCTACATGATTCGCCTGCGGCGCGACGACTTCAACGATCCACACGAGCTCGCCAAGTTCGCCGCGACCGCCGGCTTGTCGCTGCAGGACTTCCGGCGCGAGTTCGAATACCTCGTGCAGTACCAGCCGCCGCCGCTCGCGCTCGATGCGGGCATGAAGGGGTTTCTCGAGACGGAAGAGGAAGAGCCCGGTCCGATCACCGACCCCGTGGAAGAGGCCGAGCACAGCCACGCGCGACGCAAGACCACTGGGGTGTAGCGGTTCAACGACGACTGACGAACGACGAGTGACGAACTCAGGAGCGACGAATTACGAGCGATGAACTTCGGAACGACGCGACGAGCGCTCGTCGTTCGGTTGTTCGTCATTCGTCGCTCGTCACTAGGCACTGCCCAATATCCAACCAGTCAGGAACACGAGAACACCCCCGACGACGACCTGCAGCGTCGCCGAGGTCCACGGCGTATCCATGTATCGGTGGCGGATGTAGCTGATCGTCAGCAGTTCCAGCCCCACGACGATGGTCGCGAGCGTCATCGCCAGCCCGAAGTGCGACACCAGGAACGGGAGGGTATGTCCCAGCCCGCCGGCTGTCGTCATCAGCCCGCACACCAGACCGCGTATCCAGGGATGTCCTCGGCCCGTCAGCGAACCGTCGTCTGACAGCGCCTCGGCGAATCCCATCGAGATGCCGGCGCCAATCGAGGCCGCGAGCCCGACGATGAAGGCGTCGTGGGTGTTCTGGGTGGCGAAGGCGGCTGCGAACAGCGGGGCGAGCGTGGAGACCGAGCCGTCCATCAGGCCGGCCAGACCCGGCTGCACGATCTGCAGAACGAACAGCTGGCGTTGAGCCGCGTCCTCGGCCTGGCGGGTGGACGGTGTCAGGAGCTCTTTCTCGAGCGTCGTCGCGAGAGCGTAGTGTTCTCGTTCCGTCGCTGCGAGCTCGCCGAGGAGCTTGCGTGTCGAGGCGTCCGTGATCCGCTGGATCGCGAGCTCATAGAATCGCCGCGTCTCGAGCTCCATCGTGGAGGCTTGCCGCCTGACGGTATCGAGACCAAGGGGACGGACGCGCCACACCGCGCGGCGCTGCACGAAGCCCTTCACATCCTGCCGGCGAATCAGCAGCACGTGATTGCCGAATCGCTGGCGGTACATGTCGAGCAGCCTGGAGTGGTGCTGCGACTCCTCCTGCTGCATCTCGTCGAACATGGCCGCTGAACCCGGATAACGGTCGCGGAGGCCATCGGCGAACTCGCCGTAGATGCGGCTGTCCTCTTCTTCGAGTGAGATGGCGAGCGCGAGAATCTCAGGCTCCGACAGATCCCGGAACTTCTTGGCCATGGTGGATGACCTTCTCAGGGACCGCCTCGATCTGTAGCGCGGGGCTAACGCCCCGCGCTACAGACGATCTGGGCGGTTCCAACGCGAAACGAGAGTCAGTCGTGTTGAAGGATGCGATCGACTTCCGCGAGCTCTTCGGCCGACAGCTCCCAGCCAACGGAAGCGGCGTTGGCGCGAACCTGCGCCGCGTGCGTGGCGCCGGCAATGACCGATGCGATGAGCGGATTGGTCGTCAGCCAGCCGAAGGCGAGCTCGAGAAGCGTGTGCCCACGAGACTCCGCGAACGCGAGGAGGGCTTCGACCACGACGAGCCGATCTTCGGTCGGTCGACGCTCGGTCAGGCGAGTCCCCTTCGGCGGCGGCTGCCCCTGCCGATACTTGCCTGTGAGCAGCCCGTTCGCGAGCGGGGAGTACGGAATGAAGGCCAGCCCGAGGCGTTCGCACTCGGGGAGCACGTCGCGCTCGGGGTCGCGATGAAGGAGGCTGTACTCGTTCTGCACGCTGACGAAATGCACGTCGGTCTTTGCGGCCTTGGCCTCGCGAAGCTGCTCGGCCGAAAAGTTGGAGCAGCCGATTTCGCGCACCTTGCCCGCCTGCACGAGCCCGGAAAGCGCGCCGAGCGTGTCGGCGATCGGCACCGACGGGTCCGGCTTGTGGAGCTGATAGAGCTCGATTCGGTCGGTCGCCAGCCGTTTCAGGCTGTCTTCGACGGCGCGTACCACGTACTCAGGGTGGGCGCCCTTCCGATTTGCGTCGATCTCCCATCCGAATTTGGTGGCAACGACGGCCTCGTTCCTGCGGCGGCCGAGCGCCCGGCCGAGGAAGTCTTCGCTCTTGGTGCCCCCGTACATGTCGGCCGTGTCGAAAAACGTGACGCCCTCGTCCAGCGCCGCCTCGACGACGTCAGCGGTTCCGGCGGCATCGAGGCGCCAGCCGAAGTTGTTGCAACCAAGGCCGACGATCGACACGTCGAGCGAGCCAATCCGATGTGTCTTCATCTTCTCCTCGTCGAGTTCTGAGAGGGCAGTACAGGCGAATAGCGGGGCTGACGCCCCGCCGCCACAACTGTCTGTGCTCTCAGCATAGCGTTTCCGCTATCGGGATGGGGTCGTGCCTCGCGTACAATCCGCGTCCCATGCGTATGACTCGCCGGGCGTTCTTCCCCATAATGGCCTTTTGTCTCAGCGTTTTCGCGTCTGCAGGTTGCGAAATGCCCCCGACCTATCTCGATACGGATCAGACGGCCGACGCGCGCGCCGCGGATCTCGTCTCGCGGATGAGCGTCGAGGAAAAGATCTCCCAGCTCATGAATGTGGCGCCAGCGATCCCGCGGCTGAACGTGCCGGCTTACGACTGGTGGAACGAGTGCCTGCACGGGGTCGCCCGCGCGGGCGCAGCGACCGTCTTCCCGCAGGCCATCGGGATGGCGGCATCCTTCGACCGGACGCTCTTGCGGGAGGTCGCGACGGCCATCAGCGACGAAGCACGCGCCAAGCATCACGAGTCCCTCAGGAGGGGGCAGAGGAACCGCTATCAAGGTCTGACGTTCTGGTCGCCGAACATCAACATCTTTCGGGATCCGCGGTGGGGACGCGGACATGAGACCTATGGCGAAGATCCGTACCTGACGGCGCGGATGGGAGTCGAGTTCGTGAAGGGGCTCCAGGGCGAGGACCCGAAGTATCTGAAGGTCGTGGCGACGGCCAAACACTTCGCCGTTCACAGCGGACCAGAAGCCGATCGCCACCGCTTCGACGTGCACCCCACTGAGCGTGACCTGTACGAGACGTACCTCCCGGCCTTCAAGGCACTGGTGCAGGAGGGAAAAGTCGGGTCCGTGATGAGCGCGTATAACCGCGTGAACGGCGAGTCCGCGTCCGCAAGCCAGCGGCTGCTCATCGACACCCTCCGGCGCGACTGGGGCTTCGACGGCTACGTCGTTTCGGACTGCGGCGCCATCGACGACATCTACAAGTTTCACAAGATCGTCGACACGCCGGAACGAGCCGCGGCGCTCGGCGTGACGAAGGGCTGCGATCTCGAGTGCGGCAGCACCTATCGCGCGCTGCAAGGCGCCCTGGCGCAAGGGCTGATTACCGAAAAGGACCTCGACGTCCCTTTGCGGCGGTTGATGCGCGCGCGGTTCAAGCTTGGCATGTTCGATCCGCCCGAGCGGGTGCCCTATGCGCAGATTCCTTACAGCGTGAATGAGGCTCCGGAACACGATCGACTTGCGAGGCGGATGGCCACCGAATCGATCGTCCTGTTGAAAAACGAGGGTGTCCTGCCTCTGGCCAAGACAGTCAGGACCGTGGCCGTCGTCGGTCCAAACGCAAACGAGCTGATGTCGCTCCTCGGCAACTATTACGGCACCCCGTCGAAGCCCATCACCGCGCTGGCCGGCATTCGCGAGGCTGCCGCGCGCGCGGGAGCGAAGGTGTCTTATGTGCGAGGGACCGATCTCATCGAGGGCCGGCAGGACCCGGGCGCGGTTCCCGCGATCGCGATGGATTACCTGCGGCCCGCCGCCGGGTCGGGCGAGCGCGGCCTGAAGGGCGAGTACTTCCGAGGCAAGGAGCTGGCAGGCGCGCCGGTCGTCACGCGCACCGACCCGACGGTCGAGTTCCGCTGGTATCGAGGGTCGCCCACGAGCGATCTGGTGGCCCGGGGAGAAGTCCCGGTCGATCGCGCGATCGACAACGACGAGTTCTCGGTACGGTGGACCGGCCAGCTCGAACCACAGGTGTCAGGCGACTACGAACTGACCGTCAGCGGCGACGATGGGTTTCGGCTGGTTCTGGACGGCAAACTCCTGATTGACGAGTGGACGGCCGGCGCGCGGGCGCATGCGAAAACAGCGCGCGTCAGGCTCGACGCTGGACGTGCCTACGATGTCCGCCTCGAGTACTTCGAGTCGGTTCGCGACGCCGAAGTCCGGCTCGGCTGGCAACTGCCTGGCGCCAAGCCGCCGTTCGACGAGGCGCTCGCATCCGCTCGCGCGGCGGATGCGGTCATCTTTGTCGGAGGGCTGACGGCGGATGTGGAAGGGGAAGAAATGCAGGTCTCCTACCCTGGATTCGCCGGCGGCGACCGCACCGGCCTCGCCTTGCCATCCTCTCAGGACAGGCTGCTCCGGGCGCTTCACGCGACCGGCAAGCCGGTGGTGCTCGTGCTGATGGCCGGCTCGGCCCTCGGGATCGAATGGGCAAAGGAGCATCTGCCGGCCGTTCTCGTGGCGTGGTATCCAGGCCAGCAGGGCGGCACGGCCATAGCGGACGTGATCTTCGGCAACGCGAACCCTTCCGGCCGGCTGCCCGTGACGTTCTATCGATCAGTGGACGATCTTCCGCCGTTTGTCGACTACGACATGAAGGGGAGGACCTACCGGTATTTCGAGGGCCAGCCGCTTTATCCGTTTGGCCATGGCCTCTCGTACACGCGGTTCGAGTACTCGGGCCTGAGCGTCGACAAGACGCGCATCCACGCGAGCGACCCGCTCGTTGTCGACATCACCATACGCAACCAGGGAGCACGGGCGGGAGACGAGGTGGTGCAGCTTTACGTGCGCCAGTTGCGGCCCACACGGCCGATGCCGATCCGGGCGCTGCGTGGGTTCGAGCGGGTGCCGCTCGCGCCTGGCGAGCAGCGGCGGGTCCGGTTCACGCTTTCGCCATCGAAGGACTTCGCGTACTACGATGAGGAGAGGAGGGGTTTCGTCGTGCAGCCGGCAGAGTACGAGATCGGCATCGGTGCCTCGAGCAGCGACATCCGCGCGACCGCGCGCGTAACAGTCGAGTAGCCCGTAGCCCGTAGCCCGTAGCCCGTAGCCCGTAGAGTTCTACAACTCCAACACCGCAAACGGATTCGTGCAGGCGCCCGCATACGGATCCGGAAACGCGAGGTAGCGCACTGGCCCGGCGCGCCCCTTCTGGAAGTAGTCGGTCGAACGCAGGTAGTAGCTGACCATCCGACGCTCGAGGTGGAGTAGCGCCTGCTGGCGGCGTGACGGTAGGAGCTGCCTGACAGGATCGAGCCGCAATATGCCCCCGAGCGTGTCACGGTGATGCACGCTCATCGAGAAGGCGCCGTACTGCTCCACGTAATCGCGCGCGAATCGAGTGAGGCCGTCCTGATCGAGATCGAGGTGACCAAGGCGATCCTGGATCATGGCGGCGATATCGCCCGCGGAAGGCCTCCGCAGTCGACGCCAGTGATACGCTCCAGCGACCGCGCCGGCGGCTGTGGCGCAGGCGCCAAGAATGAGTCGACGACGCGAGAGACTGAACTGGCTCATTGCCTGCTCGTCAGGTGCGCCGCGCTCCAGAGTGCGAGCGCGCTGATCGTCAGCGTCGGGTTCGATGGCGAGCCGGTTGGAAACGCGCCCCCGCCGATGACAGCAAGGTTCCGAACTCGATGGTGCACCATCCATTTGTCCACGACGCTCGTGGCCGGATCGTCACCCATGACGACGGTGCCAAGTATGTGCCCTTCCGTCGTCTCGGGCTCGGGGTTGAAGGCCAGGCGCTCCACCGGTAACGGAGCCAGCAGGTGCTCGAGACGCTCGGCAATCGCTTTGATCCCTCGATACGCATAGGCATCGTAGTCGTGAAAGCGCAGGGTCGGCACGCCGTCCGCTCCGAGCACGACCGCGTTGCGTTCCTGGGGCAGGTCTTCCACCAGGAACTTCAGATGAAGGAGCTGGCGCTCTCGGCCATGTTCCCATCTGAGCTGATCTGGACGGTTCGCGCTTTCGATCAAGCATCCCGCATGGCTGGAACGATGCGGCCCGTCGTAGAGCATGTAGCCGTGCCCGGTGAACACCGTGCTGCCCTGAAAATTATCGACACCCGCGAGATCGATGTCGGCGCTGACGCTGACCTGTTCGAAAAGACGCGTTCCCAACAGCCGATGCGGCATGTTCGATCGCAGCAACACGGCGGCGTTGAACAGGGCGCCGGCGCCGAGCACCACGAGATCGCCGCCAACGATGTCTTCTCGGCCCCCGCTTTCCACGACAAGGCCGGTCGCGCGATTGTTCGCAACGTCGACGGCCTTGACGGTCGATCCGAAGAGCGTCGTTACACGGGGATCATCGTACAACTCCGACAGACCGTTCTCGATCGTGAACTTGGCGTCTATGGGGCACAAGCCGCACACCCCGTTCGCACAACAGGCACTCCTGCGTCCGACCGGCACCCGTGCGCGCGCCGTAGGTTGCGGAAAATAGTGCGCCGGGTACGCGTTGACGAGAAGACGATCCGGATCAGAGAGGCGGTGAGGTGGCTGCGGATGTGGTCCCCGCCGAGGGTAGGGCGATCGATCGGACGATCCCGAGATGGCCATGACGTGCTCGACGCGCTCGTAATACGGCGCGAGGTCCTCGTAACCAAGCGGCCAGTCGTCGCCAACGCCGAAGGCGCTTCTCATGCGGAAGTCGTTCGGCATCAACCGCGGCGTGCATCCGAACCAGCAGTTCGATCCGCCGCCAAATGCCAATGTGAACTTCCACTCCTTCTCCTTCATTCCCTCGCGCCTGTACGTCGTCTCCGGCGCGATGCGCGAGACTCGCCGCGTTTCGAGCTGCCACGAGCGCGCCTCTCGCCAGCCGCGCTCGACGACGAGGACGCGGACCGTAGCGGGCGAGCGGCGGAGATACTCGAGAAGGAAGAACGAAGACGCGAAGCCCGTGCCGACCAGGATCAGGTCGTAGGTCATCCCCAAGATCTTATTGTAGCCGTCGTGTGCCGATGACCTCATTTGGAAAGGCCCGCTCGGTTGGTGATAATCGGCGCGATTTGCAGTCCCAGCGCCCAACTGCCGTGCCAGGGTCGATTCGCTCCGGACAACTCCTGTTTGGGGCGGCCTTCGTGTTGTTCGCCCTTTCAGGGTGGCGCGTCCTCACGGCCGAACGCGACTGGCTGCTCCAGGTCGTTCCCGATGATTCCTTTTACTACCTTCAGATTGCGCGCAATCTCACGAACAGCGGACGATCGACGTTCGATGGATGGTCTTCGACCAACGGCTACCATCCCCTCTGGATGGCAGTGCTGTCCGGTGTGGCGGCGCTCACAGACGATAGAGGGACGCTGTTTCGAGCGGCGATAGGCCTGTCTCTCGGATTTCACGTGTGTGTGGCGATCGGAGTGTTCTGCTCGGTTCGAAGGCTGGTTGACTCAGCCTGGGGATGGGCGGCCGCTGCCTGTTGGCTCATCAATCCCCTGGCCTTCTCGATCGCAATCCAGGGTACGGAAGCCTCGCTCTATGCGCTCGCCGCGATCACCGTGTTTCTGATGCACCTTCAACTGATGTCGGAACGCGCAGAGGATCGATGGCCATCGTTTTCACTCGTGGTCCGGTACGGCGCAGCCCTGGGACTCCTGTGTCTCGCACGAACCGATGGCATCGTCATCGCGGCGTTGGGACTGTCGTGGCTCACCGGCTCTGCGTTCTTCAAGGGAAATCAGATCAGGCCGATTGGCCTTCGTGTGCTCGCCGCTGGCGCGATGGTCGCACTGTTCCTGACGCCGTGGTGGGTGTTTTCGATCGCACAGGTCGGCACCATCGTCCAGGATAGCGGGGCCATGAAGATGCTCTGGGCGTCCGATCTCTATCCAACCGCCATCGACCGACTGGAGAACGTCGCGAAGACTTTTGAGTACTTCGGCAAGCGCTGCCTGACGTTGATGACCCTCTGGCACTTTTCATCGACGACCTTCGCAGCCTGCTCCGCCTTCCTCAGTGTCGCTCCTCTGGTGGTGCTGATCCGTCATCAGAGCTCCCTGCCGGCGCGAGCGCTGCGAGCAGCGATTGCCCCACCACTGACCCTGACGCTCATCTATGGATTCGCGTTCGTCGAGCGTCAGATCTGGTGGCTCATTCTGCCCTGCCTTTCGATTCTTCTCGTGATGTTCATTTCATTCCCGCTGTTCCTCCGTTCCAGGCGGGGGGGAAGTGCGCTGGAGGGATCCGCACGTGTGGCCGTGGTGGTGCTCGCCATTCTGCTCCTCGCACGCTGGCACATCAAAGGCCATGCGCCGTACCCGTGGCAGCCCGACGTCAGGCGCAGCCAGTTGGCGTTTGAGGCGCTGGTTCCCGGGGCCGAACGTGTGGGGTGCTTCAATGCGGGTATACCCGGCTTTTTTGGATCAGGCCGAGTGGTCGCACTCGACGGCCTGGTGAACCACGAGGCCCGTGAGTCCTGGACGGAACGGCGATTGGATGCGTACCTGCGGCAGCACCACATTCGCTTCATCGCCGATGAGCAACGGATGTTGAACAAGGCGCTGCGCTTCACTCGTGCGCCGCTGCGGTTGGAAGAGTTGGCGTCCTATCCGCTTAGCGGCTCCGCCAGTGGGAAACGTCTGCTGTGGCGCGTGGGGGCTCCGTCGGAGAATGAATGAAGGTCGCGCTCCAGGTCAGGTCGCGGAAGGCTCCTGAACGGATTTCTGCCGTGGCCAGCGCCTCAGGCCGACGATCCCTGTCACGATGGAAATGACGGCGATGAACGAGAGCCACCGATAGCGCGGGTACTCCAACCGAACGGTGTAGCTGCCCTCTTTCGGCGCACGAAAGGCCAGTTGTCCATTCGACGAATAGAGAGGCACCTCACGACCGTTCAGATAGGCACGCCAGGCCGGGTAATAGTTCGATCGGACGATGACCGGGTCCCCGGAGATTGCGTCTACCAGATCGACATCGGCGCCCAGCACGTCGAGATTCCGCAGATCTCCGCTGCCGCTCCTGGTGACGACCGATCGGACATCCGCATCAGACAGCTCGAAGTGCGACCATGGCCCGCCGCGCCACGTTTCAACGAACCGTCCGGTTCGCGTCAGGTAATCACGCGAGGCATCAGTCCAGACGAACAGGTGTCGCACGCCCCAGTGCTCCATGCCCGCGACGAACGTGCCCGGAGGCGTTTCTTCGATCGCCTCGCCGGCGTAGGTCCCCGCGCCCACGACCTGTCCGCGAAAGACGTTCCACACCCAGCCATCGATCATCTGACTGTAGAAGCGCTGCCCCGCGAGACCAGGAAGCAGTCCTTCAAAATGCACATCGAATGGCGTCGTCTGGCTTCTCCGGGTGGGACTGCTGTCCATGTCGCGATGGGGACTGATCTCGACCAGCACCAGGTTGCCGTCGCTGGCGGCGATGCGATCGATGAGCGCGGGATTGAACGCGCGAAGATCCGGCACGTGCCGGATCGGCGCGAACGAGGTCTGAACATAGAGCGCGATGGTCACCGCGAGCGCGGTTGCCAGCTTCGCTGTCCCCGCCCGATGCAGCACGAAACCCGCGAGTGCGGGCGCGACCAGCATCGGCAGCATGTGCTGAATTCGATCGAACATCGCCCCCGCCACCGGAGTATTGAGGCGAAGAAGCGCCTGGGTGACGACCGCCAGCCAGGCATAGAAGCCCACGCGAGACCGTCCCGGCGTCAGCGCCACGATCAGCAGCGCTGGCAGCCAGACGTTGGCGACACTCCGGTAGTCGTTGAACCACCGCTGGGGGAGCGCGAGGATCTCGACGTTGAAATAGAGCATGCGGGCAAACGTCGACCAGCTGAAAGGCTCCCCTGGGACGTAGACCGTGTTGTTGAAGCTGACATAGTCGGGAAACCGGAGCGATTCCCAATGGACTGGCAGTGCGGCGATGCCCGAAAACGTGACGGCGACGACCAGGCGGACGGCCGCGACACGATCGCGAAGGTACACGGCCTCGAGCGCGAGATAGAGCACGGCGTACACGAAGAACGCCGTGTGCGTATACAACGCAAGCGTCAGGCCGGCCATCATCGCCGGCCCACCCCACGCGCGATCGAGGCGGGCGGCATGGGCGCCAATCAACGCCAGGCCGGCACAGCACACGCCGACGAGTGAGTTCGTGTCGCCGCTGGACCCGATGATGCCGAGGTATCCGGACGCGAAGAAACACGCAAAGCCCGCAGCGAGCACCCGGGTGTCCCGATCCTCGTGGCGCAGGTCATACCAGACCAGCAGCGGAACGGCAAGAAACAAGCCGGCATGGAGCACGTGGTAGCCGAGGCGATCGCCGAAGATCGCCATCGGAACGAAGGCGACGGCCGACAAGTTCTGGGCGATGTCGGTCGATGTCGGATAGCCCCCGAGGAACCACCAATTCCAGCCGACCACGACCCCGCGCCGCAGGAGACCCGCGCCGTTGACGGCCTGCTGAAAGAGCGGCGTCCAGTCGTCCTTGAAGGGAATCTCATTCCAGGTGGACGGCGGAAGTCGGGACAGCAGAGACGCGACGAGGACGCCGATGCCGGCGACCAGAAGCAACAGAGAAACCGGTCGCGGAATCCGTGCTGGACCGCCTATGCGCCGTCGAGCGGCGACGGCGAGCACTGTCGTTGCGACGAGCGCGAGGGCGTACCACGGTTTGCGCCAACCGTGCAGCGCGCCGGGCTGCGCCGCCCAGCGTGCTGTCGTCAGGAAGTTCACCCACGCGAGTGTCAGCGCCAATGCCATCGCGGCAGGCGGCGTCCATGCGGGCAGTGCGAACGCCGAGGGTCGCGGGGCTAATGCAGACATGTCTGCTTCTCGCTCCTGTCGACCGGCCGGAAGCGCAGGACGTGTCGGAGCACGCGGGGAATGGTAGACGGAAACGCGGGGTCGTCGGACACCTGCGCGAAGCGCCGCTCGACGCCATCACGTACGTACGAGACTGACGCATCCGGCCGCCGGCGAATCTCGAAGTACGGCACCAGCTGCCGCCTCCGGGCGAGCGACTGCAGATACCGGTCGGAGGAGCTCGTCACCTGGACGAGGTCTCGCTGAAAATCGAAGACCTGCGCGCGCGCTGGCATGAGGAGGTGGTTCGTGCGGCCGCCTTCGGTGCGCAGATTGGAGAACATCGCCCAGGCCGCTTCGGTCTTGAGCCCCGCGTACGGCGACAGGCCGTTGAGAAACACGACGAGCGGCAGCACGACGAGGTACCTGGTGGCCGAATGGCGAAAAGCCGCGCGTGCGGACGCTCCTGTCCGTGCCGGCCGCGCCAGACGAGGACGACGAAGCCGACGGTGATGGCCACAGCGTAGACGTTCCAAAGCGCGAAGAACGGATCAGTGGCGGCGATCGCGACTGGCGGCGCCCAGTGCTTGACGAACAGCGCGATGAGGAATCCAACGAGCACGGACCGGGTGAGAAGACGAAAACGTGCGTGGTCAGGATTGATACCCGTCACGACGTACGCGGGAGCAAACAGCGAGAAGAGAGCCAGGAGCATCGACGAGAAGTTGTAGAAGCGATCGCTTGAACTCAATGCCAGCACCCAGTGGAACACCGCCCCGGCGATGATGCCGGCGACTCTGGTCCGAGGCCAGCAAAGAAGGAGGGGAATGCCGGCCTCGAACCCGAGCGCGGCGTAGATCGAGCCGAGCTCTATCGCGTGCGACTGCGGCAGGAAGGGCCACCATGCGAGCTGTGCGGCATAGAAGGTCGTGCCACAACTCACCGCCGGATCGAGGAAATCGCGGTTCAGCTTGTGGAACACCGCGAAGCTGTAGAGGACGATCACCCCGATGCGCGTCGCCGGCGCGAATGCCTCGAAGAGGTCCACGCGGCTCATCCGCGCCCCTCTTCGCCGCGCAATCAGAAGCGTGGCGCTGAGCAGGATGGCTGTGTTCACGAACGTCGTGAACAGCCAGTGATTCGAAATATACGGAGAAAGAGCGACGCCCCCGTAGACTTGCAGGACCGCCAGTGCAGCCAGCGCCGCGATCGATCCCGGCTGAATGAGCACCCAGCCGGCGGCAAGCGCCAATAGCCGCGAATGGCCCCACTCGTCGTAAGACGCAAGGTGAAAGAGCGTCGCCGCCGCCCACAACGCGGCAAACATCGTGAACCCCGGGCTCGACGATCGGGGATCGGACGGCGCCTGCGTGGACACGGTCGGAAGGCTCAGAAAATATAGGCGAGCAGGGCCAGGCCGACGAGCATCAGACCGAAGATCGCCTTCGCCACCACGCCCAGAAAAAAACCCAGCAGCCCGCCGAGTCCCGCCTTGCCGGCGCGCCTGAGATCCGGGTTCTTCATGTACTCGAATGCGAGTGCGCCAACGGCCGGCCCAAGGATGACGCCAGGCAGGCCGAACGGAATGCCGACGAGGGCGCCGACGCCTGCGCCAAAAACGCCCCACCCTGATGCGCCCCCGCGCCTCGCTCCAAAAATGCCTGCCACGTTGTCGGCAATCATCGCGACTAAGGTCAGCGCCAGCATGGCAAACAGCATCACCGGCCCGATGCGGGTGAACTCGTCGGCCCACGCGACCGTGACGATGCCCAGATAGATGATCGCGACGCCGGGAACGATCGGGAGTGCGAGGCTGATGATGCCAGCCACGATGATCCCGACGCCAAGGATGAGCAGCAGGACATGCATGGTGCATTCACTATACCGGCGCAAGCGCCGGTTGGACGGGTTTGCGAACTTGCGTCGTGTACGCCACCGCCGCGCGCGGGGCTGAAGCCCCGCCGCCACAGTTGACCGAGACGCCGGAAGACGAGTCTGCTGTGGAGGCGGGGCTTCAGCCCCGCCGGGCTACGAATAGCCGCCCGCGGTGAAGCCGCATCGACATGCCGTAACAAATTGCCACCCTGCCGGCATCCCTTTTGGGTGGCACTCGCCATAGGGATCGTTCGTTCACGTCGGATCGGTCATTGCAGTCCGCAGGTCAACAGGGTATCCGCCCGCCATCCGCCACACTCGAGCCGCATGTCGCGGCTGGCCTCGGGAGGAGGAGTCATGGACCGTAACGGGAGATGGACACTCGACGCCGAACGGCTTGCAGTGGGCCTGGGCTACTTCAGCATTGGACTGGGGTTGGCCGAGCTTCTCGCTCCAGGCAGCGTCGCGCGCCTGGTCGGGATCCCGGAAAGTGAGAACACTCGCCGCACCGTTCGTGCGTTTGGCGCGCGCGAGATCGCGAGCGGTACCGGTATCCTGGCCGCGCCTGACAAGTCCGCCTGGCTGTGGTCGCGCCTCGGCGGCGACGCGCTCGATCTTGCGCTTCTTGGCGCGGCCGCCGGGCGGCGCGGAGACGCCGGTCGAGTGACCGCAGCTGTAGCCGCGGTCGCTGGCGTAACCGCACTCGACGTTTACTGCGCGCACCGTCTCAAGCGAACGACCCCGAGACGATCCCCCGAGCGGGCCATTCACGTCGTGCAGACCGCCACTATCAATCGGCCCATCGAGCAGGTGTTTGCGTTCTGGCGTAACTTCGAAAACTTCCCGCGCTTCATGCGTCACCTCGAGTCGGTCGAGGTGCTCGGCAACGGCCGATCACGCTGGCGCGCGAGAGCGCCTGCCGGCAGGTCGGTGACGTGGGACGCCGAGATCGTTCAGGAGCGGGAAAATGAGCTGATTGCCTGGCGGTCGCTCGAGAGATCGCAGGTGCCAAACAACGGTTCCGTGTCCTTTTCTCCCGCGCCGGGGGCGCGGGGCACCGAAATCCGGGTCGTACTCCGCTACAGGCCGCCTGCTGGAACTCTGGGCCGCACCCTCGAGTGGCTCTTCAGTGAGGAGCCTTCACAGCAGATTCACGAGGACCTGTACCGCTTCAAGCAGCTTCTGGAAACCGGTGAAATTCCGTTGTCCGACGGACTTGGCTTATGGCGTGCGGCACAGCCGGCCGCCAGCCCGGCCCTCATCAGGACACTCGCGGGGGTGCACGAATGAAGGCGATTTGCTGGCATGGGACGAAGAGCGTTCAAGTCGACACCGTGCCGGATCCCACGCTTCTCAATCCGCGTGACGCCATCGTCCGGGTGACGAGCACCGCCATCTGCGGATCCGATCTCCACCTCTATAACGGGTTGATCCCGACCATGAAGAGCGGCGACGTGCTTGGTCACGAGTTCATGGGCGAAATCGTCGAGCTCGGTAGCGGCGTGAAGAATCTCTCGGTCGGTGACCGGGTCGTCGTGCCGTTCCCTATCGCATGCGGAAGTTGTCTGCAGTGCGAACGCGAGCTCTACTCGCTTTGCGAGAACTCGAACCCGAATGCATGGATGGCCGAGAAGATGTGGGGCTACTCGCCCTGCGGAATCTTCGGCTACTCGCACATGCTGGGCGGATATGCCGGCGGGCAGGCCGAGTACGCGCGCGTACCGTTTGCGGACGTCGGGCCGATCAAAGTGCCCGATAATCTGTCGGACGATCAGGTACTGTTTCTCTCGGACATTTTTCCGACCGGGTACATGGCCGCCGAAAACTGCAGCATTCAACCGGGCGACGTCGTGGCCGTCTGGGGTTGCGGACCGGTGGGGCAGCTTGCGATCAAGAGCGCGTATCTCCTTGGGGCCGAACGCGTGATCGCGATCGATCGGTTCCCCTGCCGCCTTCGGATCGCGCGTGAACGCGCCGGCGCATCCGACACGATCAACTACGAGGAATGTGACGTCCGCGACACCCTGAAGGAACTGTCAGGAGGTCGCGGGCCGGACTCCTGCATCGAGGCGGTCGGGATGGAGGGACACGCGCCGGTCCTCTCCGGGGCCTACGATGTGGTGAAGCAGGCCACGATGCTCGAAAGCGATCGCCCGGTGGCGCTTCGGCAGGCCATTCTGGCGTGTCGCAGCGGTGGAACGGTCTCCGTGGCCGGCGTGTACGGCGGCTTCATCGACAAATTCCCCATCGGCACCATTGTCAATCGGTCGCTGACGATCAAGTCGGGACAGACGCACGTCCATCGCTACACGCGGCCGCTCCTCGAGCGCATTGAGAACGGCGAGGTCGATCCGAGCTTCATCATCAGCCATCGGATGCGCCTGAGCGATGCGCCGCAAGGCTACGAGCTGTTTGGTAGCAAGGAAGACGACTGCCTGAAGGTCGTCCTCGAGACGTAGGCGGTCGTTACAGGCGCGGTCCCCGGGAGACTCGGGACGTGCGCGCCGGGCAGGGGAGGAGGGCGCACCGCGTGCGCCTTCGAGCCATTTATGCGGCTTCGCTCGCCTCCGGCAGGCGCCGTCGCTGCAGCATCGTGCCGTAGTTCTCTTCCAGGTAGTCCACGCCGTGCGCGGTGATGAGCAGCCGCGACTGATCGCCGCGCGCAATCATGCCCTTCTGCATCAGATACCAGTACGTGAACTGGAGGTGTTCGCGCGGGCGGCCAATGAGCTGCTCCATGTCGCGGTCGTACATGCCCGGCTGGTCGGGTTCCACGCGCCGCCGCGTGTAGAGCACTTCGAGCACGGTCAGGCGCGTCAACTTCTCCGCATCCACGTCAGTATCCGCTCGACTGCCCGCCGAGACGAGCCGCCACCGGTCGTTGCGCTGCCGCTGATGAAAGACGTCGAACTGCGCGCGCTTCTCGGGGTCGGAGAGTACCCGAGTAGGCGTCGTGCAGCTGCCGGAACCTCCGCGCGTCCCCCGTGTCGTGATTGTCGGGGTGAAAGCGCTGCGCGAGCAGGCGATAGACACGGTGAATCGTGTCGGGCTCAGCGTTGGGGCTGATTTGCAAAAGCTCGTAGTAGTCGGTCGACGTCTGGTCAGCCATCGAGCAGCACCTGGGGTTTGCCTCACGGTCGCGTCGCCACTCGCGGCGGCGGACGTGTGCACAGGTACATATCGGCAAGGAACGCGCCGGCTCTACTTCGGTCGATCCTGCAGGATCTCGTCCGCGCAGACGCGTGCAGCGGTGTGCCGTGAAAGGAAGACTGCGTGGGTGCTCCCGCCCAGTCAGCGGACCGCGCCTGACATTTCCGCGTTTGATGCTGACAAATCTGCGCAGTATGATTCCGTCGCCCACACCACGGAGCGACAAAAAGATGAGTCTCAACGACGGAAGGATCTGGATGACGCGGCGGGAACTTCTGCGGCGCTCGGCGCTCCTGGCCGGCGGCTCGGCCCTGGTGAGCAGCTTTCCGCGGTCGACCCGGTCTGCACTCGCAAGCCCCTTCGACCACGCGCTCAGCCAGGCGGCGCAAAAGGCGGTCGACCCTGTCGATAACATGCGCGCGCAGTTGGCCGCGGCGCCGATCGAAAGCCTCTCGCTCGGCGACCATCTGACGATGCTCTCGGGGCCTGGCGGCAACGTTGTCGTCCTTAACGGTGCGGATGGGAAGATCGTCGTCGATTCGTTCGTGCAGCCCGTGTGGGCAAAACTCAAGCAGACGCTCGACGGTATCGGCGCGCCGCCAATCAAGGTGCTGATCGACACGCACTGGCACCTCGATCACAGCGACAACAACGGGAACTTTCACGCCGCGGGCGCCGAGATCCTCGCGCACGACAATACGAAGAAGCGGTTATCGGAGCCGCACGATCTCCTCGGCATGCACTTCGTGCCGGTGCCTGCCGCGGCGCTCCCGACCAGGACGTTTGCGGCGACAGAGCAGCTGGAAGCAAACGGAGAGACCGTCCACCTCGCCTACGTCCCCCCTGCACACACGGACACCGACATCTACATCCATTTCACCAAGGGGAACGTGCTGCACCTTGGCGATCTGTTCTTCAACGGGACGTACCCGTTCATCGACACGACAACCGGCGGCAACATCAACGGCATGATTGCCTCCGCCGACAGCATGATGAAGATGGCCGACGATCAGACGAAGATTGTCCCCGGCCATGGACCGCTTGGCGACAAGGCGGCGCTCGGGCGCTTCAGGGACATCATGGTGACGGTCCGCGATCGCGTCCAGAAGCTGAAGACCGGCGGTCAGACGCTCCAGGACGTGGTTGCGAAGAAGCCGACGGCGGATCTGGATGGGGTGTGGGGGAAGGGCTTCATGCCGCCCGATCTCTTCGTCACCGTGGTCTACAACACGGTCACGCCGTAAAACGAGGCCGGCTCGCCGCTCGCCGGAGGGGCACTCGCGGAAGGTGGCCTCGCTACGCTCGGCGGGGGGCTTGCTGCGCTCGCGAGCATTTGGTCGCGCGGGGGTTATGCGTTGACGACTCGGTCTTGAGCCGCGTCCCATCGCCACAGGGGACCGCGGCCTTCCAGGTGCACGCCGCCCAGCCAGCGATCGACGCCGCAACGGCTCACCCTGTCATCTTGACCTCGTAGCACGGCCTCGCCGGTCTCGGTCAGAGACACTGTGCCGCGCGGCAGTTGGTGAGGCACGGATGCCACGATATCGACCGTCACGAGTGGCGGTGACGCGGACGCGAGGGCTTCGACGATCGTCCAGTAGGACAGGTCGGCAATATAGAAGGCGCTTTCCGGATCGTGCATGCGCGGAAACGCCGTCCACAGATCGACCGCCCCTGGCTGGGCGAGTTCCATCAACCGACGCTCGGTCCTCGACAACCCGTCGATTGTCCAGGGGAATTCTTCGAGGTGGCGTCGAAGAGCTGCTCCGAGGAATTCGAGGGCGGACGTATCGCTCGAGATGAGCGCTTCGAGGGCCTGCGGAGTCGTCGCGCGAAATGCGGCCCAGGCACTCGTCGCCAGCGCGAACTGGCGATCGGTAACGGGCCGCCGGATGTCGAGAAGCGACGCAACCTCCTGTGGCGCCAGTTCGCCGAGCCCCTTGAACTTCTCGCGCCCAGGGAACGCACCGATACAAATCAGGCTCACCAGCGTCGCTGATGGCCTCGCCTGGGCGATCCGGCTAAGCACCTGGATCAGGTTCAGCTGGTCGAAAAGGTCGTGTTCGTACCAAAGAATCAGCTCGTCGTACGCGTCCTGGTCGTCAATCGCGGCGCGCCAACGCGTCAGCTCCGCGACCGCCGGCACATACTCAGTCGAGTCGGATCCGGCGAGATGCCGAGCCCTGACCTCGAGCAGCTGTTGATCGGAAAGGCCGGCCGGCACCGGCCCTTCATGAAGGACGTCTGCCCAGACTGACGTCACGCCAGGAACGCCGCCTTGCTGAATCCTTGTCGTCGTCGAGCTGCCGTTGGCGACGTGGAGAAAGCGTGGCATTCGGCCATTCTCTCTCACCTACCGAGGTTATCGAAGGGTCGAAAGGCGAAGCGATCGGCCGCGACTACTCAGAGGCTCGTTTGACTTGATCATGCACGACGCGGTTCCGAGCGCAGGAAGCTGAGGCCGCAGAGACGATATTAACGCCGAGGCCGCTGAGTACGCAGGGGACGACTAAAGACTCGGTGAGCTTCGCGATCTTTGCGTTTGATCCGTCTCTGCGGGCTCGGCCTGGCGAATGCGCCATCTTGAGGCATCTACTCAATGACCGCCGGCGACCTCCCGGGATTAGTCCAGCCGAACGAGCCCTCGCCGCGAGGCGACCTTCACGGCCTCTGTGCGGCTCGTGACACTCAGCTTTTCGAAGAGGTGACCGAGGTGGGACTTGACCGTACGTTCGCTGATGCCGAGCGCACTGGCGATCTCTTTGTTCGATCGCCCATCGGCCATCAGGCGCAGCGTCGCCAGCTCGCGCGGCGTGAGCTGCACCTGCGTGACGCGCTCGGCGAGCTTGGCCGCGGCGGCCGGCGCAAGGTAGGTCTTGCCGGCCAGGACGTCGTGGATGCACGCGATCAGCGCGTCGGCAGAAATGTCTTTCAGCACGTACGCCTTTGCTCCAGCCTGGAGCGCCCTGGCAATGTCTTCGTCGGTGTCGTACGTCGTCAAGACGATGACCTTGGCGTTGGGATCGCGCGCGCGGATGCGTCGGACAGCCTCTACGCCCTCGAGAAGCGGCATGCGCAGGTCCAGCAGCGTCACATCCGGGCGGTACCGCTCGAAGGCGGCCACGGCTTCGAGACCGTTGGCGGCCTCGGCGATGACGTGAAGATCGGGCTCGTGACTGATGATTTTTGCGACGCCCGTTCTCACGAGCAGGTGATCGTCGACGACGAGGACGGTGGCCCTGGCGATCGCCGGCGCCGCCGCTTCAGGCGTTGACATCGGCTCGTCTTGGAATGACAAACGACGGCGGCTCCCACGCGAGCACGACTTCCGTGCCCGCGCGCGGCGCGGTGACGATCGTCAGCGACGCACCGATGCGCTCGGCGCGCTCGCGCATGCTGGTCATGCCAAATCCCAGCCCGACGTGATCTTTCGCGATGCCGCGCCCGTCATCGGCTACCGAGAGCCGGAAGCCGAGGGATCGAACGGCCGACGCTTGAATCGTGATCCGGCGCGCGCGGGAATGCCGCACGGCGTTGGTCAGCGCTTCCTGCGCGATACCCACGATCTCCCGCTCGACCCCGCCACCAAAGGTTGGCAAGGCCTCGATGGTCAGCTCGATCGGGACATCGGCCGTCCGACGCGCGAGGTCTGTCATGCGCCGGAGGGCATGAACCACGTCCTCGGGTTCGCTTTGCTGCGGGCGAAGCGCCGACACCGACCGTCGCGCTTCGATCATGTGCGTGCGCGCCAGGTCCACGGCCGTCTCGAGGCTCTTGGCGACAGCGGGGGGCAGCGGGCCCACGACGCGCTGCGTGGCTTGAAGCTGCATGAGGATGGCCGCGAAACCCTGCGCGAGCGTGTCGTGGATGTCGCGGGCGATGCTGTTGCGCTCTTCGAGAACCGCCTGCCGCCGCTCTTCGACGCGATTGCGCTCGGCAACCTGGCTGTGGTGGAGCGCCAGCGTGGCCTGGCGCGCCATCGCGTCGAGCATGGCACGTCGCCACAGTCCCTCACACTCGGACGCCGGACCGGTAGAGAGCACCACCCATCCGAGGTTCCGCGTCGGCAACGCCAGCGGCGCGACGACGATGGAGTGCACACCGACCGAGTCATTGAACTGGCGCACCGACTCGGGGAGACGCGGGTCGTTGCCGGAATACTCGGAGATGTCACGCCAGCCTGGCGCAAAATCGAGAAGCTGCGCGCTCATGCTCTCGCGCGGCAGCGAGAGCGACGCCCAGTCTTCGCTTTCCTTCGTGAAAAACCGATCGCCCAGATATGCCATCCAGAGCTCGCACTGCGTCGACTCGTCGTCGAGCAGCCACACGCCGCACGAGTAGCTTTCGCACTCCTCGACGAGCTTCTTGATGAACACGCGAAAAAAGCCGGTGATGTCCGGTTCGCGCACCAGAAGATCGAGCGCGAGTTGAACGGCATCGCTGTGAATCCGCGCAGTGCACTCGGCACGGCGGCGCTGATCGGTCTCGCGCGCAAGGGCGGCAGACAGGGCCGTCATCGCCGTGTCGCGACTCTCGTCCGGCTGCAAGGCTGGTTCTTCCGAGCTCTCGGTGTATGACTGCACAAAGCCCCCTTCGACGATCCCTCCTATTATCGGGCACCTTGGGCCAAACTCGACTGGTCCAGTCGGTCCACGTTTCTCTCGACCGAAAGTAGCAGTCCTGGCTCACCGTTTCGTGGCGGGTGGACATGACGCCTTCGCGGGAGCCCTTCCTCGGCCTCCCGGCGGATTGTTTCCGGAGTCCTGCCCGACGGATGCTTGCGGGGACATGTCCATCGAAAAACTGTTCGTAGAAAGTCCGCGCTCGACCCCCTTCATCCGGGGCTCGTGGCGCGCGGTCATTGCCATCGCCGGGCTCTCCACCATCGTCGCGGCTGGGTGCGCGCGAACGTCGGCGCAACAGGGAGCCCCGCCCCCGCCGAAGGTCACTGTGGCTGAGGTCGTCTCACGCGACGTGACGGAATGGGATGAGTTCACTGGGCGGCTCGAAGCCGTCAACACGGTGTCGGTCCGCCCGCGGGTGTCGGGTTACGTTTCCTCGGTCCGATTCGAAGAAGGCGCCATCGTCCATCGCGGCGATCCGCTGTTCACGATAGATCCCCGTCCGTTCCAGGCGGAAGTCGATCGACTGCGCGCGGAGCTGGTCCGCGCGCGCGCGACCGTGCAGCGTGCCGGGTCGGAGCTGAAGCGCGCCGAGCGGCTCGCGGCCGAGAGCGCGATGTCGCGCGAGGAGCACGATCGTCGCGCCGCCTTTGCGCAGGAATCGACTGCGTCCGTCGACGCCGTCGCCGCGGCCTTGCGCGCCGCCGAGCTGAACCTGGAGTTCACGAGAGTTGCCTCCCCCATTACCGGGCGCGTCGGTCGCGCGATTGTGACCGAGGGTAACCTGGTTTCGAGCGGCCCCGGCGAAGCCACCCTGATGGCGACCGTCGTGTCGATCGACCCGATGTATGCCGCCTTCGACGCCGACGAGCAGACTCTGGCGCGATACCTCGACTCGCCGCGAAACGGGAAGACGGCCGGAACGGACGGGCCCAAGCTTCGCATTGCGCTTGCCGACGACCCTGATTTCGCGCGCGAGGGCCGGCTGCACTTTCTCGATAACCAGGTCGATCCGGCCACCGGCACCATCCGCGGCCGCGCCATCATCCGCAATCCTGACGGGGCCCTCACGCCCGGGCTGTTCGTGCGGGTGCGGCTTCCTGGTGGCGGCGCTTACACCGGCGTGCTCATTCAGGACCGCGCCGTCGGCACCGATCTCGACAAGCGGTTCGTGTACGTCGTCTCTGGCGATCGGACCATTCAATATCGCACTGTGACGCTCGGGCCCATGGTGGAGGGCCTGCGAGTCGTGCGCAGCGGGCTCAAAGCCGGCGATCTCGTCGTCGTCAATGGCCTCCAGCGCGTGAGGCCTGGCGTCAAGGTGGATCCGACGAGAGTGGCCATGGATCGAACCGGGTCCGACCTGGCGCGGGCGGGCAAGTGAGGACGGCATGAAGTTCTCCCAGTTCTTCATCGACCGGCCGATCTTCGCGGCCGTGCTGTCGCTGGTCATCTTCGTCGGCGGCCTGATCGCGATGATCCAGCTGCCGGTCAGCGAGTACCCGAGCGTCGTGCCGCCAACGGTGGTCGTGCGCGGCGTGTATCCCGGCGCCAACCCGAAAGTCATCGCGGAAACGGTCGCTTCGCCGCTCGAACAGCAAATCAACGGCGTCGAGGGCATGCTCTACATGTTCTCGCAGTCGACGGCCGACGGCCGGTTGACGCTGACGATCACTTTCGGGCTCGGCACCGACCTCGATAACGCCCAGGTGCAAGTGCAGAACCGGGTGTCACAGGCGCTGCCGCGGTTGCCCGTCGAGGTCCAGCGCATCGGCGTCACCACCGAAAAAGCATCGCCCGATCTGATGATGGTCGTGCACCTCGTGTCGCCTGACGAGCGGTACGACATGCTGTATCTGTCGAACTTCGCGTACCTGCAGGTCCGCGATGAGCTCGCGCGGATTTCCGGCGTCGGCAGCGCGCAGGTCTTCGGCGCCGGCGAGTACAGCATGCGCGTATGGCTCGACCCGGATCGCCTCGCGGCGCGACAGCTGACGGCGACCGATGTCGTTCGTGCCGTCCGCGAGCAGAACCTGCAGGTGGCGGCGGGCGTCCTCGGCGCGCCGCCGTCGCCGAACGACACCACGTTCCAGTTGTCGATCAACGCGCAAGGACGGCTGACGTCCGAGGAACAGTTTGCCGACATCGTCGTGATCGCGACGCCGGAGGGGCAAATCACGCGCATCCGCGACGTGGGACGCGTGGAGCTCGGCGCGAACGCCTATTCCCTGCGGAGCCTGCTGAACAATCGTCCCGCGGTCGCCATCGGCATCTCGCAGCGGCCGGGGTCCAACGCAATCCAGGCGTCGTCTGAAGTGCGCGCCGTGATGGCACGGTTGAAGCAGTCGTTCCCGGAGGGCATCGACTACCAGATTGTGTACGACCCGACGATCTACGTCCGCCAGTCGATCCGTGCCGTGGTCGAAACGCTTTTCGAGGCCATTCTCCTCGTCGTCATCGTGGTGATGGTGTTTCTGCAGACGTGGCGCGCATCGATCATCCCGCTGGTGGCTGTGCCGGTCTCCCTCATCGGCACCTTTTCCATCATGCTCGGCCTCGGGTTCTCACTGAACACGCTGTCGCTCTTCGGCATGGTCCTCGCCATCGGCATCGTCGTCGACGACGCGATTGTGGTCGTTGAGAACGTCGAGCGCCACATCGAGCTCGGGCTCGAACCGATTGCGGCGACGCGAAAGGCGATGGAGGAAGTGTCGGGTCCGATCATTGCGATTGCGCTCGTCTTGTGCGCGGTGTTCGTGCCGACGGCGTTCATCAGCGGCCTGACTGGCCAGTTCTACCGGCAGTTCGCGCTGACGATTGCGATTTCGACGGTGATCTCGGCGTTCAACTCCCTGACGCTGAGCCCGGCGCTGGCCTCGCGCCTCTTGAAGCGGCGCGACGCGCCGCGGGATCGCGTGCAGCGGGTGGCCGACCGGTTGTTCGGGTGGTTCTTCCGTCTCTTCAATCGGTTCTTCCATCGGGCCTCGAGCGGGTACGAGCACGGCGTGTCGCGCGTCCTGAGAGTGGCGGTCGCGACGCTCGTGGTCTACGTCGGCCTCATCGGCTTGACCATGGTCGGATTCGCGCGCGTGCCGCAGGGGTTCGTGCCGCCCCAGGACAAGGATTACCTCGTCGCCTTCGCGCAACTGCCAGATGCCGCGACGCTCGATCGCACCGAGGCGGTGATCCGAAGGATGTCCGACCTCGCGCTGAAACATCCGGCCGTGTCCCACTCGGTCGCGTTCCCTGGACTGTCGATCAACGGATTCGTCAACGCGTCGAACGCGGGCATTGTGTTCGTGATCCTGAAGCCTGCCGAGGAGCGCGAAGGACGGCAGAAGACCGCCGGCGAGATCGTCGGGGCGCTGAACGCGCAGTTCGCGGACATTCAGGACGCCTTCGTCGCGATCTTCCCGCCACCGCCGGTGCAGGGAATCGGGCAGGTGGGCGGCTTCAAGCTGTTTGTCGAGGATCGCGCCGGGAACGGATTCGAGGAGCTGTACTCGCAGGTGCAGGGCTCGTTGAACGCTGGCCGGCAGCTGCCCACGCTCGCCGGGCTTTTCTCGAGCTTTCAGGTCAACGTGCCGCAGATCGATACGCATGTCGACCGTGAGCGTGCGAAGACGTACGGCGTCGGGCTCACAGACGTGTTCGACACGCTCCAGGTCTATCTGGGGTCGCTCTATGTGAACGACTTCAACAGGTTCGGGCGCACTTACCAGGTGAACGTGCAGGCCGAATCCGCGTTCCGCATGGAAGCCGAGCAGATTCAGCACCTGAAAACGCGAAACGCCAAAGGCGGCATGGTGCCGCTCGGGTCGCTCGTCACCGTCGGCCGCGGCTATGGCCCTGACCAGGTGATGCATTACAACGGTTTCCCGGCGGCCGAGATCAATGGCGCGCCGGCACCGGGTTTCAGCTCGGGCCAGGCGCAGGAAGCAATCGCGAAAGTGCTCGATACCAACCTGCCGCGGGGATTCTCGTTCGAATGGACCGAGCTGGCGTATCAGGAGGTGGTGTCGGGCAACACGATGCTGCTGATATTCCCGCTCTGCGTGCTGCTCGTTTATGTGGTGTTGGCGGCGCAGTACGAGAGCTGGTCGCTGCCTCTCAGCGTCATCCTCAACGTGCCGATGACGCTCTTCTCGGCAATCACCGGCGTCTGGCTGACGGGGGGCGACAACAACGTCTTCACTCAGATCAGCTTTCTGGTGCTCGCTGGACTGGCATGCAAGAACGCGATCCTGATCGTCGAGTTCGCACGAGAACGGGAGCTTGCCGGTCAGAGCCGCGAACACGCCATTCTCGAGGCGTGCCGGGTGCGGCTGCGGCCCGTGCTGATGACGTCGGTCGCATTCATCATGGGCGTGGTGCCGCTGGTCCTCTCGTCGGGCGCCGGCGCTGAGATTCGGCAGGCCATGGGCATCGCAGTCTTCGCCGGCATGCTCGGCGTGACGATGTTCGGCTTGTTCCTGACGCCCGTGTTCTACGTGGTGATCGGCCGGATCGTTGATGTGTTCTCACGACGCAAGGTCGAGCTCTCGCAGCCGATCCAGGCGCCTGTTCCGGCGGAAGGACAATGATCGTGCGCGCTTCACGTTTACTGATCGTGCTGCTGCCGCTGGTGGCGGCGGGGTGCAGCTTGCGGGCGCCTTACCGGGCGCCTGATCCCCAGGCCGCGGTCCTTCGCAACACCGATCCGGCGCTCTTCGCCAATCAGCCGTACGATGCGCGCTGGTGGCAGCAGTTCGAGGATCCGATCCTCGAGAGTCTCGAGGCCGCCGCGCTCGCATCGAACCACGACGTCCGTATCGCCGTTGCACGCGTCGAGCAGGCTCGGGCAGTCTTCGACGACGTGAAGAGGGATCGGTATCCGACGGTGACCGCCAACGGCAGCGTCGATCGTCGCGAGCAGCAGATTCCGGGCTTTACGGACGAGCCGATCACGACCTCGACGTATCGGGCCGGCTTCGATGCGTTCTGGGAGATCGACGTCTTCGGCCGCGTCCGATCGGCCGTGCGCGCCGCCGCGACAACGGCGGAGAGCTATGAGGCGACGCTCGAAGACGTGCGCGTGATTGTGGCGGCGGAGGTCGCGCGCAACTACTTCGAGCTGCGCGGACTTCAGCAGCAGCTGGCGGTGGCGGAGCGCAGTCTCGCGAACCAGCGCGAGACGCTCCGGCTCACCGAGATTCGGCGGGACGCGGGGTATGGCGAGGAACAGGACGTCGCGAGCGCCGCGGCGCGTGTCGCCGCAATCGAAGCGAGCCTGCCTCCGATCCGGTCCGGCCTGGCGCAGCGGGAGCATCACCTCGCCGTCCTGACGGCGGTGCGGCCCGGCCAGTTGACAGTGGACCTGGCGCCTCGAGCCTATTCGCCGCTGGCCAAGCCGCTGCCGCTCGGCGATCCGTCCACGCTCCTGCGCCGGCGGCCCGACGTCCGCGCCGCCGAGCGGCGGCTGGCCGCGTCGGTCGCGCGAGAAGGCGTCGCGGCCGCGGATCTCTTCCCGCGGGTGACCCTGACGGGCTTCCTCGGCCTGCTGGCGGGGCGCGGCAGCGTGTTCGGGACGAGCGATTCGCGCGCCTGGGCGGTGACACCCGCGCTCGGGTGGGCCGCGTTCGATCTCGGCAGCGCACGCGCGCGCCTTCGAGGCGCCGAGGCCGGCACGCGCGAAGCGCTGGCGGAATACGATCAGACCGTGCTGCGCGCGCTCGAAGAGACCGAGAACGCGCTGGTCGCCTACCGGCAGCAGCAGGAGCGCCTTGTGAAGCTGACCGACCAGGTCCGCGAGAGCACGCGCGCGGCGTCGATTGCCAGGACGCGATATCGAGAAGGCGTCGCCGACTTCCTGGCATTGCTGGATGCAGAGCGCACCGCTCTCCAGGCGCAGGACGAGGTCGCATCAGCCGAAGCGGGCGTCTTCACCGACGCCGTCGCGATTTACAAAGCGCTTGGCGGCATCTCGCAGTAAATGATGCAGTGCCAAGTGTTCAGTGCAAAGTGTCAAGTGGACTGAGAAGTTCTCTCCTTCGACCAGCTCCAACTTTCCAGTTGCCACTCCACTTCCACTTTGCACTTTCCAATTCGTGAAGACCGCTCCGGGGCTTGCTCGGAAGAATTGGTGAAAATCTGTGCAATCTGTGGATTGAATTTTGAGTACGCTCTCTTCGGTCGAGCCGCTCGAATGGAGTCCCGATGCACGCGACAGCCGTTTCCGCCGGCGCAGTTTGTGTCCTCGTTGCGAGTCTTCTCTCCGCAGCATGCGCACCGACATCCTCGACTCAACCCGCTGGCGCGTCGCCCACAGCCGCTGTTCAGCCATCGACACCGGTGCTCAATCCGACGATTCCTCCAGACCTTCCAGCTAACCCGACGCAGGCCGACGCCGTGGCATTTGCCTGGCGATCGTTTGTCGCTGTCAACTGGCCTAACCTTGCCTTGTACCGCGGAACTCCCGATCGAAACAAGATGATTGGCCAGCCGGGCGATGTGGTGTGGCACACGTGGAAGGCGCCGGACGAAATCTTCTACCCGGACGGCAGCCAGCCGCCGCCATGGAACCAGTACGGGGGTTCGCTTCCGCCCGAGTGCGCAGGCCGCGGCGCCGCCGCGGGCGATTTCGTGCTGCGACGAGTCACCAAGGTGCCGAGCGACGTGAAGAACAACGCCATCGAGTTGGCGAAGGAAGTCGTCGGCGGCACACTCACCGATCAGCATGGCCGCCTGGCTCGCTACGAAGCCCGGGTGAACCAGACGCTCTTCGACACGATCGTGGCGCACCAGTACTACAACGTGCAGGGCCAGGACAACGCCACATCCATCTCGTTTCCGCCGGCCGTGATGGAGGTGAAGGCGGCATGGCGTGAGATGACGCCTGACGACGGACCGCCCACCAGGCTGCGTTACTTCCGGCGCGACGCCTGGATCTACACCCCTGCGTTCGGTCCGGACCCGGCCACCTGCACCAAAGGTGAGGTCGGCCTCGTTGGCCTGCACATCACACAGAAGACGCCGAGCCGGCCCCAGTGGACCTGGGCCACGTTCGAGCAGATCGACAACGTGCCGCCGTTCTCGAATCCTCAGGCGCCAGGGCCGGTCCCTTACTCATTCGACAACCCCAATTGCCCGCCGGTTAAATGCGTCCCCAACCAGAGCACCGAGTCGAACGGCGTTCCAACAGGAATTCCCACACAGGTCAACCGCACGGTCAACATCGGCCAGGACGCGCAGCAGGCGAACCCGTTGTGGCAGGCGGCCCTCGCCAAGGTGCCCGGATCGCCATTTCAGTTCTATCAACTCGTCGATCTGCAGTGGCCTCAGACGCCGAGTGAGCGCCCGGCAGGCGATCCCACGCCTGGCCTGCTCGCGAACTCGACGATGGAGACGTACATTCCGGAGAGCAGCTGCCTGAACTGCCACTTCACGGCGAGAACGGCATCGGGCAAGCTGTCCTCGGATTACAGTTTCATGCTGGCCGAGGCACAGCCGAGCGCGACGAAGGCGGGCCGATGAGCACCTTGACGTTCCCCCGGATCAATTTTCGCGGTGTATTCCGCACGAACCCGTGCACCTCGAACAACGACGACGTGATGCCGAGCGTCGTGGAACGGGACTCCGATACGCTCGGCGCCACGCTGGCGGGGATGACCGACGCGCAAGTGATGACGTACCTGCGCGAGCAGGTGGCCATGTCGAACGCGCCGGGCGGCGCGTGCACGAATTTCATCCGCGCGGGCTGGAACCTGTACGGCGACCACTCGACGGCGTTCGACAGCGCCGTCGTGACGTCGATTGTGTATGGCGCATCGTCGTCGCAGCGGATTACGTCGCCGGCCGATGATCCGTTGATCAACCAACCGGTGCTGCTGCTCGGCAGCGTGTCGAGCGATCCGCAACGCAGGGGCGCCGCGATTCTGTGCGATCTGGATCCGACCGGCCTCGTCACGACCCAGTTGTGGAACGGCGGGCTGCAGATCGGGTCGGGAGGTCCGGACGGCACGGACCCCTCGCAGATCGTGGCGCAGTTCAACCACGACACGCGCGCGTTTCAGAACTGGCTGAACTTCTTCAGTACCATCGCCCCGTCGGCGCAGCCATATGGCGGCGAACAGAACTTCGTCGGGATCGGCTGTGTGATGCAGTTCGCGATCCCGGCGTCGGCGATTCCGGCGACCGTCAGCTTCAAGTCTCCTGGCCTCCAGAAATTGCTCTCGATCGCCCGAGGCGCCGCGGGCCTGGTTGTGCGGTTCCGGTGCTTCGAGGTTCAGCCGGGCATCACGAACGAGAACCTTTACGCGGCATTCCAGCAAGGGCAGGCGCTCCAGAACCCGGCGCTCGGATACTTGATCGGGACGATCGGGCTGTGGCAGGACGGGGAACCGGAGACCGAGACGCCCGGACGAAAGCTGATGTGCCCCTATCCGCGGCCGGCAATGAAGTACCAAGAGCCTGGAGGGACCGTCGTCCCATGGAAGCCACAGGAGAAGCCCTGGACGCCCAAACTGCCACCAGCGCTCGTGGGGAACGCCGTCGTGCAGGTCCAGCAGTCGCCGCCGGTCGTCTCGATCGACCTCATCGAGTCGTTCCCGAAGTTTGGATTCCGCGATCCGGACGGGCCGCAGAAGCCGACGTCGGGCGGCTTCGGCGCGGCGCGGCAGAAGGCAAACTTCGGCCCGGTGCAATTGGCCGTGCTTCCGCCGGACGGAGGGCCAGCGACTGCCATTGCCAATCTTGATTACGGTCTGAGCGACTACTCGACCTACGAGAACTTCGGCGGGATCGTCGATGTGACGTACGACCCGAGTCTGTATCCGTTGATCGCGTCGGGCGCGCTCGTTGTTCAGGGGACAACGGCGAACACGCTCAATCCGGGCACCACGTTGCTCCAGGAAGGCTCGATTCGGGTCATTACCGACGACAGGACGATGTACCTCGTGCCCGGCCAGACGAATGTCCAGGCACGGATCAAAGTCTATGAATCCGGCAGGCCGACGACGTCGGACGTGACCTTGTATTTGTACGAATACGCGAACATCATCGAACAGCAGACCGGGACGTGCGCGGATGGATCCCGACCGAACCAGACGGTCGCAACCGAATCACCCGGCATCCTGAATTTTCCGTCCACGGTCACCATTCCGGCGGGCCAGGGCTACTCCGACTGGTTCCTGATTCCGATCACCCCGGCGCGGAGCGGCGCCACGATTCTGTCGTATCAGCTCAGCGCCACCATGTTCGGGGACGGCAACCCGAACGGCGTCACGGGCGTTCCCGTCTGGTCGTATGCCGACTACAGCACCATCCGGGTGTACGAGAACGAGGATTTCTCGGCGCTCTACGCCAATGGCCCTCTCCAGTGGGCGGACGTCTACGCGAACGCGCTTCGCTATTACTATCTGCTGTTCCCGGCGATGTCGACATACATCCCGCTGAACCTCGAGGACTCGATCACCCAGCACGCGGCTCTCATCTCCACGCGGCTGAACACGCCTGCCGACGCTGGCTTCTCTACGACCTACAGCATGCCGCTCACGCGCACCATGTCACCGGCAAAAGTGAAACTCATTCTCGACTTCCTCGCTCAACAGCCACGGGCGCAGCAGACGACGTGAGAGGACTCATGAAAACGGTTAACGACGGCGACATCTTCCTCGGGACGCTGCCTGGCGGCACGCAAGTGATGGCCGCAGCGCAGGACCACGGACAGGCGCTCCTCACCAGCGAAGACGCGTTCGTCGAAGCGCAGAGCCGTTTCGATCGGCAGGCGCGCGTCAACCTCACTTACGACATCGCGCCCGTGACACTGCCGATGTACTTCGACTACGTGTCGTCGCAGGTCCTGGCGTGGTCGCCGGCGGAGATCGGCGACCTGCAGAAGATCATCGTCGATATCGCGCACTCGTTTCTGCCGCTGAATGTGCCGCTCCCGCCCGTCGTGATTCTTGTCAAGACGACCGGACTCGAAGAGGGGTTCGCGGCCTATACCCGTAGAGACAACGTGATTGTGCTGCCGGAAAACATGGTGGCCAGCCTGCAGGCGTCGACTGGCTTCGACGATCCACTCCATCCGGGCACGAGCACCGGATATCTTCAGGCCGTGGTCACGCACGAGCTGTTCCACATTCTCAGCAAGAACAATCCCGTGGTTCGCGCCAGGCTCTACGGCCTCGTCAACTATCGTGTGATGGGAAACACAGTCGTGGTGCCCGAGGTGCCTTGGGGCCCCACAGGCGCGCTGCTCACGGATCTGAAGATCACGAATCCCGACACGCCCACGCTCGACGTGTACATCAACATGCTCGTGCCGGCCACACCTGGCGGCGAAGAGGGGAGCAGTCTCACGCGATCGCTGCTGCCGATTCTTCTCGCCTCAGGGCCATATCAGGGTGGAAACTTCTTCAACTATCTGCAGTGGCTCTTCATGGCGGTGCAGCAGAACGACGAGGGCCTGTGGACGCCCCTCGTCGATGGCACAGGGATACCGCTGATGTATGACAGCGCACCGCTCCTGCCGCAGTACCTGTCGATAGTTGGCCGGAACTTCACGAACGAGATATTTCATCCCGACGAGATCCTCGCGCAGAGCTTCGTGCTGATCGCGCAGCAGCCGAGTCTCGATTTGCTCGAGAGAGTGGGCGTCGCGCTGAGCCGATGACCGCTCAGCCGCCGCTCGCAACGAAGTCGGCATACGCCGTCGCTCCCCACCGCCGGTAGGCGTCGACGGCACGCGCGCGTGCATCGTCGCCCTCGGCCGGACGGCCCGCCGCCTTCAACGTGACCGAAGCTCGGTGTGCGGCGAGCGCCTCCATGTGCACGTATCCGTATTTCGCAGCCGTCTGCTCGGCGTCGGCGAAGTGCACGAGGGCGTCGTCGAGGCGCCGTCTGATTCGAGCAATCTCCCCCGCGAGGATTTGGGCCTTGGAGAGAAAATTCTCGGGACAATCGACCGCCCACTTGCGGAAGCGGCGATGGATGCGACGGACCTTCCAACCGGATCGACCGACCGCCGATAGCACCAGCGCTTCGTAGAAATGGTGCTCGGCGCTGTGCAGCATGCCTGGCGAATCCTTCAAGTAGGTCGCCGACTGCTCGGCCGTCCCGAGCGCGGCGTCATGGTCGCCCCAGAGGTACTGAAGCTGCAGCTTCACGATCAGATAGAAGTGCGCGAAGTGGCGCGATCCGAAGGTGGAGGCCTCCTTCGCGAAGGCCTCCTCGTCGAACCCGTCATCTGACAGCGACGTCGGTTGACTCGTCTGGCCGCGCAGGTTTCGGATCGCCTGTCGGACGGCCGTGAGTGTCCCGATCGGTTCACGCAGACGGTTGCGCCGGAGGACGTCGAGGAAACGATCGGTCTCCTCCCACACGCGGTCCATGGGTACGCCGCGCATGTGATAGCTCATCGTCGTGCCGGCACACGCGCACCCCGTGTGAAACAGGTCGCCGGTCTCGAGGCCGCTCTCATAGGCGACCCGCCACAACGCCTCGGCCCTGGTCGACGGCTCGAGCCAGGACGTTCCAAAGTAGCCGACGACGAAGTGCACTTCGGCTTTCTGCTGCTCGTTCCGGTATTTCTCGACGAGGTCTAGCGCCAGCCGGCCGAACTCGTGGCCCGCGCGATGGTTGCCGAGTACGCCGCCCTGGAAGATGCAGCCGAATACCATGTAGCCGATGGCCGAATCCCTCGTGTTGCCGTGCTCCAGGCACAACCTCACGAGCTTCGTGGCGACCGCAATGCAGAGCTGCGGTTTGATCTGATATGCGGCCTTCGCCACGGCAGTCATCAATCGAGCCGCCATCTCGAGTCGCTCATCGGAGGCCGCTGGCAGATTCAGGAGATCTGTGGGCGTGCGCCCTCGGAGCCGCACCCGCGCGCTGAGAAAGTCGATGAGGAAGAGCGGCGGAATGAACCGCGCGGGAAGGCGGACGCCATAGGGTTCGACGGCCTTGCGGCCAATGGCGTAGGCCTCGGTGAATCGCGCCATGTCGGTGTAGAAGTGAATCATCCGCTCGTGGATGCGGGCGCGATCGGAGGGTGTCGTGGCCAGCGCCGCCGCGCGCTGGAACAGCGTGTCTGCCCGATCGAATGCCAGAACGCCTACTGCCTGGGCCGCGGCCCGCTCGTAGTGAGTGCTCGCGCGTGCGCCCTCACCGGCGGCGTCGAGATGCTGCGCCAGGGTTTCGGAGTCGGCGGCAGAAGACGCCTCGAGAGATGCCGCGAGACTCGCGTGGTGATCCCTGAGCGCGTTGGTCCCGAGGTTGGCCGCTATGCTCTCGCGAATGCGATCGTGAAAGGTTTCGATGTCATCCTGCAGGCCAGGCCCGGTCGTGCGCACGAGACGGTGCGCCCGGAGGCTTGCCACGACCTGAGGACCGAGCAGGGGCATGCTCGCCGCCTCCTGCGCCAAGCCGAGCCGAATGGGCTTGCCGGCCACGGCGATCACTTCCAGCAGCCGCCGGCCATCCTCTGGAAGCCGCCCGATGCGCTGCCACAGCACGTCGTCCAGGTCCGGTTGTGCCGTGGCGATGCCGGCGCCGCTTCTGAGATGCTCCACGAGCTCGTAGACGAAGAAGGCGCCGCCCCGTGATTCGCTCACGATCCACTCGGCCTCCGCCTGCGCGTGCGGCCGGCCCGGGCCGAGCAGCGCCAGCGCCAGCGATCGCGTTTCGTCGGGTGTGAGGGCATCAACGTCGATATGCCGTTCCACCTGGCCGTTGCCCGCCGGGAGTCGGCGTGCCGCGAGTGCGAGCAGACAGGCGCTCGTGGCGATGTATTCGCTGCGATAGGCGAGCAGCAGAAGAAGGCGCGGCGCGTTCGGCGGCTGCAGCAGATCGGAGAGCAGCGCCGCGCTGTCGACATCGCCCCATTGGAGATCGTCGATGTGCAACACGAGCGGGCGAAGCCGGGAAAGGCCGTCGAAAAGCGCCCGCAGCGCCTCGAACGCGCGCCGTCGGACTTCGAGCAGATCCCACGCGTCGGAGGTGTCGCGAGGCTGCTGCAGCAGCGACTCGACGCGATTCAAGACCGGAAACACGCGGCCGAGCTCCGCCATGTAGCGCGGCGTGATCGCCGCCACCTGTTCGTCCGGCAGATCCATCAGGTGGCGCGTGAGGACGTCGACCAGGCTGTCGACGGCCTTGTACGGCACTGATTCCTGCTCGTAACATCGGCCGGCGAGGACGACCGCGCCGCGCTCGCCCGACAGGCCATTCACGAATCGCGAGATCAGGGTGCTCTTGCCTGCACCGGAACAGCCGGCGACATGGCACACCACCGGATGTCCATCGAGCATCATGGCGAAGGCACGCTCGAGCTCGGCCAGGTGCGACGAGCGGCCGACGAAGTGTGCGCCCTCGCTGACGGGCGCGGACCCGGCAACAGACACGCCCTGCGCGCCGCCGAGACGCGCCATCACCTCCCCCTGGGTCGGCCGACGGGCAGCGTCGCGATCGAGAAGGGCCACGCACAGCGCTTCGAGGTCGGGAGGCAGACCCGGCACGAAGTTCGAGGGTGGCGGCGCGGGCGTCTGCAGCTTGCCGACCAGCACCTCGATCGCCGAGCCGGTGAACGGCAGGCGGCCAGTAAGGACTTGGAACAGCATCACGCCCACCGTGTACCAGTCGCTGGCGGGCGTGAGGGGAACACGCGCGGCCTGCTCGGGGGACATGTAAGCGACGGTGCCCGTCAGACCGCGATCAGTCGAGTGATACGTCCGTGCGCTCGTGCCTGGCGTGGCAGGCCAGGCGCCAGTCGGGTCGGGTGGCGGCTCGTCGTCCAGGTCCGCGACCAGACCGAAGTCGAGCACGACGACACGGCCGCCGGGGGTCACCAGCACGTTGCTTGGTTTCAGATCGCGGTGCAGCTTGCCGGCCGCATGGAGGGCAGACACCCCTTCGGCCAGTTGACTGAATGCCGCGCGGATGCGCGCGAAATCGAGATGACTCGCCGCGACGGGCCGATCGATCGCAGGCCGCAGCGGATCGTCGGCGGGGGATTCACCAATCGCGCCGGGCGGCACGGCGCGCGTGGCAAACGAAGCCTCGTCGCGCGTGACGACTCCGACCTCGGGAGTGGTCGGCGATTCTGTGGACGTCTCCGGCTTCAGCAGGTCAGGGCGAACGAAGCTCAGAAGATCGGTGCCACCGTCGACGAGCTCCATCGTGAAGAACCAGCGGTCGTCCTCGGCCACAAGCTCGTATAACGGAATCAGGTTCGGGTGCACGATCTCGGCGAGCGCGCGGAACTCGTGCTTGAAGCGATAGAGCGCGGCGGGACCGAATTCACGGAGCGTCTTGAGCGCGACGGTCCGGCGGCGCTCGGTGTCGAACGCTTCATAGACCACGCCCATGCCGCCGGCGCCGAGGCGCCGGGCGATCGTGAAGCGCTCTGGAAACCCGTGATTTGGCCGGGTCATGAATCAGGTTGACGGCCACACCTGCCGCGCAAGCCTGGAGCCGAAGGAAGGGGTGGCGCGAATTATAGCAGACGCGCTTGGTGCATCGTGCACGGCTGATCGGTATCCTTGCCGCGTGCATCGAGTCTCCGGCGCCGCCGCGATTTGTTGTGTCGTCCTGGCCGCCATCCTCGTGCCTTTCGCGCTTCTCGAAGGGCGCGTGCACGACTGGACGCTTCAGAGCGTGCACGCCAATGCGCCTGCGCCCTCGATCGCGCTCGCGGTCGTCGTCCTCCTGGGTGCCGACATCGTGCTGCCGGTGCCATCCAGTCTCGTGAGCACGGCGGCTGGCGCTTTCCTTGGCTTTCTGCCGGGCCTGGCGGCGTCGGTTGTGGGGATGACGTTGTGTTCGCAGGTGGGCTACTGGCTCGGGCGAACGTCCGGACTCGCCCTCGCGCGACGTCTCGTCGCAGCCGGGGACATCGAACGGGCGGGGCGCTATCTCGAGACGCGCGGCGACTGGGCGCTCGCGGCGGCGCGGGCCGTGCCGGTGCTCGCAGAAGCCTCGGTATTCGTGGCTGGGGCGCTCGGCGTGGGCCCGCGGCGGTTTCTCGCGGTCACCCTGCTCGCGAATGTGGGCATTTCGGCCGCGTATTGCGCCGTGGGCGCCGCCGCGCTCGAGTCGGGCTCGTTTCTGCTGGCGTTTGCCGGAGCCCTGATCGTCCCGGCCCTCGCCGTGCGGCTGGTGCACCGCACCAGCCGCTAGGCACCCAGCACTGGCACTGAATCCCCGAGTCCAACCATTTTCCTGCCTGTCCGGACACTGGTGGGCGTGCCCGCGACATCCGATATGATGAGCAGGCGCGACGGCGCGCCCAAGCCTTGCCCATGCGTCCCACTGCCCTGATTCTGGCCCTGACGGTCCTGCAGTTTGCACCAACGCTGCCCTCGCCCGGCGACCAGCTCTTCGCCCGGTTCGGGGAATACGTCGATGCCCTTAGAAAGCAGGCCGGAATTCCCGGCCTGGCCGTCGCGATCGTGGGCGAGAACGATCTGCTTTGGGAACGCGCGGTCGGCGACCAGAGTGTCGAGCGCGGAATGCGCGACGCGCCCCGATACGCCCTTCTATCTGGACGGCCTGACGCAGCTCTTCACGGCGACGATCGTCCTTCAGTGCGTCGAGGATGGCCGCTTGTCGCTCGACGATCCGATTGGGCGATACGACGCCGACAGTCCGTATGCGCTCGCGACCATCCGCCAGATTCTTTCTCACACCAGCGGGCCTTCGGGCGCTTCGACATTCTCGTATCAGCCCCAACGCTATGATGGCCTAAAGTCCGCCATCAGGAATTGCAAAGGCGACTCGTTCCGGGAGACGGTTGCGAACCTGCTCGATCGGCTCGCGATGATGAACTCGGTGCCGGGCGCCGACGTGACCAGCCTCGTGCCGCCCGCCGAAGGCGTCCCGGACGCCTCCGCCGCCGAGCGCTATCGCGACGTGTTGCAGCGCCTGGCTACGTCGTACGCCGTGCCCGCGCCCGGCCAGGCGATTGCGGCGACGCATGCCAGTGCGACCCTCACGCCCTCGAGTGGGTTGGTGTCGACCGTGCGCGACGTCGCTCAGTTCGACCTGGCGCTCCGAAAGGGCCTGCTGCTCCGGCCCGAAACGATAAGTGAGGCGTGGACAGCGCCGGTCGGCCTCGGCGCGCAATCGCTGCCGCACGGACTCGGCTGGTTCGTGCAGCGCTATAACGGCGAGATGGTTGTCTGGCAGTATGGCTTTTCGGCCAACGCGTCGTCGTCGCTGGTGATGACGGTGCCTGGCCGCGGACTGACGCTCATTCTGCTCGCCAACAGTGATGGTCTCGCGAAGCTCTTTCCGCTGTCGGCGGGAGATGTCACCGTGTCGCCTTTTGCCAAAGTGTTCCTGCGAATCTTCGTCTCGTGAACGAACGAGGAAAAACACGACGGGTCAGTGTCATCGCCCTCGCGCTTGCCCTGCTCCTGCCAACCTCGGGATACGCCGAGTGGCAGATCCGACCGTTCCTGGGCGCGACCTTCGGCGGCGAGACCACGTTGTTTGACCTGGATCACGCGGCAGGAGAGCGGAAGTTCACGGTGGGGGTCAATGGGATGCTGCTGGGCGATGTGCTCGGGATTGAAGCCGACCTCGGCCACATCCCTGGCTTTTTTCAGCGAGCCTCGCAGAACCTCGTCCTCGGCAGCCGTGTGACCACGCTCACCGGCAACCTCGTCGTGGCGCTGCCACGCCGAATGACCCAGTACACGCTCAGGCCGTACGTGGTGGGCGGCGCCGGCATCATGTATGCGCGCTCGGAAGATGAGCTCGACGTGCTGACGGTCTCGAGAACATTGGCTGCGCTGGACGTCGGTGGAGGGGTGACAGGTTTCTTCACAGATCGCATCGGCGTGAGCTGGGACGTGCGATACTTCCGTAGCCTTGGGGGCGGAAACGACAACGGGCTCAGCTTTGGCGCCGAAAAGCTTTCGTTCTGGCGGGCAATTATGGCCGTCGCGATTCGAACAGGCAAAGTAAGACCATGAAACGCAGATTGCCATTCTGCTGCGCGATCGCGCTACTTGCCGCGTCGGCCCTGGTGTCGGCTCAAGAGGGCCTTCGGATCGTCCCCGTCGTGCACGAGAAGCAGGTCGTGGTATCGCTGGAAATGGCCGACGCCTATACCGACGATGTGCGCGAAACGATTTCGAGCGGCCTCCGAACGACGTTCACCTACGATCTGCAGCTCCGGATGCTCGTGGGCGGCTGGGTGGACCGGACGGTGGCCACCATCGTCGTCAGCGTGACCGATCAGTACGACAACCTCACCCGTCGCCACACGCTGTCGAGAACCGTCGATGGTCGCACCGACGAATCTGTCGTCACCGAAAACGAAGCGGTGGTCCGGCGGTGGCTTACGACGCTTCAGCGGCTGCCGTTGTGCGAGACGATGAAGCTTGAACGCAATCGTGAATATTACGTGCGCGTCAGCGCACGGCAGCGCCCGCAGCGATCGTTCCCGTTCGCGTTCGCCAACGCCGTCACAGGCCAGGCGAAGTTCACGTTCATTCCCTAGTCTGTCGGAGCGAAGGCGCCCGAGCTAAAGCTCGGGCCTACGTACGTCGCTTCAGCCGTACGTCGCTTCAACACCTGTAGGCCCAAGCTTTGGCTTGGGCATTCATCGATTACAGCGTGGCTTCCGCCCTCTTCACTTGCGCATCAGCACCAAATACACCGCGCCGCTCAGCAGAAACGTCACAAACCACGCGTAGGTGTAGAGCGCGTCCAGCACGCCCGGATCCGGCACCTGGCCACCTGGCGTCATCGCCGCGCGGATGAATCCGGGGAGCACAGGAAGAAGCGCGATGACGAGCGAAGCCATCGCCCGCCAGTTGACGCCCCGATCGTAGGTATAGGCGCCGTTGGTGGCGAAAAGATCCGCGCAGCACCAGGGTGCGCTTTCGAACGATCCAGTAGTCGGCGATCAGAATGCCGCCGATTGCGCCCATCAGGCTCGAATAGCCGATCAGCCAGGTGAAGATGTACGCTCCGGCGTCGGCGTACAGCTTCCACGGCATCATGGCGATGCCGATGACCGCCGTCAGGAGCCCGCCCATGACATAGCTGACGCGGCGCGGCGCGAGGCTCGAGAAGTCGTTGGCGGGCGACACGACGTTGGCGGCCATGTTGGTCGTGAGCTGGGCGATGAGCACGACCAGCGCGCCCACGATGATGACGAGCGGGCTGCCGATCCGCGCAATCAGGACCACCGGATCCCAGATCGCCTCGCCGAATACGACAATCGTGGCGCTCGTCACGGCGACGCCGATGAAGGCGAACGCGGTCATCGTGGTCGGCAGGCCGAATGCCTGACCGAGCGCCTGCGATCGCTGACTTCTGGCGTATCGCGTGAAATCGGGAATGTTCAGGCTCAGTGTGGCCCAGTAGCCGACATTCGCGGTGAGCGCCGCGGGAAACAATTGCCAGAACGGTGTGGCCGATCCCTGCAGCCGCGATGATTCGGTGAGGATGTGCCCCAGGCCGCCGCCAGCGCGAATCGCCCAGATCAGCAGTCCCAGGCCGCCCGCCAGCAGCAGCGGCGCCGACCAGCTTTCCAGCAGCTTGATGCCGTCGAGACCGCGCAGGATGATGCCGACCTGAATGATCCAGAAGACGCCGAACGCAATCCACACGCCTCCAGGCAGGGCTGACCACGCGGGCCACGCGGCGGACATGAGCGCGTGGAGCGCAAGACCGCCAATCCACGTTTGAATCCCGAACCAGCCGCAAGCCACGATGGCGCGCAGAATTGCGGGGACATTCGCGCCTCTTGTACCGAAGCTGGCGCGGCACAGCACGGGGAACGAGATCCCGTACTTGGTGCCGGCGTGAGCGTTCAGGATCATCGGCACCAGGACGATGGCGTTGCCGAGAAGGATGGTTGTCAACGCCTGCCACCAGGCCATGCCCTGCTGCATAAGACCTGACGCGAGCGTGTAGGTGGTGATGACCACGCTCATGCCAATCCAGAGCGCGGCAATGTTGTAGGTCGACCAGGTCCGGCGCTCGAGCGGTGTGGGCGCCAGGTCGGCATTCCAGAGCGGACTGCCGGAGAGATCCTCGGTCAGCGCAACGAAATCCGCCCCATCACCGCGCGCGGTCTCGATCGGCGCCGCGCATCTATTCTCGGCCCGGCCCGGCAAGTGGCGCCGCGGCCGGCTCGGCATAACCTTCCGACGCGTCGTGGCCGCCGAAGTATTCCTTCGACTCGGGACGCTTGATGCTGGAATGAGGAACCACGCGATCCCGGCGGATGCCGCGGACATCCTCGATGGACGTCCATCCACGATCGGCGTGCCGATCGAGGAACTCCTGAAGACCGCGAGTCAAGCTTGCGATTACGTTCGGCCCGATCGCGTGATCGAGCATGGCGGCAGTGCAGACCTGCACCGTGCCGCATCCGAGCAGGAAGAAGTTCAGCGCATGCGCGAACTCGGCCACGCCGCCGATTCCCGAGAACGCCTTGTCGGGGAACGCTTGCGTGAGCTGCGCCATCTTCGCCAGCGACTGTGGGAGAATCGCAGGGCCACCCAACCCGCCGCTCGACACGAGGCCTTCGACGTTCATCTCGAACTCGAGCGTGTCTGGATCGATGAGCGGCAGGGACGGGAACGTGTTCGACGACGAAATCGCGTCGGCGCCGCCGAGAAACGCCGCTCTCGCCTCTTCGACGATGTCGGTCGTCGACGGGGTCAGCTTGGCCCAGACCGGGACCCGCGCGACCTCCTTCACGACCTGCGGTCACGGTGGAAATGAGCTCCTGGTCCTTGCCGATGTTCGAGCCCATGTCCTTCCGATCCATGTGCGGACACGACAGGTTCAGCTCGAAGGCGTCGGCACCCTCGTCCTGGCAGGCTTTCGCGAGCGTCTGCCAGTGCGACAGCTCCCGATCGCTGCCCGATCCGGCCATGATTGATGCCACGAGAATCCGGTTCGGATGGGCCTTCTTGATGCGCGAAATGCGCGGCACCCACCAGTCGAGCGGCTTGTCGGAGATGAGCTCCCAGTTCCACGACGAGTGGAGCGACGTGCCCGGCCGCTTCTGCATCGAGAGGTGCGCCGACTCGGGCGTCGCCCGAAGGAACTTGGTCTTCGGACCCATCACGTTGACGACCGGATGCAGGCCAATCGTCTTGGTGACGACGCCACCCCAGCCGGCGTCGAACGCGCGAATGATGTTGCTGTCCGATTCAGTCGGCGGCGCCGACGACAGGAGAAACGGGTTCTCGAATCGGAGGCCCGAGAACGTGACCGACAAATCCGCGCTCATGGGATTGGACCTCGCTTCAGAAACTATAGCGCAGCCGCGCCCGCTTGTGGCTGGCGGCGCTATAGCCGCGCCAGTTGAGGCCGGATTCATGCAGGGTAGACGTCCCGTCGCGGTCCACTCTCGCCAGCGCGTCCCGCTTCGCAAGCCGGAGGAATACGCCTCTGGTCCGCTCTATAGCGGGCCGTCTCCGGAGCGGACTCGGCGCGGCGGCGCATCCCCCGTCCGGCGCGGCCTACGCGACGTTTTTCCTGTCAGTGACGGCGCTGCTCGACAGGGTCTTCCGGAGCGAGTGAGCCGCAACGGCCTGGCGAACGGGCGAATAATCCAGCTAAGCCCCGCACCTCCAAAGGTCGGCAACGTGTCCGTGGGAATCCGTGTGGCCTCCGCCTGGCCCAATCCTGCAGTCCGCGTCGGTCCGTGGCCGGCCTATCCGCCCTGTCCAGATCCGTGTTCGATCCGTGTCCGTCCGTGGCGAGCCTGGATCCGTGGCAGTCCGTGGCCCATAATGGGCCGCTTGCGGAGGAGACGCTCGCGTGCAAGTCGAAATCCTGTCCAACTTCGTCGACGGCAAGTGGATGCCTTCGTCGGCGTCCGAATTCCTCGACGTGCACAACCCGGCGCGCGGAACGGTGATTGCGCGGACGCCGCTGTCGACCGGCCGCGACGTGGAAGTTGCCGTCGCCGCTGCGACGAAGGCCTTCGCCGGCTGGAGCCAGACGCCGCCGGTCGTGCGGGCCCGGGCGATGTTCCGGTTCAAGGCGCTCCTCGAGGACCATTTCGAAGAGCTGGCGACGCTCGTCACGACCGAGCACGGCAAGACGCTCGACGAGTCGCGAGGCAGCGTGCGACGCGGCATCGAGTGCGTGGAGGTCGCGTGCGCCGGGCCGTCGATGCTGATGGGCTATGGGCTCGAGAACGTGGGCGCTGGCATCGACTGCAGCGTCATGAAGCAGCCCATCGGCGTGTGCGCCGCGATTTCGCCGTTCAACTTTCCGGCGATGGTGCCGCTCTGGTTCCTGCCATTCGCGATCGTGTGCGGCAACACGTTCGTCCTCAAGCCGTCCGAGCAGGTGCCGCTGTCGCAGAAGCGCATGTTCGAGTTGCTCGAACGCTGCGACCTCCCGCCGGGCGTCGTCAATCTCGTGCATGGCGGCCGTGAGGTCGTCGACGCACTCTGCGATCACCCCGGCATCAAGGCCGTCTCGTTCGTCGGCTCCACGCCCGTCGCACGGCTCGTGTACCAGCGCGCGACCCATGCGGGCAAGCGCGTGCAGGCACTCGGCGGGGCGAAGAACTTCATCATCGTGATGCCCGACGCCGATCTCGATCGCAGCATCCCGACGATTGCCGAGTCGTTCTACGGGTGCGCCGGCGAGCGGTGTCTGGCCGGCAGCGTGCTCCTGCCCGTCGGCGACGCGCACACTCCCGCGCGCGATCGGCTGATCGAGGCCGCCCGGTCGATGAAGGTCGGCGACGGGCTCGAGCCCGGCGTCGTCGATGGGCCCGGTCATCAGCGCACGACACCGCGACCGCGTCCTGTCGTACGTCGACCGTGGAGTGAGCGAAGGGGCGCCGCCTGGCGCTCGACGGCCGGACGACGCGTGTTGCGGATCGTCCGGACGGCTTCTTCGTCGGACCATCGGTGTTCGACGAGGTGTCGCCCGCGATGGCGATCGGACGCGAGGAGATCTTCGGACCGGTGGCGTCGGTGTGCCCGGTGAAGGATCTGGACGAGGCGTTCCGGCGTGATGGAAGCGCACCCGAACGCGAACGCCACGTCGATCTTCACCACGAGCGGCAAGGCGGCGCGCGAGTTCAGCCATCGCGCCACGGCCTCGATGGTCGGCGTCAACATCGGCGTCGCGGCGCCGATGGCGTATTTTCCGTTCGGCGGCGCGCGCGACAGCTTTTTCGGCGATCTGAAGGTGCACGGACGCGACGCGTTCGAGTTCTACACGGACAAGAAGGTCACGATTTCACGCTGGTATTGAGATGAACACCCGTAGCTGCCACAAGCTGTAGCTGCGGCCTGATCGGCGAGGCCCGAGCTGAGCTCGGGCATCGATACGACCGAGAGCTATGCCACGAAAAGTTCTCGGCGGCCTCATTCAAGCCGCGGCACCGCTGACCGATCCCGCGGCCCCGATCGCCGACGTCAGGGAAGCGGCCATCGCCGCGCACATCCCGCTCATCGAAGAGGCCGGCAAGCGCGGCGTGCAGATCCTCGGGCTGCAGGAGGTGTTCAACGGCCCGTACTTCTGCCCGTCGCAGGATCCGCACTGGTACGACCTCGCCGAACCGGTGCCCGGGCCGACGACCGAGCGGATGGCCGCGTACGCGAAGAAGTACCAGATGGCGATGGTCGTTCCCGTCTACGAGCGCGAGCAGGCGGGCGTCTACTACAACACCGCGGCGGTCTACGACGCCGACGGCAGCTATCTCGGGAAGTACCGCAAGAACCACATCCCGCACACGAGCGGGTTCTGGGAGAAGTATTTCTTCAAGCCCGGCAACCTGGGCTACCCGGTCTTCCAGACGCGCTACGCGACGATCGGCGTCTACATCTGCTACGACCGGCACTTCCCCGAGGGCGCGCGGCTGCTCGGTCTGAACGGCGCCGAGATCGTCTTCAACCCGTCGGCCACCGTGGCCGGCCTGTCGCAGTATCTCTGGAAGCTCGAACAGCCGGCGCACGCGGTCGCCAACGGCTACTTCATGGCCTGCAGCAATCGCGTCGGCACCGAGGCGCCCTGGAACATCGGCCGCTTCTACGGCTCGTCGTACTTCGTCGATCCGCGCGGCAACTTTCTCGCCGTCGGCTCCGAAGACAAGAACGAGCTCGTCACCGCCGAGATGGATCTCGACATGATCGAAGAAGTCCGGCGCGTCTGGCAGTTCTATCGCGACCGCCGGCCCGAGACCTACGGCCGATGGCGGAGCTGCTGCCGTGAGCATCCTCATCAAGAACGGCACCATCGTCACCGCGACCGACCTCTATCACGGCGACGTCCTCGTCGAGGGCGAGCGGATCACGACCATCGGCACGTCGCTGGCGATGCAGCGCCGACCGGACGATCGACGCGACCGGCAAGCTCGTCTTCCCGGGCGGCATCGACGTTCACACGCATCTCGACATGCCGTTCGGCGGCACGACGTCGGCCGACGATTTCGAGTCGGGCACGATTGCCGCGGCCTTCGGCGGCACGACGTCCATCGTCGATTTCGCGATCCAGTACCGCGGCCAGACGCTTCACCACGCCTGGGAGACGTGGATGAAGAAGGCCGAGGGCAAGGCGGCCATCGACTACGGCTTCCACATGATCATCACCGAGCTCACCGATCAGGTGGAGCTCGAGATGGACGCGCTCGTTCGGCAGGGCGTCACATCGTTCAAGCTGTTCATGGCCTACCCGGGCGTCTTCATGCTCGACGATGCGAGCATCTTCAAGGCGCTGCTGCGGACGGGCAAGAACGGCGGCACGATCTGCATGCACGCCGAGAACGGCGGCGTCATCGACGTGCTCGTGAAGAAGGCGCTCGCCGAGGGCAAGACGGCGCCGAAGTACCACGCGCTGACGCGGCCGGCGCGCGCCGAGGCGAAGCGACGCACCGCGCCATTGCGCTGGCGGAAATGGCCGACGTGCCCATCTACATCGTCCACCTCTCGGCCGCCGAAGCGCTCGAGATGGTGACCGAAGCGCGCGATCGCGGGCTGCCGGCCTACGCGGAAACGTGCCCGCAGTACCTGTTCCTCTCCTACGACAACTACGAGGAGCCGGGCTTCGAGGGCGCGAAGTACGTGATGAGCCCGCCGCTGCGGCCGAAGGAGACGCAGGACCGCCTGTGGCGCGGGCTCGCGTTCAACGACCTGCAGGCGATCTCGACCGACCACTGCCCGTTCTGCATGAAGGAGCAGAAGGTGCTCGGGCAGGACGACTTCTCGAAGATCCCGAACGGCGCGCCCGGCATCGAGACGCGCATGAGCCTGGTCTACGACGGCGGCGTCCGCACCGGCCGCATCTCGCTCAACCGCTTCGTCGAGCTGACGTCCACCTCGCCGGCGAAGATCTTCGGCCTGTTCCCGCGCAAGGGCACGATCGCGCCCGGCTCGGACGCCGACATCGTCATCTTCGATCCGGACAAGACGACGACGCTGTCGGCGCAGACGCTCCACATGAAGGTGGACTACAACCCGTACGAAGGACGCGAGGTCACCGGCGTCACCGAGACCGTGCTCTCGCGCGGCCGCGTGATCATCGACGACGGCGAGTTCGTCGGCCGCGCCGGCGCGGAGCGTTCCTGAACGGTCGCGCGATGCCGCAGCCGGCAGCTGCGTTCGCGACCCAGAGCGCGGCTGAGCCGCGCCCACGATGACCCGAGCGCGACGCGCCACGACTCGATGACCGGCGACGAGATCGTCGCGCTGTCGAAGCAGCACACGATCTTCGAGTGGTCGGCGCAGGGCGCCGTCGATCCGATTCCGGTCGCGCGCGCCAAGGGCGTGTACTTCTGGACGCCGGAAGGCAAGCGCTATCTCGACTTCAACAGCCAGTTGATGTGCGTGAACATCGGCCACGGCGACCAGCGCGTGATCCGCGCGATCCAGGAGCAGGCGGCGACGCTGCCTACGCCAACCCGTTCATGGCCACCGAGCCGCGCGCGCGGCTGGGCGCGAAGCTGGCCGAGATCACGCCGGGCGACATCGACTGCTTCTTCTTCACCAACGGCGGCGCCGAGGCCAACGAGAACGCGATCAAGATCGCGCGCTGGTACACGGGCCGCCACAAGATCCTGGCGCGCTATCGCTCGTATCACGGCGGCACCGCCGGCGCGATCTCGCTGACCGGCGATCCGCGGCGCTGGGCGGCCGAGCCCGGCCTGCCCGGCGTCGTCCACGTGCCGGACCCCTATCACGGCATCGAGCGCGGATCGGACACCGCCGACGAGGCGCTCGCGCGGCTCGAGGAGGTCATTCAGCTCGAAGGGCCCAAGACGATCGCCGGGTTCATCATCGAGCCGGTCACCGGCACCAACGGCATCCTCGTCCCGCCCGACGGCTATCTGCAAGGCGTCCGCGCGCTGTGCGACAAGCACGGCATCGTGCTGATCGCCGACGAGGTGATGTCGGGCTTCGGCCGCACGGGCGAATGGTTCGCCGTCGATCACTGGAAGGTCGTGCCCGACCTCCTGACGATGGCCAAGGGGCTGACGAGCGCCTACGTGCAGCTCGGCGCCGTCGGCCTGCGGCGCCCGATCGCCGACCACTTCCGCGATCGCGTCTTCGCCGGCGGGCTCACCTACAACAGCCATCCGCTCGCGTGCGCGGCGGCGCTCGCGACGATCGCCGTGTACGAGGAGGACCGGCTGATCGAGCGCGCCAAGGAGATGGGCGCGGTGATGGCGAGCCTGCTCGCGGATCTCGCGGCGCGCCACCCGTCGGTCGGCGCCGTCCGCTCGATCGGCCTCTTCGGCATCGTCGAGCTGGTTCGCAACCGCGAGACGCGCGAGCCGATGGCGCCGTTCAACGGCAGCTCGCCGGAGATGGCGGCGCTCGGCAGGTTCTTCCGACAGGAAGGGCTCTACACGTTCGTGCGCTGGAACACGTTCTTCACCAACCCGCCGCTGTCGATCACCGAAGCCGAGCTGCGCGAAGGCTTCGCCGATCATCGACCGCGGCCTCGCGATCACGGATCGCGGTTCGACTGACGATTACATTGCACGGCCCGCCGCGTTCATCGACAGTCCGGATGATGACAGTCGCAACGCAGCTCAACGGTGTCGCCCTTCATCTGACAATGTGCGCTGCAGTACCTTCCGAACTCGCCCCCTTTTTCGACCTTGCATTCGCAGGGCGGATGCGCCTTTCTCCGCCATTGGCCTCTCCTCGTGGACTTTAGCTCCCTCACGTTTGCCAGCAACGAGTTCCAGACCATCGGGGAAAACGAAGCCGAGCAATGAAGGCGCGCTGTGGAGGACAGCTCGTCCGGATATATGGGTGCTCGTTGGCTGCAGGAGCGTACTGAGAATGGAGCGGCCTATGGGATAGGTGGCCTGGATTTCGCAATCGTTTACTCCGTGACTGAAAGAACCTTTGTTTCAATGGCGGATCTTATTGCTGAGGAGGTCCCATCCTCTGCGAAGCCGTGCCATGGTGCGACATCTTTCGTATTTCTCGATGTTCCGGGCGCGCAGTCCCAACGACCGGCGAGATCCACCTGTTGCCCGACGGCGAGCTTTTCGTCGCGACGGGCCGTGGCCGTCCAGTATCAGCGATCGCATCGTTTTTGGCGCAGCTCCTGCGCGCCATGCTTGATCGGGCACCACTTGGCCGTAGTGCTCCACCGGCCCTGTGCCACGTCGTCGCGACGAGTCTGGGGCTACTGGGCGACCCACCCTTCGCACGATTCGCGCGTTCGGGGAAGCGCTCGGAGCCTTCGAAGGCGACGATCCGCACTGCGATGTTCAGGCGCTGTTCGAAAGATGGCAGGATGCATCTCACGTCGCCGACCTCGCACAGGTCGTCGAAGTACCCGTTGAAAATCATCGTCCTGGGGACGGGGGCAACGATGTAGCAATTGCAGACCGAGTGCGCGTGGTCCGCCCAAAACACGATCGGCGGAAATTCCCTCGCGTATCCGTCGACGCCGACCACGAATCGTCTGGTGCCGTGTGGACCCGAGGAGCGATCGGCTCCCGCGGGCGAAGAAAACGTGGTGGCGCCCGCGTCCATCAGCCGCGCCCGCGCCGCCGTCGTCGCCGTGCTACTTGCCGTCCTGATCGCGGTGAGCTGGGGTCTGATGAGCTGGTCGCCAGCGATTAGGTCGACGCCTGATGCCGTGGTGAGCCGCGCACCCATGCCGCCAGGAAGAGCCAAGACACCGTCGTCGACAATCGTAAGCGACGTGAGAGCAGGAACCGGCCGAACACGGAAGGTCACGCCGAATCGGCGCGCAACATTCCGACGTCGCCGGAACCAGATTGGTGCACTTCCCCGGCCACTGAGCCAGAGGCGCTTCCGCGAGCGGCCGCCGCGAGCGGCCAATGGCCTCGTCAGTGGACCTCGGTGCCAGTCGGCGGGGACAACATGGCGGAAGTCGTTGCCGACAACGTTCGACCGCGTCAGTGAACCCGACTTGGCCGAGTCGTTTGCGTCGAACAATTCCGCGATCTTCATACCTGTCGACTCTGGCTCGCCCACGACGGCCGACGGAGGTCTGCACGTCATGCGGATCGCGGACGACGGCGCAAGAAACTATCATGTCCGCCCTTCGCCCGATGGCACGCGCGTGGCGTTCGACTCGGATCGGGGCGGCACACGGGGCATCTACGTGGCCAATCGCGACGGCACGAATGTTCACCGCGTGAGCGGTCCCGGCTACGCGGCGCTTCCGACGTGGTCTCCTGACGGCGGCCGTGTCGCGTTCATCACGAGGGAGACGATCGGGATGACACCGTGTGGAATCTCTGGGTGCTGGAGCTCGCGACTGGCGCACTTCGGCAGGTCAGCTTTCACAGCGCCGGTCGGACGTCCAGCGGCTCGTGGTTCCCCGACGGTCATCGCATCTGCTATAGCCACGAGAACCACCTGGTGATCGTCGATGTGACAACGGGAGACAGGCGAGAATTCACGTCGCCGCGAGGCCGTCTCGGAACGGCGGCCGTCTCTCCTGATGCCCACCTGATCGTCTTCAAAGCCGGTGCCGGCGGCACCGGGCAGCTGGCTCCTCGACCTGGAAGACGGCGAGAATGGCGAGATGCGTCGGATTCTCGACGACCCCTCGGCGGAGGAGTTTTCATGGGCACCCGATGGGGGCCGGCCCGTCTACTTCAGCCGACGCGAGGACAACTGGGTCGTGTGGGTCGCGGTGCCACGATAAACGTTCATTGGTACTCCTGAGCCTCACGCTGAGCGGGTTCTCGATGCCGTGAGCTGTTTTGGTACTCGCAACGCGACCTCGGAGGCATTCCTCGCGCTTTACCATAACCTGCACGGCATCGATCCCGATCGACTTCCAGGATGGCTCTTGACGGTCGTCCGCAATCGCGCTCGGGATCACTGGCGGCGACACGCGGTCGAGCAGCGCTGTCTACGCCGACTTCCGGATCGACCGTTCGAGCCGACATTCGATCGGACGGAGTGGATTCTCGCGTGTCGCGAGCTCAAGCCCATCCATCGGACCTGCCTGCGATTGCACTACGTGCATGGGATGACCCGCGTGGAGATTGCGGCCGAGACCGGTCTCGCGGAAACGCAGGTCAAGGGACACATCCAATACGCGCTGAGTCTGCTCCGCAAGACCTGCGTGTCAGCGGACGCGCCGCATCACTTGCTGTTCCAGTACGCGTTCTGCCCGACGTAGTCGTCGTCGGGGAAGCTGGCCAGGATCAGGCGTCGCGTCTTCAGCATGTCGAGCGCGCCCGTTGCCCTTGAACAGCACCTTGCCGCCGGGCGCGATCACCATCGAGTACGGCACGGCGCCGTTCCAGTCGGGATCGAACGCCTTCATCAGCTCGTACGGGATCCATCGTCGCCGACAGCAGGTTCCGCGTGGTCGCGTGCTGCGCCTCGAGGAACTTGCGCACGGCGGCCTCCTCGTCGGGATAGTTGATGCTGACCGTGACCAGCTCGAACGGGCGCTTGCGGTACATGCGCCAGGTGTTCTGCAGGTCCGGGAACTCCGCGGTGCACGGCGCGCACCAGGTCGCCCAGAAGTTGACCAGGCAGCGTCTTGCCGCGTGGCGTTCTTGCGCAGCGCCTTCGAGCCTCGGCGGCGTCGACCTTCTCGAGCGGCACCGGCTCCTTCTCGATCGCGTCCTGCTCGGCGTCGTGCAGCTCGGACTTGTCGAGCCACTTGATCGAGCAGCCGACGGTCGGCGTCTTCTCGACCGGCGACCGCGCCGCCCGACGAGCACGGCGTCGAGGGCGTTCCGCGTGTCGGGACCTTGGCGTACGCCTCGCGCGGGTTGCTGTCGATGCGGCCCTGGTAGCGCAGCGTGCGCTCCTGGTCGAAGACGAAGACGTGCGGCGTCGCGACCGGCCCGTACTTCGTGGCGACCTCCTGCGTCTCGCCGTCGTAGAGGAACGGGAAGTTGAACGCGCGGTGCTCGGCGCGCACCTTCATGTCCTCGATCGAGTCGCCGAGGTCGGTGTAGCCCATCTCGTCGAGCCGCAGCGCCTTGGCGTTGTTCGGCTGGATCACCGCGAACGCGACGCCCTTCGGCGCTGTAGTCGGCGACGAGCTTCTTGATGCGCCCCTCGTAGACCTCGGCGGTCGGGCAGTGCACGGCGGTGAAGATCACGACCAGCGCCTTGCGCTCCTTGAAGCTGGCGAGCGAGTAGGTCTTGCCGTCGATGCCGGGCAGCGAGAAGTCGGGCGCCGGCGCGCCGATGGCGAGCGGCGCGGGATGGTCGGCCGGCGCCTGGAGACCGGCGATTCCGTGACGGCCAGTCGAGTAGGTCGCCAGCACAGCCAGTGCGGTGAGCATCCCTGCCGCCAGGATCCACGTGGGTATCGGGCGGGCGGGAAAGCGTGTCATCGTCTCGATCTCCTCGTTTCGGCTCCGCGGTCTCCGTTTGTCGGGCCATAGTCTAACGCGTCGTGCGTGGCGGTATGTAGGCCTGAGATTGTGGCTCGCGCATTGCGCACGGTACGTAGGCCCGAGCTTTAGCATTAGTTGAAAACCCGTTCGTGGTGAGCCTGTCGAACCACGGACGCGCAGAAACGCAGCTGTTTTTGTTTGTCCTTCGACAAGCTCAGGACGAACGGAGCCTTTTTCAACAGCCCACTAGCTCGGGCGATGTGCGCCGACGTCTGATGACGCGGGCCTTTTGGGACGAGCCCAAGCTGACGCTTGTGCCTTCGATTGGGCGGCACGCTATGGCACTGGGCCGGCGAATCGGGTGTAATCTGCACTTGCGCGGAGGCAGAAACATGGGGAACTCGGATCAGGAGTCGACAATCGACAGGCGGGCATTCCTGAGTCGCAGCGCGAAGATCGCCGCTGGAACAGCGATTGCGACGACGGCGCTCTCATACGGCCGGATTCTCGGGGCAAACGATCGCATCTCGCTGGGGCACATCGGCATCGGTAACCGCGGTCGCGGCCTGGATTTGATCGTTGCGAAATTGAAGGGCACGCAGAATGTCGAAATGACGGCCGTCTGCGACCTGTGGTCGGTCAATCGGGAGAAGGCGGTGCAAGCCAATCAGGAAGTCTTCGGGCGGGCACCGCGCGGATTCGCTAACCTGATGAGCTGCTGTCACTGCGCGATGTCGACGCCGTGCTCATTTCCACTCCCGAGCATTCACATTCCCCGTTGCTGACACTAGCAGCCGAAGCGGAAAAGGACGCCTATTGCGAGAAGCCGATGGGCAACCTGCTCGCCGACATCAAGGCCGCGCGGGATGCCGTGTTGCAGCACAAGCGCGTTGTGCAGATCGGCACCCAGCACCGCAGTGAGCTCTATCCGCGCGCCGCACACGACCTGGTCAAGACCGGGGTGCTCGCGAGTGAGCAAGGTGGAAATCGAGTGGAACTTCCATGGCCCGCGGTGGCGTGGCCGGCCGGAAGTGGCGCAGCTTCGCGAGCAGGACACGGACTGGCGAGCGTGGCTGATGACACGACCCGCACGGCCGTTCGATTCGCAACTGTATTTCGATACCGGCTGTACAAGGACTTCTCGAGCGGCATCGCCGACCAGTGGATGAGCCACGGTATCGACCTGATCCACTGGTTCATGGACGATCCGTTCCCGAAGTCCGTTGTCGCTCACGGCGGCATTTTCGCGTCGCCGGACGGACGCGAGAACCCCGATACGTTCCACGCCTGCTCGATACCCGAAAGGCTTTCTCGCCAGTTACTCGACCAGCTTCGGCAACGACGCCCCCAGTTTCACGCTGTACATGGGGAAGAACGCAACGCTCCTCAACATCGGCGGCGAAGGCAGCCCTCGCTATCAGCTGGTCGAGGAAAAGGGCGTGCACGAATCCGATCCGGACGTCTACGAGAAGCGCAAGACGACCGACGTGCGGCTGCCTGGAGAGACGGCGCCGCCGCCAACCTCCATCGACGACGACGATCTGCATCACATGGACGACTGGTTCCAATGCTTGCGCAGCCGACAGGATCCGCACGCGACCGTGCATGAAGGCTTCGCGCACTCGGTGGCGTGCATCATGGCCGCGCGGTCGTACTGGGAGGGAAAGAAACTGTATTGGGACAAAAAGACGGAGGAGATCGTGGAGACGCCGCCGACCTCATGAGACTTTTTGTCCGCAGCTGATTTGAACGCGGCGGTGTGATTTCGTGTGCGTCCGGGCGAGTCCCGGATCCGTGGGTGTCTGTGTCTGTCCGTGGCGAGTCCCTGATCCGTCGATGTCGGTGTCCGTCTGTGGCTGGCCCGTGATCCGTGTGCGTCCGAGGCCTGCCCCGTGCGCTCAGGCGGCGGACGGGTTCATCGTCTGCCCTTCCGCAGGGAGTTGGAGTTCTGGGTCCAACTGCTCCTGGCTCGCCATCATGTCGTCCCAGGTCACCGTGCGGCCCGGATACGCGGCCATGCGTCCGAGGATTGCCGCGAAATTGCTCTGGAGGCTCGGCGAGAGCGTATCGGCCAGCGCTTGGTCGCTTGTGACCGCCGCTTGAAAATCCTTCATGTTGCCGGTGGCACCGCTGACGTACAGTCCCTTCGTGTTGCCGCCCGGCCCACGGCCTGTCACCCGTGATCGGCACGTCCCCCTCGTAGGCTGAATCCACCGTCCCCCAGCGCGCCATCAGACACAAATGCGCAGGTCCTCGTAGCCTTTGGTGAACTGCGCCGAGCTGAAGTCCACCAGTACGTCGTTCGGGTACGCGTACCTGACGACGAAGTGATCCCAGCAATCGCCGACGTCGACGCGCGCCTTGCGTCCGCCGGTGCCGTCGGCGCGGAGCGGATGCCCCTTCAGATACCAGTTCGCCACGTCGATCACGTGAATGTTCTGCTCGACGATGATGTCGCCGGAGAGCACCTTGTCGAAAACCCAGTTGCGGAGGCGCGCCGTGGGCGTGCCTTCGCGAGCGCCCGGTGTCAGTCGACCTGCGTGATAGTAGACATGCCCGAGCACGGCGGGACCGATGTCGCCGCGATGCATGCGGCTCACCGCCTCGCGGAAGAGCGGATCGCGTCGCGTCTGGAAATCGACGAGGATCTTCTGCGTGGGCTTCGCCTCGCGCGCGGCGCGTTCGATAGCGCGACAGCCGGGCACGTCGACCGCCAGCGGCTTTGCCAGGTAGACGTGCTTCCCGGCATTGAGTGCCGCAACGGCCTGCTCCGGATGAAAATAGGGCGGGCTCTCGATGGCCACGGCGTCAACGGGACGCTCGATGAGCGCGTGATAGCCGTCGAGGCCGGTGAAGCGCGCCTCCGCACCCACCGAGAGCTCGTCACCAAGCTTGGTGACGCGATCGAGGAAATAGTCGTGGAGGGCGACGACCTTCGTGTTCGTGTGTTGCTCGAACAGGCGCGCGATGAACCGGCCTCGTCCACCGCAGCCGATGACGCCCGATCTCGAGGCGCGAGTTCGCCTGCGATCCGCGAATCGCTGAAGCCGGCACGATCGTCAACCCGGCGGCCGTCGCCGCTGCAGTTTTGAGAAATCGCTCGCCGCAACCGCCGCCCGTACCTGTCATGCTCGGTCTCCCAGCGTTGTCAAGCCGCCCGCGTCAGCCTCTCAGCTTTTTCCAGTTGGCGAGACACCGCTCGGCGCGCTGCAACTGCTGGTCTGAAGGACCTGCCTCCTGCTCGATCAGATAGTGCTCGATCCCGCCAGTCGTTTCTGCAGCCTCGAAGAGCTTCTGCCACGGAGCGTCACCCTCGCCGAAGACGACCGTGTAGCCTCGCCCGTCGGCTGCCCAATCCTTGCAGTGCATGCTCTTGATGCGGCCGGGATTCGCGTTGATCCACGCGACCGGGTCGGTGCCGGCTTCGACGGCCGTGCCCACATCGAGTTGCAGCACGACATCCTTGCTCGTCGACGACGCGAGAATGTCCATCGGGCGCTTGCCGTCGACAGGGCGCCACTCCGCGGCGTGATTGTGGAACCCGGCCGTCATGCTGAGCGGCGCGAGCTTTTCGGCGGCGGCGTTCAGGCGATCGGCGACCGCTTTCCAGCCATCGACGCCCGAGACCTCTCCGGCGCTCGCCATCACGATCGATCGGCTGCCGATTATCTGATTGAGCTCGATCGCCTTCTGCAGGCCGTCGGGGGCGAAGACGGTGCTGCTGTTATGCGTCGAGAGGCACCGGATGCCGAGCTCGTCAAGGAGCTTTCGAACTTCGCTCGCCTTGGCGGGCGTCCAGTCGTAATAGGGGGAGTAGAACTCCACGACCTCGTAGCCCATCTTCGCGACCGCGCGGACGGTGCCCGGGAGATCTTTCGCGAGCGCATCGCGGACCGAGTAGAGCTCGATGCCGACCGGTACTTTGCTGGCCGCGCCTGCCCGCGCGACGAACGGCAGCGCTCCGGCCAGCGTCAGGAATGTTCGACGTGAGAAAGCAGGGGAATGCATGCGGCAGACCGTATCACAACCGCTGCCGGTTGGCGCGCGTCGAGCGACGCTCGCATCTGCCCTGGTAGGCCCATTGCCATGCGGTGGCGTGGGCGCATTGCCATGCGCCCCTACGGATGAATGGGAACGCCTGCGAGGCGATTCTTGAGATTCGCGCGGTGGTACGCCGTGAATGCGGCGATGACATGGCAGACCCAGCCGAGCAGTCCGCCGGAGCCGATCCAGAGGCCCGGCGTAATGATCAGCCAGAAGAGGCCTCTCAGAAAGTCGCCGTTATAGAACTGGCCAACGCCCGGGATCACAAGGCTCAAGACCGCGGCGGTGCCTGAGTTCTTCGGTGTTGCCGTCAATACTCGCTCCATGTGAAGGGATACGCCGCCACCACCCACCGGGTTTCACCCCGGATTGGGGATTGTCCCCGATGCGCGCGCAGATTGGGGACTGTCCCCAATGGCACGGATTTCGTGCCATCGGAGCGAGATTGACGGGTTGCGGCAGATTCTTCTACCCTCGCGGACGTGGAGCGCACTTCAGTCAGGCTCGTGCTGGTCTTGGTCGGGGCGCTGATGCTCGTCAGCGCGCGCTCGTCCTCGGCGCAGACACCGCCGCCTGCGACGCCCGCGACGACTGAACAGCCTCCCGGCCTTCCGCCTCCAGTCCAGCGCGCCGTCGACTTCTCACGAGACATCAAGCCGATCCTGCAGGTCGCGCTGCGTGCGGTGTCATGCGCGCGGCAACGACAAGGGCGGCTTCAGCATCGAGACGCGCGAGTCGTTGCTCGAAGGCGGCGACACCGGCCCGGCGGTCGTGCCGGGCAAGAGCGCCGACAGCCTCCTGATCGCGCTGGTGGCCGGCCTCGAGCCCGACATGGTGATGCCGAAGAAAGGGCTCGCGGCTCACCCGCGATCAGATCGCGCTGCTGCGCGCGTGGATCGACCAGGGCGCGGTCTGGGACGCGGGCGTCACGCTTCGCGAAGCGGCGCCCCGCAATCTTGCCAGGCGAGAGCCCGCCGCTGCCAGCCGCGGCCGTCGACCGCCACGAATCCCGTCGATCGCCTGCTGGCCGCCGTACTTCGCGCAGCACGACGATGCGGGTCGCCGGCGTGTCGACGACCGCGCGGCTGATCCGGCGCGCTGACGCTCGACGTGCTTGGCGAGCTGCCGTCGCCGTCGAGGTTCGCGCGTTTGTCGCCGACGCGCGGCCCGACAAGCGCGAGCGCCTCGTCGCGCGGCTGCTGGCCGACGATCGCCGCTACGCCGAGCACTGGCTCAGTTTCTGGAACGACCTGCTGCGCAACGACTATCGCGGCACCGGCTACATCGACGGCGGCCGCGAGCAGATCACCGCGTGGCTGTACGCCGCGCTGGCCAACAACCTGCCGTACGACCAGTTCGTCGCCGCGCTCGTCAATCCGGTGCCGGCGACCGAGGGGTTCACCAAGGGCATCGTCTGGCGCGGCGTGGTCAATGCCAGCCAGACGCCCGCGATGCAGGCCGCGCAGAACATCTCGCAGGTGTTCATGGGCGTGAACCTGAAGTGCGCGTCGTGCCACGACAGCTTCATCAACGACTGGCAGCTGGCCGACGCGTACGGGCTCGCCAGCATCTACGCCGACGGGCCGCTCGAGATGGTGGAGTGCGATCGGCCCGACCGGCAAGACCGCGGCGATGAAGTTCCTCTACGCGGAGCTGGGCAGCATCGACCCAGCGGCGCCGCGCGCCGAACGGCTGGCCCAGTTGATGCACGCGCTGGCCGGCCCGAACAACGGCCGGCTTGCCCGCACGATCGTCAATCGGCTGTGGGCGCGTTTCATGGGTCGCGGGCTGGTCGAGCCAGTCGACGACATGGAGCAGGCCGCCTGGCATCCCGACCTGCTGGATTGGCTGGCCGAGGATCTGGTCGCGCACGGCTACGACCTCAAGCGCACGATGGCCGTCATCCTCACGTCGGACGCGTACCAGCGTGTGGCGGTCGACGCGCCCGAGCGCCTCGAGGCGTACGTGTTTCGCGGCCCGGCCGCCGCGGCTGACGGCCGAGCAGTTCGTCGATGCCGTCAGCGCGGTCACCGGCATCTGGCAGGCAAGACGCCGGACGCTCGATTTCGCCCTCGTGGCTTCGCACGCGACGCCAGCGCCGGAGCGAACGCGCGCGGCGCTGGTGGCGGCAAATCCGCTGATGATGGCGCTTGGGCGCCCGAATCGCGAACAGGTGGTCACGACGCGGTCGCCGCGGCAACGACGCTGCAGACGCTCGAGCTGCTGAACGGACCGACGCTGGCGAACCATGCTTCATCGCGGCGCGGAGCGCCTGGCCGCCGTCGCAAGCCTCAACCGACCGCTCTCGTGGACGAGGTCTTCGAGCGCGCGCTCGGACGTGCAGCCGACGATCGCGGAACGAACGCGTGTGCCGGCGCGGCGCTCGGCCCCGCAACCGCGCTCGACGGCGATCGAGGACCTGCTCTGGAGCGTGGTGATGCTGCCCGAGTTCCAGTTGGTGCGCTGACATGGCTTCAACCACCCCGCCGCGATTTCCTGGCGACCGCCAGCGCCGCGACGCTTTCGGCGCTGGCTGCCGGCTTTCCGCGTGCTCGTCGCCGCGCAGGAGGCGGAAGCGATTCCGGCCACGGCCGATGCCGTCATCGTGCTCTGGATGGGCGGCGGCATGGCGCACACCGAGACGTTCGACCCGAAGCGCTACACGCCGTTCGAGGCGGCCTGCAGCCGGATCAGGTGCTCAGCACGTTTCCGGCCATCGACACGGCGGTCGACCACATCAAGTTCTCGAAGGGCTGGAGCGAATCGCCGGCGTCATGGACCGCGGCACGCTGATCCGCAGCTACACGGCCGGCGATCTGGGCTTCATCCTGCACTCGCGGCATCAGTATCAGTGGCACACCGGCTACGCGCCGCCGCAGACCGTCGCCGCGCCGCACCTGGGCGCGATCGTCGCGCGGACGCTTGGGCCGCGCAATCCGGCGGTGCCGGCCGTTCATCAACATCGGCCAGCGGCTCGACGTCGGCGAGGGCGAGGAGCTGAAGGCGTTCACGACCGCCGGGTTTCTCGGGAGCGAGTACGGCCCGTTCAGCGTTCCCTATCCGGACGAAGCGGCCGAAGTCGTCCGCCCGCCGGGCGGCATGTCGCCGGGACGCTTCGAGAGTCGCGATCGCGTTCTATCGCAAGCTGCTCGAGGCCAGCCCGATCGGACAGCGACGGCAGCAGCTATCAGCGCGAGTCGCTGCTGCGCGCGTACGACAACGCGCATCGGCTGCTCAGCTCGCCGGCGGCCAAGGCGTTCGATCTCTCGCTCGAACCGCTCGAGCACATTCAGCAGTACGTGCCTGGATACAGCCCCGGCCAGCAGTTCCGCGCCGAGCAGGATCGCTTTGGCGCGAAGTACGAGCAGCAGATGGTCGGCCGCTTCGGCCTGGGCTGCCTGCTGGCGCGGCGCCTGGTGGAAGCCGGCGCGCGCTACATCGAGGTCACGACCGAGTACATCCCGTTCCTCAATTGGGACACGCACGAGAACGGCCACGGCGCGCCACGGAGATGAAGCGGCAGATCGACGCGCCGGTCGCGCAGCTCGTCCTCGACCTGGAAGAGCGCGGCCTGCTGAATCGGACGCTGATCGTGCTGGCCAGCGAGTTCAGCCGCGACCTGCTGATCGAAGGCAAGCCCGACCTGAAAGTGAAGGACCAGGTCGAGGTGCCGAACACGATCACCGAGCCGAAGCACTACGGCATGCACCGGCATTTCACCGACGCCGGCTGCGTGCTGCTGTTCGGCGGCGGCATCCGGCGCGGCCACCTGCACGGCGTCACCGCCGACGAGCGGCCCTGCCGGACGCTGCAGGATCGCGTCGTGATCGAGGATCTGCACGCGACGATTCTCAGCGCGCTGGGGATTGCGCCGACGCTCGCCTACAAGATCGAGGAGCGGCCGTTCTACGTGACGCGGGACGGCAAGGGCAAGGCGATCAAGTCGCTATTTGCCTAGGCGCGGGCTCTTTCATATTGGCACGTGTGGAGGCGGGCCTTCAGGCTCGCGTGCGCCCCGAGTTGCGGGGCTGAAGCCCCGCCGCCACATCAGCGGCGACGAGCATGGCGAGGCCGTTCGCAATCGCCCTGACTGGCATGATGCCAGAATTCGACTGGCGCGCCGACCTCACGGAGCTGCGTGGATGACTGCCTCGCGAAACCCGCCGACCAAGCCCGCCTTCGAAGTCAGTAAGGGCAACTGGCAGGTCATGACCCTCAGCGAAGCGGACGTCGAAAGACATCTGGACCCCAGCGAGCTTCTGGACGCACTCGAAGAGGGGTTCAAGGGACTCGAGCGTGGCGAGGTTCAGGCGCCGCCGCGGACCAGGCTATCGGTTCCAGGCCACGGCTTCTCGCTGGCCATGTCGGCATGGCAGCCCGGCATGCACATCACGGTCAAGATCGTGAACGTCTTCGATGGCAATCTTGCGATCGACCTGCCGAATCACCTGGCGCTGATCACCCTGTTCGATCCCGACGACGGGCGGCGCCATCTGCGTGATGGATGGGACTCTCATCACGGGAATCCGGACAGCCGCGTGCGCGGTACTGTCAGCCCGTCTGCTGAGCCGGAAGGACTCTCGCGTGGCCACGGTGATCGGCGCTGGAGTGCAGGCCCGCGAACATCTACGGCTCTTGCCGCTCATCCGCGATTTCGAGCGCATCAACGTCTGTTCGCTTCGTTACGACGATGCCGAGAAGCTCGCCGGCCGAAGCGACCGAGCGAGGGCGGCCCGTGACGTGGAGCAGGCGGTGCGAGAGTCGGACATCGTGTGCCTGGCCACACACTCGCCTGCACCGGTCATCGACGCAGATTGGGTCAAGCCTGGAACGCACGTGACATCTGTTGGCTTCCACCCGCCGGATGGCGAGTTGCCTCGAGCACTTGCCATTGGCTGCCGGCTCTTTGTCGAAACCCTCGATGCCTTCAAGCCCGCGCCGATCGGATGCGCAGACCTCGGTGGTGTCGATCCGGCTCGAGGAACGACCCTCGGCGCTCTGGTCCTCGGGCGGCAGCCAGGGCGTCTGAGCGATTCGGAAACGACGGTCTACAAGGCGATGGGCGTGGCGATGGAGGACATGGTCGCCGCAAACCTGGTGTACCGCCGAGCCAAACGTGATGGGGGCGGCGGCGTGATGGCATGGTGACCTCGGCGTCGGTCACTCGCCAGACGCCAAATCGTACTGGCGAAAGGTGAGATTGAACCGGCCTGCGACGCCGAGCGCCGGGGGCGCGGTTGCGGGAATGATTCGCGACACGCCGTGATACCGGAGCCGTGATGGCCCTCCGAAGACGAAGGCGTCGCCCGACTCGAGGAGCAGCGCCTCCACGGGCTCGCGACGTCGGAGGCCACCGAAGAGGAACCTCGCGGTGTCGCCCAACGAAATCGACACCACCGGCCGACCGGCGGCGATCGATCGCTCGCCTTCGTCTTTGTCCTGGTGAAGCCCCATGCGGCCCTCGGCATCATAGAAGTTCATGATGCAGAGATCGGGCTCGAGCGTCATGCCGACTGACGCCGCAATCTCATGCGCCAGCCATCGGAACTCGTCGGGCAGCGCCGGCACTGGCAGATTGTCGTAATCGGTGCGCGTCGATTCGTAGCGGTAGGTCTTGCCGTTCCAGTGCCGGCCGAGACACAGCATCCGCACATGCATCTTGCCGCCGCCCCGGACGATCGGCACATAGGCGGGTACCGGGCCGTCGAGCAGAGCGCGGCAACGATCGAGCAGGGCGCGCTGCTGTCCACCTGCAGAAACTGCCGCAGGTGAAACGCCCCGGGCCCGAATTCCATAGCGCAACTCGTCACTGTCGACCCTTTTCTCGCCTTCTTCAGGAGTGGACCCTGGCAGCCCGGTGCACCGTCTCATCGAGAATACCCCGCCCAAGAGGCTGGTTGACGGCGTCGCCACACAGTGCTACTGTATTAGTTGACTAATACAGTCAGCCATGCTGTTCCGCTCAAATCCATCCTCCGGCGTCCCCGTTTATCTGCAGCTCATCGACCAGGTCAAGCACGCCATCGACGTGGGCGCGCTGAGCCCAGGCGATCAACTGCCGGCCATCCGGCGTGTCGCGGAAGACCTTGTTATCAATCCGAACACAGTGGCAAAAGCCTATCGCGATCTCGAGCACGACGGGGTGATCGAGCTTCGGCAAGGGTCGGGCGCGTTCGTCACCGAAAACGGCCGCGCCGGCCGTGTCGCGCGCGTAAAGGCTGCGCAACCCGTACTACAGGCGGCGATCGATCGACTCGCAACCTCGGGGCTGACGGCGGACGAAATCCGCCGGCTGTTCGAAGCCGAACTCCTGCGGCTCGGCGACAAGCCGCGCACGAGGAAGTCATGACCATGACAGACATCGTCATTGAAACCCGTGGGCTGACGAAACGGTACGGGCGCACGCGTGCCATCCAGGACCTCGACCTTCGCGTGCCCGCGGGATCGATCTATGGCTTTCTGGGCAGAAACGGCGCGGGCAAGACGACCACCATCAAGACGCTGATGGGCATGGTTCGGCCCACGGCAGGCGAAGGCCGCGTCCTCGGCTGTCGCATTGGAGACGTGCGAGAGGGCGTCGCGATGCGCCGGCGCACGGCGCATGTCGGCGACGACAGGGCGGCCTGGCCTGGCATGACGGTCGATCAGGTGTTGACGATCTCGCGTCCGTTCTTCCCGACCTGGCGCACGGACGTGGAGCGCCAGTACCTGGACGCGTTCGAGATCCCCCGGCGGCAGAGTATCGGCCGGTTTTCGAAAGGTACACGGACGGCGTTCGCGATGGTGCTGGCCCTTGCGCGTGGCGCCGATCTGCTGTTGCTCGACGAGCCTACCGAAGGTCTGGATCCCGCGATCAACGAGCGCGTCCTTCAGGCGATGGTCAGCGCCGCCGCGGAGACGCCCTCGCCGACGATCTTCTTCTCGTCGCATCGCCTTGGCGAGGTCGAGCAGATTGCCGATCGCGTGGGGATCATCGATCGGGGCCGACTCGTCTTCGAAGAATCGCTCGACGAGATGAAGGCCAGCTATCGACGCGTCCTCGCCACCTTCGACGGCGCCCCTCCGGCGAGCCTTCAGCGGGCCGCGGGCGTGCGGCAGGCGCGTGCCGAGGGGCGGATGCTCTCGATGCTCGTGAGCCGGCACGTGGACGAGGTCGTCGCGCAAGCACGAGAAGAGCACGCGCGAGAGATTGAAGTGACACCCGTGACCCTGAAGGACATTTTCCTCGACGCCGCAACGGCCAGATCGATTGGAGGAAGGCCATGCTTCGGTATAAGACCTGGCTCGACACGCAGCTCTGGTTCTACCTGGGACTCATGCTGCTCTCGGCGCAAGTCCTCGCGCTCTACATGTCGTACCCGATGGACCCGGTCACGTCGTATCCGAACGGCGCGCTGGGTGTTACGCCGGCGAAATGGCGCAGCTCCGCACGGGCGAATTCCGCGGCTACATCTGGGTCCGCTGGTTCAGCACGACGATGCTGCTGATCTGGCCGGTATTTGCGCTCGCGGCTGGCGGGAACCGGGTCTGGAGGAATCGGCGGGACGCGAGTACTCTGCTGTCACTTCCCGGCCACGCGGCGGCGCCTTGTGCTCTCGCGCCTCGGGGTGAGCGCCGGCCAGATTGCCGCGTTCACGGTTGTGCCATCGCTGCTCGTCTGCGCGATGGCGCCGCTTCGGGGCCAGCACTATCCGGTGAGCGACGCGCTCGCGCACTCGCTGATCCTGATGGTGGGGAGCCTCGGGCTGTTTGGTTTGACGATGTTCCTGCGGGTCATCATCATGAACGACGTCGCGGCGTTCGTCGCCGTGGCGCGCTTTTTGTTCTCGTGGGCCTGTTTACGTTCGTCGCGAAAGACTTCACGCCGTACAGCGTGTTTCGTCTGATGAACGGCGCCGACTACTTCTTCAACCATCGAGTGCCATGGACCGGCCTGGGGCTCAGTGCCGGCATCGGATGTGCGCTCATCGCCCTGTCGTTGCGGATGGTCGAGCGACGCGACTTCTAGGGGAAAGGGACGCCATGACCAAGCATGCAGCAATCGGATTCGTGTTTGTGGTCTCGGTAGCGATCGGTGCGCGCACGGCCGCGGCTCAATCGCCAGCAGGCGCCTCGGGCCATTGGGAAGGCATGATTCAAACGCCTGGCCAGCCACTTGCCATCTCCGTCGATCTGTCTGCCCAGCCCGCTGGTACGTGGCAGGGAACGATCACGATTCCCGCCCAGAACGTGACGGGCTTCGCTCTGTCGGCAATCACCGTCGATGGCGACAGTGTCGCGTTCAGCATGAAGGGCGTGCCTGGGGATCCACTCTTCAAGGGGACGCTCTCGAAGGAGCCCGATCGATCTCGGGCGAGCTCAGTCAGGGAGGCGCGACGATCCCCTTCGCCCTGGCATGGAAGGGCGAGCCGAAGATCGAGGCGCCACCGAAGAGCTCGGCGATCGCCAAGGATCTCGAAGGCTCGTGGGAAGGAGCGCTGAACGTCCAGGGGACCGATACTACGGCTGGTGACGAAGCTGGCGAATCAGGCCGGCAGTGGTGTCGGAACGATTGTCAGTCTGGATCAGGGCGGGGTCGAAATCCCGGTCACGACGATTTCGCAGGAGGGATCGCATATACACGCTGACTCGTCAGCGCCATCGGCGCCAGCTATGACGGCGAGCTGAAGGACGGCCAGATCGACGGGACATGGGCTCAGGGCGGCCAGCGCTTTCCGCTTGTCTTCAAGCGAGCGCCAAAATGACGAGATCAGGCGCCGCGCTTCTGCTGCGCGTCCGCCAACTGCTCGAGCAGCGGCTCGGTCTGCTCGAGCGAGATGCAGGCGTCGGTGATGCTCTGGCCGTAGACCGCGGCCGGCCCGGCACGTAGTCCTGCCGCCCCTCGACGAGGTGGCTCTCGAGCATCGCGCCGAAGATCTGCCACGATCCCGCCGCCACCTGCTCGCAGATCGACGCGGCCACCTCCGCCTGCCTGCGGTGATCCTTCTGGCTGTTGCCGTGCGAGCAGTCGATCATCACGCGTCTCGCGCAGCCCCTTCGCCGGCCAGCTGCGCGCAGACCTCGCCGACGTGCTCGGCGTCGTAGTTCGGGCCGGTGCGCGTGCCGCCGCGCAGAATCACGTGACAGGTGTCGTTGCCGGTCGTCTGGAAGATCGCCGAGACGCCCTGCTTGGTCACCGACGGAAACCAGTGCGGCGACCGCGCCGACAGCACGGCGTCGACCGCGGTCTGCGTCGTTGCCGTCGGTGCTGTTCTTGAACCCGACCGGCATCGACAGGCCGGACGCCAGCTCGCGATGCACCTGGCTTTCGGTCGTTCGCGCGCCAATCGCCACCCACGACGTCAGGTCGGCGATGTGCTGCGGAATCTGCGTGTCGAGAAACTCCGACGCCGTCGGCAGCCCCAGGTCGTTGACGTCGAGCAGCAGCTTGCGCGCGAGCCGCAGCCCCTTGTTGATGTGAAAGCTCTCGTCGAGATCGGGATCGTTGATGAGCCCCTTCCAGCCGACCGACGTGCGCGGCTTCTCGAAGTAGCTGCGCATCACGACGATCAGCTGATCGGCGTAGCGCTCCGCCAGCGGCTGCAGCCGCTCCGGCGTACTCGAGCGCCGCGCGTCGGTGTCGTGAATCGAGCAGGGCCCGACGATGACGACCAGCCGCGGATCGCGCCCGCGACAGCACGTCGGCGATCGCCGCGCGCGTGCTGGCGACGACGTTGGACGCGCGCTCGGTGATCGGAATCTCTTCGAGCAGAATCGCCGGCGGAATGCAGCGGCCGGACCTGGGTGATCCGGAGGTCGTCTGTCCGTTGAAACATTCGAGACTGACATTATTGCGTATTCGGCGCCCGTGTCGGGCAAAGGAGTTGGTGAGGCGAAATCTGTGTAATCTGTGGATGGTCTTCTTTTCTTCCGTGCAATCACCCGTGAATCCGCGTAATCCCGTGATCGGCATCAGCGCGATCTCGTACGTGCTGCCGCCGACGTTCCTCGAATTGTCGGAGCTGGCCGCCCGCGGACTACTCGAGAGCCAGGCGTTGGCCCTGGCGGCGTTCGGGTTTCGCGGCGTCCATGTGAGCGAGCAGCCTGCCGACGATCTCGCCTTGACCGCGCTCGAGCAGTTGCTCGAAGAGGAACGCAGGGATCCGGAGTCAATCGATCTGCTGCTCTATGCGGGCGCGATTCCAGACAGTCATCGGGTCGCCGTCTCCGGGGCGCTCGAAGGGTTCACATACCCGGCGGCGCGGCTTCAGTACGAGGCAGGGCTGACCAGAGCGACGACGATGGGCATCAGTCAGACGGGCTGCACGGGCCTGATGACGGCAGTAGCGCTGGCAGCCGACCATCTCCGTGCCAATCCGGAGGCACGTCGCGTCGTCTGCGTGAGTGCCGACGTTCTTCCGGCTGGCGCGTGCCGCGAAGTCCTCTACAACGTGATCTCGGACGGCGCGTGTGCGCTGCTCGTGGAGCGACACGCGCCCCGCAATCGCATTCTGGGGCATCGGCAGATTGCCAAGGGCTACTACTGGAACCCGGGCGCCTGCCGCAACGAGCTCGTCGCCGCCTACTTCCCGACGGCGCGTGCGCTCTTGGGCGAGACGCTCCAGCACCTGTCTCTCACCACAGACGACATCGCGATGGTCGTGCCACACAACGTGTCGCTCAGGAGCTGGCACATCCTCCTCCCTCTTCTCGGCCTCCCGGTCGATCGGCTGTTCCACGAGAACATCGCGGCGAAAGGGCATTGCATCGCCGCCGACAACTTCATCAACCTGAAGGACGCTTCCGACCAGGGGCGCATCACGCCTGGGGATCGGCTGCTGCTCTTCAACTTCGGGTTCGGCGCGAACTGGGCGTCGCTCGTGCTGCAGGCGTGACACGAGCCTGACGTGGCGCAGAGACTCCTCGTCACCGGCGGTACCGGCGCCGTCGGGCGCCCGCTTTTGTCCGCCCTCCGCGAATGTGTGGAAGTGGATCGGCTGCACGTCCTGGTCCATCGAGCGCCCCTCGTCGAGGGCTCGCGGCACTGGGCAATCGTACGAGGCGATATCACTGGCGGCGAGGATCTGGGCCTCGATCGACGCGACGCCCTCGCGGTGAAAGGCGACATCACCGGCATCGTCCACCTGGCTGCCGATACGCGATTCTCCGCGACGCTCGACGAATCTCGTCGGACGAACGTGGTCGGAATCACGAATCTGCTGGCGTTTGCCCGCCAGTGCCCACGGCTCGATCGGGTGCTGATCCTGAGCACGACGCACGTGGCCGGCCGGCGGACTGGTGAGATTCTCGAAACCGATCTCTTCCATGAGGCAGGGTTCGTTAACGCCTACGAAGCCTCCAAGTACGAGGCCGAACTCGTGGCCCGATCGCAGGCCGACCTGCCAATCGCGGTGTGCCGGTTGAGCACGGTCGTGGGCGACTCGGCGAGCGGGGCAATCGGCAGACGCGGCGCGATCCACCATGCCGTCCTGGCCATGTACGCGGGGCTTGCGCCAATGGTCCCAGGCGGCGAGGATAGCCCTGTGGACCTTCTCGCGTCGGACTATACGTGCCGTGCCATCGGGTTCCTCGCGACGGAGGGCTTTCGACCAGGCGAGACGTGGCATCTCTGCGCCGGTACGGAGACGCTCCCGGCGGGCGAGCTGCTGGACCTCACCATGGAGAGCATTTCTCGCTATCGCCCGGCCTGGCGCAAGCGAGCCATCGAACGTCCCGCCTTTGTCGACCTGGCGACGTTCGAGCTGTTCCGCCGATCAGTCGACGAGGTGGGCGACGCCGCCATTCGCGCGTCGACAGGCGTCATGTCGCAGTTCGCGCCGCAACTCGCGTTTCCGAAGCGGTTCGACGATCGCCGGTGCCAGCTCGCGCTGAGGCCCGCCGGACTGGTTCGGCCGTCCATGCGCGAGGTGTGGGGACGCGTGGTGAAGCAGCTCGTCGAGCCGGCCGACGGGGCAAACGACGGATGAAGACGCTCGAATCGCGCCTGCTGGATTTCGTGCGCGGCGAGCTCCTCCAGCGCCCGGGCGATCGTATCAGCGAGGACAGCTACCTGTTCGAGGATGGACTGATCGACTCGTTGAAGATCCTGCAGCTCATCGCGTTTGTGGAGATCGAAACCGGGCGGGCGATACCGGATGCCGAGGTCGTCATGGAGCACTTCCGCAGCGTGCGAACCATCGCACGCCGATTCGGCGACGCGACCCATGAGCGGCGATCTGTCGGCTGAGTTTCTGATGCTCGGAGACGGGCGGCTGCTGCTGCGCGGCATCGCTGCCGCGCTGTGCCGGTTCTTCGACGCCCGGTTCCTCCGAATGGCTCACGATGCGGGCGCCACCGAGTGCCGGTTTCCTGCGGTCGTCTCCGAAGCCACGCTCGCGAAGGCCGGCTATTTCGAGGCATTTCCCGACGGCGCGACGTCGGTCGGCACGGGTGAGCGGCGCTCCTGGCTTCCACCAGCGGTGTGTTACCACGCCTACGAGATGCTGGCAGGAACCGAGCTGAGTCTGCCGACGAGGCTTACCGCCGCGCAAGCGTGCTTCCGGGAGGCGGACCGCCGCGCGCACACGCGAGGGCGGCTGTGGGAGTTCACCATGCGGGAAGTCATGTTCCTCGGTCGCCCCGACTGGGTGCGAGAGGAGCGCGACCGGTGGTCGAGCCGGCTCGAAGGATTCGCGCGCGAGCTCGGACTCGCTGGGGTGCTCGAGCCCGCAGCGGATCCGTTCTTTGGGGCGATCGGGCGCGGCAAGCGCCTGCTTCAACAGGTGAAAGGATTGAAATACGAGCTACGGGTCGACATGCCTGACGAGGCGCTTGCGGTCGCGTCGTTCAACCTTCACGAGACGTTCTTCGCCGATCGGTTTGCGATCACTCTCGAGGGCGGGACGCCTGCGCACTCCGGCTGCGCGGCATTCGGGCTGGAGCGCTGGGCGCTCGCGTTCCTTCACCACCGGGGTGCAGCCGCTGCCGAGGCCCTGGTCCGCTCCTGACATTTCTAAAGGCCAATGGCACTCTACGACGACTACTTGACGCAGGCCGAGCTCCAACGCTGGATTCTGGATGCCGACGTCCTGTGGGGTGAAATCGACCCGTCGCTGGGGCTGTCGCAGCCGCTGCTGCTCGACCAGGTCCGCGACTCCGCCCTGATCGAGTCCTATTTTCCGCTCTACACGACTCGACTGGTGCGGGCGCTCTGGGACCAGATCGACGCCACGTCGGTGTTCTCGATTCAGCTCTATGAGTCGTACAAGCATTTCTATGTGCTCAACCGGTACCTCGAGCTGCTCGAATACCGGCCGATTACCGCGGACGAGATCGTCGACATCCGCCGCCGCAACCTCGATACCACCGTGGACGACCCCATCCGCGAGCTCGGACGGTACATGATCAGCGAGCACTTCGCCGCCTACTTCTTCCTGCGGCTGTCGCGCCAATCACGAGAGCCCGTGCTGAAGCAGATTGCCGGATTCATCGCGCAGGACGAGTTTCGACACACGCAATTTGCCTGCGACCTGCTCGACGCGCGCGTGAAGCAGGACGCGTCGTGCCGCGACCGCGTGCTCAAAGCGGGCCTCGAGTTTCGACACGTGGGAGCCGATGTCGTGCCGCACGTGCCGGTGTCGCAGAAAAACGACCTCGGCGCCATCCTCGCATTGAACAAGCGACTGCAGCGGCTCTGTGGTATCAGCCTGTCGAATTACGCAAAAGGAGCCGTCGATGGAGGCTAGTGAGCGTGAGTTGTGGGTGCTGAACTTCTTTCGCAACAGCGAGCTGCACGGCGCGCTGCTCATGGGCCGGCTGGCGCGAACGCTGAGCGACACGGACCTGCTGGCGAATGCCACCCGACACTGTGCCACCGAGGCTCGACACGCCGCGATGCTGAGCGAAACGATCGCGTCCGTTGGCGGCCGCATCGATCCGCGAATCGAGACGGTCCAGGAACGCTACTCCAGCAAAGGAGGCATTCCGGCATCGCTCGTCGATCTGCTGGTACTCTCCGAGGTGCTGGAAAAGCGGGTGCTGGGCACCTACCGGGCGTACGTGGACGGCAGCAACGTGCATCCGTCCGTCAAAGAGACGCTGCTGGAGATCATCCAGGAGATGGAGAAGGAAGAAGAAGGCGATCATGCTGGCTGGATCGATCAGGCCCTCGACAGCCTGCCGCGTGAGGCCGTGGAGGCCGCCGAAGGCCGGTGGCTCGCCGTTGATCAGGCCGTGGTCAAGGACATCGAGGACATGGTGAATGCGCGGTTTCCTGAAGCGGAGAACAGATCGTGACAGACCTCGACGCGCACGTGATTGCCGTGCTGAGCCGATCGGCCATGTTGCCTGCATCGGCTCTCAGGGGCGACAAGAGGTTGGCTGATCTCGGCATCGGCTCGCTCGAGCAGATTGAATGCATCCTCGCGCTCGAGGACGAGTTCAAGATCGAATTTCCCGATACGAACCTCCAGAAGCTTGAGACCGTCCAGGACCTGGTCGACTTCGTGCGGCGTGCCGCGCCGCCACAGGCTGGAAGGACCGGTTCTTGACGCCAACCGCTTTCTCCTCCGTTGATGCGGCGTTCCGTCTGGAGGTGCGGGGCTTCGTCGAGCGCGAGCTGGCGCCGCACGCGATTCGGTGGGAGCGCGCGCGCCGCTTTCCGCGGTCGGCGATTGTCGAGTGCGGCAAGCGCGGTTATCTCGGCCTCGACCGTTGGAAGGCCGCGGTCTTTGCCGAGGAGCTGGCGCGATGCGAGTCGATGGGAGTCGGCCTCAACGTGCTTGTGCAGGCGCGCTTGATAGGCCCTCTCCTGGAAGAGCTCGGGACGCCGCGACAACAGGCGCGCTACTTGAAGCCCCTTCGTGCCGGTCGCCTCGTCGGCGCCCTGGCCGTCAGCGAGCCCAGCGCAGGGTCGGACTTCGTGAGTCTGGAGACCAGAGCGGAACCTGTCCGCGGCGGTTTCATGCTTTCCGGCGAGAAGACCTACATCACGAACGCGGCGGCCTCCGACTGCCTGATCGTGGCCGCTCGCACCGCCGAAGCATCAGGCGAGCTGACGCTGCTTGTCGTGCCGAGCGACACTCCGGGAGTCCGAATCACGCGACTGCCGTCGCTGGGACTGACCACGACCGCGATGGGCCACATCACGTTTCGCAAGTGCCGTGTTCCACGCACGAGCGTGCTCGGCGAGACGGGAGGTGCGTACACGTACGTCCGGGACGCGCTCAACCGCGAGCGCCTGTACGGTGGACTTGGCGCCGTCGCGTGGGCCGAACACGCATTGGAGAAGACGCGCGCGTTTCTGCGGACGCGGCGCGCGTTCGGCCGCACCTTGAACCGGTTTCAGGCGATTCGGCATCAGATGGCCGACCTGGCCACGGCACTCGAGGCCGCCCGGCAGCTCAATTACGCCACGTTTGCGCGCTGGGCCGCCGGCCGCGACGCCACGCGGGAGATCGCCATGGTCAAGTTGTTCAGCTATCGCGAGGCACAGCGCGCAATCGAGGTCTGCCTGCAGCTGCATGGAGGACTCGGCTACCTCGCGGATCACTGGACGAGCCGGTGGTATCGAGACGCGCGCGCGCTGACGATCGCGGCCGGCACGCCAGAGGTGATGCGTGAGCTGATCGCCGCGCACTTGCGGCTGTGACCGGCGTCTTTCACAACCGGACCAGACGATCGCGTTCCATTCCGCGCTCACTCTTACGTCGCGGCCGCATTCTGGACATTCCCGTCTATTACCTGCTGCGGGCAAGCGACCTCGGGAGGGAAGGCCTCGAACGCTCGGGAAGCTACCGCTTTGCCGACCATATCTACCGCAGCGAGCCGTCGGGACACGGTACATTCGGCAGGTGGCTCGATGCCCGGCTCCTGGGGATGCCGGCGGCGCGGGCGTTCAGGTTCCGCTATCTTGCGGCGCGCGAAGAGCTCGCACGGTTTCTGATCGAGCGCGCAGGTCGCGCGATTGACGAGCCGACCGATGTGCTCAGCGTCCCCTGCGGCGTTCCGCGAGAGCTCGCCGACGCCGCATCGGACGTACGGGAGCGCAGCGGAAGGCTGCCCGCGTCGGTGGCATTCCACGGGCTCGACCTCGACGAGGCGGTCCTGGCCGAGGCTCGTGCGTTCATGGCGCATCGCGGCCTCGGCGGTTTCAGGGCGATTCATGGCGACGCGCTCGATCGACGTTCGTACCCGGGCCGATTCGACTTCATCACGTGCACAGGGCTCACCGAGTTTCTCGACGATGAGACTGCCGGACGGCTCTATGGCGTACTGTTCGACGTGCTCGAGCCGGCGGGCTGCTTCGTCACGAGCGGCATGACGCGGCGATGGGCGTCCGACTATCTCCTGCGACTGGGAGAGCTGCGGACGCATTATCGGGATGGCCATGCGCTCGGTCGGCTGCTGGAACCGCTGCCGTTCCGAAGCATGTCGGTACAAGTCGATCCGACGGGGCTTCAGACAGTGGTGACGGCGCGAAAATGAGTGTGCGGCTCTTCCATCGGGGCGCACGCCTCGTGTTCGTCGTGCGCCACACCAGTGCCGGACGCGAGCGCTGGTGGTCGCCGGGCCGCCACTCGCACAATTGGGGCATGATTCTGCGGGAGCCGCTCGCGCTGGTCGGCCTTGGCCCGGACCTCGACAACCGATCGATCACCTGCAGAATCGGTCGCGTGACATGGACACAGTCGCGACATTGGGCCACGATTGACGTGGAGCTTCACGGCGGATCGGTCACGAAGCGCACGCTCGTGGCCACGGCGCTGCTGAAGGCGGCGCGTTATGGGCGGCCGGACCTCTCCGGCCGCTGAAGGAGGCGAGGATGCCAAGCGTCACAGAGGCTGTCAGTGTATCGGCGCCGATCGATCGGGTGTTCTCGTTCCTGGCCGACCATCCGGAAGGCGCGGTCACGTTCATCCCCGGGCTGAACCGGATAGAGGATGTGTCGCCTGCCGAGGCGAGTGTCGGTCAGACCTGGCAGTACGAGTTCAACTGGTTCGGGCTCGTCATCTCGGGCGCCAGCCGCTGCACGAAACTGGATCGGCCCCGCACCTATGAATTCCAGACGGTGACGGGCAATCGCAGCACCTGGACGTACTCGTTCAAGGCGAACGGCGACGCCACGGACCTGACGCTCGTCGTCGACTACGACGTGCCGGAGAACATGGTGGCGCGGTTCGCCACACGCGGGACGCTCGAAAAGATGAACCAGGAACGCGCCGCCGAGGCGCTGCAGAATCTCAAGGGACTGCTGGAAGAGTAGCCGGTTGGGACGGGCCTTAGCCCGGGACTAGCTGCTCACCATGCCCAGCAGACGATCGCCGCCGGCACGGATGAATTCGGCGGCGGCGAGCCGATGCCTGCTCTCTGCGTCCGACAACAGTTTCCGGAACTCCGGCCGATGGCGCAGCGAGTCGAGCCACGGGTCGCGGGCAAACCAGGGGAAACAGAAAAACCCGCCCGCGATGCTGCGGCCGAGGTATTTGAGCGCGGCTTCCTCGTCGCCGAGGTACGCCATAGCCCGCGCGGCATAGTACCACCCGCACGGATCCCGCATCATCGTCCCCGCCGCGAGCGATCGAATCGAGGCGAGCGATTCGGTCCAGGTCCCCTCCAGCAAACATCGCACGCCGTTCACATACAGGCGATACAGTTTTGGGAGAGATGTGTCGTGAACGCCGCGAAGCAGCTCGACTGCCTCGGAGGTCCGGCCGAGCGCGGCGAGCGCATAGGCGTTCAAGATGGGGGGCTCTTCGATGTTGCTGGAAATCGTGCGTTCGTAGTCGCCGAGCGCCAGATACGCGTGCGCCACGCTGGTTCTGATCTGAGGATCAAGTCGTCTGGCGTGCTCATATGCGGCGACGCTGGCGTCAAGAAGGCCGCAGTAGCGGCAGGCCTGAACGAGGCCTGCGAAGAGCTCTGGATCGCCGGACCGTTCGAGTGCACGGGCGATCAGCCGCTTGAGTGCGGCTTCGGCCTGACCCAACTCGACCTCGAGGTTCGTGTACAGGTGATGGGCGAGCGGAAGGTCGGGATTCAGCTCGAGCGCCCGCATGAAGGCGGCCTTTGCCTGCTTCAGAAAGTCATCCGAGGATTCGCCGGTATACATGCCGAGGACGCGATTAACGCGTCCAAGACGTGCCCATGCAGGGGCAAAGTTGGGATCTTCGGCGAGACACTCGCGGTACAGATCGCGTGCGATCGACCAGTTGTCAGGTTTGGTGCTGAGCGCATTCGCCCGCAGGTAATACTCGTACGCCTTGGGCGTCGCCGGCACATCGCGACGAAGGCGCTGCTCATCGCCGGTACTCAGAGGCAGCGACAGCGCGTCGACGACCCGGCGGCTCAGTTCGTCCTGCAGGGCGAATGTGTCGCCCAGCGGAACTTGTGAGGAGTGCGAGCACACGACCGTACCAGCGGGTGCCTCGACGAGCTGCGTGTTCACGCGGAGCTGCTCGCCAGCCCGGAGCAGTGTGCCCGTGAGCACGAGATCCACGTCGGCCCTCGCCGCGACGGTCTCCAGATCGGTCTCACCCGCCGCAAACCGCGACGCCGTGACGCTCGAGCGCACAACAAGCGAATCGAGGCTCGAAAGCGAGCAGGTAATGGCGTCCGCGAGGCTGAACGCGAGAAAGTCGGTTTCCGTATCGGGACGCAGAACGCGAAACGGCAACACGATCAGCCGTCGCAAACGATGCGCCCGTGCCAGTTGACCACTGTCACTGACGAGCAGGACGGCCCGTAGATCGTCGGCCATGGCCGACGCTGAATCGTAACGCTGTGCGGGATCCTTCTGCAGGGCACGGTGGATAACTCGATCGATTGCCGCAATCGTCGGCGCGCCCCCGAGCGCGGGCGGCTGATCGCTGAGGATCGCGTGGAAGACCTGCGCGAGCGTTCGCGCGCCGGCACCGAATGCGGGCTGGCCAGTCAACATCTCATACAGGACGGCACCGGCGGCGAACAGGTCCATGCGATGATCGCCCGGTTCGCCCATCAGCTGTTCAGGCGCCACATACCGCGGGGTCCCAAGGATGGTGCCTGGCATGGTCAGTGTCAGGGTTGGCCGCTCAGCATCCGCGCTGGCGACAGGCCGCGCGAGACCGAAGTCGACCAGCTTCACGCCGAAAGGCGTTAGGAAGATGTTCGACGGCTTGAGATCGCGATGAACGAATCCTCGCCGGTGCAACGCGTCAAGGGCGGCCAGAATCGGGAGCTCGATCTGGATGGCTTCGGCAGCCGGCAGAGAACCTCTGGCGATGCAGGCTGAGAGCGGCTCGCCATCGAGCAACTCCATCGCAATAAAAAGCTCGCCGTCCTGCTCGCCGAGGTCATAAAGCTGGCAGATATTGGGATGACTCACGCTCGCCGCGGCGCGAGCCTCCCGCACGAAACGGTCGCGGGCGGACACGTCGGCCTGGCTGCGCCACGTCTTTATGGCCACTGCGCGGTCGAGTTGCTCATCGTGCGCGGCGTAGACGACGCCCATGCCGCCTTCGCCGATCTGTCGGATCACGCGGAAGCGCCCGTACCGCTCAATCATCGCTCTTCATAGTGTGCCGACTCTCAATTATGAACCCGGCGGGCCCTATGGACCAATGGCTCGGGTGCGGTGGCACTGACGAGCAAGAACACCTTGACCGGCGCGCCCATACCTTGTTTCACTGCACGACGGTGAATGCCATCGGGACCAATCTTGTCGCCCAGCGACTTCGCAACCAGAAGCTCACGCGCTCTGAGCTGCGCGGAGCCGCGTCCGTGGTCGCGTGGCTCGGAGCCGTTCAATCGCAGGACTACACTGGCGCGAAATGGGCGGTCAGCCAGCGGGCGAAAGGCCTTCGAGATCGCGACGTCGAGCGGGCGTTCAACGACGGCGAGATCCTTCGAACTCATATCCTCCGGCCGACATGGCATTTCGTTGCCAGGGCGGACATCCGTTGGATGACGGCATTGAGCGGCCCGCGCGTCAATGCCGTGAACGCGCACTACTACCGGAAGGTCGGTCTCGACGCGAAGATCTTCGCCCGAGGCCGCGCCATCTTCGAGCGCGCGTTGGCTGGTGGTGCTCACTTGACCCGATCGGAGCTGGCATCCGCGCTTGGACGCCACCGCATCGAGGCCGACGGTATGCGGCTCGCCTACCTCGTGATGCGAGCCGAGCTCGATGGCGTCATCTGCAGTGGGCCGATGCGCGGCAAGCAGTTCACGTATGCGCTCATTGACGAGCGCGCTCCCGACGCAAAGCGGCTCACGCGCGAGGAAGCGCTTGCGGAGTTGGCCCGCCGGTATTTTTCGAGCCACGGGCCCGCGACTGTGAGGGACTACGTGTGGTGGTCGGGCCTGACGGTCGCGGATGCGAAGGCCGGAATCGCGTGCGCGGAGCCGTCTCTCTCACAAGAGGTCATTGGCGACCGGACGTACTGGTTCGCGAAATCGAGAGCGTCTGCCCCGGCCGCGTCCGGCACCGCGTTCCTGCTGCCGAACTACGACGAGTATCTCATCGCGTACAAGGACCGCGATCCAGTGCTGGGAGCCGCGCACGTCTACGCCGTGACCGCTGGTACGTTCGACGCCTATGCGCATCCCCTCGTGATCCACGGGGCGCTTGCGGGCACGTGGAGGCGAACGGTGACGACAGCCTCGGCCCTCGTGAGCGTCTCCCCGTACGAACGGCTGTCGCACGGTGACCGGCAGGCCCTCGCCGGTGCCGTCGAGAGATACGCGCAATTCCTCAGCATGCCCGTCGAGTTCCGGGACGCTACCTGACGATGGCGATATCGACGTTCCTCAAGGAGGCAGGGCCGTCCGGCACTTTCGCCGAGGCGGTATATTGATGCCCTCCGTGCCCGATCACGACGGTGTAGTCGCCCGCCGTGAGGTCGCGGAATACATAGGTCCCGTTCTCGTCGGTCGTACAGCGCCGATGTGACTCGATCAGCTCCGCCGTCTCTCCGGTGAGAGGAACATACGCGCCCGTTCTGCGGTCGAACAGCCGCACACGCCCGGTAATGCTCCGGTATGGACGCAGCACGAACGTCGGCCGCGCCGGCGCCGCTTGCCCGATCACGACTCCCTGTGAAAGTTGCCCATCGAGCGCGTATCCAACGGGAACGGAGCCAAGCTCGATGCGCACGGTATAGCTTCCAGGCATCAGTCCTTCAACTACGAATGTCCCATCGTCAGCAGTCGGACTTGTCCAAACCCGATCGTTATTGGAAACGTGAACGATCACGCCGAGTAGGCCTTTGCCGGCGTCGGTCCTGACGACACCGCGAAGGCTGTATTTTGCGGCGGCAACCCCGAAGTCTGCGGTCGCGCCTGCATGGACCTCTCTCGGCGACGGCGTCGTGAGAAAAAACGCGTCCTTTGTCGCATAGTGCAGTTCGACTTGATGTCTGCCGTGCGGCACGTCGTCGAAACGGTACCGCCCTTGTGCGTCGGCGATAGTTCGCCGCGCGCCATCGAGGACAATCTCCACCCCGGGAAGGACAGGCATGCCCGTCGCGTACGCGCCCTGGACGCGATCGTCACGGAACACGGTGCCGCCAATCGCAGCCCTGTGACGCGGCAGCAGCCGTGGAACACTCTGCAGCTGCCGCCGGACCGAAACTGATGCCACCGGTCGACAGGAGGATGACGTCTCCTGATGATCGTGACAGGTCAACGACCCGGAGAGAAGCAGCTCCGCCATCGCGCCGAGGCTTCGAGAGTAGCTCAACATGTGGACCGCTCCGTGTGACTGGCCGTCAATCAGCGCATCTCTGTTCGTCAGCGTGCTGAAATACAAATTCGGCCGGGCTGTTCCGCTACCTCGCCACCCGCCGCTCACGCCCAAACGTGTGCGCAGTGGCGTCACATCGATCCTGACATTGTTCGCGTAGCCGTAAGCTGCGAGCGTGGCATTGGTACGGAGAAGCTCCGCGAGTTGTTCGGGCGTGCTTGCCGAGATGCCCAGTTGGTCGAGGGCCTGCTGAAGCCACGGCACTTGGGCGAGGATGTAACCCGCGGTTGGCGCCTGCGTCTGACGCTCCCAGTGCGCTGTAAAGTGGAATCCTCGCGACGAACCGTTAACGGCCGCACGCACCAGGTGTCCCGCGAGATCACGCGCGGTCTCTCTCGAGAACTGATAGTCCACGTCCGCTCCCAGCGGACCGCGTGCGACGCCTGCGCCGATCGGCAGCGTCACATTCTGAATTCTGGAGCCAGGCCGCGCGGCGGTGTCGAAAATGGAATATCCCGATCCTCCGTGGATCGTCCAAATGTCGTGACGCCGATACCGCAGGTCGAAACTGGCGATGCTGCTGGCCTGATCCAGTGCGCCTTGAGAGTACCGCTGCGAGGACACGTTGGCGTTCGCCGTCAGCCTGGCTCCGTAGTTGACCCAGCCTCCTTCGATAAACCGACCATTTGGCTGGTCGGTAGCGAGCGACGGCAATCGGTTCGGCGCAAAGCGGACCTTCCCCCATACCCGACGCTCGGGACGAGCGATCTCGATCTCGGCGGCGCCGGCAAGGACGCGACCGACCGCAATCTCGGCGAGGACCTTCGTGGCTGGGGCCGGTTCGGCTTCATACAGCACAGTACCCACGAATCCACGGTGAGACTCATCGGCTCCACCGCCGAAATGATAGAGATTCGGCGTGATGCTGCTCCGCGCCCCGAGAGCCCGGCGATAGCCGACTCCTACAACAGATTGCTGATCCGTGGAGAGCAGGAGATGCTCGAAGTTGGCGAAGAAATTGTAGCCCGCGTGCAGTTGCCACGGCCCGCTCTTCAGATGCAAGCCCCGAACGGTCGATCGAGAGACCGTGAGCGGCGAGTTCGCCACCACGGCATCGAGCAGGGTGATTTCACGTGCCGGGCTTCGAAGGGTGAACGAGGCGAGCGGAATGCTGAAATGCGTATCAGCGGTGGCGTCGAGGAGCACGGCGCTTCCGAGCGACAGTTCAGTCGTGAACTCGCCTTCTCGTCGCGAGAGGCCGAGCGTGCCCTGCAGGACGCGCGGATCGGTGCCGAACCTCAGCTCGTAGTGGCCGGCCTCGGCCGCCCGTGAGTCCGCTGGTCCAAAACCGGGCAAAAAGAATGTGGGCGGATCGTTGACGAGGACTTGAAAGGATTCGGATCGCTCTCCAAGGACAACGATCACGTGAGTCGTACCGGGACGGACGCCGACAAGTGTGAGGACGCCCTCTTTGGCCACCGCGCTGACACGCGATGGGTCGAGAGAGAAGGCCGCGGTCGCACCGGGCACGGCCCGCGTGACTACCTGCTGATACTCGAGGGTGAGTTCCTGCGCCCAGGCCGGGCTACGGTCGAGGACCAGCGCGGCTGAGAACAGCGCGCCGATCAACCGAAGCCGGCGGGACGATGAAGTCCAGAGCACTCGTCAGCACCCTCTCGCCATACTCGAGGGAAAGAATCGCCCGATAGCGGCCTTCGGCCAGAAGCGTGGGATACTCGGCGCCGAACCGCAGGCGTTCGCCTGGCAGGACACGCTGCGTTTCGACGGGCATCTTTCCCACGAGGACACCATCGTCATTCAAGAGAGCGACCGCACCGCTCGGCGTCAGCGGCTCCGAGCCGACGTTGGTCACCCATTCGCCAACGAAAAGATTGGCCGTGTCGGATTGCGCTGATACTTCAGGGGCGGACGCATCGAGCCGGGCATCGCCCGAGAGCGTGAAGGTGATCAGGCTGCCGAGCGAGGCGGTCATGGCCACGCCCGCACGAGGGTTGACAGGCGTGTGACCGCGAAAGATGGCCGCGACGGCTCGCACCGCCGTTTGGGGCGGCACGGTCAGGATGACGTCAGCCGAACCCACGCCCCCCGGAGGGATGACGATCTCCGTGGGTGAGAACACTGCAGTGGCAGCGATACTGTCGAAGCGCTCTCCGGCGGGTAGAAACACGCGACGGCCCGCCTCTGCCAGCACGTCCTGCGCCTCCAGGGTAAAGGTCAGTTCCTTGGAGGTGTGATTCGTCAGCCGCAGCGTTTGACGATGCGCCTGCCCCGTCTGACCGCTGAGCACGACGACAGCGGGAGAGAGCGAGATGCCAAGCCGATGTGCCGGCTCGGTCTGCTGGTCCCCGGCGCGGCAGGTGAGCCCCAGCGTCAACACGATCGCAGCGGCAAGTCCTGTAGCACGATTGAGCAGCAGTCGCCGTATCCGCGTGGCAACAACGATCGTTGTGTGGGCTTCAATTCGCAACGGCCATGACCTCAATGTTCGTGTTGACTGCGCCGGCCGCCGAGCTCAACGGCACGATGAACGCCAACGCGTGCGGCAGTGGCGTGGTATAAGGCTGCGACGTCGCTATGGTCGTGAAACTGGTCGACATCGTCACGCCTTCGACTTTCCACGTCAGCGGTTGGACAACGGTGAGCCGCGCACGCAGCGTGTAGTTGGGGCTGAACACGAGGGCCCCTTTCGTCACCCGAACGCCAAACTGCGTCGCGATCGTGTAATTGGTGGCGGTCGACGTGCGCGTGACGCCGACGCCGACGGGTTCAAACGCCGACACGGTGCCGAAGTTCAGTGTTGCCGCGCCAGTGCCGGCTCCGCTAATCGAAACGCTCCCAGCCACCGATTGAAACGTCAAATCGATGCCGAAGAGCTGCGCAAAGACGGGGACGGGCGCGGCGACCAGGCACATGAACAGGACCAATACCTTCACGTAGTCCTGGTGCCGCATGATGCTTTTCTCAATTCGTCGCCACGATGAGCCTGTACGCTGTGACGCGCTACGGCGCGTCAGTTCGCGGTCGCCGTGAAGTTGACGACCTTGCTGATCGCTCCGCTCGACGCGGCAAGAGGCACAGTCAAATACAGCGTGTGGGCCACGGTGGTCCCGTAGGTGTACGAGCCGCCGAGGTTCTGATTCAAGAGCGTCAGGGTGGTCGAGTTGACTTTCCACGTGTTGGTCACGTCGGTGGTCGCGAGCGCCACGCCGAGCGCGTAGCTCGCGCTAATGGAATTCGCTCTCACGACATGAACACCAAACGGCGAGCTGACGGTAAAGTCCGATGCTCCAACCGTCCGAGTAACGCCGCCCGTTATCGTCCCGTACGCGGAGATGGTGCCGAAGTCCATCGTTGCCGCATTCGTGCTAGCGCCCGCAAGGGACACGCCCGCCGTGTCAGTTTCGAAGGTCAGGCCGATCGAGCTGACGACGTTGGCCGTCACGGTAAGCGTGCCGGTGGAGGTCTGCGCGGACGCGACCTTTGCTCCCGCCAGAAGGGTGGTGACGAGAATCGTCGCGGTAAACAGCCTCTTCATTTCCTTATTCCTTCTCTGTTTCGTGGATCGACGTCCAAGGGCTGTCGATCCAACCCGACTGTAGTTTTCCTTCTACCCACTATCGGACTCAGCTGTAGATCGCTTTAAGGAACGCGATAGATGCGAGGGGGGAATGACCTGAAGTCTCGCTGCTGCAAGGCGTTAGGGAAGTGGACGCACTCGGCGATAAATGGGCCTCAGTGTCCTGAAAGGGAACACGTCATCGCCAGGGGAGCGCGCCACGCTGGCGCCAGTACTCGTCCGGCGGAACCGCGACGGGCGCGAGGCCGTCCACCTCGTCGACGATCGCGATCGCCGTGAGATTGCTCGCGAGTTGTTCCGCCGTCACCGCACCAGAGAGCACGACATCGGCCCACGGCTGTGCCGCCGCGGCCGCAATCGCGACCGCATCCATCGCGACGCCCAGGGTTTCAGCGGCCTGCCGAATCGGCTCGGCTTCCGCGCGCGCGTTTCTGTTCGTCAACCTGCCGTTCGCCAGCGCCTCTTTGACGATCACCCCCCAGTTCTGCGCCCGGGCGTCTGCCAGCGCCGGCCCGGCCGACGTTTCGAGGAGGTTCCAGGTCGCCTGAACGACCTGAAACGGATTCACGCCGTCCACCCACACACGCAGGGCGCGACGAATCACGTCCGCCTGCTTCGGTCCGGTGACGGTCAGCCCGATCGACAGCCCGCCGTCGCGCAGCCGGACGAGCGCCCGCAGGACCTGCACATCGTCGAGCACCCCGCTTTCGAGCGTCGCGGAATGAATCTGCAGGAGTTGCAGGTCGTCGCCGAGCATCGCGCGGCTCTCGTCGACTTGACGCTGCAGCGTTGCCACTGACAGGTCCTTGATTTCGTGCACCCGCGCACCGCGCTGCCAGTCGGCGGTGTAGGTGTAACCCCATTTCGACCCCACCGTGATGGAAGGCCGTGTCAGGGGCCGGCCGCGAAGCCACGCGCCGAGAAACTGCTCCGCCAGTCCATACGATCGTGCGGCGTCCACGTACCGGATACCGGCCGCATACGCCGTATCCAGCATGTCGTGACACCGACGCTCCATGGAAGCCACCGAACGCGCGGTACCGAGATCGGTGTCTCTGTCGGGAGTGATGTACCTCGGGCCGGCCAAGGGCAGCCAGGCCGAGGCCGATAGGCGTGACACTGAGACCAGTGGAACCGAGCGGCCGACGTTGCATCGCGGCGCCGTGAATGGCCATTATCTGCCATGCGTACACCACCATTCTCACGGCGTCAGCTTCTGCACACGCTCGGCGCCGCGACAGTACTGAGAGCCGCGCCCGGGCTGGCGGCGGAATCCGGGCAGCTTCCCGCGACCGGCTCGCTGACCGACGTTGGAGGACTCCGTGTTGGACACTTCACCGACGCGCGGCGTCCTACCGGGTGCACGGCGATCCTGTTCGACAAACCAGCGACGGCTGGTGTCGACTACGACGGCTCAGCGCCTGGAGAATCGCTTGGCGTCGTGCTCCAGCCCGTCAGCCCAGTCGATCAGATTCACGCGATTCTGCTGACCGGCGGCGGCCCGATGGCGCTTGGCGCCACGGCCGGCGTCGTGCGCTTCCTCGAGGAACGGCGCATCGGATACGACTGGGGTGTCCCCAACATCCGCGTTCCGCTCGTCATTGGCGCCGTCATCGACGATCTCGCGATCGGCGATGGCCACATCCGCGTCGGGCCCGACGAGGCGTACCGCGCGTGTCAGTCTGCGGCGGCCGCGCCGTTTGCAGAGGGAAGCGTCGGCGTCGGCGCCGGCGCGACGGTCGGGAAGATGCTCGTCGGCCGGGGAATGAAAGGCATGAAGGGCGGCATTGGCACGGCGTCGGCGCGGTTCGGCGACGTGACGATAGCGGCCCTCGTCGTCGTCAACGCGGCCGGTGACATCCTGGACTGGCGCCAGGGAACGATCATCGCGGGCGCCAGGACGGCCGACGGCCGCGGCTTCGCACGCAGTGTGGAAGTGCTGCGCCGCGACCTCCAGGGAGGATCGGCGAATGCGGCGCCGCTCTCGGACGAGCCACTACACGCAACGACGCTCTCGGTGGTCGCCACCAACGTCGCGCTCACGAAGACCGCGTTGACGAAGCTGGCGATGATGGCAAACACGGGCGGCGCGCGAGCGATCAACCCGTATCACACGCAGGGGGATGGGGACCAGGTGCTCGCTGTCTCGACGGGGCTCGTGGATCGCAACGTCTCGCTGACGGCCATCGGTGCGATTGCATCGGAGGTCGTGGCCGACGCCATCGGGCGCGCGGTCAGGATGGCGACGAGCGTGCCAGGGTGGACGGCGATCAGAGATTTGTGAGGATGGCGTAACAATCGACTGGTGGCGGGGCTTCAGCCCCGCAACTCGCGACGCACGCGGGCCTGAAGGCGCGCCTCCACAGGAGTCTCTTTGGTCAGCTCCTGTCTCACGGCTGCCGCTTGAATACGAACGTCTCGACGCGGGACGCGCCATCGCTGACCCGCGCTTCGAGCGTGCCGTCTGCCCGCTTCGTGTATTGGATCATCTTTGGAAAGTCGTGGGCGGGATTCTCGAACGTCGCGCTGCCGGCAGTGAGCGACGTCAAGGTGAAGTCGATCGGCGGCCGCCCGCCTGGCTGCGCGACGTACACGAGCCCACCCTCGCGTTCGATGATTCGTAGAAATTCGAACGCCACCATGCGGCCGTCTTTCATCGTGCGGGAGACCGCCAGCATCGCGCCACCCCCTGGTGAGGTCCAACGCTCCTCGAACGTGACAGGGCCGCCCTCACCGACCCATGTACCGGCGATCCACTCCACTTGAGAGATCGTTGCGAGAGCCGGCGGGCGGGCCGTCTGGGGCATGAGTCCCGCCGACACGAGGCAGAGTGCAGAGACCGTGACCGTCAGAGCAGTCCTCGCGTTCATATCGATTCCTTGTCATGCCTGGCGGGCCTTGTCATGCCTGGGGCAGTGCGCTGCCGAAATGTGCGTTTGAGCAACGTGAGAGACAGCGACACTCTAGCGCGGTCTGGCGCGCCGCCGCTTGAAGGAATGCGACCTGCATGCTAGTGTCCTGACCCCGTGCAGTACACCGAGTATGCCGCGTCGCCGCAGGTCGCGCCGTTCGTGCACTGCCTCTGGACGCTCGAAGGCTCCGTCCACGACCTGAACGCGCTCGCCCAACCCATTCTTCCCGATGGGCGTCCCGAGATCATCGTTCATCTCGGCGACCCGTTCGAGCGTATCTCTCTCAACGGCATCGCCGAGCGACAGCCGCCCGTCATCTTTGCGGGCCAGCTCACGGCCCCCATTGTCCTGAGGCCCACGGGCCGCATTGCGGTTGCCGGCGTCCGGTTTCAGCCCGACGGTGCCGCCGCCATGCTGCAGGTTCCGCAGCACGCGCTCGCCGGACTCACGGTCGATCTCGGCTGCCTGTCGGCGGCGCTGGTGCGCGAGTTGAACGAGATTCGCGAGAAAGAGACCGGAGTCGCCGGCGCGGCACGCGCGCTCGACCGCTGCCTGGCGCGCTGTCTCGACCCGCAGCACATCGACCGCCACGTGCGATTTGCCGTTCGCGCCATAGGCCGTCATCGCGGACTCGTTTACGTGGACGCGCTCGCGAGCCGGTCGGGGGTGACGCGCCGTCATCTCGAACGGCGCTTTCGTGACGTGGTGGGCGTGTCACCGAAGCGACTCGCCAGGATCACGCGCTTTCAACACGCGCTGAAGATGTTTGAAGCGATCGACTCGGGAAGGCGCGGCACGGACACGGCAATGATGTTCGGGTATGCGGATCAGGCGCACTTCATCCGGGAATTCCGGGAGCTGTCTGGCTGCTCCCCGGAAGCGCACCTGATCCGCGAGGCGGTGCTCAGCGGATTTTTCGCCGAGCCTATTTCATCCCACGGTCCGCCAGGGCCCTGAGCATGTCGACCGGGAGGCGCGTGCCCGCGCGCGAGTTCGCGCTGCGAATACGATCGGCCGACACCCCGTGATCCCGAAGGCCAACAAGATCGTCGACCGAGAGGCCCACGTAACCAAGGTCTTTGAGCTCGCGGACGAATTCGGCCGAGACGCCATGGTCGCGAAGGCGAACGAGCGCTTCAAGTGGCAACTCCTTATAGCCAAGCGCCGACAACTCGCGCACGAATTCTGAGCTGACCCCGTGATCGCGAGCGTTAATGAGCTCCGTAGGGCCATCCCGATAGCCCAGCTGGCGCAATTCCCGTACGAAAGGCGCAGAAACGCCATGGTCTTGCAGCTTGATCAGCTCCTGGATCGGTAGCTTCGTGTAACCCAGCACGCTCAACTCGCGAACGAACTCTGGAGACACGCCGTGATCGCGGGCCGTGACGAGCTGTTCGATTCCGAGCGACGTGTAGCCCAACCCTTGCAGTCCACGGATGTACTCGGGGCTCACGCCGTGATCCCGGGCCAGGCGGAGGTCATCCGCCGACAGCTGCTTGAACCCGAGCGCCGCCAGATCGCGCACGTACTCGGGGCCCACGCCGTGGTCTCGGAGCGTGATGAGCGGATCGAGCGTACCAAGGCGATAACCGAGATCGCCCATCGCGCGGAGGTAATCGAGATGCACGCCATGCTGCCCGGCGCGAACGAGCTCTGACATGGCGGGCCGTTTGTAACCCTGCTTCGTGAGCTCGTCGACAAACGCCAGTCCAACGTCGTGACGCGCGAGCTGGTATTGGTCCGCTGGCGTTGGTCGGCCGAGCCCTCGCTTCTCGAGCTCCGCGGCGAAGGTGGCGCTGGGCGAGAACGTGTAGGTGCCTGCACCCACGCCGTTTCGACAAGTGCCCTCGAACGTGAACGAGCCGGCATCGCGGCGAACCGTGAACTTTACCGTCGTCCCCGCGCCCTGAAGCTGCGCCGGCGACAGGCCCTCGAGGCGGTTCACGGGCACAGTGGATCCCGACGACGAGTGGCGCTCCGTCAATTGCAGGTAGACCGATCCGGACTCATTCGATTCCCGAATCTCCCACGTGCCGGCACGGGCATCTTCCGGCGCCGCGGCTTGCGGCGCGCCAGTCGCTTCGGCTGCATCCGGTCCAGTCAACGCGGGAGGCGTGGTGGCATCGGATACGGCAGGAGTGCCATTGGCGTCTGAACCCATTGGCACGTCGGTCACAGAGTCTGTATGCGTCGGCACGATCGTCGCTTCTGCACCGGCAAGAGGGACAAGCAGGAGCGTGGCAATGGAAACCGCCGCGAGGCGGTTCTGAAGCCGTGGGATGGCGCGGTTCCGCGCGGAATCGAGGTACTGCGAGCATTCGTCCCTCCAGTTGTCGTGGCCGCGCCATCGTGACCGCGAGCGCGGGCGCGCGATGGCCGCCGAGTGCGTACGCCAACTCCAGCAGGTGCCCGGCATATTCGCGTGCCTGGGTGCCGGCCTGGAGGACGCGATCGTCGCAGGCGAGCTCGCGCTCGACGCGCAGACGCCGCGCCACCCACCAGGCACCCGGGTGGATCCAGGTACAAGGCACACGCCAATGCCGCCAGGAGTTGCGTCAGGCAATCGTGGCGGGCGACGTGGGCGAGCTCGTGGAGCAACACCGCTCGTCGCCTATCTTCCGGCCAGGTATCGGCGATCGCCGGGACCAGGATCGTGGGTCTGCGGATCCCAAACGCCATCGGCATGCTCTGTTCTCGACTCCGAAGCAGACGGACCGGACGCTCCACGCCCATGGTGCGCGCGCACTGCAGGAACAGCCCTCGCCATTCCAGATCTGTCACATCGTCGGCGTTCCGCACGAACCGGCGAATCGCCAGACGCTCTGCGACGATGTGACCCAGAAGCAGCAATGCTCCCGCGCTGTACAGAGCGATGAATAACGCCATCCACGGACTCTGCGTGCGTTGAGTTGCACCAGCGACGGACCCGATGCCCGGCGGAACAGCGCGCGAGCTCGCGTCGAGAGGTGCCCCGAGGGCTGCACTGGCCATTGGCGACGCTGAGACGACGGCTGGCGTGCGGAGCACCGTGATCGAAGGCGAGGCCGCTCGTGCCAAGGGAAGCGCGATCGTCCACTTGGGGCTCATTGCGGTAACGAGGGGGAGCAGCAGCAGACTCAGGACAGTGAGCGTCCACAGCAGATGTCGCGTGGCGGCGGAGGCCTGCCGGTAAATCAGCAGACAGACGATCGCGGCAGCGGCCATGAGCACCGACGCCTTGGCCACGAACCAGGTCGCCGCCGACATGTCGGGATCGACGAAGAGACCGTTCATCGTTCTTCTCCTTGATCGCGCCCTCGCTTCAGGAGGGCCGACAACCGGCGATACTCGGCGTCGGAGAGCGGCTTGCCCGGAATGTCGAGAAGCGCCGCCATGGCCGATCCCGGTGAATCGTCGAAGAAGGTCCGCACGAGCTGCTTCAGCGCGGACCGGCTGGCATCTTCGAGTTTCGCGGCCGGGAAGTACACGTATCGAGGCCCGTCGTACTCGCGGCCGAGGAGGCGGCGCTCGATCATGATGTCGAGGAGCTTGCGGACGCTGGACGGGCTCGGGGCGTCCGGCAGCTCCGCCCGGATCTCCTCGACCGTCGCCCGCCGTCGGCGATGGAGAATCTCCATGATTTGGCTCTCGCGCCTCGTCAAATCAATGCGAGCCAGCTTCTGCATGAGTCCTCGGGAGGGTAGGGGCGCATGGCATGCGCCCAGGCACAAGAGGCGAATATTTTCGCCACAAGCGAATATATTCGCGCATGAAGCGATTGTCAAGGGATACGACAGAAGTGCCAAGTGCAGAGTGCCAAGTGCAAAGTGGAGTGGGAAGTGAGAAGTGGAAGAAGTCGGGGGCCAAGCCTGCGGGCACCCAGCATGCGAACAGCACGACGAGCGCGACGGCGAGGATTGTGGCGCCCATCACAATGCGGCGCGGCGCGCCGGAATGAGTCGGCGCGGGCGTGCCGCGATCATGCCCGCGGCGCTGATGCTCCGCGCTAGACGACCGGCACCCGTTCAAACTGCACGATTGATTACGATTTGGGCGGGGCGAATCTGGCCGCGTGGAGACAATGATTCCGCCATGCGAGGAAAGGCCGGCAAGTCTGAGCCGTTCAGAGCCTCGTTCCTGCGGCAACGTCCTTGCAGTCGCCGAACACTGGCCAATTCCACGCCCCAACCAGATTCAGAACCATCAGAGGTCTTCGATGCGCGTGCTGCTACGACATGTCTGCCTGCTCACGATGACGCTCCTGGCAGTTGCCGTCCGCGGCGAGGCCGCAACCTACGCCGTCGGCCCTGGCCAGCCTTACCTGACGCCGTCCAATGTCCCGTGGGAATCCCTGCAGCCGGGCGACCTGGTCCTCATCTACTGGCGCTCGACGCCCTATCGGGACAAGTGGGTGATCTGCCGTCAGGGCACGGCCGCGGCGCCGATCGTCGTTCGCGGCGTGTCGGGCCCGGCCGGTGAGCGACCCGTCATCGAAGGCACCGGCGCAGCGACCCGCCTGGCGCTCGATTACTGGGGCGAACAGCGCGCCGTCATCAAGATCGGCGGCGCCAGCATTCCCGCCGACACGATGCCACGTTACATCGTCGTCGAGAACCTCGACGTGCGGAGCGCACGGCCGCCGTTCACGTTCACGGACGACAGCGGGGCCACGCAAAGCTACGTGGCCAATGCCGCGGCGATCTGGGTCGAGAAGGGCGAGCACATCACGCTCCGGAACAACTGGCTCCACGACACCGGCAACGGCGTATTCGTCAGCTCGGCGGAGCCGTCTGTCTCGCGCGACATCCTGATCGAGGCCAATGCGATCTACGACAACGGCAACGTCGGCAGCCTGTTCGAACACAACGCCTACACCGAGGCACTGGGCATCACGTATCAGTACAACTACTTCGGTCCGACGAAGGCGGGGGCGGGCGGGAACAATCTCAAGGACCGATCGGCCGGCCTTGTGGTGCGCTACAACTGGATCGAGGGCGGGAATCGTCAGCTCGATCTCGTGGAGACCGACAGCGCTGACGATCCAATCGGATCCGTCTTATCGCCGGACGTTCGTGTACGGCAACGTGGTCGTCGAGACGGACGCGGCAGGCAATCGGCAGATTGCTCATTACGGCGGCGACAACGGCACCACGTCGAAGTACCGCAAGGGAACGCTCTTCTTCTACAACAACACGCTCGTGTCGTATCGCACCGATCGGACGACGCTCTTCCGATTGTCGACGAACGAGGAGCGCGCCGACACACGCAACAATGTCTTCTACGTGACGGCCTCTGGCAGCACGCTGTCACTGCTGGACGAGACAGGCGTGCTCGACCTCACACACAACTGGTTCAAGCCCGGTCGCGTCGCGACATTCGGCACGCTGAACGGCGTGATCAACGACGACGGGACGTCGGTCGTGGGAAGCTCGCCGGGATTCCGCAACGAAGCGGGACAGGATTTCGGGCTCGCGATGACGTCGGCCAATGTCAACGCCGGCGCCGTGCTGGCGCCCGATCCGCTTCCGGAGCCGGGCATTTCGCGCGAGTACGTGAAGCACCAGTCGAGCAGGCCGCGATCGAGCGATGGCGTTCTCGACATCGGCGCGTTCGAGATGGAAGACGGACAGCCGGCCGACCTCGCGATCACGACGAGCAGCGTGCCGGCTGGTACCGTTGGGATCGCGTACCATTCCGTGCTCGCGGCGGTGGGTGGTCTGACGCCTTATGCCTGGGCACTCTCGAGCGGAACGCTCGCTCCCGGCCTTTCGCTCGGCGCGACAACCGGTGACATCGCAGGGACGCCGACCACGTCCGGCACGTGGAGCTTCTCGGTTCAGGTCAGCGACGCGCAGAGCCCGGCGGACGTCGCGACGCGGTCGTTCGCGCTGACGGTCGCCGCAGCGCCGCAACCGAATCCCATCACGATCACGACCCAGAGTCTGCCGTCCGCGCGCCGCAACAAGAACTACACCCGCACACTCACGGCAACGGGCGGGACGCCGCCGTACACGTGGAGCCTCGCGTCTGGCAGCCTCCCGACTGGTCTTTCGCTGAATGCGTCGACCGGCGTCATCAGCGGTAAGGGGTCCACGCTGGGGACGTGGTCGTTCGTCGTACGCGTACGCGACAGCCAGTCAACACCCGCGACGGCGACCAAGGCGCTGTCGATTGCGGTGGTCCGGTAGGGGCAGGTACCTGCGGGAGACGCTACTCCGAACGTCACAGCGAACTCTTACTCGTACCGTAACGCCAGGACCGGGCTGACCCGGCTGGCTCGATGCGCCGGAATGAGGCCGGCAGCCGCCGAGATCAGTGTCAGCAGCAGCATCGTCATGCCGGCAATCCACGGATCGTGCGGCTCGATGCCATAGAGCTGCGATGCGACTAATCGCCCCAGCCCGATTGCCGACGGCACGCCGACGCGCCAGCCCGATCACGAGCAGGATCAGCACTTCCTTCATCACGCTCCAGATGACGTTGCCGGGATTGGCGCCGAGCGCCATCCGGATGCCGATCTCCTTGCTGCGACGCGCGACGACGAAGGCCATCACGCCGTAGAGGCCGATTGAGGCGAGCACCGTCGCGAGCAGGCCGAAGCCAGCCGAAAGCATCGCGATCAAGCCGATCCGTCATCAGCGTTTCGTCCAGTTGGCTCTCGAGTGTCTTCACGCCATACACGGGCATCGCCGCATCGAGCTGCCTGACCTCGTTGCGGACCAGGCTGTAGGCCGCCGCGGATCCCGGTGCGTGTCCGCATGTAGAACACGGAGCTGCCGCGCCATGGTTGCGGCACGAACACCTGCCGGCGAACACCTTCGCGCGGCCCTTCGTACAGCGAGTCGGCCACGACGCCGACGATCGTCGATGTCGAGCTTGCTGTCGGGTCCCGTGCCCCAGCCGACGCGCTTGCCGATCGCGCTCTTGCCCTTGAAGAAGTGCAGGGCGAACTTGCGGTTGACGATGGCGACCTTTGGCCCCCTTCGCCTCGGCATTGTCCCAGGGGATCGGATCCGCCATGGGTGAAGTCGCGGCCCTCGAGAATCGGGATCTTCATCGTCTGAAATAGCCGGGTGAGAGCGCGTTCATGAACGCCTGCATGTCCTCGCCGTCATCAGGCTTGTGCCCCTCGACCGACATGCTGCTGTCCCACTCGTCTCCGCTCAGGATCGACACGGCCGCGCGTCCGACCGACTGGACGCCTGGGGCCGCTCGAAGACGCTCCAGGAGATCCCGATAGAAGATGCTGCCGCGCTCGTCGGTATAACCGCTCAGGGCCGGCGAGAGCTGGAACGAAACGAGGTTGTCGAGCGCGATGCCAGTGTCCGTCGTCTTCAGGTTCTGCAGGCTCCGCACGAAGAGGCCCGCGCCGAACAGCAGCAGGAAGCTCAGCGCGACCTGCGCCGCCACGAGCCCTTTTCTGAGGAAGAGGGATCCTCCCGAGCCCGCGATCGCGCCAACCGTGTCCTTGAGCGTTGTCCACGGATCGGGCCGGCTTGCGCGCAGCGCCGGCAGCAATCCGAAGACGACACCGGTCAGAAGGGTCAACGACAACGTGAACCCGAGGATGCGAACGTCGGGCTCTGCGCGGATCAGGAGCGGATTACCCTCGATAGGAATGAACGCCAGAAGCGTCCGCGTCAGACCGATCGCCACCAGAATTCCCAGGAGACCGCCGACGAACGACAGCACGAGGCTCTCGATGAGAAGCTGACGGACCAGCCGCATGCGGGAGGCGCCGAGCGACAAGCGCACGGCAATTTCCTTCTGCCGCATGAACCCACGCGCGATCAGCAGATTGGCAACGTTCGCGCAGGCAATCAGCAGCACGAGACCCACCATGCACATCAGCACGACGAGTGCGGTCGAGAAGTCGTTGCGGAGGCCCGAGTACCCCATCGCCGCGCTTTCGACGAGCAGCTCGCCCTTCATGAACTGATTGCGCGAGTACGTCGACCAATCCTTCGCCGCCGGCAGCGTCATCTCGTGCGAACGGATCTGCGTGAACAGGTGCTGCATCGGCGCCTGCGCCGATTCCGCGGTCCAGCCAGGCTTCAATCGCGCGAACACCTGAACCCACCGGGCGCGGCGATCGTCCATGTGCAGCCAGGTGCTCCACTCCGGCGCCATGGCGCGGAACATCAGCACCGGCACACGAATCTGCGGCGCGCGCGCCGGGTCGAGGCCGGCGAAGCCGGCCGCCGATACGCCGACGATGGTCATCGGGATAGTTGTTGACGAGGATCTTTTTCCCGATGACGCGCCGATCGCCAGCGAACCTGGTCATCCAGTAGTCGTAGCCGAGCACGACAACCGGATGCCCGCCGTAGATCTGGTCGTCGTCGCGCGAATTGAACACCCGTCCGGCCGCCGCCTTCACGCCGAGCATCGAGAAGTAGTTCCCGGAGACCATCTCGGCATCGAGCCGCTCGGTGCGGTTGTCGATGCTGGCTGACACCGGCATCTGCCGCCGGCACGCGACCTGTACGAACGGTTCGCCGCGCTTCTGGTAGTCCTTGTAGATGGGATACGAGTGCATCCTCGGGCCCATGTTGCTGCCGTTGTGCGCGCCGCGCTGGTAAAGCATCACCAGTTCGTCTGGCGCCTTAACCGGCAGCTTGCGCAACAGGATCTGGTCGATCAGCGTGAAAATTGCCGTGTTGGCGCCAATGCCCAGGGCAAGCGAGAGAATGGCGACCGTCGCGAACAAGGGACTGCGGCGAAGGCCGCGCACGGCGAGGCGGAGGTCATTCCAGGAGGTCATGTGGACCTTAGACGAAGATGATGACGGTATCGTTTGCCGCGAGTGCCAATTCACCAGCAACCGCCACGGATCCAGGCTCGCCACGGACGGAACGCGGATTCAGGTCCGCCACGGACAAACATCAATGAACACGGATCTCGGCCAGGGAGACGCCGACACGGACGCCGAGAATTGTTGATAAAGCGGAAAATGAGTTATGCCGACCTCAACCTCGCCATCCGACGGCCACGGTCCGTTCGCAATCGACCCCCCGGTAGAGCCAATGCTCGCCAAGCTGGCCGAGGAGCTTCCCGCCGGCGGCGACTTCCTCTATGAGCCCAAATGGGACGGATTCCGCGCGATCGTCTTCCGCGGCGCGTCCGAGGTCTTCATCCAGAGCCGGGACTCGCGTCCGCTCGACCGATATTTTCCCGAACTGCATGAGCTCTTCCTTCACGGCTTGCCCGCCGGGTCGGTCGTCGACGGCGAGATCGTGATCGCCACGTCGAAAGGGCTCGACTTCGATCTCCTCCAGCTTCGGCTTCATCCCGCCGCGTCGCGGGCGGCCAAGCTTGCGAAGGAGACGCCGGCGGCATTTGTCGCCTTCGACCTGCTCGCGGCGGACGGCGTCGACGTGCGGGACAGGCCGCAACGCGAACGACGGACGCTGCTGGAACGGATGCTGGGCCAGGCGGCACCTCCAATCCACCTGACGCCGGTCACCCTCGACCGGGTGGTCGCGGCGGAGTGGCTCGAACGGTTCGAGGGCGCCGGTCTCGACGGCGTGATGGCCAAGCCCGCCGATGGGACATATCAGCCAGGCAAGCGCGCCATGTTCAAGGTGAAGCACGCCCGCACCGCCGAATGCGTCGTCGCAGGCTTCAGGTGGCACAAGAGCGGAAACGGCATCGTGGGCTCACTGTTGCTGGGGCTCTATGACGACAAGGGCAGGCTGCAGCACATCGGCGTGACGTCGGCGTTCACCATGGCGATGCGCAAGCAGCTGGCCGCGGAGCTCGAGCCGCTTCGAGCAAACGCGCTGGCGGAACACCCGTGGCGGGAATGGGCCGGCGCCGCGGCCGAGTTCGCCCGGATGCCCGGCGGGCAGAGCCGATGGAGTGCGGGGAAGGATCTGTCGTGGGAGCCGGTGCGGATCGAGCGCGTGTGTGAGGTGAAGTACGACCACCTGCAAGGCGACCGTTTTCGTCACGCGACGATTTTTCTGCGGTGGCGACCGGACAAGCAGCCCGGCGACTGTCGGTACGATCAGCTCGAGGTCACGACGCCTTACGAGCTCGAAAAGGTCTTCGGCGCGTCACGGCAACAGTCATAGATCCTGCTACTCCGACCGCAGCGCCGCGAGTGGGTCGAGCCTTGCGGCCCGACGTGCCGGCACGTAGCTGGCGATGAGCGCCAGCGCAACCAGGAAGGCGCTGCCAAGCGCACAGGTCGTAAGGTCGGTTCGGCTGACACCATATAGCAGGCTGGCCATCAACCGTGTCATCGCGACGGCGGCGACTGCACCAAGAGCCACGCCTGCGAGCGCGAGTTTCAGGCCCTTGCCGACTATGAGGCCCAGGATGTCGCGCCGCTGCGCGCCAAGAGCAACGCGAAGTCCCATCTCAGGGACATGCTGTGCCACGAAGTAGGCGAGCACGCCATAAATGCCGATGGCGGCGAGGAGCACCGCAAACGCCGCAAAGGCGAGGAGCAGCGTCGCACCGACCCGACGGGCGGCAATATCCTCGTCGAGCACTTCATCGAGCGTGCGAATGTTCGAGACCGGCTGTGCGGGATCCACGGCTCGGATTTCGTGTTTGACGGCCACTGCGAGGCCCATCGGCTCCCCAGCCGTTCGGACGACCAGATCGCGAGGGGCGAACCACGGCTGCGTGCTGAACTGCCGGTATGGGAGGTACATCTCGGGTCTCACCGGCTGGTCGAGCCCGATCTGACGGACGTCGTTGACAACGCCGACAACCGTCAGCCATCGGACCGGCACATCTTTGTTGTCGAGGGCAAAGCGTTGTCCGATCGAGTCCTCACCGGGCCAATACTGACGGGCCATGGTCTCGTTGATGATCACGACAGGCTGACTCGCCGCGTCATCGCTATCATTGAAGTCAGCACTCCTTGGGGCCGAAGTCCGAGATTGGCGTACCGCAGCCGATAGAGCGTTTGAAGCAGCAATCCGGCGGCAACAAGCAGCACGAGCGTCATCGCCACTTCGGCAACGACGAGCCCGCTTCGTCCTCTCTGCGCAGCTGAGATACTCCGGCCGCTTCCCCTCAGCGCGGTGCTTACCCCGGGGCCAGTTATCTCCAGCGCGGGAGCCAGGCCGAACAGAATTCCGGTGGCGAGCGCAATCAGACTCGCCAGGGCCAGCGTGGGTCCATCGAGCGCCTGGCGCGTGAAGAGTGTCATGCCCGGCGGCACCAGCTGCTCGAGAAATGTGAATGTCCATCGCGCGAAGACAACACCGAGCACCAGGCCCATCGCGGAGAGCCCCACGCTCTCCGTCACCAGCTGGCGCACGATGCGGCCGCGGGACGCGCCAAGGGCGCCTCTGAGCGCGATCTCGTGGCGACGCGACGCCGCGCGAGCGAGCAGCAGGCTGGCGAGGTTGGCGCAGGCAATCAGCAGGACGACGCCGACCGCCATGAGCAGGAACAGCAGGGGGCGCCGAGCCGACCCGGCGATTTGTTCCTGCAACGGCACGATGACGGGACGCGGCGGTGGCTGGTCCTTCGGCAACTGGCGGGCGACGCGCGTCGCGATCATCTGGAGATTCGCCTGAACTTTTGCGAGGTCCACGCCAGGCTTCATACGCCCGATGATGGTGAGGTAGCGACCGCCATGCGTGAGCTCCTCGGTGCTGAAGGCCGCGGGCACCCACAGACCCACATAGCCCTCGAGGACCTGGAACTCCTTAGGCATGACGCCGATGACCACGAACCGATCGTTGTCGAGCACGAGGTCGCGGCCGATGATCGTCGGGTCGCCCGCGAAGCGGCGCTGCCACAATCCGTGGCTGAGAATCGTGACGCGAGGACCGCCGGGACGATCCTCGCTCGCCGAGAAGACGCGGCCTAGCTGCGCTTTCGCGCCAAGGACTGGGAAGAACGACCATGTCACCCGCCTGCCTTCGACCTTTTCCGGTTCCGCGCCGCCCGTCAGGACGACGCTATGGCCCGTCAAGGCCGCGACAGACTCGAACACCTCGTTGTCGCTTGCCCACCGTGCGTAATCGCGGGGCCGCACATCGTTGCGCGGAAACCCGAACTTCGCGTTGTCCTCGAAGACCATCACAAGCCTGGCGGGGTCTCGAAACGGCAGCGGATGGAAGAGAACCGCATTCACCAGGCTGAACACCGCCGTGCTGCCACCGATGCCCACGGCGAGGGTCAGGACGGCTGCCACCGTGAAGCCAGGATTCCTCGCGAGCGAGCGGGCGGCGTAGTGGGCGTCGCGGCGCGCGTCCTCGACCCATGCGAATGATCGTTCGTCCCGATGGCGCTCCTTTGTCTGGTCCACGCCGCCGAAGCTGCGCCGCGCGGCGAGCCTGGCGTCCTCGGGCGAGAGCCCACGTCGCTGGAATTCGTCTTCGAGAAGTGCCAGATGCGCAGCGATTTCTCTGGCGAGTTGCCGCTCTGCCCGCTCCGGCCTGAGGAGGTTATACAGCCTGAGAAGAGAACGCCGGATCGCGCCCATGACTACGACTCCTCCAGCAGGAGCTTGTCGACGAGGCTCGCAAGCCGCCGCCATCGTGCTGTCTGTTTTTCCAGCGCGCGGCCACCCGCCTTCGTGATGCCGTAGTACTTGGCCTCTCGATTGTTGTCGGACCGCTGCCAGGTGCCTTTGATCCACCCCTTTTGCTCGAGCCGAACCAGCGCCGCGTACAACGTGCCCTGGTTCAGCGGGAAGGGATCGTCGGCGACCTGCCCGAGCCGTGTGGCAAGCCCGTAGGCGTGTTGCGGGCCCATTGTCGCCAGGGCACGGAGCACGATGAGATCGAGAGTCCCCTGCAGGAGCTCGACACGGTCGCGGCTTTCACTGGCCATCGCAGTGATCGCCACGCTCTCATGGCTTCATGGGATGTCAAGTGGAGACCCGACTGCAGACGATTTGGCCGCACACTCACAGGAGTTCATGAGGCCAGGAGGGTCCATGGTGTTTTCAGGAAGACGCTTTTGGACTCCTGCTCTCCTGGACGCCCTTGACGGCCGCGAACGCTTCGTTCGCTCACAAGTAAAGGGTCCTTGACACGGCTCGGAAGGCGGCCCATAGTAAAGGCCACTTTACATGAGGCTATGCCGATGGCTGACCGCACCGTTCGCATTTTTCGGTTGTTTTGGCTCGGCGCTTTCCTCTGGATTGCCGTTGCGCTGCTCGGCACGTGGGTGCTCAAGACATACAAAATTGACGGCATGCTGGCGTATGTCATCGCGCTTATGCCCATCGCTCCATCGCTTCTCATGCTGATTGGTCTCATGGGCATGATCAGGCGTCAAGATGAGCTGTACCGGCGGATTCAATTCGAGGCGATCTCATTTGCGGCGATCCTGGTCTGGCTCTTGACGCTGACGTGGGGCGTCCTGGAGGTGTCGGGTCTCGTCACGCCACTGCCGGCATTTTGGATCGCGTCGGCACTGGTTTTCCTCTATGGCTTCGGTGGCTGGTTCTTTCGCAGACGCTATCAATGAAGAACCGAGTGCGAGAACTGCGCGAGGAGAAAGGCTGGTCCCAGCAGTATCTGGCCACACGTCTCGGCGTATCTCGGCAAACCATCATCTCCATCGAGCACGGTAAGTACGATCCGAGTTTGCCACTCGCGTTTGCGATTGCCGCAGTGTTTTCACGTCAGATCGAGGCCATCTTCATTCCCGACAAGAGATAGGGGTGGCGTCAGGGGCTCACCTCAAACGGCAACACTCCCGAGTCGCGGTTACGACGCCTTGCGGGCTCGAGACGGTCTTCGTGGCGGGCCGTCGCCGTCCTTGAAATCGCCCCAGCCTTTCGGCGCGTCGTCGGGGTCGAGCGCCTCCTGCGGCGGTCGCAGCGCAGCGGGCACGTGCTGCAGGTTGATGCGGATGCGCGTCCAGGTGTGAAACCGCCCGCGCATCGCGTCGACCAGCACGTCGGCGGGCTCGAGATGCGCCGCGGCCTCGGGATGGCGGCCGCGCCAGCGCTCGACGCCCGCGAGAGCATCTTCCTTGCGCTCGGCACGACCGATTTCGATGAGCGGATGCTTCGGCTCGCGCCGGCGGGACGGCTGTACGCGCGACGGCTCACCAGCCTGCTTCCTGAAGTGGGGCGGCCAGGGCGCATCGCCCAGGCCCTCGCGCTCGTGACGCGCCGAGAGCTCGATCAGTCCCTCGAGGGAGCACGGAGCGAGGTCGATGCCGGCGTGCCGATCGCCGACCTCGGCAAAACGCGTCGGCATCGTGGCGAGGGTGAAGTCTTCCGGGTTACAGACGTCGACTTCGTCCCAGGTGAGAGGCGCCGACACGCGCGCGTCCGGCTTCGGACGAACCGAATAAGCCCCCGCGACGGTGCGATCCTTGGCGTTCTGGTTGTAATCGAGGAACACGCCGTGCCGCTCCTCCTTCCACCACTTGCTCGTCGCCAGCGCAGGCGCGCGCCGTTCGACCTCCCGCGCGAGCGCGAGCGCGGCGCGGCGGACCTCGTCAAACGTCCACCGACGCTCGATCCGCACCGATATGTGCATCCCACGTGACCCCGAGGTCTTCGGCCAGCCGACGAGCGCGAGATCGTCGAGCGTCGCGTGCACGACCCGCGCGACCTCGCGCAGTTGCGTCCAGCTGACGCCGGGCACCGGATCGAGGTCTACGCGCAGCTCGTCGGGGTGATCGAGATCCTCCGCGCGCACCGGGTGAGGATGCAGCTCCAGGCACGCGAGATTCGCCATCCAGACCAGCGCGGCGGCGTCGCGGGGTACGACCTCTTCGGCGCTTCGGCCCGACGGAAAACGGAGCGAGACCACTTCAATCCACGCAGGCCGCGAGTCGGGCGCGCGCTTCTGATAGAAGAACTCGCCGTTGATGCCGTTTGGATAGCGGACGAGCACGTTGGGCCGACCGCCGGCGGCGCGGAGCGCTCCATCGGCGACGGCCAGGTAGTAGCGGACGAGATCCAGCTTGGTATGGCCGGCCTGGGGAAAGAGGACTTTGCGGGGATTGGAGACCTGAATCTCGTGGTCGTCGACCTTTACGACCTCATGCTCGGTCTTGTTCGCCACAGAGAGATGCTAACAGGCACCATCGTACGCAGGGCCAAACTATCGTACGTAGGCCGAAGCTTCCGCTTGGGCATCTGTGCGGCACCATCGCACTGCTGCCCGAGCTGAAGCTCGGGCCTACGTACTTGGACCCTACTTCGCGGCCGCCTGCCACAAACCCAGATGCGCGCCGGTCGGATCCGAAATGATGCTGAACCAGCCCATGCCCGGCACTTCCGTCACGTCCTTCATCACGGAGGCCCCCAGCGATTTCGCCTTCGCCGTCGCCGCCTTGACGTCCTCCACGATCGCATACGCGAGCCAGAACGACGGCACGTTTGGCATCGGGTTTTTGAAGAGGCCGCCGCCTGTGCCCTCGCCGGGGTTGATCACCGTGTACGTTCCGGCGGGCCCCATATCCATGTCTTCCATCTTCCAGTCGAACAGCTTGCTATAGAACGTCTTCGCTTTCGCAGGATCGTTGGTGTTGAGCTCGACGTGCACGAATGCGTTTGCCATGAGTGCTCCTTCGCTTTTCGCGGGCGATTATTGCTCAGCTAGGATGGGGTCAGATCTTGAATCTTGAATTTTTCGCAATTCAAGATCTGACCCCACATTCTGACTCAGATATCCGGGGCTCGGCTGGCGTTACTTCGCTCGCAGCGCCTGAATCACATCCACGCCCGACCCGCGGAACGCCGTCATGTTCACGCTTATTGCTCAGCTAGGGTCAGATCTTGAATTGTGAATTTTTCGCAATTCAGAGATCTGACCCCACATCCTCACTCGGATCGCAGCGCCTGAATGACGTCGACGCGCGAGGCGCGCGAGGCTGGCATCAGCGACGCGAGGATGGCCGCCGCGACGAGAATTGCCGCCGCGCCGAGTATCGGCAGAACCCCGGGCATACGCACGTCCGTGATGTAGGTGCCGACCAGTCGCGCGAGCGCGATCCCCCCAACGGCTCCAGCGGCAATGCCGACGCCGGCAATGACCGCGCCCTCGCTGAGGACGCGCGTCAACAGATGACGCGGCTCCGAGCCAATCGCCAGCCGGACGCCGAACTCGCGCGTCCGCGCGCTCACCGAGAACGCCAGCACGCCGGCGACGCCGACCACGGCGATCGTCAGCGCCACGGCGGCGAAGACGCCGAAGACGAGCGCGTTCAGCCGATCGGGCGCGAGCACCTCGGCGCGGATATCCTCGAGCGTCGCGGCCTGCTCGACGGGCTGCTCGGCCGACAGATCGCGAATGATGCGCGTAATCGGCGTCACGAGCGCGTAGGGATCCGTCCGCGCGTGGACGAAGAGGCGGCCGCCGCCGATCTCCTGCTCGAACGGGTGATAGACGCTCATCGCGGGCCCGGGCACCACGTTCTCGTCGTCCAGATCGGCGGCGACGCCGATGATGCGGCGGGGCCCGGTGCTCACGTCGATGAACTTCATCACCGGATCGGTCCACATCAGGCGACGGTTCAGGGCGTCCTGAGTCGGGAACATCCGCTGCGCCAGGCTCTTGCTGACGATGACGACCTTCTCGGCGTCGCGCCGATCCGCCTCCGTGAAATCGCGGCCCGCAATGATCGGCACGCCGAGCGACGCGAAGAACCCCGAGGAGATGGTGCGGAACCGCGCGCGCGGATCTTCTTCGCCGCCCTCGCGCTTGTACCCTTCGGCCGAGAACTGAAAGCCGGGACCGAACGTGCCGGCGTCGCGCCACGGGACGATCGTGCCGATGGCCACACGCTCCACACCGGGCACCTCGGCGATGCGCCGCAGCACTTCTTTGTAGAACGCCGCGACCTGCTCCGGCGGACGCGAGTAGGAGACGATCGGCACATTCAACGCGAGCACCTTGCGCGTCTCGAACCCGGTCGGCGCCGCCTGCAACGCCAGTAGCGTCGTCAAGAGCATCCCGGCTCCGGCCAGAAGCACGAAGGACGCCGCGATCTGCGTGACGGCAAACAACCGCAGGCGGCGATTCGTCCCCGTGGTGATCCTGACGGTCCCACTCGACACGCCGATACCATTCGACGCATCGGCAGACGGCAGCCGCGGCACGAACGCCAGGAGAACGGCGGCGGTCAGGGCCAGGCTGACACCTACCCAGAGCAGGCTGGAATCGACGGTGAGATCGAGCGCGCGCACCGAGAAGCGCGCCGCATACTGCGCCAGAATGGCCACCATCGGCCGCGCGATGAGGACGCCGAGGATCGCGCCCGCGCCGCAGAGAAGCAGGCTTTCGGCGAGCAGTGTGCGACGCAGCGCTCCCGTGCTTGCCCCAAGGGCCGCGCGAATGGCCAGCTCGCCTTCGCGCCGGACCGAGCGCGCGAGAATCAGATTGGCGACATTCGAACACGCAATGACGAAGACCAGCGCCGACGCGGCGAGCAGCACCAGCAGGACAGTCCTGGCCGGCGACGTGATCTGATCGCGCAAGCGCACGGCATCGATGCGGAAGTCGGCATCCTTCGGATACGCCTCGCGGTGGTCCCTGACCATCGCCGCGTGGATCCCGCGAAGCTCGGCGCGCGCCGCGTCGAGCTCAGCGCCTGGCGCAAGGCGCGCGAAGAGCTCCGTCATCCGGTGCACTCGGCCTTCGACCATCGTCGCGGAGACATGGTGCGGGCTCGTCACCACATTGGCGATGATCTCGGTCTGCGCCGGATACGGGACCGAGGGCTCGACGACGCCCACGATTGTCGCGGAGCGATCGCCCAGCCTGACTGTCTTCCCGATCACCGTCGGATCGCTCGCGAGCGCCGTCGTCCAGAAACGGTGCGTCAAGACCGCGGCGCCTGCCGCCTGTGGTCCATCGTCTTTGACGCCGAGCAGCCGGCCCACGACCGGACGCAGTCCCATCACCTCGAAGTACGACCCGCCGACGACCCCGGCCCGAACGACGCGTGGCTCGCCGAGTCCGACGGTCGTGAAGTCGATGGTGGAGAAGTCGCCGAACGCCGTCAACGTCTTTGCCCTCGCGCGCAGATCCCGGATCTCGGGAACCGAGAAGTTGGCATTGTCGGCACCGATACCGCGGGCGCTCTGACGGATGTAGATCAGCCGATCCTCGTCTTTGTTGGCGAGCGGGCGAAGGAGCACGCCCCGGACGACGCTGAAGATGGCGGCGTTGGCGCCGATGCCAAGGGCGAGGGTGACGATGACGGTGATGGCGAGTCCCTTGACCCGGGCCAGCGACCGAAGGGCGAACCGGAAATCGGTGATGAAGCTCATATGCGTCCCATTCCACGTGTACGAACACCTGAGTACCTCGCCGACAAGGCGGCGAGACACTGGTCGGGTTGAATTTTCGTTCTACTCAGTAGTCGAACGAAGTGGCACGAGATCGACACCCTTCCGGATCTCGTCGAAAAATTCCGTTAAGTTTCCGCCTGCCTTTGAGTTAACCGTCGTTGAATGGGGCGCTCGGAACTCGGCTCGCACGCGACCCCTGGCTGAGGTAAGGACATGGTCAGGTCCGCGCGGTGAGGACATTCTGCAACTTCTCGAAGCACTGGCGCCACCCTTCGCGGTTGCCCTCGCGATCGACGACGGTCAGCAGCTGATCCTGGCGCAAGGTGATCTCGGTGGAATTGGGACCCGTCGGGCGGAAATCGACGGTCAGGAGCGTGGGGTAGCGATCGACTGCCGCGCCGGCACCTTCGTAGACCCAGGTCTTGACGAGCCGCCTGGCCGGCACGACCTCCTGATATTCGCCGCTCGTGACGTGCTTCCCGCCGGTCGGATCGCGAACGACAAACCGGTACTGCCCGCCTGGCCGCGCGTCGAAGGTGGCCTCGATCACCTCGCATGGACCAGGCGCGAGCCATTGGCGAAGGAGGGCGGGGTCGGTCCACGCCGCGAACACATCGGTGGCGGCGGCCGCGAAGGTACGCACGACAGTAATCGACGGCGCCTCCGACAGTGGCGCAACGGAAACCGGATCGGTTTGCGGATGGGGCTCGGCGCCTGAGTTGCGCTGCTCTGCGCGCCGCTTCAGCGCGGCAGTGAACTCGTCGAGCTGCGGCTGCAGGTTCGTGGACGACGAGATGATGAACGGCGCCATCAGGCCGCTGAACACCAGCAACATGGAGAACTCGACGCTGTCGGCGCCGAGCGGCGTCAGTGTAAAGATACGTTCGCCCTTGAAAGCGACCTCCGGCATGCCGCCGCCGGTCCATACCATGCGCCTGATCGGCTCGAATGCGCTGACCCTCATGGCAAGGACTGGCGGCTTGATGGTTCTATGGTGAAGAGTGATCGTCTCGCCGAGCGCGATGCGTCCGTCGACGCTGGTATAGGTGGAATCCCAGGCTGGATAGCCTTCCGCATCAGTGAGTATCGCCCAGACACGCTCGGCTGTGGCCTCGATCCGCGCGCTCGCGCTGAACGTCTTCATCGTCTACTTCTGCGCCAGCTGAATGAGATTGCCGCACGTGTCCTCGAGCACAGCGATGGTGACGGGCCCCATCGGCGTGGGCGGAGTGCGGAACGCAACGCCCAACGTTTTCATTCGCTGGTATTCCGCGTGAATGTCGTCGACACCGAACGACGCGAGAGGAATCTGGGCATCGAACATGGCTTTCTGAAATGTGTTCGCTGCCGGATGACCCATCGGCTCGAGGAGCAGCTCGACGCCATCGGGATCGCCCGGCGAGACAACCGTCAGCCAACGCGCCGCACCGACGGGGAAGTCGGTCTTCTTTTGGAAGCCCAGCACTTCGGTGTAGAACGCCAACGCCTTCGCCTGGTCCTCCACCAGCACACTGGTCAGCGGAATCCTGATCATGACATCCTCCTGATTACTTGTGTCCCTTGTTGTGGCGGTCAGCGCGAGACGCGAGCAGCGAATCGAGCGCGTCGAATCGCTCGCTCCAGAAGCGCTGATAGAACGCCAGCCACTGTTGCGCGTCGGAGAGCCGTCGCGCCTCGAGCCGGCAGTGATGCGTACGGCCGCGAATCGTGCGGTGAACCAGTCCCGCGCGCTCGAGGACCCGGACGTGCTTGGACGCGGCCGCAAGCGACATCGTGCACGGTTCGGCCAGCTCGGTGATCGTCCGCTCACCCGCGGCGAGACGACGAAGCATGTCTCGACGCGTCCGGTCCGCAATCGCATGAAACACATCGTCGAGCAGCTGCGGATCGAACGGTTCGGCCGTGGCAGTGTATTGCTCAACCATTTGGTTGACAATAATATGCCCGCGCCGACTTTATAGTCAACCGATCGGTTCAACGTCGTCGGATTTGCGAACGATCTGTGACCTGAGGCCGGTCACACGGCAGCGTCCCAAATGGACGGCGGCCAACGTTTCGTCCCCACCCTTCGTCCAACGCCGCAGGCCTAGGGCCGGAGGCCCCGATGAGAAACCTGAGATTCGCCGTTCGTCAATTGCTGAAGAGTCCCGCCTTCACAGGGGTCGCCGTCCTCTCGCTCGCGCTCGGCATTGGCGCAAACACTGCCATCTTCAGCCTCGTCAACGAGGTTCTCCTGCACTCACTCCCCGTGAGACACCCTGAAGAGCTCGTGCTGTTTCGAGCCGTCGAAGGCGCTGGCGGACGGATGTCATTGCGCGGTGAGAACAACGGATCCATCGACCCGGTCACCGGCCGGGAATCGAGCACGTCGTTCTCGCTGCGCATGTTCGAGCGGTTTCGCAGCCAGCACTCCGCGCTGAAGGAGATCTTCGCCTTTGCGCCGTTCTCGCAGGTCAACGTGCTCGTGGGCGGCGTGCCCGAGATTGCCACGTCTGCGCAGATGGTGTCGGGCAATTACCATGTCGCCCTGGGCGTCCCGGCCGCCCTCGGGCGCACCTTCACGGAAGACGACGACCGGCCCTCGGCCACGCCGGTCGCGGTCATTTCTTTCCGGTACTGGGAGCATCGCTTCGGTCGCGATCCCAAGGTGCTCGGAAAGACCATTTACCTCAATAAGGTCGCGACGGCCATTGTGGGCGTGACGCCACAAGGTTTCGATGGCGCGATGCAGACCGGTGAATCGGTCGATGTGTCGGTGCCAATCGCGCACTATCTGCGCTTTCAGCCGGATCGCGCCGAGAGAGCAGAGCCCTACTACTGGTGGATCCGCGTCATGGGCCGACTCGCACCCGGGGCGACGGCGGCACAGGCGAGCGCCTCGCTCGAGCCGACCTTTCAAAACGCCGCGCTCGAAGGGTGGCGTACGGGCCAGAACCTCAACACCTCGGGCCGTTCGATGCCCGGCGCGCCGATTCTGGCGGCCGACCCAGGTGGCCAGGGGGAGAACGATGCGCGTCGGCAGTACGCCAAATCGCTGCAGATCCTGATGGGCCTCGTCGGCCTGGTCCTGATCGCGGCCTGCGCCAATGTCGCGAATTTGCTGCTCGCCCGCGGCGCGGCGCGTCGTCGCGAAATCGCGCTTCGTCTCGCGCTCGGCGCCAGCCGCGGACGCGTTGTGTGGCAACTTCTCGCCGAAGCCCTGTTGCTCGCCGGTCTCGGCGCCGCGCTCGGCACGTTGCTGGCCTGGTGGAGTCGTAGTCTGCTGCTTGCACTGCGGCCGTTCGGCAACAGGGCCGTCGTGCTCGATCTCCCGCTCGACGCCCGTGTGCTCGGCTTCACCACGGCCGTCGCGATCCTGACAACGCTGGTCTTCGGCCTGGCACCCGCCCTTCGCGCCACACGTGTCGATCTCACGGCCGATTTTCAGGGAGGGACGCGTTTACTTGGCGCCGGCCGCCGTTCGCGTCTCAGTCAGGCGCTGATGGTCGTTCAGATGGCGCTCTCGCTCGTGCTCCTCGTGAGCACGGGCTTATTCGTGCGCACGCTCAGGAATCTCCAGGATGTCGACGCCGGCTTCAATCGCCGCGGACTCGTCCTCTTCCGCATCGACGGCACGTCGGCCGGCTACACACTCGAACAGTTCGCGGCCCTGCACGCGCGCCTCCAGCAGCGCCTCGAGAAGCTGCCTGGCGTGCGCGCCGCGACGTTCTCGCGCGTGGCGTTGCTGTCTGGTGTGCGCCAGAACTCAACCTTCTCGATCGCTGGCGCCCCTCCCCGGTCGGGGTCCGAGGCCGTCAATACCAACGGCCTCGCGTCTAATTTCTTCACCGCGATGGAGCTGCCCATCGTGCTCGGTCGAGGCTTCACCGACCGCGACGACGAGGCCGCGCCGAAGGTTGCGGTCGTGAACCAGGCATTCGCACGGAAATACGTCGGCGAAAATCCCATCGGTCGACAGATCACCTTCAGCGCTCCCAACAACCGCGACCGCTTCGAAATCGTGGGCGTCGCCCACGATGCGAAATACACGGAGCTGAGAGGCGAGACGCCGCCCACCGTTTATCTGCCCGCACTGCAGCGCCTCGAGGGCGAAGCGGACTTTGCGCTGAGAATCGACGGCGCTCCAGGCGCATTGTTCGCGCCGATCCGCGCTGCGGTGCGCGCGATCGATCCTACCCTTCCAGTGCTGGACCTTCGAACGCAGGACGAACAGATCGATCGGCTGCATTCGCAGGAGCAGCTCTTCGCACGGCTGTCGGGTTTCTTTGGTCTCGTCGCCCTGGCGCTGGCCTCGGTGGGGCTGTATGGATTGATGTCTCACGCCGTCGTCCGTCGGACGAGCGAGATCGGGCTCCGCATGGCGCTCGGCGCGCTCCCGGCCCATGTGCTGCGGATGATCCTCAGCGAAGCGATGGCACTCGTCTCGCTCGGTGCGCTGGTGGGGATCGCGGCCGCGTATGGCTCCAGCCGGCTCATCGCGACGATGCTGTTCGGCCTGTCGCCGACCGATCCGCTCACGTATGTCGGTGTCGTGCTCGCGCTGGTTGCCGTCGCGCTGGTCGCGTCGTTGGTCCCCGCCAGACGCGCAAGCCGCGTCGAACCGACTGTCGCACTGCGCGCAGAATAGCGGCGCAGCCATTCTCGAATTGCCGAGCCTAACGACGACCGCGCCTTCGCCGTCGCGAGGATGCGGGTCCTGTCGTAATATGTTCGACCAAACACACCCTCAGTACATTCGAGTATCGCGAGATTGACATGGCGAATGCCTTTCTTGCTGAGTCGGAAACGTTACGGCGACCACGCGCGACGAGCACGCGACTGCGCCGGGCAGCCATCCTCGTCGCCACGCTGGGATCGCTTGTCGCCCCACTCACTCACGCCCTGGCCCAGGAGACGCGGGCCGAGGCGATTCGCCGGGAGCAGGCAGAGAAGCAGCAGGCGCTGGCGCCGCCGCGGCCGAACGGTGTCGAGCGTTTCATCGACCGGCTCGAGGATTGGGGCCTCATTGCCGGCGAGCCGCGCGGCTTCTATCCGTGGTTCGGGTCGGTGTACCCAGGCGGCGGCTTCGCGGCCGGCGCCGGCGTTCGGAAGCCCTTCGGCGACGACGGGTCGCTCAACATTTTCGGCGGGTACTCGATCGCAACGTTCGCTCGCGCGCAGGCCGACGTCGCGCTCCCGACATTCGCACGCAACCACGCGCGCGTGACGCTGTCTGGCCGGTACATCGACGCGCCGGACGTGCGGTACTTCGGCGTGGGCAACTCGTCGAACAAAGACGACGTGACTCGCTTCGGCTATACGCCGAAGGGGGGCGGCGCCCGGCTTGACATCGACGCCGGCAAGTACTTCTCCCTCGGCGGTGGCGTCAACTACACCGACATCGAGACTTCCGAAGGAAGGACGACCCCTTCCATCGAGGAGCGGTTCACGCCGGTGAACACGCCGGGGCTCGGCATCTCCAAGTTCACCTACATCAACAGCACCGCCCAAGCGGCCTTCGACTGGCGGCGGCCGCTCGGTTACTCGGGGCGCGGCGGGATTTATCGCGTGCAGTTCGACGACTACCGCGAGCAGGACAACGACCTCTACTCGTTCCAGTCGGTCGAAGCCGAAGTGCTGCAGCTCATTCCGATACTGCGCGCAAACTGGGTGATCGCGCTTCGCGGCCTCGCCACGGTGACCGACATCGACGACACAAGCGTCGTCCCGTTTTTCATGCTGCCATCGCTCGGCGGCGGCTCCACGCTCCGGGGCTATCCGGATTTCCGCTTCCGGGATCGCAATCGGCTGGTGATGAACGCGGAGCTGCGCTGGACACCGGCCCGGTTCATGGACATGGCGATCTTCTACGACACCGGCAAGGTGGCGGCGCGCCGCGAGGATCTTGACTTCGACGACTTGAAGGAGTCGTACGGCATCGGCATGCGCATCATCGGCCTGGATGGTTATGCGCTCCGCATCGAGGTCGCGCGCAGCCGCGAGAACAACGCACGCCTGATCTTCAGCGCCGGCGGAGGGTTCTAGGCCATGCCTGTGACGACAAATTCGTGGCGGAGAATGTGGTCCTGGCTGCTTGCGTCGGCCCTGGCGCTGATGGCTGCGCTCGGCGCCGGCGCGGCTGGACCGAAGTTCTACGCCGACGATCCGATCGCGAAAGTCGAAGACTCGCAGGACGCTGGCGGCGTGCAAGAGCGCGAGATCAATTTGATCTACGACACTCTCGAGAACTCGGTCTCGTGGCCGGGCGACCGGACGCCGAACGTCCGGGCACAGAACCTGAACACCGTTGACGAGGTGCCGGACTCGAACTGGTTCACGAACCGGATCGGCACACGGGCCATGACCGTTGACGAACTGCTGAAGGGCCCCGACATAACCAGCGGACCGGCTCCGGGCAACTGGACCATCATCGCCGCCAAGAACGACGGCGTGACGCCGGGCTTCACGGTGCGAGACTCCACGGGCCAGGTGTGGTTCATCAAATTTGATCCGCCAGGCCACCGCGGGATGGCCACCGGGACCGAGGTGGTCGTCACAAAGTTGTTCTGGGCACTTGGCTATTATCTGCCCGAGGTCCACATCGTCACGCTCCAACCCGACGAATTGGCGATAGATGAAGGGGCCCGCATCACACCACCCAGCGGCAACCGTCGCCGGTTCAAGCAGTCGGACATCCGCAGCATGCTGCGAAGGGCGCATCGGGAGAAGGATGGATCGTACCGCGTCATCGCCAGCAAGGCACTCGACGGCAAGCCCGTCGGAGGATTCCGGTTCTACGGCACGCGCTCGGACGATCCAAACGACGTGGTCCCGCACGAGCACCGTCGCGAGTTGCGCGCGTACGGCACGTTCTCGGCGTGGGTGAATCACGTGGACTCGAAGTCGATCAACACGCTCGACACTCTGATCGAGCACGATGGAAAAAGCGTGGTCCGCCACAACCTCCTCGACTTCGGCTCGACCGTGGGCAGCGCTGGCGTCTACCCGCGAGAACCGTTCGAAGGGTCGGAGTACCTGGTCGAAGGCAAGAAGACTCTGGCCGGAATGCCGACGTTCGGCTTCTACATCAAGGACTGGCGGACGATTCCGCTGTATCGCGCGCGCTCGGTAGGCGCATTCCCGAAGGACCACTCCGACTGGGACCCCGAGAAGTGGAAGCCGCGCTATGCGAACTCCGCGTTTCGGTCCGCCAGGCTCGACGACAAGTTCTGGGCGGTGCGCAGGCTTCATCACTTTACCGACGAGATGCTCAAGACAGTACCGAGCGTAGGACGGTTCGACGATCCGAAGTCGGAGGAGATGCTCGCGAAGTTCCTGATCGATCGCCGCGACGCGATTGTCAGGCGGTACTTGCCGGCCGTGAACCCAATCGTCGACGTGCAGCTGACGGCGCCGTCTATCTTGACGTTCAAGAACGCGGCCGTTGACGCTGGCGTGTCGCCGGCGCCCACGGCGTACGTGGTCCAGTGGCAGCGGTTCGACAACGCGACCGGCGCGACCACACCGATCGGCACGACGAACGCCACTGGCACGAGCGTGGCCGCGCCGCCCGACCTCCCCTCAGCGCCGGGCAGCTACGTCCGCGCGGAGATCGCCGCCAAGGGCGGACCCGAAAGCTGGGCGGCGCCCGTGCATGCGTACTTCACACGTGAAGCGGCTGGCTGGAAGCTGGTTGGCTTCGAGCGTGTGCCGGGTGGCAATCCCCCGGGAGGGAAAAACGCGAAGGCCGGCGGAGACGTCACCCAATAAGCGCGTCCCACCCCTGACGATACCGCTCGCGCCGTACCAGGCGGGTGGCGTCGGACGAGTTCGCGAACTCCATCTTCTCAGCGTCCCAGACGAGGCGCGTGTAGGGCACGCGCAGCGCGATACCAGCGAGCGTCACAGCCTCGGCCAGAGCCGCCACCTGTTCGAAGCTCCCTTTGGATTTTGTGCCCTGCTTCAGGGCGTTCACCCACTCGTCCTCAGGGGTCGTCGGATCGACGTCGCGAGCGATGACGGACCCTTCGAATGCCCGCTGGCGGCTCTGGGGAATCAGTCGCGGCTTATTGGCCCTGAAGTCGCAGAGAATTTTCCCCTTGTCGCCGATGAAGAGCATGCCCTCGTCGGCGAGGTCCTCGTTGTCCTCATACAGCTCTTCCGGCGTTTGTGGCTTCATGCCGCCGTCATACCAGAACGTGTCGACCGACGGACGATTGGCGATGGCAGGGTGCCGCCAGCGGACGGTGCTGGCCCTCGGGAAGCTCACGAGAGAGACGTGCCCGCCCTCGCTGACGTTATTCTCATCGACGACCGCCTCGTTGTTGGGTCTGGCCTCCACGAACTCCGGGACGCCCAGATTCAGGATCCGATACGGCTGCCACAGGCTGTAGTGACCCATGTCTCCCAGACAGCCCGTGCCGTACGCATACCATCCTCGGTACACCGCGAAGGTGTAGCTCGGGTGATAAGCGCGATCGGGTTCCGGACCTTGCCAGAGCTCCCAGTTGAATCCTGACGGTACCAGCGGACCCGACTTCGGGTACTCCTGCATCCCCTGCGGCCAGAAGGGTCGATTGGTCCAGTTGTGCACCTCGCGTACTGCGCCGATCACGCCAGCATTGATCCACGCAGCCAGGGTGTGCCTGTCGGGGTTGTTGCTATAAGCGAGCAGATGAGACAGCGCCGAGCTCTCGCGCGCGGCCTGCACCGTGCGTCGCACCTCGTACAGCACGCTGGCCACCGGTTTGTGCGAGATCGCGGCCTTGCCTTTCCGGAGCGCCGAGATGTTGATGCTCCCGTGCAGATGGTCCGGCGTGATGTTCACCACCCCCTGGATGTCCGACTCCTTCTCGAGCATCTCGCGGAAGTCTTCGTAAGACCGGATGCCCGCGCTGGCCCGGTTCTGCTTCCGGTAGTAGGCCTCCATGATCTGCCCGGCCACGTCCCGCCCCCCACGGATACCCGTGTCGCTCGAACCCCACGCGGGGTCCTCGAGAAACTCGCGGACCTTGTCGCGGTTGCCCCAGCGGTCCCAATCGACATAGTTCTGGCTGTCGCGGTTCGGATCGACGACGGCGACAAACTGCAGATCAGGTCGGGCGACGAGCCCGGTGTTCACCTGGCGCTGGGCTTGCGTCCCGCACCCGACCTGGGCGAGCAAAATCATGTCGCTCGGTGACACGTAGCCGCGCCCACCCAACACATGACGTGGAACGATCGTCAGCGCCGAAGCGCCGCCAAGCCCGGCGAGGAACGTACGGCGATTCACTGCTGTCATGATCTTCGGCCTCTGGCAAAATTTTGTGCGAGTATACGCCCCAACCTCCTTCGGCAGCTTCAGTCTGCTCCCCTGACGTGAGGACGTGCACATGCCTTCGATGTCGAGACGAGAGTTCTTCAGAAAGGCAGCGAGCGATGCAGCCGCGGCAGGCATCCTGGCTGCGGGTATCGGAAAGCTCGAGGCCAATCCGCTCGACCTGCCCATTGGCAGCCAGACGTATCCGCATCGAGCGATGATCAAGGACGGCAACTTTGCCGGACTAGCCAAGACCCTTGCCGGCATTGGCGTCCAGGCCGTCGAGATGTGCTCACCTGGCTACGAGGAATTCGCCAGCCTGTCGGACGGGAAGCAGGTCAGGACAATCCTGGCCGATCATGGTCTTGCGTGCATGAGCGGCCACTTCACCATGACCGAGCTGCGCGAGAAGCAGGCCGAGAGCATCGCCTGGGCCAAAGACGTCGGCATCACGCAGATGATCACGGCAACGCTCGGCGCGCGAGAGTCGCCGACGATGGACGACGTGAAGAAGGCCGCCGACGAGTACAACAAGATCGCCGCTGTCGCGGCAAAGGCAGGCATTCAGCAGGGCCTGCACAACGAGGGGTTCGAACTGTCGGAAGTCGAGGGCCAGCGAACGTACGACCTTCTGTTCACGCTGCTCGATCCGGCGCTCGTCAAGTTCCAGTTTCAAATGTCCACCATCAGCCGGGGCTTCGTCGCGCATGAGTACTTCACCAAGTACCCCGGGCGCTTCATCTCAATGCACCTGCAGGACGTGGACCTCGGCGCCACGCCGCCGCCAGCGGCGCCCGGGGAACCTGCGCGCGACAATCGACGACGCGGTGAAGGCGTACCGACCGCTCTGGGAAAGGGCAGCATCGATTGGGTCAAGACCTTCCAGGCCGCCAGAACCGGCGGCGTCAGGAACTACTTCGTCGAGCAGAACATGGCTTTCACGCGGGAAAGCGTCGCGTTCCTCAAGACGCTCAAGGTCTGAACGCTCATCCCGATGCGTGTACGGGATCCATGCGCAACGAGACTGAGGAGATGAATGCCTCGATCCTGGCGGGTAGGAATTCTTGGCCTCGGGCACTGGTATTCCGCGTATGGGCTTGCGCGGGCGCTTCGAGAGTACCCGCGCGCGTCACTTGTTGCGGCGGCCTGGCATCACCCGTCGCAACTTCGTGAGTTTGCGACGACCTTTCAGGTTGACGCTCACGACAGTTATGAGCAGCTCCTCGAGCGTGACGACATCGACGTCGTCCACATCGCCGCGCCCGTCGCAGAAATTCCGGATCTGACTGTTCGCGCGGCCCGTGCCGGCAAACACATCGTCTTGGGCAAGCCGATGGCCATGACGGTGGCGCAGGCTGACGGCATGGTGGATGCCGTGGAGCGGGCAGGGGTGTCGTGCGTGGCTTTTCAGGCCATCATGCGGCTGCGAGCCGCATCGTTGAAGGCCCGGATCGATCGCGGCGAGCTCGGGGACGTCGTGCTGCTCCACCAGACCTGCCGGTGGTCTATCGCCGAGGACTGGTTTCACTCGGGCACGCCCGGCTGGTTCGTGGATCCGCAGCAGGTGCCGGGCGGAGCGTTCATCGATGAGGGCATCTACTGGATCGATCTGTTCCGATGGCTGGCCGGTAGCGAGATCGTGCAGGTGGACGCCAAGACCGCGAATCTCGTCCACAAGGACATCGGCGTGGAGGACTGGGGCTTCGCGATCTTCACGTTTACAAACGGCATCATCGCGACGCTCGAGGCGTCATGGACGATCAACGCCCCGCGCAAAACGGGGCCATCGCCAAAGCAGAACAGCGTCGTCCGCCTGGAGGTCATCGGCACGCGCGGCGAATTCCTGGACCAGTGGTTTCGAGCGCCCGGTCGGGCCGTGCTCACGGCGGGTGCGGCCGACTGGGTGTTCGAACGGCAAGGCGAGGAGCCCTTCGCGCCGGCCGCTCCGTTTCCGCTCGATCACTTGATCGAGTGCCTCGACGAGAACCGCCCGTCGCCGGCGAGCATCCAGGAGGCCCGGAAGTCCTTCATCGTGGCGATGGCCGCCTACGAATCGGCGCGCCAGCGGCAACCCGTACGACTGGGCGGGTGAGCATCCCGCGGGATATCCTGAAAAACAATCCTCTCCTTATCTTCTTACCTTCTGTGAAGTCTCCAGCTGGTCGCTACCCACCTGCCATCGCACCCACGACCAGCAATGGCTCAACGCCGGTCGTTACCGCTTCGGGGAGCGGAGTATCCGGCGGCTCGTGCGACAGATCTTCCTCGCAGGCAAAGAACCGCACGAACGGGCGCCGCTGTTGCGTGATGTGATCGCGGATCGTCCCGCCCAGCACCGGATAGGAGGCCTCGAGCGCGTCCAGTACCGAGCGCAGCGTCGCCGGCCCCTCGACGTGGAGTTGCACCTCGCCATTGACGCGTGCGAGCGTTCGCAGATGTGCTGGGAGCTCAACTCGGATCATGATTTTGCCAGTGTCTGAACTTCCACGGATAACACAGCCGGGAGATCCCTGACAATGGGCGTCCAGTTGTCGCCGGCGTCCGTCGACACATAAACCTGCCCACCCGTGGTGCCAAAGTACACGCCGCACGAGTCGAGCGTGTCAACGGCCATCGCGTCGCGCAGGACATTGACGTAGCAGTCGCGCTGCGGCAGGCCGTTCGTGAGCGCCTCCCACTCGTGTCCGCCGGATCGGCTCCGGTACACGCGCAGCTTCCCGTCGGGCGGAAAGTGTTCCGAGTCGTTCTTGATCGGCACGACGTAGATCGTTTCCGGCTCGTGGGCATGCACGTCAATCACGAACCCGAAGTCGGACGGCAGGTTGCCACTCACCTCGTGCCACGACTCGCCCGCATCGTCACTGCGCATGACGTCCCAGTGCTTCTGCATGAAGAGCACGTCGGGACGCGATGGGTGCATCGCAAGGTGATGGACGCAGTGTCCAACTTCGGCCTCAGGGCTGGGAATTCCTTCGGACTTGAGGCCACGGTTGATCGGGCGCCAGGTCGTCCCGCCGTCGTCTGTCCGGAACGCGCCAGCCGCCGAGATGGCGATGAACATTCGGCGTGGGTTGCCTGGATCGAGAAGGATCGTGTGGAGGCAGAGCCCGCCGGCACCCGGCTGCCATGCGGGACCCGATCCGTGACCGCGCAGTCCCGGCAGCTCCTGCCAGGTTCCGCCGGCATCGGTCGATCGAAAGAGCGCCGCGTCCTGGACTCCGGCGTAAACCGTGTCGGGATCAGTGAGGGACGGTTCCAGGTGCCAGACGCGCGCGAATTCCCAGGGGTGAGGCGTGCCGTCGTACCATTGATGCGTGCCGGGCACACCGTCGTAGACGAACTTGTTGCCGGCGGCGTCCCACGTCTTGCCGCCGTCGTTGGAGCGCTGGATCACCTGCCCGAACCAGCCGCTGCTCTGCGACGCGTAAAGCCGATTCGGCTCAGCCGGCGATCCCTTGACGTGATAGATCTCCCAGCCCGCAAAGTGGGGACCACTGACATCCCAGCGTTCGCGTTTGCCGTCCGACGTCAGCACGAACGCGCCCTTACGCGTGCCCACCAGCACTCGAACATTGCTCATCCGATACTTCCCCTTGTGGCGGCGGGCCTTCAGGCCCGCGGTATCGAAAAATGCGGGGCTGACGGCCTTCGCCAAGGCTACGGCGAGTCTCGCCGAAGCGTTATGCGTAGGCGGAAGCCCCGCCTCCACGACAGTTATATCTTGACATATTCCTGTATAGGAATACGATGTCCTTGTGCCCCGTGCCGCCACGACATCGGATGCGTTCAACGCCATAGCCGAGCCGCGAAGGCGAGACATCCTGTCCTATCTCGCGATGCGCGAGCGCCCGGTCGGCGATATTGTGGTCGCCATGGGCATCGCGCAACCTTCGGTGTCGAAGCACCTCCGTGTGCTTCGCGACGTCGGACTCGTCGATGTGCGGCGCAACGGGCGCCAGATTTTCTATCGCACCAACGCGGAGGGCATCAGACCCCTTCACGAGTGGACGAGCCGGTTCGAGCGCTACTGGCAAAACCAGCTCGCTCGCATCAAGGAACGCGCCGAGCGCAGTTGACCGCGGGTTCCACATGTTAGGCCCAAGCTTTCGCGTGGGCTCCAGTCGGCCGAGCTGAAGCTTGGCCCAACGTCCGTCGTTGTCGCAGGCCATGAGCTTCAGCTCGGGCCAATATCAGGAGGCATCATGGCCGCAGTCGCTCCAGCAATCGAGAACCTGACGTTTTCCATCACGCAGGAAATTCACGTTCGCTCGTCTCTTGCCACGACCTTCGCAGCGCTCCTCGAACAGATGGGCCCGGCCAACGAAGGACACAACGGCACTCCTATGCCGATGACGCTCGAGGCGCGCCCGGGTGGCCGCTGGTTCCGCGATCTCGGGGACGACAACGGACACTTCTGGGGTCATGTGCAGGCGATCAAGCGGCCGACCCTCCTCGAGATCACGGGCCCCCTCTTCATGTCGTACCCGGTCGCTTCCAACCTGCAGTATCGTCTCAAGGAAGTCGAAGGCGGCACCTTGCTCACGTTGAATCACGCGGCGTTCGGCCCGGTGCCGGATGGGTACCGCGAAGGGACCACACAGGGTTGGACGCTCATGCTGGAGCGCGTCCGCACGCAAGCTGAGGCGGCCTGATACATCACGCGACGGAGGCACATCAATGGCACTTATCGACGGCCTGCTGCAGGAGCTCGAACAGGAAGCACACACGACACGCCGCGTACTCGAGCGCGTTCCCGACCACCAACTTGCCTGGCGGCCGCATGAAAAGGCGCGAACGCTCGGCCAACTCGCGATGCACGTTGCGGTGGTGCCTGGCAGCGTTGCAGAGTTTGTCGCCCAGTCCGACCCCCAGGCGCCCCAGTTCACCGACCCGAGCCCAAAGAGCGCCGCGGAGCTGATCCCGGCGCTCGATGGCAGCATCGCCAAGGCCAAGAGCGTCCTTGGCGGCCTGGACGACGCCGCGCTCATGTCAACATGGCGCATGATGCGAGGCGATCGTGAGCTCATTGCCGTTCCGCGCGTGGCGATGCTTCGGTCGGTCATGCTCAATCACTGGTATCACCATCGCGGCCAGTTGACGACATACCTCAGAACGCTCGGCGTGGCGGTGCCGTCGATTTACGGCCCGAGCGCGGACGAGAACCCGTTCGCCTGACGCCACCTTAAGCGGTCTGTGCCGGCGCGTGACCAAACGCGCCGGACCTGACGTCTCTCTCGAAGAACTTCGCCACGACTGGTGCCAGCACTTTCGCGTTGACCATGTGCGTTTGCCCGTCAAGCGTGTGGTATTCCGCATTGGGCAGAAGATCGGCGACCGCTCGCGTGGCGTTACGCATCCATGCCGGGCTCTTGCCGCCGTCGATCGCGATGGTTGGCGTCGTAATTCCGGCCCACGCCGCCGGCAGGGGCTTACCGCGCTGGTTCTCTCTCATGATCTCGAGATCGTACGGCACCGTGTGGGCGACGGACGTGAGCTTCGACCAGGCCGGCATGAAGCGCATCAAGGCGATGAAGATGCCAGGCACTCCAACGGCCCTCATGAACTGCCGCACCGTGTCGCCCCGGCGATTCGCGGCGACGAGCGCGTCAACATGGTCGAGATACTCATCCGTGATCGGAGACCGGGCGGCATCGACGATGAACGGCGCCTCGTACATCCCAAGCCGCCGGCCGCCGAGCCCACGCCGGGTCGCTTCAAGCGCAAGCGCCGCGCCGGACGACATTCCAAACAGGAACGCCGAGCCGCCGGCCGCCTTGATCAGGGCGTCGATGTCTTCGACCTCACGCTCGATCGCATACGGCGCCGTGTTGCCGCTCTCGCCTCGTCCTCGCCGATCGTACGTGAACACCGTGAAATGCGGGGCGAGTAGCGCGGCCAGCCGCCGCATCGGACCACTGGCGCGATAGCACAGCGCACCATCCACCAGAATCAGCGGGGGGCCGTCGCCCACCCGTTCGAACGCGATCGAGGTGCCGTCGCGCGAGAACACTTTCTCCGTGTGAGCTCCGGATACCTGGTCACCCATGGCTATTCTTTTCTCCGTCCCGACACCTATCTCACGAAAACACCCGGGTTGTTCGGCCGCCTTCACTATCACGTCGAACGAGGACCGTCGCAATCGACAGGCCACAGAATTGTTCAGGCTGTGCGAGGGTGCATGGCAATGCGCGCGTGCGGGGCATCCCGCCGGCACCCATTCGAAAGCGACTGAAAACAGACGATTTGTGTCCCGCAGGGCGTGCAGGCGGGGCGCTATCTGGACCGTAGGGGCGATTACAGCTCACCGCTCTTGAGCTGCTCTTTCAGGGTACTCGGTCGAGCGCACGGCCAGGGCCATGATTGTCAGCGTCGGGTTCTGCCAGGCACTCGACGCGAAGCCCGAGCCATCCATGACGAACAGGTTCTTGACGTCGTGTGTCCGTTGGAACGGCGTGAGGACCGAAGTCTTCGGATCCACCCCCATGCGCGCGGCGCCGAGCTCGTGGGCCTGGCCGCGCAAGCCGTTCAAGGGTCGGACGTTGCGCGCGCCGGCCGCCTCGAGCATCTCGGCGGCGGCCACGGCCATGTCGGCCTGCATCGCCCGCTCGTTGGCGCGGGGCGTGAGACGGATGCGCGCGACGGGGATGCCGAATGCATCGACCGTGTTCGGGTCCACGAAGACATAGTTGTCCTCGTATCGCAGACACTCGCCGAATCCCTGCAAGGTGATCTGCGTGGCCTGCGGGTCGGTGGCCGCGCGCTTATAGGCGTGGCCGAAGCCGGGCGCTCCGAGGTTGATGCCAGCGCTGAGGTAGGTGCCATAGGCGTAGCCGCGCAGGAAGTCTTTGCTGGCGGGACCGCCTGGCAGGTTGCGGAAGCGGACCAGCAGGGGCCAGCAGGGACGCTGAGGTCCGCCCATCGATGGCTTCTCGCTGAATTCCGGAAGTTCGCCGGTCGCACCGGCGTCCGAGAAATGTGTCATGAGGCCCTTGCCCACGAGCCCGCTGGAGTTGGCGAGACCGTTCGGGTCCTGCGGCGTCGCAGAGTTCAACAGGATCCGCACCGACTCCTGTGTCTGTGCGCAGAGGGCAACGACTCGACCAAAGATCTCGCGCGGCTGGCGCGTGGCGCGATCGATGTACAGCACGCCTCGGGCACGCCGGGTTGAGGCATCCACGAGGACCTTGTAAACCATCGCACCGGTCACGAGCGTGCATCGACCCGTCGCCATCGCGTCGGCCATCGTCGTGAACGAGGCGTTGAAATACGAGTGCGTGATGCAGCCGTGCTCGCACGGGCCGCAGTAGTGGCATGCCTGTCGTCCGTGAATCGGTCGCGTCAGGTTCGCGTTTCGGCCCTGGGTCAGCGTGCGGCCGAACTTCGCCTTCAGGCGGGTGCGGAGCGCGGTCTCGGCGCAGGTGAGGGGCATCGCCGGCTGAAAGCGGCCATCCGGCAGCTCCGGTAATCCCTCGTGCATCCCGCCGATCCCGACATAGTCCTCGACGAGGTCATAGTAGGGCGCGATGTCCGCATAGCGTGATGGGCCAGTCCACTCCCGCGCCGTCGTGGGAGGCAGCCTTGAACTCCATGTCGCTCAATCGAAGGCACTCGCGCCCCCAGACGTTCGTTCGCCCGCCGACCAGACGAGGACGTACCCAGAGGAACTTCGGATCCGACTCGTCGACGTACGGCTCGTCGATGTCGTTGACGAACCAGTCTGCATTCCACTCGCGAACGGCGTACGAACCCGATTGCACGGGGCGCTCGCGCGCGAGCGGCCGCTTGCTTTGCGCCCGGTATTTCAGCTGGAACGCGGGCACGTGCTCCTTGTAGTCCGCATCGGTGAGCTGTCGTCCGGCTTCCAACACGGCAACGCGGAGGCCGGCCTCGGTGAGTCGCTTGGCGACCCATCCGCCCGAGGCACCGGAACCGACGATGACGACGTCGAACGTGTTGCGTCGCTGCAAGGTCTGCATGTGGTCTAGCATACGTCCCGTGGGGAGTCGGAAGACAAACCGGATTTTCACGGCGGCAGGAACGGCGCTGCTCTGCTGTGGCTGGGCTGCGGCCGTCAACGCGCAGCCGGCGGACCTTGTCGTCGTCAACGCGAAAGTCGTGACGATCGATGCGCGCTCCAGTATCGTCCAGGCCGTTGCGATTCGCGACGGACGCATCGCCGCCGTTGGAACCGACGCGGCAGTCCGTCGCCTGATTGGTCCGTCGACGCGCGTGATCGACGCGGACCGCCGGACCGTCATTCCCGGCCTCATCGACAGCCATGTTCATGCGCTCGGCGTCGCGGCGGCCGAGGCCGCGATGCCGTTTCGAAATCTCACCACGATCGGCGAGATTCAGGAGTGGGTCCGAGCGGAGGCGCAGCGATCGCCCCCTGGAACGTGGATCTGGACGCCGCGCGTGTTTCCGACGCGTGTGAAGGAGCGGCGCTTCCCGACGCTCGCGGAGCTCGATCGAGCATCGCCCGCGCATCCGGTGGTCGTCGACGGCGCGTACGCGCTGATGCTGAATACGGCCGCCCTTCGGGCGGCGGGCATCGGCGCGGACACCCCCGATCCTCCTGGCGGCGCGATCGCTCATTCGTCCGACGGCTCGCCAACCGGGTTGTTGCGAAACGTCGGTGCGATGCTCGCGCGGTTCAGGTCCGGGGTCGACGCCCGGCTGCCGCTCGATTGGCTCGAGCGCGTCCACCGCGAATACAACGAGGTTGGCATTACGAGCGTGATCGAGCGACAGGCCAGCGTCGAGGGCTACCGCGCGTACGAAGCGCTGCTCAAAGAGAAGCGCCTGCACGTACGGGCGACGATCACGATCCAGCTGCCGCGCGCTGGCAACGCCGCCGAGGTGAGGCGTTTCATCGAAGGCCTGCCGTTCAAGCCGCTCGCTTCGACCCCTCGAGAGCCTCGGGGTCGTCTCGAGCCAGGTCGAGGGAAGACAGGCTCGGGACAAGCGGAGGGCAATGAGTGGTTGAAGCCCGGCGCGCTCAAGATCGTGGCGGACGGGGGCATTCTCGCGGGAACGTCCTACATGCGTGAGCCGTTCGGCCTCGCATCACGGGCGCTTTATGGGGTGGACGATCCAGCCTATCGTGGCTTCCTGTCGCTGACGCGCGATCAGATCAACGCCGCGATCGGGACTGGGCACGCGATGGGCTGGCAGATGGTGGCTCACGTCACGGGCGACGCCGGCGTCGACGCAGTCCTCAACGCCTTCGAAGCGGCGCAATCGCAGGCCAGGCGCTCCGACGCGCGCCACACGCTGATCCACGCATACTTTCCAAACCCGGAGACGGCCAGGCGCGCGGCCGGGCTCGGCGTGATGGTCGACACGCAGATGGCCTGGTATTACAAAGATGCGGACGCATTGGCCGAGGCGCTCGGACGCCCGCGCCTGGAGCACTTCATCGGCCTGCGCACATGGCTCGACGCCGGGGTGCGCACGGCCATCAACACCGACCACATGTTCGGGTTGAACCCGAACACGGCGATGAACCCATTCAATCCGTTCCTCACGATGTACGTGGCCGTGACACGCAAGACGGAAGGCGGTCAGACGTTCGGAGCAAACGAGGCGGTCACGCGAGAAGAAGCGCTCCGACTGATGACGATCGACGCCGCGAGTCTCAGCTTCGACGAAGGGAACCGCGGATCGATTGAGGTGGGCAAGCTCGGCGACTTGACGATCCTGTCCGACGACCTCCTGACCTGCGCCGCAGAGCGGATCAGGTCAATCGAAGCGCTACTCACGATCGTCGGTGGACAGGAAGCCTACAGAAGTGCCAAGTGGGGAGTGCTAAGTGCCAAGTGAAGTGACAAAGCGCCAAGTTCGTCAACTCCCAACCTCCAACTCTCAACCTCCGACTTCCAACACCCAAAGAGCGCTCCCCTCGGCCATAACGCTTTGGGAATTGGAAGTTGGAAGTTGAAGTGACAAGTGAGAACGAACAGTGACCAAAATGCATTCGCGACGTGAGTTCCTCGGCACGGCTTCGATGATGCTGGCTGGATCAGCGCTGACGCCCGCGGGGGCCGACGAGTCCCGGCGGGAAATCAAGAGCGTCCTGAACGGGCCGATCGGCCTGCAGCTCTGGAGCCTGCGCGAGTACCTGCCCAAAGATCTGCCGGGGACGCTCCGGAAAGTCAACGCCATGGGCTTTCGCGAAGTGGAAGGCGCGGGCCTCTGGAAGCACACGGCCGCCGACCTCCGGGGAGCGCTCGATACGGCCGGGCTGCGCTGCCAGTCGGCGCACATGAACTACGAACGCTTGCGGGACGACCTGCCCGGAGCGTTCGCCGAGGCCAAAGCGCTCGGGGCCACGTGGGTCGTGTGCCCATGGATCCCTCATGAGAAGAGCGTCACGCGAGAAGACACGCTCAAGGCCGCGGAATTGTTCAACCGGGTCGCCAAGGCCGCTCATGAACGCGGCATGCGCTTCAGTTATCACTGCCACGGCTACGAGTTCGTGACGTCGACCGAAGGCACCCTCTTCGACACGCTGGCAGGAGCGACAGACCCGAAGCAGGTCGCGTTCCAGATTGACGTGTTCCACGCGCTCTTCGGCGGCGTTGACCCGGCGACACTGATCGAGCGGCACAGAGCGCGCGTGACGAGCCTGCATTTGAAGGATCTGAAGAAAGGCGTGCCCGTGAAAGTGGGCACGAGCATCGGGACACCGGACACCGACGTGCCGGTCGGCAGCGGTCAGGTCGACCTGCGCGCTGTTCTCGCGGCCGCGAAGAAAGCGGGCACCTCGCTCTACTACATCGAAGACGAGAGCGCGGATCCGCTCACGCACATTCCGAAGAGCCTGGACTACCTCGAAGCGTTCACCTTCACGACGACGCGCTGAATTGCTCGGGTGTGGCTTCGGGACCAACCGCTCTCGAAGGATCATCGCGCCTGCCCCCCTCTAAGTGGATGTCTGGAGGCTTCCAATGTCTACTCGCATCCATTACATGCGCCTGCTCCCGCTCCTGATCGCCCCTCTTGCTGCCGGAAGCCTGGCCACTTCCAGCTCTGCCCGCCAAGCACAGGCGACCGAGCCGTTTGAAGTCGCCGAGCTGTTCTTTGAACTGAATGACACCGACGGCGACCTTGGAATCCATTCGGCGATAGACGGAGGCACCTGGACGAGCCTTGAAGTCGAAGGGCCACACGATCAGCGGAACCTGCTCTCGATCGCAAGCAAGGGCCGCTTTCGTAGCCAGGGGCTGACGCAGCTGGCATTCGAGAGCGCTGAACCGAGCTTCGACGAGCTGGATCCAGCAGACTTCTTCCAACGGTTCCCGGAAGGGAATTACGAGATCGAAGGCAGGGCTCAGGAAGGAGGCGCCTTCAAGAGCGTGGTTCAGCTCTTACACGTTCTTGCCGCCGCACCCGAGGCGACGGTGTCCGGCCTTCCAGCCGCAGAGAGTTGCGACGCGCCGTCGCTGCCAGAACCGCAGTCTCCGGTCATCATCGCGTGGGATCCGGTCACGCATTCACACCCAGAGGTCGGAAAGGCTGGGCCGATCACGATCGCGCGTTACCAGTTTTTCGTGGAGCAGGGGGCGACGAAATTGAGCGTCGACCTGCCGCCGGAGGTGACGGAATTCGAAATTCCGAGCAGCATCACCGCTGGCGGCGGTGAGTTCAAATTCGAGATCATCGCTCGCACGTCGACGGGCAATAACACGGCGATGGAGAGCTGCTTCCTCGTCCCATAGATTTCGTGACGCCGTCGGGGCGCATGGCAATCCGCCCCGCGTGGAGGCACTCCCGCGCCACATGGCCAGCCGCCATCCAAGCGTCAGAACTCGAAGCGGAGTCCCGCCGTCGCCAGTCGGGGAAAGAGGCGCTCGGTAAACCCAACCGCCTCGCCCGTGTCACGGATGATGGCGCCATCCGCCGGTCCGACATTCGTGCGGTTCAACACGTTGATCGCTTCGGCAAACAGCGTGAACCGGCGTCCGGCACGGTCGAAGGTCCGCTCCGCCCGAAGATCAAGGCGCGCATAGGCGGGGAGCCGCGCTTCATTGGGACGCTCGCCAGCGAACAGACGACCGTCGCGGTTGACGAGATACCCAGGTATCGGAAAGTTCGTTCCGCTTCGGAACGTGAAACCCACTCTCGTTCCCCATGGTGCCGGGGCAACGCCCGACACGTTGATGGCATGGCGCTGGTCGAAATCGGCGTCAAAGGTCTCATGGGTGGCGGCGTCGGTGTATCGGGCAACACCGTAGGTGTAGCCAACCCATCCGGCGAACCCGCGCGAGGCGCGCCGTTCGAGCGTCAGCTCGATTCCGCGGGCCGATCCGGCCAGTGCATTCTCGAAGCGATGGGTGTCTGACTCAAACGCGACGACGCCATTGACCACGCGAGGGAGGTCGGGGTCACGCAGTATGTCGCGCTCCCGACGCGTAAATACTGTGGCATCCCAGCGAACGGACTGAGACAGGCGCTGGCCGACGCCAACATCCACATACGTCGCGCGTTCGGGGCGGAGACGATCCGCGCCCGCCCAACCTTGGACGTGCTCGAGATCGGGGAATTGGTGCATCACGCCGGTTGATCCGTGGAGGAGCCACCGCGGCCCAATTGCCCATTCAGCCTGGAACCATCGATCGACCGCCTGGCGCCGCACCAGCGTCGAGTCGGCAAGCCGAAGCCCAGCCGCGAACGTCACTCCAAGCGCCACAGTCCTGCGGAAGGAGGCATAACCCGATCGCTCCATCCACGACGCCTGGATGTCGCTGACGGCAAACTCCGGCGTCGCGCCGAAGATCGGCGAGTGCGCCATCTCCCCACTAGTCGACCCCCGCACCCGCTTCGCCTGCACACCGCCTTCCAGAACCCCTCGGAAGAGAGTCCTGGTCAGATCCACTCGATAGGCGCTGGCGCCATTCGCGCCGCGACTGGCCGGACGCGACGTCTGGTCTCGATTGACGAACTCATGGGTGAGGTATGAGATTCGCTGCGTCACGATGGTGCGCGAGCCGACGACCGATCGCCACCCCGCGGTGACTAGTGCGGCTCTGTTGACCCCGTCCGCGAGCGCGAAGGGGTTCGGGTCGTCACGTTCGACGTTCGACAAGCCGGCGACGAGGCTCACACTGACCTGCTGGCTGCGTCGCACGTCGTATATGAGCTTGGACTGCAGGTCGCCAAAGCCGAAGACCGTCGACTGATGATCGTCGCGGCCGACAGGCCACTCGACGTGACTCTTTCGGAGTCCGGTAATCCACGAGCCTCGTGCCGACGATCCCAGCGGCCCCTCAGCGGTCAGCGTCGTGCTCGTTCCACTCACGCTCGCACGAAAGCGACGCGCTGCCCGCGATCCTTCGCGAAGGGTCAGATTGAGTTGAGGACCGAGCTGGCCGCCATCCCGCCGCGGATAGGCTCCGACGACGAGCGTCGCGTCCTGGAGCATGTCGCCTCGGAGCATGGTCATCGTGCCGGTGTCTCCGCGACCGACTGCTGCATGGTGTAGCCATGGGGTCTCTACGCCATCGACGATCAGGCCGGCGTGACGATACGGGCTCCCACGAACGGAGTACTCGCTGCGGAAGTCGTCTCCGCCTGCGACGCCCGGAAGCGCCTGCACGATCCGGAGCGGATCATCGGCGATGTGGCTTCCAAACTCGTCGAGTTCGGACGACGAGAGATGACGATCCACGCCGACCGTCGCCTCGCTCGGCCCGTCCAGAATCCCGGTAACGGTTACCCGCTCGTTATGGGTGGACGCGGGGGAGCGCGTCTCGGCGCTGACATCGGCTGCCTTCGACCGCTTCACCGTTCGAGGAGGACTGGGTGCGCCTGTGGGGCGTTTCTGGCGCACGACCTGCATTACACCGCCGGGACCGGCCTCGGCAGTTAGACCGTGGGCCTCGAGGAGCTCGTTCAATTGCTCCTTGGCGCTCGTCCCGCGCGGCTCGGCGTCGACGCGCATGTCCGCAGTGACCAACTCGGAGCTGAACACGAGCCGCAGGCCGCGGCTCTGCAGGATGCGGAGAGCATCTTCCAGGCGGCGATGAGCGAGCGTCCCAGGGGCTGATTGTGCGAGCACGGTCGCCACGCTGGCGCACACGGTGATGAGGATGCTCGTGAATCGGCGGGCTGCCGTGCGCCGCTGGCGTGTGGTCATGACGACCTCGCCGCACTAAATCATGGTTGAGCGATTCGGGTCACCAGGAGCTCGCCGTCCTTGAAACGGTGGGTGAGCCCGGTCGTCGCCAGCACTATCGCCAGCGCGTCGGAAGGTTGCAGGCCCTCCGTCGACCCGTGGAGAATGATACCCGAGGACTGGCGCTCGAGTTTCGAGTCCGCATAGATGAGCGCCCATCCCTGCTCTCGGCACAGGTGCTCCAGAAACGCGTTGAGCGGCCTTCCTTCGATCTCGAAAGGAGGACCAAGGTGTGCCGCCCACGCCCACTCCGGCCCGTACGGCGCGATGGCCCGGCTCGCGGCGCCGGCTGGGCCCAGCGTCAGCTCGGTGCCGGGACGCGCTGAGGAGACCGCGACTCCGCGGCGCACCTCCACGATGCCGGAGCGCACGCGGACGCGCAGTGATGATGCCGTCAGGCGAAGCTCGAACTGCGTTCCGATATCTTTGACAACGCCGAACGGCGTGTGAACCTCCAGATCCGGCGACTCGGATCCACTGTCGACGTACACCGCACCGGCGCCGAGCTCGATTGTGCTCGCTGACACAAGGCTCGCGCGGGATCCGCGATCGAGTCGAATGGATACGCTTTCAGCAAGGCGCAGGCAGACACGATCGGTCGCGCCAGTCTCGATCAGATCGCCGAGCCGCGCCTTGTCGCCGAGGCCAATCCGCCTGCTCGTGCGCGATCCGTTCTGTCCGGTCAGGCGCCCACCAGTCCCCTCGACGCGCTCGATACTTGCAATGATTGGCGGCACGGCCGGAGACGCAACGCGCGGCAACCAGACGCGAACGGTAACGATGACCGCGGCCGCGACTGACAGCACGACCGCCAGCGTTGCAGTTCGCCGGCGCATCACGCGCGTTCGCGCGACGGCGCGGCACTCGTCGAGGACGGCCCGTCTCACGCGGTCTTCTCGATCCGGCGAAACTACGACCCGCACCTCCGAAAGGCGCAGTAGACGAGCCGTCATCGCCTCCTCCTGATCTGCGCCGGGCGAACGGTCATTGATGTTCGCGTCGATTCTGTCGCTCACACTCCCTCCGAGCCGGCTGCGCCGCGAGGGGGATGGACCGGCCAGGCTCCCGCCACCAAGGCAAACGCGCCGCGGAACGCTTGCCGCGCTCGCGTCAGAAGCGATTCGGTGGCCTTATATCCAACGCCCAGGCGATGGGCGATCTCGTCGACCGAGAAGCCCTGGATGTACTTCCACTCGAGCACCTGGCTGTATTGACTGGGAAGATGATCGAGCGTCAGTTGGACAAGTCGCGACAGCTCGCGTCGTTCGGCCTCGCTCTCGGGGTCGGCGCACGAGAGGCTGGTTGCCGCATCGAGCGCCATCCGAGCGGCCGGATGATCCTCGACGAGCGGCACCTCAATGGTCCGGCCTGCGCGCTCGAGCCATGCGCCGATCTCTCTACGGCAAAGTGTGCACAACCATGTGAACAGTGCGGCCTCGCCTCTGTAGGTGTGGAGCTTCCGGACAGCGCGAATCAGGGTCGTCTGAACGACCTCCTCCGCGGCCTGCTCGTCCCCGCCGAGCCTGCTGCGGGCAAACCGGTACAGTCGCTGAAAGTATTCGGCGAAGAACGCCTCGCTCGCCGATTCATCGCCGGCGAGAATGCGACGAGCGAGGTCGGTATCGCTCATGGTGCTCCCACCTGTAAGAGCGGGGACCCCGCTGAAATCCTTCGCGGGCGGCGGAAAGCCGCCTCCTCATGCAGCGCCGCCGAGCTACACCATCAGCTCGTACGCACCGCGCACGGCGCCCGATGATGGGAAAATGCGATCGGCCTGATTGGCTGTGAGATCGAAAGTGCCAGCGATGGCCGCCTTCAGCACGGCGCGCGTGTCGAGCGTGGGCCTCAGATCGCGGCCCTCGAACAACGCCCCCGAGCCCAGCCCTGGCCAATCGGAGAACACGGCGCTTCGCGCCACTCTCGGACCAAGGAGGAAACCGGCGCCGGCCGTGCCGTGATCGGTGCCCCGCGTCCCATTGGGTCGCGCCGTGCGTCCGAACTCCGTCATCACCACAACGGTCGTGGTCGCCCAGGCCGGGCCCATGGCCGAGCGGAACGCCATGAGGCCCTCGGCCAGCTGGCCAAGCAACTGGTCCAGCGGACCGCCCACGAGCCCCTGGTTCGCATGCGTGTCCCAGCCGCCGAACTCGACGGCCGCGACGTTGGGCCCGGTGTCTGGGCGCAGAATCCGCGCCGCGGCCCGCATCATCGGCGTGATCGCGCTCGGTCTCGTGCGGCTGAGCGTGCGATCTGGCGCGGCGAGGCGATCGAGGGACTCATCGCCGACCGCCCCGAGCTGGACCGGTGACCATATCTGCACGTCAAACCGGCCGACCAGGGACCGCGGCATGCCAGGTGCGATCGCGATCCCGCCTCGCTTGCCGGGGAGCACTTGCAGCAGCCGGTTCAGCCAGCCATCGGCCGATGCGGACGGGTGATCGATGCCGGTCTCGAGGATGGCTTGTCCATCGAAGTGGCTTCGCGTCCGATACGGAATGGCCATGGCGTGCAGGACAACCAGTTCGTTTCGTTCCCACACGTCGCGGAGGGGCGCAAGACCTGGCGGGAATCCGAACAGGTCGTTGAGCGGCACGAGGTCGGCGTCCTCGAACGCCAGAGAGGTCCGGAGCGATCGGTATGCGGCGTCGCCGTATGGCACGACAGCGGCAAGCCCATCGAAGCCGCCGCGCAGCAGCACGAACACGAGGCGGCCGCGCTGCCGCACCTTCGGAAACGCGGGAGGGCAGCTGATTGTCGCCGCCCCGCCCAGACACATGGTTCTTACGAACGCGCGGCGATCCATGGTCAACTCCACTGACGGCGGGCCCGCGATCGCACAGGCAGGCGATCGGCGACCGGAATCGATGCAGCGCCGCAACAATCGAGCGACGGTGACGGCGGATCTTACAACGCTGTTGTGGAGGCGTGGCTCGCGTCGTGTGGAGGCGGGGCTCCCGTATTGTGGAGGCGGGGCTCCCATGTTGTGGAGGCGGGGCTTTAGCCCCGCCGTGACCTCAGCCGGTCGACTCGAGAAGCGCAGAGAGGAATTCACCTGTGCCTGGAGGGCCGGTGAGTTCCAGCCGGACGGGTCCCAGGTCCGGCTCGATGGTGATCTGGAAGCGCAAAAACCGGCAGCACTGGCGCTCGGCGTCAACGGCGCGCGCAATCGCCGCCAAGGTCTCGCCGTCGGCGGGAAACTGAAGTAATAGCCCCTCGGGCCGATCGTGACGGTCGGCTGCCCGGCGAAGCAGGTCTGAAAGCAGTCCCTCGCGTCGCGCCGCAAGGGCAGCCCGACCCAAGGTACAGACAATTGGTCGATTGGCCATCGAACGACTCCACTGGATAGGACGCGAGCACAGCATGGATCGACTCTTCTGGATTGTGATTCACATTGCCGGCCTGGTGAAACGCCCGGCGCACATCGAGCGTCCTCTGTGACATGAAGTTGTACGAAGAACTGGCGCCCTGGTGGCCCTTGCTCTCTGCGCCCGCCGACTACGAGCAGGAAGCCGCCTTCTACGGGACAATCCTGGCGGCCGCGTGCGATCGGCCACCACGCACGGTACTGGAATTGGGCAGCGGCGGGGGGAACAATGCGTCTCATCTCAAGTCCCGTTTCGACCTGGTGCTGGTTGACCGCTCTCCGGGAATGCTAACGCTCAGCCGTTCGTTGAACCCGGAGTGCGAGCACATTCTGGGCGACATGCGAGTGGTGAGGCTTGGGCGTCTGTTCGACGCGGTCTTCGTCCACGACGCAGTGTGCTACATGACAACGGAATCGGATCTGCGCCTCGCGATAGAGACCGCGTTCGTTCACTGCAGGCCGGGTGGAGCGGCGCTCTTCGCCCCCGATTTCGTCCGAGAGAACTTCCACTCGTCCACGGACCACGGAGGTCACGACAGCTCGACTCGAGGCCTGCGATACCTCGAATGGACGTGGGACCCAGACCCCGCTGACACGACGTACCTGGTCGACTACGCCTACTTGCTGCATTTCGAGGACGGAACCGTGCGCGTCGAGCACGACCGACACATCGAAGGCCTGTTCTGGCGCGCGGACTGGCTCCGCCTGCTATCGGACGCAGGATTTCAGGCGCGCGCCGTCCCGTTCACGCACTCCGAGCTCGAACCGGGCTCCCACGAGGTGTTCGTGGTGAAGAGGCCCTTAGACGACTCCGATGCGGTACCATCGCCGCACCTGGCTTGATATGCACACGATCATCGTCCTGGCTCTTGGGTTCGCACGTCGGGACAGCTCTAGGCCGGCTCGCGAGGCTCGCCGCTGGGCCGGCGCCTTCGCCGCCGGGGGGCGCGCTCACTACGTTCGCGCGTAGGGGCGCGCTTCGCGCGGTGGGATTACGTCCGGCGCTTGCGGGACGACCGCGCGACGCGCTTGGCAGCAACTGCAGAACGTCGGCTCGGGGGCTTTGTTGCGGTCTGCTCCCATGCCAGGATCATCGCCCCTCGAAGCGTCGCCTCCTCGGCCGCATCCAGACGGACCATCGTGCACCCTTGGCGGCCCCATGCGCCGCTGGCGGGCACGAACATGTTTGGATGCATGCGCAGGAATTCCTGTTGTTCCTCGGGCGTCAGTTTGACCATGCCCTGCTGGTCGTCCGCCGACAGGGTCGCGAAGATTCTCCCGTTGGCGCGGAAGTCAGGATGGCCCATGTGGGCGCCTTCGGCCGCGCCGTGCATGCTGAGCGCGATGCGGCGGAATTCGTCGGAGGTCATATGAGCATTCTGCCATGAGCCCGATCGGCGTTAATCTGCTAAGGTCCGGCGGCGGCGAGAAGGGGTCACGATCGTGCAGGGGTTTCACCAATGAGAGTCGTTGGAAAAGTCGAAAGCCTGTGGCGCTATCCCGTGAAGAGTATGCGGGGCGAAGAGCTACGGGAGACCTTCGCAGGATTCCCGGGTGTCTACGGCGACCGGGTCTATGCCATTCACAGCTCGGCGGCACCCAAGGGATTTCCGTATTTCACGGGCCGCGAGCAGCCGCAGATGCTTCGATATCGCGCGGTCTATCGGCACGCGGACCGAGTGATGCTGCCGCCGAACCTCGCAGAGGCGGAAGCGCTCCCGCCGGGCGTCACCCCGTTGTATGCCGACCCTGCTGATCTGATTGTCGACGTCGAGACGCCGTCGGGCGATGTGCTCGCGATCGACGATCCCCTACTGCTCGACCGCCTGCGCGAAGGCGCGCGTGAGGGCCTCGAGCTGTCGCTGCTCCGGTCCGAACGTGCGCTCACCGATTGTCGTCCGATCTCGCTGATCTCAATACAGACGGCGCGGCAATTGAGCGAAGAGGTGGGCGCCGAATTGGACAAGCGGCGATTCCGCGCCAACGTGTACGTCGATCTGGCGGGAGGCGGAGGGTTCGGCGAGAACGGGTGGGTAGGCCGCAGGCTGCGGATTGGCGACAAGGCAGAGGTCGCGGTGATGGATCGGGACCCGCGCTGCAAGATGATCACGCTCGATCCGGACACAGGGCAGGCGAACCCTGAGGTGATGCGACGCGTCGCGAAAGACCACGACGGCACCGCCGGAGTGTATGCGGCCGTGCTCGTGGAAGGCATCATCCACGACGGCGATGCGATTTCCCTCGTCGAGTAAGCCCACTTCTCGGCCCGCCCATCGTCCGGTCTTACCCGCGGTGTGAAAGCTCAGGTCCGCGTTGGGCACGTCCACACAGAAAGGGCGAACAGAGATAAGGAGTTCAGGAGTGTCTTATGTTTTCTCCTACTCTCTTGACCTCCTGTTTTTCGAAACGCGCCAGCTACGAGTGACTATTGATCCGTGTTAACCGCGCGGTGCGAGTATGCTGACGCCGCCCCGGCACCCGGCCGGACTGGCGGTGAGCTCACCATCCTGAGGCTGACGAGTCATGTACAGAGCCCTATTGCTGATCGCGACGGTGTTCACCTGTCTGGCTGGCTGGGACGGTGAGGAACTCGTCGGCGCGCGAACTGCCGCCGTTCAGCAACCTGCGGCGCCTCCCACGCCCGCCGACGCGGCGAAATTCCTGACGCAGCCGATCATCAGTGACATCTACACTGCCGATCCGTCCGCGCATGTCTTCGAAGGGAAGATCTACGTCTATCCGTCTCACGACTTCGAGGCTGGCGTTCCGCAGGACGACCTTGGCAGTCACTTCGCGATGCGCGACTACCACGTGCTGTCGATGGATGCGGTCGGCGGCAAGGTCACCGATCACGGGGTCGCGCTGGATATCAAGGACGTGCCCTGGGCAGGTCGTCAGATGTGGGCGCCTGATGCCGCAGAAAAGGGAGGCAAGTACTTCCTCTACTTCCCGGTGAAAGACAAACAGGACGTGTTCCGTATCGGAGCCGCCGTGTCGGATAAGCCCGCCGGTCCGTTCAAAGCCGGAGCGCAAGCGATCGAAGGGTCTGTACAGCATGGACCCCGCCGTCTTCAAGGACAGCGACGACAAGTACTTCATGTACTTCGGCGGCATCTGGGGCGGGCAGCTCCAACGGTGGGCCACGGGCACGTACGTCGCGAAGGACGTTTATCCGGCCAACGATCAGCCGGCGCTGACGCCGAAGGTGGCGCAGATGCGCGCGGACATGCTGGCTTTCGCCGAAAGCCCGAGAGACGTCGTCATTCTCGACGAGCAGGGGAAGCCGCTGACGGCCGGAGACAGCGCGCGGCGGTTCTTCGAAGCCTCATGGGTGCACAAGTACCGCGACAAGTACTACTTCTCGTATTCGACCGGCGACACCCACTTCATCGTCTATGCCACCGGTGATTCGCCGTACGGGCCCTTCACCTATCGAGGCAGGATCCTCGAGCCGGTTCTCGGGTGGACGAACCACCACTCGATCGTCGAGTTCAAGGGCAAGTGGTACCTGTTCTACCACGACACTCAGCTCTCGGGCGGTCAGACGCACCTGCGCAACGTCAAGGTCGTCGAACTGAAGTATCGAGACGACGGGACGATCGAGACGATCGACGCCTATCGCGATTGACGTCACGACGGCCGGGCGTGCGCGACCGGCTCATTCCGCACGAAGCGCCACAATCGGGTCGACTTTCAACGCTCGTCGGGCAGGCACGTAACACGCCGCAACCGACGCGATGGTGAGAAGCGCAGTCACTGCGGCAAAGGTGGCCGGATCGCCCGGGCTGACATCAGTCAGCAGCCCGCGCATCAGCTGCGTGACCGGGATGGCGATCGCGATCCCCAGTGTCGCGCCGAAGGCAATTAGTGTCGCACCCTCTCGCATGAGCGGTCGAAGCACGTGCACCCGCGTCGCGCCGAGGGCCAGACGGATGCCCACCTCGCGCGTCCGCTGTTCGGTGGCGAACGCAACCACGGCGTAAATTCCGAAGATGGCCAGCAGGAACGCCGCAGACGCGAAGGCACCCAGGAGACCCGTCACGAGCCGCTGCGGCGCAGTCCGTCCACGCACGAGATCGGTCATCGTCTGAATGCGAAAAATGGGCAGCGTCGCGTCGAGTGCCTGCACCTCGGAGCGGACGAGCGGCACGAGCTCGCGTGCCTCTGCGGACGTGCGAATGACAAGCGTCATCGGACCCCAGACACCGCGATACGCCGACAGGTAGTAAGCCGGCGCCGGAGGGATGCCGGGGTCGCGGCTGCGCACGTCCTCGACGACGCCGATCACTGTGGAGTAGCTGGTGCCGCCCCCGGGGTTCACCTGGCGTCCGATCGGGTCAGCGCCGCCCCACAGCATCCGCGCCAGCGATCGGTTGACAACGATGACTTTGGGCGCCGTCTCGTTGTCGCGCGGCGTAAAATCGCGGCCCGCAAGGAGCGAGATCTCCATTGCGCGGAAATAGTTCTGGCTCACGATTCGCCAATCCGCCTGGATGGACTTCGTCTCGGGAATCGCGGCGACGCCGACCGGGAACACGTTCAGGCTGGTATTCCCCGATGTCATCGGCGCGCCACTCGTCACGCCAACCGCCGTCACTGATGGCAACCGCGCCACGCGCTGCAGCAAGGTGGCGAAAAAAGCCTCGGCGTTGATCCGCGGCGCCACTTGCATCGTGAGGATCCGTTCGGGCCGGAAGCCGAGATCGAGGCGCGCCAGCCGATCGAGCGTGCGTATCATGAGACCCGCGGCGGCGAGAAGGACGATCGACAAAGCCAGCTGCGCGACGACCAGGACGCTTCTCGGAAGGCTCCTGCCACTCACGACGGAGAGCGACGTCTCCCTCAGGCCCCGTTGCACGTCGAGCCGCGACGCCTGGAACCCAGGCACGAGCCCGGCCGCCACACCGGCGACGATCGTGACAACGCAGGCGAAGATCAGCACTCGAACGTCGATATCGATGCGATCGGCGCGCGGCAGGCTTGCTGCGGCGACGCTCCGGAGGAATTCCGTGCTGCCGACCGCCACCAGAACGCCGGCCGTACCGCCCAGGAGCGCGAGCAGCACGCTTTCGGTCACCAGCTGGCGCACGATGCGCGCGCGGCCCCCGCCAAGCGCCGTCCGAATGGCGATTTCCCTGGTGCGGCTCGAGGCGCGAACGAGCAGCAGGCCCGACAGGTTCGCGCACATGATGACGAGCAGCACGCCAACCGCCATGAGCAGGAAGTACAACGCACGCTGCAGGCTTCCGCCTACCACGACGTCGGCGATCGGCACGACGCGCACGCCCCAACCCGCGTGGTCCTCTGGAAACTCCCGTTCGATCTGGTTCGCCAGCGTCGACATTTCCGATGACGCCTGATCCAGCGAAAGGCCGCGCCGGAGTCGACCATACACGTCGAGGTCAGACATGCCCCGGCGGTCTTCGGTGAATGGCGTCAGCGGGAGAAACACCTCGATGCCCGTTGCGGGGAGAAACTCAGCCGGCGCGACTCCCACGATGGTATGAGGGCGCGCGTCGATCAGAATCGTGCGGCCAATCACCCGTGGATCGGCGCCGTACGCACGTCGCCACAGTCCGTCGGCCAGGATGGCGGCGGGAGCGCCTCCAGGACGATCTTCCTCGCGCGAAAACGAGCGGCCGAGTGACAGCGACTGCCCGAAGAGCGCGAACGCGTTCGGCGTGACGAAGAGCGCCGGCAGACGTTCCGGATCCTGGCCGGTAAGCACGTCGATGCTGCCGCTTTTCAGGGCCGCCAGCGATTCCCAGCTGCGACTGCGCGCCTGCCAGTCGCGGTAGAGCGGCAGCGAGACCGAAAACTGCCTCACGTGCCGCGCGGGATTCGTTTGCCATACCGCCGCGATGCGATCGGGCTCGCGCACCGGTAATGGCGTCAGCAATACCGCGTTGATCACGCTGAACATTGCCGTGCTCGCGCTGATCCCAAGCGCGAGTATCAACACCGCTCCGGCGGTGAACCCGGGGCTGCGACGGAGGGTCCTGAGCGCGTATCGCACATCCTGCGCGATACGCTCGAGCCACATCCACGTCCAGACTTCCCGAGCGTCCTCACGGACGCGCGTGACGTTGCCGAATGCCCGCGCTGCCGCGTGCCGCGCCTCCTCGGGCGAGGCGCCGTCTCGAATCCGTTCCGCAGCCTCCAGCTCCAAGTGCGTTCGGATCTCTCGTTCGAGGTCGGATTCCCGCTTTCGCTTCATGCGCGCCTCGGGCCGGCCGGTGTCGCCGACATGGTAGGTAATCTACCATAGTCGGTAGACAGCCTACTTGGGGTGCGCCGCATCCCGATCTCTGGGTCTCGTCGCGCCGCGTTGAAACGAATATTCCGCCCGGTCCGCCCGTCCCCGCTATTGGTGCCGGCGAGCGTCCACCGATAGACGGCAGTGTCGCCCGAATTGTCAGGGCTCGATTACGCAACGGCTGAGCTGGATACTCTGGACTGAGAAAGGAATGGCCCTCTGCCGAGGGTGTGCAGAATAGAACAGCCGGCGGCCACGCGAACGTAGCTAATGGGAAGTCGCACTTCACGGAGAAGTCGCACTTCACGGAGAAGTCGCACTTCACGGAGACTTCGCACTTCACGGGGACTTCGCACTTCACGGGCCAGAAAGGCGTTTGTCATGGCGGATTCACCGCTCCACGTGCTCATCATTCATCGTCGTGATGCCACGGAAGGGTACGCCAAGTACCTGTTAGCCGAGGGATTTCAGGTTTCTGAAGCCAACGACAGTGACGAGGGTGTCGCCAAGGCGCTCGCCTTGAACCCCAGTTTCATCGTGCTGGACTTCGAGCTCGATGGCGAAACCACAAATCGTCTCAAGTCCCATGCGACCACGCGCGGCATTCCGGTGATTGCGCTTGCAAAGATGGACGAAATCCGGAAGAAGGGTCCAGTGTCATAGGAGGCGGACATGCAGACTCTTACAGCGATCGTAATCGACGACGAACCGTCCATCCGTACCCTTTTTGCGAGGGTGCTCCGAGACGCTGGCATGCAGGTGTTTGAGGCTGATTCAGCGACGGCCGCGCTGGCGATGGCGCAAACCGCCAGCCCGGATTTCGTGGTGACCGATATCGGAATGCCCGATGTCGACGGCATCGAGCTGTGTCGCCAGCTCCGCGCGGACCCCGAACTCAAGGATCTGCGGATTGTGGTCGTGAGCGGCCAGGCGTCGACGCAGGGAGCCGAGGCGATTGCCGCCGGCTGCGACGCCGTCCTTGCGAAGCCGTGTTCTCCAGCGACGCTCCTGAAGGCGATACGACAACTGCTCCACAAGCCAAGCCCGAACGGGAATGGTCAATAGCCGAGCACATTTTCATCGCGTGAGCGGCAGTGCCTTGCGGACTTCCTGGTTCCAGCCGGCCACGACCCGCAGCTCCGTCGGCGCTTCCAGGTGCTCCATCTTCACCATCAGGAACCGACGCCCATCGGCGGTGACGTCGTAGCTGATTGGACCGTCGATGACTTTGTACGGACCCTCGAACAGGATTAGAGGATTCTATGCCAGGCGATCGCATTGGTCAGAGACCGAGCGTGAACACGAGAAACGAGGCAGTTCCAGCGAGAATCGTCAGCCATCCGAAGCGCCGGTGGCTTGGCAGCCCCCACCACATGTAGAGCCCGGACGCGACCCACACGATCATCGCGACGCAGAACACGTCCACCACCACGCTCCACGACAACGGAACGAGGTCATCGTCTTCGAAGCCGCCACGAGCGTGCATCCCGGTGAGGAATTGATCCCACCGGAAGCGGTGGTCTTCGACGACCAGCCGCTTCTGATCGATGAATACTTCAGTTGGGTCGACGTCCACAACGAGTAGGCGTAGACGTTCACCTGAGTGGGACTCTCTCGATAGGCACCGAAGCTGACGCCGTGAATGCCGGCCTGTTTCAGCAGGGCAGCTCCAAAACGCCGCAAGGCCTTTGGCTCCCGGGGGACCGGCACATCGAGGTTGCGCTCGAATCTGAGTGTCCATTCTGGAAGCCGCTTCGCCGCGTCGAGCCGATCAAAGAACGGCGCATGCGCGAAGGGCACCGACGAGACGGCAAACATCAAAAGCCATGGCAGCAGCGACAGACCCAGGTACAAATGCAGCCGTCGATTGAAATGCGAGAACGTCACCGCCCACCTCACAGTGTCAGCACGTAGAAGGCAAACAGGCCGACACCGCCAAGAAGCGCCAGGCCGCCGGCCGTGCGCGTCGCTTTCATCTCCCACCACATCCACGAGCCCGACAGCACCCAGACCATCATGGCGACGAGGGCCAGGTCCACCGAGATCGCCCAGACGGTGTCGAGGACGTAGCCGGTCGCGTAGCCCCTGCGCCGATGAAACGCTCGAGCAAAGCAGCGGGGCGATGCTGCATTTTCTCGATGACCACGGTGCGGTCCGCGGGGAAATACGTAAGACGCCGCGGCGTGAGCAGGTCGTGGCGGTTGATGACGATGGCGCCGTCGCTCCGCCGGTGGACGCCATGGGCGCCGTCGAGGCCGACCGACGTGGAGGATTTGCCGCGATATCGTTCTCCAGCTCGGCGTTCTCCGGGAACGACCCCGTCGTAGGTGAGCTGACGTTCTTTCTCGAACGGCACGGGGCTGTCGCCGTCCCCGGCTAGAAGAGCGCGATGGTTCATCGCCAAAGTGCTGAGGGCGTACATCAGCATCCAGGGGACCAGGAACAGCGCGAGATACATGTGCGTGCGCCGAACGATGATTGAGAACGTCATCACCGTGCGACCGGCAGTGCCTTGCGGGTCGCGCGTCGCCCGACCGCGAACCGAGGCGGGTCCGCCTTCGCCAAGCTTCGCCAGGACTCGATAGTGGCCGAGCGTCCCCCGATCATCGTGGCAGGCCTTCGAGCAGCACGAGGCTCGAGACGACTTCACGCCCGGCGACGGCTATCCGTCCGGCGTCAGAGGCAATCGCAAACGTCTCCGCGTCAACCTTTGCATCAAACGCTGCGAGCTTCGTGCGTGTCGTAGAGGTGTCACGGCCGGCGGCGAACTCCTGCACGAAGAGGCCGTTCACGCCTTTGTCGTCCTGACCGAGGTAGGCGATGCGACCGTCCGGCATCCACCGCGCCCGGCCGAGATTCGCCGTCGTCGGCCGGATGGTCGTGGCCCGAATGTCGAAGTTCACCGGCTTGCCGTCGGCAAGGCGAACAACACCAATGCCGGTTGCCACCAGGTTGCCTGTGAAACCCAGGTACAGGACGTGTTGACTGTCGGGCGAGATGATCGAATGGCCATTATGGTGCGACCACCGGCAGTTCGACGAAGCTCGCCTGGCCGGGCGCGTGATAGACGCGCTGCACGGCCTTCCGGTAGTCGCCGGGCTTTGCCCAGAAGATGTTGGGCACGAAGGTCTGCGGATTGCGGTCGTAGAGCGGGAACCAGCTCGACTGCACCTGCACCATGATCCGATGGCCCGGCAGGAAGACGTGGTTCGCCGTGGGCAGGGCGAAGCGATACGCGAGCGGCTTGTCCGGCGCGATCGCCTTCGGCGTCTCGAAGCTCTCGCGGTAGCGGCCGCGGAAGATGTCGGCCGACACCATCAGCTGATAGCCGCCCATCTCCGGCTGGCCGGCGACCTCGTCGGGATAGACGTCGATCAGCTTCACCACCCAGTCGGAGTCGGTGCCGCTGGTCGAGGCGACGAGGTTGGCGACCGGCTGCCCGCTGATCTTCACCGGCGCCGTCAGCACGTCGGAGACGAACGCCAGCACGTCGGGACGGCCGGAGGCCTCGCGCTGATCGTCGACCAGCCACTGCGACCAGGTGAGCTCGTCGCCGTAGCCCGACGGCTGAATCGGCCGCGCGCGGAACGGCACGGGCTTGGCGGGATCGGAGACGTACTCGTCGAACGCCGCGTCGCCGGCGGCCGGGCGCGGCGAAGCCCAGCCGTCAGGCCGGCGGCCAGATAGAGCGGCGTCGGCTCGCACCGTGCAGCCGCTCGCGCAGCCGGCGGGCCACGCGGGCAGTCGCCGCCACGTGTTCGTGCCCGTCTCGAAGGCGGTCACCGGCGCGACGTCGGCCTTCGGCGCGCCGTCCTTCAGGTACTGGTCGAGAAACGGACGCAGGATCTCGCGGCGGAAATAGAGCGCGGTGTCGCTGTCGAACCGCAGCGCGCCGAGCGCGCTGCCGTCCTCGATCTCCTGGCCGTGATGCCACGGGCCCATCACCAGGAAGACCTTGTCGTTGCCCGTGTCCTTCGGCTCGATCGCCTTGTAGACGGCGATCGCGCCGTAGATGTCTTCCTGATCCCAGAGGCTGTGCACCAGCATCACCGGCACCTTCAGCGGCTGCGCTCGCCAGCACCTTGTCCACCGCCTGCTCGCGCCAGAACGCGTCGTAGGCTCGGATGCTCGAGGATCTTGCGCCAGAAGCCGACCTGCTCGAGCCCGTGACGCCGCCCGAGCTCGCCGGCCGAGCCCGCCTGCATGAACATGTCGTAGTCGTCGAAGTGGCTGGTCCACCACTTCTCGGTCGTTCGTCGCGCGTCGCCGCCTGGTTGTAGATGTACGGCCATGTTCTGCTGGCGGAAGGCGCCGTTGTGGAACCAGTCGTCGCCCATCCAGCCGTCGACCATCGGGTTCATCGGCACCGCCGACCTTCAGCGCCGGATGCGGATTGACCAGCGCCATCAGCGGCAGGAAGCCGTCGTAGGAGATGCCGAGGATGCCGACCTTGCCGTTGCGTCTCCGGAACGTTCTTCACCAGCCAGTCGATCGTGTCGTAGGTGTCGGTCGCGTGATCGACCGGCGTCGGATTCTGCGGCCCGTGCAGCGGCCGGTTCATCACGTAGTCGCCCTCGGAGCCGTACTTGCCGCGCACGTCCTGGACGACGCGGATGTAGCCGCCCTCGACGATCACCTCGGTGGCGTTGTCGTAGCCATTCAGGATCGGCCCAGGTGCGCGCTCTGCGGCGTGGCTCGTCAGCTCCGTCGCGTCGTACGGCGTGCGCGTCAGCAGGATCGGCGCGCGCTTCGCGCCCTTCGGCACCAGGATCACCGTGTGCAGCTTCACCCCGTCGCGCATCGGGATCATCACGTCGCGCTTGACGTAGTCGAAGCTGTCGGTGACTGGCACGAATTGGCGGGCGTCTCGCTCGGCAGGGCCGGATATGTGGCGGGACGCTGCGTCGGCGACTGGGTCACGGCCGGTTGTGCCAGCAGCAGCACGCCGAACAACGATGCGAGCAAGGTGACGATTTTGCGCATGAAAAGGGCCCTCACTGTCTGCCTTCGAGCTGACGCTGGTGGTGCTCGAGGTCGAAATGTCCCAACGACCCTTCGATCAGACCGTCGGCGCCATCCGCCACTCTCGTTGCCACTGCAACACGCTGCCGTGTAATCGCGTGGCAAGGGTGACCAACTTGTGGCGCCCGGGAGGTGACTGAAGCGATATGAAGGCGGATGCTAGCACGTGCGGGATTCGGGACTGGCGAGCCGCTTTGTGCTCGGCCACAACCCAATCAGCGGGCGAACGGTTTCCAACTACCGCGCCGTCGAGAAGCAGGGCGGCGGTGGCTTGGGCGTTGTCTACTTCGTCGATGCGCTTGACGCCGCGCACCGCAAGGGATTCGTGCACCGTGACGCGAAGCCGCCACCATCTTCGTTAGCACGCGCGGGGACGCCAAGGTGCTGGACCTCGGCCTGGCGATGCTGAGCGGTCAGCGGCCCGAAATCACGTTCGTTCGAATAGAGCGTTCAAGCTCATGTAAGCACCAAGGGGGTGGGCCGTGCAGGAGGCAAGGCTCATCGCGGGGTCACTGTGGGATAATCGCCGACGGTCAGGCCCTTCCTCGAGCCATGCCCCCCGAACGAAACGACGAGAAGGAGGCCTTCGCGGACAAGACGGCCGACTGTGAGAGTCAGACCGCGCCGGTCTCGTTCTCCGAATCCTCCTCCGACCGCGAGACCACCGACGCGACTCGAACCAGCGGTGTCGCGGCCCGAGCCTCGGCTGCCGCATTCGCCCCGGGCCAGATTGTGGCCGGGCGCTACGAGATTGTGCGGTTTATCGCCCAGGGTGGGATGGGCGTGGTCTACGAGGCCAGGGACCGGAAGCTCCAGGGAACTCTGGCCCTCAAGATGATCCGAACCGACGTGGCGGGGCGGAGAAGGCCCTCGACCGTTTTCTCCGCGAGGTGCACATCGCCCGCCGCGTGACGCACCCAAACGTCTGCCGCATCTTCGACGTGGACGAGCACCACTGGCCGCCCACCAAGGGCTCGAGCGGGACACCCGCGCCTGTCACGTTCCTGACCATGGAGCTTCTCTGTGGAGAGCCCTGGCAGACCGCATCGAACGCGGCCGCCCGGATCGCGAAGGAGGCCCTCGGATATTATCTCCCAGGTCGCGGCGGGTCTCGATGCGGCCCACGCCCTCGGCATTGTCCACCGCGACTTCAAGAGCGGCAACGTGATGCTCGTGCCCTCGACGGGACCTCGGACCGGCACCCGAGTGGTCATCACCCATTTCGGACTCGCGAGGGTAGTCGAGGGCGACAGCCCCCTCGCGTCCATCTCGGAGACAGGGGTCATCATGGGCACGGCTGCATATATGGCGCCCGAACAGGTGGAGGGCAAACCGCTTACCCCCGCCGCAGACATCTACGCTCTCGGCGTCGTCATTTACGAAATGGTAACGGGCCGGCCGCCCCTTCACCGGCGACTCGGCCATGAGCGTCGCCGTCAAGAGGCTGCAGGCGGCCTCCACCGTCGCCGCGCCAACATGTGGCCGCACCTCGACCCGACCTGGGAATCCGCGATGATTGCGCTGCCTGGAGCGCGACCCCGCCGACCGCTTCGCCAGCGCCGCGGACGTGGTGAAGGCACTGGGGGGCTTCGAAGTGGCGCCGGGCTTGGGTGTCGCCACCCTTCAGCGGAAGCGCGCCCAACGCAACAAAGTGCTGTCTGCCGGCGTGGCGACGCTCATCCTTCTCGTGGGAGGAGGACTTTTCTTCTGGTCCTCCCGGTCCGAAAGGACCCGCTCCGAAACCAGCGGTGAGTCCCATGGCTCCCGCCGCCACGACTGTTCGACCCTCGCGACGCGCTCTCGCTTTCCTCGCGGTCTCGAACACGACCGGCAAGCCTGGCACCGCCTGGCTTGCCACCGCCATTCCGGAAATGCTCGCGACTGACCTGGCATCCGGAGACGCCTTGCGCCTGGTGCCGGCCAACGAGGCGGTCCAGGCTCGAAAAGAGCTCGGCATCGGCGATGACTTCACGAGCATGCCCGCAGAGAGCCTGGCTCGTCTCGGCCGGAACCTGGGGGCGGAGCTATTCGGCCGTGGGTTCCTATGCGATGGTGGGCACAAGCGATTCCGCCTTGCTGCGCGTCGATCCCCGGATCGTGACCGCGGCTTCCGGCGAGGTCGTGGCGCTCGAGTTCGTCGACGGGGACCGAGAACCAGGTCTTCGACCTCGTCTCCAGGGCAGGCGCGGCGCTGCGCCAGAAGCTGGGGTTGCCCGAGGTTTCCCCGGCCCAAGCCCTCCAGGTGGAAGCGTCCCTTCCCGCAAGCCACGACGCGGCTCGGTTTTACGCCGAGGGGCTGGCCCACTTGCGCGGCGCGGACGCGGTGGGGGCACGAGACGTCCTCGAAAAGCGGTCGCGGCCGAGCCCAAGCATCCCCTCCCCCATGGCGCGCTCGCGGAGGCCTGGTCCGCGCTCGGATACGAAGGGAAGGCCCGAGAAGAGGCGCGGCTGGCCGCAGCTGCCGCGGGGCCCTTGCCGCCTGAGCAACGGCTTCTGATCGAGGCCGGCCTCCATCGGGCCGACAAGGACTGGCCCAAGGCTGTGGACCGCTATCGGAGCCTGTTTGCCGAGTTTCCGGACAACCTGGACTACGGCCTGCTGCTGGCCGACGCGCAGACGTCCGGAGGCAGGGGCAAGGAGGCCCTGGTGACCCTTGGGGACCTGAGGAAGCTGAAGGCGCCGCACGCCGAGGATCCAAGGATCGACCTTACTGAGGCCCGGGCGCAGATGTCCCTGGGGAAGAGCGCTGAACAGCGGGCGGCCGCAAGCCAGGCGGCGGTCAAAGGCGCGGCGCGCGGGATGCGCGTGCTCGAGGCGCGCGCCCGCCTCCTCGAGTCCGTCGCCCTCATGGAACTGGGTAAACGCGAACCCGCCAGGCACGCCGCCGAAGCCGCGCGCGGCCTGGCGCATGCCGCGGGAGACGTGAGCGTCACCGCGCGCGCGCTCGAGCAGACAGCCGCATCCTCGAGCGCAGCGGCGACCTCGACGGAGCATCGCGCCTCTACGATCGTGCCCTCGAGGCGCACCGGACCATTGGCGCTCAGAGCAGCGTGGCCCGCGTTCTCGAAGCCAATGCACGCTTGCTCCGCAAGCAGGGCCGCCCGCGAGAATCAGAGGCCCTCTACGATGAGGCCCTGGCCACCTTTCGCCGGATCGGCGCCAACTACGAGGCGGCCGCCACCCTCGACGATCTCGGCGCCAAACTCCAGATTGAGGGCAATCTCGCGGGCGCACAGAAGCGATACGAGGAGGCCCTTTCCCTTTCGGAGAGGTGGGCGCAAAAGCGGGCATCGCTGCGACCTTGACCAATCTCGGGGAAGTGCTCTTCACACGGGGTGATCTGCGGCAGTCCCAGGAGATGCACCAGGAGTCGCTGGCCACGAACCGGGAGATTGGCGACAAGGCGGGACAGGGTTACGACCTCTACCGGCTCGGCGAGGTCCTCGCCGCGCGGGGGGATCTGAAGGTGGCGCGGCAGAAGTATGCGGAGGCCCTCGCTCTGCTGCAGGAAGCCGATGACCGCCTGACGGCCGCCGAGGCGAACCTCGGCGTCGCGCGACTGGATCAGGCCGAAGACAATGCGCCCTCGGCGGAGGCCATCGCTCGAAACTCGGACGAGGTGTTCCGGGCCGAGGGCGCGCTCGACCGCCAGGCGATGGCACTGGTAGTGCTAGCGGACGCGCTCCTCGCCCAGAAGAAGACGGCTGACGCGAAGTCCGCGGCCGGGCAAGCCCGGACTCTCGCGGAGACAAGCCGGCAGCGTCAGGCCAGATGGGGCGCGGCGCGCGCAGCGGCAAGCGTCCGCGCGGCCGCAGGATCGCGAGCCGATCAGGAGGCTGCGGTTCTGGCACTCGATGCGGCTGCGGCGGAGGCCGCCAAGTCTGGGTATGTCGGGGTCAACCTCGAGCTGCGACTGGCCGCAGGCCAGATTGAGGAGGCCGCCGGCCGCGCGTCGGCCGCCCGTAATCGCCTGGGCACGGTGGCGAAGGAAGCCACGGCGAAAGGCTTCGGCTTGATTGCGCGCCAGGCGGGCGGAAGCAGGCGCGCTACGGCCGCCGCGCCAGTTCGTCACGATAGATGACGCCGCCCTTCATGACGAAACCGACGTGCTCGAGCGCGGAGATGTCGCGCACTGGATCGCCGGGCACCGCGACGATGTCGGCGAGCTTCCCTGCGGCCAGAGAGCCGACGCGGTCCTGCCAGCCCATGATCTCCGCGTTGAGCGACGTTGCGGCGACGATCGCGGCCATGGGCGACTCGCCGAGCTTTACGCGTTCGGAGAATTCCTTGGCATTTTGCCCGTGCGGAATCACCGCGGCATCGGTGGCGAAGCCGATTGGAAGACCGGCGGCCAGCGCGCGGCGGAAGCCCGCATAGGCTACCTCCCAATCTGCCGCGCCCGCTCACGCTCGCTCTCCGGGAAAGGTTGCCCTCCGGCCCGGTCGATCGCCGCATACGTGTAGAGCGTCGGCACATAGAAGATCTGCCGCTTGGAGGCCTTGAGCAACGCCACCGCCTCGTCGTCCAGGTAAGAGCCGTGATCCACCGTGCGCACGCCAGCGCGAATCGCCGCTTTGATGCCTTCGGCGCCGTGGGCATGCGCCGCCACCCATTTGCCCCAGCGCCGCGCCTCCACGACCGCGGCCTGAATCTCCGCATCCGAATACTGCTGCGCGCCGGGCGAGATGCCCTTGGAGAGCATCGCGCCGGTGGCGAGTATCTTGATGAAGTCGGCGCCGTTCTTGAGGTTGGTGCGCACGGCCTTCGTGATCTCGTCGGGCCCGTCGGCAAGATTCCGCACCAGCGGGACGTCGACATAGATCGAGAACTGCCGCGCATCCCCCGCGCCGCCTGTGGACGAGACGTAGTTTCCGGCCACCATCATCCGCGGCCCGGGCACCGCGCCGTCGTCGATCGCGCGGCGCAGCTCGACATCGACGTAGGGCCACGTCGGCCCCATGTCGCGACACGGACGTGAATCCCGCCAGCAATGTGATGCGCGCATTGCGGGCTCCCCAGAGCGCATCCCGCGGCGGCGTCGACTTCACCAGCGCATCTTCCCAATGCACGCGTTCGTCGCCGGTCAGATGCGTGTGCAGATCGATGAGCCCGGGCAGCAGCGTGGCTTCGCCGAGATCGATCACCCGCGCGCCGGGCGGAACGCGCACGCTCGTTCCCACTTCCGCGATGCGCTCGCCTTCGACGCGAATCATGGCCGGCCGAATGGGCGCGGCGCCCGTGCCGTCGATGAGTCGTGCAGCCCTCACGAGCGTGACTTGCGCACTCGGAGACTGGGCGGCGAGCCGCACCGCCAATAAGGCGAGGACGAGTAGGAGAAACTGGATCGAACGATCGCGCCAGGCAGCCGTGTACCGTGTGGCGAATTCTCGCAGTCCGCTGGAATCCATACGTGTAGGCCTCGAGGTGCTTCGGCGGATCATCGATCGGCCGCCACGTTCTCGATGTTCATCTTCTTCAGCAGCGCGCTGAACCGCGGATCGTTGCGCAGCGGGTCGTACGCAGGCAACGGAAGTGCCAAGTGAGTGAGATCATGACCGGCCGTCGCGCCGAGTTCGCCGCTATCGTAGTCGGATTCGTGCGGCGGTCGCCGGCTGGATGCGTAGCGCGTCATTGGAGGCGCGAACGCGCCGCTGGGCGCCGTGCTGGCGACGGACGACGCCTCGGCCTTGCGTTGACGGCCCGTCGTCTCTTATGGTCCTCACACGATGCAGCGGTGGGCAGTCGTCCCGATGGCGTGCCTCGTCATGGCGACCATGACCGCCGCGCAAGCGCCGGTCCGAAGCCGCTCGCCCAGCCGACCGCAGTCGATCTGACGCGCGGCGCGAAGGTGTTCGCCGGGTATTGCTCGCGTTGCCACGGGGCTGACGGGACAGGGGGCATGGGCCCTCCCCTGGCGCGGCCACGACTTCGGCGCGCCGCCGACGACGCCGGCATCATCGACATCCTGATGAACGGCGTCCCTGGCACCAACATGGCCCCCGCGTTCTGGCTCTCCGAGCGCGAGATCGTGCAGGTCGCCGCCTACGTCCGCTCGCTTGGACAGCGGCCTGAAGAAGCCCTGCCCGGTGATCCTGCGGGCGGTCGCGACATCTACGCGCGCGCGGGTTGCGCCACGTGTCACATGCTGAACGGCGAAGGCACAGGCATCGGGCCTGACCTCAGCGACGTCGGCGCGCAGCGCGGAGCGTCCTTCCTCCGGCAGTCGCTGATCGATCCCGCGGCGGCCCGCCCGGAGCGACCGATCCCATATGAGCCATACAGCTACCAGGCATATCTGATAGTGCGCGCACAGCCCGCGGAGGGGACAGGATATCACCGGCATCCGCGTCAACGAAGACGCATTCACGATCCAGATTCGCGACCAGCAGGGCCTCCACTCGCTGCGAAAGCGCGACCTCGCAGCGCCTCGCCCCAGCCAGGAACCAGTCTGATGCCGAGCTATCGCGACACGCCTGAAGGGCCGCGAGCTCGAGGACCTGGTCGCCTTCCTGATGACGCGGCAGGGGGCCCGGTGAGGTCGCGCGCCGGTGCGCCGCTCGTCGTCGCCAGCGTGCTCCTGCCCGCGCTGGCCGGCGCGCAGGTCCCCTACTCGCGTCTACGGGCCGCCCAGAGCGAGCCTGACTCGTGGCTCACCTATTCGGGCACCTACGCCGGCCATCGCTACTCTCCGCTTGCCGAGATCACACCAGCGAACGTGGCCGGGCTGCGGCCGGCGTGGGTCTATCAGGTGCAGGAGGCCGGCCAGGTCGAAGCCACTCCGCTCGTCGCCGACGGCGTCATGTACATCACCGAGGCACGCGAGCCGCGTGGCCGCCCTCGACCTGCGCACCGGACGCACGCTCTGGCGCTACGAACCGGCGGTGCCGAAAGACGTGCGCGCGATCGGATTCGGTCCGGTGAATCGCGGCGTGGCGCTGCTCGACGATCGCGTGTTCGTCGGCACGCTCGACGCGCATCTCGTCGCGCTGGACGCCGCGTCCGGCGCCGTTCGCTGGGACGTCGTCGTCGCCGACAACAAGCTCGGCTACGCGATCACGTCGGCGCCGCTTGCCATCGACGGCAAGGTCATCATCGGCATCAGCGGCGGCGAAGCCGGCATTCGCGGATTCCTTGATGCGTACGATGCGAAAACCGGCAGCTCGCCTGTGGCGATTCCGGACCGTGCCCGGTCCGGGCGAGCCGGGTCACGAAACCTGGGGCGGCGACAGCTGGAAAACCGGCGGCGCGCCCACCTGGCTGACCGGCTCGCACGATCCCGAGTTGAATCTGATCTATTGGGGCATCGGCAATCCCGGCCCCGACTGGAACGGCGACGATCGCGCCGGGCGACAATCTGTACAGCTGCTCGCTGATTGCTCTCGATGCGGACGACCGGCAAGCTCCGCTGGCACTTTCAGTTCACGCCGCACGACACGCACGACTGGGACGCCAACCAGATTCCGGTGCTCGTCGACGCGACCGTCGACGGGCGGCCCCGCAAGCTCGTCGTCACGGCCAATCGGAACGGTTTCTATTACGTGCTCGACCGCGCGACGGGCGAGTTCCTGCGCGGCACGCCATTCGCCAAGCAGACCTGGGCGCGAGGCCTCGACGAGCGCGGCCGTCCGATCGTGATTCCCGGCACCGAGCCGACGGAGGAGGGCACGCTCGTCTGGCCGAGCCTGCAGGGCGCGACCAACTGGTTCAGCCCCGCCTTCGATCCAGCAGCCAGTTGTTCTTCGTGCCGGTGCGCGAGTTGGGCTCGCAGCTACTTCAAGAGCGACGTCGAGTACGAGCCCGGGAACCCTTCCTCGGCGGCGGTGAAGACGTGGCGTCAGGCGATCAGGTGTACGGCGCCGTTCGCGCGCTCGACGTCCTCGACCGGCGAGCGGCACTGGGAATACCGGCTGCTGTCTCCGCTTTGGGCGGGCGTCATGGCGACGGCCGGCGGCCTGGTCTTCGGCAGCACGAACGAAGGCAACGTCTACGCGCTCGACGCAGCGACTGGCAACGCGCTGTGGGACTTTCAGACGGGCGGCCCCTGCGCCGCCAACCCGATCGCCTTTCAGATCGACGGCCACGAGCACATCGCGACGGCGTGTGGCCAGGCGCTGTTCGTGTTCGGGCTGCGCTAGGAGAGTGAAGACCTGTCGACGTCCAACTCCCAACCTTCCAATTCCCAAAGTGCGGCGTTTGGGGTTGGAAGTTGGGAGTTGGAAGTTGGGAGTTGGGAGTTGGGAGTTGGAGGTTGGGCTTGGAGGTTGGGCGTTGGAGGTTGGGAATTGGAGGTTGGGCATTGAGGCTCTGCCGGCGGTAGAGCCAGTAACAGAGTCCCCACGCACCTCGACCAGCAACAGCACCACCATCATCGCGATGACCCAAGGCCGCACTCGGGAACGTGAACGACGCGCTCCATAACCGCTTAATGACCGGATTGAACGGCTCGAGCGCGAGGCCGAACAGGCAGGCGGCGGCGACTTGCCACTCCGGCCGGAGTTGAGGGATCAGGAAGCAGATCACATAGCCGAACGCGATCTGCGACAACCCAGTCCGTTCGAGACGAGAATGAACATGATAAGACCGCGATACGTATCGAGGCTGACGAGGCGGTTCATGGGTCGTGCCCGGATTCTATTCCGGTGCTAGAGTTGAGCGCGCGTCGAATCGATCTCGATCGCAGGAGTCATCCCCATGTCAGGATCACCAAAAGATCTCGCAGCGGCAGGCCGGGAACTCTCGCGGCGCCGCTTTCTCGCGGACGCCGGCGTCACGGCCCTGACCTTCTCCATCGTCAAGCCGGAACTGGTCAGCGGGACCGAGGCAAGCGCGAAAGTCGATCTGGGCATCATCGGCTGCGGGGGACGCGGCACGTGGATAGCCGACCTGTTCCGGAAGCACGGCGGCTACAACATTGTGGCGCTGGCCGACTACTTTCCGGATCGCGTCGAAGCCGCGGGTAACGCGCTCGGAGTGCCGGCGGCGCGGCGCTTCACGGGACTGTCGGCCTATCGCCGGCTGCTGGAGCAGAAGCTCGATGCGGTCGCGATCGAGAGCCCGCCCTTCTTCCATCCAATGCAGGCAGCCGACGCTGTTGCCGCAGGCAAGCACGTCTACCTGGCCAAACCGGCCGCCGTCGACGTGCCCGGCTGCATGACCATCGAGCAGAGCGCGACGAAGGCGACTGCCAACCAGCGGTGTTTCCTCGTCGACTTCCAGACGCGGGCCAGCGCGCCCTTCATCGAGGCGCTGCGGCGTGTGCATGCCGGTGCGCTGGGAACCTTCGTCTTCGGCGAGGCCACATACCACGCGGAAGATCCCTTCATGGAGAAAGTGGAGGCTGCGCGATCGGGAACGCCGGAAGGCATCCTCCGCGGATGGGGGCTCTCGCGCGATACTCCGGCGACATCATCACCGAGCAGAACATCCACACGCTCGACGTCATGAACTGGATCATGGCGAAACCGCCGCTCTCCGCCTCGGGGGCAGGCGGCCGTAAGTTCAGAAACGTCGGCACGTGCTGCGACACATTCAGCGTCACGTTCAAGTACCCGACGATGTCGGAATCGCGTTCACGTCGCGGCAATTCAACGGCCACGGCACGCGGCCGGAAGGGATTCGGAACCGCATGTTCGGCACCGAGGGAGTCCTCGAGACGGAGGACGGCGGACAGGTGCTCGTCCGGGGCAAGGACTTCTACAACGGCGGTAAGACGGAAGACATCTACGAGCGGGGCGCCGTCGCCAACATTGCGGCGTTCCACGACGCGATCGGGAAGGGGGACTACTCCAACCCGACCGTCGCCGACAGCGTCCGCAGCAACCTGGTGACCATCCTCGGGCGGACGGCGGCGTACGAAGGCCGCGTCGTCAAATGGGACGAACTGATGAAGAGCGACGCGCGGCTGATGCCGGACCTGAAAGGGCTGAAAGACTGAAGAAGATCCTTGCAGTGCCAAGTGCTAAGTGGAGTCGGTTTCTCTCTGCCCGTAAAGCTCAGCCTGTAGGTGTACAATCGCCAGCACACACCATGATTGGCGAAACCGTCGCGCACTATCGGGTCACCAGCAAGCTCGGGGCAGGGGGAATGGGGGAGGTGTTCCGCGCCACCGACTCGAAGCTGAATCGGGAGGTGGCACTGAAGCTGCTGCCGGAGCATTTCGCGAGCGACAGGGAGCGGATGGGCCGCTTTCACCGCGAGGCGCAGGTCCTGGCCTCGCTCAGCCATCCGAATATAGCGGGCATCTACGGCCTCGAGGAATCGGGCGCCCGCAGCGCGCTCGTGATGGAGCTAGTCGAAGGCGACGACCTCTCGGTGCGTCTCGACCGCGGTCCGATCCCCATGCTCGAGTCGCTGCGCATGGCGCAGCAAATCGCCGAGGCGCTCGAAGCCGCCCACGACAAGGGGATCATCCATCGCGATCTCAAGCCCGCCAACATCAAGATCACACCAGACGGCCAGGTGAAGGTGCTCGACTTCGGGCTGGCGAAGGCGCTCGACGGCAACGGCACCACGTCGCTAGTCGACGCGGGCGCATCGGCGACGCTCAGCCTGGCGAACACCCGCGCGGGGATCGTCATGGGCACGGTGGCCTACATGAGCCCCGAGCAGGCGAGCGGATCGCCCGTGGACAAGCGCTCGGATGTCTGGTCGTTCGGCGTAGTCCTGTTCGAGATGCTCGCCGGCAGACGGCTGTTCGAGGGCGAAACGACGTCGCACACGATGGCCGACGTGCTGCGTGCCGACATCGACTGGACCAAGTTGCCGGCTTCGACACCGGGGTCGATCCGCACGCTGCTCGAACGATGCCTGGAACGGGATCGCAAGCGGCGCCTGCAGGCGATCGGAGAGGCACGCATCACTATCGAGGACTACCTCGCACACGCCTCACCGTCCGGCAGCCGCAGCAGTGCGGCCCCAATTCATGCGCCGGCGCCAGCGTCGCCCAGCAGGGTGCCATGGATGATTGCGGCCCTTGCAACGCTCTCCCTGCTTGCGGCGCTCGGTCTGCTCTGGCGTCAGCGTGGTAATGACACCGATCGGCTCGTCCTGCGCGCCGACATGAGACTCTCTGATGTGCCGTTGTACACCGACGTGGGCTCGAGCATCGAGCTGTCGCCGGACGGCACGCGGCTCGTGTACATCGCAGGCTCCACTCAGACACAACAACTGTATCTCCGCGCGCTGAATCAGCTCGACGGGACGAAGATCGCGGAGGGCAATACCGGATCGAACTCGCCGTACCACCCTTTCTTCTCGCCAGACGGACAGTGGCTCGGCTACGTCACGGCGTCCGAGTTGCGGAAAGTGCCGGTCAGCGGCGGCACCCCCTTGACCCTCTGCAAGGTCACCCGGAGCCGCGGCGCGAGCTGGGCGCCCGACGGCACGATCGTCTTCGCGCCGAACCCATCGAGCGGCCTGTTCCGCGTCTCGGCGGCCGGCGGCGAGCCGCAGCCATTGACCACTCTCGACAAGTCGAAGAAGGAGGCCACGCACCGCTGGCCGCAGGTGCTGCCGGGAGGCAAGGCCGTCATCTTCACGTCACACACGCAGGCGACCTCGGACTTTGACAACGCCACGATCGAAGCGGTCACGCTGGCGACCGGCGAGCGAAAGGTGCTGCAGAAGGGCGGGTCCTATGGGAGGTACGTGCCTTCGGGGCACCTCGTATACGTCAGCAAGGCTGCGCTCTTCGCGGTGCCGTTCGACCTGTCGCGGCTCGAGGCCACCGGGTCGCCGGCGCCGGTGGTGCAGAACGTCTTCTGGAACCCGACGGAAGGTGCCGCGCAGTTCACGTTCTCGTCAACCGGCGTGCTCACCTACCTGCGCGGCGGGCCGGAGGTCGCGAAGTACCCGATTGTCTCGGTCGATCGCAGAGGGGGTACGAGCAAGCTCCTCGACGAGGCCGGTGCATACGGCAACCCGCGTCTCTCGCCCGATGGCAAGCGGCTGGCGCTGACGGTGCTCAAGGATGGCAACTTCGACATCTGGGTCTACGACCTCGAACGCGGTGTCCCCACGAGGCTCACGTTCCACGATGCCCCGGAGACCGAGCAGGTGTGGTCGCCTGATGGCCGGTCTCTCGCCTTCAGCTCCGGGCGCAGCGGCGCCGACAACCTCTATCGCAAACGCGCTGACGGCTCGGGCGACGAGGAACGCCTGACGACGAGCGACAATCCCATGTGGGCGAACGCCTGGTCCCGCGACGGCCGTTCGCTCGTGCTTGTGGGCATGGGAGCGAACGGCAATTTCGACGTGTCGATGCTGACGCTCGAGGACAAGAAAGTGCATCCGCTGATCGCGTCGAGTTTCCGGGAGGCGGATCCCGCGCTCTCGCCCGACGGCCGGTGGCTGGCCTACACCTCGGACGAGGCAGGACGCCTCGAGGTCTACGTGCGGCCCTATCCGTCCGGCTCAGGCCGGTGGCAGGTCTCCGACAACGGTGGAGGCTTCCCGCGATGGGCCGGGAACGGGCGCGAATTGTTCTACCGTGTGGACGGCGGCATCATGGCGGCGTCGATCGAGGCGACCGGCGACAGCATCAGCACCGGTAAACCCACGCGGCTGTTCACTGGAGGTTTCCGTGGGGGCCTGACAGGCGTCTCGATCGGCGGCAACACGTTCGCGGACTACGACGTCTCGGCCGACGGACAGCACTTCGTGATGTTTCCCTCGATGGATGCCGAGTCCGCCAACCGCGGCGTCGTGACGCTCGTGACCCAGTGGTTCGACGAGTTGACGCGGACCTTCACGACCGCGCGATAGGCCGGCGCGCCACGGCGTCGCGTCAGGCCACGGTTCCCTCGAGTTTCTCGTTCGCAGGGAGTCAGCCTGTCGAAGGCCGGCTGGGCGTATCCACGTTGACACCGATCCGCTGCGCCAGCTCGAACAAGTACTGCCGGCCCTTGTCGTACTCCTCGGCGTTGGGCAAGTGCTCCAGCATCAACGGCGGTTGCTGCGGCAGGGCCGCCAGCCGGCGGAGATACGTGGTGTAGTCGAGGGATCCGGCGCCGGGACGCACCTCGCGGAAGTGGACGTTCATCTCGACGTCCCACGTCAGGTCTTTCGCGTGGCAACTCACGATCCATGGTCCCAGCTTATCGAAGCACTCGTTGAGCAGGTCGGTATTGCGGTAGAAGCGGCCGGGCGTGTTCACGAGGTTGCAGGGATCCAGGTGCACGCCGAACGCGGGGCGATCGACGGCCTTCAACATCCGTAGGAAACTGTCCGGGCTGTCGGGAAGCGACCAACCCATCATCTCGTAGCAGAACTTCGCGCGTGTCGGCTTGACCGCGTCGATGATTGTGCGCGCGTTCTCGACGGCCGCTTCGAAGAAGCGATCGGACAGGTTGTCGGGGTGGGGGCCGAACCAGACCGTCGGGTTGAACGACCCGGCGATGTCCACGCAACAGAGCGCTCCGACTGCCTCGGCGAGCGCGAGGCCCTCGGTGACGAGCTCGAGGTTTGCCCGGCGCTTTACCGAATCGGCGTCGAGCAGGTTGACCCAGCGGCCGACCTCCGCGATGACGACGTCCTCCCTGCGGAACGCCTCCGCGATGCCCGGACCGCCGCCGTCGTTCACATCGGCTTTCGGGCAGTACGCGGCCCGGTATCCGAGCCGGCGATGGGCACGCGCCAGCTCCACGGGGTCGGTCGTATTCACAAAAATCGGTCCGCCGAGGCGCACGGCCGGCGAGATCGAGGCCCTGGCACCGGTCTGATGCGTCTCGAGCTTTCGCGGGCTCAAGCCCCGCCTCCACGGGAGTCGATCAGCGAGCGGCCAGCAGGATCCCGCGCCGACCACGCCGATCGACTGTGTGAGGAACTCTCGTCGTTTCATCGCGACCGACCTTTCTGAAGTGAGCGGGGGCGGCGTGATCGCCAGGCTGTTATGGTAGTCTTGTTTCGTTATGGCACGGATGACTTTTCGCTCGACGACGCAACGGTCGCCCAGATTCGGCAGACGGCCGCGCGCCTCCGGAAGCCTCAGAGCCACGTTGTCCGTGACGCAGTCGCCGACTATGCCGCGCGCGCCGATCGACTCAGCGAGCGCGAGCGACTGCACGCCTTGAGCGTCCTGGAGCGCCTGCGCAGATCGAGGCCGACCCGGCCGGCCGGCGACGTCGACCGGGAGCTGCGATCCATCCGGGCCTCGCGCCGCGCCGGCGGACGCCGCCACCGCCCAGCATGATCGTCCATGTGGACACGTCGGCGCTGGTCGATGCGCTGACCGGCCCCCGCGGATCCCTCGACGCGCTCATCACCCTGACGGAACAGGGCCACCGCCTGACGCTCTCGACAATCGTGCTGTACGAGTGGCTTCGCGGTACCCGTACACCGAGGCGAGCTGGCCGCGCAGGAGGAACTGTTCCCAAGCGAGGGGGTCGTCGCGTTCGGCGCCGCGGAAGCCGCGCTGGCGTCAAGGCTCTACAAACAGCTGCCGCGAGCCCGCGGGCGCGAAATCGACCTCGCGGTGGCCGCCTGCGCCCTCGCAGGCGGCGGCGCGATCTGGACGCTCAACCCCAACGACTTCCGCGACATCCCAGGCCTGCGTCTCGTCTGAGGCGTCGGGTTAGGTCGTGCGCAGCGTCGTCAGGGGATCCAGGCGGCTTGCCCGCCGTGCCGGAAGGTAGCAGGCGAGCGCCGCGACGGCAGTCAGGACACAGTGTCGCCACTGATGAAACCGATGGGATCCAGCGGACTGACGCCATACATGGTCCGTGAGAGCGCGGCGCCAACGGCGAGAGACCCGGCGCCGCCCAGGATGAGGCCGATGCCGACAAGCGTCATGCCCTGCCGGACGACCAGCCGCAGCACCGTCCCGCCGCTTGCGCCGAGCGCCATTCGAACCGCCATCTCCCGCTGGCGCAGGGTGACGCTGTGCGCCATGACGCCATACATGCCGAGACTCGCCAGCCCAAGCGCCACGAGACCGAAACACCCCGAGGAGGCTAACACCCATCGTCGCACCGAAGAGCGCCTGGTCGACGATCTTGGTGGCCGTTCGTACGTCGCCGACATCGATCTGATCGTCTACCTGCCGAATTTCGCGTTGGACTGAAGTCAATGTCTGTGCAGGATCGCCTGCCGTTCGGACGTAGAGCACGATCCCATCGGCGAAGTTCTGCGCCAGTGGCAGGTACAAAAGGGCTGCGGGTCTCACCAAGATCGGTGTAGTTGACCGTCTTCGCAATTCCCACAATCTGGCGCATTGTGGAGTCTCCGGCAAACGAGATGCGCTGCCCGACGGGATTCTCACCCGGCCAGTATTTCCGGCCATCGTGTCGTTGATGATCGCGACTTGGACGTCTCCGCCGCGATCTGCCTCCGTGAAATCCCGACCGCTCAGCAGGGTGACGCCCGCCGTGGCGAAATAATCCAGATCGATCGTGTTGACCACGGTCCGCACCCCGTCCGAGTCCTTCGCCTTCTCTCTTCCCTCGATGAGCGCGCGACGCGATGGCGAAGAAAACAGCGGCAGGTTGGTCGCCCATGACACCGACCTCACGACGGGCAGCGCGGCGACGCGTGTAGGATGTCGCGATAGAGTGCCTCGGCACGAGGCTGGTCGTAGCCGGCCTGACCCGGATTCATCAGGATGATGCCCACGTGCTGCCGTTCGAAACCGGGATCGATCGCATACGACCGCTGAACGCTGCGCAGGAAGAGCGCCGCAGTCATGAGCGCCACAAACGACAGCGCGACCTGACCAACCAGCAGGCCATGACGCCAGCTCACCAGGCGCGGATTCTGGCCCACGGTTCGCATATCGTCTTTGAGGGCGTCACCACGTCGGGTCGAGACGCCGCGAGCGCCGGAGCTGCGCCGAAGATCAGCGTCGTGACCATCGACACGGCCAGCGCGAAGAGGACGACGCCGACATCGAAGCGGACGTCGACCAGATTCTGGGCAAACTCCGGAGGGCGAAACGACCAGAGAAGGCGTGCGCCGACATCGCAAGGCCCACTCCCGCAGCGCCCGCGATGAGACCCAGCAGGACGCTCTCCGTGAGCAGTTGACGCACGAGACGCGCGCGGCCGGCTTCGAGGGCCATGCGTACGGCGATCTCCTGGCGTCGCGTGGGAGCCTCGCGAGCAGCAGGTTCGCAACATTCGAACACGCGATGAGCAGCACGAGGCCGGGAACGGCCATGAGCGTGATTTTCCGACGATCGCGGCCTGGGGCTCATCCCGGCCAGCGACGCGCGCGAGATGGGAACGACCCCAGGCCGCGGCCGCGATTCGCATCTGGATAGTCGCGTTGGAGCGACCGGCCAAGCGTCGCGATTGTCGACTCGGCCTCCGCTCGCGTGACACCGGGCCTGAGGCGTCCGACCGCACGGAACCCGAGCGCCGCGCGATCCCGCAGCCACGAGCGCATCTCGGCCGGCACGACCTGCTCGGTCATCGATGATGGAATCCAGACGTCGGGGCCGAAGACGCCGTTGAGGCCTTTGAGCCCTTCGGGCGCCACGCCGACGACAGTGAAGGTGGTGCCGTTGAGACCAATCGTGCGACCAACGATGTCCTGGCGGCCGCCGAAGCGGAGCTGCCACGGGACGTAGCCCAGAACGATACAGCGTGTGCACCCGGCGCACGATCCTCCTGAGGGCTGAAGAAGCGGCCGGTCAGCCGATGAATCCCGAGCGTCTCGAATAATTCCCCGTGACCAGCTCGGGTACATCGCTGAAGGGTCAGCGATCGGTGGCGCGATCACCGACATCAGGTTCGGTCCCGCACAAGGGTCCCTTGAAGAGCATTGCTGTTTGCCGCAATGTCTCTCAGATTCAGATACGAAATCGGCATGTGCTCATCGGCGTTCTCGGCGTCTTTCGTGCCGCGCGTGTAGAGCTCGACCAACTCTGAGGAGCGGTTCACCGGAAGGGGAGTCATGAGGATGCTGTTGATGACGGTGAAGGCCGTGGTATTGGCGGCGATACCGAACGCGAGCGTCAGGATGACCACGGTGGCAAACCCGGGATTCCTCGACAGCACGCGCGCGCCGTCCCCCCCGTGCCCGCCACCAGTCAGTGAACCATCGCCCGCTCGACGGGGCTCCTGTTGGACCGACATACGCTTCCGGACATGGAGACGCCGCCTCCCCAGTGCAAACGCCCGCAGGTCTTCCTCCGCCAGCTCGTCCAGCGCAGCGTCGATCGCCGCAGGTTCGTCCGCACCAGAGGCAATCAATTCTCGATACCGGTCCTGGAGATGGGCGGCCAGCTCCTCGATGATGTCGGCGTCTGGCGGCGATTTCGTGGAGAGCTGAAAGAGCCGTAATCTGATAAGGGTTGTCCACTCAGGCATAGTCAATTCCCGTAACGCTTCTGACGGCGGCCACGAAGGCCTTCCAGCTCTGTTGCTGCCGGCTGATTTAGTCGACCACGGGGCGTGAGCCGGTAATACCGTCGCCGGCGTTGAGTCGGCTTTTTCCACCCAGCGGCCCTCGATCACGCCCTGTTCCTCGAGTCGGTAGAGCAGCGGATACAGCGAGGCGGCGCCAAAGCGCAACGTGCCTGCCGATCGCATCTCGATGAGCTTGGCGATTTCGTAGCCGTGTCGGGATTGATCCTCGACGAGCGACAGGATGAGCAGCTCGGCGGATCCCTTCTTCCATTCGCGATCGTCGTCTGGCGTCATGTGTCGGGGTCCAACATCTTATGATCCGATAGACGATCACCGGTCGCTCGGAGTTCATTCGAGGCGGCGTACTAGGCAGGGCTCGTGAGTTCCTTGAGCGCATCCTTCCCGACCCAGCGCGCCGCGGGCTCGGGGACACGGACAGACGTCGCGCCAGTCTTCACCGCGGCGGCGTTGAGCGCGGCGTTGCGCCTGCCGATCCGCCGCAGCGCCCAGCTCACCCCTTTCTTGACGAAATTCCGCTCGTCGGTGGCGGCGCGCTCGATCAGGTGCAGGCTCTCGAGAAACGGCTTGTCGCCGGTGTGCTTGTCGTGCAGGGCGAGGCTGGCCAGCAGCGCGAAGGCCGCGCGCTTGACGAACTCCGTCGCGCTTGTCGCTGCCACTTGCGCGACCTTGGCCCAGGCGTGCGGCGTGCGGTCGAAGAGGTGAAAACACACCGTGTCGCAGATGCCCCAGTTGTCGAAGTCGCGGCACCAGCGGTCCATTTGCGCCGGGCGTCACCCGCGCCGGCTCGTCGACAAACGACGTCAGCATGCGGGCCTCGTACCAGCCGGTGTCCCAAAGCGCGGCGGCCAGCTCGTGGTCGCGCCCGAGGCGCTTGGCCAGCACCTGGATGTTGGCCATCGAGACCCCGAAGGCCTTGCGCGCGGTGATGCCGAATCGCGCCAGGTTCTCGTGGTCGCGCTTCGTGCTCATCCGCTCGAGCGTCGACAGCGCCGCCTGAACCTCCTTCTGGACCGGCCGAAGCGCTTCGCCGCGGCGCGTCACCGTTCGCGGGTCTCTCGCGCGTGCGCTCACCCGGCGAGCGCGGCGCGAGCGCGCTGCACGAGCGGATGTCGGGATCGGCCGTGCCCTTGAGGTGGAACGCCGCCGCCGCGAGCAAGCGGTCGCGCCACGGCGCCGCCATCGCCGCGTAGTCCTCGAGCACCGCGGAGCTGAATTTGTAGTCGTGCGAGTCGGTCCCCTTGAGGAAGATCAGCCGGCGCGCCGCGTCCGCGAGCGGCTGCGGGATCGGGATCGTCCCTGCAGGAAGCGCGAGGATCTTGCGCGACGGCGGCGAGCCGGTCGCGGCTGATCTCGGCGAAGATCTCCTCGAGGCCGCGGCGCCGCTCGGCGGCGAGCGGGGCCGGCTCGAGTGTGTCGATCTCGACACCGCGCGCTCGGCGTCGCCGCGGAAGAGCGGGAGGAACGCCGCGTTCTGCAAGAGCAGCAGCCGGCGCGTTTCGTCGTCGCGGCAGCGCCGCCACGCATAGTGCACCGCGTTCGTGAACGTGGTCGCGTGCAGGGCGAGAATGCCCGGCGCGCGCATCAGCAGCTCCGCCGACGCCTCGAAGAACGCATCGAACAGCGACTGCGGCGCCGCGCCGCGATTCGAGCAGCTCGAGCCCGCGCGCTGGCGCCGTGCGGCGAGGCGTCGCGCAGCGCTCGGAGCATCTCGGTCGTGGCGTCCGCGCTCGGCCTTGCCGTCGAGCCAGTCCGCGCGGATCTCGCGTAGCGGCCCGCAGGTTGTCGCGGTACGGACGGTCCGCGGGCAGGTCGGCTCGGGCGGGGTTCTCGCTGGCGCCGTCGCGGTCGAGCAGCGCGTAGGCGAGCGACCGCAGCACCGGCTCGGCGTGCTGCCAGCCGATCGACCTCCAGCGTGCGGAAGCTGTTGGCGACGTAGATCGCCTTGTGGCCGATGTCGCGGAAGTCGCGCGCGCCGTAGCGCGCAAACAGCTCGAAGATCTCGTCCGCGCCGGCCGTGCGGGCCAGGCCCGCGATCGCCGCGTCGGCGGCGGCTTCGTCCCAGGCATCCATCGCCTCGATGAACGCCTGGCGCGCCCTGTGGCTGGGCGGCACGGCGGCTTCGTCCACCGGGCCGAGCGTCCAGTCGCCTTCGCGCACGTCGGCGGCCTGCGAGCTCTTGAACTGATCGATCGCCCAGAAGATCGGCAGCCAGCGGTCCGAGTCCGGCGAGGCCAGGCTCGCGAGGTGCGCGGAGTTCACGACGAGCACGGCGTGGAACTTGAAGCCGACCGGCCGCGGCTGGATGTTGCGCACGCCGGCGAGCAGCAGCGCGGCGAGCACCTCGCGGTACTGCAGGCCGCGGCGGATCCTGCGCCGCGACCTCCTCGAGGACGCGCTCGCGCGGCGTGTCTTCGAGCAGCCGGACGAGCGGTTCGATTGCGGCGTGGAAGCGAACCGTCCTCGAATCGAGCCTCGCGTCGGCAGCATATACCGGCCCAAGCCGCGACAGAAAGCGGAGGTCACCGAGGCTGGCGACCGTGCCGCCAACCGCCAGCTCGAGAAAACGTCGACGCCGCATCGCGCCCCACCGACCCGTCTTCATAGTACATCCGCGTCGAATCTGCCCGTCCACCTGTCGTCGGACAACCGTTGCAGGGCGGACGACATCGATCTCATTTGGCCCGTGTGCAGGGAACGGGCGCCATCCGCCCGCGGGCGAAGAGCACCCGAGACTCCTGCCCGTCCATCTTCTCCTCAACGAATGTCAGGCGGCCGTTCGTGAAGGTGCGCGCCGAGCTCACCGCGTTGGTGGACTCGAGGCGAGCGAGTGTCATCAGCAAGCCATCGGGCAACGTGACGGAGGCGCGATCTTCTTCAAAAACAACCTTGAACGTGTCGCCGCCGCAGCGATATACCGTCGGCGCTGGCGTGACGACGCCTGCGGCAGCATCGCCTCGCGCCTCGGACGACGGGAGGGACGATCTGGGCATGTCGGGACAGACCGTTGGCACAGCTGCGAGGCGATACGTTTCGTCCTTCGTTTCTCCTCGGAGCTGTAACCGCAGCTGCAGGCGACTGTTGGTCAGCTCCACGATTCGCGCTTCGATGCGCGCCGTATCTTCGGTCCACTCGATACGGGCGTTGTCGAGCCATCGCCACGGCACGAGTCGATAGCCCTCTCCGCAAGAGTCCATTACCAGCGTGCCGTCTGGCAAAAAGATGCGGATGGTACCGGGCGCGGCCGACGAATCGGTCGTCAGCCATACTCTGCTGACGAGCTCCCGCTGCGGCGGCACCTCCTGCGCCGGTGCACCGGCGCTCGAAGCCGACCACGCGAAGAGGAACATTGCGAAAAGGGCTGCGTATCGCTTCATCGAGGCCAAGTGTAGTGGACACATACGGCGCCGCCTCTCCTGAACGGATGCATCCTAGTGCAAGTGACGACCCTCACCGAAGCCCTGCTCGTTCGCGCCACCGATTCGCCCGACAGCCTCGCCTACGAAGTTCGCGGTGAACGCCTGACGTGGCGTGCGGTGCTGAACGGCGCGCGGCACGCGGCATCGGCGATGGCACGCCGCGGGTTGGAGCGCGGCGTAACATGCGCGCTCGTGCTGCCAACCAGCGCGGATTTCATTCACGCGATCTTCGGCGCGCAGCTTCTCGGCGCCGTTCCTGTTGCGCTCAACCCGCGGCTGCGGCCCTGGCAAATTCGCCGCCGCATCGACGAGCTCGGCTGTGCGCTGACAATCATCGGTGCCGCGCGACAGGAGCCGGATTTCAGGACGGCGTTCCAGGAGCTATCGATTCTGGATTCGGCGGATTTACACGGCAGCCCATCGATAACCGTCGCCTCGCTCGCGCAGGCGTCGCCAGAGGATCTCTCACACCTGCAATTGACGTCGGGCACGAGCGGCGCGCCACGCGCAGCCATGATCCGGCACCGGAACGTGATCGCGTCGCTCGAGGCCGCGCATGAACGGCTGCAGCCCGACGCGAACGACGTACTGGTCGGATGGCTGCCGCTCCATCACGATCTTGGATTGCTGCGTCTTCTGTTCCTGCCGTTGTACTCGGGCTGCCGCTGCTGTCTGATCGAGCCATCGATGGCGGCCTTGCCCGTGTGGCTGGCGACAATCTCGAAGGTCAGAGGCACCATCACCGCGGCGCCGGATTTCGCCTATCGGCTCGTGACGCGCCTGGTGGATGCGGCCACGGTGGACCTTGGCTCTCTTCGCGCCGCGACAAACGGCGGGGAACCTGTGCGTCTCACGTCAATCAGACTCTTCGAGCAGCATTTTGGCGTCCCCGGCGTGGTGCAGCCGGGGTACGGGCTCGCGGAAGCCACTCTCACGGTCTCGGCCATGCGCCCTGGCGAGGCCCTCCGGTCCGATGCACGCGGCAACGTCTCGAGCGGCCTCCCGGAGAGAGATGTCGACGTGCGCATCGTCGATGAGAAAGGCCTGGCGCAAGACCCTGGTGTGCGGGGCCGTATTCTCGTGGCAGGGCCGACCATATTCGCCGGCTACTGGAACGACGCGATTCAGACGGCCGAGATCCTCAAAGATGGGTGGCTCGACACGGGAGATGAAGGCGCCCTGGACGGTGACGGCTATCTTTACGTGCTCGGACGATCGCGGGCGATGATCAAACGGGCGGGCGCCACCATCGCGCCGCGGGAAGTCGAGGAGGCCGCCGACAGCGTGACCGGCGTACGGCGCTCCGCGGCGATCGGTCTCGCCGTCGATTCGGGTTCACTCACCGAAGAGCTGTTCGTGGTCGCGGAGATCGAACGGCGGATGATCGGCGGCCGCAGCGACTCTGTTCGAGAGGCGATTTCCGATCAGGTCCGCCGGGCACTCGGGTTCCCCCCACGACAAGTTGTGCTCGTGTCGCCCGGAGCGATTCCGCGGACACCCACCGGCAAGATTCAATACACCGAGCTCAAACGTCTCCTTCAGGACGATGCTGGTCTGGCATTGCACGACATCGACAGATGAACGGGCGCTCGCTCATGTCGGCGGCTCCGAGGCTGGCACGCCCCGCGGGGTCTGACGAGTCACGACCGCCACGAGCGCCCCGACGGTGAGCGATCCTGGGTCGAGCAAGCCTGGTGGAATCGTGATGCCGAATTCCGTTTCACATTCGATCAACAGCTCCACCATGGCGATCGAATCGAGGCCGATGCCTTCGGCGCCAAGCGATAGCTCGTCCGGGATTCGGTGAGTCGCGCGTGTGGATGGCAGGCGACCACGAATCAGCGCTTCGACACGCTGCCTCAGCTCGCCCGCGGAATCTGGGAGGGTCGGCGTCACACGCGCGCGTCCGCCATCATCAGCACAGGTCCGCGCGGCCGTAGCGTGATCCGAGCGTCGACGTCGGTCGGCCGGCCGATCGTTCGAAGGCGCCATCGCGGTGCCAGCGTCGCGAGCACGAGCACTCCCTCCATCAGCGCAAATCCTTCGCCGATGCACGAGCGGCGCCCTGCGCCAAACGGGAAATATGAGAAGCGATGCCTGGGAATCGTCTCTGACGCGGCGAGCCAGCGGGCCGGCCTGAACGCCAGCGGGTCCGGAAAGAACCTGGGATCGCGCTGGGTGACGTAGGGGCTCATCAGCACCAGCGTGCCTGCCGGAATTTCGTGCGTCGCCAGATGAAGCGGCTCGGCGGCGAGGCGCGCGATCACCCAGGCCGGCGGCCGCAGCCGAAGCGACTCGGCGAATACGCTCTTGGCATAGAGGAGCATTGACAGGTCGGCCACGGTCGGCGCGCGGGGGCCGAGCACTCGAACGATCTCCTCACCAAGTGCCTCGTCGACGTCCGGGTGATCGGCCAGAAACATCCAGGTCCACGTGAGCGCATTTGAAATCGTGTCAAAGCCTGCCAGCAGCAGCGTCAGGACATCGTCGTGGAGCTGTTCCGACGTATCAGCAGGCTCGGCGGCAAGGAGCATGTGCAGCAGATCCTGGGGCTCACCTTCCGCGTTCAGGCGCTGCGCGATCAGGTCGTCGACGATTGCGTCGAGCCGCTGGCGAGCGGGACGCAGACGCCGCATCGGAGCCACGAGCGTCACGATGGGATCGAAGACGTCGATCGCGCGCGCGACGATGTCCCGCAAAGTTGCGGCATGCGCGGTCAGGTCCGCAGTGAACAGCGTTTCCCCGACAATCGACAACGCCAGATCGCTCATCTCGACACTGATGTCGACGTGGCCGCCGCTCTGCCACGTGTCTCGGAGGCTTGCGGCGCGGGCAATCATGATGGACTCGTAGCCATTCAAGCGCTGCCGATGAAACCCAGGCTGGACCAGACTGCGGCGCCCCTGATGGAGCGGCTCCGGGGCGGTGAGCAGGCCTTGTCCGAGGAGTCGTGTGGCACGCTGCAGAGCCGGAGGCTTCACGAACTTGGGTTGCTCGGTGACCAGCACCCGTTCAATCACGAGTGGGTCGTTCACCAGCACGGCGGGCTGCCCGCGGATCGAGAAGTCGACCATGTCGCCAGACGACGCCAACTCTGCGAGATAGTCGAGCGGACGGCTGCGCATCCGTCGAAGTTCCCAGAGCGAGTGGTAAGCCCGATCAGCGTCGCGCGGGTGTTCGAGTCTGGAAGCTGTTACTGCAGGATTCCGAGTGTTCATGAGGCAACAAAAGCGCGCGAGCCGCGCCTCATTCTAGCAGTCCGTGATGCGGGCGACCGATATTCCGGTGCAATGGCGCCTTAGCGACACCACGGCGAACGAATCGATCAAGGTCAGAAGATCGTTCGACGTGTTCGGCGCATGCCGTGCCCCTTCATGACTTGGCGATCGCAGTTCGATGTGCGACATGAAATACTTCGCCGAGTGGCGCTGAAATCGTTTCAACAGCGAGGTGGCAGTTGACTGCATACCCGCGGACGAACCCTTCTGGCGGCCTGGTGATCCGGTGCGCGGCGGTAGAACGGCCTGGAGACCTGGCGCCGACCGAACGGGGCGGTTGGCGATTGTTTGTCGCGATCGCTGTGATGATTGCGCCCTTTGCGGGAGTTGACGCGCAACAGAGCGCCCCCAAACCCGGCGGGCCGGAGCCTCCCACTCAATTGACCGCCGACGAGGACCATCAGCGGTTGATGGGATTGCTCAACATCACATCGATCCGTCGCGGCCCGAGCGGCAATCCCAAGGCGCCCGACGCGGCGAACTTCGACGAATCCAAGGCAAACCCCTACCCGACGCTTCCGGATCCGCTCGTGCTGAAGAACGGCACGCCGGTGAAGACAGCGGACGTGTGGTGGAAGAAGCGGCGCGCCGAGATCGTCGAAGATTTCGATCGCGAGATCTACGGCCGAACGCCGGCGTCAACGCCATCTGTGAAGTGGGAAGTGATATCGAGAACCGAGGAGGTGAACGGCAATGTCCCGATCGTCACCAGGAAGCTGACGGGCCACGTCGACAACGCCGCGTATCCCCTCATTACCGTCGACATCCAGCTCACCGTGAGCACGCCTGCACACGCGAAGGGGCCGGTCCCGGTCATGATGGAGTTCGGATTCGGCGGTTTCCCCGGGGGACGGACGCCGCCCGGACTTCCGCCGCCGCCACCGGGCCCGACGTGGCAGCAGCAGGTGCTCGCCAAAGGGTGGGGCTACGCGATTCTCATTCCGACCACCATTCAGACCGATGATGGCGCCGGCCTCACCCAGGGGATCATCGGACTCGTCAACAAGGGCCGGCCGCGGAAGGTGGACGACTGGGGCGCTCTCAGGGCGTGGGCGTGGGGCGCAAGCCGCGCGCTCGACTACCTGGAAACGGATAAGGCTGTCGACGCCAAGCAGGTGGGGATCGAGGGGCTGTCGCGCTACGGCAAGGCGGCGCTCGTCACGATGGCCTACGACCAGCGCTTTGCGATCGGCTTCATCGGATCGTCAGGAGAAGGCGGCGCCAAGCTCCATCGCCGCAACTTCGGCGAGCAGGTCGAGAACGTCGCCGGCTCGGGCGAATACCACTGGGTTGCCGGAAACTTCATCAAGTATGCCGGGCCGCTGAACGCCGGCGACCTGCCCGTGGATTCGCACGAGCTGATCGCCCTGTGCGCGCCGCGGCCGTTGTTCATCAGCGTGGGATCGCCACAGGTCGAAGGGGGCTGGGTCGATGCGAAGGGAATGTTCCTGGCCGCGGTCGGCGCTGGGCCCGTCTACGAGCTCCTGGGCCGGAAGAGCCTCGGAACGACCGAGTTTCCGCCGATGGAGAGTGCGCTCATCGAAGGAGATGTCGCGTTCCGACAACACAGCGGCGGCCACACGACGCTGCCGAACTGGCCGACGTTCCTGCAGTTCGCCGATCGATACATCAAGGGCTCCGGGATCCCGGCTGCTTCCAGTCCGCCGGGACACGTGGCCCTCACGTTCGACGACCTCCCATCACACGGACCGCTTCCTCCTGGGGTGGGCCGCGTCGACATCGCGAAGAGCATCATCGAGTCGCTTCGCAGTCACAAAGCTCCGGCGGCCTACGGCTTCATCAACGCGAAGGCCGTGACCGACCGCGCCGAGGACATGGAGGTCCTGAAAGCCTGGCGCGCCGCGGGCCTGCCGCTGGGAAACCACGCCTACTCGCATATGGACCTGCACGCCAACGATGTGAGCGCGTTCGAGCAGGACGTCCTTGCCAACGAGTCGACGCTGCAGTCGCTGATGGGTGCAGAAAACTGGCACTGGTTCCGATATCCGTATCTGCGCGAAGGCGACAGCGCCGACAAGCACCGCGCCGTCCTCGCATTTCTTGGCGAGCATCAGTACAAGGTGGCCCAGGTCACCCTCAGCTTCGACGACTACGCCTACAACGATCCCTATGCCCGCTGTCTGGCGAAGAACGATACGCGGAGCATCGACTGGCTCAAACAGAGCTTCCTGAGCCGGGCCGCGGCGAATCTCGTGTGGGCGCAGGATGCCGCGCGCCAGCTCTTTGGACGCGACATCAAACACGTGATGCTGCTCCACATCGGCGGATTCCAGACGGTCATGCTCTCGCCGCTACTCGACCTGCTGGCGCAGAACGGGTTCGCCCTGACGACGCTGGAAGACGCGCAGACGGACGCGGCGTATGCGACACCGCGTGATCTGCCGGCGAACTGGAATGGCACGCTGCTCGAGCAATTGATGCGCGCCCGTCGTCTGCCTATACCTCAGGGCGATCCCGTATTCGAGAAACTTGCGGCCCTCTGCCGCTAGTTCGACTGAGGGCCCGCGATCCATCACTTCGCGCCGATCGTCATGATCACGCGGCGATAGGAGGTGAGCGTCGGGCTCCCGTCGTCTTCAACCGCCAGGATGATGTGGGCGGTGCCGGCGACGTGCGGCGTGACGGTCACACGCGCGGATGATGCGCCTTGCAGCGTCACGCGCGGCGTCGGCACCGGCAGACGCCCTTGCGGCGCGGACGGGATGCCACCTTCGCCAGGAGCGCCTCCACCGAAGATCGCCCGGAAGCCGCCGCTGACCACGGGCTGCCCCGGGATGCCCGTGCCGGCTTCGGGATAGACGAACCATCTGTACTTCAGCGTGTGGCCATCGGGATCGCGTGTGCCTGCCGCATCCAGAGTAAGAGGCGCGCCAACGGTGGCATCGATCGCAAGGGGCGCCTTGCCAGGCTGACCGTTCACGATCGCGACCGGATTGTGGTTGGCGTCGCGTACACCATTCACCGTCCAATCCATCCTTGCGGCGAAGTCATGCTGGAAGGCGGTGCGCCAGCGCCAGATCGTCGCCTGGTCCGATGTGTGGATCTGGCCGTCGACGCCCGTCACGGAATCTCTCGAATTGTCGCGACCGGGATACGAATCGCCACCCTGTGTCCAGGACGGGCGTGTCTCGCCGAAATACGTGCGCCACACATAGCGCCCGCCCCAGCCGCCGTAGCTCGGGCTCATGAAGCTGGCGAGGCCATTGTCGATCAGGCCCAGAAACGACGGCGTGTCGCCTTCGTGAATGCAGCAGGGGAACGGATAGAGCTTGCCGAGCGGTCCTTTGCTCCGGATGTTTGCGTTCACCCATGCGCTCGTGAAGGTGGTGAAGTCCGCACCGGGCGCGTTCCGGTAGAACAGATCGCCGCTGATGCCAGTCCACGTGGCAAGGTAGTACTGCTCGCCGTCGGTCGTCGACGGGATGCCGATGTAGTGCAGTCGCGGAAACTCCCGCCGGATCCACGGCCCCGCATCGTCCTGGTCGGAGATCGTATAGACGCGGAGCTTCGCGACGATCGCAGCGAGCTCCTCCGACGTTTTCGTGGCCCTCGCGTGAAGCAATGCCTGGGCGAGCGTGTTGGTGCCGCCCCAGGCAAGAACCCAGAGCGGCCGGGCGTCCGCCTTTTCAGCGGCACGAATAATCAGGCCGGAACCGGCGCTCATCCTGTCGGGTCCGACGCCCGCCATGCCATAGGCCGGCTGGCCCTCGGCGACGACCGACCGGAGCGATTCCGCGGTCGGAAAGCCTCGCGCATGCTCGGCCAGCTGAGGCCGGACCTGCTTGTATGCATCGATGAGCGTGTGAATGACGTCGGGCCGAACCCGATTCTTCATCCACGTGGAAGTGGTGGCAATGAGTCCCTCGACGTCGAAGTCGGTCGAATAGACAAGGAGGCGGACCATCGACATCTGATCGTCCGGCTCGTTCGCGATGTCGGTCATCAGGACGACGCGCTGTTTCGGGACGTAAGGATCGACGCGAACGGCGAGCGGATCGACGGGTTCGGGCTGCCGAGCGCCGAGCTGGGGTACCACCAGGCCACCCACGGCGGCAGCTGTCAGGAGAAACACCGTGACTCGAAACAGCGACATCGATACTCCTCGAATGGATGCCGCAAATGATCGCACAGCGCGAACGTGCTGTTTCCTCGACCGTCTATCGTCGAGTATCCTCCCGCCCATGGCTCAGCACCCTTGGCTCGGTCGTCTTTCACTCGTTCTTGCCTGCATCGTCGCTCTGGCAACCCCCATCGCCGGTACCGCACAGAACGCCAGGCCACATTCGGCGGACCCGTTTGCGATTCCGGCGACCGACGACGGGCTACCGGGAGCGGGACCGATTCGGCGGTACGACTGGTTCCAGCAGTTGTGGCGCGAACGACGATCCGCGTGGGCGAAGGAGCGCGCGAGGGATCAGGGCGCGGTGGTCTTCCTGGGCGACTCGATCACCCAACTCTGGGCCGAGGGCCTGCCGGCGGCGTTTCCCGGGGTAAAAATCGCGAATCGCGGCATCAGCGGCGACACCACGCGCGGCGTCTTGATCCGGCTGCAGGACGACGTGTTGGCGCTCGAGCCGAAGGCGGTGGTGCTGCTGATTGGCACCAACGATCTGGACGAGGGCGCGACGCCCGAGATCATCGCCGGCAACCTGAAGCTGATTCTTGCGGCGTTGAAAGCACATAACCCTCGCATGCCCGTGATCCTGTGCCAGGTCTTTCCGAGCTCGGCGTCGTTGAAGCGACCGGCCGACCAGATCAAAGCCGTCAACACGCTGTATCTGGCTGCCGTGAAGAACGACGCGCAGGTGATCCCGCTCGATACCTGGGACCTCTTTGCCGATCCGAAAGGCGAGGCGAAGCCGAGCGAGTTCCCCGACCTGCTGCACCCGAACCGCATTGCCTATGCGAAGTGGGCCGCGGCCCTCGATCCGGTGTTTGCGACGCTGCGGTTCACCGAGACGACGCCGGATATGTTTACACCCGAAGAGGGATTCCAGAGCCTCTTCGACGGCCGCGATCTGACGGGATGGGGGTATCGTCCGACCTCGGAGGCCGACAGGGAGAGCGCCAAGCGCTGGCAGGCCGCCGATCCGAATGCGGCCGCCTGGCCCTTCGTCACCGAGCGCGCGGACTTCGACGGCAAGTCATCGTCTCCCGACGGCCGCTTCGTCGTCATCAACGGGCGACTCGTGGTCACCACGCCGCCCGAGGGCCGGAAAATCCAGCAGCTCTGGACCACTCGCGAGTTCGGCGAAGACTTCATCCTGAAGCTCGAGTTCCGCGCGACGCCGAACGCCGACAGCGGTGTCTACGTGCGCGGGCCACAGCTGCAGTGCCGCGACTATGGGCTTGCGGGCCCTTTCAACAACCTGAAGATGTACAAGCCGCAGGACTGGAACGAGCTGGTGATCACCGTGCAGAACGGCGTAGCGCGCGCCACCTGCAACGGCGAGGCGCTCGAAGGCGAGCTGAAGGTGCCACCGTCAGGCCCGATTGGCCTCGAGGGCGATCGCGGCCAGATGGAGTACCGTCGCATTCGGATCAAGCGACTTGCCCCGTAGCGTGCGCGGGCCTGACGCCCGGCTGCCAGAGCGCGCGATCACGGGCGACGACCCCGGGTCACCGCATATACCAGTGACGCGGCCGTCAGGCACACGCCAAATCCGAGCCACTCGTCGCCGGTCAGGCCGGTGAGCAGCCACACGATGACGGCGACCGCGAGCCAGGGCACGACGCCACCCAGTGGAACCCGGAACGACGGGCGCTCGCCGGTCACGCCCAATCCTCTGAGCCGCCATGCGGCCACCGCGCATCCGAGATACAGCGCAAGGGCGGAGACGTTACCGAGGATCGCCAGCTTCTCGAACGTTCCTGAGATCGCCAACGCGAGCGCGATCGAGGACTGCACGAGGATCGCGGCGCGCGGCGAGCGGGAGCGCGGGTGCACTGCCGCCAGCGCCCGCGGCAGGAAGCCATCCCGTGCCAGCGCAAACACCATACGCGGGACCGAGAGCGTCATCCCTCCCAGGTAGCCGAACATCGACACTGTTGCGCCCACCAGCAACAGCGAGCGTGCCCAGCCGCCGAGCGACGCGCCGGCGACGTCGGCCAGCGGAGAGACGCTTGCCCGGGCGAGGCCGCTGCCGAGAATCCCCTGCGCCACAACCTGGAGGGCCACATAGAGCGCGGTGACGCCGAGCATTCCGAGCGCGATGGCCCTCGGAACGGTACGGGCCGTGTCGCGCACCTCGCCGCTTGGCACCAGCGCGCACTCGATCCCAGCAAACGCGAAGATCAGGAGGAGCGATGTCCGCGCCACGTCTGCTGCCGACGGCATCGCCGCGATCCGCAGGTTGTCGCTGTTGACGAAAAAGGCTCCGCCGATCGCCACGATCAAGAGCGGCAGAAGCTTGGCGACGGTGGCGATGGAATTCAGGCGAACGGCGAGGGCCACGCCGCCGAGGTTGACGAGCGACCAGAAGCCGAAGGTGGCGATGAGGATCGCGATTTCCGGTCCGCGACCTTCGAGGGCCGGCACGAGGAGACCCAAGCTCGAGGCAAACACCGTCGCGACCGCGGCCGTCGCAAAGGAACCCAGCATCCACAGCAGCACGCCCGACATGAAGCCGACGTACGGGCCGAACGCCGTCCCGACGTAGGCATACGGTCCGCCGGTGAGCGACACACGACTGCCGGCATCGGCGATGCACAAGACGATAAGGCCCATCGCGACGGCGCAGACCAGATAGGCGATTGGCGCGGCCGCGCCGAGCGAGCCGGCGACATTTGCCGGCAGGCGGAAGATGCCGCCGCCGATCGTGATATTGACGATAGCGGCGGCGAGCCCGAACGTGCCGATGACCCGAACGAGGGGTTCGCCTGGGCTGGCAGCAGGCGGAGGCGGCGCGGTCGTCGCGGAGGGCACGACGGTAGCCTAGCATTGCGACGCGTGGCGGCCGTGACGGCGATGCTATTGTGTCGGTGGTATGAGCATCCTGTGGGACATCTCGCCGCCGATCGCGCCCGACACGCCCACCTTTCCCGGCGACACGGCCTACACGCAACGGTGGGTGGCGGAGATTGGGCCTGGCTGCCCTGTCAACGTAAGCGAAATCACGATGTCGCCGCACATCGGCGCGCACGCCGATGCGCCGCTGCACTACGGGCGCGACGCCAGCGCGATCGGCCAGGTCGATCTCGACCCGTTTCTCGGCCGCTGCCGCGTGATTCACGCCATCGGTCAGGGGACGATCATCAGACCCGAGCAACTGGCCGACGCGATCGTCGAGCTGCCGGCCCGCGTGCTCGTGCGGACCTGTCTGCGCGCCCCCAGAACCTGGTCGTCCGAGTTTTCAGCCTTCGCCCCGGAGACGATAGCCTGGCTGGGCGAATTGGGGGTGCGTCTGGTCGGCATCGATTCGCCGTCGGTGGATCCCGCCGACAGCAAGACGCTCGAGAGCCACCAGCAATTGCTGGCGCGCGACATGCGCGTGCTGGAAAACCTGGTGCTCGATGACGTTCCGCCCGGCGACTACGAGCTGATCGCGCTGCCCTTGAAGCTCAGTCGCGCCGACGCGTCGCCGGTACGCGCGGTGCTGCGATCGCTCGGATGATCACCAGGGCCGACTGCGTGGCGCGCGACGCCTCAGACCCGCTGGCTCCACTCCGCGGGCAGTTTGCGCTGGAGCGCGTCGACGAACAGGGCATCATTTATCTCGACGGCAATTCGCTTGGCGCGTTACCCAGGGCAACGGCCGATCGCGTGCGGCAGGTCGTCGAGGACGAGTGGGGCGTCGGCCTGATCCGGAGCTGGAACAGCGCCGGCTGGATCACGCTGTCGCAGCGCATCGGCGACAAGATCGCGCGGCTGATTGGTGTGGGCCCCGGCGAGGTCGTCGTGGCCGACTCGACGTCGGTCAATCTCTACAAGATCCTGAGCGCCGCGATAGCTGTCGTGAAGGCCGATGCGCCGCACCGCCGGCGGATCGTGTCGGAGCGGACCAACTTTCCCAGCGATCTCTACATCGCCGACGCTGTCGCGCGTGCGCACGGGTTCGAGCTCACGCTCGTCGACGGGTATGAGTTGGCCGCGCAGCTCGACGACCGGGTCGCGATTCTGATGCTGACGCACGTCAGCTACCGCACCGGTCGCATGCATCGCATGTCCGACGTCACGCGTGCGGCTCACGATGCCGGCGCAATCATGATCTGGGATGTGGCGCACTCGGCGGGCGCCGTGTCTGTTCCGCTCGATGGCGGGAACGAGATCGAGGACGCCGCCGATTTCGCCGTTGGATGCGGCTACAAGTACCTCAATGGCGGACCCGGTGCGCCGGCCTTCGCCTGGGCGCATCCCCGGCACATGGCACGGATGGATCGTGAAGCATGGCGGCAGCCACTGTCAGGTTGGATGGGCCATGCCGCACCATTCGAGTTCACCTCCGACTACCGGCCGGCGGCGGGCATGTCGCGATTCCTCTGCGGGACGCCGCCGATTCTGTCGCTCGCGGCGCTCGAGTGCGGTATCGATACGGTGTTGGCAGCCGACGAGCATGGCGGCATCGCAGCCATCCGGCGCAAGTCGACTCGCGCTGACTGAGCTCTTCATCGAGCTTGTCGAGTCGCGCTGTGCGGGACACGGCCTGGCACTCGTCACGCCACGGCAGGCCGATGAACGCGGCAGCCAGGTATGCTTCGCGCGCGCCGCGGGAGGCTACGCCATCATGCAGGCGCTCATCGCGCGGAACGTGATCGGCGACTTCCGTGGGCCAGACATCCTGCGATTCGGCTTCACGCCGCTCTATACGCGATTCGTCGACGTGTGGGACGCCGTGGACCATCTGACGGCCGTCCTCGTCAGCGGCGACTGGCGCGAGCCGCGATTCAGCGAACGCGCGGCGGTGACGTGAGTCGTCTCGCGGCGGCGCGTACCCATGCCAGCCGGGCACTGGCTTTCAATTTCTACGTACGTGCAGGCATGCCTATTCGCTCTCCTCGACGACTGTCGTGATTCGGTGCTCGTGCCTCGCGTTATAAAGCATGCCGCCAAGCCAGACGCAGGGGAATCCCGTGACTGCGAGCGTGATGGGGTACCAGTTCGGCCCGAGGTCCGCCATGCTGATTGCGGCAATCGCGCCCGCCGAACCGGTGATGAGCCCGATAAGCCCGAGCACGAACACGTGACGCATCGGCCGGTGGGGCGCCAGGCGCGCAGTGATGTAGCCGCCCAGGATTGTGTAGAGCATCCGGTAGGACAGCGCCAGGAGATTCAAGCCAGGCTGGTACATCGGCTCACCCCACGGGGGATAGACCTGAAGCACGTGGAGCACCTGATCCGTGCCCAGCGAGAGCACGGCGACGGAGATAAAACCGGCAAGGACTACAAGTGTGCTTCTTCCCAAGCGGCGCGGGTGGGCTCCCATGGTGGGTGAGGCGGCAATGGTCATGTGACGTCTCCTTCGACTGTCGCGCCCGGACGTGGTGCGCGTTCATGGGTAAGTCGAAGCCGGCACTACATTCTCGACATCGCCGTCGACACTGCCTTCGCCACGGTCGCGCGTGCCGAAGCGTCGGAGCGGGAGCCTATTCGTCCCGCAAGGCAATCATGGGGTCAACCTTCGTCGCCCGTCGGGCCGGCAGATAGCTCGCCAGCGCGACGACGCAACCCAGCATCAGGAGAGTTCAACGGCTCCCGCTCGAACTGGCTCTGAGGCGTGATCAAGGTCCACAGGTCAGCCTGCCTTGGATAAAACTCAAACGCCTTGGGCATGACCCCGATCACGGTGCATGCCTGATCGTCGAGCGTAAGGCTCGGCCTTCTCACACCCGTCTCCGCCTCGCTCGTTCAAGGCGCGACGTTCTCCCACTTGGATTCCTGAAGCGTGCGGGAGAACACAACCCTGTGCGTGTCGTTCATCTTCCTGGCGAATTCAGCTTCCTCGGCGTCGGGATTGGCCGTCCTTTCCGCCCACGCCGGGATGAAACCCTCAGCGAGCACGCGGCCGAGCACGATGCAGTCGACTGGCTCGGTGAGTGTCGAATCAGCTCGTGCAGGCTCTTGCCGGCGACGAGCTCCATCACGATCAGGTCGATGCCGTCGATCGCCTCTATCTCGTGAATGGTGACGATGTTCGGGTGGTTGAGGGCGGAGGCGGCGCGGGCCTCCTGAATGAACCGACGGCGGTGCGACTCGTCAGCGACACAATCGCTTCGGAGGATTTGACGGCGACTTCGCGGTCAAGGCGCGTATCACGAGCGCGATACACCTCTCCCATTCCACCGGCGCCGAGCCGATCGGTGATCTGGTACGGTCCGAGTCGCCGGCCCTTCTCCAGCATCAGGAGTGTCGCCGATTATACGCACCCGGATGCTCGAGATCGCGCGACCGCCATCTCGCACGGTCTACTGCAGGACGATGCGTTCTGTCACTTTGCCCATGTCAATCGGTCTGACCGAGAAGGCCGGATCGCGTCGCATCTCCGGCGTCACGAACGGATCGCCCTCGAACACAATCTCGAAGACCTTCCGCGCACGGCCGGGCGCCGCAACCTCGAAGTGGATGTGCGGCGGCACGTGACTGTTCGGGTACGAACCAGGCTTGATCGTGTCGAACGACCATGCGCCGCGGGCGTCGGACCGAAGAAACAGCTTGAGACGCGGATGGCGATTATCGCTCACCGGCTTCACGCCATCGTACCCCTCGTGATCGGTCTGGTAGATGTAGAGCGATGCCCCGCTGATGGGGGCCTCGGCAGGTCCAACGACGATCCCGCTGACGCTGAGTGGTTGGCCGGGCTCGCCCTTTGGCGCGACCGATCCAGTTGATGGCGCTGCGGCCGGCGCCTCGTGGACGGACTGGGCAGCGGCCGAGAGACTCATCAGCGCCAACGCGGCTGCGACTACGGCGCGCGGAACATGACGGCTGGTTGTCGCGAAGGACATGACATCTCCCCCGCCGCATCGTCTCATGACTCTCAAGTGCTGACATGACACTCCGTGTAATCGTAGTGGCGAGACGGGGGACGAACTATGCCGCGGCCGGAATCTGACATTCGCCGTAAGCAATCGAAAACGTCGGTAATCGGGAGGCCAACGTGAAGACTTTCGAGTTGAGGGCCATCGGGAAGGTCGAGTCTTGCCTCGTGGATCTGGAGTCGGCTCCCCGGCAGGCCGACGAAGGCGCGCCCGAGGCATGGCTCGTCTTCGAACCGGATGTGGTCGAAGGTCTGCTGGGCGTCCGCCCAGGCGATGAAGTCATCGTCATCACCTGGCTGGATCGCGCCCGTCGCGACGTGTTGCACGTGCACCCGCGGGGGGACACCTCCAGGGCGCTGGAGGGCGTCTTCAGTACGCGTTCCCCTCACCGCCCGAATCCCATCGGCCTGCACCAGGTGGAGATCGCCGGCGTCGACGGTTGCCGAGTGCACGTCAGCAATCTTGAAGTGCTGGATGGGACGCCGATCGTCGACGTCAAGCCGATACTCAGCCGAGACATCCGCGAACGCTGAGCGGCAAACCGGTGGCCTCCGTTTACTTGAAGCGCTCGGAACCGTCACATTGCGCCGTTGTACTCCGTCATAGGAGTGGCGCGATCATTTCGATCGCCTCGAAACCAAACGTTTGGCGCGCCCTGACCAAGGGCCCCCACGAGCGCCGGCATGCACGTGCGCTTGGAGCAGTCGGGGTTTGAGCCCAAAGACGAGGCCGGGTATCAGCGTGCGGGCTAGGGCCGGCCGCGATTCATCGACGGCCTCGAGGGGGTGGCCGGAGAACTCGGCTGAGACCGCACCGCATACAGCGATCGAGTAAGGACGCCTCGACAATACGGCCGTGTAAGACGTGGCGCTTTTAACGCCGGTCGCATTAATGAGCGGTGCCAAATGGCGCATTCGGAGACGTTCGCCGACCGGCATGGACCGTGCTTCGTGAGCACGTATGAAGCGAGTTCTCGCGATGAGCTTGCTGTGGGCGCTGGCGACCTGTTGTGCCGACGAGCCGGATATCGCGACGGCGCACCCACGCTTCGGACGTGTGCAGCTTGGATACGCCACCTATCTCGCGCAGTCGTTCGACGGCAACGAAAGCGCAAGCGGCGAGATCTTCGATGAGCGCAAGTTGATTGCGGCCCATCGGACGCTGCCATTCGGATCGAGAGTGCGGATAACGAATCTCGAAAACGGCCGGTCGGTCCTGGTCCGGATCATGGACCGCGGGCCGTACGGTAAGAACTGGCGCGAGGGCACCATCATCGATGTATCGAAGGCCGCCGCGAGGCGCCTGCGCATGATCAGGGACGGTCAGGTGCGCGTGAAGGTCGTCGTGCTGAAGCTCGGCTCCAACAAGCGCGTGAGACCTTCCACGATGTGATGAAACGCGTCGGCTTCGCGGCTCGGCGCTTCAATCGTGAGACCTGTCGGCCTTTGAGGACCCTACGCTCCGGCTCGTCAGCGAGAACGTGACGCCTGGTTCAATTGTTGGAACAGCCACGCCTTCGCCACCTTCCAGTCCCGGGCATCGCTGTCGCCTTTCCACCCGACGGGCGAACATTGGCGACCATCTCCGTCGACCGGACGATGCGGTTGTGGACGCGCCAGGGCTCTGGGACAGCGAACGATGAACGGGAGGCCTCGTTTGACCCGACGAGCGCGCCTTCTACTCGGCCCGGAGCGCCTCAATCGGCGAGACCTTCAACGCGCGCCGCGCCGGCAGGCATGCCGACGCGACGGTGACGAGGATCACAATCAGCACGACGGCGGCGATGGTCGTTCCATCACCCGCCGACACTCCAAAGAGCTGGCTCTCGATGAGCCTCGTGGAGGCTATTGCCGCCAGCAGCCCCACCACGGCACCGCCTGCCACCGGAGCCAGCGCTTCACCGACAACGAGCGCCGCGGCTCTGCCTGGTGTCGAGCCGAGGGCCAGTCGCACGGCCAGCTCCGGCGTTCGTTGCGCGACCCCATACGACACGAGGCCGGCAATGCCGATCGCCGAAAGCAGCAGCGCGATTGCGGCGAATCCGGAAACCAGCATCGTGCTCGCTCGCCGCGATGCCACTGCCTCGCCGACGAGCGCTGTCATCGGCTGAATCCGCGCAGGCATCAGCTCGGGATCGAGCTCGCGCACGGCTTGCGCCACGGTGCGTGTCATCGTACCTGGCTCCACGTGAGTTCGCACGAACACGTAAATCCAGAGAAACGGTGTTTGCGTGAAGGGCGTATAGACGGCACTCTCGCCCGGATCCTCCAGCCCTTGATAGCGAATGTCCGGCACGATTCCGACAATGGTGCGCCACGGGTCGGGCTGTTCAGGATTGGTCAACTTGATGCGGCGGCCAATCGGATCGCCGCCGCCGAAGAAGCGCCGAGCGAGCGACTTGTTGATGATCGCCACCGGCAGACTCGCCGCCACGTCACTGGCGTCGAACGCGCGCCCTCGAGCGACCCGCGTGCCGAGCGCATCGAAGTAGCCGGGCATCGCGGCAATGAAGTAGGCGGCAGGGCTCTCGCCTGTTGTCGGCGGCGCGATACCCTCCAGCTCGAATCGCGCGCCGCGCTGGGCGGTTTGCGGCGGCAGTGCCGTGGCCCCGCCCGCGCTCTCGACGCCCGGAAGCCGCCTGAGTCTCTCGAGAAGTCTCCGGGCCGCTTCCGCGCGCTGCGGTCCTTCGCCCTTGGCCACCAGCACGACGTTCATGGTCAGCAGCCGCTCGGGAACGAATCCGGGATCGACGTTCAGTAGTGTCGACAAGCTCCGAACCAGCAGGCCCGCCGACACGAGGACGACGATGGCGATGGCCACCTCGAGACCTATCAGGAGCGAACGAAGGCGGCCACCGCGCGCCGAGCCGGCGATGCCCCGTCCGGCGCTGCGCCACGCGAGCCGCCGCGAGGTCTGTTGCAGGATCGGCGCGAGGCCGAAGACGACACTTGCAGACAGGGAAAGGCCGACGGCGAATAGCAGCACGTCAGCGTCGATGCGAATCGCGTCGACCCGCGGCGCGAGGTCGGCAACGAGCCGAACGAGCGCACCGAGTGTGCCCCAAGCCATCGCGATGCCGAGCAGGCCGCCGACGCCGCCGAGCAGGAGCGATTCGGTCAGGAGCTGTCGCGCCAGGCGTCCACGGCCCGCGCCAAGGGCCCGACGAATCCCAAGCTCGCGCTCACGCGTCGTCGCGCGGGCAAGGAGCAGGTTCGCGAGGTTGGCGCACACGATGAGCAGGACGAGCCCGACGGCGGCGAGCAGCAACAGCAGCGGCTGGCGAGCCTCGCCCACCAGACGCTCGTAGGCCGGAACGAGGCGCAGTTCGGCGTTCCGATTCGTGTCCGGGAAATCACGGGCGAGACGGGTGGAGATGGCGGTCACCGACGCCTGTGCCTGCTGAAGCGAAACACCGCGACGGATGCGGCCGACCATCTGAAAGATTCGGAGCGCACGATTCTCGTTCTGCTGTGGCGCCATGCTCATCGCGTTGGCCATCGGCGTCCACAGCTCGAACTCGCGAGTTGGGAACTCGAAGCGCGACGGCATGACGCCGATCACCACCGATCGCATGCGCGACAGCTCGATCGTGCGCCCGACGATAGCTGGATCCCCGCCGAATCGACGCTGCCAAAGGCCGTAACTGAGCAGGATGAGCCGCGCCGTGCCGTCATCGGTCCTGAAGCGGCGGCCAACGAGCGGATCGACGCCGAGTGTTTCCAGGAGCTCGGGCGAAATCACCCCCACGAGCACCTGCTCCGGCTCGGCCGATGCCGTGAGCGATTCAAGGTTCGACGCGAGGATGCCTGTCCGCTCGAACACGTCCGTTCCCTGCTTCAAATCGCGGTAGTCGGGCATCGAGAGGCGCGCGACGACGAGCCGGTCCGGCTCTTGAAACGGCAGCGGCGCGAGCAGCACGCCGCGGACAAGGCTGAACATTCCCGTCGTCGCGCCAATGCCGAGCGCGAGCGTCGCAAGTGCCACCAGCGCGAAGAGCGGCGCTCGACGGAGCTGGCGGAGCGCGAAGCGGATATCCTGTCCGAGCTCTTCGAGATATTGCGTTCGTCTCATCGCAAGGTCGCGTCTTTCCCCCGCACGCTCGCAGTCGCGACGCACGTGGTCCATGTTGCCAAAGTCAGCGGCTGCGCGGCGACGCGCGTCCTCCGGGGAGCAGCCTCGCGCTTCGTAGTGGCGCGTGCGCATGTCGAGATGAAACGCGAGCTCGGCGTCCACCTCGTCTCGGACGAGCGGGCGGAAAATCCAGGACCGCCGCCGGCGACCGAACTCGGGAGCGTTGGACAATGTCCGGTGCGTTTCTGCGCTCGTCAGTCGGATGCGAGCAGGATGCGCGACACCCCCGCCGAGAACTGGGCCCAATTCGCGGTCTGCAGCTTCAACTGCTTTCGGCCATCGGGGGTGAGCTGGTAGAACTTGGCCTTGCGCCCCAGCTCGGACATGCCCCACCCCGACTCGATCCAGCCGCGACGCTCCATGCGGTAGAGCGCGGGGTAGAGGGAGCCTTCCTCGACGAGGACTGTTTCGCGAGAGGTGTCTTCGATGAACCGCGCAATCGCGTAGCCGTGACGAGCTCCGCCTGCGAGCGTCTTGAGGACGAGAGCGTCCAGAGTGCCGTGAAGGAGTGACGGGCCTGTTGCCAAGATTCTCTAGGTATACGGCAAGACGCCTAGAGAGTCAAGGCATTCGACGGCGAACCAGAGGCGAGGGTGCGAGGCCCTCGCGTGCGCCTCAGGTAGAATTTGCGCCATGCGCGAACGCGTTCTGCTGTTGACTCTCATCGTGCTGGCGGGCACCGCCTGTGCGCCGCCCGCTACCACCGCTCCAGCCGCCGAGACGGCGGCCGCGGTGCCGGCCGCTCCTGCCGACGTTCATGCCCGGGCGATCGTCGTCGACTCCCACGACGACACGCCGCAGCGGATGTTCTTCGACAAGGCCTTCGATTTGGGCACGCGTCATCCCGACGGTAACGTCGACATTCCACGCATGCGCGAGGGCGGGCTCGACGCCCTGTTCTTCTCTATCTGGATGCCGAGTGATGTGACGGGCCCCATCGCCGTAAAGCGCGCCCTACAGCTCATCGACACCGTGCACGAAGCCGTGCGGCGGCATCCGAACGATCTGGTGCTGGCCACCACCGCCGCCGATGTCCGCCGAGCCGCGTCGGAGAAGAAGATTGCAGCCCTCATGGGAATGGAAGGCGGCCACATGATCGACGACGATCTGGGCACGCTCCGCGCATTCGCGATGTTGGGCGTGCGCTATCTCACGCTGACGCACTTCAAGAACAACAACTGGGCGGATTCGTCCACCGACGAGCCGAAGCACAACGGCCTGACCGACTTCGGCAAGGAGGTCGTCCGTGAACTGAATCGCCTGGGCGTGATGGTGGACATCTCGCACGTATCAGACAAAACGTTTGCGGACGTGCTGGACCTCACGACCGTGCCGGTGATCGCGTCGCATTCGTCGTGCCGCGCGATCTCGAATCACCCCAGGAACATGACCGACGATATGATGCGCGCGCTCGCCAAGAACGGCGGTGTGGTCATGATCAACTACGAGGTGAGCTACCTGTCGGAAGAGAATCGCGTGGCGAGCGAGAAGTCCGGCGGCGTGGTGGCGACCGTCGACAGGATGTCGAAGGCCTGCGGCGGCGACGAGGCCTGCTCGATGCTGACGATTGCGCGCCTCACGCGCGAAGCGATGGACAAGGGCACTCTGCCCGCCGTGTCATGGGAGAAGATCGTCGAGCACATCGATCACGCCGCAAAGGTGGCCGGTGCGGATCACGTCGGTCTCGGCTCAGACTTCGACGGCGCGACAATGCCGATCGGCATGGAGGACGCCTCGCAGCTGCCCAAGCTCACCACCGCGCTGATGGCCAAGGGTTACTCTGCCGCGGACGTGGAGAAGATCCTGGGCGGCAACATCCTGCGTGTAATGGAGAATGTCGAGCAGGGAGCCGCGGGCGCAAAGCATTAGGTGGAGGCAGTGCACCACAGTCGTATTAGCCGTCCGCTCGCAAGGCGACGATGGGATCGACGCGCGAGGCGCGGCGCGCTGGAAGATATGTCGCCAGAAGCGCCACGGCTGCCAGCGCCCCTGACACGGCGGCATAGGTCATCGGATCCGTCGGGCCGACGCCGAACAGCAACGCAGACATCACGCGGCGTGAGCACGAGCGCGACGCCGATGCCGAGCGCGATGCCGGTGGCCGTCAGCCAGAGCCCCTGACGCAGGAACAGCTTCCGCACATCGCCGATCTGGGCGCCGAGCGCCATGCGGATGCCGATCTCGCGGGTCCGCTGCGCTCGCAATGTACGCAATCACGCCGTAGATCCCCACGACGCCGAGGAGCAGCGCGACGCCCGCGGCAATCGCCAGCATCACCATGGCAAAGGAGGTCTGCGCCATGGAATGCGCCCGAATGTCATCGAGCGTCTGCACGGCGGCGAGCGGCAGATTCGGATTGACGGACCAGACGGCTTGCTGGAGCTCGCGCAGGAAGCCCGGCGCGCCTACGCGATTCGATCGCACGGCGTAGGCCATCGTTCGCCACTCGATAGGTGTCATTCAGCATCGGCCAGTACACGATCGCCGTCGCCGGATGATTCAGTCCATCGTCACGCTCATTGCCGACCACGCCGACGATTTCCCGCCATGGACTCCTGCCGACTGCCTCGGACACGCTTGCCGATCGCTCTCGACGGCTCCTGCCAATACTCCCGCGCGAGGGTCTCGGAAATCACGATGACGGGCCGCCGCTCGTAGATCTCGGTCCAGGTAATCGAGCGGCCCGCCACCAGGCGATTGCCCATCGTCTCGAAGTATCCGGGCGCGAAGCTCTTGAAGCGCCGCAGCGGCGGCAGCGTCCCCTCCGTCACGGGGAAGTCTTCCACGTCGATGGGATTGCCGTTGTCTTCGCCGTCCATCGTGATCGAAGAGGAGAGGCCGACGGAGGTGACGCCCGGCAGCTGCGCCAGGCGCTCCGCGATGCTCTGGTACGTGCGCGCGGCCTGTTGGGGATCGCTGATGAGGCTCTCCGGTATGGCGAGGCGGAACGTCTGCACGTCCTCCGGGCGCGTGAAGCCGGGTTGGACCTGGCGCATGGCGACGAATGTTCGAATCATCAGCCCCGAGACGATCAGCAGCACCAGAGCCAGCGCGACTTGTGCGACGACCAGCACATTGCGCGTGCGGTGCCGCCCGGGGGCGTCGCTGGCCGATCGGCCGCCTTCCTTGAGCGCCGTCGTGCTCGGTGTCCCGAATTTCAGCACGGCAATCAGGCCGAACAAGGCACCGCTCAGCACCGAGATGGCCAGCGTGAAGAGCAACACCGGCAGGTCGATGCCGATCTCGTCGACACGCGGGAGCTCCGCCGGCGCAATCCGCCGCAGCAGGCCGATGGTGGCCTGCGCGAGCGCCAGACCGAGCACGCCGCCCGCGAGCGCCAGCAGGATGCTCTCCGACAGCAGCATCCGCGCGAGACGGCCGCGACTCGCCCCCAGCGCGGCACGCATCGCGAGCTCCTGCTGGCGTCCCTCCGCGCGGATGAGAAACAGGTTCGCCACGTTCCCACAGGCGATGAGCAGCACGACGCCCACCGCCGCCAGGAGAATCCAGAGGATTCGCCCGACGTCCCCGATCACGTCGTCGGCCAGCGGGCGCACGTTCGGCTGCAACTGCAAGATCTTGAACATCGCAGGCAGCAGCGGGATCATGCGCGCCACGTCGGCATTCGCCTGGGACAGCGTGACGCCGGGCTTCAACCGAGCCAGGGCCTGGAAGTCGAACTCGATACAAGTGGCTCGCGCGCGATCGAGCTGCATCGGCAGCAACAGGGCGGGATCGCTGCGCAAGAACTTGAAGGACGAGGGCAGCACGCCGATGATTTCGGCGGGCGTGCCATCGATCGCGAGCGATTGCCCGATGACGTTCTCGGCGCCGCCGAATCGGCGCTGCCAATAGCCATAGGTCAGGACCGCTCGCAGCGGAGCTGCCAGGCGCATCGTCTTTCGCGGTGAAGAGCCGACCGACAAGGGGCTGCACGCGCAAGAGCGGCAACGTCGTGTCGCTCACGGAGAGCACCTCGACATGCTCCGGTTCACCTCGTCCCGTGATCGAGACCTCATTGGATTCCCAGGCGCCGATCGCCTCGAACGCCCGTTGGTTGTCGCGATAGGTGAAATACGTGGCGGGGCCGTGATTCATCACCGCGACGTTGATCTCCGGCGCACGGTGCAGCAGGCTCACCAGCCGCTCGGGCTCGTGGAAGGGCAGCGGCTTCAACAGCACGCCGTAGACCACGCTGAAGATGGCCGTGCGTGGCGCCGATCCCGAGCGCCAGCGTCAGGACGGCCGTGGCCGCGAAGCCAGGCTGCTTCGAGCACTTGCGTGCGGCGTAGCGCAGATCCTGCCAGAGATCGGTGAGCAGGTGGCCGGTTGGACGCTCCCGGCGTGATTGGCGGCGGCGCATGCGCCTGCCGCAGCGGCGCCATGTGCTGCGCCAGGACGTTCCCGGCCCGGAATTCGGCGAGCGTCAAGCGCGTGGCCTCATCAGGCGCGGCGCCCCCGGCGATCAACTCCCGCTAGCGGTCATCGAGATGCTGCGAGAGCTCGTCGACGATCTCGGCCTCGCGGCGTGGGCGAGAGGCGCAACGACGACAGCCGCGTGCGCACTTCGGGTGCCCAACGTGCCCTGACAGACGAATCGTTTGCCGGGCTCTCAGGCATGTTCGTCTCCCGTCACCCGCCGCACGGCCTCCACGAACGCCGCCCACGTCTTCTTCTGCTGTGCGAGCACGCGTCGCCCTTCAGCCGTGACCTTGTAGAAGCGGCGGCGCCGCTCGTCGGGCTTCTCGACCCAGGTGCCCTTGATCCATCCACGCTCCTCGAGGCGATAGAGCAGCGGATAGAGGGAATCGATGTGGAACGTGAGCTGGCCGCCGGACCGCGCGTGGATCAGCTTGCTCAGCTCGTAGCCGTGCCGGGGCCGCGCGTCGAGCAGCGAGAGGATGAGCAGCTCCGCCGAGCCTTTCTTCAGCTCGCGATCGAGTGCCCGCGTGTCGATACCTGTCATAGACAGATATTATGTAGACAGGCTTCAAAGAGTCAAGCCGGGAAGGGACGGGTGCGGTGACTCAAGGCCGTGCCAGACGGGCCGCGACCGAAGCGGCGATCACGTGCGCGGCGTGCGCGTTTGGATGGACGTCGCCCGGCACGCGCCAGGCGGGATCGATTTCGACCAGCACGTAAGGCAGTCCGGCCTCGTCGAGGATCCGGCGCCGCAGTGCCTGTTCGACGCGATCTTCCGGGCCGAACTGCGGCACGAGAACGAGTGGCATGGCCCCGCGCGCCGCCGCCAGTTCAACCGTGGCGCGAAGGATCTCGCGGGTGACCCTGATGCCGCGTTCGACGGTTTCATCGCTGCGGTACGGTGCGACCAGCTGCACGAGCGATCGCAGCCGCCCGTGCCTTACTCCCGGCAGCCACGTCAGTCCCGGCCCAAGGTGCGGTCGGTCATCATCGAGGTTCCGGCCGAACAGGGTCGTCATGAACATGGCGACCACTGCTGCAGGCTGGCGGAAACGTGCCAACTCGGCCTGAAGCCTCAGATATGCCTGGTCGTTGCCATAACCATCGACGGCGAGATTCGCGCTCTGCTTGCGAAGGATCGCGCCGACCTGCGCCGGGATGGTCTCCTCCCACATCAGCCCCTTGCCGAACATCACGGACTCACCTGTGAACAGGATGGTCGGGCGCTCAGGATCCACGGGGTCGTCGACACGGCGGACGCGATAGCCGGCCGAGTCGAACGTGTAGTCGACGACGCGTCCTCCGATGGCACTGTGGCCGGTGCGTGACGGCACGAATGTCCAACCGAGCCGTGGGTCAGCCTGACGGCGCGGTTCCTGGTCGCGCCCGAGCCACTCGGCGGGACGGAGGTGCACGAGACGGAGGGCCAGCTCGCTGGCGGCGAGCGCCAGTGCGGCCGCGATCGCCACGTGGAGAACGCGGGCCGGCGCTCGAGCGACTGCCTGGCCAATGCGCGCCCGCACGACAAGCGCAAGCAACACGCCGAACACGCCGATCGCGAAGCGGACAATCGTTTCGAGCAGGACGTACGTCTGCCGCGTCAGAAAGAAGGACGGCAGGAAATGCCGGTCGAGCCAGCGCTGGTTCGCGAGCAGAGCCGTGGCCAGGAGCGCGACACCGAGCGATGCGACCGCCGTCTCGGCAAGCAAGCGCGACAGCGGGTACCCGGAACGACGGTCTTGAAACGACACGGGAATCACAGATATTCTGCGCTTTAAGGTGCTCGTCTCTTCCCCCGCGAGATCGATATGCCTCCACTCGCGCGAGTCGCACCGCTGGATCGAATGCTGCGCCCGGTTCACCGATGGGTGTGGAGCGATTTCGACCGGCGCGTGCGCAAGCTGCTCGCATTCGGGGAAGTCGAGTCCGATGGCGGACGTGACATTCTGCGTGCGGCCGAGCTGACGCCCGACCCACTATTGCGCCGTCTCTATCTAGAGCACGCCATCGACGAGCTGCATCACGGCGATCTGTTCCGTCAGCGGGGCGCCGCCCTCCTCAGCAAACGTTCCGCGCACTCGACGACCCTCTTCAACGGGACTCCGCTTCCCGGCGGACATGGGCTGGACGACCTGTCGGTTCAGGACGAGCCCGACCATCGCCTGCTGGCCTTCCTGCACGTGGCGGAGAAAGCCGCCGCCGGCCGTTTTACCATTTACCGGGAGCTCGTGGACGACGACCCGCAGACGCGCGCGATTTTCGAAGAGATCCTGCGCGATGAAGTCTTCCATATGAACTACACGTACACGCAGCTGGCCCGGGTCCTGCCGCGGTCGTACCGGCGGCAGGTATGGCGGGCGCGCGCGAGCCGGGTGTGGAAACGGTACCTGCGGGTGGCGGCCGCGATCGCGAGCGTGCTGGGCGCGGCGGTCCTCACGATCATCTATTTCACCGCGCTGCCACCCTTTGTGTGGCTGGCAAGGCGGGCCGAACGCCGCGAACCGCTCGGATGGACGCCCATCCCACCGACGCGCGATGAGTCGCCGACGAGGCAGTACTAATGAGGATTCTCGGGATTTCGGCGCACTACCACGATTCAGCTGCCGCGCTCCTCGTCGATGGAGTACCGGTCTGCGCCGTGCAGGAAGAGCGTCTGTCGCGGCACAAGAACGACGCCACGTTTCCGGAAGGAGCGATCGAGTGGTGCCTGGATCACGCCGGCCTGGATCCGGCTGATCTCGACGCCGTCGTCTTCTACGAGCGCAGCATGCTGAAGTTCGAGCGGATTCTCACGTGCACGCTCCGGGCATTTCCGCGTTCGTGGCGATCGTTTCCGCACGCGATGAAGAACTCGCTCGGCGAAAAAGTCTGGGTTCGCGGCATCATCTCGTCGCATCTCGGCGTTCCGGCGCGCAAGATCCTGTTCACGCGCCACCACGACTCCCATGCGGCTGCCGCCTTTCTGACGGCTCCGACGCGGCGCGCGGCAATCCTCACCGCCGACGGTGTGGGCGAATGGGCCACGCTCACGGTCGGTCACGGCGAGCGGCGTCCGGACGGTCGCGCGGACATCACCTTGCTCCGTGAAATCAGATTCCCGCATTCGCTCGGGATGTTGTATTCGACGTTTACGGCGTATCTCGGCTTCGCGGTCAACGAGGACGAGTACAAGGTGATGGGCCTCGCCGCCTACGGGCGTCCCACGATGACCGAGCAGGTCCGCAAGCTGATTCGTCGCACGCCGGATGGCGGCTTCGCGCTGGTCCCCGAGTACTTCGAGTATCAAACGACCGCGAGCCGATCGTATGCCTCACGGTTCGTCGAGCTGTTCGGGCCACCGCGCAACCCGTACGACCCGATCGACGTCGAGACCGCCGAAGGTCGACGCTTCGCGGATTGCGCCGCCAGTGTGCAGCGCGTCCTTGAAGACACGCTGGTGGACATCGCGCGCGCGCTCCATCACGAGACCGGCCTGCCGGATCTGTGTTTTGGCGGAGGCGTCGCGCAGAACGGCGTCGCCAACGCGCGAATCCTCCGGGAGTCCGGCTTCGAGCGCGTGTTCGTGCCGTCGGCTCCCGGCGATGCCGGCTGCGCGTTGGGTGCGGCGCTCTATGCCGACCGCATCTATCTCGGCAACCCAGACCGCGAGGTGCCCGATCACCCATTCTGGGGGCCGGTGGTCGACCCGAAGGACCTGGCGAGGGCGGCGCGTGAGGACGACCAGGACGTTGCGGAGCTCGAAGACGACGTGCTCATCGAGCGAGTCGCCGACGCGCTCGCCGCCGGCCGCGTGATCGGGTGGATGGACGGCGCCACGGAGTTCGGGCCGCGCGCGCTGGGACACCGCAGCATTCTGGCAGCGCCGCACTCGCAGGAAATGCGCGACCGGCTCAATCGCGACATCAAGTACCGCGAGGAGTTCCGGCCGTTTGCCCCGGTCGTGCCGATCGAGGTGGCGGACCGCTATTTCGAGCTCCCTCCAGGTGGCCTGCGGCTGGCCCGCTTCATGTCGGGTGTGTTTCCAGTCCGGCCGGAGTGGAGGACGCGGCTCGCCGCGATCACGCACGTCGATGGTTCGGCACGACTGCAGGCACTCGAGCGAGACATGGCGCCGCGGTTGCACGCGCTGCTCGAGGCGTACGGGCGCCGCACAGGGATGCCAATCCTGCTCAATACCTCGTTCAACCTTTCTGGCGAGCCCATCGTCACGCGCGCGCTCGAAGGGTATTCGAGTTTCCGGCGCTGCGGGATTGATGTGCTCGTCGCGGGCCCGACCCTCGTGACGAAACGCGCCGCCTCTCTGGCGAGACCGCTGAAGGAGGACGTGGCATGGTGGTCAGGAAACCTGGCGGGATCCGGCGTCGCCTGATGATGCTGGGAACGGTCGGCGGCTCGATCGCTGACCTCGTGCGCGGGATGTGGCGGAGCGAGCAGGGCAACCGCTGGCTGTTGCCGTTGGCCGTGTTTCTCTGCCTGTTTGGCGTGGTGCTGATCCTGGCGACGTCTGTCGAGGCGCTCGCGCCGTTCATCTACGCGATTTTCTGAGTCGTGGACGCCATCCGCGAGCTGCTCGCCTGCCCGGCCTGCGCAGGGACGCTCGCTGCGGACTGGTCGTGCTGCGGGTGCGGGACCCGCTTCGAGGTGCTCGACGGGATTCCCGCCCTGCGACTTCCCGGTGACGAGCGCACCGACGCGGTGCGGCGGTTCTACGAGTGCGCGCCATTTCCAGGCTATCCGCCGCACGACACCCTGCAGGCGCTTCGGGCGCGGGCCGAGCGAAGCCCGTTTCCGCGCCTGATCGATCGGGCGATTCCCGGTGATGCGCGGATCGTCGAGGTCGGGTGCGGAACCGGCCAGATGTGCCTGTTCCTGGCGCGCGCCGATCGCGTGGTCGTCGGCGCCGATCTGACTCGCGCATCGCTCACGCTCGGCACGGACGCGGCAAGGCGCTTCGGACTTCATCGCGTGCAATTCGTCGAGACCGATCTGCAGCGTCCGGGCCTCAAGGCAGGCGCGTTCGACGTGGTGTACTCGTCGGGCGTACTGCACCATACACCGAATCCGCGCGCGTCGTTCGCGCGGCTCACCGAGCTCGCGCGGCCGGGCGGCACGATCGTGCTCGGCGTCTACAACGCGTTCGCGCGGCTGCCCGCGAAGCTTCGGCGTCTGACGGCGCGCCTATCGGGATTCCGGCTCGTCCCGTTCGACCCGGTCTTGCGAGGACGACGCCATGAGCCGGCGCGGCGGGAGGCGTGGCTGCGCGATCAGTACCAGCATCCCGAAGAGCACAGTCACACGCTCGCCGAGGTACAAGGCTGGTTTGCCGAGAATGGCGTCGAGTACCTCCGGGCGTATCCGAGCGCGGTGCTCGACGACGAACCCGAGGAGCTCTTCACGCGCGCGCCGGATAACTGGCGCCCCGAAGGGTGGCTGGCGCAGATGGGATGGATCTGGACGCTCGGGCACGAGGGTGGATTGTTTTTCACCGTCGGCCGGCGTGCTCATAGCGTCCGATCGAACACGTAGCGAACACCGATCGCTGGCATGGTCTCGACGAGGTAAAGGTCCGTCGATTCACACGTTCCTCCTCTCGTCGGAGACCTGAAAAGACCCGGCCGGCATGGCGTGCCCGTTCACCATCACGTCCACCGCGTGTGCGCCGGGCCGGGGTACGCGCGTGGTGTGGACCGCCAGCGAGAAGGCGGCCTTCAGCTCCACGCGCTGACGTGGCGGCAGCCCGAGTCGTGCCACCTTGAATACCTTCGCGGCGGTCAGGCCTTTCGCCTTCACGAAATGGACGGCCACGTCGACCAACAGATCCTGATGCGTGCGGGACGTACTCCGGAGCGCGAAGCGCATCGAGACGCGGCCGCCGATTCTCACTCGACGCGGCTCGAACATCACGCGCTCCAGCGACACTGATGGCTTCTTGCCGTATCCGAGCAGCCGGAGTGCGCCAGGGTCGCCGCGTTTGACGGCGCTCCTCAACGCATGCTCGACCAGGCTGCGGCGCTCCGGTGAACAGGCTTCGAGCCATGCCGCAGCAGTGCGAATCAGGAGCTCCGGGTAAACCTTGCCGAGGTCGTTGAGGCTGTTCGCGACGCTTCGTCGCACCATCGTCGACGCGTCGTCTTTCAGCAGCTCGAGGAGCGCGAGCACACGCTCCGGGTTGGCGTCGAGCCACGGGACCCTCGGCGCCCACGGCAGCCGCAGCCGTGTGCCCTCGGAGACGAGACGACGAACGTGGGCGTCGCGGTCCGTGGTCCATGTGTGGAGTACCGCCAGGACGCGCTCCGGATCGCGAGCGATGTAGGGACGGATGCTTGCCTCTGCGCTGAAGCGCTTCGTCAACTGGTCCTGCGCCCGCATCGACAGATCGAAGTGATTGAGCCCGCGCTCCGCGACGAAGACCGTGTGCGGCAGGTAAAAGAACGGAGCCATGCCGGCGCCGACGAGCTCGTCTGTCGCGTGTTCGGGTCCAAGCGAGCGAATGAGCACGTCAATGGCCTCGGGATAGGCCGGTGGCAGATGCGCTGCGAGGACCCGAGCGATGTGCCGCCCGCGATCGAGAAGCTCGAGCGCCGCGAGGCCCCGGCACGCGTCCTTCACAAAGCGAGCGGCGGGGAAGTCGGAGTGAACCCGTGCGAGCTCTGCTGCAAGCCTGCGCACCAGAGCCGGAGAGAAGAAGGTCTTGAGGGTGTCGGCCACGCAGGGAGCAATCTAGCTCACTTGGTGGCTGCTGTGTCTCATGCGTACGTGTTCGCGAGCTCCATCCTTTGTAGCTTGCTCGCTCTCGCACGACCAACCGAAACTCGCGGCGCCCTAACGCCGACACGCTGACGGCTGGCGCCCGGGTTCACAAAACCGCCATCAGCCACTCGCCGGCCTCCGGCAGATCAGGCCGTGGCCGGCCGCGTCCGGCGGGCGAACAACCCGTGCAGGATCCGGTCGAGCCCGGCGAAGCGGCCGCTGCCCGTCACGAGGATGACGACGAGTGCGCTCAGTTCCACCAGATTCTTGTTGACGATCAGGTAGCTGCCCTCAGTGGGGATCGAATAGAAGTAACCCACGAACGGTGGGTTACAGAGGTAGAACAGCAGGATGAGCCCGATGCCGGCGAGGCTCGCCAGCCGCGTGAACAGGCCGAGAATCAACAAGGCGCCTACGATCGCCAGCCCGTACATCGTGATGAGGTTCGCATTGTCGAGCAGGTGCGGCTGACTGGCAATCCACTTGAACACGTTCGCGAACGGCCCGCGCGAGGCCTTCATATAGCCGGCGGCCGACCACGTTGTTGACGTCAATTTCGCGACGCCCTCGAAGAGGAAGTGCCAGCCGACCAGCACCCGCAACAGGGTGATGGCGATCATCGGCGAGCGAGAGAGCTTCCCGGCTTCCATGTCCAACACTCCTCAGGGGGTCGGGATTAATCCCGACCCCTTTTACACCTTGAAGTCCTCGGGCTTGAACGACAGCCGCGAGCGCGCCTCGATCGCCTCGTTGACTTTGAGGACAGCGACGGCCGTCTGGTACGCGACCTCGGACGGACAATTGAGCGTCGCTTTGCCGCGGACCGCGTCGAAGAAGTTCTGCAGATGCGGCTGGTGGTACGGATCGCGCAGCGTGACCGGCACGGTGTGCTGGTCCGGCGAGACCGACTCACGCACGTCCGCGATCGCGCCGCTGTCGCCCTTCTCCTTCGCCTCCTGCTCCTTGGGCGCCGAGATGTAGCCTTTCTGAATCCATTCGTCCCATGCCGGCGCGTTCGGGTCGCGATAGAGCAGCCCCGCGTAGTTCACCTCCGACTCGGAGATGAGCAGCGTTCCTTGGTCGCCCATGAAGCTCTCGTAATAGCCCTGGCTCCCGTTGGTCGTCTGCGTCTGGTAGTACGCCTTCGCCGGACCAAGCGGCGTGTCAAAGTCATAGACGGCCATCACGGTGTCGTACCATTCATGCGTCTTCGGTTCGTAATAGAGCTGCCCGCCGCTCGCCATCACGCCCGACGGGTTCGTGCCGAGGAACCAGCTGTAGATGTCGATCTGGTGCGACCCGAGATCGACAATCGGTCCACCGCCCTTGCCCTTGTACCAGCGCCAGTTGCGGAACTGGTGCATGTCCTTGAAGCCGTACTTCGCGAGGCGCGCCTGGGGGATCACGTATCGATCGGGAGCGCCGAGGTCCGGAGCGACCGCGCGGTTCCATTGCCCGTTGACGGTGACGATTCGGCCGAGCAGCTTCGCCTCGGTGAGCAGCTTGTTGTAGCAGTGCAGGTAGCGCGGGTTCGAGCGGCGCTGGTGGCCGATCTGGAGGAGCTTGCCGGTCTCGCGTGCCGCGGCCACCATGCTGCGCGCGCCCTCGAGCGTGTTCGACATCTCCTTCTCGCAGTACACGTGTTTGCCGGCCTTCAGGCAATCGAGCGTCTGCTCCGCGTGCCAGAAGTCGGGGGTGGCGATGATCACCGCGTCGAGCTCTTTTTCCTTATCGAGCATCTCGCGGTAATCCTCGTAGGCGTTCGGATTGTGTTTGAAACGCTTGAGGCTGTTGACGACACGCTTCTGGTTGTACTCGGCCCAGATGTCGCACACTGCCCGGAAGCGCAGGCCCGGAATGCGCAGTATCGCGTCGGTCAGCACCTGGCCCTGGGCCCCCGCACCGAGGAGGGCGATATTGATCTCCTGCAGACCGGTCGCGCCCACCGGCGTCGCGGCGGCCGCCTCCAGCGTCGCCTGCTGGTACTCGCGCTGCTTCTGCCATGCATAACCGAAGAGACCGAGAGCAGGAACCGTCGACAGCCCCTTCAGCAGGTCGCGCCGATCCAGCTTTCTCGGCGCCCCGCTTCCACTCCCCGCCTTGGCCTTGCCCTTCTCGTCCTCGCCAGCCATTGCTTGCTCTCCTCGCCCAAGCTAAAGCTTGGGCCTTCGTACGATTCCCGCACGTGGGTTCGGCTCGCCGTTCGAGTCCGACGATGCCGCCACGAATGTGTCAAGGTCGTCTTTGGATGCTACACCGCGGCACCGCCGAAGTGAACGAGGCCAGGCTCTCCCGGCGGAGAGCCGGTCGGCGCCGGCAGGATCCAGGCCTCGAGTCCTGGACTGCCTTCGCACAGCCCCTCGATCTCCTCCGGACTCAGCAACATGAAGGCGGTCGTCAGGGCGTCGGTGACGGCAGCGGCCGCGACACGGGGGCGCTCCTCGACCGACGCGTCGGCCCCGACCGGTCGGGGTCGGGGCACCGCGGCCCAGCACGCGAGCCGCCCGCGAACGGGTTTACCGGTGTGCGGGTCGACGATATGGTCCTTCTTGCGCACACCGGACGCCCCGAGCGCCGTCTGGCGCATGGACAGGCGGGCCAGCACGCGGGAGGGCGCACTCGGGTCGCTCAGTGTCAGGGGCCAGCCGATGTGCCCGGTCGGCGGCTCCAATGCGAGGACCGAACTGAATCCCCCGTGGACCAGCGCCTGCCCAAGCGCCCACTCCTCGAGCAGCTCCGCCACCACATCGATCGCGTAGCCCTTACCGATCCCGCCGAGGTCGACCTGGACTCCGCTTCTCGTCGCGTGCACCAGGAAGTTGCCGGCGTCGAACTCGAGCGACGGCAGCCCCGTGCCGATCGAGATGTCGAAGGCGCCGCCCGTCAGGGCGAACATGTGGCGCGCGATCACAAGGCACTCCAACGTCGCCGCGCTGACCCGCGTGTGCTCGCCTGCTCCAAGACGGTTCACCCGCGTGATATCGCTGTTGGGCAGGAAGCGGCTCAGCTCGAGCTCGAGGCGATCCACGAGATCGAAGGCGGCCTGCGCCGCCTGCGCCGCGTACCGTGCATCGGGGTGCACAGCGTACACCTCGAAGACGGTGGCCATCGCCTCGTGCGAGAAGCGCCGCACGTCGGCGAGACCACGAGGTTCATCAATGCTTAAACCGCCATCGATGTACGCCGGGTGACGATGGGACGGCGCGAGGGGGTGGTCCATGGCTCTTCAGGCTACGGACTTCGGGCTTCGGCTCCGGGGTTCAGCTCGGCATCGGGATGCATCCGAGCGCTCTGTAGCCCATAGCCCGTAGCCTGATTCGTTACAGCGACCAGCCCGGACGATATGTGTGCTGAACCAGCTGGCTGGCCTCCAGCACGTTGGTGACCTTCATGTTGGGCCCGTCCCACATCAGGCGCGTGCCCGGAAAGCGCAGCGCCACGTTCCCGAGCAGCACGGCCTCGGTGAACGGTCCGGCGTAGTCGAAGTTCGAGACGGCCTGTCCCTTCTGCCGGATTGCGTCCAGCCAGTTCTTCTCGTGCCCCTCGCGCCCGAGGGGAACGCGCGGCAGCGTCTTCGGGGGCCGCACGAAAGCCGTCATGGCCGACTCAGGGATCAGTCGCGGGCTCTCCGAGTACGTCTCGCACCACATCTTGCCCTTGTCGCCGACGAAGATTGTTCCCGACTCCGGCATGTTGCGCTCCGGCTCGAGGTCTTCGGGGCGCTCGGGCAGGATGCCGCCGTCGTACCAGTGCAGCTTCACCGGCGGCATGTCACCGCGCGCCGGGAACGACAGGTGGATGATCGCCGCCGGGGGATAGCTGTCGGTGTATTCCATGCGCTTGTAGCCGCCCCACCCGGGAGGGGTGTTGGGGATCCTGATGACGTTGACCGCTTCGGCCGCAATCACGCTCTCCGGCGCGCCGAGCTTCAGCACCGTGAAGGCAGCGTCCATCACATGGCAGCCCATGTCGCCCATCGCACCGGCCCCGAAGTCCTGCCACGCGCGCCAGGCGAACGGGTGGTACTCAGGGCTGAACGGTCGCATCGGGGCAGGGCCGATCCACAGATCCCAGTCCAACCCCTCGGGCACGGCTGGCGTCTCGGTGGGACGAGGGAAGCCCTGCGGCCACACGGGACGATTGGTCCAACAGTGCACGTCACGGATGGCGCCAATCGCGCCGGCGGCCACCCATTCCTGCAGCAGCCGCAGGCCTTCCTCCGAGTGGCCCTGGTTGCCCATCTGCGTCACGACTTTGTATTTCCGCGCGGCCTCGGTCAGCGCCCGGGCCTCGCTGACCGTGCGCGTCAGCGGCTTCTGCACGTAGACGTGTTTGCCAAGCTGCATCGCCGCCATCGCGATCACGGCGTGAGTGTGATCGGGCGTGGCGATGACGACCGCGTCGAAATCCTTCTGCGTCTCGAACATCTTGCGGAAGTCCTGGTGGACCGTCGCCTTCGGGAATTTCTCGGAGATCTGGTTCTTCGCCATCGCCGCCTTCGCTGCAGCGCTCGCGTCGCAGTCGCACAGCGCGACGATGTTGTCACTCTTCGCCACGTTCATCAGGTTCGACGTGCCCATGCCGTGCGCGAATCCGACGACAGCGACGTTCACGGTGTCGCTGGGTGCCTGGAACCCGGCGCCGAGCACGTGGCGCGGCACGATCGTGATCCCGGCCGCGGTGGCGGCAGCGCCGATGAAGGCCCGGCGGGACACCCCCGTGGGGGACTGCTTCTCATTGGTCATTCGTCTCTCTCCTGCGACATGAAGGCCGTCGACAGCGCCTCGGCGACGGCGGCCGAGAAAATGCCAGTGCGTGCGTCAGGGTCCCTGGAAGGCAGCCTGTGGCGGCGGCTCTTCCGCCTTCGCTTCAAGCTTCGGCGGACCGCCGTAGCCTTGGCGTAGGCGGTTATGGCCGCGTGCCGCAACGGCAGCGGATGTCGGGCGATCGCGCGCACTGTTGGCGCGACGGTCGCGCCAAATGTATCGGAGATCGACCAGCGCGCGCACGAAGTCGTGCCAGCGCAGCTTCGACCCGGATCTGTCATGCCACGCCGGCAGGACCAGTTCGTACAGGCGATCGCGACGGGCCGGCTCCCCGGGAGCAACCGGCAACTGAAGGTACCGCGCGATCAGCTCGACGTCGAAGATCCAGGGGCTCCGGAACGGCGCGGCGAACAGCGTGGCGGTCGCAGCGGTCACGCGCAGGATCTTAGCGCCACACTGGGTGTCGTACACGGGAAGGTCGAGGGCGCACGACACCGCAGTGGCGAACACGCGGCTGAGGTAGTGTCGCGTGGCCTTCCGCCTGATGTCGCGGCCCATCAACATCACGCGCGAGCCGAGGACGAACTCGACGCCTGGACGGAGGCGGAGCACGGCCAGGAAGTCGTCGATCGCCCCGAGCGGTGTAGCCAGATCGGCGTCAAAGAACCCGACAAGCCTTGCATGCTGCTCGAGGCCTGCGAGGATGCCAGCGCGCACCGCCTCGGCCTTGCCGCGCCGCGTCGAGTGCCGGAGCACGATTACCGCCGCAGGTGCCGCCGCGCGCATGCGCTCGAGGATTTCGCCCGTGGCGTCCAGGCTCCCATCGTCGACCATCACGAGCTGCACGCCCGGGTGCGTCGTGACGAACAGGAGGAACGCCTCGGGGTCGAGACGGGCCGCCTCGTTGTAGCAGGGCACGACCAGGGCCAGATCGGGAGGCGTCACGGTGCGCTCGTCGCCAGCCACAGTGCCACAGCGGGCGCGTGCCCGCAACGCTCGGCGGCTGACCGGCAGGAGGCCGCCGACGAATCGGCTGACGCCTTCGCCAGGAAAACCTCCCACAACCCGCGGTCGACGTAGAGCGCCAGGAGCACCTCGGGTCTGAGACCGAAGAACTCCGACACGTAGCGATCGTCGAGCGCGCCGTCGACAATCGCCGTGTGCTCCATCGACGCGACGACGACGGGCGCCCGCATGGCCAGCGTGTCGCCTGGCGCGGTCCAGTACCCGACGTTCGGCATCGTCCGCAGGTACCAGGGAAGCGGCCACTGCTCGTGCGGCGGCGCGATCACCGACACCTGCATGCGCGCCCCAGCAGGGTGCAGGGCGGCCAGCTCGCGGATACGCGTCGCCATGCGGACCGCGTCGGGAACGGTCTGGGCGTAGACATAGGGGTTGCGCTGGTCCGACGCGTAGGTCACCGACGCGCGCCACGCCTGCCATCCCAGGTGTGCGGAAGCGCCGAGGCACGCGGCGACGAGCATCGCGGCCATCGCGCGCGACGCGGTCGCGTGAAGGAGCTGCGAGAACCCGATCCCCGCGACGACGATCGCCGCCACGTAGAACGGCAGCAGGTTCCAGGGAGTCTTGTAAGGGATGGCCGAGAAGATCGCCGCGGTGACGGCGGCATGGCACGTGAGATAGCGCGCCCAGAACGCCCGTTCGAATCTCGAAGGATGTGGAGGGGGGGCTTCCGCCTTCGCTGAAGCTTCGGCGGACCGCCGTAGCCTTGGCGGAGGCTGGTCAGTCCCGCGTTCTGGCCACCCCCTCGACGTAGCTCGGGGCAGGGTCCACGCGGTCAGCGCGCCGACGATCGCGAGCACGACGACCAGCCCCTCGCTCCACGTCAGGCCTCCGGATGAGGTGAAAGTGAGCAGGCCAATGTAGTAGTGCCACGGTTGCGCGTGGCTGGCTGGAGCCATGCCGCGATCGATGTACGCGCGGGCGCCGCGAAGCGGCTCGAGGACGCTGGACGGCTCGGTGAGAAAGGACGAGTAGAAGAGCGCCGCAACCGCGGCCGCTGACGCCAGGCTCACGAGGGCGGCGACCCTCCATCGGCCGTCGGCCAACCGATGCCGTGGCCGGTCCAGTCCAAGCGTCCACCTCGCGATCGCGCAGGCCGCGAGCGCGACGGGCACTACGATGACCGCTGTTTCCTTGGTCGCGAGCGCCAGGCCTGCCGCGACGCCCGCCAGGGTGGACCAGGCGAGTCCGCCACCCGTCATCACGCGCCCAACGGCAATCACGAACGCGAGCGTAAAACACGCGAACAGCGTTTCCTGGATGAACATCCGCGAGTAGAAGACCATCGCGGGCGATAACGCCATCAGAATGGCGCTCGCGGCGACCGCCGTCCGGCCAATCCCCGCCGACAGCAACGGCAGCAGCAGGATGGTCGCCGCGCCAAATATCGCCGTCACGCCGCGGAGTGTGCCTTCGTCGAGGGACGCGAGCGTGCCCTGGCCGCGCAGCCACGCGGCCGGTAGCGTCAGGTAATAGAGCGTCGGTCCGTGGTGGTCGTTGGCGTCGTAACGGTACTCGCCGCGCTCGAGCAGCGTGCCGAACTTGACCGCCTGGTTCGCTTCGTCGTGGTGCATCGGGCGCACATCGAGCCGGGCCAGACGCAGCGCCAGGCCGAGGGCCAGTGCGATTACTACCAGGGCGCTCGCGCACCCGCGTTTCATTTCGGCAGGCCGTAGACCTCGACCTCGACGTAATGGTTCAGGTCGTTCGTCGTGTTCCCCTTCGAGTAGAGCCGGACATATCGGCCCTTCGCGCCTTTCGGTTCGAACAGCTTGCCCTCGGCGACCTCGATGTACTCCTTGTCCTTCCCGAGCGCGATCTTCGACGAGTTGTCGTGGTCGTTGTTGAAGACCGTCGTCACGCCCGTCTTGAACGCCGCGTCGTCGGAGACCTGGACGATGACGTCGCGATAGACGCGCGCCTGGCTGTGGTAGTGCCACGCCAGGATGGCTTAGAGCGGGTGCGGGGCGCCGAGATCGATCTGGACCCACTGCGAACCGGGCCCGAGCTCGATGAAGTAGCCGTCACTACCGGCCTTCTCGCCGTCGGTGACCATGTCGAGCTCGCCGATGACCGGCTGCATGTCGCTCGAGGTCACGGGCTTTTTTGCCGACAGCAGGACGGTGCCCTTCGGCACGTAGAACGGCGGACGCGGCTTACCCGTGATGGGCCCAAGGTTGGCGCTCTTGATGTTGGTGGGGGTGCCGATGAACATCGGCTTGGGGAGCTTCAGCTTCAGCTCCTCCTTGCCGGGATCGGGCTGCGCGGCGAGCGGGGCGAGGGCCAAGACGAACAATAGCGAGCCTGCGAGTGTGAGCTTGATCATTGATGTCCTTACGACGCGAAACCGGCCCCTTCCGGCCGGTGCGGGTCGGTCTGCTGGCGGCCGTGCCCACGGCACAACCGCACCCCCCTGATCCTACACTGGCGACGAGCCCGCCGCCTCTTCGAGACCCCTCCGCGCGTACGGAAGTCGATCCACGCCACGCTCGTTCGACGAGTAGCTGAAGCCAGTGATGGCAGCAGCCAGCTTGTTCACGCTCTGCTTGCGCACGACCTGGTGGACGAGTTGCACCTGCTGCTGTATCCGCTGACGTTGGGGAGCGGCAAGCGAGTGGTACCGGGCGGGCTGCATGCAACGTTCGGCTTGACGTCCGCGACACCATACCCGAGCGGTGTTGTGGGCCTCCATTACGCACGTCAGCGTGCAACGAAGTGACGCGCGGCCACTGAAAACCACAATGGCCCACGGCCATCGCCGTGGGCCCACGACCGATCTTTCGTCCTGTCGGCTGGCGCGTTGAGGCGTTACGGTTTGGCTCCTGCCGCGACCCGTTCGGGTTTCGGTCCCGTCCATGTCCAGCCGTGAATCAGCCAGCCGCCAGCGGCCTTTTTCAGCACGAACGTCATCTGCGCGACTTCGCGCATGGGCACACCGCCCTCTTTGAAGGCATAGACGGAGGGGACCACAACGTAGGCTTGATCACCGTTGGTTTCGGTTCGAGTCGCCGCACTGATCGTGACCATCTGGTCAGTGATACCGCGCTTCTTGGCATCGCTTTCCAGATCGGCAGCCCAGGCCTGAAACGCCTTCGCGCCCCGCCAGAGGTACGGCGGTACCTCGTCAATGATGGTCAGATCCGCTCCCGCGGCGTGCGTCGCCGCCGCACCAACCGTGTCACCTTTGTTGAAGGCCTCCATGAATTTCTGGATCGGTGCCATCAACTGAGCGTCCGGCGTCTGCGCGCTGGCGGCAGCCCCCAGGAAGGCCCACACGACAATGCCAAGGCTCAAAGATCTCATTGGGTTTCCTTCCGTTGTGAGTTTCATTCCCCCCTCACCAGTGGGTGAGCGAACCATCCGGGCGCCTGAACACATTCCTGCGACCCGGCTGCGTCACCTCACCGATCAGCGTGAGCCGCTTCATGTCCGCGGTTACACCGAGGCCTGACCGCTGGTTCGTGTACATCTTCCCGTTCTTGAAATTGAAGCTCTCCGGCAAGTGGTCGATTGGCCGGCCATCGGAATAGTATTCCAGTAATACCGGACCCGGGAACGTCGACAGGCAATTCACGAGCGCGGCGGTCGCGATCGGTCCGGTGAAGTGCGGGATGATTCCAACCGCGTGAGTCTCGCAGCTGCCGGCGACTTTCATCATTTCCGTGATGCCGCCAACGTTCGGCAGCGTCGCGCGGATGAAGTCGATGTCATGGTTCTCGACGAGCCTGTTGAAATCCCACTTCAGACCCCATTCCTCGCCGTGCGTCAGCGGAACGGCCGTCATCTGCCGAAGCTTCGGGATGTCCTGGAGCGCATGCTCGTCGCGGACAGGATCTTCCACGAAGAACGGCTCGTACTCTTCGATGGCTTTGCAGCATCGCAGCGCGTCGTTGAAGTCGAAGCGCTGGTGGAAGTCTATGCACCAGTTGCCATCGGCGCCGACGGCTTCACGGACGTCGCGGCAGTCCTGCGCGATCCGACGCACGATTGATCTCGTGTCAAACACGTCGCCAATCGGCACTTCGCCGGCGTTCATGCGGAACGCTCGAAAGCCGGCCTCCATCGTCGCCCGAGCACGTTCTTTCAGACTGAGGGCCGCGTCTGCGGGTGCGCCGGGCGGACGGACGACGCTCGTCGCGTAACACTCGCAGTAGTCGCGCACGCTGCCGCCGAGCAGCTCGTGCACCGGCAGCTTCAGCGCCTTGCCTTTGATGTCCCAGAGCGCCAGGTCGAGCGCGCCGAGCGCGTGGGCTTTCTCACGACCCGGCGGATAGAACCAGGCCATATAGGCCTCCTGCCATATCGCTTCGATCCGGAACGGATTCTTGCCAATGAGCGTACCGGCCACCTGCTCCAGGGTGTCTTTGGCGCCTCCTTCGCCGATGCCGGTGATGCCGATGTCGGTTTCGACCGTCACCACCATGTTGCTCTGATTGAAGAGCGGGTTGAGGTTCGGCGGCCGGTAGATCCGCACCCGCGTAATTTTCGCCTTCGGCAGATCGGCCGCCGCATCGAAGGAACGACACAGGCAAAAGGCGGGAGCCGTCGCGACGGCTCGCAGAAAGGTCCGTCGATTCATAGGGTGTTCAGGGCGATTCCGCGACTGGCCGGTCAGCGCGGCTGACTTTACCAGCGCAGGAGCTGAAGTCGCTATACGCCGGCGTGTGGTGACGCTGGCCCCATACCCACTTCCTGTTTGTCTGCACCGAAGGCGACGAGCAGTTCGCCGAGGGCGGCCACGTCCACCGGCTTGACCAGATGCGCGTCAAAGCCAGCTTCCTCGGAGCGGCGACGATCCTCGTCCTGCCCCCAGCCGGTCAGCGCCACCAGCAGCGGACGTCCTGGCTGCTTTTGTTGTTCACGAATTTTCTGAGCCGCTTCGTACCCGTTGAGGCGTGGCAAACCAATGTCGAGCAAGATCACGTCCGGTTGAAGTTTCGTCGTCGCTTCCACCGCTTCCAGCCCGTCGTGAGCCGTGTACGTTTCGTGTCCGCTGAACTGGAGCAGCATGGCAAGCATTCCGGCCGCGTCCCGATTGTCGTCGACAATCAGAATACGGAGCTTGTTCGCTGTCACAGCCGGCTCGCGAGTCCTCGCGGGGGCCGGCACTGTGGCGGTCTCTGACATGATCGGCAACCGCACAGTGAACTCACTGCCCTGCCCGATGCCCGGACTGGTGACGTACACAGTGCCACCGTGCATGTGCGCCAAGGTCCTCACCAGCGTCAGGCCGATACCGAGCCCAGTCACCGTCCGCTCCAGAGCCGTATCCACTTGCGCGAACATATCGAAGATGCGCGAACGTTGATCGGCGGCGATGCCGATGCCGGTGTCGCGCACACGGATGACGACGTTCGGCGGAAGTCCGCGTGACGCATCCTCGGTGACACTGGCGGATTCCTCCGTGCGTTCCACCGTCAGCCAGATCCGACCGCCGCGATCGGAGAACTTGCACGCGTTGTTCAACAGGTTACCGACGATCTGCGCCAGGCGAGTCGGGTCGGCGCTCAGGTACACCGGCTCCTCCGGCAATGTCACCGTCAGTTCCTGATCCGAACTTTCGCAGAGGGGACGGACGGCTTCCACGGCGTGATGCACGACCGATGACAATTCCACGCGCTCCTTCCGAAGGACCATCTTGCCGCGGCTGATGCGCCCCGCATCGAGCAGGTCATCGACCAGCCTCACCATGTGTCCAACCTGACGGTCGAGCACATCCATCGCAGCATCGATCGGTTCGTTGGAAGCGGCTTTCGTCCGGCCCGTCCCGTAACTCGGCGTCGCGGTGAATTCGACCTTCCGGGCGCGACGCATGACGTCAAGTGAGTGGCGGATGGGTGCGAGCGGGTTCCGGAGCTCGTGGGCGAGCATCGCCAGGAACTCACTCTTACGGCGGTCCGACTCGCGCAACGCCTCTTCCGTCTCCTTGCGTGCGGTGATGTCATAGAAGCAATTGATGGCCCCGATGAGGTCGCCGCGTTCGTTCTTCAGCGGACGGATATTCACGACGACGGTAATCCGCGAACCGTCGGGCCGTTCGATGACCACTTCGGCGTCGCACGCCTCCGCCAGTGTGCCGGCGACCACTTCGGACATGGGACACTGCTCGTGCGGCATGAAACTGCCGTCCGGTCGGAACAACTTGAACGAGCCACAAAAACGCTTGTCGGTATCTCCTAACACTGGCTCGCGGCCCCACAATTCCACGGCGCGTCGATTGAACTCCTGAATCACACCGGAGGCATCACAGGAATAGACGGCGACGGGACCCAGGTCGAACAGCGTCCGATAGCGTTCTTCATTCCAGCGCAGAGCGTCGTCCACCTGCCGGCGCTCAGTGCCGCCGCCCTTCATCCCAACCGATTCGCGCATGGAGTTATTCATGTTCAACATTCGGGCGACGCTCGTCGCCGGGAGCTATGTCCATTCGCCCGGAGGATGGGCCCGTCAGCAACGATTTGAACGCCGTGCCGAGTACTCCAGGCACTCTTTCGACGTGCATTCGGCACCGGGCCGCGAGCGGCGGCTTCGTTGCGGTCGATGGCCTTCCGCTCAACTGAGTCGACGCGAATTGCTTCGGATACGCCGGAGTGGACAGACGGCCCGCCCATCCGACGTAGCCGCCCGGAAGGGACGGGTAGGTTTACATCTTACTCGACGCCGCCATTCAAGGCTGTCAGCAACCGAAGCACTGAAGATTTTCGGCCCTTGGCCGACGGCATCGTTCCCGCGCCAGGCTTATCGTGTTGTCCTACTGCAGCCCGCCGCGAACGGATGTGACGCGCTGGGTGTTGAAGCCGAGCCAATGCATCCGGCCCACGTAGCGGGCGTGTTCGACCTTGAGGCAACGATCCATCACGACAGACATGCCACCCGCCTCCGCGATGCGCCCGCCTTCCGCGTTGATCACCGAAAACTGGCACCACAGGTTTCCGGCCCGTATCTTCACGGCATCGACGGCGATCCCGGGCAGCGCGTCCGGCGCGCGGAAGACGTTGACGATGTCCACGGAAACGGGGATGTCCAACAGAGTCGGGAAGCTCCTCTCGCCGAGGATCTCCGCCTCTCGCGGGTTCACGGGAATCACGCGGAACCCGTGGCGTTTGAGGTAGTACCCCACGAAGTAGCTCGCCCGCAATTCGCTCCTGGAGAGACCGACGATGGCGATCGTCTTCGCGTTGTGGAGCACGCGTTGGATGGTCAACGGATCCTGATAGCGCGTCACATTGAACGAAGCGGGATCCGAAGGAGGGGTTGTGGGCGCGCTCATTTCGACGCCACTCCACTTGTCGCCGACACGGCGATGCGCGTGAAGCCCTGTTCGAGATCCCAGATGAGATCGTCAGCCGACTCGGTACCTACCGAGAGCCGGATGGTGCCCGCGCCGACGCCGGCAGCCCGAAGCTCATCGTCATTCAGCTGTCGGTGTGTCGTGCTGGCGGGATGAATGATGAGACTCTTCGAATCGCCGACGTTCGCCAGGTGCGACCACAACGTGAGGCCGCGGATGAAGTCCTGTCCCGCGGCGCGACCGCCGCGGCAGTCGAAGGAGAACACCGCACCGGCGCCTCGGGGCAGGTACTTGTCCACCAGCGTGCGGTAACGGCTGGTCGACAGACCCGGGTACGTGACGTTCGAGGCGAGTTCGTGCGACGCGAGAGAACCGGCCACCGCGATGGCGTTCTCGACGTGACGCGCCATCCGCAGCGACAGCGTCTCGAGCCCCTGCAGGAACAGGAAGGCATTGAACGGGCTCATGGCCGCGCCGAGGTCGCGGAGCGTTTCAGCGCGCAGCTTCATCAGGTAGCCGTAGGTGCCGAACGTTTCGTGGAACTGGAGCCCGTGGTACGCGGGCGACGGGTCGGCGATCACCGGAAAGCGGCCGTTGGACCAGTTGAACCCGCCCGAGTCCACAACGACACCGCCGATGCTCGTGCCATGGCCGCCGATGAATTTGGTCGCCGAGTGCACGATGATGTCGGCGCCCCATTCGAAGGGGCGGCAGAGAAAAGGCGTCGCGAACGTGTTGTCCACGATCAGCGGGACATTGCGATCGTGGGCCACTGCCGCAATCGTCTCGATATCGAGGACGTTGCCGGCGGGGTTCCCAATCGTCTCGCCGTAGAAAGCCTTGGTGTTGTCGCGTACTGCCGCCTTCCAGGCGTCCGGATCGTCCGGATCGACCCAGGTGAGCTCGACGCTCATCTTGCGCAGCATGTGTTTGAACTGGTTCACCGTCCCGCCGTAGAGCGCCGACGACGATACGACGTGATCGCCAGGCTGCAGCAGCGTGAAGAGCGCAGCGGCCTGCGCTGCGATCCCGCTCGCGAACGCGACGGCACCGGCTCCGCCTTCGAGGTTCGCCATGCGCTCCTCGAACACGGCCACGGTCGGATTCATGATGCGCGAATAGGTGTTCCCGTACTCCTGCAGATTGAAGTACGCCGCCGCGGATTCCGGATCCTCGAACACATAGCTCGTCGTCTGGAAGATCGGTACCGCGCGCGCGCCGGTGTTCGGGTCCGGCCGCTGCCCTGCGTGCACCTGACGGGTCTCAAATCCATACTCGCGAGCTTCTTCGGTGCGGTGCGGGTCTCCCATGCGATCTCCTATGTGACCGGGCGGGCGAGGAACTGCTGGATCAGAGGCGTCTGGCGTGCTTCTTCCAGGAGGAAGCAATCGTGTCCGTAGGGCGCGTCGATGATGTGCAGGTCGACGTCCTTGCCCAGCGTGCGAAGCGCCGCCGCGACCTCCTCCGATCCCGACGGCGGATAGAGCCAGTCGGAGCTGAACGCAATGAGCAGCGTCCTTGCAGAGACGTTGCGCAAGGCATCGGTGAGCGTGCCCTTGCCGTACTGCCTCGCGAGATCGAAGTAGGTCAGGGCCCGGGACGTGTAGAGGTAGGTGTTCGCATCGAAGCGCCGGACGAAGGCATCCGCCTGGTGGCGGAGGTAGTTCTCGATCTCGAACTCGGGCTCGGTCAGCGTGTACCGAATGTCGTCTGCGAACTGCAGCCGCCTTCCGAACTTGTCGCCCAGTGACATCGCCGACAGGTACGTGATGTGGCCGACCATGCGCGCCACGCCCATTCCCGCGTTCGGTGCGCGTCCCGTTCCGAGGTAGTGGCCACCCTGCCAGTCAGGATCCGCGGTGATGGCGCTCCGCGCAATGGCATTCCACGCCACCCCCTGCGGCCGCAGTGCGTGCGTGCTCGCGATGGGCACGATCGCGTCGACCTGATCCGGATACCGGATGGCCCACTCGAAGGCCTGCATGCCGCCGAGCGATCCGCCGGCGACCACCGCAAGCCGGGCAATTCCGATCTCGTTCAGAAACGCGTGCTGCGCGCGCACCATGTCTGCGACGGTGATGACGGGAAAATCGGATCCGTAAGGCCTGCCGGTTGCCGGGTTCGTCGACGAAGGCCCGGTGGTGCCCCGGCAGCCTCCGAGCAGGTTGGTGCTGACGACAAAAAACCGATTGGTGTCGAAAGCCTTGCCGGGGCCGATCATGCCGTCCCACCAGCCGAGGCCGCGGCCGGCGGCTCCGTCCCGATCCTCGGCGGCAAAACCATCGCGGGTGCTCTCTGGAGGTGCTGCCTTGGCGAAGCCCGCCGCGTGCGCGTCTCCGCTGAGCGCATGGCAGACGAGAATCACGTTGTCGCCGAGTGGCGACAGCGTGCCGTAAGTCTCGTAGGCAATGCGGATCGGGTGCAGCGTTTGCCGGCAGTCGAGCTCGAGCGGTGCCGGGAGATCGAGGAATTGCGTGTCGACCGTGCCGACGGAGCCGGCGGCGGTCTTCGACGCTGGCGAGGCCATGGGCGCGATCATATCGCCTGTTTCGCCGCAGTGTTCATGGGCGATGTATGATTCGGGGTTCCGCCAGAGATCGGCGACATCGAAAGGGCTCAGCATGGCAATGACGACTGCGAACAACGGAGTAAACGTCCAGGCGTTGCTCGATGCGCGGGAGGCACTGAAGGGCGCGCCGGAAGCGGCCCAGTTCACGTGGCGAGCGTCCTGCAAATGGCAGAACGGGACGCACAGCACGTCGAACGTGCAGGGTTTCTTCGGGCTCGGGCAGGAACAGCAACACAAGACCGAGACCTCGTTCTCGGCTGATCACCCGGAGGTCTTCGCGTCGGAAGACAAGGGCATCACTCCGGTCGAGTACCTCCTCGTGGGCCTGGCCAGCTGCCTCACCGCCGGCGTGGCGGCCGTTGCGCAAAATCGCGGTATCCAGCTCCGGTCCGTCGAATCGAAGGTCGAAGGCAAGATGGACATCCGCGGCATCCTCGGCATCGACAGCGATGTGCGGAACGGGTACGACGACATCAAGGTGACGTTCAAGATCGACGCCGACGCATCGAAACAGGAGATCGAAGCGATCGTCGCGCAGTCACAGAAGCGCTCGGCGGTGTACGACGCGATCACGAACCCGGTCAACGTCACCGTCGAAGTCGTCTAGCAGGGCAGTGTCCGCCTTCGGGCGGACCAGGACTCACGTCACGGCAGCCGCGGCTGGAGCCGAACCATCGAACAGGTCACCACGGTCGTCATCGGAGCCGGGCACGCAGGGCTCGCGGCGAGCCGATCTCTCGCGGAGCGGTCGATCGATCACGTCGTGCTCGAGCGTGGGGAAGTTGCCAACTCCTGGCGGTGCGAGCGCTGGGACTCGCTTCGGCTTCTCACGCCCAACTGGCAGAGCCGGCTGCCCGGATATCGCTACGAGGGAGCCGACCCGGACGGCTACATGACAATGGCCGAGGTGATCGACTTCATCTCGCGCTTTGCTGTAGCGTCCGGGGCGCCCGTGCGGACCCACACCGCCGTCACCTCCGTGCGCCGAACGGACGCCGGGTACCACATCACCACGAATGACGGCGATTTTCGCTGCCGCACCGTGGTGCTGGCGAGCGGGGCCTGCAACGTGCCGAGCGTTCCGCTGGTTCGCGCGGCGGTGCCCTCGTCGGTCGAGTGCGTCACGCCATTCGACTACAGGAATCCGAACCGGCTGCCCGAAGGCGGCGTGCTGGTCATTGGCGCGTCGGCCACCGGTGTACAGCTCGCCGACGAGATCCACCGTTCCGGCCGGCCGGTGACGCTCTCGGTCGGTGAGCACGTCCGCCTGCCGAGGGAATATCGAGGCCACGACGTGCTCTGGTGGATGGAACAGTCCGGCGTGTGGAACCAGCGCTACGACGAGATCGAGGACCTGACGCGCGCCCGGAGGCTCCCGTCACCGCAATTGGTCGGCACTCCCGAGCATTCGACGCTCGATCTCAATGCGCTCAGCGCGATGGGCGTCGAGCTGGTTGGGCGGCTTTCGGCAGTGCGCGATGGTCGAATGCTCTTCTCGGGAGGGTTGCGCCACCTCTTTGCGCTGGCCGACTTGAAAATGGAACGGTTGCTGGATACGTTCGATACGTGGGCGCGCACCAGCCGCTGCGACGACGACATCCCCGCGCCGGAACGCTTCGAGGCGACCCGCGCGCCCGCCTCGCCACGGCTCAGTGTCGACCTGCGGAATGGCCAGATCCGCTCGATCGTATGGGCCACCGGTTTTCGACCGGAGTACGGCTGGCTCGACGTGCCGGTGATCGATCACAAGGGCTACCTGCGGCACGACGGCGGCATCGTCGACGCCCCGGGGATGTATGCTCTCGGGCTTCCGGTCCTTCGCCGGCGCAAGTCCAGCTTCATTCATGGCGCCGAGGATGACGCGCGCGAAGTGGTGGATCATCTGGCAGGGTATCTGGCGGGCGGCCAACATTAACTCGCCGGAATGCCGTGGCTGTCGTAAATGAATCGGCGGACCAGACCCGCCATCGGTTAAGACACAACAGATGCGCTGAGCACAGTCTCTGGGGACTCGTTGATCACCGCCCAGAACAGGCCTACGTGTTTCACGACTGCGACGAAATCCTGGAACTTCAACGGCTTGACCACGTACGCGTTGACGCCGAGCTTGTAGCTGGCGAGAAGATCCCGCTCTTGACGCGACGAGGTCATCATCACGACCGGAATCATCTTGAGGGTCGCGCTGCCCTTGATCTGACTCAGCACCTCCAACCCGTCCACCTTGGGCACTGGCTATTCCAGCTTGAGCTACCTGCGAAGGTTTCCGATCACGAGTCTCAAGATCGACCAGTCGTTTATCCGTCAAGTTGACACCGGTCCCGAGGAGAGAGCGATCGTGAAGGCGGTGATCGGCATGGGCCGAAGCCTGAGCCTGCAGATCGTCGCTGAGGGGGTGGAAACGCAGGAACAGCTCGCGTTCCTTCGCGCCCACGAATGCGACGAGGCGCAAGGGTACTACTTCAGCCATCCGCTCCCTCCCGAACAGTTTGCAGGGTTGCTCCAGACCGGCATCGCCGAAGCCGCCCTCGTCTAGACTAAGACTAGGACTGACCCCTCAACGCTCCTTGAGGACACTACGCAGGCTGTCGGCCAGCGATCCCAGCGAGGCCCTGGGCGCAGCATCCGGCCGCGCGTTGTACTCCCGCAGTTCCGCCTGGTCCCGCTGCTCCGCCACCGCCTTCCTGCTGAGGCGAATCCGGCGGCCCGTGGAATCGACCTCGAGCACCGCGACCTCCACCTCGCTGCCGATGGGAAACGCCTTCGCCATGTTGGTGTCGCGATCGACACCCGTTTCCGCGAACGGCATCAACCCGGTGCGCCCTGGCGACAGGAACACGAACACGCCGAACGTCTCGTGGCGCTCCACCTTGCCGGTCACGATCGCACCGGGCACGATTGCGCCCGGCGGCGAAGTGGCTCCAGCGGCCCGGGAGGAGCCTTCTTCGACCAGAGCGATGCCGATGCGCTTCTGCGCCGCGTCGATGCTCAGGATCTCGAACGCCCCGGCCGTGCCCACGGCCACCGACTTGGCCCAGCCGTCGGTGCGCCCCGTCGGGGCAAACGTCGAGGCGTGCGCCAACCCCTCGATGCCCGGCTCCAGTTCGACGAACGCGCCGAACTCCGCCACGCGCGTGACACGGCCTGTCCGCACCTGTCCCACCTCGTAGCTGGCGGCCACCATGGTCCACGGATCGTCCAGGAGCTGTTTCAGCCCGAGCGAGATCTTCTGAGTGGCGTCGTCCACGCGCAGCACCTTCACGGTGATCTGGTCGCCAACCGCGACGATGGCGTTTGGTGTGGCGACCCGCGACCAGCTCATCTCGGATACATGGAGCAGGCCCTGGATGCCGCCGCCAAGGTCGATGAAGGCGCCGAAGTCCAGCACTGATGCGACGCGTCCGGTGAGCACCGCGCCGGGCGCGATCGACTTGCGGACGGCCGCGGCGCTCGCGCGCTGCTCCTCCTCGAGGTGCTTGCGCCGGGAGAGCACGATGGTCTTCCCGCCGTCCTTGTATTCGATGATGCGGAACGCGTAGACCTGCCCTTCGTGCACCGCAGGCTCCGTGGTGCGGACGATGTCGATCTGCGAGAGCGGACAGAACGCGCGGTCGCGGGCGATGCGCACGTCGTAGCCGCCCTTGACGGCTTTCTCCACCTTGCCTTCCACGGCGAGCCCGGCCCGAAACGCGTCCTCGAGCTCCCGCTGCGTGGCGGCATTGCGCACGCCTTTGCGCGACAGTACGATGCCGCTGCTGGTGGAGACGACCATCGCCTGGATGCGATCGCCAACCCTCAGCTCGATGTCGCCGTCGGCGTCCTTCAGTTCCGCGAGGTCGATCTGAGCCTCGCTCTTCCCGCCCACGCTGACGAAGGCCACCTCCGAGCCGAACGCGACGATGGTGCCCTCAATGGTCTGGCCCCGTTCGAACCGGCGGGCCTTGACGGACGCCTCGAACATCGCGGCGAAATCTTCTTCTTGCTCGCTCATTGCGTACTCCTCGGAACCCGGACGCCGGTGATTCACTTACGGGCGGATCGTGACCTTCTTGATAATCGGCGGAGTGATCGGCCGGCTCATGCCACCATCAGATCCCATGTTTGTCGGCGTGCTGGCGAGTGCGTCGACAACGTCCATGCCTGTCGTGACCCTCGCGAAGATCACGTAGCGCGACGGCAGCGGATAGTCCTGATGAAGGATGAAGAATTGACTGCCGTTGGTATTCGGTCCCGAGTTTGCCATCGCGACGAGGCCACGCCGGTAGCCGCCGCGGTAGAGTGCCGACTCCTCCTTGATCTCGTCGGCGAAGGGTGGGCCCCACGCACTCTCACCGCCGGTGCCGTCGCCCGCAGGGTCGCCGCCCTGGATCATGAATCCCCTCACAATGCGGTGGAAGGTCAAGCCGTCGTAGTAGCCGTGCTCGGCGAGCAACCGGAAGTTCTCGACGGCCATGGGCGCATCTGCCGCAAAGAACTCGATCTCGATCGCGCCCTTGTCGGTCTCGATGATCCCGTGGCTGCCGCCTGAGCTCGTGGCGCCAGCGGGGACCTTCGGACGACCTGGCGACGAACTGCAGCCGACCATCCACAAGAGAACAACACACGGGAGAAGAAACAACCGGACTGACCGGACTAAGCGGGATTCACGAGGCCGGAGAAGTTGGATGGGCACGAGAGGAGAATAGGCGATCTGGCCGTGAGGGTAGCCCTCGTGCCACCGCATGAGCTGGAGCATCAGGATCGGGCGATCGACAACTGGCCGCACGGTCAGCGTAATCCACCCGGCTGTGCCCTATCATCGCGGCATGATCCTGCCGCTCGCTCTCCTTCTCCTCGCGAGTCCCGCACAGCCGTCCTCCGCGGCCACTGAACTCTGGTTAGGTCGATCCGCGGAGCTGGCGCTCGCCTGCGTTCACAAGGAGTACCCCAACAAGATCGCCCACGTGCTGAACGGCGACACCGACGTGAGGGCGCCGCACGAGCTGACGCCCGCGTTCTACGGGTGCTACGACTGGCATTCGTCCGTGCACGGCCACTGGCTCCTTGCGCGCGTCGCGCGCCTCCACGGAACCGCGCCGTTTGCCGCCCGCGCGCGAGCGGCACTCGACGAGAGCATCACCGAGGCCAATATCGCAGCGGAGGTGCGCTACCTGAATGGCGCGGGCCGAGTCTCCTTCGAGAGACCGTACGGGCTGGCGTGGCTTCTCCAACTCGATGCGGAGCTGCACGAATGGGCGACAGAGCGGCCGGCTGACCGGGACGTTCGGAAATGGGCAGAGACGCTCGAGCCCTTGACCAGCGCAGCGATCTCGCGGGTCGCCGACTGGCTGCCGAAGCTGACGGCGCCGATTCGGATCGGCGAGCACTCGCAGACGGCCTTTTCGTTCGGATTGATGCTCGACTCGGCACGGGCGACGAGCGAGAAGAAACTGGAGTCGCTGCTGCTGTCCCGCTCGCGCGATTTCTACCTGAAAGATCGCGCGTGCCCGGTTGCCTACGAACCGTCCGGAGAAGACTTCCTGTCGCCCTGCGTGGCGGAGGCCGACCTGATGCGGCGCGTATTGCCGAAGGCGCAGTTCACGCGCTGGCTGCGCGACTTCCTGCCGTCGCTACCCACCGACGGTCGAGGCGACTGGCTCGCGCCCGGCGTTGTGACCGACCCCACCGATCCCAAGCTTGGGCATCTCTACGGACTGAATCTCTCGAGGGCGTGGATGCTCCAGGCAATCGCGCGAAGCCTCCCGGCGGCCGATCCTCGCCGCGCGGCGCTCATGGCCGCCGCGCGGATTCACAGCACCGCTGGAATGACAGGCGTAACGGAGGAGCACTACGAAGGTGGCCACTGGCTGGGTACATTCGCCGTGTACCTCGAAACGAGCCGTGGTCTGCCGGTTCCCGGCGCGAGACCATAGCGAAGCCCGTCCGGTTTCGAGTGCCTGGTCGTCGGTGCGGTGCGTCACTCACCCGTCCTGGCGAAACGCGACGGGGTTGATCCGGCTGGCGCGCCAGGCGGGCGCGGCGGCAGCGACAATCGCCGTGAGCAGAATCACGACCGGCACGCTGACGAACGTCAGTGGGTCGAGCGGATCGACGCCAAAGAGGAACGCCGCGACCAGCCGCCCCGAGAAGCCCGCCAGCACCACGCCGACAACGGCTCCGATCGCGATCATTACGCCGGCATCGCGGCACACGAGCCACACGACGCGTGCGCTCGTGGCGCCGAGCGCCATGCGCACGCCAATCTCGCGCTGCCGCTGCTGCACGGTGTACGCGAGGACACCGAAGACGCCGACCATTGCCAGCACGAGCGCGAGCGCCGCGAAGGTCCCGACCATCGTCGCTCTGAAGCGATAGCCGGCGGTCGACTGTACGGCCAGCGTTTCGAGCGTGCGATCGCGGCGCACCGGGACGTCCGGATCGATCCGCGCGACGACACGCCGCACCAGGGGAGTCAGCGCCTCCGCGGCGCCGGCCGACGGCTGCACGACCATATAGACGTCGCCGGTCGGGAACTGCGCCAGGGGCGCATAGACCTGGAGCAGCTCTTCCGGGGCATCGGGCTCACCGCTGGTCTGCCATCGCGCTGTTGACGCCGACGCCGAGCGCCAGCGTGAGCGCCGCCACCAGGGTGAACGCCGGAGCCGAGATCAATTACCGCACGGCGAGCCGCACGTCACCGCGCATTTCTTGGAACCGTTGTATGAGCACGTCCCCATCCATGGCCGCCCCCCATTCGCTTTCGGCATCGATATCCGATGACAAGGGCGCGTCACGTGCATCCTTGAGGGCATCACCCCCCGCCAATTGTGGCACGGGTGACCACGGAGCCAGTTCCTTCACGGCGTTCGTAACGCTCGCTACGACGACACAACGACAACCACGACCTCGCTCAGCGCTTGTCGTACTCGTCATGGCGCCGCCACCAGACGCCCGTCTCGTTGCGCCCCTTGGGGGCGCGGTCGAGCCACTGGTACATGCCCCAGATGCCATCGACTCCACGCGCGTAAGTGGAATAGGTGTGGTAGACAACACCGTCCTCCAGCACGAACGCGCTCATGCCAGGCCTCTCGCGCGTGTACGTGGCCACGTCGGTTCCGGTCATGGCTGCGACCTCGGCGTCAGGCCCCTCGCCGCGTTTCGTCAGTGAGTCGCCGATCCCGCCTCCCGTCAACGGCGCCGCGCCTGTAGTTGGATTCGACGGCCCCTTCGCGCTGTTGCTGCTCGGTGAGCGAGACGTTGAAGTCGAAGTTGAAGTCCCCGAGCGACGACGCCCAGGGAAACGTCAATCCCATGCGCCGCTTGTATGCCTGCACCTTCGAGAGAGGCGCGCGCGACACCGCCGAAAGCGTGACGTCGTGGTTCGCGAGGTGGACGACGGAGCCGTTGAACCCGTCTGCGATCGCCGAGCAGGACGGACACCCCGCTGTGTAGTCTGGCCCGAACATGAAGTGGTAGACGAGCAGCTGCGAGCGCCCTCGAAAGAGGTCTGCCAGCGAGGCGCTCCCCTCGTCGGTCTCGAATCGATACTCCTTGTCGAGCCGGACCCACGGCAGCTCCTGCCGTCGCCGTGCCAGCTCGTCGCTGCGCCGCGTGAGCTCCTTCTCTGCCTCGAGCAGCTCGAGCCGCGCGGTCAGCCACTCTTTACGTGTTCCGGTCAAGTGCTTCGTCATCGCTCTTCTCTCTTCCTTCGAGTGTCCTTCATTGTCATCGGCCCACGAATCGACCCATTCGGCCCTCTCCCATGTCTGATCCTTGGGTGAAGCCATCCAACGAGACCCGAAGCGCAGCGATCATTCTCCTAGACGTGTCGGATGCCACGATTACTCCTTTGCGAGCCGTGGGTGGCTCGATCTGGAACGAATCACAAAACCAATTCGTCACCGCGGGCACGCGCGCGACCGAACGCGAATGGTCATGAAATAGACTTAGCGCCGGGTATCGAACGGGTGGGAGTGACAAGTGTGGCGGGATTCCGATGGACTCGCTGATCACGGCCGCGGCGCGTGCACTGGCGGCAGGTGATCCCCTCGGCGCTTTGAAGCGGGTCGCGCTACGCGACGACGCGCCTGCTCTCGCGCTTCGAGGCATCGCGATGGCGCAGCTCGGCGATCTCGTTCGAGCGAAGGCGCTCCTGCGACGTGCTGCGCGTGCCTTCGGTCCGAAAGAGGCCGTGGCCCGTGCCAGGTGCGTCGTCGCCGAGGCCGAGATTGCGCTCGTCTCGCGCGACCTGGGCTGGCCTGCGAAGGCGCTCGACGCGGCGCGGTCGACGCTCGAACAGCACGGTGACCGGGTAAACGCCGCGCATGCGCGCTATCTCGAGGTCCGGCGCCTCCTTCTGATCGGGCGCATCGACGAGGCCGAGCGTACGCTCGCCGAGCTCGACCCCGCTCCCTTGCTTCCCGCGTCGAGGACCGCCCACGAGCTGGTGGTCGCGGGGATCGCGATGCGACGCCTCCGGACGAAGGCGGCGCGCGCTGCGCTCGCTCGGGCCGAGCGCGCCGCGCGCCACGCACGCATCCCTGCGCTGAGGGCGGAGGTCGACAGCGCATTCCTCGTCCTGAACACGCCCGCGGCGCGCCTGATTGCGAGTGGGGAGGAGCGACTCCTCCTGCTCGAGGAGGTCGAAGCGTTGCTGGCGTCGAATGCATTCATCGTGGACGCGTGCCGTCATGTCGTGCGCGACGCACGCAACGTGGTCTCGCTCGCAAGGCGTCCGGTATTGTTCGCGCTCGCACGCGCGCTGGGCGAAGCGTGGCCGGGAGACGTACCGAGGGACACGCTCGTCGCGCGCGCATTCGGAGCGAAGCGCGCCGATGAATCGCATCGCGCGCGGTTGCGAGTCGAGGTCGGGCGGCTTCGCACGATGCTTCGGCCGCTGGCCGACGTGAGCGCGACGAAGCGAGGGTTTGCCCTGGCGCCGCGCCGCGCACGCGAGGTCGTCGTGCTGGCGCGGCCCGTCGAAGAGGACCATGCGGCGGTGTTCGCCTTCCTCGCCGACGGTGAATCGTGGTCGAGCTCGGCCCTTGCGCTTGCGCTCGGCACGAGCCAGCGCACCGTGCAGCGGGCGCTCGACTCGCTGGCGGCAGCAGGCAAGGTGCAGTCGTTCGCTCGCGGGCGAGCGCGTCGTTGGATGACCCCGCCCGTGCCGGGATTCACGACGACCTTGTTACTCCCCGCTCCGCTTCCGATTGACTAGGATCGAAGGATGCGTCGATCAACCGCCGAGATCGTCCGTGAGTATGGACCCTTTCCGGGTGTCGATCACGTGCATGGCGTCACGTATGACGGCCAGCACGTCTGGTTTGCTGCCGGAGACAAGCTGACCGCCTTCGATCCTGCGAGTGGAAAAACACTGCGCTCGATCGATGTCGCCGCGCATGCAGGAACGGCCTTCGACGGCGAACACCTGTTTCAGCTGGCCGAGGATCGCATCCAGAAGATCGATCCGAAGACCGGCCGTGTGGTCGCCACGATCCCGGCGCCTGGCGGCGGCGGTGACTCGGGCCTCACGTGGGCCGAAGGAACACTCTGGGTGGGGCAGCATCGAGACCGGAAGATCCATCAAGTCGATCCCGAAACAGGGGCGATTCTTCGTACGATCGAGTCCAACCGCTTCGTCACCGGGGTCACCTGGATCGACGGAGAGCTCTGGCACGGCACCTGGGAAGGAGACGAGAGCGAATTGAGGCGGGTCGATCCGCGAACGGGAGAGGTCCTGGAGAGGCTCGAGATGCCGCCCGGAGTGGGCGTGTCGGGGCTCGAGTCCGATGGCGGCGATCAGTTCTTCTGCGGCGGAGGAAAGAGCGGGAAGGTGAGGGCCGTCCGGAAGCCATCGAAGCGGCCCTGAAGCACTAAATAGGAGAAGGCAGAACTGAGGCAGCCAACGGTCCGGACGGTGCCGTCGTCTAAGCGGGAGACGATGGTCTTCCCACACCTCCTCCAGGACCTGCGCTACACCCTCCGGACCTTGCGCCGCGACGCCGGTTTTGCGACCTTCGCCATCCTCATCGCGGGGCTCGGCATTGGCGCCAGCGCGACCGTCTTCAGCGTCGTCAACACGCTGCTCCTGCGGCCGCTGCCCTTCGAGAAGCCGTCCGAACTGGCGTGGATTGCCAACAGCGACGCCGCGGGCCTCTCGGGCCAGACGACGCAGGTTGGCTACATGCTGGACTTGCGAAACACGACCCAGACACTGTCGGCCGTTGCCGGTTACTTCGCATTCTATGGCGTTGGCGACAACCTCCTGAGCGGCCGCGGCGAGCCCGAGCGACTGACCGGCGTGCCGGTCTCGGACAACTTCTTCGACGTCCTCGGCGTGAAGCCCCTGTTGGGCCGGACGTTCACCGCTGAAGAGAGCGCGTGGAACGGACCGAAAGCGGTGATGCTGGGCTACGCCCTCTGGGAGCGCCGCTTCAACGGCGATCCGAAGATCGTCGGCACCGCGCTCGTCATCAACGACGCCCCGCACACGGTGGTGGGCGTGCTCCCGGCGTCGTTCGACTTCGCGACGATCTTCGCGCCGGGCAGCCGCTTCGATCTGTACTTCCCCTTTCCGCTCAGCCCCGAGACCAATCGCTGGGGCAACACGATGGCGATGATCGGCCGGCTGAAACCGGGCGTGACAGCCGCCCAGGCGCAGGCCGAGATCCGCGTGCTCGCGCAGCACATGACCCGTCAGCATCCGGAGCGCAACGGCTTCGAGGGTATCGTCAAGCCGCTGTCCGTGCACGTCAGCGGCAACATCCGGCTCGCCGTCTGGGTGCTCGCCGGGGCGGTCGGGATGGTGATGCTGATCGTCTGCGCCAACCTGTCGAACCTGCTGCTCGCGCGCACGGCCGCACGACAGAGGGAGATTGCGATCCGCATGGCGCTCGGCGCCGGGCGAAAGCGGCTGCTGGGCCAGATGCTCACCGAAGGCCTCGTGCTTTCATCGGGCGGCGCCCTCCTCGGCCTCGCGCTCGCCGTCGCCGGCACGCGTCTGCTCACCCGGCTCGATGCGGTCAGCATCCCGCTGCTCCGCGAAGTGCACACCGACGCCGCCGCGCTGGTGTTCACCGTGATCGTCGCGCTGATCACTGGCGTCGTCTTCGGCCTGACGCCGGCGCTGCAGACGTCCGGGCCGGGCATCACCGGCGCGTTGAAGGATGCGAGCCGCGGGTCGACCGGGGGCCGCGAACGTGCGTGGGTACGGAATGCGCTGGTCGTGTCGGAGATTGCATTCGCCTGTGTCCTGCTCGTCGGCGCTGGGCTCCTGCTCCGCAGCCTGGTCAGTGTGCTCGATGTGAACATGGGTTTCGAGCCATCGCTAACGTCGACGATCCGGGTCGATCCTGACAGCCGCGTCACCACACAGGTCCAGCGCCTTGCCTACATGGATGACGTCCTGCGGCGGGTCAGCCAGGCGCCGGGGATCGACCGCGCAGCCATCACCGACACGCTGCCCCTGGGACGCAATCGCACGTGGGGCGCTGGGGCCAAAGGAGCGGCCTACGAGCGCGGCCAGTACCCGCTGGCGTTCGTGCGCGTGGTCAGCGAAGGCTATCCCAGGGCCATGGGCATTTCCCTCCTGGCCGGACGCGACTTCTCAGCCCGCGACACGTCCGACAAGGAACCGGTGATGCTGGTCAACAAGACTCTCGCGAGCGCGCTCTGGCCCGGCGAGGATCCGATTGGCAAGGTCGTCGTCGGGCCCTGCGCCAAGGAACGCCGCGTCGTCGGCATGGTCAGCGACGTGCGGCATCTGTCGCTGGAGCAGCCCTCCGGCAACGAAATGTATATTCCGGCCCGCCAGTGCGACGACCTTGCCGGTTCGTACCTGGTCGTGCGCTCGACGCTCCCGGCCGGTCAGGTGGCGGCGGCGTTGCGCGCGGCGCTCACCCCGATTGCACCCAATCTTGCCCGCAACGACTTCCGCACGCTGCAGCAGATCGTGGACCGGTCCGTGTCGCCACGGCGCTTCACCGTGCTGCTCCTGGCGGCCTATGCCATTTTTGCCCTGGTCCTGGCCTCGCTCGGCATCTATGCGCTGATCTGGTACTCGGTCAACCAGCGGACACAGGAGATCGGGATCCGCATGGCCCTCGGGGCCTCTGCGCGCGACGTGCAGGCCCGCATCATCGGCCAGACGCTTCGCCTGGCAACGATAGGGCTCGTGATTGGCGCCGGCGCGTCGTGGCTCCTCGCGCGCGGCGCCTCGGGGCTGCTCTTCGGCGTGACCGCGGGGGATCCTCAGACGTTCGTGGGCATGATCGCCGTTCTGACGAGTGTCGCGCTCGTGGCTGGCTACCTGCCGGCGCGGCGTGCCTCGCGGATCGAGCCGATGGCGGCGCTCCGCGCGGATTGACGGGACGACATCTTCAGACGGCGACGGCGCGCGACGAGTCCCAGCTGCGCTGGTGCGGATAGGCTAAGCCATAGCAGACCATGCCGCCAGAGTCTTGGCGATACGCGCTGATGATCGCGCTGCTAGTATGGAGCGCCATGCCTGTGTCGCAGACGTGGCCCTTTCCCTGGCCCGAGGACCGGATCGCACGCTACACCGCGAAGCGCGCCTCGTCACCACTCGTCATCGACGGCCGGCTCGACGAGGCCGACTGGCGGGCAGCGGAACGCTCGCCGCGCTTCGCCGATCTCATTGGCGGCCGCCCGGGCATCCACGACACTCGGGCCGCAGTGCTGTGGGACGACACGTACCTCTACGTCGGGTATTGGGTCGAGGAGCCGTTCGTCGAGGCGACCCTGACCGAACGCGACGCGCCAATCTACACGGACAACGACGTCGAGTTGTTCATCGCAGGACGCGATGCGTATTACGAGTTCGAGATCAACGCTTTCGGGACGATCTACGAGGTCTTCTTCATTTGGGAGCGACAGTTCGAGTCGAGCGGGTACGCGCGCCGGCCGGAGTTCGATCGCTCACGCACGGGCGTGAAACCCTTCAGCGGCGTCGGCTTCACGCATCCACGCGGCCCGCGCATCGGCTACTGGAACTGGGACATGCCTGGCCTGGAGTCGGCGGTCCACGTGGACGGGACGATCAACGACAACAGGGACCGCGACCGCGGCTGGACCGCTGAACTGCGCATCCCGTGGCGTTCCCTCGAGCCCCTGGCGGTGCCGGATGACCGGGCGCTGCCGCCGCGAGATGGCGACGAGTGGCGGATAGACTTCTCACGGTTCAACCAGTACAAGGAGGCCCCCCAGGCAAAGGATCCCGGCGGCTGGGCGTGGAGCCCACATGGCGTCTGGGACTCGCACATCCCGGAGTTGTTCACCCGCGTGCGCTTTTCCACGGAGCCCGTCGGCCGCAAGTAGAAGAGGATTCCATGCGACGTTGGTCGCGGCGTACTCGCCGGCGGCGCGCTGAGATCCCGACGCTACGCTCGACCGACGAACTCGCGCGTCTCGGAGTGCACCTTCACACGGTCGCCTTCCTTCACGAAGAGCGGTACGCGCACTTCCATCCCCGTCTCGAGCGTCGCCGCCTTGGTCACGCTGCCGCTGCTGGTGTCGCCGCGGACCGCGGGCTCGGTGTAGGTGACGACGAGCTCCATGTGAGGCGGCAAGGCCATGCCGATGGGGTTGCCGTTGTATTTGAGGATTTCCACCGGCAGATTGTCGACGAGGAACAGACGGTCGTCGCCGAGCGTGTCGCCGGTGAGGCTGACCGTCTCGTAACTCTCCTGATCCATGAAGTGGTAGCCGGTGTTGTCGGTGTAGAGATACGTGGCGTTGATCTTCACCAGATCCGGCTCGCTGAATTTCTCTCCGGCCTTGAACGTCCGGTCGAACACCGCGCGCGTCAGTAGATTCCGCATCTTCACTCGAACCAGCGTCTGACCGCCTCGCGCTGTCGGCCGCGACACTTCGACGTCGAGACAGTGGTACGGCGCGCCTTCGTATTCGACGAACATCTTGCGCTTGATGTCTAGCGCTTCAATCTGTGATGGCATGGGGAAGGGACGTCAGTCAGCGTCGTGCTGATCGTTCGATCGAGGATGTTCTTCCTGATCCGCCGAATTCGCGGATCGTTGCGGCGAAAATCCTGGCGCGGGCGGATTCAGGAATCCCGGTGGGGACGATAACACAACGTTCCACCATCATGTTCCCGGCATTGAACACGAGATTGCCCCGACGCGCGACACAAGGTTGTCGCGCACTCGCGCCAGTTCGTTCCGCGTCATGGGCGACACGCTTCGTTCGAAGCGCTGACCATCCAGCAGGCAGCGGTAAATCGGACCTCAGCTCCGTGGACATAGGGATCGAAGGCGGGGCGCACGGTGTCGATGACGTGCGCACGAGTGCGATTGTCCGCCTCTTGAAGGATCCGGCCGACGGGACCGAGCCGCGTCAGATAGTGAACCAGGTCCTTCTCGCGGAGGGGGCAGTCCACATCGATCGGCCGGATGTCGATCTCGGCCCACCCACTCTCCTCCAGGATCGTGTAGACCCGGCGGTCATTCGCGAAGGCGAACTGCCCCGGCGCGTCCGGCTGGCGAGCAGCAAGGTTCGGCAGGAGCGGTGCTGCAGCCCGCTCGGCCGTCGTCATGAACTGATTTTCTGCGGCACTCCGCCACGAGATGAAGTGAAGGCGTGCGTCGTTGGCTGCGGCATGGCGCAGGTTCGCAAAAGCCCGGACAGGGTCGCCGAAGAACATGACGCCGAAACGCGAAATGATTGTGTCGACGCTTGCCGGCTCGAAGGCGTAGGCCTCTGCGTTGGCGCAGATGAAGCGTGCCGGTGTGCCTTCCCGATCTGCCCGGGCACGGGCCGCGCCAATCATCGGATCCGAGATGTCGATACCCGTGCAGCGGCCCTTTGCTCCGAGCCGCCGCGCGACGGCGAGCGTGGTGCTGCCCGTGCCGCAACCGATGTCGAGCACTCGACCCCCCGAGTCGGCGCCAACGGCCGCGACGAGCATGTCTTCGAATGGCTTGTACAGCTGGTCCAGCAACTCTTGCAGGTCGACCCAGGCGCGTCCGGCGAGCCCATTCCACAACCTCGTCTGCTCGTCGTTGCTCTCGTGCGTGCGATCCACGATCGTCCCCTCAGGTGGCCGTCAACGAACTTCGCTGCGGTCAGCTCCGGCTCTTCCCTAGCACATCGCCGAGCCCTTAGCATATGCAAGCCACCGAGGACCGCCGCCGCCTGTGTGGCGCGGCGTGGTTCGAGACGCTCGCGCGTGACACGCGGCACAGCCTGCGGCGGCTGATGCGCGACTGGCGCTTCACCACGGCCGCGGTGCTCATCCTCGGCCTCGGCATCGGCGCCAACACCGCAATTTTCAGCGTCATCAACGCGGTCCTGTTCCGCCATGCGTCGCTGCCGGCACCCGATCGCCTCGTCGACATCTACCAACGCGCGGCCGACCCGGGCGGTCAGGATTTCAACTCGTACCCGGCGTATCTGGACGTTGCGGACTACACCGATGTGTTCGCCAGCACGATGGCCGCATCGGTCCCACACGGCGGAACCTACCAGCACAAAGGCACCCTGCGGTCCGCGGTGATCGAGAATACGACCGCGACGTATCTGTCGGTCCTGGGTCTTCGGCCGTCCCTCGGGCGCTGGTTCACTGCCGCCGAGGATGCGCGGGGCACGCCGGTCGTGGCCGTTCTGGGGCATCACCTTTGGACGGCACGATTCGAGGCGGATCCAGGTGTGATCGGCCGCACGATCCGCATCGATGGTGTGCCGGTCACGATCGTCGGCGTGGGCCCGGCCGGCCACAACGGCACGATCAATGTCGGTATTGTCACCGACTTCTGGCTGCCCATCGCCTCACTGGACGCGTTCGGGATGGCCGACGCGCTGGAACGGCGTCCAAACGAGTCGATATTCTTCGTCAAGGCGCGCCTCAGGAGCGGAGTGACCGTCGCGCAGGCGCAGGCGGCCATGGACATCCTCGGGCACCGGCTCGCCGCTGACTACCCGAACGAGGATCCGGGTCGAGGCATCAGGGTGATGGCGTCGGAGGATGTCTGGATCCACCCGCAGTTCGATCGCGCCGTCGCCGCAACCGCATCGATCGTACTCGTCGTCGTCGGACTCGTCCTCGCGATCGCATGCAGCAACCTCGCGACGCTGCTGCTGGTGCGTGCGGCGTCGCGCGCAAAAGACATCTCGATCCGCTTGGCGATCGGTGCCTCGCGACGTCAACTCGTGCGGCACTGCTGACCGAGAGCGTGCTGCTATCCGCGGCGGGCGGGATCGCTGGCTGCGTCCTGGCGTGGTGGGTCATCCAGTGGCTCCGGACGATCGACCTGCCCTTCGCCATCGACCTCACGCTCGACGGGCGCGTCCTGGCTTTCGCGCTCGGCATCTCCGTGGTCGCGGGCATCGCCTGCGGCCTCGCGCCTGCCTTGACCGCCACGAAGGTCGACCTGCTGCCGGTGCTTCGCGGCGAGGAGGGTACTCAGGGCGTCGGCCCGCGGCGCTTGACGCTGAAGAACGTTCTGATCGTCTTTCAGGTGTCGATGTCGGTCCTGCTGCTCGGCGGCACGAGCATCTTCCTGCAGTGGGCGGACGCAGAGCGGGCGAAGCCGCCCGGCTATGCCGTGGACGGCGTGGCGATGCTCGAGACGGACAGCCGCTTCACCGGCTACTCGGTGACCCACGCCAGAATCATGTACGACGAGCTGTTGCGCAGGACCGCGGCGATTCCGGGCGTGGACTCCGCTGCGCTCATCGCAGGTCTGCCGATGGAGATGACTGGCCAGCGGATCGTCGTGGAGGGGACGACGGGCGACCGGGAATCGAGTCTCCACGCCGGCATGTTCTGGGCCGGGCCGGGGTTCCTCGAGACGCTGCGTATCCGCCTCCTGCGTGGCAGAGCGTTCGGCACTCGCGACCGTGCGAACACGCCGCGCGTCGCCGTGATCAACGAGACGATGGCTCGCGACTATTTCGGCACAACAGACGCGGTCGGTCGCCGGTTCCGGCTGGAGGGCGACCCTGGCTCCTGGATGGAGGTCATTGGCGTCGCGCGCGACATCGGCACCAGCCTGGTCGCTCCAGTGCCGCACGTGTTCTATCTCTCATTCACGCAATCCAACGCCCTGCCGACCACCATCGTCGCGCGCACGTCGCTGGATGCAGCGGATCTGCTGGCCGCGATGCACCGCGAGCTGCGCAGTATCGACGCGACACTCCCCGTGACCATGGCGAAGACGATGGCCCGGCATCGCGAAGACGCGCAGATGGGATCGAAGGCGATCACGGCGTCTCTGGCGGCCCTCGGGACGCTCGGCCTGCTGCTGGCCAGCGTCGGCCTCTACGCCGTGATCGCGTTTGCCGTCACGCGGCGATCGCGCGAGATTGGCATCCGGCTGGCGCTCGGCGCACGCAGCCAGCAGGTGGTCTGGAACGTGGCGCAGGGCGTCGCGGGGCTCGTCGCCATCGGCACGGTCCTCGGGCTGGCATTGTCGGTGCTGGCGACGCTGGCGCTTCGCGCCGCCTACGCGCCGGCGCCGGGGGTGTCGTTGTATCGGCCTGCCATCGATCCGGTGGCGTTGCTGGCCATCGCCATCATCATGGGCCTGGTCGGGGTGGCGGCCGCGCTCGTCCCGCGCGTCGTGCGGTGTCGACCAATCCGCTGGTCGCGCTACGCCACGATTGACCCGACGCTACGTTCAGAACGTAAACGTATGCGAGTGCTTGGCGATGACCGCACGCGAGAGCGACAGGGGATCCGCGGGCAGGTCGACGCGGGACGGCGCACGGTTCGTGTCCAGCCCCTCGTTATAGACAATCCACACATCAGTGCCTTCGCTCACGTTGTAGCCTGGGCACGCCTCGCGCCGTGGCAGGCGACCGAATGATCGCTACCGCACCAGCGTCACCGAGTCGCCGACCGCGATCGTGCCCGGCCGCGACACGTCGGCGTTGAGCGCCAGGCGACCTCCGAAGCGGCGGCCAATATCGCGTAACACTTCCGGGTCGCGTTCCAGCGTATCGGGATCGACCGTCGTCATGGGGCAGCGCCCGCGCAGCGAGTCGAGGCGGACGACGACGTCGCCAATGTGCAGCTCCGCGGCCGGCCATTCGCGTTCGTCGAGCCCGTCTACGCCGCCAATCAGGATGTTCGGCCGCAGGCGCCGAATGTCGCGACCGAACGCGGCGACCGCGCCGTCCGTCGCTACGAGCAATGGCAAGACGTCGAACCGGTCGTGCTCGTCCGACGGCTCGAGCCAGCTGTCATCGCCGGCCGCGAGCCGGACGAGGGCCAGCGCCTCCGGGCTGTCCCAACGATGCCCGTTGATGCGTGCCTGCCCTGGCGCACGCCACGTGCCCTGCAAGCCCAACAGCCGGTAGTGCCGTCGCGAGGTGCGCACGCCTTCGGGACCGCCAACCCAGACCACGCGGTCGCCCGGAATGCCGTCGAGGCCAACGGTTGTCGTCCCCAGTGGCTCGCCCGCGAGCGTCTTGATGGGATAGCGCCACAAACCGGCCACGTAGAGGCTCACAGCCATATGATGCCGAAGCAGCCTTCTTCGTGATGTGACCGGTCACAGCCGGCGCGCGGCGGCCTCTCATGGCCAGACCCGCACCGAGGGGTGAGAGGAGACCGAGATGGTCGGCTGCGCGGATATCTGAGCGAGCTCGCGGGGTCAAACCATGAAGGAGAGCGTGTGCCTGGTCAGGGCCATTCTCGTCGTGATGGCAATCATCGGAGCCACCTTCCTTCCGTTCGTCGCGGGCGGCTATGACCCGCTTGCAAGGCCGCTCTCGGCGATGGCCTAGGTCCTCGGACGAGTGGGGTTGTTGCTCGTGCCGATTGGAATGCTCTGGCTGTGGGCTTCCGCGAGGCACGCGGCTGGCACCGCACCACCCCGCTGGCTGGTATGGGTCACGCTCGGTGCGTGCGCCGTCATCGCCCTGGTGATGATCCTGATCGCTTTGGTGTCGGCAGGCACACTGCTGGCCGCGGGAACGGCAGCGACCGCCGGACTGCTGCTCCTCCGTCTTGCCCGCCGCCTGCGAGCCGCAACGCGCACGGGGCAGCCGCTGTCGCCGGTGGCGCCGGCGATCCTGGCGGTTGCGCCGATCATCCTGCTGGCAGCGCAGTCGGCGCTCGCCGACTCGGTGACGACATTCGCTCGGAACCACGTGATCGCCAACAGCGCAACGCTCATCGCCCAGATCGAGCAGCATCGAATCCGGCATGGCGCGTATCCCGAGTCGCTCCTGGCGGTGTGGGGCGACTACAAGCCTTCGATCGTGGGTGTGGAGCGCTACTACTACGAGCCCAGCGGTCACGCGTACAACGTGGTGTTCGAGGAGCCGTCGCTCGTATTCGGCGCGGAGCAGTTCGCCGTATACAACCCGCGAGACGAACAGCGCATGATGGGCCACACCCAGGATCGCGTCCTGCTCGCGGGACCGGAGCTCGAGGCCAACGCTGGCTACCGCGCGGTTCACGCGCTTCCACAGCCGCACTGGAAGGTCTTCATCTTCGACTGACCAGACACAGAACACGGGAAGTGGAGACGTACCAACCCAGCCAGTCCAGTACCGGTCATGCGGCTGAGTCTAACGAGCTGGCGAGAAGCGCCGACTTTATGCCGCTGCGGCTATTCTGGTCGAGTACATGGAGTCGATACCGTGGAGCCATCTCAGATTGAGGCGGTGCGGATGTGGACGCGGTTACGTAATGCTTCTCGTACACGGAGGTGCCGTCGATCGTCTGACCCATGCCGTCGGTGCCGCTCACGGTCGCGAGACACGCAAGAATCAGAACACGGGACAGCCGCGTCAATGACGACATATGCTCCTAAGTCCTATGAGATTGGCGAGGCAACAGTCTAGCCAATTTGCAGGTGAGAGCGTCGGCACGTTGGTCAACGTGTCCCTATGACTGACGAGGTCAAGAACTACATTACGCCGGGCGGCTACCAACGACTCCAGGAGGAGCTCGCACGCCTGTGGAAGGTGGAGCGGCCGTCGATCGTCGCGACCGTGGCGTGGGCCGCGGGCAACGGCGATCGCTCGGAGAATGGCGACTATATCTACGGGAAGCGGAGGCTTCGCGAAATCGACCGACGTATCCGCTATCTGTCGAAGAGTCTCGACCGGGCCCTGGTGGTGGACAACTCGGGCAAGGCGCACCAGCGGGTGCATTTCGGCGCGACCGTCACGATCCTCTACGAGACCGGCGACGAGCGCGAAGTCACCATTGTGGGCGTGGACGAGCTCGATTCCGGCGACGCACGTGTGTCCTGGCGCTCTCCGCTGGCCAGGGCGCTGCTGACGGCACAGGTCGGGGACACGGTGACGCTTCGCGCGCCACGCGGACCCGAACGCCTCGAGATCATCGCAGTGCGCTACGACGATCTGCGCTAGCCATGTGGACCGAGAGCGTAAAGATGACCTTCGGGACGTCACGGACTCGGCGGCGATCCTGCCGCCGCGCCAAACGCCAACCGCGACGCTCCTGCATGACGTACCCTCCGCAGCGATCCTTTACCGGCTCAGACGCGCCCTGGACGACAGCAGCGTCTCGATGGCGTCCGCCAGGTGCTCCTCGTTGATGTGGTGATCGCCCCGCTCGACGCGCAGCCGGTTGGCCTGCGCCAGCACCTCGGCGTCGCGGAACCCTTCCGGCGTCTCGAACTTGTAGCACGCGAGCTCGACCTTGAGGCCATTCGCGTCCTGCAGGTAGATCGAGTCCATGAAGCCGCGGTCGCGCTGGATGAAGTCGATCCCGTGCTCGCCCAGGCGCGCCGGCGCCTGCGTGAATGTTGCGCGCGAGACGTTGAACGCCAGATGCTCCACGCAGCCGGACTCCCGCGGCGCGGGCCGGCGCGCATCTGATCTCGACTCGTTGGTGAAGACTGTCAGCAGCCGCCCGTCGCCGGGATCGAAGTAGAGATGATTCTCATCGGGCTTGCCGAGATTGGGCTGCTCAAAGATGAACGGCATCCCCAGCACGCCTTCCCAGAAATCGATGGCAGTCTGCCGCGTCGACCCGACCAGCGTGATGTGATGCACACCCTGCACCGGAATCTTCCTGCTCACGGGCGCCTCCTTTCGGATGGTAGCGCCGATCGTGATGGCGACGCGAGTCGCCGAACGAAGTTAATGCGCGATTCCACCGGCGTGACGCCGAAACGCCAATTACAATCCCGCTGATGCGAGAAGAGGCGATCTCCCCGGCGGCGCTGCTGGACCGGATCGGCCGGGGCGAGGCCCCTGCGGTTCTCGACGTACGATCGCCTCACGAGTTCGCCGGGGGTCACGTGCCGGGTGCGGTGAATGTCCCGTTCACGAGCGTGCTCGCCGGATCGGACGACGTGCGCGCGCAGAAATCCCAGACCGTCGTCGTCTACTGCGGCCACGGTCCTCGAGCGTGGCTTGCGGGCGTGGCGCTGCGCTGGCGGGGATACGCGCGCGTCACCTACCTCCGAGGACACATGGCGGCCTGGCGGCGGGCCGGATTGCGTGAGGAGCGATGAAGATCGGTGTCGGCATTCTTGGCGTGGCGCTTGTCGCCGCGCTGTCCGATTACACCTGGTACACGCTGAACGTCCGCCACAGCATCGCGACGGGCATCATCCATGGCGCGGTGCTGCTGACCGTTGTCGGAGCCGTCCTGGGGCTTGATGCGGGCCGAGTACCGAGGGGGCTGCCGATCGGCGCGCTCTCGGGCGTCGGCGGCGCGCTCATCTACTACTTGCTCATCGCGCTCGTGGATCGGCGGACCTACGGAGCGGCGATTCCGGCATCCTGGGTCGCGATGTGGCTGCTCGTCGCCCTGCTCGATGGCCGTTGGCTGCGTGCACCTCAGCGGCGGCCGTGGGGGGAGATTGCGATGCGCGGGGTGCTCGCCGCCGTACTGAGCGGGATCGCGTTCTTCCTGGTATTGGACACGCTCTGGGGCCGGCCGCCCGCGACTGGCAAGAACTATTTCCTGCAGTTCGCTGCGTGGGTGGTTGCCTGGGCGCCGGGTCTGCTGGCGCTGACTTTGGGGCAATCAGCTCGCGCCAATCGTGGCGTCTGACCGTCGCGGCTCCCAGGGTGAGGAGCTCGCGTGCGATCAGCAGGACGAGCGCCCCGCACGAACATCGCGGCGTCGCCCAGTGCCACGGTGCGTTCGCGCTAGACGATTTCCTCAACGACAGCCAGCTCGTGTGGTAGGCTGGCGCGGGTTCAGAGAAACGATGCCGCCGCTGGTTTTCCTCGCGAGTTCGCCGGCTTGACGCCCTCTCCAGTCGCTTACCAACATGACAGAAACGATCACGACCAGCGAAGCGAGCGGCCAGGCTCTCGTCCAGATGCTCACCGGCGCATGGACAACGCAGCTTGTCGCCGCTGTTGCGCGCCTGGGAATTCCCGATCAGTTAGCGATTGCGCAGCCGCAATCCGGTGAGCAGTTGGCCCGCGCCGTCGGTGCAAACGCCGGCGCGCTCCACCGGGTGATGCGGGCACTGTCATCGATTGGTGTCTTCGCCGACGCCGGGCTGGGGCAGTACACGCTCACTCCGATAGGGGACCGGCTCCGCTCAGACCATCCAGAGTCGATGCGGGATTTCTTCCTGGCTGAAACCGACGACGTGCACCGCCGCTCATGGGGTGCCCTGGTGGATGCGATTCGGAGCGGTCTACCGCAACCGGCGGCCGTGTTCGGTACGCCGGTGTTCGACTACTACGCCGAGCACGTGGACGAGGGACAGCAGTTCGGCCGCGCCATGGAGAACGTCTCCGCGATGTCGGCGCATGGTGTCCTTGCCAATTACGACTTCAGCAGCGCACGCCTGATTGTCGATGTTGGTGGCGGCAACGGCAGCTTCCTCCGTACGGTCCTGCAGCGGCACCCGCAACCGACCGGCATCGTCGTCGACCTGCCCTATATGGAGGGTCAGGCGGGCGCGAGCATCGATCATGACGGCCTCCGGAATCGCTGCCGATTCGAAGCTCACGATATCTTTCAGTCGGTCCCAGCAGGCGGAGATATCTACCTTCTGCGGTTTATCCTCCACGATTGGAACGACGACGAGTCGCGTCGGATTCTCAAAACAGTGCGCGCCGCGATGCCGCCGGCCGGCCGGATGTTGATCGTGGAGATGCTCGTGCCCGAAACGAACGAACCTGGATTCGTTCAGCTGATGGACATCAACATGCTCGTCATGACCGGCGGCCGCGAACGAACGGCGACTGAATACGGCGACCTGTGCGCCGCGGCCGGACTCCGGCTCGTTCGAACGATCGCGACGGGGACGCCCTTTTTTGTTATCGAAGCCGAGCCCACATAGGGAACCCGCACACGCCAGGCGCACCCAGCCGCGCACGTCCGTGCACTCGTCCGGCCTCATGCCGACGGGAGTGGATTTCGAATCGTTGGCGCTCGAACGTCTTCTCGTTCAGGAACGAGTCGAGGAACCCGCGGTCGCCCTTCACCTCGCCCGCGTTCTTTCGCGTGTACTTGCCGCTGAGCGCGCCGCTCTTGAGCGGCGACCAAGGCGTGATGCCGAGTCCGAACTCGAGGGCCATCGGCACGAGTTCCTGCTCGACCGTGCGCTCGAGGAGGGAGTATTCGATCTGCAGACCGATGAAGGCCGACCAGCCGCGGAAGCGAGCGGTCACGTTGGCTTCGACGATCTTCCAAGCGGGCGTGTCTGACACGCCCAGATAGCGGACCTTGCCGGCCCGGACGAGGTCCTCGAGCGCGGCCATCGTCTCTTCGATCGGAGTGTGCACGTCCCAGTCCAGCTGCACGATTCGAATGTGATTGCTTCGCATAGGATAGAACCGTGCTCCGGCGCATCGCTCGTCTCTGTCTCCATCTGCTGGCCGTCGTCGTCTCGTGGTGGTCGGCGGACTCTCGTATCTGCTTGCGGTGCGTCACGCCGTCGCGCGCTGACGCCCCGGCCAGCACACCTGTCGCGCGTGCGCGGCTCCACCGAGGCTGCCGGCCCAGCAAAGGAGGATCCCATGCGACGTGCGCTCGCGACACTACTGCTGGCGCTCGCGATAGTCAGTCCGCTGGTCGCGCCATCTGCCGCGACATCCGGACCGACGACACGGTACTCACGACTCTACGTGTTCGGCGACAGTTACTCCGACATCGGCGCCGGGTACATCGACGGCAACGGTCCGACGGCGGTTGCGTATCTCGGCTGGCTGATGGGCCTGGAGGTCGCACCGAGCCAGGCGGCCAATGCGGCTGGCAAGAGCCTTGTGTTCGCCGTGAGCGGCGCGGCCACGGGTGAAGGCGCGGGACGCCACGTGAAGGAGGCGCTCCTCGGCTACGGGATGATGAACCAGGTGCGCGACTTCGCCGCGCGCGTGGAGTCCGGCGAGATCGCGTTCGATCCGCAGACGACGCTCTTCTTCCTCGCCGGCGGGCTCAATGACGGCCGGCAAGAGACCGCGATCACGCTCGCCAGTCTCCGGCAGGAACTCCAGATCCTTCGCGAACTCGGCGGGCGGCACTTCACCCTTGCTCTGCTGCCCACGAAGATCCCGCAATTCGCAGCCGTGGGACTTCGGCTGAATCCCGCCTACGAGCAATTCGTCCGTCAAGAGGCTGGAGCAGGCTTCGATCTGTGGCTGAACCACTGGGGCGCGGCGTTCGACGAGGTGAAAGAGCATCCGGCAGCGCACGGCATCGTCAACACGACGAGCGCGTGCGCCGGACGGGCGATCTTCGATCAGGATCCAACTCCGGTCGGCGATCCGGCGACGTTCTTCTTCTACCATGAAGGCCACCCCTCGACGGCGGTGCATCGAATCGTGGGGAAGAAGCTGTTCGAGGAGATCGGGGCGCACCCGCCAGCGGCGTGGTGAGATCTCGATGCGCCGCGATCTGTTCCTATGAGTGACGAGGTCAAGAACTACATCACGCCAGGCGGCTACCGACGACTACAGGAGGCGAGCCCAAGGCCGCCGACGAATGGCGGTTGCGCTTATTCGTCGGAACCTGACGTCCCGCGCGTTCGTAGACGATGAGGAATCCTCCATGTTCGACCTGATTCGCACTCTTCGTTATACGCTGCGCCAGCTCCGCCAGGCGCCCGTCTTCACCTCCGCTGCGATCATGACGCTCGCACTGGGGATTGGCGGAACGACGGCCATCTTCACGCTCATCCATGCGGTGATGCTGCGGTCGCTACCCGTATCCGAGCCGTCGCGGCTGTATCGCATCGGCGAAGGCGATGACTGCTGCGTGCAGGGCGGTCCGCAGGATCGGTGGGGGCTGTTTTCGTATCCGCTCTACGAAAGGCTGAAGGAGGCGTCGCCTGAGTTCGAGGAGATCACAGCCTTTCAGGCCGGCGGGCCGCGGCTCAGTGCACGCCGCGCGGGCGTGGAGAAAGCCGCCAGACCGCTGCGGTCGGAGTACGTGACCGGCACCTATTTCTCGACGCTCGGCATCCGGGCGTTCGGCGGCCGGGTGTTTACCGCCGCGGACGACAAACCGTCAGCGCCGCCGGTGGCTGTTATCAGCCACCAGGCGTGGCAGGGCACGTACGCGTCCGACCCTTCGGTCGTCGGGTCCACGCTCATGATCAACGGGCATCCGTTCACCGTCATCGGCATCGGCCCGCCCGGGTTCTTCGGCGAGACCCTGCGCAGCGATCCGCCGGAGCTGTGGCTCCCGCTGCAGCAGGAGCCGCTGATCAACAGCGACAGCTCGCTGCTTCGTCAACCGGTGTCTGCCTGGCTGCGCGTCATCGGGCGGCTGAAGCCGGGCGCCACGACGGACGGCATGGCGCCGCGACTCACCGGCGTGTTGCGCCACTGGCTGCAGTACCGAGTCGGGCTACCCGGCGAACTGGATGCCCGACGTGATTCGCATGCTGCCGCAGCAGGTGCTCAGCGTGGTGCCGGCCGGGGCCGGCGTGGCGGAAATGAAAGAGGAGTACGGACGCAGCCTCCAGATCCTCCTGGCCGTCTGCGGACTGGTCCTGCTCATCGCGTGCGCGAACGTCGCAAACCTGCTGCTCGCACGCGGCGTCGCGCGGCGGGGACAGACCGCAGTGCGGCTGGCGGTCGGCGCCTCGGCGCGGCAAATCGTGTCGCAGGCGCTTGCAGAAAGCATCGTGCTCGCCATCGCGGGTGGGCTGGCGGGCCTTGTCGTCGCCGGTGCCGCCGCACAGCTGCTGCTGTCGCTCGCGTTCCGCAGCGCGCGCTTCCTGCCAATCGACACGACGCCGTCGCTGATGGTGCTGGCGTTTGCCTTCGGCGTATCGCTCCTGACCGGCATCATCTTCGGCGCGGCGCCCGCCTGGTTCGCGACGCGGACCGATCCCGTCGAAGCGCTCCGCGGCGCCGGTCGCTCGACAGCCGACCGGTCGTCGTTTACCCGCAAGGCGCTGCTGGTCGTCCAGGCCGCCGTCTCAGTGGTGCTGGTCGCCGGAGCAACGATGCTGGCGCGCAGTCTGAACAAACTGGAGCAGCAGGACTTCGGCTACCGGATCGACGGGCGCGTCGCCGTGTCGTTGAACCGCCCGCCCGCCAGCTATACACAACCGCAGCTGGCGGCGTTATATCGGCGCCTCGAGGAGCGCCTCAATCGGTTGCCTGGCGTCCGCGGCGCAGGGCTGGCGCTTTATAACCCGCTCACCGACAACTGGGGCGAGCTGATTCTGGTCGAGGGACATCCCGAACCCAAGATGGACGAAGAGGCGGGCGCGTCATGGGATCGCGTGAGCGCGAACTATCTCCAGAACCTGGGCGTCACATTGGTGCGCGGCCGCATGTTCACCGAGGCCGACAACGAGGACACGGCGCCCGTGGCGATCGTCAACGAGGCGTTCGTGAAGCGGTTCTTCAAGAGCCACGAAGATCCGCTCGATCGGCGATTCGGCCTGGACCTCCCCGAGAACGTCGGCACGTTCAGGATCGTCGGCATCGTCCGCGATGCGAAGTTTGCCGGATTCGCGCTGAACCGGCCGGCACGGCCGATGTTCTTCGTGCCACTCGCGCAGAACGTCAACTATCCCAACGAGCTGATGCAGCGGATCGAGCTGATGTCGCACTTCATCGGCGGCATGATGCTCGTCACCGATTCGCCGCCGGGGACGCTCGAGCCGATGTTGACGCGCGTGCTGGCCGAAGTGGATCCCGACCTCACCATCACGAGCGTGCGGACCATGCGGCAGCAGGTGGAGCTGTCGTTCGATCAGGAGCGGGCCGTCGCCAGTCTTGCGGGTCTGTTCGGCGTGGTCGCGCTGCTCCTCGCGGCGGTCGGGTTGTATGGCGTCACCGCTTACACCGTCGCGCAGCGGACGAACGAGATTGGCCTGCGAATGGCGCTCGGCGCCGATCGTGGCAACGTCATCGGACTCGTATTGCGCGGCGCATTCAAGCGAGTGATCCTCGGGCTCATGCTCGGGATCCCGCTCGCCATCGGCGCGGGGCGTCTGATCGGCGCGCAACTCTACGGCGTGGCGTTCTGGGATCCGCTCGCCCTGACCATCGCGGCAGGGGCGCTGGCGCTCTGCGCGTTGATTGCGGCGCTGATTCCGGCAGGCCGCGCCGCCTCCATCTCACCGATGAGCGCACTGCGGACCGAGTAAGGACGAGCAACGAGCTCAGACGTGCGTTGTTGAGAGCTCGGCGCGTCCGAGCGATCCGTTCACCTCAGGCGGCCGGGGCAGCCATGTCACATTCCGAAGCCCTATCCCGTCTCACCGTTGGAGACACGAGGAGCGACATGATCAGATGGGCATTGCGCAGAGCGATTGACAAGATCGAGCGGGAAGGGAACTACGACGCCACCCAAATACGCGACATCATCGACGCGAGTCCGCGCGCCGCATGGATGGTTTCACGAGTCACGCACCTGCTTGCCGCGGCCGCCCTGGTCGGTGGGTTCGGGCTGGCCGCACCGGCGGCGGCACAAGTGTCGGTCCAGCCGGCGACCGCCAACGCTTACACCCTGACCCCCAAGCGAATCGTGGCCAGCTTGGCCGCCCTGGCGGGGCTGAGCGGCGCGGTCATCGGTGGGCTGGCTCTGGCCCGCTCCGCCGGTCGTATCGGCATTGGCAACGGGCGACGCGGGGCCATCGTGGCCCTGGTGCTGGGGCCGATCGGCGTGGTCATCGGTGGGCTGGTCGTGGCTACTGCCGACGGTGGTCTCGGCACCGGCAACGGGCTGGGCGGGGGTATCGTCGCTATGATGGTGGGGCTGATCGGCATGGCCCTCGGTGGGGTGGCTCTCGCCCGCTCCCGCCGCACCGCCTGACCCCGCTCCGACAGTTCCGGCATGACCTCCCTGTCGAGGCATGCAGCCGAACAACGCCGGTGAGAAGCCGAGCATCATGTGCCAGCCCATCGTCATGATGTTGAAGGAACCTGCCAGGCGGAGCTGACCAGCACGATCGGACCAGGCTCGAGAAACGGGAGCCTTGATCGTGCTGGGCATCTGCGACATCGTGTGGCTATGAAAGGCGACCCCCTGGCAGACGTTCTGACGTTGGCGAGCGCGCGCTGCGTCAGGATCGGGACCTTGAAAGCAGGAGGGACCTGGGCGCTCAAATTCCCTCCACCCCAGAAGATCAAGCTGACCGCGATCGTGAAGGGCGCGTGCTGGTTCGCCGTTCACTGCGAGAGTGCGCCGCTCCGTTTCGAGACGGGGGACGTATTCATGGTGCCAGCGGAGCGGTCTGTACGTGCTCGCGTCGGACTTGAAAACGCCTCAGGTCGACGGCCTCGCGTTGTTCACCAAGGCGACGGACAACGTCGGAAGAGTCGGAGACGGGAATGACTTTTTCGCTATTGGCGGTCACATGGCTTTGGATGCTGACCGCGGCGGCCTTCTCGCAGACGTGCTGCCACCCCTGATTCATGTCGAGGCCAGTTCGTCCGAAGCCTCGACGATCCGATGGCTCCTGGACCAGCTAGTAAAAGAGGTGACCGCCAATCGTCCGGGCGCGCTGTTGGCGTCGAAGCAGCTTGCGCAGCTGTTGTTCGTGCAGATCATCCGGTTCTATCTTGCGTCCTCGAACACCGTTACGGCGGGATGGCTGCGAGCGCTCAACGATGAACGCATTGCACCGGCGTTGCGCCTCATGCACGGCGAGCCAGGTCGGGCTTGGCGACTCGGCGAGCTTGCCAAGCAGGTTGGCATGTCACGAACCAGCTTTGCGCTTCGTTTCAAAGCGAACGCTGGCATCGCCCCTCTCACCTACCTGCAGAATTTGAGAATGCGAATTGCGGAGCAGGGGCTTCGCGAGGGCAACATGTCGGTCTCCGAGTTGGCCGAGTCCCTCGGTTACGAATCAGACAGCGCGTTCAGCAACGCGTTCAAGCGGCGAACCGGCATGGCACCCAAGCACTATCAATCCATCCTGGCACGGATGGGCCAGCCCACCTCAGATGCGGCCGACCCGAATCCGCGCCACGCATCCTGACCGAATCGCTCACGCCACCTGCGTCAACAACTCCTTCGCGATCGCGACGCCGATTCCCTGCGTGCCGCCTGTGATAACCGCCACCTTTCCATCGAGTCAATGACGCATATCGTTTCCTTTCGTTCACTCCTTGACGGACTACTTCTGCGCCGTCGGACGGACGACAATCTCGTTCACGTCCACATCGGACGGCTGTTCGATCGCAAACGCGATCGCGCGGGCAATCGCATCCGCTGGCATCGCGAAGGTGTCACGGGATTGTTCGAGCTGGGCTTTGACCGTCTGATTCGTCACGCCCTCCGCAAAGTTCGTCTGAACCATGCCACGTGAAATGATGGTGACGCGCAGGTGATCGCCAGCCTCCTGCCGCAAGCCCTCGGAGATGGCGCGAACCGCGAACTTCGTCCCGGAATAGACCGCCATGGTCGGCGCGGTCTTGTGACCTGCAATAGAAGCGATGTTGACGAACTGTCCGAATCCCTGCGTGCGAAACACCGGCAGCGCTGCGGCGATGCCGTAGAGCACGCCCTTGATGTTGACGTCGATCATCTCCTCCCAGTCCTCGACACGCAGGTCGTCAAGCGGGGAAATGGGCATCACGCCAGCGTTGTTGACGAACACGTCAAGTTTCCCGTACCGCTCGCACGCCAGCTTGACCAGAGCGGACTGATCATCGCGACGTCTGACGTCGGTCGGTGCGTAAGCTGCCTTGCCTCCGGTTCTCACGATCCGGTCGGCCAGCGCCGCAAGCCGATCCAGCCCGCGCGCACCAAGGACGACATTCGCGCCCCGTTCGGCGAGCAAAAGCGCTGTTGCCTCACCGATGCCGCTGCTCGCGCCCGTGATGGCGACCACCTTGTTTTTGGTTCCTGACATCGTGTTCTCCTTCAATTTTTCCGACCTGAAGGAGACGATACGCTCCGGGGACTGAACGTTGAATGCTTGGCCGTTCGTGAAATCTGCTCGATCGTTCACGACGTGGCAGGCGCAGAACATGACAGGACCGCGGGTCACGCTCGTTAGTGAATCGCGACACAGCCTGGCGAGCGAGACGAACTTCGTGGCGTTGTACAAAGTGCTGGGCGGGGGATGGAGACTGGGACGGTAACCGGCGCAGTCTGCCCATGAGGAATTGACTGTGGCGGGGTCGTTGGCCAGGCCCTAGAATGCAACGTGGGCGAGCGGCGCGGCGCCGACCAACCGGTTTCACGTGACGGAATCACCGATCCACGCACCCGCGACCTTGAGGCTCTGGCCACCGAGGACAGCTTCCCAGGTCCGACGCTCAGTTTCGTCGATCCAGGTCTCGATCGGGCGCTCGTGTGTGTCGCGACGAAAGCGGGTCAACTGGCGGTTGTCGTCGAGGAACGCTTTCAACGTTAGGCGACGCTCAGTGGCCGACTGGGTGCTGACCGACACCGCTGACGGCCAGCTACTTCAGCCGGCACCGCTAAGGCGCTGACGCATTATGAACACTGTGCTGCTGGTCGGTGTCCTGCTGCTATTTCTGCTCGCATTCTTCGGTTCCGCCTGGTACATCGCCTTCCGCTTGCGGACTACGTTCGGGCTGCAGCGGCGGTGGCTGTTGCGTGTCCTCGTTATGGCGGCACTCGTTGGCTCGTTCATGTTGATGGGGCCCGCGACGAAGTCCGCTGATGCGGTAGCCGGCCTGTCGTACGTCCTTGGCGGATATCTTTTCGCTGGCTACGTCTTCCTGACGCTCGCGTTTGTACTCCTGCACGTCATCGAAAGGGCGTGGCACATACCGAAAGCGCGCGTTGGTGCGGCGGCGCTGCTGCTGGCGGCCGGCGCGACGCTTGTCGGCGGCATGTGGGCCAATAAGTTCTCGGTTGTGGAGACTGAGATTGCACTCGCCAGCCTAGACCGCGACGTCGTAGCGATGCAGCTCTCGGACATCCACGTGGGCCACCACCGGGGAAGGACGTACCTCGAGAAGATCGTTGAAGAAACCAATCAGCGCAAGCCTGACATCGTGCTGATTACAGGTGACCTCATCGACTCCGAGGCAGCATTCTTGCCTGGAGAGCTCGAGCCGCTGGCTCGATTCTCGGCGCCCGTCTACTACGTGGGAGGGAATCACGAGAAGTATGTCGATGCGGAACGCACGTTCGCATTGGTGAAGAAGTACGGCGTGAATGTCCTCCGCAGCCAGGTGGTCGAAACCCACGGACTCCAGCTCGTGGGCCTCGACTACATGAACGCCGATGAAGACACGTTCGACCTGCATCCGTCCGACGACTCACGCACTATCAAGTCCGTGCTTGCGTCGCTCCACTTGAAGGACGGCATGCCGTCGGTGCTCCTGCACCACAGTCCGGCAGGCGCTCAGTATGCAGCCGCGAACGGAATCGATTTGATGATTGCGGGCCACACACACGGCGGGCAGTTCTTCCCAGGCACGCTCGTCGCCACGGCGATTTTTCCCTTCACTCACGGTCTGTATCACCGAGGCCCTTTGCAGGTCTTCGTGTCGCCAGGGGCCGGGACGTTCATGTCTCGCGTTCGACTGGGCACCTCAAACGAGCTGAACATCCTGCGATTGAGGCCGACACGAGAGCCGAGACAACCATAGATGGAAGCCAGTAACGTAGCGGGAAAAGTCGTCGTCATCACCGGAGCGAACAGTGGACTGGGGCTTCCAGTCAGGGCTCCGGGCGTCGCCTCGGCGCCCTCACGGTCGCGGGCGAACTCAGAGGCGGCAACTGGGCAAGGAACACAACGTTTCAGGAGCCCGCTGTACATCGTAGCGAAAGCGCCAGTGGCGACTGAGTTCGATACTGAAAATCACCATGCGCCGCAAGTCGTTGAAAACACAGGAGAAATTTTGTGGCTGGGAGGCAGGGATTCGCCCACGCTCCCGATGTCCCTGGCGCAATCATCCACCTGGACGCCCTCCGATTCGAATTGTGAAACCCGCAGAAAGAGCCGAGCATCTAAGCGGACTCTGCCCAGATCGCGCGAATGTTTTTCAGCATGGCCGGATAGACGATCCATCTTCGAAACGGGTCGATCAGGGCCATGTAGACCGGCGTGATCCAGCCGGCTTTGCAGACGTACACCGCGAGGTAAAAGCGATAGCCGGCCTCGGTTTCCGCAAGCGCCATGAGCAGGGCGCCATGGACCGTGCGATTGTGCATTTCGAGCAGCAGCTCGTTCTCGAAACGATAGACCACGCGGAACGGCCCGTCGGGTGTCCCGGGCGCGAGCGAAGACCTGGCTCGATCCTCTGCGGTCAGCCCTTTTGCGAACGATGCTGCGCCGGCTCCCTTCGGTCGGTCCTCGAGTCGAAAAATACGTCCGAGAAAAAAGCGCAGACCAAAGAGCGCGCGCGCCGCCGGCGAAAGTCTTCCGATCAATCGGTGCTGACGCAATAGACGATGAAATTCGTCGAGCGTAACGCCCTCACGTACGCGCGGCAGATCCACCGCCCAGACGTCGTGCAGCGGGACGTCAGCGAGCAACGTGTGAACCCGCAACGGCAGCGCGCCATAATCCGCGGCTGAGATCTGAGGCACGTTGCGCTCCTAGTGGCCTGTAACCACTGAATCGATAGTGGTATACTGCAGCCATATGGCGCTGATTGTGACGGCCGATGAACGGACGGAATTGCAACGGCGGACGCGTAGCCGGAGAATTCGGGCGGAAGACGCGCGGCGCGCGCAGGTCATCCTGATGCTGGCGGACGGCGAGTCGTTCACGACGATCGGTAAGGCCGTGGGCTGCTATCCGGCGTACATCACCCGATGGCGAGAGCGGTTCGAAACCGAGGGCGTGGCCGGCCTGCGCGCGAAGTATCGCGGACAGCCCGCGACGGTGCGGACCCCAGCGCTGGAGGCACGGGTCTTGGCCCAGACGCGTCAGAAGCCGCCCGATGGCAGCACGCACTGGAGTACGCGCAAGTTGGGCAAGGTCCTGGGTATCAGTCACATGCTGGTCGCACGCGTCTGGCGCCGCGCCGGCTATCAGCCGCATCGATTGGAGCGCTACATGCTGTCGGACGATCCGCAGTTCGAGCAGAAGGCGGCAGATGTGATCGGCCTCTACTTGAATCCGCCCCAGCACGCCGTGGTCTTTGCCGCGGATGAAAAGACGGCGATCCAAGCCCTGGACCGCTTGGATCCGGTATTGCCGCTGTCGCCGGGCCGTGCGGAACGTCACGGGTTTGAATACTACCGGCATGGCACCCTCTCGCTGTATGCGGCCCTCAATACGAGCACCGGTGAGATCGTCGGCCAGACCGTGCCACGGCACACCAGTGCCGCGTTCGTGGACTTCTTGGGCGACCTGGTGGCGTCGCAACCGCGCCGGCGTGAGATTCATGTGATTGTCGACAACCTCGCTGCGCACAAAACCAAAGGCGTGGACGCGTTCCTCGACGCGCATCCGCGCGTGCATTTGCACTTCACGCCGACCTACTCCTCCTGGCTGAATCAAGTCGAACTCTGGTTCGCCAAGATCGAACGCGACCTGCTCGCGCGCGGGATCTTTACGTCGCTCCCCGATCTCGCGCGCAAGATTCGCCGATACATCACGCGCTACAACGACGACCCGAAACCGATCCGCTGGACCTACAGCAATCCAGCGCATCGAATAACTACCGATTCAGCTGTTACAGGCCACTAGCCGTCAGCAATCAAGGCCGCGCTCTCAATCTCGCGACCCACGCGGATTCGGTACACCGCGACCGCTTCATTGCCGATGAAGCCGATGACGCCCGCGACCGCAACGGCCCACAACAGCGCGATCGTCTGTGGATGCATCAGCCGGTCGATGGACTCGTACAGAGCCACGATGGCACTGGAGAGAACGATCGCGACGATCGAGGCGCCCGCCAAGTCCTCAGCTTTCCCAGGGCCGTAGGTAAACCGGGCCGTCGGCTTCCGCCGAACCAGATGAAATGCGATCCAGAGCGGAATCGCGGTAACGGCGTCCCCAGGTTGTGAATGGTGTCGGCCAACAACGCGACGCTGCCCGAGAGGAAGACGACCCCAAGCTGCAGAACGGCCGTGACCGCGAGAATGACGAAGGACCACTTGATGGCCCAGATGCCTCGGGCTGTCGTCGCAATCGTTGGATCGATGACGCCGTGGGTGTGGCCGTGCGCACCTGACTCGCCGTGATCATGGGCTTGGCGGCGCGGCTGCGACGGATGCGCCTCGTCGCGTCTCGCGATGAGAGCCGGCTCACGTACTACCGCGCCGTGGACGACTTCGTGGGCCACCTGGTCCATGACTGCCTGGCCCACGCGGGCGCGATGCTGGGAACGCAGAGCGCACCCCACCACCACGGGTATCGTGTCCCGCGGCCGAGGATGCCGGCGCCGGCGCCCGATCGAGGACGACGAAGGCGCTCATGACGTTGCCGTCCCGCGCCCGCCATCACACTGGGCGATCTGCTGCGGGCCGAGTCAGCATCTCGGTTCGCCAGGAGCTGAGGGTCGATGCCGCGCACGAAACTTGCAACGGCGGTCGAGCACCAACTGCACCACTTCCAGTTTCTGTTGGACGCGATGGTCGCCGTCGCCCCCGCGACCGCGGCCGAAGAGGCGGAGCGCACCGGGAACGCACGCACACGAGGACCTGCAGACGCACCCCCAGTGAGGTGCGCAACGACGGAGTATGAGATGACTCGCGCACCGCGCCGAAAGGTTCGCCCTTCGATACCGACGGTCTCGGTGGGACTGCACAAGGGGATTTTTGCGGCTCTCCACTTGCAGCCACCTCCCATTCGGGTCGCACCGATCCTCCTCGAGGCGGCATCACTGACCTCCGATAGCGTGTATCAGCGGCTTCGGAGCCGCGCGACAGGCCTCCGCGAAGACGAAGTGGAGGCGCGCCTCACCGCGCACGGGCCCAACATCGTGGCCGCCGATGGACGCAAGAGCATCGCGCCGCTCTTCTGGCACGCCGTCCTCAACCCGCTCGTCCTGTTGCTGGGGGTGCTCGCCACCATCTCGTTCTCCACTGGCGACGCGCGAGCAGGGATCGTGATGTCCTCGATGATCGTGCTGGGCGTTGGGCTGCGGCTGCTCCAGGAACGAAAGGCCGACAGCACCGCCGCCAAGCTGAAAGCGATGATCTCGGTCACCGCCACCGTCCTCCGCGATGGAGCGCCTCAGGAGGTGCCCGTGGCACACTTGGTCCCGGGCGACGTCGTGACCCTCGCAGCCGGGGACATGATTCCAGCCGACGTGCGGATTCTCACCGCCAAGGATCTCTTCGTCACCCAGGGCTCGCTCACGGGCGAATCGTTCCCCGTTGAGAAGTTCGAGGTGGACTCGGGCGCGCCAGGCAGGTCGCCCATCGAACTGGCCAACGTGGCATTCCTGGGCACGAGCGTCGAAAGCGGCACCGCAAAGGCCGCCGTCGTCGCGACCGGTCGAAGCACTTACCTCGGGAGTATGGCGGCGTTCCTTGCTGAGCGAGCGCCCGAGACCGCCTTCGACAAGGGGATCGCGCGCTTCACGTGGCTGATGCTGCGCTTCATCATCGTGATGGTGCCGCTGGTCTTCATCATCAACGGACTGACCAAGGGTCGCTGGCACGAGGCCTTCTTCTTCGCCCTGGCCGTGGCCGTGGGACTCACCCCTGAAATGCTGCCGATGATCGTCACGGTCTGTCTGTCCAAGGGGGCAATGGCGATGGCCCGGAAGAAGGTCATCGTGAAAAAGATCAACGCCATCCAGAACCTGGGCGCCATGGACGTCCTCTGCACCGACAAGACCGGCACGCTGACCATCGATCGCGTCATCCTGGATTCACACTGCGACGTCGCCCTCAAGGAAGATGACGGCGTGTTGGCACTGGCGTATATCAATAGCCACTTTCAGACCGGCCTGAAGAACGTGATGGATCGCGCGATTCTTGCCCACCCGGAAACACACCACCACGCGCGCATTCCCGACCACGACAAGGTGGACGAGATTCCGTTCGACTTTCAACGGCGCATCATGTCGGTCGTGGTCCGGACGCCCGAGGGTAAGGATCGCATCATCAGCAAGGGTGCACCGGAGGCGATCCTTCCCCGCTGCGGGCAATTCGAGCACGACGGCCACCGGCATCCAATGGAGCACCTCAGCATCGACGAGCTGCGCCGTGGAGTACGAGAAGCTCAGTCGTCAGGGTCTTCGCGTCCTCGCCATTGCGTCGAAAGATGTGGAGCCCAGGAACGCAGGCTACGGCGCCAACGATGAGCACGACCTCGTGCTCAATGGATACCTTGCCTTCCTCGACCCGCCGAAGGACACGGCAGCGGCCGCGATCCGCGGCCTGCATCAGTATGGGATCGCCGTGAAAGTCGTGACCGGCGACAACGATCTGGTCGCGAGGAAGGTGTGCGCGGATGTCGGGCTCTCCACCGATCAGATCCTCCTCGGTGCGCAGATCGACGAGATGACCGACACGGCACTCGCCGACGCCGCCGGAGGCACGACGCTGTTCGCCCGCGTCTCCCCCGCGCACAAGCGGCGAATCATTCGGGCTCTGCAGTCGCGCGGCCACACGGTCGGCTTCATGGGCGACGGGATCAACGACGCGCCGGCGCTCCGCACAGCGGACGTGAGCGTCAGCGTCGACACCGCCGTCGACATCGCGAAAGAATCGGCGGATATGATTCTGCTCGAGAAGAGCCTGCTCGTGCTCAAGGACGGCGTGCTCGAGGGCCGAAAAGTCTTCGCGAACATTCTCAAGTACATCGGCATGGGGGCGAGCAGCAACTTCGGCAACATGTTCAGCGTGCTGGGAGCGAGCATTTTCGTGCCCTACCTGCCGATGACCCCGATCCAGATCCTGACGAATAACCTTCTCTACGACGTCTCACAGACCGCAATCCCGACCGATGCCGTGGACCCCGAGCAGATCGCGATGCCGCGCCCTTGGGACATCGGATCGATCGCGAAGTTCATCCTGTTCATCGGCCCCTGCTCCTCGATCTTCGACTACACGACCTTTTTCATGATGCTCTACGTCTTCGACGCTTGGGCCGTCGAGAAGGCGGCGCTGTTCCAGACCGGCTGGTTCGTGGAAAGCCTGCTGACCCAGACCTTGATCGTGCACGTGATTCGTACCCGGAAGATACCGTTCCTGCAGAGCCACGCGTCGGCGCCACTGATTGCCATGACCGCGGTGATCATGTCGATTGGCGTGCTCATCCCGATCACGCCGCTTGCACATGCTCTCGGATTCACGCCACTCCCGCCGCTGTACTGGTTCCTTCTGGCAATGACGCTGGTCGCGTACTTGCTGCTGACGCAGGGCGTGAAAGCGTGGCTGATTCGGCGCGCGTGGGTGTAGAGGGCGTCATGAGAGGTGCACGATCTTCACGTGTGGGAGATCGCTCACCCTCGATCGGGACCGTGACCTGCTGCTCGACCTCCTCGCTGGCGTTGCCGGGATAGACCGCAATTGCGACAACCCCGGTGTCGGAGATGTCTGGATAGGCTTCAACCTTCAGTTGTTGGAAGGAATAGATCCCGAGGCCGACCAGTCCCACGCCGAGGACGAAGGTCAGCAGCCGGTGATGCAGCGCATAGGGGAGTAGGCCGCCCACGACTGCTCTCTACTGAGCCATGAGCAGCAACGTCCCGTCGACGACGACGCGATCGCCGCCGGCCAGGCCGCTCGTCACGACCACCGCGTCTTTGTGACGAGGGCCCAACGTCACATCACGCCGCTCGAACTCGCCGCGGGTGCGTGCGACAAAAACGCTCGTGCGCTTTTCATCCTGCACGATGGCGCCGGGCGGAACCGTCACGACTGGCCGCACCGGCCCTTCATAGCGGACGCGAGCGAACATTTCCGGCTTCAGCCGCCGGCGCGGATTCTCCAACTCGGTGATGACGCTCACGCTGCGAGTTTCGGGGTCGAGCGCGCCGGCAACCCGCGCAACCCGCCCCTCGAAGGACTCGTCGGGATAGGCGGCGACCGCAATGGTGACCCGCTGGCCGGTCTGGACACGTGACAGGGCGTTCTCCGGGTACCTGACGCCGCCACCCACACGCGAGCCAGGTCCGCGACGGCAATCACCGGCGCCGCCGTGTCGCTCCGATACTCACCCGGCGCCGCGGCGATCTCCACGACGTCGCCGTCAATGGGGGACCGGATGCTGGCGAGCGCGTCCCGGTGTTCGACATTTACGCCGAAGAGTCGCAACTGGCGCACGACATCGTCGTGTGTCGCGCGCGCCTGCTCCAGCGTTGCGGACGCGACGGCAAGCTCGGCGTCTGCGACCAAGCTCTCCTTCTGGGCCATCGCGCGGTTGGCAATGAGATCGCGGGTTCGGCCCGCATCGGCTTCGGCCTTCGCGAGCGCGGCCTCCCGCTGCCGAACGTCGGCTTGAGCCTGCAGAAGTGCCGACTGCAGCTCGGAGACATCCGGGGTTTCGAACGTCAGCAGTACCTCGCCTTTGCGTACCCGATCGCCCAGCGTCACATTGACCTGTCGAATGCGGCCCGGGACGGGCATGGCCAGGCGCGCCAAGCGCGCCGGCACCGACTCCACCTTGCCGGGAGCCTCGAATTCGTCAACCGGGAGAACTGCGCTCGTGACCTGGGCGACTCGGACGCGCTCGAGCTGCGGCGAAGTCGGGTCGAAGCGCACGACTTGCCCGAGCGAGTAGGCGCGGTCGTGGCCTTCGAGGCCGGCGGGTCGGTGCCTGACGATGTGCACGCGGCGGCCACGGCAACGCACGACGCCACGATCGACAGTCTCATGGCCCCCCGCCCTCTCCCACCGCCGCTCGTACCAGGAACACACTGCGCGCGTACTCCGCGCGCGCTTCGTTCCACGCCTGCATCGTCTCGTTGAACGCTCGCTGGGCGTCGAGAAATTCGATCAATGTGGCCCGTCCCCGCCGATAGGCGTATTCGATGATGGCGCGCACATCGCGCGCCTGCGTCAGATTTGCATCGGCGATCGACACACCGGCACGGGCGGCAATCAGGTCAACATTTTTCTCGAGGGCTTCTCTTATCGCGGCGTCGAGCGTGAGACGTGTTTCACCAATGTTCGTGGAGGGTGACTGCGCGACTGCGACCGCAGATGTGACGAATGTAAAGCAGACAAGAATCGCGTAACGCACCAATCGCACCGCGTCGCCCTCTGCAGCGGATGTGCCGTACATGGCACGCGCAAATAGAGGCGGTTTTGAGCTCGGTGAGGTATGTTGTCGGTGCGTTCTGCTGGTGGGGACCCGATGCGGCTCCCGCGTTCTGCATCGACGCTGCCGCCGCGATCAATTATCCAAAAGCCGGACCTGGCGCGCGGCGTAGTAACCTGGCCTGGTGCGGGCGATGGCGCCTGCCCGGTTCACGCGAACGGCGACGCGCCTGAATTGGCCGTCGTCTTGGGCGTTGGTCGATTGATAGGCCAGCGAATACTGGCTGGAAAGCTCGCGACGGATATCGCCGTACACATCGGCGAGGTCGATCGCCCGGAGCGGAAAGAAGCCGCGACCACCGGTGTGCTGCGCCAACTGTCGCAGGATGAACGGCGCGTCCTGGTAGCTGCCTCGCGCCACCGGCTGCTGTCCGCCCAGGCCGATCGCGTAGATGACGATATCGGATCGGGACGCGAGATCCAGCACTTCGTCGAACCCCACGAGACTGGCGGTGTCCTCGCCATCGGAGAGCAGGATAATTGCCCGACGCCGCAGCGCACGCTCCTCCTCCGGCAGTCGCATCGTGTTCAAGCTCTTGAGCGCAATGTAGACGGCGTTGTACAGCGTCGTCGATCCACCGGCGCTGGTTCGGCGGATCGCCCTTTCGAGCTCCGCGTAGTTATTCGTAAATTCCTGAAGGATGCTCACACGGCTGTCGAAGTCGATCACCGTGGCCAGATCGCGCGGTTCGAGCTGTCGGATGAAGCCGATGGCCGCCTCCTGGGCCGTCGCGAGCGCACCTTCCATGCTGGCGCTGGTGTCGAGCAGCAGCGCCAGGGCCAGTGGGACATCAGTCTGACCGAAGAACGTCAGCCGCTGCCGCACGCCGTTCTCGAAGATCTCGAAATCGTCACGAGTGAGATCGGTCAAGTACCGCTGCTCCGGATCGATGACCGTGACGCTGAGAGAGACGAGGTCGACGCCGGCACGAAACGCCGGACGCTGCGCTTGAGCGGAAAGACCGCCTGGTTCAACACTCCAGGACAACACGACCGTCGCCGCGACCGCGGCCGTCCAACGCTGCAGCACGTCATCTCCTATCGTCCGACGTAGCTCGCCGATTCACCGGCAGCGATGGTGGCGGCGCTCGTTGCGGGTACCGTCACGGTGATGCACGTGCCGCGATTCCCATCTCCTGCACAACAAGCGATCTCGCCTCCGTGCAGCTCGACGATCTGCCGGCACATGTAGAGACCGATGCCCGCCCCCCGAGCGGCCGGGTGAGCCTCTGACTGGTGTTCGAGCCGGAAGAACTTCTCGAACACCCGTGACCGGAACGCGGTGGGAATCCCGGGGCCGGTATCGCAAACACTGACCGAGACGGCCCCGCTCGTGAGGCGATGCGCGTCGATGGTGACTGCGCCTCCGGCGGGCGTGTACTTGAATGCATTCGAGAGGACATTGTCGAAGACGGCGCGCAGCCGCAGCGGGTCGCCCCAGATCTGCGGAAGGTCGGGGTCGACGCGAGCAGCCACGGTAACGTCCTGGGCCCTCGCCTGCGCTTCCACACGGCGGAGGGCCTCGGCGATGACCAGGCCGACGTGCACGGGCTCGAGGTTGAGGCGAAGCTCACCGGCCTCGATCCGCGTGAGATCAAGGAATTCGTGAACGGTCTCGGTCAGCTGTTCGACGCCGATGAGCGACGTGGCGACGAGCTCGCGGTGACGCTCGGGCAGCACGTCAGCTGCCTCCTTGAGCATGAGCAGCGTCATCCTGAGCGTCGTGAGTGGGGTCTGGAGCTCATGCGACGCGACCGCCACGAGCTCCGAACGCATCTCGTCGAGGCGCACGAGATCGGTCACGTCGTACAGCAGCAGGATGGCCCCGCGCTCATGTGGGTTGACCGCGGGGACCGGCACCACACGAGGGAGCAACCGCCGCACCGCGCCATCTTGCTCGACACGAATCGTGAGAGCCAGGTCGCTGGGGGGGTGACCGCGGCCCCGGTTGAAATGGCGCCCGTCACTGCCGCCAAATCCAACCCGTCCAGTCGGAGATCGGCCACGCGCTGCGGATGGTGTACCCCTGCCGACCCCAGTGTCTCCACCGCGGCCCGGTTCATGGTCTGGATGCGTCCGTCCGCATCGAGCACAACGACCGCATCGGGGAGAGCCTCCAGCGTCGATTCGAGCGTGTTCTTCGCGTGCAAGACTTCGCCGACATTGGTGCGCCGGAACTCGGACAAATCTTCCGCCATCTGATTGAACGCCGATGCCAGCTCGCCGAGTTCATCACGGGAGCGCACGTCGATCCGCTCGGCAAAATGACCGCGGCGGATGGCGTCGGCGCCGCGGGTCAATCGCCGCACAGGTCCGACGATCGTGCGCGACAGGTGCCACGCCACGGCGACGGCAATACCGAGAGCCATCAGCGTGATCAGCAGTACGGCGCCGCGGGCGCCAGCCGCTTCATCGCGGCTCGCGGCCACAGCGCGTCGGGCCAGCTCGAAGTGGCGGTCGCGGATGGCTGTGGTCAGGCCCACCGCGCGCCGTAGCACCGGGTTGGCGCTTCGATGATATTGCATCAGCGCGTCCCTTTCGAGGGGCACCGCAATCACGTCATCCGCAGCGCGACGATAGGTGCGCAGCTCGGTCCTCAGCGGCGTGGCGAGCTCCCGCTCGTCGTCAGGGCCTAGCACGTCGAATAGATCGGAGAGGGACTTGTCCACGACGGCCCGCTCGCGCGCCAGCACCTCCATGCCACGATCGGCGCCGGCGAGGATCAGAAGGACGGCGTCGTCCTCCCGCTCGAGAGCGCCCGCCAGTCGCGAGGTGACTGCGGTCACCGACTCGCTTTGCCGCACCGTGTCGGTCACGACGCCGCTCAGACGCGAGAGCGCGACGAACGTCCAGACGCTCGCGGTGACGGTGGTCAAGACCAGCAGGCCGGCCGCGATCGCGAATCGAAGTCGGAGGTGTCCGGGAATCATCGTCGCTCACACGAGCCCGTACCGTTTTCGCTTCCGCTGGAGCGTCGTGGCATCGATATCGAGCGTGCGTGCGGCGGCTTCGAGGGACGGCGACTGCGCGACCACGCAGGCGATGTGTTCGCGTTCCAAGGCTTCGAGCGTGATATTGGCCCCCACCCGCACGGTCTGGCTTCCCGCGTCGATCTGAGGGTCGGACCCCGGTCCGAGATCGGCCGGCTCAAGCACCTCCCTTGCCGCCAGAATCACGGCGCGCTCCACAGCGTTGCGCAACTCGCGAAGATTCCCCGGCCAGCGGTGCGTGACCATCGCGCGCTCCGCCTCGCTCGAAAACCCCAGCGCCGGTCGACCCTGCTGCTGCCTGAAGACCGAGAGGTAGTGATGCGCAAGGAGCGGAATGTCTTCCACGCGTTCCCTGAGCGGCGGCAGGACCATCGTGACCACGTTGAGACGGTAGAACAGGTCCTCACGGAAACGGCCGGCGCGGACTTCGGCCTCCAGGTCACGGTTCGTCGCGGTAATCAGTCGAACGTCCGCCTGCCGTTCCTTCGCCTCGCCGAGACGTTCGTAGGTGCGATCGTGGAGAAACCGAAGCAGACGTGCCTGCGCATCGGCGGTCAGCTCACCCACTTCGTCGAGCAGCAACGTCCCGCCTTCCGCCTCTTGGACTTTTCCCGCCACATCAGCGATGGCGCCGGTAAACGAACCTTTTCGATGGCCGAACAGGGCGCTCGTCATCAGGTCTCCGGACAAGGCGGGGCAATTGACGGTGACGAATGGCGCATCCGCGCGCGGGCTGTTGCCTCGTATCCACCGGGCGAGCACGTTCTTGCCCGTGCCGCTCTCGCCGCGCAACAGAAGGACGGCATCCGACGCCGCCGCTCGTCCAGCAGTCTGTAGAAAGCGTAGAAACGCCGGGCTGCGCGACGCGAAGAACACCGGCTCGCCCGTCTGATCGAGCGCATCCTGGAGCTCTGCCAGGCGGCGTCTGAGACGCTGCGCTTCTACGACACGATTTGCGGCGAGGCGAATCTGGTCCGGAGTGAATGGCTTCGGGACGTAGTCGACAGCGCCTCGTTTAATCGCGTCGACCGCGCTTTCAATGGAGGCGAAGGCCGTCACGACAATCACGCCGAGATCCGGCTGACGCGCCAACATCTCGGGGAGTAGCTCGAGGCCTGTATCAGCTCCCAGCCACAAGTCGAGAAAGACGACGTTGAAATGACCGCGATCGAGCGCCTCGAGGGCAGCGCCGCCCGTGGCCACTCCCAGGACACGAGCACCGGCAGCCTCGAGGCATAGTCGCAGCGACTGACGCACCCCCGCGTCATCGTCCACGACGAGGGCGGACCACGGCGCCTTCGATGGCGTAGCCGCGAGGCTTGTGGCTTGCTGAATAGCTGGTTCCATGACGATCGGACGCAAGGGCGCGGCCGTCAACCTCCTGTCTGGCAAGGCTCCGGCCATTTCTGCCCGGCTTGGACCTTCCCGAAATTGGCGTCGTCCATGGGCGGTGCCGGCAACGTCCGTGCAAAGTGCAGCCGACTGAAACGATCGGACCTGCAAAATGCCGCAACGCCGCAATGCTCTTGCACCGCGTGCCCCCCTACGACAGAGCATCGCATTCAAGGGCGCCCGCGACAAGCAGACATAAGGCCTTCAATGCCTCTCGCTCGCGGTCGCTTGCGATGTCCGTCTCTCGCGGCGCGCTCTTTGCCTGATCAAGCCGAGGGTGATCACCAATCCAGTGCTGACTGCGACCGTTGCGTTGCTCGGCTTTGTCGTTCATATCGGGTCCTCGGCTTTGCAGATTGGGGCGTCGTCGCCGTCTGCCCAATCCGCCGTTCCGCTCGTGATCCCGATGGAGCTGCTGGCCAGCCGCCCGTTGATTCGCGCCATGGTCAACGGCCAGGGGCCGTTTGCCTTTCTCCTGCAGCCTGAGAGCGCCGCGACGCAGATCGACCGCAAGCTCGCCGAGGCGCTGAAGCTCGCGCGGCAACCGGGTATCAGCGACACTCCCACGTTTGCGATTGATCTCGGGTTCGAGTCTTCGACGACGGCCGGCGTCTCGGTCGAGATCACCGACATGAGCAGCGTGGTCCCGGAGTTCGGGGCCGCGGCACGTCCTCGCGGCGTCATCAGCTTGTCCGCCTGGAAAGAGCGCCTGGTAACAATCGATTACTCTCGCTGGCACGTGGTGGTCGAACCCGGCGCGTTGCCCGAGCCGAACGGAAGGGACGTTTTTCTTCTCAGTGCCTCGCGAGAGCTCCTGGTGCCCCTCGCCATCGGCGAGCGATCGATTTCGTGTCGGGTCGATCCGTTCTTCCCCCGCGGGCTGGTGTTGCCGGCATCCTTTGTCTCGCAGCTGCAACTCGCCGGCAAGCTTCGTGACGTGGGTCCGATCACCACGAAAGGAGGGACCGTCGCCGCGAGCGAGGCGAGCCTCATGCGGGACGCCGTTCTGGCGTCTTTTGTATTCAAGAATCCCCTGGTGCTGTTCGCAGGCTCGAGTGACGTCGCCATTGTGGGCGGTCAGTGGCTGGCCGGATTTTCGATCACGTACGACGTGGCGCATTCGCGCGCGCGGCTCGACCGCCGATGAGTGTTGCTTACATGTTCGGCGAAGAAGTCGGTCGCACAGAACACTCACCGCATGCACGGTTTGCGGTTGGGGCGTCGCTTTTGACCCATTCGATTGCGCTGGCGTTTGCCCTCTGGCTCGGGATCCTGAGCCCATTTGCCACACCCCCCGCGCTGAACGGCCCGCTCAACGAGTTGACGTGGATTGCGTCTCCGGGGCCGGGTGGCGGTGGTGGCGGTGGCGGCAATCGGACCATGGTCGCGGCGCCCGCCCAGCAAACTGGCAAAGATGCCTTGACTGTTCCAATACCGAAGGCACAACCGAAGCCGGCTCAACAGCCGAAGGAGCCACCTCCGGTGGAACTCGCGATTCCCGTGAGGCCACTCGCCGCCGCCAGCGAGATCGCGCCCGGTGTAATCGCTCCGGATCCGCCGATTGAGATGACGCAGGGTCCTGGTTCGCAGGGGGGTGCCGGGACCGGCGTCGGCGCCGGAAGCGGAGCAGGGCAGGGCTCCGGGCTCGGGCCGGGCACGGGAGGTGGGACAGGGGGCGGCGCCTATCGGCCGGGAAGCGGCGTGACGATGCCCGAGGTGCTGCACGAGGCGAAGCCGAACTACACGAACGACGCAATGCGCGCCAAGGTGCAGGGCGTTGCCGTGGTCGAATGCGTCGTCCTTCCCGATGGCACCGTCACCGGCGCCAAGATCATCAAGTCGCTGGACAAGGTGTTCGGCCTCGACCAAGAAGCGCTCAAGGCTGCGCGGCAATGGCGGTTCTCACCCGGCCGCCGGTTCGGACAACCCGTTCCTGTGCTCATCGAAATCGAGCTGTCGTTCGTCCTTCGCTGACGCCTATGCTTCGTCGCCTCGCGATCGTCGTCATTGTGTCTGCAGGATGCGGACACCCGCCGCTTCCGCCACTCCGTCCACCCGATCCCGCCGGTTGTTATGCCATCGTTTACGAGCGTCCCGACTTCCAGGGCGCCGGCGACGTGCTGAATGGACCGGCGCGATGGCCGAATCTCGAGCGAGTGACGTCGACCAATCAACCAAACTGGCGACATCGCATCCGGAGTCTGCGAGTGGGTCTGGTCGCGACCGTGACCGCCCATGCAAAGACAGGATTCACTGGAGAGTCTCAGCGTTTCGGGCCGAAGTCCGCCCATGCCCAACTCGCCCCGAACGTCGCGGGACAAATCGAGTCGCTCGAGCTCACTTGCTTGGAGTGAGCAGGTCCCATTGATATACGACCTTCGCACTCCGGGGCCGTGCCGACGACTGACCGACCCATCGGCCTCGAAGAAGGCTCTCGCAGGATTGACACGCGAAGACCTGAACCACGAACGCATTGTAGCCGTCGGCGGTAAGGGCGCGCACGGCACAATCGAACAGGCGCCGACCGAAGACCCGTCGTTTGGGCCGTCGGGAGAAAAGCCTCACCACCGATCCCTGGTGCTCGACGATATGCGCTGATCGCACCCAGCGCCTTGTGACAAGAAGCGATTCCCAGCGAACCGCAAGTCGTGCCACCGACAAACGCGAGAGCGCTCGATCGATGACAATGCCGCGGTATTGCCAACGGGCCGTCTCGATGACGAGTGAAGGTGGTCCCTCGCCGTTGGTCGAGCCGTAAGAGCCCGACCAACATGACGCGTTGGAAGCAGCCAATCCGGTGGGTGAACAACAGCCTGGACTCACGCGCTATTGGGCGTTGCTTCCGCTCGTCGGACATAGCCCCAAAGGACAAGTACAACCCACCGATCTGTTGAGTACGCCTGCGCCCGACTGCATCGGTTCAGGAAACCGCCACACATACGCGCCGGCGTCTGGCCTCTTGAGTCATGAGATGGAGCTGGCTGGTGGCGTTCGGCTTCCATCCATCCGGTTTCACGAGCGAGACGTGGAGAAATCCTGGAGACGGCTAAATGGCGGCGAGCAGAGGTCGAAGTCCCATAACGAGATAGAGAGCGGAGAGTCAGGGATTCGCAAAGGACGCTAGGCGACTGTAAGGCGTTGTTCTGAAATGAGATGTGGCTGGGAGGCAGGGATTCGAACCCCGATAACGTGGTCCAGAGCCACGTGTCCTACCGTTGAACGACCTCCCAGTGCCGACCGACCTTCGTAGGTGGGAACCTTCAGTTTAGCGAACTTCCGGGACGCAGGGCAACCGCGTCCCCGGTCCATCCGCCTGGCAGAGCGCGGGGCCCGAAACGTGGCGCGGAGCCGGAAGCCCCGCTGCGCAGAAGATTTCGCGTCGGCAGCAGATCGCGGGGCCAAAGCCCCGCCGCCACACAAGAAATGAGGACATGTCGATATCCCGTGAACCGGCGCCGCTGTGCCGTAAGGAATCTTCGTGCAGCAGAATGGCTCCGGATGGCTTGCACTCCGGTAAGATCGTTCCGCTCCCATGCCGTTCCGCGTTCTCATCGTCGACGACGAACCTGACGTCATCGAATTGCTCAGCGATACGCTTCAAGGCGCTGGCTACGAAACCATCGGCGCAACGACGTTCGAAGAGGCCAAGCGGCTTTTGAGCTCGGCGGCGCCGCCGGACGTGCTCATCACGGACGTGCGACTCGGACATTACAACGGCCTGCAGCTCGTCGTGATACGCCCGCCGACGACCGGCGCTGTCGTCGTCAGCGGCTATTGGGACCGGACGCTGGACGAAGAGGCGCGCCGAAATGGCGGCGTCTATCTGCTGAAGCCGGTGCCCGCCGAACAGCTGCTCGAAAGCGTCAAGCTCGCGCTCGAACGGCGCACGCCTCCGCCCGGCGCCGAACGACGGTAGGCGCCGCTCTACGCACCTTCCGCGGGACTTCCGGCGCGGTCGGCAACGAACCGCGCGAGCGCCTCCAGCCGCGCGATGGATCGATCTCGCCCGATGAGCACCATCGTGTCGAAGAGTCCCGGGCTGACGGCTCTCCCGGTGAGCGCAAGACGCACGGCGTGAATCAGCGTGCCGGCCTTGACGCCTCCTGACTCCGCCACGCGCCGCAGTGTGGCTTCAGCCTGCGCTTCGTCGAACGGCTCGAGCCCGCGATAGGCGTCGGCAAGCGCGTTCAGGTGATGCGCCAGATCGGGCGCCGAGAGATGCTTGGCAACCGCGGCGGGATCGTAGCTGTCGATGCTGCCGAGAAACGGTGCCGCCTGCGGCGCGAAGTCTCCCAGGCGCTTCGCGCGGGGGACGAGCAACGCGAGCACGCGCTCGAACCAGGCGCGACGATCGCCGGCGAGGGATTCCGACCAGAGGCCGGCCGCCTCGAGCTCCGGTTGAATACGGCGGATCAGTTCATCGCTCGACAGCCGCATCAGATATTGCTGGTTGAACCACTCCAGCTTCTCGGGGTTGAAGACGGCATTGCCCCCACTGATCCCCTCGAGCGCGAAGCGTTCCACAAGCTCCTCGCGCGAGAAGAGCTCCCGATCGCCACCAGGTGCCCAGCCGAGGAGCGCGAGGAAGTTGACCATGGCCTCGGGAAGGTAGCCCTGCTTCTCGTACTCGGTGACGGACGTCGCGCCATGCCGCTTGCTCAGACGCTTCTTGTCGGGCCCCAGAATGAGCGGCACGTGCGCGAACTGGGGCGTCGTGGCCTGGAGCGCGCGATAGAGAAGGATTTGCTTCGGCGTGTTCGAGATGTGATCGTCCCCGCGCACGACATGCGAGATGGCCATGTCGATGTCGTCGCACACGACCGAGAGCTGATAGGTTGGCAGCCCATCTGACCGCAGGATCACGAAGTCGTCAATCGTGGCGTGGTCGATCGTGATCGGACCGTGCACGAGATCGTCGAAGGTGGTCTCGCCGGTGGAGACGCGCACGCGAATCGCGCGAGGCGTGCCGGCGGCGTCGAGCGCGGCAATGTCGTTGACGCCGAGAGAGAGGCACCGCCGATTGTACTGCCAACCTTCTCCGCGCGCTTCCGCGGCCGCGCGCGTCGCCTGCAGTCGCTCAGTGGAGCAATAGCAGTAATACGCGTGCCTGCCCGCGACCAGCTGCTCGGCGGCGGCCCGATGGCGGGGCAGTCGCTCGGACTGAAAATACGGACCGTACGATCCCCCGGCTTCCGGCCCTTCATCCCAGTCGAGTCCAAGCCACCTGAGGCCCGCAAGGATGCCGCTCACCATCTCCGTCGATGACCGCTCCGTGTCCGTATCTTCGATGCGCAACACGAACGTACCGCCGTGCCGGCGCGCAAAGAGGTAGTTGAAGAGCGCCGTCCTGGCCCCTCCGACGTGCAGGTACCCAGTGGGCGATGGAGCGAAGCGAACGCGCGGGGCAGACATGTTGATGAGCCCTTCGACCTTGGAGGTCCTCCGGGTCGAGGGGCGGACTGAGATTGGTCGTTGAATGGACCGATCGCCGATTATTTCATGATCCCCAGAAAGAACAGCACCAGCTCCAACACGAGGATCGCGATGATGATCAGCTCGAGCAGCTCGCCGCGGGCGATGCTCGATTGCTCGACCGCGAAGTGGTAAATGCGCTCAAGCGTCTGGAGCTTGTCGCGCACGTGTTCCTTCCAGGGGTCCAGCCCGAGACGGGCGCCGATGAGCGAGAACATGCGGGCCGCATAGATGTCGCCGACGAACTTCAGCGCGTTCTCGGTGCGGTCGACGAGCTCCTGAATATCGATGAACAGCGCATGGACGTGGCGCGCCGCTCGCGTGTAGCGCCGCGCACCAAAGAGGTACGGCCGGCGATCCTGCTGGAGCTCGTCATAGAGCCGACCCAGCTCCGAATCGAGCAGCCGATCGTAATAGCGAAACTGCAGCAGCTGCGAGTTCGCGAACTCGACGATGTCCTCGGCCGCTTCGATGCCGGCCTCCGTGTCGTAGACGAGCGCGCCGTTCCAGGTCGGGATCACCAGATCGTCGGCCAGATAGGACAGGCGATTGCGCAGCACGTGATCGACTTCCTGATCGCTGAGTGGTTGCGTCTCGCCCCGTAGGAGCGCAGCGATGTCGCCGCCGTGTATGGCGATGAGCGCGTCCGCGGTCAGAACCGGCTTCAGCGCGGTCAGCCCGAAGACCGCGTAGTCTTCGACGAGCCACTCCAGGCGCGGCTTGTCCAGGGCGGCGCGCAGGCGATCGACCGCGCGGCGCGCACACATCGCGATCTCGGCCTCGAGCGCGGCGTTGTCGACGAGCTGTTGGCCGAGCGCGAGCAGCTCCGGCCAGGTGCCGGTGAACGAACGCCGCAGAGCGAACGACACGACGCCATAGTCGTACACGCGAACGCGCACGTGGAGGCCGGCGATCTCTGAGACGCCAATCAGATCGCCGTCGAACGTGAGCGGAGGCTGCTGATACTGAACGTAGGGCGGCGTCGCCGGCTTCGGCGCAAGCTTCGCCGCGCTCGCAGCCTGCCCGAGCACGATGCGCAGGCGATCGAAATTGACCGCCTCGGCGACATCGAATGCATAGAAGAGGATGACGTGGGCGGTGCGAATCATGGCGCGAACGTTCGTATGTGCCCGCGAGCCGTGCGACACGTTGCGGGCGGTGCCGAGGGAATATGACCCTCAGTATATGTCACCGACTCGCGGCCGTCCCCGGCCTGCCCGCCCGCTGGGCAGGGCTGTACTTGACAGTGTCCTGTCATGTTGACATGCCACTGCATGGATGGCACGATCCAGCCGGATGACGCGGATTTCTCGAAGGGGACGGGCGTTCCAGGACGTGATCGTGGAAGTCTTTCGGACGAAGGTCGCAATGCTGGATGCCGCAGAGCGCCTCACTCGGCCCGTTGGCCTGACGAGCGCGCGCTGGCAGATTCTCGGCGTCGTGGAGCACGGACCCGCACCCGTGGCTCAGATCGCGCGCATCGTCGGGCTGACCCGCCAGAGCGTGCAGCAGACGGCCGATGCGATGGAGCAGGACGGCCTGATCAGGTACATGGGGAATCCGCACCATCGCCGCGCGAAGCTCGTCGCCGCGACGCTGAAGGCGCGCGCCGCCCTCGACTATCTGCGGCCTCGCCAGCTGGCATGGGCAAACCTGATGGGCGGCCGTCACTCGCTCGACGCGCTACACACGGCCCTCACGGTGCTGCGCCGCACACGCGAAGACATCGAGAAGCAGGCGGAGGAGACTCGATGAAGCTCAATCATCTCAATCTGACGGTCACCGATGCGATCGAAGCGCGCCAGTTCCTCGAGAAGTACTTCGGGCTCCGCGGTACCGAAGGAGGCAATCGCGGATTTCAAGTCCTGTTCGACGACAACGACCTGGTGCTGACGCTCATCAAGGGGAGGGCCGACGAGGTGAAGTATCCAGGGACATTCCACGTAGGCTTCATCCAGCCGAGTGAAGGGCACGTCGACGAGATCAATCAGCGGTTGAAAGCCGATGGCTTCAACGTAGACGCGCCGGCGCGGCTGCACGGCTCGTGGACATTTTATTTCCGGGCGCCTGGCGGATTCACTATCGAGGTGCTGTCGTGATGGCGGAGCCATACTCTGTCCGGAAGGCAACCTCCGACGACGTCGGCGCTATTGCCCGGATCTGGCACATAGGGTGGGCCGACGGTCACCTTGGGCACGTTCCGCCGGAGCTCGTCCGCCACCGCAACCATGAGCAGTTTATCGCTCGAGCGGGTGACCGGATCGGATGGACGTGGGTGGCCGAATCCAATAGCCAGCCCGTGGGATTTGTGGTCGTGAAGGGCGATGAGCTCGAGCAGCTTTACGTCGACCGATCGGCTCGCGGAACCGGTGTCGCGGCGACGCTTCTCCAGAAGGGCGAGGCCGAAATCGGCAACGCGGGACATCGACGCGCGTGGCTCGCGGTTGTCGCGGGCAACCAGCGCGCCCGCTCGTTCTATTCGCGTCTGGGATGGCGCGATACGGGCCCGATGACTTACATGGCCGAGACCGAGGTCGGCCCATTGCCGATCCCGTGCCATCGGTACGAAATCGACCTCAAAGATCCCGCCGCCTCGTCAGGCAGCACCTCCGCCACTGGCGGAAGGTAGGCGGCCTCGTGCCGCCTCACTATGATTGGACCGAATCCTCGAAAACCATCGCAGGGCACCGGAAGGGTGCCAGGCGAAGCTGTCCCGGCGCGACGCGCGCGTGCACGTCGCCGCCGGGTTCAAATCCTTCAACGGCGGCGTTCAGTACTTCGACGCGTACGCGGTCAGCTCCCAGAGCTCGTCCCGATGGGCCGATCCGACGAGGATCTCCTGGCTCGCCTTGTCGGACGCCTCCCGCTCAGCCGGCGTCTGCTTTTCGTTGAAGGCTTTTATCGCGGCCGCTACCTTGTCGAGTCCGTCGGCATTCGGGACGAGATACCACCGGCTCCGCGTCATGGGGTCGGCCGTGTGGATGAACTCCGTGTCGATGCCGTAGGAAATCACTGCTCCGTTGGCAACAAGCGGCTCGACGATTGGCCTGAGGACCTTCTCGAATCGCTCGTCGTAGGCCCGTGTCTTCCCAGGCTGAATCTGGTCGGTGCCGACCGTAATGTAGCCGCTTGTGAGCTTCGTGGTTCCTCCGCGCACCACGCGCGAGCGGACCAGCAAGTCTGAGTGCTTGGTGCCGGCAAAATCTGTCTCCGCCCGACGCCGTTCCGCCGCCGGCAGTTTCTTGTCGGCCGCGAGTATCGCGGCCAACGCCTTTTCGAGGTCGGCGATCGTCCGGCTGCTGTACCAGGTCGTGTGTGTATAGCCGTCCGGCGTATGGATGGCCGCCGAGGCCAGGCCGAACTCGGTGATGACCCCGTCCGCCAGGAGCTTCTCGAGGACCGGTAGGGTGTTTTTCTTGAGGTCGTCGGTGTAGGCGTCCCAATTGGATCGCGCAATCTGCCAGTTGGCGATGCGCGAGTACACCATGACCCCGTCCGGCGCCTGCGCGTGAGCAGACGAGATCAAGACTGTCGCACCGAGCACGGCCAACAATGTTTTCCTGCCCCGGGATGTCATTTTGCCTATTCTCCAGTCATGTGGTTGATGGGCGACGCTTCTCTGCGGCACCGCATGGACACGCCGCCGCACATCCGGCGCCGTAAGGCTGAGCTTACACTCTATCTGTGGGAATTTGCTAGGGAAGTCCACCCTCTGAAGGAGTCGACCTCGGAAGGCGGGTGGCCGACCTTAGTGGCGCATTGAAGTCGATCGCAGGGGACCTGGGGAAGTGTGCGCATTAGCACAGCGTCGTTACCGTCCGGGCCGCTAGTATGCGGGTGATTGTCTGAGTGACCGGACGACGCAGGAGCACGAATGGGGCCACCGGACGACCAGCGCCCAGTCGAAGGCGACATGAGGGTGACTCGAAACAGGATGCTCTGACTGACATTCACGAAGTGACAGCCGAGACGACTGACACGAGTGCCGTGACCACTACAGCGCATCACAGAACTACGGAGGCGTCCATGACCCTGCCGGTTGCGAGCACGTTGAATTCCTCCGACCTGAGTAGGCGATGCGCCGACCTGCCGCGTTTGTTCGTGGTGGCTGACACTGTCGTCCAAATCGAGCACGGCTACCGATTGGTGTTTACGAACGGTTTCGTACCCTTGGCACACATCGCTTCCATCATCGACGCAGAGCGCGAGTCCTGCCCGTTCCTCCAGTTCAATTTGTCGGTGACTCAAGACTTCGGGGCCGTGACGCTTGATATTACTGGCGGGTCTGGCACAAGAAGGTTGCTTTGGGCGGTCGTGGCGCGTCAACACTGAATCGAGTGTCTGGGCTGGCTGAGTAAAATCCGAGAGGAGTGCGCGATGAATATCTTAGTTGTGCTGATTATCCTTCTGCTGCTGTTCGGCGGAGGCGGTTTTTACGTCGGTGGCCCGTACGTTGGTGGGGGCCTAGGCGGACTCATTCTGCTCGTGCTGATTGTCATGGTATTGACTCGCAGAACGTCACCGTGAGCAGCGGATTGTAAAAAGCTGGCCGCGTGCCCGAACGGCTACGTGGAGCGCGCTCTCATGACATCACGCGCGAAGCTGCGGATGGCGCGCAAGCGGCTCGTGAGCCGCCTCAGGTACGACCACTTCGCCTCGGCGGCGCGATCTCGGACTTCGGCTGCGAGCCAATCCAGAAAGGAAGTGCCGGCGCGCCGGGGCCGTTGCGTTTCGTTCCCCTCGTGGTCCCACCACACGACGGGGCATTCGCCACCCTCCGGCGCCGAGGTATCAAAGCAGTAGAAGTCGCCGCCGCCGCTGTCGCTGAACGCGATCAGGTGTGGCGGCAGCCGCGGGTTGCCGTCGCGCCGCGCGTCGAGGTTGATCCCTACGATGCTCATCGCCGGTAGTTCCGCCCGCCTGACGCCGTAGATGTCGAGCGGGCCGTTCGCAAAGTCGCCGAACTCCAGCTGGAACCAGCAATAGCTGTCGGGGAACCGGCATTCGAGGGCTCGCTCGGCGGCCGAGACGTCCTCAACGGTAGCCGGCTCCGGAACGGCGTCCCAATCCTCGGAGCGTGCGTGCTCACGGAGCAAACGGGCTACCTCGCGATAGCGTTGAGAGGTTCTCTCCACGTCGGCTCTCCAGACGCTCGGATCAGTGAAGGGGCCGCGGCCCGAGGCGTTCGAATTACGATGTTCGTCCGAGGCCCCGGTCCACTGCAGCGGGTGGTTCGCCCGCGGTCCAGCCGGGGCCGAAGGCGATGACCGCCATCACTTAGGTTTCAGTCCATCCCGCCAGGCAATGACCTCGAGTTCACCGCGGACGGCTTCCTCGACCGTAATGACGGGTCTCGCTTCGAATACGAAAGCAGGAAGCATCGAACAGAATTTGTGAATGGTCAGTGGATCGTCGCAGTCCACCAGCATATGCCCACCCCACTCGCCAACTCGCACCACGAAGAATTCGACCTTGAAATTGGCGGGCGCCTTCCATTGACCGAATACTTCAAGGATTCGCTTCTGGGCATTCTCGTAATCCATCGGCGAACCCTGCGGGCGTTCGAACCAGCTGATCACATACTTCATTGGTATTCTCCTCGGTTAGGTTGAGCTGAGTCCCACGATCTTGCCGCGAAGGAGTTCGGTGGCGCGGCGACACAAGGAAGGAGAAGCACGGCCAAGTTCAGTTGCGCCTGCGCGACCACTCGGGGCTTCACCTACGACCCGCTCCGCTCCCGCACCCAACGCGCCAAGGCCTTCTGCAGCATGGGCAGCGTCACCGCGCCGTCGCGAAGAACGACGTCGTGGAAGGACTTGATGTCGAAGCGGGTGCCAAGTTGGCGCTCCGCGTCGCGGCGGAGCTTCTGGATCTCGAGGCTGCCGGTCATGTAGGCCGTCGCCTGGCCTGGCACCGCGAGGTAGCGATCGACCTCGGTCTCGATGTACGCCCGTGCCTCGGCAGAATGCTCCACCATGTAGGTGATCGCCTGCTCGCGCGTCCAGGCCATTGCGTGCAGGCCCGAGTCCACCACCAGCTTGGCGTCAGGGACAAAACCGAACCAGTCGCGGACGCGTCCCTCCGCGCGATTCACCGCGGCACGCGCATACTCCAGCACGTCGTCTTCCGACTTGAAGGTGTACTGGCGATCCGTGCGCAGGCGGTTGAGCAACGCCTTGACATCACCGGTCTTGAAACGGTCGCGCGCGATTTGCGCCATCTCTCCTTCGATGAGCGCCAGCTCGCGCAGACCCGTCTCGTGCACCGTCTTCGGATCCAGCGCGAGGGACGTGTGAAACCTGAGCGAGGCGGTGTAACACGCAGCGCCGTCCGGGTTGGCGCTGACGCCAACAGCCTCGCGGCCGCGGTACTCCTTCTCGAGGAAGCCACGATAGCGGCGAATCGCTGGGTTGATGACGTCGGCCACAAGCGCTCGGACGTCTTTCGTAAACGCGTCGTTGTTCGCGCGCGAGGCCGGATCAAAGAAGGGCGACGACTCGCGCGTGCCGGCGAGCATCGCGTCGGCTTGCGCAATGACCGCGTGCACGTTCGAAGCCGGCGCCAGGTAACCCGCGGCCATTCCGGCCCGCCCGTTGGCCATCTCGGTTTTCAGGTAAGCCGGCACCGCGCGGAGGCGTTTCAGCGCCGCGACACATTCCACCTCAGTGCCGACCGGCTGCTGCGCGAAGGTGGACGCCAGCATGCTCTGCCACCCCGTCCACGTGGGGCTCACGTTCCAGAGATTGGTGCGGCACACACGCCTGGCAATGGACGCCTCAAGGCGGTCACGCGTGAATGCGTAGGGAATGGCCGCATCGGTTCCCTCGAGCTGAGCCGGATCGATCTTCGTGAGCGTGGCCAGCCACACGTCTTCGCGCGCGCGCCAGGTCGCCATCGCGACCTCGCTCCGATCGCCCAGCCGGTCCATCGGCGTGTCGGGATACCCCACCTCGTACGCCTCTTCGGGAAACTGGTGGTAGTAGCCGTCCACAAACTCCTGCGCCACCGTTCGAGCGGTGGTGGCGGCGGCGGACGGCTGAAGCGCCGGCGTGGAGGTGCCGCACGAGGCGGCGGTGACCGCCAGCAGCGCAAGGATGGCACGGGCGGGGCGGGTCACTTTGCGCGAGCTTCCTTTCGGCCTTGTTTTCAGAGTGCCCACCTTCACCGCGTCGTGGTCGGTCGCAGTGTAGTGTGGCCACCGAGCTGACTCCAATTTCTTTTGATTGTGCTCTGAGGCAACGGCTTGCGCCGCATTTTGGCGCGAGAAGGGCGGCGAACTAGCTACCGCGCGTGTGCCAGGCGCTAGAGTTCTGTCACGGACGCATAGTGTCGTACGAGTTGCGGATAGATCGTTGCAAACGCCGCCTCGGTCCACTCCTTGCCTGTTGGCTTGTCGAGATCGATCGACGGCAGTTCGAGCGATGAGCCCTTCCGTAGAAAGTAGGCCTCTTCGATCATCGACAGGCAGTTGCCATCATCCGGAAGATCGGGCTCGCGAGGGACACGTTCGGCGGCTTGGGTGGGGTCCGTGACGGCCAGCGCGACAAGGGCCGGATCGCCCTGCAGGATCAACCATGTTCGGAATGCCTCGAACGCCGCGTCCGAGCAACCGCCACGGGCGGCGTAGGCGAGGGCCCAGACATTCCAGTGGTAGAGCTTCTTCATGGTTTTGGCATAGAACGACCCAAACCGCTTGATCTCGGCGGGCTTGAAGGCGCGCAACGACTCGCCGAGGGCTGCGAGCCGTTCGAGCGTCGTTGGCGCTTGTGACCGCACCCGCGCGATCAGCTCCCAGAAGACCGGCTGGTCAATCCGGCGAAGGTCCGACGGAGCTGGCAGGGAGGGCAAGCGCTCCTCGCGCAGCGCGTTTCGTTCCTCGGTCAGCCGCTCGGCCGCGTCGAGGCGACCGAGCCGGGTCAACCAATCGATGCCCTGCGCGTAGGCGTCTAGAGCGTAATTCTTGAATTCTTCGGCCCCGGCGTGATCGCCGTAGTCGCGGCGCGGACGCTGATAGAAGAACTCCGCGCGGGTCAGCCGAGCTATCGAGGTCCAGAGGCGCTCGATCAGATCGACGCGCTGCGCCTCCTGTAGACGTCGAAGCAGGCGATCGAACGTTGACGCGACCCGGTACTTGTGGCCGCTGTAGATTTTGACGAGCGGCTCCAGCGCGCCTCTTTCGTAGTAGCAGTCGAGCACGAACTGGCTGGCCACGCCATACAAGCCGTGACCGGCGCGGTTCGCCTCGGCGAACATGGCCCGGTCCGTATCGTCGAGCACCCGGTGCAGATCATGCCCAAAATCGCGGTAGGTGAAGGCGTTTTTGAGGGCTTGCTTCTCCCTCTCGACGGCCGCCGGATCGACACCGGTCATGGAGGTCCAACCGTGCGAGACCGATCATGCCGCCGCCGGACCGGCCTCCTTGCCACAGACGATCTTGCCGTACTTGGCGTAGTTCTTGGCATTGATCTCACTTCGCGCGTTGAGCAATTTTGCCCGGGAAACCGTTGACGGCGCATCGCGGCGCTTTAGTCTCCCACGTGCCGCGCCAACTTCGGCACCCCTGGACGCCGCGTCGCGCTCGCGGCTTGAACTCGTATGGGAAGTACTTGCCCTTTCCCGCATTGCTGAGGCAGACTGCGTCGTTCATCAGCCACGTGAAACCGGATAGGAGAAGCCACACATGGTGACTACGAAACGTCTGTTGTCGGCAGCCATTCTTCTCGGCGTCGTGTGCGGGACGGCTCTCGCCCAATCCAGCGATCCACTGGTGGGCACCTGGAAATTGAACCCGGAGAAGTCGAAGGGCTCGAAGGGCGGCGCCACCAAAATCGAGGCCGTCGGCAGTGGCGTCAAGTTCGACGTGGAGGTCATCGCGGCGGACGGGACGACGAGCCACTGGGGCTTCACGGCAAACTACGATGGGAAGGACAATCCCGTGACCGGCAACAGCCCGTACGGAAACGTCGTGGCGCTCACGCGCGTCGACGCGCACACCATCCAAATCACGAGCAAGCAGGACGGGAAGCCAATGGTCACGTCAACCATCGTCTTGTCCGCCGATGGGAAGACTCGGACGACGACCACGAAGGGTACCGACACGAAAGGTCAGACCCTCGATATCGTGTCGTTCTACGAGAAGCAGTAGACCAGAATCGTATGCGCTTCTGTATCACGGCGGCCCTCATGGCCGCCGTGGTGTCGCCGATCCTTGTCCAGGGGCAGCCGCCTGCCCCAGCGGCGACCATCGTGCTGAAGCCGGCGGCTGTCCTCGACCCGCAGTCCGGTCAACTGACGCGCGGGGCGATGGTGTTCGTGCGCGGGGACCGCATCGAAGCCGTTGGTCCATCGGTGACGCCGCCGGCGGGCGCTCGGGTCATCGAGCTGGGCGGTCTGACGCTATTGCCTGGGCTCATTGACGCGCACACACACGTCCTGTTGCAACCGGAAGACGAAGTCTGGCCGCCGCCGGTCGTCTATAAGACGCAATCGTTCCGCACGATTCAAGGCGTCGCCGCCGCGCGCAAGGAACTCGAGGCGGGGTTTACGACACTGCGCGACGTGGACTCGGAGGGTGCCGGGTTCGCCGACGTCGATCTGCGTGAAGCGATCAGCCGCGGCATCGTTCCAGGGCCGCGTCTGCTCGTGGCCACGCTCGCGATCACGATCACCGCAGGGCATATGAACCTCACCGGCGTGAACCCGGAGGCGAAAATGCCCGATCCCGCCGCCGTGGCCGACACGGGCGACGCAATGATCGCCGAGGTGCGGCGCCAGGTGAAGGGCGGGGCCGACTGGATCAAGATTTATGCGACGGGAACGCTGCGGCACGTCGACCGCAAGACGCTGGAACCTGTCGGGCAGTTGTCACTCGACGAGGTGCAGGCGATCGTGAGCGAGGCGCGCCGATGGCGGAAGGATGTTGCGGCGCACGCGTACGGCGGCGATGGCGCCAAGAACGCCATCCGTGGCGGCGTTCGCTCGATCGAGCACGGCATGTTGCTCGACGATGAAGCCGTGGATTTGTTGGTGCAGCACGGCACGTACTGGGTTCCGACGTTGTCGGTGTACACGGCGGGACTCGAAGCCGACAAAACCGACTTCACCCGCCGCATCGTCGATCGACACAAGCAGTCGTTTCAGAAGGCGCTGGCCCGAGGGGTGAAGATCGTCTTCGGCACCGATGCGGGTGCGATCGAGCACGGCACGCAGGCCGTCGAGTTCACACGCATGGTCGATTACGGTATGAAGCCGTTGGAGGCGATTCGGGCCTCGACGACGGTGGCGGCGGAACTGCTGCGAATGGAAGGAGAGGTGGGCACTCTGGCGCCAGGTGCGTACGCAGACGCCATCGCCGTGGACGGTAATCCGCTGGAGGACATCACGGCGCTTCAGCGAGTTCGATTCGTGATGAAAGGCGGTTCTGTGGCCAAGGTGGAGTCTGCGAGGCAATGATGGGATTCGAGCCCCGTTGCGATGAGCCGCGCACCGCCTCCAACTACGGCAGCTGCGCTATCCGCACGTAACGAAGATTCGGTGTGTGATAGCCGGTTACCTGTCCATTGGCCCCGACATCAACGGTCAAGCGTTCACCGAAGGCATCAAAGGCGAATGTGCCCGTTGAACGCATGACGAACGTTCGGGGATCCGACGTCGGTTCGAGAATGATCCGCGTCGTGTACGGGTTGGCCGCATCGGGAGCCACGAGCGATAGTTGACCGTCGACCACGGCCATGAGCATGGTCGTCGTTCCATTCTGCGATCGGTACCGACCGACGTAACTCGCCGCGGTCGCTGGCAATGGCGCGACGGGACGCGTGATGGCCTTGGCGACGACTGGACTGAGCAGCTGCAGCGCGTAGTCGACGTAGCTGGCAGGGTTCCCATCGTCGGCATTGGTGAGCACGATCACGCCGAGACGAAGAGCCGGGACGAACTCGATCTGCGTGCGATACCCGGGGACGCTGCCCGGGTGGCCCACCTGAACGCGTCCGTCCACACGACGAACGCGCATCCCGAAGCCCCACGCATTCTGCCAGTCGTCAAGGAGCCACTGCGGCCGGTGCATGTCACGCAGGGTCGTGCCCTTGAGCACCAGATCTGACGCTGATGGCGTGTTCGACAGGTGGAAGGCTACATACCTGGCCAGGTCCTCGACATCGGATGCCTGACGCGATACAGCGTTTGAGGTGTGGCGGGCACCTTCTTCTCGACGTCGGCATGGCCGTAGCCTCGAGTCCATACGAGGCGATCGCCGAGGACGACGCCAATCGAGACACCGGGCTGGCCTCGTTGAGCGACGGTGGTTGTCACCCACGCATCGAGCAGGCGGAGGGCGTCACCAAATCCAGCCGGGTCCTGGGCGTTGACGATTCGAGGGGCGCCGACCCGATCGACTGTCGCGCCGTCCTGGGTTGGCCTGGCATCAAGGACCCAGGCGCGACGAATCAGGCCATCGCGCACGAGATACATCCAGGTGGCTTGGCTTCGCTCGGCAGGCGTCCCTGTGAAGTGCTCTTGGTCAATGACGAACTGCCCTTCGACGATGCGTGGCTGAACGGTGATACGAAAGTCCGGGGGCAGAGACTGCAGTTGCCGCGAATAGTGCTCCTGGATACGGTCCCGCGTCTGGGCTATGACCTGGCCACCCGGAAATCGCGCGAAGACGGCATCGGGGGCGACCAACGCTGCCATCGCGCTGGCGTCCAGGGCGTTGGCGGCGTCCACGAACCGTTGCACGACGACTTGGGGCAGTGTATCCGGGGACGGAGACGTGTCCCGTTGGGCTCGCGCGCCGCTGACGATTGTGAGAACGACCGCGGCAACGCTCAGCACGATTTGCATGGGGGCTCCTGCAGTCGCAGTCTAGCGTGCCGCCCAGCTTCATGGCTGGATTGTGCTCTCGAGCGCGCGTCGCGAATGAATGGCGCAGAGGAAATGCTGTGAGGCAGGGATTCGAGCCTGATCGCGACGAACCGAAGGGAGTCGCGTCGAATTCTAAGAACGCGTCTTTAAATGGTTGATGGCGCGCGACTTCTGGCTCTAAGTTGTTCGAGTTCCAATCACTTACCGGCTTCTCTCCGTCCTCTAGATTCTGACGCCACCACGTCATAGAGCGCGGCGGCTGCACGGACCGGATCGGTCGCCGACCCCGACGTGCCGCAAGACGAATCACACGCCCATCACTGATGGGTCACTTCCGTCGACGGCTATTCCGCGCGCAGCGCGGCGCACGGGTCGATCCTTGTCGCGCGGCGCGCGGGCAGCCATGCCGCGATCAGTCCCACCGCTATCAGCAGCAGCGTGACGATCGTGAACGCGATCGGATCGGTCGGCGTCACCCCGAACAAGAACCTCTGCAGCACGCGCGTCAGCCCGAACGCGCCGGCGAGGCCGAGCATTACACCGGCGACGACGATGCGGAGCGCGCGCGTGAGTACGAGGCGGAGCACATCGCCCCGTTCGGCGCCGAGCGCCATGCGCACGCCGATCTCGCGGCGGCGCTGCAACACCGCGTAGGCCATCAATCCGTAGATGCCGCACGTCGCGATCAGCGTCGCGGTCGTCGCGAACAGCACCAGCAGCAACGTCCGGAAACGCGGCGGTGCCACCGACGCCGCCACCGCTTCGTCCATCGTCACCGTGGTCTCGATCGGCAGATCGGGCGCGGCGCGGCGAATGTCCGCGCGGATGCCTTCGGCCACGCGGGCGGGTGTGGCCGTGCGCGCGACGAACGACACGAACCGCAGGACGAACGCTTCGCGCTCCTGCTGGAACGGCACGTAGAGCATGGGCTGCACCTCCCGATCCAGTCCCATCTGACGGATGTCCGCGACCACGCCCACCACCGTCAGCCACTCGCCGCGATCGCCCAAACGCACGCGCCGGCCGAGCGCCTTGCCTGGGCCACCCGGAAAGTAGTCGCGCACGATGCGCTCGCTGACGATCGCCACTTTCGGCGCTGCCGCCGTATCCTGCGCGGTGAACTCGCGTCCCGCCAGCAGCGGAATCCCCATGGTCTTGAAATAGTTCGCGTCGATCTTCGGCTGGCCGACATCCAGCGTCGGCTTCGGCTGCCCCTCGATGTCGAACTCGTCGCGGATGAACATCATGCCGAACGGTGCCGAGTTGACCAGGCTCGCGGACGTCACGCCCGGCAGGTACTGGATGCGATCGAGCACGCCGCGCGCGAACGCACGGATGCGCTCGGGCTCGTCGTAGAGCCGCTCGGGCAGTGTCACCTTGACGGTCTGCACGACGCCGTCGCGCCCGCTCAATTCGAAGCCGGGCGACACCGACGTGAGACGCACGAAGCTGTGAATCAGCAGGCTGGCGCCGATCAGGAGGACCAGCGTCATGGCGATCTGCGCGGCGACCAGCAGCGTCCGCAGCCGCTCGCCTTGACGGTCGCCCGTCGTGCGCGCTTGGCCGGCGTGCAGCGCGAGGCCTTCGCCGAACGCGGCCCCGCTGATGCGCACCGCCGGCACGAGGCCGATCAGCAGAGTCGAGACGAGCGACGCGCCGAGGCAGAACGCCATCACGCGCGCGTCGATCACGATGCCACCGAGGCGTGGCAGCGCGAATGGCGGCACGAGCGGGAGCGTGACATGGATCGCGATCTGCGCGAGCATCACGCCGAGCGACGCGCCCAGCAGCGACAACACGACCGCTTCCGTCAGCAACTGACGTACCAGCCGCCGGCGTCCCGCGCCGAGGGCCATGCGTACGGACAGTTCGCCGCGGCGCGCGGTGAGGCGCGCCATCTGCAGGTTCGCGACGTTGACGCAGGCGATCAGAAGCACGAACGCCACCGCCCCGAGCAGGATCAGCAGCAGCATGCGCACCGACTCAGTGCCGTACTCCTGCAGGCCGACCGCGCGCGCGCGCGTGCGGACGTTCTGCGCGAGTATGCCCTCGGGCGCGAGTGCGCCGGCGGGCACGATCGACGAGTCGTTCGCCAGCGCCGTCAATTCCGCTTCCGCGCGTTCCTGCGTCACGCCTGACTTCATGCGGCCCAGCAGGAAGAGAAACGCGTTCCTGCCGGTGTCGCCGGGCCAGCGATTGAGCAGAAAGATGTCCGCTTCCGGCAGCGCGCCGAGCCGGGGGATCACCGGCCTGAAGCTGAAGTCCGGCGGGAGCACGCCGACGACGGTACGGGGGAGGCCGTCGATGGTGATGGACTGTCCGACGATCGCCGGATCGGCCTCGAGCGACGTGCGCCACAGCCGATCGCTGACGATCGCGCTGCGATCGTCGTCTGACGCCGCGGCGCCGGTGAGGAACGCGCGGCCGCGCGCGGGAGCGACGCCCAGCGTGGCGAAGAAATTCGGACTCACGTCGACCGCGGGCACCTGCAACGGCTCGCCGCGTCCGGTGAGCTGCGCGTCGATCGAGCTGTAGGCCGCGAGATGATCGAGCGCGGTGACGCGCGGGCGAAGCCCCTCGTACGACACGGGCGCCCAGGTCCAGAACGTCTTGACGCCCGTCCCGGTCTGCTGCGCTGACGAGACGATGACGAGACGATCGGGATTGGGATACGGCAGCGGGCGCCAGAGCACGCCGTAGGCGACGGAGAAAATCGCCGTGTTGAGGCCGATGCCGAGCGCGAGCGTGGCGAGGGCGGTGCAGGTGAACCCCGGATCGCGCCGCATCAATCGCAGCGCGTGACGCACGTCCTGCGCGAACGTTTCGACCGTCACGAAGCTCCACGGTTCGCGCGACTGTTCGCGCAGCCGCAGCGGATTGCCAATCCGCCGCCGCGCCGCCGCTCGCGCCTCGTCGCCGCTCATGCCATCCGTGTCGGCGAGGGCGCGCGCCTTCATTTCCTCGTGAAAGCGCAGCTCGTCTTCCAGATCCCCATCGAACTGATTCCGCTGGAAGAAGAACAGCAGACGTCGGAGCACAGAACCCACGGCACCCTCCTGAGCGTCAGGACTCTACGTTGTCTTCATCACGCGCATGATCGCGCCGAACATCTGGGAGAATCGCGATTCCTCGACGCCGAGCTGCTTTTTCCCGGCAGTCGTGAGCGTGTAGAAGCGCGCTCGCCGGTTGTTCGCCGAAATCTTCCACTCGGCCAACACCCATCCCTTGACGAGCATCCGCTGCAGCGCCGGATACAGCGATCCCTCTTCGATCGTCAGCACATCCGCCGACACCAGCTGAATGTGCTGGGCGATGCCGTAGCCGTGCATCGACTCGATCGACAGCGTCTTCAGAATCAACATCTCGAGCGTGCCCGGAAGCAGCTCGTTCTTGCTCTTCGTCTTCGCTTCTTTCATCAGCTTCTCTTTGCATAGAAGAACTATGGAAGTGGGGAGTTTCCTCCTTTTGGGAAGAGGCTGTCAACTGTTGGCGTTTGGCGTTATCCGAAGCAGATGACCTGGCCGTCGGCAGTGGCGACGACGACCTTGCCCTTGGCGACGGCTGGGGAGGGCGTCACGGGCAGGCGGCTTCGCATTCCCAGACTTTCTTGCCGCTGGCGAGATCGAGCCCGTAGACGCGGCCGTCGTTGGAGCCGACGAATACGCGGCCGCCGGCGACGAGTCGACGCGGGCGCGCGACACCGGCAACTGTGGTGACCCAAAGGTTCGCCAGTTGGAACCATGTCACGACTCTGCTGCTCCGGATCCAAGCGCTGCGACAGGCCGCGTAGACCCGACGGAGGGCGCTCCGGTCAGTGCCTTGCCTGAGCAGAAGATTCATTGCCGTGGTGGGTCGCGGTGAACGTTCGGAGCAGGCGTGCCGCAAAGAGGGACATCGTGGCCTCTGGCTGTCTCCACGACAGCCCGGATCGCGTCCACGACGACCTCTGGTTGGTCGATCGACACGACGTGGCCGGACCGTTGAGCGATCATCAGACATCCTCGTTCTGATAGCGAGGCTTGATCTCGTTGCAACTGTCGCCAATTCTCGTCGGCTCCTCGTCCACCGGTGACAACGACGACAGGGATGGTGAGCTTCCGGCGCGAGCTCCTGACTTCCGACGCGCTCTCCCGAACGTGAATAATCTCGTCAGCCGCCGCCTGGTATCCAGCTGCGCGGAAACTCGTCGCCCGCGCGAATTGCCGCACTGCTGGAGCCAGTGATTCAACTGGTTGGTCGAACGAGACGCCGAACAGTCGGAGGACCCCGATCGTCGACAACAGAGGAACAAATCGTGCCATCCACGGCACTTCATGTGCCTGGTCTTCGTGGGAGGCATCCACGAGCACGAGACCGGCGGCGCGCTCAGGATGATCGGAGGCGAACACGCGGACATCGAAACCCGCGATGGAAGCCCCGACGAGCACGACCGGTCCGGCAATCCCGCTGCGGGCGAGGAGTTCGGCCAGTTCACTCGCGATGCGGCGTGCGGTCCGCGGCGACGGGCCGGGATCGCTATAACCCATACCTGCCCGGTCGTAGGAGCAGACGCGCGTGAATCGAGCAACATCAGGTTGGACGAAGCCCCAGCCAGGAGTTGAGCCGCCGAGGCCCGTGTCGAGGATGACGGCAGGCGCGCCGTCCCCGGTGCACCACAGGTGAAGCCTGTGCCCTCCGATGTCAACGAGATGTCCGGGAGGCGGAGTCGCCGCCAGGTCTTTTCGAGTGGCAAGCCATTGGTACGCGGCACCGGTGAGCGCAGTAACAACGATCAGGCCACACAGGCCGACAAGAATGCGCAGCGTCCAACGCCGCATGTCGACATCTCCTCCGTCGAGAGCGCTCCGTTTCGCACCGCGCCTGCCGCGCGTGACTGAGTGCGCAATGTGCACGCGAAGACAGACGCTGTCAAGCGTGGTGCGCTGTTGCCCGCAGCACACGTGGCCGCTGATTCGTGCATCTCAGTCCGTGCGGCGGCTTCTATAATGGCGCGGAACCGATGCCGCTCCAGCCGGGCGCGACCCTCGGGCCGTACGAAATCGTCTCGCTCATTGGGTCAGGCGGGATGGGCGAAGTGTACCTTGCCCGCGAGATCAGTCTCGGCCGGAACGTTGCGTTGAAGGTACTGCCGTCCGAGTTCAGCCATGATCCGCAACGCGTCGCGCGTTTCGAGCAGGAGGCGCGCAGTGCATCGGCGTTAAGCCATCCCAATATCTGCACTATCCACGCGCTCGGTGAACTGCCCGACGGCCGGCGATTCATCGCGATGGAGTACGTGGCCGGAGAGACCCTCCGGCACAGGATCACTACTTCGCGATTCACCATCCGTGAAGCCGTAGATATCGCCACTCAAGTCGCCGCGGCCCTCAGTGCGGCGCACGCGGCCGGCATCATCCATCGCGACATCAAACCGGAGAACGTGATGTTGCGGCCCGATAGCTTCGTCAAGGTTCTTGACTTTGGCTTGGCAAAACGCACCGCCGCCAACGAGTCTGCGGCCGCCCAATCGACTCAGACCGCATTTCGGACAGACGCTGTCACCGTCATAGGCACTGGCTCTTCACGCGCGAGTCCGCGGGCAATTTCCCCAGTTGGTGATGGCGAAGGACTTCTGGCACAAGGTCATTGCAGTCCATCAACTTGCAGCACGCGCCGCTTCCCCGAGCGTTCCTCCTAATCCACTCGAGTCGTCACAGGTCTTGGCAATATTGGGGCAACGCTTCGGGCCGTCGAATCCGCGCAGAGCCTACGATACCGCTGGCGGTATACCGCCGCGAAGCTAGCACAAGACCCACCTGCCAGCGGGGGCGGTTTGCGAGAGTCGGCCCTCCGATCCGATCGCTAGAATCTCGCATGTCGACACCAGTCAACCTTTCGCGCGATGAGTTGTACCGTCAGGTCTGGACCGAGCCAATCGTGCACGTCGCGGCTCGACTCGGTCTGACACGCCGACACGGTCGCACTGCTGATTGAGCGGTACGCCGACGTCGTCACGCTAAAGCGGTGAGCCCGGTAACATCGGTCGCAGAATCGCGAACTCCGGCTTTCAGACAATCGACGCGGCGAGGTCTCCGCTGCGCTTTTATCAGGCGACGCATCATCGCGGTCCGCCCAGCTGTCGTCGAACACGATCCGAGAAATACCGGCTCTTCGTCGATTTGAGTACAGCGATCTGAGCTGAATACCCGGCCGCCTGCGCGGACCGCTGATGGGTGGGCGGTCTGCTCGGCGGCCTGGACGTCAGTGCGATCCCACGTGCACCGGACCATCCGGTGTCATTTTCTCTTGATGTGCGAACAACAAGGGAGGACCCTCGAACATTACCATCCTGTAAGCACATCCTTTCAACGTCGCGCTCAGGAATCCGTTGATTCGTCATGACCTCTCTCCGTAGAATGCCCGCCGCCACGCCTTTGGTTCGACATCGAATCAAAGACGCGGCCCGCGACCTGCAGGTCCGTTCAGAAGGAGCCGCCATGACCAGCCGCGCAGTCTGCCGCGTTGCGACAACCGTCGTGTCGATATGCTTCCTCGGGTTGCTGCAGCTGGGTGCGCCGGCACCGGCCGCCGCCCAGACCGTCCTGCAGCACACGTGGGAAGACGGCACGGTCCAGGGCTGGGTGCCCCGCGGTAGCGCCCTCTTGACGAACACGACCGAAGTCGCCAACACCGGCACGCACAGCCTGAAGACGACCGGGCGCACGGCGGGATTTAACGGCCCGAGCCTGAATGTCCTCCCGCTGCTGTCGCCCGGTACGATCTACCAGGTGACCGCTGCCGTGCGTCTGGTCGCCGGCGAAGCGCCAACGCAGCTGATCGTGACGGTCCAGCGGACGCCGTCTGGTGGAACCAACCAGTTCGATCGCATCGTGGCCAGCGACGCAAACGGGGTGACCGATGCGGGGTGGGTCACCCTGCAGGGCCAATACGGTTTCAGCGGCGATGTCACCGGCCTAACGCTGTACGTGGAAAGCGCGAGTCCGACAGCCGCTTTCTACGTCGACGACTTCAGCATCACGGTCGTGCCGGTGTTCGGCTGCGCCGATCCGCCGGACACATCAGGGATTCACACGAGCTTCGAGACCGGAACGACGGAAGGGTGGGGGCCGCGCATTGGTGACGAGAACGTTGCGGTCACGTCGGGCGATGCGCACGGCGGGACGTACAGCCTGTTGACTACCAGCCGGACGAGCGCGTTCCGCGGCCCCGCCATCAATGCCGCAGGAAAGCTGTGCAACGGCTCGCGTTACGTCGTCAGCGTATGGGTCAAGCTGGCACCCGGCGAACCCGACTCTCAGATCAGAGTCAGCCTTCAACGCACGCTGGCAGGAGTGACAAACTTCAACACCGTCGTCCCGAATACCACGGTAACCGATGATCAGTGGGTCCGGCTGAGAGTGACGTACGACTTCGTCTTCAACTATCAGTCGCTGTCGCTTTACGTGGAGTCTGCCGCGGGAACAGCCTCGTTCTACATCGACGACTTCGACGTGACGTTCGTGCCGCCGCCGGTGGCCGAACGCAACATTGCGTCGGTGCACGAGGCCTTTTCGGGGTTGTTCCAGGTAGGCGCCGCCGTGTGGCAGGGCGACCTGGCCGGCGAGCATGCGTTTCTGCTGTCGAAACACTTCAACAGCATCACGTCGGAAAACGACATGAAGTGGAGCTCGGTGGAGCCGACCGAAGGCACCTTCACGTTCGCCACGGCGGATGCGCAGGTGGCGTTCGCGAAATCCCACAGCATGGCGGTGAGAGGCCACACGCTCGTGTGGCACCAGCAGACGCCCGCGTGGGTGTTCAACGATGCCGCCGGCGTTCCGATGACGCCGACACCGGAGAACAAGGCGTTGCTGCTCCAGCGGCTCGAGAACCACATTCGCGCAGTCGTGTCGCACTTCGGCGATGACGTCTGGGCGTGGGATGCGGTGAACGAGGTGATCGACCCTGCGGAAGCCGACGGGTTCCGGAGAAGCCCGTGGTTCAACATCACCGGCACCGACTACATCGATCGCGCGTTCCAGGTGGCGCGCGAAGTGGCGCCGAACGCCAAGCTGTACATCAACGACTTCAGCACGACCGACGAGCCGAAGCGAACGCACCTCTTGAACCTGGTCAAGTCCCTGCAGGGCCGCGGCGTCCCGATCGACGGCATTGGTCACCAGATGCACAACAACATCGAGTATCCGTCGGCTGCGGCGATCATCGAAACGCTGAACAAGTTCACCGCGCTCGGCATCGACAATCAGGTGACCGAGCTCGATGTCAGCATCTACAGCGGCAACTTCGACCAGCCGTTCACCGCCTACGAGGACATTCCTCTGGACCGGTTCGTCAAGCAGGCGTTCAAGTATCGGGATCTCTTCCAGTCATTCCGGTACCTCGCGAGCAACCTGAGCTCGGTGACGTTCTGGGGGCAGGCGGACGACCACACGTGGTTGACATCGACGGCGGAGGTGAACGCGCCGCTCCTGTTCGACACGCGGCTGCTACACAAACTCGCCTACACAGCGCTGATTGACCCGTCACAACTCCCGGGCGCGGGGTCGAACGCCACCTTCTCGGGCGCGTACGTGGTGCGGCCCGGCAAAAGCAGCACCCGTCGCACGGGCGCAGCCATCTTCTCATTGAGCAACAACGGGCCGGCGGGTACGTTCGAGTTCAACTTCAACGACTCGTCGAAAAAGGTGAGGTTCACGAGCACCAACATCATCACCTACGACCTGTCATCGTCCGGATCGGTGCGACGCGTCGATTTCACGGCGGTTGGACCGAACGCCGGCAAGCCAGGGTACATCCTGACCGGATACGCCTTGGACGGCGGAGGACTCGGCTCGGGCCTCGATGTCCTGTCGGTCACGCTGAGCGCCCCGACCGGCGGGGTGGTCTTCTCGGCAGAGGGACCCGCGTCGGATGGTGATGTGGTGGTGACGCCGTAGTCGCAGGTCCCAGGGGCTGCAGTATCGCGTCAAGCGAGCCGCGCGCCGAGCTCAAGTCCAGCTTGGCATGCACGTACTACGACACACGTTCTGCTCTCGCCTCGCAATGAAGGGCGCTCCGGCACGAGCGATCCAGGAGTTGGCCGGCCACAGCGAGCTGGGCATGACCCAACGCTACATGCATCTCACTCCCCTGCAGTAGACGCTGCGATTCGTCTGTTGGAGACCAGCGACCGTGGCAACAGCGGGGCAACAGCTGTCGCAGAGGAGGGAACGTCTTTGGCTAGAACAAGTTAGTTGGCGGTGAGGCAGGGATTCGAGCCCGATCGCGACGAACCGAAGGGAGTCGAGTCACGCCTGAAGCCCTGACGCAACAGACAGGCTGAGCGCAGCGAAGACTGGCGGTGAGGCAGGGATTCGAATGCGATAAATGGACTCTCGTAACTCGGTGATCGCACACGACTTCTGGCGCTAAGCATCTGAGTCCCTGCCACTTACCCAACGACGATCCGTTCTCTGGCGTACGCCCCTATCCTCCAGAATCCGCCAGAGTTTTGGAGACCTGGTGGAGACACCTGGTACCCAGCATCCGTTGAGAGGAGGGCTCTATGGACTTTGATTCTCGCTGGAATGATGACCCACGCGACCGCGACGACTACGGCTTCCTCCGAACCTTCGTCGCGAGCTGAGCCAGGGCAGCCGGGGTGGGCTGTCCAATCCGCGCGAGCGCGAGCCACTCGATGCGCGCGATGTGTTCACGCGCGACCTCGAGCTGCCGCGCGGCCCGGAACGCGAGCGTGTCTGGGCGCGAGACAGCGACGTGAGGTTGCGCGGCTCGGAGGTTCGCACGCTCGCCACCGTCGGCGCCTTCCGCGTCGTGCCCGCCGGCGATCTCCGCGACGGCCAGGACCGTCCGCTCGACCCGCACCGGGGCGATCTGAGGCACCTCAGAGACTCGGGACTCGTCGAGACCATCCCGGCCACCGGCAACGACCGCGCGCTGGTCGTGCTGACCGAGCGAGGACGAGACGTCCTCGAACGCAACCGCTGGTCCAACGTGCAGCGCGAAGCACTGCGATTGGCGGGTGTGGAGCAGGAGTTCGGCGACCGGCGCGATGTTGACGACGAGCGCGGCCGACCGCAGGAGCCAAAGACCCGGCAGGAGTTCTACGCCGGCGTGCGAAGCGCACGCCACACCCGTTTTGCCGTGCACCGGCCGCGCGAGATGATGCACGACGCGCAGGTCTATCGCGCCTATCTCAAGGATGCCGAGCGCCTCCGCGAAGACGGTGCCTTCATCCGCCGCGTCATTCTCGACAATGAGCTGAAGCGCGAGTACCAGCAGTTCCTGCAGGAGCGCAATCGCGGCAAGTCCGAGAGCGACGGACGGCCCGATCGAACGCCCGAAGAGATCCATCGTTGGGCCGTCGAGCACGAGCTCCCGGACAACGACGGCCACGTCCAGTTTCCCGACGCCCGCATCGAATACGAGGACCGCGACGGGCACCTCCGAACGCTCGACATCGAGGTCGAGACGCTGCACTACCGCGGCGCTCACGCCAGCTCCAAGGCGTCGTCTGGATTCAGTCGTCACAGCGCCGGCACCGCGCGTGTTGTCGGCTCCCGCGGTGGCGGAGGTGGAGGCGCCGGTCGCGGTCGCCGCTACGGACTCACCATCACCGCCAGCACCGGGAAGAGCGGTGGTCGCGCCCCCGATCCCCGCCTGGCTGAGGAGTTGCTGCGATGAATCTCGAGCACGCGGTTCAGACGATCGCGAAGCGCGGATTCACCGACCGCCAGGCTCGCTTCCTGGTGCTCGTCGCACGCCACTCCGGCGTCTGCGTCATGCGCCAGTATTCGAGCTTCGCGGGCATCGTGTTTGGCCAGAAGACGCGGAAGTTCTTCGCCAACCTCGTGCGGCTCGGGTTCGTCTCGACTTACGACTGCGCGCACAATCGGGGACGCGTCTATCACGTGCGTCATCGGGCGATCTACGAGGCGATCGGCGAGCCCGACAGCCGGCTCCGCCGACCGCCCGGCGTGCCTCGCGCGCTCGAACGTCTGATGCTGCTGGACGCGATTCTCGAGAACCCCGAAAGCATCTGGATGTCGTCGTCGACTGAGAAGCTCGGCTACCTCGCGAGCCGGGGGATTTCAGCCGACGACGCCCCGCATCTGAGCATCCGTCAGGGCGATCAGCGACGGGTTCGCCACTTCCCCGATCGCCTGCCGATCGGCGTCCATCCATCCGGCCACGTGGTCTTCGTTTACCTGCACGCAGACCCGATGCAGGACGAGTTCCGCAACTTCCTCCAGCGCCACGCGCCGCTGCTCGAGAGGCTGCCCGCCTGGACTATTCGAATCGTGGTTCCACCGCACCTCGGAGACGTTCCGGACAGACTTCAGAAGAACGCGTGGGCACAACTCGCGTCGCCGTTAAGCGAGCTCGTACTGACCGAGCTGCGGTGGTACTTCGATCGCCGCACAGGCGGCCTCGCGGGGCTCAGCGAACCTGCCGATCGGCGCCGCTTTGAACGATGCGAGCGCGCCTTCGCGACCGACCGCTACACGGTTCTCTATCGATGCTGGCGCGACGACGGCGAGCGGGTGCTGGCGACTGCTTCGTCGCCGGTCATTGGGAAGGCGATGGAGTTAGGAGCTGCCAAGATCGAGCCGCTGGTGTTGCCGCACGCCTACAGCCACCTGGCGCCGATGGCGGGCGTCGCCTGAAGGCGTCGGCTGCACGCGACGCCGTCAATTGTCCTCGCCATCACTCAGCAGTTCGGCCTCGGAACGGAAGCAACCCACCAGCTCATTCTCGTCGAACACCAGCTCCTCGATGGCGTACGGCGGTCCGTTCAACCAGCTCGGGTCGTCGTCGATCCGCTTGGTGATCCGAAGCTCTCCATCCACGCTTTCGGCCCTCGAGACCTCGCGCGGTCCGAGCTTCACGGCGACCACGACGCGGGTGCCGATGTCGGTGCAGCGGAACGCTCCGGCATGCGTCCAGAACGTCTCGCCGATCGCGAAATCACTGAGCTCCATAGTGGCGATCCGCCTCTCTCGGATCGTAACGCCGTCACGCGCCGATCTCATCCAACCGGGCGCGTTCAGAGGGCGTCTTCTCTCTTCCCTTGGAGGCTTCCGTCCGCGGCCAGGTCTCGACACGAGGGGGCCGAGGAGGGGGAACGATAGCCAGCGGGCCAGCAGCCCCATCGACCATCGGCATGATGACGACGGCGGTGCACGGTCGATCGTCGCCGCGCCATACGCCTTGGTTGCGAAGCCTCACAGCTGCCGATACTTGCGCCGATGTCCGCGTCTTTGTCGGCCGGCGCCTTTTGCCGGCCGGGCCGCCCGCTGAAGAGAGGAAGGGAGGCAGGAGAGGGGCGTGAGCGACCCGGCCTCCCGCGCATCTGGGTCGGCACAGGCCCGGCGAGCCGGGTCGCTCACGCCCCGTGTCAGTGTCCAGATTGTCCGGACAAACGCGGCCCGGATCGCGTCCAGATCCGCACCCGGTTGCGTGCACAGATCCAGATCACGATCGCGCCGGCCGTCGTGCTCGCGATCAAGGTCGCGCGATGTCGTACGGTAGGCTCACGAACTGATGGTCGTTCTCCGGTGCACACAGAAGCTGCTCGTCCGGCTGAAACAGGTCGGCGACTTGCCGCCCGTCGAGTCCACGACGCGGCTCGGCGACTGGTACGGCAACATCCTCCGGATCGGCCGACGTCAGCACCTGCTCTTCATCAGCGAACGGTCTCGACTTCCGGTCGTCCTTCCGATCACGCGAATCGAAGCGGCTGGGCACGGTGTTTCCGGACGCCGTGTGCGAGAGGCTGGCCATCGTCGGCGTCGCCGCCGCGGACATCGCTGATGAGCGGATGCGGATGTCGGAGTTGGCGTTCGGCCGGACCAGGAACCGCAGCCTGCTTGGCACGCTTGAACGACTTCGCATTCATGGCTCAATCGGGGGAACGCTCGACGGACCGAACCCGAGTCGCCAGAGGAGCTGATGCGGTTCCTCTCGCAGACACCAATTCTCCCGTTGGACGGCGCAAGCCCGATCGAGTTGACGCGAGCTGTGTTTCAGGACAAACAGCGCCGTACCGCCGTCGTCGCTCCGGTGATCGATTGTCCGGGAGCTCTTGGGCGCGTCAAGACTCCCCTTCGGCGCTGCGCGGTCTTGACCCGCCCGGCGCGCTCCCGACGGCTGGCAATTACCGGAGCGACGCCGACAGATCGCGTTGGTGTCTGAGGAGTGATTGCTAGGCCGAAGAAAATACCTGTGAATCGACGGTTTGAGTGGCCAATTTGGGCGCCTTATTGTCAGAAAAAATGACACATTTTTCTGACAGACTCAACTAGGCCGGTTGTCTGGTTCGGGGGCAGCCGCTCCCTGGTAATTGGAGGGCATTGTCCTCGGCTTCGCGTCGCTCCGGTGCTCGATTGTTCGGAATCGCTTGGGCGCGTCAAGACTGCCCTCCGGCGCTGCGCGGTCTTGACCCGCCCGGCGCGCTCCCGAGGCTGGCAATTATCGGAGCGACGCGGGTTAGGCGTCGCCCCGTCTGTCAGCTCCGTTCGAGGTCGAGCCGGATCGCCTCGCGCACCGATCGCAAATCGCGAGAGATGGTTTCCCAGATGATCGCGACGCTGACGCCGAAGTATTCGTGGATGAGAAGGTTGCGAAGATCGCGCATGTCCTGCCACGGGATGTGGGCGAGCCGCGTGGCGGTCGCGGCGTCCACGTGGCGAGCGGCCTCGCCAATGACCTCGAAATTCCGTACGACGGCATCGACCGCCATCCGATCGGCGGCAAAAGACTCGAGCGAATGCGAAGCCGTGTAGTCGAAGATCCGGTCGATGGCTTCCGCGATGTCCTGCAGGCGCAGGTCGGGATCTCTAGGCGACACGCACCGCCTCGCGCAGAATCTGCTCCCGAAGCTGCGGCTTCAGCGCATCGCGCGTGACCAGATCGACGGAGCGACCGAGCAAGGACTCCAGACGCCGACGGAGGCGTGCAAACTCGAAGAGGGTCACCGGCGCAGCGAAGTCCACGAGGATGTCGATATCGCTGCCCGCCTTTAGCTCCGCGCGGGCTGCGGAACCGAACAGCCACAGTTCCTTGACGGCGTGTGCCTTCAGCTCAGGGGCCGCTCCCTCAATCCGCGCCACGACGTCTTCTCTGGCAGTCATCGACACCTCACGTCAATCTTAGCTCGACCTCGACTAAAATCCCTGACGACGGCTGGGCTGATGCCCTAGAACCGCAACGAATGTCCAACCCGTTCTTCGACCGGCCCATCGTCAACTCGCCGTAGAGTACCCGCATCAGCATTGGGAGCTCGACGAAACGGGTCAACCCACCGGACACCTGATCGACAGACGAAGGCGGGCCGAGTTCATCACGCCAATCCCGAAGCCGAAAAAGCGGCGCGGGAGCCGTCAGGAGGAGCTGGACCTCGACGAGGGTAAAGACCTTTCGACAAGGAAGCAGGCGTACGACCTCACGTCCATCATCAACGAGGTGCGCGGGCACGTCGACACGTGGCGCAATCTGCCGGCCAGCCAGTGGCCGGTACCGAAGAATGGACGCATCGCCGTCAAGGTCATCAACCACCTCGGCGACGAGGTGATGAAGGTCTTCCGGTTGGAGTGAGCGCCTCATGGCCACCATTTCGCCCGGAGTCGTCGTGCTCGGTGGACCCAACGGTGCCGGGAAGTCAACGGCGGCGCCGCGCCTGCTTCGCGGGTCGCTCAGGGTCGGGGAGTTCGTCAACGCCGACACGCTGGCGCAGGGGTTATCGGCATTCCGCCCACAGGACGTTGCCTTGGAGGCGGGTCGGATTACGCTGGCGAGGCTCGACTCCCTCGAGTCTCAGCGAAAGAGCTTCGCCTTCGAATCCACGCTCGCGAGCCACGCGCTCGTTCGGCGACTCAGACGGCTGAAGAAGCGCGGTTACAGCGTGCACGTCATCTACCTCTGGCTGCCGACCGTCGATCTTGCACTGGCCAGAGTCGCGGAACGCGTTCGGACCGGTGGACATGACGTGCCCGCTGAGACGGTGAGGCGGCGCTTCGACCGCGGACGCCGGAACTTCTTCACGCTCTATCAGCACTGGCCGACACGTGGCGACTCTACGATGCGTCCGCCATCACAGCGCCGCGGCTCGCCGCGCCAGGCGGTCAGGACGAGCCAACGAAGCTTCGCGATCCAAAGACGTGGCGCGAAGCGGCAAAGGGGTATGACGATGAGTAAGGCCGAGCCTACGCTTGCCGAACTGTTCGAGGATGGACGAGCCATCGATGAAGCACTGTTGGAAGCCGCGCGAGACGCCAGACGTTTGCACAAGGCGCTCGGCAATCCCATGGCCACCTGGCTCGATGGCCGCGTCGTGTGGGTGCAGCCTGAAGACATCCGCGTCGACGATGAGTCGTCGGACGAGCGCGAACCACCCGAATGAACTCCTCATCTCGGACACGAGATCGTCGTGTTCGTGAGGTCGTCAGACCAGGTGCCGCGCGCGACATCGGCGGTGAAGGCGGTCGCCAACGCTGCGGACAACACCGAGGCAGCGCGCGATGTTGAAACGTTTGTCAGATCCTGAGTTGCCGACAAACGGCTCCGGTTGTGTTGACTCAGTCCAGTGGCGCGAGTGGATTCAGCTGCATTCGGTCTTGTCTTTAGGAGCGTCGTCGTGAAAGCACTGTATAACAATCGCCTCTGCAACATCGTGGAGGTGAATTCCGACGACGTTACACTGGCTGAGGAGGGAAGGCAGTTCGTCGTGTCGCTCGGCGATGAAGCGATCGTGATCGATCCAACAGACAAGGAGGTTGCAGATGCCGACAATCTCCATGAGTGGTACGGGCTGGACGACGAAGCCGTCAATCGCCTTCGCAGGATGCTCCGCGGCGTTGAGGCCTGAAGATGCCTACGACGTCAGTTCTTTAGCGCCGCAAGTCTTCAGGAACTCCGAAACGCCGTCATAGAAAGTGACGTTTCGAGTCGCATCTTCGCCGGAGCGATCTCCGGTCGGAACAAAAATCACCATCCCCTTCCGGGCGCGAGTGAGCAGCACCCGGTAGCCGTTCTTGGCAACGTCGGTGAGGCTATCTTTTTGCCAGTCGGAACCGGAGAGCTTGCAGGCAACCCACCTGTCGCCCTCGCGACGTAGGTCCGCATCCCAGCACACGATGCAGTAGTCCAATTCCAGCCCTTGAATCTGGTACTGGTTCTGCACCGTTTCCAACGCGTTTGACGACCTGATGTCGGAACTTGGCGCGAGCATCCATGTCGCGATGTCTGGCTTGTAGTCGACAAAAAGACCCTCGGCAGCTAGACGCCTGGCCTGCCCAGATCCGATAAGTCCTGACCGCTGACCACCCACCGCCTTGGGCCTGGCCCATTGTCGAGCCGCATCAAGACTGCGAGTCAACCAGATTGTGTCACTCTCTTCAAAGTTGGCGGCTCGTGCCTTGGCCGCATCGCCTTCGAGGACAGCCGCCACCCATTCCTCGACTGCGGAATTGCGATAGTACCGCATCGACTGGTGGAGGTGACCGTGCTCAAGACGCTGTCGACGGGAATGATTGGCCCACTTGTCCCGATCGTGAAACTCGGCCAACGCTAGGGTCTCATCGCCGATCGAGAAACTCCAGCCCTGGCGCTCCGCAGCATCGAGCCACGCGACAATGCCCCGCTCCCCGCGATTGATCGCTTGATTGTGCCCGATGAGAGCAACTACCACGGATCCACCACTCGGAAACGCATCGCGCTGCATCGTGAGGATCAGATCCGCTTCGTGATCTGAAAGCTTCTCTCTAAGGACCACCCGACCTTTCTCATACGTCCGCTGCGCTTCGTCGAATACAAGCACGCGACCATCTTCCTGGCGATGCGGTTGACCGCGTTTGCCGAGAAAGTTGTGCGCCTTCACGATCTTGAAGCTCACCGCGGAGGTCACAAACTTGGCGTCTGCACGCCGATACCCGGTCGGCGCCCATGCCGCGGCGCGCCGACCCTGGGCACGGTAGGAGGCGCCGAGGGCTTCATTCAGCACCTCGACTAACGGCGCGTTGCCAGTAACGAAGACTGCCCCATCTGCGTGGCTGCCGCGCATGACAATGTCGAGACCGACAAGGGTTTTGCCGGCGCCCGGGGCACCTGAAAGAAAGACAATGTGATAGGCCCCACTGGCAAGCGCGCTCGCGATGAGCGACCGGATTTCCTTGGTACTCGCGTCGATTGCCTCCTTTGGGGCGGCATGGTCGTGGATGGCAGCGACGTCATGATTGCCATACAGAGAAAGGGTCGCGTCAAGAATTGATGAGGATGGCCTAAATGGAGAATCGAGCCAGGCGCTTCCGGACACGTATGGATCCGAGCGTCGGTTTTGCAGACCCAGCAGAAGGGCTCCAGCGAGAGTATCCCTGTCACACTCCAACGGCTGCCGCGCCAGAGCAGGCCAACTGTGGCCCGAAAGTCCCGACCAGGCAACAGGCGCTTGCGCGCGAGCCTCAGTGAGTCCGAGCACGGGGACGACTATTGCGTCCTTCTCCTCGCACCATTCCCGAGTGATCCGGTGAAACTCCAGCAAGTTGACGGCGTAGTTCATCACCTGATCCCGGTCGGCACGCTCGAGTTGCGACCGCTTGAACTCGATGACGAACAAGACTCCGTCCGCGAGCAGCACACAGTCCATCCGTAGGCCGCGCCGACGAAAGTCGAACTCAAGAATGACGTGTCTGACTAGCTCGCATCCGTGGACCATGAGTGCTTCCCGCAGAATTGGAATCCGCTGGTCCAAGCTTTTCTGAAGGAGTTCAACGCTTTGTCGCCACTCATCACGTTGCGCAGATTCAATCTCGAGACTCTCGTCAGCCGCACGTCCCGCGAGTTGGTTCGATATTGCGTCCCTCGGCGTCGCTAGGAACTGCTGCCGCGTGCCCTCGTACCAGGCCGGAGAGTACTTGCTGTCATTGTCCGGCATGCCTAACCTCCAATGTCCGCGAGCACTCGGAATGGTGCATCAGCGCCGAAGATTCGAGTAATTCGAATCGATCCATGCCTCGACAAATCCGTGAAACTCCGTTGCCTTCTCGAGAATTTCTTGGGCCTCGGTTTCCGTCGCAACGTTTGAACGCGTGTAGTCGATCACGTTCCGCTTTCGACGGCATCTCTCGAAGTAGTCCGCGTACTTGCTCGCATTGGCGCTGAGTCTGAGCGCGTCAAAGGCCACTTTGTGGTGACCCGTCTTGGCGGTTACCCGGTAGCCAGCGCACGCGATCACCATGTGTGCGGTCAGTAGCGCTGCGTTGTACGCCGTAGCGAACCGCCGATCATCCGAAAGAGCCGTGACGCCGGCATCGGCCAGGTCGCGCGCTATCAGCGCTCGGATGTCATCGAGTTCATTTTTGGATGTTCGATGCCTTTGAACGTCGCGGCTTGCCAACAACTTCGTCCAGGTCACGTGGCCCGCCCTTCACGAACTGCTTGGACCCTCGCAGAACTTCAGTAAGGAAATGATCGCCGGCCCCAACTTTCGTTCTGAATTCGGCCTGCGAATAGCTCGTCACGTTGACCTCTCTGCCGAGATGTTCCTCGACTTTCCGGAGCGCAGGCGCGAGCTCCGCGAGGCCGACAGCGCCGATGACGAGCAGGTCCACGTCGCTCGTCGCGTGCTCCTCTCCGCGCGCGATGGATCCGTAAACGAAGGCCACGTCAACTCGAGTGTCGAACTGCTCAAGTAGTCGCCGGAGAGTTGGCAACAACCCAGCCGTCTTTTCCACGAGGCCATGCAAGTCGGCGAACAGCGGGGATCGCGTGTCGGCCTTGAAGTACGCCCTGGTGCCTTCACGACGCTGTTCCAGGATTCCACCGTCCACGAGAGCCTTGAGGTCCCGCTGCAGGCTCGAAGGGGTCGTTCGGAGGAATTGCGCCAACTCGGACAAATACCACCATTTGTCGGGCTGGGTCAGCGTTGCGGCGAGTATCTCTCCACGGACCGTTGGAAATAGTACCCTCAGCGCCGTCTTGGCTTTACGCACAATGCGTAAATTATTACGCGCATTGCGTAATCATGGCAAGTGGAAACAGGTCGCATCGTCAAGTCACCCTCCCTGCGTCACCCCGCCACCATTCCGGCAACCGGCACCTGCCGCGGCATCGCGTATCTCAATCGCCATTCCATCGTAATCGGCCGTTCCCCATCGGCCCCGTCTGGATCCACCGGCCCGAGATAAGCTCATCATCGAAGTTTCCCCATAGTGTCGATAGGATGTGGCGGATCCGTAGGCCAGCCACCCGTCGTTCGATTGGAGGAGCCCATGACTGTGTACGTTCTAGTTCGTGAAGATCAGAGCGAATATGGGTTTGTCGACGCGAGCATCGTCGGTCTGTTTCGTAGTCAGGATGAAGCTGCGGTACTCCTGAAATCGAGCATAGCCGAGGCTCGCGAGCAGGGCCTGCGCGTGTGCGGCGATCCTGGAACAGAACCGGAGTGGGAGGTCTCCTGGAACATCGAGCCACATCCGCTCCGGTAACCGTCTCTCGGTCTGCCCCGGTTCTGTTTACCAAGACGGAACCATCGTGCAGCCGCGCGCGATGTCAGACGGGACCGAGACGAGAAACAGTTCAATGCGCGTTACGAGATTGTAATGGTCAATGCGTCCGTGCCGGTACTCCTGCGACAGCAGGTCGATCGATGGGCTCAGACCTGGCTCAACGCAAAGTTCATGCGGCTCCTCGAGCTGCGTGCCCGCGATCCTGGTCCCTTCAACTACCCGCTCGAGGTGTTCTCAGAGTGGCGCGGCAAGGCCTTCTACCTCAATGTTCGATATCGAGCTCGCAGCCGCAAGGTCGAAGATGATTTCGTCGTTCGTCACACGCGGATGACGCTGACCGGATTCGGCAGATTCGACCTGGCGTACTTCCGGCACACCGACGAATGGTTTACGGTCTACCGTGGTCTGACCGCTGCGGACTGCTTTCAGGAGATCGAGGAAAACGAGATCTTCTGGCCGACGACCTGACGCGTTCAAAGAGTCTCCGCGATCAGAGCGGATAGCCAGCCGTACGCATAATGCGTAAGGCCTTACGCGATTGCGTAAGGCCCCACAGACCGTGCTCGGCCTACGCGCGAGCGCGCCGTCACCGCTGCCAGGGATTAGCGCTCGCCCTCGAAGATTCGAATGAGCGCTTCGGCGGGTCTCTTCACCGTTGACGTCGAACCCGGCCGGCGCTATCCTGTTTTCATCGTTCTTGGTCCGCTACTGAATTTCTGAACTCGCGTCCACCTTCACGTTGGGTGGCACGCCACCTTCCACTGACTCCTCGGACCGAGTGCGGATCGACTGCGGTTCGCTGCTAAGCGGCATCCGCATCCGACCGCGCCGAGCAACGACGCGGCGGGCCCTCAGGGCCGCTGCCGTCGGCTGGCACCAACCAACGTAGTTCACTGTCGGTTCGGTGTTCTCGGAATCGTTCCGGGGAGGTTCGTATGAAGAGACACGGTCGATCGCACGTCCTCGAGCGAGAGCGTGCAGCCGGAGGCCACATCATGAGGGCCAGGCTGACGATGGGCGCGGGCATCACACGCGCGGATCGCGCGTTCGACGACCCGCACGAATCGCGTCGCACAACGTTGCCCATCTTGCTCACGGTCGACGAGGCCGCGGATCTGCTGCGAACCACGCGCCGAGGGATCTACACGATGATCGAACGGCGCCAGTTGCCCGGCGTGATCCGCATCCGCCGGCGAGTCCTCCTGCGCGCGGAAGATTTGCTAAACTGGCTGGACCAGAAGCGTGCGCCATCACCGGAGGAGTAACCGGCGATGAGCGTCACAATCCGTCCGTATCGAAGCGGCGGCTGGGAGATCGACATCCGCGTCGTCACGCCTGACGGCGCGCGGGATTTGCGGGAGCGCAGACGCGCTCCGATGTCGTCCCGATCGGCCGCCGTACGCTGGGCTGAGGGCCGCGAACGCGTCCTGTTCGATCGGCTCGTCAGTCCCGCGCCGGACTCGACATCGAAGAAGGAGGTGCCCACCTTACAAGCCTTCGCGCCGAGATTCATCGACGGCCACGCCAGGGCGAATCGGCTGAAGCCGAGCGGGATCGCATCAAAGAACGCGATCCTCCGGCTCTATCTGATTCCGGCGTTCGGTCGAAAGCGGCTCGACGCGATCAAAAGCGAAGACGTACAACGGTTGAAGGCGCAGCTGGAATTCAAATCGCCCAAGACCGTGAACAACGTCCTCGCGGTGCTGAGTGTGCTGCTGAAGAAAGCGGTCGAGTGGGAAGTCATCGAGCGGATGCCCTGCACGGTGAAGCTGCTGCGCGTCGACAAAGGCACGGCAGCCTTCCACGATTTCGACGAGTACGAACGACTCGTCGAGGTCGCACGCTCGATCGACCCGCGCACGTTGCTCGTGGTGCTGCTCGGCGGTGACGCCGGCATGCGCTGCGGCGAGATCCTGGCGCTCGAATGGAACGACGTCGATCTCGTGAAGCGGCAACTGTGCGTCCGTCAGTCGGACTGGAACGGGCAAGTCGGAACGCCGAAGAGTGGACGGCTACGATATGTGCCGCTCACGCGACGGTTGACCGCGGCGCTCGTCGAGCATCGGCACCTGCGAAGCAAGCGGGTGCTCTGCCAGGCGGACGGCTCGCCGTTCACTCGGCAGATCGTGCAGAACCGGATGATCCTGGCGGCGCGGCGAGCGAACGTGAAGAAGGGCGTTCACATCCTTCGTCACACATTCTGCTCGCACTTGTCGATGCGGGGTGCGCCGGCGAAGGCGATTCAGGAGCTCGCGGGGCACGCCGACCTGACGATGACGCAGCGCTACATGCACCTGAGCCCGGCCGCGCTCGATGCGGCCATCCGGCTGCTCGACGAACCGCGGCGCGAGCGTGGTTTGGGCTGAATCGAGCGGTCAATCTGACGCTAAGTGATGCACCGTCTTGCAGAAGTTTGGAGACCTGGGGGAGACGGGCCGCCCGGATCAAAAACGATCAATGAATCCGGGGGGAAAACTGGCGGTGAGGCAGGGATTCGAACCCGATCGCGACGAACCGAAGGGAGTCGAGTCACGCCTGAAGCCCTGACGCCCCGGCCGGCTGAGCGCAGCGAAGACTGGCGGTGAGGCAGGGATTCGAACCCTGGGTACAGGTATAAGCCCGTACAACGGTTTAGCAAACCGCCGCTTTCGGCCGCTCAGCCACCTCACCGCAGACGCTAAGTGTACGTGAAGTCAGCACTTACTGGATCGCACTTTTTCTCTCGGAACCTACGACGGCTTTTCAAACCGTCACCCTTGCTAGATCTGCCCGAAAAACCAGCCGATCTCGCAGTGGCAGCCGACGAACTCTGGGCACACCATCTGGAGACATCGACAGAACGGGGGCCTGCAGGTGGCGCGCGTTGTGCGTGGCACGTCAGAGCCTCGCACGCTTGCAGAAGAACGGCGACGACCTCGATCCATCGCCGCCGGCCATCGCCTCGTGGCGACGGCGCGGAAACCTGAGGATCTCCACGCTCTCGTGTCGCACTACGGCGATCGCGTGCGTGTGGTCGCCCTCGACCGTAATTAGCCTCAGATAGAACAGCGACGCGCACCGACTGCACGAACGCAAAATGCGTGAGCCGACATGGCAGTCTGCATTGTTGTCGCAGGTGCCGAGAGCTACGGCTTCTCATTTTTCGAGAGAGCGCGCGTTGATTTCGAGGAAGGGAGCTGAAACGCGACCTGCTCTCCGGCGGCTCGCGGCCATCGCAGCGATGCTGCGACCGCGGCCATCAGGACAAGCACGATGACGCCGAGCGACACGCCGATCGGAACTTTGTACAGGTCCGCGGCCACCATCTTCGCCCCGACGAACACGAGGACGATTGAGAGTCCCACCTTGAGGTAGTGGAAGCGGTGGATGACGCCACCGAGGAGAAAATACAGCGCACGGAGGCCAAGAATTGCGAAGACGTTCGAGCTGTACACGATGAACGGGTCCTGGGTCACCGCAAAGATGGCCGGTATGGAATCCACAGCAAAGATTAAGTCCGTCACCTCGACGAGCGCCAGCACGACGAAGAGCGGCGTCGCAGCCAGGCGCAGCGTCCCGCCGACGTCCTCACGCACGAAGAACTTCTGTCCATGGTAGATGGCGGTAACCGGCATGAGCCGACGCACGGTGCGAATCACCATGTTCGTTTCCAGATCGATCTCGTGCTCGCTTTGCCTGGCCATCCGGGTGCCGGTGTAGACCAGGAACGCTCCGAACACGTAGATGACCCAGTGGAACTGCTGAATCAGGTAGGCGCCTGCGGCGATCATCATGCCGCGCATTACCAAGGCGCCGAGAATTCCCCAGAACAGCACCCGATGCTGATAGCGCAGCGGGACGCGGAAGAAGCCGAAGATCAGGACAAAAACGAAGATGTTGTCGACGGAGAGTGCCTTTTCAATCAAGTAGCCGGCGAAGTACTCCAGTCCGGCGTCGCGCCCCATGAACGTATACACGCCGGCGCCGAACAGCATCGCGAGCACGACCCACACAGTGGTCCACGTCGCCGCCTCCCACGAAGCGACCTCGTGGGCCTCTTTGTGGAAGACGAACAGATCGACCGCCAGCATCGCGAGGACGAATAGGTTGAACCCGATCCACAGCCACGTCTGATCCATGTCGATCGTGCTCCCGTTCCGCGTGTGCCCCACCCGAGTCACGCGCAGACGTAGTGGCAGTGGCACGTCGCACCGCCAACAAAAGAAAAGGCGAGACCCTCGCACCGGGGCTATTCGCCGCTCGTGCGAAGGTCTCGCCTATTCCACGGGAACCCGACCGAACCGTGCGCGTCTCCGCGCAGTCCTGACGATTCGGCCGCGCGGGCTGAACCCGCGTGGCTACTCCCCTTCCACCTCCAACGTAGACGGTCTGGCCTTTCTCTTCAAGAGCGAAGCGCGTGTGAACTCAGCGAGGGATCTTCATGGTGAAATCCGGCAAGTCGTTGAAATACTTGTATTAACTAGGAAACCGTAGGCTGCCGAGAGACTCGCAGTTAGGATTCTGAGACCTTTCAGTACAACACCGACGGCATGAACGCACCGCGCGGCTCGTCGTAAAGCCCGACGCTCATGAGCGTCATCGGCTGCACGATCCGCAGGCCATGCGCAAGACACCATCGCAGCACTTCCGCATTGCGCGTCGGCAGGAGGAACCCTGGACCGGCAAACGCCGATGCCGCCGCGATGAGCGCCTGAAGATCGGGGTTCGTCTCGGCGACCGAGTGGCCGAAGAAACCCACCGCGGTCGAGTAACCGGTGATGCGCCCGTGGCGTTCCACTACCGTCGCAGACCCTTGCGTGATGGACTCCCGCAGCTCCGCGCTGCGATCATGGCCATGCACGGCGAGACAGAGTGCGTCACATACCGTGACATCCGACTCGGTCGCAAGGCGAACCTTCAGCCCCGGCGGCGTCGAGCCGATCCGCGGTCCCTGGATTGTGGAGAGCGGCTCGCGTGCGTCGAAGCCAAGCTTCGTGTAAAGGCCGAGCGAGCGACCATGGTACGCCGACTGGACCAATCGGGTTCCCGCGAATCCGCCGCGTCTCGCGCGTTCCATCACGTCCAGCATCAGCGCGCGGCCAACGGCGTTGTTCTGACTTTCCGGCTCGACGGTGATTGGCCCGATAGCGGCAATGCGCGACGACTCCCACAGGAAGTTGCTGCCGACGACACGCCCGTCGTCTTCAGCAACTACCGAGTACACGTCAGGGCGCGAGAGAAGCGCGCTCGCCAGACCGACGCCAACCTCTGGCGAGGGGAGATCCGGCGGGAAGTTGTGCTGCTCCGCGATCGCGGCAAACGCGCGGTAGCAAATCTCACCGCATTCGGGCGCGTCAGCTGGTCGGCCTGGTCTCAACGTCAATGCCATAAGGCTCCACGTCCGCGGTGGCGAGGGCCACCGTCCGAAGGGGTGTGTACTCCATTCTGCAGTCTGACCCGTTTTCGAATCTACTCAGATCGACTCCTTTATGTCCTGCGCTCCTGTTCAATGGAATCCCGCGCCTGCGGGTCGATGCGCATTGCCGTAATCTAACGCTTACGTATAAGCGCGGCCACGCCATCCAATATGCGCTCGAGCCCGAAGTTGAACTCGGCATCGGTATCGGGGTCGTCTGGGTCCTCGAATACACCCGCGGCGATGACCGCGCTGATCGCAGGGAATCTGAGCGGGTCGATGAGCCGCGACAGCAGCTTCCCGTATGCCGCTGGACTGTGTATGGCAGCGCCGGACACTTCCGCCGCCATTGCGAGATCGCCGGCAAGCATCATCTCGTTCCGGACGAAGCCGTTGACCAGCAGGAGTACCGAGAGCTTCTGTCGCTCGGTGAGGCCGGCTCCTTGCAGGGCGCCCAGCCCATGTTCGAACCAGAGGACCAGATTCGGCGTGATCGGCGGTCCGCCCAGAGGAATGCGCACGACCCATGGATAGCGGCGCAGGACCGCGAGATGTTCGCGCGCCCATCGCGAGATCGCGCTCCGCCAGTCTTCGCTCTTGGTCGGTGGAGCGGGAGGGGTGTGGAACACCTCGTCCACCATCAGCGCCAGCAGTTCGTTTTTAGCCCGCACGTACCGATACAGAGACATCGTCGCGACGCCGAGTTTGGCGGCGACGCGGCTCATCGACACCGCCGACAGACCCTCGGCCGAGGCGACCTTCACGGCGGCGGCCGTAATCCGATCCAGGCTCAGTCCGGGTCGGCGTCCCTTCGCCGGCCGCTCGCGGATGCCCCATGCGGCTTCTATCCCAGGCGATAAGCGCTTCTTCATCACCCCCGCAGTCTACGTTGACGATGCCACCTTTATGCGTATACTGTACGCTTTTATTGCGTTCATAGTACGCAGAAGTGCTGCCCGCGGGCGGGGCAGGAGGCTAATGGCGATGATCAAGACGGAACAGCGTGGACGCGCAATCGGGCATGGCGTGCCCACCGAGAGGTTGGCGTGGTGGCGGCGGCGCTCATGGGTGGGCCCGCTGATGTTTGTCGCAATCCTCTTCATCGCCCTATCGGTACCGCGATACCTGACACTTGATCCGAGCCGGTCACTGGTCCCGCAACCGGGCGGCTTCTCGCTCCACTATCCGCTGCTGGTCGCGCACGTCACCTTCGGGTCGGTGGCGATGCTGACGTGTTGCGTTCAGGTCTGGCCATGGTTCCGCCGCCGGTATCCTGCCGTGCACCGGACGATCGGGCGAATCTATGTGTTTGGCGGTGTTGTACCAGCGGGCCTACTCGGCCTGACGATCGGCGCCGTGAGCCCGTTCGGGCCGATGAGTCGAGTGAGCAACGTCCTGCTCGCGACTCTGTGGCTGACGTTCACGATTACCGGCTTCCGGATGGCGCGCCAGCACCGGTTCGTCGAGCATCGCCGTTGGATGATCCGCAGCTTCGCCCTGACGATGTCTATCATCACGAATCGAGTGTGGGGAGTGATTGCGACAATTGTGCTGATGCCGCACCTGAACACGACGTTCGAAGGCAGCGAGGCGATGATGCGCCAGACGATTGCTGGCTTGGCGGGCTGGCTGGGTTGGGTGGTCACGCTGCTCCTCGCCGAGTGGTGGCTGGAACGCGACGTCGCCGTTCGCGCGCCGCGGCCAGGTCTGGCGGTCTCCGCTGATACCAGACAGCCACTGAACGCTGCACGTTGACCTGGTACGCGAGCGCCGCCATCGGTCAGTGCTCCAGGCCGGATGCTAAGATCGTCCGGATGCGCGACGCCATCGGCCGCTACCGGATTACTGGTCGTCTCGGTGAAGGCGGAATGGGCCTCGTGTACGACGCGTGGGACGAGCGTCTCGGGCGACCCGTCGCGGTGAAAGTGATCCGCAGTGGACTGTCGGACGAGCGGGGAAGGGAACGTTTCTGGCGTGAGGCGCGCGCGGCGGGCGCGCTGAGTCACCCGAACATCTGTCACATCTACGAGATCGGCGAGGAGGATGACGACCTCTTCATCGCGATGGAGCGGCTGGAAGGGGAGTCGCTTGCCGAGCGCCTGCGGCGAAGCCCGCTGCCTCCAGGCGAGGCGGGACAGGTCGCTCTCGGCGCGCTCTCGGCTCTGGAGGTTGTGCACGCGCGCGGCCTGCTACACCGCGATCTCAAGCCATCGAACATCTTCCTGACGCCGCATGGCGTCAAGCTGCTCGATTTCGGGCTGGCGTTGCCCGTCTCGGATACGACCGATCTCGATCGCACCCACCAGTCGCTCACCCTGACCGGAACCGTGATGGGCACACCCGGGTACATGGCACCGGAGCAGATACTCGGCAAGCCGATCGACGCGCGAAGCGATCTCTACGCGATCGGCGCGGTGCTGTTCGAAATGCTCTCTGGCAATCCACCGTTCGGCGCAGCAACGCCTGGGCAGGTGCTCGAGCGCGTACTGGCGGCGCGACTGCCCGCGCTCGGCGGCTCGCCGGCCATCGCCGCTATCGATCGCGTGATCCAGAGAGCGCTCGCGCGGAATCCGGACGACCGGTATCCGGACGCCGCCGCCATGACGCAGGAACTGCGGGGTGCCCTCCGGTTCGTCGACTCTGGCGCCGTCACCCCCGCGCAGCCCATCCGGCGGATCATCGTGCTGCCGTTCCGGTTGCTCCGTCCGGATCCGGAAATCGAGTTCCTCGCCTTCGGTCTGGCCGACGCGATCAGCGGGTCGCTTACCGGCTCCGACACGCTCGTCGTTCGATCGAGTCTGGCGGCGGCGCGGTACGCCGATGCCGTGCCTGACCTCGCGACTCTGGCGGCCGAGACGGACGTCGATCTGGTCGTGAGCGGCACCACACTGCGGGCCGGCAACCAGATTCGCGTGACCGCTCAGCTTCTGGAGGCGCCGCGCGGAACGCTGCTGTGGTCGCACACGCTGCAAGCGGCCATGACGGATCTCTTTCAGGTGCAGGACGATCTCGCGCGTCACATCGTGCAGTCGGTCAGCGCTTCGCTGGATGGTCGACGCGTCGCGGAAAGGGTGCCGCACGGTCGCGCGCACGAGCTGTATCTGCGTGCCAATCAGCTCGCGTTCGATTCCGAGACGTGGAAGCAGGCCCGAGAGCTCTACGAGGAGACGGTCAAAGAGGATCCCGAGTACGCGCCTGCCTGGGCACGGCTTGGACGGCTGTATCGCGTGATCTGGAAATACTCAGGAGATCCCGATTCGGTTCACGATCTGGATCGGGCAGATACGGCACTGAAGCGCGCACTGGATCTCGACCCGGATCTCTCAATGGCGCTGAACTATTACGCCCATCACGAAATGGAGCTGGGCCGCTCGCGCGACGCGCTCGTCCGCCTCCTCGAACGGGCCGGTCGCGTCCGGTCGGACCCGCATCTGCTCGCCGGGCTCGTTCAAGCCTGCCGGTATTGTGGCTTGCCCGACGCGTCCATCGCCGCGCACGAACATGTCCGGCGGCTGGATCGCGTCCTTCCAACGAGCATCGCTCACACGCTCTGGCTCAAGGGAGACTACGCGGGCGCACTTGCACATTCGACTTCGTCACCAGCGCCCGGCCTGGCGGGATTGCTGCTCGCGTCGCTGGGTCGGGAAGAGGAGGCTATCCACGCGCTCGAGGACGATGAAAAGCAGGGTCCGAGCGTGGCCGCTGATTTCTGCCGTGGGGTTCGATTCGCCCTCCAGAGTCGCAGGGAAGACGCGAGGGCCATCGTCTCTCGCTATCAGGCGTCACCCGCGTTCATCGATCCCGAAGGGCTGTTCCACATAGCGCAGGTGTCGTCGCGAATCGGGGATCACGACGTGGCGATTGCGACGCTGTGGCGGTCCGTCGAAGGAGGCTACTGCGGGCTGCCAGCGCTTCTCGTCGACCCCTGGCTCGATCCGCTGCGGGGTCACTCCGACTTTCGCGCGCTGGTCGACCGCGCAGAAGGTCAGAGGCGCGCCGCCACTGACACCTTCCTCGTTGCCGGCGGCGAGCGTCTCCTCGGCGTTTCCATCCACTGACGCACGCGTCGTTTAGAAACGGTACCTCACCGTCACCAGGCCGTTCCGGCCCGCGGCCGGCATGATGTTGTTGTTGGCGTGCGCGCTCTCGTAATAGTCCTCGTCCAGTAGATTCCGCACATTCACCTGCACCTCGTAGTGCCCGAAGCGATAGCCCGCCATCGCATCGAGGCGTGTGTAGCCGTCGATCCGGATCAAATTGTCGTTCGACGCGAACCAGTCGCCGAGCGCGAACACACCGCCGCCCAGCGTCAACCCCTGCTTGAGCGTGTAGGTCGTCCAGATCGAGCCGCTCCGCGCGGCGACGTTCCCGATGCGGTTCCCCTCGACAGGCACGCCGCTCGAGACATCGTTCGAACGGAGGATCGTCGGATCGAGGAACGTGAGGCCGCCGCTCACATTCCATCCGGGAAGGATCGCGCCGGCCGCCGCAATCTCCACGCCCTGGCTGCGCTGACGGCCGACGAGCACGAGCTTGGTCGGATCCAGCGGATCGCGCGTCTTGACGTTGGTGCGATCCAGCCGGAAGAGTGACGTGGTCAGTGTCAGCCTATGCCGGAACAGCTCGGTCTTGACCCCGGTCTCGTAGCTGACCGTTCGCTCGGGCTCCAGCTCCTCGTTGTTGACTGCGAGCGACAAGCCGTCGCCCGATGGCTGAAACGAGCGGCTGACACTCGCGTAAACCGAAGTGTCCTGCTGGGCGCGATACACGAGGCCCGCGCGCGGACTGAACGCCTGATCGACGCGGCCCAGATCGCTGTTGGCGGGCAGGCGGTCGTCCAGACGCTGATCGTTGTAGTCGAAGCGGCCTCCGATGAGCGCGCGCCACCGGTTGCCGATGGACATCTGGTCCTGGGCGTATAGACCCGCGTAGCGGCCCGTGAAAGCGTTATCGGTTGTCGGCGTGGTGCCGTACGACGGGCTCGTCAACACCGGATTGACCACGGCGACCTCGTCGGCGGTGCCGGTCAGACGCACCGTCGACGTGGTCTCCTGGCCCGTTTCGAACCCGACGAGCAGCGCGTGATCAATACGCCCGGTGTGAAGCCCGGTGGTCAGGTCCAGCTGGTTGAACAGGTTGCGCTGATCGCCGTCCACGTTGTACTGCGATCGCGCCACGAACAACTCGCCGTCGACCTCGCGCACGGCGCCAGGCACGGTGTTGCTGAATTGATTGCCGTAGGACGTGTGCCGGAACACGTTTCGAACGGCCCACCGGCTGCCGAGCGACTGCTGCCAGGTCACGGCCTGCGATCCGACGCGGTTCTCGAGGAAATCGTCCGACGGAAACCCATAGTAGAACGGGCGTGCCGTGTCGAGGGGCTTGCCTTGCCACGAGGGGATACCGCGATCCGGGACGCGATCGTCGGCGAGAAACTCGGCCTGCACGAGGAGCTCGGCGCCACGCCTTGGCCGGTACGTCAAGGACGGGGAGATTGACGTTCGCTCGAGCGAATAGTACGGACGATGGCTGTCGGTGTTCTCGTAGGCGCCGGCAATTCGGTAGGCGAACCGGTCCGACGAGCGGCCGTCGGCATAGTCGCCTTGCAAACGCACGCGACCATACGAGCCGCCGATCAGGCTGACATCGCCGAACCGCGATCCGAACATCGGCTTCTTGGTGACGCGGTTCAACACGCCGCCGCTCGAGCCGCGACCGAAGAGCGCACCCGACGGTCCCTTCACGACCTCCACCTGCTCGAGTGACGACAGGTCGCGGTAGTACTTCGCATCGTCGCGCACGCCGTCGATGTAGGAATCGTTCAAGGCGCTGAACCCACGGATGGCCGACTGATCGCGACGGCCCTCGCCCAGCTGGGGCATCACGCCGGGCACGTTCGCGAGCGCATCCTGCATCGAGAGCGCAGACTGCGACTGAATCAACGCCTGCGACACGACGTCGATCGTCTGCGGGACGTCGAGAAGGTTGGTGGGCAGCCGCGTGCCGGAGATGACGGGCGGCGGCGCATACGGACTCGCGCCTTCAACGCTGACGTATTCAGACAATCCCTGCGGAGCGAGCGTCAACGAGACGAGCGAGAGCCGGCCGGGCGCGATGCGGATCTCGCGACTCACCGGCGCGAAGCCCTGCTTGACGACCGTGATCAGATAGTGACCGGGCGCAAGCGCCTGAGCACGATAGACGCCAAGGTCGGCGCCAGGCACTGCGACTGGTGTTTTCGGATCCTGCTGAACGAGCACCTCGGCATCGAGCACGGCGGCGCCAGATGGGTCGAGCAGCCGCACTTCGACGGATCCGAGGGCCTCTGGGGCCGGCTCGGCGGCGACTGCGGTGGTTGGAACGGCGGAGATGTTCGCGAGGATCACACAGACTCGAACAAGGCGGAGAACGGTCGTCATCAAGGCGCTCGCAAAAGGTTTTGGTATGAAAGCCAGAAGTGAGACTGAATCTCAAAAACGGCTACCAGCCTAAATCCGACCAGTTCGGTCGTCAATAGCTTTTTGTGAGGCCTTGGGGGACCTTGGCACGATCTGGCGAATAAGTCGCGTGAAATCAGTCGTTTATCCGACTGTGCCGATCGCTAGACGCCTTGCCGAACGTACCGGGCAACGGCCGCAACGCTGCGGTCGATATCGTCGTGCGAGTTGTAGAAGTGCGGCGAGAAGCGGATGCCAGGGCGATCGGTTCCCGCGCGCATGGCGCAGACGATGCCGTCCTGTTCGAGGGCCGCGGTGAGCTTCGCGGGATCGAGCGTGCCAGGTTGGAAGGACACGACGGCGACGGAGCGCGTCGGGTCGGGACTCGTCCACAGCTGGACGCCGTCGATCGTCGACAGACTGTCGATGAGCGCGCGTGTCAGCTCCCGACTGTAGGTCTCGATTGTCTTCTGCCCGATCGATGTCAGGAACTTCAGTCCTTCGCCGAACGCATGGATCGCCGGCTCGTCGCGCTGGCCCATGCCTTCGAACGTGCGTGAGAGTCCGGTCTGACCCGGGTAGGCGCTGTAGATGCTCGGCCAGATCCGGGACTGTGATCGCGCGTTCACGTACAGCACGCCGACCTCCTTCGGTCCGCATGGCCACTTGTGCGCGCTGCCCGTGTAGAAGTCCGGCTGGATCTCGCGGAGATCGAGGTCCAACAGGCCAAAGGTCTGTGCGCCGTCGATGAGCGTGAGGACATTCCGATCGCGCGCCAGCTGGCACAGCTCGCGTGCAGGGAACAGATCACCAACGGTGCTCGTGAGATGGGTGAACGCCAGCACGCGCGTGCGTGCCGTTATCGCTTTGCGGAAGACCTCCACGTAGTACTCGGGACCCGGATGCGGGTTCACCTGTCTCACGGTCACGACCTGAAACCCGAACCGCTTCGCCTTCTCCGTCCAGGCAAGGCTGTTGCTCGGGTGGTTGTCCTCGAAGATCAGGACCTCGTCGCCCTGTTTGAGATCCAGACCAGTCGAGACAAAGTTGTTGGCCTCACTGGTGTTGCGCGTGATGATGATCTCGTCCGGCGTCACGTGAAGGTATTCCGCGACGACGCGTCGCGTGGACTCCTTCACGTTGTGCATCTCGGCGCGGAAGCTGGGCACCGGCGCCAGATCGAGGCGCTTCGTGTCGTCGGTGACCGTCTTCATCACGGGCGCGGGCGACGGACACAGGTTGGCGGCATTGAGCACGGCCAGTTCCGGAGGCATCAGGAACTGTGCGCGCACCTCCTTCCAGAACGCGTCGGTTGGACGTGCCGGCGTCGGCCGAAGGGCGGGCAGGCGGCCGCTCGCAAGAGCGTCTAGCGCGGTCGAACCAAGAAGCGCCGCCGAGCCACCGAGCGCGAACAATCGGGCAAACGTGCGGCGATCCAAGGCGCCAGGAGTGGGCATGGTGGGCGCTCGGGGTCGAGGCGTTCAAGCTAACAGAAATTCGAGCCGGGGCGGAGTTCTTGGGCGAGAAAGGGATTCGAGCCCCGTCGCGACGAGCGGGAGCGAGTCGTGTGGTGCCTGAAGACCGCTCCCTCTTGCCAGCCTCGCCATAAGCGAGGCTGGCGGAGGGAGAGGGATTCGAACCCCCGATACCCTTTCGGGTACAACGGTTTTCAAGACCGCCGCCATCAACCACTCGGCCATCCCTCCGCATTGGATTGCGCGGATTCCGGGTTGGATTACACGGAAAGAGGCAATCCACAGATTACACAGATTTCACAGATTCGAAAACAGAGGGCTGTCCAGCATGGCATGATCCCTCTTGATGTTCGTGAAGAGAGTCGCCCCCTACGACGCGCTCGTCGTCGGCAGCGGCCCGGCAGGCGGCATCGCCGCTCGCGAGCTGACGCGCGCAGGCGCGCGGGTGCTGCTGCTCGAAGCGGGACGCGACGTGCCGCCAACGGAGTTTGCGGGCCACAAGTGGCCGTACGAGTTCAAGCACCGCGGACAGTGGACGGAACGACAGGCGCCCTTCTATCCGGATGCGATCAGCCGGCACATCCGATACGAGGGCGACCCGGTCGGCGCGGATCGGATTCGTGTCCTGGGCGGCCGCAGCCTGCACTGGAATGGCGTCGCCCTTCGGTTCTCGGAAAACGACTTCCGTGAAGGATCGATCGACGGCGTCGAGCCCGACTGGCCGCTGACATACCAGGAGCTCGCGCCGTTTTATGGCGAAGTCGAGCGGCTGATTGGGGTCGTCGGCACGCGCGAAGGGCTGGCCGTGCTGCCGGACGGCGAGTTTTACGCACCGCCGCCACCCCTGCGATGCGCCGAACAGCTTGGGCGCCGCGCGTGCAACCAGCTCGGCATCCGGATGATTCCGGTGCGAAAAGCGCTGCTCGTCGGCCAGCCGCGCGGCCAGCGGATGCCGTGCCACTACTGCCGCCACTGCATGGACGGCTGCGAGGTTGGCGCGATTGCGACGTCGGTCAACTCGATTCTGCCCGACGCCTTCGCCACCGGCCGCCTGACCCTTCGCACCAACGCGCTCGTCCGCCGGATCGAAGTCGATCGCGAAGGCCGTGCTTCGGGCGTGGCGTTCGTCGATCGCGTGACAGGGCGCGACTATGTCGCGCGCGGGCGACTCGTCGTGCTGGCGTGCGGCGCCATCGAGTCGCCGCGGCTGCTTCTGAATTCCACGGGGCCGCGGTCGCCCAACGGTCTGGGAAACTCGAGCGATCTCGTCGGGCGCTACCTGACAGGCCATACACAATTGAGCATGCACGGCTACCTCGAGGCGCTGGAAGGACGCCAGAGCGCCAACGAGGACGGGGCGACGGACCACTCGATCATCCCACGGTTCAATCATCTCCGGCCTTTGCGCAGCTACGTCGGCGGCTTCTTCGCACAAGTGATGTACGAGACGCACGACTACCCACACCACGCGACACGGGTGCCTGGCTTCGGTGCCGTCTTCAAGACGCGCGTCCGTGCGCTCCAGCCTGCCATGTTTCAGATGGGCGGCATGTCCAAGGTGCTCGCCCGGCGCGAAAACCTGGTCACCGTCGATCGCACGAAGGTCGACGCGCACGGAATCCCGATTCCCGTACTGCAGTTCACGTACTGCGACAACGATCGGGCGATCTGGCAGGACATGTCCTCGTCGCTCGAGGAAATCTTTCACGCCGCCGGGTCGACGCTCTTCTTCAAAGACACGACGATGAATGGCTTCGCGAGCCACGAGACGGGTACATGTCGGATGGGAACCGATCCGAAGGCGAGTGTGCTGAACGCCTTCTCCCGGTCGCACGACGTCCCGAACCTGTTCGTCGTAGACGGCAGCGGGTTCACGACGTTTCCGGAGAAGAACCCGACGTTGACGATCATGGCGCTGTCGATGCGCGCCGGCCGTCACATCGCGGAGCTGCGAAAGAGGGGAGAGTTGTGATCGGCAAAGATTTTCTGGACCTCAGCGGTGGTCGACTCTTTGGCAGGGCACCCTCAGTTCCTGGGCGGCTCGATCGCCTCCTGCCCGCCCATGATCGGCCTCAGGGCGGAAGGAATCACCACGGAGCCGTCCTTCTGCTGATAGTTCTCGATGATGGCAATCAACGTGCGTCCCACGGCAAGGCCGGAGCCGTTCAATGTGTGCACGTAGTCGGCCTTACCGGTCCCGCCCGCCCGGAACTTGATGTTGGCGCGCCGGGCCTGGAACGCCTCCGTATTGCTGCAGGACGAGATCTCGCGGTACGTCTTCTGACTTGGCAGCCAGACCTCGAGGTCGTAGGTCTTGGCCGACGCGAAACCCATGTCCCCCGTCGAGAGCAGCATCGTGCGGTACGGCAGCTCCAGCAGTTGCAGCACACGCTCGGCGTTGCCGGTGAGACGCTCCAGCTCGTCGTAGCTCTCGTCGGGAGCAGAGAACACCATCAGCTCGACCTTGTCGAACTGGTGCTGCCGAATGAGGCCGCGGACATCCGCACCGTATGATCCCGCCTCGCTCCGGAAGCACGGCGTGTAGGCCGTGTATCGCAAGGGCAGCGCTCGACCATCGAGGATCTCGCCTCGATACAGGTTCGTGAGCGGCACTTCGGCGGTCGGGACGAGATAGAGATCCCAGTCGCCGGCGATCTTGAACAGGTCCTGTTCGAACTTCGGCAGGTTCCCGGTACCGATCAGGGAAGCGCTGTTGACGAGAAACGGCGGCTCGACCTCGGTGTACCCGTGTGTGCCGGTGTGAAGGTCGAGCATGAAGTTGATGAGCGCGCGTGCGAGCCGCGCGCCATCGCGCATCAGCACGGTGAAGCGGGCGCCGGCGATCTTCGTCCCGCGTTCGAAGTCGAGCATGCCGAGGGCGGGGCCCAGATCCCAGTGTGGCTTCGGCTCGAAGGTCAGTGCCTTCGGCTCGCCCACGCGACGGATTTCAACATTGTGCTCGGCGCCCGACCCGACGGGCACGCTCGCATGCGGTACGTTTGGAATCGTCAGCAGCAGCGCCCGCCGCTCGTCCTCGATGGCTTGCAACGACGCGTCGAGCTCTTTCACCCGCGGTCCGCGCGCGCGGTTCGCCTCCACGATTTCGCGGACGTCTTCGCCGGCCTTCTTGCGCTTCGCGACGTCCTCCGCGGCGGCGTTCTGGTCGCGCTTCAGCGATTCCACCTCGAGAATCACGCTGCGCCTCTTCTCGTCGAGAGGCGCGAGCGCGGTCAGGAGCGCATCGGCGTCGCCGCCGCGGTTTCTGAGCGCCGCCCGGACGAGATCAACGTGGTCGCGGACAAATGCGGGATCGAGCATGGCGTGGGGAAACTATACTAGCTGCCGGTACAGACGGTATACGGGCCTAGGGACCTGAGGGTCCCTGCCCACTCGGCCTGTTCGTATGCAGGGCTGACGCGTGGGTACCCTGGGAGCGCGATTGTGAGCGCAACGATACGGAAAGCTGTTTTTCCTGCGGCGGGTCTCGGCACCCGCTTCCTGCCAGCCACGAAAGCGCAGCCGAAAGAGATGCTGCCGCTCGTCGATAAGCCCATCATCCAGTACGGCGTGGAAGAAGCGGTCGCGTCCGGCGTCGATAACATCATCCTGGTCACCGGCCGCGGCAAGAATGCCATCGAAGATCATTTCGATCGCTCGGTCGAGCTCGAAACGTTTCTCGAGGCGCGCGGCAAGCACGAGCTGTTGAACGAAGTCCGCAAGATCTCGAATCTCATCAATTTTGCGTACGTCCGCCAGGGTGAGCCGCTGGGCCTGGGTCATGCCGTGCTGGTGACGCGCGAACTCGTCGGCAACGAACCGTTCGCCGTCATCCTGGGCGATGACGTGATTGACGCGACACCGCCTGCCCTCCGACAGATGATCGACGTCTTCGAACGGGTGACGAGCCCCGTACTGTGCGTCGAGCGGGTGCCGCGCGACGAGATCTCGAGCTACGGTGTCATCGCCTACGAGCCGGACTCCACGCTGCCGAAGGGCACGTATCGGGTGACCGATCTGGTGGAAAAGCCGCCAAAAGAAGACGCGCCGTCGGATCTCGCGATCATCGGGCGCTACATTCTCACGCCCGACATCTTCGCGTCACTCGAAGAAACCGCCAAGGATCGCACAGGCGAGATCCAGCTCACGAACGGGCTGAAACACCTCCTGCGATCGCGGCCGATCTACGCATGCGAGGTCGTCGGCACGCGCCACGACACCGGGAACAAACTGGGCTTCCTGAAGGCGGTGGTCTATTACGCGCTGCGGCGCCCGGACCTCGCGAAGCCGTTCATGGAATATCTGAAAAGCGCGCTGTGAAGAGATGCGTCGGTCAGCTGGTCTTGCTGGGGGGAGTGGTCGTCGACGAGTTGGTCGCGGACGTCGAGGTCGACGAAGCGGAGTCGCCCGAAGAGGAGCCGCCCGAAGAAGATCCGCTGTCCGAGCTCGCCTTCGACCCGTCTTTCGAGTCCTTTGAGTCCTTGGACTCCTTCGAATCCCTGCCCTCCTTTGAGTCCCTGGATTCCTTGCCGTCCTTGCCGTCCTTGCCGTCCTTCGATTCCTTGCGCGCGTAGTCGGTGACGTACCAGCCGGTGCCCTTGAACTGAAATGCCGGCGAGGAGAGGAGTTTCAGGACCGGTCCGGCGCCGCACTTCGGACAGACGCTGATCGGATCATCAGAGAACTTCTGAATCACCTCGAACTGGTGTTCGCACGCTTCGCAGCGATATTCGTACAAGGGCATGGCGGCTTATTCGAGCACAGCCCCGGACCCATCGCCCAGCATCAGCCGGCGATGGAGCGAATAGGGCGCGTTGCCTTGCTTCAGCAGCGCGTCGTGGAAGGTGCGGAGTGAGAACGCATCGCCCTGTTTGGCTTCGACATCTCGGCGAAGCTTCTTCAACATCAGCTTGCCGACGGAGTAGACAAGGTACGTCGGATCGAATGTGCCGCGCTCGGCTTCGCGCCGCGCGTTCGCTTCCTCGAGAAACGCATGCTCTTTGAAGAGCCGCACGCCCTGTTCGACCGACAGGTCCTCCGCGTGCAGGCGAATCGAGACGATGAAGCGCACGAGCCGAATCAGCGCCTCCTGCAATTGCCCCAGGCGGACAAGCGGATCCTTCCGGCCAAAACCGGCTTCCAGCATCATCTCTTCACAGTAGTGGGCCCAGCCCTCCACACACGTCGCCGGGGCGAAGAAGATCGACTTGCGAACTTTCGATTCCACTTTCCGGAGGTGCTGGTATTGCACGAAGTGGCCCGGATAGACCTCGTGAATCGAAATGCACCAGAGCGTTCCGTAGTTGAAGTCGCGCAAGTGCTCCATCTGCCGTTCCGTCGGCCAGCTCCGATCGACGTCGGTGAGGTAGTAGTACGCCCGGCTCGGCTTCGACTCGAACGGGCCCGGCGTCCACATGCTGGCGCTCGACCATCGGAAAAAATCCGGCGTCGGCGCGACGACGACGCGTTCGCTCTCGGGTAAGGTCACGAGCTTCTGCCGCTCGAGGAATGTCTGCAGTTCGCCAAGCTGTTTTTCCGCGGCGGCGATCAGCCCACCAGGCGCGGGGTGCTGGGCCTTCGCCTTGGCCCACGCCTCGGCCGGATCCCCGCCATTCAACTTGGACGCCGCGCTTCGAAACGCGTCTTCCGTCGTCGCCAGCTCCCGCTCGGCGATGGCGAGCAGTCGATCGGAGCTCAGGGAGAGACCCTCATCCAACTTCAGTTTTTGCTCGAATCGCTCCCGCCCGAGCCGGAACGACGCGCGCGCTTTGGGAGCCAGCTCGTTCTCGAGCGTGTCCACGTAGGCACGAATCGCGGTGGCGGCCTCCATCGAGGCATCGGCGAGATCGCCGAGCAGGTGGAGATCGTCCACCTCGCGGAACGCCCGCGGCAGGTCGTGCTCGATGAACCGCAGCGCGCCGTTGAAGGTCTCGATGCCGACCTTGACGAAGATCCCGGGAGGGTCCTTGACGTTATCGCGCGCGGCCTGAATCAGGCGCGGCGCCTGCCGCAGCTTCGACAGCACGCGGCGCGCCCGTTCGGCAGGCGGGGCGAAGCTGAAAAGCGACTGAGTGGCGAGGCTGGAAGCCAGGGTGTCGGCGTAGAGGTGAGGGTTTTTTTCCCAGGTCCGCACTTCCTCCAGGTCGAACATCCGCGCCCTGATGTGGTCGGCGAGCACCGGCTGCTCGGCTTTCTCCACCTCAGTCAGACCGGAAGGGTCGATTTCGCCCAGCCGCCGGGCGAACCCGGCGAGCGACCGGAGGTCGGCGTCTATCGCCGGCCGGCCCAGGTCCTCGAGCAGGTCGTCGTGGGCGTGAACCCCGTCGAGTGCAGCGACGGTGGGACGACTTTCCTGCAGATAACCCAGGTAATCGTCGACGAAGTGTGGCAGAGGCTCGGACGAATACATAGCGGCAAAACGTCAATGGTACAATACTCGGCACCCCGCCACCATGCCCGGTACGCTCTTCCTGGTCGCCACCCCGATCGGCAACCTCGAAGACATCACGTTTCGGGCGATTCGCGTCCTTCAAGGCGCGTCGGTGGTTGCGGCCGAAGATACACGGCGAACCGCTACGCTTCTGGCCCACTACGGGATCGCCACGAAGACGACGAGCTTGCACGATCACAACGAACGCGACCGCGCGCCTGCCCTTGTCGCGCGACTCGTACGGGGCGAGGACGTCGCGGTTGTCACCGACGCGGGAATGCCCTCGATCTCTGATCCAGGCTATCTCATCGTACGATCGGCGGTTGAAGCAGGGGTTCGGGTGGAGGTTATCCCTGGGGCATCAGCCCTAACTACAGCGATTGCTGGCGCGGGGCTTCCCTCGGAGCGCATCTCTTTCGTGGGCTTTGCACCAGCACGGACCGGCGAGCGTCAGCGATGGTTCGCCGAATGGCGAAGGCTGCCTGGCACAATCGTGTTCTTCGAGGTGCCACATCGCCTGAAAGACAGCCTTCACGACTTGATGACGACGTTGGGCAATCGAGAGATCGTTGTTGCGCATGAACTGACGAAAGTCCACGAGTCCTGGCATCGCGGGTTCGTTCGCGATCTCCTGGCCGCTGCAGAATTGCCCGAAAAGGGCGAGTTCACGGTTGTCGTCGGGGAGCGCACCCAATCGCCAGCGGGCGAGGAGGAGGCCACCGTGGAGGATATCCCCGCAGAATTTGGTGAATTGACCAATTCGTCGGGTCTGACGCGCAAGGATGCGATTTCCGAGCTCGCAAAAAAGCACGGCCTCCCGAAGCGTGAGGTGTATTCGCTGATCGAGCAAAGCAAGAAGTCTGTTGAATGACCAAACATGAAGTGGCTCGTCGTCTTGACCATCCTGTCAGCCGTCTAGTACATTCCTCCCCCGACGGACCTGAAAGACGAGGCGTTATGGCCAAGTCGCGGGGATCCGGGCTTCGTCCCGCCCGCGTGAAAGTCGATTCGTCGCAGCGTTCCGCGGCGCAGGCTCGCCGCCCCGCTCCTCGCGCGAACACGACGCCCGTGGCGCCCCAGGATCGGCCGGGGCACTCCGACGCCGTCATGCTCTTCGAACGCGCGATGGCCGCGTTCCACGATCGCGACTTTCCGGCGGCCGCCGCCGACTTCCAGGCGCTCGGCGGGCGCCTTTCCGAGCCTGAACTCCGCGAGCGCGCCCGCGTGTACCTGACGGTCTGCGAGCGCCATATGCTGCAGCCCGCCTCCCCGGAAACGCTGCAGGAGCTTCTCTACGCCGCTACCGTCGCGTTGAACAGCGGGGGCTTCGAGGAAGCCGAACGCTTGCTTGCTCGCGTGACCCGTGAGAAGCCTGAGCACGACCATGCCCATTTCATGCTGGCGCTCGCCCGGACAGGGCGGGGCGCCTGGCTCGACGCGCTGAGCGCTCTGGACCGCGCAATCACGCTCAATCCCGAGAATCGGCTGCTGGCGCTGCAGGAGCCGGACCTCGAACCGCTGCGGCGCATGGTGGGGTTCGACGAGGCCATCCACGCTGGAACGCGCCGGCGCCGCGCCCTGCGCTGATCCGCGCTCGCGCCTTCGCCTACGGCTCTCCTCCTAATCATGGCCGACCTTCACGTAATCGTTCTCGCTGCGGGCAAGGGCACCCGAATGCGCTCGGAGCTGCCCAAAGTCCTCCATCGCCTGGAGGGGCAGCGGTTGCTCGACTACGTGCTGTCGACGGCGTCGGCCCTCGGGCCGAAGTCAATCACGGTCGTCGTCGGACATGGCGCGGAGCAAATCCGCGATGCCTATCGAGCGGAGGGCGGGCTCCAGTTCGTCGTGCAGGAGCCGCAGCTTGGCACCGGGCACGCCGTGCTCCAGGCCGAACCGGTTGTTCGCGACGCCCGAGGCACGATGCTGCTGCTCTATGGCGATGTACCGCTCCTCTCGGCGTCGACGCTTCGACAACTTGTCGAACAACACGACGCGGACCGCGCCGCGGCCACGGTCGTCACGGCGATTGTCGATCGCCCGTATGGCTACGGACGAATCGTGCGAAGCAAGGGCCACCTCGCGCGCATCGTCGAAGAGCGCGACGCGTCTCCCGAACAGCGGCAAATCAAAGAGGTCAACGCCGGCATTTACGCGTTCGACCTCGAGCCCCTGTTCGACGCGATACGCGCCATCGCCTCGCAGAATGCCCAGGGCGAGTACTATCTGCCCGACCTGATTGCGATCTATCGGCGGCGCCGGCTCCGCGTGTCGACGCTGACTGTAACCAATGCCAACGAGATCAAGGGAATCAACAGCCGCACCGAACTGGCGGAGGTGGGGACCATCGTGCGACAGATGAAGAACGAAGAGTTAATGGCTGCGGGCGTGACGGTGATTGATCCCGCAACCACCTACGTGCAGCCGGACGTCGTCGTCGGGCGCGACACAGTCATTCATCCGAACGTGTATCTCGAGGGCCGTACCGTCATCGGCGAGGCCTGCGAGATCCACTCGGGTGTGCGGATCGTGGATTCGACGATCGGCAGTCGCGTCACCGTCCGCAACTACTGCATCATCACCGAATCAACGCTGGCCGAGGACGTGATCGTCGGTCCGTTCGCCCACCTTCGGCCCGCAAGCGATGTGAGGGCCGGGGCCCACATCGGCAACTTCGTCGAGCTCAAGAAGACGACGCTGGGAGCCGGGTCCAAGGCCAGCCATCTCACGTACCTCGGGGATGCGACCATCGGCGCGAACGTGAACGTCGGGGCCGGCACGATTACGTGCAACTATGACGGCACCACGAAAAGCGCGACGGTGATCGAGGACGGCGCGTTCATCGGGAGCGACTCGGCGCTGGTCGCTCCAGTGACGGTCGGGAAGGACGCCTACGTGGCAGCCGGGTCGACCATCGTCGAAGACGTCCCGCCCGGCGCCCTCGGCATCGCGCGCGGCCGTCAGGTAAACAAAGAGGGCTGGACCAAGAAGAGAAAGGCACAGTAAGTGCGGAGTGCGAAGTGCCAAGTGGAGTGGACAGTGTGAAGGCAGGGGTGGTGGATAACCCCGCTGTGCCTTGCCACTTTCCACTGGTCACTTCTCACTTCACTTTGCACTTCACACTTTGCACTTGGCACTTCTTTTAGGCGTCAGTATGTGTGGAATCATCGGATACATCGGAAAACGGCCCGTCGTGCCCATCATTGTCGAGGGGCTGCGACGCCTCGAGTACCGCGGCTACGACTCGGCGGGCATTGCGGTCGTCAACGACGGCCGTGTGGACGTACGCCGGAGCGCGGGCAAGCTCGCCAATCTCGAACAGGTGCTCGCCACAAATCCCGTGAGCGGCGCGTACGGGCTCGGGCACACGCGCTGGGCCACGCACGGACGACCCACCGAGGAAAATGCCCATCCGCATCGTGACTGCACGGGCCGGCTCGTTGTGGTCCACAACGGCATCATCGAGAACTACCTGCCGCTGAAGGCCGAGCTCGAACAGCAGGGCCATCGGTTCGTGACAGAGACCGACACGGAGATCGTGGCGCACCTGGTCGAGCGTGAGATGGCAGACGACGGGCTGGCGGCGGCGGTGAGGCGGGCGCTGAAGCAGCTTCGGGGCCTGTTCGCCATCGTCCTGCTCTCGGCCGACGACCCTCACACGATCGTCGCGGCGCGCAACGGGCCTCCCGTGGTCGTGGGTCTCGGCGACGGTGAGTCCTTCGTCGCGTCCGACATTCCGGCCATTCTTTCCCACACTCGCGATGTCGTCTTTCTCGACGACGGTGAGATGGCCATCCTGCAACCGTCTGGAGTGACGTTCACCGACGTCGACGGACATCCGCGCGAGCATCGCCCCACCCGCGTGCAGTGGGATCCCGTCATGGCCGAACGTGCCGGGTACAAGCACTTCATGCTCAAGGAGATCTTCGAGCAGCCCCGAGCAACGGCCGAGACGCTGGTCGGCCGCATTTCGCCCGGGCGCGGCGTGGTGACGCTCGACGAGCTCAACCTGACGCCTGACGCGTTGCGCGAGATCGATCGGCTCGTGGTGCTCGCATGCGGCACGAGCTGGCACGCGGGGCTGGTAGGGAAGTTCCTCGTCGAAGAGCTCGCCCGCATTCCCGTGGAAGTGGACTACGGCTCCGAATACCGCTATCGAGACCCGATAGCCGATGGGCGGACGCTGACGGTGGTAATCACCCAGTCGGGGGAAACGGCCGACACCCTCGCGGCACTGCGAGAGGCGAAACGCAAGGGCGCCCAGAGCGTGGCGATCTGTAACGTGGTTGGCAGCATGGCGACGCGCGAAGCGAGCGGCACCATCTACACGCATGCCGGCCCTGAAATCGGCGTGGCATCCACGAAGGCGTTCACCGCACAGCTCGTGGCTCTGTACCTGCTCGCCATTCACCTTGGGCAGGTGCGCGGAGTGCTGACCAGCGACGCCGCCGCGCTCCACTTCGATGCCCTGATGCGGCTGCCGCAGCTCCTGGAGCAGGCGCTGCGCGCGGCGCCGCAGATCGAAGAGCTCGCGGCACGCTTCTATACGCGACGGGACTTCCTCTATCTGGGGCGGGGCGTTCACTATCCAATCGCGCTGGAAGGCGCGCTGAAGCTCAAAGAGATCTCGTACATCCATGCCGAAGGCTATCCGGCCGGCGAAATGAAGCACGGCCCCATCGCGCTCATCGACGAGCAGATGCCCGTTGTCGCGATTGCGCCGCACGACGCGGTGTTCGCGAAGATGCTGGGCAATATCCAGGAAGCCAAGGCGCGCGGCGGATCGGTCATCGTCGTCGGTACCGAGGGCCGGGACGAGCTCGACACGCTGCTCGATCTGCGGCAGGACGCGATTCTCCGCCTCCCGCTTGGTCCGGCGCTCACCATGCCGATTCTCGCCGTGCTGCCGCTGCAGCTCCTCGCGTACTACGTGGCCGTGCGTCTTGGATGCGATGTCGATCAGCCGCGTAATCTCGCGAAGAGCGTTACTGTAGAATAGAGCTGGCGGCAGGCAGCTGGCGGCTGGCGGCGAGGTGCGCTGCCGGCTGTGTGCTGCGCGCCGTCTGCTTCGCCGCGGACACTCCCTACCCACCTGGCACCTCCGCGGATTCTTGCGTAAGAGGTGTCTCTCCCGAATGGACTTCACAACCGGTCTCAATCCCGAGCAGCGCGACGCAGTGCTGCAGACCGACGGTGCCGTACTCATTCTGGCGGGCGCGGGATCGGGCAAGACGCGTGTCATCGCGCACCGGATCGCGCACATCGTTTCGTCCAACCTGGCACCCGTGGACGGGATCCTCGCCGTGACTTTCACGAACAAGGCGGCCGAGGAGATGCGTTCGCGCGTCGGAGCGCTCCTCCGGTCGGATGTCTCGCGCATGTGGATTTCGACGTTCCACTCACTGTGCGCCCGGCTGCTCAGGCGGGAAGCCCCCGCGATCGGACTGTCGCGCGACTTCGTGATCTACGACTCGTCGGACCAGCTCGCGGTGGTGAAGCAGGCGCTTCGCGAGCTTCGCATCGACGACACGCTGGTGCAGCCACGTGCCGCACTCTCCCGCATCAGCCAGGCCAAGAACACGATGCAGGGGCCTCAGACGTTCGACGCCGGCTGGAATCCACGCGACAAACAGATCGGCCGGATCTACCAGTACTACCTCGAGACGCTCACCGAGAGCCATGCGCTCGACTTCGACGATCTGCTGCTCAAGACGCTGGAGCTGGTCGAGAAATCGGAGAGCGTTCGAGCGCGGTATTCGCGACAGTTCCGGTACGTGATGGTCGACGAGTACCAGGACACCAACCGCCCCCAGTACCTGCTGATCAAGCGGCTGGCCGAGCATCATCGGAACATCTGCGTCGTCGGCGATCCCGATCAGTCGATCTACAAGTGGCGTGGTGCCGACCTGCGCAACATCCTCGACTTCGAACACGATTTCCCCGAGGTGCGCACGGTCAAGCTCGAGCGGAACTACCGCTCGACCCAGATCATCCTGGACGCGGCCACGGCGGTGATCAGTCAGAACAGAAACCGCAAGGAGAAGCGCCTCTGGACGGATCGAGAGGGCGGGGCCAAGGTCCTGTATTTCCGAGGCAACGACGAGCTCGACGAAGCCGACTTCATCACGCGCACGACGCGACGGGCCCTGAACGAGGACGCCGACGGATTGGCGGCGGTGCTCTATCGGATCAACTCGCAGTCGCGCGCGATCGAAGACGCGCTGATGCGCGAGGGGATCGCCTATCGCGTTGTCGGCGGTGTGCGGTTCTACGAGCGGAAGGAGATCAAGGACACACTCGCATACCTGAAGCTGATCGTGAACCCCTTTGATGACGTCAGCCTGCGCCGGGTGATCAACGTGCCCGCGAGGGGCATCGGCAAAGGTGTGATGGATGGTCTGGAAACGCTCGGCCCGCCGGCCGAGCTCCCGCCGCTGCTTGCGGTCGGTCTCGACCCGGTCGCGTCGTCCAACGCGCTTTGGGTCCGCATGGAGCGCGCGATTACGGAGCGCGCACTGCCCAATCGTGCGCTCGCATCGCTTACGGCTTTCCGCGATCTGATCGTCAGCCTGACGGATGTCGCGCGCAGGGAATCGGTATCGATTGCCGTCGGCAAGACGCTCGACCAGTCGGGGTATCTGCACGACCTGCGCGAGGAGCGCAGCGAAGAGGCCGAAGCGCGCATCGAGAACCTGATGGAGCTCGTGTCGGCGTCGCGCGAATACGAGGCGCGGGATCCGGAGCCGTCGCTCGGCGGATTCGTCGATCAATTGTCGCTGCTGTCGGAAGTCGACGAGGAGTCCGGCAACCGCAACGCCCGCGTGTGGCTGATGACCATGCACGCCGCCAAGGGGTTGGAGTTTCCGGTCGTGTTCATCGCCGGGCTGGAGGACGGCCTCTTCCCGCATTCCCGCGCCCGCGATGATGAAGGCGAGCTGGAAGAAGAGAGGCGTCTCTGCTATGTCGGCATGACGCGCGCGCGGTCGCAATTGGTGTTGACGAGCGCGGCGCGGCGGCGTGTCTTTGGAGAGTATCAGGCCACGTCGCCCTCGCGCTTTCTCGACGAAGTGCCGAGCGAACTGATGGAGCTGGCGACCGGATTGCAGTCCTCATACCAACGGCCGTTCGCCAGCTATGAGTTCAGGCCAAACCCCTACAGGCGCGGCGGCGCGCCCCGCGTTCGCGAGGAGACCGTTGTGGCAAAGGCGTACGAAGACGAGGATCAGTCGGCGAGCGGCGAGCTGGGGCCCGGCGCGCGTGTACGCCATGCGCAGTTCGGCATCGGAACGGTGATCAGCGTCGAGCCACTCGATGGTGACGCAAAGATCGTGGTGCGCTTTGCGATTGGAAAGAAGACACTGCGCGCGAAATACGCGCGCCTGCAACCCGCGTAGGGGCGCACTGCGTGCGCCCGTGCAGGAACGCGTGCCCCGAAGTGCGCCGCCTATTGCAACTGGAACGGCGTCAACTCGGACGCGTCGGATTCGTCGCCGTTCTCGTTCACGCGCGCGACGCGCCATTGATAGCGCGCCCCCGGCATCAGCTGTGCTTTGAGCGATTGCGGCGCCGCCACGAAGCCGCCGCGCGCTTCGATACCGAAGATGGGCCGCTCTGCCTCGTCAAGGACATGCACTCGCACCACCTCGGTGCCGCCCGTCCCCTCCCAGCGGAACACGACCGGCCACGACGTCGACCCCGACGGGCTGGTACCGCGAAGCTGCCGCATGCCGCTGTCGGCGGACTTGGCCGGCGGGACGCCGGAGGAGCACCCGGCGAGCGCCAGCATTCCGAGAACGGCCAACAGCTTCACGCCGGATTCACAGAAGTGACGATCCACCGGCCCTTGAGCTCTTTGCCGCTCTCGTCCTTCATGAGCGCGCGCTGCAGCGTCGCCTTCAGCGACTGCGTGCCCGTCTGCCCCTTCGGATCCCGGACCATCGCGTTGATCGTCACTTCCTTGGCCACCATCTGACCGTCGGTACTGGGTTGCGTCGATCGTCGCGCCATTCGGGCGGCTCAGGCTCAACTCGGCAATGCCACGCGCGTCATTGAGCTGACGCTGCGCGGCTGACACGGCCTTCTTGTGATTCACCTGGTCTGTGGACCACTTGTCCCACGCGTCCTTTACGGAGCGATCCTTGGCGCTTACAGTCTTGCCGGCTGCGGCCGTCTTGAGCACACGATCGATGGCGACGATGTTCGCGTTCTGGTAGGCGCGCTTTTCGGTCGAGAACGCGGCATCCGCGGCCTTGGCGTCCTCCACCGCCTTCACATACTGCTTGAGCGGCAGCGGCGTGACGCGCTCGTCGCCGACCGTCACGATCTCGAGGCTCTGGACGGTGCCATGGGTGCGGGGATCGAATGTCGCGGTGGCGAAATTGCCGAGCGTCACGTTGTCGCGCAAGCGGGAAGCGCGAAAGAAGTCCTCGAGGAGCTTCTTCTCCGAACCACCTCCGGAGCAGCCCGCGACAAACGCCAATGTGGAAGCAAGAATCGCGCACGCCAAGCGCCGACGACGATGCATCTTCAGCCTCCTTCGCGGACGCCACGCGCTCGACGAGAAACGCGGGCGCTAATTGAGTTCCGGTTCGGCCGGTCCTGACTCGTCTGCCGGTTCCGTGGCCGGCTCGTCGAGCGAGCCTTGATCCTCCAGGCGAGCCACCGAGACCGTCCGGTCGCCCTCGTCCATATCGATCAGGCGGACCCCCTGCGTCGCGCGGCCGATCACGGAGATCCCGCTGGCCTGGGTCCGCAGAATCATGCCCTGCTGGGTGATGAACATCAACTGCTCATGCTCGAGCACGCACGAGACGGCGACGACCCGTCCGTTTCGGCCGGTAGTCTGGATGTTGATGATTCCTGAACCGCCGCGGCCCTGCAACCGGTACTCCTCGACCTCGGTCCGCTTGCCATAGCCGTTCTCGGTGACCGTCAGAATCGTGCCGCCCGCCCGCAGCACCTCCATTCCGACCACTTCGTCGCCCTCCCGCAGCGAGATGCCGCGGACACCGAAGGCGGTGCGGCCCATCGCGCGGATGTCGCCCTCGGGGAATCGGATCGACATGCCATCGCGCGTGCCGATGAAGATCTCGCTTTGACCGTCGGAGAGCTGCACGGCGATCACGGCATCGTCATCGTCGATCCCCATGGCGATGATGCCGCCGGCGCGCGGGTTGCTGAAGGCCGTGAGCTCGGTCTTCTTGACGGTGCCCTTGCGCGTGCACAGCACGATGTAGCGATCGGGCGTCTCGAGCTCGCGGACCGAGAGGAGCGACGCAATCCTCTCATCTGGCTGCATCGACACCAGGTTCGCGATCGCCTTGCCCTTGCCGGCGGCGACGACGTCCGGAATCTCATGCACCTTGAGCCAGTAGCATCGGCCCTTGTCGGAGAAGATGAGGATGTAGCTGTGCGTGGAGGCGACGAACAGGCGATTGACGAAGTCCTCCTCGCGTGTCCGCATGCCGATTCGGCCGCGGCCACCACGCCGCTGACTCCGGTATTCAGTAATCGGCGTACGCTTGATGTAACCCGTATCGGTGACCGTAATCGCAACGTCTTCGTCGGCGATGAGGTCCTCGACGCGGAACTCGCCTTCGGCCTCGACGATCCGTGTGCGTCGATCATCCGCGAACTTTGCGCGGATCGCCTTCAGCTCGTCGACGACCACCTGCATCAATCGCGTCTCACTCGCCAGGATGGCCCGCAGGCGTTCGATGATCGCCGCCAGGTCGGCCAGCTCGTCGAGCACTTTCTGGCGCTCGAGACCCGTGAGGCGCTGCAGCTGCATCTCGAGGATCGCCTGCGCCTGAACCTGCGAGAGGCCGAAATTGGTCGTCAATCCCGCGCGAGCCTCGACGGTCGTTTTCGAAGCCCTGATGAGCGCGATCACCTGATCGAGGTGGTCGAGCGCGATGCGAAGCCCCTCGAGGATGTGGGCGCGCGCCTCGGCCTTCCGCAGATCGAACTCGATACGCCGCCGGACGACCTCGCGGCGGAACTGGATGAACTCCTCGATGAACTCGAGAAGATTGAGGACCTTCGGCCGTCCGCCCGCAATCGCGAGCATGATGATGCCGAACGAAGTTTGAAGCTGCGTGTGCTTGTAGAGATTGTTGAGGATCACCTCCGGCACTTCGCCGCGCTTCAACTCGATGACGATCCGCATCCCCTCGCGGTCCGACTCGTCGCGCAGGTCCGAGATGCCTTCGATCGCCTTCTCGCGCACCAGCTCCGCGATGTGCTCGATCAGCCGCTTCTTGTTGACCTGATATGGAATCTCGGTGACGACGATTGATTGCTTGTCGCCCTTCTTCGAGGTCTCGACCTCGGTCTGCGAGCGGACCGTGATCGATCCGCGGCCCTCGCGGTACGCCTGCACGATGCCCGAGCGCCCGACAATGATTGCGCCGGTGGGAAAGTCGGGTCCGGTCACGATGCGAAAGAGATGGCGCAGCCGTTCTTCGCGCGTTGTGATCCGGTCGCCGTCGGCCAGGGCGCCTTCGCCGCTGGCGAGCCGTCGCGCCTTCTGCTGTTCCTCGATCACGTACACGACGCCGTCGATCACTTCGCCGAGGTTGTGCGGTGGGACGTTCGTCGTCATGCCGACGGCGATACCGGACGATCCGTTGACCAGCAGGTTCGGGATTGGTGCCGGGAGAACGGTTGGCTCTTCAGTCGTCTCGTCGTAGTTCGGCACGAAATCGACGGTATCTTTCTCGAGATCCGCCATGAGCTCTTCGGCAAAGGCCTGCAGCCGGGCTTCGGTGTAGCGCATCGCCGCGGGCGGGTCGCCGTCGACGGATCCGAAGTTCCCCTGGCCGTCGACCAGGGGATACCGCATGTTGAATTCCTGCGACAAGCGGACCAAGGTGTCGTAGATAGACTGGTCGCCGTGGGGATGGTAGTTGCCCATCACTTCGCCGACGACCTTCGCGCACTTGCGATACGTGCGGTTGCTGGCGAGGCCCATCAGCCTCATCCCGTACAGGACACGTCGATGCGCCGGCTTCAAGCCGTCTCGAACGTCGGGAAGCGCGCGCCCGATGATCACGCTCATCGCGTAATCCATGTACGAGCGCTTCATCTCGTCTTCGATGTTGACGGGAATTTTCGAGGCTGCGAAATCCATGTGTGAGATTGGGAGACTGTTTGTGGCGGCGGGGCTTCAGCCCCGCGTGACTCGCGCGGCCCTAAAGGGCCGCCGCCACAGGCGGACCGCTACACGTCCAAATTCTTCACATCCAGCGCGTTGTCTTCGATGAACCGGCGGCGCGGTTCAACCTGATCACCCATGAGGGTCGTGAACATCAGGTCCGCCTCCGCATGATCTTCGGCGCGCACCTGAAGCAGCGTGCGCTCCTCCGGCTTCATCGTGGTCGCCCAGAGCTGTTCCGGGTTCATCTCGCCGAGGCCCTTGTAGCGGTTGATCGCGACGCCCTTCTTGCCAGCCGCGATGAAATACTCGACAAGCGCGTCGACTGAATCGAGCGTGACGCTCTCTTCACGAGCTCGAGCGCGGCCCCTCGGCTCGGCGAGCGCGGCATCCGCACCCTCCGGGCCTTCCGCCGTGTCGTCGTCGCCCGACTCGGGCGCCGCCTGCGACGTGGCGACGATGAATGGACCCTTCAAGTAGTCGCGCACGTCGGCGTAACCAAGAAGCGCGCGGTATTCGCCGGTCGTGAGGAAGTCGGCGGTGAGCGAGTGACGCCTCGGGTATCCGCTGGCACGATCCTCGATGTGGAGCTGAAACAGGTTGTGCTCCTCATCGGCGACGATCGTCACCGTGCGATCGTGCGTCACGATGGCCTCGGCGAACGTCTCGAGCTGGACACGATCCGCGAAGAGTGATTTGTCCCTTACACCGCGCCCGAGCAACTGTTCGACGATGTCTCGCGGGTGGCCGCGGCGCTCGACAATCTGCATGTACTTGCGGTACGCGATCAGCCGATGCAGCCTCCGCACCAGCTCCTCGCCGCTGACGGTGTGTCCGTCAACAGTGACCTGACGCGGTTCCGCCGCACGGCGCATAAGAAAGCTTTCCAGCTCGCGATCGTCCTTGATGTAGGTTTCGGACTTACCGCGCTTGGCACGATAGAGCGGCGGCTGCGCGATGTATACATAACCGCTGTCGATCAGCTGTGGCATCTGCCGGTAGAAGAATGTCAATAACAGCGTGCGGATGTGTGATCCGTCCACGTCCGCGTCGGTCATGATGATGATGCGGTGATACCGGAGCTTCGCGATGTCGAAGTCGTCCTGGCCGATGCCGCAGCCAAGCGCCGCAATCATCGTGCGGATTTCCTCGCTGCCGAGCATCTTGTCGAAGCGGGCCTTCTCGACGTTCAGGATCTTGCCTTTGATCGGCAGGATCGCCTGGAAGCGCCGGTCGCGCCCCTGCTTCGCGCTTCCGCCGGCCGACTCCCCCTCGACGATGTAGATTTCACTCTGTGCCGGATCACGCTCCTGGCAGTCGGCCAGCTTGCCCGGCAGCGTCGAGCTGTCGAGCGCGCCCTTGCGCCGCACCAGGTCGCGGGCCTTGCGCGCCGCTTCGCGTGCCCTCGCGGCATCGACCGCCTTCGAGATCACCCGCTTGGAGATCCCTGGATTCTCCTCGAGAAACGCGCCGAGCCGATCGTTGACGATCTGCTCGACAATGCCCTTGACCTCGGTATTGCCAAGCTTCGTCTTGGTCTGTCCCTCGAACTGCGGCTGCGGGATCTTCGTGCTGATGATTGCGACCAGACCCTCGCGGATGTCCTCGCCGCTGATGCTCTCTTTCAGATCCCTGGCGAGGTTGTGCTCGGCTGCATAGGCATTGATGGTGCGGGTCAGAGCCGACCGGAAGCCCGAGAGGTGCGTTCCGCCTTCGTGTGTATTGATGTTGTTGGCGAAGGTGTAGACCGCCTCGGCGTAGCTGTCGTTCCACTGCAGCGCGATCTCGACCTCGATCCGGTCCTTTGTGCCCTGCATGAAGATCGGCGCATCGTTCACGACGGCCTTGTTCTTGTTCAGGTGCGCGACGAACTCGCGGATGCCGCCCTCGTAGTGAAAGCGGTGGCTCTTGCCCTTCCCCTCGCCGTCTTCGCGTTCATCGTCCAGCGTGATGACCACGCCACCGTTCAGAAAGGCGAGTTCGCGAAGGCGGTTCGCCAGTGTGTCGAAGCTGAAGTCGATCGTCTCGAAGACCTGCGAATCGGGCTTGAAGCGGACCTTCGTGCCGCGCCGCTTCGTCGTCCCGGCGACGAGAAGCTCCGTCGTGGGTTTACCGCGCTCATAGCTCTGTTGATAGACCTGGTGATCGCGCCAGATCTCCAGGTCGAGCGTTTCCGAGAGCGCGTTGACAACCGACACACCGACGCCGTGCAGGCCGCCCGAGACTTTGTAGGCGTCGTTCTCGAACTTGCCGCCGGCATGAAGGACCGTGAGCACGACCTCGGCCGCCGACTTGCCCGTCTCGTGCATGTCGACGGGAATGCCACGGCCATTGTCGACAACGGTGACTGAATTGTCGATGTGGATAGTGACGTTGACCTGATCGCAAAAGCCCGCCAGCGCCTCGTCTATGGAATTGTCGACCACCTCGTACACGAGGTGATGGAGCCCGCTGGGACCGGTTGACCCGATGTACATGGCGGGTCGCTTCCGGACCGCCTCCAGTCCCTCGAGCACCTTGATCTTGTCGGCGCCATACTCATCCGATGCGGCGCCATTGACGGGCCCCCCAATCGCGTCGGCATTCTGAAGTACTTCGTCGTTCTGCGGTTCTAACTGATCCACCAGGTCTGTCCTCGGTCCTTTCATCGCGATGCGGCAGTGGCTCTCTTCGCGATCCGGCGGGGCTAACGCCACGCCTCCACAACTGACTTGTCGCACCTGTGGTGGCGGCCCTTCAGGGCCGCGGATGCGCGGCTACAAGCGCATCGGCATGATGACGTAGGTGTAGTCGTAGCCGTTGGCGCTTACTGGCCTCATCACGGCCTGACTCACTTCGTCTTTCAGCTCGAGCTCGACCGAGTCGGTCTCGACGACATTGAGAAACTCGGTGACGTACTTTTCGTTGAAGCAGATCTGCAGCGCGGGGCCGTTGTAGTCGACGATCAGCTGCTCCCGTGCCTCTCCGAACTCGGGGCTGTTGGAGGAGATCTCGACTTTCCCCGGCGATACCTCGAACTTCACGGCGCGCGATCGCTCGTTCGAGAGGAGCGCCACGCGTTTCACGGCACTCGTCAACCGATCGCGCTCGAATTCGATCTTCTTGTCGTTCCCTTTGGGAATTACTCGCTCGTACGCTGGAAACTGTCCTTCGTTGATGCGCGAGATGAGCAACCGGCCGGACACGTCAAAAAACTGATGATTCTCGCCGAGCTCGTAGTACACATCACCCTCGCCCTCGAGGAGTAGACGTGACAGCTCGCCAAGCGTCTTCTTCGGGATGATGGCGTGTTTGTCGATTGGCGCGGTCCCGTCGCGATCGACATTGACCAGAGCGAGCCTGTGCCCATCGGTCGCCACCATCGTCATCAGCTTGCCCTTGAGGGCGATGAGCGCGCCGTTCAGGTAGTAGCGCGTGTCTTCACCGGTGATGGCAAACTGCGTTTTCGCGATCATCTCGCGCAGCGCGCTCCGGGGAATCGGCACGCCGTTGCCCTGTGGTTCCGGCAGCGTCGGAAAGTCTTCGCGCGGCAGCGTGGACATCTTCGACTCGAACCGATCGGCGGCGAGTTTTACGCTCGCACCCTCCTGCTCGATGCGAATCTCCGTGTCGGGCAACGCCTTCACGATCTCGAACAGCTTTTTCGCCGGGAGAGTGAGCGAGCCCGGATGGGCCACCGACGCTTCGCATTTACTGCGCAGACTCACTTCGAGATCGGTCGCCAGCAGCCGGACCTCGCTCCCCTCGGCTTCAATCAGCACGTTTGCAAGGATGGGAATCGTGTTCTTGCGCTCGACGATGCCTTGGAAAAACTGCAGTTCACGGAGGAGGTCGTTCTTGCGGACGACAAGTTCCATGTGCTGATGACCTCGGTTGGCGATGGCGGATCCGTTGGGCAGGTTGCCCTCTCTCGATCAAAAGGATCAGAGGATCAATAAATTATACAGAAAAGAGGGGCTGTCGAAAAGCTGAAATGTAGCTTATTACTCTTTTATTTTGAGTCACTTAGACTGTGGACATGCCTGTGAATCAGACAGCCTGCGGACATGGGGGTCGGCCTGTGGAAAAATGCCTGATCGCGCCGGTCAACAAGACGTCAACAGCCGCGCTGGGGGGCCGGCTGTGGAAAACCTCGGACTCTCACCGGAACGACTCGAGGAAGTTGTTGATAAGCGTGTTGAAATCGCCCTCGCGCTTTCTAAGGTCCTCGATCTTTCGAATCGAATGAATTACGGTCGAATGATGCTTGCCGCCGAAACTGCGTCCAATCTCGGGCAGTGAGGCGTGTGTCAGTTGCTTGCACAGGTACATCGCCACCTGGCGGGGGATGGCGATCGACTTCGAGTTGTTCCGGGATTTCAGTTCGACCAACTTCAACTGGTAGTAGTCCGCCACGAACTTCTGAATGATTTCGATCGTGACCGCCTTTTCGTCGTGATCGAGGATGTTTTTCAGCACGTCCTGCGCAAGGCCCAATGAGATTTCGCGGCCCGTCAGCGAGGCGTACGCGACCAGTCGGATGAGCGATCCTTCGAGTTCCCGGATGTTCGACTTGATCTTGCCCGCAATGTAGATCGCCACGTTGTCGGGCAGGGGGACTGCCTCGGCTTCGGCCTTTTTCTTGAGAATTGCGACTTTTGTCTCGAGATCCGGCGCCTGGATGTCGGCGATCAGACCCCACTCGAATCGCGAGCGGAGTCGTTCCTCGAGTTGAGGGATCTCGTGAGGGGGGCAGTCGCTGCTGATGACGATTTGTTTCTGTGCATCGTAGAGTGCGTTGAAGGTGTGGAAGAACTCGGTCTGCGTGCCTTCCTTGCCCGCCAGAAACTGGATGTCGTCGACGAGCAGCACGTCGACGGAACGGTATCGCTCGCGAAACTCCAGAATACGGTCGTAGCGAACGGCGTTAATCATCTCGTTCATGAAACGCTCGGACGAGATGTATGTCAGCGTGAAGCCGGCGTTGTGCTGCAAGACGTAGCGACCGATCGCGTGCATCAGGTGCGTCTTGCCGAGCCCCACGCCGCCATAGATGAACAGCGGGTTATACGAGCGGGACGGCGCTTCGGCAACGGCACGCGACGCGGCATGCGCGAACTGATTCGAGGAGCCTACGATGAAGGTCTCGAACGTGTAGCGCGGGTTCAGTCCGGACGGAGCGGTGATGGGCGCTGGCATGGCCGATTCCTCTTCCACGACCGCCTCATCAACGAGAGGCAAACCCTCGGCGGCTGGTGGTGGCTGAGGTGGAAGTGGCGTCAGCGCTTCCTGGCCTTCCGTGACGAAGGACACAACGGCTGCCGGGCGGTTCAACTCGGTGAGCGCCTCGTTCAGGACGGTGGAGTAATGCTTCGTGAGCCAGTCGCGAAAAAGAGCGTTCGGGACCCGCACGACCACCGTTCCGCCCTGATCGGCCACAAAGGACGTCGGCTTGAACCAGGTGTAGAAGCTGTGCCGGTTGACCTTGGTCTCGATCCGAGCCAGGACTTCGTCCCAGATGTTCGTCATCGATCGCGTGAAGACCTTAGGCCCCGACATCGGACTTTCGCCCCGCAGACGGCCGGAATTTACAAGGTTCTTACGTTGGCGTCACCGCCGACGCCCGCAGGATAAGGCCGTAACCCCTTTCGCCATGGCGAAATACCAGCCAGAAAGCGGTCCGGCGCGAATGGCTGACCTGGAAATTCCGGGTTTTCCACAAAGTTTTCCACAGGTGTGGAAAACTTTGGGAGGACCCCCAACCTACGGCAGTCAGTGCGTGCCCGGATTCGCGTGAGGCAGACCGACGACTGTAGCACACGGACGCGGGCGCAAACCATCAATTGCGGTGCGTTTTCGCGCCACAGAATTGACAGGCAGAAGAGCGGTTCGCTACCATTGGTGGTTCGACTGGCCAGCGAGCGGAAAGACGTGCCACCGCCCCTGCACCATCACGTCCTGCCAGACGTTCCCGGACCGCCCGAGAGGAATTTTGAGCGATGAAGCGTACGTATCAGCCCAATAACCGCCGGCGGCGCCGGACCCACGGCTTTCTTGTGCGCATGCGCACGAAAAACGGCCGCATCGTGCTGAAGCGGCGACGTGCGAAGGGTCGCAAGCGTCTGACGGTCTCGTCGAACTGACTTGGAACATCCCCGAGGCTCCGCCAGACCCCTGGCGGTTCGCCGCGCCTGGGCGCTTCAATGGCTGATCAGCGATTTCGTGGCGCCCAGCACATCAGGCACCGAAGCGATTACCTGCACGTCTATGATCGTGGGCGGAAGCATCACGGCCGTACCATGACGGTTTTTACGCTGCCCCGGCAGGACGCCGCGACGCGGCTGGGGATCGCCGCCACGCGGAAGATTGGCGACGCCGTGGAGCGCAACCGCGCAAAGCGTGTGGTTCGCGAACTGTTTCGGCGGAATCCTGCCGCGCCCGGGTTCGATATCGTGGTGGTGCCGCGCCGGGCCTTGTTCGATGCCTCGTTCAGCAGCCTCGAGTCGGAGTATGTCGCGATCGTGGGACGACTCGGTGCGTCCGTCCGACCCCGGTAAGGCGGGCGTCGCGGTGCGCGTGGCGCTCGGAATCCTCCGCGGGTACAAGATTCTGATTTCACCTCTGTTCACCGGCGCCTGCCGGTTTCATCCTTCCTGTTCGAGCTACATGGCCGAGGCCATTCGCACCCACGGCGTCTGCACTGGCGTCTGGCTGGGCGTGCGTCGGCTGGCCCGGTGCCATCCTCTTGGATCGTCCGGCTTTGATCCCGTGCCCCCTCGGCGGAACTGACTGTTCATGGAAAAGCGCGTTCTGATTGCCGTCGTGTTGTCGTTTCTCGTGCTGACCGCCTATCAGTCCCTGATGCCGTCGCCGAAGAAGGCCGTCAGGAGCGCGCCTGTCTCTGTGCCATCGCGCGCGGCGACTGGAGCGTCCGCGCAGCCGGCCTTGCCGGCCCCCGTGCCCGCCCAGGCATCGCCGTCCATTCCGACCCCCAACAGTGACGCCCGCGTCTCGGAATCCACCGACCGCGACATCGTCGTCACGACGAATCTGGTCCGCGCGGTGTTCACCAATCGGGGTGGCGTCCTCAAGAGCTGGACGCTGCTGCAGTACGCCGATCACGAAGGCAAGCCCGCGGATCTCGTGCCCGCGGGACTGCCCCCGACGATGGCGCGGCCGTTTTCGCTTCGCGTGTCCAATCCGGCACGTAACGCAGAGATCAATACCGTCGTCTATCGCAGCGCCGTGGCAGACGCGATCGACGCGCGACAGCAGAGAGCGGCGCTGGCGTTCGACTACGAGGACCAGTCGGGATTCCGCGTCCACAAGGCTTTCACGATCGAGCCCAATTCGTACGTCATCACGTTCACCGCCGATGTCACGGATGGCACACAGGCGATAAACCCTGTCGTGCAGTGGGGGCCGGGGCTTGGCGACACGATGCACATCGCCGGTCAGAACCGGAGCTTCGGCACCTACCTCCAGTTTTCACAGGCAATCCTCTACGACAACGACAAGGTGCATCGGCTGCCCACGGCGAATGTGATCGAGCACCCGGCGTGGCAAGGCGATTTTCCGTTTGTCGGCATCGACGATCACTATTTCCTCGCGAGCCTGGTTCGACCGGGAACGACCCGCGTCACCTTCCAGCCCATGACGGCTCCAATGCCGGGACAGCCGGCCGTGCAGCGGGAAATGATGGCGTTCGAGGCCTTGTTCGCGCACCCGCCGAAAGACGCGCGCATCTTCTTCGGACCGAAGGATTTCGACGTTCTGGCGGCGGTCGACCGCGACCTCGTGCGAACGATCTACTACGGGATCTTCTCGTTTCTCGCCGTGCCGCTGCTGCACGCGCTCAAGTGGATCAATGCGTACGTCGGCAACTACGGTTGGTCGATCATCATCCTCACGATTCTGATCAACGTGCTGATGTTCCCGCTGAAGCATCGCAGCGTCGTCTCGATGCGGAAGATGCAGTCGCTGCAGCCGCAGGTCAAGGCCATCCAGGATCGGTACGCGAAGATGAAGATGACCGATCCCGGCCGCCAGAAGATGAACGAAGAGCTGATGCAGCTCTATAAAGCAAAGGGTGTGAACCCGGCGAGCGGCTGCGTCCCGATGCTCTTGACGATGCCGATTCTGTTTGCGTTCTACTCGATGCTGTCGGTGTCGATCGAGATTCGCGGTCAGTCCTTCGCGCTGTGGATTCACGATCTCTCACAGCACGACCCGTACTACATCACGCCGGTCCTGATGGGCCTCAGCATGATGTGGCAACAGAAGTTGACCCCGATCGCCGATCCGGCGCAGGCGAAGATCATGATGCTGACGCCGATCATGTTTCTGTTTTTCTTCCTCTGGGCGCCGAGCGGTCTCGTGATTTACTGGCTCGTCAGCAACCTGCTCGGCATCGCACAGCAGTACGGGACCAACCGGTTGATCGGCGCGCCCATCGTCACGCAGGTACGGCCGCCGGCTGAGAGGCGGACGAAGCAAGCAGGCGCGGGACAGACAGACAACGCCAGAAGCAACGAGCGATAACAGCGAGCCATGACGACATCCAACCTCCAGCAGCAGATCGTGGGTTTCGTGAGCGCGGTGACGACGGCGATGGGCGTGTCACCGGAGATTGAAGCGACGGAAACCGCCGACGGCATCAGGATCGACGTGAACGGCGAAGGTGCCGAGGCGCTCCTGTTCCACCGCGGCGAGGCGCTGCGCGCGCTGCAGACGATCGTGAACACGGCCTTCCGTCGACAGCTGGGCGACGATCGGAAAGTGCTCGTCGACTGTCAGGGATTTCGTCGGGACAAGGACGCCGAGCTGAAACAGATGGCGCGTTTCCTGGCCGAGAAGGTCAAGGCGAGCGGCGTGTCGCAGGAGATGGGGCCGCTCAATTCGTACGAGCGGCGGATCGTGCACATGGCCGTGGCGGAGCTCGAGGGCGTGTCGTCGGAAAGCATCGGCGATGCGGCCGTGAAGATGGTGATCATTTCTCCCGGATGATCGCCGCCTCGTTACTGGCGGCCGGCCGGCCGCTCCGCCTGCGCTGAAGCTTCCGCCCATGTAAAGGAGAGTAAAATTTGGTCATATAACATAAGTTGGCACCACACTTCTCTTGCCTGCATGAGCCTTCCCGTAACATCTTCGTCCGATTCGACGTAATCGGATCTGATGTACACCGGCCCTACTTTTCCGGCCTCCTGATGCCCGCCATCGGCCCCGCAAAGACGTTCTCGGATCGCGTACTCAGACGAGCCCGCCGGGCCGGCCTGGCCCCGCCGCCGCTGCTGCTCGAAGCGCTGGAACGGTACGTTCTCCTGCTTGGCCGATGGAACGCCAAGATCAACCTGACCGCGTTCCAGTTGGCCGATCCGACAGACGAGGCGATCGATCGGCTGTTGATTGAGCCTCTCGTTGCAGCTCGATATCTGCCGGTGCGGCAGTTTTCTCTAATCGACATCGGATCCGGGAGCGGATCCCCAGGTATTCCCCTACGCCTGGCCGCGACCTCCGCGACGCTCACGCTGGTTGAATCAAAAACGAGGAAGGCAGTTTTTCTCTCTGAGGCCGTGCGTCACTTGGCGCTGTCGGGCACCAGGGTGGAAGCCGAGCGATTCGAACGACTTCTCACTCGGCCAGAGCTGCATGAAGCATTCGACGTCATGTCTCTACGAGCCGTCCGCGTGGAGCCGCGGACCCTTCTCACGCTGCAGGCCTTCCTCAAGCCGCGCGGACAGGTCTTCTGGTTTACCGGTGCGAATTCGGAGCCTCAGGAAGACGGAACCTTCCCCCTCGCACGGACCGCGACCCATTCGTTGGTGGAAAACCTCCGCAGCCGGCTGGTCATTCTCGAGAAACAGAACGCCGGACGGTAAGCCACCTTTTGAAAGTATAGATGTTCCACGCGCAATAACATAGTTGGCTAAGCTGTGGATTCCACGTGGAACGACAGGCGAATGCACTAATAGTGGCGTACATCGGGCATGCCCTGATTACGACGGCGCTTCGGCAACGCGGATTGGCGCAGTTATGGGATTGGCTAATCGGAACCGCTTGTGCTGTTCTGAACAGCCGTCCGTGGGTTAGTGCCCGTAGGATCCACAACCATGGATACCAACACGCTCCTGATTATCGTCGTGCTCGTTATCCTCCTTGGCGGGGGCGGATTTTATTGGCGCGGGCGACGATAGACGGAGCCGATTTCAGCCGATCGGTTTCCGTCGTTTGATGCGAGCGCGTGGGGCCTGTTTCCGCTTGTCCTGATCTTCAGCCTTCTCGGCCTGTCGCAGTAACGTGCTGGCCAGCTTGCGTGCATCGTATTGGGACAGGCTCAACTGAGCCCTGCCCAGCCCATGCTGAGGCCAGCCACCGTGATGACGAGTTGGTGGGCGTCAGAGAGTTCGACGGTGACACCAAAACCCTTCCCACCCACATCAGTCATCAGCCATGGGATGCAAGACGCGCGCATCCGAAGCGAAAGTTCACGCTCAAGACCGGCACGATTTTCGAGGACTCGCCGCTTCGGCCTGAACAAGTGGTTGCCGACCGTCTGGCTGATTGCCAACTGCAAAAACGGCGTCAGTTCGTGGGAAGTCCACCGCGCGCGTTGGCGTGACGCAAAAGACCGCGTGGTTCATGCTCCACCGTGTACGTCTGGCGATGCAGGCGATTGGTGGCGGCAAGCTCGGTGGCGACGTCGAAGTGGACGAAACCTACATCGGCGGCAAAGCGCGCAACATGCACGCGAACAAGAAGTCAGCCCAAGAAAGGCCGCAGTGGCTGGGCAGGGAAGACCGCAGTGATGGGCCTCTTGCAGCGTCACGAGACGACAGGCAAATCGCGCGTCCGTACGGCGGTCGTTGCCACGACTCAGACGCGGTTGAACTCATGGCGAACGTGCGAAAAGCACGTCGAGGACGGCGCGAGCGTCTACACCGATGCCCTGCCGTCCTACACCTCCCAACCCGAGTAGGCCGAGACTAGCGCGATTGACCCGAGGGAAACTGTCCGCTACCTGACCATCTACCGAGCGGACGGATGCTCACGCCAGTTTTCGGGCGTCTGCTCGTCGAGTGGTCAATTTCAATGTCCCTTAGTCGGCCAGAACTCAGGGTCAATTTCGGCAAACAGGTACCTTTCCATCTGCCACGCCCAGTGGCGCTTGTCGCGGGCCGAGGCGAAGCTGTGAAGGAACTTGCTGGACTTGCCGCGGTACACCTTGCACAAGGCCTCGTACTTTCGGGCCACGGTGGGCCTCCCTCGCTCAATTGCCGATTGAAGCGAGGTAAACCGATACGCAATCGCGCGTTGCTCATCCGCCGTTAGTGGCGAGGACATGACTCACCACGTTAGGCCAGTTTTCGCGCGATCTGTTCGTTTAAAATCTCACGCACGGTGAGTGGGATAATGATCCGGCCGCTCTTGCGGAAGAAGGCGCCGATCTCCGCTTCGGCATCACGGCTGTAAGCGAAGGACACGAAGAAACCTTTCTTTCGGTCGGTTGCGCGTTCATCATCGCCTCGAATGAGTCGACGTCTGGCCGGCCGACCTTGTCTCTTTGCTTCATCTGGACCGGGTACCAGTCATCCATAAATTCGAGAGGCCAGTGGCAATGCGCGCCCAGCACAGTCGGCTCGACCGACCCTCGCTCCGTAGCTCCGAAGCCAGGCTACTGAGCCTGGAGGTGCGCCATTCCTGGGCTCAGTTCGATGCTCGCGGAAGTCCTTCAAATTGTTCCACGTGGAACACAACAAGAAGTCGTTGACCGTTGCGGTCAGAAGTACTACTATCGCTCGTCAGCGCGTGTGCAACCGACCATAATTGGTCATAAGACAGATTATGTTGTAAATAGTAATGTTTAAAGAGCTTAACGGCGTATGTCTCGCGTGATCGCGGTTACCAACCAGAAAGGCGGCGTCGGCAAGACCACGACCGCCATCAATCTGGCCGCCTCCCTGGCCCTGGCAGATCAACGGGTCCTCGTCATCGACCTCGACCCACAGAGCAACATGACCAGCGGCGTCGGCCTGCGTGGCCAGCGCGCGCCCGGCGGCACGATATACGACGCGCTTGTCGGCGACGCGCCGCCTCCGGCATCGGCCTTCATCCTGCCGACGACGGTCGATAATCTCTCGGCAATCCCCGCCGACGGCAGCCTGATCGGCGCCGAGATTGAACTCGTCGGCCTTCCCGATCGTGAGCGGCGACTGCGGCGGTTTCTCGAGCCCTTCCGAGACGATTTCGATCGAATCTTCATCGACTGTCCGCCGTCGCTCGGGCTGCTGACGCTGAACGCGCTCGTGGCCGCCGACTCAGTGCTCATTCCGCTGCACTGCGAGTACTTCGCCCTCGAGGGTCTCGCCGCGCTCGTGTCGACGCTGCGCCGCGTGCGCGCCTCACTGAACCCGTCGCTCGACATCGAGGGCGTCCTCCTGACCATGCACGACGAGCGCACGAACCTGGGCCACCAGGTCGCCCGCGATGTGCGCGAGTTCTTCAAGGAGAAGGTCTTCGACACGGTCATCCCGCGCAACGTGCGGCTCGGGGAAGCACCGAGCCATGGCAAGCCCGTGATCCTGTACGACGTCAAATCTCGTGGAGCGGAGGCGTATTTGACGCTCGCCCGGGAAGTGCTGGCACGATCGAACGGATCCCCCCCGCCCGCCGCCTGCGCGGCGTCCTGACATCACACGCAGCACGATCGAGGAGTTTTCGATGGAGAAGCGTCACGCGCTCGGCAAGGGACTGAGCGCGCTCATCCCTGATGCCCCACTCGCGTCTGTCGACGCGCCGGTCGTCGAGCTCGATGTGGATCGGCTGGCGCCCAACGACTTCCAGCCGCGACTGCAGATGGACGATGGCCGTCTCGAGGAGCTGGCCGCCTCGATCCGGACGCACGGCGTCATCCAGCCGATCGTCGTTCGCAAGACGGATCAGGGCTACCGGATCATCGCGGGCGAACGCCGGTGGCGCGCCGCACAGCGCGCCGGCCTCTCGCGCGTCCCCGTTGTCGTCAGGGACGTTGCGGAGGACGCGCCGGCAGAGAACCTGCTGGAGCTGGCGCTCATCGAAAACATCCAGCGGGAGGATCTGAACCCGATCGACGAAGCCAAGGCGTATCGTCGTCTTGTCGCCGAGTTTCATCTGACGCAGGACGCTATTGCGTCTGCCGTGGGGAAAGATCGCGCGAGCGTCGCCAACACGCTGCGGCTCCTCAAGCTCCCGCCGGAAATTCAAAACGACGTCGCCTCGTCGGCGCTTTCGATGGGCCACGCGCGCGCGCTGCTGGCGCTTCCGTCTGATGCCGTGCAGCTCCAGGCCGCACGCGAGGTGAAGACGCGCGCATTGTCGGTGCGAGAGACCGAGGCATTGGTGAAGGCCGCGCTCGAAGGCCGTGAGATCGGCGCGCCGACGCACCGCGATCCCAAGACGTCTCCGCCGCCCGACGTGCACACGCGTGCGGCCGAGGACAAGCTGAAGATGCAGCTCGGCACACGCGTGCGCATCGTGCGCAAGAGCCGGGGCGGGCGAATCGAGATCGACTTCACCAGCGAAGACGAGCTGATCCGGCTCTATGAAGCGTTGACCGAGAAGTAATGTTGAATGCTGAAGTCCAGGGCTCCTTGGCTGCGGCTCCGACGATTTCACCGGAGCTCAGGGAGGAGATGATCGATATCAGAAGGAAATGACCCCTTGTTATTCCAAGTGGGCGACACAGATACGGATGAAGGCCGCGAACAGGAGACCACGCGTTCTGCACGTTTCTCGTGATCTTCTGACCTCCCGTTCCAAACTCGACCATTCAAGTTCGTGGCGACCTTTGTCCCGGGCATCAGAACAATGACTAAGCAACGACTGACCGAGCTCGTCGCCTGCGCGGGTTGAGCGAGCAAACTCGCCGCCGGCGAGCTCGCTCACGTGTTGAGCGACCTACCTCCGCAGACCGATCCCCGGGTCCTCATCGATTTCAGGACGTCGGACGATGCCGGTGTGTACAGGTGGGCGGGCGGTCCCGCGCTTGTGCAGACAGTCGATTTCTTCACGCCGATCGTCGACGATCCGTTCATCTACGGCCAGATCGCGGCGGCTAACGCGCTCAGCGACGTGTATGCGATGGGCGGCGAGCCCGTGACGGCGCTCGCGATCGCCGCGTTCCCTCAGGACACGCTCGATCCTGAAACGATCCGCGCCATCTTTCTCGGTGGGCTCGACAAGCTGAACGAGTCTGGCACGGCGCTTCTCGGCGGCCACACCGTGCGTGACCCCGAAGTAAAGTTCGGGTACGCGGTGACGGGCGCAATCGATCCGGCGCGCATCTGGGCAAATGCCGGCGCGCGCATCGGCGATCGGCTCATCCTGACCAAGGCGCTCGGCACGGGCATCGTCGGCACCGCGATCAAGAACCAGCGCGCACCTGCGGCCCTCGTGGCGCAGGCCGTGCAATCGATGACCACCCTGAACAAGAACGCGGCTCGAATCCTTCGCGAGTTTGGCGGTGCCGTGCATGGCTGCACCGACGTGACGGGATTCGGACTGATCGGTCACGCTACGGAAGTGGCGCTTGCCAGCAACGTTTCGATCGCGATCGATGCCTCTCGGCTGGCGGCATTCGAAGGCGTGCTGGACATCGCTGCTCAGAATCGATCCGGCGGCATGGGCACGAACCGACAACACTTCGCGCCGCGCCTTTTCACTGAAGGAGTCGCGCCGGAGCTCCTCGACGTGTGCTTCGATCCGCAAACGTCTGGCGGCCTCCTCGCCGCCATAGACGATGGGTACGCGGAGGCGGTGCTGGCCGAGCTGCTCAGCGCTGGCGTCGACGCGCGGATCATCGGGACCGCCACGCCGCCGAGCGATGCAGCCGTGCGGCTGAGTCCGTAGGTGGGCCGAGAGCGGGACTAGACCTGCGTATCGAATCCCGGCCGAATGAATCGGCGAGCATCGCGGAACTCTCGCTCCAGCATGGCGCGGGTTTTCTCGAGTAGTTCCACCGCTTCACGAATGGCGTCGAGCGCGGCGCCTCGCGCGCTCACACGAAGCCAGGCGTTCATCGAGTCGTCCATCGCGATCAGGGCAACCTTCGCCGAGCCGTTCGCGTCGCTTTGAAGGTCGGACGCATCCTGGAGATTTTCCGCGCGTCCCATCAGCGCGCGCTGGATTTTGGCGCCGATCAGATACTGGTGCCAGCGAATGACCTCCAGGTGCTCATCGGTGTCCGAGCCGCCGATCTCACCGAGGGCAAAATCGGCGGCCAGCAAATACGCGCCAACGAGCCGTGTCAGCGGATGGCGTTTCACACGTCGTTCGGCGGCCTCGTAAACTCGCGTCGCGTCCTTCATCTCTTCATAGGTGGGTTCGCGAAAGGCGCCGGCCTCCTCCAGCTCGCGTATGAACTCACGTGTGTCCTCGGACGGCTCCGGATCGTCTTCGCGATCAAGGGGAAGCCCCGCGTTGAGTCTCAGACGGTCCGCGTAGAGCGTGCATCGCGTGGTGAACCGACACCGTTCGCACCAGCGATTGCAGTAGATGAAGACGCTATCGATGCGTGGGCCAGACGAGAGTGGCGGGACAGTGGGTGAGTCATCCATGCTCCTTCTGAAGAGCAAGTGGCGAGCCGCTGAAAATGCTGAGGAAACGCGCGAGAGACCGCTAAGAGGTGGCAGAAACAGCAGTCCAGCAACTCGAGAGAACGCGCAGAAATTCGCGTGCGGTCAAAGTCGTTCGAGTTTCGTGCGTGTATGCCTGTCGTGGACGTTCCCAGTGTTCTGGGCGAGCGTGTCGGCGATAGAAGTCTTTGTCATCCTCGGCCCACTCCCATGCGCTGCCGAATCCAGATGGCCAGCGCGTCGACATTGATCTCACCGGATGACACTGCGGCGCCTGCGCGTTCGAGGTCGCGGTCCGTGGCGTGCAGCGTTGCCCCGTTGGCGGCGAGGAAGCATTCCGCCGCGAGAATCGCCGTCTCCCGACCGGCCTCGACAAACGCCCCCATCGTCGCAAGTCCGTGCAGCAGCGCCGCGGCCTTGCCGTCGAGCGCCGGATACAGATCCTCTGCGTCGAAGGTCGTGGTGGGACGCGCGACGGCGGTTTCAAGCGCACGCAAATCGCGGACGCCAGCCTCGCTCAGATGCCCGATCACCCGCTGATGGAGGCTGAGCACCTGCTCGAGAGACAGATACCGGATCATCGGAGTCGCTTGCCCACGAGACCCGCGCGCCTCAGGATGACTTCCTCGGCAAGAGCACGGAAACGTTCGCCGATCTCGCCGTTGTCCAGGTACGCGATGCCGGGACGGATCGTGATTGCCCCCGTGAGCGGGTGCACCGAGAGCTCGACCTCCTGGCCCTTTTTGAGTCCAAACGCCTGCACGACTTCAATCGGCAGCGTCACTGCCAGAGAGCTGCCCGTTTGGACGAGCGATCGCTTCATCGAGTCATGATATCAGGTACTAAATACGTATTCTGCCGCCACAAATTAGTCTCGCCCGGCGACCACATGGTATAAACGTCCCGTTTGGCCGTGCCCCACCTAGGGCACACCGGAGGGTGGCGTGATTCCGGATCTGTCGGTTTTCTGGGTTATTTTCTTCGTTCTTCTGCTCGCTTATCTGTTGAACCAGCTCCTGTTCAAGCCGCTGACGCGTGTAATCAGCGCTCGCGAAGGCGCAGTGCAATCGGCGCGGCAGTTGGCTGACAGCGCAAATCGACAGGCTCAAGAAGCGCTCGAGGAATTCGAGGCGCGCACCCGCGCTGCTCGAGCCGAGGTCCACCAGCAGATGGAAGTGACGCGGCGCGCGGCCGAACAGCGCCGCGCCTCTCTCGTGGCCGAGGCGCGACAGCAGTCCGAGGGCATGCGCGCCGAAGCCGCATCACGTCTGGCGCAGGAGACCGACACGGCGCGCCAACGCATCTCTCTGGACGCGGACGTCCTGGCGGACGTGATCGCGGCACGCATCCTCGGACGGCAAACCACTTAACCCTCAGCAAACCTTGTGGCCGTCTCTGCCTCCTCTTCACCTCGCCGCTCTATCTCATTGGCTTGTGAACTTTGTCGCAAGTTGACGACGCGGCTGTCGATCGCGATCGGTATCGTCCTCCTGCTCAGTTCTCCGGTCCTCTGGGCCGCGCCGCCTGACGACGCCCGCGGCCAGGAAGGGGCGCTGCCTGCCTCCGAGCACGCGCAGCCCGAGGGGAACCCCAAAGCGGCGCATCCCGAGGGCTCGGAAGGCACCCACGAAGAAGGCAGTGTCTGGGGCGCCGTCGGCAAGATCGTCAATTTCGCCATCCTCGTCGGAACATTGGTTTACCTTCTGCGCGGGCCCGTCAGTGGCTACCTGGCAAGCCGCCGCGCCCAGGTCCGCGCGGACCTGGATGCCGCCGAGGCGATGAAGCGCAGCGCGGCCGCGCAAATCGCCGAGATGGACGCAAAGCTCAAGGCGCTGCCGGGCGAGCTCGAGGAGTTGCGGGCGCGTGGACAGGCCGAAATCGCCGCCGAGGAAGCACGAATCCGCGAGCTGGCGGATACCGAGCGTGTGCGGCTCGTTGAGCAGGCGAGGCGCGAGATCGAGCAGCAGGTGCGAATGGCGCAGCGCGCGCTCGTGGAGCACGCGGCGGACCTGGCAGTCAGCGTCGCCGAGACCAGGATCAAACGCGACATCACGAATGACGATCAAGCGCGTCTCGTCACGGCGTATGTCTCGCGGGTGAGAGACCATGCGTGAACGAGGCGACGCGGCGCGGTACGCACGCGAGCTCTTCGACGTCACCTGGCGGCACGGGGAGGCCGACGCCGTCGCGACGGAGCTCGAGACGCTCGTCGACGCGTCGCGCGCCTACGCGGAGCAGGTCCGGCCGCTCTTTCATCCGCTCGTGCCGAAAGCGAAGAAGCTCGAAACCATCCGCCGGTTCTCGCAGGCGCTCGGTCTGAGCCGGCCGACGGCCGTGATCCTCGAGGCGTTGGCGCAGCACTACCGCCTCGACCTGCTCGGTGAGGTCTCGAGAGGCTTCCGCGAGCGGTTGAACAAGAAAAAGGGCGTCGTGCGTGCGCGCGTCACGACCGCTGTTGCGCTCTCGACCGAGCAGATCGACGCGCTCACGCGCCGGCTCACGGAACTGACCGGCCGGGACGTGACGCTTTCAACCGAAGTCGATCCGTCGATCATCGGCGGCGTCGTGAGTCAGGTCGACAGCACGCTGTACGACGGCAGCGTCACCAGACAGCTGGCGCGTATGCGCCAGAAGCTCGTGGAGAACGTTTAGCGATGAGCATCAAGGCAGACGACATCACTCGAATCATCCGGGAGCAACTCGGCAGCTTTGCCCTCGACGTCGACGTTGCCGAAGTGGGCGCGGTCGTCTCCGTCGGCGACGGCATCGCGCGCGTGCAGGGCGTCGACCGCACGATGGCCGGCGAGATGCTCGAGTTCCCGAACGGGCTCTTCGGCATCGCGCTCAACCTCGAAGAGGAGAGTGTGGGCGTCGTGCTCCTGGGGCGGTCCGACGAGCTGAAAGAAGGCGATCAAGTCAAGCGCACCGGGCGCATCATCTCGGTGCCCGTCGGCGACGAGATCATCGGCCGCGTCGTCAACGCACTCGGTCAGCCAGTCGACGGCAAGGGCCCCATCGCGACGACGCGGTTTTCGCCGATCGAGCGTATTGCTCCTGGCGTCACCGATCGGCAGCCCGTCAAAGAGCCGCTGCAAACCGGCCTGAAAGCGATCGATGCGATGATCCCGATCGGGCGCGGGCAGCGCGAGCTGATCATCGGCGACCGACAGACCGGCAAGACGGCTGTCGTCGTCGACACGATCATCAACCAGAAGGGCAAGGACGTCATCTGCATCTACAACGCGATCGGGCAGAAGCAGTCGACGATCGCGCAGGTGGTGAAGACGCTCGAGGATAACGGCGCGATGGAATACACCATCGTCGTTGCCGCCTCCGCATCCGAGCCGGCGCCGCTTCTCTACATCAGTCCATATTCGGCCTGCGCCGTCGGGGAATTTTTCCGTGACAGCGGCCGACATGCGCTCTGCATCTACGACGATCTCTCGAAGCACGCACAGGCGTACCGCGAGATTTCGCTGCTGTTGCGCCGGCCGCCGGGCCGCGAAGCGTACCCCGGTGACGTCTTCTACCTGCACTCGCGCCTGCTCGAGCGTGCCGCCAAATTGAAGAAGGAGCTCGGCGGCGGCTCACTGACGGCGCTGCCGATCATCGAAACGCAGGCGGGCGACTTGTCGGCGTACATCCCGACCAACGTCATCTCGATCACCGACGGGCAGTTGTTCCTCGAAGCGGACCTGTTCAACCAGGGCGTGCGTCCGGCCATCAACGTGGGCGCCTCGGTGTCGCGCGTGGGCGGCTCGGCGCAGATCAAGGCCATGCGCCAGGTGCAGGGGTCGCTGCGGCTCGACCTCGCCCAGTACCGGGAGCTCGCGGCGTTCGCGCAATTCGGGAGCGATCTCGACAAGGCGACGCAGGCCCAGCTCAGTCGCGGCCAGCGGCTCGTCGAGATCCTGAAGCAGCCGCAGTATCAGCCGCTGCCCGTCGAAAAACAGATCCTGATCATCTTCGCCGCCACCAACGGCTACTTCGATCCGGTGGAGGTCGGTGACATCTCGGAGCTCGAGACGAAGCTCTATCAGTTCGTCGACAACCGGCACCCGTCCCTGCTCCGCGAGATCGTCGACAAGAAGCAGATCGACGACAGCTTGAAAGCGAAGCTGCACGATCTGCTCAAGGAATTCACGAAGGACGTCATCGACGTGAAGAAAGCTGTCGCGTAAATGGCGGTGCCGCTGTGCTGCCGTGCTGCTGTGCTGCCGTGCTGCCGTGCTGCTGTGCTGCCGTGCTGCCGTGCTGTGCCGGAGCGCACCGCAGCACCGAGGCACTGCTGGCCGGCAGGACTGAATAATGCCTTCCCTAATTGATATCCGGCGCCGTGTCCGCGCGGTCAAGTCGACGCAGCAGATTACCAAGGCCATGAAGATGGTGGCCGCGTCCAGGATGCGCCGCGCCCACGAGCGGATCGTGAGCTCGCGGCCGTTCTGGAAGCAAATCCTGCGCGTATTGCAGGGGCTCGCGTCGCGCGTCGATCCGGCGTCTCATCCGCTGCTCGCCGAGCGCGATGTGCGGCAGCCGGGCGCGCGCATTCAGCTCATCGTCGTCTCGGGAGACAAGGGCCTGGCCGGCAGCTTCAACTCGAACGTCATCAAGGCTGCGGCCGCGTTCATCGTCGACCACGCGGGCCAGCAGATCGAGCTCGTTCTCGTCGGGCGCAAGAGCCGGGACTTCTTCCGCCGGCGAGGCTTCGCCGTCCGCAGCGAGCACGTGGGCATTTTCACGCGGCTCGACTCGTCGAGCGCCCACGACGATCGCCAAGCAGGCGATCGACGACTTCACGTCGGGGTCGCTCGACGGCCTGTTCATCGTCTTCAACGAGTTCAAGTCGATCATGCAGCAGAGAGTCGTCGTCGAACAGTTGCTGCCGATTCCGCGCAAGGGGCTGGAAGCGGCGATGGCGACGGCCGGTGTCACGGCACCGGCCAGCGCCGGTTCGAATCTGGATTACGACCGCGACGGCCGGATTGACCCGGGCTCGAGTGTCGACTACTTGTACGAGCCCGATCCGGCCACGATCTTTGCCGAGCTCCTGCCGCAGTACGTGCACACGCAGGTGTTCCACGCGCTGCTCGAGTCGAACGCCGCGTTCTACGCGGCGCAGATGACGGCGATGGAAGCCGCGACGAAGAACTCGACCGAGATGCTCGAGTCGCTGACGCTGTATATGAACAAGGTGCGGCAGGCCGCGATCACGCGCGAGATCATCGAGGTCGTTTCGGGCGCGCAGGCGTCCTATTCGCTCATAGAGCGCGGGACTCAACTCCGCGTTCCGGGCCGGATGAAGTCCGCCTGCATGTGATCGGTTGTAAGGAGCAGCATGGGAGATCAGGCACAGCACACCGGCCGCGTCGTTCAGGTGATCGGCCCTGTCGTCGATATCCAGTTCGAGGACGGGCACCTGCCCGACATCTACAATGCGCTGCGCATCGTGTCGGACAGCACGCCGGCAGGCGCCGGGCTCGCGAGCAATGCCGCGCTCGACGTCGTCGTGGAGGTCGAGCAGCACCTCGGCGAGGGCCGCGTGCGCACGATTGCGATGAAGCCCACCGACGGCATGCAGCGCGGGATGCAGGTTTTCGACACCGGCGCGCCGATCACGGTCCCTGTCGGGCCGTCACACGCTCGGCAGGGTGCTGAACGTGCTCGGGGAACCGGTCGACTTTCCCGACCGGCCGGTCGTCAGCGAAGAGCGTTGGCCGATCCATCGGCCGGCGCCGAATCTCGAGAGCCAGTCCACCGAGCTCGAGATGTTCGAGACCGGCATCAAGGTCATCGACCTGCTCGAGCCGTACCTGAAGGGCGGGAAGATCGGTCTGTTCGGGGGGGCCGGCGTCGGCAAGACTGTCATCATCCAGGAGCTCATTCACAATATTGCGCTCAAGCACGCAGGCGTGTCGGTCTTCGCCGGCGTGGGCGAGCGAACTCGTGAAGGCAATGACCTCTGGCTCGAGTTCCAGGAAAGCGGCGTCATCAACGTCGACGATCCGTCCAAGTCGCGCGCGGCGCTCGTTTATGGCCAGATGACGGAGCCGCCGGGGGCCCGCATGCGCGTCGGGCTGACGGGCCTCACGGTCGCGGAGTACTTCCGCGACGCCGAGAACAAAGACGTCCTGCTCTTCATCGACAACATCTTCCGCTTCACGCAGGCAGGCTCGGAAGTCTCGGCGCTGCTCGGACGCATGCCCTCGGCGGTCGGCTACCAGCCGACGCTCCTGACCGAGATGGGTCAGCTTCAGGAGCGCATCACATCGACCAAGTCGGGATCGATCACGTCGGTGCAGGCCATCTACGTGCCGGCCGACGACTACACCGATCCGGCGCCGGCCACGACCTTCGCGCACCTCGACGCGACGACGAACCTGTCGCGCGCGATCTCGGAGCTCGGCATCTATCCGGCCGTCGATCCGCTGGCCTCGTCGTCGCGCATTCTGGATCCACGCGTCCTCGGCAACGAGCACTACACTGTCGCCCGGCAAGTGAAGCAGGTGCTGCAGCGGTACAAGGACCTGCAGGACATCATCGCGATCCTGGGCATCGACGAGCTTTCGGAAGACGACAAGATTGCCGTGACGAGGGCGCGCAAGATCCAGCGCTTCCTGTCGCAGCCGTTCTTCGTCGCCGAGCAGTTCACCGGCATCCCCGGCAAGTACGTCCAGATCGCCGACACCATCCGCGGCTTCAAAGAGATTGTCGACGGCAAGCACGACGCACTGGGCGAGCAGGCGTTCTACATGGTCGGAACCATTGAAGAAGCGGTCGAGAAGGCCAAGGCATCGGCATGAGCCTCCCGAAGTCGATTGCGCTCGAGATTGTGACGCCGGACAAGCCCGTCGTGCACGAGGAGGTGGACGAAGTACAGCTTCCCGGCTGGGACGGGGCGCTCGGCGTGCTTCCGGGCCACGCGCCGCTCCTGGCGATGCTGCGACCCGGCGAGCTGTGGTACCGGAAGGGCAGCGAGAGAATCCACTTTGTCCTCGACTTCGGCCTGGCCGAAGTGCTGCCGGACCGCGTCACGATCCTGGTACGCCTCGCCGACAAACCTGAAGAGATCGACGTCGCGCGCGAGGAGGCGGCGAAGCAGGCGGCCGAGTCGGAACTGCGTCAAGCCGTTACTCTCGAGGCTGCAGAGCGCGCGCGCGTGGCAATGCTGACGTCGCTGATGAAGCTGCGCGCGGCCGAACGTGTCCGAATGAAACGCGGAGTGTGACGGTCGTAGGGGCGCATGGCAATGCGCCCCGGCGGCGTTGCCCCAACTTTCGGATACATCCGCACGGGGCGCATTGCCATGCGCCCCTACACCGATGGTTCAAAATCTCCGCAATCTGCTCAAGTACCGCGGCCTCGTGCAAAGCCTGGTGGTCCGCGATCTGAAGGCACGCTACCGAGGCTCGGTGCTCGGATTTTTCTGGTCCTTCGTCAACCCGCTGCTCTTTCTCCTGATCTACTCCTTCGTCTTCACCGTTGTCCTGCCGGCCACGCACCCGAAAGACATCGAGCCCTACGCGCTGTTCATGTTCTGCGGCATCCTGCCGTGGACGTGGTTCTCGTCGTCCCTCCTCGAATCGAGCAACGTGCTCATCGCGGGCGGCAACCTGATCAAGAAAGTGACTGTTTCCCGCCGAAGTGCTCCCGATCGTCACCGTGCTGGCGAACATGGTGCACTTCTTCCTCGGACTGCCAATCCTGGTTCTGTTCCTCATCTACTACAAGGTGCCGGTAGGCCTCGGCGGACTGGCCTGGTTTCCGATTGTGGTCGCGACCCAGCTGCTGCTCACGCTCGGCCTGGCGCTCATCGTGTCGGCGCTGACGGTGCACTTTCGCGACATCAAGGACATCCTGGCCAACCTCCTGATGTTCTGGTTCTTCGCGACACCCATCATCTACCCGATGTCGATGACGCCGGGGACGGCGAAGCGCCTGCTGGATCTCAACCCCTTCACGCACATCGCCGTGTCGTACCAGGAGATTCTCTTCTATCCCGGACCGTTCGGCCATTGGAGGTGGCTGCTCGCGCTACTCGCTGCGTCTGGCATTCTGTTTCTGTTCGGCTACTTCCTGTTCGATCGCCTGCGCGACTCCTTCGCGGAGGAAGTGTGACATACGCCATCGACGCAATCGACGTGACGAAGGTCTACCGCCGCTACGCGCACAAGAAGCAGTTCGCGACGCTGAAGAGCGCTCTCGTTTCCGGGAGCCTGATCAAGGACCTGCGGCCCGAAGACACCTTTGCGGCCTTGAAGGGTGTGTCCTTCAAGGTGCCGACGGGCTCGACCTACGCGATCATCGGCAGAAACGGCTCGGGCAAGAGCACGATGCTCAAATGCGTGGCCGGGATCTCGAGGCCGACGACCGGCACGATCGCGGTGAAGGGGCGTGTCTCGGCCCTGATCGAGCTGGGCGCCGGTTTTCACCCGGAGATCTCCGGCCGCGAGAACGTCTTCATCAACGGCATCATGCTCGGCTTGTCGAAGCGCGAGATTGCGCAGCGCTTCGACGAGATCGTCGAGTTCGCCGAACTCGAGGAGTTCATCGACGCGCCCGTCAAGACCTACTCGTCGGGGATGTACATGCGCCTCGGGTTCGCCGTGGCAATTCACGTCGATCCCGATGTCCTGCTCGTCGACGAGGTGCTCGCGGTGGGTGACGAGGGATTCACCCACAAGTGTCTCGACAAGTTCGGCGAGTTCCGCCGGCGTGGCCGCACCATCCTGCTCGTCACCCACTCGCTCGGCCTGGTCGAGCGGTTCTGCGATGAAGCGCTCTGGATTGATTCGGGCGTCGGACGTGCCGACGGCGATCCGCGGCGGGTCATCGGCGCCTACATCACGGACGTCGAGAAGGCCGAGGAGAAAACGCTCGCCGCCTCCGACCGGCGCGCGCAGGAGCAGGCGGCGTCAATCGACGATCGGTCGTCGACGGGTGCGGTGGCGGATCCGGTCACGGCGGTCTCGCTTCCGGCCGACATGTTCAGCGCGACTGAAGGCCGCTGGGGATCCCGGGAAGCCGAGATCACGCGCGTCATCTTCATCGGCGAGGATGGCGTTCCCGGCCACGTGTTCCAGGCAGGCGAGCGGGTCGTCATCCAACTTGGCGTGCTCGCGCGCGCGCCGGTGACCGACTTCGTGTTCGGCATCGGTATTTTCAACGCCGATGGCGTGTGCTGCTACGGCACCAACACCGAAATCGGCGAATTGAAACCCGTGGAGCTCTCAGGCGAAGGACAGGTAGACTTCGTGATCGAGAACCTCGATCTCGTAGAAGGCACCTACAAACTCGACGTCGCCGTGCACCGTCGAGACGGCTACCCATACGACTACCATCGGCTGCTCTATACCTTTCGTGTGAAGTCCCGCAGCAAGGACGTGGGGATTTACCGGCCGCGTCACCGCTGGGAGTTCTCGCCGACCGTACGGCTGGTGCCACACGTCTGATTGACATGGCAGTCTTGACGCTGGACCAGGCCGAGACGCTCGTGGGGGAGCTCCGCCTCGCCCGCAAGTCGATTGTCTTCACAAACGGCGTGTACGACCTGCTCCATCCGGGCCACGTCCGCTACCTGAGTGCGGCGCGCCGCTACGGCGACGCGCTCATTGTCGGTGTCAATTCCGATCGATCCGTCCGAGCGAACAAGGGATCGGATCGGCCGGTGAATCCCGAGAACGAGCGCGCAGAAGTCATCGCCGCACTGGCGTCGGTCGATGCGGCGGTTGTCTTCGATGAGGACACGCCATACGAAATCATCCGCCGGTTGCAGCCGGATGTGCTGGTGAAGGGCGCAGATTGGGCGGCAGACCAGATAGTCGGCCGCGATGTCGTCGAGGCGCGCGGGGGGCGGGTCGTCCGGGCGCACATCGAAGAGGGATACTCGACGAGCGCGCTCATCGAGCGCGTGCGCGCGCTGGCGCGTGCGCGGGGCTGAAACGCTCGCCTCCTGCTACACTTGAAGGGCCAGGGCGCCCTGCCGGCTTTGTCTTGAAAGTTCCTGCTCGCCGTTCGCGCTGATGCCGTCCTCCACCTCTCTCTCGCTCCGCGCGCTCATTCGATCGGCCGCCACCCGCGCCGGTCTCGATCACGATCGCGGAACGGTCTCGGGCCTCTCTGGCGGCGCACGCGCGCTGTATGTTGCGACCCACGCCAGCGCTGCGCCCGAACGCCTCCTTGCCGTCATCGTGCCGACAGATGGGGACGTCGAAGAGTTGGTATCCGATTCACGGTTCTTCCTCAGCGTCTTCGAAGGCCTCGACGATGTGGCCCTGACGGCGGCGGTGTTACCGCTGCCTTCGCACGAGGTCGATCCATACCGCGGCCTGTCGCCACATCTGCAGGTCGCATCAGCCCGCGCCACCGCGCTTGCGGCGCTGGCCTCCGGCGAGGCGCGGGTGGTCATCGCGTCGGCGGCCGCTCTTCTTCCGCGACTGGTGCCGCCGGAGCAACTGGCGGGGGCCACTATCGACCTGAGGCCCGGCATCGAAATCGGCCCACAGCTTCTTGCCGAGGGGCTCGTCGTAGCCGGCTACTCGAGACAGGATCCCGTCGACGAGCATGGCGAGTTCTGCGTACGCGGCGGAATTGTTGACGTCTACCCGCCCGGTGACGATGAGCCGATCCGTATCGAGTTCATCGGCGACACGGTCGAATCGCTGCGCCGCTACGACCCGTCGACGCAGCGGTCGACCAGCACCATCGACCAGTCTCACATCGTGCCGATCCGCGAGCGTCTCGGCCAGCCCGACGCGCCCGCCGATCCTGACGTCCACCTTCAAGGCTCGATCTTCGACTACTTCGCCCATCGTCGGCCCGTCACCTACGTCCTGGTCGAGCCGGAAGAGACACGCACTGCCGCAGCAAAGTTTTCCGAGCAGATTGCGTCGAGCTATGAAGCGCTCACCAACAGCGCTCGCGGGCCGCGCGGCGTGACGCCGGCCCCGGTTGCCCCGCCGTCCCGGCTCTTCATCGAGCCCGACGCCGTGGATGCACGGCTCGTGAACGCGGTGCGATTGGAGCAGCTCGCGATCGAGGCGATAGGACCGCCTACGGAGGCGGAACGCGCTGCGGGCGACGAGCAAACGACCGAGCTAAAGCTCGGTCCTACGCTCGCTTCTACGTACCGAGGGGCCTACGTACGAAGTGCGCTGCCAGCCGGTTCCCGAGTTCAAGGGCCGCCTCCAGGACTTCTTCGGCGAAGTACGACGCGCCCGTGCCTCCGGCGAGGTGACCGTCTTCGTGGCGACCACCCCCGGCCGCGCCGAACGGCTGCTGGAGCTCGCACGCGAGTACCAGGTCATCGCGGCGCCCGCTGTCGGCGCCGAGGATGCACATGCCGCGTCGCTGCTGGTCGCCATCGGCGACCTCGATCGCGGCTTCCGGCTGCCAGAGGGCGGGCTGGCCGTGTTCGCCGAAGGGGACGTCTTCGAGGAAGAGCGGCGGCCGTCCGAGCAACAACGCCGCCGATCCGCTACGCAGGTCTTCATTTCAGATCTGCGCGATCTGAAGGTCGGCGACTACGTCGTCCACGTTGATCACGGCATCGGCGTGTTCGTCGGGCTGAAGCAGCTCAGTGTGGCCGTGGGCGAAGCACCGCAGGAATTCATGGAGCTGCGATATTCCGGCGAAGACAAGCTGTTCGTTCCGGTTGAGCGGCTCGATCTCGTCCAGAAGTACACCGGCTCGGCCCGCCCGCCCGTCGATCGTCTCGGCGGTACCACCTGGGAGAAGGCCAAGACCCGGGTGAAGAAGGCCATGCGCGACATGGCCGAGGAGCTGCTGAAGCTGTACGCCGCGCGCAAGTCGATTGTCGGCCACGCCTTTGCCGCCGACTCGCATTGGCAGCAGGAGTTCGAAGACGCGTTTCCCTACGAGCTCACGCCCGACCAGACGACCGCCATCTCCGACATCAAGCGGGACATGGAGGCCCCAGTGCCGATGGACCGGCTTCTGTGCGGCGATGTGGGATACGGAAAGACGGAAGTCGCGGTGCGCGCCGCATTCAAGGCCGTGATGGACGGCAAGCAAGTGGCCGTGCTCGCGCCGACGACCGTCCTCACCTTCCAGCACCAGAAGACGCTCCGCGAGCGATTTGCCGGATTTCCGATCCGCGTCGACATGGTCAGCCGATTCCGCTCGAAAGCCGAGCAGAAGGAGATCCTGGAAGATCTCGCCGCCGGCAAGCTCGACATCATCGTCGGCACCCATCGGCTGCTGTCGAAGGATGTGCAGTTCCGCGATCTGGGACTGCTCGTCGTCGACGAGGAACAACGCTTCGGCGTCGCGCACAAGGAAAAGATCAAGCAGCTTCGCAAACGTGTCGACGTGCTCACGATGACCGCCACGCCTATCCCGCGCACGCTGAACATGTCGCTCGTCGGCATCCGCGACATGTCGATCATCGAGACGCCACCAAAGGACCGGCTCTCGATCCAGACGCACGTCGTCAAATTCGACGCCGAGGTGATCAGACGCGCGATTTCTCACGAGCTGGAACGCGGCGGACAGGTCTATGTCGTGCACAACCGGGTCGAATCGATCTACTCGATCGGCAACCTGATTACGCGACTCGCGCCCGACGCAAGAATTTCCGTGGGCCATGGGCAGATGGGCGAGGACGCGCTCGAAAAAACGATGCTCGATTTCATGGCGCACAAACACGATGTGCTCGTGGCGACCACCATCATCGAAAACGGCATCGACATCCCCAACGCGAACACGATCATCATCAACCGCGCGGATCGCTATGGCCTGTCGCAGCTCTATCAGCTTCGCGGGCGGGTGGGGCGGTCCGATCGGCCCGCGTACGCCTACCTCCTGATCCCGCCGGAAGAGTCGTTGTCGGCGGTCGCCAAGAAGCGACTGGCGGCGATCAAGGAGTTCAGCGACCTGGGCAGCGGCTTCCGCGTGGCAGCGCTCGACCTCGAGATCCGTGGCGCCGGCAATCTGCTCGGCGGCGAGCAGAGCGGCCAGATTGAGAGCGTCGGCTTCGAGATGTACACGAAGCTCCTGGAGGAAACCGTTCGCGAGCTGAAGGGCGAGGAGCTCGAGGATGAGGTTCGCGCGACCGTGAACCTGCGGGTCGATCTGAAGATCGACGACGAATACATTCCAGACATGAACCAGCGCCTGACCGTGTATCGGCGGATCGCGTCGGCACGCTCCGACGCCGAGCTCGAGCGTGTGGTCGCCGAAGTGCGCGATCGCTATGGGCCGCTGACAGACTCGGTCGTGAACCTGACCGACTACGGCCGAATTCGCATCATGGCAGACCGTCTGGGCATCGAGGCCATTGATCGCGAAGGCGACAAGGTCCTGTTCCGCTTCCGGCCACAAACCAGGCTGGATCCGGTGCAGCTCGTGGGCTTCATCCAGCGGCGGAGCGACCTGATGCTGGTACCGCCGGCCGGCCTCCGACTGGCCTTGAAAGGATCCCCCGTCAAGGGGCCGGTTGCCGGCCGCGAGCAACCCAGGTCCCCGGTGGGGGCCAACGCCCTATGGCCGAATCTCGGCAAGCAGCCGTTGACCTCGTCCAATGTGCCCAGAAGCGCGGCCGGCCGCAAGGATGGTGCGGACCAGGGCCGCGCCGGCTCCTGGTGGACGGCCCGCGCCACGGCGGGCGAAGTCACGACCGGGTTCACGAAGGCCGAGATTCTGCGGCGGGAGACGGAAGACCCGCGGGGGCCCGCCGGCGTCTTTACTCGAGTAGGGGATCTGCTCCGCGATCTGCTCCAGTAAGTGCTAAGATATTTGTTTACAAGGAATTGGAAGGCTCAATCCATGCATCTTCGCGCCCGTCAGGCTCTCCTGGCCATCCTGGTCGCGCTGGCCCTCGGCGCCTCGCATCCGTCGGCCGAGATCATCGAGCAGGTGCTGGTCAAGGTAAACGGCGACATCATCACGAAGACCGAGCTCGAACAGCGGCAGGTCCAGGTTCTTCGCGCGCGCGGCATGCAGTCGAACGACGACGCCACGTTGAAGAAGGCGATCGCCGACATCACGCCCGATCTGATCGTCGACACCATCGACGAGCTGCTCATGACGCAGCGCGGTCGCGAGCTGGGACAGAAGCTGACCGACGAAGAGTTCGACAAAGTGGTCGCCAATATCCGCAAGGAGAACAAGCTCGAGACCGACGAGGCGTTCCAGGCCGCTTTGAAGCAGGAAGGCCTGTCGATGGCCGACCTGCGCAAGTCGCTCGAGCGGCAGATGCTCATCTCCCGCGTCACGCAGCGTGAGGTGATGGACAAGGTCAGCATCACCGAGGAAGAAGCGCGGAAGTATCACTCGGAGCACGCCAAGCAGTTCACGACGCCCGGCACGATTACCATCCGGGAGATCCTCGTGAAGGTCGCCGCGACCGACAAAGGCGTCAACGTGGCAGAGGACGAAGCGGCCAAGCAGAAGGCGGAGGACGCGCGCAAGCGCCTGCTGGCCGGCGAAGCGTTCGAGCAAGTGGCGGCCGAGGTTTCCGACTCGCCGTCGAAGGCCAATGGCGGTCTCGTCGGACCGCTCAACAAGCAGGAGCTGACCCCCGCGTTTCTCAAGCTGCTCGAGGGCTTGAAGGTGGGCGACGTCACCGAGGTCGTGCGCAGCCAGAACGGGTATCAGATCGTCAAGCTGGAAGCGCAGACTGCCGAGGAGGTCCTGCCGGCCGAGAAGGTGCGCGACAAGATTGCCGATGCGCTCTACGAGCAGAAGCGCCAGGTCGAGACGAAGAAATACCTGGCAAAGCTCCGTGCCCAGGCGATCATCCAGTGGCGCAACGAGGAGCTGAAGAAGATTTGGGAATCGAAGGTCGGGCCCTTGACGCCGCCGGCGCCCGAAGCGCCGGCTGGTGCGCCGGCCGAACGGCCCGCCGCGCCCCAGAAGCCGGCATCCGACAAACCCACGAAGTAGGTGACCGTCGAGCGATCTGAGGCACAATCGGCAGGGGCGCAGCCCCTCTCCAGGATGAGTGCCACCGCCGACCGGCAGCAGCCCCGGCGCACGCGCGACGAGAGCGAGTCCGCTGGGGCCCGATGGTTCGCCGTGTGGACGCGCAGCCGCCACGAACAGGTCGTCCGCACACAGCTCGACGAGAAGAAGATCACCGCGTTTCTGCCGACCATCGCTCGTTGGAGCCGCTGGAAGGATCGGAAGAAGAAAGTCGATTTCCCGCTGTTTCCCGGATACGTGTTCGCGCGGTTCGAGAGCGCTGACCGCCTGGCCGTCCTGAAGTGCGCGGGGGTCGTCTCGATCGTGTCGTTCAACGGCGAGCCGGCGCCGGTGCCCGACCAGGAGATCGACAACATCCGGACCCTCGTCGAGAGCATGCTGGCATACGACCCGTGCCCGATGATCAAGACCGGCGCGATGGTTGAAGTCACCCATGGTCCGCTGAAGGGCGTGGTCGGTCGCCTGACGCGCAAAGGGGCGCAGGAGCGCCTCGTGCTGTCGGTGGATCTGATCGGACAGGCCGTCAGCGTCCAGGTCGACGCCGCCGACGTGAAGCCGCTTTAACGGTGCCAGGCACCGTTAAGAACCGCGTAACCGCTTTGTTATCAGTCGATTTAACAGTGCCAGGCACTGTTAAGAATGTATGGGCGCCTTAACAGTGCCAGGCACCGTAAAGCGAGCGATGAAGATTCGTAATGTCGAGCTGCCGTCGCCTTTTGCCGTCGCGCCGATGGCGGGCATGACCGATACAGCGTTTCGGCGGCTGGTGAAGCGGCACGGCGGCTGCGGCCTCGTCGTCACAGAGATGGTGAGCTCCGAGGGCCTCGTGCGCGGCATCGACCGCACGCTCGAATATGCCGAGTACACCGAGGAGGAGCGGCCGATCTCCATCCAGATCTTCGGCGGCGATCCCGAGAGTATGGCCAGAGCGGCGACCATCGTCGAGCAGCTTGGCGCCGACGTCGTGGACGTCAACATGGGTTGCCCGGTCCCGAAGATCGCCAAGCACAATGCCGGATGCAGCCTGATGCGTGAGCCCGAGCACGCGGCCAGTGTCGTGGCCGCGATGACGAAGGCGGTGAGCATCCCCGTCACGGTGAAGATGCGCGCCGGCTGGAACGAGCAGGAGCGGAACGCCGGAATCCTCGCACGGATGATGGAGGACGCCGGCGCCGCCGCGCTTGCTGTTCATGGCCGCACCGCCGCGCAGTCGTACTCGGGCCACTCGGATTGGCCCTTTATCTCGGAAGTGGCCGCCGCGGTCCAAATTCCCGTGTTCGGCAGCGGCGACATCGTCGAACCGGAGCAGGCAATCGAGCGGCTCCGCACGACGGCGGTCAGCGGAGTCCTGGTCGGCCGAGGTGTGCTGAGGAATCCCTGGATCCTCGCGCAAGCCCTGGATCTTGTGCAGGGCAGACCAGCCCGGCAGGTCTCGATGGCCGAGCGCGGCCAGTTTCTACTCGACTACATCGATCTGTTGCTGGACGAAGGCACTGAAGAGGCCGACGGCTTCCGCCACCTGGCTTCGATCGACGCCGAGAGCAACCCGTCGCGCAAGGATCGAACCGCGCGGGGGCGAGAGCGATGGGTCATCAACAAATTGCGGGCACTGGGTTCGTGGTACACCAAGGGCTTCGACAACGGCTCCCGGCTCCGGACCGCGATCAATCAGTCCGATTCGGTTCCCGCGCTGCGCGAGCTGATTCGGCGATTCTTCTTCGAGGGTGACGCCCTGATTCACGAGCCGGTTGCTGCCGGCGACCGTATGTAGGCCGGGCCTTCAGGTCCGCGTTTTTCGCGTCCCTGTTGTTGCCGGACCTAAAGGTCCGGCCTACACGAACCAAAGGTCCGGCCTCCCACGACCGCTAGTGCGGATCCGGCGCGGGTCTGGGCCGGAGCCGAGACAGCAGCATCGTCGGCCGCGTGAGGAAATATTCGAGCGGCCCGGCGACGATGAGATTGAACAGCGACGCGGGTCTTGCGTCGCGTCCGGGGCCGACCGATGCCAGCAAGGCGGCAATGGCGACAACGCCGCTCCCGAACGCAATAATGAAGACGACGAGCAGGAGCTTGCCAACCGACACGACACCGAGGGGAACGGCAAGCACCAGCAGCATCAGCGCCGCGATTTCGAGCCAGGGCGCCACCGCCACATTGAAAGCGTAGCGCGGCAGGTCCCACAGTCCAAGACGGCCCAGAGTCGGGTTGAACAGCATTCGCCGATGCCGCCACAACAGGCCCAGCGGCACGTAGGCCGAGCGCAGGATTTGTTCGCGAGCCGCCGTCGGATCGACGGCGCCAACCGGCTCGCTCACATGAATGATGCGATAGCGGCGTCGGTCGCCGCGATAGTGCCAATGCATGCGGAACGTGAGCTCCGCATGAACGCCATCGGTCTCGGGCGCGAACCCGCCGGTCTCGACAATGGCATCGCGGCGCCAGATCGTGAAGCCCGGGCATCCGCCGGGCGGCAGGTCGAGGCGCCGGCGTCCCACGGTGAGCAGCCGCAGGCGTGCCGCCGTCAAGTAACGGACCGCTCCAATCAGTCCCGTCGGCGCCTTCCCCGATAGGGCTGCTGTGGCCGATTCCACTGGAGTCGCGGCAAGCGATGTGGTGACGCCGACCACCAGCGCCGGATCTTCGAGCGCGGCCTGCATGGCGTCGAGCAGGCTGTCGGTCGCATACGATGCTTCCCCATTGACGACGCAGACGTACCGGTAGCGCGCGAGGTTGACACCGCAGTTCAGGGCATCGCCGATCCCGCCGGCCACCTTATCTGCGACGAGCAGCCGAGGTTCCCTGGCGCTGCGATAGATGCCGCGCACGGACGCCGTCTTCAACGTCCGCCGGTAGAACAGCTCACACGGCGTCAGATCACACGCCAGCTTCAGGGTGTCGAGCGCGTCGGACTGATTCTCGATCACCACGATCAGCTCGAGCTCGGGGTAGCGCAACTCCAGGAGGCGCTGGATCGCGGCCGGCAGGTCGCTTGTCGCTTCCTTCACCGCGAGGATCAGGCTGACGGGAATCGTAAAGCGCGAGGCCGCGAGCACATCATCGTGGCTCGTGCGATAGCGGAGCCGGCGGCGCCGCGCGATGGCGAGCGCCGTTCGAAGCAGGAGAAACGGCGCACCGATGCCGTAGCCCGCAATCAGAATCAACACGGCGCCAGCCGTAATCCATTCGAGAGGAGTCCCCGTCACAGGCGCGCCTCCGTCGCTTCGAGACCCAGCGTTTGAAGGAGCGTCCGCACCCGCGGGCGCGAATCGATGTCGACGCGCTCGAGCAACGCCTCCGTCATCCGCGTTCCTCCAGCCGACGCAATTTTCCGAAGCATGTCGAGTTTCGCCGCGCTCGGCCGCGCCGTGGCCGCTTCGAGCACAATCAGACTGTCGAGAATGCCGATGTTCTGCAGGACCTCGGCGGCGCCATTGCGCGCGAACGCGTCGGCGTGATCGAGGAATGGGACGAGCACGGTCCAGACTTCCTCGCCCATGCCTTGAAGCGATTCCTTGGCGGCGAGCCGCACCCACCATTCGCGATCGGCGAGCAGCGGCGCAATTTCTTCGGCCACATCGACGCCGCCCGCGTCAGCCAGCGCTCGCGCGGCATGCGCGCGGACGTACCACACTTCGTCGGTCAGCAGCGAGCGCGCGGGAAGAAGAGCAGCGCGCGGATCGACGCGGGTGAGGCTGGCGATTGCCGCTTTGCGCACCAGCGGCGACCGATCCTGCGTCAACGCGACGAGATCCGTGCTCACGCCTTCCAGAGCGTGACGCGAGAGCAGCGTCGCGCCCCAGTAGCGGACATTCGCATCCGGGTGGTGCAGCAGTGGCCGCAGCAGACCCCCGATCTCGAGGGGGAACAGATCAAGGTAGGTGGCGACACGCGACGGCGTGTACTTGCCCTCTTTGAGGGCTTCCACGAGCACTGCCGCGGCGGCCGGATCAGGAACGCGCCCGAGAATGGCGAGGCTGGCGCCGACGATCTCCTGGTCGTCGTCATCGAGCGTGCGGCGGAGAAGCGCCACGAGGCTCGGATGTTCGCCAAGGGCCAGGAGGCGCATCGCCGCGATTCGCCGCCAGTTGTGCTTTGGCGCCCGGCGCGTGAGCGCGAGGCTTTCGAGCGTGTCCCGTCCGATTCGCGCGATGGCGCAGTCGGCCACGATGCGGTCGACCACCGGCCGGCTCGTACCGCGCACGGAGATCGGCAGGACGACTTCCTGCGGAAGCCCCGCGATCAACGTGACGATTTCTGTGCGAAGTCCTTCTTCGTCGGCGTCCGGCAGGTCGATGCGATCCAGGGTGCGTCTGGCGCGTTCGAGTGCCAGCGCGCGACGACCACCGCGAACGCCTGTAAGCAGCAGATAGAGGCTGGCGCCGGCCCACGTGGTGAGGACCAGGCCAAATATGGGGTGAATGAGGACGTCAACGAGCTGGGACGGCGTGATCACGGCTCAGTTGAAACTGTCGGCTCGCCGACGCGTGGGCAATCGTACTCCAGCAGTCATTGGCCTTGGGCACTCCCGTAACCTGCTAACGGCAACACAACCTAAAAAGAACGCGGCCGATCCGGCTGCCGGGAGCATTCCTCCGGTCAAGGAACACTTGGGCACGCCGGATCGGCCGCGCGGAGCAGGGAGGGCCGTCCCTGCGAGCAAACCAGAACTACTGCAGCTGCTTTGCCAACTGGTAGTTGCGAGCGACGACGATGCCGGTCACGCTGTTGGCGGCCACCATCGTGACGATGGCGCCCAGGCGGTTGCCGCGCTTCCACATCTTCTCGGCGATCCAAATCGTGCTCGCGGCCACGCCGGCCTTCACGGCCAGCATCGCGCCCTTGTTGCCGACGACGCCCTTCATCAGGGGATTCGCCTCATGCGCGCCGCGGCCGATCGCGGAGTAGGTCGAGTGCGCATCCATCGCCTGCAGCGCAGCCTGCGCCACGTAGAGAGCCGGCAGAAGGTGCGGTCGGTTCTGACGCGGAGAAAGGCTCGCCCGAACGAAGGAAGGTCCCTGCGCCTCGGCCACTGCTGCCACCGGGCTCGCCGCTGCCGACACTGTTGGCGCAAGCGGGGTCGTCGGAAAGAGCATCGCCGCGGAGAGCGAGTTGACAGCCACCATGTCCTGCGCGGCAGCGGGAGTGGACGCACCAACGAAGAGGAGCGACGCAACGAACAGGCTGGGAAGCAGGCGTGACATGGCGGATACCTTTCCGGGCTAACGGCCCTCTCGTGTCGCGCCTCCCCTGGGCCAGATATTGGCCCGACCGGTGGGTTTGTCGCGACGTTCCGGAGAGACATGGGGCAAGCGCGATGCCGATCGCCCGAATGCGCCTAAGTGCTGCTCGTGGAGTGTGTTAGTGAAAAGTGTGCGGCGCCGCACACTGACAGCCGATCACAATACTGAGGGGTCCGATCGCAGTTCTGTGCCCGGGAAGAAGTCCGCGGGTCACAGGCGATTACGGAACATGTGGCGGCGGCGCAACACGGACCTGAAGGTCCGTGCGTTAGGTGAGGAGTGGAGTTTCCCCCCGCGATTCGACCGCGGCTACGCGCGGGCGCCCTGGGGCTCGCTCGATTTCAGCCGGAGCAATCGCTTCAGCCGTTCCACCAGAGATGTCTGGCCCATATCAGGACTGTCGGCCTCGACGAGGAGATCGAGACATGCGGCCACCGAGGCCACCCCGCCAATTCCCAACCGCCGGGCGCTGACCGGGACAGCGCCTTGCTCCCCACGCCAGATGAGAACCGCACGCGCCTTGGAATCGATCGCGATGTCGAGACAGTTCTCGGGCCGATCGTCGACCACTACGTCGAGCTCGAGCGAGGCGGCAATCTTGCCGCGCGAGGTCGACACCACGAACAGGGAGGGCAGCTCAAAGCCGCGGGCGCGAAGCCAGCGCTGGCTTTGGGTTTGAACGGTGTCGCCGGCCGTGCGCGGACGACTGGTGAGAAAAATGACCTCCCACCGGCGCGCACGCGCGAGTTCCGCCAGGCGCCGGACGATGCCCGGCTCGGTTTCGTCCAGTGTTTCCCAGAAGTTCTCGATTTGTTTCACCTCGTCCCACAGTTGCCGCTCCTGCCGGCGCGAGAGTGGGAGTGAGGCTGGCGCGGTCTCGGATGGATCGTCGTCGGGGGCGTCAGGATCCGGAGCGGCCGGCACAATGCTCGTTTCCGCTCCAGGGCGCAGTTCCACCCCGGGAAACAGACGCAGGGCCTCCCGCACGAGCGCGGTGTTCAGGTCGGCCACGACGCCGTCCATGTCGAATCCGAGTCTGAGTGGCATCAGGGAGGCTTTTATCTTACGTCAGCCGCCAAGCCCGTCTGTGTATCACGCTCGTCATAAAGGGTGTTGCGGGTGGTACTGGATGCGACACCGTAGCTTGACCCTCGCCCCGCCGCACCGTAAGCTCAAATTCGATTATCGGTCGTACTAGCCGCTGGCGATGGCCCGGCCGGCCCGAGGCCATGACCAAGAGCCCCCTTGATGCAACACACCTCCACCCCTTCGACCCTCTCCATCCGGCGGCGTTCCGACGTCGTGGCGCGGCGCGTGGGCGAGACTGCAGTGCTCGTGCACCTTGGATCGAATCGAATCTACGAGCTCAATGACACCGGCGCCCGGATCTGGGAGCTCGCGGCGGAGGGCACGACCGTCGAATCGTTGATCGATCGCCTCCAAGACGAGTTCGACGTCGACCGCGAGAAGCTCGCCGAGGAGGTGTCCGTGATTGTGACGGACCTCGTTGGCGAAGGGTTGTTCGAGGATCGATCTGGTGCGTGAGTCTGCCGTTCTGGCCAAGGCCGCGGTGGCCACCGGGACAGGATGGGTCGCATCACTTCCGCGACACGTCCGCTCCGAGGTCGCCTCTCCCATTCGCGTCACAGGAGACCAGACCCCCGAAGTTGCCTCGGTCGGCGTTCTATCGCTGATGTTCGATGGCGCGTTGTACAACGGCCCTGAGTTGGCGCGGGAGCTTGGCGTGTCGGCCGCCGTGGGACCGGCTGTTCTCGCCGCGAGTGCGTGGGACGCGTGGGGGCCGTCGGCGCTCGATCGACTGAAGGGCATCTTCCTTCTGGCCGTGGTGGATCGCGGCCGCGGCGCGGTCACCATCGCCCGAGACCCGCTGGGCGTCTACCCCGGCTTTTATGTGCTCTCCGCCGACGCGCTGCACGTATCGACGTCCGTGGCACCGCTCCTGATGGTGCCTGGCGTGCCGCGGACGATCAACCGCCTTGCGATCGCGGATCACCTGTGCCACCGCTGGCCTGATCCCGAAGAGACGTACTTCGAGCAGGTCCGCCGCCTTCCGCCGGCGCACTGCCTCACGGTCACGGCAGCCGGCGTGCAGCGCCGCCAGGTACCGGGATCCCGATCCAGTCGATCAATCGATGCGCTGGGCGACCGAAGACGAGCTCGCGCAGTTCGAGGACGTGCTCGATCGGGCCGTGTCGCGGGCGATGGCGTTCGGGCCAACCGGCATCTTTCTGAGCGGCGGGTTCGATTCAATCAGCGTCGCAGCGTTTGCGACCGACATCGCACGGCGCACGGCCAAGCCGGATCCGATTGCGTTGTCGCTCGCATTTCCCGATCCGTCGTGCAACGAGGAGATCGTGCAGCGCGGAGTGGCGCGCGGCCTTGGCATCGATCAGGTCATGCTCTCGTTTGCCGATGCGCTGAACGGACGCGGGCTGATCGAATCGGCAACAGAGCTCATTGCCGAATGGCCAGTCCCCATGCTGAACTTGTGGAACCCGGCGTATGCGGCGCTTGCCGCACGCGGTCGCGCCCGCGGGTGCCGCACGATCCTGACCGGAAATGGCGGTGACGAGTGGCTGGCTGTGAGCCCGTTCCTCGCGGCCGACTTGATCAAGTCGCTGGATGTGGTCGGGTTCGTACGGTTCGCGGCAACGCTGAAGCGATCGTACAGCGCGTCGCGTCTGTCGCTCTGGCGAGGCTCCGTCTGGACGTTTGGCCTGCGGCCGCTCATGAGCGCAGCCCTGGGCAAGGTCGCACCGTCATGGTGGCGCCAGAGCCGTGAACAGCGCTTCATCGAGTCGACCCCCGGCTGGATCGCACCGGATCGCGCGCTGCGGGCGCGCATGGACGATCGGGCTGGCCGCAACATTGACGATCCGAATCCGCCGAACGGCTTCTACCGTCGTGATGCGCGCACCGCGTTCGATCATCCGCTGATGGCGATCGAGCTCGAGGAGCACTTCGAGTTCAGCCGCAGGCTCGGCATGCGCTTGTTGCACCCCTACTGGGACGCAGACCTGGTGGATCTGCTCGCGCGCACTCCGCCGGCGCTTCTCAATCGCGGGGGCCGCGCGAAAGGCATGGTGCGCCACACCCTGGCGCGCCGGTTCCCGGGTCTTGGGTTCGAGCGGCACAAGAAAGTCGCGGCGACCAGTTTCTACCATCGCATCCTGCTCCAAGAGGGGCCACGACTGTGGCGTGCGATGGGCGGGGCACGCGAGCTCGCGCGATTGGAAATCGTCGACGCGAGAATGCTAGAGTCTACCGTCCAGGCGCTCTTTGCGGGCTCCCAGCCGCAGCAGCTGTATCGCCTTTGGGATGTGCTCGGGCTCGAGGCGTGGTTGCGGGCGCAGAAGTGACCGCGACGCGGTCGTACCTAAGGGAATTTCGGTTTCAAGGAGGAGTGGACAGCGATGGCAGCACAAGATGAAAAGGATGCGAAGCAGCCCTGGCGGCGTCCGAGTCTGACGTACGTCGGCCACGTGGGCGACGTCCTCCAGGCAGGCGGTGGCAAGCTGACGCCCTCGCCGGCCGACCCCGGTGAGGTTCGAAAGCCGAAAGGCGCTGGCGGCTAGCTCGAGCCGGCCATTCGCGGCTCGCTGGAGTCCGCGCGATCTCGAGGCGAGGTGACGATGTTGTACGTACCGCGGCTGGTCCTTGCTGCGGCCGGCACCGCGCCGCCAGCAACCCCCCCGCCAGAGCGCCCCGGCGTACACGTCTGGCGCAACAAGCGCGGGGGCATCGTCGCCACGGGCTTCACTGAAGGGGCCGTGCACTGGATGCATTGGCCCTATCTGGCGGCATATCGATTTGCGCCGGGAGAATCCGCCATCACGGCGTACCCGGCCCCGAACGCGCCGCTCGATGTCCTTGAAGACACTTACCGGCGAAGCGTAGTGCCAATGGCCCTGCAGGCGCTTGGCTACGAAGCCCTGCATGCCAGCGCATCGCTGATGCCGACGGGAGTGGTCGGGTTCTTCGCCGCCTCCGAGACCGGCAAGTCCACGGTCGCGTATGGGCTCGCGCAGCGAGGCTTTCCGCAATGGGGAGACGACTCGCTCCTGTTCGAACCCTCCGCACGCCCATTCCGATCGCGGCGCCTCCCGTTCGACATCCGGCTGCGACCACGAAGCAGCGCTTTCTTTGACCAGCGCGAGCCGTTCGCCGAGCCGGAGACGATCCTCCTTCCAGAAGCGGCGCCGGTTGCGGCGCTCTGTCTGTTGACGCGCGGCGATCTCCCGGCAGCCGCCCCCATTGATGTCCATCTGCTCGATCCCGTGCGGTCCTTTTCGTGGCTCATCGCGCACGCGCACTGCTTCAATCCGCACGACGATGCCAGACGGGCGTCGATGCTCAAGCACTACCTCGATCTGACCGCGCTGGTGCCGGTCTACGAAGTCGTCTTCCTGGCGTCCCTGGAGGCCCTGCCGCTCGTGCTCGACGGGATCATTGATGGCCTGAAGGGCGTGACGACCCCGAACGCGGGCGTCACGATCTCCAACAGTGTGACGCAGCCATGACCCCCGCGAGCGCGTGGCGCCGCGCGCGGCGGGTGTCAGCGGAGCTGTCACGGCCGGCCGATTGCTGGCTCGGGGCGCGCATTCTGTGTTGGGCCGCCGTCGTACGAGTTGCGAAGTACGTCGTGCCGCTGCGCACGCTCGTCCGCGTGATGTCGCCGGGTCTCGCATCACGGCCCCCGAAGACGCCGAGCGCGAGCGCCGCATTGCGCTCTTCGCGGATTGGGCGAGCCGCGTGGTGCGCCCGCGAAGCCCAGGCAATTGCCTCGAGCGCAGCCTCGTGTCGTACCGCTTTCTGATCGGGGCTCACGCCGATCCGCAGTTGATCATCGGATTCCGGCGCGACGACACCGGAGTAATCGGCCACGCGTGGGTCCTCGTCGACGACCGGCCGCTCGGCGATTCGCCGACGCTCGTGGCCACATACGAGGTCGCGATGACGTTTGGCCGCGGCGGCCGCCCCTTGGCCGATCCTGCGCACTGAAGCGGCCGCATTCGATGAGCGACCGACTTCAGCCGGCGCGGGTGGGCCCGTTCAATCGCGCGCTGGCGCGGTTGCTGCGCGCGTCTCTGATCGTTGATCAGAGTGCGGTGCTCTTCGATCGCCTGCGTTCGCGCGTCGTGTGCACTCTGGCGCGGGATGGTGTACTCGATGCGTACAACGCGCTCGCCTACGGCGGTTCTGGCGCGTATCAGCCACGGCAGGGCGCTTTCCGAGCGGAGTGGTTCCCGTGGGAAAGGCGCGCGGTCGAGGCGTACTTTCCAGCGGCTCCGAGTCGGATCCTGATCGGCGGCGCAGGAGGTGGGCGCGAGGCCCGCCAGCTCGTCGCGCGCGGCTACGAGGTCGTCGCATTCGATCCCGTGCGGGCGCTCGCCGTGGAACTGGAGCAGGTCGCCGGCGGCGCCGGGCGTCTGACGGCCTACGTCGGCTCGTACGAAACTCTGCCGCGCCTCCAATCGACGCGTGACGACAGCATCTTGACGTTGGAAGCCACCGAGCGGTTCGACGCCGCCATTTGTGGCTGGGGAAGTCTCGCCCACGTGCGCACGGACGTCGATCGCGTGGCGGCCCTCCGGCTCGTCGCGGCGCTCGTCGATGGGCCGATTCTGATCAGCGTGTACGGTTCAATCTGGCGTCCGTCGAGCGCGCCGGGGATCCGCGGCGCGGCCTCTCGCTGGTTGTACGGCGACGGCGCCGCCTTTCTGCCGGGGATCGGCCGCGTGCAGACGTTCGACGAGCCGTCGTTCCGCGATCTGATTGCCCGCGCCGGTCTCGAAACCCTGTTCCTCAACACATCGCCGGCCGTCGACAACTGGCCGCACGCCGTCGTCCGGCGGCCGCCGTAGGGGCCGGCTCCCTTTGTCCGCCGGGGGGCCGCTCGCTCCGCTCGCGGGGGGCGGCTCACTACGTTCGCCGGTGGCAGCCGGAGCTTCGCCCTCGTTGCGACGGGGTTCATTTTTGTTTTTGTGGAGGCTGGTCGGCGGACTCGCCGTAGCCTGAAGAGCGGAGACGGGCGAAGGCGGTTCAGCTCCGCCGGAGACGGCTACTCGCGCGAGACGGGCAGATCGTGACGCTGGCGGAACAAGGTGGGGTAGTCGGGCGTCGTGCGAAACCAGCCGGCATAGGCCGTCTTTGGCTCGCGCGCCGTGACCAAGGTGACCTGATGGCGGAGCGCCGGATCGATTTGGAAGATGATCGCATCACCCTCCCCGGTATTGGCGATGCGATGGAAGGGCGCGTCTTCGTCGACGCGACGAAGCTCCGTGACGCCACCCTCATAGCGGGCCAGGCTCAGGTTGACGCTCATCGCGATGCGCCGACCCTCGCCGACATCGCTGTGCCACGAGTCGTAGTGGCCCTGGGCCGGCAGCATCCGATAGACGCGGCCTTCGAAGCAGCCGATCGGACCGCAGCCCGTGATCCGATCAATGGCCGCAGAGAGCGCGGGCGAGTTCCAGAGAAATTCCAACGCCGCCGACAGCGGACCCTCAGAGAGGCACAACTCGGTCCCGATGCCCTCGTGGGTCCGGTCGTGGAACGGCGCAACGGCGAGCGCCTGCTGCATGACCGCGAGCAGCTCGGCTTCGACGAAGTGCTCGAGCCGCAGGCAGTGATTCACCGCGAATGCGCGCCGTGCCTGCAGAAAATCTTCATCGGACCCGAGGACAACCACGCCACGGCGCGTCATGTGGATCACGCGCGGTCTCCGATGTGGGCGCGAAACAGGTCCCGATAATCGGGCGACGCCAGGAACCAGCCCGCCAGTGCATCGCGCGGCGCCGTGCCGGTCAGTGGCAGCACCTGATGCTGCAACGACCGATCGATCCGAAAGATGACGGCATCGCCGGCGCCGGTGTTCCTCAGCGTTCGAAGCATCTTTTCCGTACCGACCTCGCGGATTTGCAGCTCGCCGCCGTCAAACGGCACGGTGCTCAGGTTCACGCTCATCGTGATCATCCGGCCGCCCGACACGTCGCTGTGCCAGTCGCTGGCATGCCCAGCACCCGGCAGCATGCGATACACGCGGCCGCGGAAGCAGCCGATCGCAGGGCAGCCCGTCAGCTCCTGGATGATCGCGAACAACGCCGCGTCGTTCGTCAGGAATTCGAGCGCGCTCGAGAGGGCACCGGACGGCAGGCGCAGCTCGGTGCCGATCCCTTCGTTCATCTTGTGGAGAAACGGCTCGCTCTGAAGGCGGAGCTGAATCGCGCTCAGCAGGAACGGGTCGACGAAGCCGCGCAGCACGAGTGAGTGGCGCTCCGCGAACTCCTGCCGGGCGGCGGCGACGATCGCGTCCGATCCGGCTCGTTCGACGCCGCGCCGCGTCAGCCGGACGGGCATCAGGACGCCTCCGGCGGACGCCAGTTGAGCAGTCCCCGCTCGGCGAGGCTCGTGAAAAACGCCTCGACGTCGGCGCGACATTCCGCCTCGTTCACGTTGAACTCGCCAGTCAGTGCAGCGACAACGCCCTGAAGGTCATGTCCGCGCTCGATGAGCGTCCAAATCCTGCGGCCCACGTCGTCCAACCGTAGAAAGCCGCCCATGCTGAGGCTGGTGAGCACCAACTCCCCGTCCAGCTCACGAGAGACGACATCGTCAGGAACCAGAGAGCGATCGGAATGCGGCTTTTCGATCATCGGCGTGTCCTCGTCGATCGGTGTCGACGGTCGTCCGGCTCCGGTGCGCCGGCATGCACAGCCACTGCGGCAACCAGGGCAAAGAGCGCCGCATTGCCGGGCATTTGAAGACTGAACTCCATCAGTGATTGCAGAGCGATGGCGACCAGTGCCGTCACGGCGCCAGCCCGGACCCACCGGGCAAGCGACGACTCCTGCGCCTCGACGAAGCGGCGTCGCATGATTGCCGCCAGGCGCCACACGCACAAGGCAACGGCCCCGACGAGCAGCGCGCCGCCCTCGGCGGCCAACTGCAAGTACTCGTTGTGCGCTTCCTGGAAATGCGCCGAGAGGCTGGTTGTCTGATAGAGCAGCGTCGCCGAGCCGTATGTATTCAGGCCGGCGCCGGCCAGCGGAAAGGCTCCGATGATGCCGAGCGCGTCGTGCCACGCCTGGACGCGCGCGGTAAATTCGGACCCAGCCGTCGAGAAACGCCCAAGCGCCACGCCAGCCCCCGCCCACGCCAGGAGCACTGCGCCGGCAACCGCCATGGCCACCAGCGGAAGCAGCACGCGTCTTGCGTTGCGGCGGGCTCCAGCAATCCATGCGATCGCCAGCAGCACCGCCAGCGTGAAGCTTCCCAGGCCAGAGCGCGATTGCGAGGCCAGGAGCGACAATCCCATCACCGCAACGGCGAGCGCCATCAACACTGCGCGGCCACCCTCCGGGGATCCCATCCAGAGGACGCGGTGCCGCCACGTTGGCGGCACGCCCGCCAGCCCACGCTCGACCATCCCGCAGAGATACGCCAAGGCGAGGGGCAGCACCAGCAACATCCAGCCCGCATAGTGATTGCGGTTGACGAACGGACCAAACGGCGTCGCGCGGCTGATGGGCTGCCACACACCATAGATCTTCACCTCGTACGCCAGCCTTCCGGTGTTGAGCGCCGCCTGGACGATCGCGAAAATCGCCACGCCGACTCCCACGATCAGCAGGGCGCGAACAAACGCCAGCACGCCCACCCGCCCGAACGCACGCGCCGCGCCGACCATCAGGACGGCGAACGCCGCGAAGAGACCGAGGGCGAGCCAGGTCTTCTCCGGCGCGATCGAAAGCGGATGTGCCGATGGCAACCGCCCGCCCATTGCCCACGTCAGGTCGAAGCTCTGGAGAAATCGGACCGTGTTCGGGCTTATGCGCGTGAGAAGCGATAGCGGGACCGGTACAAGTTGGAGGACAGCGACCGACGCAATCAATGCAAGCGGCAACGCAAGCGACCGCTCGCTCCACCGGCGTCCGCGGCCAACCAGCAAGCCGGCCGCACCGACGATTACCGCGGCCACCGCCAGCGGTACATACGCCCACCGATAGACCGCGCCGAACGCAAGCAGACCCCACGCGAGGGTCAAGAGGAGACTCGCGACGTACAGTCTGCCGGCCAACCGGGAGACGCCCGGCGTAGAGGTGTGAGCAACGGTCACGAGGGTGAGATCAGGAAGGCTGCGATCTGGTGCCCGCTGGTTCCGCGAAGATCTGCCGGTCGAGCGCACCGCGCCAGGCGCCCGCGAGTCGCTTGAAGAGAATGTCTCGCGCAGGCTGATGGCGGAAGAGCGCCAGGATCAGGTGGCGATGCTGGTTGAAGCGCGCCGTTCGCCGCACGATCGGCAGGATCCCGTCCGTGCGCGCCAGCTCGAAAAACCCGTCGATATCCTCGTCGTCGAGGCGATGGGCGAGTCGACGCAGCGACAATTGCGCGTCGAGCTCCGGACCGAGCCGTGCGCGCCATCGGCGCTCGTACGTTGCGAGGTGCTCGGCCTGACAACGGGCCGAACGAATGGCGGGCGCAAGGACGTCGGCCGCCATAGCCGCGCTCACCAGGCTGTAGTAAATGCCGCCGCCCGTGGTGGCTTTCACCAGCCCCGCCGCGTCGCCCACCGCCAGCACCCGATCGGTGAACGTTCGTGGGATGGGCGCCAGTGGCAGCATCTTCAGCCGCGGCGGCTGCTCTCCCGTGCAGGCCGGACCGCGGATGCCCCATCGGGGAGCCAGTCGCCGCACGAACTGACTGAAATGCTCCGCGGCTGGGCCGTCACACATCAAGCCCACGCGAACGAACCGCCCGCTGCTTCGCGACACGGGCACCGCCCAGGCAAATCCCCGCGGCGCAACGGCCGACCCGAAATAGACCTCCACGTCACCTCGTTCCGAGGCGGGCAGCTCCAGCTGCGCCGACTGCAGCCACGTCGAGGGCAGGCCCAGACCGAGGCGCCGCGCCAGACCATAGTTGGCCCCGCAGGCGAGAATCGCGGTTCGACCCAACACCGCATCGCGATCGCGAATCGTCACGCGCACGCCGGAGGCGTCGACGGCGAGCGACGTGGCGCGGCGGCCCGTGAGAATTCGCGCGCCGGCTGTCCGCGCCTTCTGGTGCAGCTCTTGGTCGAACGCGCGGCGGTCGATAACGACGGCTTCGGTGCGGTGGGTTTGATGTTCGATCGAGTCGCCCGACGGGGCGTAGAAGCGTGCGCGGCTGAGGGGATTCAGGAGCGACTGGCGGGACAGTCCGAACTCATCGAACGCGTCGTCGGCCAGCACGCCCGTGCAGTGGACCGGAACGCCAGCCTCGGCGTGCTCTTCGAGCACCGCGACATCGAGCCCGGCAGTAGCGAGCCTGCCAGCTGCGAAGAGGCCCGCGGGTCCTGCGCCCACGATGACAACATCGTGCATGTGCAACCGAACTGTAGCCTCCGCGTTGCTCACTTGTGGAGGCGGGCTTCCGCGTCCACAAACGCTTCCGCCTTCGCATGGCTTCGGCCGGGCGGATGCACCGTCTCCGAGCAAAGACGGTCAGCCCCGCTCCGCAGTCAGGCCGATCCCGGCGGGCGGGAGCCGGCAACAACGTCGCCTGTCCTGCACAGCGTCGCGAATCGGCTGCCCGCGGCGGCCCTAAGAGTATCCCAAGGGCCAGATTCGACCAAGCGGCCGTCTTCGAGCACGTGGATGCTGTCGACGCCGCCCAGCGTCCACAGTCGATGCGTGATAAGCAGCATCGTGACCGACCCGTGAAGCCTCTCGATGGCGTCGAATACTTTGCGCTCGTTCACCGCATCGAGGGCGCTGGTGGCTTCGTCGAGAATGAGGAGCGCGGGTCGCCGAGCCAGCGCTCTGGCAAGCGCGAGCCGTTGGCGCTCGCCGCCCGACAACCGCGTGCCACGATCGCCGATCATCGTGTCGAGACCGTCCGGTAACTGGAAAACGAAGTCGGCGGCGGCAGCAGCGAGCGCAGCCTGAAGATCGAGATCGGTCACGTCTGGTGCGGCCCATCGCAGGTTCGCGCGGACCGTGTCGTGAAAGAAGAACGTGTCCTGTGACACGTAGCCCAGACGCGATCGCCAGTCACGTGCGCGATCCGCGGTCAGCTCGAGGTCGTCGATGAGCACGCGCCCACTCGTGGGGGCGAGAAGGCCGGTCACGAGGTCCGCCACCGTTGTCTTGCCGCACCCGGACGGGCCCACGAGCGCCGTCGTCTGGCCGGCCGGAATTGACAGCGTGACATCGCCCACCGCGGCCCGCGCCCCGGCCTCGTAAGCAAAGCTCACATGCTCGAGGCGAACCGCGCGCGTCAGTTGTGGAGGCGGGGCTTCCGCCTGCGCTGCAGCTTCTGCGGACTCGGGGCGAAGGCGGTTAGCCCCGCCGGTTTCACCGCGGCTGGACTCATTCGCGCCGCCACTACTTCCACCGCTCTCCCGTTCTGCTTCGGCCCGGGTTTGCAACGCGTCGATGTGAGCCATCGCCGGAAGCGCGGTTGCGTACTGATGGATGCCCTGCTGGACGGATGAGACGCGCGGCATGAGGCGCGCGAACAGAAAGAGAAGAACGAACAGTGACGCGGGCGGGACCGAGAACAATCGGACAGAGGTGACCAGCAGCACCGCAAGAATCACAACCGCGCCGCCTTCGAACAGCGCGCGCACGTCGGCCTGAAGCCGTACCGCGTCGAGTGCCCGTCCGGCCACGGTGTCGGCGAGCCGCGCGAACTCCGCAGCGCTCGCCCGCTCGGTGGCCTGGCTCTTCACCGTCTTCATGCCGGCCAAATGTTCAACGGCCAGAGCGTGGACTTCGCTCGTCGCGATGGTGATGGCCTCGCCGGCTTGTCGCGCGCGCCGGAATCGCGGCGCCAGAAGTGAAGCGAGCAATCCGCCCGCGACGAACACCAGCAGGGTGACTGGCGCAGAAATGCGCAGGGCAATCGCCACCTGTGCCGCCATCACAAACACTGTAGATGCCGCCCAGAGAAGCTGGTACGTCGCCATCCCGGCGCGGTCCACCTCCGTCGTCAGCGCGTGACTGAAGTCCGTGCCGCGAGTTCGTGCCAGGAAGAGCCAGCGCGCGTTGGCGATGGCGTCGTACAGGCGGGAACGTAAGAGAGCCACGAACCGATACTCGATATCCAGATTGAGAATCGTCTGCGCCCGCAACACGCCCGCCTGAAAGACGATGACGACCACGTAGGCGGCCAGGGTAGGAAGAAGCGCCGGGGCGATGCCGGCCAGTGCCAGTGCGCGCCGGCCCGCGCCCGCCAGATCCGCCGCGCCGCCGGTGGAAACGTCGATACCAAGGGAGGCCACCAGCAGGATCAACAGGAGAACCGCGATCGCTTCAACCGTTCCGGCCAGTGCCATTAGCGCGATGCTGGCCGCCAGCCGTCCGCCGAGCAGGCGCACCAGTAGCCGCAGGTGCGCGCCGGCGGTTACGCGAATGCTCTCCTGCATGGCGCTATCCTAGGGTCGGATGGGGAAGCAAACGGCTGTGGTGCCGTCTCCACTCGAACGGCTCCTCACGCTCGTCCGTGGCGATTCGTCGGCGATTGCACTGGCGGTTCGCGGCATCGCCGACTGGGACGCCGTTGCGAACGAGGCCCGTGAGCATGGTCTGTTCGGGGTGCTGGTCCACGCGTGCCAGGAGGTCGGAAGCCTGGTCCCAGACGCGATACTGCGAGACTACGCTCGTCATCAGGTCATCGCGAGTGTGTGGCACTCGCACCTGCTGGCGTCGCTCGACGAGCTTGGCGCCATCGCGACTGGCGCCGGCATCAAGATAGTCGCGCTTAAGGGGCCCCTCCTGGCAGAGCGCCTGTACCCGGATGGGGCGCTGCGGCCGAGCGTCGACCTCGACCTGTTGGTCTCCGAAAGCGACCTGGACGCCACCCTCGATGCCCTGCGCATCGGCGGATGGTGCCCGGAATCAGGCCCGAGCTCGACTTATGCTCGCCGCCATCATCATCATCTGCAGGTGCGGCGCCAGGGGCGCCCGCCGCTCGAGCTCCACTTCCGAGCCCGTGCGGGCTTCGGTACCGTGTTCCCAGCGGCTCCCCTCATCAGCCGCTCGGTGGCAGTGGCCACCGCGTCGGGCGGTGGCCTCCGCGTGCTGGCTCCGGAGGATGAGTTCGTGTATCTCGCTGTCCATGCCGCGGCGCATGGCTTCTCGCGGCTGATGTGGCTGTACGACCTGAAGCTGCTCTGCGAACGACACCCCCCCATGGACTGGAACGTCATTGTCGATCGCGCTCGCGCTGTCGAAACCCTGCGCGCTGTTCGCTTCGCGTGCGAGACGCTCAAGGAGCGCCTCGGCGTGACCGCGCCCGATCATCCGGCACTCACGTCGAGGGGCCTCCGTCATGCCCTGGCGCGGACCGTCCAGGCGCGAGTGGCGCGGGACAAAGGGCTCCTCGCCATCGATCGACTCGGCGGTCTCGCGTTCACCGGACTCTTGTGCGACACCCCCGTCGCAGCCGTCCGCCTTTGGGCCCACCATGCGTCGCACATGCTGAAGCGGCGCGTCCAGCGGCGCTTGCCACGATTGGTTCCAGCGAACTGGGAGGGCTGATCGAAGTGCCAAGTGCGAAGTGCAAAGTGAATATTGGGCGTAGAGGCGCACTTGCGCCCTAAATCTTCTCATCCGCCTTCGCCTCCCACTTCCCCCGGAAGCTAATCCAGAATGACAACGCGATCAGGCGCGCGTCGAGCCAGAAGCTCTGGCGATCGAGATACAGGCGGTCGTATCGAAACTTGTGGCGGCGCGGGATGTCGCGCGCGGCGTAGATTTGCGCGACGCCGGTCAGGCCAGGCCGCACGGTGTGACGCTCGGCATATCCGGGGACGTCCTGCATCGGCACCAGTGCGCCGTCGCCATCCACCTCGATCTCGCCAGGCCTCAACGCCCGCGGCCCCACGAAGCTCATGTCGCCGCGGAAAATGTTCCAAAGCTGCGGGAGCTCGTCCATCGCGGTCGCGCGCATCACCTGGCCGACGCGGGTGACGCGCGGATCGCGGTTCGTCGCCTGAACGGCGCCCACGCCCGCTTCCGCATCGGGAATCATTGATCGAAACTTGTAGGCCTCGAACGTCCGGCCGCCCTCGCCCACGCGAGGCTGCGAATAGAACACCGGGCCGCCGTCCTCGATCTTGATCGCCACGGCCAGCCCGGCCCAAACCGGCGCCGACGCGACCAGCCCGATGCCCGAGAGCAGTACGTCGAGCGCCCGCTTGGCGATCGGAATCGGCCGCACTGGTATCGCTCCGGCATCTCCGCTCGGCTCGCCGCGCAACGGCAGGTCACGCCGGCCGGCGATATCCATTGGTCAACTCCTGAAAGACACGGTCGTACGACGCCACGGCGCAACGACGATCGAACAGCATCCCCGCCTCGCGTGCTCGCGCTCCCATTACCTTTGCTCGAGCGGGGTCGGCGTGAAGCGCCCGAATCGCGGCCTCGATGCCCTCGACGCTGCCCGGCTCGACGACGATGCCGCAGTCGTGCTGCCGGGCGATATCGGCGGCCTCCGAGTCGGTTTCGACCGCGGCAATGAATGGCCGTCCCGCGGCGAGAATGCCGTACAGCTTGCTCGGCACGATGAATCCGGAGAGACCCGCCTTCAGCGACACCAGGAAGACGTCGGCCGTCGCAAACGAATCGATGAGCGCCGACTTCGGTTGATAGGGAAAGAAGCGGACGTTCGCGAGCCCGCGTGCCGCAGCTGCTTCTACGAGCACGCGCTTCTGCGCGCCGTCACCCACGATCGCGATGACGACGTCGGAGAGATCGCGAACCCGATCCGCCACATCGAGCAGTCGATCAACGCCCTGCGAGAGGCCGACATTGCCCGAGTGCATGACGACGAATCGATCCGTAAGGCCATGTGCGCGGGCGAAAGGATTGTCCTTCGGTGCCGGGACAATCGCCTCACAATCCGCCCAGTTGTGAATGACACGGATGCGCGACGCATCCGCATCCTTCGTTTCGACGAGCCGCCGCTTCATGGTGTCGCCGAGCGCGACGATCGCGTCGGCGCGCGCCACGGTGTATTTACCCACGCGTGTGAGGAGCGCCTCGACGCGAGCACTCTGGAAATCCTCCAGCAGGCGCGCGACCTCTGGAAAGATGTCCTGGCAGAGGAACACGAACCGTGCTCCACGCATGGTCGCCGCTGCGCTTGCCGGCAGCCCGATGATTGGCGGATCGGTCAGCGCGATGACGACGTCCACCGGTCCGAGGCGCGCGGCGCCCACAAGGGCACTGGCGAAGTAGCTCATGTAGTTCGTCGCGCGACCCGTAAAGCGGCGCTTGTCGAGCGTGGTGCCATACGCGCGAAGAATCCGGACCCCGTTGTGCCGCTCTTCCCGCACCGGCCAGTACCAGCGCGGTGGCGGTGACTGAACTGCGCTCGACAGCGCGACCCCGGCGACGACGGTGACGTGATGGCCGTGCCGCGACACGAGATCCTCGCAAAGCTCGGTCAGCAGTTGGCCGGTCGCGCCGAAGTCGGGATAGTACGACCTGTTGAAAAATGCAAGGCGGAGAGCGCGGCTCATGTCGACGTTCGCGAGGCCGGCACGCGCCAGCCGCCCTGAGCGGCGACCGCCACATAGAGCAGGACGGCGAGCGCGGGAATGTGGCACCGAAGCTCCGACACCAGGCCGAAGCAGATCGAGAGCGCCGAGACGCCGATAGCGGCACAGATCAGGCCGACGTGCCGCTCGTCGAGGCTGGTACGGTTGTGAATGAGCCAGAGCACTATCGGTCCGAACATCACGGCGGCCAGCGCAGGCCATGCCGTCGGCGACGGGTGCCTGAACGCTTCGACAATCAAATCGACTGTGGGCCGGAATCCCACCAGCGTCTGTGTATCCGATCCAACAGCGGCGCTCCGGCCGAACGCGAAGCGCAAGGCCAGGACGACGGCCATTGCGCCTCCCGACAGCAGGACGCCGAACGCCAACTGGCGCCAGGCGATCCCGCCTGTTGCGCGACGCCAGTGGATTGCCGCCCACAGGACGCCCGCGAAGGCCGCGGACTCCCGATTCGCCGCAGCAACGGCGGCGACGGACAGCATCATCCAGCGACGCCCCGCGACGGCCGCTGCGGCCAATGCCGTGATGAACAGGACATCGGGAAAATCAGACGGCTGCTCCCACCCGTAGTTGAAGGAAGGGACGAGCGCCAGCGCCAGCGCCACCAGTGCCGCGCCGATGACCAGCGGGCCCGCGGCCGTCGTGCGTCGCAGGAGCCAGGCCACACCCGCGAACATCGCAACCGCGCTTGCCGCACGGACGCCGACATACGCGTTGAGCGACGATGCGCCGGCGCGCATGGCGGTCGAGAGCGCGAGTGGCACGAGGATGCGGTTCTGATTCGTCGGCAGGTACACCTCGTCTTGCGCAAACACAGCGGGTCCGCCGGTCAGGATTCTGAGCTGCGTCTCAACGACGTCCGCGCGATGCGCGAGGCGGTCGAAGGTCAGGGTCGACGCCGCCGTGACGAAGACACCTAGCACGAGGCAGAGCGCGGCAAGAAGGGCGCGCGACTCATTTTCTGACGCCACGGGCAGTTACGAGGCCACGGCCCGTGGCGCACGCCGCGCGTCGAGGTACCACGCAATCGTCTTCGCCAGACCGTCGTCGAAGCCCGTGGTGGCGCGGAAACCAAAAGCCGCGTCCGCGCGCGAGACGTCGAGCGAGCGCCGCGGCTGCCCATTTGGCTTTGTGGCATCCCAGCGGATCTCACCCGCGTAGCCGACGAGCGCCCGGATCTTCTCGGCGAGATCACGAATCGAAATCTCGAAGCCCGCGCCGAGGTTCACCGGCTCCGGCGAATCGTAGCGCTCCGTCGCGAGCACGATGCCGCGTGCGGCGTCGGCCGCAAACAGGAACTCGCGAGTGGCGCTGCCGTCGCCCCAGACTTCCACAAAGGGCGATCCCACGTCGCGCGCTTCGACGAACTTCTTGATGAGCGCCGGAATCACGTGCGAGCTCTCGGGGTCGAAGTTGTCTCCCACGCCGTAGAGATTCACCGGCAGGAGATAGATCGCGTTGAACCCGTACTGCTGGCGATACGCCTGCGCCTGAACGAGCAGCATCTTCTTGGCGAGGCCGTACGGGGCGTTGGTCTCTTCCGGATATCCGTTCCAGAGATCGTCCTCGCGAAACGGCACGGGCGTGAATTTCGGGTAGCAGCAGATGGTGCCGATGGCGACGTACTTTTCCACGCCCTGCCGGCGGGCATGCTCGAGCGTCAGCGCGCCCATCTGCAGGTTGTCGTAGAAAAAGCGTCCAGGATTCGCGCGGTTGGCCCCAATCCCGCCGACGACCGCCGCCAGATGAATCACGATGTGCGGGCTGACATCGGCGTAGAGTCGCATGACGGCCGATTCGTCCGTGAGGTCGTACTGCGCCTTGCGCGGCGCGACGATCTGGCGGCACCCGCGACGCTCGAGCTCGGAGACCAGATGGCGGCCGAGAAATCCGCTGCCGCCGGTCACCACGATCCGCTTACTGGAGAGCTCACGCATGGGCCACATCTCCCGACCGGCGCACGACCAGATACGGTCCCAGCACCAGCATGTCCATGTCATTTCTGAGGAAACAGCTGACGGCCTCGTCGGGCGTATTGACGATCGGTTCGTTCTCGTTGAACGACGTGTTCAGCAGCACCGGCACGCCAGTCACGCGCTCGAACGCTTTCAACAGCGCCCAGTAACGGGGATTGGCCTCTTTCGTCACTGTCTGCACGCGCGCCGATCCATCGGAGTGCGTCACGGCAGGAATCACATCGCGCTTGTTCTGACGCACCTGACACGTAATCAGCATGAACGGCGACGGTTGATCGAGCTCGAAGTACTCCGAGGCCGATTCCGCGGTGACCGACGGTGCGAACGGCCGGAATGACTCGCGGTGCTTGATGCGATCGTTGAGGATGTCCTTCATCCGTGGATTTCTCGGATCGCAGTTGATGCTGCGGTTGCCGAGGGCACGGGGTCCCCATTCGAACCGGCCCTGGAACCACCCGAGGATGTTGCCTTCGGCCAGCAGCTTGGCCGTCTCGAGGGCGAGCGCGTCCGGATCGGCGAACTCGCGGAACTCGAGGCCGTTTTGCTCGAGCGCCGCACGACACTCGGCAGGCGAGTACTCGAGCCCCCAGTAGACGTGGTCCATCACCACGTCGCGCGGCTGATCGAGCACATGGTGCCGGACATGCAAGGCGGCGCCCAGAGACGTGCCCGCATCGTAGGCGGCCGGCTGGATGTAGATCTGTTCGAACGGCGTCTCGCGTGTGATTTTGCCGTTCAGTGTGCAGTTGAGGGCGACGCCGCCCGCCATGCAGAGGTTCTTCATCTTCGTCTTCTCGGCGAGCCCGCGCAGCAGGTCGAGCACGACCTCTTCGAGTAGCGCCTGAAGCGACGCGGCGATGTTTCGATGTCGCGGCCCCAGCGGTTCTCCCGGCTCGCGCACGGGTCCCAGCAGCGTCGCGAGCTCCGACGAGAAGACCGGGCCCAGCGTAGGCGACCCGGCTTCCCAGGTCATGTTCACGCCTTCCGAGTGGTGCACGAAATAGGCGAGATCGAGCGCGAACCCCATGCCCTTGCGCTTCACGAGCGGCCGCATCCGGTCCAGAAATTCAGGCTCGCCGAGCGGTGCGAGGCCCATGACCTTGAACTCGTCGCCGTACTTTGGAAAGCCGAGGTACTGCGTGATGGCGGTGTAAAGAATGCCCATCGAGTGCGGAAACTCGACCCAGTTCTCGCTCTGAATCTTGTTGCCGCGCCCGACGCCCCACATCGTGCTGACGAAGTCGCCGAACCCGTCGATCGAGAGCAGCGCGGCCTGATCGAATGGCGAGACGAAAAAGCTGCTCGCCATGTGCGCCTGGTGATGTTCGACGCGATGCATGGTCGCCGGGAGCGCCGACTCGCAGATCCCGAGCGCGTCGGCGAGGGCCGGCTTCGTATCGCGCACGCGCGATACGTTGGCGAGCCGGTCGCGAATCAGCGAGAAACGCGGGCCCTGCGACAACGCGAACATCAGCTTGCGATGAATGTGTGCGCTCGGGTCGCGCGAGATGGCGACGTGCGCGAGGTCGCGCGGCTCGAGGCCGGCGTACTTGAGGACGGTGGCGGACGCCAGCGCGGGAAAGCCCGCCTGGTGCTTCAGTCGGCTGAAGCGCTCTTCCTCGACGGCGCACTCGATGCCCCGCGCAGACAGGAGCGCAGCGCTCGCGTCCCCGTGATAGGCGTTCAGGCCAAGAACGTTCATGATGTCGGCGTCGTCTTCCCGTCCGGCGCATTTCCCGCGCGCCGAAGCTCGTCGATGTTGATGTCCACCAGCAGTCGATACCAGAACGCCTGGAGGACGTGAAACACGAATCCTTCACGGCCGTCGAGAAACCCGAGCCGGAGGATGTAGCGATACCCGAAATACAAGGCCGGCCGCCAATAAAGCGGCAAGCCATTCCATACGCGCTTCAGCCAGAGCACGCGCTCGTCAGGCGAGCCGAAGAGCGAGGGCGTCGGACCCTCATTCGACTCGCGCGCTCGAGCGAGGTGCTCTCGTGCCTGAAGAACGGCGTAACGATTGTGTTTCGCCGTCCAGGCCGCGATGGATGCTTCGTTGCGGTTGTCCTCGACGATATCGTGATCGAGGAGAACGGTCGTGCCGCGCACCCTGAAATGGTGGTCGACCAGGTCCGCCTCGTCCATCCACACCGACGACCTGCGAAACAACTTCAGCAGGTACTTCGGGTAGTAACCGCCGTGGCGAATCCAGCGCCCGCGAAAGACCTGGCGCCGCCGCACATAGGCGCCCTCGACAGCGGGATCGTTCGACGACACCAGCGTTGCGATGTCGGCGGCGAGTTCCCCGGTGACGCGCTGATCCGCGTCGAGCGCCAACACCCAATCGGCCCGAATCGGCAGCGACGACAGTGCCCATTGCCATTGCCTGGCGTGGGTCTCGAACGGGTGTGCGGCCACGTGCGCCCCATGACGCGCAGCGATGGCCAGCGTGCCGTCGGAGCTTCCCGAATCGACCACGTGCAGTTCCGAGACCCACCCCGCCAGACTCGCGAGGCACGCGTCCAGGTTCCGCTCTTCGTTGAAGGTCAGGACAATCGCCGCTACCGGCACGCCTGCCGACCCTGGCTCCGGAGCTTCCACTGCTGTCGGTTCTATCGGCTGATGGCTGAGCCCGGCACAGGGTGTTCGGGCTGTCGCTGTCTTTCCCGGGCCCAAGCTCTGCGGTCCGCATGTCCTTGTGGCGGCGGGGCTTCAGCCCCGAGTCCGCCGCATGTTGCGGGGCTAAAGCCCCGCCGCCACGTGAGCGGCGCAATTTGAGGCAGAGATTCGCATGCGCGGGGACGATCAGGCGCCGGGAACGGTCACGCGATTGCGCGTCAGCCAGGTCTCGAGGGCGACCAGCATCCACAGACGCGACCACGTGACGTCGCTGCCGCCGCGCAAAAACGAGGTCCACATGCCCGCCAGACGATCGCGATCGACCAGTCCACGCCCGGCAAGGCCCGCCGCTCCGAGCCGATTTTCACAGAAGGTCCGAAGCTCGCCCCGCATCCAGGGTTCGAACGGGAGCGTGAAGCCTTGCTTGCGACGATGAACGATTTCGCGCGGCAAGGCGGCGCCAAGCGCCTCGACCAGCAGCCGCTTCGGCGTGGGACCGGGCGCCTTCAACGCGTCGGGCACCGCCATGACGTAGTCGGCCAGGACGTGATCGACGAAGGGCACCCGCACCTCCAGGGCATGCGCCATGCTCATCTGATCAGTGTCGCGGAGCAGGACGTCGTGCATGTAGGTGCGCGCTTCTGCATACGACACCTGCGTGACCGGACCGCTGCCGGGCATTCTCGCGAACGCGTCTCGCAGGAGCGGGACGTAGGGGTCGCTCGCCGCGGCAAATCGCGATCGCCAGGCCGGGGCAATCAACGACAGCCGCTGCTCGTCGCTGAACAGCTGCCGGGTCAGCGGATAGAGCGATGCCAGCGATCCGTCGGAAGCCACTGCCGCGGCGGCTTTCGTCGCGAGCACCGACGAACCGCCAATCAGCCTCACCGCGCGTCCAGCGATGTCACGCAGCTGCCCCGACGAGCGTCCCCACACGCGGGCGACGTCTGCCACCCGCGTGAGCCGCGAAAATGACGGATACCCGCCGAAGAGCTCGTCGCCGCCGAGCCCCGAGAGCGCCACCGTCAGTCCGGTGCGCCGCACCGCGCGCGAGACGATGAAGGTGTTGACGCCGTCGCCTGTCGGCTGGTCCATCGCGGCCAGTGCGTCGGGCAACGCGTCGAGCAAATCGCGCTCGCTCAATCTGATGGCGGTGTGCTCGCTGCCGACGAGCGCCGCGACCCGTTCTGCGTGCGCCGACTCGTCGAACTCGGCCTCGGCGAAGCCCACCGAGAAGGTCCGAGGCGTGATACCCGCCTCGCGCATCAGTGCGACCACCCCGCTCGAATCGATGCCGCCTGAAAGAAACGCGCCGACAGGAACGTCGCTGACCAGGTGCGCCGACACGGAGTCGAGGAGCAGCCGGCGGACCTCCTTGTGCGCCTGCTCCGCCGGACACGCCGGCGAGCGGCGCCGCGCTCGTTGCGAGATCCCAATACCGGTTCTGATGCTCTGTGCCTGTCGCATCGACCAGCAATGCGCACCCGGGTCCCAGCATCTCGATGCCGTCGATCAACGTGCGAGGAGCCGGCGTCGTCTGATACGCCAGGTAGTCCCACAACCCGTCGGGATTGAGCACCGCCGGCACGAGTCCGGTGGCGAGAATCGCGCGCACCTCGGAGGCGAACAGGAACCAGCCGTCGCCGCGCGCGACGTAGAGCGGTTTGATGCCGAAGCGGTCGCGCGCAAGAAAGAGCTCGCGGGAGTCGGGGCTCCAGATGGCCAGCGCAAACATGCCGCGCAGGTCGTCGAGGATCGAAGGTCCCCACGTGGCATGGCCGCGCAGGATGACCTCGGTGTCGGTCCGGCTGTCGAAATGGTGGCCAGCGGCTTCGAGGCGGGTCCGAATCCGCGCGAAGTTGTAGATTTCGCCGTTGAACGTGATTCGAGACCTCAGGCCGCTGGCGCTCATGGGTTGCGCGCCGGCGCTGGAGGTGTCGATGATTGCCAGCCGGCTGTGCACCAGCACCGGACTCGGGTTGTCGGGCGATGCCGCTTCGGCCCCACCGGTCCACATTCCCTCACCATCCGGGCCGCGATGCCGGATCGCAGCGAGCAGCCGCTCTCCGATGTCTCGCCGCAGGTCGGGCGTGAATCGCGGATGGAAGAAAACGCCGCCGGCGATACCACACATGGCTTACGGCCCCTTTGTGACCGGCGGTGACGTCAGGCGCGCATGGTTTCGCTCGATCGCGGCGTCTGCCTGAAGCGACGCGTAGACCTCCAGCAGTCGTGACGCCACCCGCGGCCAGGCGAGCTCCGACGCGAAGCGCCGGGCCGCGACAGATTTCTGTGACCGCAGACGCGTGTCTGTCATCGCCGCACCGAGCGTTGACGAGAGTGACGTTCGATCGTTGGCGGTGACCCAGGCCGCGTTGGCCGCAGCGAGATCCTCACCGACCAGCACGTGGGAGCTGACGATCGCCGGAACGCCACAGGCGAGCGCCTCTACCAGCGACACGCCGAAGTTTTCGTGATGCGACGGCAGCGCGTAGAGCGACGCTCCCCGAAGCAGGGCCCGCTTCTCCGCACCGTCGACCCAGCCGCGGAACTCGATCGCCGAGGCCGCTGGTGACGTGGCAGCCTGCGCCCGTAACCTGCGCCCATAGTCGTCGTCGCCATCGCCGGCAATCACGAGGCGCCATGCGCCTCTATCCGTGTGAACGTCGCCGAAGGCGTCGATCAAGACGTCGAGCGCTTTGACGGGATGAAAACGCGACAACGCGAGGATGTACGGAGTCTGTTCACGTTCTTCCTGAGAGACGGCACTCTCGTCGAGAAAGCCGGCGTCGATGCCGAGCGGCAGGACGAACCCTCGCCGGGTCTGAAAGGCCGCCTCGACGAGTCGCTGCTCCCCAGCCGCCGTGTAGTGCACTGCCGCCGCGCAGGACAGCGCTTGTCGCCCGCCTATCGCGAGCAGCAGCCGCTTCCGCCAAGGTTTCTGCGCCAGGGACCACGGATCCAAAGTGCCCAGCGGGCGCACGACATACGGGACGCCCGACGCTCGGCACGCGCATGCCGCCGCGAGGCACGCGTGCGAGAGCAGCGCGTGTATGTGGACGGCGTCGTATTCCGCGACCGACGTGCGAAGCCACGCGGCGAGCGGCGCGGAATACTTGAGCGCTTCACTCCACTGGCGCTTGAACAGAATAGTGCGAACGCCCTCAATCGTGGACCACAGCTCGGGAGAGTGAGGCAGCCGTCCTCGACCATCCGCGTCGGTTGCCGCAAGGTGCACGTCGGCGCCGGCCGCCAGAGAGCGCGCGGCACATTTGAAGCACCGCCGTGCTCGGGCCGCCGTATCGGGCCGCAATCGCGGGGATCACGTGGAGCACCTTCATCGCGTCGAGTTATCGAACACGGGTTCGAGGGCCGCCAGCAGTCGTCGGCCGAATGCCGCTTCGCTGAACTCGCCCGCGAATCGTCGCCGACCTGCCTCGCCCATCGCGCGCCGCTGGTGGTCATCGCCAAGCAGCCCGACGATCGCAGAGGCGAGTTCGGGGACGCTCGCCTGTTCGACGAGATGGCCCGTCGTCCCGTCGACAATCACATCGCCTGCGCCGTCCTCTCGCGATCCGACGCACGGCAGTCCGCGCGCCATTGCCTCGAGGTACACGAGCCCGAAGCCCTCGCCTCTGCTTGGAAGGGCGAACACGGCGGCGTGTTGATAGCAGGCTTCGAGCACGGGCGGAGATGCGAAACCGAGGAATCGGATGCGGTTGCCGCCCGCCACGAGACGGGCCTTGTGCTCGAGCCGCGGACGGTCGCTGCCCTCTCCGGCCACAACCAGGTACGCGTCCGGCACTCGCGCGATGACGGCCGGCCATGCCTCGATCAACTGGTCATGGCCCTTGTAGGCTTCCGAGGCGTGCATGCGGCCAACGATGAGAACGATTGGCCCGTCGGTGGGCAGCGGGATGGCATCGACCGCCGCCGCAGCCGGCGACGTGCCGGTCGCATCGTCGAGAAGTGCGAGCGGACACGGCACGACCGGCCCGATCGACGGATGGGCCTTTGCCACGCGCGCCGCGGTGAAACTCGAGTTCGCCAACCGGAGGGACGCGCGTTGCAGGAGGCGGAGATCCCCGTCGCCGAGCGATCCCCATGCCTCGACACCGTGGAGGAACACGACGTACGGTCGAGCGACGATCGTGGGGACATACGCCTGCGCCCGCGCCAGGCCCAGGTGCGAATAGACGATGCCGCACGGCCGGTGAGCCGCGAGCTCCGTCATCAGCGCCGCGGTGAAGCTTGCCTTGTCGGCTATGCCCGGGACCCGAGCCGGCCCGTCAAAGAGCGTCAACAGCCGTGTGTCGGGCCATCGACGCTGGAGGGCGCGCCAGAGCAGGTTCGAGACGACCGCCACGCCATCGCTCCCGCGCGCAAGCGTGATCGCCGCCAGCGCCGGAGCCCGAAGGCGCGGCCGCGCGCGCTCATCGAGCACGGATGAAGCCGAAGACGTCACCATAGACCAGAACGATCGTCGCCGCCAGAAGCACGGTGGCCACGGCCAGCGGGGCGAGCCAGCGCCCGCCGGAGAGTGCCGGAGGCGCCAGCGCGATCAACCAGGCCAACAGGATCAGAATCGCCGGCTCGAAGTAGCGCTGCCACACCTGGAAGTTGGCCGACTGCGCGCCGAGCCAGGCCACGAGGGCAACGACGAGCACCCCGGCCTCACGTCCGCGCCCCGCCCGTACGGCACGATGGGTCAGAGTTAAAACCGCGACGCCGCCTGCGAGCGCCAGAAGGGCCAGAGCCAGGCTTCGATTGAAGACCACCGGCCCTCGCCGCACGACTTCCCACAGCCAGCCGCCCCATCGCCCGCCCTGCACGTCATAGCTCGAAGGCACGAGTGAAGCGACCATTACCGCGGCTATCACTCTCACTCCGGTCCAACGCAGAATGGCGTCCCTCGCATCCGAGAGAACCAGGGCGAGCCACGGCAGGCTGAACACCCCCAGCAGCGCCAGTCCAAAGACGAACGCCGCGGGATTCCATCCCTGATGGTGCCCGACGAAGCGCGGCGGCAGGAGGCCGCCCCAGAGCAGCACCAGTGCACCCATGGCGATAATCGGGAGCGCCGAGGCACTCAGCGCGGCGAGAAATGTTCGCGTCTGATGGCCGGCCGTGGATCCGCCTGCGCCTTTGGTCGTCCAGATCCACTGGGCTGCGATCGGCACTGCCGTCCAAACGTGAATCTGCCGCACCAACGCCGCCATGGCCCCCAACGCACCGCTCGCGATCCATCGCCCAGGCGCAGGATCGCTGGTGACAACCAGGCCGAGCGACGTCATGGCAAGGAGCAGCCCGAGATTGTCGGTGGTGAGCCAGACCGAGCATCCGACGACGTACGACGAAACCGCCAGCGGCAAAGTGCTGAGCGTCGCACTTGGTGAGGACGAAAGCCGCCAGGCAATCTGCCATGTGAGCACGACCAGCAGCACGCCGATCGACAGGTTCGCCATGCGGACGGCCACCCACGATCCCGACGAACGAAGGACCGCGGCCATGACGACGTGATAGCCAGGCGCCATGGCGGCGTTGTAGCCGACGACGTCCACCGCCGGAAAATCGGCGGCCATCGTTGCGATGATCGGCCGATGGTAGTTGACCTCGTCGAACGCGTCGTTTGTCGAGAACGTTCGCGCCCAAATGAGCGGCACCGACAGCGCGACGAGCGCCAGCGGGGCAATCCACTGCAGAAGCCGGCCGCCACGTGCCAAGACAAGACTGGAGGTCACCAGTGATCGCGCGCGCGAGCCTGAAGGCCCGCCTCCACATCGGTCAGTGCCACAATCATGGTCGACCTGTCACGCGTGCGGCAGCGTGCGTCCGCGTGGCGTTCTCGGCACCGTGCGATAGCGGCGAGTGGGCGGCACGGGCTCCTGCGGCGCCGGTTCCTCGACGTTGAGCGGCATGACGCCGAATGATTTCAGGAACGTCTTTCGGAAAAGCTGCTGGATGATGAGCGCCGCGACGGTCGTCGAAATCAGCGCGGCGAACGTCTTGATGAACTGGTGTTCGAACTGGTACACCGCCATCACGATCGTAATGAGAAACGGGTTGACCAGGATCGACGGCTGCACGAACCGGCGCAGCATCTCGATGCAGGCGCCAATCAGGCACCCATACAAGAAGATGGACACGAACATGCCTTCGAGGCCCCAGTCCGCGTAGAACTCCGCCATGTAGCCGATGCTGATGGACGTTCCATCTTCCGCAACCATGATTCCCGTGAAGCGCCTCGTGTAGAACGAGTCCGAGGGGAGCACGGGCTTCGAAGGGAAGAGCAGCCGTGGCATGAACGCGTTCGTGACGGCCATCTTGAGTAGTTCGCCACCGGCATGCGGCTCGACGGCCGGGACGTACTCGAGCACTCTGGAGAAGAACCCGATGTACGAGAGACGCGAGATCAGGATCTCGATGCTCGGTCTCGGATCGTCGATGACCTCCGGTACGGCCGCAGCGACCTGCTGGACGAAGAGTTCTGCCCGATCCAGACGTCCGTTCACCAGGCCTTCGTCGTAAATCTTGCGCGTCTCGTGCTTGACGCCCGCCTGCCAGACCAGCATCAGAAAGAGCGCCACGATCGACAGCCCGACCGTTCGGGTCCACGCCGCGATGGACCACTTCCAGGATTTCGTGTCCCATGGCTGCCAGAACTGCAGCGACACCAGAAGCAGAAGAATAAGTGGCGTCTTGAAGTCGGAAAAATACGATCCCAGCGACGGCACGAACACCCACGCGAGCGAGAACCACAAATACCGGCGGTCCGCGCCGCGCCGGATGGTTTCGTACCAGAGCACCATCAGGAGCACGTAACGGAACTCGAGAAGGATCGTCAGGGGGATATCGAGCCCTCCGAACGATTTGGTGTTGAAGGCGCGAACGTAGTCGATTCCGTAGATGACAATGACGAACCAGAACAGCCGGCTCAGTCTCGCGATCTTCAGCGGCGGAGGCGCCTCGGGCTCGTCGCGCATCACCGAGTCCCGGACGACCCTAATGCCGACCGCCAGCAGTACGAGTCCGGTCAGGCTCAAACGAACGGTTCGCTCGAGATCGCCGAGTGCGTACGCCGTTGGAAAGACGCCAGTGAACACGAAATACCAATAGCCCACGGTGATCGCGCACCACTGATATCCGAGCATGAAGGGCACGATCGGCGCTTCGTCGCGGCGCCAGGTACAGCCGATGACGCTGAACAGGATGAACATGGCGCTGCCAAGCAGCACCGAGTCCATCAGCAGACCCACGAACAGCCCCGAAAGGATGCCAGCCTGAATCGACCACAGGGTCAGCGGGTATTTGTCGAACAGTCGATGTGTCATTGCAGGAATGTTTAGCGGTGCACGCTTGGAGCGGTCAGGCGGGCGCTCGCCTTGGACTGCCGTCGGCCGATCACGACCTCAACTGCGCGAAGCGCGCCAGAGACGGCCGCTTCGCACCCGAACGCGTCCGACAGGCTCCTCACGGCGAGCGCGACCTCCTTCGGCCGCGTGTCGACGGCGTTCAGGATCGAGCCCATCGCCGAAGCGAGCGCGGCGACGTTCCCGACCGGATAGGAGCGTCCGGCATCACCGATCGCGAGATCCGGAGCGCAGCCGGCGGCCTTACTCACGACAATCGGCAGTCCGGACGCCAGCGCCTCGTTGGCAACGAGTCCCCAGGTCTCCCTTGCATCGGACGGTAGTACCAGCACGTTCGCGGCCGCGTACATCGCAGGAAGTGCGCGCTGGTTTCGAAATCCTGCGAATCGCACTCGCGCGCCAAGAGTTGCCACAAGGGCCCGAGCTTCGTCTTCCAAGGGGCCCGATCCGACGATGAGCCCCCAGACGTGAGACGGCAGCGCGGGGTCGGCGACCGCGCGGATGAAGTCGAGCGGTCGCTTCATGTCAACGAGTCGCCCGACGAAGATTGCGACGCGCGCATCCGAGGGGATCCCGAGCGCCGCACGCTCCAGCTCACAATCGCCGCGCGCCCGCGCCGCGCGGGCTTCATCTGCGAACCACTGGTCGTCCACTGCATGGGGCACGTCGAAGAGCCGCGACGGGGAAACGCCATAGTGGGCAAGGTACGCGCGATTCGCGGACCCCACGACCAGGTGGCCGGCCACAGAATTGAGAAGCACCCGATACGGCACGTATTTCATCGCCCGCGTCACGAGCGCGCGACGTGTGCCGAGCTGCGAGTCTCCGCGTAGAAGCACGGGAACGCCCCTGCGGCGGCAGGCGGCAATCGCCTGCACATAGCTTTTGAGGTACCAGCCCTGCACGATGCACGCGTCGAAGCGCCCATGTGTGATCCGTTCGGCAATCTCGGGCGTGTCGCATCCACGGAAATGCCCAACCCCCGGCCTTGCCGCAACATTCTCCAGCCAGACATGGGGATAGCCGTCCGTGAGCGGCACATCCCAGGAAAACTCGTGGCCGTATCCAGCCGCGCTCTCCTGGGCCGGGTCATGCCGCTGACAGAAAAGGACGGTCAGGTCGGCACGATCGGCCAGACGCCGGAAAAACGGTGCCTGATACTGCACCGGGTGGCTCGCGACGACGGCGATGCGAGCGCTCATGCCTCTTTCACTTCCCGCCCGACGACGCGATCGAACAGCGCGCACTGCGCAGCCGTCAACGCACGGGCCGTGTAGGGCTCGAGTAGAGCCGCATCCTCGTCCAGCTCGCGTCCCGCCTGCGACGCCACGCGTGGAAACGCCGATGCCAGATCAGCAGCCGCGCGCTCAATGTCACCGCCATCGCGAAACGTGACGAGAGTTGTGCGGCCCGATCGCGCGAGCAGAGCCGCGCCGGGGCTATCGGCGTGAAGAATCGCGACGACCGGCCGGCCTGCCGCGAGACTTGGCGCCGCCTTCGACGCGGTGTACTGCGCGTCATCGGAGCCGATCATCAGCACGAAGTCCGCAGTTCGCATCGTCTGAAGCGCGGCGAAGTAGCCGATCCGGTCCGTCTGCTCGAACACCTGCGCCGAGACACCGGCCTCAGCGGCGAGAGGCTCGACCGTCTTGCGTCCCCGGCCCGGTGGAGCGTAGTCGGTGCCGATGAAGGCCAGCTTCAGCCGAGCCGCCAGCGTCGAATCGACCTCGCGCAGGCGGGTTACCGCAGCAAACAGGATGCGCAGCGCCGTCGCCATCGCAGGCCCGCCGGCGCCCACGTACACACCCGTCAGGCTGCCCGCCTCCGGGCGCACTGCCGGTTCGACGCCCGCCGCGGCGGCGAAGTCCTCGGCCGCGAAGCCGAACGGAATCGTCGCGCACACCTCGTCGTCCATCCACGGGTACCGGCGCTGGATCGTCGCGATGTAGGCGGGCGACACCGCGATGACGCCGCCGGCGCGCTTCAGTGTCCAGGGTTCGAGCCCCGCATGCAGGCCCTTCGCCAGGCCTGTACTTGGGCGGTGCCATTCCGGGGCGAGGCTCGTAATCGCTCGCCCAGGGATCCTGCAGGTCCAGCACAAACGGCGTTCCCGTCGAGGCCCGCCACACACGGCCCAGCGGCATACACAAGAACATCGTCGTCGAGAAAAAGACAAGGTCGATGTGGGCCTTTCGAATGATGCGCCGGCCCGCCAGGGCGAGATGGCCGAACGCGCGGATGCCAACATTGCCGATGCCGATTCGCCTGGTGAGAGCGAGCGGCAACGCGCCTGTGCGAACGATCGGGATGTTGGCGGGAAGGGTCGCCGCGAGCAGGGCGTCGATCGATTCAGGCTGCGTCGCCGCGTTCACTGTCAGAACAATCGGGTCCCAGCCAAAAGCGCGATAGTGCGGCAGGCTCATTCGCACGCGATGCATGTCTGGCGCATTCACGGGCGGAAAGTGCGGCGCGACGATCAGCACTCGGCGCAACGCACGCCCACGTCGTATCGGTACGGCCAGTACGTCTGGTCGTCCAATTGTGTCTCGAGCCCATGTTGGTCGGCTGATCACGGCTCAGGACACCCTTGGCTGTGGAGGCGGGGCCTTAGCTCCACCGCCCTCATGCCTGGCTTTAGCGCCCGCCAGGGCCCCGGCTGCTACCACGCCGGCTGCTGCCCCGCGGACGTCCAGGACGCCGTCGACAATCTGCAGGAAACGACGCTGCTCGACTTCCCAGTTGTAGCGTTCGTCGCCGAGCTGCCACGCGACCGCGCGCGCATGACCGAGCGCCGCGGCGTCGGACGTCCACTGCTGCAGTGCCGCCACGAGGCCCGGCACATCCCCGGGTGCGTACAGAACGGCCGCGCCGCCAAGCAGCGGCGCGAGGCGGCCCTGGCCAGCCGTTCGGCTCAACACGACCGGTGTGCCGGCCAACAGGTAGGTAAATACCTTGTTGGACCAGAGGATGTCGTTGTTGTGGGAGACGGGCGGTTCCAACGCGAGTCCAATGTCCATGTCGGAGGCGAGCGCAACCATTTCGTCGGGCGCCGCGGGCGCATGCGCGACGATCCGATCGCCGGCCAGACCGTGGTCAGCCGCGACGCGCCGAAGCTGTGGTTCGTATCCGTCCTGCCACCGGCCTCTGAGGTGCAGCTCGACGTCTGGTCGCCGCAATAGCGCGAGCGCGGCGACGGCGTCTTCGAGCCCGCGATCGGGTCCAATCGTCTGCGAGAACCAGTAGAGCCGGACGGGTCCCTCGCGCCTGGTGCGCGGGAGAGTGGGGCGATGGCGCTTGGAGAAGACGTTCAACACCACCTCTGGCACCGCGATGCCGCAGAGCGCTGCGTAGGCCTCGGCGATGAGTGGTGCGGCCGCGGTCACGTAGTCACATTTCGGCAGCGACCGACGCTCGATGGCCTGGGTGAGCGCGCGCTGTGGACCATCGCGATCCGGCGTGAGCTGTCCGCTGTGGAAGTCCTCGGCATCGAAGCCGACGCGTGCGCCCGTTCGTCGGGCGGCATCGATGGCAACAGGCAAAGCCCCGAGGTTGTGCGCGATGTAGAGATCCGACGGATGCCGGCGAACCTCACGACCGAGCTCGGGCGCCAGGCGCGTCAGCGCCGGTTCTGCGAGGCCACGTATCGGTCCGACGATCTGACATGCGCGCCGAGCGGCATGCTGGCGCATCCGCGACGTCCACCAGAGCATCGGCCGCACCTCTCGTCGCCAGTCGACGAAGCTGAACGTCCAACCTCGTGACGCGACCAGCGCCGCGTCAGCCGTCGTGGCCCAATCGACCCAGTGTGCGCCAACGACGTGCACCGCGTGGCCGGCCTCGACGAGCGCGTCGGCTTCCTTGACCAGCCGCGGGTTGGCGGACGGCTGGCTCGTGGTGACGAGGCAGATGCGCGCCATCAGTCTGCGGTATGGCCGGGCATGAAGGTCTGGCCTACATATGTAGCGCGGACCTTGAGGTCCGCGTTGCCCGTCAGGGACGTGTTTCTCGTCGAGAGAATCTCTTCATACACCGCTTGCATGTCGGTGCACACGTCGCGCATCCGGCGCACGGGTCTTGGACGGCGCAATTGCCGCGCGATGGACGGGTCGGCCGCCAGCATGGAGAGAAGCGCGGCCCATGCCGGCACATCATCTGGCGGCAGCAGCCAGCCATCCTCTGGGTCCCGCACGATCTCCGCGAGCCCGCCTCGCCGGGATGCCGCCACAGGAACGCCGGCGGCGAGTGCCTCGAGCGCCACGAGCGGGCCGGTTTCCAGCCAGCGGGACGGGATGGCGAGCAGGTCGTAGCCTTCCAGTTCGGTCGCGAGCTCCGCGCGGCTCACTGGCGGCGCGAGACGGATGCGCGAATCGCGCGCGGCGCGTTCGGTAATCGTCCGCGCGTACTCTTCGTCCTGACGCATTCCCCGGATGACAACCTCCATCGCCGACTGCGGCGGCACCGAGGCCACCGCGTCGAGCAGTACATCGAGGCCCTTGACCGGGTCGAGCCGGCCGAGAAATCCAACGCGCAGCGGACCGACGGCGCGAGGCGCCCGAGAAGCTGAAAGTCCTTCGGCAAATCGATCGTCGACCCCTTGTCGGCTGAGCACGAGCTTTTGAGGTGGGGCGCCGTTGCCGAGACACGCATCCCGAAGCCAACCGCACACGACGACGACGCGATCCGAGAGCGCCATCAGTCGATCGAATCGATCGCGATGCGCCACTACGAGCGCCGGCGTCATCGCGGCCGTGTGGAATCTCAGGCTGTCTGGTAACGCGCCAGAGAGCAGCCGTGCGCTGCCGGGCATGCGTCCAAGCAGCGATCCAACGCCCGCCGGAATCCCGCGCACCTGTCCCCAACACCGCGTACACCGACCCACATCGATACGCCCGTCGCAGACCGACTCTCCGTCGAGCAGCATCGTCTCGCGGAGACAAAAGGCCGCAGGCACGTGCAGCGTCGTGACGATCGGCAAGCCGAGGTCGTGAGCGGCCTGCAGGTGATGGACGCTGCATCCTCGCGTCCAACTATGCTGGTGATAGACGTCGGGCGCCTGCTTCTCGAGCCAGCGCCTGAAGTGGTCGAGCGACGCCGGCGCGGAAAGGCCGGCGGCCTCGTCACGGGAAGGAGTGGGTGAGAGGGGGTATCGAAAGATTGGGATGCCGTCGGTACTGATACGACGACCCGATGTCGCCATCACGTGGCGCGGCGACGACGACCTCCACGCCGGAGGACATTAGGCCGCGAGCGAGGCCCGAGACGTACACTTCGGTGCCGCCGGAGGACTCCGGGAAATACCAACCGAGGGTGTGAACGATTTTCATCAGGAGGCGTCACCCGCCAACCTCGTCTCGCATGGACGGCTTGTTCCAGAACCCGTCGTCTGCGCGCCTGCCGTTGATGTCCCGCCACCATTGCTTGGCGTTCCGATAGCGAAGCGCCACCGCCTCGGCGTGCTCGTAGCCGATGAGGTGTGAGAGCCGCCGAAGCATCGGCGGGCCCGATGGGACGAACTTCGGCGCGAGCGATCGCACGCGGACCATGACATGCCGGAACGTCGCCCTGTCGTGCTCGTAGTAGAAGCGGGCAAGAAATTCGTAGTCGTCGAGCAACGCTCTCTGGCGCGCGGGCGTGACGCCCTCGACCGCGACGCTCCAGGTGTCGTGTGCGAGCTCGATATTGTGAAGGCAGCCCGCGTGAAAGCTGGCGCGGTTGCTCGCGCCAAGCGAGACGATCGAGCGGTGCTTCCGATGCCACACCGCGAGATCGTGCCCGGGTTCGTGGACGAACCGCGCGCCGGCAACCGCGAGGCGGAAGTACAAATTGATGTCTTCGATGTGCCGCATCGTCGGATCCGATCCTCCAACACGGTCGAGCGCCGAGCGTCGGAACAACAGCGCGCCAATCTGGATGAACTGCGACCACCCGAAGACACGGCACGACGTATCGCCCGTGAGGTCCGTTCGCCACCACGGCCCCGGTTCGAATCGGCCCGTGGCGGCCTCGCAGAGCTCCCGAAAGTCGCCATAGACGACATCTGCGCGCTCGTGCTCGCCGACGGCCAACTGCCGCGCGATCTTGCCCTCGCCGAGCAGATCGTCGGCGTCCAGGAACTGAATCCAGGGGTGCGATGCCGCCGCGAGTCCGACGTTTCTCGCCGCACTGACACCGAGCTGATTGCCCTGCAGCACGCGCAGTTTTCCGCGGCCAGCGTCGAGCGCTATCTGGTTGCTGCGATCCGTCGACCCATCATCCACGACGAGGATCTCGGCGCAGCCTTCCTGGAGAGAGCTCTGTACCGTCTCTGCAATCCACGCCTCGGCGTTCCGGCACGGAATGATCACGCTCACCATGTCAGGAACGCTCCGTCGCGAACGAACCGAGTTCCTCCGCGGCCTCGTCGACGGCGCGCACCCGGAAGTCTGTCGGCAGATTCAACACGCCCTGCCATGCATCGTCTGGATGGCTGACAGGTGTCGTGGCCAGCAGAAGATCCGGCTGCGCCATCCATTCGTCGACGATGCCGTGATCGTCGAAGATGCTGAGCCGCCAGGAATAGCGACCGGGTTGAAGCGGAAGCGAGGGCAGCGTGTGGACGAACTCCCATTCGCCTGGCTCGAGGCGCAGGTTGTAGAGATTCGTCGACCACATGATCTGGTACGCCTGGTTGTAGAGCAGAATGCCGTGAAAACCCCCGCGTACGGGACGGTTCACGCGTACGCGGATGCGCACCGTGACGGGGCCGTCACGACCGATCGTGTGAGGCGAATCGCCGCGCGGATCGACGACCTCCCAGCTCAGGAACCGGGCTGCGGCGCCGTCGTTCCTGGTGTCCGACTCGACGCGCAGGGTTGAGAGCGCCGCCTCGTATCCGGTGACCACTTCCGCCGTGGGACCGATTTGATGCACCTGGCCGCCCTCGAGCCACACGACGCGATTGCACAATCGCCGCACCTGATTGAGCTGATGGCTGACAAGAAGGACAGTCCGACCGCTTTTCGTGACCTCGCCAACCTTGCCAAGGCACTTCTGCTGGAACGCGGCATCGCCGACGGCGAGCACTTCGTCGACGATCAGCACTTCCGGCTCGAGATGGGCGGCCACGGCGAACGCGAGCCGCATCTGCATCCCGCTCGAATAGTGCTTCACCGGCGTGTCGATGAAGCGCTCGATCTCGGCGAACGCGACGATCTCGTCGAACTTGCGCGCGATCTCACCCCGCCGCATGCCGAGAATCGCGCCGTTCAGAAAGACGTTCTCCCGCCCGCTCAGCTCTGGATGAAACCCCGTCCCGACCTCGAGGAGTGAACCTACCAGGCCTCTGATCGTGACGTGCCCTTCGGTCGGCGCCGTGATGCGCGACAGGACCTTCAGCAAGGTGCTCTTGCCCGCGCCGTTTCGTCCGACGATGCCAATCACCTCGCCTTGCGCCACGTTGAAGGAGATGTCACGCAGCGCCCAGATTCTCGTGTCGGCCGTCTCAGCGGCTGTACTGCCGGTCAGCAGTCGGCCCACGCCGCGCACCGGCGCCCGCAGCATGTCGGCGAGCGTGTCGCGCAGCGCGCGATACCGCTCGCGCTGCCCGAGTCGGTACTGCTTCGACACACGATCGATGGTAATGGCCTTCATTTGGTGCCAGAGCTGAAGATCCCGCCTAACTTGCTTGGGTCAATCGGGTTGACGCTGAGGTAATAGTCCCGAGCGTCCAGCGAGCCGGTCAGATTCGCGTGTTCGTGCAGGCCGTCGGCGGCGATGAGGAACCGTCGATAAGGTGTCGCCGCGAACAGTCGATTGAGAGGCGCTTCGTACTGCGGCAGCACCTCGCACACCACATCAGGCCAGCGTTCGGCCAGCGTTGCGCCGAGCCCTTCGAGCGCCCGCACCTCAGAGCCCTCGACGTCCAGCTTGAGCAGATCGACCGCGGCGCCACGTGAGGCGCAATAGTGGTCGAGCCTCACCGCCTGTACCTGCACCGAACGGGTTGCCGGCGCAAATGTCCGATCGAGCGATGCCATCTCCCGATTTCCCGAGTCGGGCAGATAGAGCGTCGCCGCGCCTTCCTCGTCAGATACAGCCAGCTGATTCAGCTGCACCGCTCCCGGGTTCAGCGCCACGTTTTCCCTGAGGCGTCCAAAGACCTCCGGGCGCGGCTCGAACGCGTGGATGACACCACCTTGGGGTTGCGCGGCGGCCATCAACAGAGTGTAGTAGCCGATGTTTGCGCCCGCTTCCACGATGACGCGTCGCTCGCGCGCCAGTCGCGTGAGCAGGCGCGCGACGCCGGGCTCATACCGCTCGTAGCCCCAGTAGTACCAGGTGCGGCAGAACTCGTCGGCGAGGTCAAGGCGCGCACGGATGTGGGCTCCAGATGGCAGGCGAACCGTCGCGACCACGGTTTCGTCCGTCGCCGTGTCGTCGGCGAAGAAATTGTACAAGCGCTGGCGATTGCGCAGCGACAGGAGCTGGGCGTGCACAGCCGGCCGGACGAGCGCGCGCACCGGCCGGCCGAGACCGAGCGCGTACGCACGTCGGGCCATCCAGCGGAGCCGCGCATGACGCGGCGCCTCAGATGACGTCGGCGAAGGTGCGTTCGACGCGACGGAAGTAGTAGAGGCCACTGACAAGCAGGGCGGCGACAGCCGCAATCGAGACGAAGAGCTCGGCCCCGGGCGGCGTCGACCGATTGAGGAGCGCCCATCGAAAGCCTTCGACGACGCCAACCATCGGGTTGAGGCCGTAGAGCGGCCGCCAGGCGGCGGGCACGAGTGACGATGAATAGGCGACCGGCGTGGCGAACATCCAGAGCTGCGTCAAAAAGATCAACGTGTAGCGCACGTCACGATATTGAACGTTCAAAGCCGAGAGCCACAAGCCAACCGAAAACGCTGTCGCGATCGCGAACAACACCAGGAGGGGCAGCGCCACGATGGCGATTCCTGGCGCCAGCCCGTAGAACGCCATCACACCAAGGAGCAGGAGAAACGCGACGCCGAAGTCTGCCAGGCCGCCCACGACCGCCGCGAGCGGCACCAGCAACCGCGGGAAGTACACCTTGGAGATGAGGCGCTCGTTCGCCACGAGGCTGTTGCTCGACTCGCTCAACGCGTGTGCGAAGAGCTGCCAGGGCAGGAGGGCGCACAGCGTGAACACGGCGTAGGGCATCCCGTCCGACGGCAGCTTGCCCAGCCGACCGAAGAACAGCGTGAACACGAGCATCATGAACAGCGGCTGCAGCAAAGCCCACAGGAAACCGAGCGCGGTCTGCTTGTAGCGAACTTTGATGTCCCGCCAAACGAGGAAATACAACAGCTCTCGGTAGTCGACGAGCTCGGCGAGGTTCAACGAGGCCCAACTGCGCGCAGGGCCGATGTGGACCACGGGGATCGCGGCGCTGTCGAACGTCGACACGGCGGGTCCTGGATTGTTCACGGTGAATATGGGTCGGTTGCGCCGACTAGGCCTTCGCCTCCGGGCGCACAGATGAAACGAAACGAGGCAGCAGGCGCCGAGCACCAGCTGCCTCAGGAAGTCCCCGCCTGGACGCCTTAGGACCGAGTCGTCGCCTTTGCGTAGTACTTCGCGTACTCCTTGCGATAGTAGTGCGCGTAGTAGTACGGATTCCGCTCGAGATCAACGCGATTGAGCACCGCGCCAATCACACGGGCGTGCGCGGACTGCAGTTGGTGGATCGCTTCGCGGGCGGCCTGCCGGCTCGTCTGGTCGGCGCCGACGACGAAGACCACGCCAGACGCGCCGTTGGCGACGACAGCCGCGTCGGCGACCGCGAGCACTGGCGGGGAATCAATCAGCACCCAGTCGAAGTGCTCTCCGAGCGTCGAGATGTACTCCTCGAAGCGCTGAGAGCCCAGGAGCTCTGCCGGGTTCGGCGGGATCATGCCAGCCGGCAGCACGCACAGTCCGGGAACCGTGCTCCACTTCCGCACGGCTTCGCTCGGCTTGCAGTCTCCGACGAGCAGGTTGGACAACCCGGGTTCCTGCGGCAGATCGAAGATCTCGTGCACGCGCGGACGGCGCATGTCGGCGTCGATGACGAGGACGCGTTGTCCGGCCTGCGCGAGCGATACAGCCAGGTTGCTCGACACGACGCTCTTGCCTTCGCCCGGCCCCGCGCTCGTCACGACAACGATATGCGCGCCTTCTTCGGCCGACGAGAACAGCACGTTGGTACGAATCGACCGGATCGATTCCGCGAAGTTGGCCGGCACGCCTTCGGTGATGAGCGCCTGATGCTGGTCCGGCACCGACGGCACCATCCCGAGAAACGGAACGTTCAGCGTCGCGCGGAGCTCCTGCGGGGTCTTGATCCGGTTGTCGAGGTACTCGAAGAAGAACACCAGACCCACGGCCAGGAGCACCCCCGTCAGGCCGGCCAGCGACACGTCGCGCTGGCGACGCGGCAGAAACGGCGACTTCGGCACCTCGGCGGCGTCGACCACCCGGATGGTGCTGGCCTTGAACTCGCCGGAGATTCCCGTCTCCTTGGTGCGCTGCATCAGCGACTCGTAAATCTGGCGATTGCTCTCGGCCTCACGATGGAGCACGCTGTACTCGATGCCTTTGCGGTTCAAGCTGAGCGCCTCGCCCTTCTGGGTTTCGAGCGCGCCTGCCAGGCTGATTTCCTGCGCCCGCGCGGACTCATATTCGCTTCGAACCGAGTCGACAACCTTGTTGATCTCGTTTTTCAGCTTTGCTTCGGTCGACTGAATGGCCGACCCAATCTTGATCATCTCTGGGTGACGGTCGCCGTATTTGTCGGCGAGCTGCGCCTGCTGGCGCTGGAGATCGCCCAGGTCCCCCTTGATCTTCTGCACGTAGTCGTTCGCGAGCACGGCCGGGAAGCTGTCGATCGCGCCGGAGACCTGCATCGCCTTCAACTGGTTGTAGAGCGCTTCTTTCTCGATGCGCGTGGTCTTCGCCTTCGTTACCGCGGCATTCATCTCGCCGAGCCGCTGCACGACGATGTTCTGCCGGTCCTCGACGGCGACTGCATCGTGCTGCTCCTTGTAGCGCTGGAGCGCCGACTCGCTATTTTCGACCTTCTTGCGCTGCTCGCCCAGCTGGCCCGACAGCCAGTCGGTCGCGTCCTTCGAGGAGTGAAACTTGAACTCGAGGTTCTGCTCGATGTAGGTCCGCGCGAGCGCATTGGCCATGTCGGCGGCCAGCTGCGGTTCAGTCGACGTGAAGCGGAGCTCCACGAGCCGGCTGTTGCGGATCGGCACGACCGTGAGGGAGCCGAGGAAGCTGTCGACGAGCGCCGCTTCCCGCGCGGTCTCACCGGAGACCCTGGGTTCCTGCGCGGCAGGTCGCGCCGCGCGGGGCGCCTCGCCGACGATCGCCGTCTTCGCGGCTGAATACACCCCGAAGGCCGCGCCCGTGAGTGTCATGGGCGCCGGCGTCTCGATCATCCGCTTGTAGGCCAGGTTCTGTTCGAGCTTCATCGCCACCACGGCCTTGCGCGCCAGGCTGCGGCTCTGAAGGATCCGGTACTGCGTCTGGTAGAACTCGTCGTTGTACCAGCCGTCCTGCTGCGCGAACAGATCGTTGAACCCCCCGACGCGCGGCGTGTCCTTCTCGATCAGAATCTGCGCGTGCGCCTCGTACACCGGCGTCGTGCGATACGTGTTGATCACGCCGACGACGAGGATCACGAGAAACGTCGGGATGGCCACCCAGCGACGTTTGTACAGCACGCGCACGTAGTCCATCAGATGCTTCTCGTCCTCCTGAGGATTCACGTGCATGGACACCTGAGGGCGAGGGCGCGAGTCAGCGGTCATGTGATTCATCTGGGACCCTAAAAGAAGCGTTCTTTCACGATCAGCGTATCGCCGGGCTCGACCGTGTCGGCGAGCTTGGCCTTGAGCTCTTTCTTCTTCCCGTCGACCGTACGCACGATCACGAGGCGACTCGTCGATCCGCGATCGGTGACGCCGCCGGCCAGCGATAGCGCCTGGAGGACGGTGGTGCCTTTCTCGGCGGGATACGCGCCCGGCTGGCGCACCTGGCCGAACACGTACACGGCCTGCGCCTTCGGGACGACCAGCGTGTCGCCATCCCTGAGCGCCACGTTCTGCGAAAGCGAGCCGGCCTGCAGCTCGCGCACGTTGACCCGAATGATCTCGGAATCTGCGGTCTGGTTCGGTAGCACGGGCCCGCCAGCCGCGGCACCCACCTTGGGCCGCACGATCAGCACCTCGTCGCTCGCCTGCGCGGTCGTCGATCCCGCCCGCGACAGGGCTTCGATGAGCGTCATGTCGCCCGTCAGCGAGTAGCTGCCAGGTGACCGGACCTCCCCCATGATGAAGATCCGCTGGCTTTGGTAGGTCTCGACGCCGACGGTAACCTGCGGATTGCGCAGGTAGCCGTCGGACAGGCGCTTTTTCAGGTCCGTTTCAATGGTGCGCAGCGTCTGACCGCTGGCCGTCACGCGTCCGATGAGCGGAAACGTGAACGTCCCGTCGGCTTCGACCTTGAACTTGCCCGACATGTCCGGCTGGTCGTAGACGTTGATAGTCAGCACGTCCTGTGCGCCAACCGTGTAATCGACCTGCCCGGCCCGCGCTCCAACGGAAAGTGTCAGCGTGGCGAGAAGTGTGAAAACGAGACGTGTCATTGCCGTGTCAACCCGTATGTGAACGAACCGCCAACCCGCAAGCCGTCGTACTCGCGAAACGTCGCGGGCGACGTCCGCTGGTAGTACGCGACATCGACCCCGAGCCGCAGGCTGTTGCCGAAGAGATACCCAACGCCTCCGCCCAGCTGCCGGCTGTGGTCGGTGTGTGATGGCAGGGCGTCCAGGACACCACCCTCCACGCGGCGGTAGGCGAGCCACTGCCACGAGACGTTTCCGACCACGTCCCACTGATGCGTCACCTTCTGCGTCACTTTCAGTCCGACGTCGGTCAGCAGGTAGTACGGCTCGACCTCCTCGGCCGAGTAGTCGACGTCGCGCTGGAGCCGCACGTCGAACCGTGTGGCGCGTGCGCGGTAATTGGCTTCGACGTCGGCGACCAGGCCCTGGTAGTCCGGCAGGAGCGGATCGGTCGTGTCGAACGATCGGAACCCGATGAACACCTTGCCGCCGATGAGCGCGAACGGATCGAACTCGAAGCCCGGGACGACCCGCACGCCGTTCGCATTCCGGGACTCCTCGAAATCGAAGCGCTCCTTCTCGTACTCCGAGAGCACGACGAAGGTGGTCAGAGGCGTGAGCTTCTGCCGCCAGGAGACGCCGAATGAATCGCTGCGGCGGTTCAACGTCTGCTGGAGGCTGTTGCCGAAGAAGAACTCATCGTCGCGGTACTTGAGTCGTCGCTGGTGTGTCTCGACACGCACGCCGGTCTTGGACGTCAGGCTGATATCGAGGCCGCCGCCGAATCCGCTGTCGGTGCGAAACGCGCGCGTGTCGATCTCGTAACCCGGACGGACGCGGCCATGATCGAACACGCCGTCGACAAACGGCGTCAGGCGCGTGAGCGGCACCTCGAGCTTGGCCTCATTGTTCGTGCTGAGCGATCGCTGATTGCTGAAGTCCCGGAACCAGTTGTACTGCACGTCGCTTTTCGCGCTCACGCGCGCCCGGCCAACCCGCAGCCAGTACTCGGCGCCCGGCCCGAGTGTCGCCGTCGTGTCGCGCTGCGGCTCGAGCGCCTCGTTGAACACGTTCGTGTCGACGCCAATTTCGGTGATGGCCAGAAACGGCGTGAAGCGCAGCGCGCCGTAGCGGAACCTGGCGTTTTCGGACGGATCGGACGGGGTCGACTGGGCCGCCGCCATTTGTGGCAGCAGAATGCCCAGCGCACACAGACACGCGGGAAAGCAGCGAGACAAGACGAGCACCCTTTCGATTGGAAGTGGGGGACGAGCTGGAAAAACGAACGGTGGAGCGGAAAAACGAGAGCGGTGGAACCGGCCCCGCAGGCGTCATCGTGACGCCCGCGAAGCCGTCGAACCGCGGGTGTTACTGAGCGCCGCTGACCGGGCCGCCGGCGGCAATGCCGGCCGTGATGCCTGCCGCCGCCGCCGCGCCGAGCAGCCAGTAGGCCGCCACCGGGCGATTGCAGCGCACGTTTGCGCCCTTCTTCATCATGAAGTCGTTGATCTGTGACGCCGAGTCCTGCAGCGCGAACGGGCCGGCCGTGCAGATGATCTTGCCGCCTTCACCGTTCGGCTGGGCGTCCTTCACCAACTCGATCAGGAACGTGCCCGGTGTCAGGCCGTTGACCGCGAAGTCGGCATTCGCATCGAGCATGGTCTTCTGCGCAACCGTGTTCGTGCTCACGTCGCGCGCGCGGATGATGTACTGCTCGTACGGCTTTTTCGCTTCGGCCGACGCCGAGCCGCTGATGACGCCATCTTGGCGTCCCGCCGCGGACAGAGGAGCGAGCAGGAAGCCGCCCACGAGCGCCAGAGCCAGTCCTGCCTTGATTGTGCGCATGACCTTCAGTTCCTTTGCCGGGGCCGCCGGCAGTATTGGGGTTGCCTATCTTCGCCCGCCAAGCCCAGCCGCGTCAAGCTGCTGAGCTGCCGGAATCCACACCGCGTCGAAGGAAGTGTCGCCACAACGATACAAGTGAGCTCTATCGCGCCTCTTTGGCGCCACGAAGCACACTGAGCTGACGAAGCTTCCTATAGAGATTTGTTCGCTGAATGCCCAGGGCCTGCGCGGCATCGCCCATCCTGCCGTGATGCTGCCGCACGATCGATGCGATGTAGTCGCGCTCGAACCGAAGCCGCGCCTCCCTGAGCGTCGTCCCGCCGACCGAGGTGATTTCGCTGCTGTCGAGCCGCACCTGGGCCAGCACGTCTTCCAGGCGGATCGACCCGTGCGGCGTCAGGAGCACCAGGCGCTCCAGGAGCGCACGCAGTTCCGGCGCGTTGCCGCGCCAGGGCAGGGCCGCCAGAAGCGTCACGGCGGATCGCGTCAGCGTCTTGATGGGCGAGCCACTCGTCCGGCAAATCTCCTTCAGGAAATGGTTCGCCAGGTACGGAATGTCTTCCCGCCGCTGCCGCATCGGCGGCAGCTCGATCCGAATGAGCGACAACCGATCATAGAGATCGCGCCGCAGCCTGCCTTCTTCGACCGCGCTCTCGAATCCCGGGTCGACGGCGGCAATCGGACGAATGTCGAGCTCGATCCGGCTCCGGTCGCTCGAGAGCACCGCCTCGCGATCGCGGAGCACGCGATGCAGCTTTGCCTGCACCCGATTCGGCATCTCGGGCAGGTTCTGCAGGAACAGGGTGCCGCCCGAGGCTTCGAAGAGACGCGAGCCGCGGCTGATGCGCTCCATCGACCGGCGCTCTTCGTTGCTGTCCGCGCGGCGTTGCGACACCAGGCCGAACATCTCGCTCTCGAGATCCTGCGGCGTGGAGTTGGCGCAGTCGACCACGATAAACGGCGCATCGGGCCGTCGGCCGTGCCCATGAATTGCGCGCGCCAGCATCTCGCGGCCCGTGCCGCGCTCGCCGTAGAGAAGAATCGGACAGCGGCTTGGCGCTACTCGCGGCAGCACGTCGATGATTTTGCGCATCGCCGGCGAGCTGCCAAAGACGCCGAAGGTCGATATCTGCGCCGCGTCCTGTTCCTCCGGCTCGTTGGCCAGTCGGACCAGGTCCTGTGCGTTCGAGATCACGGCGCTGAGATCCCAGGGCACGATGGGCCAGGGCAGCACATCGAACACGCCTGCGCGAAACGCGTCGAGCGAGCTCTCCTGCCGGTTCGGATCCACGACGCCCACGATGACCGCCTGCGGCCGCTCGGTGCGGATGCTCCGTGCGATGCGCAGCGAGTCGCCGGTCCGCATGCAGTCGAGCAGGCAGAGCATCGACGGGCGGTCGCGCAGTTCGGCGAGCGCCTGCTGAGTGCCCGCGGCGCGACGCGCCGTCAGGCCGAGACCGGCAAGCAGGCTGTCGACGGCCGGTTGCTCGCCCTGCGATCCCGAAATCCACAGGACAATTGAGCCGAACACGGATGGTGTGCGCACGGGACGAAAGGTCGAGATCGGATTCGAAACGGTCACTGCGCGATTACCTCGTACGGTCAGAAGGCGGCCCGGCGACCTACGACCCCGACGCCGCCACGAACATTCCGGTGCCGGCCTCATCCACTTCCAATCGTGGCGAGGAGCCGTCGCCCGGATACACCAGCCGCCGATTTGGCTTGCCAGTGCCCTTCGTGTCGAGCGCCATGACCCGCAGCGCGCCGCTAGACCAGGTTTCCCACTTGTCGACCCTTCCATCGCCGGTCGTGTCTTCCTCGACCGTCGACAATTGGCCGTTCACGTAAGATTCCCGGCGATTGATCTTTCCGTCGCCCCGCGTGGCCTGCTCGGCGCGCACGAGCGCGCCGCGTGGCGCGAGCCCGTCGGTCGGCGCGGCCGCGGCCGGAACCGCCTGGTCACCGTAATACTCCCAGCGGTCCACAGCGCCATCGAAGTCCTCGTCCAGCTCGGCCCGAACGACGCGCGTGCCGTCCATGACGAGCCACGCGTCCAACCGCGAGTCGCGGTTGCGGTCGTAACTGATTCGCTCGAGCCGCCCGGAGTCCTTGTTATAGGTGGGTTGCACCTCGGACGTCCCGGCCGGCGTCTGCGATCGCTGGCAGCCGACCGCGGCAGCCAATGCGAGAACGAACGCGGCGACGGATACTCGAAGCTCCGGATCCAGCGATCGCGAAAAACCGGCCATAATTTGGTGATTCTCGGCGCCGCCTGATGGTGCTCCGCCCTGTCACTTACAAACCCGAATGGACGAGCCATCCAGGTCAGCAAGAAGGCAAGGCACCTACGGCTGAGGCAAGAGGTGCGCCATGGTTATATATCGGTCGTTGTGTGTCAACATCAACACTCCTGTGAGATAAAAAAGATACTATTCCTGCTTCCACCAGACATCTGTCCGGTTGCCACGGACATTCTTGGGCACATTTTCGGTCGTAATCCGTCAGTCGCTCCAGGAACGGAGGGAAGAGGAGGGCGCGGACCTGTTTCGCTCTGGCGTCACCCGTATCGACCTCGACACGCTATTGATGAGCTAATGGATTGGCCTGGAAAAGCACGGTGATACCCTCTATGAATACTCAGCCCGCGTTTTCCCCGCTACTTCACCACAGACTGTGGCGCCAACCGCCCCGCCCCCGCCGCCGCCTGAGGCCTCTCCCTCACCACAAGGGGTAGCGTACGTTCTTATCGCCGACCCCGACCCGCAGCGCTCCGCCATGCTCCGCGACATTGTCGAGCTCGGTGGCTATGACGTCATCGTCACGAGAAACGGCGACGAGGCCAAGGCCATGCTGCGTCGCCGCAACCTGCCGGTGCTCGTGGTGGCCAATTTGTCGCTCCCTCGGCTCGATGGATTTGCACTCCTGGCCGATCTGCGCCGCATCGCCGGCGGATCGGGTCCGCCCGTCGTGGTGGTCTCGAGCTCGAAGGAGCTGAGCGGAGCGGCCTGGAACCTGAAGGAACGGCTCGGCGTCACTGAGCTGCTGGCGGCCGATGCCACCGAAGAACAGGCGCTCGAGACGCTCGGTCGCGCGCTGCCCTCCCTCCGGCAGCGCGGTACCGGGCCCGAAGCGATCGCCGGGTCGAACGTCGCGCACGAACGCTGGGTCGGCGAAGTCATCGATCGCTATGCAGCAGACGTGGCCCGCCGATTCGGCGTCAGCCTCGTGCTCGTTTCCGTCATTGTCGGTGAACGCGAATGGCTGCGAGTGCACGTGAACGTATCGCGGCGTTCGCTGCCACAGGGCCGCTCCCCTCGCGAGTGGTCGTTCATCCGTCAGGTGCTCGAAGGCGGAGAGCCGATTGTGGTTCCCGATGTGCAGCAGCACCCGGTATTTGCCGCCACGGAGTTTCCGCCGGCAGGCACGCTGCGCGGTTACAGCGGTGTGCCGGTCAAGACCTCACCCGATCGCGTCCATGGCGCCTTGTGCGTCTTCGATCTGGAGCCCTTGGCGCTCGACGCGCGTGCGATCGATGCGCTCGCGGAAACGGGACGACGGCTGGCGCTCGAGCTCGATACGAGTCTCGAGCGCGCGAACAGCCTGGAGCGGTTCTCGGCTCTGTCGCGTCTCGCCCTGACCGATCAGGTGACGGGGCTCGCAAACAGGCGCGGCGGAGAGGAAGCGCTGGCCCGCGAGGTAGCCCGTGCACGGCGGGGTGGCGCCGCTCTGAGTCTGGTCCTCTTCGACGTCGACCGGTTCAAGCGGATCAACGATGAGAGCGGACACGCCGTCGGCGATCGCGTGCTGAAAGGCATTTCCGAGATTCTCTCTGCCTCGCAACGCGGCTCGGATCTCGCCATGCGGTGGGGCGGGGAAGAGTTCCTCGTGCTGTTGCCCGACGTTGGTCTCGCAGGCGCGCGCATCTTCGCCGAGCGCGTTCGAGAGAACGTGCAGAACCTGGCGATTCCAGAGGCCGGACGCATCACGGTGTCGGCCGGCGTCGCCGAGCTCGGCTCCGAAGAAGATCCCGCCGTGGCTCTTGCGCGCGCCGACGCCAACCTGTATCGCGCGAAAGCGGCCGGGCGTAACCGCGTCGAAGCGGAAAACACGCACGTCATCTCGTAAGACTCTGGTGGCTGGTGCTGAGTGCGTAATGCACTCTTGAGCCTACTTCAACGGCTTTCCCGCCTTGCCATAGTTGTGCGCGACGATGGCGGCATAGGCGACGTTGACGGCAACGATCGCGGCGACGGCGGCAACGCGATTGCGGCGCCAGAGTCGCTCGCCGCTTGCAATCACCACCGCAGTGGTCGCCAGCTTGACCGCAACGAGCGCGCCTCGGTGCCTGGTCGCCGCCGCCATCACCGGGTTCGACTCGACATAGCCGCTTTCAACGGCCTTGAGCGTCGAGTGCGCATCCATCGCCTGAAGGCCCGCGAACGACACATAAAGCGGAATGAGAAGCGCGGGACGGCGCGCCGGCGCCGGGACGATCTCAGGCGTCTCGTGATGGCCTGTTCGTGGGGCGAAGACAGGGATCCTCGCGAGCGAGAAATTCCATGTGTGAACGCTCGCCGCGACGACAGGTGTGGCGAGCAGCAGCCCACCGGATGCCGCCTCAGCCGGCGCCCCCAACCCTCCGCCCGCGATGATGAACACGACCGCAAAGATCGAGCGACGGCAGGAACGCGGCATCGAACGTCCTCCGAAGGTCGTGGCAGGATCAATCCACGTGCCACGACGATTCGCGAGTTATGTTCGTTGCGCTGCCAGCTCGATTGAAACGATCGTCGATGGCGTCGTGTAGAAAAGGTGTGCGTGCAGTGGAAGCTTACGACGGTCCATCCATCGTCAACTCCCCAACCGATGCGAGCATTCTGAAATCACAGGCCAGCGCGTGCGCGCTGGTCTCGTAGAACAACTGACCAAGTGTTTGATGAGCTGGGTGCGCGAGATACGCGGCGAGGTCGGCCTCGTCGCCGAATTCGATCGCGACGCAGAACTCGAAATCGATCGGCGCGACGCGATCGTACGTCGTGCCGAGACGGACACGCCGCCCCACCGCGAATCGGCGAATCGACGGGATGTGCGAGAGTGCGTGATCGAGCGTCTGGCGGATTGTCTCGCGCTCCACGTCGCTCAGGTCGGCCCGCGGCGTGAAGAGCACGAGATGCACGATCATCGTCTCACTTTCTTGATGAGGCGCGTGCCCTCTTTGCGGCGCGCTTCGACCCGTTCGTCCGGTCGATCCTTCGGTCGATTGTCCGGCGGACGTTCAGGCAGCGGGCGTTCCTTGGGGGGACCCGCCGGCCCTCTCGAGGTGGGATTGCGGTCTGGATTGAATGTCTTCGGCTTCCAGGGCCGGTCGGTCCATCCCGTTTTCGGCTTCGGCCCGCGGTTCGTCGTGGCGCCTGGATTCTTCCAGGATCCTCGTGATTCTTTGGGGCGGTCGACTCCGGGCCGCTGCTGGTCTTTGGGACGCCAATCGCCTCGCGGTGGCCGCCTGTCTGCCGGCCGACGATCGTCTCCGGATCGCTGGCCCTCTTTCGGACGCCACTCGCCGCGCGGCTGCCATTTGTCTCCCGGTCGCCGCTCCTCGCGTGGCGCACCATCGCTCCGTGGTGCGCGATTGTCGCGCGCGCCCCACTTGCGTTCCGTGGGCCGATCGCTTGGGTGCGCCTGCGGCGGACGATCGTTTTCCCGCGGCTTCGACGGCCGATCGCCTCGCCAGGACGGGCCCGGACCGCTGCTGGGCGGTCTCTGAGGCGGCCGAGCCGAACGCTCGGACGATCGGTTGGAGGCGGCGGGGCGATCGCTGCGAGGCTTCTTCTTGAATCGATCGCGCGGATCCTTGTGTGTGCCGCCAGGACGCCATTCGCGTCCCCGCGGCTCGGACGGCCGGGTCGGCTGCACGGCCGCGCGCGCATCTTCAGCTGACGCCCACAGCCGGCCCCGAGCGAAGTACTTCAGCGCCACGTCGGGCTGCTTCTTCCGCAAGCGCTCGAACGTGGGCAGGAGATCGTCGCGATCGTGGGCGCGAAACGCCGTCGGCGCGTTGCCGATGAGGATCGTCCAGTAGACATGGCGGGGCGGCATCAGGCGAATCCTTCCAGGCGCTTCAACTTCTCGACGAGCGTCGTGCGCTTGAGATGCAAAACTTGTGCAGCGGCGGCCTTGTTGCCGCCGGTGCGCTCGAGCGCGCGCCGGATCACCTCACGTTCGATGCTCTCGATGAACGTCTCGAAGTCGATGCCGTCATCGGGCAAGGCGAGCCCGTGCAGAAACGGCTCTCCGTCCGACACACTCTGTATGTCGGGCGGCAGATCCGACACTTCCACTTGGGGCCGTCCGCCCGACAGCGCCACCGCGCGCTCCATCGCATTTTCGAGCTGCCGGACGTTCCCGGGCCAGGAGCACGTCATCAGGCATCTTAGCGCGGACTGCGAGACGGTCAGGAGAGTGCGGTTCAGCTCGCTGCAGAACTTTTGAAGAAAGTGCTGCACCAGCAGCGGAATGTCTTCCTTGCGCTCGCGGAGTGGCGGCAGCCGGACGGGAATCACGTTCAACCGGTAGAAAAGGTCCTCGCGAAATGATCCTTCGGCGACCATCTTCGCGAGATCGGCGTTGGTTGCGGCAATCACGCGCACGTCGACCTTGATCGTTTGCGAGTCGCCGACGCGCTCGAACTCACGCTCCTGCAGCACGCGCAGCAGCTTCATCTGCAGCGCCATGCTCATCGTCCCGACCTCGTCGAGAAAGAGCGTCCCCTTGTGCGCCTGCTCGAGTCGGCCCTGGCGCGAGCCGACTGCGCCCGTGAATGCGCCGCGGGTATGGCCGAAGAGCTCCGCCTCGAGAAGGTTTTCGGGGATGGCGCTGCAATTGATCGCGACGAAGCGATTGGCGCGACGCGGGCTCGCGTGATGGATCGCACGTGCGACGACTTCCTTGCCGCTGCCGGTTTCTCCCGTGATGAGAATCGTGCTCGATGTCGGCGCGATCGTCTGGAGGAGTTGAAATAGATCGCGCATCGGCCGACTGCGTCCCACGATGCCTTCGAAACTGTGACGCTGTTCGAGCTGCTCGCGGAGCCATGCGTTTTCGGTGCGCAGCCGGCGCTGCTCGATCGCGCCGACGAGCGCGAGCCACAACTCGTCGAACTGAAACGGCTTGGTGACGAAATCGGCGGCACCGCGCTTGATGACTTCGACGGCGTCTTTCACCGTGCCGTATCCGGTCATGACGATCCCGATGATGTCGGGATACAGGTTGACCGCGGCATCGATGACGCTTGTACCGTCGACTCCCGGCAGCCGCAAATCGGTGATGACGATATCGAACGCGAAGTCCGAGAGCTTCTCGATGGCGCGCTCGCCGGATTCGGCCTGCACGACGTCGAATCCACGATCCGTCAACTGCTCTGCGACGGCCTCGCGCAGGGGCGCTTCGTCCTCCACAAGCAGCAGATGTTTCGGCGTATCAGCCATTTAAAGAGCGTCGGTATTTTGACGCTAATGGATGAGTCAGTCAAGCACGGCGGTGAGAGCGCTCAAATTTCCGGCGCCATCTATAGCTGTGTCGGGGATTCACCGATACCCCTAACGTCTGGAGGACATATCAGTTGGAGCGTCGAGCAATCTCAATTACCCAGGCGTGCGAGTCGGTCGGCGTCAGCCGGCGGACAATCTACAACTGGATGGCAGCCGGCAAGATTCAGTACGTGCGCACTGCCGGCGGTGCGGTTCGAATTTTCGAGGACACGCTCTGGCGCGACCCGGAAGCGCTGCAGCTCGAGACTGAGTCACATCAGGACGAGCAGCCGGCGTAGAATGCCCCCGGGCTCGAGAGCCGAGTGTCTGCCGTCCCCGAGAACCGTCCGATGTCCGAGTCGGTCGAATTGCGCGAGTTGTTCCACCGTCTGAGCAATCAGCTCGGTGTCATCCTTGCGCATGCCGAACTCCTTCAAGCCAAGGCGCCCGACGACGCCGGTCGCGCGCGCGCGGCGCACGTCGTGAACGCCGCACTCGAGGCGATGACCACGGCACGCGAAATTCGTCAGCAGATCCCCTCTTCGCCGACAGAAAAAGTCGGCGCCTGACGCTGTCCTTCCAAGGCCCTCCGTTCGAGTCTCCGAAGCTCTACCGTTCGATTACAAAACCGTCAGTTTTTGCCGAAATGGTAATTTGAGGTGTCAATTAGTTGGCATCCCATGCCGGTAAAGCGTCGCAATTTTGACGATTCCTGCAGTTTTGACAATCCCAGCCCTGCCAGATTCTGCGCGGCGTTGCACATGACAAAACCCGACAACTCAATCCTTTACAGCCGTTCTCGAGCGTCGGAGCTCCGGGCAGGCCATATCGGCGGCTCGGCTGGTACCGCGGTTGCGATAGGGGTGGCCGTCTGGCTTTCGCCAGCAGCCAAGGAGAACCCATGTCGCTCCCCGTTCCAGCATCCAGTCAGCGAATCGTCGCGAGCATCCCGTTTGTCGAGGCCCTGGCACGCCGCATGGCCGCATCGATGCCGCATTCGATCGACATCGGCGACCTGGTTCAGGACGGGGTGATCGGGCTCATCGACGCGGCCAATCGCTTCGACGAGGATCGGGGCATCAAGTTTGAGACGTTTGCCGAGCGCCGTGTCCGTGGCGCGATGATCGACGCGCTTCGCAAGGACGCGTGGCCGCGCGGTGTGCGCCGCCAGCGCCGGGAGCTCGAAGCCGCGCGGGAAACGCTTCGCCGTGAGCTCGGTTACGAGCCGTCGCTCGCCGACCTCGCCGCCAAAGTCGGCTCGGACGAAAAGCGCCTGAGCCGCACAATTGTCCGCATCAACACCATCGAATCCACGTCACCGTTGGCGACTGCCGACCACTCCGATGATTCGAGCCTTCCCGCCGCGCTCCTGCCGTCGGAGCCCGAGCGCCCGGATGTGGCCTACGAACGCCTGGAAATCCGTGAGCGTGTCCGACAGGCGATCGAGTCGCTGCCCTGGCGCGAGCAGAAGGTCATCGGCCTCTATTACTATCGCGAAGTGACGATGAAGCAGATTGGCCAGGAGATTGGCGTCAACGAATCGCGTGTGAGCCAGCTTCACGCTCGTGCGATTCGGCGCCTTCGCGATGCGCTGGGCACGTCGATGGCGCCTGCGCAGGCGACGGCGTTGCTGAAGTCGACAGTGCTGCAGTTCCTGCAGAAGCCGCAGATGCTGAAGGCCGACCAGCCCATCCGCGCCGCTCAGCCCTCGACGCCAGGCGTCGTGATTCCTTACGCGAGCACGTCGCGCGCGGCGCGCAGCAAGTCGCCGAGTCGGAAAGGCTTGGCGAGCCAGGGGCAGCCGCTTTCCTCGAGAAAGCGCTCGGCGTCGGTTCCGACGACGTCGCCCGTGACGAAGATCAGACGCGCCGCCAACTCCGGCGCGGTAGCGGCGATGGCGCGGTAGAACGCCCGACCATCGAGCCGCGGCATCTTCAGGTCGCAAATCACCAGATCGTAGGGGCGCTCGTGCACATAGCCGAGCGCCTCTTCCCCATCTCCCGCCCGATCGACGACAAACCCTGCATCGGTCAGCGCGTCGCTGACGGCGCTGGCCAGCGCCGGTTCATCCTCCACGACGAGCACCCGGCGGCCCGCGAGCTGCTTCAGTTCTTCGGCGGTGGGTGTCGTGGCCTGCTCCCGACGGGTGCCGGGCGTCACCGGCAGCTCCATGAGGAATGACGCGCCGCGTGCATTGGCCGGCTGCACGCGGATGCGGCCGCCGTGCTCCTGCACGATCGCGTAGGCGACGGTGAGCCCGAGGCCGGTGCCCTTGCCGACCTCCTTCGTCGTGAAGAATGGGTCGAAAATCTTCGCCTGCACGTCCGACGGCACGCCGGGCCCGTCATCGTGCAATTCGAGGGCAAGCACTTCGCGGGTGGGATCGTGCCAGGTGCGCACGACGATCGTGCCGCGGCCGTTTGCCGAGAGCATGGCCTGCTCGGCATTGATCACCAGATTGAGGAGGACCTGCTGAATCTGATGCGGGTCGGCAAAGACGTGCGGCAGCCCTGCGGCGAGCGCGTCGATCACGGTGATGTTGGTGACGCGCTGTTCATATGCGCGCAAGGCGAGAGTCTCTCGCACCACCTGATTGAGGTCGACCATCGTCCGCGTGCTCTGTCGCTTGCGTGCGAAGGTCAGGAGCTGGCGCACGATCTTCGCGGCGCGCTCGGCCTCGTGCAGGATGATCTCGATGCCGCGCCGTGCGCCGTCCTCGAGGGATTTCTGCGCCAGGCGCTCGGACCAGGTGAGGATCGTCGCGAGCGGGTTATTGAGCTCGTGGGCCACGCCGGAAATCGTCTGGCCCAGGGCGGCCATCTTCTCGGCCTGCACCAGCTGCTGATAGAGATCGCGCGACTGGTCGTCCAGTTTCTTCCGCTCGCTGACGTCGCGCACGAGCGCTTCGAGGCGGAGCGTCCCGTCCGTCCCGACCGGTTCGGCATGGGCCGTGAGCTCGACCCAGCAGAACGACCCATCCGCGCGTCGCAGGCGCAGCAGGTACTCGGTGATGGCACCTTCGGAAGCCAGGCGCTCTCGAAAAGCGTTGCGGCTCTGCGCATCGTCGAAGCGGGCGGGGTCGAACGGGCGGACCTCGGTTTCCGGTGTTTCGGGGTCGTAGCCGAGAATGAGCTTGAGGTGGGGGTTGGCCGCTAGAGTGCGCGTGCTGGACGGCCCGACCAGCCCCGCGTAGACGCCCTCGTGGACCGAATCGAACAGGCGCGCAAGAGCGTCGACCCGTGCGTCGATACCGGCGGTCAAGTCCGCACGCGGAACATCTTGCGCCACGTTGACGGGATTATACGGCGCGTTTGTGGGGTCGGGATGAATTTCAATTTCTGCAACCCTTCCATCCCAAGTCGCAGAAATTGAAATTCATCCCGACCCCGACGCCCCCTGCAGCATCGACCACTTGAGACCGATACACCCTGACGCCGCGCGTACGTCTTGATTCCTGGACCGTCCGTCGCTAGGCTTCGTCCTACAGTTCCCCGGAGGAATACATGCGCAAGGTGTGGTTCATGACGGTGGGCGCCTTTGCCCTCGCACTGGTGTCGCTGGGATCGATCGGCGTCAGCGCCCAGAGCAAGCGCCCAAGCATCGCGCTGCTCGACTTCGACTACGGCACCGTGCAGCAGTGGTGGAGCGGCAATTGGGATATTGGCAAAGGCATTTCGGACATGCTGGTCGACGAGCTCGTCAACGACGGGACGTACCGCGTCATCGAGCGCAAGCGGCTCGACGCCATCCTGGCCGAGCAGAACTTCTCGAACAGTGAGCGCGCCGATCCTAGTGCGGCGACCCTCGCCAAGGTCGGGAAAGTGCTGGGCGTTCAGTACCTGATCGTCGGCTCGATCACCAAATTTGGCACCGAACAGAAGAAGCAGGGCGTTGGTGGCGGCGGGTTCGGCTATGGCGGGTTTGGAATCGGCAAGGTCGGCCGCGAAAAGGGAAAGGCCAATGTGGCCATCACTGCGCGGATGATCGACGCGTCGACGGCCGAGATCATGGCCAGCGCCAAGGGCGACGGCATGTCGTCGCGCAGCGGCCTGCTCCTCGCGGGTGGCGGCGGGAACTGGGGCGGAGCTGGAATGGGCGAGATCGATATGAGCTCGTCCGATTACCGCGAGACGATCCTCGGTGAAGCGACCGAGCTGGCCGTCAAATCCGTCGCCGAAAAGCTGATCGCCGCCAGGGCCCGCCTCGAGTAGCCCGCGTCCGGACCAATCGCTCCGCTGTGGGGGACATCCACCGAGCCGTGTGATCGGGGAGGTCCCTCACTCTTTGCAGGATCCTACCCAGCCCATGGCGCAAACAGGCCCGGAAAATCGAGCCTGGACTGCCAGGCGTTTCTCGCGGCGCAGTCGGCCCTCCACCGGTAATACTTCTTACCCAACAGTAATAGCCAGAACATAATTCTGACTATTGACTCGCATACCAAATAATAATCGGTTAGCAGTGGTATCATGGGGCCTTGAACGGGGAGTGCCCCATGCTGGACCCCATCGACCTGGAAATCGTTCGACTCCTTCAAGAGAACGCCCGCCTCCCGCAGGTTGAGATCGCTCGGAGCATCGGCCTGGCGCCGTCCGCGGTTCTGGAGCGGCTGCGCAAGCTGGAAGCTCGAGGCGTGATCACCGGCTACGTCGCCCTGATCGATCCGCGCTCCCTCGATCAGCGGCTGCTCGCCTTCATTGCCGTACGGACCACGGATCGGCCCGGCGAGGGTCGGGTCGCCCGCGAGCTTGCCGCGGTCCCCGAAGTGCTCGAGGTGCATCACGTCGCAGGCGAGGACTGCCTGATGCTGAAGGTTCGCGCGCGCGATCCCGAGCACCTTTCGCAGATTCTCCGAGATCGGCTCGGGCACATCGCCGGCGTGCAGTCGACGCGCACCACGATCGTGCTCGAGAGCATCAAGGAGTCGGCGCGGCTGTCCATCCCTGCCCCGCCCTCATCGGAGGAGGTGGCCTCGTGACGCCACCAAATCGCCTCGCCTATACCGCGCTCGTCGCCGTGTGCGTCATCTGGGGCACCACGTATCTGGGAATCCGCGTCGCACTGGAGGCCGTGCCGCCTGCGCTGATGGGTGCCTTCCGCTGGATCATTGCCGGGACGATTCTCGTGGCCTTCCTCTGGGCGCGGGGTCAGGCGTTGCCCCGCGTGTCCACATGGAGCGGGTTGGCGCTGCAGGGATTGCTGATGATCGGGTTCGGCAACGGCTTCGTGAACTGGGCCGAGCAGTCCGTGCCGAGCGGGCTGGCGTCGGTCGTGATTGCCACGTCGCCATTTTTCATGGCCGGTGTCGAGGCGCTGCGCACCGACGGTGAGCGGATCACGAAACGTGCGCTCGTGGGTCTGGCGCTCGGCTTCACCGGAATTCTCGTCCTCGTCTGGCCGGATCTCAGGTTCGACGACACACACGGTACGCGATTCATACTGGGACTGGTCGCGCTGCAGCTGGCGTGTCTCGCGTGGGCCATAGGCTCGTCGTACTCGAAGCGGCACCCGCACGGGGAGTCGGTGATTGGCGCGACGGCCGTGCAGATGCTCTTCGGGGGCCTGATGATGCTCGTGGTCGGCACGCTCGCAGGCGAATGGCAGCACGTGTCGCTCGAGGGCCGCGGCCTGGCCGCGCTCGTCTACCTGACCATCTTCGGCTCGATTGGCGGCTTCGTGTCGTACGTCTATGCGCTGCAATACCTGCCGGTCTCGACGGTATCCGTCTACGCGTACATCAACCCGCTCATCGCCGTCGTGCTCGGCGCGGCGCTGCTTGGCGAGCCCTTCGGCCCGCGCACGGTGATCGCGATGGCCATCGTCTTTGTCGGCGTTGCGCTCGTGAAGCAGCCGGCAGTGAAGCCGCAGGAGGTCTCCCGCCCGGCGCTGATTCACAACGCCGAGGGGGCGTGACGCATCCAGATCCAGTATCCTTCTGCCATGCGCCTGCCATCGATCGGCGGTCTCGCGGCCAACGCCGTCGGCTGGGGCTTCTTTCTCTGCTCGGAGAAGTCAGTGCGAGCGGGTCGCGGCGGCGACTACATCGCCGCTACCCTGCAGGACGCCACGGGCGAGCTCGTTGCCCGTGTCCTTGATAACGTCGACCGCCTGAAAGACGAGTTCGACGCCGGCGAGTTCGTCAAGGCGCAGGGACGGCTGGTTCTGTTCAACGGACGCCGCCAGTTCCAAATCGACAGCATCCGCCGCGTCATGACCGGCGCCGATTCGCAGGATCGGCGCGAAGGATTTCGCGAAGACGATCTCGTCCAGTCTGCTCCGCGCCCCATCAACGAGATGTGGGAGGAGCTCCAGCAGCTCCTTGCGGGCATTGGCAACCTGCCCCTTCGGGCGCTGGTGGCCAGTCTCGTCGCCACACACGAAGACCAGCTGAGAATCTGGCCGGCCGCGCGGACGGTGCACCACGCTTACCGCGGGGGCTTTCTCGAGCACGTGCTGAAAATGGCCGAGGCCGGCACGGGCGCTCTCGCGCCTCTACGGCGCCGACGCCGATCTGGTGACCGCGGGCGCACTGCTGCACGACATCGGCAAGTTGCAGGAGCTCAACTACGACGTCACAACCTCATACTCCCGCGACGGCAACCTCGTCGGCCACATCACGCTCGGCGTCGTCATGGTGAACGACGCCATTCGTCAGATTCCCGACTTTCCCGAGAGTCTTCGAGCGGAACTGCTGCACCTCATCGCTTCTCACCACGGTGAGAAGCAGTATGGTTCGCCGGTCGAGCCCATGACCATCGAGGCGCTCATCCTCGCGGCCGTCGACGATCTCGACGCCACGATCAATCAGGTCTACCGTGCGATCCGCGAGGACGACGGTGCCGGAGAGTTCACCGCGTACAATTCGCGACTCGGGCGTGTGCTGTGGAAGCGGCCCGCGAAGTAACGCACAGAACTGCCGGCACCACGATCGCCGTGCTGTTCGTGCTGGCGGTCGCGCCTTTCAGCGCGTTCGCTCAGGCCCCCCAGGCTCCCACCCCCCCGCCAGCCGCTCCTCTAACGAAGGTCACGATTGCGAAGTTTCTCGCAGGAGCAGCGCTGGGCCTCGGTCTGCACGAAAGCGGCCACGCTGGAATGGCGCTGGTCTTCGATGCGCACCCGGGCGTGAAAGGCGTGTCGTTCGGCCCGATTCCGTTCTTCGCGATCACGCATCGCGAAGTCTCTCCTGCGCGGGAGTACGCGATTTCCGCAGCCGGGTTCTGGATGCAAGCCGCATCGAGCGAGTGGATCCTCACGAGGCGACCGGATCTCCGGCACGAGCAGGCGCCGGTCGCCAAGGGCGTCCTCGCGTTTCATGTGCTCGCGTCAACGGCGTACGCCGTTGCCGCCGTCGCCGAGATTGGTCCTTATGAGCGCGACACGCGCTCGATGGCCGCATCCCTCAGAAGCAAGGAGGGATGGGTGGGCGCAATGGTGATCGCGCCGGCAGTGCTCGATGTGTGGAGATACCGGCATCCCGAATCTCGGTGGGCGCGATGGGCCTCGCGTGCCGCCAAGGTCGGGATGGTCTTGGCGACCGCGAGGGCCGCGCAGTAGTGAGACGCAGCGCTGCGGTGCTGTGCCGCCTGACTACATATCCAATTGCCCGCCGCGCGGCCCGAGGGCGAACGTCATCGTCCCTTCTACGACGACCTTGCCGTCGACGCGTGCCACCCCGCGGAGCTGACCCATGCGGCTGCGCAGGCGTTTCACCACTGCCTCGATGATCACGACATCGCCCGGATGAACGGGCCGCCGATACCGAACCTTGGCGATGCCCATGAAATAAATGAGCTTCTCGCGATTCTCCGGCTTCGAGAGGATCATGATGGCGCCGACCTGTGCCACCGCCTCGGTGAGGATGGTCGGCGGAAAGACCGGTGGACCGCCGTCGGGCGGGTGCGCCAGATACCGCTCGTTCAGCGAGACATTCTTCACGCCGACGATACGCCGGTCGGCCTCGAACTCGGTGATCCGGTCGACCAGGAGAAACGGATACCGGTGGGGCAGGATGCGCTCGATGGCGGCGTAGTCGAGCGGGAGCGGCAGCGGGTCCATCATCACGTCAGTTGTCACGGTCGCCTGTCACTTTGATCTGCTCCGGTCAGTAGCCAAGCGTGACGCCATCGGCTCGCGGATCGGAAGCGCCGAGCCGCAGCCCTGTGGGCTGATCGATCTGAATCGCGTGGACATCGCCCATGTCCGACACAGCTTCGGTCCGATGGCCCAGCGCCGCCAGCGCGTTGACGATGTCGGCAGGGAAGCCCTGTTTTTCGAGCATCACCGTGTCGGGATACCACTGATGATGGAACCGCGGCGCGTCCACGGCCTCCTGCACGTCCATCCCGAACTCCAGAACGTTGAGAACCACCTGCAGCACGGTCGTGATGATGCGACCGCCGCCCGGGCTGCCGACGACGAGCACGAGACGCCCGTCCTTCGTGATGATCGTCGGCGTCATCGAGCTCAGCATGCGCTTGCGGGGCGCTATCGCGTTGGCCTCACCGCCGAGGAGGCCGAACATGTTCGGCGATCCAGGCTTGGCGCTGAAGTCATCCATTTCGTTGTTCAACAGGAAGCCGGCGCCCGGGATCAGCTGCCCATTGCCGTACGCGCCGTTCAGCGTGGTCGTCGTGGACACCGCGTTCCCGTCCGCATCGACGACCGAATAGTGCGTCGTCTCCGAGGGCTCGAACTGCCGAGGCTGGCCCGCCTGGATCGACGTGCTCGGCGTGGCCCTTGTCTCGGAAATGCCGTCGCGCAGCCTGGCCGCGTACGCCTTCGAGACGAGGCCGGGCAGCGGTACCGCGAAGAAATCCGGATCGCCGAGCCACTCCGCGCGATCCGCGTACACGCGGCGCTCGGCTTCGACCATCAAGTGAATGGTGCGCGACGCGTTCGGCCCGAAGGTCGCCAGTGGATAGCCTTCGAGAATGTTCAGCAGCTCGATCAGCGCGATGCCGCCCGAGCTCGGTGGCGGCATCGACACGATCTGATAGCCGCGAAAGGTGCCCGTCACCGGCGCGCGCTCTTTGGGGACGTAGGCGGCAAGGTCGGCTTTCGTGATGAGCCCGCCGCTCGCTTCCATCTCGCGCGCGATCATGCCTGCGATAGGGCCGCGGTAAAAGGCGCCCGCGCCTCCCTTCGCGATCGAGGCGAGCGTTCTCGCGAGGTCCGGCTGCACCAGGCGCTCGCCCTCCGACGGCGGGACCCCGTCCGATCCGTAGAAGGTCGCGACCGATGCCGGAAACCTGGCGAGCTTGCCGGATCCCTGCTTCAGAGATCGCGCGAGCTCCCAGCTCACCTCGAAGCCGTCGCGCGCGAGCGCGATGGCGGGCGCCATCACCTTGGCCAGAGACAGCTTGCCGTACGATCGATGCGCGTGCAGCAGACCGGCGACGGCGCCTGGGACACCCGCGGCGAGCGGGCCGCTGCCGCTCAGCTCCGCAACCGGCGTGCCGCTCTCGTCGAGGAACATGTCGCGCGTCGCACGTGCCGGCGCCATCTCCCGATAGTCGATCGTCGTCTCTCGCCCTCCCGCCAGGCGGATCACCATGAAGCCGCCGCCCCCGAGATTGCCCGCCGAGGGATACGTCACCGCCAGGGCGAAGCCGACGGCAACCGCGGCATCAATGGCGTTACCGCCAGCGCGCAACACCTCGAGGCCTGCGGCACTTGCGTGCGACTCGGTGGACCCGACGATACCGTGTCGGGCACGAACCGGCTCGCGCGACGCACCTCGGGGGGTGCCCGGCAGGCAGACTACGAGCGCAATCATCGCCGTCGACACACGAAGGCAAAATGTCAAGTAGGGCCGCACGCTCGTCTCCGGACCACCCGGGCCGCGGGTCGAAGTTTACCAGTATAATCGGCTTGGGCCGTCTGCTTGGCGGGCCACGGTCTTGAATGTCCCAGCCCCCCTCGAATCCTCCAGCGCCCACCGCGCCGCCGGTCGGCGAAGCCGCCGAACTGCTCATCACACTCTTCGAGCTGGGCCGGGAAGTCACGTCGGTTCTCGATCTCGACGAGCTCCTCGAAAAGATTCCACAGCTCATCTCGCGTCTCACGCCTTTCAAGGCGTTTGCAGTGTGGCTGCTCGACGAGAAGACGGAGGAGCTCCGCATCGCGTACGCCGTCGGCTACCCGGAAGACGTCAAACGTCATTTCCGCCTGCGTCTCGGCCAGGGCATCATCGGCGTCGCGGTGGCGGAAGGCCGCTCGCTCCTCGTCGACGACGTGAACGCCGATGCGCGCTATGTGGGGACGCTGCCCGGCGTCAGCTCGCAGCTGGCGGTTCCTCTCAGGCGAAAGAAGAAGGTGATTGGCGCGCTGAATCTCTACGGCGAGCAGGTCGCCCAGTTCACGGCCCGTGACGAGGCGATGCTGCGGCAATTTGCGGCGCACGTGGCAATCGCCATCGAGAATGCGCGGCTATTCGAGCGCGAGCGCGAATACTCGGCGACGCTCGAGACGCTTGCCGAGATCGGGCGCGAGGTCGCCTCGATTCTCGATCTCGATCAGCTCCTCGAGCGGGTGGCCACGCTCGTGCACCGTGTGATCGCGTATCGGACGTTCGGCATCTTCCTGCTGAACGAGCGCGCGCAGCTGCTCGACTTGAAGCTCGCCGTCCGGTACGGCAACCGCGCCGGGTCCCCGCAGTTGAAAGTCGGAGAGGGCATCGTCGGCTACGCCGCCGAGCACAAGACCGTGACCAACGTACCCGACGTCACGAAGGATACCCGTTACATCCCGTGGGTGGAGGACTGCCGGTCGGAGCTGGCGATACCGCTCCTCGTGCAGGATCGCTGCATTGGCGTCCTCGATCTCGAGAGCCCGAACTATGATGCGTTCGGAAAGCACGATGTCGAGGTGTTGACGCTGCTCTCCAGCCAGGTCGCGGTCGCGATCGAGAACGCGCGGCTCTACGAGGCGCTTCGCTCGAACGAGGATCGTCTCGAGCGTGAGCTGAGCTTCGCGCAGCGCGTCCAGATCGCGCTCTTGCCGACGGGACTGCCGAAGCGGTTGAAGGGCGTCGACGTCGCCGCGAGGTTCGTGCCGGCGCGCGAGCTCGGGGGCGACTTGCACGATTTTCTGTCGCCCGAATCGAGCAGCCTTGTTGTTGCCGTGGGAGACGTGTCTGGCAAGGGCGTGCCCGCCGCGCTTTATAGCGTGTTTGCCGCCGAGCTCGTGAGGTCGCGCACGTTCCGCCGGCGATACCAGCCCGAGAGGTTCAGCCCGGCCAACGTGCTCGCGTCAATGAACACGATCCTGTACGAGCGTCAGCTCGAGTCGTATTACTGCACCTTGTGCTACGCGTACTTCGACTTCAAGCGTCGGGTGCTGACCCTGGCAAACTCGGGCCTGCCATATCCGCTCAGGAGCACCGCGGACGGCTGCACGCCGATTGAGCTCCCGGGTATTCCCCTTGGGACCTTTCCTGGCGTGACCTACGATCAGGCGATCGTCGAAATGGCGGCGGGAGACGTGTTCGTGTTCTGTACCTGACGGCATCTACGAAACGTTCAACGCCGCCGACGAAGAATTCGGGACCGAGCGCGTGGCCGAAACGATTCAGACGCGGCGGGGTGAATCGGCGGAAGTCATCGCCAACGCGATCTTCGACGCCGTGGACGGCTTCCGCGGCGAGGCGCCGCTTGGCGACGACATGACGGTCGTCGTTGTGAAAATTACGGGATAAGCCCAGCCACCGTTGCGTGCTCTGTTCGCGCTCGTCGTTGTGGTCTGCGTCTCTGACGGGCGCACGCAGGGCGCTCTTACGCCGTCGCACGCCTTTGCGCTCCCGCAGGCTGCGTCGTCGTCACGGAACACATCGCCACCACAGCAGCCGTCATCCTCTGAACGCGCGACGCTCGCCAACACGTTCCGTACCGCATTCGCGGTGCGTCTGGAAGCGATTGCCGCAGGCGTTGACGGCGTCATCGGCTACGCGATTGTCGACGTCGCGAGCGGAGAGCGCTTCACGTGGCTCGACGCGATCGCGTTTCCAACGGCCTCCACGATCAAGCTGGCGATTCTGTACGAGCTCTTCAGGCAGGCCGACGAGGGACGATTGGGCCTCGACGAGGTGCGGCCCGTCGACCGGGCGCATGCGGTGCCCGGCGGTCTGCTCTACGAGCTGACCACGCCGTCAATCTCGCCGCGCGACCTCGCCGTCGCCATGATTCTCCAGTCCGACAATACGGCGACCAACGTCCTGATCGATCGCCTCGGCATGGCAGCCATCAACGCGCGCTGCGCGGCGCTCGGACTTGGCGCCACCCGTCTCCGGCGCCGCATGATCGACCTCGACGCCGCCCGCCGCGGCGATGAGAACGTGTCGAGTCCCGCCGATCTCGCGAGGTTGATCCTCGCGTTTCACAACGGCCAAGGGCTCGCGCCCCAATCGAAGCAGGCGGCGCTCGAGATTTTGAAGAAGCCGAAACAAACGGCCATCAGCACGGGCGTGCCCTCGGAGATCGCGATTGCCAGCAAGTCCGGCGAACTGGACGGCGTTCGCGCTGACGCGGGAATCGTGTACGTGCCCGGTCGGCCCTACGTGTTCGTCGCGATGGGGACGTTCCTGCGGGAGACGGCGGACGTGAAGCGCCCGCTCGAGGAAATGGCCCGAATCAGCTACGAGGTACTTCAGCCGCCGGGCGGGCGCATCGGAATATGGACGACAGATTCGGTAAGTGCGGTGCTGCGGTGCTGAACGGTACTGCGGTGCTGGGATTCCGTCGCCGCGTACAAAACGAAGGGGCAGCGGTCTTATCCGGCCGTACTGCCCCTGTATGAATGAACGCGAACGAGGTAGCCGCTAGCCTCTGCCCCGGACGCGCAGATGATCTTCGCGGATGTGGAGGCCAATCGAGCGTCCGCCGAAGGTGCCGAACTCCTCCACGCGGCCTCTGACCTCGACGCGTGCCCCGCGGGGCGGCACACGAGTGGACTGCGACACGACCGTGACCTCGCCGGTCGAGTCCTGGACCTTGTAAACCTTGAACGGTACCAGCGGCACTCCCCAGGAGCTGCTCACCACGCCCACGATGCTGACGTTCCGGTTGTAGTAGCGCCCCGGGTTGTACTGGATGTCGGCGATGTTGGGCGAACGAGTGGCGCACGCCGTCAGACCGAGCGCGCCGACGAGAACCGCCACGAGCGCCGAACGTCTGGAGTTTGTCATGTCGCTCCCCTGATATCTTGGCCGCGTCGAATCGTGAACGCCTGCAGTTGAAGAGACGGGATACGGCGGTGCCAGCGCCTGCCTGAGTTACGCATCCCGTTGATTCGACGCGACCGCCGAGGAAAGCTTCAAGGAACGTGCCGCCTGAGAATCGTTGAAATTCTGAGAGAATTCGTCGAAGGCCGCAACGCGTGCCCGTCCCCGCCAAGTGACGGCGACCACTGGCGACGACAGACAGAAGTGCGAAGTGCGAAGTGGAGTGAGACGTGAACAGTGGACAGTCGGCAGTGGTCCCGAAACCCCGCTGGCGCCGCCATCGCACCCCTCACTTCGCACTTCTAGAACTTGTCACTGCCCACTTCGCACTTCACTTTGCACTTCGCACTTTCCACTTGGCACTTCAGTAGGCCGCCAAATACCGGTCGACTTCCCACGGCGAGACGTGGCGGATGTAGTCGAACCACTCTTCACGCTTGGCTTCGATGAAGTGATTGAAGATGTGGTCGCCGAGCGTTTCCCGGACGAGATCATCTTTTTCGAGCTCGTCGAGGGCCTCACTCAGGTTGCCGGGCAGCTCGTCGATCCGCAGGTGCCGTCGCTCACGGTGGCTCATCTTGTAGATGTTCTTGTTCACCGGTGGCCCCGGGTCGAGCTGTTTCTCGATCCCGTCGAGCCCCGAGCGGAGGATGACCGCTAGTGCCAGATATGGATTGCAGGACGGGTCCGGCATCCGCAGTTCGATGCGCGTGGCATCGCCGCGTGCGGCCGGGACGCGGACGAGCGGGCTGCGATTGCGCTCCGACCACGCGATGTTCGTGGGGGCTTCATACCCGGGGACAAGCCGCTTGTACGAGTTCACCAGCGGGTTCGTGATCGCGCAGAAGCCCTTTGCGTGGCGCAGGAGCCCGCCGATGTAATAGAGACAAATCGGGCTGAGCTGCCAGGGACCCTCCGGCTCGAAGAACGTGTTCTTGCCGCCCGAGAAGAGCGACTGGTGCGTGTGCATCCCCGACCCGTTGATGCCGAACAGCGGCTTCGGCATGAACGTCGCGTGCAGGTCATGGCGCATCGCCACGTTCTTCACGACGAACCGGAACGTGCTGATGTTATCCGCGGTCGCCAGCACATCGTCGTAACGGAAGTCGATCTCGTGTTGCCCGGCGGCGACCTCGTGGTGGGCGGCCTCGACATGGAAGCCCATGGCCTCGAGGGCCAGGACGATCTCGCGGCGCACGTCTTCGCCCTGATCCACGGGCGTCAGGTCGAAATAGCTCCCAGTGTCGTGCGTCTCGGTCGTCGGCGCCCCATTCCTCCGCTGGAACAGGAAAAACTCCGCCTCGGGCCCCGCGTTCATCGCGTAGCCCTGTTCAGCCGCCAGGGCGATCACCCGCTTCAGGGTCGACCGCGGACAGCCCTCGAACGGCTGGCCATCAGGACGATGGATGTCGCAGATCATCCGCGCGACCTTTTCGCCGCCCGGGTTGCCCCACGGAAAAACCGCGAAGGTATCGAGGTCCGGCCGCAGGTACATGTCGGACTCCTCGATTCGAACGAAGCCCTCGATCGACGAGCCGTCGAACATGATTTCGCCGTTCAGCGCGTCCTGGAACTGGCGATCGGGGATCTCGACGTTCTTGATGGTTCCGAGAATGTCGGTGAACTGCAGCCGCAGGAACTTCACCCGCTCCTCTTCGGCGCGTTCGAGAATACGGGCTTTCTGCGCCGCTAGCGCGGTGGTCGTGCTCGAGGTTTTCGGCGACATGATCCTCACGGCTCCGTGCTGGGCCCGACGAGGCGGCGGAGCGCTGAAGGAGCAATTTCTGCTTCATGCGCACAAAAACAAGCGCTGAAGCACACGAAAGTGCGCGCCGCTGGCAGCCGCAGGCCTTTGAAACGTGCAAAGTGTACTTCAATTTCTGCGGATCGCCGCAGGGCTCGGCCGTCCGGCCAATTTCGAACGCAACTCGTCTGAAGCAATGAACGCATTGCTGGTTGAATGGTGAGACGGAGGCAGGGTTATGCGGAAGTTCTTCGGAATCGCGGCGGCTTTGGCGTTGGCAAGCGCAGGGACGATGGCGGCGACCGGTCAGCAAAAACCGCTGCCTGGGGGCCTCGAACAACGGTCGGAGGTTTTGCGCGACGATGCCGATGAATGGGTGAGCGACGCGCTGGAGCTCTCCGACGAGCAGGGGCCTCAGATTCGGCGACTGGCCGTGATGGCGGGCCGTGGCGCCGAGCTCGGCGTCTCGATTCGCGATCTCGACACCGAACAGCAGAAAACCGGCAGCGGGGCCGTCGTCGAGGAGGTCCGCGCCGGAAGCGCCGCTGAAAAGGCCGGCATCCGCAAGGGCGACGTGATCACCGAGTTCGACGGCGAACGGGTGCGCGGCCAACGCCATCTGTCGCGCCTTGTGAGCGAGACGCCCGAGGGCCGAACCGTTAAGGCAACAATCCTGCGCGAGGGGAAGCGTGTGGATCTTTCCGTGACGCCGGAAGCCGGCGCGCGTGCGGCCGGGCCCAACTTCGATTTCTTCGTGCCCGGCCCCGACAACGTCATGCCGGGCCCGCCGCACGAGCGGAATCGTTACTTCACTGACGAGCTGCCACGCGTGGAAGCGTGGCGCCATGGCGGGACGCCGTTCATGCCCGGGCGCGGCAGGTTGGGTGTGGGCATCCAGGAGCTGACCCCGCAGCTTGCGGAGTACTTCGGTGCGAAAGACGGCGTGCTCATTACGAGCGTCGTCCCCGAGTCGCCCGCCGCGAAGGCCGGTCTGAAAGCAGGGGATGTGATCACCGCCGTCGATGGCACGGCGGTGAAGGATCCAGGCAGTCTGACCGAGGCCGTTCAGGGTGCCGCGGACGGCAAGTCGCTGGCTCTCGGCTACGTGCGCGACAAGAAGGCCGCGACCGCAACGGCAACACTCGAGCCCCGCGAGAAGCCGAAGGTGCGGCCGTCGGTTCGGCCAATTTGAAGAAGTGCTAAGTGCTAAGTGGGAAGTGCTAAGTGGAGTGGGAAGTGGCTAGTGAGAAGTGAAGGTGCCGGGCAGTGGCGCACCCACTTGCCACTTCTCACTTCTTTCACTCCACTTGGCACTTCGCACTGCCCACTTAGCACTTCTTTCATGCCTCGGCCACCATCGGATGCGCGCCCGAGGCTGGGAGCGCCGTCACCAGCGTCGCGAGCTGGGCGGCGAAGATCGTGGCCAGCGCTCGCACCTCGCCGCGAAGCTCGCGGCCATCCTTCACCTCCGCCGCGAGAACCCCGACACAGCCGTCGGCGGTGACGATCGGGGCCACCAGTGCCCCGGGCGCGTCGCTCGTTGCCGGCACGGCCCGCAGTTCGCCGGTCCGCCACGCGGCGGCGGTCGCGTTGTCGGCGGCCGTCGACAGGCTCCCCATCCTCACCAGCGTCGATGCCGAGTAGCCATGCGTCAGCAGGGGGTAGAGCACCTGCCCGCTCTGATCGGCCACCCACACGATGAGGCCCGGCGCTTTGAGCACGTCGGCTGCCCTCATGAGAAGGGACGGCAGATCGCCCGCGTCCAGCACCCGCGCGAGATCGGCGCAGACGCGCGCGGCCTTCGTCAGGTCGATGGGCGGGGGCGAGGACGATGGCATAGAAGCCACGCTGATCGGTACCTGGGGCGGCGGTGAGACGGGTTCCTGCAGGCGCTCGGCCGGCCGTTCCACGACGCGTCCCGACGCAAGGGAAGGGATGACCGTTCCCGCCGCGGGCTGCGGCGGCGCCTCCACCTTCACCTTCGGGCCTCCCGGCTCGGTCAATGCTCTGAGCGCCGTCAGCACGTCCACCTCGCGCTCCGGCATCGGCGCCAGCAGCAGCACCGCCAGCATCAGCACGGCGGCCGCCCCGGCACCTGCATAGAGCTGCTGCCAACGCTGTGTGACGATTGCGCCGTCGTGTGCCGCCTGCTCGCTGGCCCGCGCGGCCTCGACGCGCTCGCCGATCGTGTTGCCCGATGTCATGCTCTCGTTGAAGACCACGTCCGAGGCCATGAGCGGCTGACCGCCGGTGACGTACTGCCGGGCCCGCTGATCGAGCCTCTTGAACTCGGCGAGCGCCGTGGCGGCGCCCTGCAGCGCCGTCCGCGTCGCGTCGGCCCCCGCGTCGTTGGCCATGGCGGCCAGTCCGCGGTCGACACGCGCAAGGTGCTCGGCGGCGCGTTCCATCCAGAAGTCGGCGCCTTGCCCCTGGGCGACATAGCCCTGTTGCGCGGAGCGCAGTTGCACCAGATCGGCGAAGACCGCGCGCGCCTGCGCGTCGTACATCGTGCGCGCCCCATCCTCGGCGCCGAGCGCCCGCTCGGCGTTGAAAATCACGAAGCCGCCTGCGCCGAGAGCCCCGAGGGCTGCCAGCAGCAGGGCGATACGAACAACTCGGCTCGTCATGGGTGGACCCTAATGGAGGTCAGGCGCAGCCTGACTGGCGGCGAGGCTTGCGGGCGACTTCTGCAGCGCATAGACGAGTCCGCCCGGAAGGCTCGCTACGAAGGTGACGCCGAGATACAGCAGCGCGAGGGAGACGGCGGCTTCCGCCGGAACGCCAATCTGGCCGAAGAGGAGGATGTACAGCGCTTCCCGTACGCCCAGGCCGTTGACGCTCACCGGCAGCATGCCGGCAAGTGAAACGAGCGGCACAAAGACAGCGACGGCGGAGAGAGGAATCGACAATGACAAGGCGCGCGCGTTCAAGAATACCACGCCAATGACCAACGCTTGGAAGGCGATCGAGAGAATTACCGCGAGAATGATCACGCCGAACGCGGACGTGTAGGGCGCCGTTGCCTCATAGAGCGACGCCGTGCGCGCGCGAACGCGTCCAAGCGGCGAAAGCGCAATCGCGCGATCGACGAGGCGATAGACGGCCGGAGTGAAGAGCGCGAGATTGGCTCCCACGTACCCGGTTGCGAGCAGCCACGTGAGCGCCACCAGCGAAATGCCGTAGAGCGTCACCGGCGGCGCGAGGTATGCGGCCACGAGGGCGATCGCCAGGAGCGCACAGAGGCCCGTATCCCTCTCCATGAACACCGACATCGTCGCGCGCGCCGGCGACCCGGTTTCGCGCGCCAGGAGGACAGCCTTGACGGCATCGCCGCCAATGATGGTCGGGAGGAACAGGTTGAAGAACATGCCAGTGAAATAGAACCCCACCAGCCGGATATAGGGCGTCGCCAGGCCGACCGGAACGATCAGAAGCCGCCACTTCAACGCCGACAGAGCCTGACCGGCGGCGTACAGCAGAACGCAAAGAGCGACCGTTGCGAGCTGAGCCGTTTTGAGTGTGCCGACGATCTGCCGCGCGTCGGTCCAATAGAAGACCAGCACGTAGAGAGCAATCGTGACCGCAGGCTTGAGCCAGCGCCCGAGGCCGCGCCGAGTGGACAGGCGGATGAGGGACCCCACCTCCGCCGCTCGAGGCGCCTCGTCGGGTGAGGGCATGTGGCGACTATAGCACCCGGGATTTCGCCGGGGCAGATTGGGGTTAGAACGTCGGCAGGTACGGCGAGAGGTAGCGGGCGATGATCGTGAATTTGTCGGTGAAGATGAGCACGCCAATCACGCAGAGGAGCAGTCCCGAAGTGACTTCAATGGCGTGATAGTGCTTCCGGATTCGCGCCATGGCCGAGAAGAAGCGATTGATGGCGAGTGCCGTGAGGAGGAAGGGGATGCCAAGGCCGAGCGAGTAGATCGCCAGGAGCTGAATGCCCTTCCACACGGTGTCCTGTGCCCCGGCGATCGCCAGGATGCCGGCCAGGATCGGACCGATGCAGGGCGTCCACCCGAAGGCAAACGCCAGGCCGACGAGAAACGCCCCGATCAGGCCGCGCGGCTTGCGTTCGACCTGCACGCGTTTCTCGCTGTACAGCCAGTTGATCCGGAGCAGCCCCATCGTGTGGAGGCCGAAGAGAATCACCACGACGCCGGCGATCTTGCTGAGCAGACGCAGCCGCTGCCCGAGAAAATCGCCGACAACAGTGGCGGCCGCGCCGAGCGACACGAAGACGAACGAGAAGCCCAGGATGAAAAAGATCGATGCGATCAGCACGCGCCGCCGGGACGCATCCACCGTCGCCGCACCAGCGGTGCCGGTGCCCTGCATGTCGTCGAGCGTGACGCCCGAGATGTAGGAGAGATACCCGGGGATGAGCGGCAGTACGCACGGAGAGACGAACGACAGAACGCCCGCGAAAAAGGCGGCAATGAAGGTCGGATTCTCGACCATGGGCGCGCCTTAACGGTCTTCGCTCTTTGGCGCGTCTTGCACGGGTGTCAACGGAATAATGTTGAGCTGAGGCAGCGCCGCCGAGAGCCCATCCCACTTCTGCTCGTTGACTTCCTGGAACATGAAGTCCCACTTCCACCGCTCCGACGGGTTCGAGGCCTGCAGCCAGTGCCGCGCCGTGACGGGCCGCGCAAAACTGATCGATCCGAGGTCCGCATAGGCGGGATTCGAAGCCAGCATCTCCGCGATGGCCTCGCGGACCGCCACGGGGGACTGATAGGACAGCGGCGTGCCGAGCGCGTGCGCGACGCGCAGGAAGATCTCGCGGTCGTCGAGCGCGCCGCCTGGAGCGGCGAAGACGCGCGCCGCGGCCTGCACGCGGCCCTGGTCGTTGGTGAACGTGCCGTCCTTCTCGACCCACGCGGACCCCGGGAGCACGATATCGGCGGCGCGCGCCAGTTCCGTCATGACGACGCCCTGGTACACGAGCAACGGCACCTTGCCGGACTGGCGCGCCGCCACGACCCACGAGACGTCGCCAATCGATCCGTCGGGGCCAGGATCGAAGACGTAGAGAACGCTTACCTGACCGGCCTCGACGGCCTGACTGAGCGCCGCGAGGTCAGGCAGACCATCGTTGCCCTGGCCCACCGGCAACCCGAGATCGCGCGCGCCGTTCAGGTTGGGCGCGTCGACGGCCGGCACGGTGAACGTCACGCCGGGGGGCTGCTGCTTGGGGCTTACTTTCCAGCTCACCGCGATCGCGCTTGCGAGCCGCTCGACCAGGAAAATCTCTTCGTTCGAGGCGTGCGCCGAGATCAGAAACGTCGGGCCGACGGTGCCAGACGCCCGCTCCGCCAGCACCTTCAGCGCGGCGTCCCACGTCGTCGATTGATGGTGCCCCTCGCCCTCGCGCACGAGCGGCGCCTGCAGGCGCGTGTCGCCTTCGATCCAGTGGTAGTCGAAGCGACCGATGTCGCACATCCAGAAGCCGTTAACGGCCGGCTCGTATCGCGGCGTGATCCGGACGAGGCGCGCGCCCTTCGCCCATTCGGGTTTGGCCTTGATCCACGCCGTGGTGGCGCAGCCCTTCGAGCAGAGGGTGCAGATCGTGTCGACGGCGTCAGGATTGTCCCAGGGCCGCGACTTGAAGCGATAGTCGCGGGTCGTGATCGCGCCGACCGGACACACGTCCATCAGGTTGCCAGAGAGAAGCGAGTGCACGCCCTGTTCGTTGAAGGTCGCAATCTGGCTGTCGCTGCCGCGCGCGACGATGCTGATCTGGGCGTCGCCGTCGACTTCGCGCATGAACCGCACGCAGCGCGTGCAGAGAATGCAGCGGTTGCGATTCAGCATCAGCGTCGGGCCGAAGTCCACGTCGGCCTTCACGCCTTCGCCGTCGAACGTGCGGCGAGGAAACTCCATGCGGCTCTCGTTCGGGCCGAAGGAATACGAAAAGTCCTGCAGCGGGCACTCGCCGCCCTTGTCGCAGACCGGGCAGTCGAGAGGATGGTTCACGAGCAGGAATTCGAACACGCCCGCCCGCGCGGTGACGACGTCCGGCGACCCGGTGACCACGACCATGCCGTCCGCGGCGGTCGTTGAACAGGCCGTCTGGAGCTTCGCCATCTTCTCGATCTTTACGATGCAGACGCGACAGGAGCCGTCGATGCCCAATCCAGGGTGATAGCAGTAGTACGGCACCGAAAAGCCATGTTCGATGGCGGCCTGGAGGACCGTTTTACCCTTCTCGACCGTGACCGGCTGCCCGTCGATCGTCAGCGTGACAGTGTCCATATCGCTTGGATCATAACCGGATCAGCTCGATCCGCCACAACGCCGCCAACTCCCGGCGAGACCGCGGGATGCCGCGCCAACCCGACTGGACTACAGATGACCTTGACAGTCGAAAGGCCGAGGCCTACAGTGACTCTCCAAACCCCCCTTTTTTCGACCGGTTCGACCTGGGGTCGGGTTCCGAGGCGACTGTAGTTGCCATCGCAGAGGTTCCCAGCTTCTGCCTATGGCGTCGCCGCCCGGACACAGGTAGCCCGGCCGAGACGGAGGCCGCCATGGAGGCTACACCTGTACGCGCCCGCTTGGGCTCCGCCCTCGAATGGTTCGTGGCTGCCTTGTTTCTTGTCGCGACAATAGGCGTGGCCTTGTTAATCGCGCGTGAACTGCGCGTGGCGCCGCCGGTTGCGCAGGCCGCCCCCGAAAACGGCACGGTCCTGCCCGTGGCCGTCCCCGCCCGGGCGATCTCCGTGCCCGTGCTCCTCCTGCTCGATGGCAAAGAGGTGCGGGTCGGCGATCCAGTGGATGCCGTCGCCAGAACGCTGGGGAGAAGTGCGGAAGTGGGCCGCCAGTTGGTCGACCGTGGCGCGCTCGGCGACCGCTTGACGCGCTTCTACGAGCACAGCGGCACGCGGTTCGTGCTGGTCTTCGAACCGTTCGAGCGCAACGGCACGCTCCGCGTGGCTGGGATTTACCTTCAGTAGGTGCGCATGGCGATGCGCCCCGCGTGCGAGCACCCGATCACGTAAACGTGCGATGCCGCAGGCGAAGCTGCGGCCTACTTGCGACTGACGCGGACGGGCGTCACCTTGTCGCGATTGACGTCGACCGTCCGCAGGCGTTTCTTGAGTGGAAACGTTCGCGTCGTGACGGCTTCGCTCACGGTCACGGTCACATCCTCGCTTGTCCCGTCGGCGTACGCGATCGACACCGTCACCGGAAACTCGAAGACGTGTGCGGCTGGCTGGTGGAGGTGCACGTCCACCGATGTGCCGTCCGCAGACACGTTGTGTGACGCGGTCACCGTCGGCACGTCCTGCCCCATGACCCATCGCTCGAAGAAGTTGGCCAGCGACCGGCCGGCCTCTGTCTCGAACGCGAGCTGCAAGTCGTTCGTTCCCGCCTTCGCAAAGCGATGCTCTGAATAGAAGCGTCTCAGCGATCGAAAGAAGACCTCGTCGCCCAGCATGCGCCGCAGCATGTGGAGCACCGCCGCGCCCTTGTTGTAGACCAGCGCGCGAAAGATGCGGCCTTCGCCTTTCACGTGACCGAGCCGATAGCCAAGAAAGATTGGCCCCTGGTCCGACATGTCCAGGCTCCAGCGCGCGAGCTGGCGCAGCAAGCCACCGAACACCTGCGGCCCACGGTCATGCTCCGCGTAAAGAACCGCGAAGTACTGCGCCAGGCCTTCACTCAGCCACTGCTCGTGATAGTTCTTCCAGCCGACCGCCTGCCCCCACCACTGGTGTGCAAGCTCGTGAGCGATGAAGAAGTCGGGAAAATCGTCGAACGCCGCCGGGTCGTCACGCCACACGAACGGGGTGGTCGGAAGCGGCTGATTGAGAATCGCGAGGTAGGCGGGCGCGTGCCCGCCCGGAATATTGCTCTCGACGACGGCAAGCGTCAGGCTCGGATACGGCGCGCCTTTCATGATCGACGTGTAGAACGCGAGAATCTCGCCGGCTCGCGAGAGCGCGTCGCGCGCACGTCCGCGTTGCCGCGCGGTGCTGAGCAGGTGAAGTGGCAGCGATTGATTGCCTCCGTCCGACGGCTGCGCGGCCGGTGGCGTCACCGACGGCTCCATCGCGGTAAAGCGTGACGTCACGCAGGCCAGGTATCTCACGGGCGCTATTGCGGTGAAGACATGGAGCTTCCGCGTGTCGCCCTCGGCCCGCGACGGCTTCAGCAGGACGGGCGATCCCGCGGCCTGTTCGCCGCTGCAGGCCGTCGTATAGATCGGCGGCACCGTGAATCGAATCGTGGCCGTCGCATAGTCGGTCGCCGGCGCCTGCGCGTACCAGTAACTCCGGTTGCTGTAGATGTGGCTCGGTTCGGGATCGCTCAAAATCGTGCTCGAAAATTCCTGTCCCTGTATAGCGATGTTCTCTCGATCGACCCCCTGCGGCAGCAGCCGGCCGGCGTACGTCACGGTCAACGTCAGCTCCTCGTCTCGCTTCGCCGCCTCCGGCAGGTTCACGACGATGCTGTTCTGGCCGCGGACGCGAAGGGCCAGCAGCCGGCCGTACTTCTCGCTGGTGACGGATCGCACGACCAGCGCCTCGGCGAGCCGCAGCGTGAGCGCCGTGAGCGCATAGGAGCGGATCTTCAGCCGAACGCGTGTCTGCCCATCGATCCAGAACCGCTCCGGCGAAAACGTCGTGTCGATCTGCAGATCCTGCACGTCGATCTCGGCCGAGTCGTCCTCGTCGAACGACCGGCCCTGCGCCGCCAGGCGCCCTTTGGACGCATACACGGAGATGTTCCGCCGGCGCGCTCGATCGAACACGGTGATGTCTTCGGGGTCATTGCCGGATTGCGTGTAGGTCAACGTACCGAATCGGCGCGTCTCGACCTCTGCGAGAAAATCGCCGATCGTCGGCACGAGCGACCAGGATTCGCGGCTGAGATCCGCGAGGTCGAGGCCAAATGATTTCGGCACCTGCTCGGCGAAGAAGCTCCTGGCGCGCTCGAAGAGTCGCCCCTCAGCCGTTGCCGGCGTGAGGGCCGTCGACGACAGCGTCGACAGCGCATCGCTGGGGCTCAAACGGATGAAGGCGCTCGAAAACGGCGTCTTCAGTTCGTCCTGTCCCCCAAACAGCCGGATCTGTCGGCGCTCGGTGTCGGGCGACGGCCTGAATACCATCTCGCCACGCCCGACCAGGACCGCCGCGGTCGTCCGACCGGCCGCTTCGGCGATGAACACGTATCCATCCGGCAGGCGCAGTTCCAGATCTTCAGACTTGACGACGAGGTTGTGCGCTTTGAACTGCCGCGACGGATTGAGCGCGAGGCGAAAGAGTCCGTCCACGCCACTGACGGTCGTCGCACTCGTGATCTGCCATCCGGAGGCGTCCTCGATGACGTCGATGCGCCATGTCGCGAGCCGAGCCTGTGGGCCCGCTTCGACGAGGGCCTCGACCACCAGCCTCACCCCGCGATCGCCTGGAAGGGCCTGCCGATCGCGCTCCCGCAGCTCCGCGGCCGTGGTCGCCTGGAGGAACCAGCGGTCGAGGAATGCCCGCACGTCGGGCGCGTTCCGGTCCATCTTGCCCAGCGCGAGGAAGTCCTCGGCCGAGCCGTTAGCGACGGCCGACTGGAGACGTGTCAGCAACTGTCCGGCGTTGTCCGATCGCTCCTGTGAAAGCGCGCCACCCCAGGCGGGCGCGGTCGACATCGACAGGACGAGCGCAATCAGGCTCGCAAGCCAGGCCAGGCGAGAGGGGCGGTTGGCGGCGAAGACCGGCATTGAACGTCGCGGGGGAGTTTACATCGGTGGTCTTATCGAAGCACCGTGATCTCGCTCAAGATAGCAAACCAGTGGGGATGGCGCGGCTGGCCGCGCGATCGAGCTGGTCGGCGTCATCGGCGGCACGCGAAACGCCAGGAAGCCAACCGTCGCGGCGAGCGGAGTCGCCGACTGAATCGATGCCGGCAGAACATGAACGCTGTCGCGCGGGCTGACGATCACCGTGGCGCCATCCCTCAGCGCCGCGTCGAGGCGGTCGCGCGCGCCGTCGCCTGGGGCAATCAGCCAGCCGCGGGCCGAAAGACAGAACATGATGTCGGGGCTCTGATAATCGAGAAACGCCAGGAGATCCTCGCCGTGCAGCGCCGGCTTCAGCTCGCGGCACATCGCCTCGCGATCGGTGTCGATCTCGTACCAGTTGTGCGGCGACGCGCTTCTCGCCAGCGTCGTAATCGGCAGCAGCCAGAATGCAGCGACCCGCACCCAGAGTTGGGTCGCCGGAGCTCGGCGTCCAAACCATGACGAGCGATCGAGGCCGATTGTGAGGCCCAGCCCTGCCAGAATCGTCCAGCCTGTTACTAGAGGAATCTGGTAGTAGTCGTGATGATAGTTGCCGGGTGTGACGACGACGAGATAGACGATTCCGCCGGCGACGAGGGCCAGCTCCATATAACGGCGGTCCCTCCACGCCGTCACAGCGCCGATGGCGCCCGCCGTCAGCCCCACCGGCCCGAAGAGATCCTTGAGCAGCCGCGTCGACACCTTCCGCCAATATCCAGGTTCCGTGAGTATCCCCGCGTCGAATAGCTTGTCCGTCAGGCCGAACGTGAGGCCTGTTTCCCGTCCCAGGTGAGCGGCCCACGTCAGCCATGCGGCTGCCGCCAGCGCTCCGACCAGGACCAATACGTACGGCTCGACGCGCGACAGTCCGCGCCATCCGTAACGCTCGAGGAACAGCGCGAAGACACCAGCGACGACGATCAGGAAGGTCGGCTTGACGGCGCCGATCAGACAGATCGCTACGGCAGCGACGATCAGCCAGACGACGCTCGATCGGCGCACATATCGATCCGTTGCGGTCAACACCGCAAAAGACAGGCAGAGCAACAACGATTCATTCAGGAACGCGCGCTCGACGAAGAGCACGAGCGGAAAGCCGCAGGAGTAGATGAAGGCCGACGCGAATGCCGCCGCGTCGCCGTACCGACCACGCGTAAGCGTGAACACAAGAAGTGCGGACCCGATGTACCACAGTGCGCTCAGCAGACGTCCGATCGGCGTCGCAAATCCGGTGACCTGCGCGACGAGCGCCACGAGGAAGGCATGAAGCTCGAGACCCGTGGCGACATACCCAACCGGCCGCGCGCCGCGATTGTCGATCTGCGGGTAGAGCGGATTCAACCGCGAGGTGGCAAAGTTTCTCGCGATGGCCGCGGTGTCGGCCTGTCGCCAACTGTGATGGTCGAAGAGAGGAGCCCCCGCGGTTGCGGCGCGTGCGATGAACCCGAGGCTGACGATGGCGAGGAGCGCAACCGATCGCTGGGCGCTCGTCATGCGCCAATCACGGGAAGCGGCACCGGACGGCGCACGGCGAGCACGGTCAGGTCGTCGGCGATCTTCGTGCCAGCGGCGTGCGCCTCGACCGAACGGAGGACCGACGTGCCCAGTGTGTTCAGGTCCTGCCACCAGCGCTGGTTGATCACGGTCTCGAGACCGCCATCGTCAAACGGCACGCCGGAGGAGTTCTCGGCTTCGGTGATGCCGTCGCTGAAAAGCACGAGCACATCGCCGGCTTCGAGCGAGAGCGTGCCTTCCTGATACGTCGCCTGATCGAACATGCCCAGCGCGATACCGCCCTCGGTCAGTCGTTCGAAGCGGCCGGACGCGCGCCGGAGCATCGGCGGATTCTGCCCGGCGTTCACGTACACCAACCGGCCGGTTGCCGGATCGTACAGACCCACGACCATCGTCACGAAGCGCGAGCTCGGCGCGTGGCGGCTCACTTGAATGTTCAAGCGGGCCAGAAGCTCCGCCGGCTCGAGGCCTTCATCCACCAGCACGCGGAGCATCGCGACGACCAGGGCCATCAGGAGCGCCGCCGGGCTGCCCTTGCCGGCCACGTCACCGAGCGCGAAGACGATGCGGCCGTCGGGCCGGCGCAAGACGTCATAGAGATCACCACCGACCGTATTGGCGGGCCGCGTGATCCCGAATGCCTCAATGCCCGTGGCGGTGTAGATCTCGCGAGGCAGCATGGCCTGCTGAATCTCGCGCGCGACCTCGAGATCCTTCTTGAGCGTGAGGCGGTCGGCCACCTCGAGCAGGATCAGCAGGTTCAGCACCAGGAACCCGCCAGCCAGCCAGAGCGTGCCGTCTCTCCAGCCGAGCCCCGGCAGCGGCAGCGAGAAGATCAGCGGGATTACCGGTACGCGTACGGTGACGATTCCGGCAAACAGCTTGATGAGGCCGATGAAAGCCATTACGAGCGCGATGCCGTAGATGGCGCGCCGCGCGGGCGAGAGACGGAGCGTGAAGGCGAGGAACGCCCGGCGCGTGTACTCCGCCACGCGAATGTGCCAGGGCAGGTTCGAGAGCTCTTCGGCCTTGATCGCCTTGGCGAAGAACTGCCACGCCTCGGGCGTCTCTCGAGTGAAGACGCGCTGAAAATCATCGGCACGCAGATCCCGCGTGTAGGTTTCGAAGAAGTCCCACACACGGGCGATCGGCGGCGGAGGCTCTTGTCCGGCCGCCTGCTGAGCCCCGCGCGACGGAGTCCTGGCGCGTGGCACTACTGAGACCCCGTGCAGTGCAGAGTGCAGAGTGCAAAGTGCCAAGTGAAGTGCGCAGTGGAAAGTGGAGAGTGCGGAGCTGCGGGCGAGGCGAGGCGGCAGGGGTTGGATGGCGGCGTTTGCCCCTTTTCACTATTCACTTTCGCACTCCACTTGACACTTCGCACTCTGCACTTGGCACTTCAGATGATTTCCAGCTCTCTTCCAACTTTCCCAAATGCGTCGAGCGCGAACTGAAGCTCCTCGCGGGTGTGCGTTGCCGTGACGATCGTCCGCACGCGCGCAGCGTCGCGGGCGACTGTGGGAAACGCGATCCCCTGCGCGAAGACGCCTTCGTCGAAGAGCCGATCCGAGAGCGTCATCGCCAGCGCGCCGTCGCCGACGATCACCGGAGTGATGGGGCTCTCGCTGAGGCCGGTGTTGAACCCGAGGGCCGCAAGGCCGCTCTTGAAGAAGCGCGTGTTCTCCCACAGACGATCGATGATCTGCGGCTCCTCGAGAAGGACGTCGATTGCCGCCAGACACGTGGCCACGACCGACGGCGGATGCGAGGTCGAGAAGAGAAACGGGCGGGCGCGGTGCTGCAGGAACTCGATGAGCGCGCGGCTCCCCGCCACATAGCCGCCGAGCGCGCCGATGGCTTTCGAGAGGGTGCCAACCTGAATGTCGACCCGACCGTGCACACCGAAGTGATCGACTGTGCCGCGGCCGTTGCGACCGAACACGCCGCTGGCGTGCGCATCGTCGACCATCATGATGGCCCCGTACTCTTCGGCGAGCGCACAGAGATCGGGTAATGGTCCGAGATCGCCGTCCATGCTGAAGACGCCGTCCGTGATGAGCAGTTTGCGCTGGCCGGGCATGAGATCGCGGAAGATGTCGCGCGCCGCATCGATGTCTTTGTGCGGGAAGACCTTGATGGCCGCCCGGCTCAGACGGCAGCCATCGATGATGCTCGCGTGGTTCAGGGCGTCCGAGATGATCACGTCCTCTTTGTTCAGAACGGCGGAGACGGTTCCCGCGTTGGCGGTGAATCCGCTCTGAAAGACGACAACCGCTTCGGTCTGCTTGAACGCAGCCAGCCGCTCTTCGAGCTCGAGGTGCATCGCCATGGTGCCGGCGATCGTTCGCACGGACCCGGTCCCGACGCCGAAACGCTCCACCGCCTCGAGCGCGCGCGCGCGGAGCCGCGGATGCGTCGTCAGTCCCAGGTAATTGTTGGACGACAGGTTGATGGTCGACCGGCCGTCGACGGTCGTACGTGCGCGCTGTTCGTCCTCGAGGACGCGCAGATGCCGGTAGAGCCCCTGCCCTTTCAGCGAGTCGAGCTCCAGAGAAAGATAGGCCAGAGGATCGACGCGGTTGATTGTCGTCATGGCTCTCACTTTATCCCGGGACCGCCGAGGCACAAGTGCGCGCAGTACTCGCCCGCGAGGGTCTCGGATCGATGACGGATCAAGCGCGCGCCCGAGCTAAAGTTCAGGCCTACGTACAGACGACACAAACGCGGAGAAGTTCCAGCGCCATGCGAACCCGATTGCCGGCGGCGAAGTTCGTAGGCCGTGCTTCAGCTCGGGCAACGCGGACGGCGGAGCAGCTACGCCCGCAGAAACTCCCGCGCGTAGCCCTCGATGTCGCGGAAGATGCCGGCGAGTTCGTCGGGCGAGGCCAGAAACACCACGCGGAAGAACCCGTCCTCGGGGCGCGTCCCGAACCCTGAGCCATACACGCACAACACTCCCGTCGCACGAAGCAGCCCGACAATGAACTGCTCGTCGGTGACGCCGTGCGGCAGCTCGACCTTCGGCATCGCATAGAAAGCAGCCGCAGGCGCGACACACGACATACCGGGAATCGCATTAAAGGCGCGCGTCGTCAATTCGGCGCGTACTCGAAGTGCCTGCCGGAACGTGTCCTGATGCGAGCGATCGCCGAGGAGCGCGGGCGCAATGGCGTGCTGCGTCGGTCCATTGCTGCACAGTCGGCCGTCGGCCAGCTTCTTCATCGCGGCCAGCAGGTCGTCGAGCCGCGGACTTCGGCCCACCGCGAGCCACCCGCTCCGCCATCCCGGCGCGAGGTAGGCCTTCGAGAGACTCGAGAACGCGACGATCGGCCCGTCGGGATCCAGGCTGCCGAGGGGGGGACGGGTCCGTCATAGGCAACATCGCCATAGACCTCGTCGGCGAGCACCACCAGGCCGTGCCGCTCGGCCAGATCCAGCACGGCGCGACGCACTGGCGTCGGATAAACCGCTCCGGTCGGGTTGTTCGGATCAATCAGGACGATGGCGCGCGTGGCGGGGGTGATGAGGCTTTCGAGGTGTTCGAGATCCGGCATCCAGCCACGGGTCGCATCGGTGCGATAGTGCGCCGCGTCGGCACCAATCTTCGCGAGGACGGCCGTATAGAGCGGATACGTCGGCATCGGCACCAGCACACGATCGCCCGGATTGGCGAGCGCCGTCAGCGCCAACTCGATGCCTTCCGACGTCCCGGCGGTGATGAGGACGCGGTCGGCAGTGACTGGAAAGCCTCGGGCGGTCCACTCGACCGCGACCGCTTCGCGCGCCGAGGGGATCCCGGGCGACGGCACGTAGCCATTGGCGCCGTCACGCGTGGCCTTCACCACCGCCTCGACCAGATGGGATGGCGTGACGAACCCGAATGGAATGGGGTCGCCGATGTTGAGATACCGCACTGCTCGCCCAGTGGCTTCAACGGCCTTGGCCTCGGCGACGATATTTCGGATGGCGTACGTGAAATTGTTGACCCGCCGGGCAACGGGAATGTTCGTCGTGATTGGGACCGCCATGGCCGCCATCTTACCGCCGTACCGCGCGATACCGGTTGCCAGGCACCGTTAAGAACTGGCGGTCGCCTTAACGGTGCCAGGCACTGTTAAGAACACAAAATTCTCTTAACAGTGCCTGGCACCAGACCACGACCTCCCGATCGCGTAAGAGTTACACCGCTTCCAACCTCTGATGTAGTTCTTACTGAGGTTGAGCCCTCAAGCGCACCGAGTCCTAAGGAAATTCAGGGAAAAACCGAGAATACGGTGGTGTAACGACATGGCGTGAACCTTGATGAAGTGGGGTGCGGAATGAGCGGTAAGCCGTGGAAAGTGGGCTCGAGCGCGATATGCGGTGCGATGGTGCTGGCAGGAGCGGCGGTTCTGGCCGCCGGTACGCCGCAAGGGCCGCAGCCGGTGCGCCCGGCCTCAGAGCCGTCGCAGGAGCAGCAACCCGCTCCGGAACGACCGGTGTTTCGGGCCGGCGTCGATCTGGTGACGATTCGCGCCATCGTGCGCGACACCAAGGGGCGCCCGGTCACGACCCTGACTTCCAAGGATTTCGAGCTGGTAGACAACGGCAAACCTGTCCAGATTCAGGCCGCCGAGCAGGATAGCGGACCGGTCGGCCTGGCGCTTCTGTTCGACATCAGCGGCAGCATGGACATCGACGAGCGGTTCAGCCGTGCCCGCGAGACCAGCTATTTCCTCCTGGCTGGCTTGCGAAACGGTGAGGACGAGGCGGCGATTTTCGCGTTCGACTCGGGCCTGCACGTGGTGCAGCCCTTCACGACCGAGCTCGATCGCCTGCGCGGCTCACTCTCGAGCTTCAGCCCCTGGGGCATGACATCGATCCACGACGCGATCGCGTCGGCATCGCGATCGATGGACACCCGGGCCACGAAGCGACGGGCGTTGGTGGTGCTGACGGATGGCTTCGATACCGCGAGCAAGCTCGGAGCGGCCGAGGTGTCGCGCATCGCATCCAGCATCGACCTCCCTGTGTATCTCATCGCCGTGGTGCCATCGATCGACGATCCACGGTTGAACGATGACGGGAACAGGGCGCTCGTCGGGGACCTCGCCGATCTCGCGCGCTGGACGGGAGGCGAACTGTTTGTCGCCACCAGCACGAACGAAGCGAGCACCATCGCACGGCGGGTCGTGAGCGAGTTGCGTCAACAGTACCTGATCGCGTTCTCACCCGGGCAGAAGCCCGGATGGCACTCGGTTGAAGTGCGTGCACGCCGTAAGGGCTATACCGTCCAGGCTCGCGGCGGGTATGTCGCCGGAGGTCCGGCGAGCTAGGGTCGTTCGCAAGTTCGATGTCGGTTCATCAGGAGGATGATAGCCATGCGTAAGCTGTTGCTCGTCGTTCCGCTCGTCATGCTCGGCGCCGGTTCGACTGCGTGTGCCACGAAGAAGTTCGTGCGCGGCGAGGTCGGTCAGGTGAACACGAAGGTCCAGGGGCTGTCGACGCAGCTCGAGGAAACGCAGGAGCGGACCAAGAAGAACGAAGGCCGCATCGACGAGGTCGATCAGAAGGCTGCGGCGGCCGGCCAGTCCGCACAGGCGGCTCAGTCATCGGCGGATGCTGCGAAAAGCGATGCGGCGAAGGCCGACTCTCGCGCGGCCGCTGTCGAGACCGCCACGAAGAAGCTGATCTTCGAAGTCGTGCTGAACGAGGACGAGGGCAACTTCAAGTTCGGGAAGACGGCCTTGCCGGATGAGGCCAAGGCCAAGATCGACGAGATGGTCAGCGGGTTGAAGGCCGACCCGAAGAACGTCTTCATCGAGATCGAGGGTCACACGGACAACGTGGGCTCGAAGATCTACAACGAGCACCTCGGGCTCGAGCGTGCCGAAGTCGTGAAGCGCTACCTCTACGAAGCGCACCAGGTGCCGCTGCACAAGATCAACGTCATCAGCTACGGCGAAGACAAGCCGGTCGCGCCGAACAACAAGCGTGACGGCCGCGCGCAGAACCGCCGCGTCGTCATCAAGGTGCTCGCGTAAGACCCCGCGCATCGGTCGCGAAGGAGCCGAGATCCAGAGTGGACTCGGCTCTTTCTATGTACGCTCGCAGCTGGTCGGGTGGAACCCGATCCACCCGATGAACCTGATCAACCCGCCTAACCGGCACCGCTAGAAGCCAAAGTTCACGCCCAGCTCGATCCGTCGCGCCGCGTTGGCCGACAGCGGCTGTCCGAAGAAGTCCGATCGCAGGTTGCCGCTGAAGGATCCGAAGTTCGTGCGGTTCAAGAGGTTGAACGCCTGCACGTAGAACTCCATGCGATAGCGCTGCGTGTTGCTGTCCATCATCATCATCATCGGCCCGCCGCCGCCACCCGGCCCGCCCGGTCCGCCTCGCCCTCCACCACCCCCGCCGCCACGCACGACGCGAGGTTGTCCGTCGGTCGTCGACTCGGGGCCGAAGTTGAAGGTCTTGCTGAGTCGCAGATTCATGTTCCACTGCGCCGCCGCCCGCGCGGTATTGCGCGTGACGCCCGCCGGACGATCGCTGATCACCGTGTCGCCGTTGTTGTCGAAGCCCGTGATGATGTTGTACGGCGCCGCCGAGTTGCCCTGCGTGAAGATACTCATCCGCGCGTTCTTCGGCAGGCCGAAGTTCACCATCGCGAAGAACCGATGGCGCACATCCCGGTTCGACGGACCCCATTCCGCCTCGAGATCGTAGTTGTCGGCCGGAAGCGAAAACGGGTTGTCGGAGTAGTTTCTCGCGCGCGACAGCTGGTAGTTCCCGCCCATGAAGAGTCGCTTTTGCGGAATCGCGTAGTTCACGTTCACCATCAGGCGATCGAGCACCGAGTGGGCCGTGGACTGCAGCTCGGTGACGTTCCCGAGCGTGAGATCCGGTCGCACGCCGTCGATCGGGGCGTTGATGTTGACCGAGCGGAACTGATCGCGGCCGCGCTGCATCATGTAGGTCGCCTGGACGCGGAGCGTCTCGAGGAACGTGCGCTCGACGCCGATCGACGCCTGGTGGACGTACGGCATTCTCAGGCCGGCGGCCTCGATGATGCGGCTCGGTGGCAGCGGGAGGGCAATCTCGCCGCCGGTGGGATCCGGATATCCGGGGAAGCGGATCACCAGGTCCTGCTGGGTCACGCCGTTCACGCGCAGGACCTGTTCGTAGTCATTCGACTCGTACCAGTCGTAGAAGATGCCGTAGCCGCCGCGGACAGTGAATTTCCCTGGCGTCCACGTCGCGCCCAGACGCGGCATCACGTTGTTCGCGTCCGAAAGATGCGACTGCACCTCGTGGCGGACGCCTAAGCTGAACGACAGACGTTTGGCCGGTGTCCACGTGTCTTGCACGAACCAGCCGAAGGTGAAAAACGTGTAGTCGAGACTCGCGCTGCCCGTCCGTTGGGTATACGTCGTCGGAAGGCCGGCCTCGAACTGCTGCAGGCCGCCGAACGTGAAGGTCCCGTTGAAGTTCGTCAGATCGGTGCTGTCGTACCAGTCCTGCTCGGCGAGCACGCCCGCGCGAAACGCGTGCTTCTTGCCGATGCTCCAGTCGATATTGTCGGCAATTTCGAACGTCTTGTTGCGCCGATCGCTGTTCTGTCCCGCGCCGCCCGTGGAGAAGTTGTCGAGCACGATAATGGCCGGCTCCGACGACAGTGACGATGTCGTGGTGCTGCCCGACTCGAAACGAATCTTGAGCTCGTGGGCGATTTTTGGCGCAATCAGGCCATTCAGACCCAAGCGCACCACGCTGTTGACCGTATCGCGCGTGTAAGCGCGGTCCTTCAGGTTGAAATCGCCGACGCCGAGATTTTCCTGCTCATCGCCGTTCCGCTGGAACTCCAGCAGCATTTGCTGGTTCCTGCTGATCGAGTGATCGAGCCGCATCGATCCGAACATCCGTTTCTGCGGGTTGCGGATCTGATCTTCGAAGCGCCCGTCCGGCGTCAGCGCGTTGATGGTCTCGGAATCGTAGGAGTCATTGCCCTCGACGCTCAGAGCCAGCGAGGTCCGGCCCTTCACAATCGGGCCGTCGGCCGTGAAGCCAAACCGCCGGTGTTGCTCGGCACCGAGCGTGGGCGCGAAGGCATTGCGCGCGTTCAACGATTCGTCGCGAAATCCGAAGTTCGTCATCCCCTTCCAATTGTCCATGCCCGGCTTGGTGAGTATGTCGATGCCGAATCCGCCGCCCTCGTGATACTCGGCATCGAATGAGTTCATGCGGAACCGAATCTGCCGGATTTGCGATTTCGGCGGAAGACGTCCGCCCGTGAACCCATTGACACGCATGGTCGCGCCGGGACCGGCCATCTGCTCGAGCACCTGCTGGAGCTCGTCGGGATCGTCCGGCAGCTCCGCGATTTCCTGCTCGCTCAACTGCGTGACGAACGAGTTGCCCCGCACGTCGTTCTGCTGGGTGGTGACGACGACCTCTTCGTTCAGACCGGCGACGGGCAGTTTCAGCGTGACGTGTCGCGCGCCTTTTTTCACCACCAGCGCCCCGTCATAGGACTCAAAGGCCTGAGCGTCGGCTTTCAATCGGTATCCGCCAGGTGTCAGGCTCGAAAACGTGACCTCGCCGCGCTGGTCCACCGCGCGCGTCTGAGGAGTCCCAGCGGGGTCGACGAGCGTCACCGTCGCAATGATCAGTGCCGCGCCCGTCTGATCGATGACCGTGACGGCGAGATCGCCTTTGTCGGCCGGCGGCGCATCCGCTGCCACAACCGGAGCGACGGTCGCGAGCAGCCAGAGCGCCAAGCACCAAGCACCAAGCACCAAGCACCGACGAAGCACCAAGCACCGAGCACCGAGCACGATCCCTACGATCCCTTCTTCACGAAGTCTGCCGCTTTGAGCGGCGCGTTCAGCTTGTATTTGTCGATGGTGAACTCTTCCGTGACGCTGCCGTTGACGCCCTGCGAGATCACATGCGGCAGCAGTACGCCATCAACCTCCTTGTACTCGCTGAAGTGCACCTCGAACGTGGCCTGCTGCGGCGGCGTGCTCCGCATCTTCTCGAGCTCTTCCGGTGTCGGGCGCTGTCCTCGCACCATCATCCGGGGCAGCACGCCTTCATACGTCAGCATCAGCGGCTTGTGCGATGCCTGATCGACGAAGAGCTTCATCGGCGCGGCGCCTTCGGGCTTTATCTCGAGCACGTCGGCCTTGCCATCGGGAGCCTCCGCGACTCCGGTGTAAGTGACGGGCGCGTCGCTCTTGAGAAACCAGATGAGGGCGTAGCGCGCGCGTTCGCTCTTGATGCGCTGCGCCTGCATCTCTCGAAAACGCTGCCGCTCCGCTTCCGTCGGCTCGCGTGGCGCGCCGGATGCACCGGGTGCGCCCGAAGCGCCGGGCGCATTCCCCCCCGGCCCGCCAGGTCCGAACCGCATGAAGCCGCCGCCACCGCGATTCGTGCCGTCGTCCCAGACCTCGGCGCCGTTAGCCGCCGAGACCCGCGTCATGCTGGGCCCGCCCTGGCCGAAGCTCATTTCTTCGGTGCGTTTGAACTTGTCGGGGAGGAGCAGGTCCAGGGTGAGCTCGCTCGAAAACTCGCGCTCGCCCATGACCCTGCGGGTGGCGCCCGTGACCGTGACTGACTGGACCTTCGTCAAGGCATCATCACCGCCAAGCGCCTTGCGCGCGGCCGCAAGCACCTCTTCGGCCTTGGCGTCGGCCTGCGGCGCGGCAGCCATCCCGGGAATGGCGGGTATCACCAGCGCCAGCAGCGCCAGGGCCAAGGTGAAAGCGGACCTTGAGGCCCGCTCTCCAGATAAAGGCGATGACATTTTCCTACCCATCGGCTGTTCCTCGGTAATCTGCGGGGTCTCGAAGCGATCCGCGTAGGGACGCGGTACGGCGCCCTTCCGTCGGGGCGCATTGGGTGCGCCCTTCCAGTGAGTCGATCCATTAGACGGCGGGACGGCGCCGCCAATCGTTAACCAAGGGCAAAGAGATTGTTAACTTTGTAAAACACTGGATATTGAGGCTTTTCGCGAAAATCTCGCATGCTACACTCGCGCTCGTGCGTCTGCCCTTCCGGCGCCCATCCGCCCTGGTCTGGCTCGTCGCCGCGGCCCTCATCCTGCTTCCCGTTCTCGCCGTTCTGCAGTATCGGTGGATCGGCCAACTGAGCGATGCCGAACGCGAGCGTCGCGAGCGGAGCCTGCGACACGCGACGTCGGCGCTGACTCAGGACGTCGACATCGAACTCATTCGCGCATTCATCGGGCTGCGCGTCGACGGCATGTCGGTCCAGAGCGACACGTGGACCGAGTACGCCGAGCGCGTGGCTGGCTGGCGAGCCGCAGCCGCGGCGCCGGCGATCGTCCGTGACGTTCTGCTGATCGATCGCGGCGCGACCGGCATCCGGCTGCGCCGCTGGTCGAAAGAGCAGGTCCGCTTCATCGCGACTCCCTGGACCGCAGAGTTGGAGGCGCATCGCGTCCGCGCATTGGCCGAGCTGAGCTCCTGGAGCACGCGCCGGCCGGAAGAACCCCGGCCGCCGGATCTTTTGAGCGACGATGGGTCGGCGATCGTGGCGCCGATTGCGCCGGTCCCCGTGCAGAGGCAACCGGGTCGGCTCACGCAATTCAATCCGGTGTTTGGCTCCGTCATCATCAGATTCGACATGCGGGTCATGATCGACGAGTTCCTGCCCACCCTGATGGACAAGCACTTCCGTCACGAAGCCGCCGATGAGTACCGCATTGCTGTCGTGTCGCGGAGGAACCCGTCGCAGGTCATCTACCGTGTCAATGTCGATGACGTCGGCGCACTCGTGTCACGGCACGATGCCGAGGCCGACTTTTTCGGTTTCAGGCCCGATCAGTTTCAGCTCGTGCGCATGGCGGCCGACTCGATGCGAAACGCCCTGTCGCCAAATGGTGATCGCCGCCGCAGCCTTTTTTTCAGCATGCAGGCGCGACGCCCGTCCGAGCCGAAAGCCGGTGGCGGCGTGCTCAAAACCCCGCCTGACGACTCGACGCGATGGCGGCTGGTGGCGCGCCACCGCGCCGGATCGCTGGAGGCCGCGGTCAGCGTGGCACGTCTACGCAACCTCGGTCTGAGCTTCGGCGTGCTGCTCCTGATGTTCGGCAGCGTCGCCGTTCTCGCCGTCACTGCCCAACGCGCCGAGCGGCTGGCGCGGCAGCAGATCGAGTTCGTCGCCGCGGTATCGCACGAGCTCCGAACTCCCGTCTCGGTGATCGCGGCGGCCGCAGAGAACCTCGCGGACGGTCTCGTCGCCGATCCGTCGCGCGTCAAGCAGTACGGCGCTCGCATCCAGGCCGAATCGCGGCGGCTCGTGGAAACCGTCGAACGCGTGCTGCTGTACGCGGGCATCGAAGCCGGCCGCGCCGTTGAGCACCGCGCACCGATCGACGTCACCGGCGTCGTTGCCGAAGCGCTCGCCGCGTGCTCGGACGCCATTACTGAAGCCGGCGTCACGGTTGAGACCGACCTCGCGCCAACACTGCCACCGGTGCTGGCGGATCGCGCAGCGCTCCGCGCGAGTCTTCAGAACCTCATTGCGAATGGCTTGAAGTATGGCGGGACGGGTCGGTGGCTCCGAGTTTCCGTGACAGCGGGACGTGGGCGGCGAGGGGATGAAGTCCGTCTGGCCGTTTCGGATCGCGGACTTGGAATTGCGCCGGCCGACCTCCCTTACATCTTCGAACCCTTCTATCGCGGTGCCGAGGCGCAAACACGCCAGATTCGCGGCAATGGTCTCGGCCTCAGCATCGTAAAGGGCATCGTCGACGCCCATGGCGGACGCGTCACCGTCGAGAGCGCGCCGGGCAGCGGCAGCACGTTCGTGATTCACCTGCCCGCGTCGAGGGGCGAAGCATCCACAGAAGACGCGATGGTCGGCCAGGTCGGGGCCACCGCGCGAGGCGCGTAGCGTCTTTGCTCGTCCCCCTTGCCATGCGGGCGCCGCGCTCCTGAATCTATGCCACGAGTCACTGGGACGGGACACTAGCGGCGTGGCGTCGCGCGTGCTCCTTGTCGAAGACGAGCCCGGCCTGGTGATGACGCTCACGGATTGGCTCGTCGCCGAGGGCTACGACGTCGAGTCGGCGACCGACGGCGAGGTCGGGCTCGCACGCGCGACCGCCGAGCCGTTCGATCTCATCGTGCTCGACGGCATGCTGCCCGGCCGGGACGGGTTCGACGTCTGTCGCACCGTCCGGCAGCGCGGCGTCCAGACGCCCATCCTCATGCTCACAGCCCGGGGGCAGGTGGTGGACAAGGTGGTGGGTCTCAAGCTTGGCGCCGACGACTACCTTGTCAAACCCTTTGAGATGGCGGAACTGCTCGCGCGGCTCGAGGCACTGCTGCGCCGGGCACCCCGCCAGATCAACGCCAGCGAGACCTATCAATTCGCCGATATCCACGTCGATTTCAGGAAGGCGGAGGTCTCACGCGCAGGAGAGCCGATCGATCTCTCGGCGCGCGAGTTCAAGCTGCTCTGCTACTTCATCGAGCATCACGGCGCGACGCTGTCACGCGACGAGCTGCTCAATGAGGTCTGGGGCTACAACTCCATGCCGTCGACGAGAACTGTCGACGTCCACGTCGCGTGGCTGCGGCAGAAGCTCGAGCCGCAGCCGCGCCGCCCGCGGTACATTCACACCATCCACGGGCTGGGCTACAAGTTCACGGGGTAGGCCTTCGAGAAACCGAAACCGGGAACTCCAAAACACGAGAAGGAGAACCAAGAGCTCGAGAAGGAAAACTCAAGAAGGCGAGAACTCGAGGAGGCCCGGGTAGGGGCGCACTGCGTGCGCCCGGCTGCGGGCTAAAAAGTTAGAAAGGCTGCGGGCCAGAAAAAGAACGAGAGCCGAAACGACACCGGAACCTGGCACCCTCTTCCCCCGGTTTGCCGTGAAGCCGCCGTCGTTCGACTCTCGTTGCCCGCTCGTTACGGGACGCTATACCGGCACTGCACAATCGGGGCCGCTTTTGAAACCGGTTGTTCGGCTCGCGCTTTCTCGATTTTCCGGGAAATCCGCTTACGGACGCCGAAAATCAGGACGCGTCTCGTAAAGCAGGGAATCGCCGAAACGAAAAACCGAAAACTTGATAAGTCGCGAACTCGAGATTTTGGATCAGGCCGTTGGAAGGCCGCGTGACAGTACCTCTTCGATCGCCCCGACAAAGGCGTCGATCTCCTGAAGCGTGGTGTAGACGTTCGGCGTCACCCTCAGCCCTTCGAACTCCGCGTGCTTGATTGGCGTGGCGATGATTCCACGCCTCTTGAACAAGTGGGTGGCCAGTGCGGCCGGATCGCACCCTTCAATCGACAGCAGTCCGATGGCGCACGCCTGTGCGGGGTCGAAGCTTGTCAGTACCTTCGCGCGCGGCCGGCCGTCGAACTTGCGCGCCCAGCGTTCCCGCAGGAATCGCAGGCGGGCGGCCTTCCGGGCGCCGCCGATTCCGTGGTGGAATTCGAGCGCCTCGGCAATCGCGTTGTGCATGGCCGCCGGATGCGTCCCGATCTCCTCGAACTTGCGGATGTCGGCGTCCTTTGACTCGTTGGCCGGCGTAAGCGCCCAGTGCGCCTTGATCCGCTCGCGCCGCACATACAGGAACCCCGTGCCTACCGGCGCCAGCAACCACTTGTGGAGGCTGGTGCCGTAGTAGTCGCACTCGAGATCCGCCAGTGTAAAAGGGAAGTGCGCAAACGCATGCGCGCCGTCGACGATGGTGACGATGCCCCGGGCACGCGCCATGCGGCAGACATCACGCACCGGAAAGATCTGGCCGGTGAGGTTTGTGATGTGGCAGAGATGCAGGACCTTGGTCCGCGGTGAGATGGCGCGTTCGAGGATGCCCGCCAGATCGCTCTTGGTTGGCGGCGGGACGGGAAATGACACCTGTTTCAGTACGATCTTGTCGCGGCGCACCCGCTGCTGCCATGTGTCGAGCATGCGCGGGTAATCCTGGTTCGTCGTCACGACTTCGTCGCCGGGATCGAGATCGATCCCGAGCTGCGCGATCTGAAGCGCCTCGCTCGCGTTCCGCGTAATGGCCAGCTCCTCGGCGTCGCAGCCGAACTCGGCAGCGAGCTGCCGGCGGACGGCCTCGATGTTGGGCTCGAGCACCTGCCACATGTAGTAGGCGGGTGCCTGATTCGAGATATCGAGGTACCTTTTCATGGCCTCGTGCACGGCACGCGGGCTCGGGCAGACGCCGCCATTGTTCAAGTTGATCAGCGTGCGGTCGAGCGTGAAGGCCTCCTGAATCTGCCGCCAGAAGTCCTCGTCCTGTGCGACCTCCTCGGGTGCGCGGCCCGACGCCGCACTCGAGGCGCGTGCCACTCGCGCGAGCGCATCCGGACGGCCCATTGCGACAAACGCGGTGCCTGCCGTGTAGTGAAGAAATGAGCGGCGAGAGGCAAGTGGCATGAGGCGGATTGTAGTGCAGCGGGCGGGTTTCAGAGCCCCCGTCACGGGCCGAATTTCGAGGCTTCTCCTGGCGGGTCTTGTGTCCTGCGCGAACGGATGCGCGCACCAGGTCCATCCTGCGCCGGATTTCAGGCTTCGCCCGTGCACTGCCGTCGTCGATGCCAGCGGCGCCGAGTTGGACCGCACACGAGTGTCATGGATCTCGCCCGATGCGCCCGAAGAGCGATCGAAGCTGGATGCCTGGTGCGACACGGTGGGTCCGGTGGTCGTGCAGGACGTGGCCCCAAGTGGTCCACCACTCCGCGATCGCATCGCCTTCATCGGCTGGAACGTGCACGTCGGTGCCGGCGATGTGGTTCGGCTCGTTGAAGATCTGCGAGCCGCGCGTCTCGGCGACGAGGCATCGGATGTCCCCGTGGTGCTGTTGCTTCAGGAAGCGTTCCGATCCGGCGACCTCGTGCCGGCAGCCGTCCGTCCCGGCGCGCCCGTTCCCGTTCGAATCGCCCCGGTCGGACCCGAGCCGCGCCGAAGCATCCTCGACATCGCAGCGGCGCTGGGGTTGAGCGTCTACTATCTGCCCAGCATGCGCAATGGCCGCGGGGAAGTGCCCGCGGACCGTGAGGACCGCGGTCTGGCGATCCTGTCGAGTCTGCCCCTCGACGGTCTGCACGCCATCGAGCTGCCGCTCGAGCGGCAGCGGCGTGTTGCCCTGACCGGCCACCTGCGTGCCCGGATGTCAACTGACGAAGCTGTCAACGTTCGCGTGGTGGACGTGCACTTGGAGAATCGCAGCGGCGCACGGAGAGTATGGCTTGGGGCGCCGACTGCGCGCCGGCGCCAGGCAGCGGCGCTCGTCGAGAGTCTCGGCAACAGCGTGCCGACTGTGATCGAAGGTGATCTGAACACCTGGGCGACCCGCGAACCGGCCCTCGACGTGTTAGGCCGCGAGTTCGAGCCCTGCAGCCATGATGCGCGGCCCACGTTTCACGGCGGGTTGCGTCTCGACCACTTCTTCTCCCGGCTGCCCGTCGACTCGGCGATCACCTGCCGCCGGCTCGATGACAGTTACGGCTCGGATCACTATCCGATCATGGCGATCGTGCGTATCAAGAGCGCAGGCAACTCGACGAACCTGGATCAAGCTGCTCAACCTGACTGACCGGGTAACCCGCCCAACCTGATCGAGCCTAGTTGATCGGGTTAGGCAGGTTGGCCGGGTTGTCGCATGAACGCCGTTCATCACTTCCATGAGAACGTTGCGCTTTGTTCACGCTCGCTGCCCGAGTACCGTGGCTGAGGGTGGCGGCGACCGGGGTCGGGATCGCTGCTCCGCGGTCCCCGTTCGCGGTCATGCCGGTCGCCTGCCACCCGATCACAAGGAATCACCATGTCGTCACCACACGATCTGTCGGCGTCGATTGCACTGCTCGAGCACGTGCCTGAGTCGATCGCCAGGCTCGTCGCGCCTTTGCCAGACTCGCTCCTCCAGTTGAACGAGGGCCCAGGCACGTGGAGCCCTTTGGAGGTCTTGCAGCATCTAATTTGGGGAGAAGTGGACGACTGGATTCCGCGCGTGCGGATAATCCTGGAGCATCAGGGCCGCGTCGCCTTCACGCCCTTCGATCGCGAAGGGGGACACAAGCGGTACGCCGGCTGGCCGGTCGTGAAGCTGGTCGCCGAATTCCAGCGACTGCGCGCCGAGAACATCGCGATCCTGCGCGGCCTCAATCTCACCGACGACGAGCTTCGCCTTCCAGGGCTTCACCCGTCGCTTGGTCCCGTGACGCTCTCTCAGCTCATCGCGAGCTGGGTGGCGCACGACCTCACGCATCTCTATCAGATCACGCGCACACTCGCGGGCGCGTACGAGGCGCCGGTCGGCCCGTGGCGCGCGTTCATGGGGATCTATCAGACAGAGAGAACAGCGCCTGTCGGATAGGCGGGTCGGGTTGGTCAGGTTTGCCGCGTTGGTCGGGTTCTCGCAGGGGCGCACTGCGTGCGCCCTGCCCAAGCCGCTAGTCCAACCGGTCCGCGAACAGCTTCTGCCCGGCGAGGCTGGTCCGCAATCCAAACAGGGCGAGCCCTGCAACAAAAATCACTGCCGTGAACGAGGCGGGCGCGAGCCATGAGCCTGGATGCACCCTCAGCGGAGTCTCGTACAAGATCGTCTGCGTGATCTCGCCGACCACGAGCGGCAGCATGCCGAGGCGCGCCACGGTGAGGACCACCACGGCGACCAGCAGCGCCGAAAACGGGAGCTGGATCCACTGAGTGGTCTGCGTGGCGTTGGCCGCAAACAGGATGACCACGAAGCAGATTCCGGCGAGCCGGCGGCGTCGCAGGACTGACATCATCAGCACGAACATCAACAGCAGCCCCGTCGCGACGAGGGTGGCGTTTGCAGACTCTCCGAGAATGTGCGCGAGCGTGTGCTGCACGCTGCCGTCGAACGCGTTCGGCGGCTGCGATACGTTCGGGGCGCGGCCGATCCACACTGGCGAGAGCGCCTGGAGCTGCCGCAGGATCTGGATGCCGACGCCGAGCGCCGCGCCAATGAGCAGGTCGCGGCCGACGAGCGGGTCGCGAAGTCCGCCGCTGATGATCCGGCTCCATGACACGAGCGTTTGTGGAGACCGTCGCCGCACGTCCGGCTCGAGTGCCAGATACACCACGTACGCCAGTGACCCGAGGAGCGTGCCGCGCGCGAGGAGCACCGCCAGCGACAGCAGAATCGGAATGGGCGACAACACGTGATGCGCCGTCAGCAGCCCAGAGACAACATTGGCCAGAAGCAGCACGATGGCGACGCGCATGGCGCCTGCGTGATCCGCGCGTTCCAGACGCACATTGCGCCGCGCCAGCAAAATCGCCCCGACGAGCACCAGCGTCGGCACTACCACGCCCAACACGCCGCCCAGTGTCACGCCGGGCGCGCTCAGCGGCGTGCCCAGGGTTGTGACGCTCCACGGTTCGAAGATCTGAAAGTACACCGGCCGCCCGCCTGTGGCTGCCGCCTCGACGTGCACGGAGATGTCGGGCCGGTCTGGATAGACGCCGTCCCACGCCATTCTCGACTCCGAGTAGAAGGGTGGCGTCCAGATCGCAGGAGCCGGCTTGAGAACCGCGGGGTTGAACCCCGCCTCACGGAGCAGCACGGACCAGTCGTATGCCTGCGCGCCGGCTGTCGTGGATTTTCGTGGCGGTGTTGCGACGAGATAGTGCAGCCGCCCTTTCAGGTCGAGCATCAGGTTGACCATCCCCGGCGCCACGACCGGCGGGTTGGTGGCACTGACCTGTCCGCCCAGAAAGAAGCTGTCGGTCGACAACTCCGTCGGCGATTGTCGATACCAGAACGTGACGGCCGGCGGTTGGCCGGGCCGCAGGTTCTCCCATCTGGACGGCGACGGGTCGTTCTTGATGAGGTACTGCAGGTAATCTGTGATCGTGAAGCCCCAGGCGGCGTCTCGGAAGGGCTCCCGATACCCGAGCCGCTCAGCGATTCCGTGCGCCGCGTCTGCCAACACTTCCGGCGATCGGCTGAGCGGCAGGTAATTGGCCACCTGAGTGCGGCCGTTCATGAAGATCGCGCATGCCACGCCAATCGCGACGCTGGCCAGTAGCGTCAGCCCGATACGGGGAGACACCGTACCCACGCCGCCAGACGCAGCAACCATCTCTGGCGATGGCGTTTCGCCCGCCGCCAGCGCCGCGGCAAGCGGATCTCCGCCGGGCAGCGCTGCCGCGACCTGCAGGGCGGAGGTCGGACGCCGATCGGGGTCCTTTTCCAGACAGCGGCGGATGATGCGATCGGCGACCTGATCGATCTCGGCGACGACCGCCGTCAGCGTCGCGGGCGGGGTCTCTCGATGCTGCCGTGCGAGGTCTGCGACCGACTCGCCGCTGACTGCTACCTTGCCGCTGAACAGTTCGTACAGCACAAGACCGAGCGCGTAGAGATCAGACTTGATGCTGGCCGGAGTGCCATCAAAGAGCTCGGGCGCCATGTAGGCGGGTGTGCCCACGAGCCCGCTTGTCTGTGGGAGCTCGCCTCCGGCCAGGCCGAAGTCGGCGAGCCTGACGCGGCCCTGCTCGTCGATGAGCACGTTGGCTGGCTTCAGGTCGCGGTGGAGGACGCCTTTGTCGTGTGCCGCCGACAGCCCGGCGCACAGGCCGCGGCCCATCTCGGCCGCCTTGTCTGGCGAAATCCGGCCGATGCGTCGCAGCAGTGTCGCGAGATCCTCGCCGCCGACGTATTCCATCGACAGAAACGTCTGTCCATCCGCGTCACCGATGTCGTACACGCGGCAGACGTTGGGATGCGACACCTGTCGTGCCGCGCGCACCTCACCGCGAAAACGTGTCAGCCATTCCGGATCGCTCACGAGCGTCTGCGGCAGAAACTTCAGCGCGACTACCTGTCCCAGGGTCAGATCGTCGGCGCGATAGACCTCCCCCATGCCGCCCCGCCCGAGGAGCCCGACAATACGATAGCGACCCGCGAGGAGTGTGCCGGGCGGGAAGCGTCCACCGATTCGAGGATCGCTGCCGGGAGGCGGCGTCACCGATCGGCGCACTTGCGCAGGCGCGTCGCTCGGCGCCCGCGTCAGATCGTCCGGCGACGGGGTGTAAACGGTTGGCCGCTCGGTAGCGTTACTGATCGGAGCACCGCAGCGAGGGCAGAACTGCGCCTCATCAGGTGTGACGGCCAGACACGCCGGGCAAGTCATCGAGGTCCGATTATAAAGGTCGACCTGGGAAGACCTCAGCTTGCCGCCGCGCGTGAGTGGCTGTATACGTATACCCTGGCACTCTAACGCTTCACTCCCCAACGGGGGCCCCAATGGCTTTTGAGGATGACGATGGCGATCGCCGCGATGACGGCGAAACCGCACCGAGCGTCAGCCGCCGTGCCTTTCTGAAGACCGTCAGCGCCTCGTCGCTGGCGGCCGGTGTGCTGAACCCCGCAGACGCCGGTGCTCAGACATCACCGGCGCCGGTCGGTCCCGGCGACGTGCCCATCAAGCTCACCATCGACGGCAAGACGCACTCGCTTTCGGTGGAGCCGCGTGTCACGCTGCTGGACGCCATGCGCAACCGGCTCGACATCACCGGACTCAAGCGCGTCTGCGATCGTGGCACCTGCGGCGCCTGCACTGTCATCGTCGAAGGCCGGACGCACTATTCGTGCTCGCTGCTCGCCATCGATATGCAGGGCGTACCGATTCGCACTGTGGAGGCGCTGACGCGCGGCACCGTCCTCCACCCAGTGCAGGAAGCCTTCGGCAAACACGATGGCCTGATGTGCGGGTTCTGCACTCCTGGATTCGTCGTGTCGGCCGTCGCGCTTCTCGAAAAGACGCCGTCGCCTACGGCGGATCAGGCGAAGGCGGCGCTTGCCGGCAACATCTGTCGCTGCGGCACCTACACTCGGGTCCTCGAAGCGGTGCTCGATACCAAGGGGGTGGCCCGTGGCTGACGCCCCGCAGGTTCCGGAAGTCAAGACTGCCGCCCAGCCGGCCAAACACGAAAAGTATCCCTGGCCGGAAAAACCGACCCTCATCGGCACGCGTGTCACTCGCCTCGACGGCAGCGTCAAAACGACGGGAAAGGCGAAGTACTCGTTCGACATCAATCGGCCGGGCATGCTTCACGGCCGGATCCTGCGATCGCCGCACCCGTACGCGCGAGTTGTGTCGATCGATCTCGGCCCTGCCGAAAAGGCGCCTGGCGTAAAAGCCGTGCTCGCCATGACGGAGGCCGAAAAGTATGTGATGTTTCAAGGCGACGAGGTCGCGGCCGTCGCGGCCGCCACCGAAGAGCAGGCGCGTGACGCGCTCCGATTGATCAAGGTGGAATACGAGGTGCTGCCGCACATCGCCACTGTGCCCCTGGCGATGCGCGCCGGTGCGCCGCCGGTGTTCAAGGACGGGAACATCAAGGAAGGCGAGGCGCAGCAGGCCGGCGACCTCGCCGCCGGTTTCGCGCAGGCCGCGCACATTGTCGAGGCCAGCTACGAGACGCAGGTCCAGACGCACGTCTCGCTCGAGACGCACGGCTGCGTGTGCGAGTGGCAGGGCGAGAACCTCACGTCGTGGGCGTCGACGCAGGCCGTTCACGGCACGCGGGAAGGCTTTGCCGAAGCGCTCGGCATTCCTCAGTCGAACATCCGCGTGATCACCGAGTTCATGGGCGGGGGATTCGGCAGCAAGTTCGGGCCCGATGCGCAGGGCGTGGTCTGCGCCAAGCTCGCAAAACAGGCGGGCGCCGCCGTGAAGATGATGCTCGACCGGAAGGAAGAGCACCTCGCCTCGGGCAACCGTCCGTCGTCGTACTCGAAAATCAAGGCGGGCGTCGGTGCCGACGGGATCATCACCGCGTTCGATGCCGAGTCGTGGGGCACAGGCGGCGCGGGCGTTGGCGCGGGCTTCCCCCTGCCGTACGTGTACCGCGTCGCGAACCGGCGGCGGCGCCACAAGGACGTCTACACGAACGCCGGGCCTTCACGGGCGATGCGCGCGCCCGGCCATCCGCAGGGGTGTTTCCACACCGAGATGCTGATGGACGAACTGGCCGACGCCGTGAAGATGGATCCACTCGAGTTCCGGATCAAGAACCTGCCGCCCGAAGCGCCGAACGCGATGTGGCGGAAGTACTACCCCGTGGCGGCCGAGATGTTTGGCTGGAGCCGCCGGCATCCGACCGGCGATCCGTCGCCTGGCCCCATCAAACGCGGCATGGGATGCGCGGCGAACCAGTGGGGCGGCGGCGGCCGCGGCACCAAGGCGCACTGCGAGATCGCGTCGGACGGCAGCGTCGTGATGCGTTGCGGCACGCAGGACATCGGCGTGGGCACGAAGACGATCGTCACGATGATTACGGCCGAGACCCTGGGCGTCCCGATGGAGGTGGTAAAGGCTGAAATCGGCGATAGCAACTACCCGTTCAGCGGGGGATCGGGCGGCAGCACCACGGCCCCGTCCGTCTCGCCGGCCATCCGCGTCACTGCCGGCAAGGCGCTCGACGCGCTCAAGGCCCGCATCGCGCCTGGCCTTGGCGTCGATCCCGCCATGCTCGTCGCGGCCAACGGCCGTATTCAGTCGAAAGACAATCCGTCGAAAGGCTTTTCGTGGAAGGAGGCCTGCAAGAAGCTCGGCACCGAGCCCGTGTCGATCGACGGCGAATGGGAGGCGGGCCTTTCGGCCAGCGGCACCAGCGGCGTGCAGTTTGCGGAGGTCGAGGTCGATACGGAGACGGGCGTGACGAAGGTCACGCGCGTCACATGCGTTCAGGATTGCGGCCTCATCGTCGACGAGCTGACCGCCGAGAGCCAATGCATCGGCGGGATCGTGATGGGCGTGAACTACGCGCTCTTCGAGAACCGGCTGCTGGACCGCAACACGGGGCACATGGTGAACCCGAACATGGAGTGGTACCTTCTGGCCGGGCCAGCCGACATTCCCAAGATTGAGGTGAAGCTGATGAATCAGCCCGAGCGCGGTGTCATCGGCATCGGGGAGCCCCCGACGATCTCGACGGCCGCGGCGATTTCAAATGCCGTGGCCAACGCCATTGGCGTCCGCGTACGCAGCATTCCACTGACACCCGACAAAGTGCTCGCCGCCCTGGGCGAGCGCGCGAAGACTGGAGGGACGCTGTGAAGGCGTTTGCCTACGTCAACGCGGCCAACCAGAAAGAAGCCGTGGCGGCCCTGGCCACCGCCACGCGCGGCAAGATCATGCCGCTAGCCGGCGGCATGGACCTCATCTCGCTGATGAAGGACTACGTCGCGCAGCCCGACGTCCTCGTCAACGTCAAGAAGCTCTCGAGCACGATCGCGACGCCTGCTCAGGGATTGACCGTCATCGGCGCCGCCGCGAAGCTTTCCGACGTCGCGGAACACGCCGGTCTGCAGAAGGCATATCCAGCGTTCGCCGATGCGGCGCTCGCCGTGGGCACGCCGCAGATTCGAAATGCCGGCACCGTGGGCGGCAACCTGATGCAGCGTCCGCGCTGCTGGTACTTCAGAAACGAAGAGTTCAACTGTCTGAAGAAGGGCGGCGCGCGCTGCTTCGCCGTGGACGGCGAGAACCAGTTCCACGCGATCTTCGGCGACGGCCCCTGTCACATCGTGCACCCGTCGACGCTTGCCCTGCCGCTCATCGCCTATGGCGGCCGAGTGAAGGTGGTCGGTCCGTCTGGCGAGCGCGAGATCGAGGCGGACAAGTTCTTCGTCATGCCCGACCGCAACATGTTCGGCGAGACCGTGCTCGAGCCGAACGAGCTCGTCACCGACGTCATCCTGCCGATGACGCCCAACACGAAGGGCGCCATCTACGAAGTGAAGTTCAAGCAGTCGCACGACTGGCCAATCGCCATGGCCGCCGTGGCGCTGCGGATGAACGGCCGGACCGTGGAAAGCGCGCGCGTGGTCCTCGGTGCGGTGGCGCCGATCCCGTGGCGTTCGCAGGCTGCGGAGGCTGCGCTCAAGGGTAAGACCATCGATGAACCGACAGCGTGGCAGGCCGCGGAAGCGGCCGTCGCCGACGCGAAGCCGATGAGCGGCAACGCGTACAAGGTCCAAGTGACGAAGGTCGCGCTCAGGCGCGCGATCATGAAGGCGGTGGCGTAACCATGGATCATCCAACCCCGACTTCACGTCTCGTGAACGCGACCCACTGCGAGCACCTGCGCCACAAGGGGATGTACGTCCTGTCGGTGCCAGAGCCAACGGAATTCCACGACGCGTACGACTCGACGGCCTACTGGTGCACGCGCACGCAGAAGCCTCTGGGGCCCGACGGCCGCGCGGCCCATGCCGAAGCGTGCCACGGCGGCCGCGAGTGCTGTTCGCACTGAGGGCAGGCTCCAGGTTCTAGTTCGACTTTGTCAGATCCGTAGTTGAAGCTTTCGTTTTGCTTGTTCCATCCAATGCATGTAGCGCGGCTTGGCCGCAAACAACAGCGCGGTGAAGATTTCCTGCACGATGGCGCGCGTGGCCGGGAACGTCAGCCGCGGTCCGCGCTGCGGTCGCATCCGCTCGCGCTGGATGAACGCGTGCGCCACGGCGGTCAAGACGACGTGATGCTGCCAGCCGGGATAGGTACGACCCTCGAAGTGGTCGAGGCCCAGTTCGCTCTTGAGTTCTTGGTACTGTTGTTCGATCGCCCATCGTTGATGCGCCAAGATGACCAACGCTCGCAGCGACGCCGTGGCGGGCAGATGGACGAAGTAGTACTTCACCCGTGGTTTCGTCCCGGCTTCTTGTTCGCACAGCAACCAGACTTCGGGTGCGAGGCGGGCCTGGCGCCACTCGTGGGCCGGGGTCACGCGGACGGCGGCGAACCGGGCGGTGCGCGTCGGTTGTGTGCCATTGCGCCAGATGATCGGTCGCCATCGCGCGCGCGGCAGTTGCGCGGCCCAGTCGCGGACGGCGATCGCGGTGACCGGCGTCATCATGCGCACGCGCGTGCGAGGACGGCCGCGGCGATTGGCCGCGGGGGTCGTGATGTGCGGCCGTGTGGTGAAGACGCTCAGATGCGACGAAATGCCGACCGCATACGGCAATCGCAGCCGATGCAACGCCGCGCGAAACGCGGTGACGTCGCCGAATTCGGCGTCGGCGAGGACCGCCGTCAGCGTGAGACCAGCCGCGCGGGCTTGCCGGAGCAGGCTGAGGGCCAGCCGCCACTTTTCTTGAAAGCGAACCGACGCCGGAATGCGCGCCTGCTGCCGAGCGCTCGGCGTCACCCATTCCTCGGGCAGATACAGCGCCGCGCCAAGGCACCAGGCTCGCGCCCCGGTCCACAGCGCCGCCGTCACGGCGACTTGGCAATTCGCGATCTTGCCGAGCGCGCCACGGTCCTGACGCGCCACGCCGACCGACGCCGGGCCCTGTTTGGGAAAGCTCGTCCCGTCGAGAATCAATACCCCGCGACGTTCCGGCAGCACCGCGCGCAACCGCCGCCAGACGCGCTCGGCCTCCCACGGGGCGTGCGTAATGAAGTGCTGGAAGGCTTGATAGGCGACCGGCTCGGTCACGCGGGCCAGCATCGCCTGCATCGACTTGCGCTCGCTGTCGCTGAAGACGCCCTTGACGTAGGACCGCAGCGACAACAGCTGCGCGCGATGGCCAAAGCAACTCGTGAACTGCTCCAACCATCGGATCAGTCGCTGTACACGCGCGCCGTCGCGGTGGATCGACCAGTGCGCCACAGGCTACCGAATTCGAGCAAAAAGTACAATGTCCTCAAAATTGATCGGTCGCAAATTTCGGAACGAAGTCAGCGATCTGACAAAGTCGAACTAGCGCAGTGAGCGGCAGTTGATGGAGCAGTTGGATTACAACCTGCTGTTTCGCTGGTTCGTGGGCCTCGGCATGGACGACCGCGTCTGGTCGCCGACGACCTTCAGCAAGAATCGCGACCGGCTGCTGCGCGGCGATGTCGCGCAGGCCTTCTTCGAGGCCGTACAGGCTCCACGCCGATACCGAGCGGCTGCTGTCGGACGACCATTTCACGGTGGACGGCACGCGGCTCGAGGCGTGGGCCAGTCATAAGAGTTTTCAGCCGCGCGATCAGGATCCGCCGCCGCCGGCGGGGGGCGGCAATCCGACTGTGGATTTCCACGGGCAGCGTCGGACCAATGACACGCATCAGTCGACGACCGACCCGGATGCCCGGCTCTATAGGAAAGCGCGGGGCCGCGAGGCGCACCTCGGTTACCTGGGGCATGTGGTCATGGAGCATCGGTCGGGGCTGATTGTCGATGCGACGGTCACGCCAGCCGACGGCCATGGCGAACGCGATGCGGCCCTGGTGATGATCGAACGGCGCCCCGGACGGCACCGCATTACCGTCGCGGCGGACAAAGCCTATGACACGCGCGAGTTCGTCGCGACGCTGCGCGGCATGCACGTGACGCCGCACGTCGCCCAGTACGCCACGCGTGTGCATCGCCGTAGCGCCATCGATGGCCGGACGACGGGTCACGCCGGCTACGCCATCAGTCAGCGCAAACGAAAGCTCGTGGAGCAAGGCTTCGGATGGATGAAGACCGTCGGCGGCCTGCGGAAGCTCCGCCATCGCGGCGGACCGCTCGTCACTTGGATTTTCACCTTCACCGCCGCGGCCTACAACATCGTCCGGATGCGCCGGTTGTTGCCGGCCACGGCATAAGCCCGCCGGACGACCACGCGGCCGCACTCGCCGTGCGCCGAACGGTCGAGGAGAGCGGGCAAACGTGATCGCCGTAGACACAGTGAATGTCACCATGACACTTACTTTTTCAGCAGCCTGCTAGCCTCTGGACTTCAGGCACCGGGCTCCAAATGCCTGTGGCGGCGGGGCTTTAGCCCCGCGTGCGCACGGCCCTAAAGGGCCGCCTCCACAGGCGGATACAGGGCTCCGGGCGGCGACGTCGCCTGAAGCCCGTAGCCCTGAGCCTGAAGTCCGCAGCCCACAGCCTGTAAAATGGATCATCGGCCCGACATCCAGCTCGGGCATCGTCGTGGCGAGGAGATTTCCATGAAACACACGTTCCTGACCGCCGCTTTCGTCCTCGCGTCCGCTCCCGCATTCGCCGCCGGTCCCGTCGTCGGGGAGTATGTCGAGGCTCGCACCGCTGAGGTGTTCGCCGGCGGCTGCATCATGAGCAGCCAGGCCGAAACCATGGGCCGCGAAGCCGTGCTGGCCTGGCACGTGACGTCGGGCGCCTACGACGGAGAAGAACTCGGCGGCCTCTCGGTCGTCGCCGCGGTCTCCGGCGATCGCAATCTCGGTATCCGGGAAATCGGCGGCGAAGCCCCGTCGTCGGTGCGCGGAGTCGTGTTCGTCGACCAGCAGGCGACGCCGGCGCAGCGGCGGGCTCTCGTGCGGCTCGCGCAGACCATGTCGCGCGGGCTCATCACCGATCTCGTCGACGTCAAGCCGGTCGCGGTCGACTACGCCAGCACGCCGATGAATATCGCCGTGACCGCAGGCGATGCCAGGCTCGCCGTACAGCGACACAATCATCACACCGCAGGCTGCGGCGCAATGAAGTGGTTCACGCCGTTCAGCACTGTCGACGATGCAACAATTGGCGTGGCGGACCAGCATCAGTACGAAGGACGCGCGCTTGGCATCACGTGGAGCGACCCGAATCGCAAGTCCGCCTTCTCGGGCACGTTCTCTCTCAGCCCTGGCGCGGGGACGAACTAAAGAAGAATCGAGAAATCGAGAAACCGAGAACACGACAACGAGAACACGAGAAGGTGACCGCACTCGCGCTGCTCGTCGCGTTCTTTAGTGCGACCGCTCCTCTTCCTGGACAGGCGCTGACGGCAACGAAGGCGTCGGCGCCGCCACCGTCCGAGGTCGCACCTGCCACTGCCGCGCTGCTCGCGCCCGACGCAATCAGCGTCATCGTGGGCGACGTGCCGATTCAGCTCTGGTGGGTGAAGGCTCTGGCGCTCGAGGCCGCGCCATCCAGCGCTCCGCGCTGGGAGAATGTCTCGGATGGCACTCTGATCGGCGTCATCCGCGTGGGCGCGACGTGGCACGACATCCGCGGCTACGTTGTGAAGCCGGGTGTGTACACGCTGCGGTTTGCGCTGCAGCCTGAAAATGGCGATCACCTCGGCGTATCTCCCAACCGCGAGTTCCTGCTCATGGCGCCGGCAGATGTTGATATCGCTCCCGCTGTCGTCGGATATAAGGGCGCCGTCGATCTGTCGAAGAAGGCCGTGAACCGCGCACACCCTTCCGCATTGAGCCTCGATCCGCCAATTGCGACGCGGCCCGCGCTGTCTCCGGTGTCGAACGACATCGGGCTCGACGGCGTCGTCTTCTCGGTAGCCACGACGTTTCAGGAAAAGCCCGCCGGAGAACTCGCGTTCGGCTTGATTCTCAAAGGCTCAATTCAGGAGTGAACCTCACCGACCGCGGGGTGCTCATTACCGGCGTCAAGCGCATCGGCGCCGTTGTGGCCGCAGAACTGGCGCGGGCCGGCGCCGACGTGGCGCTGGCCTACAACCGGTCGCGCGCCGAGGCCGACACGTCCGTCTCAGAGATCACCGCGCTGGGCCGACGCGCCTTCGCGTTTCAGGCCGACTTGTCGAGCGCCGATGCCTGCCGGCGGCTGGTAAACGATGCGGCAACTGCTCTGGGACGGCTGGACGTGCTGGTCAACATGGCGTCGGTGTATGTCGCGACGCCGTACGATGAACTGACAGATGCCGATTGGGACGCCGCGATCAACGTGGATTTGCGCGCATCACACGTCTGTACGCAGGCCGCGGTCCCGCACATGCGACGGCAGCGCGGCGGTCGGGTGATCAATTTTTCGGACTGGATTGCCGCCAGCGGCCGCCCTCGCTACGAAGAATACCTGCCATACTACGTGGCCAAGTCCGGCGTGATAGGCCTCACTGAGATCCAGGCGCTCGAGCTGGCGAAAGACGGCATTCTGGTCAACGCGGTCGCGCCTGGTCCCATCCTTCCGCCTCCTGGCATTTCCGATGTCGAGATGGACGCCGTGGTGAAGGCAACGCCCCTCGGCCGTTGGGGCGGCGAGATAGAGATCGCCAAGACGGTGCGCTTTCTGATCGAGACGGATTTTGTCACCGGCGAAGTGATCCGCGTCGACGGCGGGCGCCACGTCAAGTAGCGCAAATCGGCGAGCCGATTGCTACGCGTGTGCCCGCCGGTCGCCTTGCGCTCGGCTCGCGGATCTGTGCCGACGTTTGTCAGGACACAGACGCTTCAAGCCATCCGGAAGAATCCGTGAAACCTGTGTAATCTGTGGTTAACCTTTGTTCTTCAAGCGCATGACACGTCACTTCTCGCCGCTGCGTCTGGGTGCGATCGCTGCACTCATCACATTGATGCCAGGCGCCGTCTGGGCACAGAAGAAGCTTCTCAGCATCGACGATCTGTACGACCCGGCGAAGAAGGTGAACTTCGGCAACACTCGTCCGACTCGTGAAGAACCATACCTCTGGCTGAGCGACGCGGAGTACGTGCGGCGAGCGCAGGACGGTCGCTATATCCGAGGTCACGCCTCATCCGGGACCGAGACTCCATTGTTCGACGCCACGAAACTGGAAGCCGCACTCTCCACTTTTCTTGGCGGCGCCGCCGCGAACACGACCGGCAAGCCGCGTCCGCTCACGTTCGCACCCGGTTACGGAGCGGCCGCCTTCGTGCACGACCGTGACCTGTACTACTGGCGGCTCGACTCCGATACCGTCCGTCGACTCACGTCGTCACCCGGCGTCGAAGAGCAGATCGCGTTCAGCCCCGACGGGCGACGTCTGGGATTTGTGCGCGACAACAATCTGTTTGTCGCCGACCTCGACGGCCACGAGCGCGCCCTCACCAGCGACGGCAGTGAAGAACTGCTGAACGGAAAACTCGACTGGATCTATCAGGAAGAGATTTACGGGCGCGGGTCCTATCGTGCGTTCTGGTGGAGCGAAGACTCCTCCCGTCTCGCGTTCCTGCAGCTCGACGAGCGCCAGGTACCATCATTCGCCATCGTCGATCACATCCCGATCGATCAGGCCGTCGAGAACACGAAGTATCCGCAGCCGGGCGATCCCAATCCACAAGTGAAGCTCGGGGTCGTCAGTGCCAGTGGCGGCAGCGTTCAGTGGATCGACACGACGAAATACGCAGACACCGATCATCTCATCGTCAACGTGGCCTGGGCGCCGGGTGGTGGGCAGGTTGCCTATCAACTTCAGAATCGCGAGCAGACCTGGCTCGATCTGAATGTTGGCAACGTCTCGACGGGAGCATCGACGACGCTTTTCAGAGAGTCGACCAGGGCATGGGTGAACGACCACGGATCGCCGATCTGGTTGAAGGACGGCAGCTTTCTATGGCTGAGCGAGCGTAGCGGCTTCAAGCACCTCTATCGCTACCGCAGTGACGGCACGCTCGCTGGCCAGATCACCAGCGGCCGGTGGGACGTGCGGAAGTTATACGGCGTCGATGAAGCGAGCGGCTGGATCTACTTTGGAGGCACTGAGCGGAGCGCCATCGGCGCAGACGTCTACCGCGTCAAGATCGATGGCACGGCGCTGAGACGGCTCTCGCAGGCCGAGGGCACTCACGCGGCCACGTTCAACCCGTCGCGATCTCTGTATGTCGATACTTGGAGCGCGGCGTCGACGCCCCCGCAGGCGCGGCTGCACAAGGCCGACGGCACAGAAATGCGCGTGATCGACACCGGGAAGGTGCCGGCGCTGGCCGAGTATCGCCTCTCCACGCCAGAGTTCATGCACGTCACCACAAAGGACGGCTTCGTGCTGGAAGCGATGCTGCTGAAGCCACCAGATTTCGATCCGTCCCGCAAGTACCCGGTGTTCCAGCACACGTACGGCGGCCCCGGTGCGCAGCAGGTCAGAAACGCCTGGTCGGGCACCACGGGTCTTTATCACCAGCTCCTTGCCCAGCGCGGCATCGTCGTGTGGATTTGCGACAATCGTTCCGCTAGCGGCAAGGGCGCCGAATCGGCGTGGGTCGCTTACAAGCGGCTGGGAGAGACAGAGCTGGCCGACATGGAAGAATGTCTCGGCTGGCTGAAGGCACAGCCGTGGGTCGATAGCTCGCGTATCGGATTGAACGGCTGGAGCTATGGCGGGTTCATGACCAGCTATGCGCTCACGCACAGCGCGAGCTGGTCGATGGGCATCGCGGGGGGCACGGTGGCCGATTGGCGGGACTACGACTCCATCTACACCGAACGTTTCATGCTGATGCCGAAGAACAATCCCGAGGGGTACGAGCGGGCAGCCCCGCGCAATGCCGCGAAGAACCTGCACGGACAGCTCTTCCTGATTCATGGCACGATGGACGACAACGTGCACATGGCCAACACGCTTCAGTTCGCCTACGAGCTGCAGAAGGCCGGAAAGCCGTTCGAGCTGATGCTGTATCCGAAGTCCAGACACGGCGTGACGGATCCATTGCTCGTCAAACATATGCAGGAACGCATGCTGGAGTTCACACTGAGGACGCTGAAACCCGAGAACGGCGCCGCAGGCACAAGATAGGCAAGCGCGAGCGTGTTCGTGGTTCGAAAGCTCACCACGAGCGGGTTTCAACTGCCTCTCAGCTCGGACAGAGGAGATTTCATCCGCCATGAAGCGCACTTTGATGCTCGTCGCCGCCGTTGCGTTCCTCTCGAATTCGAATCCGGCGTTGGCAGACGTGACAGTCACCTCGCACGTCACCGGAAAGACCGGAAGCGGAGAATCGATCAGCTACGTCAAAGGCCTGAAGATGCGGAGCGACTCGACGCTCGGGACCACGCAGACGTCGGCGATCATGGACATCGAGGCCCAGAAGTTCATCTCGATCAATCACGCGAAGAAAGAAGCTGTCGTGATCCCGATGGCGCAGTTTCGCGAGAACGCCGCCAAGGCGGCGCCGGGTGCACAGGCCGCGGCGACGCTCACGCCGACTGGAGAAACCAAGGAAATTGCCGGCCGGCAGTGCGCCGGCTACACGACGAAAGTCAGCGCGCCGCTTCCCATCGGGGGCGACACCAGTTCGACAATGGTGATCAGCGGTCCCGTGTTCATCGCGAAGGGCGCGCCTGGCACTGAGGACTATCTGCGGTTCTACGGCGGCGCCGCCGAGAAAGGATTCTTGCTATCGGATCCGCGCCAGTTGAAGGGCCCGGCGGGCCCGGGACAGGGCATGACGAATCTCTACAAAGCCATCGTGGGGACCGGTGGCATTCCCTATTCGATGGACCTGAGCATGACCGTAGAGGGCACGAGCCCCATTGTCGCCATGATGAAAAAAGGCATGAGCGGCGTCATGTTTTCAACGGTCGTGACGAAGGTCGTGACGGGCGACATTCCGGCTGCCATGTTCGAAATCCCCGCGGGATACGCTGTGAAAACCCAATGACGGCGCCGTTCACATCAGGATGTCGCTGACCGACGCGCTTCGGGCCGAGCCTACCGTTATCGCCGCGGAGCTGCGCCCGCCGCGCGCAGAGCTCGCGTCAGAGGAAGGCATGGACGCGTGGATCGACACCTACCATGCCGTACGCGGCCTGACGCGCAACGGGATCTACGTCTTCCTCACCGATTCGGCGGTAGGACTGCGCGAAGAGGACAACCTTCGCCATCTGGTAGCGAATCTCGGCACCGACGTTCCGCGCGATCGCGTCGTCCCGTTCCTGACATCGAAGCACACGGTCGAGTACTGCCTCTCGTACGCCGCGCGGGCGTGGCAACACGCATTCACGTCGCTCGTCGTGCTCGGCGGCGACAAGCACGTCGGGCCACCCCGATGCGTCGAGCACGCGTGGCAACTCCGAGCGGCCATCAGGCGCAACGAGCCGAACCTGGCACTCGGGGGATGGGCGAACCCGAATAGCGACGCCGCACGGCAGGTGGAGTACCTGCGGTCGCCCGAGTTCACGGCCGAGTTCTATCTGACGCAGATCGTCTCGCACCACGCTATCGAACCCGTGGCGCGCTTCGTCGAGGCCTCGAGGCGGGAAGGCCTGGCGCTGCCCGGCATGTTCGGCGTCTTCTATTACCGGAGTGCGAGCCCGAAGACGCTCGCGACGCTGAGTCAGTTTCTGCCGGTGCCCGTCGACGCGCTCGGCCGCGAGTTCGCCGAGGGTGCGACGCCCGTCGATGTCTGCGCGCGTACAATCAGGGCGATGATGGACATCGGCATCCGGCACTTCTACATCAGTAACCTGCCGCTGGCCCGCGCCTACGGCACGCTGACGGCGATCATGGATCGCGTCGGCGCCGCGACTGCCGGGTGAGCGCGTGGGACAGGCAATCGGCCCGTCCCCACGTCCCCCGCGACCCCAAAATCGCTACCGGCGCGCCGATGTCGCCGCGGCCCCACACTCCGGTGGAAGGTCGGTCGATGGCGTAATCGTAAAGGCTTTGCCCTTGACGACGGCCGATGCGCCCACGCCAACGCCGTAGTCTGCAAACCCTCGCCAGATCAGGCACTCGTGTCCGAGGTTCGCGTCCGAGACAGCCTGCAGGATGCCATCGCGCATCTGTTCGAAGTTTGGTCCCGCCGGCGTGTAGTTCATGCCGTCGACCAGATAATCCAGAAGCTGCGTCGTGCTGAGACCCTCGGCCGTGAAAATCTCGCCGAGGTGCCAGCCGATGGCGCCATAGATTTCGCCGTCGAAATGCACTTCGGTGCCGCTGAAGTCCCCGTAGGTGCGCGGGTAGTTCGCGTACGGCGCTGTCCGGAGGCCCAGCGGATTGAAGAACGAGTACTCGGCAACGCGGTCGTCGCCATTCAGCAGGACCGCGAGCACGTCGCTCATGCCCTCGCCGATGGCGCCAGACATGGCGCCGCTCATGTTGCCGATCATCCGCCACGTCAGCCCATGCCCGTATTCGTGATACACGATGTCGGAATCGACGTCGCCATCACGCGAGAGTGGAGTGGGAACCGAAAGCCGGACGGTGGCGTTCACCCCCTGGGCGATCCCGGACTTCAGCGTTGTGCCGGTCGACTGGCCCACGAATACGGAAGGGATCGTGATGCCCGTGCCGGTTCCGCCGATCGTGGTGAGCCCATCGCCCTGGTTGTTGGCGATGATGACAGCGATGGCGCCGGCGCGCTGGGCATTGAGGATCTTGTCAGCAAACGTGCAGATGCCGCGGTCGATGAGCGCGATCCTGCCGGTCAGCGACGCGCGGGGCAGCCGTTCGCACCCATCGCCCGTCGGCGCAGTGCCGTCGTCCACGAGCGAGACGGCGGCAGTGATTCCCGTGGTGTTCAACGCGGGCCCGAGGACCGAGCCGTTCGCGAGGTACGTGCCAGCGATCGAGGCCGGCGTGTTCACCACCACCTGGTGCGTTCCCGGTCCATTCCACAGATACATCTGCATGCGCGGCGACGAGCCGTCGGCCGGCGTGGCGAAGTTGGCGTTGTTCACGCCGCTGCCGTCCTGCGCTTCGGCATTGACCGGATCGTTGCCGGCGCCGCCGTTGCCGAAGTTGTCGATCTGGAAGTTGCCTGCGGCCTCGGTGAAGCCGTGCGCGTAGAGCGTGTCGTGGATGACATTGTTCAAGAAGAACAGGTTCTGCACCGCGACGTTTCTATTGGCAGCCGTCGAGGGCTGGACGGCGAGATTTGCCGCCGTGAGAAACTTCCCGTCGGTCACGGCCGTGCCGCCGGCGTCCGGCAGGTTGTCGGCGTTCGTATCCAGATAGGCGTGCGCGTTGTTGCCGCTGATGTTGGTCGCGGTTTGTGCGCCCGAGCCCAGCCAGCCCTGGGGCGATGCGACGCTGCTGCCCGGCGCGGGACCGGCGATCTTCTTCTGCTTCGTGGCCAGGGGGTTCTTCGTGAAGACGTTGTAGGAGTCGCTGTTGGTCCGCTCTTCGACGCCGAGCACTGTACCATCTCCGCCAACCAGTGTGCGGTGGAGCAGATTGTCTTTCTCGCTCCACGTTTCGACGAGGTATCCCGCGCGAAGCACGCCGGCGCCCAACGGCACGGCCACCTTCGTGACTATCGGCTCGCGATGGAAGAACGCCGTCCTGGCGAAGATCGCCGTATTGCCCTCGCGCCTGCTCAATCCAGGCGGGGCCACGGCACCCGCATACAGATGTCGCAGCGCAGAAGCCAGCGCGACGTTCTCACGGCCGACGAGCGCCTCCAGCGATCGAACCGGCACGAGGTTTTCAATGACGCTCGTGATCTGACCGCGGACGTCGAGAGACGTCTTTGCGTACACGCCATAGACGTCGACTCCTTGAATGCGCTGAACGAACCGCGCGTGCGTGACGCCGGTCTGCGGCGCACGCGCCTCGGATACGAGGGTCAGCGAATCGAGCGTTGCCTGATTGTGACCGCGCGTACAGGAGGAACTCGCGGACGACATCGATCGTGGCTGCCTTCGACGGCGGCGTCAACGGCTGGCCGGAATGGCTTCGGGTGATGCGCGGCTCAGGCGCCCTGAACGGGGCGGCGCCTTGTGCGTAGACACTCGCGGCCAACGAAACAGCGGCCGCAGCCAGAAAAATCGACACGCAGGGCTTGAGGGGCATGACGGTCTCCGCTTGTGATGAACCGAGGCCTGATGGTACGAAGCCGCCCTGTGCCGGGGGGAGCTGCTGAGCAGGCGGTGGCACAGTTTATAGCGGGAGCACCCGAAATTGAAGCGCCTCGCCACTCACCCGAGCCATCGATGCAGGTGCTCTGAAACAAAGGAGTCGTCCGTCAGATGCGGATACGCAGCGCACACCCGCTCGATTTCCGCGAGCTGACCGGGCGACAGATCCTCGTGCGGGTCGAGACACCAGCGTCCAGCCAGGAGCCCCTGCCGGCGCAGAATCTCGTGAATTCCCGCGATGCACCCGGCAAACCCGTTGCGAGCATCGAACAGCGCGGCGTTGGCGTCGGTGAGCTGCGCACCGATGGCGATGAGCGCTTCAATCTCATCCGTTCGAGCGTCTGAGGAAGGCACGTCACGCGATTGCGTGTCAATGCGCGCGACGAGGTCCACCGCGCGCTTCGTCCAGACGGCCCATTGACCCAGCAATCCACCGACGAAGCGCACCGGCGGCGCATCACCCACTGACGGAAATGGCGTCACGAGATCCATCACGATCGCATCGTCATTGCCGGTATAGAGCGCGACATCGTCTCGTCGACCGCTCTCCGAGAGCGCCCTTGTGACGTCGAGTGTCTGATACCGATTGAAGGGCGCGACCTTGATCGCGACGACAGAATCGATCTCGAGGAAGGCGCGCCAGAACGCGTAGTCGAGCACCCGGCCGCCGACCGCAGGCTGCAGGTAGAAGCCGAAGACAGGCACGATCGACGCGACGACGCGGCAGTGTTCGATGAGGTTGGGGTTGCTCGCGTCGCCTAGCGCAGCCAGGCTCAGAAGGCCTGCGTCGTAGCCGAGGCGCGCCGCAAGCTCCGCTTCCTTGATCGCTTGGGCGGTAGCCCCGCAGATCCCGGCGACCCGAACAATCGGCCGGCCTGCGGCGGACTCGCGCTCACGGCTCGCCTCAGCCGCGAGCGTCAGGACGGGAGCAAGCAGTCCGACGTCGCGTATTGCGAACTGGGTCGTGTGGACGCCGACCGCGATGCCGCCCGCGCCCGAATCGCAGTAGTAGCGGGTAAGCGCGATCTGGCGGCGTTCATCCAATCGGCGTTCGACCGTCAGCGCAAGCGGATGCGCCGGAATCACCAGCCCGGAATGAAGTCGGGATCGCAGGTCCGCGATCCGCGTGAGCGGCACTTCAGTACCGGCCATCGGCGACCTCGAAGTGCGTCGGTTTGTTCAGCGACGCCCCGCCAGTCCGAACCCAGTGCGCCACCCAGGCCAGAAGGGTCTCGAGAGGCACTTCCGGCGGGCCGAGCAGGCGGGTGCAGCGGGACGCGTCGCTCAGCAGCGCGAGCGGGCCCTCGGTTCCGCAAAACTTCGCGGGCTTCCCGAACTCGCGCCCGAACCAGGTGGCGACCTCCCGCACGGAGATGCGCTCGGGGCCAGTGACATTGAGGGCCGTCGGAGGCGAGGAGCAGAGCGTGAGGCTTCGCAGCGCATATGAGTTCGCGTCGCCTTGCCAGATCGCGTTGAGCCACCCGACGGTGAGATCCACATCGTTGCCATCGAAGACACGGCGTGCAATGTCGACAAGCGTGCCGTAGCGGAGGTCCACCGCGTAGTTCAGCCGGAAGAGCAGCGCGCGAGTGCCGCGCTCGTGCGACACAAATTCCACGACCCGCTCGCGGCCGAGGCACGACTGCGCGTATTCGCCGACGGGCTGCGGCACGTCGGCTTCCGACGAGCCTTCGCTTGTCGCGGCCACCAGTGGATAAACATTGCCGGTCGAAAACACGACAAGACGAGACGACGAGAACCGTTCGGCGACGCGCGCGGGGACCACCGTGTTCGTGAACCACGTCAGGTCGGAGCGATCCGTGGTGCCGAACTTGCGGCCGGCAAGATACAGCACGTGATCACAGGACGGCAGTGCGGCAATCTGCTGCGGATCGGTAAGGTCGCAGACAAGCGTTTCGACTGCCGCTTGCTCGAGCACGGTACGGTTACCGGGCGCCGAAAACCTGGAGGCGGCGATCACGCGGCGCGAGTGACCAGCCTCGTCTGCCGCGCTCCGCGTGCGTATCGCAAGCGAGGGGCCCATTTTGCCGCCGGCGCCGAGGATCAGGATGTCGCCAGGAAGGTGTGACAGCGCCTCGACGTCCGCATGGTTCGGCCCGGCCAGTGCTGCGTCGAGCTCAACCTCGTTGTTGATGCGGTCTGGGATCATGTTGAGACCGGCCGGATTGCGGGGCTGAAGCCCCGCCGCCACAGATACTGAGACGCCCCGCCGCCACAACTTTCCGCGTGCCACTTTGTGGTGGCGGGGCTTTAGCCCCGCGTTCACCCTTACCCGAATTCCGGCCCGAGAATCGCAAACGCGCGTAGCGGCCCGTCGTTCGCGCCAAGTGGAATGCCCTGCGGGACGCCGTCCGCGCGCTCGCGGCGCATCCGTAACAGCCGACGCTCGGCGAGGAAGCCGCTGCGCCCGAGCCAATGGTCCCACTCGGGGCGGCCATCGAACGAATCGATGCCGCGCCGTCCCGGCGACACCTCAGCGGCGCGTCGCACGAGCGCGCGCGCAACCGATTCGGACCGTGCAACAACGGGTCCGATGTGATTGAACACCCGTCCGTGCCTGCCGAATACGTATCCTGCCAGCGAGCCGGCCACGATCGCAATCGCGCAGTATTCAGGCGCCGCGGCGAGCACCCATTCGAGCACGTGTCGTCGATTGCCGCCGAACACATGCGCGTCGACCTCGAGCACTGCGGGTAGATCTGACGTGTTCATCGGTCGGACCGCCTCGAGCACGTCCGTCTCGACGTCGTCATGGTCGAACATCGCGCGCTCCGCGATGAAGCGCGTAAGGACGCTCTCGTCTCTGAAACCGTGCAGCTCATAGAGGGGGCGACCGAGCGGCGTGGCGTCGAGCCGGATGGGCGCTTCCCGTGGCAAGCCGGCGATCGCGCGCGTGAGCAGCGCCGCGCCGAGGCCCTGCCGCCGATGCACGGGATCGACGAGCATCATCGCGATCCAGCCGAAGCCGCCGTAGTCGAGGCCAATGCACGTCCCAACGAGCGATCCGTCGACCGTCGCGCCAAAGGTGCCCCGGGGCGCAATTGCCATCATCGCGCGCCAGTCGTCCTCGCGCTGGTTCCAGCCGGCCTGCGTGCTGAGGCGAAGAGCGGCAGCGACGTGTGCGGTTGAGAGAGGGTGAACGGCGGGGGCCAGACGCAACGCTACCTGACCACCAGCGTCTGGAGCGGCTCAAACAGTTGCGAAATCGCCAGTGTCTGGATCCGGTCCGAGCCAGGATAGAGGCCGTGCGAGATGACGCCGATCTCACCGTATTCGTTGATCACGGGGGCGCCAGGCGAAGCGTTGCCATTGAAGAGCGAGATGCTCAGGCGCTCGCCCATGCCTACGACCTCGGCGCTCCTGGCACGGGTTGACGGAGCACTGGCCCCACCGATGACCCGACAAAGCGCCAGGCCTGCGAGCACGAGGAGCAAGAAGGGGTCAGGCCCCGATTCTCGGCAGGCGCCCCATCCCTGTCAACTGACCCGAGCCCGCCCTTCATTGCGGCTGAGCTTTGGCGCGCTGTCCGCGCTACGATGAGACATGGCTCCTCTCTCCCGTCTTCAGGTCGTCGCTCTTACAGTGGCGGTGGCGTTCGCTGTCGCGTGTCGCACCGGCGTCCCTGTCGTCGACACTGGCCCGAAGCCGCCGACGCAGGACGGCACCATTGCGGGGCATGTAAGCACCGTCGACAAAGCGATCGGCGTCGAGAGCCGGATCGTCCGCGCGATTTCGGTCGCGAGTGGACAGACGTTCGAGGCCACGACCAATAACGCGGGCACCTACACGCTGAAGGTGCCGCCGGGTCGTTATCGCCTGGCAGTCGAACTGAGGCCGGGCGAAAAGCTCGTGAAAGAGCCAGGCGAGACAGAGGTCCGCAAGTCGGATCTCGATCCCAATCGCGACTTCGTCATCACGGCGGGGCCGTAATCGGCAGCGCGAAACCGACGCGGACGACAGCGAAGTGGCAAACCCGGTTTAAGATCCTGTGGTGACGCCGACGGTGTTCCTTCTCTCGCCCGCCTACTGCGGCGGTCGTCGCGCCGGGATGCTCCTGCGCGATGGTTCGACGATGCTCCTGGCTGCGCGGCTGGCGGAGGGGACGCTGTCACTCGGCGAGGCGTTCGCGTTCATGAGCGGCCTCTATTTCCGCGGGAAAGTGGCGTACGCCAAGGCGTTCGGGCGTCGCACTGATCCCGGGCCCGCAGCGCTTGTGATCACGCCAACCCGCGGATTGCAACCGCCGGATGTGTTCGTCAACCGCTCAGTGATTGAGGAATTCGCCGCGCTGGACGTCGCGCACGACGAGCCGCGCTACCGCGATCCTCTTGTCGCCGATGCGCGAAGGCTGGCTGACGCCCTCTCTTCCGACGCGCGCATCGTCCTGCTCGGCAGCGTGGCGACCGCGAAGTACCTGGACGTGCTCGCCGGCGCGTTTGGTACGCGGCTCCACTTTCCGTCTGCGTTCATTGGCCGCGGTGACATGAGCCGCGGCGGGCTCATGCTGAGAAGTGCGAGCTCGGGCGAGGAGCTCGAGTACGTGTCGCTCGCCGCCACGACAACCCGTCGAGGCCCCCGGCCGCCTAAGCTGGCCCCGCTGCGCGTCTAGCGTGGGGTAGGGATGAATTTCAGTTTCTGCCATCCTGCCACCCGGCGGAGCGCACCGATGGTGATTCACACCGCCTCACGCATCGCATTGACGGCCGTCTTTCTCGCGACTCTTTCCTCCATCGCGAGTGGGCAGGACGTCCAGACACAGTTATCGAAGGAGGAGATGAAGCAGTTTCTCCTCTCGGCTCGAATCATCGCCCACAAGGACCTGAAGAAAGGCGTCACGCGGCCGATGCGTCTCTCGCTGACCGATGGCAGGCTCACGCACGACGCGGCGTTCTCCATGGTCGAAGAGCAGCTGCCGATCATGTATTTCAAGAACGGCAGGACCGAGCTCGATTTCGTGGATTCCTACCGGTATACGCTGGCCGCCTATCGCGTCGCCGAGATCCTTGGTGTCGACGATATGCTCCCGGTCACCGTGGAACGAGAATGGCAGCGGCAGAAAGGCGCGCTCTCGTGGTGGCTGGACGTCAAGTGGGACGAGGGAGAGCGAATCAAGCGGAAGCTCTCGCCGCCCGATCGCGAGGCGTGGAACCGGCAGCTCCATCGCATGTACGTCTTCACGCAGCTTATCGGCGATACCGATCGGAACACGGGCAACATGCTCATCGGCCCTGATTGGAAGCTGTGGGTGATCGATTTCACGCGCGCCTTCCGCCACTCGCGGAAAATCACGAGGCCGATTGACCTCACGCGGTGCGACCGGCAGCTGCTGCAGCGGCTCCGCGATCTCACGAAGGCACAGGTCACCAAGGCGACGACCCCGTACATCGGCGGGGCCGAAGTCGACGCCCTGCTGGCTCGTCGGGACCTGATCGTCGCGTTGTTGGACAGACACATCGCTGAACGGGGCGAAGCGCACGTGCTCTACTGATCATCGACAGCCGACAGACTCTCCGCCTCCCCCACGCCAGAGACAGCGTCTTTCACGCGGGGACCTGAACGCGTGAATCAACGTCCTACACAACGTGCACGTCGTGGACGTCGCCGACCGCGTGAGCCTGCGGTTTTCCGCGGAATCTCGACCGGTCGGACCTCATTGCACCGGGCACGGTGCTTGCTTTTTCTAATCAACCCGCATTTCTACGAATCGGAGTAAACGCGATGGCCGACAACGGCAGAGCCTCCGACGCCGACATCGCCAAAACCCCAGCCGGCATGTCTCGGCGGTCCTTCTTCAGGGGTACTGGCATGGCCACTTTGGGTACGACGTTGGTGGATAGCTTTTCAAAGGGAGCGCAGGCAGCCCGGCTCGAGGGCAGCGCTCCCGTTTACGGGCCTGACGCGATTGCCGTGACGCTTTCGGTGAACGGGCGCAATGTCACCGTGCTTGCCGACCCGGCGACGACGCTGGTGCAAGTGCTGCGCGACGGGCTCGGCCTGACCGGTACCAAGATCGGCTGCGATCGCGGCGCGTGCTCGGCGTGCACGGTCTGGCTCGACGGAGAGGTGGCGTCGAGTTGCATGACGCTGGCATTCGACGCCCGCGGGCGGAAGATTACGACCATCGAAGGTCTGGCGCAGGACGGGACGCTGCATCCCGTGCAGCAGGCATTCGTCGAACACGACGCGATGCAGTGTGGCTTCTGCACGCCCGGCATGGTGATGAGCTGCGCGGCGCTCGTGAATCACAACCCGGATTGCACCCTCGATGACGTGAAGGCGGCGGTCAGCGGGCATTTGTGCCGGTGCGGCACGTATCCAAACATCTTCAAGGCGACCATGGCGGCGGCCACGATAGTCCGGTCGCGCGGAACCAGCCAGGGAGGTGCGCGATGAGGTACGGAGCGTCGCTCCGAATCCCGGGCCTTCACGACAGCAGCCGATCGCCTACGGCATCGTCGGCGAAGCGATGGAACAGGTCACGCGGCGCGTGCCGATCGACGAGCCGCCACCGCTCCGCAGAGAACGCACAGCTGAAGGTCATCGGGAAGCCGATCACACGATTCGACGCCGTTCAGAAGGTGACCGGCGAGGCTCGCTACACATTCGACGTGCGCCTGCCGGACATGCTGTACGCCCGACGCGTTGTGAGCGATGTCGCACACGCACGCGTCACTGCCATCGATACGTCCGCGGCCGAACGCCACCCAGGTGTCCGCGCCGTGCACGTGCTCGATCGTCAGCTCCTCATGGCCCAGTTGCGCGACGCGGCTGTCGAGAAGACATCCCGGTACCCGATGGTGCGCTACCTCGGACAGCCGCTCGCCGCGGTGGCTGCAGACACCCAGCGCGCCGCAGACGAGGCGGCGGCGCTCGTGAAAGTGACATACGAACCGCTGCCGCACGTCACCACGCTGGACGACGCGATGAAGGACGGTGCCGTTCTGGTGTTTCCGGGTCCCACCGAACAGCCGTCGACCGCCGGCGGCGGTGGTGCGCCGCCCGGGCTGCCGCAGCGCGGCAACGTGCGTGGTCCGGACACGGGCCAGATGTTCGGTCTGCCGCGTGGCGACACCGCTAAAGCGCTCGCCGAGTCTGATGTCGTCGTCGACGGCGAATACCGCACGCAGGTGCAGACGCATGTCCCGATGGAGACACATGGCCTGGTCGCCGACTGGCGGGAGGAGGGGCTGACAATCTACGCCTCGACGCAGTTCACGACGAGCGTGCGCGACGAGGCCGCGGAGCTCTTCGAACTACCGAAGAGCCGCGTGCGCGTCATCAGCGATTTCACCGGCGGCGGGTTCGGCGCCAAGTACGGCATCGGCAACTTCGGGATGCTGGCGATCAACCTCTCAAAGAAGGCCGGCGCACCCGTCCGGATGATGCTCGATCGCAGGGAAGAGCACGTGGCGGTCGGGAATCGTCCGAGCAGCCTGCAGCGGCTGAAGCTCGGCGCGAAGCGGGACGGCACGCTCACGGCAATCGCGCTCGAGAGCTATGGCACGGGCGGAGTCGCCGCCGGCGCCGGAGTTGGCTTCTGTCACGCGATGATGTATCCGTGTCCGAACGTGACTGCCGACCAGTACGACGTGTTCACGAACGCGGGTCCGTGCGCGGCGTTTCGCGCGCCTGGACAGGTGCAGGGCATCTTCGGCCTCGAGCAGTCGGTCGACGAGCTCGCCGATCGGCTGAAGATGGATCCGGTCGCTCTTCGCGACAAGATCGACACGAGCGGGTCGGACGATTCCCGCGCACGCCACGCCGAACGGCACCTCGGCGCCGAGAAGTTCGGCTGGAAGGCACGCCGGACTCGCCGAATGCGGACAGGGGTCCGGTGAAGCGCGGGGTGGGCATGGCCCAGTCGCAGTGGGTGTCGGTGATTCACCCGCCGACCTCGTGCGAGGTCCGCATCACCGGCGACGGCTCGGTCGAAGCCTTCAGCGCCGCGCAGGACATCGGCACGGGCACGCGAACCGTGCTGGCGCAGGTTGTGGCCGAGGAACTCGGGCTGCGGGCCGATCAGATCGGCAGCTACATCGGAGACACGCGGTATCCGATGGGCCCGCCGTCCGGCGGGAGCCGCGTCACCGGCTCGCTGACGCCTGCAGCGCGCAACGCCGCATACCGAGCCGCACGCGACATCGCGGCCCGCCTGGCGCCCGAGCTCGGCGTGCAGGCAGAGGCCATCGTGTTCGCCGACGGGCACGTTGGCGTCCCCGGCAGCGCGTCGGCGTGGCTGCTCGTTCCAGGACGCCGTGAAGAAGGCGGGCATCGTCGAGCTGTCGCATCGTGCCGAGCGCCGCGACGACTACGAGGGCTACATGATGGTCACGCCGGACTTCGCCGTCGGGAAACACGGCATCGGCGGCGTCCAGTTCGCCGAGGTCCTCGTGGATACCGAGACCGGCGCCGTCAAGGTTCAGCGTATCGTCGCGGTGCACGACTGCGGACGGCCGATCAACCCGAAGCTCACCGAGAACCAGATCTACGGCGGCGTGATTCAGGGAATGAGCTATGCCCTGTACGAGGAACGGCACCTGGATCCGGGAACAGGCCTGCAGCTGAACGCCAACATCGATCAATACAAGATCGTCGGCGCTCGCGAGGTGCCGGCGATCGAGGTGCACATCCTCGAGCAACTGACCGGCCAGTCGTCGACCGATGCGCGCGGCGTCGCAGAGCCCGCGAACGTCGCGACGGCGGCGGCGATCGCCAACGCGTTCTACAACGCCACCGGCAAGCGGATCCGCACGCTGCCGATGACGCCCGCGAACGTGCTGGCCGCGCTGCGCGCGTAATCTCGGAGGTTTGTGGGGACGCGCCGCCGCCACAGTTGTCAACGCTGCAGCGGCGATTGGCAACTGAGCGCTTGATCTAGGTGCCGAGTACAGAGACCGGGAGGCGATCACATGCAGAGCTTCGAATGGGTCGACGCGACCTCCGTCGAGCACGCCGCCCAACTCCTCGCCGCGAGCACCGCGATCGCCCCGTCGTCGCGAAAGCCGGCGGCGTCGACCTCGTCGATCTGATGAAGGAAGGGATCGTGCGCCCGTCCCGCCTCGTGAACCTGAAGTCAATCCGCGGGCTCGACGAGTTGGCACCGCCGACGGCGGGGCATCTGACGCTCGGTGCGCTCGTCACGCTGGCGCAGATCGAAGCGTCCGCCGACATCCGACGTCGCTTTCCGGCCCTGGCCGAGGCGGCCCGTCACGCGGCGACGCCGCAGGTGAGAAACGCGGCGACCATCGGCGGCAATCTGCTGCAGCGCCCGCGCTGCTGGTACTTCCGCAGTGCGCTCTTCCACCGTGAGGCCGCCGATGCCGATGCCGCCGCCGATCAACGGCGAGAATCAGTATCACGCGATCTTCGACAATCGAAAGTCGGCGATGGTGCATGCGTCCACGCCGGCCACCGCGCTCGTCGCGTATGGCGCAGAAGTGGAGTTGACCACGAAGACGGGCCAGACACGGGCGGTGCCGCTGAAGGACTTTCTGCTCGCTGCCCGACGCATCGCGCGATCGCGACGCCGCAATCGAACCTGGTGAGGTCCTCACTCGTGTCAGGATTCCCGCGCAGCCGGCCGCGACGAAGGCCGCCTATCACAAGCAGACGGAGCGCGAGAGCTACGACTGGCCGATCTGTGACGTGGCCGTCGTCCTGCACTTGGATTGCTGAGACTGTGCGCGAGGCGGCGATCGTCATGGGCTGGGTTGCGCCGACGCCGCGGCGCGCCACCAGGAGTGAGACTATCGCTCCGCGGGCATCGGGTGACCGAGGCATTGGCACGCGACGCGGCAGCAGCGGCTGTTGCCGGCGCGACGCCGCTCTCGAAGAACGCCTACAAGGTTCCGATCCTCGAGGCGGTCGTGCGGCGCACGATTCTGGCGGCGGCGAAGACCTAGCGGCATGAGCAGCGAGGCCCGTGCCGTCGACACGCAGGCCATGCCCGTCGTCTGCCGCCATCTGCGGTCGAAGGGCGCGGGGGTCATTTACGGCGATCCGGTCCGGTGGGAGAGCGGCTACTTCCCGAACGCCGTCTTCTGGTGTCTCAAGACGGTGGAGCCGGTTGGCCCAGACGATGGCTTGGTGCACCCGCATGCCTGCGTCGCCGCTCGCGCGTGCTTTTGCGGCGACGGCGCGACGACAACGCCTAGCCCCGCCAACGGATTCGACGTTCGCGACTGACCACTCGTCGTTCATCACGTTTCATTCGTCACTCAGCGTCCGTCCCGCGGTGCGGCCGTTACACTATAGCGAGTGCGAACGGGCGCCGTCGCGTTCCTCTTCCTCCTGCTCCTGACCCGTGCGGCCGTGGCGACCGACATGGCTGTGTCGGATGTCGAGATCGCCCGCGCGCCCAACGCGACAATGGCACAGGTGACGCTGACGGTGTCGTGGCAGAACGCGTGGCGCAACGATCGTAATCACGACGCAGCATGGATCTTCGTCAAGGTCCGCGCAGACGAGGGACCGTGGCGGCCGGCGCCAGTGGTCAAAGCGATGATCCGGCCCGTCGCGCGACTGACACCACAGGCCGCGTTTTCTTTGCCTGACGATCGTGCGGGGGTCTTCTGTTTGCCAGCGGCGTCGTATCGGGGCGCGCTCGAGTGGCCGCTGGATTTGACCGTGGATCTGACGGGGCTCGACACGTTGAAGCCGGAAACGCGGCTCGACGTCCGCGCGTTTGCGCTCGAAATGGTATTTATCCAGGAGGGCGGATTCACTCTCGGCGATCCGGATCCTGCCGCGCTGAAGTTCGCCGCCTTCTACCGATCGGATGCGACCGGGCAGCCGAACGGTCTGATTTCTGTGCGCTCCGAGGAGGCAATTTCCGTCGGCCCGAACGCGGGTTCGTTGTACTACCAGGTTGAGCACCCGGAGTATGAGGGCGATCGGCAGGGTCCGGTGCCGGCCGCGTTCCCCAAGGGCTTCCAAGCGTTCTACGCGATGAAGTACGAGCTCTCCCAGGGGCAGTATGCGGAATTTCTCAACACGCTTGGCGCTGAAGCAACGGGGTTCCGCGCCATTCACGGGGGCCGCGACTACTATCGTCACCGCGGCACGATCCGCGTCGAGCGCGAGCGCTATGTCGCGGACCACCCGCAGCGTCCCGCCAATCGCGTGAGCTGGGAAGATGGGCTCGCGTTTGCGGATTGGGCCGGCTTGCGGCCAATGACGGAGCTCGAATTCGAGAAGGCGGCGCGTGGACCCTCGTCTCCAGTCGCCCATGAATTCCCCTGGGGCACGTCGTCCAGGCACGGGATGCGCCGACTGATGCAAGCCAACGATGACCTGGCGTCAACTGACGAAGCGGATGAAGCGAGCTTGACCGATGCGACGCGCCCTGCGCTGGGGGCATCGTATTACTGGGTGATGGATCTGGCGGGGAGCGTGTGGGAGCGCGCGGTCACCATCGGTCACCCGGCGGGCCGCGCGTTCAAGGGTACGCATGGCGACGGCCGCCTGACCGGCTACGGATCGGCGACCAACGAAGACTGGCCGCGCGGCGATGACATCGGGGGCGGCTATGGCTATCGCGGCGGAGGGTACTACGAGCAGGGAATGCGTGACAGCGAGTTCAATCCGTACAGCCCGATTGCGTATCGGCGCTTCGGCTCCTGGGGTCAGGCGCCGCGCTCGCTGGCCTACGGCTTCCGCGCCGTGCGAACCGCGCCGGACGAGCGGCGGTAGCGTCGTTCACCGGTCTGTGCCTGTAACAGCCAGTGCACGCGCCCGCGGGGCTAAAGCCCCGCCGTCACAAAATGAACGCGAGAGCGTCACCGAAGCTTCTGAATCCGCGCGATGAGCGCCGGATCATTCGGGAAGAGCCCGGCCGCGGGCAGACGCGGCAGCAGGTCAGCCCATACCGGCTCTTTCGCGAAGACTGCCTTGAAGATCGGCGCCGCCTCGGCTTCGCGTCCAATCGACGCGAGCGTCACGGCGTGCCAGAAGGGCAGCTCGAGGATCTCGGGAGCGAGCTTGGATGCCGCCCGATACTCCTCGAGGGCCTGGTCCACTTTCTTTTCAGTCATCAGCTCGTCGCCGCGATTCGCGTGCCCGTAGGCGCGCTGAAGGCGAATCAGCCGCTTCAACTCGACAATCGGCTCCGCGTGATCCTCCACACGCAGATCGAACACGCGGTCCGCGCCGACCCACGGCCGCCCGCTGCCCTTGCCCTTGACGATCAGGATCGCGGCCGACTGCCTTCCGCGAATGTCTCCGCCGACCGCCTGCGCGGCCTCGAGCGCCGCCAGCATGCGGTCCGCCAGGTCCCCTTTGGTTGATTGAAACGCCTGCGCCATCGCCGGCCAGACGCGGTCGTTGGCCATGAGATTCGCCTGCGCCGAGAAGTTCGTGCCGATCGTGTGGCCCGCGGATGCGATCGCCGACTTGCCCGTGTAGGCGGAGACACGCCCCGACGCCTCGATCATGGCAATCTGGCGGCCATCACGCTGGGCGTCGGCCTTTACGAGTTGGTCGAGGGCGTCGGATGCAGCCACGCCTCGGCGCATCAGGTCCAATCCGCGCGGGCCATAGCCCGGATCGACGAAAGACTGCGTCGCGATCGCCCCCACACCGGCCTCGGCCCACGTGACGATCGAGCCGACCGAGAACCAGTGCGACTGCACCGCGACGCCCATCTCGCCCGTCGCCGGATCGCGTGCGACGATCGAAAACGTATGGACAAGCCGGTTGGCGTTGGCCGGGACGAAGAAGGCCAGGAGGAGCGCGGCGGTCAGAAGGGGTCTCATATCGGCGCATTCTAAACCACGGAGCCCAACCAACCTGTCTGTCCTGCTACCTTCTCGAGTTCTCGAGTTCTCGAGTTCTCGTTCTCGAGTTCTATTCTCGAGTTCTCGGTTTCCCGCTTTCTCCATTTCTTCTTCTGTTATTCGTCCATGATCTCGCGGATCAATCTTCCGAGCACATTGAGCGAGAACGGCTTCTGCAGAAACTGTGAACCGATCGGCGAATGGCCGCGGTCTACGATTGCGTCCTCGCCATAGCCCGAGACCACGAGCACTTTGGTTGTCGGATGTTCCGCTCTGACTGCTTTCGCCAGCTGCTGCCCGTTCATGCCAGGCAGCTCGAAGTCGGTGACGAGCAAATCCGGCACGACCTTCCGTTGACGGACGAGCGCCAGCGCCTGCTCGCCGCTTCGCGCACTGACGACCGTGTAACCAGACGATGTGAGGAATTCGCCCAACATGTCCCGCACCAGCGTCTCATCGTCGACCAGCAAGACCGTGCGCTGGTTGCCGCCGCCCTCAGCGTGAAACGCATCCGCCGTCATCCCTCGTAAAGGCTCTGCCACGCGCGGAAAGTAGATTTTGAACATGAATACCGACGTGTTGAGCACGGAAGGTGCCACGGGCGGACGTTGCCAGCCTCGATGTCCGCAAAGACGTGCCAGGGCGGCGGTTCTCGCGAACGACGCCACCGAGAGGGCCAGGCGGCTGTGATAGGAAATCGTTTTCGGCCCCCGGTATACCGGGGCCACCACGCAATGCGGGGGCTAGCGCGCGGGCCGGTGCAGCTCGAGCTTGGCCATGCGTCCCTCCAGCGTGCTTGGCTTCAGCCCGAGTAGTTCCGCCGCGCCGCCGGTCCCGCGAACGCGCCAGGACGTGCGTTCGAGCACGGTGCGTATGTGCTCCCGCTCGACGTCGGCCAGGCGCACGCTGCGGCGGGAGGCCGCAGCCGACACCCGTGGCGGCCGTATGGTGAGCCGGGGGCCTTTCGAGACGATCACCGAGCGCTCGATCACGTTTCTCAGTTCCCTCACGTTCCCCGGCCACGGATAGCGCTGCAACGCCAGCAGTTCTTCCTTTGCGATCGAGTCGAAGCGCCTGCCCATCGCCGCGGCGAACTCGTCGACGAAACTGCGCACGAGCGTGGGTATATCTTCCAGCCGTTCGCGCAGGGGTGGCACGGTGATGGGGAAGACGTTGAGCCGGTAGTAGAGATCCTCGCGGAACGTGCCGTCGACGATCGCGCGCTCGAGGTCGCGGTTCGTTGCGGCGACGACGCGGACATCCACCTTGATCGGTCGTGAGCTGCCCAAACGTTCGATTTGCCTTTCCTGCAGGACGCGCAGCAGCTTGACCTGCACGTCGCTCGGGAGCTCGCCGATCTCGTCCAGGAAGAGCGTCGACCCATCGGCGAGCTCGAAGCGGCCGATCCGCCTGTCGAGCGCACCGGTGTATGCGCCTTTTTCACGGCCGAAGAGCTCGCTCTCGATCAGGGTCGCAGGGATCGCGGCGCAATTGACCTCCACCATCGCACGGCTGCGTCGCGGGCTTCGATCGTGAATCGCCGTCGCGATCAGCTCCTTGCCCGTGCCGGTCTCCCCGAGCAGCAGTACCGTTGTCGCGGTGCCGGCGACCTGGTCGACATGCTCGAGCACTCGCTGGATCGCCGCACTCTGCCCGGTGATGGGAGAGGACCCGTGCAGGACACGCACTTCCTGCTGCAGATAGACGTTCTCCTCCAGCAGCTGGTCGCGCAGACGGACGTTCTCTTCGATGGCCGCGCGAAGTTCGAGATCGTGCCGCCGGCGCGCGAGCGCATTGGCGAAGATCTGGCCGACCAGGCGGAGGCGGTTGACGATCTCGGGCGCCCAGGCGCGTTCCTCGCGCAGAATCCCGAACGCGAGGGCCCCGATGATTTTGCCCGCAACGACGAGGGGCACTGTGACGTTGGACTTCGTGCCGACCAGCATGAGGCTGTAGCGATCGCGCACGCCATCGGGCAGTTCGTTCACGCTGGCGAAGCAGATCAGCTCGCCTTTGAGGATCTGTCCAACCGACCACGGAAAGTGGTCGGCGACAAGCACGTCCTTCTTTGGCGGCGGGAACTCGGGCCGCGACCAGAAGTGCGTGACGCCGAGCGTCGCATCCTGGGCGTCCAGTTGGAAGAGGGCACTGCGATCGAGATCGAGCGCCTCGACCACCTGTCGCTGCGCGTTCTCGATGGCGCCATCGACTTCGTCGGGTTCGAGGTTGACGAAATGCGACGACAGGTCGCTGAGCAGCGTTTCGAAGCGCAGGCGATCTTCGAGCGGCCGGTGAGCCGAGTCGTTGCCGCTCACAGGCGGCATGATAGCGCGGAGTCGAACCCGACTGACCTGTCGAACCTAATTAGCTCCCATTACCTTCCGAGCCCGACAAACTCGACGTTCGCACGGCTAGTTCACCGCCGGTGGGCCATCCGGGATGTACGCCTTGTAGGTGAATCCCTGTGTCTTCTTCGCGAACTCCAGCCGCACCGCCTCTCGCGCCGTCGTATTGTCGAACAGATCCACCATCGTTACCGCCAGAGTCTTCGCCGCGTGCAACATGCCCTTGTGTCCGATGGACATGCCACCAGAGGCGACGACGGGCCATGCGTGCCAGGGAACACCCACTGGCGCCGTCGTCACAGAGACGTGCAGCGTCGGTACGAGCCAGCTGACGTCGCCAACATCGGTTGACCCGCCTTCGAGCTCCTGGCCTTCGAGCGGCTGCACCGTGGCGTCGACGCCCTTTTGCGCCACGCCGGCAGATTTCTGGAGCGCTCGCGCGAAGGTCTGCTCGGCGTCGGTGTAGGTAATGGGCCCGAGCCAGCGCAGGTTGCCGTCGAGCAGTTTCGCGCCCGCCGTGTTGACGAGAATCTCGTAGTCGCCGCCCTGATTGATGATGGTGCTCTCGACGCCTGCGACGAGCGCGGCGCCTTCCGCGATCTGGCGGACTCGCGCCAGGACGGTTTCGACGCCTCCGAACGTGCGATCCCGCACCCACAGCCACACGCGCGAGTGCTCGGGGACGACGTTGGGGACATCGCCTGCCTGCTGGACGACATAGTGCATGCGCACCGTGGGCTTGACATGTTCGCGAAGGAGATTGATGCCGAACGTGAAGGCCTCCGACGCGTCGGCGGCGCTGCGCCCGTTCCAGGGATCGGCGGCCGCATGTGCCGCGCGTCCTTTGAACTCGATGGCGAGATCGATGAGCGCCTGCGAGCTCGACGTATCGGCACGCGTCTTGGTTTCCGGATGCCAGGCGAGCATCACGTCCACGCCCTTGAAGACGCCCTCACGCGCCATATAGACCTTCCCGCCGAATCGCTCCTCGGCCGGTGTGCCGAAGAACCTGATCGTGCCATTGAGGGCGCCCTCGGCGATCAGGCGTTTGATCGCGATCGCGGCACCGAGGCTCGCGGCGCCGAACAGGTTATGGCCGCAGCCATGACCCGGCGCGCCTTTCTCGAGCGCTTCGCGCGTGGGCTGTGCTTTCTGCGAGATGCCTGGGAGCGCATCGTACTCGCCCATGATCCCGATGACAGGCGACCCTGCGCCGAATTCGGCGACGAACGCCGTCGGCAGGCCGGCCACGCCGCGCGCGACGCGGAAGCCTTCTTTCTCGGCGTGATCGGCGAGAAGCGTCGACGAGCGCGTCTCTTTGAGCGCGACCTCAGCGAAGCGCCAGACTTGATCGGCGATGCCAATCAATTGCGCGTCTTGCGCCTCCACGACCTGCACGGCACGCCTTTTCAGCGCGACGTCCGCGCCCGCTGCCTGCGCGAGTGCGTGGGTGGGCACGCACAGAGTTGCGGAGAGCGCGATAGAAGCCATGGCGACTCGTCTGTTCTGCATCACTGGTTCTCTTGAATCGTCAACCCGGAACAACTGTCAAGCCCGTGCTCAGTGGTCCCTGTCATTCGTCCATCGCCGTTCAATCAGGGCGCCAGCATCCCGCCGTTGATCTCGATCGTCTGTCCGTGGATGTATCGCGCGCCGTCGGAGCAGAGGAAGACAATGGCGTCCGCCACCTCTTCGTTCGTGCCAAGGCGCCCGGCCGGCGTCATGGCGATGACGTTGTCGAGGATCTGGCGGTTCGAGAATCGCGCGTGGAAGTCGTTGTCGACCGTGCCCGGACTGACCGCGTTCACGCGAATCCCGTGCGGCGCGAGCTCTTTGGCCAGGCCCTTCGTCAGAGTCAACACGGACCCCTTGGCGGCCGCATAGACCGCGGCGCCGTTCCCGCCACCGGTACGCGCCGCGATGGAGCTGAGATTCACGATCACGCCACCGCCCTGCGTCATCATGTGCGGCACGACCGCCTGCGTGATGAAGTACGCGCTCTTGAGGTTCAGGTTCATTACCTCGTCATAAAGGGACTCCCGGCATTCCACCAGTGTCACGCGCTCCACCAGCGAGCCGGCGTTGTTGACGAGCACGTCCACGTCGCGGGGCATTGCCTTCAGAAATGCGTGGAGGCCGTCCACAGTGCCGAGATTAGCGCCCAAGAGGGTGCCGTCTGCGCCAGCCGCGCGGACCGCATCGAGTGTCCGTTCCGCGCCGTCGCGGGAGGTGTTGTAGTGCAGGAACACCTGGCCAAGGCCGGCGCGCGCGAGAGCAATTGCTGTCGCGGCGCCGATCCCCCGCGATGCGCCCGTCACGAGCGCGCGTTTGCCGCTGAGCGTTTGTGTCATGGGGTCTGTTGAGTTCGCGGATTATATCGCCCTTCTGGCGACCACCTTGCCTTTCGGGAGGCGCGGTATTACTCTTACCTGTAAGAGACATACGCATGCGACTCACCTCCAAAGGACAGGTCACCATTCCTCAAGCCGTCCGCGATCGTCTCGGACTGACCCCCGGCACCGAGGTCGAGTTCGAAATCGTCGGCGACGCCGTGCGGGTCAGGAAGGCGCCTCGCCAGACCCGCGGACGTGCGCTCGTCGGACGGCTGCGTGGCGCCGCGACGGCGCGGCTGACGACCGACGAGATCCTGCGCCACACGCGGGGCTGACGTGCCCGACGTCCTCGTCGACAGCAACGTGTTGCTGGACGTTCTCACCGAGGATGCCGAGTGGCTCGACTGGTCCGCGGCGGCGTTGGCCAGTGCCGCCGATCGCGGGACGTTGATACTCAATCCGCTCGTGTACGCGGAGGTGTCGATCGGCTTCGAGCGTATTGAGGATCTCGACGCCGCGCTCGGCCCCGAGACGTTCAAGCGTCGACCGCTGCCCTGGGAGGCGGCATTCCTGGCGGGTAGAGTCTTCCTGAAGCACCGAGCCGCTGGCGGCGTACGGCGGTCGCTGCCGGACTTCTACATCGGAGCTCACGCCGCGATCGAGGGCCTCGCTCTTCTGACCCGCGATCCCCGCCGCTACCGTACCTACTTCCCGAGGCTTCGCCTGATTGCGCCGTAGTGCGCTTCGTCAGTGACCCGACCAACCTGACCAACCCGGCGAACCATCCCGCCCAGTTGACGATATTCTTGGCCAATGCCGCTTCCGACTGACCCCGACTGCTATTGGGTTGAGCCCGACGCCCTCATGGCCGGCGATTTTCCTGGCGCTGCAGACGACGGCGCGACACGCACGAAACTGGCGGCGCTCCTCGATTGCGGGGTCCGCACGTTCATCGATCTCACGGAATCGTTCGAGCTATCGCCATATGAGGAAATTCTCGCGGACATCGCGCGCGAAAAGCATCTGACCGTGACGTATCACAGGAAGGCGATCGAAGACCTTGAAGTCCCGACGCCTGAGTTGCTGCGAGACATCCTCGGCACGATCAAAGCGTCGCTCGCCGCGCACGCTCCGGTTTACGTGCATTGCCGCGGCGGCGTTGGCCGCACCGGTACGGTCGTCGGGTGTTGGCTGATAGAGACCGGGCAGAGCGGGAGCGATGTGGTCGAGGCAATCCGCACGTTGCGGGCGAACGTCAGGAAGCGCAGCTGGCCCTCGCCCGAGTCGAGGAAGCAGGTCACATTTGTTCGGGAGTGGCCCGCCCCGCCGTCCGGCACGTAGGCCCGATTTCAGATCACATGATGGTCTTCGACACGAACTCGTGAATCGGTTCCAGGTGGGCCTTCGCCTGGCGCAGTTCTCGAAGCCGTTCGCTGATGCTCCCGCGACTGGCAAGCGTGACCCCGAAGTTGACATGGGGGCAGGTCTCGAGATTCTCGCGCACGCCCGTCTCGAGCCGCGTTACTGACGCGACGCCGCGGCCGGTGCCCGGTTCGTCCAGGCAGCTTCGCGCCTCGATGAGCGCCCTCTCCCACATCCCCGGCGTCAGATCCTTCACGGCCCGTGGCGCAATGATGTGCCATTCCCGGATAGCGACCCGCGTGCGCGCGCCTTTCCAGGCGTCGCGGGTAAAGTGCATGACGATCCCGCTTGCCGCTTCGAGTGTCGACAGTAGCGCGAGCAGGCCAGGCACGCTCAGCTCGCGCTCGATGAACTGGAGGATTGGTCGCCGCCCCCTATACGGGAGGCCCTCGAGGTTGACCCCGAACCGCCGCGTCATGTTCTCGCGATCCAGCGAGACATGCCACTGCACGCCGCTCAAACCATCGTGAGTGCCGACGAACAGCTCGTCATCGAAGTCCCGTAACTTCGAATCCGGCAGTAGTTCACGAAGGGCTTCGTGCAGCATGCGCCGTTCCTGCTGCTGTGCCCTCGACAGACTTGTTCCAGCCATCTTCGGACGGAAGCGATTATGGATCGACCTGAGACTGTGCCCAGGCCAACAACCCGGCCTCGGATGGCGAAGACGGCGCCGACCTGCGACGTGCACCCCCTAACCGGCTGTCGGGGCCGGACAAGATCTGCGTTTCGAAGGCGCCGGCATTTCAGGTGCGGCGCGGTCGATGGAGAAGGGTATATTGGGGATATCGGATGACCAATCAACCCCTGTGTGTCCGGCTGGCATCAGTCCCTGCTGAGAAGCCGCGCCGGTGGACGCTTCGCGAAGACAACCACTCTCAACATCACGGAGTCGTGAACCTGTCGGAGTCGCCACTCTGCCTTGAACTGTGGTGCAGAGAGTCGCTAACGGACCCCTCGCATCCCGTTGGCATTTTCCAACTGGACCTCATGGGCCTGCTCGACGGAGGCTTCATCCGTCGAGAGCCAAGCGGTCACTCGGGGAACGTGCGGCTGCGGATCTTCAAGGCCGACGACGGGCATTTCTATATTCAGACGAACGAAAAGGGGCCTCGACTCTCCCTCGACGCCCAGTAGTGGGCTTCGTTCGACCCCATCCCCCTGGCGACGGGTTCGTCACTTCCTGAGAAGATCGCATGGAGGCCGCGGACCAGGGTTCCGGCTCACACTTCGAGCAAATCGCGGCCGAGGATGATCGTTCCACGAAAGTGGGCACGCGCCGCCTCGACCCACATGGCGTCGGTCACGGCAGGGTCTTCCGCCGGCACGAGATGCGAGAGGACGAGGGTCTTCACGCCGGCGGCCTCGGCCACTCGGCCGACGTCTTCGACCGCGGTGTGATGACCGAGAATGCTCTTCTTCAGCGTCGGCGCATTCGAGACGTTCGCGATCAGCCGATCCACGGCAGCCGGGTACATGGCCTCATGGATCAGCACGTCTGCGCCCAGCGCCAACCGGACGAGCGCGTCCGATCGCTTGGTATCGCCGGAGATGACAATCGATCGGTCCGGCGTGTCGAACCGGTACGCCAGGGCGGTCTTGAGCGGCGGATGATCGACCAAGGCGGCGGTCACCCGTACCTTGCCATCGTCCAGCACGACGCCTGCCCGATCGAGATCGTGCGGCCGAATGAGCGGCGCAAGCGGCACACGTCCTTCGTCGGCCATCCGCGCCTCGATGTCTTCGGCATTGAGCACGAGGAACTGGGATGTCATGCGGATCAACGGCGGCGGCCCCCAGCAATCGACGGGGGTCTGGAGGCCGGCTGTCCAGGCGAGCAACAGGAGGTTGCCGTAGTCAGCGTTGTGATCCGAGTGGTGGTGCGTGATGAAGACGTGGCGGATGGCGCGGAGCGGCACGTCTGCGGCGACCAGTTGACGGGCGACGCCGTTGCCGCAATCGACGACGTAGGGCGTGTCGTCGACCAGGACGACCTGCGCCGAGGGGCGGCGGGATTTTCGCGGTCGCGGCCCACCCGCAGTGCCCAGAAGAATCAGGCGGGTGCGGCTGTGCCCGCGAACCGCGGGCTGGGCACGCGAGGTCGGCATCGCCAGCGCGGCGGTTGCTCGAAGGAGATCACGACGATTCATTACACGCACTCAGCTCGGTGAGGCGTCGTACGGTCGCGGGTATGAGAACGCGAACGCCGACCGAGGCGAATATCGGGCGTATGACCTGTCCTGTCAGGGTGCCCATCTATCCTGCCAGAGTCAAACAAGGGTGTAAGGGCTCGAGTCCTTCCGGAGGTCGCCCCATGCCGAGCAAAGAGCGCCGCGGTCCGAAGCGTTTCCGCACGTTGTGCGCCAGATGTCGCGCAAGGAAGGCGAAGTTCCGCTATCGCGGGCACGTCCGAGCCGATCGCGACCATACTCTGTGCTTCGAGTGCTACCGCGGGGAACTCAATCGGGCGCGGGCGAACTGGCTTATCGCACCAGTCGTCGAGTCGCCCCTTCGCTTCCCGTCGGAACATGGCCAACAGCTCAGCGGCGAACCTCCAGCCTTAGGTGATGTCGCTCACCGCCAACGGATGCTCGCTCACCTGCAGCATTCGGGAACGGTGTGTTGAGGTCGATGTTCAGATATCAAACGCGTTCTGTGAGCGTCGGGCTGTTGGGCGGCGAGCGGGTGACGTCGGCACTGTCACGGCGTCGCACGAAGTCGATCCTGACGATTCATCTGCATAGCTTATCTGCCAGTTCATGAATGAACTGTCGCATTGCGAGCTTCGTGAGCCAACTTTGAGGAATCGCCGAGGCGCCGTATACCGCGCCGGCGATCTGGCCGGAGATCGCCGCCGTCGTGTCGGCGTCGTCTCCGAGATTCGCCGCCGCCAGGATTGCGGCCTCGAAGGTGTCGGTCGTATGGAAACACCACAACGCGGCCTCCAGACTGTCGACCACATACCCGGTGCCTCTGATGGCGGTGACGGGCTTGTCACGGTATTCGCCGGTCGCGATGGCTGCGATATTCGCCGCCTCGTATATAGGGCGGACCGTTAAGTCCGCCATCGACGGGAACAGCACATGCTCCTTGCTCGCCCCATCGAACGCCCGACACAACATTGCCGCAAACAGCCGACACGCGTCGATGCATTCCGCCGCCCCGTGTGTCGTCCTGGAGCTCTCGCCCGCGTGGTGCACGGCAGCCGGTTGGTCGGGATGAAAGAACATCGCGACCGGCGCGAGCCGCATCAGCGATCCGTTGCCGGCGCTGTTCGGATCCGCCGCTCCTGCGAAGGGCTGGCCAGTCGTCTTATATCTGTTCAGCGCGGCCCGCACAGTGTTGCCGACATCGAAGCACCGCCCGTTGCTGCTCAGATATCCCTGGTCCATCCAGCGGCAGTAGCGTTCCATCTGGTCGCGCGCGTCAAACCGGCCGGATTCGACGAGGCTCACCGCCAGGCACAGCGCCATCGACGTGTCGTCCGTCCACTGACCCGCCTCGAGGCCGAACGGCCCTCCGCCGGTCATATCGGTGACAGGCGGAAACGTGCCGCGCCGTCGGAACTCCACCGCCGTCCCGACCGCATCGCCAACGGCAAGCCCAAGGAGCGACCCACGGAATCTGTCGATGCGATCCATATTGCGTTCAGTCTTCGTGGTGGCGGGGTTTCAGCCTCGCATCATCTCTCGGACGAGTATTCTGCCAATGTCTCTCCCCACCGATCCCGATTGCTACTGGGTCGAACCAGGGCTTCTCCTCGCCGGCGAGTATCCAGGCGCGTGGGATGAGGCGACCGCCCGGACGAAACTCGGGGCGACGCTGAGGACAGGTATCAGGAAGGGCGGCACGCCGTCGCCCGAAGCGATGGAACAGGCAACCTACGTTCGCGACTGGCGAGCGCCGACGAGGCGGTGAGAAATGGCCGTCGATTATATCCACCGGCTCGTCGTGCTCGGGCCTCCTGCCGCCGTGCGCCGATTCCGTCGGAGCGTCGCGCGAACGGTCACTCGCACGCTCGACGGCCGGACCTGGCGTGAGCGCGTCAGCCTGTCGTTCGAAGCGATGTACACGGCGTGTCCAGCGCTCTCAAGGGTGAGCGCGAAGCCGCCCGGCGACCCGTATGACATCTCCGGCTGGCCGACACGCGTGATCGGCTGCCACGCACGCGCACGGTATCAGCTTCACACGCGCAACATGACGTTTGCGCCATACCTGAGGCGACTCTCGGCCAGCGTCCCGACGCTCGCACTTTGCCTCGTCACATTCTGCATGGACGACAACGAGATTGCTGGATTCGCGATACGCAAGGGCGAATTGCGTAAATGGATGCTGTCCGAGCGCGCTCGTGCTCGCCATTGGGACCATGCGCGCCAGAAGTACGGTCTCAAAGGCGATGCCGTCTACGAAGACGATGACGCGGAGTTCTGGACAGAGGAGCGCATGCTCGCCGAGATGATGGATCGGCTGGAGGTGGCGAGCGTTGGGCGAGGGCCGTCGCCCAGGCCGAGAGTTGAGCAGTGGTTCAATCGCCCGGTCGAGCGGGATCTCGATACCGAGCGTGAGATCTTCATGATCGAGCTCGCGATTGAAGAGGAACGAGGCATCAAGCCGAGACGCGAGAGCCGGCAGAATGATTGATAAGAACGACACGCTCATCTTCTCGCCGAGCGATCTCAATCATTTTCTCGAATGCGAGTATTTGACCCGGCTCGACATGGACGTGGCGAACGGGCGCGCCCTGGAGAAGCATCGCCCTGCGGAGGCCGATCTGCTCGCCGTGAAAGGCGAGTGTCACGAGAGGCGTCACCTGGCCCGGTTCCGGGAGCAGGGGAGGCGCATCGCCGAGATTCCCGACCCCGGCCCGTCGGTCGACTGGATGGCTGCGGCGCACGCCACGCGGCAGGCCATGATCGAAGGCGCGGAGGTCGTCTACCAGGGGGTGCTTCTCGCAGACGGCTGGCGTGGCCGTGCTGACTTCCTCGTCAGGGTAGACAGTCCCTCGGCGTTCGGCGGCTGGAGCTACGAGGTCTGGGACACGAAACTTGCGAGGCGCGCAAAGCCGTCGCACGTCCTGCAACTTGCCTATTACAGCGAACAGGTGGCCGCTATTCAGCGCGCGGAGCCGGCATGGATGCACGTCATTCTCGGAGACGGAGAGGAGGTGCGGTTCCGGTATCGCGACTTCAGCGCCTACTTCCGGACCGCTCGGGCGCGGTTTCTCCGTGTAGTGCAGGAGGGTTCGGACGCGTCGCCATTTCCCGTTCCGCACTGCGGCGTGTGCGGCTATGCCGACCACTGCGAAAAGCGATGGGAAGCAGAGGATCACCTGAGTCTGGTGGCGGGCATCAGACGCAGTCAGGTCGAGCGTTTGTCCGAGGCCGGCGTCAACACCTGCCGCGGACTTGCAGGCACAGGCGCGACGTTAGTCGGCATTGGTGAAAGCGCGCTGGAACGTCTGCGTCATCAGGCGACGCTACAGACACATTTCCACGCAACCGGCGAGCATCGATACGATCTGCTGCAGCCAACCGATGAAAACGGATTTCGCCTGATGCCCCCGCCCTCTCCGGGCGATGTGTTTTTCGATATGGAGGGCTATCCCTTCTTCGAGGCGTCTGGCGGTCTCGAGTATCTGTTCGGGGCCGTGACGGTGGAGACCGGGAGCCCGCTATTCCGCGCATTTCGTGCGGGCGATCGAACGGAAGAGAAGCGAGCATTCGAGCAGCTCGTCGATTTCATCTGGGATCGGCTGCGCAGGTGGCCCAACCTGCACGTGTACCACTACTCGCATTACGAGCCGACCGCGTTGAAGCGGCTGACCGCGCGTCACGCGACCCGCGAAGAGGAAGTTGACGAGTTTCTGCGGCGTGAGATGTTCGTCGATCTGTATCACGTTGTACGGCGCTCGATCTGCATCTCGCACGACAGCTACTCGATCAAGGCTGTTCGACAGTTCTTCATGCCCGACGCCGGAAAAGGGGAGATTACCGGCGGCGCCGGCTCGATGATCGAATTTCAGCGGTGGCTCGACACGGGCGATCAGCACATCCTTCAGGCGATTGAGCGCTACAACGAGGAAGACTGTGTCTCCACGCTGCTCCTGCGCGACTGGCTCTTGCAGCGCAAGCGGGAAGCGGAAGACCTGTTCGGGGTGACGATTCCATTTCTTACGCTGCCGGCGCGGCGGGAGGAGCCTGTCGAGACCGAGCCCGACGAGCACGCCGATCGTCGATCCCGCCTTTTCGCGCTGGACGAGCCGTGGGCAACGACGCTCGGGCGATTGCTCGACTATCACCGGAGAGAAGCGAAGCCTGAGTGGTGGGCCTATTTTCAACGTCGACAGAAGTCGCTCGACGAGTTGATGGAAGACACCGAGGCGGTCGCGTGTCTTACGCCCACAGACGAAGCGCCGGTTCCGAAGAAGCAGTCGCTCGTCTACACCCTCGAGTTTCCGCCGCAGGAATTCAAGCTCAAAGTCGACGCCGACGTCGAGGAACCGCTGGGAGCCGGCCCCGCGGGCACGATCGAGTGGATCGACGCAAGCCGGGGCCGGATCGGACTCCGGCGTGGAAAGAAGCGAAGCCAGGATCCGCTGCCTGTCGCGATTATCGCCGGTGGTCCCGTTCCGGATAACGCGCAGCGTGCGGCGATTGTCAGGGTCGCTGAAGCCGCTGCTGCGCAGCGGTCACCGTACCGGGCTGTCGAGGACATTCTTCGCTGCGACCCGCCCCGGTTCAGGCGGGCCCATGTCCCGAATATTCAAACGCTCGATCTCGAGGCGCAGAAGCGGCTCGTTGCCGATCTCGACGACAGCTATCTTTTCGTCCAGGGACCGCCGGGAAGCGGAAAGACGTGGCTCGGCGCGCGGTTGATAGTTGCCCTCCTGGCGTCAGGCAAGCGCGTCGGCGTGACTGCTCCGAATCACCGCGCAATCCACAACCTCCTCGAGGAGATCGAGCGCGTCGCCGAGCAGGCGCACGTGGAGTTCAAGGGATTGAAGAAGCGCTCCGTTAGCGACGAGACGGCCTTTGAGGGCCGTTTCGTCACAAGCGTCGCGAAAAACGAGGAAATCGAGGGGGCCGACGCGCAACTGATTGCCGGCACCGCATGGCTCTTTGCGCGCGACGGGATGGACCAGTCGCTCGACTACCTGTTCATCGACGAAGCCGGCCAGGTCGCGCTCGCTGATGCCGTAGCCGTCGGCGCCGCCGCCGGTAACATCGTCCTGCTCGGTGACCCTCAGCAGTTGCCCCACGTGACGCAGAACACGCATCCTGAAGAGTCGGGATGCTCCGTCCTCGAACATCTGCTCGGCGACCGCGCCACTGTCGCCGAGGATCGCGGCCTCTTCCTGGCGAACTCATGGCGCATGCACCCGGACATCTGCCGCTTCGTGTCGAGGCTTTCGTACGACGGCCGGCTCGCGAGCGTTCCAGGGTGTGTTCTGCAAGGGGTGTCTTCTGCGGGCTTGTCCGGCACCGGCCTGCGGCACATCGCCGTCGATCATCGCCACAACGCGCAGCAGTCTCCGGAGGAAGCGGCCGCGATTGCCGCGGAAGTGCAGCGGTTGCTCGACGGCGGCACCGTGACCTGCAGCGACGGGCGAAGCGCTCGACTCCTGCCCGCTGACATCCTTGTCGTCGCGCCATACAACATGCAGGTCCGCTGCCTGCGTGAAGCCCTGCCCGACGGTGTCGACGTCGGCACCGTCGACAAGTTTCAGGGGCGCGAGGCGGCCGTTGTCTTTTTCTCGATGGCATCGTCGACCGGTGAGGACGTTCCGCGGGGGCTGGAGTTTCTCTTCAACCACAACCGCTTCAATGTCGCGATCTCCCGCGCGAAGTGCCTGTCCGTCGTCGTGTGCAGCCCGCGATTGCTCGAAACACAATGCCGGACGGTGGATCAGATGCGGCTGGTGAGCGCAGTGTGCCAATTCGTTGAAGAAGCAGGCCCGGAGCGCGAGGTCCGAAGCGCTTAGAATGCATGGGCACGACGTTCACTTGGGGAAGAAGTGATGATGTTACGCAGAACAGTGATTGCAGTGGTCTCGGGAGTGCTGTTGCTTTGCGGCTCCGGCGTCCTCCAAGCCGACGAAATCGCGCCGGTCGCCTACAAGCTGCTCGCGACGAATAAGACCTCGACGATGCAGAAGGAGATGAACGAGGCGGCAGCCGGCGGGTTCCGCTTTGGCGGGGTCATGGGCGGAGACACCGCCATTGGTGGCAAGGAAGTGGTCGCAATCATGACCAGGCTTCCAGAGGCGGGCCGACGGTACGAATATCGGCTGCTGGCGACAACCAAGACCTCGACGATGCAGAAGGAAATGCAGGCGGCCGGTGATGCCGGATTCGAGTACAGGAATCAGATGGTCTTTGAATCGATGTTTGGAGGTGATGAAGTGGTCGTCATCCTCGAACGCGACCGGGAGGCGCTGATACAGCCCTTCGAGTATCGGCTGCTCGCGACCAGCAAGACGAGCACGATGCAGAAGGAACTGGCGCAGGCGGGAGACAGCGGCTATGAGTTTGTCGGGCTCACGGTCGCGAAGACGGGGCTTGGTGGCGCTGAAGTACTGGTCATCACTCGGCGAGCAAGGCGATAACCGTGGGTGGGCTTGCCATGACGCTCGTTGCGATCGCATTCACTCGAGCGAAGGCCGGGTAAGGTTCTTACAATTCCACCATCGCCAACCGCTCCCCACCGCACCCTCCGCGAACGCGTCGGCGCGCTCCGCAACCTTCCGCCGTTCCTGAGCCTGGTCTGGCAGACCGCGCCGGGCCTGACGGTCGCCAATCTCGGCCTGCGCCTCGTCCGCTCGGTGCTGCCGGTGGCGACGCTCTACATCGGCAAGCTGATCATCGACGAGGTGATCCGCTTGGCCGGCATCGCGGGCGCGCCGGAGAGCCTGACGGCGTGGTTCCACGCGGGTCTCGTCAACCGCCTGCTGTGGCTCCTCGGGACTGAACTGGCGCTGGCGGTCGTGTCGGACGTCCTGGGGCGCATCGTGTCGCTTGTCGACGCGCTGCTCTCGGACCGCTTTACGAACGCCATCAGCATCCGCCTGATGGAGCACGCCGCGACGCTGGACCTCGAGGATTTCGAAGACAGCGAGCTTCAGGACAGTCTCGAGCGCGCGCGGCGGCAGGCCAGCGGCCGACTGCCGCTCCTCTCGCAGCTCCTCAGCCAGGCCCAGGACATCGTCACCATCCTCACGTTCTCGGCCGGCCTGGTCGCCTACGCCCCCGGACTGATCGCGCTCCTCCTGGTCGCGCTCGTCCCGGCGTTCGTCGGCGAAATGCACTTCAATGCGCGCAGCTACTCGCTCGACTACGGCCGCACGACGGAGCGCCGCGAGATCGACTACGTGCGCCAGACGGGTGCCAGCGTCGAGACGGCGAAGGAGGTGAAGATCTTCGGCCTCAACGCGTTCCTGATCGAACGCTACCGGACGCTGGCCGACAGCTTCTACTGCGCCAGTCGGGCGCTCGCCCAGCGTCGCGCCTTCTGGGGCGCCATCCTGACGACGATCGGGACGCTCGGCTATTACGTCGCCTACGGGTTCATCGCGTGGCGCACGCTGCGGGGCGACTTCACTATCGGCGACCTGACGTTTCTCGCGGGATCCTTCAGGCGCCTGCGGACGCTCCTCGACGGGCTCCTCTCGGGGTTCTCCCAGGTGGCCGGGCAGGCGCTGTATCTCGATGACCTGTTCTCGTTCTTCGAGGTCAGGCCCGAGATCGTCTCCGCGCCGAACGCGCGGCCGTTTCCGGCGGCCATCCGCGAGGGGTTCGTGTTCGACGACGTCGGGTTCATGTATCCGGGAGCCGAACGGTGGGCGGTCCGGCACCTGTCGTTCACTCTCCGCGCTGGAGAAGTGATTGCGCTCGTCGGCGAGAACGGCGCCGGCAAGACGACGCTGGTCAAGCTGCTGGCGCGGCTCTATGACCCGGACGAAGGACGAATCCTCCTGGACGGCCACGACCTCAGAGACTATGACCTCGACGGCTTGCGCAGCAACATCGGCGTGATCTTCCAGGACTTCGTGCGCTACCACCTGACGGCCGCCGACAACATCGCCGTGGGACAAATCGATGCACGCCACGACCGCCCGCGCATCGTCTCGGCGGCCGAGCGGAGCATGGCCGACGAGGTGATCGCGCGGCTCCCGCACCAATACGAGCAGGTGATCGGCAAGCGGTTTCGCACGGGCGTGGAGTTGTCGGGCGGAGAGTGGCAGAAGATGGCGATCGCGCGCGCCTACATGCGCGACGCACAACTGCTCATCCTCGACGAGCCCACGGCGGCGCTCGACGCACGCGCCGAGTTCGAGGTGTTCCAGCGGTTCAAGGACCTGAGTGCGGGAAAAACCGCGGTACTCATCTCGCATCGCTTCTCCACCGTGCGCGTGGCGGACCGGATCCTGGTGTTGGCCGACGGGCAGATCGAGGCGTCCGGCACACACGAGGAGCTGATGGCGCAGCGTGGACGCTACGCGGAGTTGTTCGAGTTGCAGGCTGCCGGTTATCGGTGACTTCTCGCTGTTGGTCGGGTTCGTCAGGTTCGGGCGTGATACGCTCTCCGGCCGGCATCGCGCTCGGAGGACCCTTCATGAATCGCGCTCGCCCCCTTGCCCTCATCGCGGCCATCGGCCTGCTCTGCAACACGATCCCCGGTAGGGCAGCCGACGACCCCAACGTCATCTTTGAATCCGGCGTCCGCGTGAAGATGCGCGACGGTGTCACGCTGTACGCCGATATCTACCGGCCCCGAGCCGACGGCAAGTATCCCGTCCTCCTCCAGCGCACGCCATACAACAAAGACGGCGAACACGGGTACGGGCTGAAAGCCGCCGCGCGCGGGTACGTCGTCGTCATCCAGGACGTGCGCGGGCGATACAGCTCGGAAGGCGAGTGGTACCCGTTCAAGCACGAGTCGAACGATGGCTACGACACGGTCGAATGGGCGGCGGCGCTGCCGTATTCGAACGGCAAGGTCGGGATGTTCGGCGGTTCGTACGTGGGGGCAACCCAGATGCTCGCCGCCATCGCCCACCCTCCGCATCTGGCGGGCATCTGTCCGGTTGTGACGGCCAGCAACTACCACGCGAACTGGACCTACCAGGGTGGCGCGTTCGAGCAATGGTTCAACGAGTCGTGGACCTCCGGCCTCGCGCAAGACACGCTCGCGCACAAGATCGCTGCCAGAGACGACGCGACGAAAGGCATGTGGCAACTTCCGCTCGGGAGTTACCCGCTCTTCAACCCCCCCGTCGACGCGAATCAGGAGTCGCTCGCTTCGCTCGCTCCCTACTTCCTCGACTGGATCGCCCATCCGAGTTACGACGACTACTGGAAGCAATGGTCGATCGAAGCGCATTTCGCCGACATCATGGTGCCGCAGCTCACGGTGGCCGCCTGGTACGACATCTTTCAGGACGGATCGCTGCGCAACTACATCGGCGTCAAAGCGCATGGCGGCAGCGACGCCGCACGCCGCGGCCAGCATCTCAGGGTCATCGTCGGAGGCCACGCGGGGAACGGACCGAAGATTGGTGATGTCGATTTCGGCGAGGCTGCGCGCGTCGACGAAGACGAAATCACGATCGGCTGGTACGACTACCTCTTCAAGGGTGTGAAGAACGAGTTCGCCGGGAAGCCCGTGAAGATTTTCGTGATGGGCGCGAACCAGTGGAGAGACGAGGATGACTGGCCGCTGATCCGTGCGACCAGCACGAAATACTTCCTCCATTCGAGCGGAAAGGCGAATTCCTTGCGTGGTGATGGCACGTTGTCGACGACGGCTCCTGGCACCGAGACAGCGGATTCCTACGTCTACGATCCCGCCAATCCAGTCGCCACCATCGGCGGCCCGCTGTGCTGCGACTCGGACCGCCTGGCGCCCGGCCCACGCGATCAGCGTCCTGTGGAAGCGCGTGACGACGTCCTGGTGTATTCGACGGCGCCGTTCGCCGAGGACACCGAGGTGACCGGAGCGGTGACGCTGGACCTTTACGCGAGGTCATCGGCGGTCGACACCGACTTCACCGCCAAGCTCGTCGACGTGTGGCCGAATGGGTTCGCGCAGAACCTGACGGATGGCGTCATTCGCGCGCGGTATCGCAGCTCGCCGGAGAAGCCGGAGCTCATGACTCCAGGACAGATCTATCGGTTCACGATCGACGTCTGGTCGACGAGCAACGTCTTCAAGAAGGGGCACTCGCTGCGGCTGGAGATTGCCAGCAGCAACTTCCCCCGGTTCGATCGCAACCTCAACACAGGCGAAGACAATGGGCGCGGACAGCGGTTCATATCGGCGACGAACACTGTTCTTCACGACGCGGAACACCCGTCGGCGCTGATCGTGCCGGTAGTACCGCGCTAGCATCGGTACCCCGCGGCACGAACCCGTGCAACCGCCTAACCTGTCCAACTCGACTAACCTGTCCGGCCCGCATCCGACAGGTGCCTGGTCTTGCTAGACTCGGGCGTGGCCAGCCCTGTCCAGTCAATAAGTCTCGATCGGCTAGGCGGTTCTGTCGGTCGCGCGCTCCATTACGCCTTTTACGACTGGACACGCGACATGTCGCGGTCCAAGCGTGTGCTCACGTGGATGGGCCTGGTCTTTCAGAGCTACGCGCTCTATGCCGCCACCTCACAGTCGATCGTCTGGCCTAGCATGTGGCCTCGAGACGTGCTGCTCATGGACAGTGTGTGGGGCGTGTGGCTCCTGTCTCTGGCTGGCAGCCTGCTCCTCAACGGAATGTTGACGTCGGAATTCCTTCGCAAGACACAACTCGAGTCGGAACTGACGGCGGCGCGGAAGATCCAACAGACCCTTCAGCCGAAGACCATCGGCGCACCACGTGGCTATGAGGTCGAGACGTTCTATCGGCCGTTTCGCGATGTCGGCGGCGATTACTTCGACATCATCGAGCTCCCGAACGATCGCACTCTGTTCGCCATGGCGGACGTGGCGGGCAAGGGAATGCCAGCGGCGCTGCTGGCGGCCAATGTGCAGGCGCTCGTCAGGAGCAACGCAAGCATCGACTCGGACCCGCTCGCGCTGGCGAGGCGGCTCAACCAGCACTTGAGTCGCTACACGCCAGACGATCGCTTCGTTACGGCCGTGTTCATCGTCCTGAGCCACAAATCGGGAGAATTGACGTACGTAAATGCCGGACATAATGCGCCGATGGTGACGGGAAGTGACTCCGCGACGTCGCTCGAGGCTACGGGCATGCCGCTTGGACTCTTTCCAGAAGCGGAATATGAGGCTCGCACGGCGGTCATCCGTCCAGGCGGCGCGCTTCTGCTCTTCACAGATGGGTTGCCCGATTCCACTCGCGGCGACAATCCGGAAGCGCGCATCGGCGACGCTGTAGCCGGCGGCTCGGCAAGCGCCATGTCCCGTCTGACGGCGTTGATAGACGTTCAGCTCGACATCGACGATGTCTCGATCGTGTTGGTGAAGCGCCCTCCGACGGCAGCGCCAGTGTAAGGGGTCGGGATGAATTTCAGATTTTGTCATCCGATCGATTGCCACCGACATGCAAAATCTGAAATTCATCTCGACCCGAGTACCGCCTCGGCCAGTCGGCCGGAACAGTTTCGTGAGCACACCGTAAGAGACCAGTAACAGTCCACTGAGGCGAGGTTTGTACCATGGGAACGTTCCTGCAGGATCTGCGGTATGGCGTTCGCGTTCTGTTGAAGTCTCCCGGCTTCAGCATGGTGGCGGTCCTGACGCTCGCTCTGGGCATCGGCGCGAACGCGGCGATGTTCAGCATCGTCAATGGCGTGCTGCTCCGCGGGCTGCCATTCGCCGAGCCCGAGCGGTTGATGGTCATCTACTCTTCGGCCCCGCAGTTCGAACGCATGTCATCGTCGTATCCCAACTTTCTCGACTGGACGAGGCGCAGCAGATCGTTCACCGGGATGGCGGCGTTCCGCACCGATAGCTTCAATCTCACCGGACAGGGACAGCCAGAGCGCGTGCGCCTGGCGATGGTCTCGGCCGCGTTCTTTCGTCTCCTCGGCCTGAAGCCGGTCGTGGGGCGCACCTTTACTGCGACCGAGGACCAGCGGAACGGCGACCCGGTCGTGATGCTCACGACGCCGTACTGGAAGGAACGGTTCGGCGGCGACAAGAGGGTCGTCGGCAAGTCGCTCGTGCTGAACGGTACTCCGCACACCGTGATCGGCGTTGCGCCCGCAGAGATCGCGCTTTACCGAAACATCAAAGCGTTTGTCCCGATCGGCGCCTGGCGGGAAGAGATCTTCCAGGACCGTGCGGTCTCGATGGGGATGAACGCGATTGGCCGCCTTGCGCCGGGCGTGACAGAGCAGCAGGCGCAAGCGGAGCTGAGCGCCATCGCGCGTTCGCTCGCGCGCGAGTATCCCAAGGAGAACAAAGACAAAGGCATCGCCATCGTGCCCGTCCGCGAAGACCTGGTCGGCGACATCCGAAAGGCGCTGCTCGTGCTGCTCGGCGCCGTGGGATTCGTGCTGCTCATCGCATGCGTCAACGTAGCAAACCTGCTGCTGGGGCGTTCCACGGCTCGTCGCCGTGAGTTCGCCATCCGCGTGGCGCTCGGCGCAGGTCGGACGCGGCTCGTGCGGCAGGTCCTGACGGAAGCCGTCCTGCTCGCGGTCGCAGGTGGAATTCTCGGTGTCGCGCTGGCGCGAGGGCTCATGGTCCTCTTCGTGAAGCGGCTCGCCGACGACTTGCCCGCGCACGCCGTCGTCGGCATCGACGCTGCCGTGCTCGCCTTCACGGCCGGGCTCTCGATCCTTGCCATCGCGTTTTTCGCCGCGGCACCGGCCGTGCAGAGCGCCCGTACCGGCGTCAACGAGACGTTGAAGGAAGGTGGACGCGGCTCTTCCGGCCGCCATCGCATGCAGCGAGGACTGGTGGTCGGCGAGATCGCGCTCGCCCTGCTGTTGACCGCCGGTGCCGGCCTGATGGTGCGCACCATGTGGCACCTCTGGCAGGTCGATCCAGGCTTCAACTCGCACAACGTGCTGACGTTTGCCCTTGCCGGCACGCCAGCGAAAGACCTTTCCGCGCAGTCGATTCGCGGCGGTTACACACAATTGGAGGATCGTGTGCGCCGCGTGCCAGGCGTCGAAGCCGTGAGTGTGGTGGGAGGCTCGATCCCGATGAGCGGTGACGCGGAGCTCCCCTTCTGGGTGGTGGGGAAGCCGCATGCCACCGAGCAGAGCCAGTTGCCGTGGGCGCTGTTCTACATCGTGAACCCGGGATACAAGTACGCGTTGGGGCTGCGCCTCATTCGCGGCCGTTTCATCGAGCAGCACGATACCGAGAACGCTCCCTATTCAATTGTCGTCGACGAGGAACTGGCGCACGCGATCTTCCCGCGCGTGGATCCACTGGGCCAGAGGATTCACGTCGATCTCATCAACGCCGACTACCAGATTGTCGGCATCGTGGGTCACGTCCGTCACTGGGGTCTGGAAAACGACAGCCTCGCGAAAATCCGCTCGCAGATGTACATCCCTTTTCGCCAGGTTCCGGATGCAGTGATGCCGGCAGTGTCCAACGCCTCAGAGTGGGTCGTGCGGACTCCCGTGGCACCTGGCGTGATGGCCGAGCAGATCAAGCGCGCCGTCTTCGAGTCCCATCCCGACATGACGATGTACGGCGTCCAGACCATGGACGAGATCATCAACGATTCGCTCTCGCAGAAGCGGCTCACTCGCCTGCTGCTAAGCGCCTTCGCCGTGCTCGCGCTACTGCTGGCCGCAATCGGCATTCACGGCGTCATGTCGCAGCTCGTACTGCAGAGCACCCACGAGATCGGTGTAAGGATGGCGCTGGGTGCGGCGCCGCGTGCGGTGCTCGGCATGGTGCTGCGCAATGCCATGGCCATGACGCTTGCCGGAATCGCGATCGGCGCAGTCGCGGCGCTCGGCACGACGCGTCTGCTGCGCAGCATGCTGTTCGGCGTCGATGCGAGCGATCCCGTGACGTTTGTCAGCGTCGCCGTGCTGTTGGGCGCTGTCGCTCTTCTCGCAAGCTACCTGCCGGCGCGACGTGCCACGCAAGTGGATCCGATGGTGGTCTTGAGATACGAGTGAAGGGTTGGTCGGGTTTGCTGAGTTGGTCAGGTTGCCGAGTTAATCAGGTTTCCCGGGTTGGTCAACCGTAAAGGTTCTTGGCCAGGAACTCGTTGCGGAACTTGCCGGTCGGATCGTACCGCGCCGCGAGCTCCTTGAACTCGCTCCACTTTTCGTAGCGTGCCTGCAACTGTGTGGGCGTGATGGAGAACAACTTCCCCCAGTGTGGTCGGACGCCAAACGGCTCGAGCTCGCGTTCAATCATCGGCAGGACCTTCCTCACGGACTCCCAGTCCTGCTTCCACGTGAAGTGGATGGCCACGCTGGGTCGACCGTAACAGGTACTCATCCACAGCGTGTCAGCATCGATCGTGCGCACCTCTGAAATCATCAGGTGAGGACTCACCTCGTCGCGCAGCCGCTCGACAGCGAGAATCGCCTCCACGGCATTTCGCCGGGGAACGAAGAATTCGGACTGCAGCTCCTTGCCGCTGCTCGGCGTGAAACCCATGCGGAAGTGCGGCAACCGCTCATACCAGGGCCCAGGGACTCCCATTTGCTCCGTGCAGTTCTCCGATGAGAGCTCGACGATCGGGTGGACGTTCTTGGTGGCGAGTGTAGCCCCGTAGAATTCTGGATCGGCAGAAAGCCTCACGCCTTTTTCAATGCGACGCTTTATCCAGACTTCGTTCACGCGTCCCTGCTGCCAGTTCGTGAAAAGACTGACGCTGTAGCCGGCTGCGACGATGTCGTCGAAGTGCTCCCTGATCTGCGCCATTGGCAGATTGAGGTACACGTCCTGGCGCATCTCAAAGGTGGGCTCCACATCCAGCGTCACCTTGGTCACCACGCCGAGCGCGCCAAGATTGACGACGCTGCCTTGAAATGTGCTGCCGTCTTTCTGGCGCGAGAGGCGCAGGATCTCTCCGTCGGCAGTCACGAATTCGAGCCCCGACACCGCGGTGGCCAGGTTGCCATTCCCGACGCCGGAACCATGGGTCGCCGTGGCGCACGCACCTGCGATGGAAATGTGCGGCAGGGAGGCAAGATTGTGCAGCGCAAACCCCTTCTCGTGCAGATAGGGGCAGAGTTGTCCGTAGCTCATGCCCGCCTCGACGGTCACCGTCTTTGGCGCGGCATCGAGCCCGACGACCTGATCCATCTCCCTCACGCTCAGGAGGTTGTGGGTGCTGTCGGCAATTCCGTTGAAACAATGGCGCGTACCGAGGACCTTGAGCTGGCGATGCGTCTTAACGAACTGCTGGACCTGTTGTACAGACCTGGCGCGGTGCAGGCGGTCCACGCTGTAGCGGTAGTTGCCAGCCCAGTTGGTGAGCGGGTCCTTCGATTGCGCCCGGACAGTCGCGCCAGCTGCAATGCGCGACATGGCCGACGCGCCGGCAATCGCGGCGGTCCGGCTGATGAACTGTCTCCTACTGTGATTCATGACGCGATTGGCTCCTGAGCCGCGTGAAGACGATACTCGATATTGAGACGGGCGAGCGAGGCGCGAGGACGCGATAGCATCGACTCATGGACTACGTCAGACTCGGAAAGACCGGCCTCAAGGTGTCGCGCCTCTGTCTCGGGTGCATGAGCTATGGCGTGCCCGAGCGAGGGCTCGCACCCGTGGACCCTTCCTGAAGAGCTGAGCCGGCCATTCATCAAGACCGCCCTGGAAGCCGGCATCAATTTCTTCGACACGGCCAACGTCTACTCGGACGGCACGAGCGAAGAAATCCTGGGCCGCGCCGTCAAGGACTTCACCACGCGCGACGCGGTCGTCATTGCGACGAAGGTGTACGGGCGGATGCGGCCGGACCCGAACGGCGGCGGCCTGTCGCGCAAGGCGATCTTCTCTGAGATCGACTACAGCCTGCGACGCCTCGGCATCGGACTACGTCGACCTGTATCAGATTCATCGCTGGGACTACGAGACGCCTATCGAAGAGACGCTCGAAGCGCTGCACGATGTCGTCAAGGCCGGCAAGGCCCGCTATATCGGCGCATCGTCCATGTTTGCGTGGCAGTTCGCCAAGACGCTTTACCTGGCCGACCTGAACGGCTGGACGCGGTTTGTCTCGATGCAGAACCATTACAACCTGCTCTATCGCGAGGAAGAGCGCGAGATGATGCCGCTATGCCAGGCCGAGCAGATTGGCGTCATCCCGTGGAGCCCGCTGGCGCGGGGCCGGCTGACGCGTGCCTGGGATCGGAAGGAAACGACGGCGCGGGCTCGCTCGGACGAGTTCGGGAACCAGTTGTACTCGCGCACCGAGGACGCGGACCGGGCCGTCGTCGCGCGGCTCCTCGAGATCGCCAGCGCCCGGGGCATTCCGCCGGCGCAGGTCGCGCTCGGGTGGCAGTTTGCGAAACCCTATGTCACCGCGCCGATCGTCGGTGCGACGAAACCGCATCACCTCGAAGACGCGCTCGCCGCCCTTGCGGTAAAGCTGTCGTCGGAGGAAATCGCGGCGCTCGAGGAGCCGTACGTCCTGCACCCGACGCTCGGGTTCGAGTAAGTCGTCCGGCGGGGCTGAAGCAGGCGACTCGCGGGGCTGAAGCCCCGCCGCCACAAAGTGGGCGTCGAGCCAGCAACGTGACATCTGTGGCGGCGGGCCTTCAGGCCCGCGTGGGCGGACAATCGCGGTGCCAAGGCCCCGCCGCCACAACAGGGCATAATCGCTCCGGCATGTCGCTCCAGCCCGGCACCCGGCTCGGACCGTACGAGATCCTGTCGCCGCTCGGCGCGGGCGGCATGGGCGAGGTCTATCGCGCGCGCGATGCACGCCTCGGCCGGGACGTCGCGATCAAGATCGTGCCACACGCGGTCGCCGATAGCGCGGACGCGCTGGCACGCTTCGAACGCGAAGCGCGCGCGGTCGCGGCGCTGTCGCACCCCAACATCCTCACGCTGCACGATTTCGGCAAGAGTGATCCTTCGACAAGCTCAGGACAGGCCCCTACGACAGGTTCGGGGTACCCGATCACCTACGCGGTGATGGAACTGCTCGAAGGCGAGACGCTCCGCTCGCGGCTCGGTGCGGGCGCACTGCCGCAGCGCAAGGCGCTCGACATCGCGGCCCAGATCGCGCGCGGGCTCGCCGCCGCGCACGACAAGCACATCGCCCACCGCGACTTGAAGCCGGAGAACATCTTCATCACCTCCGACGGCTCGGTGAAGATCCTCGACTTCGGCCTCGCGCGGCAGACCGGGCCAACATCCCAGGTGGTCACGCCGCCAGACTCGGCGACGATGGCGCCGGGCACCGAGCCGGGAATCGTGCTGGGCACGGTCGGCTACATGGCCCCCGAGCAGGTCCGCGCCGATCCGAGCGATCACCGCACAGACATCTTCGCGCTCGGATGCGTGCTCTACGAGATGATCACGGGCCGGCGCGCCTATCAGCGCGACACGGCGGCCGAAACGATGACGGCGATCCTGAAGGAGGATCCGCCAGATCCCTCGGCGTCGGGTATCAGTGTGGCACCCGCGGTACTGAGGACCATCCGCCGCTGTCTCGAGAAGCGGCCGGACGAGCGTTTTCAGTCCACGCGCGATCTGGCCTTCGCGCTCGAGTCCGCGCTCGAGAGCAGCAGCGCCTCGGGACCGGCAGCGATGTCTGCGCTGCCGACGAGGGCCTGGAGAACGCGCGCCGCATTCCTCGTCGTGGGCCTGGCGCTTGGCGCGGGCATCGCGTGGCTCGTCACGCGTCCCTCGCGGTCCGGGCAGACTGCCGCCACCCACCCGACGTTCCGGCAGCTCACCTTCGAGCGCGGCACGATTCGCGACGCACGGTTCACGCCCGATGGCCAATCGGTGGTCTACACCGCCGCGTGGGAAGGCAACCCGCTCCGCATCTTCATGACACGGACGGATGCGCCCGAGTCCGTCCGCCTGTCTCTGCCCGATGCGCGGCTGCTCTCGATCTCGCGCACGGGCGAGATGGCGATCTCGCTCGGTCACACCTTCGAGGGCTGGATGGGCACCGGCACGCTTGCGCGAACATCTGTCCTCGGCAGCGCCCCTCGCGTCCTGGCCGAGAACGTCCGCGAAGCGGAGTGGAGCGCCGACGGCACGGCGCTGGCGGTGGTGCGCCGCACCGCGGGGCTCGAACAGCTCGAGTTTCCGCTCGGACGCGTCGTCTATCGAACCTCGGGATACATCAGCGACATCCGCGTGTCGCCCGACGGCAATCACATCGCCTTCGCCGACCATCCTCTCTTTGCCGACGATGCTGGCGGCGTGTCGGTAGTCAACCGCGCCGGTCAGCGCACCGTGCTGTCGGACGGCTTCATCGGCGTCCGCGGCGTCGCCTGGTCGTCCACAGGACAGGAAATCTGGTTCACGGGAACACGCGCTGGCGAGAAGGACGTGCGCGACGGGATTTTCGCGGTGACGCTCGCCGGCCGACGTCGCCTGGTGTGGTCCACCCCGGCGTTCGTGAAGCTGTTCGACGTGGCGCCGGACGGGCGGGTGCTCATGGGCACCGAGATTGCAGAGCGCCGCGTCGAAGCTCTGCTCGCCGGCGCCGACGCGCCGGTTGACGTCTCGCTGCGAGCGGCTTCGACCAGCCAGTGGATTTCAGACGATGGGTCGGCGCTCACCATCTCGGATCAGGCGACGCCGAAGTACTCCGCCTACCTGATGAAAGCCGGCCGTCCCCCGATGCTGCTCGGCGACGGCCAGGCGTTCGGTGTCTCGCGCGATGGACGATGGGCGCTCGGCCTGCCGGTGGAAGGCGCCCCCGTGCTGCTGCACCCGACCGGCGCGGGGGCGACGCGCGCGCTGCCCAATCCGGAGAAGCTCGTGTTCGATTCTGCCGGGTGGCTGCCGGACGGCCGCCGCGTCGTGATGATCGGGCAGCCGCCTGGACACCTTTCTCGCGGCTACGTGCAGGACATCGACGGCAGTGCGCCACGGCCGTTCACACCGGAGGGCGTTGGCGTTGGTTTTTTGCGCTGGTGGACGCTGCCCGTCTCTCCCGACGGCACGCGTATGGTCGCGCGCAATGAAAACGGCGCCACGACCATTTATCGCATCGACGACGGCACCGCCGAGACGCCGCGCGGTCTGAATCCCGATGATGTGGTGCTGCAGTGGCCCGCGGATGGCCGCGGCCTGCTCCTGGCGCGAGGTAACGGCATGCCGTGGTTCATCGAGCGATTCGATCTCGCAACGGCACGCCGCACGCCCGCGTTCGAGGTCCGTGCGCGCGACGCGGCGGGGCTCCGGCTCAGCATCCTGGCGCTGTCCGCCGACGGGCGGCACTATGTGCACAGCTACTCGAGGCTCCTCACGGACCTCTTCGTCGTCGACGGGCTCAAGTAGGAATCGACCGGCTGATCGGGTTGATCGGGTCGAATCGGGTCGATCAGGTTGATGAAGTTCGAATCGTCGTCGCGATCCGGGATGCGAAGGCGATCTACCCGGAGGCCAACAATGGCACGCGGGGCTGAAGCCCCGCCGCCACAGGTGTCAATTGTCTTTACTCTACTTCGCGAGGGCGCTCGACGATGGCAATGGGCCGGGCGAGGTAGCCGCAAGCCCCACGGCGTCGAGGACGAACGTGTAGCGGAACGCGGCCTCCCGCAGCCGGTCGTATCGGCCGGAGCTGCCGCCGTGGCCGCCGGCGAGATTGACCTTCAGATAGAGGGGGTTATTGTCGGTCTTCGTCGCGCGCAACTTCGCCACCCACTTCGCCGGCTCCCAGTACATCACCTGCGAATCGTTGAGCGACGTGGTCACGAGCATCATGGGATACGCCTTCTTCTCGACGTTGTCGTACGGCGAGTAGCTGCGCATGTAGGCGAACGCGTCAGCGTCCTTCGGGTTGCCCCACTGCTCCCACTCCTGGGCGGTCAGCGGGAGCGAGCCGTCGAGCATCGTGTTGATCACGTCGACGAACGGCACGTCGGCAACGATGACCTTGAACAGATCCGGGCGCATGTTGGAAATGGCGCCCATCAGCAGGCCGCCCGCGCTTCCGCCGTTCGCGGCGAGGCGGTCGCTCTTTGTATAGCCGTTTTTGACGAGATACTCCGCGACGTCGATGAAATCGTTGAAGGTGTTCTTCTTCTTCATCATCTTTCCGTCGTCGTACCACTGCCGTCCCATCTCCTGCCCGCCGCGGACGTGCGCGATGGCAAACGTCATCCCGCGTTCGACGAGGCTGAGCACATTCGAGTTGAAGTCGGCCTCCATGGTGGCGCCATACGAGCCGTACGCATACAGGAACAGCGGGCTCGCTCCATCGAGTTTCGTCCCCTTCCGCATCAGAATCGACACGGGGACCTGAATGCCGTCGCGCGCGGGCGCCATCCGGCGCTGCACTTCGTACCGCGACGCATCGAAGCCGCTCGGGATCTCACGCCGCTTCTTGAGCGCGCGCTCGCCCGTCGCCACGTTGTAGTCGTACGTGGACGATGGGGTGATGAACGACGAGTAGCTGAAGCGATAGCTGTCTGTCTTGAACTCGGGATTGCCGGTGGGATAGACCCCGTACGCTTCCTCCGGAAACGTGATGTCGCTGGAGCGATCGCTCGTGAGGTCGACGACGCGCAGACGGCGGAGCCCCTGGCGGCGCTCCACGACCACGGCGAACTTTTCGAAGACGTCGATCCCTTCGATGAAGGCGTCTTCGCGATGAGGCGCCCAGTCGGACCACTCGAGCGCGTTGTCGCGATCGGCCGCCTTCGCGATCTTGAAGTTGCGCGCGCCGTCGTTCGTGAGCAGGTAGAAGAAGCCGCCGCCGTGTTCGACGCTGTACTCGACGTTGGGACGTCGGGCTGCGATGACGCGCGGCGTGGCAGTGGGGTTCGCGGTCGGAATCGCCCGCCATTCAGACGATGTGAACCCGTCGGCCGAGATGAAGACGTACTGGTCGCTGCGCGAGCGGGAGATGTCGACGTTGTTCAGCACGTTGTCGTCGTGAAAGACCTTGACGTCCTGCCCGTGCGGCGTGCCAAGGACGTGGCGCCATACGGTGTCGCCCCGCTTCGCCTTGTCGGCCGTCATGTAGAAGAACGTCTTGTTGTCGTCGGCCCATGCGGTGCCGTTCCAGACGTCCTTGATCGATTCGAGGATCTTGCCGGTGGTGAGGTCCTTCACGTACAGCGTGTACTCACGAAAGGCTGTGATGTCCTCGAGGTATACGAGCTTCGAGCCGTCGGGGCTGACGTCGAGGCCGCCAAGCGCGTGGAACTTCCTGCCCTCGGCGAGCGCGTTCTGATCCAGGTACACTTCTTCCGCCGCGTCGAGCGAGCCCTTCCTGCGGCAGAACATCGGATACGCCTTGCCCTGCTGCGTGCGCGTGTAATACCAATAGCCGTCCTCGAGCACGGGTACCTGCTCGTCCGACTCCTTGATGCGCCCGAGCATCTCTTTATAGAGCGTCTCCTGCAGGGCGGCAGTGTGCTTCGTGCCGGCGTCGGTGTAGGCGTTCTCGGCCTCGAGGTAGGCCTTCACCTCGGGGTTGTCCTTCTCTCGCAGCCAGTAATAATCGTCGACCAGTGTCACGCCGTGGAGGGTCGTTTCCTTCGGGACCTTCTTGGCGACGGGAGGGTTCGGTGGCGCCTGGCCCGCGAGATCGACGGAGACCGAGAGCGCCGTTCCAGCGAAGATCCAAAGGCCGAGAACGACGCCGACGGGACGAACCGAACCACCACAGAACATTTGAACGCCTCCACAAGCGGGTGAGTCGAGTGAATAATACGCCGGGGAGGTGATCGTGGTGCAGCGACAAGAGCACGCCAGGTCGTGCAGAACCATTCTTGCTTCGGCGATGGTTGGAGCCTTGTTCGTCGCGCCCCATGCGCAAGAGGCACAGGCGCCGCTGACCACCTCGCAGACAATCGCGGCGGCCGAGCTGGCGAAGGGCCTTCGCGGCGACTCGGGAAAGCCGACCATCGTCTATGTCGGGTTCCGCCCTCTTTATCGTCCCGGCCACATTCCGGGGGCGCCGCTGCAGGGGCCGGCGTCCGAGCGCGACGGACTCGAGGATCTGCGTCGATGGGCGGAGCCGCTCGCGCGATCGACCGCCGTCGTCATCTACTGCGGGTGCTGCCCGCTCGCGCAGTGCCCCAACGTCCGTCCGGCGCTCAGAGCGCTGAAGGAGATGGGCTTCGCGGATGTTCGCGTCCTCGACCTTCCCACCAACTTCGAGAAGGATTGGGTGGCGCAAGGCTACCCCGTGGACCGGCCATAGCGCCGGAATCCCCAGAGGTGAACACCTGACAGGAAGGTTCGTCGTGGCGTGTGCCGTCATCGCCTGTGCGTCGCCGTCGGTCACAGGGCGGCAGACTCGTCAGCGAATTTCGCTCTGACACGTTGGTCGGGTTGGTCGGGTTGGTCGGGTTGGTCGGGTTGCGCCGCGCGGTCGGTCCGCGCGGCGCTTGTCTTTGGCGCGAGCTACTGCCCCGACGGCTTCGCGGCGGGCGGCGGGCCGGCCGGCACCGACGCATGGTCGGCGAGATAGAGCCACTTACCATTGATCTTCTTCACGACCGCCGTGACTCGCACGGTCATCGTCTGCGGCGCTCCGCCGGCCTTCGGCGTCATCGTCAAGGTCGCGGTGCCAAAACCGGTCGAAAGGTCGCCGACGGTCTGATACACAGCGTCGATCGAGGCGTTGGTGACGGTCGAGGCCGACAGCATGCTGGTGTAACTCGCGCGGATGGCGGCCGTGCCGCGGGCTTCCATCGCGTCGGGCGGATAAAGCACCGCGTCCGGCGCATACAGCGCAACGAGCGCCTCGACGTCGCCCGCCTGCGCGGCTTTCACCCAGGCATCATCGACGATCTTTGCGCCGTCCTGCGCATGGAGGGGCGTGGCGAGCAGTCCAAACACGATCACGCCGGCGAAGAGAGAAAGTGCGCGCGACATCGGTTCACTCCAAGGGCTAACGAGGTTGACGGGGTGGTTATGCACTTCGAAGCGACAGCATCTTACTGCAAGGCCGACGTCTCTATGGCGCGGCCCTACAGGGTCTGTGTGCGCGGGGCTGAAGCCCAGCCTCCACAAAAGTATGTGGCGGCGGCCCTTCAGGGCCGCGTGCGCGCGGGCAGAGCCCGTCTCCACAGATGACAACCGGCGCTTCGTATAATCGCCCACAGGATGGAGATTCGCATTGCGACGGATGAGGACGTCCCGGCCATCGCGGCGCTCATCAATCAGGCGTTCATTGTCGAGGCGTTCTTCAAGATCGGCGACCGCACGTCGGTGGAGAACGTCAGCGAGCTGATGCGAGGGGGCGGGCAATTTCTACTCGCCGAGGACGCTCGTGTGCTGGTGGGGTGCGTGTTCATGAAAACGAAGGGTACGACCGGGTACTTCGGGATGCTGTCGGTCGATCCGCGGGTGCAGGGACGAGGGCTCGGCCGCACGTTGATCGATGTGTCCGAGGCGCGTCTGCGGAGCCTTGGCTGTCGGCGCGTCGAGATCGAGGTCGTGAATCTGCGCGAGGAACTGCCGCCCTTCTACGAGAAGTTCGGGTACGTGACGACCGAGCAGCGGCCGTTCGCTGATCCTGCCCGTGCCAGCCAGCCGTGCCATTTCATCGTCATGACCAAAGAGCTCGAGTGATGGGCGCGCTCCCTTCGGTCGCGCGTCGAACGCCGGCCCTCCTATAATGTGACAGTTGACAATGCGACAGTAACTGTCGCATAGTGTCGACATGTCCGACGCGCGCTACGCGATCGGAGAGCTCGCAGACCTCGGCGGGATCTCGCGCAGAACGGTCCGCTATTACGTCCAGGAAGGTCTGCTGCCGGCCCCGCTCGGCGTCGGCCGGGGAGACCACTACGGGCGCGAGCATCTCGATCGGCTGCTGCAGGTCAAGGCGCTGCAGGAAGCGGGACGCACGCTCGACGAGATTCGCCACGTGCTCGCGGGAAGCCCGGCACCCGAGGCAGCCCGCGTGCGCGCGGGAACCCAGCCGCTGCCGCGGAGTATGTGGCGACGAGTGGAGCTTCTGCCGGGCGTGGAACTGCACGTGAGCGGCGACGTGCGGCTGCCGCCGCCAGGCCGGTTGCAGGAGTTGGCGGAGTGGTGTCGGACGAATTTCGGCAACGGGGAATGACCAAGGGGTTCGACTTTCGACAAGAGGGAGCGATGCCAGATCAAACCGCGGCGGTTCGAAGGGGTCTTCTCACGAAAGACATGGAACCGGTGGCGCTCACGGGCATCGCCATCACCGCCGACGTGCGCAGCCTCTGCGCAAAGGTGACGGTCACCCAGCGGTACGTGAACCGCGAGTCGCAGCCCATCGAGGCGGTGTATGTTTTCCCGCTCGACGAGGGCGCCGCCGTCTGCGGCTTCGAGGCGATCATCGACGGCACGCTCGTGGTCGGCGAGGTCAAGCCGCGCGACGAGGCGTTCAGGCTCTACGACGATGCGATTGATGCGGGCCACGGCGCGTACTTGCTGGACGAAGAGCGGCCGGATGTCTTCCAGGCGAGCGTCGGGAACCTGCCGCCGGGAAAGGAAGTCCTCCTCAAAATCACCTATGTCAGCGAGGTCGGCGTCGACGGCGAGGGGCTGCGCTTCGTTATTCCCACGACCGTTTCTCCGCGGTATGCGCCGCACGCGGATCAGATCGGCGTGGGCCGCCCGGATGCCGACACGCTGAACCCGCCGGTCGCGTGGTCCGTGCCGTACGGTCTCAATCTTTCGGTACGGCTGGCGATGCCAGGCACGATCGCACGCGTGGAATCGCCTTCACACCCCATCTCTGTCGCGACCGACGACTCGGGCACGACGGTTTCCCTGTCGCAACAGCATGCAGCGCTCGACCGCGACTTCGTGTTGTCGGTCTCGGGCGCGGGCCTCGAAGTTCCTCGCGCGTGGATCGAGCGCGCCGACGATGGCCGTCACGCCATCGCCCTCGGGTTCGTGCCGGCGTTGAAGGAGCAGCCGTCACCGGTCGAGGCCATCTTCGTGATCGATCGATCTGGATCGATGCAGGGGGGCTCAATCGCCGAGGTGCGAAACGCCCTGCAACTGTGCCTGCGCTCGATGACGCGCGGCTGCCGATTCAACATCATCGGCTTCGGATCGACCTTCGAATCGCTGTTCACGGAGAGTCGTCCGTACGACGAGGTCAGCCTGGCGGAGGCCAGCGCACACGCGCGATCGCTCGACGCCGATCTGGGCGGCACCGAAATTCTCCCGGCGCTGGAAGCCGCGCTCCAAGGCCAGCCCCACGGGGGCCTGCCGCGGCAGGTCGTGATCCTCACCGACGGGCAGGTCAGCAACACGGACGCCGTGATCGCGCTCGTCCGTTCGCACCGAGCGCAGGCCAGGGTCTTCACCTTCGGCATCGGAGCCGGTGCGAGCCATCACCTGGTGCAGGGCATCGCACGCGCCGCGGGCGGCGCATCGGAGTTCATCGCGCCGGGAGAACGCATCGAACCAAAGGTGCTCCGTCTCTTCGGCCGATTGCTGATGCCTGCTCTGACGGACGTCCGCGTGGACTGGGGCGGGCTCTCGGTCGTCGCCGCACCGAGCGAGATCCCGCCGATCTTCGCGGGGGCGCGGGTGGTTCTCTACGGCTTCGTCGATGGCCTTCGGCGAGCAACGTTGCGCCTCACCGCGAATGCGCCTTCTGGCCCTATCACCTTCGACGTGTCGATCGATCCCTCTCTGGCGGTGCCGGGAGGCGATTGTGTCGACGCTGGCCGCCAGGGCGAGGATTCGTGAGCTGGAGGAGAGTCCCGAGTGGCTGCAGGCACGGGGCTCACGCCAGCAGCGATCGCGGGTCAATGGCGCGTCACAGGAAATCATCGACCTTGGGGTCCGCTATGGCCTGGCATCGCGCGAGACGTCGTTTGTCGCAGTGGAGCGGCGAGAGCAGGCCGTGAACGGCGACATCCTTCTTCGTCGGGTGCCGATCGCCCTGACCCACGGGTGGGGAGGCATGGACGCGCACCCGGTCCACCTCGTTCACGCGGCAATGGCCGCTCCTCTCGACGCGGCGCCGATGTGGGCGTGCGCGGACGCGAGGCAGTCGGCACTGCGGGCAGCGTCGGACGCGGCCTCGGGATGGATCGCTCGTGTGGCCGGACGTGCCGCGTCGCCCTCTTCGACGCGGCGGCCACGAGGTGGTACACCAAAGACATCGACCTTGCACGACGCGCCCGATGAACGCGTCGGCGATGACGACATTCGTCGAGCCAGGATGCTGGCGGTGGTGTCGTTGCAGCGGGCGGACGGCTCGTGGGATCTGACCGAGGATCTCGCTCGTGCGGTTGGCCAGAGTCTCGCCAGGCTGCAGGTCACACCGATCGGCGCGAGGGGCAATCCCGACGAGGCAGGCCGCGCCTGGGCGACGGCCCTTGCCCTTCGATGGCTCGAAGCAGACGCACCGGCATTGGCCGACGAGTGGCGCATGCTGGCGGCGAAGGGGCGGACGTGGCTCGACTCCGTCACGGCGAAGCCGGCCAGCGGGCGCACCTGGCGCGAAGAGGCCGCGCGCCACGTCGAAGGCGTTCGCGCGTAATGCCGCTGGACTCCTGCTCTCCTGTGCGCCCTGCCGGCCGCGAATCATCGCGCGACGAGACTATAGTTGCCAGGCATGCCAACGCTGACCTTCCTCGGTGCCACGCGCACGGTGACAGGCTCCAAGTATCTCGTCGACACCGGCGCTCACCGCGTGCTCGTCGACTGCGGCCTTTTTCAGGGCAGCTACGATCTGCGCCGGCGCAACTGGCAGGATCTCCCCGTTCCCGCCGCAACGATCGATGCCGTTGTCCTGACCCATGCGCACCTGGATCACGTCGGTTACCTGCCGCGGCTGGTGGCGCAGGGATTCAAGGGCCGGGTGTTCTGCACGCCAGGCACATACGATCTGGCGCACCTGGTGCTCATCGACTCGGCGCACCTGCAGGAGGAGGACGCGCGGCAGGCAAACCGCGATCACTACTCGAAGCACGAGCCCGCGCTGCCGCTTTATACCGTGGCCGACGCGTGGCGCGCGCTCGCGCAGCTCCAGCCGGTCGGATTCGACCGCGCCATGCCGGTCGTTCCAGGCGTGGAGATCTCGTTCACGCCGATGGGGCATCTTCTCGGGTCGGCCGCTGTCACGATGAGCCTTGGTGATGCGGCGAAGAGGGTCGTCTTCGGCGGCGACCTCGGACGATACGACCGACCCGTGCTTCGCGATCCCGAGCCGGTGAGCCAGGCCGACGTGTTGCTGGTGGAATCCACCTACGGCGACCGGCTGCATGAACCCGACGATCGTGGCGAGCGCCTTCGGTCGATCGTGGTCGAGACCGCGGACCGGCACGGCAAGGTGGTCATTCCCTCGTTTGCCATCGGCCGCGTGGAGGAAGTGCTCTATTGGCTGAAACGCCTGGAAGAGGAGAAGCGGATTCCGGTGCTCCCGGTTTACGTCGACAGTCCGATGGCGGTGCAGGCATTGCAATTTTATGCACAACGGGTCGACGAGCTCGATGCGGAATTGCACGGCCGGGGCCGGTCACTCACGGCTTTCATGACGCGGCGATTCGAGCTCGTGCCCTCGGCTGCACAGTCTTTCGACCTCGTGCGTTCGGTCAAGCCTTGCATCATCGTTTCCTCCAGCGGCATGGCGACCGGGGGTCGCGTCTTGAATCACCTGGAACGTGTGCTGCCGGATCCGCGAAATACAGTTTTGTTCGTCGGCTACCAGGCTGCGGGTACGCGCGGCCGGGCACTGGTCGACGGTGCAAAACAGGTGAAGATGCACGGCCGAATTGTAAGCGTCGCGGCCCGGATCGAGCTGATCGGGTCGATGTCGGCGCATGCGGATCAAGGCGAGATCCTGCGGTGGCTGAAGGGGTTTCAGCGTCCGCCTGCGATCACCTATGTGGTGCACGGCGAACCTGGAGCGCAAGATGCATTACAGGAAAAGATCCGTGCAATGTCGGGCTGGAAAACCATCGCGCCGGAGTACGCTCAGACGGAGCCGATCTGAACGGGTTAAGCCGGGGTAGTCTGGTTGATCGGGTTCGTCTGGGTGATCAGGTTACGGGGTTGGTCGGGTTGACGATTGTAGGGGCGCACTGCGTGCGCCCGTGCGTTGATAACAAGGATTTGAGGAATGAGCGGGCCGGACCAGGAAACGGTCGTCACGACCGATCGCAGATATCTCCTCGAGCGCGTCGGCGAGGCGGCAGTGGTGCAGCTCTACGCGGATGGGTTCGTCCACCTGCCGCTCAGAGACAAAATTCTCTGCTGGCACCTGTATCAGGCGGCGCTTTCCGGCCGGGACATTTATTACGATCAGCGCTACGCGCACAATCTCGAGATGCGCGCGATTCTCGAGGCGATCATCACGCATGCCGACGGCATCGATCCGGTCACGCTCGACGCGATCACACGCTACACAAAACTGGTCTGGATCAACACCGGCCCATTCAACAACATCACCGCACGCAAGTTCGTGCCTGACTTCACGCCCGATGCATTCGCAGCGGCGGTGCGCACCGCGGTCAGTAATGGCGCGTCGCTTCCCATCGCGCCCGGCGAGCGGCTCGACGACCTCTTGATGCGGCTTCATCGCCCCTTCTTCGACCGCGACGATGAATCGATCGTCACCTGCAAGACACCGGGCGAAGGCCGCGACATTCTCGAGGCGAGCGCGAACAACCTGTACGTCGGCGTGTCGATGAAGGACCTCGAGGGCGTCGCCGAGCAGTACCCGCTGAACTCGCGCGTCGTGAAGCGTGACGGCCAAGTGATCGAAGAGGTTTATCGCGTGGGCGGCCGCTACTCCGAGCAGATCAGCCGCATCGTGTCGCATCTGCAGGACGCAGTCGCCTTCGCGTCGCCTCGCATGGCGACGGCGCTCGGGGCGCTTGTTCAGTTCTATCACTCGGGCGAGGCGGAAGACCGCCGGCAGTACGACATCGACTGGGTCGCGGACAACGAATCGACCGTCGACACGATCAACGGTTTCGTCGAAGTGTACATGGACGCCAGGGGCGCCAAAGGCGCGTGGGAAGCGCTGGTCTACTACGTGCACCCCGAGAAGACGGCCGCGGTGCGCGCCATTGCGGATCACGCCCAATGGTTCGAAGATCGGATGCCGTGGGATCCGCAGTGGCGAAAACCCCAGGTGACCGGCGTGACGGCACGCGCCATCGAGGTCGTCGTCGAAGCGGGCGATTCCGGTCCCGTCACGCCGATCGGCATCAACCTCCCGAACGATCAGGAGATTCGGGAGATCTACGGCAGTAAATCCGTTTCTCTCTCGAACGTCAGCGAGGCCTACGAGAAGTCGATGCCGCGTGAGTTCCGGAGCGAGTTCTCGTGGAGCCCCGACGAGGTTGCCCGCGCCGAGCAGTGGGGCGCATTCGCGTCAGAGCTCACGACCAACCTCCACGAAGTGATCGGCCACGGGTCTGGGCTCGTGTCGCCGCTTCTGAACGGCGCCCCCGAGAAGGCCTTGAAAGAGCAGTTTTCGGCAATCGAGGAGACTCGCGCCGATCTCGTGGCGCTCTACTTCGTCGCCGATCCGTACCTCGCGGAGATTGGCGTGGTGCCCGCCGATTCGCATCAGGAGATTGTCCTGGCCGAGTACGAGGCCTACGCCCGCAACGCGCTCGTGCAGCTCCGGCGCATTCGAGAAGGCTCGCAGATCGAGGAAGATCACATGCGCAACCGGCAGCTCATCGTTCACTGGCTGCTGGCAAACACCGAGTCGATTCAAATCGCCTCACGCGACGGAAAGACGTTCTATCGAATGGTCGATGCTGAGGGGTTCCGCGATGGTGTGAGGCGGCTCCTCTCTGACGTCCAGCGCATCAAGGCCGAAGGCGATTACGACGCCGCGAAGGAGCTGCTCGAGACCTACGGCGTCCACTTCGATCCGGAGCTGCGCGACGAGGTGGTGCGACGCGTCGAGCACCTGGATCTGCCGTCCTACAGCGCCTTCGTCATGCCCAAGCTGGAGCCGGTCACCGACGCCGACGGCGTCATCGTGGACGTGAAGATCTCCTACCCGCAGGATCTGACGACACAGATGCTGGAGTATTCGGGAGCTCGGTAGCGCGGGGCTGATGTTCTCGTCGCGCGTGCCGAGTGATCTCGGCCCCAACGCCGTCGCGTCAGCCGTCGAGCGGATGCGGCTGACTGGCCGCGGATTCGACGACCTCACGGTGTCGAACCCCACGCAGTCGGCGATCGAGTACCCGGCCGACCTCCTCGCGCCGCTCGCCGACGCGTCAGCGCTGAGCTACGAGCCGCAGCCCTTTGGCCTTCCCGCGGCGCGCGAAGCCATCGCCGCAGATTTTCATCGCCGCGGCCTGCGCATCCCGCCATCACATACCGTCCTCACCGCCAGCAGCAGCGAGAGCTATGCGTTTCTGTTCAAGCTGCTCTGCGATCCCGGCGACTCCGTCCTCGTGCCAACGCCCAGCTATCCGCTCTTCGAGCACCTGACGCGGCTGGAACACGTGCACGCGCTCCCGTACGAAACGCACTACCACGGCACGTGGACGATTGATATCGACGATGTGCGGCGTGGGATCGGGGAGAGGACACGCGCGATTCTGGTGGTGAGCCCCAACAACCCGACCGGCGCGTGGCTCAAGCGCGATGAGCTGTCAGCCCTGATCGAGCTGTGCGCCTCGCGCAAGCTTGCCCTCGTGGGCGACGAAGTGTTTTGTGACTATCCGATCGATCCCGCGCCAGGCGCGGCGCGATCGGTTCTCGAGCGGGAGGAGGGGGTCCTCGCGATCGGGCTCGGCGGACTCTCGAAATCGCTTGGGCTGCCACAACTGAAGCTCGGATGGATGGCACTTCGAGGTCCGGGCGCGCTCGTGCAGGGTGCGCTGATGCGGCTCGAGCTCATTGCCGACACCTACCTCTCGGTCAACACGCCGGTCCAGGTGGCATTGCCACGCCTCTTCGAGACCGCGGGAGCAGTTCGGCTCCAGATCCGCCACCGAGTACTGCACAATTACCATGTGCTCCAGCAACTGACCTCCCACGTCGAGTCCTGTCAGGTGCTTCGGGCGGAGGGCGGCTGGTCGGCGGTGATTCGCGTGCCGCACACGATGCCGGAAGACGAACGCGTCATACAGCTGCTCGAAGAGGATCGCGTGCTCGTGCATCCGGGCTACTTCTTCGACTTTCCGCGAGAGGGCTATCTTGTCGTGAGCCTGCTGCCAAGGCCCGATGCCTTCCGCTCGGCGATGGAGCGCGTGCTGTCCACCATAGGCCGCGCCTGACGTGCCTGCCCGCTGATGCCTCCTCGACCCCTGCTCGGCCGATCGGCCGGACTCGTCGCCCCGCTGTTCTCGGTGCACTCGGCGCGGAGCTGGGGCATCGGCGACATCGGCGACCTCGCGCCGTGCGCGCGATGGCTCAAGCGGGCCGGGCTGCGCGCCCTGCAGCTGCTGCCCGTCAGCACGCTGCCGGCCGGAGAGACGTCGCCGTACTCGGCGCTGAGCGCCATGGCCATCGATCCCATCTATGTCGCGATGGCCGACGTCAACGACTTTCAGGCGCTTGGCGGCGAAGTGCGCCTGCCGCTCGCCGATCAGGTGGCGCTCAGAAACGCGCGATCGGCTCCGCGGGTGCGCTATGTGGATGTTCGGCTGGCAAAGGAGAGCGCGCTTCGCCTCTCGTTCAGCCTCTTCTATGACGTCGAGTGGGTCCGCACCACGGCGCGAGCCGGCGCGTTTGCCGCCTACGTGTCATGGGAGGACTGGTGGCTGGCCGATTACGCCCTGTACTCCGCACTGCGCGAACGCTACAACGGCACGCCGTGGGTCGACTGGCCCGATCCGTTGCGGCGGCGCGACCCGGCGGCGCTGGACGATGCCCGCACCGAGTTGGAACGGGAAATCCTGTTTCACCAATATGTCCAGTGGCTTGCCGACGATCAGTGGGAGAGTGCGCGCGAAGCCATGCGCGACGTGCGCCTCTTCGGCGACTTCCCCTTCATGGTGGCCATCGACAGCGCGGATGTCTGGGCCCGCCAGCATCTGTTCCGTTTCGACGCGACGGTCGGCACCGCGCCCGACGCGTTCAGCGAGACGGGGCAGGACTGGGGGCTGCCCGTCTATCGGTGGGACGCGATGGCCGCCGAAGATCATCGCTGGCTCCGGCAGCGGGCACGCCGGATGGCGCGACTGTACGACGGCTATCGAGTGGACCATCTGGTAGGGTTTTTCCGGACCTACTCGCGACCGGTCGGCAAGACGAAGGGACAGTTCGACCCGCCCGACGAACAATCGCAGATCGCGCTCGGCGAGCGGCTGCTCGCGCTGTTTCTCGAAAGCGGCGCCCAGATTACGGCCGAAGATCTCGGGTCGGTTCCCGACTTCGTGCGTGAGTCGCTGCGGCGACTGGATGTCCCAGGCTACAAGGTGCTGCGCTGGGAGCGCGCGTGGAAGGAGGACGGCCGCCCGTTTCTCGATCCGACGACGTACCCCCGAACCTCCGTGGCCACGACGAGCGTGCACGACATCGAGCCGGTTGCGCTCTGGTGGGAAGAGGCCGACGAGAACGAGCGCCGCGCGTTCGCGGCCCTCATCAACTCCAGTGCGGTCGCGGAACAGGCCGTCGCGACCTCCGCGTTCTCGCCGACGCTACGCGATGAGATTCTGGAGCTCGCCTATCATTCGGGATCGGACCTTCTGCTGCTGCCAGTGCAGGATGCGTTCGGCTGGCGCGATCGCATCAACACGCCGGCGACCGTCGGCGACGACAACTGGACCTGGCGCATGCCGATTGCCGTCGATGCGCTCGAGTCGAATGAGGAAGCGAAGGAATGCGTCGAGCGGCTGCGCCGCTTCGGCGAAGCGTCGGGCAGGACCGGAGAGTGACGCCAACTGACATGACGACATCCCAGAGTCAGAGCCCCATCCGCGCGCCGGAGCTGTCAGGCGCCGTCGCCTGGCTGAACGTGCCGGCTCCCCTCACACTGAAGGCCTTGCGCGGCAAGGTGGTCCTCCTCGATTTCTGGACGTACGGCTGCATCAACTGCATTCACATCCTGCCAGATTTGAAGAAGCTCGAAGCCCGCTTTCCGAATGAGCTCGTCGTGATCGGCGTGCACGCTGCGAAGTTCGACAACGAGAAGGCGACCGAGAACATCCGGCAGATCATCCGCCGTTACGAAATCGCACACCCCGTCGCCAACGACGCCGAGTTCCGGATCTGGCGCGCCTACACAGTCAAGGCCTGGCCGTCTCGCGTCATCGTCGATCCGGCCGGCTATGTCGTGGGTGCCGCGTCTGGTGAGGGCAATTACGAAGGCTTCGAGCAGACAATCGAGGCCGTCATCAAGGTCTTCGACGAGCGCGGCGAGCTCGATCGGACGCCCCTTGCGGCGAAGCTCGAAACGGAAGGTGTCGCCGAGACGCCGCTGAAATTCCCGGGCAAGGTCCTCGCGGTACCGGATCGGCTGTTCATCAGCGACTCGAACCACCATCAGATCATCGTCGCGACACGCGATGGCCGTGTGATTGAGCGCATTGGGAGTGGGCGGCCGGGGCGGTCCGATGGAAGTTTCGAGGAGGCAGAGTTTCACAAGCCGCAGGGCCTGGTCATGATCGAGGGGCGCCTGTGGGTGGCTGATACCGACAATCACCTCGTCCGCTCGATCGACTTCGCGGCACGTGGTGTGTCGACTGAAGCCGGCACCGGCGTGCAGTGCACATGGCAGGAAGACGGCGGCCGCGCGGCGACGGTTGCGCTCAACTCCCCGTGGGACCTGGCGGTGAAGGGCCCGTTGCTCTTCGTCGCGATGGCCGGCGCGCATCAGATCTGGATGATGGATGTCGCGCGCGGCATCGTGTGGCCGTACGCGGGCTCGGGCCGCGAGGCGCGCGCCGACGGCACGATCGAGGAAGCGGCGTTCGCCCAGCCATCCGGACTCGCGATGAGTGACGATGTGATGTACGTCGCTGACGCGGAGTCGAACATCATCCGCGCGATCGAACTGCCGCCGTCGAACCGCGTGCGCACGCTCGCTGGCGGCGATCTCTTCGAATTCGGCGACGTCGATGCCAGGGGCGATGCCGTCCGGCTCCAGCATCCGCTTGGCGTCGCAGTCCTCGGCGATGGCCGCGTGGCGATCGCCGATACCTACAATCACAAGATCAAGGTGCTCGATCCCGCGAAGGGGCAGGTGACGACGCTTGCCGGCACCGGGAAGCCCGGGCATGTCGACGGTGCCGGCAGGAAGGCGCAGTTCTATGAGCCGGGCGGCCTCGGCGTCACCGGTGATTCAATTCTGGTCGCCGACACGAACAATCACTGCGTTCGGGTCGTTGATGCACGGACGGGGAAGACGTCCACGTTGGCGACTAAAGCAGCATCGGCGGGCTGAAGCCCCGCTTCCACAGCTGAGAGGACCTGATCGAGGCGGATTGTGGCGGCGGGGCTTCAGCCCCGCGCACACGCGGTCCTAAAGGGCCGCCGCCACAGGGACGCACGCCCCCGCCTAACCGCTCAGTTCTGGGTCGTTCGTGCGGGCTGGCCGGACTGCTGCGGAGGCTTTGGTTTCGGCAGCGGCTTCCTTGGCAGCATCTGCTCCCGGTTCGCGGCCTCGTAGACAAACGACGCGACGATCACCGCGTTCTTCATCATGTCGCTCGACTGCAGTCGATCCCACACGTCCATGTTCGAGTGGTGCGAGCGCGTTTCGTACTCCACTTCGTCCTGCACGAACTGGAACGCCGGGATGCCCACCGCATCGAACGACAGGTGGTCGGTGCCGCTCGTGTTCTGCAGCGTCAGCATCGTCATGCCGAGGCTGCTGAACGGCTTCATCCACTCGGTGAAGATCGGGCCGACGCCTTCGTTGCCCTGCTGGTAAACGCCGCGGATGGCGCCCGTGCCGTTGTCGACGTTGAAGTACGCGCTGATCTTGCCGTGCGCCGGCTTCAGCGCCATCGTTTCGCGGTCGGCGAAATTGGCCTTCACGTACGCCTTGGATCCGAGGAGGCCCTGTTCCTCGCCGCTCCAGAGTGCCAGACGCACCGTGCGACGCAGCTTCACGCCCGACGCCTTCAGGATACGCATCGCCTCCATCATCACCGCGGATCCGGCCGCGTTGTCCGTGGCGCCTGTACCGGTGTGCCATGAGTCGAAGTGCCCGCCGAGCATCACGAGCTCGTCGGCCTTGTCGGTGCCAGGCAGTTCCGCGATGACGTTGAACGCGTCTTCCGATTCCGTGGTGGCGTTTTTGATGTTCAGCTCGATCGAGACAGGCACGTTCTTCTGAAGCACGCGCGCAATGCGGTTGTAGTGCTCGACGGCGACGACGACCTGCGACGGCACCTTCTCGGGGTATCGAACATAGGTCTGTGGCGCCTTCGGGTTGTAGAGGCCGCCCTGCTGGACGAAGATGGTGCCGCCATCACCGGAGCGGCTCGGCTCGAGGACCGCGAGGACCCCCTCGTCGGCCAGGAACTGCAGGCGCTTCGGCACGAAGGCGAAGCCGGCGCGGTTGTAGTTGCGACGTGGCGGGGCCGCCGGGTCGATCTCTTCGAGTTTCTTCAACTCCTCGGGCGTGAGCCGCGTAGCCAGCGGATCGAACGACGCCTTCACCTCGCGCGTCGGGTACGCGAGGACGATCTTGCCCTTCAGCTTTCCCTTCCACTTCTCGAGATCCTTGTCGTCCTCGAGCGGGGCAAACACCGCCTCCGCTGTCACGACACCGTTCGTGCCCGGCGTCCAGGCCTTGGGTCCGCCGATAATCGGCCACGGATTAGGCGAGACGACGCTGGCCGAAAAGCGCTCGTTCTGCCAGCCGCGCCCAAAGGCGCCCCAGGTTTCCAATCGGACATTCTGGGCGCCCCACTCGGTCAGCTTTTTCACCGCCCAGTCGGCCGCTGCCTTGATGTTGGGCGATCCGGTCAGGCGCGCGCCGTACACGTCGGTCAGCCAGCTGGCGGTCTCCATGACCTGCGAGCGTTCGAAGCCTTCGTCCTTGATGCGGTAAATCGCATCGTAATCGACGGTCTCGACGGCCATCGGTGCGGATACGACCTGCGCAATGACCGGCGCGCCAAGAAGACAGGTCACGAGCAGCAGCTCGGTCGCGTGAAAAGCTCGTCTGGTCACGGGCGTCGACTCCTCGAGAGACAAAGGCAAAATTGAAAGATATCACGCCGGTTCGGCGGCTTGGGCAGGTTGGCCGGGTTTCAGGTTGCTGGCCGAACAGACTTGTAATCGCGACGCCAAGTTCGTGACTGGCGCGGGTCCGGAGCTTGCAACAAAACGGCCGGCGGGGTGCAATTTTCCGCGCCTCGGGGATCTGGTCCGTCGGTTGCAATGTCGCTTGTCGCGACCTCCCGCCGGTCGTTCCCAAGACGAATATGCACTCCGCCGCCACGCCGTTGTCGAGCAGCTCTGCTGCTGAATTTGCCGATGGACTCGGCGTCCGCCTCAAGATGGCGGATGCCACGGTGCCCGAGCCGCTCGAGATTTTGCGCTTACGCAGCGAGTTTCTCGCCTCACCCTCCTTCGAGTTCATGCTCCGCGAGCGCGTGAGCCGGCTGGCCAACTTCCGACACGCCTACTACTCGCGCGTCCGCCGCGTCGATCGGCTCGACAGCGGCTCCCTGCTCGGCATCGTTTCGGAATCGCCGCAAGGACCGCGGCTGTCGCGCATTCTGGAAGTGGCGCATGCCTGCCAGATCGATCTCGACGTGAACGCGGCGCTCTGCCTGGTGCGCCAGCTCGTGCCCGCGGTTGCGATGCTTCACCAGAACGCGCGCGACGTCTCCCACGGCGCGCTCTCTCCCGAGCGGATCGTCGTGACGAGCAACGCTCGCGTCGTGATCGTGGAATACGTGCTGGGCGCCGCCATCGAGCAGCTCGCGTACAGCCGCGAGCGGCTCTGGAAGGAACTTCGAATCGCCGTGCCGTCAGGGGCCGGCGTATCACGCCTGAATCATCGCGCCGACGTCATGCAGCTCGGCATGGTCGCGCTCGCCCTGGTGCTCGGCCGTCCGCTCTGGGACGACGACCTGAAGTCGCTGTCGGCGTTGGTGGCGTCGGCCACCGAGAGCTCGGTCATGGGCGGCAGAGCGTCGATCTCGGAACCGCTGCGCCGCTGGCTTTCACGCTCGCTGCAGCTCGATTCCCGCTGCGTCGTTCGAGTCCGCGCTCGAAGCGCAGCTTGCGCTGGACGATGTGCTGTCGGGAGAGGGCGGCTACATCGCCGCTCCAATCGCGCTCGAGTCGTTCCTGGCCCGGTACGAGGAATGCGCGGCGACAATACCGGCGCCCGTGGCGCCACCCGCGGCCGCCGCACCCGCCGTGTCCCACGTGCAACCGGCCAGCAGACGTCCCTCGGGATCACACGCGCTTGCCAGTGCGGCGAGTGTCGCGCCAGTCCAGCCCGTCGCACCGGCCGAGCCTGAACTCTTCGTTCCTGGCGCCCCGGAAGTCGAGATCGCACCGATTGCCGCCGACACGTCGGCGCCAGTCAGGCCGCGCGCTGCGTCTGGATCGCGTCCCGCGGTCGTGGTGGCGCCAGCCGAAGAGCATCCGCCCGAGCCAGCCACGATTGCGCTTGACGCCGACGGTGCCGACGAACTCCGACAGATGTTCGCGAGGGATTCGCTCGCGCTCGCGCAGCCGGCCAGCATCGCCCCCGTCTGGCGACTGGCAGCGCTCGGTCTCGCGGCGATCGCCCTGGCCGAAGGCGCGTTCATCGCATGGACACTTGGCCGCGCCCTCGTCCCACCGTCTGCGGGCACCGTGGCTGTCGAATCGAAGCCCTCGGGCGCGCAGGTCAAGATCGATGGCGAGTTGAAAGGCGCGACGCCGCTCTCGATGTCGGTCAGTGCCGGAGCGCACGTGCTCGAAATTACGACGGGGGGCGAGCCGCGCGTCATCCCTGTGACGATTGCCCCCGGCCAGACGCATGCGCAGTATGTGGAGCTGGCCACAGGGGTTTCGCTCGGGCGCCTCGCGATCGCGTCGACACCGAGCGGCGCGACGATCCTCGTCGATGGCCAGCCCAGAGGCGTTGCGCCCAAAGAACTGGCGGATGTTTCAGCCGGCGAGCACGAGCTGATGCTCGAGCTGAACGGCATGCGCGTCCGCCAGCCTGTGACCGTCGCGGGAGGCACCACGACGAGCGTCACCGTGCCGATGACGGGGCCCGGCGCGACGCTTGTACCGCCACCGCCGCCGACGACCGGCTCGCTCACGGTGAGCGTGCCGTTCGAGATGCAGGTGTTCGAGGGCGAGCGGCTGCTCGGCCCGACCGGCAGCCGCCTGATACTGGCCCCCGGCCCGCACGATCTGCAGATTGTGAGCGAGACGCTCGCCTTCAAAACGGCACTGCACGCCGAGATCTTCGCCGGCAAAACGACGCGGCTTCCCGTGACGCTGCCGAAGGGCGTGATTCACCTGAACGCCGCGCCGTGGGCCGAAGTCTGGATCGATGGCGAGAAGGTTGGGGAGACGCCGCTCGGAAACCTGCCCATCTCGATCGGTCCGCACGAGATCGTGTTCAAGCATCCAGAGTTCGGTGAACAGCATCACGCCGCCACGGTCACCGCTGCGGCGCCGGTGCGGCTGAGTGTCGACCTCACGAAGCCGCAGTAGACGGCGCAAGTCATGAGACGGCCCCCGATCGGCTCGCGCGCCATGCTTTCAACGGTCTTCGTCATCTGCGTGTGGCCGGGCGTCGTCTGGGCGCAGGAATCGTTGCAGGCCGCGCAGACGCTCTACGCGTCGGCGTCGTACGACGAGGCGCTCGCCGTCCTCGATCGGCTGCAGGAACAGCCGCTGCCTCCTGGGGACGCGCGTTCGGTGCAACAGAATCGCGCGTTGTGCCTTCTGGCGCTTGGACGATCGCAGGACGCGGAACTGGCGATTGCGGCCGTCGTGAACGCCGATCCTGTGTATCGTCCCAGCGAGACAAGTGCGTCGCCGCGCGTGCGCTCGGCGTTCAAGGACGTGCGCTCGCGCCTGCTCCCTGGCATCATCAAGGAGCGGTACCTCACCGCACGCGGTCTCTACGACACAAAGGCGTGGGCCGACGCGATGGCAAGCCTTCGCGACGTGATTGCGCTTGCCACCGACCTGGACCTAAGCGACGAACAGCGCCAGGAGGCGACGGAATACAAAGTGCTCGCCGACGGCTTTCTCAAGCTGGCGGACGCGGCCTCCACGCCTCCGCCTGCCGCACCGCCCGCTCCCGAGCCGCCGCCGCCAGTCGTTCCCGCACCGCCGGTAGTCGATTACGAGCGCGTGTTCGAGTTGACCGATACGGACGTGACGGCGCCGGTCACCATCCGTCAGGACCTGCCTCACTTCGTGAAGGGGTCGCGGGCGTTGCCCGGCCCGGGCATCGTTGAAGTGATCATCAGCAAAACGGGCGTAATCGAGCGAGCCACGATCGCGCAGGGGATGATGACGTTCTACGATCGCCAGGTGCTGGACGCCTCGAAGAACTGGCGCTACAAGCCGGCACGGCTCGATGGCCAGGCAGTGCGGTATCGCAAGCAGATCCGGATTACGTTCCAGTGAATCGGGCGCACGCGGTGCGCCCCTACGCTGCTCCTGTAGCGGCGGGGCTTCCGCCTACGCATAAAGCTTCGGCGGACTCGCCGTAGCCCGGAGAGCAGACGTCGGGGCGAAGGCGGTTAGCCCCGCGTGATGTGCGTGTGGTGGCGCGATAAGAGCCCCTATACCTGGCCGTCCAGGCCCAGCGCCTTCGCGACTTTGTCACGCTCCGCCTTGAAGGCATCCATCTGATCGACCGGCACGGGCTCGCCTGGCGGCAGCTTCTTGTGCTCTGCAAGAGGGTTCACGTTGGCGCCGGCTTTGCGCAGTTCGTAATGCAGGTGCGGGCCCGTCGCGAGGCCCGTCGCCCCAACGCGGCCGATCAGTTGTCCCTGTGACACGTGAACACCGGTCCGAATGCCGGCCGCAAACGCCGAGAGGTGCAGATAGCCGCTTTCGTATCCGCTCGCATGACGGATGCGGACCGTGCGACCACCACCGCCGGTCCGTCCCGCAAATGTCACGGTCCCGCTCGACACCGCCACGACCGGCGCACCCACGGGCGCACGATAGTCGACGCCCAGATGGGCCCGCCGGAGGTTCAGCACAGGATGGAGTCGCGATCGGGAAAAGCCGGACGAGACCTGAGGGTCGAATTTGAGCGGCGAACGAAGGAAAAAGCGCTTGAGCGATCGGCCCTGTTCGTCGTAATACGCCGGCAGGCCACCTGCCGGCTGGAAGCGAAACGCCAGCAGGCGCCGGCTCTCGTTGACGAGCTCCGCCGCGGCAACGGGTCCGTACCCGACGAACCGCCCGTCCCGGCCCGCTTTCTCCGCGAGAAGCTGAAATTCGTCGCCAGGCTGGAGGTCGTTGTTGAAGTCGACTTCTCCGGCGAAGATCTCCGCCAGCGCGATGCTCAGATCCGGCTGTTCGCCGGCGCTGGCCATTGCGGCAAAGAGCGACGATGTGGTGGCGTCGATGTGACCGGTGACGTGTGTCACCGTCGTGTGAACGTTGTACGGGACGACCTCGGCCGTGAATTCCCCGGGCGCATCGTCACGCGGAAGAATGCGGAGGACGCTGCGACCGTCAATCTCGTATTCAAAGAGCCGCGTCAGGCCCGCATCGCTGCGCTGCAGCCGCCACTCCTGGCCGTCGCGGACGCGCCGGGCGTCGAACACGCCTTCGAGCGATGCCAGCATGGCCTCGACCTCGGCGCCCGAAAGCTGCTGCGACCGCAGCAGCGATCCGAAATTCTCGCCGCTGGCAATGTGGCCGGGCACCAACTGCACGTCGGCGGCAAGGTCGATGCTGGGACGAACGACAGTGCGCGGCTCGAACTCAGCGCGTTGACACGCCGCGCACACCACCGCCAGCAGCCCGATTGTCCACGTTCCTGGTCGCGACACCGCCGCACAGTGTAGACCACTTGTCACGCTGGTAGTCCGCGGGGCTGACGCCCCGCCGCCACAAAGGGCGCTGTGGTGGCGGCCCTTAGGACCGCGTGTGTGCGGGGCTAAAGCCCCGCCGCCACAGGAACAGGGAAGCGCCAGTGTAGGCACGATAGAATTGTCCGGATGGCATCATTGATTCCTTTTCGTGCATTGCGCCCGGCGCCCAATGCGGCGGCCGAGGTCGCCGCGGTCCCGTACGACGTTGTCACCACTGAAGAAGCGCGGCGCCTGGCCGACGGGCACCCCCTGAGCTTTCTGCACGTCTCGCGTGCCGAGATCGACCTCGCGGCGGGCACCGACCCTTACGCCGAGGTCGTCTACGAGACGGCACGGCACAACTTCGCCAGGCTGAAGCAGCAGGCGCCGCTCGTCTCAGACGACGCCCCCACTCTGTATCTGTATCGCCTGCGCATGGGCGATCACGTGCAGACGGGTGTCGCGGCGTGCTTTTCGCTCGACGAGTACGACCGCGACGTGATTCGCAAGCACGAGAAGACGCGGCGCGACAAGGAGGACGATCGCACGCGGCACATGACCGAGCTCAAGGCGCAGACCGGCCCCGTCTTTCTCACGTACGTCGCCTCATCGGAGGTCGACGCTGCCGCCGAGCGGGTAGGGCAGGGGACACCGCTCTACGATTTTGCGGCGGCAGACAACGTGCGCCACACGATCTGGCGGGTGCCGGACGGAGAGCGCGCAACGCTCGTGGCGGCGTTCGGGCGCATTCCCGAGTTGTACATCGCCGACGGGCACCACCGCGCGGCCAGCGCCGCGCGCGCCCGGCAGGCATTGAAACCGGCCGCCGACGCGACGCGACAGGAATGTGACGCGTTTCTCGCCGTCGCCTTTCCGCACGATCAGGTCCAGATTCTGCCCTACAACCGGCTCGTGAAAGATCTCGGCGGCCGTCGTCCCGGCGAGATCCTCGAAGCGCTGCACGCGGCCCATCGCCTCGAGCCCGGTCCCGCCGTGCCGGGCCGCAAGGGCGAGGTCTCGGTGTTCGTCGCCGGGCAGTGGTACACGCTGACGCTCAATCAGCACCCGAATCCGCGGTCGCCAATCGACAGCCTCGACGTTTCGGCGCTGCAGGAGCAGGTACTCGGTCCGGTGCTTGGCGTTGGTGATCCGCGCGTGGACAAGCGTATCGATTTTCTCGGCGGCGCGCGCGGCACCGAGGCGCTGGAGCACGCCGTCGGCCGCGGAGTGGCCGCCATCGCGTTTTCTCTCTACCCGGTGAGCGTATCGGACCTGATGGCCATCTCGGATGCCGGCGACATCATGCCGCCGAAGTCGACGTGGTTCGAACCAAAGCTGAGAGACGGGTTGCTGATTCACGAGATGTAACATGCCCGAGCTAAAGCTCGGGCCTACGAATGGCAAATAGAACTCGATCGTAGGGCCGAGCTTCAGCTCGGCCAATCGCCAGGAATCTCATGATCGTTCTCGTTGCGGACCAGTTCGAGCAATCCGGAATCGATGGCCTCAAGGCTGCCGGCTGCGAGGTCTTCCATGACCCGCAACTTGCAGACGACGCGCTGGTGGCGGCATTGCGCCACACGCGCGCCGACGTGCTCGTGGTCCGATCGACGAAGGTTACGGCCGCGATGATGGACGCCGGCCGGCTGGCGCTCATCGTCCGGGCGGGCGCCGGGTACAACACGATTGACGTCGCGGCGGCGTCTTCACGCGGCATCTACGTCTCGAACTGCCCGGGCAAGAACTCCGTGGCCGTCGCGGAACTCGCCTTCGGGCTGCTGCTCTCGCTCGATCGCCGCATTCCCGACAATGTCGCGGCACTCCGCGCCGGTGAGTGGAACAAGAAGGAGTTCTCGAAGGCGTCCGGGATAAAAGGCAAGACGCTCGGACTGATCGGCTACGGATCGATCGGTCGTGAAATGGCCATCCGTGCGCGATCGTTCGGGATGCACCTGGTCCTCTGGAGCCGCCGGCTCGGCGACGGTGCGGCCGACCTCGCGGCGCTTGGCCTTGACGATGGGCGAAGCGATCTCGAGGTGGCGCTGGCCGCCTCGCCCGGGGATGTGGCGGCGCGGGCCGATGTCCTCAGCGTGCACGTGGCGCTCGCGGAGGAAACCAGGGGCCTCGTCAACCGAGAGGTACTTGCCCGTCTGAAGCCCGGAGCGTTCCTCATCAACACGGCGCGCGCGGAGGTCGTCGACCACGACGCGCTCGACGCCGCGATCGCCCAGAAGGGGCTTCGGGTCGCGCTCGATGTGTTCCGCGACGAGCCGTCATCTTCGACCGGCGCCTTCACCGATCCGATCGTCTCGCGGCCGAATGTCTACGGGACACATCACATTGGCGCATCGACGGAGCAGGCGCAGGAGGCAATCGCCGCCGAGACTGTTCGGATTGTGCGCACGTTCCGCGCGACTGGCCGCGTGCCGAACGTCGTCAACCTTGCCAGCCGCACGCCGGCCACGCACATGCTCGTCGTCCGGCATCGCGATCGCCCAGGTGTGCTGGCGCACGTCTTCGACCATCTTCGATCGGCCTCCATCAACGTGCAGGAGACGGAGAACATCGTCTTTGCGGGCGCCGAAGCCGCCGTCGCCCGCATCAACCTCGACAAGCGTCCGTCCGACGCCCTCATCGCGCTGATCACATCCGGCAACGAGCACATCCTCAGCGTGCAGATCGTCGCGATCGCGTAGCCGGGGAGAGAAGACATTTGTGGCGGCGGCCCCTTCAGGGCCGCGTGTATGCGGGGCTGAAGCCCCGCCGCCACAACCGTCCCAATCCCGTGCCGCAGGCCGGCATTCGTGGCGTCTCGCGATACAATGTTGGCTTCATTCCCGCCGTGAAGGAGCCCTGATGTCCACTACCACCGCGCGCGTGTTCAACTTCTCTTCAGGCCCCGCCGTGATGCCGGTGAGCGTGCTCGAGCAGATTCAGCGCGACCTCGTCGCCCTGCCCGGAGTCGGCATGTCGATTCTCGAGGTCAGCCACCGGTCGACCGTATTCGAAGGCGTCGTCGCCAAGGCAGAGGCAGACCTGCGGGCGCTCGCCGGCATCCCCGCCAACTACAAGGTGTTGTTCCTGCAGGGCGGGGCCAGCCTCCAGTTCTCGATGGTGCCGCTCAACCTGCTCACGACAGGCGCGACCGCCGACTACATCATCACCGGGACGTGGACCGACAAGGCGGCGAAGGAAGCCAGGAAAGTCGGCACCGTCAATATCGCCGCGACCAGTGAGGCCGACAACTTCAGCAGGATCCCCGTTGCGTCCGAGTTGAAGCTGACGCCGGATGCGGCCTACGTGCACATCACCTCGAACAACACGATCGAGGGCACTCAGTGGCACAAACTGCCGGACGTCGGAAGCGTCCCGCTCGTGAGCGACGCCTCATCCGACGTGCTGAGCCGGCCGATTGACGTCGCCAAGTACGGCCTGATCTATGCGGGCGCCCAGAAGAACCTCGGGCCCGCGGGCGCGACGATTGTGATCGTGCGCGAGGACCTGCTGCAGCGCGCGCCGAAGACGCTGCACACGATGCTCAACTACTCGGTGCATGCCGAGAACGGGTCGCTGTACAACACGCCGCCGGTCTTCGCCATTTACGGCGTGGGCCTCGTGCTTCAGTGGCTGCGCTCCGAAGGCGGTCTGGAAACCATCGCCAAGACCAACCAGCGCAAGGCGGCAAAGCTCTACGCCGAGATCGATCGGTCTGGCTTCTATCGCCCGACGGCCCGCACGGAAGATCGCTCGCTGATGAACGTGACCTTCCGGCTCCCGAACGAAGGCCTCGAGAAGCAGTTCGTGAAGGAGTCGACCGCTGTCGGACTCGACGGGTTGAAGGGCCACCGCTCGGTCGGGGGCATGCGCGCGTCGATCTACAACGCCTTTCCCGAGGAAGGCATCGACACGCTGGTCGAGTTCATGCGGGAGTTCGAGCGGAAGAACGGGTAGGTTCAGCTTTCCGCGCGCGGAGGCGGCCGGCGGCGACGTCCGCGGCGGCGACGACGAGGAGCGCGGTGTTCGTCGCCGACCGCCGGCGCCAGCACCGTACCCTCGAGAAAGCCTTTCCAGTGCTCCAGAACCTCGGGATTCTGGCCGTGGATCTCGAACCACGTGAACGCTTCCTGGAAGGGGCTCCGATGGACCAGCGCCCGGCGCGTGCGCGGCGGCGCTTCCAGGTCCAGGAGCCGTCGCTGCAGACCTAATATCTGGCGGAGCCTCTCGACATCACGTCGCGGCAGCTGCATCTTTCCAAGCATCGCCGGCGGCTCGCGCTCCGGCTCCGTGCCGTCTTCGAAGCGGCGCGGCCGACGTCCGGCCGTAAAGCCCTGTGGCGCGAGAAGCGTTCCCAGCAGCACCGGATTCGTCAGCGTGTCTGGGCTGTCGGCGAAGCCGTGACGATAGGCGTCGAGCGAGCGTGTGTAGGGCCAGAGCGCCTGTCCGCGGTCGCGCACGAGCTCAGGCGCCAGGTGCTCGAGGAGCCCGACTTCGGCCAGCTCATGAAAGGCGCGCTCGGACGCGCCAGAACGCAGAATCTTGTAGAACTCTTCCAGCAGTCGCGCCGGAGCAGCCTTCGCGATGAGCGGTGCGTGACGGCGAATCGCGTCGACGACCAGCGGGTCCACGGTGAAATCGAGGCGGGCTGCCAGCACAATCGCGCGCAGCATCCGCACGGGATCTTCCTCGAAGCGAACGTTCGGATCGCCAATCGAGCGAATGACGCGCACCTTCAGATCCTCGATGCCGCCCGTGTAGTCGATGATCGAGAATGTGGCGATGTCGTAGAAGAGCGCGTTGACCGTGAAGTCGCGGCGGAACGCGTCCTGTTCGGGCGTGCCGAACGTGTTGTCGCGCGGGAGCGCACGGTCGCGATCGCGCCGCCCGGGCTCGGCCGCCAGGGCCTCGTCCGCGGCTTCTGCCGCGGCCGCTTCGTGTTCGGCGATCTCCTGCTCGCTCAACAGTCGCCTGAACGTCGCCACCTCGATGGTCTTCGTGCCGAACTTCACGTGGGCGAGTCGGAACCGCCGGCCGATGATCCAGCAGTTCCGGAACATCCGCTTCACCTCTTGCGGATGCGCCGATGTCCCGATGTCGAAATCCTTCGGCCGTCGATCGAGCAGGAGATCCCGCACGCTGCCGCCGACCAGATAGGCGACGTAGTTGAACTGCCGGAGCCGGGTCAGTACCTTGAGCGCGTCGGGATCGATCTTGGCGCGCGAAATCGGATGCTGGGCCCGCGGGAGGATTGTCGGCGTCACCATGCCTTCGGGAGGCATTCTATCAAACGGTGCGCCAGGCGTCTGACAACGCCTTGTCTGTCAAGTGTTTAACGTCGTAGCTGAGCGGGAGTGACGCTGTAGTACGATGTGCCGCATGTCGCGACTCTGGGCCGGCCTTGTTCTGGGCTCTCTCGCCTTCGGACACCCGGTGCTCGCCGCCGATCAACTGGCCGAAGCGCGCCGACTGTATAACCACTCGTTCTATGAGGAGGCCATCAAGGCCGCCTCCGAAGTGCGTGCGGATCCTGCGAGGGCCGATGAAGCGGCGCTCATCATCGCGCGGTCAAACCTCGAGCGCTATCGGCAGTCACACGAGGCCGCTCAGCTGACGGTGGCGCGCGAATCGCTCAAAGGCATCGACGCCACGAAGCTGGCGCTCAGAAGTCAGGCGGAGTTCATCGTGGGCCTTGGCGAATGGCTCTTTCTCGATGACCGGTACGGCGCCGCTGCGGAGCTCTTCGACGCGGCGCTTGGCAAGGCGAACGATCTCGGCCTCAGTGGCCGCGATCGCGTCCTCGACTGGTGGGCGACCGCGATGGATCGCTACGCGCAGGTCACCCCGCAGCACCGAATCGAGATCTATCAGCGCATGACCGACCGGATGCAAGAGGAGCTGCGCGAGCGCCCCGGGTCCGCCGCAGCCGGATACTGGCTGCCTGCTGCCGCGAGATCGATGGGCGATCTGGATCGTGCATGGCAGTCGGCCATTGCCGCCTGGCTGCGGTCACGCGTCGGACCCGATCGCGGCGCGACGCTGCGGCCCGATCTCGATCGCCTGGTCGAGTCTGCCATCATCCCAGAGCGGGCCCGCGAGCTGGCCGGACCGGGTCGCGATTCCAAGGACGCCGCGGACGTGATGCTGGCGGAGTGGGCGCAGCTCAAGACGGCCTGGAACTGATCCGCGCATCCCACAACGTTCGCACGGCCGTCGCCGTCAGAATGATCCCGCCTCCGACAAGCGACCAGAGGCCCGGGAACTCGCCGTGCACCAGCCAGCTCCAGATGGGATTGAGGACCGGCTCGAGCAGCAGGAGCAGGGAAGCCTCGATCGCCGGGACGCCGGCCATGCCAATCGAGAAACAGACGTAGGCCAGGCCGATCTGAAACACGCCAAGGAAAACGACAATCAGCCAGTCGGGCGTCGTCACGCCGCTGACGGGCAGGGCGAGCGGTAATATCGTCAGGCACGCTATGGCGTTGCCGGCGACCAGGGCCGGCTGCGTTGCAGCAGGATCGTTGTCTCTCGTGCCAAGCCATCGCAGGCCGACGATCGTGGCCGCCCAGGTGATCCCGCTGGCGACCGCGGCCAGGTCACCGGCCAGCGGGTTCGATGCGGTTCCGCGAGGCGCCTCGTGATCGACGAAAAATGCGACGAGGCCCGTGGCCAGCGCCAGCATGAACCAGATGTCGGCGCGCCGCACGCGCTCGCCGAGCACGAACGGCGACAGCAGCAGCACGTAGAGCGGCGAGGTGTCCTGCAGAAAGATCGCGTTGGCCGAGGTCGTGAGCTTCGTCGCCTGAACGAAGAGGACCAAGGTCGCCGCATAGACAATGGCGGCGAGCCACATCGGCGTGGTGGGCCGGCGTCGTGAGCGGGGGAGAAAGAGGAGCAGGGCCAGGGCGGCGAATCCCGAACGGAAGCTCGCCACCTGCCAGCCGGTGAGGGATGTGGCTTTGATTGCGGCTCCGCCGGTGGAGAAGAGGACCGCGGCCAGAAGCACCATCAATCGCGCACGCACGGGTCAGTGCCGCGGTGCTGCGGTCCAGCAGTGCCGCCGTGCTGCGGAGCCGCGATGGTCGTTGTGCGTCACAGGTCGTATGTAGCGCGGACCTTTGAGGTCAGCGTTGATCCCTACGATTTCGCTTCTTTCCAGTTCTCGCCCACGCCAACGTCGACGTCGAGCGGCACGGCCAGGCGTGCGGCGCCGGCCATCCGCTCCGACACGAGCGCCGAGTACTCGTCCACGGCCTCCTTGCGGACCTCGAACAGCAGCTCGTCGTGCACCGTGAGGATCATCCGCGCGACGGGTGACGGGCCCGCGTTCGCGCGGCGCCGCGTCAGCTCGGCATGGACGTCGATCATCGCCAGCTTGAGGATGTCGGCGGCGGTGCCTTGAATGGGCATGTTGACGGTGAGGCGCTCGGCGGCGGCCCGAATCGCGCCGTTCCGGCTGACGATCTCGGGCACGAGGCGCCGGCGTCCAAACATGGTCTTCACGAGGCCGGTCTCCCGGGCACCGGTCAGCGTGGCCTCGATGAACCCGCGGACGCGCGGAAAGCCGGCGAAGTACGCGTCGATGAACGCCTGCGCCGCCTGCTGGGTCACGCCGATGTCTTTCGCCAGCGTGAACGCGGTCTTCCCATAGAGCAGGGCATAGTTGATGATCTTCGCCCGGCGCCGCAGTTCGTGCGGATCGAGGCCGCTCGTTGCGCCGAACACCTTCAGCGCCGTCTGATCGTGGATGTCGTCGCCGCGCCTGAACGATTCGAGAAGGGTCTCGTCCGAAGACAGGTGTGCAAGGACACGGAGCTCGATCTGCGAGTAGTCCGCCGAGATCAGCAGGTAGCCGGGCTCGGCGGTGAAGGCCCGCCGGATCTCCCGTCCGAGCTCGGTTCGAATCGGGATGTTCTGCAGGTTCGGATCGCTGCTGCTCAGCCGACCGGTCGCCGCGACGGCCTGATTGAACGAGGTGTGCACGCGTCCGGTCGTCGGGTTCACGAGCTGCGGGAGCGCGTCGATATACGTGCCTTTAAGCTTCGAGAGTGCGCGCCACTCGAGCACGAGCTTCGGCATCTCGTGCGTGAGCGCGAGCTCCTCGAGCACGTCGACGGCCGTCGAGACCGCGCGCGCGCGGCCGGTCCGCTTCAGCACGGGGAGCTGCATCTTCTCGAACAGCACGTCGCCGAGCTGTTTGGGAGAGCCGATGTTGAACTCCATCCCCGACAGTTCGAAGATGCGGCGGCTGAGCGACTCGAGCTCGCGCTCGAGGCGTCCGGACTGCGCTGAGAGCGCCGGGCCATCGATCGACACGCCCGCGCGCTCGATCGCGACGAGCACAGGGACGAGTGGCCGCTCGAGCGTTTCCCAGACGCGCGTGAGATCCTCGGACGCGAGGCGTTCGACGAGGGCTGGCGCGAGCTGCAGCGGAAGATCCGCCCGCTCGCCCGCGAAGTCCTTCACCGCCTGCGGAGCCTGCTTTGCGAGGGGAACGGCCTTGGAGCCTTTGCCAGTCAGGTCGTCTTCCAGGAGCGCCTTGTACCCCAGGTGCTCGAGCGCCGTGTCTTCGAGCGTGTGGGCCGATCGCGTCGGATCGATCAGGTAGCTCCCGATCATCGAGTCGAACTCGAGACCGCCAAGCTCCACTCCATGGCGGCCGAGCATCACAATCGACGCCTTCAGATCGTGGCCGACCTTGCCAACAGCAGGATCGGCGAGCACTGGGCCAATCGCCGCCAGAATCGACTGGAGCGGCAGGCCGGAGTCGGGCGAATCGAGGAGCCCGCCGTCCGCACGTCCGACCGGGAGATACCAGGCCTTTCTCGGACCGGTTGCCACCACGATCCCGAGGATGTCGGCGCGCATCGGGTTCGCGCCGTCGGCGAGCACGTGCAGGCCGAAGGTTTCTGTGGCGCGAAGCGCGGCGGCAACGACCGCGAGCGTGGCCTCGTCCAGAACGACTTCGTACTGCTTGTCAATCGTGGCGGCCGTCGGCGCGTACTCCATCAGGAGCGATCGGAACCCAAGCTGCGAGAAGAGCTCGTAGCACCGTTCGCGCACCGCGCCGCCGTACGTGAATGCGTGGCGATCGAACACGACTGGGCACATCGGTGCGAATGCGCAGCAGTTCACGGCTCTTGCGAGCGGACTCGGCATGCGTCTGGAGCGCTTCTCGGTAGCGCTTCTGCGGGATCTCGGCGGCCCGCTCGAGCAGCGCATCGAGCGAGGCGTGCGCCGCAATCAGATCTCTCGCGCCTTTCTCGCCGATACCCGGCACGCCCTTCACGTTGTCGATTGAGTCGCCCATGAGCGCCAGCACGTCGACGACCTGATCGGGCCGGACACCAAACTTCTGCACCACGCCGTCGACGTCGTACCACGCGCCCTCGTCGCGGGGATTGAAGACACGGATGGGCCCGCCGACGAGCTGAAAGAAGTCCTTGTCGCCGGTGACGATCGCGACGTCGAACCCTTCCTCGGCGGCCTTGATCGCCAGCGTCCCAATCACGTCGTCGGCCTCGAAGCCCTCGACGTTGACGATCGAGACGCCGAGCGCCCGGCACGCGTCGTGGACCCACGCAATCTGCTCGACGAGATCGCCGGGCATGGGCGTGCGATTGGCCTTGTAGTCGGCGGCAAGCGAATCGCGGAAGGTCGGGCCCGCCAGATCGAACGACGCCGCGATGTATGCCGGCTTGTGATCCGCGATGAGCTTGCGCAGCATCGTCACGAAGCCGTACACGGCATTGGTCGACTTGCCGTCAGGACCGCTGAGACCGCGGATCGCGTGATACGCGCGGTACATCTGGTTGCTGCCGTCGATCAGGAACAGAATGGGGCGAGGCGTCATTGCGGCGAGAGCCCTTCAGTATAACATTCGGGTTCGTGACGTTTCGACGCTCGCGCTTCGACTGGCGCCGGTTGGCGGCCGCATTCGTCGTGGCGCTCTTCGTGGGGTCGGCCTGCCGCACCATCCTGCCACGACAGTACGAATATGATGAGCAGTTCGACGTGTCGCTCGACGGGTCCGCGACGGCGTACGTCAACGGATCGGTGCCCGCGCTCGTGGCGCTGCGCGGCATCGAGCTCGACACTCGTCCGACCGCGCGGCTCGATCGTGCTGCCCTCAGACGGTTCTACTCCGGCAACGGCGTGAACGTCACCCGCATCAGCTCGTCCAGGCGGCACGGCCGGCGGTTCATCCATCTGCGCATCGACATCGATGACGTGCGAAAGCTGCAGGATTCGAAGGCGTTCTCATGGGAGACGGCGAGCCTTCGGCGGCAGGGCGATCTGTATCAGTACGTTCAGCGCGTTGGAGCCCCATCGGGGCGCACTGTGGGCGACGTCGGCTGGACGGGCGGCGAGCTCGTCGCGTTTCGGCTTCATCTGCCCGCGCGGATTCGCGATCACAACACACCGTCGCGTCGCGTAGAGCGCGGCAACATCCTCGAATGGGAACAGTCGCTGGCCGATCGTTTGAAAGGCGCCCCAATCCGCATGGAAGCCTGGATGGATCAGAAGTCGATTCTCTACTCGACGCTGACGCTCTTCGCGGCCATGGCGGGACTGGTGCTGGTCACGTTCGCGCTGATCATCTGGACGGTGGTGCGAAAGGGCAGGAGGCAGATGAACGCTACGGGTTAGCGACACAAAGACGAGTGGGGGCGCATGGCCATGCGCCCCACTCATCCCGTTAGATCTTCTCGAGCAACGCTTTCATCTCGGCATCGGTCTTCAGCTCGTTTTTTACCGAGAACGCGCCAAAGCTCGTCGCCAGCGATCGCGCCAGCATGCGCTCGACGTTGCTCTGCACGACACCCGCGAGCGTCACGCGGCCGTTCTCGACCACGATGTGAATCGGCGGGTTGGCCATGGCCGCGTAGTGCCAGAACGCCGAGTTGCCGTAAATCGCCCGCGAGATCCGATGCCGCAGCTCGTCGTCGAACGGCGAAACCGGCAGCACCGTGATGTCGTTCTGCACGCCGCTCACGCCCTGGACCCGTGCGACCAGGCGACCGATGTCGTCGCGCTTGAACGGCATCGTCACTTTGCCGCTCAGCACCGCCACGCCGTTGTCGGCGAGCCGCACCGAGACGTCGTCGAAGATCGTGTACCGCGTGTACTGCCTTACTTCTTTCGTGATGTCGTTGATGATCTGCAGGCTCTTGCGTTCAGGAACGTCGGCGGCAAACGCCGCACCGGATGAGAGCGCGAAAGCCAGCGCCACCAGGATCGTCTTCCTCAACATGATGGATGCCTCCTTCACCCTGGCCTCTGCGGCCGGGGGACGCTGACACCTAACGAAGGATCAAGCTTCGTGCCAGCCTCAGCCAAGGAAATGGCGCGATTTGTTGAGAAATTTCGCTGGAAGGGCGGCAAGACGCCCTCAATCGAGGACGCCGCTGGCAGAAAGAACTCGAGAAACCGAGAAACCGAGAACTCGAGAGACGATTCTGGCGCCCGCAGTGCGCCCGAACTGCTACAGCAATAGCACCGTCATCATGCCCATCGCGACGAACAGCACCTGGCGAATCGCCGCAAAGCCGGTCCGGCCGCGGTCGTGCAGATCGGGAATCAGGTCCGACATCGCAACATAGAGAAAGCTCGACGACGCGAGCGCAAGCAGGTAGGGCAGGAGGTTCGGGACGACGTCCACGAGCAGGACCGCGCCGACGGCACCCGCCACGCTGGCGAGGGCGCAGAGAACGTTCAGCAGCAGCGCGCGGGATCGGCTGTAGCCGGCGTGCAGCAGGACGGCGAAGTCTCCGATCTCAGACGGTACTTCGTGTGCCGCCACGGCGACTGCGGTGCTGATGCCGAGCGGGACCGATGTCAGGAGCGCGGCGCCGATCACTGCGCCGTCGACGAAGTTATGGACGGCGCCGCCGACGAGGACGAGCGTTGCCGACGCGCCATGGACTTCGCACTCGTCGCTGTGGCAGTGGCGCCAGAGCACGAGCTTCTCGAGGACGAAGAACCCCAGGATGCCGACCAGCAGCGTACCGAACACCCGCGGCGCCGGCGCGACATCGAGCGCTTCGGGAAGCAGCGCCATCAGCGCGACGCCGAGCAGCGCGCCCACGGCGTAACTCACCAGCCCCGGCACGAGCCTCGATCGCGTTCCCGAGGGGAGCAGGAGGAGCAGTGACGCGCAGAACAAGCCCGCCGAGACTGCCGAGAATGGACAGGCTCACGGCGGATACGAGAGGGGACACGGAGGGAGATCATACTCTGCGATTGAGAGGGCGTACCGGGTGCGCCACAGGCAGGCGCGCTGCAGTGCGCTCCTACTAGCTCGCCACGTAGCCGCGCCGCGCCCGGACCTGGTACCGGGAGTCGCGCACCTCGACGCGGATCGTGTGCCACCGGCCATCCTTCTTCGCGGCCGCAGGGTAGGCGAGAAAGTACTGCTGGCTCAGCTCGTCGGCGATGCTCGTTGTGGCCGGGTCCAGGTCGCTGACGGATCGGACGATCTCCGTGCGGCCGCCGCTGTCGTCCGTGAGCTCCATCAGCGCGGCGGCGTTCACGCGATCGTCGGTCTGCAAGCCGCCCGATCCAAATGGGGGCTGACCGACGCCAGTCGGCGGCTGCGGCAGGCCAGGCTGACCGCCGCCGATCGGCTGCCGTGGCCAGCGCCCGCGCCCGCGTCCGCTGGGGCCAGGGAAGGGAAAGGGAAACCGCGGGCGCGGCCGGATGAGCGGGCCCGGCGACGTGAAGCGCCCGTCGCCGTCGATGCCCACGGCGTAGACGAGCACTTCGCTCTCGCGAATGGCTTGCTTCAGCTCGAAGACGTTGGTGGTGCTGTTCGTGTCGTTGCCGTCCGAGATCACCACGATCGCCTTCTTGCGGTTCTGGCCCGACGCCGCAAGCGGCACGGCTTCGGCGATGGCGTCGTACATCGCCGTGCCGCCGCGCGGAGCGATGAGCGCGATGGCGCGGCTGAGACGCGCGCGGTCGGATGTCCAGTTCTGCACGAGTTGCGCGTAGTTGCTGAACCGATACATGAAGACCTCATCGTCTCTGCTCAGCAGATCGAGCAGGAACCGATTGAGCGCCGAGACGGCATGGTCCCATTTTTCGCCTTCCATGCTGCCGCTGGTGTCGATCACGAGGCCGAGGCTGACCGGCACACGTTCGGCGCTGAAGTGCGTCACGTCCTGGCGCACCTCGTCCTCGTAGACGACGAAGTCTTCCCGTTGGAGCTCGGGCACGAACCGGCCGGCGGCGTCGGTGACGGTGACCGCGACGTTGATGAGCGCGACGCCCGTCCGGAACTTGAATCCGTCATCGTTGGGTTTCTGATCCTGCCACGCACCGAGAACGGTGCCGGCGGCCAGGACGATGGCACCCAGCGCTGCGGCGCGCTGGAATACGGAGATCGATCATCGCGTTCCTCATTCGCCGACTTCATCGTGCGGACACTTGTTGAACCGTCGCTGGCGAGTCGCTTCGGCGATCGACGTGAGGCACGATGCCGGACTCGGTGCGGAAGCTCACCCGATAGCGTCCGATGGCAGACGGATTCGGGACGGTCACGGTAAACGGCGATTCGTCGCCGGGCTGGAGCCGGGGAAAGTCGATTGGCGCTCGACCGCTCGCGAGAAACCGGCCGCCACGATCGAACGTGAACGCGACGGCAGAGAGCCTGCCGACGGCCCCTCCCTGATGCGGATTGCGCAGGAGGCCCGAGATCACCAGCGCATCGGCGCTGCGCTGATGTCGGAGCGTCACGAGCTCGAGCGGCGCGTATTGCACGTATGCCGCCGAAACCGCGGGCGGTCCGACCGGCCGGTTCCAGAGATACACCCCTGTCAATGCTGCCGCCACGACGACCAGGCCGATCACGGGCACCAGCAACATTCGCGATGACGACCCGACCGATTCGGGCGTGCCGAACATTGCAGACGACGACGCGGATGCGGCGTCGGGTGGCTGCATTGAAGTGAGCGGGCCCGATCATGTCGGCGAGGGCCGCCGCGCTCGCGTTCGAGCGGTCGCGCTCGGCGCGCGTCAATTGCCGCACATAGATCAGCAACAGCCCTGCGATTGCCAGCGACACGATCGTCACCACAACGAGCAGCGCGGTCATTTCTTCGTCCTCATCGCAGCTTGAACTCCATCGCCACTTCCACCACCACGTCGACGGCGGTTCCGCGGCGCGTCGCGGGGTTGAATGTCCATTGGCGCACCGCCGCGACCGCGCGATCGTCGAGTCCGTAGCCGAGACCCTGGAGCACCCGTACTTCCCCGACTGTCCCGTTTCGTCGAACCACAATCTCCATCACCACGTCGCCACGCACTCCGCGCCGGCGCGCGTCCTCCGTGTAGTCCGGTCGCACTTCGCGGACGAGAGTGGGCGGAGTGACGCCGCTGCCTGGTCGATACGGTCCGCCGCCGACGCCTCCGCCTTCTCCATCACCGATGCCCGATCCGTCGCCGCCGCCGAGCCCAGTGCCTTCACCTGTTCCCACGCCGCCCTTGTCGCCCGGACCCCGACTGTCCGCCACCTCTGTGGACGGCTCGGGCAACCCGGCGTTGTCTTGCTCATTGGCCGCTGCTACAACGACCGGCGCGGTGACGGGCGGGAGCGGTTCGAGCTCCGGCAGCGGCTTCGGCGGATCAGGAGCGGGTGCCTCTGGCGGAGGTGTGCGCCTGGGCAGAGGGCTGTCGAGCGGTTCCTTTCCCTTTCGCTCGGCCTTTGGCGGCTTGGGGATCTGTCGCAGCCCGCCACCTCCGCCGCCGCCACCCGGGCCCGGGATCGCGAGAAAGACGAGCCGCATCGGCTGCGCGTCGACGAGGGCGTCGGTCGTCGCCTTCACCTGCCCGAAGCCAAGCGACGTGATCAGGACGATCGCGACGATGAGGCCTGCGTGGAGAGAGCTCGAGACGGCAAGCGGCGCACGGATTCCTCGCCAGCTCGTCCGGTTGGTTCGGCTCGAAGAGCGTGACCGCACCGCCGGCTGCGGTCGAGTGGAGCGAAAGGCCCATCGTGCCGTCGAGGAGCGACCTGCCCACCCGCAGAGCTTCGCTCCGCGACATCCATGTCTGCCCGTCGCCCGCCGGCAGCATGCGGATCGCGCCCGCCTCGACCCACGCCTCTACCTCCGCAAGGGAGCAGCGCGTCGCGCGCGCGAGATCTCGAGTCGAAAACGCTTCCGGAAAGCTCTGTTGGGCCGTCTCTCGCATTCGCCGCTCGGTGGCAAGAGCGACAATAGGCAAAACGGTTGCCGTTGATTCGCAAGCAGATCATGCCCTTGAACGGGCTTCGAGGGCCCGAGCGGCGCCGCGGGCGTGGGTGGAGAGGCCGACAGTGTCCCCGGGGCAGGGCAGTCGTCAGCGATTGAACGCTTCGACGAATCGGATCCCATCCTGACCGCCGATCCCCCGCGCGCGCGCCCATCCTTCCCTTTCAAGCGCCAGCACAATCGCATCGTCGGGCGGCGGCGGCTCGAGCGGGGGCCGCAACCTTGCCAGGAGACCGCGCGGTTGGCCGGCGATGACGATGATGCGGCCGCCGGGCCGGACCGCGGCGCGAAGGCGGCTGAGCTCGTCGATCCAGGGCCCGCGGGCTTCGAGGACGGCAAGGTCGTAGTCGCCGACCGGCGGTGGAGCGTCCAGCGCATCGACGAGGAGCCCGTCGCGTTCGGCCGCGCGTCTCAGGTCGTCGGCGTTCGAGGCGACGAGTGTTGTCTGCCCGGAGAGTCCGACGCGTGCCGCCAGGGGCATGAACAACGCCGGCGTGGAGCCGGCATACAGGATTTTCTCTCCCAATCGCGCGCCCGTCATCGACACGACGAGCGGTTCCTCGCGCTCGTCTTTCCGCATCAGAAACGGCAGTCTCATCGTTCTACTGCTTCTCTTAAGGTTTCCAGGCACCGCTGGCACCGATCCCGTGCCATTAGTGCCAGGCACTGTAAAGACAAGGAATGGTTCTTAACAGTGCCTGGCACCGTTAAGAGCGCGATTGGCCCGCTGAACGCCAGTAGACACCACTTCGCCGCGAACGGCTAGTAAACGATTTCAGCGGTTGATATAGTCGTCGGTCGGCATGAAACCTGTCGATATCCAGCCAGCCAAGGGCAAACTTGGCATCCTGCTCGTCGGGCTCGGCGCGGTGAGTACGACCGTGATTGCCGGCGTCCTCGCCGTTCGGAAGAATCTCGCGAAGCCAATTGGCTCGCTCACGCAGATGGGCACGCTCCGCCTTGGCAAGCGGACCGAAGGCCGATCCCCAAAACTTGCCGACGTCCTTCCGCTCGCCAGCCTCGACGACGTGGTGTTTGGCGGGTGGGACCTGTTCGAGGACAACTGCTACGAGGCAGCGAAGACCGCGGGCGTGCTCGAGGCGTCCCTCCTCGAACAGATCCGTCCAGACCTGGAAACGATCACGCCCTGGCCGGCGGTGTTCGAGCGCAAATACGTCAAGCGGCTCGACGGGCCGAACGTGAAGACCGGCAAGAACAAGTGGGATCTGGCCGAACAGGTCATAGCGGACATTCGAAACTTCAAGGCGGATCGCTCGCTCGATCGGCTTGTGATGGTGTGGTGCGGCAGCACGGAAATCTTCATGACCGAATCCGCGGCGCATCAATCGCTCGAGGCGTTCGAGGCCGCGCTTGTGTCAAACGACGAGACCATTCCGTCGAGCATGATCTACGCGTACGCCGCGCTGAAGGAAGGCATCCCGTTTGCCAACGGCGCGCCGAACCTGACGTGCGACATCCCCGCGCTCGTCGATCTTGCGCAGCAGACGCGCTCGCCCATCGCAGGCAAGGACCTCAAGACGGGTCAGACGTTGATCAAGACCATCATCGCGCCCGGCCTGAAAGCCCGGCTTCTCGGCGTCGAGGGGTGGTACTCCACGAACATTCTGGGGAACCGCGACGGCGAAGTGCTGGACGATCCGGAATCCTTCAAGACCAAGGAAGAGAGCAAGAAGTCGGTGCTCGACTATATCTTCCAGGCACATCTCTACCCGGATCTCTACAAGGAGATCCACCACGTCGTGCGCATCAACTATTACCCGCCGCGCGGCGACAACAAAGAAGGCTGGGACAACGTTGATATCGTGGGCTGGCTCGGATATCCGATGCAGCTGAAGATCAATTTTCTCTGCCGCGACAGCATCCTCGCGGCGCCGATTGTCCTCGACGTCGCGCTGTTCCTCGATCTGGCCAAGCGCTCGGGTCTTGCGGGCATCCAGGAATGGCTCTCGTTCTATTTCAAGAGCCCGCAGCATGCGCCGGGCCTGTACCCGGAGCACGATCTCTTCATCCAGCAGATGAAGCTGAAGAACACCTTGCGGTGGTTCCTCGGCGAGGATCTCATCACGCACCTCGGCCGCGAATACTACGACTGACGGCGGCCGAAAACCGAGAAAACCGAAGAACCGAGAACACGAGAACGAGACTTCGAGAACTCGAGAAGGGTGGAGATCCTACGCGCCGACGACGAGCCTCGCGAACACATCCCGCCTGGTTTTAGGCTAGACTTTCGGCCCATGCAGGCGTCCAAGCTCCAGCCCGTTCTGCTCGGCGGGGTCTTCATCGGTGTTCTGTCGGCGCTGCCGATCGTCAATATCGGCAACTGCTGCTGCCTCTGGATCCTGTCTGGCGGCGCGCTGGCCGCCTACCTCCTCCAACAGAATCAGCCGACGCCCATAACCTCGGGTGATGGCGCGGTCGTGGGCCTTCTGGCGGGGATGTTCGGTGCGGTCGTCCACACCGTGCTGGCGATTCCGATCGGACTCGTCTTCGGGCCGATGCAGGCACAGCTGGCGCAGCGCATGCTCGAAGGCGCCGGCGATGTTCCGCCGGAAATGCGGCCGTGGCTCGACAGTCTGGGCGCGGCGGGTGCGTTCTCGATCCTAGCCGTGCTCGCCACGTTCATCTTCATGCTGGTTGTGGGCGTGATCTTCGGCGCTCTTGGTGGAATGCTCGGCGCGTTGTTCTTTAAGAAGGACATTCCACCAGCACCGCCGCCGACGTCAGCCACGGGGTTTCCACCACCATTTAATCCGCCACCACTTCAGTAGGGCGAACAGAGTGAGCGGGCCCTCGCGCCACTTGCCGACACTCTCTCCGAGTCGATAAAGTGGGCGCAGTATGGCCGACGACAAGACGCTGGCTCAGATCGACGCCCTTCTCCAGGAGGATCGCCATTTCGATCCGCCCGCCGAGTTCGCCGCCGCGGCACACGTGCGAGACGAGGCGGTCTACGAGGAGGCGGACAAGGATCCCGAAGCGTTCTGGGCGCGCTTCGCAGGTGAGCTCGAATGGTCGAAACCGTGGACGAAGGTCCTCGACTGGAAGCCTCCGCACGCGAAGTGGTTCGTCGGAGGGAAATTGAATGCGTGCGTGAATTGCGTCGATCGCCACGTGCGCACCTGGCGGCGGAACAAGGCCGCGATTGTCTGGGAGGGCGAGCCTGGCGATCGCCGCACCCTCACCTACTGGGAGCTCTATCGCGAGGTCTGCCAGTTCGCCAACGTGCTCCGTTCGCTCGGCATCCGCCGGGGCGATCGCGTGGCGATCTACCTGCCGCTCGTTCCCGAGCTGGCCATCGCCATGCTGGCCTGTGCGCGCATCGGCGCCGTGCACAGCGTCGTGTTCGGCGGCTTCAGCGCCGAATCGCTGCGCGATCGCATCAACGATCAACACGCACGGCTTTTGATCACGGCCGACGGCGGGTATCGCCGCGGCAATGTCGTCCAGTTGAAGCGCGTGGTCGACGAGGCGCTCGAGCACGCACCCTCGATCGAGAAAGTGATTATGGTGCAGCGGCGCACGAGCGCCTTCACCGTGGAGCTCAAGGACGGCCGCGATCTCTGGTATCACGACGTGATGCGCCGCGCCCCGCTCGATGCCGATGCCGAGGAGATGGACGCCGAGGACATGCTCTACATCCTCTACACGTCTGGCACGACCGGCAAACCCAAAGGCATCGTGCACACCACGGGCGGCTATCTTACCGGCGTCTATGCGACGATGAAGTGGGTCTTCGATCTCAAAGAAGACGACGTCTTCTGGTGTACTGCAGACATCGGGTGGGTCACAGGCCACAGTTACGTCGTGTACGGCCCGCTGGCAAACGGCGCCACAGTGGTGATGTATGAAGGCGCGCCAGACTATCCTCACAAGGATCGCTTCTGGGAGATTGTCGAGCGCCACGGCGTCACGATTTTCTACACGGCGCCCACGGCGATCCGCGCCTTCATGCGCTGGGGCCCCGAATGGCTGGCGCGCCACGACCTGTCGACACTGCGTTTGATCGGCTCGGTTGGCGAGCCAATCAATCCGGAAGCCTGGATGTGGTACCACCTGTACGTGGGCCACGAGCGCTGCCCGATCGTCGACACGTGGTGGCAGACCGAGACGGGGCAGATCATGATTACGCCGCTGCCGGGTCTGACACGCACCAAGCCCGGATCGGCGACGCGGCCGTTTCCCGGCATCAAGGCGGAAATCCGCCGCGACGATGGCACGACAGTGGATGTGGGCGGCGGCCTCCTCGCGCTCACACGGCCGTGGCCCGGCATGCTCCGCGGCATCTACGGCGACATGGATCGCTACGTCCAGCAGGTACTGGAACCGCTGGGGCCGCGACGTCTACTTCACGGGAGACGGGGCGAAGCGCGACGAAGACGGATACCTCTGGCTGCTTGGCCGTGTGGACGACGTGCTGAACGTGGCGGGGCACCGGATCGGCACGATGGAAGTTGAAAGCGCGCTGGTCGATCACCAGAAAGTGGCGGAAGCCGCCGTCGTCGGCCGTGGCCACGAGCTCAAAGGGCAGGCGATCGCCGCGTTCGTGACGCTCAAGGAGGGGGTCACGGGCTCGAACGAGCTCGCCGACGAGCTACGCCAGCATGTGGCCAGGAAGATCGGAGCGATCGCGAAGCCCGATGACATCATCTTTTCAGCCGATCTCCCGAAAACGCGCTCCGGGAAGATCATGCGGCGACTGTTGCGCGATATCGCCGAGGGAAAGGCGCTCGGCGACACGACGACCCTGGCGGACCCCGCCGTGGTGGAGATGCTCAAGGCGAAATATGAGGACGAGTCATGATCCGCGGGGTCCGGAACAGCCGGGGCGGCCCGGCCGTCTATACTGAGAACGGCATCAATTCCTGACAGGACTTATGGGCATCATCGAAACGCGGGAGCTCTGGAAGACGTACGTGATGGGCAGCGAGGAAATCCACGCGCTGCGCGGCGTCAGCATCAACATCGAGAAGGGCGAGTACGTTGCCATCATGGGGCCCTCGGGGTCGGGTAAGTCGACGCTGATGAACCTGATCGGCTGCCTCGATACGCCGAGCCAGGGCAGCTACCTGCTGAACGGCAAGCAGGTCAGCCAGATGAACGACAACGAGCTGGCGCGCATTCGCAACGAAGAGATCGGCTTCGTCTTCCAGACATTCAACCTGCTGCCCAGAGCCTCGGCGCTTCACAACGTGGAGCTGCCGCTCATCTACGCCGGCGTGCCGGCAAAGGATCGCCAGGAGCGTGCAAAAGAAGCCCTCACGAAAGTCGAGCTCGAGACGCGGATGACGCACAAGCCGAACGAGCTCTCGGGAGGCCAGCGCCAGCGCGTGGCCATCGCGCGCGCTCTCGTGAACAACCCTTCCATCCTCCTCGCCGACGAACCGACCGGGAACCTCGACTCGAAGACCGGCGTGGAAATCATGAGCCTCTTCGACAAGCTGCACAGTTCCGGCAATACCATCATCCTCGTCACGCACGAAGCCGACATCGCCGCACACGCGCACCGCGTCATCCACATCCGCGACGGACAGATCGAACGCGACGTGCCGTCGGAGCGACTCGCGGCCACTCACTGACGCTCGGTGTTTAGGGCGGCGCCCTGGACGCCGTATGGCCGCCTCGCTTCACTCGGGGGTGGGGCGCGCTCCCTTCGGTCGCGCGTAGGGCGGCCCTTCCGGCCAACGCAGTGAGCCGGCCCAACCCGCGAGCGGAGCGAGCGGGCCCCTCCCGAGCGTTAGCGAGGGCCCTTCGATGGAACTTGCGGCATGCCTAGATCGTCTACAGTCGAGCACCTGGTTGTAGATAACCTAGGCATATGAGCAAACCGACCGATCTCGTCCAGGGCACACTAGATCTCCTCATCCTGAAGACCCTGTCGCTCGAGCCGGCACACGGCTGGGCCATCGCGAAGCGCATTCACCAGATGTCGAGCGACGTGCTCCAGGTGCAGCAGGGCTCGCTTTATCCAGCGCTCCACCGACTCGAGCAGCAAGGGTGGATTGCCGCGAACTGGCAGGAGACCGAGACCGGGCGTAACGCGAAGGTCTACGCACTGACGCGTGCCGGCAGGGGACGTCTGAACGAAGAGCTCGAGAGCTGGGCCCGTCTGTCCTCGGCGATCAACCTGGTCGTTCGCACGGTGTGAGCGGACCGTGACAGCTGTGGCGGCAGGGCTTTTGGCCCTGCGAGCAGGCGGCCCTGAAGGGCCGCCGCCACATTCTCAAGGAGGCAGGAACCATGCGCCTCGCGGATGCCTTCAAGAAACGTCTGCGATCGTACTTTCGCGGAAGCGTCGTCGAGCGCGAACTGGACGACGAGCTGCGCTTTCATCTCGATCAGCACGTCCGCGAATTGATCGAGCGTGGCGTCGCGCCGCGCGACGCGCGTACGGCGGCCCTCCAGGCGTTCGGCGGCGTCGAGCAGGTCAAGGAGTCGGTCCGTGACACGTGGCACATCAGGCTCGTCCGCGATCTCGCGCAGGATCTCCGCTACGCGGCGCGCACGCTCCGACAGGCGCCGACCTTTACCATCGTCGCCGCGCTGACGATTGCCCTCGGCGTCGGCGCCACCACCGCGATTTTCAGCGTCGTCGACGGCGTCCTCCTCAAGCCGCTCAACTTTCCCGAATCGGAACGCGTCGTCCGTTTGCTGACGCACTGGACGAAGACAGGGAGCAACGGTGGAAACCTCGCCGGCGGCGATCTCGTCGAAGTGCGCGACCACGCCGGCGTGTTTCAGGCATTCAGCCGATTCAACGGCGACGAGACCGCCGTGCGAATCGCCGACCGGACCGAGCTGGTCGGGACCTGGTCGGTCAACACACAGTTCTTTCACGTGTTTGGCGTGCAGCCGGCGGCGGGCCGCTGGTTCCGGAAAGACGACGTGAGCAAAGCGGCCGTGACGTCGTTGGGACTTGCGACCCAGCGATTCGGGTCTGCCCGCGCAGCGCTCGGGCGCACGGTCGTCGTCGACACGACGGTGTACCAGATCGTCGGGGTGATGCCTGCCGGGTTCCACTTTCCGCAGCTCGCCGAAATCTGGCTGGCCGCCAGCGATCAGCCGGGCAACATGAACCACAGCGGGCACAACTATCCGGTCGTCGCGCGTCTGGCGCGCGGCGTCACCCGCGAGACCGCGGATGCGGCGATGGCCACGGTGAGCCGCCGCCTCGCGCAGTCGTTTCACGATAGCAACAAGGACAAGACGCTGATCGCGATGCCGCTGCAGGAGTACCTGGTCGGGCCGACCCGCAGCACCCTCTATCTGCTGCTCGGCGCTGTCGCGCTGCTGTTCCTGATTGCCTGCGCCAACGTGGCGAACCTGCTGCTGGCGCGGGCAACGGTGCGATCGCGCGAGATGGCGCTGCGCGCGGCGCTTGGCGCCGATCGGTGGCGCATTGTCCGCCAACTCGTCGTCGAAAGCCTGCTGCTCGCGGCGATCGGCGGTACTGCCGGCCTCGCCCTCGCCTATCTTGGCACCTCGTCGCTCGTTCGGCTGGCGCCGATCGACCTTCCACGGCTCGATGAGATCGGCGTCGATCGGACGGTGCTCGCGTTCTCGGCGATGATCTCGATGGTCTCGAGCCTCGTGTTCGGCCTGGTGCCGGCGTGGCAGGCCTCGAAGGTCGATCTGCGTGAGCGGCTCGTGGTCGGAGGCACCCATGGCAGCATCGGCGCCACCTCCAACCGGGTGCGAAACGGCCTCGCCGTTGGGGAGATCGCGCTGGCAGTGGTGCTCGCCGTTGGCGGCGGCGTGCTGTTCCGCAGCTTCATCGCCCTGTCGACGACCGATCTCGGATACCGGACAACGAATGTCATGCTCGTGAAGGCCAATGCGCCGACCGCCGACGGCATCCCGGCGGCGCGCAAGACCGTGGCTCGCTATGAGCGGTTGTTCCCCGCGCTGGCCTCGATTCCCGGCGTGGAATCCGTCTCGGCCACGGTCGGGTGGCCCATGGGCATGTACTTGGCAAACGGCTCGTTTGCCGTCGAGGGTAGGCACACGTTCGCACCGGGCCAGGACCTGCCGTACGCCAACTTCAGGCTCGCCAGCCCCGGATATTTCAAGACGATGGGTATCCCGCTGAAGCGGGGCCGCGACTTCACGGATCGGGACGGCTACCACGATCCGTTCGTGGTCATCGTCAGCGAGGCCCTGGTGCGCGAGGTGTTTCCCAATCAGGACCCTCTCGGTCATCGGATCCAGTGCGGCTACGATTCGATGAACTACATGACCGTCGTCGGAGTTGTCGGCGACATCAGAGAAAATCCCGGCACCGCTCCCGCTGGCGAGCTCTTCATGCCCGTCGCGCAGCACCCCTTGCCCGCCACGCAGGTGGCTCTCGTGATCAGGAGCGCGGTACCGCCGTCGGCGCTGGTCGAATCCGTGCGCGATCGGATTCGCAAGTCCGATCCGGAGGTCGCGACGAAGTTCACAGGACTGGCAGCGCTGGCGGCAGACTCTGTGTCCGCGTCGCGCTTCCGCACGTGGCTGGTCGGGACCTTTGCGGGCCTCGCACTGCTCCTGGCCGTCGCCGGTGTCTACGGTCTGCTGACCTATCTCACCGCACAGCGCACGCCGGAACTTGGCGTTCGCATGGCCCTCGGCGCCGGCCGAGGTCGTGTCATCGGGTTGGTCCTGTCGCGGGCCGCGATGATTGCGGCCGCAGGTCTGGGCGTCGGCGTGGTCCTTTCACTCTTCTCGAGCCGCGCCCTGACGACCATGGTCTTCGGTCTGGAAGCGGTGGATCCGCTGACCTACGTCGTCGTGCCCGGAGTGATTTTCGTGATTACGATCGCGGCTGCCGCCGTGCCCGCGTGGAGGGCATCTCGCATCGATCCGTTGAGCGTCCTGAGAGAACAGTGACGCGGGCCTGCGGGGCGCCTCGCTCACGCTCGGCGGCCCTAAATCGCCGCCCAGTGTCCCGCGGCGATCTCGCGGAGTGGCGCCTTCCGATCGACCTTGGAGTCGTCCAAAGGGACGCGTTTGCGGCGTGCCATGGGATCGGGAATAGGTACTGCCGACAGCAGTGCCTGGGTGTAGGCGTGCTGCGGCGACGCGAACAGCGTCTTCGCGGATCCGAGCTCCACTATCCGCCCGCGATACATCACGGCCACGCGGCTGCAGATGTGCTCCACCAGCCGCAGATCGTGCGCGATGAACAGATATGTCAGCTTCAACCGATCCTGCAGCTCCATCAGCAGGTTGACGACCTGCGCCTGCACCGAGACGTCCAGCGCCGAGACCGGCTCGTCGGCGACCACGAACGAGGGATTCAGCGCCAGTGCACGCGCCAGACCGATGCGCTGCCGCTGTCCGCCGCTGAACTCGTGCGGAAATCGAGTCCGCCAGGCCGGATCGAGGCCCACCAGCGTGAAGATCTCCTCGACCCTGGCGCGTCGCTCACGCGTCGTGCCCTTCCTGTGAATCACGAGCGGCTCCTCGACGATCGTGCCGACGCGCATGCGTGGATTGAGGGACGAGTACGGGTCCTGGAAGATGATCTGCATGTCACGTCTGGCCGTGCGCATGCGAGATTTGGAAAACGCGAGCACATCCTCGCCCTTGAAGCGCACCTCTCCGGAGGTGGGCTCGATCAGCCGCAGGATGCACCGTCCGGTCGTGGTCTTGCCGCTCCCGGATTCGCCAACGAGTCCGAACGTCTCGCCCTGTCCGATCGAAAACGACACATCGTCGACTGCGGTCGTCACTGACGTCGGCCACAGCCAGCCGCGCGATCGCGTGAACCGTTTCGTGAGCCGGTTGACCTCCACGAGCGCCATCAGCGACGCGCTCCATCGTGGAGCACGCACCGCACGGCACGTTCGTCGCTCAGCGGATACAACGGTGGCACCGCGGTACCGCAGGTGTCGATCCGTTCCGGACAACGCGGCTCGAACGCGCAGCCAGGCGGTAGCCGGCCCGGTGAGGGGACGGAACCCTCGATTGCGGACAGTCGTCGCGAGTCGGCGCGACGGGGAATGGAGGCCAGCAGCCCACGCGTGTATGGATGGCGCGGCGACGCGAACAGATCCTTCACGGGCGCCTGCTCGACGATCCTCCCGGCGTACATCACGGCAACCCGGTCGGCCATCTCGGCGATCACGCCAAGGTCGTGGGTGATGAGCAGCAACGACAAGCCGAATTCCGCCTTCATCTCGCGAAGCAGATCGAGAATCTCGGCCTGAATGGTCACGTCGAGAGCCGTGGTTGGCTCGTCGGCGATGACCAGCGCGGGCCGGCACGCGAGCGCCATTGCGATCATGACGCGCTGACGCTGGCCGCCTGAGAGCTGATGCGGATAGTCGCGCGCGCGCCTGTCCGGCTCCGGCATCCGCACCGCTGCGAGCAGCGCCACCGATTCGGCTCGAGCCGCTTTCCAGTCGGCGCGGCCGTGCACAACGAGCGTCTCGGCGATCTGATCGCCAACGGTGAACACGGGATTGAGGGCGGTCATCGGCTCCTGAAAGATGAGCGCAATCTCGGCGCCTCTGACGCGGCACATCTCGGCCTCGCCGAGCGTCATCAGGTCGCGGTCACGAAAGCGGATGGCCCCGGTGACGATCCGTCCCGGCGCCGGAACGATCCGCATGATCGAGAGGGCGGTTACCGACTTCCCGCTGCCAGACTCGCCGACGAGCCCCAGCGTCTCTCCGGATCGCACGCTGAAGCTCACGTCGTCGACGGCGACGAGCGTCCGCCCGCCGACATCGAAGCCAGTGGTGAGGCGGTCGACCTGCAGCAACAGCTCAGCCACGGCCCGCCGTCCGCCACGGAGTCACAGAACAGCCAGCCAGGGCGATACCGAAAATCACAGCCTCCGCGTCTCTGGCGTTAAGCCAGCGCCTCTGCGGCACCGACGTAGTCGCCGAATACACGCCGCATGGCGTCGGAAATCTCGCCGACCGTCGCGTGAGCGTCCACAGCGGCCAGTATCGGCGGCAGCAGATTGTCGCCGCAGCGCGCGGACGCCTCGACACCCGCAATCGCCTGTTGCCATTCCGATTCGCTCCGGCTTGCCCGGACCGCGCGCACGCGGGCGATCTGCTGGCGTTCGACGTCGGGGTCGACGCTGAACACGGTGACGGGCGAAGCACCCTCGACGTAGCGGTTAACGCCGACGACGACCGACGTGGCCGAGTCGATGGCCTGTTGCGCGCTGTACGCCGCGTCCTGGATTTCACGCTGAATCATGCCGGTTTCGACGGCGCTCAACGTGCCCCCCAGGCGGTCGATGCGATCGAGCAGTTCGCGCGCTTCCGCTTCGAGGCGATCGGTCAGGGCTTCTATCGTGTACGACCCGCCGACCGGATCGACCGTATTCGCCACGCCCGTCTCAGACGCGATAATCTGCTGGGTCCGCAGGGCAATCAGCGCCGCGTCTTCGCTCGGCAGCGACAACGCTTCGTCCAGCCCGTTGCAGTGAAGCGACTGCGTTCCGCCCAGCACCGCGGCCATGGCCTGTAACGCCACGCGGACGATGTTGTTCTCTGGCTGCTGCGCGGTGAGCGTGCTGCCGGCCGTTTGCGTGTGGAAGCGCAGTTGCTGGGCACGCGCGCTCGTGGCGCCGAAGCGGTCCCGCATGATGTGAGCCCACAGCCGACGCGCCGCCCTGAACTTCGCGATTTCTTCCAGAAAGTCGTTGTGGCAGTTGAAGAAGAACGACAGCCGCTGGCCAAAGTCGTTCACATCGAGGCCAACCGCCAGGGCGGCCTCGACGTAGGCGATCCCGTTGGCGAGCGTGAACGCAATCTCCTGCACGGCGGTCGATCCGGCTTCACGAATGTGATAGCCGCTGATCGAGATCGTGTTCCACAGCGGCATCTCTCGAGCGCAGAACGCAAAAACATCCGTAACGATCCGGAGCGACGCGCGCGGCGGGTAGATGTATGTACCTCGCGCGATGTACTCCTTCAGGATGTCGTTCTGCACCGTCCCCGCCAGGTCGGCCAGCGCGACGCCCTGGCGCCGGGCCGCTGCCGCGTACAACGCGAGGAGAATCGCAGCTGTCGCGTTGATGGTCATCGACGTGGCGACGCTGGCAAGCGGCAGGCCGTGGACCAGTTCCACCATGTCCTCGATCGAGTCGATCGCGACACCGACGCGACCGACTTCGCCGGCCGCGAGCGGGTGGTCCGAGTCGTAGCCCATTTGCGTCGGCAAATCGAACGCGACACTCAGGCCGCTGACGCCTTGCTCGAGCAGGTACCGATATCGGCGGTTCGATTCTGCAGCCGTGCCGAATCCGGCGTACTGCCGCATCGTCCACAGCCGGCCGCGATACATCGTGGGCTGAATGCCGCGCGTGAAAGGAAACTCACCGGATTGGCCGATGGCGCCCAGGGCATCCGCACCGAGATCGGCGGGCGTGTTGAAGGGCCGCCGGCGGTCTGCCGATTCAGAGGGAGGGGCGGCCATCGGCGCCATTGTAACGTCCCGGCCGAACGGCCGAGGCGGGCGTCGAAATAATAGAAGGCGGCTGCAAGAGGCCGCGGGCGGGGAAGATCGGCGCTGGATCAGAGGACGCGACGGATTGCGGGAATCATGGCCTCTCACCCCACAGAATGGGGTCGTTTCGTTGACAATGCGTGATACGACACGTAAGATGGGCCGCATCCTTCAAGAACATCCAGCCACGTGACACACGCATGGCTCGTATCGAGTCGCGGACCCGCCCGGGTCGAAGCGATTCGACTGAGGACAGCCCCGGAACCCGGCCCGGCGGCGGTGAGGAGGGGGAGCAAGATGGACGACGTCAACCGGTTCGCGCGAGAGCTGGCCGACGCCATTGCCGCAGCAGTCTCGGACCATCCGAAGGTGGAAGCGTGTCGCGAACGCGCGCGCGCAGCCGGCTACGAGATGCGGGTGACGCTCGAAGCGGTGGTCGGGTTCGTCAGCCGTGAGAAAGACAAGGACAAGGACAAGGAAAAGGAGAAAGAAAAACCTGCCTTGGGTCCTGGAAAGACTGCGGCGCGACTGACGCCCGCACAGACATTCGAAATCACGACGAACGATAGACGGTTTCTCCGATCTCTTCGCATCGCCGCGGATGAGACCCCGGAAGAAGTCAATTAACGACGAGCGACGAACGAGGAGCGACGATCTTCGGACGGCGAGCGACGAACTACAAAAACGGGCCGGGAGCCTTCAATGGCTTCCGGCCTTTTCTTCGTACGCCCGCGCCTGGACCACCGCCCAAGCTAAAGCTTGGGCCTACGTACTGCGCTCGTGGACCCGAGCTTTCGCTCGGGCAACCACTAAAACCCCAGTTGTATCGTCCGCGCAGTCAGCTCGCGGTGATCCAGACCGACGGCCTTGTCCAGCCGCCGCACGATCGCCGGCAACTCCACGCGGAAGCGCCAGTCCGCCGCGCGGCCACCGGTGGCTTCGAACGCCGACTGCCAGGTCGAGAACCATGGCGACATGCGGCGCGCGATCGGCTCCACGACGAGAACGCGATGCCGCTGGCGCGCGGCATCGACGAGGCGGGGGAGCAGCGCCTGGCGGACCGAATCGGGCAGTTCGTTCAGGACAAATGCCGCAATGAGGTCGGCGGGTTGCTCCGGCCATCGGACCCTGTCGATGGCCACGTGGCGCGCGTGTCCGTCGACCCCGAGCGAGTGATACGTCCACGCGGCTTCCCGGACGGCCCATGGGTTCACGTCTGAACCGAGGACCCGACCTCCACTGACGAGCGCCCACGCGGCTCCGGCCACTCCCGTGCCGCAGCCCAAATCGATCACGGGCCGCGCCTGCGCCCTCGCGGCTGCTGAGGAAGCTGGAAGGACCGCCCTCGCGATCTCGCGAACCGTCAGGAAATGCAGCGGACCATAGAAGAGCGCAAACGCGGCACGCTTGCCGGTGCCCGCGAGTGCATGCCCTTCCCGAAGCTTGCTGCGGCGCTCGACATAGCAGGAAGAGAGCGCGCGCAAGGCGCGCGTCAGCTCGGCGGAGGTGAGATCGGCGAGATAGCGTTCCTCGGCCGCCTGGAGCCAGGAGGAAAAGTTGTCGGTCACGAGACAACTGTGGCGGCGGGCCTTCAGGCCCGCGGTGTTCGCGGGGCTGAAGCCCCGCCACGACAACTCACCCGGCAAGCCGGGGGCCTACGACCGGGGCGCACTGCCATGCGCTCCCTACGCCTTACCTTGTGCGGCGACTTTCTCGGCCGCTTTCTTCGCGGCTTCCGGATCGCCCAGGTAATAGCTCCGGAGCGGCCTCAGGTCGTCATCGAGCTCGTAGACGAGCGGAATACCTGTCGGGATATTCAACTCGACGATGTCACTGTCGGAGACGTTGTCGAGATACTTGACGAGCGCCCGCAGGCTATTGCCGTGCGCCGCGATGAGGACGCGCTTGCCGCTCGCGATAGCCGGCGCGATCTCCTGGTGCCAGAGCGGCAGAAAGCGCGCCACGGTGTCTTTGAGGCACTCCGTCGCGGGAAGGTCCGCGGGCGCGATCGACGCGTACCGTGGATCGCGCGACGGATGTCGAGGATCGTCCAGCGTCAACGGCGGCGGGGGAATGTCGTAGCTGCGTCGCCAGATCTTGGTCTGCGCCTCGCCGTGCTTGGCGGCCGTCTCGGCCTTGTTCAGGCCCTGGAGCGCGCCGTAGTGGCGCTCGTTGAGCCGCCAGGACTTCACGACGGGGATCCACAGCAGGTTCATCCTGTCCAGGGCGATGAACATGGTCCGCACCGCGCGGGTCAGGACCGAGGTGTACACCACGTCGAACGCGTACCCGCCGTCCTTCAACAGGTCGCCGGACGTCGCCGCCTCTTCCCGGCCGGTTTCCGTCAAGTCGACGTCGGTCCAGCCTGTGAAGCGATTCTCTCGATTCCACGTGCTCTCGCCGTGGCGGAGCAAGACAAGCGTGTGCATCGTCAGTTCCAGACAGTGTGGGACAGATTGCCATCGCGCGGCCGGATGCACCCTTGCCGGGCGCATTGCCATGCGCCCCTACGAAAGACCGCGAATGGCGCTCTTTCCTGCATATTTCGCCGAGGCGCCAAGCTCCTCTTCGATTCGCAGCAACTGATTGTATTTCGCAACGCGGTCCGTGCGGCTCGCAGAACCCGTCTTGATCTGGCCGGCGCTGGTCGCCACGGCGAGGTCGGCGATGGTCGTGTCTTCGGTCTCGCCGGATCGATGCGAGATGATGACGCCGTAGCCGGCTTCCTGCGCCATGAGCACGGCGTCCAGCGTTTCAGTGACCGTGCCAATCTGATTCAGCTTGATCAGGATCGCGTTGCCCACGCCCTCGTCGATTCCTTTCTTCAGAATCGCGGGATTGGTCACGAAGAGATCGTCGCCGACGAGTTGCACGCGATCGCCGAGCGCCACGGTCAGCGCCTTCCAGCCGGGCCAGTCGTTCTCGGCAGTCCCGTCCTCGATCGACACGATCGGATAGTGTCCGGCCCACTCCGCGATAGAGGTTCACCATCTGCTCGGGCGTTCGCGTGGGCTCCCCCGACTTCTTGAAGACGTAGGTGCCGTTGTTCCAGAGCTCGCTCGAGGCGACGTCGAGCGCGATGAACACGTCGATGCCAGCTTTATATCCTGCCTTCCCGATCGCTTCGATCACGACGTCGAGCGCGTCGCGGTTGGCCTTCAGGCTCGGAGCAAAGCCGCCTTCGTCGCCAACGCCGGTTGAGAGGCCCCGGCTCTTCAGGATGCCCCGCAGCGCATGAAAGATCTCGGCGCCGGTGCGGAGCGCCTCCGCGAAGGTCGGCGCCATCGCCGGCATCACCATGAACTCCTGGACATCGACGTTGCTGTCGGCGTGCGCCCCGCCGTTCAGGATGTTCATCATCGGCACGGGCAGCGTCGCGCGGTGAGGACGCCCATCGTGGGTTCTGGGCGGCGAGGTAGGCGTAGAGCGGTTTGCCTGCAGACGCGGCGAACGCGCGAGCCGTCGCCATCGAGACGCCGAGGATCGCGTTCGCGCCCAGTCGGCTCTTGGTCGGCGTCCCGTCGAGAGCGATCATCAGCGCGTCGACGCCGCGCAGATCCAGCTCCTTGCCGACGAGCGCTGAGGCCAGCTCGCCGTTCACGTGCGCCGACGGCCTTCCTGACGCCCTTGCCCAGATATCGGGCTTTGTCGCCGTCGCGCAGCTCGAGCGCTTCACGCTCGCCCGTCGACGCGCCGGATGGCACCATCGCTCGACCGGTCGCGCCGCTCCGGAGCGCCACTTCTACTTCTACCGTTGGATTCCCGCGCGAATCGAGAATCTCGCGGCCGTGCACCTTCGCGATCGTCACTGACTGGCCTCCACAGTACCTATTGGGATTGCGCCCTTCGAAGGGCGGAGCGGCGGATTGCCGATGGCGGCGACGGATCAAACCCGATGAACCCGACCAACCCGATGACCCCGACCAACCCGGCTAAACCGTGAGTCCCGTGCCGTCAGCCTCCGCCTCGACATCGAGCGCGGGGTCGTTCACGGGCCCGATGAGCGGCTCCTCGTCCAGCGTCACCACCACCACGCCGCCATCGCTGACGGTGTGCCGCCGCCGATCCTCTTCGGGGTTGTAGCCGATGACCGCGCCGCGTGGGATGAGCACGTCGCGATCGATGATGGCGTTGCGGATGCGGGAGTGCCGCCCCACGCGCACGCCCGGCATCAGAATCGAGCGCTCGATAGAGCAGTAGCTGTGGACCCGCACGTTCGGGCAAAGCACGCTCCCCGCCACTTTGCTGCCCGAGACGATGCAGCCCGGTCGAGATGATCGAGTCGAGCGCCATGCCACGCCGCCCCTCGTCGTTGAAGACGAACTTCGCCGGCGGCGCCTGCGGCATGTAGGTGCGAAGCGGCCACTCGGGATCGTACAGGTTGAACTCCGGGTTCACCTGACAGAGATCCATGCTGGCTTCGTAATAGGCATCAATCGTCCCGATGTCGCGCCAGTACTTCGCCGACTTCTTGTTCTCGTCATAGAACCGATAGGAGTACACCGGCAGCTTCGGGAACATCGCCGGGATGATGTTCTTCCCGAAATCATGATGGCTGTCGGTGCGCGCGTCTTCCTCGAGCGCCTCGACCAGCGGCCCGGTCTCGAAGATGTAGACGCCCATCGATGCCAGCACGACGTCGGTGGTCCCTGGTATCGGCGTCGGCTGACTGGGCTTCTCGTGAAACGCGACGACGCGGTCGTCTTCGTTGACGGTGAGGATGCCGAAGCGGTTGGAGTCGGCGATGGACACTTCGAGCGTCGCCAGAGTCGCCGCCGCTCCCCGTTCCTTGTGGAACTGGAGCATCTTGGCGTAGTCCATCTTGTACACGTGATCACCCGACAGGATGATGACGTGCCGAGGACTCTCGCGCTGCAGCGAGTAGAGGTTCTGATACACGGCATCTGCCGTGCCAAGGTACCAGTTGTCGCTGACGCGTTTTTGCGGGGGCAGGATCTCGATGAACTCGCCGAGCTCCTCCGAAACGACGCTCCAGCCCTGCCGGATGTGGCGGTTCAGCGAAAGCGACTTGTACTGGGTGGCGATGAAAATCCGGCGAAGACCGGAGTTGATGCAATTGCTGAGCGGGAAATCGATGATGCGATACGGCCCGCCGAAGTACACCGCCGGCTTGGCCCGCTCCTTCGTCAGGGGATAGAGCCGTTCGCCGACTCCACCGGCCAGCACGATGACGAGGGTGTCTTCCAACATGGCCGAACGGTCGAGGGCCTGTCACCATTACGGTCCGGCCCCAGGGTTCGCATGATACCACGCGTGTGACGCTTAGCCGTTGCTGCGGTTTGACTTGCCGCCTGCCTGGGACCTATGATCCACCATCCGGCAATGGCCGGTTCTGGAGCCCAGTGCCGCATGTCGACTTTCGCCCGCGGACTCGTCGTCCTCGCCCTCTGCTTCCTGTCCGCCGCGATACCTGAGGCGTCACAGGAGAAAGACAAGAACGACAAGCAGGACAAGCAGGACAAGCAGGACCCAGCGCAGCAAGCCGAGATTCGCGCGCTCATCTCGTCGGTCGACGATGCGATGGCGGGGAAGCCTGCGGCCAGCACGCTCACGCTCAAGTGGGAGCAGGAGCACTTCATCAAGGCGCAAGCCAACAGGACCTATATTCCGTTCACGCTCGCGATCGATCCGCCGGCGTTCACCACGACGACGCCCGTGGGCGTGTATCTCCGCGTGGCGAAGAAGGGCCAGGCCCCGGCCGCCGCTCCACCACCCCCCACCGATGGGAAGAAGGACGACAAGGGAGCCGCGCCGCCCTCACAGTTCGCGTTCGAGGACATCTTCTTTCTGGACGCGACGCCGGCGGCCACCGGCCAGCCTCAACGGATCCGGCGCGCGTTTGCCGTCGAGCCCGGCGACTACCAGGTCTTTGCTGCAGTGAAAGAAAAGGCGGCCGAGGCCGCGCCCGCGACCGGAACGCCCCCGGCGTCAGGCGGCGCGGCCGCGGCGACAGGGCCAAAGCTTGGCGTGCTCGAGCACGATCTCACCGTTCCGAGTCTGGAAGGCGCCGATCTCACGACGAGCAGCGTCATCATCGCGGAAAAAGTGGACGTGCTCCAGACGCCCCTGCCGACCGAGCGGCAGGCCGACAATCCATACACGTTCGGGCAGATGAAGATCACGCCGTCGAGGAACAACTCGTTCACCAAGAAAGACGACCTGAACGTGATTTTCTGGATTTACGGCGCCTCGACGGACCCGTCCACCAAAAAGCCGAACCTGAGCGTGGATTTCAATTTCAGCCAGAAACTGGCCGACGGCGAGAAGTATTTCAACAAGACCGATCCGCAGGAGTTGAATGCCTCAACCCTGCCCCCGGAGTTCGACCTCGCGGCTGGCCATCAGTTGCCGGGCAGCCTGCAAGTGCCATTGGCGAGTTTTCCCGAAGGGGATTACCATCTTCAGGTGAAAGTCGCCGACAAAGTGTCGGGCAAGACGATCACTCGCGACGTGAATTTCACGGTTGCGGCGCAATAACTCGGTGCGCGCGCCCGCGGGACGCCGCGGCGCGCATCCCAGGTGGTCCATGAACACCTTCTCCGGACTCGTCGGCGCGGCGGCGGTCGTGGTCGTCCTGGGCGGCAGCGCGCCGGCCCTCGCGGTCAGCGGAGAAGACCAGCGCGCCAGCGCGCCTTCCAAACGGCAAGCACCCGGCGGATCGATCGTCAGCTTCGTCCGCGACCGGACGGGCCGGCCGATTCAGGCGGCGGTTGTCAGCGCCATTGGCCGACGGATTGTCACCGGTGTGACCGACAGCACCGGGCGCTGCACGTTCGACGCCCTTCCGCCAGGCGATTACCTCGTACGCGTGCACCGACCGGGGTTTGTCGCCGCGAGCAGTCTGCTGGTGCTCGGCGGCCCCGGCGTCAGCACGACGTGGTCGTTCGTGCTCAAGCCGCAGCCGGCCGTCTACATCGAACCGGATTCACCCCGGCGCGCGAACGGCGTCCTCGCGGCGGGCTTCATTGTGGGTGAAGACCCGGTGCTGCAGCCCACACCCGACGAGACCGACGAGGAGCACGATCACGGGGAAGCGGCCTGGAGGCTTCGCCATCTGAAGCGTAGCGTGTTGAAGGAATCGACGGAGGTCTTCATCGACGGCGACGAGGGCGACTTCGACGATGCCGTCGCCGCCACGTTTGCGCGACACAGCGAGAGCCCCGCGAGCATCGCCGCCAGCGTGCTGAGTCAGTTTCCGCTCGCGGGCCAGGTCAACCTGATCACGACGGGAGCCTTCGACAGCCCGCAGCAGTTGATGTCGGCTGGCAGCCTCGCACGGGGCGCGGCGCTCGTATCGCTCGGCGCGGCGGCCGGCGAGCACGGCGACTGGTCGGTGCAGGGTGCGATGACACAGGGCGACGTGACGTCGTGGATGGTGTCGGGGTCGTACCTGACGCGCGCACCTGCGCGCCACGTGTACGACATGGGCCTCTCGTATTCGCTTCAGCGGTATGACGGATCGAATCCGGCTGCGCTCGCCGCCGTCGCCGATGGCGACCGGTTCGCCGGGCTCGTCTATGCCTTCGACTCCTGGACGATTACGCAGAAGGTCTCGCTGCTCTATGGCGGTCGCTACGCGAAGTACGGGTACATCGAACGGTCGCTCTTCAGCCCGCGCGCACGTCTCACGCTCACGCCGGCTTCGACGCTGCGCCTGAGCCTCGGTGCCTCCCGACGTGAAGTGGCGCCTGGCGCCGAAGAGTTCGTTCCCTCGATGATCGCGGGCGCGTGGCTTCCGCCCGAGCGGACCTTCGCGCCCATCTCGGGGGCCAGCTTCACGCCGCAGCGCACGACGCATCTCGACGTCACGGCAGAGCACGACCTCACCTCGTCGACGATGGTCGGCCTGCGCGCATTCCATCAGCGCACCGACGATCAGCTGGTCACGTTGTTCGGCCTGGGCAACGTCGAGCGGCCGGCGGCGGATCTTGGCCACTATTTCGTTGGAACGGGCGGCGACGTCGCCGCGCACGGCTGGTCGGTCAGCGTGCGGCAGGTGATCGCGCGCCGCCTGCGCGGGTCGATCGACTACACGGTGACGACGGCCGAGTGGCAGTCGACGCCGCAAAGCGAAATCGCTGAGGCGCGCCTGCCCGGCGTCGTGCGGCCGGGACGCGAGCGCGTGCAGGATGTGACGGCCGCCGTGGACACGGATGTCCCGGTGACCGAGACGCGCATCTTTGCGCTCTATCGTTTGAGCGACGGATACGCCGGCAACACCATCGACAATCTCGGGTCCACATTCGGCTCGCGCTTCGACGTGCAGGTCACGCAGTCGCTGCCGTTCATGGATTTTGCGAACGCCCACTGGGAGATGCTCGTCGGCGTGCGGAACCTCTTCCGCGAGATCGCCGATGAGGCATCGATCTATGACGAGCTGCTGGTCGTCCGTCCGCCCAAGCGCATCGTTGGTGGTCTGACCCTGCGCTTCTGACCACCTTCTTCGCCGTCCGCGTTTTCTTACAAGAACCGGACGGCGTTTTCGTCCCCGCAGCCAGTATCCAGAACATTGGACTTCTACTTCGACTGCTTGAATTCAACTCGGCGTCCGGCGCAAGCTTCATTTGTCAACATATTGCAATCAGGCGGGTTACGCCCCCAGTGACCCGCGCGCATCCGGGTATGCGGTTTGCTTTCAGCTGAACGTTTGCTCAGTCGATAATCGATTGAGCGGTAACGAGATGCAGTCGAACGCTTCGGGCAGCAGGCCGATACGGCAGATAGCGGGATGGGCAAGGTCCCTGCTGTCGGTGACGCTCGTCGCGACGCTGCTCGGCCTAGGGCTGGCCAACATCGCGCTGCGCGCGACCTGGAGCGAGGTCGAGGACGGCATCTTCTGGGTGGTCGGACCAGGCGGAGTGACGGCCGCCGAAGTGGCCCCACAGGGCCCGGGTGCCGCGGCCGGGGTTCGCCCAGGGGATGTGCTGCTGGCGATCGGTCTCGAGCCCATCGAGCGACCGGGCGATGTGATTCGCGCGCTTCATCGAAGTGAAGCCGGGACGCGCCTGAGGTACACCATCGTCCGCGTCGATGCGCGCCAGACGCGCGAGCTTGCCCTCGTGCCGTTCTCACGCGGCAACACGGCGCTCTATTACGTGCTCGCCGCAGTGGGCATCTTCACGCTGCTCGTTGCGGCCGCCGTCAGATTCCGCAGGCCTGGGGACGAAGCGACACTTCACTTTTTCTGGCTGTCCCTCGCGTTTTTCGGGGCCTTCACGTTCTCGTTCAACGGCAGGCTCGATCGGCTCGACTGGGTCTTCTATTGGGCCGACGCGGTGTCGATCCTGCTGCTGCCTCCGCTGTTCCTGCATTTCACCCTGGTCTTTCCCGAGCGACCACGGAGCTGGGTACGAAGCTCGGTTGGCCGCGCGATGCTTCCGCTGCTCTACGCACCAGCCGCGATCGCCGGTCTGGCGCGCATCGTAGCGGTCTCGCGCGCGCCGATGAGCCCGCAGTTCTTCACGAACCTGGTGGGCATGCTCGACCGGTTCGATCTGCTCCACTTGTCGGCCTGCCTTGCGGGCGGCCTCGTGGTGCTCGTGCACGCGTTTGGCCACGTGCGATCCGTGACCGCGCGGCGGCAGTTGCGGTGGATCGTCTGGGGCACGGCGCTCGGCGCGATGCCGTTTGCCGTGGGGTACGCGGTCCCATGGGCGTTCGGGTTCACGCCGTCGCTGCCGATGGAGCTGTCGGCCGTTCCACTGTCGGTCGTGCCCCTGGCGTTTGCGTCGGCCATCGTCCGCTACCGCTTGATGGACGTCGAGATCATCATCAAGCGCGTCCTGGTGTGGTCGGTTGCCGTCGGGGCGATCGTGGGTTTGTACACCGTGCTCCTGCGAGTGGCGACCGAGGGTTTTTCGGACAATGGCGGCGGGCAGCAGTGGGTGATTGCGGTGCTGGCGACACTGGTCGTCATGCTGCTGGCAAGCCCGGTGAAGAACGCGATTCAAGCGACGCTCGATCGGGCGTTCTATCGGGATCGGTACGACTACCGGAAGGCGCTCGTCGGCGTGGCGCGCGACCTCAATGCCGACCTCGATCTCGATCGCCTTGCCGAGCGTCTGGTGTCGCGCGTCATGGAGACCCTGCTCGTCGACCGCATGGTCCTCTTCCTCGCCGACGAGTCGACGGGCGATTTCGCGCCCCTTCGCGTTGCGGGCTTCGCGATGACGCCTCCAGGCCTGGCACGGCAATCGGGGCTGGGCGGCCGCCTCGAAGCCGGCCACGTCGTGGCGCTCGACGATCCGCTGGCCGCGCGTCGCTTCTCGGAAGACGAAATCGAGTTCTGGCGCGACTGGGGGCTCTTCTACTTCGTGCCGTGCGTGTCGAAGGAAGGCACTATCGCCGCGCTCGCGCTCGGGCGTCGGGAGAGCGCCGAGCCGCTCACGAGCGAAGACATGGCGCTTCTGGCCGCCGTGGCTGGTCAGGCCGCGACAGCGCTCGAGAACGGCCGTTTGTACAGGCAACTCCACACGAAAGCGGGCGAGCTCGATCGGCTCCGGGAGTTCAGCGAGAACATCCTGCAATCGTTGGACGACGGACTCGTGGTTGTCGACCCCGAAGGCCGGATCCGCTGGTGGAACCGCGCCATCGAGCACCTCTACGGCGTGCCGGCGGCGTCAGCCGTCGGTCGAAAGCTTGGCGAGGTCTTCGACACGCGGTTCGTCGACGCGGTGACGGCGGCCCTGCGGGAGTCGCCCGATGGCACGACGCTTTACCGCCTGCCGCTCGTATCGCACCGGGCGCCGGACGACCGCCTGCTCTTGAACGTCACGGTGGTGCCGCTCCGGCAGCACCGCGATGGCGCCATCGAGATCGCCGGATCGGTCCTGATCTTCGAGGACATCAGCGTGCGGGTGCAGCTCGAAGAGCAGCTCCAGGTCTCGGAAAAGATGGCGTCGATTGGACTGCTCGCGGCGGGCGTGGCGCACGAGGTGAACACGCCGCTCACGGGTATCGCCAGCTTCACCCAGATGCTGATGGAAGGGGCGGATCCTGAGGACCCCCGCACGCGTCTACTAGAGAAGATCGAGCGTCAGACCTTCAGGGCGGCTAAGATCGTCAACGGCCTGCTCAATCTCTCGAGGCAGGGGGCGTCAGCCGGGGCCGCGGATCGTGGCCCGGTGGACCTCAATGCTGTCGTCAACGACGTGCTCACCCTGCTGGAGCATCAGCTCGAGGCAGGGAAGGTCAAGATTCGTCGCGATCAGTCCGCACAGGCGCTCGTCGTCGAGGGCGTCGAGCACAAGCTGCAGCAAGTGTTTCTCAACCTTTTCCTGAACGCGCGCGACGCGATGCCGCGCGGCGGATGGCTCTCGATCACGACTCGGGTCGAAGCCGGTCATGCCCTTGTCGAGGTGGCAGATACGGGGTCGGGCATTCCTAGCGAGCATCTTTCGAGGATTTACGACCCGTTCTTTACGACGAAATCGATTGGGCAAGGCACGGGGCTCGGACTGTCTATTGCGTATGGGATCGTGCGCGAGCACGATGGATCGATTCAGGTCGAAAGCAGTGTCGGGCAGGGAACCAGGTTCACGCTGAGGTTGCCGATCTCGCAGTCGTTCGGCCAGCACCGCGAGAAACGAGCATAGCAATGTCCAACAACGCGTCCATCCTCGTCATCGACGACGAGGAGATCATGCGGGAAATCCTCGAGGCGCTGCTGACGCGCGCGGGATACTCGGTTCGCCTGGCGACAAGCGCCGAGGCGGGGCTGGAGCTCGCGCGTTCGCTGCCGTTCGACGCGGCGATTGTCGACTTGATGCTTCCGGGCATGGACGGGATCGCGGCGCTCGAAGAGCTCAAGAAAATCAACGAAGAGCTGCCCGTGTTGATGATCACGGCCTTCGCGTCGGTCGAGACGGCGATTGCGGCGATGAAGCGGGGCGCGTTCGACTACATCACCAAGCCATTCAAGAACGACGAGGTTCTGATCGTCTTGCGCAACGCGGTCGAGCGGAACCAGCTCGTTCGCGAGAACCGCCTGCTGCGCCGGACCGTCCAGGAGCAATACGCGAAGTTCGCCAACATCATCGGCCGCGCGCCGCGCATGCGCCAGGTGTTCGATCTGATTCTGCAGGCCGCGCCGAGCCGATCGACGATTCTGATTCAGGGCGAGACCGGCACTGGTAAGGAGCTGGTCGCCAGAGCCATTCACGCGCATTCGCCACGGGCCGATCGCGCGTTCGTCACGGTGAATTCGGGGAACCTGCCGCCCGATCTGCTCGAGTCCACCCTCTTCGGACACGTCAAGGGCGCCTTCACCGGCGCCGTGTATCCGAAGAAGGGCCTGTTCGACATGGCCGACAAGGGCAGTATTTTCTTCGACGAGATGGGCAACATCCCGCTCGAGACCCAGGCCAAGCTGCTGCGCGCCATGCAGGAGCGCGAGTTCATGCGGCTGGGCGGGATGGAAACCATCAAGGTGGACGTCCGCATCATCGCGGCGACGAACTTCGATCTGCGCCGCATGACGGAAGAGGGCCGGTTCCGCGAGGATCTGTACTACCGCCTGAACGTCATCACCATCGAGCTGCCCGCGCTTCGCGATCGCAAGGCGGATATTCCGCCGCTGGTGCAGCACTTCCTGCAGAAGTACGGCGAGGAGAACGGCAAGCCCGATCTCGAGTTGGCGCCCGGGGCCCTCGACCTCATGATGGAGTACGACTGGCCGGGCAACGTGCGCGAGCTCGAGAACGTGATCGAACGCGCGGCGGTGCTGACGACCGGGCCGAGGATTGGAACCGATCTCGTGCCCGATCACGTGCGGAAGACGCCTCAGTTCCAGATTCCCGAGGTCACCGTTCCGCCCGAGGGCATCTCGTTCAAGGAAGTGATCACCGACTTCGAGAAGCGGCTCATCGAGTCGACGCTCGAGGCCGCGGGAGGCGTCCAGAAACGCGCCGCGGAGCTCCTTCACATCAAGCCGACGACCCTGAACGAGATGATCAAGCGCTATGACATCCGTCCACGTCGTCGTCGAGCTGTCGTCGATGCCGACCATGCCGCACCGGAGCCCGACAACAACAACGGCCTTGCGACCGCCGCCGCGCCTGCGCCGCAACCGGCCGGCGCCCGGCGCCTCTCGGCGGGATTCGGCGAGGAATAAGACTACTTCCGTACCTTCGCGAGAATCCTGTCGTACTTGCTGAGAATGACGTCCCAGCGATAGTTACGGCGGACATACTCCCGGCCGTTGCTGCCCATGGCCTCGCGCAGGCGCGCATCGGCGAGCAGCAGCTTCAAGCCCTCCACGAACTCGTCGCGATCGGCGTAGAAGAGCCCGGCATTGCTGCGCAGGCAATGATCCACCAGCACGTCGCTTCTCGCGTTGCAGAGGACAGGCGTGCCGACCGCGAACGCCTCCAGCGCCAGGAGCGACAGGCTTTCGTATGGGGAGGGCACGACCACGATCGTGGCCGCCTCAAGAGCGTGCAACCGCTCGCGCTCCGACAGAAGGCCCGCGAAGCGAATCCATCGCTCTTCCGGCAGCTGCATCAACTTGACGCCCATCAGCACGAGTGACGAGTCGCCGCCGCCCTGGACGTAGGTACTGAAGTACTCGATCAGCTCCTCGCAGCCTTTGCCCGGATCGATGCGTCCACCGTACAGCGCGAACGAGCCATAGAGGCGATGGCGCCGGCGGAACATTGCGCCTCTCGCTGAGATGTGTGGCGGCAGCGGCTCGTCGTCGCTCTTCGCGTCGGCGATGTCGGGCTCCTCGAGCGGCTGTCCTTCGGGACCATAGTCGTGCGGCTCGTGACGACCGTGCAGCAGATCGACGCCGCACCCGATGGTTTCCTCGGCGAGCGCGCGAATCGAGAAGTGCGTCGTGAGAAAGCGGCGTTCGACCTCGGTGTTGTAGGCGATCGCGGCCGGCAGCGTGAAGACGTCCTTGTAGATGCCGAGGTGGATCGCCGGCTCGTCGTGTGCCGTCGGCACCAGAATGCTGCGAGATGGCGCGATCTGGAGACCGAGCACCGTTGGCGCGTAAAGGTACGTGAAGAATATCAGCGCGTCGTAAGCCTGGTGATGCCGCTTGATGTGTTCGAGGAGAGCGGGCGACCACGGTCCCTGGCGGCGGAGCCATTCCATCTCGTGCTCACGGGTGTGGGCGTTGGCAAAGATCCACTCGGAGAACTGATTGAAGCTGGCGATATCACGTGTCTCGCTGACCGCAAACCGGCGAACCGTGACGCCGCGGATGCGGTCGGAGCCTTGCGGGTATTCGTTCTTCCACGTGATGTAGTCCCGCGCGCACGTCGTCAGGACTTCGACCTCGTGCTTCGAGGCGAGACGCTCGGCGACCAGGCGGCAGTGATATTCCGATCCGCCAAGGATTTCCGTGCCATACCGCTGAACGATGAATGCCAGTTTCACAATCTGCTCAACCTGGGGAGACCGTTATGGAGCGACGGCAGAAATTGCAGTCTTCAGATTCTCGACCAGTCGCGCCTCGCTGAAGTCTTCGAGACGGAGACGTTGTCGATCGATAACCCTGGCGCGCAACGCCGGATCGAAGGCCAGCTGCCCGAGCCATTCGGCCGCAAGTTCCAGGTCCTTCGGCGACCAGCACACGCCAGCACCGCCGAGGGTTTCCGCCACGGCCGTGCTTTCGTACGCGAACACCGGGACCCCGGCCGCCATCGCCTCGAGCACCGGTACACAGAACCCTTCGTGTTCGCTGAGCGACAGATACACGCTCGCCGACCGATAGTACGCCGCCAGCTCGCAATCGGTCACGGCTCCTTGAAACAGGAACCGATCGGGCAGCATGTCGAATTCCTTGATGAGCGCCCGCACGGCGGCGTAGTAGCGGGGGATGCCGTCCGACCGACCGACGAAGATGAAGCGATAGTGGGTATCGATGTACCGCTTGTACACTTCCGCCAGTCGAATGATGTCTTCAACGCGCTTGTTCGGCACGATGCGGCCCACGAAGAGGAAGTTTGTCAGGCCGTCGTTCAGCAGGCGGTCGAGTACGGGATGCGCCGGCGCACCGGTGATTCGCTCGAGATCCAGCGCGATCGGCAACACGCCGGTCCGTCGGAACCCCAGAGTATCGAGCTCGAGGCGATTAAATTCCGAATCGCCCAGGGCCAGGTCCGCGGAATCGGCGAGCGACGCCAGATCCTGCCGGCCCAAAGCGGTGATGCGGAAGACCTCCGGCTGGTAGCCCGCGAAGAAATGCGACGGCGTGATGTTGTGGTACTGCAACACGCGGCCCTTTGGCAGCGTCGCAAACGCCGAGGTCATCGACGACGGCAGCGCGTAGTGAAAAATCGTCACGTCTCCCGCCATGGCCGCGCCGGCTTCAAACGGCCGCACGTCCCCGCGCATGTCCTCGTCGATTGTCAGCGCATAGATGTGCGACTCGTGTCCAATGCCCCTCAACAGCTCGCGCATGCGCCGGGACGAGTCGCCGATGGCATCTCCACGATGCGCTGCGGGAATCCATTGGTTGATGAGCATGGTCAAAGACAGGCTTCAGGCTGTCCTACCTCGCAGGCAGCCCCTTATAAATGGCCGGCCTGAACATCCTCAGTTCTTCGAGGCGCTCATACGATGCCAGTTGGTCCCAGAAATCGAACGTGACCGCCGGAGCCGATGCCCTGGGCGCGCGCTCGATGCTGTCGATGAATTCCAGCAGGGTCGCCGCAAAGTCCCTGGCCTTCAACCGAGCCAGCGCGGCGTCCTGGGACCGCACGATACGCGCAGTGAGATCCCGGTCGGACAGCACCGCATCGAGAATCGACGCAACGTGATGCGGATCGGGTTCGTCGTACAACACGCCGCCGCCATCGAGCGTTGCAGGCACCGCGGTCACGGCACGCGCCACCACAGGCACACCCATGTGAAATGCCTCGACCAGGGGTACGCAGAACCCCTCGTGCTCACTTGCGCAGAGAAAGAGGTCGGCCACTTCGTAATAGGCCGAGAGCTCCTCGTTCGTCACGTGCCCCGCGAAGTGCACATCCCCGGTTCCAAGCCGTGCCGCGACGGCCTGCACCATCGCCAGATACTTTTCGAATCCACCGTAGGATCCCACGAGCAGTAGTCGTGAGCGCGGGTTGATGCGTGTGCGGTACGCGTGAAAGATACTGACCAGATCCTCGATTCGCTTGTTCGGAATGATGCGGCCCACGAACAGTACATTCGTCCACTCGTCGTCAAAGCGCGCCGCGACGCGCCAGTCCGAAGGACCGGACAGGTGGGAGAAATCGGGCACGACGGGCAGCACGGCGGTTCGAGGAAAGCCGAGCGCCGCAAGCTCCTGACGATTGAACTCGGAATCGCCGAGCGCCAGATCACAGCGATCGATGTAAGCGCGGAGCTCGCGCCGGCCCTTCCAGCACAGCTCGACGAGTTGCTTGTGGACGCCGATGAAGTACTCGGGCGGCGTGATGTTGTGATAGATGAGCGCCATCCGATCCGGCAGCGCAAACGCGACGCGCGACGCGCGCGATCCAATCGAGAAATGGTGCAGCAGGAGGTTGTCGGCGTGACTCGCATCCAGCAGGTCGCGGTAGTCGTAGGTCAGCGACTCCAGCCTCGGATCGGCCGTCTCTACGAAGATCTCTGAGTCGTAGCCGGCGCTGCGCAGCACACGCTGTATGCCAAGCACCTCGTGCCCGATCGCGTCGCCATAACCGAGCGTCGCGAGCACCTGGTGCACCGCATGGAGCGGCATCAGCGCCTGACCCCGGCGGGAATGCCCGAGAGCACGTCGTCTGCGGCCGGAAGCGTCTGGCTCCGACTTGCGAAAAAGCCGGGAAGGGGCTCCATCGCAGGGTGCTCGGAGGAAGCCTGGCGTGACAGCCGCTCGAATGTGTCGGTGTACTTCCGCTCGATGACCGGCCAGGTGTAGTGGGCGCGAAAGTACCGGCGGCCGTTGCCTCCAAGCGCCTCGGCGAGCGAACGGCTCGAGGTGACGGCATAGAGCGCCTCGGCGAACTCTCCGTAGCTTTCGTAGAACAGCCCTGCATTGCTCCGCAGAGCCTGGCCTTTGAGGACGTCGCACCGCCCGTTCGCGAGCACGGGCTTGCCGAGCGCCCACGCCTCGAGCGCCACCATCGAGAGGCTCTCGTAGTACGACGGCATGATGAGCACATCGGCGGCGGCCATCGCGTCGAACTTATCATCGTCGTTCAGAAAGCCAAGGTGCCGTACTCGTGGATCGGACGGCACCTTCAGGAGTGCCGTGCCCACCAGCACCAATTGCAGGTTCCCCGGCATCTGGTGCGTAAAGCGCCGGAAGAACTCGAACAACTCCTTACAGCCCTTGTTCTCGTCGATGCGCCCGACGTAGACAGCAAATGGTCCACGAATGCCGAAACGCTGCCGAAAGCGGCCGGGATCCGGGCAATCCGGAACATCGGACCCGATACCGACGACGACCCCCGGAAGCGAGCACCCGCTGACGTGCTCGATCATCGCGCGCTCTTCGAACGAATTGAACATCAGCGCGCGCACGCCGCGAAACACGGGAGGAAACACGGCCAGGCCCATGGCGGCGTCCCGCTCGGCCGTCGGCACGAGCACGGCTTTGTGCGGCACGGCTCGCGCGCCGTGGTAGGCGTGATAGTAGCGGTAGCTGAAGAACACGAACCAGTCGAAGGTGGCAGCCACCGATCCGATGTGGCGCACCAGCGAAGGGCTCGTCGGCCCCTCGCTGTCGAGCCACGTCAGCTCGTCCCGCACTGAGTGCGCGTGCTTGAATACCGTCGCTGACGTTCGTGCAAAATGACGCGCGTCACGAGGGCGGGCGACCGGAAATCGACGCACCGTGAGCCCGTTGACCTGGTCGATTCCGGCCGGGAACTCGTTTGCCCACGTGACATAGTCGCGGGCACAGGTCGTCAGGACCTCCACCTCGGCATGCCGCGCCAGGTGCTCGGCAACGTAGCGCGCGTGCAGCTCCGCGCCGCCGTTGATGTCGGCGCCGTAGCGCTGTGCGACGACGGCAATCTTCACGTTTGGTCGGAGTCGCGATCCGGCGACAAGAACGGGTCAGCGTTCGCAGGTCGCGGTTCGACGTTCGGTTCAGCGTTCGCGGTTCGATGCTCCGGACCAGGTTCGGGGTTCGCGAATCGCGGTTCGATGTTCGGTTCGTGGTTCGTGGGTCGCGGTTCGTCGCTCGTCACTCGCCGTTCATCGTTTGTCGTTGTTCGCTCCTCGCTCGTCGCCGGCTGCTGGTCGCCCGGCGCTCGCCGTTCGTCGACTCCTGCCTCGCCGAAACCCGGACCGCTTCGGCGCCCGCGTCGGCGCCGTCGCCGGCGTGAGCGCAGGCTCTCCGCGCCGGTGATCGGATCGACGGCCGATGGCGCCGCCGCGCTCTCGCCGCCTGGCCCGCCACCGGACGAGGGCGTATGGGCCGGACCGCGCTCGGATGCCGCGTCGGGCCGATACTGCACGACGGCCTCCAGTGCACGAGCGCGGCGCTCGTTGAAGTCGAGACGCCCGGCGACTGATTCGACGCGCATCTGCATGTTCTTCACGTCGATCCCGGTTCGCGTCATCTCCACGACGAGGTTGTGCAGCACCTCATAGACCAGCACCTCTCGGGCGGCCCGGTCCAGCAGGTACCGGTTGATGTTGGCCTGGGCGTGCAGCGCCTGGTTGAGCGGATTCGGGCTGAAGAACAGCTTCAATACCGGATTCAGAAGCCTGCGCACGAACGCCACCAACGGGTTGCTGGACCGGAACAACGTCTTGTCGTCGAAGTCGAACGTCGTCGGGACATCGAGCTGGGAGGCCCGTTGAAATTGCTCGAGAAGATCGGATCGCAGGCCCTTCGGATCGAGAAACTTCTCGAGCCGCACGCGGGCCAGTTCCTGAATCTGCTCCTCCGTGTAGTCGACACCGCGCTTGTCGCGAATGCGCGCGCGGATCTGCCGCATGATCTGCTCGACGTCGACCGCATCGGCGCGGACGTTGAAATCGGACATTGGACACACCTTCCGATGGCCGGCTCACGGCATGGTTCAGCCGGGCATCATGTTCGGCGCACATAGGGCGCCATACCACCGGGCACGCGGCGCGCCCGTCACGACGGTCGGGGGCGCACGCGCGCGCCCCTACGGTATGGCTGGAGCGGTCAGATTCCGAGAGGCCTGTAGATGATCACGGCAACTGCCACCGCCCAGAGGGCGACGCAGGCAAGCAGTGGTCGATCGTTCAGCAGCAGTTCCGCGGGACTTCCGCCTCCCTCGCGATGGTGCACGAGATAGAGGTAGCGGAAGATGCCATACAACGGAAACGGAATCGTCAGCCCCAGCAGGGACGTCCCAAACTTCTCAGCCGTTTCATGGCTCGTGGCGTACAGGATGTAGGCCATCAGCGTCGAGGCCGTCACCACGCCAATCATCTGATCGAGCAGATACGGGCTGTATTCCTGCAGAATCCGACGGTGCCCGATGGCGCCGTCAGCCAGTAGCGTCAACTCGTGGCGGCGTTTGCTCAACCCGAGAAACAGAGCGAGCAGTATCGTGCAGATGAGGAGCCACGGGCTCATCGGCACCGCAACGGCAACCGCGCCGGCAACCACTCGCAGTACGAAGCCAATTGCTATCGTGAGCACGTCGATGATCACGATGTGTTTGAGTGGACCGGAGTACAGCACAAGGAGCAGCAGGTAGGCCGTTGCGACGCCGCCCAGCGGCGGCCCCATCCACCAGGCGGCTCCAAGACCGCCGGCGGCCACGGCGAGGCCGGCCGTCAAAGCGGTCCTCGGCCCGAGCGCGCCCGACGCAATCGGCCGGTCGCGCTTCCGCGGGTGCTGGCGATCCTGCTCGCGATCCATGACGTCATTGACGAGATAGACCACGCCGGCCAGCGCGCAGAAAATCGCGAACGCGCCAAGCGATCGAAGAACGGCTGTGGAATCGGTGAGGCGCTGGCCGAAGAGGAGGCCCGCGAAGACAAAGAGGTTCTTGGTCCACTCGCCCGGTCGCATCGACACGAGCAGATTCGCCGCCGTCGAACGGTCGGGCGCTGGCCGGCCGCTGGGCGAGTTGGACACCGCGAGTTCGGGCAGAGGCGTGCGCGCCACGGCAGCGCGGGTTCGCGCGGGAACGGCCCCTAAACCTGGGCCGAGGCCTTGAAGCTCTTGAGTGCTTCCGGCTCGGAGTCGAACGTTTCGAACACCGTGAGCAGTTTGGTAATCGAGAGCAGGTCCGTGATCCGCTTGGTCAGGTTCACGAGCTTGAGATTCCCACCCTGGCGGCTCACCGTGGTATAGGTGCGCACGATCTCGCCAAGACCCGCGCTGTCGATATATGGCACGCTCTCGAGGTTGAGGAGCAGCTTTTTCTGCCCCTGGTGGATCAGGCTGTTGATCTTGTCCTTCAACAACTCGTCCCCTTCACCGAGCGTCATCTTGCCCTTCAGGTCGAGAATCGTCACGTCGCCAACGATTCGTTCCTCGATCACCATGGAAGCAGTCCTCCGCCGTTCAGAAAGGCCTTGAATCTACCGTACGCGTTACCGTCGGTCAACGGCGCTCGCGAGTCGGGACGATACAAAACGTGGCAGACGCCGCCGCGGCGTCCCCAGCAGTCCTTGCGTGCGGCGCCCCAGATCGCTGAAGCGCCGCGTTCCCCGGCAATCAGAGGGCTCGACGCAGGTCAGCTGCCTGTCCTGGAACTCCATGCCCGCTCCGCGCCCGTCCGCTACTCGAGTTCTCGCCGCATCTTCTTGCGGTTGCGCTTACGTGCCAGCGCCTGCTTCGCCCGGCGCTTGTCGCCAGGTTTCAAGTAGAAGGAATGTTTCTTGATGTCCTTGATGATGTCTTCCTGCTGCACCTTCCGCTTGAAGCGGCGCAGGGCGCTCTCAATAGACTCGCCCTCTTGCACTTTCACTTCGGCCACGCGCGATACACCCCCTTCGGCTGTGGACCAGCAATATCGGACCCCAAATCCAAAGGGTCGAATATGCTAGCCTATCACAACAGAACAGCACGCAGCCTGCGGCACGCAGCGGTTATTACGCAGTTGGCGGCCCCCGGAAGGCAGATGCCGCCCGTCCCGTCTTGCGGTTGTCGCACCGGCTTCTTGCTTGGCATCCGTGCAGCGTGCGGTCTGCTGCCAGCCGCCTGCTACCCCTTACCAGCCAGCGATTTACAGTGAAGATCCTCATCTTGGGCACCGGCGCGCGCGAGCACGCGCTTGCTACGGCTCTCGCCAGGGAATCAGGCGGCCATCAGGTTCTCTGCGCCCCTGGCAATGCCGGAATGGCGGCCGTCGGTCGCACCATGGCGCTCGACCTGGCACAACCCGACGACATTCTGGCCCTGGCCCAGGCTGAGGGCGTGTCGCTCACGGTCGTCGGCCCGGAATTGCCCCTGTCGGTCGGGGTCGTCGATCGGTTCATCGCTGCCGGCGCACCCATCGTCGGCCCCACGGTCGCCGCGGCCCGGCTCGAAACCAGCAAGGCCTGGGCGAAAAGCTTCATGGCGCGTCACCTGGTGCCGACCGCGCCCTTCGTACTGGCCGACGACGAAGCGAGTGCGATCGAGGTTGTGCGGTCCGGCCGCCTCGGTTGGCCGCTCGTGATCAAGGCGGATGGTTTGGCCGCCGGCAAAGGCGTGGTACTCACCGACAGCGCTGAGGATGCCATCGCGACTGTCCGCGACATGATGAGCGGTCGACGTTTCGGCGACGCCGGCGCGCGCCTCGTCTTCGAGAAGTGCCTGGCAGGGCCCGAGGTCTCCTACTTCGTCCTGACAGACGGCACCACAGCCGTCACGCTTGGCACGGCCCAGGATCATAAACGCGCGTTCGACGACGATCGCGGCCCGAATACTGGTGGAATGGGAGCATTCTCGCCGAGCCCACTCGTGGACGAGGCGCTCGACGCCAGAATTCTCCGCGAGGTCGTTGGTCCAGTGCTGCAGGGGATGCGGGAGGAAGGACACCCCTACTCCGGGTTTCTCTATTGCGGCTTGATGCTGACCGCCGATGGGCCGCACGTCATCGAGTTCAACGCGCGCCTGGGAGATCCCGAAGCACAGGTGCTGCTGCCGCTGGGCGAACCGCTGTTGCAGCTTCTCCAGTCAGTGGGATCGGCTACGCTCGAACCGCGCCAGCCTCGTCTGTCCGTTGAGCGCCGTGTCGGGGTGGTGATGGCGTCACGCGGGTACCCCGATGCGTTCGAAACCGGATGGCCGATCGACGGGCTTGCCGAGGCGGCCGAGCTCCCCGGCGTGCAGGTCTATCATGCGGGTACTCGGCGTACAAACGGCCGGATCGTGACGTCGGGAGGCCGGGTATTGACTGTCGTTGGCAGCGGAGCCGATTTCCCGACCGCGATTACACGGGTGTACGCTGCCGTGGATTGCATTCGCTTCGAAGGGGCGTTTGCGCGCCGAGACATTGGACGAAAAGCGTTGACGGCAGACGCGCCGGCGCACAATCACACTCAACGCACCTGACGCACCTGACGCACCTGACGCACCTGACGCACCTGACGCACCTGACGCACCCGACGCACCCGAAATGAAGTACTCAATCCTTACGTTCGGTTGTCGCGTCAATCAGGCCGACTCGATGGACATCGAGCGAAGCCTGCGGCATCAGGGCGGTCGCGCGGTGAGCACCGAACACGCCGACGTTGTCATCGTGAACAGTTGCTCGGTGACCTCTTCCGCTGATCAGGGCACGCGACAAGCGATACGACGTGTCGCGCGAGAAAACCCTGCCGCCCGGATCGTGGTCACGGGCTGCTATGCCACGCGGTGCCCCGATGATCTTGCGGCGCTGCCCGGAGTGTCGGCCGTCGTCGTCAACGATCGCAAGCACGTGCTGGCTGATGAAGTGATGTCGACCGCCGTACGGTATGCCGGTGCCGATGGCCCTTGTGGCGCACCGTACCTTCTTGATCGGACGGCGTTGACCATTCGGGTGCAGACGGGCTGCGAGGAACGGTGCAGCTACTGCATCATTCCGACGACCCGCGGTTCGTCGCGCAGCAAGCCCGTCGCCGCGATTCTCGAAGAGCTCGCTCGCGCCGAATCGAGCGGCTTCCTCGAAGTAACGCTCACGGGCGTCCATCTTGGCGCATACGGACGCGACACGAACCCTTCAGCGTCACTCTCGGAGATGCTGGATGCGGCGATCGGTGGCACCGACAGGATTCTGATCCGGCTCGGATCGCTCGAACCAATGGATGTGCCGCCGAAACTCGGCACGCTCAGTGCCGAGACCGGCCGGCTCGCCCCTGCCTTCCATTTGCCCCTGCAGCACGCCAGCGACGCGGTGCTCGAGCGGATGCGCCGTCCTTACACCCTCAACGCGTATCGCCGAATTGTCGATCCCCTGCGCGAGCGTCTGCCGGATGCCGCGATTGGCTCGGACGTGATCGTAGGTTTTCCGGGCGAATCCGATCACGACTTCGATGCACTGTGCCGGTATCTGGAATCGAGTCCTCTAACGGCGCTGCATGTCTTCCCCTATTCCGATCGACCGGGGACCGAAGCCTCGAAGCTTCCGGGCAAGCTTCCAGGGCCCGTCATCCGCGACCGCGGCAGGGTCGTGCGCGACATCGGGCAGGGGCTGTCGAGTCGATTCCGCGCTTCGCAGGTCGGAACCGTGCGCGAGGCGCTGACGATTGAAGGTGGGAGTGTGGTTGTGACCAACAACGGGCTGAAGCTGCGTCTCCGAGCGCCGCGGGCGCGCAACGAGCGTTTGACGGTGCGCGTGGCGGAAGGGGATAACGCGGAACCGATGTAACGGGCGCCCCTTGGTCAACCGTGATGAGAAATTCCAGACGGGGCAACGCTACCGGGGCGTATTGCTATGCGCCCCTACTCTGTCATCAGTGCCGCCAGGCGTTGCCCTGACGCTTTCTTCTGCCCCTCGACAATCAATTGTCCGCATGCGGCCCTGATGTCGCGCCCGCGGCTTTTTCTCACCGAAACAACCATGCCATGTGCGGCGAGGATTTCCGCGAATCGATTCACGCGCGCATCTGACGGCCGCTCATAGGGAATACCCACCGCCGCGTTCAGCGGCAGCAGGTTGACCTTGCCTTTCACGTCGGCGAGAAGGCGCACCAGACGCCGGGCATCCTCGGGCGTGTCGTTGATGCCATCGAGCAGCACATACTCGAACGTGATACGGCTGCGGCGCCTCAGTGGGAATCGGCGGCATGCGTCAATCAGATCGCGCAATCGATACTTGCGATTGAGTGGCACCAGGCGATCGCGCTGATCATCGGTCGTGGCGTGAAGCGACACCGCCAGATTGGGCATGATTGGTTCGGATGCGAGGCGCTCCATTGCCGGCACCACGCCGACGGTCGACAGCGTTATTCGGCGCGCCGGCATGTTGAACCCGTTGTCGTCGGCCAGGATGCGCACCGACGTCATGACGTGCTCATAGTTGTGCAGTGGTTCGCCCATGCCCATGAGGACGATGTTGAAGGGCGTGCCGCGAAGTCCGGTGGCGTCGGCAAGGACACGTACCTGCCCGGTGATCTCGGCGGGGCTGAGGTGTCGCAAGAACCCCATCTTGCCGGTGAGGCAGAAGTCGCAGTCCATTGCGCAGCCCACCTGGCTCGAGATGCAGAATGTCTGTTTCGGCGTGTCGGGGATATAGACTGACTCGATGCGCCTGCCATCGGCGAGCTCCAGCAGAAACTTTCGCGTGCCGTCCGCGGAACGCTCGTCACGGACGAGTCGTGGTGTCGAGATGCAGAAGCGTTCCGCGAGCGAGACCCGAAGGTCGCGACCAAGGTCCGACATGCGGGAAAAGTCGGTTTCGCCGCGCACGTACAGCCAGCGAAAGACTTGCCGCGCGCGGAATTTTGGGAGGCCGGCGTCATGAAAGAGCCGTTCGAGGCCGTCGCGGTCGAGGTCGGCCAGGTCGGGTCGGGTCGCCATCGTCGCAAAAGCCACTATCTCTCTACCTTGCTGGACTTTGGGGGAACGCGATCGATCGTAGCATGCGCCTCTCACGAGAGGTCCCAACGCTCTCCGGATGAGTTGCGGGCTCGCGGGCATCCATGTTATACTCGGAACTTCTCCAAAGCATTGTACCTCAATAACTTAGCGCAATACGGCTTCAGAACAAGATGATCGTCCGCGACGTCTTCGACAACGGGGTCCGTCTCATCACCGAGACCATGGATCACGTCCGGTCGGTCAGTGTCGGCGTGTGGCTGACGCGTGGCTCGCGTCACGAGCCGCCGGAGCACGGGGGCATCGCCCATTTCGTCGAGCACATGCTGTTCAAGGGCACGGCGAGGCGGTCGGCGCAGGACATCGCGCAGGAGGTCGACTCGCTCGGCGGACACCTGGACGCATTCACATCGAAGGAGTACGCCGGCTATTACATCAAGGTGCTGGACGAGCACCTGCCGAAGGCGATTGACGTCCTCTCGGATCTCGTGTTGAACCCGGCGTTTGCGCCGGCCGATATCGAGCGCGAGAAGAAGGTGATCCTCGAAGAGATCAAGATGGTCGAGGACACGCCCGATGATCTCGTCCACGAGCTCTTTACGCAGAGCTTCTGGGAGGGTCACCCGTTGGGGCGCCCAATCCTGGGCAGCCCCGAGAGTGTCGAGGCGCTCACAGCAGAGGTCCTGCGCGCGTACTTTGACGCCACGTACACCGCCGGCCATCTCGTGATCGTCGCCGTTGGCAACGTGACGCACGATCGGATGCGGGACCTGCTCATGCCCGCATTCGGGCGCCTCGGCGCCCGGGCCGATGGGATGAGCGAGCGGCCTCCCGACGTGCTGCCGCACGCCCAGGTCCGCGCGAAGGAGCTCGAGCAGAGCCACGTGTGCCTGGGGACCAGCAGCTATCCGCAGGATCACGACGATCGGTACGCGGCGTATGTGATGAACACCATGTTGGGTGGATCGATGAGCTCGCGATTGTTCCAGAACGTCCGCGAGCGTCGCGGACTCGCGTATTCGGTGTTCAGCAATCTCTCGGCGTATCGCGATGCCGGCTCGCTCACCATCTATGCGGGCTGCGCGAACGAAGCCGTGCGCGAGGTGGTGACGCTTGTCGTGCAGGAGTTGCGCGGGATGAAGGTCGAGCCGCCGGAAGACGAACTGCGGCGCGCCAAGGATCATCTGAAGGGCAGCCTGATGCTGAGCCTCGAGAGCACGTCAAGCCGCATGTCGAACCTGGCTCGGCAGGAGATGTATTTCGACCGGCAATTCAGCCTGGACGAGACGCTCGAGAACATCGAACGCGTCACCGCCGGCGATGTCGTCCGCGTGTCGCGCGATCTGTTCGCGAACGGCTCTCTCGGCGCGACCATTCTTGGTCAAACCGACGGCCTCGAATTGTCGAAGGAAGAACTGGATCTCGGTTAGGCGACGCGGTGTAGGCCCAGAGCACGAAGCACGAAGCACGCTGAATCGATGATTCCCCGTTACACCCATCCCGACATGGGCCGCATCTGGACCGATGAGCGGCGCTATCAGGCGTGGCTTGCCGTGGAGCTCGCCGCGTCCGACGCGATGGGTGAGGCGGGCATCATCCCGTCGGATGCCGCGCGCGAGCTGAGGATTAGAGCCCGCTTCGATATCGCTCGTATCGAGGAGATCGAAGCCACGACGCATCACGACGTCATTGCGTTCACCACCGCAGTGGCCGAGCATGTCGGTCCTGCCGCCCGTTACCTGCATTTCGGCCTCACCTCGTCGGACGTGGTCGACACGGCACTGGCGCTGCAGATGGTCGAAGCCTGCGACCTCATCCTGAAGGACCTCGACGCGCTGGCCGAGGCCGTCCACGCGAGGGCCGAGGAACATCGCCGGACGCCGATGATCGGACGGACGCACGGCGTGCACGCCGAACCGATGACGTTCGGCTTGAAGCTGGCGCTCTGGTACGCGGAGATTCAACGCGACATCGTCCGCGTGACCCGCGCGCGCGAGACGGTGAGAGTGGGGAAGATCTCGGGAGCGGTCGGCACGTTCGCGCATCTGCCCCCGTCGATTGAAGTTGATGTCTGCCGGCGGCTCGGCCTCCAGCCGGCGCCGGTCTCGTCGCAGATCATCCAGCGGGATCGCCACGCGGAGCTGTTGTCGGCGCTGGCCATCACGGGCGCCTCTCTCGAGAAGTTCGCGCTGATGATTCGGGGGCTTCAGAAGACGGAAATCGGCGAGGTCGAGGAGCCGTTTGCCAAGGGCCAGAAAGGTTCCTCAGCGATGCCGCACAAGCGCAATCCGATTGGATGCGAGCAGATCTGCGGCCTGGCGCGGCTGCTTCGCGGCAACGCCATGGCCGCCTTCGAGAACGTCGCCCTCTGGCACGAGCGCGACATCTCGCACTCCTCGGTCGAGCGAGTGATTCTGCCCGACACGTTCATCGCGCTCGACCACATGCTGCGCCGCTTCACACGGATTGTGAACGGCATGATCGTGCACGCCGACCGCATGCGCGAGAATCTCGAACGCAGCCGTGGCGTGGTGTTCTCGGGTCAGGTGCTGCTCGAGTTGGCCGCGCGCGGCGTTTCGCGCGAGCAGGCGTATCAATGGGTCCAGCGTAACGCCCTGCAGGCATTCGATGAACGGATGGACTTCAAGTCGCTGCTGCTGGCCGACGCCGACATTCGCGGCGTCCTTGGCGCAGCGGCCATCGAGCAGGCCTTCAATCTGGACGATCAGTTGAAACACGTGGACACCATTTTCGAGCGGGTGTTCCAGGAGGTGACCGCCTGATGACGGCGCGAGTGTTCGTCACGCTGAAGCCCTCGGTCTTCGATCCGCAGGGACACACCATCACCGAAGCCCTGCACCAGATGGGATACACGGACATCGAGGACGTGCGGCAAGGCAAGTACTTCGAGCTGACATTGCCCGGACGCAGCGCCTCCGAGGTGAAGAACCTGGCCGCGGAGGTCGCCCACAAGCTGCTCGCGAATCCCGTCATCGAGAGCTATCGCATCGAGGTCGCCGAATGACCTTCGCCATCGTCGTCTTTCCCGGATCGAATTGCGACCACGACGCCTACCACGCGGTGAAGGACGTGCTCGGTCAGAAAGCCGAGTTCGTGTGGCACAAAGAGACGGATCTGAAGGGCGCCGACGTCGTGATCCTGCCCGGCGGGTTCGCGCACGGCGACTATCTCCGGACCGGCGCGATTGCACGATTCTCGCCCGTGATGGCGCCGGTGCGCGCCTTTGCTGCGGCCGGAAATCCTCTCCTCGGCATCTGCAATGGCTTCCAGGTCTTGCTCGAGGCGGAACTGCTGCCCGGCGCCATGCTGCGAAACGATCGCAAGTATCGCTGCGAGTTCGTGCACGCTAGAGTGGAACAGATCGACACCCCGTTCACCGGCCTCTGCACTCGCGGGCAGGTGTTGAAGATTCCGATCGCACACGGCGAGGGGAACTACTTCGTCGAGCCGGAGACCCTGGATCGGCTGGAGCGCAACCGCCAGGTGATCTTTCGCTACGTCACGCCCGAAGGCGATGTGACGCGGGACGCCAATCCGAACGGCTCGCTCGCGAACATCGCCGGCATATGCAATGAAGCACGCAACGTCGTTGGGCTGATGCCGCACCCCGAGCGTGCCTGCGAGTCGGCGCTCGGCAGCGAAGATGGGAAGGTTGTCCTGGAGTCGGTGGTGTCTGCGCTGATTGCGCGGATTTAGGGCCGGATTACACGGATTTAGAGTGGATTACACGGAGAAGAACAGAGGCTAACCACGGATTACACAGATTCTTATGGGCAACGCGTCGGCTCTCGCTCAATTCGCGCGCGTGCCAGACACGCTCGACCGGCGGCGCGGCGCAGCCGCGCGTGGAAGGATGCGGGACACACAGATGAGAGCCCGCGATGACGTTCGACGAAGGCTTTCATCTGTGTGTCCCGCATCCTTCCACGTGGCCGGCCGCTTCGCGGCCGACCGTCGGTCGAGCTCGTATCTGTGTAAATCTGGAATCGGTGGACAAAACAAGACTCCGGCGCGCGGACTCGACGACATGACTGACGAAGACAGGAAAGGCAAGCGGCAGGTCGTTGGCTTCGTCCTGATTGGATCGGCGGCGTTCATGCTCGTCATCGCGGCGTTGGTGTATTCAGGCGCCCTGCCGATGTCCGAGTATTCCCGGCCACTCCTGTCGACGGTCCTTTCGATCGTGGCAGTCCTGGATTTGGTTCTGGCGGCGTATTTCCTGGTTTCCAATCCTTCATGATCGCAATCGATCAATCCACGCTCGAGCGGCACGGCGTCACGCGCGACGAATTCGCGCGCATCGTGGAACTGCTCGGCCGCGAGCCGAACCTGACCGAGCTTGGAATCTTCTCCGTCATGTGGTCCGAGCACTGCAGCTACAAGAGCTCGCGCGTGCACCTGAAGACACTGCCGACGGCCGGGCCCCGCGTCCTGCAGGGGCCGGGAGAGAACGCCGGCGCCGTGGACATCGGCGATGGGCTTGCGGCCGTGTTCAAGATCGAGTCGCACAACCATCCATCCTTCATCGAGCCATACCAGGGCGCGGCGACGGGCGTCGGCGGCATCATCCGCGACATCTTCACGATGGGCGCGCGGCCGATTGCGCTGCTCAACTCGCTTCGTTTCGGTCCGCTCGATGTCGCGCAGAATCGGCGGATTCTCGAGGGCGTCGTGGCCGGAATCGGCGGCTACGGCAACAGCATCGGGATTCCCACCGTTGGCGGCGAGGTGGCATTCGACGAGTCGTACAACGGCAATCCGCTGGTCAATGTGTTTTGCCTCGGCATCGCCCATCACAGCGATCTCATCAAGGGCACGGCGAGCGGCGTAGGGAATCCCGTGTACTACGTGGGCGCCAAGACGGGTCGCGACGGCATTCACGGCGCGACAATGGCCTCCGCCGAGTTCGATGAGCGGTCGCAAGAGAAGCGTCCCGCCGTGCAGGTCGGGGATCCCTTCACGGAGAAGCTCCTGCTCGAGGCCTGTCTCGAAGTGATGAAGTCTGGCGCTCTCGTGGGGATTCAGGACATGGGCGCGGCCGGGCTCACGTGCTCGACCTCCGAGATGGGCAGCCGCGGCGGCGTGGGCATCGAGATTGACGTCCGGCATGTGCCGCAGCGCGAGACCGGCATGACGCCGTACGAAATCATGCTCTCCGAATCGCAGGAGCGCATGTTGATGGTGGTGAAGCGTGGGCGTGAACACGAGGTGGAGGAGATTTTTGGCAAGTGGGATCTCCACGCCGTGCGCATTGGTGAGGTGAAGCGCGACAGCACGCTGGTGGTGAAGGACCATGGTCAGGTCGCCGCCGCGATTCCAAACCGCGCGCTGACCGATGAAGCGCCGGTCTATCAGCGGCCTACCGCGAGGCCCACCTGGCAGGACGAGGTCCGCCAGCTCGATCTCGCAGCGCTGCAGCCTTCGCGCGAGCCCGGGTCAGACGCTGACGAGGCTCCTGGCGTCGCCGACGATCGCGAGCAAGCGCTGGATCTATCGGCAGTACCGACCACATGGTGCGCACCAACACCATCGTGCTGCCGGGGCTGGGGTGCGGCGTCGTGCGGGTGAAGGGCACCAATCGGGCGCTCGCGATGTCGGTCGACGGCAATGGTCGCTTCGGCTACCTGGATCCGCGCGAAGGCGCCAAGCTGGCGGTGGCGGAAGCGGCCCGCAACGTCGCGTGCGCCGGGGCGCTTCCGATCGGCGGGACCAACAACCTGAACTTCGGCAATCCCGAGAAGCCTGAAATCATGTGGCAGTTCGCCGAAGCCGTCGCCGGGATCGGCGAGGCCTGCCGCGCTCTCGACATTCCAATCACCGGCGGCAACGTCAGCCTGTACAACGAGACCGACGGCAAGGCCATCCTCCCGACGCCGGTGCTTGGAGTAGTCGGGCTCATCGAAGACGCGTCGAAGGTCGTGACGCGCCAGTTCAAGCAGCCTGGGTCGGTGGTCGTCCTTCTCGGAACGTCGCGAGGCGAACTGGGAGGCTCGGAGTATCTCAAGGCGACCCATGGCCTCGTCTGCGGACTGGTGCCGGCCCTGGACCTCGAGGCCGAAAAACGGTTGCAAGCGCTCCTGGTGCGTCTCGCGTCAAACGGACTCCTCTTGTCGGCCCACGACTGCGCCGAGGGTGGCCTCGGGGTGACGCTGGCCGAGTGCACATTCGACACCGGGGGCCTGGGTGTGGACGTGGATCTTCCGCGCGCGTCAGGCGAGGCGCCGGAGTCCTGGGCCGTAGATGCGACCCTTTTCGGCGAGTCTCCCACACGCGTCGTGCTTTCCACGACCTCCGACGCTGGCCGCCGAGGTGTTGGACGCCGCACTGGCCGCAGGCGTACCCGCAGCGATCATCGGCACGGCGGGCGGGAGCCGCATCGCCATCCGCGTCGACGGAAAGCTGGCCGTAGGCATGGGTGTCCTGGAGGCCGAAAGCGTATGGTCAACGGCGCTCGAACACTACTTCGCACGCCGCGTGGCGTGAGACACTAGGATCAGCTGCTGATGCCTTCCAGTGATCCGATGCTCGACAAGTTCAAAGACGAGTGCGCCGTGTTCGGCATTGCCGGACACCCGGAAGCCTCGAATCTCACGTACCTGGGCTTGTACGCGATGCAGCATCGCGGGCAGGAGAGCGCCGGAATCGCCTCCGCCGATGGCCACCGCGTCATCGTGTCGAAAGACATGGGGTACGTCGCGGACGTCTTCGATTCGGATCGCCTCACGTCGCTGACCGGGACCTCCGCCATCGGGCACACCCGGTACTCGACGGCCGGCGACAGCGGGCTCACCAACGCACAGCCGATTCTGATCGATTGTGTACACGGCCAGATTGCCATCGCGCACAACGGCAACCTGGTCAACGCTCAGGAGCTTCGCGATCATCTCGTGGGGCAGGGCTCGATTTTCCAGACGTCCAGCGACACCGAAGTTATCCTGCACCTTTACGCGCGCTCGCGCGCGGCAACGATTGAGGACGCGATCGTCGAGTCGATCTCGCAGATCACTGGCGCCTTCTCTCTCGTCATCCTGACGCCAGACCGCATGGTCGCGGTGCGCGATCCGCACGGCTTCCGCCCGCTCGCCCTCGGCATGCTCGGTGACGCCTGGGTTGCCTGCTCCGAGACGTGCGCGCTCGATTTGATCGGTGCGACATATGTCCGCGACGTCGAGCCCGGAGAGGTCGTGGTGATCGGACCGCAGGGCTTGCGCTCGATCAAGCCGTTTCTGAAGGAGCGGCTCGCGCATTGCGTGTTCGAGCACGTGTACTTCGCGCGTCCCGACAGCTACGTGTTCGGGATGAGCGTGAACGAGGTGCGCACGAACCTCGGACGCGTCCTCGCACGCGAAGCCCCGATTGACGCAGACGTGATCGTGCCGATTCCAGACTCGGGCGTGTGCGCCGCGGTGGGCTATGCCGAAGAGAGCGGCATTCCGATGCGCATGGGGCTCATTCGCAATCATTACGTGGGCCGGACGTTCATTCAGCCGCAGCAGTCGATTCGTCATTTCGGCGTGCGCGTGAAGCTCAATCCGGTGCGCAGCATTCTCGAAGGCAAGCGAGTGGTGCTGGTCGACGACTCGATCGTGCGTGGCACGACGAGCCGGAAGATTGTCCGCATGGTCAAGGCGGCCGGCGCCAAGGAAGTCCACATGCGGATCAGTTGCCCGCCGACCATCTCGCCGTGTTTCTACGGCGTCGACACGCCCCGACGCTCGGAGCTCATCGCCGCGACGCACACGCTCGATGAAATCCGCCGGTATCTGGACGCCGAGACGCTCAATTACCTGAGCCTGGAGGGCATGCTGGAGTCCGTCGGGTCGGCCCGCCAGTCGTATTGCACGTCCTGCTACACCGGCCAGTATCCAATCGCCTTCCCGAAAAACGAGGCTGCCTACCTGCAGCTCACGCTGAAACCGCTCGAACCGGAGCACGATCCCGTTACGCCATGATCTCGCGCGCCGGCGCCTTCGCCGTCGCCGGGCTCGTCGTCGCCGGCGGCGTTGGGGGCGACACTCCTCGCATGTGCCTTTCGCGTCTGTGGTGTGCGGAGGCGGCGCTCGCCCATCCGGTCCAGGGCCAGGCAACCGCGCCCGTCCCGGTGACGGCAAAGACCGCGAGCGCACCAATCTCTGCACGCGATCTTCACGCTGCAATCGGCCGCCTTGGTGCGTTCGATACGCCGATCGCGCAAAGGCTGCCCAACTGGTTCGGCGCGCCCCTGGGCCGATGGCCATCCCCGCCCTCCTGCAGGCCACCGGAGAGCATGCGGATGGCTACGTGCGATATCGCGCGCTCGTGCTGCTCTCCGCTTACGCGGATCCTCGCGTTCCCGACGAGATGGAGCGGCTCACCACCGATCCGAACGATCGACTGCGGGCCGTCGCCTACGCATATTTCGAGCGCCACCCGGATCCTCGTCTCGTGCCACAACTGCTGGCGGCCTTCGACAAAGAGCTCGCCGAGTTCGTCCGCCCGGCGCTGACCCGCGCGCATGGCGGCGCTGGCGGCCGACGCCAAGGTGCGCGCCGCGCTCGTCCGCGATGTGACGCGCGGCCAGGACTTCTTCCGCAGCACCGTCATCGAGGCGCTCGGCGACTACAAGGCGGCCTACGCGATGAAGGCGATCATCGGCGTCGCGACTGCTCGATGGCCCGCTTCAAGACGACGCCGCACTTGCGCTCGGAAAAATCGGCGACAAGACATCGCTCGCCGTGCTTGCCGGACTGCAGCGCACCGTCCCGCGCGAAATGCAGCCGACGATTGCCGCAGCGATCTGCCTGCTCGGCACCAACTGCGACACGCACCGCGGCTATCTGGCCAGAACGCTCAGCTTTGCGGACAAAATGCCCGGATATCAGGAGCTGTTGCGCGGCGCCGCCACGGGCCTCGCCGCCATCGCAGAGTCTGGCGATCGCCAGGCTCTCGAAGCGCTCGTCGACACCGGGATCCCGGCGCAGGATCCCGCGCGCGCGCCAATCGCGCTCGCGCTGGCCGGCGTCGCAGTGAAGTCGCCGGCGGCAATCCTCTCGGCGCTCGAGCAGCGGCCCGATCGTGCGGCGGCAGTGGAGCTGCTCCGCGATGGCTTCGACATGCTCGAGGAAGACTTCGCGGAAGAAGGCTTCTACGTCACCGTGCGTCGCGCATACTGGGCTGCGCCCGAAGGGTCGGCAGCCAGAGCGACCGCGCAGGAAGTCATTCAGAAGTTGGAGTTTTGAATGCCCGAGCTGCAGCTCGGGCCTACGAGTGCGCTCGGCTGTAAACCGACGAACCCGATCAACCTGACGAACCCGATTAACCTGACAAACCCGATCGACCCGATTAACCTGACAAACCCGATCAACCCGACGAACCTCCCGATTCTGTAGATGGATTACCGCCAATCCGGCGTCGATATCGACGCCGGCAACGAAGCCGTCAGACGGATCAAGTCGCTTGCGCGGGCGACGTTCACGCCGGATGTGCTCTCGGAGATCGGATCGTTCGGCGGCTTGTTTCGCCTGCCGCTGAGCGGCTATAGCGAGCCCGTGCTGGTCGCGTCGGCGGATGGCGTCGGGACCAAGTTGAAGCTCGCTTTCATGTCGGGACGCCACGACACGGTCGGGCAGGATCTCGTGAACCATTGCGTCAACGACATCCTGGTGCAGGGCGCCACGCCCTTGTTCTTTCTCGACTACCTTGCCACGGGCCGGCTGGCGCCAACGGTGGCCGCTGACATTGTCGGCGGTATGGCAAGGGCCTGCCGCGAGAATGGCTGTGCCCTGCTTGGAGGCGAGACGGCCGAGATGCCAGGCTTCTACGCGGAGGGCGAATACGACCTGGCGGGATTCATTGTCGGCATGGTCGATCGATCGCGCGTCATCGACGGCTCGACGCTGGTGCCAGGCGACGTGCTCATAGGTATCCCTTCGTCAGGCCTCCATACGAACGGGTACTCCCTCGCGCGGAGCATTGTGTTCGATACGCTCGGCCTGTCGTTCGACAGCGTCGTGCCGGAACTTGGCGGGTCGATCGGCGAGGCGCTCCTCGCCACACACCGCAGCTACCTGTCCGTTCTCCAGTCCATCGTCGGCCGCCGACTTGTCAAGGGTATGGCCCACATCACCGGGGGCGGCATCACCGACAATCTCCCGCGCATGCTTCCAACGGGCCGCGTCGCGCTCATCGATCGATCGTCCTGGCGTGTTCCGCCCATCTTCGAGTTCCTCGCACGGGCCGGAGAGGTTGCCGACGCGGAGATGTTTCGCGCGTTCAACATGGGCATCGGGATGATTGTCGCGTGCGACGAGCGCAACGTCGCCGAGGTCCTCGCGCTGGTTGCCGAGCACGGCGGCAACGGGAGTGTCGTCATTGGTCGCATCGGAGAAGGCGACCGCGGGGTGGCGTACGTATGAGCGACGCCGCCACATCTGGAAGGCCCAGACTCGGAGTGCTGATCTCTGGCCGCGGCTCGAACCTTCAGGCGCTCATCGATGCATCCAGCACCGGTCGGCTCGATGCCGATATCGCGCTGGTGATCTCGAATCGCGCTGACGCCACCGGGCTCGATCGTGCGCGCGCGTCGGGCATCGAGACACTCGTCCTTCCCCATAAGGCGCATGCAGACCGGACGGCGTACGATCTCGCGCTTGCGGCGGAGCTCAACAAGCGAGGCGTTCGACTGGTGTGCCTCGCGGGATTCATGCGGCTGCTGGGGCGCGCGTTCATCGACCAGTTCCCGAACGCGGTTCTCAATATCCATCCGTCGCTGTTACCGGCCTTCCCCGGCCTAGACGCCCAGCGGCAGGCGCTTGAACATGGTGTCAAGGTGACTGGCGCCACGGTTCATCTGGTCACGCCGGATCTCGATGCCGGCCCCATCCTCGTGCAGGCGGCCGTGCCGGTCGCTTGATGGCGACACGGTGGACACGCTGTCAGCCCGGATTCTCGAGCAGGAACACCGTATCTACCCCGAAGCGATACGCCTCGCGCTCAGCAGCGACCTGGCGGGTCGACGGCCGGCGGGTACTTGTGGGCGTCGACGCTCAGACGTCCAGAATCTGACGCACTTTCGTCATGAGTTGCCTCGCGGTGAACGGCTTCTGCAGGAAGGCCGCGCCAGCCTCGAGCACGCCGTGACGCATGACGGCTTCGTCCGTATACCCGGATAGATAGAGCGCCCGGATGTTCGGGCGCTGCGCGCTGACTCGCTCGACCAATTCTCGCCCACCGAGACGTGGCATCACGATGTCGGTGACGATGAGGTCGACCGGACCTTGATGCTCCTCCGATAGGCGCACGCCCTCCTCTCCATCGCGGGCGACGAGCACATGGTGGCCGTACATCGTCAGCATATCGACGAGCAGCGCGCGGACGCCTTCAGCGTCTTCGACGAGCAGAATCGTCTCGGTGCCATGCATGCGCGGTCTCATCTTCCTCGTGAATGCTCGGCACCGCGCCGCCGTCGACACTCGGCAGATACAGCTTGAAGGCCGTCCCGTGTCCTACTTCGCTGTAGACCTCGATATGCCCCTTGGCCTGTTGGACGATGCCGTAAACCATGGCCAGGCCAAGACCGGTCCCCTTGCCTGGATCCTTGGTCGTGAAGAACGGCTCGAAGATCTTCGAGCGCGTGCTCTCGTCCATCCCATGGCCGGAATCGGTGACCGCGAGCAGGACGTAGCGCCCCGGCGTCATGCCTGGCGTGGTCTGCGCGAAGTGCTCGTCGACAGTTGCATTGGCCGTCTCGATCGTCACGCGGCCGCCGTTGGGCATCGCGTCGCGCGCGTTGACGGCGAGGTTCATCAGGATCTGCTCGACCTGACGCGGATCCACGCGCACGCGATCGAGATCCGGGTTGAGCGCGACGCTCAGCTCGATGTCCTCGCCGATCAGACGCCGCAACATCTTCGTCAGGTTCGACACGACCGTATTCAGCTCGAGCACCTGCGGCTCGATGACCTGGCGCCTGCTGAACGCGAGGAGCTGCGACGTGAGTGCCGCGGCTTGCTCTCCGGCCTGTCGCATCATCAGCACCGGCTCGCGGAGGCGATCGGTGGGTGGCAGGTCATCCAGGATCATCTCCGTGTAGCCACTGATCACCGTAAGCAGATTGTTGAAGTCGTGCGCGACACCGCCAGCGAGGCGACCCACGGCCTCCATACGCTGAGCGTGCCGAAGCTGTGTCTCCAGCCGCCGCCGCTCGGTGACGTCACGGACGATAATCGTCCGGGCTCCCGCGTCCGGTCCGTCTCCACCGGACTGCGAGGCCTCGACCGGAAAGCGCTCGCCGTCCGTGCGCAGGCCCCATTCGAGCGACATGCGCCCTTGATTCTGCGGCGCACTCGCATCCCCGGACATCTCGGGCAGGAACATTGTCGCCGGTCGCCCGAGCGCGCCATCGGCCGGACACCCGAACATGCGTTCGGCGGCAGGATTGAACAGGGTGACGGCGCCGGTGCTGTCGAGTGCGAGGATGGCGTCCTGCGCCGAGGCGATGATCGCGCCCAGTCGCGCCTCGGACTCGGCGAGGCGGCGCTCCATGTTCACTTGTTCCAGCACGCGCTTCACCGCCTCTGGAACGTAGTCGAGATACTCGCGTGACTTCGTGACGAAGTCGCGGACGCCGGATCGGAGCGCGCGGATCGCGGTTGCCGCGTCGCTGAATCCCGTCACGAGAATGACTGGAATGTCCCAGCCCTCTTCCCGCAGGTGGCCGTAAAAGCTGAGGCCGTCGAGCTCGCCAGGCAAACCGTGGTCGAGCAGAATGAGCGACACATGTTCATCGGCGAGCCGCGTTCGCGCGGCTGCGGCGTTGTCGGCCGTTACCACGCGATAGCCCGCTCGCTCCAGACGTCGGCGCTCCAGCGCTACGACGCCGGCGTCGTCTTCGACGATGAGGACCGTTTCAATCGTGCTCGGCCATGTGAGATCCGCGGCTCAGCGCGCACCATTGCGCAGGACATGGCCATCGCCGTCGGCAGACCGAGCGCCTCGGACTCGCGATTCATACCGATGCCCTCCGGCTGAGCGTGTCGCCCTCTGGTCCAACCTGCACAAAGGCGCTTCCGACGGGCTGGCCGGCTGAGGGTCTCCTCGGAAGCTCGAAGAAGAAAGTGCTGCCTTTGCCCTCCTGGGATTCGAGCCACAACTGGCCTCCGTGCCGTTCGACGATGCGCCGGACGATGGCAAGGCCCAGGCCCTCACCAGGCGCGAGCTCGTGGTGCAGCCGCTGCAAGGGCTGAAAGACTCGCTGTTGTGACGCGCTTGGAATGCCGACGCCATTGTCTTTGACGAAGCACGTTCTGAACTGATCTTCCCGCCCTTTCCGCGTGACGGTCCCAATCTCGATAAGACCCGGCCGGGCCGGATCCAGATACTTCAATGCGTTGTCGAGCAAGTTGGCGAACACCTGCTCGATTGCGATGGGGTCACCCCAGGCTCTGCCTAGCTGCTGCCGGACGAGCGTGACGCCCTTGGTCACCATCGTGCCGTGCAGCGAGTCGATGACGGGCGCAACGATCTCATCCAGTTCGACGCGTTGGCCCCGGTATTCGACCTGACCAATGCGCGAAAGGCGGAGCAGGCCGTCGATGATATGGCTCAGGCGGTCGACAGCACGATTGATGAACTGGAGTGATTCGGCCGCCTCCGAGTCGAGCAGCCGCAGGCCAGGCGCGCGGACCGAGTCGGGGATCTCGCTCTGCGAGAGGAGGTCGCGAAGCGACCGCAGTGTCCCCGACAGCTCGTGGCTGAACCCTTCGAGATTCACGAGCGGCGAGCGCAGATCATGCGACACGCTGAACACGAACAACTCGTTCTCGTGCGTCTTCTGCAGCAGGTCGCTGTTCGTGTCGGCCAGGTCCGCGGCGCGAGCCGTCAGCGCGTCGTGGGCGTGGCGCAGCTCGAGGGCGGCCGAGATCGTTTGGGCGAGCTGCGTCATGACTTGCGCGTCCTGTTCGGAAAAGCGCCCGTGCCTGCGTTCGTGCGCTTCGATGACGCCGACAACGCCTCCGTCACGGTCGAGGATTGGCGCGGCGACCCAGTCGTTGGCGGCCGACGTCTCGGTCGCTGTTTCAGGTCCGGTCGCGGCATTTCGGCCGAGCAATGTCCGGCCAGCGGAGGCGACCTGTGTGGCGACCGACTCACCTCCCGTCGCGGAGACGATGCCCGCTCTTGCCCCGTGCATGTCGGCCACCCACTCGCGGGCGAAGCCCTGGTCGTGCCTCGGCACGAGAAGCGTCGCGGCCGCACGCCAGGCGCCGAGCAACGTGCGCGCGCGGCTGGTAATCGTCAACATGAGCTCGTCGAGCGACCGGCCGGTCATCAGCACCATTGCTGCGGCGTCGGCGAGGCCTTGCATTGTTTCATCGCGACGACGGTTCAGCTCCGCGGCCATCGCGTGGAACGCGCGATCGACCCGTCCCACTTCATCGTCTCCCGAAAGCGGCGCCGCCAGCGGGCGTCCTGCGCCGAGGTGACGAACATTGCTCGTCAGGACGTCCATCCGAGCCCCGACCTCCCGATAGAAGTACGTGGCGAGCACGAGCGTGGCGAGAAACGACACCACGGTTCCGGCAACGAGCAACCCGCGGAGATCCTGGTCTTCAGCATCGATGGCCATGTGGCGATCGAGCACCGCACGTTGCTCACGACTCAGAGACTGCGCCACCAGGGTGCGCATCCGATCAAGCGCCGCCGCGTGCGCTTCCATCTGCCGCTGCTGTCCCAAGGCCAGTGCGGTGATGAGGCCCACCTGTACCAGGAAGGGGATGGTGACCAGGAGGAGCCCTTTCTGGACGATGGTCAGGCTCATGCGCTGAACGCGCTCCGTTACGCCGTTGAGCGGTCACCCGAACACGGGACTCGCCAGGCGCGGTCGCGGACGATCTCGATACCCTGTGAGACCGGGCGCCGTTGCGGGGGGAACGTCTCGAAAAGCCTACCACACAAAAAAGAGCGACTTGCACACTGTAAATCGAATTGGGTGAGTAACTTACGATGAGCTGGCGGTTCCGCTTGCACACAAAATTGCTCGCTTGCTCAACTTTGCTCTGTTCGTTTTTTGCCGACGCGCCGTTTCACGGATGGGAGCATGAGGTAGAGCGGTGGCCACTCGACACGTGTTTACGCTGACCCCGAGAGAGCAACAGATCCTGTCCGCGCTCCAGCGGGGAGAGACGACGCGGCAGATTGCGGCCGCGCACGGGCTGGGCCGTCAGACGGTGAAGAATTACCTGACGACGATCTACGAAAAGCTCTGCGTCACCGGACGCCTCGAGCTGCAGCCGACCTGTGGGCGCCCGGAGTCTGCCCCTCAGCAACTCTGATACCCTGCTCGGGTGTTCAAGGGTATCGTTCTGGCCGGAGGCAGCGGCACCCGGCTCTATCCTCTGACGCGGGCGGCCTCCAAGCAGCTCCTCCCTGTTTACAGCAAGCCGCTCATCTACTACCCCCTTTCGACGCTGATGCTCGCGGGCATCCGCGACATCCTGATCATCACCACTCCAGAAGACGAAGGGCGTTTTCGTCATCTGCTGGGCTCTGGCGAGGATTTCGGCGTGCGCCTGTCGTATGCGGCGCAGCCGTCGCCGGGCGGGCTCGCCCAGGCATTCATCATTGGCCGGACGTTCATCGGCGCCGACAAGGTGGCGCTCGCGCTCGGCGATAACATCTTCTATGGAGCGGGGCTGCAGGAGATTCTGCGCGCGGCCGCAGAGAGCGAGCGAGGCGCAACCGTCTTCGGGTACACGGTCAAGGACCCTGAGCGATATGGCGTCGTGGAGCTCGATCAGGACGGACGACCCGTGAGTCTGGAAGAGAAGCCGAGCCATCCTCGATCGCCGTATGCCGTGACCGGCCTGTATTTTTATGACAACGACGTCGTCCAGATCGCGTCGGGATTGAAGCCTTCGGCGCGAGGCGAGCTCGAGATTACCGATGTCAATCGGGTGTATCTCGAGCGAGGTGCGCTGCACGTGCACGTCCTCGGGCGCGGGGTGGCCTGGCTCGACACCGGCACGTTCGAGGCGTTGCTGCAGGCATCGACGTTCGTGCAGAGCATCGAAGAGCGTCAGGGACAGATGCTAGCGTGCCTGGAGGAAATCGCGTTTCGCCGGGGGTGGATTAATGCGGCGGCAGTGGAGCGGCTTGGCACGCGCATGGCGGGCAATCAGTACGGCCAGTACCTGCTTCGCCTGATTTCCCACGACGAGTGAAAGGCCTCGCGGATGCGACGTGTGGAAACTGCGTTGGCTGGTGTCTGCGTTCTCGAACCAGTCGTACACCGCGATGAGCGGGGGTTCTTCCTCGAATCGTTTCGCGCCGATTGGTTGGTGGCCAGCGGCGTCGCCGTGACGTTTGTCCAGGACAACCACTCGCGATCGGTTCGGGACACGGTGCGCGGGTTGCACTGGCAGTGGCGCCGCCCGCAAGCCAAGTTGATTCGCGTCGTGGCGGGCGCCATCTTCGACGTCGTCGTCGATGTTCGACGTGGATCTCCGAGCTTCGGTCGTTGGGTGGGAGAGGAGCTGTCGGCCGAGAGTTTTCGGCAGCTCTTCGTGCCAGTCGGTTTCGCGCACGGGTTCTGCGTGCTCACGGACACGGCCGACATCGAGTACAAGTGCAGCGACTATTACGACCCTGCTGGAGAAGCCGGGTTAGCGTGGGACGACCCAGCCGTGGGCATTGCCTGGCCGGTCCGGACACCCATCCTCTCGAAGCGAGACCAGAATCACCCACCCCTGACGCAAGTCCGCACAGATCTGCTTTGAATTTCAGAAGGACATGGAATCTCGGGCTTTTTGCTGCCTGTCAGCGGCCTTTTCGGTGAAGGGCGTGTTCCACTGCTGACGTCACCCTGCCATTTCTGGTGTCAGAGTCGATACCAAAAGGCGGCCCCCGACTATTGCAAGACTTTTGTCTCCTGATAGAATCACTTTTTGCGCCGAGACGGAGGTCTTCAGGCTGAGCTGGCCCTGCCAGCGAGCCTTCGTGCGATGGGCGGTCAACCTGTCGGACGATACCGTTCTACCGTTGGCGGCGCAGGTCTGCCCGCGGCAGATCGAGGGTAGGCCAGGTATTGACACCTTCGGCCGAGCGAGCACTCGGCGGCGCTTTGGCGTGACACGCACCGCAGAGTCCCTGCCGTAGAGGCAGCGACGCTCCGGCAGGCGTTTTATGCAGGACATGCGACGGCTGCGCCTACGGGCCTTCGGTTTCCTGCCTCCGTGGAATTGGCGGACATGAGACATCTCAACGCAGAACTGATCGGCTCGAGCTCGCAGCTGCGCGAGTTGCAGGAAGAGATCGAACGCGTGTCGGGATCGGACGCGAAGATCCTCATTACGGGCGAGAGCGGCGTCGGCAAAGAGCTCGTCGCCCGGGCCATCCATGAAGGCAGCAAGCGAGCACGTGAACCGTTCGTGCCCATCAACTGTGCAGGCTTGCCAGAGACGCTCCTCGAATCCGAGCTCTTCGGGCACGTCAAAGGAAGCTTCACCGGCGCCTATCGCGACAAGCCCGGAAAGCTCGAGTTTGCCGATCGCGGCACGGTGTTTCTCGACGAGGTCGGCGAGATGACCCTGCGGATGCAGGGCCTTCTCTTGCGGTTCCTCGAGACGGGCGAGCTCCAGAAAGTCGGGTCCGATCGGGCGAGCGGCCGCGTCGATGTCCGCACGATTGCGGCGACGAACCGCGACCTGCGCGCCATGATTGCCGATGGCCGGTTTCGCGAAGACCTGTTCTACCGCCTCAACGTCATTCATTTAGTGGTGCCGCCACTGCGCGAACGTCGAGAGGACATCCCTGGGCTGGTGGGCCACTTCCTGACGCGCTTCAGCAAGAACGGCTCGGCTCACGTGAAGGGTATCGCGCCCGACGCCCTCACAGCGCTTTGCGAGTATCCGTGGCCCGGCAACGTCCGCGAGCTCGAGAACGCGATCGAGCGGCTGGTGGTGAAAACACGCGCGGAGATTGCCGGCGTGGAGGATCTGCCCCTCGAGGTTCGGATTCAGCGGAACGTCTCCCTGCGTCCGAAGCGCGAGCGGCGCCGAACGATCGTCGACGACCTCTATCGACGGCTGCGCGAAGATCAGGAATCGTTCTGGACCGTGGTCTACCCGCTCTACATGCAGCGCGAGATCACGAAAGACAACGTGCGGGAAGTGGTGCGTAAGGGACTCGAAGAGGCGCGCGGCAACTACCGGATCGTGGCGAAGCTCTTCAACATGTCGCCGAACGACTACAAGCGCTTCCTCAATTTCCTCCGCAAGCACGACTGCCAGCTCCCCTTTAAGGAGTATCGCCAGTGAGTTCCGTCCGAGGCTTTCGAGTCGCTTTCGTGATGATCGGGTTCGCATTGCTCGCTGGTCCGGCGGATGCGGGGCAGACGTCTCCGCAACAGCAATCGCCGCCGCCGCAGCAGACGCCTCCCGCGGCGCCGCCGAAGCAAGAGCCCGCACCACCAGCGGCGACGACGCCCGCGCCGTCTCCGGCTCCAGCAACTCGGCCCGCGCAGCCGCCAAATGCGCAGCCGCAGACGGTCCCGACAACGGGCATCGAGCCGCCTCCTGGCTACGTCATCGGCGCCCGGGACGTGCTCAGCATCATTTTCTGGCGCGACAAGGACATGTCAGCGGACGTGAGCGTACAGGCCCGACGGGAAGATCTCGCTGCCCCTGATCAACGAGGTGCACGCCGAAGGTCTGACCCCCGATCAGCTCCGTGATCAGATCGCGCAGAAAGCCGCGCGCTACGTCGCTGATCCCACCGTCTCGGTCGTGGTCCGCGAGATCAACAGCCGGCAGGTGTTCATCACCGGCGAGGTCAACAAGCCGGGTGCCTATTCGCTCATGACCCCGACGAGTGTGATGCAGCTGATCTCGCTGGCCGGCGGCTTGCGCGAGTATGCGAAGGCGAAAGAGATCGTCATCTTGCGCAACGAAGCGGGGAAGCAGTCGGCGATTGAGTTCAACTACAAGGACGTGGTGAATCGCAAGAAACTGACTCAAAACATTCTGCTGAAGCCGGGCGACACTGTCATCGTGCCCTGAGCCCGATCGAGCTGTCGAGCCCCTACCATGACATCGCGATTTCACGCGCTCACCTTGTTGGCGCTGTTCCTGGCGTGGCCCTTGCCCGCTGCCGCCCAGACCTCCGATCCGGGCTCCGGCCAAGGCACGACCGGAGGCCAGGGCGCAGAAGGGGGGGAAAGCACGCCGTTGACTCGGCCCTTCCGGGGCCTGTTTGGTCTGGGAGACTCGGGACGCACAGGACTCGACGTTTCCGGCTCCTTGTTTGGCGCGTATGACGAGAATCTCGGTGGCACACTCTCGACCCCTCAAGTGATCGATCCCCGCTTCCAGCGAAGCGGCTGGTACACTGGTGCCAATACACGGCTGTCGTTCAATTGGCAGGGTGAACGCCTTTCGGTGAACGGCTGGGGCTCGGCCGCGGGGAGCTACTATCCCGATTTCCCAGAGCCTGTTGTTCCCAGCTACTCGACAGGCGTGGGTTTCTCGCGCCCTCTTGGCGAGCGGAACTCCATTCGGGCGACCCAGATTTTGGCGTATTCGCCGTACTTTGCTGACCGGGTTCCTTCCCGATCTGCCAACCGTCAACGAACCGCCGGTCACGCCGATTGATTTCGATCCCGGGCTGACGGTGGACGACGACATGGTTCTGCACTCTTCGTCGACTGTGGGGCTGAGCCGGCAATTGAGCCGCCAGGCCTCCGTGTCGCTCGGATACGGCTACGACCTTACCCGGTTTTCCGATGACACTCGTCGATACACACAGCAGCATGGGAACATCGGGTTCAGGCGCCGGTTGACGCGACACGCCACCTTGCGGCTCGGATACGGGTACCGAGCCGTGGATACGACGCAAAGGTTCGACCTGCTATTGGACGAGGTGACCCAGCATCGAGGCATGCACGACCTCGACCTCGGCGTCGACTACTCGCGGTCCCTTGCGTTGACGATGTCGCGTCGCACCAAGGTCAGTTTTTCCACTGGATCCAGTTTCGTCACCGCGAGTGACCTCTCCGTCGGCGACATCCCTGCGAGGACGCGCACTCGTTTTTTCGTGACGGGTTCGGCGCGGTTGGCGCACGAAATGGGCCGGACGTGGAATTTCTCCCTCGCTTACGCTCGCTCCGTCGGGATCTCCGATCTCATTCTGGAGCTCGTGACGTCGGACTCCGTGCGAGCGTCGCTGTCGGGACTCATCGGGCGCCGCAACGAAGTGAGCCTCAGCGCGTCGGCCGTACGGGGACACGCGGGAATCGATCGAGCCAACAATGATCTCGCGAACTACATTGCCGGCGCCCAATGGCGTCGCGCATTGACGCGTCACCTGGCGGCGCTGGTCAGCTATCAGTTCTACAAACATGAGTTCGGCGACGCCGTGCATCTGCCGTTCGGATATCCGGCAGCGACGGATCGCCAGGGCGTGAGATTCGCATTGGACGTCTGGTTCCCACTGCACTGAGGAAAGCGTGAAGCCATGATTCCAGGCAAGAAATACCACCCGGAAGACTTCCTGCGCGTGTTGCTGGCACGGAAGTGGCTATTCATCGTGCCGTTCGTGACGGTTGTCTTGACGACTGCACTCGTCGTGCACTTCCTGCCCGACCGCTACCGGTCCGAGGCCGTGATCCTGGTCGTCCCTCCGCGTATTCCGGCGGACTTGGTTCGAACCTCGGTCCGAACAAGTCTTGATACCCGATTGCAGAACATGCGGCAGCGGATACTGAGTCGCACGCGCCTCGAGAGCTTGATTTCCGAGTTCAACCTCTACGCCGACTTACGCAGCGCCGAGCTCATGGAAGACGTGATCGAAAGGATGCGGAACCGCGATATTCACGTGAACATCGTTCGGGGCAACGCATTCCGGGTCGCCTTCGAAGCAGAGGATCGGGTCGTGGCTTTGCGCGTCACCGAGAGGATTGCCCAGATGTTTATCGATGAGAGCCTTCGCGATCGTGCAGGCTACGCCCAAGGCGCGAGCCAGTTCATCGAGAGGCAGTTGGAAGACACGAAGGGCCGCCTGATCGAGCACGAAAGGAAGCTCGAAGAGTATCGCAAAGCGCATGCCGGTGAATTGCCGTCGCAGCTCACCTCGAATCTCACAGGCGCCAGCAACGCCCAGATGCAGCTTCAGTCGCTGAACGATACGCTCGGTCGGGATCGCGATCGATTGCAGGCGTTCGAGCGGGAACTGAACGAATTGATGACGCAGGAGACGGGCAGCCCGTCGGCGGCAGTGGTCGACGCTGACGCGACCAGCGGCACGGCGGCGCAGCAGCTCGAGGCCGCTCGACGCCAGCTTCGTCAGGCGGAGTTGCGCTTGAAACCGGAGCATCCTGACATCGTGAGGATGAAGCGAATCATCGCTGATCTGGAACAGAAGGCTGAGGCGGAATCCCTCCAGACGCCGGTGTCCCGTGCCGGCATTGCCTCGAGCCCTGCCGAAGTGGCGCGTCAGTCGCGAGCCAAAGAGCTTCGGAATAGCGTGGACTCTGTTCGCGCGCAGATCACCCGTGGAGAGCGGGACGCGGATCGATTGCGCGACGCGCTCTCGCGATACCAGTCGCGCGCGGAAGCCGCGCCGGCGCTCGAGACCCAGCTCATCGAGCTCAACCGCGACTATGACAACTATAGGCAGCTGTACGGCGACCTCCTCAAAAAGAAGCAGGAATCAGAGATGGCCGCCGCGCTCGAGACAGCGCAGATGGGAGAGCAGTTCAGGCTCCTCGAGGCCGCACGCGTGCAAGAGCGGCCGATCAGTCCGAATCGCCCCCAGCTCAATCTCGTGGGTGTCATTGCGGGCCTGGCGCTCGGGCTGGGGTTCGTCGCCTTGGCTGAATACAGGGACACGACATTCAGAACGGAAGACGAAATCATGATGTCGTTGTCGCTTCCCGTGCTGGCGCTGATCCCGAACATGGTGACAAGGGGCGAGCGGCGGCAGGTGCGCCGCCGGCGCGTCCTGCTGTCGGTCACTGCCGTCCTTGTCGCACTCGTTGCCGGGGCGACCGCAATCTGGTTCGTCTGGCGGACATAACCGCTGACGCTTATGTATCAGGAATTCTTCGGCCTTCGTGAGCTGCCGTTCAATCTGAGTCCCGATCCGCGGTACCTCTATCTCACCGCGCGGCACAGTGAGGCGCTCGCCAACCTGCAGTACGGCATTTCCGCGCGCAAGGGCCTCACGCTGTTGATCGGCGAGGCAGGCACCGGCAAGACGACGCTCGTGCGGGCCGCGCTCGAGTCCAGGGCATGCCGGGCCGCCAGGGCGCTCTATTTGAATAACCCGACGCTCACGCGCGGAGAGTTCCTCGAGTTCATGGCTGACGGGTTCGGCCTCGGGAAGGATGCGGCAGTTTCGAAAGCCTCTCTGCTGAAGTTGTTGGAGCGGGAGCTTCTCAACCGCAGACAGCAGGGCGTGGTCACCGCGCTCATCATCGACGAAGCCCAGAGCCTTCCATATGAACTGCTCGAAGAAGTGCGTCTGCTGGCGAACATCGAGACCAACACGGAGAAGCTCCTGCCTGTCGTCCTCGCGGGCCAGCCGGAACTGGCGGAGCGAATGAACGAGCCGTCGCTCCGTCAGCTGAAGCAGCGCGTGGCTCTCCGCTGCACGCTCGGGCCGCTGACGCATGAGGAAACGATCGCGTACGTCACGGGCCGTATCCGCCACGCCGGGGGCGAGCGGTCGGCGATCTTCACAACCGACGCCGTGGAGCTCGTGTATCGGCACTCGCGCGGGGTTCCCCGCACGATCAGTGTGATTTGCGACAACTCGCTCGTGAGCGGCTTTGCGCTGCAACAGAAGCCGGTGGGTGCAACCATCGTTCGGGAAGTCTGCCGGGATTTCGATTTCCACGTGGCGCCGGACACTCGCCACGCACCGCCGGAGTCGCCAGACTCTGCGGGGCCGCGGCTGGCTGCGCTCCGTCCTACGCGGGAGCTTGTTGATGACTTCGTCGCGGAACGGCCCACGCCCCCGACGGCCGTCACTGCGCCCGAGCCCCGGTCGTCCGAGAATCCTCTGTTCGGTTCGTTCACGCGGCGGCGCCGCTTTTCGTTTTTCTGAGATGCGACACACCAGGACTCTGCAACAGATTGTTGAGGGACAAGACCGATGAGCCGCCTCGAAGAAGCGCTGAAACGTGCCGGAAACGGCGGACTATTCGGCACGCCTCCTGGCGATGCCGCGGCGGCGGATGCGGCACAGCCGGCGTCTCCCGAAAGTCGGGAGGCGCAGGTGCCGGGTGCCGGGACCGAGCGAGAGTCCGCCGCGCCGGCGTACGCCGGTACCCGCGACGAGTCTCGCGGAGCCGCAGGACCTTGTATCCGGCGATTCAGGTGGCGCATCGCTCACGACTGACGCTGGCCCCGTGGCCACGGCATCCGGCGTGGCGGAAAAAGTCGTCGTCGATGCCGATACCAATCCGGAATCGGTCGAGCAGTATCGGCGGCTGGCCGCCGTGCTCCACCACGCGCAGAACGAGCGCGGCTTGCGCGTCATCATGGTCACGAGCGCGTTGCCAGGCGAAGGCAAGACGCTGACAGCCGCGAATCTGGCGCTCACACTGTCGGAGTCGTATCGGCGGCGCGTACTCCTGATCGATGCGGACTTGCGGCGTCCATCGGTGCATCAGTTGTTCGCGCTTCCAAGCCTGTCCGGTCTCAGTGATGGATTACGGTCGGCTGAAGATCGGAAGTTGACGCTTGTCGAGGTCTCATCGCACCTCACGGTGCTGCCCGCGGGTCGTCCCGATCCGGATCCGATGAGCGTGCTCACGTCCAGCCGGATGCAGTACGTGCTCGATGAAGCGCGCGAGAAGTTCGATTGGGTGATTGTCGACACGCCGCCCGTTGGATTGATGCCCGACGCGCACCTGCTGGCAGCCATGGTGGACGGGGCCGTGCTGATTGTCGGAGCCGGCATGAGCCCGCATCGCGCCGTCGCCAAGGCGGCAGAAGTGATCGGCCGGGACCGGATCCTGGGCGTCGTCTTGAATAGGGTGGCACGCAACGATATGTCGCACGGCGGTTACTACTACTCCTATTACGGCGCCCACTCCGGCTTAAAATCGTAATGTTCATACCTCGAGGTAGCTTGACGGCCCGCACCGTAGCGCTCGTGTGCTTCGAGGCGGCGCTGATCGCGATCGCCGTGGCCGCCGGCGCGTGGCTTCGACTCGGCGGAGACGCCCGAATTCTGTTCGTCGTCGAGTTCGGTTGGCAGAAGACGCTGTTTGTTGCGGTGATTTGCCAGTTCTGTCTGTACTACTCGGACCTCTACGATTTTCGCACCGTCTCGGATCGGCGGGAGCTCTTCGTTCGGCTCACGCAGGCGCTAGGTGCCACGAGCGTCATTCTTGCGTTCGCCTATTTCTGGTTTCCGCAGCTCATGCTCGGCCGGGGCGTGTTCATGATCTCGGCCGGCATCGTGCTCGTGGTGATCACGGCGTGGCGTCTCGCCTTCGAGTGGATTACGCGCACGCTGGGCCCGCGCGAGCGTCTGCTGCTCATCGGCACGGGCCAAGGCGCCGTGGAACTGGCGCGGGAACTTCACTCCCTCCGCCACACGCTGGGTGTGCAGATTGTCGGCTTTGTCGATCCGGACCCCGCCAGGGTGGGAGCCCCCGTCATCAATCCCGGCGTGATCGGCACGATCGCGGACGTCCCGGAAATCGTGCGCTCGTACAAGGTTGACCGGGTGGTCGTCAGCCTCGGCGATGCACGAGGGAAGCTGCCGGTCGCGCAGTTGCTCGACATGAAGCTGAACGACGGCGTCGCGTTCGATCATCTGGCATCGGTATACGAAGAGTACACCGGCAAGATTGCGGTCGAGAATCTGCGGCCAAGCTGGTTCATCTTTTCCGACGGGTTCCGCAAATCCGCGGCGCTCGTGATGTTCAAGCGCCTCGTCGACATCGTCATTGGCGGCATCGGCATTGTCGTCTCGATGCCGGTCATGGTGCTCGTGGCGCTCTTGATCAAACTGACCTCGCGTGGCGAGGTGCTGTATCACCAGGCCCGTGTGGGACAGCACGGACGCATCTTCACGGTGCACAAGTTCCGGTCGATGGTGAACGACGCGGAAGCGGCCACCGGTGCGATCTGGGCACAGAGAAACGACACTCGAGTCACACCCATCGGTGGCTTCCTCCGCCGATCCCGGATCGACGAGCTGCCGCAGTTCTGGAACGTTCTCCGCGGTGACATGAGCCTCGTGGGGCCTCGCCCCGAGCGACCGGAGTTCGTGCGATCGCTCACCGAGAAGATTCCCTTCTACGGTCAGCGCCACGTGGTCCGGCCCGGCCTGACAGGCTGGGCGCAGATTCGCTACACGTACGGCGCCAGTGTCGAGGATGCGATGGAAAAGCTGCAGTACGACCTGTTCTATATCAAGAACATGTCGCTCGCGCTCGACCTGTTCATCCTGGTCTCGACGGTGAAGACGGTTCTGCAGCGCAGGGGAGCCTGACGTGGTCGTCAACGCGTTGACGGTCGACGTCGAGGACTATTTCCACGTCTCGGCGTTCGAAGGGGTCATCCGGCGGGATCGCTGGGACGCATACGAGCGCCGCGTGACGGCCAACACGATGCGCCTGCTGGCGGCTTTCGATCAGGCGGGCGTACGCGCCACGTTCTTCGTGCTGGGATGGGTTGCCGAGCGCGAGCCGTCCCTGGTCCGCGCAATCGTGGCGGCCGGTCACGAGCTGGCGTCACACGGCTACGCGCACCGGCTGATCTACGAACAGGATCGCGCCGCCTTTCGTGAGGATGTCCGCCACGCCAAGGCTCTGCTCGAACAGATCGCCGGCATGGCAGTACGCGGGTATCGAGCCCCGAGTTTCTCCATTACGCCGCGCTCGCGCTGGGCGCTCGAGGTGCTCATCGAGGAAGGCTACGCGTACGACGCGAGCATCTTTCCCATCCGTCACGATCGCTACGGCATGCCCGGCGCGCCACGACATCCGTACGTCGAGCGGGCGGCTGGTCGCTCGATAGCAGAGGCACCGGCAACCACCGTAGCGTTCGGCCGGATGACGTTGCCGGTCGCGGGAGGCGGATACTTCCGCCTGTTTCCCTATGCTTTCACTCGATGGGCCATCCGCCGCGTGAACGAGCAGGACCAGGCGCCCGCCATCGTCTATCTACACCCGTGGGAAGTGGATCCCTTGCAGCCGCGCATCAACGCGGGGCGAATGAGCCGCTTCCGTCACTACACGAACATCCGCCATACCGAGCCACGGCTTCGACGGCTGCTGAACGACTTCGCGTTCGCACCGCTTGGCGAGGTGCTCGAAGGGCTCCAGCTCCTGCCGGCCTCGCGGAGCGCCGCATGACGGCGCGGGCGCAACCCGCCGCGGCGGCCCTCGACTCGTCTGACATCACGGTCTCGGCGACCGTCGACGCATCCGAGTGGGACACGTACGTGGCGAGCCACCGTGACGCCACCGCGTATCACCTCTGGGCATGGCGCACCATTTTCCACGAGGCGTTCGGCCATTCGTCCCATTACCTGGTCGCCCGTCGGCACGGACGGGTCGTTGGAGGTCTGCCGATCGTCGCGTTCCGCTCGCGCCTGTTCGGCGACTTCGGCGTTTCTCTTCCGTTCGTGAACTACGGCGGCGTCGTTGTCGACGACACGCAGGCAGCGGCCGCGCTGGTGGACGAGGCCGTGCGCTGGGCGCGCCGGGAACGACTGTCGCACGTGGAGTTGCGGCACCTCCTGCCCAGGGCAATGCCATGGCCGGCAAAGCGGCACAAGGTCGCCATGTGGCTGCCGATTGGACCAGACGAAACGGCCGCGTGGGCGCGGCTCGATCGCAAGGTGCGCAACCAGGTGCGCAAGGCGGAAAAGGCCGGCCTGCGGACCGAGATCGGCGGTCTCGAGCTCGTCAATGCGTTCTACCAGGTGTTCTCGACCAACATGCGGGACCTGGGCACACCCGTCTATGGCCGGACGTTCTTCGAGACGGTGATGCGATCGCTTCCCGACAGCACGCGCGTGTTCGTCGTGTGGCTGGACCAGACACCCATCGCGGCGGCCGTCACGATCCGCTGGCGCGGCACCGTGGAGGTGCCATGGGCGTCGTCGTTGAGAGCTCACAACGACAAAGCGCCAAACATGCTCCTGTACTGGACGATGTTGAAGGCCGCGATGGCACAAGGCGCCGAGCGCTTCGATTTCGGCCGGTCGACGCCGGACGAAGGCACCTTTCACTTCAAGCGGCAGTGGGGAGCCACACCACATCCACTCGTCTGGGAATATGCGGGCCTCGACGGCGGGCTTCCCGATCAGAGTCCCAGGAACCCGAAGTTCAAGCTGGCGATAGCCATCTGGCAGCGACTGCCGCTCGCGGTCGCCAACCGGCTCGGTCCTGTCGTCGTTCGCAACATTCCATAACCGCTCACATGCGACCCGACGACCCCGCAGTTTCCGCGATCCCAATTGATCTGCCGCCCTCCGATCGCCCGACCCTCTTCGTCGTGGTCGACACGGAGGAGGAATTCGACTGGTCGGCGCCGTTCTCGCGTGAGAGCACGGGAGTGACGGCGATGCGCCATATCGGTCGCGCACAGCACATCTTCGAGCGGTTTGGCATCACGCCCACTTATGTTGTCGACTACCCGGTGGCCTCTCAACAAGAGGGTTCGGCGCCGCTCGTCGAGTTCGCGGCAGGTGGCCGCGCGACCATCGGCGCGCACCTGCATCCGTGGGTCACTCCTCCGCACGATGAGGAGATCACCCGCGCGAACAGCTTCGCGTCGAACCTCGTTCCTGCCCTCGAAGCCGCGAAGCTGTCGGTGCTCGCCGAGACCATCGAGCGTGCGTTTGGGGCTCGCCCTCAGATCTACAAGGCAGGGCGCTACGGGATTGCTGGGCGCACGTTCGATGCGCTCCATGCTCTTGGCTTCACCGTGGACACGAGCGTCAATCCTCACATGGACTACTCGCCCGAGGCGGGTCCGGACTTCCGCCGCTTCGACGCGCGGCCGTGGTGGCTCCGGCAGGGCTTACTCGAAATTCCCTGCACAACGGGTTTTGCCGGTCTTGCGGGCACCGTTGCGGGCGCTCGACTTCACGCGCTGGCCTCGTCGGTGCCATCACAGCTGCGAGCGGTCGGAGTGCTGGCGCGGCTGGGCGTAACCAACCGGATCATGCTGTCGCCAGAGGGCAGCACCCTCGACGAGATGAAGACGCTGACCAGAGCGCTTGTGGCTCGTGGCCTTCGGACGCTCACGTTCTCGTTCCACAGCCCCTCGGTCGCAACAGGGCACACGCCGTACGTCCGGTCGCAGCCGGACCTCGATCGCTTCTTGCGGTCCATCGAGCAATACTTCGACTTTTTCTTTGGCGAGCTGGCGGGGCGCACCACGACGCCGCTCGCGTTCAAGGCGGCGCTACCGGCCGCGACGGGGTCACACTGAATGAAGGTGCTCGGGATCTCACCGCTCGACAAGGACTCGACGGTGACGCTCGTCGAAGACGGACGCATTCTGTATGCGGCCGCCGAAGAGCGCTTCACGCGCGTCAAGCTGCAGACCGGGTTCCCCTGGCAGGCGCTGCAGGACGGTCTCGACCGGACGAAAACACAGCCCGACGAACTCGCCGTCGTCACCTACCCGTTTCTCGGCTGGGAAGAAGAGACACGGCTGTTCGAACGCAACCTCCAGCGCGAGCGCGAGTTCCTGGACGATGCGGAGAACATGGCAACCAGCGCGCAGCTGCGCGAGGCGTCAGCGCGCGTCCCGGCGAGGGCAGGCACCATCCCCGGCCTGCGCGAGCCGAACGAGCGGATGGAGAAAGGCTTCGCGAAGACGCTCGCCTACCGGCTCCTCGCGAGCGAGGGTGTCGTCTCGCGCAATGTCGCCAAGCGGCTGTCGGACCAGTGGGGCCGCGAGGCCTCGACGTTCCACCGAAAATGGCACGTTGAGCTCGAAAGTGCCCTCGACGAGCTGGGGCTGCTGCATCGTCTGAAACGGATCGAGCATCACGACAGTCACGCGGCCAACGCGTACTACACCAGCGGCTTCGACGAGGCGCTGATCGTCACGCTCGATGGTTATGGCAGCGGGCTCGCCGGGTCCATTGCGGTCGGGCGGGGTGGACGCATCGAACGCGTTCACGGTGTCGAGTTCCCGCACTCGCTGGGGACATTCTACGAGTCGGTCACGTCCGGGCTCGGTTTCAAGCCGAGCAGGCACGAAGGCAAGATCGTCGGATTGGCGGCATACGGCGACCCGGCGGTCCTTCGCGACGTCCTGCTCGCCCGTTTTCACCGCGAGCCGGGCTCCTTCCGTATCGTCGAAAGCAACAACCTGTACTTCGCGCGCATGCTGGCGTCGGAGTTTCCGAAGATTGACGTTGCGGCGGCGTATCAGCACGTTCTCGAGCTCGTGGCCAGCGAGTACGTCGCGTACTATCTCGAGCAGACGGGCCTGACGAGCGTAGTGCTCTCGGGGGGCGTCGTGGCCAACGTCAAGCTGAATCAGCGCCTGCGAGAGCTTCCGGGCGTCCAGCGCATCTTCGTGCACCCGAACATGGGCGACGGTGGATGCGGCACGGGCGCCGCCCTGCTGGAGTTTCCAGGCAATCCGCGGCTCAGCGAACCGCTGGCCGACGTGTTTCTCGGACCGGATTTCAGCAGGGAGCAGATCGTCGACGCCCTCGCGCGGGCGCAATTGCCGTTCGATCAGTACCCCACGATCGAGCCGAAAATCGCCGCGCTCATCGCCGCCGGCAAAGTCGTCGCACGTTTCGACGGGCGGATGGAATACGGGCCCCGCGCGCTCGGCAACCGATCGATTCTTTATCACGCCAAGGAACCGAGCGTGAACCAGTGGCTCAACCAGCGCCTGGGGAGGACCGAGTTCATGCCCTTTGCCCCTGCGACCCTGTACGAGCACCGGCACGCGTGTTACCGCGATGTAGACGGCGCAGACTACGCGGCGCAGTTCATGACGGTTACGTTCGACTGCACCGACGAGATGAAGCGATCGTGCCCCGCGGCGGTGCACGTGGATGGCACGGCGCGGCCTCAACTCGTGACGCCCACGTCGAATCCAGGGTTTCATGCCATCCTTACGGAGTACCACAAGTTGACGGGCGTGCCCTCGGTGATCAACACGAGCTTCAACATGCACGAGGAGCCGATTGTCTGCACGCCCGATGATGCGATTCGGGCCTTCCTGCAGGGGAATCTGGACTACCTCGCCATTGGCGATTGCCTCGTGGCTCACCCGTCGATGCGGCACTGACGTGGAGCCACGATCGGACGCGTTTTCCGACGTCGAGATCAAGGCGGTGCTCGACAACTGCCGGCTCGATTACGTGTACGAACCCGACTGGCCGCGGCTCGTCGCCCGGACCTGCAGCCTGCTTGCGAGTGCGAAGACGGTCGCCTGGTTTCAGAACGCGCAACGTCCGGATGCCTCGGCGGCGGGGGCGGAGCGCGTCGTGCTGAGCGATCCGACGGCGCGCTTCGTGCGCGAGAACATCAACGGCTTCCTCCTGGGCCGGCCTCTCGACTCGCCCCTGCCTGTCATCGTGTCGTTGACACATGCCGCGGATGTGTTCATGGACCCGCCGGCAGCGTTTGAAGTGCGGCTGAGTGAGCCGAAAGACGACTCCCGCTCCGCCTTCGGCGCGGCGCTCGGCGTGGACGGGCACTGTCTGGCACGGGTCATCGATCCAGCAGTCACGACGGCCATGGGCGAACTCTGCAGCGCATGGTACGCGCAGACGGAACGTCCGGTGCTGGTCGCGCTCGACTTCGCTCTCGATGGCGGCCGTCGCGTTGCCGAACCGCGCTCGGCGGTACAGGCATTCTTTTCGAGCGCCATCGATGCGCTGGTCATTGGGCGCTTCCTGCTCATGAAGGATTACTGGCTGATGCGGTCGGGGACGTGAACTCGAGCAGGTGGAGGCGGGGCTGCCGCCCCGCCACAGGATAAGATGCGGTTCGTCTTCTTCAAGCACCAGCTGACCTGGCCAAGGCAAAGCGGGCACGACGTCCACTCTGCCGAAATGATGCGCGCACTCGCGGCGAAGGGGCACTCGGTGTTCTTTCTGAGCCGTACGCCGCCCGACGCCGGTGCGCTCGACGATCTTGGTCTGGCTGGCGCCGAGACCATTGCAGCGACCATCGAGGATGCGGCGTTTGCTCCCGCCGGCCTCCAGGGCCGCTTCTTTTCCTACTGGGGTGTCGAGCCCCGATTCGCCGCGGCAGTTGGCCGAGCCTGCCGAACGTTCGCCGCGGACGTGCTGGTGGCGGTCGGCCTGGATGCGTTGCCCTATCTTGTGAGCGATCATGGCGCCACCAGCGTCTGGTATGCCGCTGATGAATGGGTGCTCCACCATCTAAGCCAGGTGAGGCCGCTCGAACGGCCGACATGGATCAACGTGCGGCAGGCCGCAGTGAAGGGTCTCTACCAGCGCGCGTTCACGCCTGCCATCGATCGAGTGTGGGTCGTCACCGAACGCGATCGGTGGGCGGCGCGGTGGATTGCGGGTGCACGAAACGTGGATGTGATTCCAAACGGTGTCGATACGGCACGCTTCAGTCCGAGACTCGTCGACGAACAGCCAAACTCCGCGGTCTTCTGGGGCCGGCTCGACTTCGGTCCGAACATTCAGGCGCTCGAGTGGCTCGTCCGGCACGTCTGGCCGCGCGTGCGTGCCGGCTCCCCGGCTGCCACGCTTCGCATCATCGGGTTCAAACCGGGAGACGAGGTGAAGCGGCTTTCCGCCGAGCCCGGCGTGTCACTTCTGCAGGATCTCTCTGACCTTCGCGATGAAGTCTGCCGCCACGCGGTCGCGGTTGCGCCGATGGTGTCGGGCCTTGGCATCAAGAACAAGCTGCTCGAGGCAGCTGCGATGGGCCGGCCGATTCTCTGCACGTCAAAAGCGACGCTGGGACTGGAACTGCCCTCGGTCCTCCCCTTCGTGATCGCCAACCGGCCATCGGAGTGGGCCGATGCGCTGCTCGATCTCTGGGCTGACGCCTCGAAGCGGCGGCGCCTGGGCGCTGCGGCGCGTGAGTGGGTGAGTGACCGGACACTCGTGGCCGTCCGCCGCGGATCGTGCCCTTCGCGGGCTCGCGTCAGCCGATCGCGTGGCCGCCGGGCGCCGATGAGCGCTCCCTGGATTTCGGTGATCGTTCCGGTACGAAACGCCGCGTCGACGCTTGGTGTGTGCCTCGATTCGATTCGCCAAGCCGCGGCAGCCTTTGAAGGCCTCGAGCTGTTCGTTGCCGACAATGGGTCGACCGATACGACTGCGGCAATTGCCGCGGCTCGCGGCAGCACGGTCCTGTCCCTTCCCGGCATTCGGGTGTCCGCGGTGAGGAACCGCGCCGCGGAAGTGGCGCAGGCGCCGCTTCTCGCGTTCATCGACGCCGACCACGTCCTGGGCGCTGGATGGTTCGCCGCCGCCCGTGACATTTTTTCGGACGAGAGCATCGTCTCCGCTGGAGCGGAGTACCTGACACCGCGCGATGGCACGTGGGTCCAGCGCACCTATGACAGGCTGCGCCGGCATCGCGATACCGCCGCAGACGTGACGTGGCTTCCGAGCGGCAATCTGGTCATTCGATCCGACGAGTTCCAGAGGATTGGAGGATTCGATGAGGGCCTCGAGACCTGCGAAGACGTCGATCTCTGCCGCCGATTGGCTGCTGCTCGCGGTCGCCTCGTGGCCGACCCGCGGCTCGTCAGCGTGCACCTCGGCGACCCTCGTACGCTCGGTGCCGTGTATCGGGGCGAGATGTGGCGCGGGCGGGACAACGTACGTGTCACCCTGCGCTCTCCGCGGAATCTCCGTTCGATTCTGAGTGCCCTGCAGCCTCTGGCGACCATCGTCGTGATCGTTGCAGCGATTGGGCTGGCGATCGCCGATGGGCCTCGCGCTCTCACGTGGCTTCCGATAGGGGCTGGTCTCGTGCTCGCCGCGTCGATTCCGCGCGTGTTGCAGATGGCTGTGCGCGGATCGGACTGGAGTCCTCGCGCGCTGTTGGAGATCGGTGCCGTGGCGCTGGCATTCGATCTGGGCCGCGCAGCAGCCATTGTGGCTCGCGCCACTCACGGTGCGCGCTCGCAGGCCCCGGAGGCGTTGACGTCGTGAGCCGGCCAATTCGCGTCCTGGAGCTTCGCAGCGTGCGCGGCACGGGCGGAGGCCCCGAGAAGACCATCCTCCTCGGCGCCGCTCGATCGGATCCCTCCCGTGTCGCCGTGACCGTCTGTTACGTGAGAGATGCCCGCGATCAGGTGTTTGCTATCGGCGAGCGTGCCAGGGCGCTCGGCGTCGATTACGTGGAACCCGTGGAGCGCGGATCGTTCGACCTGGGCATCTGGTCTCAGCTCCGCGCGCTGGTCGCCTCGCGCTGCATCGACATCGTCCATGCCCACGACTACAAGACCGACGTTCTGGCATGGCTCCTGGCCAAGGCGACGGGTGTCGTCCCGCTGTCGACCGCACATGGCTGGACTGGACACTCCATCCGCGAGCGGTGGCTCTACTACGCGGCGGACAAGTACGTGCTGGCGCGATTCCCGCGAGTTATTGCGGTGTCTAACGAGGTGCGGGGTGAGCTGTTGCGGGCCGGAGCGCGGGAGGACCGCGTGATGGTCGTGCTGAATGGCATCGACACCAATCAATACCGTCGAGATCCTGCGAGGGTCGCCGATGCGCGCCGCGCACTCGGCCTGACGAGTGACGTGACCGCCATCGTCGCCGTGGGACGCCTCGAGCCTCAGAAACGCTTCGATCTGTTGCTCCGCGTGTTTGCCGTCCTTTCTGCGCGACGCCCGGAGCTGCGGCTGCTCATTGCCGGCGACGGCGGCATGCGGCAGGACCTGGCGGTCTGGCGGGAGCGATTAGGGCTGATTCGAACGTCCGTCCTGCTCGGCCATGTCAACGACCCGTCGGATGTGTATCACGCGGCCGACCTGTTCGTGCAGAGCGCTGACTACGAAGGCACGCCGAACGCGGTGCTCGAAGCGATGGCATTCGAGGTGCCGATTGTCGCCACTGACGCCGGGGGAACGCGTGAGCTCGTGCGTGACCAGGCCGAGGGATTGATCGTGCCGTGCGGCGATGAGGCTGCGCTCGGCAAAGGGATCGAGTCCGTCCTGATCGACAGGGCGGCGGCGAGGAACCGCGCCGAGAAGGCACGGGCGCGAGTCGAAACGGAGCTGGCGTTCGATACGCGAATGCGGCGGGTCGAGGCGATTTACGAGGCGCTCGCCGATGAGCGCCGCGTCTCGTCCAATTCGGCAAAGAGCTCCATCATCGGCTGAAGGCGAGCTGCCCAGCCGAGTCCCTCAAGGGCTGCGGTCCGCGCGCGCGCCCTCCGTTGGTCAGGCGTGAGCGCAAGAAGCGTACAGATTCGATCGGCACACGACTCCTCGTCGTCGACCACGTCACAGGCCGGCGTTACCTCTGCGGGCAAGCCTACCGCGACCGCGCGCGAGATGACGCATGGCAGGCCGGCCGCGATGGCCTCGAGCACCTTGTTTTGAATGCCGCGCGCCGTCCGAATCGGCGCCGCCGCCACCGCCGATTCCCACAGCCACGGGCGCACGTCCGCGACGTGTCCCGTCACCACCACAGACGGGTCCGACGCCTCGAGCTTCCTGAGGCTCGCCGAGGGGTCAGAGCCGACGAGCGCCAGCCTGGCGTCCGCGTGCCTGGCACGCACGCGTGGCCACACGTGTTCCGCGAGCCAGTGGGCAGTCTCGGCGTTGGGTTGATAGCTCATCACCCCGCAGAAAACGACCTGCCTGGCGGCGGCGGGGCCCCCGGGAGGCGCGAAGCCGCCTACGTCCACGCCGTTTTGCACGACCCTGATATCGGCGCCGGGGGCCAGCGCTCGCGCGGTCTGCGCCTCTCGCTCGTTGACGACCGTCGTGGCGCGTGCCAGACGCATCTGTACGACCTCGGCCCGTGAGAGCAGGCGGGCTTCGCGTGCGTAGACCCACCCAAGAGGTCCGCGGGTCGTGGCACCGAGGGCCAGCCACTTCGCGGAGTCCATGTCCACCATGTCGATGATTGAAGGAAGCGCGACGACGATCGGGTCCGTGAGCAGCCGCCCCATGCCAGAGCAGTAGGCGAAGACGACATCGGGTGCGACGCGCGCGACAGATGCGTGGAGTTCAGGGCTGAGAGCCGGTGCATCGAGCAAAGCGAACGTGAGCGGGGTCGAAGTCGGTAACGCGAGGGCAGCGCCAGCAAGAGCCCTGGCGCGATGAACGCGAACCACGCTGACGCCCGACAGCCACGCGCGCACATCATCGACATGGCTCTGCTCCTCGTCGTCGTGCACGAGGGACAACAGGTGGACGTCGTGGCGCGCCTTCAGCGCGTGCAGCAGGTGGTAGGCCCGGATCCGGTCGCCACGGTTGGGAGCCCACGGCAGCCTGTGGGTGAGCGCGAGAATCTTCACGACTCGCCGCGAATGCGAATGACGCGGGCCGGAACACCGACCGCCACGCCGCGGTCCGGAATCGGGGTCGTGACAACGGCGCCGGCGCCGATGATGCAGTCCCGGCCGACATTGGCCATCACGATCGCTCCACTTCCAATCCATGTTCCCTGACCGATCCGCACTAGTTGACGCGCGCCTTCCTGGTCACGAATCGCCATGCCCACGACCGCGGTGCCATGCGTATCGGCGCCGCTTGGAATATGCACGCCTCCGGCCACCAGCACGTCGCGCTCCAGGTGCACCCGCCCGAGGCTGCAGAACGGGCCGACATAGACGTTGTCATCGAGCCGCGCGCCAGACTGAGAAAACATCACGCCGAATTCCACCACGCTCGTGGCCGCGCAGTGCTCGAGCGCCACTGAAAGGAAGGCGCGGCGTACGTACTGGCCAGGGAGTCCCGGGACGAGCGCCAACGCCTGGGCCGACCCCTGGAGGGCGCGATTGGGTCCAAGAAGCTGCCGTTTCAGGACGAACCAAAACAGCAACGGCGAAATGGCAATGTACGCCAATCCACGAGCGACGCCTTTCAGCAACTCACTCATTGAGGGGAGGGGGCCAGGGCGCAGTAGAGCTCGTAGTATCGCTTGATTGTCGTGTCCAGCAGAAACTCGGTTCTGACGCGGTGCGCCGCGCTGGCCCCGAGCCTGGCCGCAAGCGCAGAATCCGTCAGGATGGTTGAAAGCAGGTTGGCGATGGCGGCGACGTCGCCGCGAGGCGCAAGCAGGCCGTCGATTCCGTCTCGTACGAGCTCTGGATTGCCCCCGACGTTTGTCAGCACGACGGGGCGCGCTGCGGCCATGGCTTCGAGGACCGTCAGGGACGCCCCTTCGCTCACTGAGGTCAGGCAGAAGACGGTTGTTGCCTCCAGCAGGGCGGGCACGTCGCGTCGTACTCCGAGAAAGCGGACCCGATCCGTTACCTTCAACGTCGCGACAAGGCTCTGAAGATCGTGCTTCAGCGGCCCGTCTCCTGCCAGCAGCAAATCGACGTCCGGCAGGCGCCGCGCCACCTGGGCAAAAGCGCGGATGAGCGTCGCGTGGTCCTTCACCGGATGGAAGCGGGCGATGGTCGTGACGTATCTTCGGCCTGGGTCGATGCCTTCCGCCGCCGGCGTTTGGTCGTAGTCACTGATATCCACGCCGTTCGGAATGATCTCGATGCGGTCCCGTGGAAAGCCGTCCTGCTCCGCGAGTGCGTCTGCGCTGAAGGCGCAGACGGCATTGATCCGATCCACCAGACGAGCGAGGAGCATCCGGTTGCCGACACGACGTCTTGCGGAAACGCGATCGGGATAGTGGCGGCCGTGCTCCGTGAGGATCAGGCGAAAGCGATCGCGCGTGCCGGCCTTTGCCAACGCGGCGTAGAAGAACGGTGTGTACTGATGTGCGTGCACCACCCGGACGCGCCGCTGCCGGATCTCTCGAGCGAGACGCCTGGCGACGCCGAGATCCAGACCGGGCCGGCGACCAAGCACGACGAGATCGACGCCCTCGGCTATCAGGTCTTTCCCCAGCGTGCCTTCCGCATCGAGACAGAAGACAGTCGGACGAATGCGCGCTCCGAGGCGTCTGATGGTCTCGACCACCAGGCGCTCTGCGCCGGCCATCTGCATGACATGAACCACGAACCCCGTGGGAATTGGTTCGCTCACGCCGGCCTACTTCACGCCCTCGACGATCAGATCGTCTCGAACTTCGACAGGCTCGACACCGGGGATTCTGCTTTTTTGGAACGGCATCCGATCGACCTCGCGGAAGCCGACCTTCTCGAGGAGGGCGATGAGCGACACATCGTCGTACATCCACTTGTGATAGTGCCCGAACGATTGAGCGGCGAGGCGGCCTGGCCGTCTGACGCAGATGTCACGGAAGAACCACTCGACCCACCGGGAGTGCTCTGTGGTCCACTCGCTCCGCGGACGCGCCCGCACGGCGGCGTATTCGTCGAGGTAGTTGCGCCAGAAACGCGCGTTGTCCGGTACTCGGAGACGCAATACGCCGCCCGGTGCCAGCACGCGATAGCAGCGTCCAAGCAGCTCTTCACCGGCTGGCAGCGTGAAATGTTCCAGGACTTCACCCATGTACACGGCCGATGCGGTGTTATCGGGCCACGGGAAGTCTTTGGTCAGGTTGGCGTAGGCGGCCGCCCCGGTGAACTCGCTCCTGGGCATCAGGCCTGCTCTCGTGAGAAGCCGGTCCACCGGCGGCAGCGTCGAGGCGAGCCACGCACGGTTGGATCCATCCACGTTGAGCCAGCCTTCAGGCGTCACGTGGCCACAGCCCAGATTGAGTTTCAATGTGCCTGCTGACGACATCAACAGTTCTCGATGAAGCGATGCGCCTCCCGGCGCGCGATGCGGCCACAGCTCGCGAGTCGAGCAGGCGCGAACTGTCCGAGCAGTGTCGCCCTACAGTCCGAGCCTGCGCGCCGGGGACTGGACCGAGCGCCGGGGCGCGTGGTCAGCGTATCTTTAGATCGATTTCTGGAGCAACACCGTCGGCCGAAAGCCCCGGGCGTTCAGGTTCAGGAACGTCCTGGCTCGGCCGACGGCAGGTAGGCGATTCGCTACTTCACGCGATACGCGAAGATGGTCTGCTCCGATAGCGGCCAGGGCTTCGTCATCATCATCAGAAACAGCGTCCGAGTTCTCGCGTCGAAGGTCGAGCCGACGACTCGCTGGATCAAGCCAAAAAAATTCGGCCACTCGCTCTGCCACCCCTGGCCTGTTGGATAGGGCACGCGCGGGTAGTCCACCCGGTTGTACCACGCCGGCACGACGAGATCGCGTGCGAGCTGGCCGTGTGCCACCTTCGCCAGATCGTAGGGATCGTATGCCATCCACCAATGATGGACGCTCTCAGCACGTCGATTGGAGTTCGCGTACCAAAGAAGGCCCTGGCCGAGTATTGGAAAAAAGAGAACACCATGGCTGTCTGGAAGATCGATCCAGACACACCCCTGATGAATCTCGTCGGTCCACGACCAGTAGCCGATGCCGTTGCGCGGCTGCCAGTTGTCGTACTTGGTTCGATAGTCAGCATTCCGCTGGCAGCGGCTGGGCCTCCCATATGCGGTCATGTTCGGTGGATGGTAAGACACAAGCGCTGTCGCGTCGATCGCCGACATATGCGGTGAGGTCGGAGGGTCGATGGCCCACATCGAAGGGCCCATGCTGACCCCTCCGGTCGCCATCATCGAGAAGTAGCCACCGAATCCAGTGGCGATGCGCTTGCCACCCGTATGGGCCTGTGCGAACCAGTCAGGGATCGCCACACACCCTCGTATGACACTCTTGTATGGCGCTGGACCAATTCGCCAGGCGCCGATCGCCTGGCTCGTGCGTGTCGTAGAGTTCAGCTGGCTGGCGCCGAGCGTCGCAGTCGCCGGAACGCCGCAATAGGAATCGTCGCCACCACTGCAATAGGACCAGTAGAGGCGCTCTGTCTGCTCGTCCCACCAGAGTCCCCGAGGCTTCTCGCGAAGGATGGTCGCACCTGCCTCGGACGTGCCTTGGCCCATCTTGTTGCCGTAGATGTCACCCCAGTGCTGGAGGATAGGGGCAGAGGGGAATGGTTCCGCGAGGCTGACGCCGGGAAAGCCGAACTCGAAGACGCCGCCATCGCGTACGTTGGCAGGAGACGTCGCCGTCTTATGGCCGGTTGAAAAAAAGCGAAGGTCGTTGCCGAGGTAGCGGTGGGTCAATCCACGCCCGAAACGCGTTTCCAGTCCACCTGACCAGCCAGGCACGACGAAGCCACCGAGATATTCGAAGTCAGAGAACTGAAGGAGGCGCTTGGTCGGCACACCGGCGACGACGATCCGGAGCCCTGTCGGCGCTTTGGGCGGTTCCTGCACCGATTCCGCCGCCGTCGCTCGCGAGGCCGCGACCGAGGCCGCAGTAAGCAAGGCACTATTCAAGAACTTGCGACGAGTGACTGGGTTTTTGTGGCTCATGGCACCTTCGGGGCATGCCCCGTCAAATCGTAAACAGAGCGCGACGAATCAGATTCGGGGGATACTCCCCTTATCGGCACGGGAGAGGGAGAATTTAGGCCAGGCTCCCGAGGGGGAGCCGATGTTCCGCGTCGTGCTCGCAGCCGGATAGATCCTGCCACATTATCGGGTGTTTCTGAAGGACTCGAGCGGTGGCCGGGGATACGGCCCGGAGGCGAACGGAACAGCTGGCTTTGTCACTGGCACTGCCTGCACCGCGTCCGCATTTTCTCTTTCCACCTGCAGAGCTAGTGGAAATTGCAGGGCAAGCATGATCAGGAGGTATGGAAGCTCGAAGACCTCGAGCGAGAGAAACAGGGCACCAGTGGCGAAAACGAGCAGAGAGCCCTCAATGGCACACGCGAGCCCATAAATCCGGCGGTCCCCGTCCGATTGAGTGCTCCGTGTCGCCCTCCGCACGTGACGAAGGTTCCAAAGCGAGCAGCCGAGCAGTCCGATGTACAGCGCAACGCCCACGAAGCCGTTGTCAGCCGCGATCTGCACGTACTGACTGTGAATCACACGGCCTTCGGTGTCGGCGCCGTAACGGACAATGACAAGGGGCGAGTTTCGGGGGCCGATCCCGAACATTGGAAAATCTTTCGCGATGCCAATGCCTGCGCGCCAGCTTGAAAACCGGCTTTGCGCGCTCTTGTCTTCTCCATACTTCTGCACGGAAAAGAAACGTTCGCGAATCTGTGCGCCGGCCAGAATGGGAATGACGATCGCGACGCCAATGAAGGCCACCATCATCATTGCCTTCCGTCGACTTCTCAGGTACATGACCGGCGCAATGGCCAGAAGCGCCACCATCGCTCCGCGCGAATAGGTCATCAGAATGGCGTGCAACAGAACCGGAATCATCGCGGCGAAGAACCATCGCCAGGCGCTACGGTGGCTGTCCCAGATGAACAGGCAGAAAGGCACACCCATCGCTAGCATGAGACCGGCGCCGTTGTTGTCGAGGCCACCATAGCCGTTGTGGTAGATCCCCATGTAGTTTTGCAAGGCGTACATGAAGTTCACTTCGTAGGCGATGTAGCAAAGTGACAGGACGCTCACCAGAGAGAGGAGCCAGATGTGCCACACCTGTCGCACGATCAGAATCGACGCGGCCATCATCAGCAGGATCTTCGAGTAGTCGATCATGATCTGCTTGGCCGCCGATTGGTCGAACGCGAGCAGGTATGACAGCAGGAGCCACAGGGCAAAGGCGGGCAGTACCAGATGTCCCATGGTGAAGCGGATCTTTGGTCGCGTCGCCATGTCGGGCTCAGGATAAAAGCCGAGGCGATGAAGCGCCGTCGCGCCAAGCGTCGCCAGGGCAACATAAAGCGACCACTCGACGCCGTTCGGCAAAACCCACTTCCAGAGGTACTGTGGCCGGAGGACCGCGAAGAGATAGTAGATGGTGAGTCCCCAGATTGGCCCGTTGAACAAGGCTCCAAGAGTCCCGGCGACAGTCAGGACAATCATGAAGAGGAGTTGTTTCATGGGCAGGCGACCTGGAGCCTCAACGTGGGACGTGCGCGAGCTGCCGCCTGACAGCTCCGATCACCGTCGTGCTCGTGATGAGGTCCATGCAATTCGGCACGAAGTCACAAGTGTTCTTGTAGCAGCCGAGGCATGTCATATCGGGGAAGACCTTCTCACCGAGGCCGTACAACTCGATCTCGGGCGCGCTGGTCGGCCCGAACAGCACGATCGTCCTCACGGCCATCGCCAGTGCAATGTGCATTGCCAACGTGTCTCCCGTGACGACCACGTCGCAACAGCCAACGAGCCCGGCAAAGTGCCGCACGGAATTTTGACAGCCGGGATCGACCAGGGCACTCGCTGAGCGGGCGACCAGCCGCTGATTGCGCTCCTCCTCCCCTGGTCCGCCAAGGAGCACGAACTGCACGCCCTCGGGGGCGAGCGCCGCGATCAGCTCCAGAAAGCCCTCTTCACGCCACTGTTTGAGCGCCCATCGTCCGCCAGCGCCCGTGTTCAGTCCCACTATCGGGCGGTTCGCCAGGAGTCCGACCGCGTCCAGATGGCGCCTGGCGTCCTCTCGTTCTGAGTTGCCGAGCTCGAGAACGTAGCGATGACTTTGGTCTGTCAAGCCGAGGATTTCGAGCATCACCTCCTGGTAGGTTCGCCGGCCGGCACGCTTCAGGTCGTCGAACACACCCAATTCGAGCCACCGCCTCGCGGCCGCATTGGTCGGGCTCACCCGTCCCGTTTCGTTCAGCACGTACCCGTCCTTTTGGGCGGCACGTGCGACGGTTGCGAGACCTGCGCTGACTTTTCCCGCGTCGAGATTGATGACACGATCGAAAGTGCGACTGGCGAGCGCGGTCAACAGATCCGGGCCATAGGCCAGGACCTCCGTGACGTACGGGTTTGCCGTCAGCAACGGAACCGACTCGGCCCGGGTCGCCCACGTTATTGCCGCGCGAGGATGCGCTGCGGCAATCGCTGGCAATAATGCCGTGGTGCGAAGCACATCTCCCATCGCATCAAGCTTGATCAGGAGGACCTGCGACGAGACCTGCTCGTAGTGCTCGCACTCGCAGAGAGCACCCTCCCGCTTGTGCCAGACGCATGGCCGATCACCGAGGAAGTATCGACAGTCGAATGAGATCCACCGCTCCTGCATGATTACTGTGCTGCTGACTCGATAGCCGCGCCGACGGTTTCGGCACAGGTTGTCCAGGAGAACATTGTCCTTCGAATTCGCCCGTTATGGCGCAATTGGTCCACCAGACGCTCATCGCTCAGCAGAGTCACGAGCCCTGCGGTGATTTCATCGGTGTTGCCGGGGTCGATGGTGAGCCCGGCGTTCCCTGCGATTTCCCCGAGGCTCGTCGTCCTGCTCGTCAAGATGGGCGTGTCGCACTGGAACGCGTCGACGAGCGGGAGTCCGAAGCCTTCGCTGAGCGACGGATAGCAGAGCGCAGCGGCGCCGCTCAACAGCGGCGCAATATCCGTCTCGCTGGCAAAGCCATGGAGTCGGCACGTAGACCCAACGCCCAGCGTGGTGACCAGGCCCAGGAGTTGTGACCACGCAGGCTCCTGATTGCCGATCAGCAGAAGAACATGTGCGTCCTGGATGCCTTTCGGCACCCGCGCCCAGGCTTCGACGATGCGACGCGTGTTCTTTCGAGGATCGGATCCGCCAAAACCGAGGACGTATCGCTGATCACGCGGAATGCCGTATTTCTCTCGAATAACGCTCAACGTGTCCGAGTCCTCCACCTTGTGGCAGGCCCGGTCAGGCGCCCAATAGTTCACGACGACTTTCTCGGGCGCGACGCCGAGATGGGTGACGATCTGTCGCTTGCTCCACTCGCTTGGCGTAATGATTCGCCGCGCGCGATGGGCCCCCCGACGGACTCGCCTCAACCACTTTCCGGTGGCTGGAGAGTCGGGCTCCATCTCCAGCGGGATTAAGTCGTGAATTGTCATCACCAGGCGGCTGAGGGGATAGTACGGCGCGGTGTTGGCTGGCGCGTGCAACACGGTTGCTCCATGACGCCGTGCGGCGATTGGCAACCCGACATCCTGCCACATGTTGAATCGCCCACCACGCAATCTCAAGAGCTGCCCCTTGATGTTCGCATAGCCGGCAAAGGGATCGTCCGTTGATCCACCTTCGTGCACCATCACGAATCGCCAAGACGGCTGCAGAATGGACAGTTGACGATAGAGATCGATCAGATTCTTCCCCGTCCCGCGACGTTCGGACCGGTAAGCGTTTCGAGCGTCGACGACCACGTTCATTTGATAGGCTGAGTGCGCCATCACGTCACGTCGACGCGCCGGCCGCATCTGTCAGGGCGGCGCGAAGCTGCTCGGCCGCGTCTTGCCAGCTGAACTGTGATACGCGTTCTTTGCCCAGAGCGACGAGCGACTCACGCAGGGCTGCATCAGCCAGGAGCCGGGTCAGTGCGTCGGCGATGTCCTCGATAGAGAACGGATTCACAAGAAGGGCCGCATGGCCGGCGACCTCAGGCATCGATGAGGCCATGCTCGTGATCACCGGGACACCGGCCATGAACCCTTCGAGTATCGGAAGGCCGAAACCCTCCATCGTTGATACATACGCGAGCGCCGTGGCTCCTCTCAGGAGTTGGGCGAGGTGCGTGTCCGGAACCTGCCCAACGAGGTCGCACGTGCCGACCAGGTGAAGGCGCGCCACCATCGCTTCAACCTCGTGACGCTCGCTGGGACTGAGGCCAACGAGCATGACACGATGACCGCACCGGGCCACATCCGACAGGGAAGCCCAGGCCTGCAGCAGCCGGGAGAGGTTTTTGTTCGGTCTGAGGGATCCGAAGACGAACACGTAGGGGGGGCGCTTAGGCTCCGAAGATGCCTCGAGTGGGAGATCCGGGACATCAGGCGCCAGGCCCTGGCCGGACTGCCACGGCGCAAGCGCGTGCACATGTATCCGGCGCTCGGACACGCCGAGCAGCCGGATGATGTCATCGCGGCTCGCTGCGCTGATTGTCAGCACGGCATGGGCGCGGCTGGCGGCCGCACGAAGTCGACGGAACCATTGCCGGACATGGGGCGTGTCGGGTTCGGTGTGAATCGGAATCAGGTCCAGAATCGAGAGGACAACTGGAGGGCCCAGACGAGGCGCGGCATTGGCGGGACAATGCAGCACGTTCGCTCCGAGTCGCATCGCGGCCCACGGCAGCCGCACGTCCATCCAGGCATCCACGCGTGGCACGAACCGTTCGCCACGGATGTCGATTCTGTGCCATTCCACGAATGGCAGCGCGTCCTGCATGATTTCGGGCACGCGACTGCGGTGGAAGAAACAGAATCGCCACTCCGGCTGCAACGTCGCAAGACGCGTGTACCGGGTGTACGACCATTCTCGCAATCCCGCAGTATGGATAGCGGCAGAGCGCCTCGGCTTCAACGGCGATGGTCAGTCGCCGCTCGGACCGGCGACGCCCGCTCATCGCTTCGACCGCCGCACATACCTGTCCGTCAGCACACCGCGCAGATACCAGTGGCGCTTCAAGTGCCCCAATGCGTCCAACCGCCGGCCGCGCAGGCGCTCGCGCACGTACGCGACGTATTCCGTTCCACACCAACGGACCAGGGTTGCCGGGGGATGCGCAGCATCCGGCGAGTCGTCGCCGCTGCCCGCGTTGCCAATCGTAAAGCGCTTCAGATATGCGAGCGTCATGCGTTCGGGTGCGACGTAATGCTGCACACGCATGCCGCTTGCCCAGGCAACGGTCGCCCCTTCTCGCATCGCGCGCCGAATGTAGTCGGTTTCATCTCCACCTGCGATGGCACGGGGCGAGTAGCCGAGCCCGGGATCAAAGCGCAGGTGGCTCAGGTGCGCCATACGCACTCCGAAGTTCATGCCCATGATGTGTTGCGGCTCGAGGACCGCTATTGGCCCGTCCGAACCATCGTAGCCGCGAACGCAATAACCCGCGGCCAGTGCTGGAAACGTCGCCACCAGATCGGGATCGGGTGTTTGCGGAAACCAGGGACGGCAGGGTCCGCCAAATATCGCGGCGTCGGGCCAGGCGTCGATCGCATGAGCAAAGGCCGACACCCACCCGCGATCGAACAGCACGTCATCGTCGGTCCAGAGGATGAAGTCGGCGTGACTCTCGGCGAGCGCCCGATTTCGCGCGATTGTATGGCCGGGTGACGGCTCGAAGATCTCCCGCACAGGGAGCCGATGCGCAAACGCTTGCACGACCTGAGACGTGGCATCAGGACCGTTATTGTTCACGACCAGGATCGAGGTCTGATGCGACTCCGGCCAGGCCAGCTTGCTGGCAGACTCGAGCGTTTGCTCCAGCAGGGCGGCACGATTCCACGTGCAGATCGTGATTTGAATCGTCGGCAGCATGGTCGGGTTGTCGGGAGCGGTCGTGACTGGGCGTGCTCGGGCCAGTCGCGCCATCAGGTTTGTGATTCCCGTGTTCGCAGGGCGTCCCAGAGCTGCATCAACGGCCGAGGGACATGTTGTCGATATCGAAAGCGTGCGAGCAGATCAGCCGTGCCGTCGAACGTGCTCGCCAATTTCAGAAGCGTCCGCAGCCTGACGAGATCGCGTTTGGTCCACGCGATCCACAAGTCTCGATGCAGCATTTGGAGAAGTCGATCCGTCAGTGCCGCGGCCTGAACATGGTCGCCCGAACTGCTCAGCGCTTTCAGCATATTGCGTCGCGCCACGTAAATGGCCTGGACCTGCGCCAGTGGCCGTGAACTGATTTGGTTGCCGTGCCACTGGTAGTGCGCAGTGACAGTGTGCGAGCAGATGAACGGCCCAAGCCGCGAGAGCCGTAGAAACAGATCGAAGTCCACGGAACACGCCATCGACTCGTCGAATCCCTGGACCGCAAGCACGGCACTGCGTCTCGTGACAGTGGCCATCATCGGCGCCACGTTTCGTTCGAACGACTCTTGAAGGGCGTCAAACGGCTGCTCTGACGGGAATTCGACGACAGGCCAGACTCCGCGGCGTTCTCCCGTGAACTCGACTCCACCAAATCCCACGACCACGGCCGGATGCTGCTCGACCAGTGGGACCACAGTCGAGCAGTGATGAGGCAGCCAGAGGTCATCTGAGTCCAGCCAGGCAATCAAGTCTCCGCGGGCCGCTGCCACGCCGGCGTTTCGCGCAATCGACGTTCCGCCGTTCGTCGGACGGCGAATGAGGCGCACTTCTTTGAACGACGCCGACACCCTCGCAGTGCCATCCGAAGAACCGTCGTCGACGACGATGATCTCGTCGACGGGCCGGTCCTGCCGCAACACCGATTCGATGGCCGCACGAATGAAGCGTTCGCGGTTGAATGCTGGAATGACCGCTGTGACCATCAGGGGCATCGCGAGCTAACGCTGACGAGAATGCGCGGCGTGCGCCTCAAGACTTTGCACGAACTTCCGGGGCACTCGTTACCCGCCTGATTTCGACCCCGAAGCGACGAAGTGCGTGATTCACGAGTCCTGGCAGACTGACTCTCGGTGCGGATTCCTTGACCCGCGGCGCGGGCTGCACGGGTGGCGGGGATTTGTCGACCGTGAGAAACTTCTCGATCTCGTCCTCCGACTTTCCATTGATCCACGGGTATGTCGACACCACCACCGGCCGACCCGTCGTGGCGGCCAGCGTGACGCGATTCGCCGGCTTCGCGGGCTCCAATGGGGCAAAGCACTCGACAACGCTGGTGAACCCGGTATCGACCAGCAGCCGAATGAGCGACGATCTATCGAACTGAAACGCGAACGTGTTGTCGACCGACATCAAAACCTTGGCTCGTCGGACAGCCTCAGGGTCATTGTCCGCGTGTTCCCGAACCTTCGCGCCCGTGTAGACACGGCCCTGATAAGAGAACGAGTCGTTCGATCCGAGGCTGATGTGCGTGTCGATCAGCAGCCAGCCGCGACACATGCCTGCCACATGTTCCAGGACATGGCACACGTCGGGTACGTCCAGGTGGTACAGAATACCGAGCAAATACACGATATCGAATTGGCCATGCGTGTCCGACGACACCTTGCGCACGTCGTTCTGCTCGAACGTGAGGCGAGTCAGCCCCATACGCTCGGCCACTCGGGCTCCATGCTGCATCCGTTCGGTGCGGGCATCCACCGCCCGGACTGTCGCACCGCGCAGGGCCGCCTCGATCGCGTAGACGCCTTCGCCACAGGCCAAATCCAGAATAGACAGCTGGTCGACGGGCTTCGCAGCCAGGTCAAGGAGGAGTTGGGTGATACGGCGGACTTTGACACCGTTCGCATTGCCTATTTGAGGAATCCGAGCGCCGCCTTCCGTACCTTTTTTCGCAAACAGATCGAGCTCATCAGGCGCGAATTCGTGCAGCCTCTCTGAGGACATGGGTCACTCCTTCGACTTCGATGGTAAGTGATCTGCGCTGTGAGCGTGACACGGCGACCTCAGCGATTTGCGCGATCGCCTCGACACCCGGGACGCCGCGCCGCGGTCCACTTCGCAGGCTTCGAACATCAATGTTCGCGATGCGCTCGCGCCCTCAACGTTTCGGCAAAATCGCGAACGACATCCTCCCAGGCGAACCTGTCCGCAAGGCCCCTGGCTGCCGCTTCACGCCGTTTCTCGGGAAGCGCGAGATACGCAACAGTCGATTCCGCCAGGGCAGCGGGGTCCCCAGGTCGGACGAGCCGACCCGCGTCATCGGCTCCTGTGAGCATCTCGCGAAAGAACGGCAGATCGGTCGCAATGACCCCGCGACCGGCAGTCAGAGCGAGCAGCAACGTCGCACTCGTGGAAATGCGCCGATAGGGCAGCCACATCGCATCGGACAATTCCAGGAAAGTCGAGACTTCCTGGTCGGTGAGATCGCGATCGATCAGGGTGACCCGCCCCGCCGACGATGCGACCAGACGACGAATGTGTCCGATGTCTCCAACGACGCGACCGGCGATCACGACGTGCATCGACTCCGGCAGCAGGCCCGCGGCTTGTATCGCAATCTCGATACCTTTATACGTCCGTAATCGTCCGAGCACCGCCACGATCGATTTGTCTGGAGGGATGCCGACGGATCGGGCAAATGCCGCAGAGTCCTGAGGTGGCGGATAGGTGCCATCATAGTTTCCGATCCGCATGATGACGAGAGAGCTGGCGGGGGGTGGACGCAACCAGCGACTGACGCGCGCCGCCACGTCGAGTGAATGGCACACGAATATGTCGATCTCGCGGGCAAGCAGCCAGAGCCCGGCCAGATCAGCCAGCTGGGGTTCGTGCGGAGGCAGGTTGTGAACGGTCCACACCCGTACCAGGCGGAGACGCTTTGCGAGTCGGAGGAATCGAACGAAACCCACGATGGCACGCGGCGACGTGCGTCCATCAACTCTCCACAGGTACTCAGGCCAGTGGATATGAATCGCGTCGAGTTCCGCGGCGTTCTGACGAAGCCAGTCGTCGTTCAACGAAAACAGACCGCGGTGTTCGATCTGATATTTCGAGAGCGCGCCATATAAGAGGCGAAAGTAGGGATTGTCGTGATCGGCGTTCGGCCTACTGGCAATGCGCAACGCAGGCGCCTCCATCATCACCTGCGCTCAAATGATGAGCCGGGCGCGGCTTCCCGGGGAGCCATCGCCTTCAGCTGACCCCAGATCGTCGCGGCGTCCACGAGTCGGGCGAGCCAGACCTCGGGCGGGGCCGTGAATCGGCTCCACTGATATCGTGCCTCCGCGGCTAGCGCGCGTCTCACGAGCCAGCGCGGCCGACCGAACAGTTGCGGCGCGGGCTCATACCTGAGCTCGCGACCCTGCAACTCGCCCTGTCCGATGAAGAAGCGGCGAAGATAGGAGCGATTCTGACGTGCACGCGGCACGAAATGTCGGACCCTCGCGTCTGGAACCCACCAACCCGTGTGGCCGTCCGCGAGCATGCGCCGTAGTATTTGCGTCTCCTCTCCGCGGACTTCGCTTCCCGGTCGCAGTCCGAGCGACGGGTCATACGCATAGTCTCGCTGGACCGCGACCTTCACCGCAAAATTTGCCCCGTAAGGGACCCGGTTGGTGTCGAAGGCCAGCACCTGGTCACCGAGCGCCCGCACGGCATACACATTCGCGATCTGCTGCCAGTGATCGGCAAGCCAGCGAGGCGGAGTGCCCTCGAACCACGGCTCCACCGGGCCGCCGAAAAACGCGGCATCGGGCGATCCCTGGAACGCTTGCGCGTAAGCGGCCAGCCAGCCCGGATCAACCAACACATCGTCATCGGTCCAGATCAGGTAATCGGCGCGTGTCTCGCGGAGGGCGCAATTTCGTGCCTGCGCCTGCCCCGGCTGCGGCTCGAACAGCGCGGACAAGGGCAATTGAGTCTTGAAGCCCTTCAAGACTTCAGCCGTGTCGTCGGTCGAGTTGTTGTCGATCACGAGGAGTCGCCATTCGACGTCCGTCGGAATCCTGAGCTGCATCAGTCGTCGAAGCGTCTGGGCAAGCAGCGAGCTGCGGTTCCACGTGCAGATGGCAACATCTATCTTCATCGTTCGGCGGTCGAATAGGGTTGTGAGGGAACCCCGCTGTTTGGAGGGGCTCCCTTGAGGCGCCCCCATGCATTCGCCGCTTCAACGAATTGGCCGAGCCATTCATTGGTTGGCTTCGACAGGCGGCTCAACCGATAGCGCATCTCTGCAACGGCTGCGCGTCGGTACAGCCACCGCGGGCGGCCCAACAGCGTGGCCGCACCGCCTGCAACAAGGCCGGGCCCTTGCAGCTGCCCTTTGTGGTGGCAGTATCGGCGAAGGGCTCGCAGGCTTTCTCGACCGAACGGCCTGGGTACCGCCGAGGCTCGAGGAAACCCACCTGCCAGCGTAACCAGTGCGCCGAACCTCTCGGCGTCCTGGACAGCCCATGCCTCCCAGAGATCGCCGCGCAGACATTCGAGCAGCGACTGACCGAGTGCCTCGGCCACCTCCCGCCTGTCAGAGGCGATCAGGGTCCGCAGCAGCTTGGTCCGACCGAAGTAGATGGCCTGAAGTTGAGCGAACGGCTGCGAGCTGATTTGATCGCCATGCCATCGATATCGCGTCGTCACGCGGTGTGAACAGACAAATGGGCCTTGCAGTGACAGGCGCAGGAAGAGATCGAAATCGACCGAACACCTCAACGATTCGTCGAATCCATTGACGGCGAGAACAGCGCGGCGTCTCGTCAGCGATGGACTCATCGTTGAAATCGTGCGTTTGAACGACACCGCCAGCGCGTCGAAGGGCTTGTCCTCCGTGACACCGGGCAACTGCCAAAGGCCCTCTCGTTGCCCGAAATACTCTGCGCTGGCAAAGGCGACGACGCACGCTGGATGTCGCTCGAGCAGGGAGACGACGGTTGCCGTGTGCTCGGGCAGCCACACGTCATCGGAATCCAGCCAGGCGAGCAGGTCGCCGGTGGCCGACCTGATGGCGGCATTCCGTGCGCCCGCGGTTCCAAGCGTTGTCGGCAGGCGGACGACGTTCACGCCCGGGAATGACGCAGCGACCCGGGCCGTGCCGTCCGTGGATCCATCGTCGACGACGATGATCTCGTCGACGGGACGATCCTGGCGCAGTACCGACTCGATGGCCTCGCCGACGAATCGCTCGCGATTGAACGCCGGAATCACCGCGCTGACCGAAAGACGCATCGAGCCTCCGCTCAGCCTGTCAGCGGCAACTTCGGAACTGACATCGACTCCCGCAGCTCCAGACGCCCCCCGAGGTGCGCGCGACCGGTGGCGGAGTGGTCTCCTAGCACTTGCACGTGGACTGGTGCGGAAGAACTGAGGGAGCGAGGACCAATGGGATTGTACGTGAAGAATTCAATGACATAGTGACCCGGGATCAGATGCGCTCTCAGGTCGCATCGGAACGTGAACACGCCCGTGCGAGGAATCGTGATCTCTTGCCGGTGTGTCGTCGTCCAGAACACGCCCTGGTTGTCGACGAGACTGCGCACCCGCAGGCCGACGCCGGCGTCCGGCAGCGGCGACTCGCGGCGGGTCATGGTGACGTCGACGGTGAATTCCGCGCCAACAGGGATTGCCGGGCCCGGTGTGACTGTGGGTGTTCCGAAGGTGACTGGCGCTTCATGTCCGTCTCCGGTGCCGCCCTGCGCCAGGTACGCCGCAACGCATTCAGACGGCGTTCCCTCAGCGGCGACTCGCCCCATCGTCAGCAGGACTGCTTTGGAGCAGAGTTGTGTGATGCGGTCCAACTGGTGCGACACGACGATCACTGGGCGGCCGCTCTGAGCGAGTTCCTGCAGGCGCTCGAAGGCGCGCTGCTGGAAGCGGAAGTCGCCGACTGCCAGCACTTCGTCGATGATGAGAACGTCGGGGTCGAGATGAGCGGCAATCGAGAAGCCGAGGCGCGCGTTCATCCCCGATGAGTACCGTTTGACGGGTGTGTCGAGAAACTCCGAGATGCCCGAGAACTCGACGATCTCGTCAAATCTTTTCTCGATAGTGGCCTTACGCATGCCCATCAACGATCCCTGGAGAAAGATGTTCTCGCGGCCGGTCAGATCGGGATGGAACCCAGCCGAGACCTCGATGAGCGCGCCGATCCGGCCCTCGACGCGGATCACTCCGCGATCCGGGCGAAAGATGCGCGTGAGGAGCTTCAGTACCGTGGATTTGCCGGCACCATTGCCTCCGATGATGCCGAGCGTCTCCCCTGGACGGACGTCGAACGACACGTCGCGGACAGCCCAGAACTCGTCCGGGTCTTGGCTGACGCGTCGTCGCCCCAGTGCCCGCCGAGCCACCGACAGCACCGCGTCGCGCATGGTGTCATGGTGCTCGCCGCGATGGAACTTCTTCCAGACAGACTCGAAATGAACAGATGGTTCAGGCATCAGTGCGCGTTCCGCGGATGCTTACGCTCCAACAACAGATCGCGGTTCGATCTTCGCCCCAAGGTCATACGTTCTCTGCAAACCTATACTCGGCGCGGTGAAACAACACCCACGAAACACCGAGCATCAGCACGGCCGCGATGGCGGCGCCGCAGAACCACGGGGTAAATGGACTTTCACCCGTGAGCACGACGGCTCGGTAGCCATCGACGATGGGCGTCATCGGATTCAGCTGCATCAATTGTGCTGTCCGCCCGCCCATGAGGCTCGCGGGGTAGAGCACCGAGGTCGCAAACATCCACGCCATTAACAAGACATCGAAAAGGTATTTCACGTCCCGATAGAAGAGATTCGCCATCGCAACGAGCAGCGCGATGCTGAGGGTGAACGCGACATGCACCAGGAGCACAACCGGGAGGAAAACCAGCGACGTCGAAGGCGCCTTCCCATAGAAGATCATCATGAGCGCCAGCACGCCGTTCGCGATGGCAAAATCGACGAGACACACGAGCACCACCGACAGCGGGAAGATCTCGCGAGGAAAATAGACCTTCGTGACGAGCGGTATGTTGCTCGTGAGCGACCCGATCGAGAACCTCAGCGACGAGGCGAAGAGGTTCCACGCCACAAGTCCGGAATAGGCAAACAACGGATAGGGCATTCCGACGTCGACGCGGGCGACGCGTGTAAAAATCACCGAGAAGATCACGGTGTTGACGATCGGCATGAACACTGCCCATCCCGCACCCATGAACGTCTGCTTGTAGCGCAACATCAGGTCGCGCTTTGCCATCTGGAAGAGTAGGTCGCGGTACTGCAACTGCTCGTGCACGATCTCGCGCACGTCCCGCCAAAGCGCTGTCACGATAAGCTCGCCCCCCTGCGTTTCCAATCCCTCTTGCGGCCAGTTTCGCGTATTTTTCGTGTGGTCGTGCAGACCTTGCGTGAGTTCCTTAACTGTAGTCGAATCCGTAGGAGCAAGTGCGTTTCACGGCCCCTCCGCAGGGCTCACGGAGGCGAAGATGCTGCCAGGTACCGGACTTTCGTCCGATCACGGTCAGACGACGAGCGGCAGACGCCGCCAGTGTCTCTTTGACCCGTGTCTCTTCAGCCTGCACGGTCGGGCTGGAGCTGCGCTCCTGGCGGTGATCCTGCTTTTGTCGGCCGCTCCTATCGAAGCACAAACCTCGCCACCGTCCAGGGGCGTGGAATTCGACCAGGCGGGGCCCGGCGTTAAAGGGTACGTGCTGTACGTCACAAGGCGTGAAGACGGGCGCGCGCTTCGCATCGACGTCGGACGCCCGAGCAGATCGCCGAGCGGGAGACTCCAGTTGGCGCTGCCGCCGCTCGAAAAGGGGACCTGGCGCGTCGAGTTGGCGGCGTACAATGACTCAGGCGAGAGCCCGCGCGCCAAGGCAGATCCACCTGAAATACGCGTCGATCCTGTCAGCCCGCCGAAGCCGGCGGCCGCCCCGCAGAACCCGCCAGCCGCGCCGCAGAAGCCGCCGGCCGTCAAGGGAGCATCGAAGCGCGCGCCGGAGCCCGCGAAGAAACCCGCCCCGAAAGACCCGAAGAAGACCGGCGCCATGGGAAAGCTGTGGCGCTTCATCGTCGGAAGCGACGAGCCATAGACCTTTACCGGCGCGGATATTCACATCATGATGCTGTTCTCCGTGCGTGTAGTCATAGCGATCCTTGCTCTGTTCGTGCTCGCCACCGGATCGGCCGGTGCCCAGACTGGCGCCAATGTGCTGGTGGTTGCGAATGCGGCGAACGCCGATTCCGTGCGGATCGCCGAAGAGTACGCGCGCGGACGCGCGGTCCCGTCCGACCAGGTGCTGAAGCTCGATCATATGCCGGCCGATGTGCCTGAGACCATCCCGCGCCAGGCATTCGTCGTGGCGATTCAGTCTCCCATCGCACGTTGGATTGCCAGTCATGCCGCGTTCGATCGCATCCTGTACATCGTGCTGGCCAAAGGGATTCCTCTGCGGGTCCAAGGCACGAGCGGCCGCAATGGGTCGATGGCGTCGGTCGATTCAGAGCTTGCGCTGCTGTACAGGATGATGGCGGCTGGCGTGGTAAGCGGCTCGCCCGGACCCCAGCCGAACCCTTACTTCCTGTCCGACCGGCCCGTCAGCGAGGCAACGCCATTCAGCCACAAAGACTCTGATCTCTACCTGGTCACGAGGCTCGACGCCTACACAGTCGACGACGTGCTCGCGCTTGTCGCCCGCGGCCGCGCACCCGCTGCGGACGGGCGATTCGTCCTCGACATGCGCGCGTCGCTGAACGCGGCGGGCAACTCCTGGCTCCAGCGGGCATCGGACCGTCTCGACGCTGCCGGGTGGAAGGGCAAGGTCGTGTTGGATCCGACGAGCCGCGTCATTACGGGTGAGTCCGACCTGCTCGGGTACTGCTCATGGGGATCCAACGACCCTGCGATCCGCGTCCGTCGTTTCGACAACAAATTCGTTCCCGGCGCCCTGGCGGCCATGTTCGTCAGCACCGATGCTCGCAGCTTCAAGGAACCTCCGGCGCAGTGGAACGTCGGCGCGTGGGGCGACCCGAAGACATACTTTGGCGGCTCGCCGCAGTCGCTGACGGGCGATCTCATTCGAGAGGGCGTTACGGGTGTCGCCGGTCACGTGGGTGAACCGTTCCTCGATGCGACCATTCGGCCCGATATCCTGTTCCCCGCTTATGTCTCCGGCTCGAATCTCGCCGAGGCCTTCTATCTGGCCATGCCCAAGGTTGGCTGGCAGACCGTTGTCATCGGCGATCCGCTTTGTGCGCCGTTTCGCACGAAGCCACTCACAAATGAACTGCTCGATCCGCCGATCGATCCGGCGACCGAGATGCCGGCGTTTTTTTCTGCCCGGCGGCTCGCGAGGGTCATGCTCGCTGGGTTCAATGAGGAAGGCGCCAAGTGGGCACTTCGCGCCGAGATGCGGCAGGTGCGAGACGATGCCGCGGGCCACCTCGAGGCTCTCGAGAACGCGACCCGGCTCGAGCCGCGCTTGAGCGCGTCGCAGTTTGCGCTGGCGCTGACCTACGAGAAACAGAAGGACTACGACAAGGCGATCGAGCGCTACCGAGCCATCCTGGCGACCGACGAACGGAACGTGCCGGCCCTGAACAATCTGGCGTTCGCCCTCGCGGTACACAAGCAGCAGCCAACGGAGGCTCTCCCGCTTGCTCAGCGGGCGTACTTGCTGACCCGAGAACAAGCGCTGACCGGCGACACTCTAGGATGGATATATCACCTGCTTGGGGATGACAAGACGGCGCTTCCGCTCCTTCGGGAAGCCGTACGGCGGGTCCCACAAAGCGCAGAACTCCGCTGGCATCTTGCAGCGGTCCTCACCCAGGTCGGCCAGGCTGATCTGGCGCTCGACTCGGTCAACACGGCGTTACGGCTTGACCCTGGTCTGGAGACGAATCCTGAAGTCGCAGCCCTCCGAGAAAAACTGCGCGGGTTGCTCGGAAAGTAGTCCGGCTCGACGGCACAAGCACTACGGCTCACGTAGCAAGTGATGACTTTAGTCGCCACCGTGGGGACGATTGATCTCTTTCTGGCGTACCTCAGTAAATGCTAAGTAATTGAAATAATGACACTTACTGCCCAGCAGCGTTGTGGCAGGAAGCTTGCTGAGTTCCCCGCAGACCCCGGCAGGGTCCCAGTTGACCACTGGAGGGTTGATGAAATCGTTACCGCGGAGTGTGACAGTCATTGTGGCATCGGGGGCGCTCGTCGCTTGGACGTCCGCGGCTGCAACGGCAGCGGTTGTCAAAACACCGACCACCCCGTCGATCGTCGGCAATGTCGTCTGGGATGACGACGCCGTTTCGGACAGTGCCCTTGAAGGCCAAGGGTTGGTGTTCGATATCCTCGATGTGACCGGCTTTGCCGGCGTCGGGTCGGACTTCACGTGCGATGGGTGCGAGATCGGTGGCCCGTCCGCTCTAGGCGAGTCGTTTGCAGGCGGGGGTGGCTTCGGATCGGGGGGCTCCGGCGGTGCGGGTGCTGGCAACTCTGGGAAAGCTTCTGCGGTTCATACGCCGAGCGTGATCGCAGGTCCCTCGACAGTGGATTCCAAGAAGTCCTTGCACGCGACCTCCGATTCGGGGAAGCGCAGCGCGTCGAATGCCGGGGGCGCGCCCGGGCCGACCCGCGTTGCCCGTACGATGCCGCAAGAGTCCACCTCGACACCCACCACGGCGGATGTGCCGATTTGCACAGACGATGTGTGGGAGTGTGAGCCGCCTCCCGGCGACGACTCCGGCGGAGGAGATTCCGGTGGGTCCAGCGGCGGCGCCGGAGCCGTCCCCGAGCCTGGCTCGATGATCCTGCTGGGCACTGGCCTCATCGGACTGGCTGCTGCGGTCCGGCGGCGGATGACGCGCTGAACCTGGTGTAATTAGATCTTCTTACGCTTGCATGTCCCGGCACGGGACATAACAGCCCGGCTCCTGAATTCTTAGGAGCCGGGCTGTTGTGTGTCTAGACGGATTTGGATGTCTGCTGAGATAGAATGCAGGTTTGGTACGTTAGACATGACTGAACCAGAGGCATCGCCGACTCACCCGCACAAGGCCCTCCTCGCATCGATCGCCGCCGTTACCGCTGCCTTCGCTCTCTGCTATTGGACGGTCATCGCAAAATTGCTCTATGACTGGGGACACGACGACAACTATTCGCACGGCTTTCTCATCGTCCCACTCGCAGCGTACTTTGCGTGGGAGCGCCGCGCCAGACTGTCGGCCACCAGCCTGCGTCCCAGTTTGTGGGGACTTGTCGTCATTGCTGGCAGTCTCGGACTCCTGATTGCTGGAACGCTCGGCGCAGAGTTGTTTCTCACGCGCGTCTCAATCATCTTTCTACTCGCGGGTGCTGTGCTCTTTGTTGGCGGACGCCAGGCGCTCGGGGTGCTCGCATTCCCCATCGCATTTCTTCTGCTGATGGTGCCGCCGCCCGCAATCATCTTCAATCAAATTGCATTTCCGCTGCAGCTGCTCGCCTCGCGTTTTGGCGAGGCGACGTTGCAGGCCTTGTCGATTCCCGTGCTGCGTGAGGGGAATGTCATCACTCTTGCGAATACGACGCTCGAAGTCGCCGAGGCCTGCAGCGGAATCCGATCGCTCATCTCCCTGCTCACGCTTGGCATCGTCTACGGATATTTCGTGGATAGCCGGCTCGCCGTCCGCTCGTTCATCGCGCTGAGCACGGTTCCGATTGCCATCGTCGCGAATGGGCTGCGGGTGGCCGGTACGGGAGTCGCTGCGCATTACTATGGCCAGGAGGCCGCTCAGGGATTTTTCCACACGTTCTCCGGATGGATCGTCTTCATCGCGGCCTTCGCGCTGCTGTACTTGGTCGTGAAGCTCGTGGTGAAAGTCGTGCCCCCTCGCGAGTGTGAACCCGACCACTCCCGGTCCGTTGTCGTCAGAGATGGTGCGATGAACCGTCGAATCCTGATCATTGCCGTGATGCTGGTCGCGACCTTCGCATATCTCGCGAAGATGTCGACGGCTGAGCCTGTGCCCCTGCGGGAGCCCCTGACCTCTCTGCCCCTGCAGTTCGGTGACTGGAGAGGCAGGCAGGCGCCCGATTTTGACGAGAAGATTCTGGCCGTCCTCGGCGTCGATGACTACACGCGCCGGACCTACTATCCGACCGGCGAACGGGGTTGGATCGGCTTGTACATCGGCTACTACGCCAGCCAGCGCCAGGGAGACACGGTACACTCGCCCCTCAATTGCCTGCCTGGCGCCGGCTGGACGCCCGTGACGCAAGATCGAGTGACCGTCGCCGTCAAGGACACTCCAAACGCCCCGACGGATCGCGCGATCACCATCAATCGGTTTGTGATTCAGAAGGGCCTCGATCGTCAGTTGGTTCTCTACTGGTACCAGAGCCACGGCCGCGTTATCGCCAGCGAGTACTGGGGACGCGTCTACACGGTCACCGACGCGATTCGACACAACCGTACGGACGCGGCACTGGTGCGCATCGTCGTGCCCATTTACGGCGAGACGGCCGAAGCCGTCGGCGAGGCTGAGCGCCGAGGGATTGGCTTCGTTCAAACCATGTTTCCGCATCTGGCCCGTTACCTGCCGTCCTGAGCGGGTCGGCCAATAGAGGTCACGTCATGAACGCGTGGAAGGTTTCGAGTATCGCGATCGCTCTCGCGGTAGCGATCGGCGCAGCGGGCTGTCGCAAGGACCCTGAGTTTGCGAAACAGGAATACTCTGAAGAGCGGCGACCGGTACATGGAAGATGGCAAGGTCGCCGAAGCAATCGTGCAGTACCGGAACGCCGTGCAGCAGGACCCCCGCTTCGGCCAGGCACGACTGAAGCTGGCCGAAGCGTACATGAAGAGCGGAGACTTCCCGCGCAGCTACGCGGAGTACGTGCGCGCCGCCGACCTGCTGCCGAACGACCCGAAGGTCCAGGTGCAGGCGGGGACATTGCTGCTGCTTCGCGGACGATTCGAGGATGCGAAGAGCCGCGCCGAAAAGGCGCTGGCGAAAGATCCCAAGAACGTACCGGCGACGCTGCTGCTCGGCAATGCGATGGCCGGTCTCAAGGACTTCGAGGGCGCCGTGAAAGAGCTCGAGGAGGCCGCGCAGCTGGATCCGTCGGCGTCGGCCGCCTACACGAGTCTCGGGGCCGTGCTGCAGCTCCAGAAGGGGACCCGGCCGCAGGCCGAAGCGGCATTTCGCAAGGCTGTCGAAATAGCCCCGAACACGGCCGCAACGCATCTCTCACTCGCGCAGTACCTCATGGGAACAGGCGCCGTGAAAGAAGCCGAGTCGGAGCTGGTCAAGGCGCACGAAGTTGAGCCGAAGAACGTGCTGGCGTCCCGCGCGCTGGCGGCCCTTTACGCCGCAACGAACCGGCCGACCGACGCAGAAAAGTATCTGAAACTCCTGGCAGCCGCCGACACCTCCGCCGGGCGGGCGTCAACGATGACGCTCGCAGAGTTCTACATCTCGACCCAACGCTACGACGAAGCGCTCGGCCTCTTGAAGCCGCTGCTGGCGCAGCGCGAGGCGACCGTCGCGGCCCAGACGCGTATCGCCTTCATCGAATTCGTTCAGAACAAGAAGGCCGAGGCGTACAAGAGCATTGACGCGGTGTTGGCGAAAGAGCCCCGCAACCCGATGGCGCTCTTGACGAAAAGCCGGTTCCTCGTTGCCGACAAGAAGCTGGAAGACGCGCTGACCTTGGCAAAGCAGGCGGCAGCGGCCGATCCTTCATTCACGGCGGCCCACTACCTCGCCGGGAGCATTCACGCCACGCTCGGTCATCGCAACGAAGCGGTCGATGCGTTCAACGAGGTCATCCGGCTGAATCCGAGAGCGTCAGCCGCGCAGACGCAGCTTGCGCGCCTGAACTTGCAAAAAGGCGACCCGAATGCCGCGTTGGAGCTCGCCAAATCTGCCGTACGAAACTCCCCGGGCAGCATCGACGCCAGGCTCGCAATGATCCGTTCGCTGGTCGCGAAGCGCGACTACGCTCAGGCGGATTCTCTGCTGAAGCCCATCGAAAAGCAGGTGCCTCAATCCGCACCCGTCTTGGCCGCCCGAGGCACGGTGGACCTCTTTCTGAAAAGAGTGCCGACTGCGCGGGTCGCGTTTGATCGCGCCGCCGAACTCGACCCGACGAACGCCGAGATCCTGCGCGGCCAGATCGCCGTGGACCTGGCCACAAAGAAACCCGACCAGGCGCGCGAGCGCGCCGAGGCGTGGGTGGCCAAGAATCCGACGAACTCGAATGGCCTGTTGGCGCTGACACAGGTATATGCCGCGAGTGGTGATGCTCCGAAAGTCGAAGCCACATTGAAGCGCATCATTCAACAGAACCCGGGGGAGCTCAGCGCCTATAGCATGCTCGGCCGGGTCTACATCGCACAGAAGCGACTCGGCGAAGCACAGAAGCAATTCGAAGATATCGTCAAGAAGCAGCCCAAGGCCATCGGTGCGGCGACGATGATCGGCATGATTCACGAAATGCAGGGGCAGAAGGCCGAGGCCAGGCGCCAGTACGAGCACGTCGTTCAACTCGACGCCAATGCGGGCGTCGCCTCGAACAACCTGGCGTGGATGTATGTGGAGGATGGCGGGAATCTCGATGTTGCGCTGCAGCTCGCGCAAGCAGCGAAGAGCCGATTGCCCAATCGTCCGGAGGTCAGCGACACGCTTGGATGGGTCTACTACAAGAAGGATCTGGCCACGCTCGCAGTATCTCCGCTGCGCGAGGCCGTGGAAAAAGACCCCACGAATCCCATGTATCAGTATCACCTCGGTCTGGCATACGCGAAGACGGGTGATAAGCGAAAGGCGCGAGAAGCCCTGGAACGCGCTTTGGCGATCAAGGCGGACTTTGCGGGTGCCGACGACGCTCGAAAGCTTCTCCAGACGCTCTAGACTTCGCCCGCTTTTTGGGGGCCGACAACGGTGTCGGCTCCCCGCCATTTTGCGCGGCTCCTGAAACGCATCGGACTTCGGGATTCACGCCCCGTCACAACCTCGTGCCGCACATGACAGGTTCGTAATCGGCAGCGGCCGACCGACCGTCCCCAGACCGTTCCATCCGGTTTCATCCAAGTCGTAAGCGCCTGACTCTCAACGGCTTAGCGCGCATTCAGCGCCTCATTGCAGAGGTGGCAATGCTCTTGCCCTACCTGGCCCCGACAACCTGCTCGCCCTGCAGGTCAAGGAAAGCCCAGGAGGATTGCCAGTGAAGAGCCGTGCTGTAGCCCTGATATCGATCGTCGTCGCGGGGACGGCGATCGCCCACGCGGGCGGCCCCAAAGCCACCCAAGAGGCCGAGTTGAAAATGCGGATGAAAGGGGCCGAGCGCGCGGTCGTCGGTCGTGTCACCCGTGTTGCCCCCTACATGAAGAAGACCGATCGCGGCGACATGCTCATCGTGAGCCACGTCGAGATGGCCGTCGAAGAGACGCTCAAGGGAGATCTCGCGAGCACCGTGCCGATGGAAGTGGAAGGCGGCACGCTGAACGGCGTGACGATGGCCGTATCGGACATGCCCGAGCTGAAGCCTGGCGCGCGTGCCGTAGTCCTTTTGAAGCGCGGTCGCAACGGTGAGTTCGTTCCTCACCAGCGCGGCGCCGGCGTGCTGGAGCTCGAGCAAGAACACATCAAGAACAGCGACCTGTGGCTCGACGACGTCCGCCTGGCAGCGGCTGCCTCGCGATAGCCGGAGATTCGCGAGCATAAGGAGCTGAACCAATGGTCAAACGTTTCGTCGTCGCCGCAGTCGCCGCACTCGTGCTCGCCGCCCTTGGCACGCACTTGAGCGCCTACATGCTTTCCGGACATCGCTGGGCGGGCAATCAGGTGCCCTTCTTCGTGAACCCCGTCAACCAGGATGTGTCCGAAGACGCCGCCATCGTTGCATTGCAGGCAGCCGCCTCGAACTGGCGCGCGCAGAGCACCGCCGACATCAACGTCTACTACGCGGGCCGCACCACTGGGGCCTCGGTCGTTCTCAACGGAAAGAATGAGATCTTCTTCCGCAATGAGGCCAACGGAGGCACAGCGGCCGTGACCTACTGGTGGTATGGAAGCGACGGGAAGTTCCTCGACTCGGACATGATGTTCTACGACGCTGGGTTCAAGTTCTTCACAGGGCAGAGCGGCTGCTCCGGCGGCATCTACATTGAGGATCTGGCCTCCCACGAGTTCGGCCACTTCATCGGCATCCAGCATTCTGCCGACGCCTCCGCCACGATGTATCCCACGGTCAGCGCCTGGTGCGGCCAAGACTGGCGATATCTGTCGCAAGACGACATCGCGGCGGTGCAGTCGACTATCCTGCGTCGACGGCGACGTCGGGCGCCCCGGTGGCACCGAGCAGCCTCGTCGCCGGTCTCGGCGCGACGACTCCTCAGGTGAATCTGGGCTGGGCTGACACTGCGACGAACGAAACCGGATTCAAGGTCGAGCGATCGACGGATGGCGTCAACTTCGTGATCATCGGGCAGCCGGGCGCGAACGTGACATCGTATCTTGATCAGTCGACGGCGTCCGGTCAGACGTATTCGTATCGCGTGAGGTCGTTCAACGCCAATGGCGTGTCGGCCGCGTCGAACATCGCCTCGATCCAGACTCAGACAGCCGTAGCCACACCGGCGCAAGCCACCGCGTATTCTCCAAAGAACGGTGCCTCCCGGGTCACGCTGGCGACGACAAACTACCTGCGCTGGAACGCCGCCGCGAGGGCGACCAGTTATGACGTTTACTTCGGCACGTCCTCGAAGCCGCCAAAGATCGGGACGGTAACGCCGCCAGCGGGTGTCTCCGCGGTGTACCCGGGAACCCTCTACCGGGCGGTACCCTGGAGCGCGAAGAAGACGTACTACTGGAGGATCGTCGCGAAAAACGCCGGCGGTGCGACGTCCAGTCCTGTCTGGAAGTTCTCAACGAGGTAGCCACACTCTTGCGTTCGACCCGAGGCGAAACACGCATGGCGCGTGTTTTGCCTCGACCTCTGTACGGCGGCCGCGTCGGCAGGGCAGAATTTCCAGGTTTACAAACCGCCGCGAATCTCCTATTACTTAGTGGCCCTGCGGCGGCGCATGTTTTCGCCGATCGCATCAGCCTCCCCAGTCAGTCCAATCCCCAGAGGTAATACCGGCGCGGCGCAGGCTGCTGCCGGCTGGCAGCAACTCATCGAAAGGAGTCGAGGTTGATGCACTCGAGGTGTGCCCGGGCAGCCCTGTCGATTGGAGCAGGGCTCGCGTTCGCGACAGCCATGCATACAGGCGCGATGGCTGACGGGCGAGCGGACTCTCTGAACACCGCACTGCGGCAGGCGAAGTTCACTGTTGTGGGAACCGTCACCGAGACACGGCCTTCTCGACGTCGATCGTCGTGGGGCGACGTGATCATTGTCACGACCGCAATCGTTCGGACTGACGAGGCGTTACGGGGTTCACCGCCTTCCTGGGTGCCGCTGGAGGTCGAGGGAGGCACCATCGATGGCGTCACGATGGAAGCCTCCCATACGCCGCTGACCAAACGTGGTGACCGGGCTGTGTTTTTGGTGGATCAGCTCTCCGATGGCCGCTTCATTGCCCATGGGCGCGGCAAAGGTGTCCTGAGACTTCGCGCGGACGATAGAATCGCCGACTCCGAGCTCACGTTGAACGACGTGCGACGCCTTGCGCGGGAGGCCCAGTGATGCGCAGGCTATCCGTTTCACTCATAGCGCTCGCACTCTCGGCCCTGGTCCTCGGCGGGGATCCACAGGCGTACGTGTTGTCGGGCCACTACTGGGCCTCATCAGCCGTCAGCTACTACGTGAATCCGGCTAATCACGACATGTCGCAGCAAGCCGCGATCGCGTCGCTCCAGGCGGCGGCGGCGAACTGGTCGGAACAGTCGAACGCCAACGTGCGATTCGTGTACTCGGGAACGACCAGCGGGTCGTCACTCGTGAACAACCGGAAGAATGAGGTTTTTTTCCGAAACGCCTCGAGCGGATCGACTGGGGCAGCGACCTACTGGTGGTACGGTGCAGACGGGAAACTTCTCGACGCCGATATCATCATCTACGACGCAGGGTTCAAGTTCTTTCCGGGGTCGTCGGGGTGCTCTGGCGGCCTCTACCTCGAAGACCTGACCACCCACGAGTTCGGCCACGCGCTAGGCATCCAACACAGTCCCCTCTCGGCGGCGACGATGTATCCGTCGAGTTCCACTTGGTGCTCACAAAGCTGGCGGGCTCTCTACAGTGACGACATCGCGGCAGTGCAGAGGGCGTATCCTGCGGCGTCCTCAAATACGAGCCTGCCCGCCGCGCCTCGGGTGTACTGGCCCCTCAATCTCGCCACGAAGGTCACCAGCACGCTCACGTCAAGTCTGTATTTACGCTGGTACGCCGCGGCCCGCGCGACCAGCTATGACATTTATTTCGGAACGTCGTCAACCCCGCCGAAGATCGCGACACTCACTCCGCCGGCAGGTGTCTCGCTGACCTTCCCCGGCACGCTTTACAAGACTGTGTCGAAATCCGCGAAGCGCACGTATTACTGGCGAATCGTTGCCCGGAATTCTGCGGGATCGACTTCCAGTGCGACGTGGAGGTTTACGACGCTGTGATGGGGGCCGTCTAAGCGCGGGCCTTTGCGGGAAGTGACACGTTGTGGACGTCTGCGGTCGCGACGGCTTGATGACGACAAGGGCGGGCCCGGAGAGATGCCCGCCCTTGTCAGAATTCTGGGGCTACTTCCGGTTGCGTCGGAGCCTCGTGACGACTCCGGCCAGCCCCGATCCGAGGAGCAACAGGCTCGCAGGTTCAGGCACTTCGCTGCCGGTGTCCGTGGCTCCGGTATCGGTCGCCCCCGTGTCTGTCGCACCCGTGTCGGTGGCCCCGCTGTCAGTGCCGCCACTGGTCGCGCTCAGATCCTCTGAAATCTGGTTGACCTTCGTGCCGTCGGCCGTATACCACTGGGCCTTCAAATGTGGCTCGGTCGACAGAGTTCCGTCGATGTCGACGTTGAAGGTCCAGGAATACGTCGCTCCATTGAGCACTGCCAGGTTGTCACCCGACTGCGAGCAGAAGAAACCGTTGTTCGCATTGGCGGCGCACCCACCGTTGTTGAGGCCCCCAATCACGAATGACCAGGTGCCGGGCGGATTCGACTGCAGGGTTCCAGCGTCGATGCCGTTTACGATCTTGATCGAGACGTCGCGGATGTAGTCGGTGGCGGCGAAGTCGTAGTTCGTCGAGTCGACCGACAGGACCAACTGGTAGGTGTCGTTGTCGCCACCAACGAGATCGGCCACCAAGCCGTTATTATCGAGTGTGAATAGCAGTCCGTCGACCGTGAGCGTTCCGATTGTCGCTGCTCGCGCCGTGCTCGCGGCCATAACCAAGCCAAGGACCGCTGCCGCGGTGATGATCCGTTTCATGTTGACCGTTACGCCTTTTCCCCTCGAATCGAGGCTGAAACTCCGGCACTCCTACTACAGGAGGAATGCACGAGCTTCCTTCAGCAACGGCAATGCCACTGATGGGCTTACATTAAACCTTTTTTACGCAATGACTTAACGAATTTGATCGCCCCAGTGTCATCTCAAAGCGAGACTTTAGGCATCCCTTGTCTCCAAGACCATGCCTTGTTGGCGATTTACTGGGGAAAACCGGGAATGCTGGCCTTCTCTTCCGGCGTGGCCCTTTTTCGCGCCTGCGTGGTGAACTTGAGCCAGTGCCCGGCAAGCGCCCGCGCATCCTCAGCGTCGATGAAGGCTATGTACGCCGCCAGCACCGTCGGCGTGAAGGGGCCAAGATCGAGGAGCGCCCACATGCCCATGTGCATGGCGATACCTGTCACAAGGAAGAGACGTCGGGTTGGGCGGAGCAGCATCGCGGGGGCAAACAGCCCTTCCCATGCGAGCGTTGAATACGTGAGGACAGCCAGTACCGGATCGAGCCACGGTGGCACTTCGCCGGGGAGTCGCTGAAACGCGTTGTAGTTCAAAATATAGTGAAGGGCCGTCCCGTCGCGCCACGAGGAGTCCAAGAGCTTGAACATCGCCGCGGAGGCGTACATGACGCAGACCTGATATTGAAGCAGGCGAAGCGGCCACACGGGTTGCGGCGTTGGTGGGATCGCGCGCCCGCGACGGGCCGCTTGCCAGGCGTCAACTGACCAAACGCGCCCACTGTCGGACACGACAAGGTACAAAGTCAGGTTGTGGAGCAGATGTTGCGCGGCGGACAAAGGTAGCGGATTCCACCAGATGAGCGCTCCGCTGGCCACGAAAGCAAAAAGGGACGCCAGCCCCGTTTGCCAGCCAGCCACAAGCACAGCGAAGGCAACGAAATTCGCAGACCAGACTGCCCAACCCGCCGCGGTGCCGAGATTTGCTCCAATAATCGCCGCGCGGACGCCGAGACTTCCTGGACCCGGCATCGGCACGATGCCGTCGGGGCTGAGCAGCAACGGCACGTCCAGCAGTCCCAGCATCGTGAGACAGCCGGCGAAGCCCACCGCGATCCGGAATGCCGCGAAGACATGGGGTGGGACCTCCGAGAACCAGTGCCGTTTCCACCACTCGATCATTTCCATGTCACTCGGGCCAACAGACGCCAGTCGATGTCGGCGTCGTGAGTGACCGCGCCGAGGGGCGGGAAGACTGTGTCGGGGATCAAACCGAGATCCGTTACAGCATCGTATCCCTCCAGGGTTTCCTGCCTCGTTTCGAGAACCTCGTGGGGCAAGAGCTCGCCCGGGCGGGGCATTGGGGCAACGCCACTCCAGAGTTCGGCTCGAACAAGCCGTTCGCCGGGCGCCAGGGTAAGACCGACCTGGCGCAGTGCGAATGCCCTGACCACCGGGAACAGCTCCACCTGAGCGCGCTCGAAAGCGGGTTCGAGCGCGTGGCGCGTGCGCTCGCGCTTCAATTTCCCCGCGTGGTCTTCGAGCGCGAGGGTTATGGCCTTGTCACGGAAGGAGTCCGCATACGATTTGAATAGACGAATGTGTCCGCCTGCGTGCGAGGGATAAATCAATTCCCGGTGTACGCGCAATAGGCGACTCCCCTCCGATGCCACGTAGTACCGCAAGTGAATGTATTGATGCCGCCGGAGGGGGCGGGAGAACATATTCCAGCGCTGGTACTGCTTTGTTCCCCCCAGATAGATACGCACCGGTCGCCGGCACCACCCTGTGAACTGCCAGATCCCCGTGTTCAGCGTCTGTAGCGGGGCTACGGCCGCATCGAGGATCGGTGCGAGGGTTCCCCCAAGCGAGGTCAGGGCAGCCCGGTCGGGAGGAACGGCTTTCGGAAGGGAAGCGGGATTCGGTGTGGAACCTACGACGATCGCGAGCAGGTGAAAGACAATAAACGCCGAAATCAACGAGTGCGAGGGCGTCATGACGAAAAAGGGCGGGCCCGAGGGGGGGCCCGCCCTTTCGTTGAGTTCAGCCGTTCGAAAGCCGAGCTTATTTCCGGTTGCGCCGCAGCCTCGTCGCTACCGCGGCCAAGCCTGATCCAAGGAGAAGCATGCTGGTTGGCTCGGGCACTACACCGCCGGTCGTCGCGCCGGTGTCAGTCGCGCCAGTGTCGGTCGCGCCGGTGTCGGTCGCGCCGGTGTCGGTCCCGCCCGAGTCAGTCGCGCCGCCCTCAAACGAACCCAGGTCGCCTGCGTACTTCAGAGCAAAATTGTCCAGGTTTACGGTGCCGCCGCTGAAGTCTCCGTTCAGGGTAAGTACGAAGTTGTCGACTCCGAACGGGAGGCCAGCTGGCACTTGGCCGGCGCCGCAACTTCCCTGTCCGTTGTCGTCGACGCAAATATTGAGCGTGTTGAACGACGGAAAGGTCTCGTTGAGCCTGACGTTGTCGAGGTAGGTCCCCGGCGTCGTCATCGAGGCGGCAGTCGCCACGGGATCCATGTCCCAGCCAAGGCCCGTGAGGAACTCGCCGGCGACGTTGAGAGTGTTGTTGACGCTCACGGCCAAGACAAGCGTCGTGTCGTCAAAGGACGTGACGTCGAAATCCGCGTCCCCCGTGCAGAGTCCACCGCAACCGGCGAAGGCCCATGAAATACTGAAGTCGTCCGCGTCTGAAGTGATTGTCGCGGCCGAACTCGGGCGGCCTACCGCCAAAACCATTACAGCGCACGCTGCAAAAACAAGACTGCGCTTCATATTCTCGTCCTACCTTTTCCCCTCGTGCCGAGGCTGAACTCTTAGAATTCGGAACCCTCACGAATTCTTTGTGTATGCGGTTTAAGCTCGCAAGGCAACGTAGCAACGTGAATGCCACGCCGGCGTATCTGATAAATCAAGCTGCGGCAACAACTTAGAGAGAGAACGGGAACATAGTGTCATCCAGAAAGCAGACTTTAGGCGCGGAGTATTCGCAGGTCCTACGACTAGGCGCCCGGATGGACGACTTCACGTGCCCCCGTTTTGCTGATTCCAATGGTTCCATGGATGAGCTGAAAGGAGTCGGTCTGGAGAATTTTGTCGTCATCAGCGCGGAATAACCCAACTTCGCTGCTATCATGCCTGGTAAATGTTGCACACGAAAACACAAGGAAAACAGAGCTAACGTCCCCGAACCGGAGCGGTCAGGCGTCGCACGAGCGGAAATGGACACAAATTTGCAGACTTTGCGTCTAATTCCTTAGGATCCGTCGAGACAATAAACGTGGCAGACCGTCGTCAACGCGTCAGGTTCGAGATTGTCGGACGGCTCCCAGGGTCCGTCACTACTGCCGCGTCAGTAGAGGTTGAGAATCTCAGCCGAGGTGGCGCCCTCGTGTTATCTCAGTGGCCCCTCACCGTTGAAGGCTTTCACACGGTTCGGCTGGGGACCGTCGACGACTTCAGTACCCTGCAGGCACGTGTCCGCCATGTGCGCCGGGCCCCCGCGACCGATGGGTACTTGATCGGTCTCGAGTTCACCGACGCCGAGCCGCGGGCCGCCTCGCTGCTCGAGAAGCTTGTCCGCGCCGACGCGCCGACCGCGCCCGTACATCAGTCATGAGCGGTCCACCCGTTGACCGGCGCAAATTCCCGCGCCGCGCGATAGCCGGGGAAGAAGTACGGCTCGAAGTGCCCGTCGCCGTCGATGCCGATCTGCTCGACCTCAGTAGCGGCGGCGCGCTCGTCTCGACCACCGCACCGCTTCGCCCCGGCCAACGCGCGCTGCTCCAGATCGTCCTCGACCGCGAGCCGTTTACCGCATGGCTGGACGTCAAGCGAGTCGACACCGGCACCCAGACGGCCCGAGAGCATCGGTACCATGTCGCCGGGGAGTTCGTCTCCCTCGACACCAAGAGCAGCGCCGCCCTCAAACGATTTCTCCGGTACTAACCTGCACCGAGTCGCGGCCAGCCTCGCCCTCCCGGCGTAGCGTCGCGCGCGCCGCCATCCCTGCCACAACGCCCACCACGCCGAGTAGCACATCGGTCATGTTGGGATAGCGGCCCGGGACGAACATCTGACCGGTCTCGATCAGTCCAAACACTACGATCCACGAGGCGACCCACCACACGGAGACCGCGGACGCGGCGGGAACAGCGACCAAGCCCACCACGAACCCCAACTGCGCTTTGTGGAGCGCCTCACGCAGCGTCTGGAACGGATCGGTCGAATGGTAGGCGCCGAATGGCAATAGGTCCGGAGCCTGTGCCTCCAGCGTAAAGCGAAACGGCGACCACTCGTGCAAGAAAAGAGTCACGAGGACCAAACCTCCAATGGCGCGACCACGGCCGCTTGCCGGCTGCGCTACCCACCAGACGCCAGCCGCCGCGCCGAGTCCCGCCGCTGCGACATCGCCCAGGTCGACACCGCGCGACATGACAAGGGTTCGGCCCAATCCCACCGCGACGGCGAACAGGCCCGCGATGAGGACCGCGGCGCTCGTTCGATAGCCGCGGTGGCCCCGCTGCGTGACCGATCCGCGCGGCGACGCCGAGCGGCACCGCCAGCAGCCACTGTCCGGCGGTGCTGCCGACGGTCGCCGCCAGACCTTCGGCGCCTGGCGCTCCCGGCCAGAGCACCAGTAATCCCGAACGAAATTTTTGCGCCAACTCCGGGAGGCGCAGCGTGAAATCGAATGGGCTCCACCGGCCAAGAATCCAGACCAACGCATAGACGGCGAGTGGCACCAGGGCACGGCTGCCTCTCGAGCGCCACGTGGCATTCACGAAAGCCGCGAGCCGCGGGCCCGAGCGAATCCAGACCAGGGCGCCCGCAAGGGCACCGACGGTCTCCGCGAAGACATCGGTGAGCGATGGCGTCCGGTCGGCGACCATGCCCTGGGCCCATTCGATGCCAAGCGCAAGAGAGGCGCCCGCGACGGTGGACGCCACGACTGCAAGGCTCCTGCTGCGCGACGGTTTGAGCGCCATCGCGCCAGTCAGGAGAAAACCGAGCGGAAACTGGAGCAGGACATTGGCGGCGAAATCGGTCTTGGATGTGACCGTCGGCGGCCAACTCGACATGATCAGCGTCCAGGCGGTACCGGGGCTGAGCACCGTCGTATCGAACGGAATGATGCTGGCGTACACGGCGAGCGCCGCAAACGCCGCGGCGGCTGCCGCGAGACGGAGCCTGGTCACAATCGCATACGACGGGTCGGCGCCGCTTTCTCGTGGCCTCCGCCGACGAACGGTCATCCGACCTCGCCCCGACTGCGCAGCGTAACGATGGCAACTTCCGGGGGACAGTTGACGCGCAGGGGAAGGATCACGGTGCCCACGCCTCTACTGACGAACATCTCGGTATTCTCGCGTCCGATTCGACCTGCCGCGATCGGATACTTTCGCGCCGCGAGTGCGCCGACGAGCGGCAACACGACCTGCCCTCCATGCGTGTGCCCCGCGAGCACCCCGCCAACATCGAGCGCTGCGGCCTCTACGAGGCGGCGAGGGTCATGGGCGGCCAGGAGCACGGGTCCGGTGGCTCCTGCCAGCGCTTGGGCAATCTCGGTCGCCTCTCGTGTCCAGAACCGGACGCCTGCCAGCACGAACGAGGCGCCGCGACGCGAGATCGCCGTCCACTCGTCGCGTAGGACGGTAATCCCGCGCGACTTCAATGTCGCCGGCACGTACCTGTCATCGTCGTGGTTGCCGAGCACCGCATACACGCCAAGCGGGGCCGTCAGCGTGGCCAGCGCCTCGGCGCACGGATCCGCGAAGCGGCGGTCGCCGTACGAGACGTAGTCGCCGCCGAGGATCACGAGATCCGGCGTCCGAGCCGCGATGAGCGACACGGCACGAAGGATGTCGTCGAGGCTCGACGATCTCGCTGTGGTGAAGATCGGTGATGAACCCGATGCGAAGCCCGTCGAAGGAAGTAGGGAGACCCGAGATCGGCAGCTCCACGTGCGTCAGGCCCAGGGCGTGCCGCTCGAATGCGTAGCCGTGTGCCAGCGCACCGCCGACCGCGCCTGCGGCGACAGCCGTGAGTGCTTTCAAGACGGAACGGCGGGAAATCTCAGGCACTGCCGCTCGGGTGAGACGGGCGACGCTTTGGGGACTGGGGCTGCCAGGATTGCTAGAGCAGCCGCGACACGACCACGCCCAAGCCTAACACGGCGGCCAGCGTGCAGCACGCCACGATCCACTTCGCCCGCCGCACGGCGCGCGTCTTCTGCGGCTCGAAGATCGCGGGCATCCCGAACGCCTCCGACGTCTCCGCCTGCGGCGGTGAGAGCTCGGTGCGATGGCGTTCGAACCAGGCATGCAATCGTCCCGATGTCAGGAGCACGATCACCGGGCGAGCCAACGTACGAGTGGGAGACGCAGAGAGCGTGTCGACGGAGGATTTGAAGAAGAACATGGCGCGCTCCCTGAACTGCGCGCGTTCGTCCGGGGTCGACGCGTACTGCTCCGCGTAGTGAAAAACGTCGCTCTTCCTGATGTCCTGGGCCGCCCACGTCTCCGTCGGAAACTCGAGGATGTCCGGCCTGTCGAGATAAGGGTACTCATTGGCGGCCATCCAGCGCGCATAGTGGAGGAGGCTTGCCCGCGCCCACGCATACATGCGATCACGCTCGCCCCATTCAACCTTGGCGTCGAGGTACTTGCCGAGCGCTTGCAGGAACATCGTGTAGAACCACTTGCGCTCGGCGTCGAGCAGCGTCCGCGCCTCGATATCGTCAGCTGGATGGATTACGCGCCTGATGATCTGTTCGGCCTTGTCGAGATATCGCCGCTCGCTCGTGAGGCGATACCCCTCGACGAGGGCGCTCAGCGAGTTTCCCGACCCACGCCCCGGACCGTGATAGTGCGGATTCCCGGACGAAGTCGCCAGCCCCGTGTCTCCACGCGCCAGCCATCGAAAGACTGTGTGAGTGCCATCGTCGATGCGGATCGGAAATTCCGCAAGATCGACGGCCGCCTCGCGGAATGTCGCTTCACCCGTGAGATACCAGGCGAGCGCGAGCCCGCTGACGTAGTTCTGCTCGTTGGCTGGCCCGCCGCCATGTCCGCTGGAGGCGGGATAGGTGCGATGTGTGGCGGTATCGGCGTCGGTGTAGTGAACGGTGTGCCAGAAGAGACCGCCGTTATAGGCGGCCTTGTCACGATTGGTGTGGTAGATGTCGATGTCGGCGACATGCCAGGCCAGCTCCCGCATCGCCTCCCACCAGCGGGAATCCTCGCTGCGCAGAAACTGGACGGCGAATCCTTCGACGGGGTCGTACTGGTTGTTGTAGTGCGAGACGAGCGGCGTTGGGCCCATCTGACGTACGCCTTCATGGTCGCCATAGACATCGCCGAAGTGTCTCCAGCCGTACTCGTCAATCACCTCTCGCTTCGCCGCAAACGTATCCGGTCCATCGATTGCCGCTCGTAGCAAGGTGACTCGACCGGGATCGGGATCGTCTGCCTCCGGTATCAGGTGCCGGACGGCGCCCGTGTGCGCGTAGTACCGACGGATCGACGTGGACGACCAGCGGCCGCCGGGCCCAGTCGAGCGGCAATGCCGAAATCGTGTCCTGTCCGATGGCGAGATGAAACGTGTGCGTCTTCTGCTCGCCGCCCTGAATTTCGTGAATGTCGAGGTCATGCGGCGGAAAAAGATGCAGCTCGAGCGACCGCCCATTCGAGGCGATTGCCTTGGGGAAGTTCTGCCAGAAGTGCTCCATCGCCACTGCCAGGGACTGGTCGCCATCGCCGACGACCACGATCGGCGTCGCGCGCAGCGATTCGTAGACGTCGCCGTCGCTCTGCAGCCGATATCCGCGAAAGGCACGTGGAATGGTGCGCGTCCGGTTGATGTGGTTCGTGCTTCGCCAGTTCGCGCCGCCGCTCGAGTCCTGATGGAGCAGAAACGGCACCGGGCGCGTCTCGAGCAGCGCCCCCGCTTCAGGCGCGCACCGCACACCGTGAGACGTGTCCTCGCTCTCGAAGACTACCGTGACACCCTTGACGTGCACCGAGCCGGCGTCTCCGAGATCCCAGTGGCCGCCGCGATGAACGGCCGCGCGCGGGTTGCGCACCTGGACGTCGCATCGTACGGCCGAATGACCAGCGTAAGCATGCAGTCGGACGACGGCCTCGAACAGAGGGTCGCCCGCATGCTCGACGCGCACGTCCAGCCGAATGATCGAGCGCAGGGGACCAGCTTCTTCGACCGCGCAGCGCTCGATCCGCACCCGGGCGGCCCGGCCGTCCGCAGTCAGAACGGAGAGACGCAGATGCGCAGTCACGGATGCGGTGGTCAGCTGTGCCAATACCCCGGAATCCGTTTCAAATGATCCCGGCAGGACCGTGAGCGTTCCTGTGTCAACGGTCGTGACAGGCCCGGCCACCGTCACCCCAACCGGTACTGCCGTCGCGAGGCGAGGCAGGCCCTGGCCAATCTCGGCCACTTGTTCGCCGGCCGCGTCGGCATCCACCTGCAGGCTGATGAGCGCCCAGCGGATCGAATCGTCTGACCAGCGATCGAGAACGCGGACCTGGAGCGGCAACGGCGTCCCATCGGGCCGACGCGCGCCCAACGTCGAGACATCGCGACAGGCACCAGGCGCGAACGGCACGCCCACGACAATGGGACAGCGTCTGACCGGAAGAATGGCGGTTGCAGTGCGAGGTATGGAGACGGCGATGACGTTCGATGGCATGAGTCAGGGGCGTGTGCGGTGCCGTCGTGCGACCGGCGCCGCGCTGGCGGTGTCGAGCAGTATAGCTGTCGCGTGTCAAGGCGACCGAAGCGGTCAATCGTAGCCCTTGAGTGCGACCCGCCGTGTTGAGGATGATGTAGCGGGAGTATTGAACCCTGATGACCGTGGATGATCAGATTGTTCGGCTGACCGAAGGGTGTGTCGACGTGGTTCGACTCGACGACCTTCGCGACCGGCTGAAAGCGGGCCGACCATTGACCGTGAAGGTCGGCTTCGATCCGACGGCTCCCGATCTGCACCTCGGACACACGGTGCTCATCCGCAAGATGAAGCACTTTCAGGATCTGGGACACCGGGTGATCTTCGTCGTCGGCGACTTCACCGCGATGATCGGCGACCCGACCGGGCGATCGAAGACGCGGCCCCCCCTGTCGACGGCCGAGATCGAGCGGAACGCGGAAACGTACAAGACGCAGGTGTTCAAGCTTCTTGACCCCGACCAGACCATTGTCGAATTCAACAGCCGATGGCATGTTCAGCTTGGCAGTGAGGGTCTGATCAAGCTGGCGGCGAAATACAACGTGGCGCAGATGCTCGAGCGGCGCGACTTCCGGAAGCGATACGATGCCGGCGAGCCAATCACCGTCCACGAATTCCTCTATCCATTGGTCCAGGCGTACGACTCCGTGGCGCTTCGCGCCGATGTCGAGCTCGGAGGCACGGATCAACTCTTCAACCTGAATGTTGGCCGAGACATCATGCCGTCCTACGGACTGCCGCCGCAGATCCTCATGACGACCCCGCTCCTCGAGGGGCTCGATGGTGTCGAGAAGATGTCGAAAAGTCTCGGCAACTACGTCAGCGTGACGGATTCACCCGATGACATGTTTGGCAAGCTGATGTCGGTGAGCGACACGTTGATGTGGCGCTATTACCCGTTGCTCACCGATCTGAGCGTGCAGGACGTCGACGCGCTGAGAGCCCGTGTGGAATCCGGCGCGCTGCACCCCAAGCAGGCGAAAGCCGATCTGGCGCGCAGGATCGTCTCGGAGTTTCACGATCCGGCCCGAGCGGAGCGCGCGGTGGCAGAATTCGACCGCGTTCATCGCAAGGGGGAGTTGCCGTCGGATGTTCGAGATCTGGTGGTGGATTTTGGGGGCGACGCGGATCGCCCGCTGACGAAGCTGCTGGTCGATGCCGGGCTGGCCTCGTCCACGAGCGAGGCGGGTCGGAAGATGCAACAGGGCGCTGTTCGAGTGAATGGCGAGAAGCTGACGGACCTGAAACACCGGGTCGCGGCGGAGAATTTGCCCCTGGTCGTGCAGGTCGCCCGCCGGGCTGTGCGGCTGGTCGCTCGCGCGTGAGGCCCAGGTCCGAAGGCCCTGCGATAATTGGATTGGATCGCCCCTCAGTGCTCCCATCGGCCGGGAGGCGGTCGGTTGGACGTTGGACGTGGAGTGCGACGATATGAGCAGACTCGGCCAGATGCTTCCCACGTCTGTCAAGCGGCAGCTGAAGCGCATTCACCCGTCCTATCGGCGGTTCTACTGCCCGATTTGCGAGACCTGGGACCGTGATTTCCTGACGTTTGGCCTCAAACCACGGCTGAATGCCCGCTGTCCGACGTGTCACTCCCTGGAGCGGCACCGGCTGGTCTGGTGCTTTTTCCGTGAGCGCACCGACCTCTTTCAGCCACCCAGAAAGAAGATGCTGCACTTTGCGGCCGAAGAGATGATCGCGTCGCGCCTCTCGGGACTCGGACATCTCGAGTACATCACCGCAGATTTGCTCGAGCCATCGGCGATGGTCCAGGTTGATATCACCGCCATCCAGTTCGGTGACCAGACATTCGATGCCCTCTACTGCAGTCACGTGCTCGAACACGTCACCGACGACCGCAAGGCGATGCGCGAGTGCCGCCGAATTCTCAAGCCCAACGGCTGGGCAGTTTTCATGGTGCCGCTCTTCCCGGAAGCGACAATAGAGGATCCGTCGATTGCCGATCCCCAAGAGCGCGAACGCCTGTTTGGCCAACGGGATCACGTACGTCGATACGGTCCCGACTTCGAGGATCGGTTGAAGGAGGCTGGGTTCGCGGTCACGCGACATTCCGCCGACGAGATCGTCGGCACCAATAGAGTGAAGTTCTCGATTGGTCGGGATGAGGGTCCGGTTTTTGCTTGCCGCCGCGTCGAGTAGGGACGGGGAGAGAGAGGAAAATTGACTTTCTGGCGCAGAGAGCGTACTCTCCTTTGAACGCGTAACCATTGGCCTGCCGTATGTGAGGCAGTAGTTGCGTGACGCGCGCCGGGGTTCGGCGCCACCGGAGAAGGTAGCGATATAGCCTTCGAGCAGCGGTGGCCGAAGAGGGTTGACAAGGCCCACCCTCGGCGCGTAGTATGAATTTTCGCCTTCGGCGTTCGTCAAGCGCTGCCTCCCGTTCGGGAGCGGCGGATGTCCCCAAGCTCCCGGTTTTTCGGGCTCCCAGGTCGGACACCACGACGGAAGGTTCCAACACCTCACCCTGCGGCTGCTTTGCTGAAATATGGCAGTGCAGCGCGCTGAAACGACCGCGGGGTCAAGGGTTGACAGGCCAAGAGGCGTCGTAGTAGTGTAGTAAGGTTCCCCTGAACACGGTCAAATCGCCGGTTTTTGGGACCCCCACCAAGCGGGGTGAGCGTGCGCTTGGAAGGCCGTGCTCGAAAGGGCGGTGGCCCGAAAGGGCCTGGCCGGTTCTTTGAAAACTGGATAGGACGTGCAAGCACCAGGTCTGACATCCGCAAGGATGGTGGACTTGTCCCGCCGAAGCTGAGCTGCGTAAGTGGCGAAGCGGAGGCGGAAGCCCGTCGAGTATCAGCCTGACGGCGCTGGGGTTTCGACTCTGGCGCTCGTCGATACTCAACGATAGATGCGGGGAGGCGGTCCGTAGGTCCGAGCTTCGGCTCGGGCGTGCTGACCGCGGAGCCGCGAAACAACGCAGAGCCATTTTCAACAGGCTACTCGCGTTAAAGGATTGCCGAGCTCTCGTAGGCCCAGGCTTGGGCTGAGGCGAGCGGAAGCGACCCACTTTAACTTGAGAGTTTGATCCTGGCTCAGAATCAACGCTGGCGGCGTGCCTAACACATGCAAGTCGAACGCGAAAGGGGCTTCGGCCCTGAGTAGAGTGGCGAACGGGTGAGTAACACGTGGGTGACCTACCCTCGAGTGGGGGATAACATCCCGAAAGGGGTGCTAATACCGCATGACATCCTGTCTTTGAACAGATGGACATTAAAGCCGGGGATCGCAAGACCTGGCGCTCGAGGAGGGGCTCGCGTCCGATTAGCTAGTTGGTGGGGTAATGGCCTACCAAGGCGACGATCGGTAGCCGGCCTGAGAGGGCGGACGGCCACACTGGGACTGAGACACGGCCCAGACTCCTACGGGAGGCAGCAGTGGGGAATTGTTCGCAATGGGCGCAAGCCTGACGACGCAACGCCGCGTGGAGGATGAAGATCTTCGGGTCGTAAACTCCTTTCGATCGGGACGAATGGCTGGAGGCCCAATACGCCTTCAGAGTGACGGTACCGAGAGAAGAAGCCCCGGCTAACTCCGTGCCAGCAGCCGCGGTAATACGGGGGGGGCAAGCGTTGTTCGGAATTACTGGGCGTAAAGGGCGCGTAGGCGGCCTTCTAAGTCGGACGTGAAATCCCTCGGCTCAACCGAGGAACTGCGTCCGATACTGGCAGGCTTGAATCCGGGAGAGGGATGTGGAATTCCAGGTGTAGCGGTGAAATGCGTAGATATCTGGAGGAACACCGGTGGCGAAGGCGGCATCCTGGACCGGCATTGACGCTGAGGCGCGAAAGCTAGGGGAGCAAACGGGATTAGATACCCCGGTAGTCCTAGCCCTAAACGATGAGTGCTTGGTGTGGCGGGTATCGATCCCTGCCGTGCCGAAGCTAACGCATTAAGCACTCCGCCTGGGGAGTACGGTCGCAAGGCTGAAACTCAAAGGAATTGACGGGGGCCCGCACAAGCGGTGGAGCATGTGGTTCAATTCGACGCAACGCGAAGAACCTTACCCAGGCTCGAACGGCGAGTGACATCCGGCGAAAGTCGGCTTCCGCAAGGACACTCGTCGAGGTGCTGCATGGCTGTCGTCAGCTCGTGTCGTGAGATGTTGGGTTAAGTCCCGCAACGAGCGCAACCCTTGTCCTCTGTTGCCATCACGTTATGGTGGGCACTCTGAGGAGACTGCCGGTGACAAACCGGAGGAAGGTGGGGATGACGTCAAGTCAGCATGGCCTTTATGTCTGGGGCTACACACGTGCTACAATGGCCGACACAAACCGTCGCGATACCGCGAGGTGGAGCTAATCGGACAAAGTCGGTCTCAGTTCGGATTGCAGGCTGCAACTCGCCTGCATGAAGTTGGAATCGCTAGTAATCGCGGATCAGCACGCCGCGGTGAATACGTTCCCGGGCCTTGTACACACCGCCCGTCACATCACGAAAGCTGGCTGTACTAGAAGTCGCTGCGCTAACCCGCAAGGGAGGCAGGCGCCTAAGGTATGGTTAGTGATTGGGGTGAAGTCGTAACAAGGTAGCTGTAGGAGAACCTGTGGCTGGATCACCTCCTTTCTAGAGAATGGACTACGGACTACGGACTAGGGGAGTTTCTTCCCCGGAGCCCGGAGCTTGGAGCCCGATACTCAGATCGATCTGATACACGCCGGGTTTGTGTTTGTCACGTCCTGTCCAGTTTTGAGGGAACCGACCTTCGCGCCTCGCGCTGCGGTCGGCAAGTCGCGGATCGGCTTGCTCAACCGAAGCCTTGCCGAAGTCGGGTTCTTTGACAAGCGCGAGGGCACTCGAGGGGCCCTTGCGGGAGGCCGCAAGGCTCACGAGGGCCTGTAGCTCAGCTGGTTAGAGCACACGCTTGATAAGCGTGGGGTCAGTAGTTCAAATCTACTCAGGCCCACCACCTTCGCGCGCTTGTCAACGGACGCGTGAGCGAGGGTTGCGCGCCAGCAAAAAGGAGTTGCGTATTGCGTAGTGCCTAGCGCGGGATGAAGTTGTTGTAGACCGGTCAGGTTTCCTTCCTTCATCACGCACGAATCAAAGCACCGCAGACGTTTCGGGGAATTAGCTCAGCTGGGAGAGCGCCTGGTTTGCAACCAGGAGGTCACCGGTTCGAGCCCGGTATTCTCCACTTCGTTTGAATGGCGCGGCGCTTCGCGCTGCGCGGCCGACCTTCGGTCGGCGGAGTTATCGCGAGCCACTGCGGCTTGTGACAAGAAGTTTCGATTGTCAGCGTGGCAGGTCTGGAGCCTGAAGCTCGGAGCCTGCAGCCTGACGCGCTCTTTGACAACTGAATATTCTGCAACGGTAGTTTTTCCGACCACACACACGCAGTGTGTATTTACTGAGCTGGCGCGTGTGGGCTACGGGCTCCGGACTACGGACTACGGGAAGAATTCTTTCCTGAAGCCCGAAGTCCGAAGCCTGGAGCCAACAAGCGAACAGCTCGGGTTCTTATGGTCAAGCTACTAAGGGCACACGGTGAATGCCTTGGCGCCAGGAGGCGATGAAGGACGTGGTAAGCTGCGATAAGCTGCGGTGAGCTGCAAACAAGCTTTGACCCGCAGATTTCCGAATGGGGCAACCCATCCCGGCTCATCCCGGGATTTCCGTGACTGAATCCATAGGTCACGGACGCCAACGCAGGGAAGTGAACCATCTCAGTACCTGCAGGAAAAGAAAACAAATCAGTGACTCCGCTAGTAGCGGCGAGCGAACGCGGACCAGCCCAAACCAACCAGCTTGCTGGTTGGGGTTGTAGGGCCTGTTCGGCCGTAAGGCCGGCGAGTTACCAACCCACCATTTAGTCGAACGCTCTGGAACGAGCGGCCATAGAGGGTGACAGCCCCGTAGGCGAAAGATGTGTGGGCTCGCTGGACAGGTTCCTGAGTACCGCGGGACACGTGAAATCCCGCGGGAATCCACGAGGACCATCTCGTAAGGCTAAGTACTCCCTGGCGACCGATAGTGAACCAGTACCGTGAGGGAAAGGTGAAAAGAACCCCTGTGAGGGGAGTGAAATAGTACCTGAAACCGTGTGCTTACAAGCAGTGGGAGGGCTATGCCGGGGCTTCGGCCTTGGAATGCCTGACCGCGTGCCTTTTGCATAATGAGCCGGCTAGTTATTCTCAGTGGCGAGGTTAAGCGTAAGCGAGCCGTAGCGAAAGCGAGTCCGAATGGGGCGTTTAGTCGCTGGGAATAGACGCGAAGCGAGGTGATCTACCCTTGGCCAGGGTGAAGCGCGGGTAACACCGCGTGGAGGCCCGAACCAGTGTTGGTTGAAAACAGCTTGGATGAGCTGAGGGTAGGGGTGAAAGGCTAATCAAACTTCGTTATTGCCCGTTCTCCTCGAAATGCTTTTAGGAGCAGCCTCGGGAGGTCGGCGTTGGTGGTAGAGAACTGGATGGACTAGGGGGCTTACCAGCTTACTGAATCCAACCAAACTGCGAATGCCAACGACACGTATCCCGGGAGTGAGACGGTGGGGGCTAAGCTTCATCGTCGAAAGGGAAACAGCCCAGACTACCGGCTAAGGTCCCAAAATCTGTGCTAAGTGGGAAAGGATTTGGAGACGCCCAGACAACCAGGAGGTTGGCTTAGAAGCAGCCATCCTTTAAAGAAAGCGTAATAGCTCACTGGTCAAGCGGCTCCGGGCCGACAATCCAACGGGGCTCAAGCACAGGACCGAAGCCGTAGATTGGAATGGCGCCTGCGGGCGCCAACAGTGGTAGAGGAGCGTTCTCACAGCCGTGAAGCCAGACCGTAAGGACTGGTGGAGTGGTGAGAAGTGACCCTGCCGGCATAAGTAGCGACAAGGGAAGTGAGAATCTTCCCCACCGTAAGCCTAAGGATTCCTGCGGAAGGTTCGTCCGCGCAGGGTTAGTCGGGACCTAAGGTGAGGCCGAAAGGCGTAGCCGATGGACATCCGGTTAATATTCCGGAACTACCTGGAAGACGTTATCACGATGGGGGGACGCAGGAGGTTAGCCGGGCCTACGATTGGACGTGTAGGTTCAGGTGTGTAGGGGGATCCGCCAGGAAAATCCGGTGGGTCGCATGCCCTGAGGCACCATGGCGAGGCCGCAAGGCCGCAAAGCCGGTGACACCACGCTGCCGAGAAAAGCCTCTAAGGAGTAGTCCAGGTACCCGTACCGCAAACCGACACAGGTAGGCGAGGAGAAAATCCTCAGGTGCAAGTGAGAACCCTCGTTTAGGAACTCGGCAAAATAACCCCGTAACTTCGGGAGAAGGGGTGCTCCATTACCGTCAGTGGCTTCGCGCCACGAAGCGGGACGGAGTTGCAATAAAGAGGCCCAAGCGACTGTTTACTAAAAACACAGGGCTCTGCGAAGTCGAACACGACGTATAGGGTCTGACGCCTGCCCGGTGCCGGAAGGTTAAAGGGAGAGGTTAGCCGCAAGGCGACGCTTCGAGCTGAAGCCCCGGTAAACGGCGGCCGTAACTATAACGGTCCTAAGGTAGCGAAATTCCTTGTCGGGTAAGTTCCGACCTGCACGAATGGCGTAACGATTTGGGCGCTGTCTCAACGAGGGACACTGCGAATTTGTGGTACCGGTGAAGACGCCGGTTGCCCGTCACAAGACGAAAAGACCCCGTGCACCTTTACTACACCCTAGTAGTGAATGCTGGCGCGTTATGCGCAGGATAGGTGGGAGACTTTGAACCCAGGCTCTCGGGCTTGGGGGAGTCAACGGTGAGATACCACCCTTAGCGCTCCGGCGTTCTAACCGCGATCTGTTATCCAGGTCCGGGACACTGCTAGGCGGGTAGTTTGACTGGGGCGGTCGCCTCCTAAATTGTAACGGAGGCGCACGAAGGTTCGCTCAGGCTGTTTGGAAATCAGCCGGAGAGTGCAAAAGCATAAGCGAGCTTGACTGCGAGACTCACAAGTCGAGCAGGTGGGAAACCAGGTTTTAGTGATCCGGTGGTTCCGCATGGAAGGGCCATCGCTCAACGGATAAAAGGTACGCCGGGGATAACAGGCTGATCTGAGCCAAGAGTCCACATCGACGCTCAGGTTTGGCACCTCGATGTCGGCTCATCGCATCCTGGGGGTGTAGCAGCTCCCAAGGGTCCGGCTGTTCGCCGGTTAAAGCGGTACGTGAGCTGGGTTTAGAACGTCGCGAGACAGTTCGGTCTCTATCTGTGATGGGCGTAGGAGATTTGAGGGGGGCTGACCTTAGTACGAGAGGACCGGGTTGGACGCACCTCTAGTGTACGAGTTGTCGCGCCAGCGGCAGCGCTCGGTAGCTAAGTGCGGGCGGGAGAAACGCTGAAAGCATCTAAGCGTGAAACCCTCCCCGAGATGAGATCTCCCTAGGCCGCAAGGCCTCTAAAGGCTCCTGGAAGACGACCAGGTGATAGGCCAGGTGTGTAAGGCTAGCGATAGCTTGAGCTAACTGGTACTAATCAGCCGTGAGGCTTGACCATATTTTCCCAATACACGCAGGTGTTGGGCGGGGCGCAAGCTCCGCCACCACAACATCGCTGCGAGTGTGTGGTCGAAAGACTATCGTTGCAGGATATTCGGTAACAGCGCCGCGCCATATGTGCGCGGCGCTGGTCAAATCGGTTTCCCGGTGGTCACAGGGGCAGGGTCACACCCGTTCCCATTCCGAACACGGAAGTTAAGCCTGCCACCGCCGATGGTACTGCATCCGCAGGGGTGTGGGAGAGTAGGTCACTGCCGGGAGTATTTCCAGCCCGCGCGGCTTCGGCCGCGCGGGCTTTTTTTGTTCCGGCTGCCCTTGACGGTCCGTCGGAACGACTTCTATCCTGACCCTCGGACCGAGCCGTTGAGTCAATCCACGCATCCCTCGTCATGGCGCCACCGCTCCGTGGTGCCCGTGCTCTTCGTGCTGCCCTTCGTGGCGCTCATCGTCCAGTGCGTCCTCATCGTCACGAGGATCGGGGAACCCTACCCGGCCATCATGATGCCCGGTTTCGTCGGCACCCAAACGAGTGCCGAGGGGGCCATCGGTGTTCAGGCCATCGAGATCGAGGTCCGCTTTGTCGGCAGCTCCGCGATCGAGCGCCCGCGGCTGGCCACTCTGCTGGCCCCGATGCCAATTGGAATGTTGATGCCCGCGAGCGCCTACATGTTTCACTCACACCCGACTGGGACAAGCCCGTTACGTCCGCGGTCCGGGCTGAAGGACTGGCTCGTGGATACCGTGTTACCGCTCCGAGGCCGGCGATACCGCCGCGCGCTGGCCGGCAACCCGCCAGCGCCCGACACGGTCCAGTGGATCGGGCGCCGACTGGAATCTCTGTATCCCCGCCGGCCGGTGCAGTCGGTCACCTTCAACTGGTATCGGGATTTCTATCGACTTCAGGAAGGAAGGCCAGAACGCATCGAGCACCAACAGTTCGACTCTTACCGCATCGCAATCGCCCAATGACACTGCGGGCGTCATTGCGGCGATTCGTCCGTGATGAGTACACACCAACGCAGAAGAGCCTTGGGATCTTCCGGCTGGTGTTTGCGGTGTGGTGCCTCGTGTTGTTGCCGCCACGCTACCAATGGATTGCGCAGTTTCCCGCCTCTTTCCTGAACCCGCCGCCTGGACTCACCTATTTCTTTGTTACCGGGTTTCCTCCACTCTGGTTCTTTGTCGCGCTCGATGTCACGATCATCGCGGCGCTGGTCTATTTGATCGCGGGGCGCCGCGTGAGATTGGCGTCCCTCGTCTTGGCGGGCTGCCTCCTGCTGGGAAATGCATGGGCGTACTCATTCGGGAAGATTGACCACGATATTCTTCTGGTGCTCACTCCAATCTTTCTGCTTGGCGCCGGATGGGAGGGACGTGGCTCCGAGCGCGGATGGCCCCTCGCGCTGTTTGCGCTGATCATTGCACTTGCAATGTTCACGGCCGCCTTTCAGAAAGCGATCACCGGCTGGCTCGACGTGGCGTCCGGCGCGACGCTTGGCCATATCGTGAGAAACGCCGTCGTTCATGAGAAAGGGTACACGCCAGTCTGGTTCTTCGTCGTGAGGAAGCTTCCACACGTTGTGTGGGAGATCATGGACTACGGAACCGTTCTGCTCGAAGCAAGCTTCGTTCTGACTTTTTTCAAACGCCGCGCCTTCAAGGTCACCTGCGCGATCGCATGCCTGTTCCACCTTGGCATTGGCCTGCTCATGCAACTGCTCTTCATCAGTAACCTCGCCGCGTATGGAGCATTTGTGGAATGGGAGAAGGTAGCCGACAGATTGCGGATTCGAGATACGATCCTGCGATTACAGGCGTGGCTGACCCGCCTGACCGACTTCCACTTGCTCGCGAGCGCCGCTATCCTGAGCGTCGTCACGCTCACCTGGGAAAATCCGCTGAACTGGCTGGCACAATCGCTGGTCCCTGGCGGACCGGCTCTGGCGCTCACGTGGATCGCGGCCGTTGGCGGGGCGACCCTCTTGATGTCGGAGGTTCGGTCGCTGCAAGTAACTCGAGCATTGACGCCGAGTGGGTCGCAATGACGAGCTTACGAAGCGGAATTCGGAGAATTGTAAGTCGGCTGGGACGGCGGGCTGTTCAGGACGGCAGCGACGTCCCATTGCAAAGCGGCAGAGAAATGCCCTCTGTGTACTACGATGGGGCGTTCCAAGATGATCCGCATTTTCAGGTGCCGTTTTACAAGTCGCCCTACTACGGGACGTGGCTGGTCGTCGTCGATCGGTTGCGGCGGTACGGCTGCAAGAGCGTTCTCGACGTAGGGTGCGGGCCAGGCCAGTTCGCGGCACTCGTGGAAGATTCCGGGTTCTGTTCGTACAGCGGCCTGGATTTCAGCGCGGTCGCGGTACAGATGGCGAAGGAGCGAGCCCCTCGGTTTCTGTTCAGGACCGGAGACGTGCGTGAGCCGGCGACTTACGACGGGCTCGAGTTCGATGCGGTGGTCTGCATGGAAGTGTTGGAGCACATAGAAGAGGACCTGAGCGTCCTCTCTTGCTTCCCCGCCGGAAAGCGCTGTCTCATGACGGTGCCCAATTTTCCATGGCGCAGCCATGTGCGTCATTTCGACTCCGAGGAGGCGGTGATCCGCCGCTATGCCGCGTTCTTCAGCGATTATTCCGTGACACGTCTGAAAGGGGTGCGCAACGACACCAACCAGTTCTACTTGCTCGATGGGATCCGCAACGCGCTCGTCGCAGGCGCCCTCGGATCATGAGCGGGTTGCGTCAACATCTGTTCGTACTGAGTACAACAATCGGAGTGACAACCTCGGCGATCAGATCATCTTTCAGGCGCTCGTTCGTTCGCTCGAGCGGCACGGACGCATGCTGATGACAGGTGAGATACCTGCCTTCGTCGAAGGGGTTCGGCCCGAAGGCGGCTATTGGCATTCGTGGATCGTCCGGCTTTGGACGAGAGCGCGCGGCGGTTCGATTTTCCAGGTGCTCTCCCCTGGCGCGGCGTTGTGGTATGCGCCCAGTCAGTCGGCCTCACCGGCTCTTCCTCGTGCGAAGCGTCGCCTGCCACCATGGTTGGCTGGCAGAATCATTACGCTCGGCCGTTCCGTCATCCCGGAGGCGGACCATTCCTGGTGCCGCGACGTCGACTGGATTGGCGTGCGAGATGAGGATTCCCTTCGAGCGATTCGTGACGCGGGGTTTTCGCGCGCGACCTACTTCCCGGATCTCGCGTTTCTGATCGAGCCGGTTGGCGCGGGCGCGCCTTCCAAGCGCAGCGGCATCTGCCTGAGTTTTCGCCGCAGCATTCCAGAGGACCATCACAGCGACGAGTACGAGCGGGGTCTAAGAACCTCGATCGCGGCGCTCGTCGCATCGCTGACCCCGTCGGAGCGATCTCAGGCGACAGGATTCCATCAGGTGGAAGGCGATGCAGACTTTGTTGCCCGGCTTTGTGAAGAGGGCGGCCTGCGTCAACTCGTCCCGATGCTCACGCTCTCGTCTCACCGGGGGTTCTTCGAAGCGGCCGACATGGTCGTCAGCAACAGGCTCCACTGTCTGCTGTTGGGCGCATGTCATGGCGCGTTACCAGTGGCCTTGACAACCCCCAGACACTCAAAGCTGGTTGCGCTCTTTCGGACCGTCGGCTGGCAGTCGCTCATTGTGGACGCAGAAGACAAGGCAAGTGTCGAGCAGTTTCACGCAATCAGGCAGGACGCTCCCCGTTTGAGGGAGATGGTTCGGACGACATTTGCCGAGCAGCATCGCCTCGGTAATGACATTCTGCGGCAGCGGTTCCGTCCGGGAGGCGACGTGGAAGGTATCCGGCCGGGCGAACGTTCGAAGATTGCCGGTCTCCTGCAAGACACAGGCTGGCAGAACAAGAGGTGACTGTTGCTGTCCAGCATAAAGGGATTCGCCGGACGCGTGAGGGACTTTCTTGCGGCGCCCGCGTTGGACGCCATTCGACGCGTGACGCAAGGTCCTGACCCCGTTGCGCAGATTCACCTCACGTTGACATACCGACGACTGGTGGAGGAAAAGCGCCTGCTTCCGCAGTTCAGCGACGTCGGCTTCAAGTGTTATTCCCAGACCGATGAGGATGGAATCCTGCTTTTCTTGTTCTCGGTCCTCGGCGCCGGCGACAAGCGTTGTGTCGAAGTGTGCGCCGGTGATGGGACTGAGTGCAACACGGCGAATTTAATCCTCAGTCATGGCTGGCATGGGCTCCTCGTCGATGGCGATCAGGCAAACGTGGACCGTGGACGTCGCTTCTTCGCTCAATCGAAACACACCTACGTGTACCCGCCACGCTTCTGTACACTCCTGGGTGACCCGGGGTTCGATCAATGAGATCCTCTCGGCGAATCAGCTCTCTGGCGACATCGATCTGCTGTCGCTGGATCTGGACGGCGTCGACTATTGGATCTGGGAGGCGATCACCGGTATCTCGCCACGGGTGGTGGTGGTCGAGTACCAAGACATCCTGGGGCCCGAACGGTCCTGGACCGTCCCCTACTCCGATGATTTCTCGTCGCGCAACTACCCGCGGACCAACGGAATGCCGAACTTCAGCGGCGCGTCCATCACTGCCTTCGTCAAGCTCGGGCGGCGGAAGGGGTATCGCCTTGTCGGTGTCAACCGCTACGGATACAACGCATTTTTCGTCAGGAACGACCTTGGCAGCGATCTTCTTCCAGAGATTGCGGCGAACGCCTGCTTTCGACATCCCAAGGTGCAGTGGGGCATGGAGGAGCGTTTCCCAATCGTCAAGGATTTCCCTTGGGTCGAAGTGTGAACCGCGGACGAAAGCGAGGCCAAGCCGACCCGAGCACTCGGCGCTCGTTTCGCTGAGCGAATGCAAACGGCAGGGGCCAGTAAGGCTGGCTCAGCGGAGCAGGTTGTATTTGGCGATACACCAGAGGGCGCGCACTCCGTCCTTCCACCCAATCTTCTTTCCCTCTTCGTACGTCCTTCCCGCATATGAGATACCGACCTCGAACAGCCGGACCCTGAGCTTGGCCACCTTTGCGGTGATCTCAGGCTCGAAGCCGAAGCGATTCTCCTCGATCGTGATCCGTTGGAGGACATCGCGGCGGAAGACTTTGTAACAGGTCTCCATGTCCGTGAGATTCAGGTTGGTCGCCGCGTTCGAGCAAAGCGTCAGCAGCCTGTTGCCGATTGAGTGCCAGAAGTACAGAACACGATGGGTCTCGCCGCCGGCGAAGCGCGAGCCGAAGACCACGTCGGCCAGGCCATCGACGATCGGCTTGATCAACTTCGGATATTCCTGCGGATCGTATTCGAGGTCTGCGTCCTGCACAATCACGAGATCGCCACGCGCCTCCGCGAAGCCTGTCCGGAGCGCCGCCCCCTTTCCGCGGTTCACATCGTGAAAAATGACGCGGACGTTGGGAGAAAGCGTCGTTCGCCGTAAGAGCTCGGCGGTGCCGTCGCTCGAACAGTCGTCGACGATGACAATCTCTTTGTCGATCGGTGACTGCTGAACACGTTCAATGATGGCCAACAAGGTGTTCACCTCGTTGTAGACCGGGATGACGACGGTGAGTGTCATGAGGGTCGGGACGTGTCAACGCGCAGAGCTTATTGTTTATTGTATAGCGTCGCTTTCTCTGACTCGCACATGACCCGCTCCCCGCATCCTTCCCCTCGGCGTGTTCGGGGCGCTTCCGGGAGCCCTGCCGATGCCTGAACTCCCGGATATTGCGCTGTACCTCCACGCCCTGGCCACGCGTCTGGTCGGCCAGCCGCTCAGGCACGTGCGGCTGGTGAGCCCATTCCTCCTGCGATCGGTGGCACCGCCCCTCTCGGCGCTGGAGGGTCGCGGCGTGTGCGGGTTCCGCCGTCTTGGGAAACGCATCGTGTTCGACTTCGGTGAGGAGTATTTCCTCGTGTTGCACTTGATGATTAGCGGGCGTCTCCGCTGGAAGGCGCCCGGCGCGCCCGTTCCGGGCCGCGTCGGCCTCGCGGCCCTGGATTTCGACAGCGGCTCGTTGATCATCACCGAAGCCGCGGCAAAAAAGCGCGCCTCACTCTTTGTGGTGCACGGCGCCGAGGCGCTGGCCGATCACAATCCCGGCGGCCTCGAGGTCCTCGAGATCCCGGAAGGAGAGTTTGCAGCGCGGCTTCGGTTGGAACGCCGCACGCTGAAACGCGCGCTCACGGATCCCCGCCTGTTCAGCGGCATTGGCAACGCATACTCCGACGAGATTCTGCATGCGGCCCGCCTTTCGCCGCTGCAGCTCACGACGAATCTCGACGAGCGCGCCATGAGCGAGCTTCATTCGGCCGTCCGACGCGTGCTGACCGAGTGGACCGAGAAGCTGCAGCGAGAGGCAGGCGCCGCCTTTCCCGACAAGGTCACCGCCTTTCGAGAGGACATGGCGGTGCACGGAAAATTCGGCCAGCCGTGCCCGCGATGCGGGTCGCCCATCCAGCGCATCGCCTATGCGAGCAATGAATGCAACTATTGCGCAACCTGCCAGACCGGCGGCAAGCTGCTGGCCGATCGGAGTCTGTCCCGCCTCCTCGGTAAGGACTGGCCTCGCACGCTCGAAGAGCTGGAAGATTTGAAGCGTCGGCCTGGGTAGAGTACGTCCAATTCGCTCAGCCCTGCACCGGGGCCTTCGCCTCGTCCGGCGCGGACATCTCCGGCGCTTCCGCAGGATCGATGGCATCGTTGGCGACCAACCGCGCCGCGAGCCACTCGTGACCGGCCACATCGCCGCGCGCGAGCAGGCGCTCGAGCGGTGTCACGGCCCACTCCTCCGACTGGCGCTCTTGCATCGTGGGCCACGACCCGTCAAGCCGTCGTGGCACATACCGGCACCAGAAGTTCAAGTGCCACTTCACGAACTCGATGTACCGTCGCTCGGCCGCGCTCGTCGTCGCGCCAGTGTTCCAGGGCAAGCGCCGCATAGCGACGATAGATTGAGAGTCGCTCCTCCGCACTGAATGCCTGATAGCCCTCCGACACCTCACGAAAGATCCATGGCTTGATGAGCGCGCCGCGTGACACCATTACTCCGGCACACGCGGCCCTGGCGCGCGCGGCGTCGATCTCGTGCGGGAAGAGAAGATCCCCATTCCCGATGACGGGAACAGTCACGGCCGCCGCGACTTCACCGATCGCGTCCCAGTCGGCGGCGCGCCGGTATCTGGCGTCCCGTGTCCGGCCGTGAACGAAGATCGCCTGTGCGCCGCCCTCGACCGCCGCGCGAGCGATCTCGACGTGATTCCGCATTGTGTCGTTCCAGCCGAGCCTGATCTTCACGGTCACAGGCACCCGGCTCACTGCCTTCGCCATTGTCTCGACGATGCGACGAACACGGGACGGCTGACGGGCTAGCGCAGCACCCATGCCCTTGCGAGTGAAGTGATCGATCGGGCATCCGAGATTGATGTCGACGAAATCGGCGCCCCGCGCCTCGGCGAGCGCGGCTGCCCATGCCATCTCCTCAGGGTTCGTACCGGCGAGTTGGACGCCGAAACACGGCTCGCCCGGAAAACGGCGGATCAGGGCGAACTCGGAGTTCCGCTTCTGCTTCAGCCGCCGGGCGACGGCCATTTCGCTGACCAGAACCCGGGCGCCGAGCTCCACGGCCAGCCGGCGGTACGGCAGGTTCGATCCCTTCGTCATCGGCCCCATGACGACCGCCCCGCCCAGGATTTCGCGCAAACTCATTCTTTATTGTCTCGCATGCGGTGCTAACCGCCTTGGAGGCGGGGCTGAAGCCCCGCCTCCACAGGCAGCAGTCCGCGTGGGATCAATCGGGCAACGCAAACGCGATATAGCTGTCGCCGGACTTCGTGCCCATCTTCCCGCCTCCCGCGGCAATGACCACGTACTGTTTGCCGCCAACGGCATAGGTGCTCGGCGTGGCGTAGCCGCCAGCCGGCAGCGACGTTTCCCAGAGCACCTGTCCCGTCTTCTTGTCGAATGCGCGGAACTTTTCGTCCTTCGTGGCGCCGATGAACACGAGCCCGCCGTTTGTCACGATGGGGCCGCCGTAGTTTTCGGTACCCGTTTTCCCGCGACCGCGTTTCACGAGCTCGGGTAACTCGCCGAGCGGCACCTTCCACGCAATCTCGCCCTTGTTCAGGTCGATGGCATTCAGGGTCCCCCACGGAGGCTTTACTGCCGGATAGCCGTCGGGATCGAAGAACCGGTTGTAGCCGGTCGTCGTATACGGGACCTCTGGCTCGGGCTCATCGGGATCGGCCCGCGAGGCAGGGGTCGGCTTGTCGCCGAACAGATACGCGACGACCTCGGTCCGTTCGCTCGTGGTCAGTCCGGGGGAAGCGGGCATCACGCCCTTCCCATTCACAATCACCTTCTCCATCGCGTCGCGAGACAGGCGCTTGTTCACGTCGAGGAGCGACGGCACGTTACGAGTCTGATCGCCGCGGCGCTCCGGGCCGTGACAAACGATGCAGTTGGACTGATAGACGCGACGGCCGCGTGCCGCGTCTGAGGTCTGCTTGCCGCGTTCGATCTCGACCATCGTGAGAATCCACGGCATCTCGTTGCTGTTGACGTAGAGGAGCCCCGACGTTGCATCAAATGCCGCACCACCCCATTCCGCGCCGCCGTCGAAGCCGGGAAAGATCACCGTGCCTTGCGTGCTCGGAGGAATGAAGGGCTTTCCGGCGCGAGACATTCGTAGTCGCTGCAGCACCGCGGCATGCGATTCAGGTGACAGATCGGTGACCTCGGCTTCGGTCAACGCTTGCCGCGCGAACGCTGGGGGCTTGACGGGGAGCGACTGCGTCGGCCAGGCCTGCTCGCCCCTGAGATCCGACGGAGGGACCGGTCGTTCCACGATGGGAAAGAGGGGCTCGCCCGTCTCGCGGTTGAAAAGGTACACGAATCCCGATTTCGTCGTTTGCGCGACCGCATCAATGCGCTGGCCGCCGTGGGTCACGGTGGTGAGCACGGGGGCCGCTGGAAGGTCCCGATCCCAGAGGTCATGGTGGACGAACTGGTAGTGCCAGCGGCGCTTGCCCGTGGCGGCATCGAGCACCAGCAGACAGTTCGCAAACAGGTTGGCGCCGTGCCGGTTCCCGCCCCAGAAATCGAACGCCGCCGAGCCCGTTGGCAGGAAGACGAGGCCACGTGCCTGGTCCACCGAAATGCCGCTCCAGGCATTGGCTCCGCCAACACGCTGCCACGCGTCGGGCGGCCACGTGTCGTACCCGAACTCGCCGGGCCAGGGGATCGTGTGGAAAATCCAGCGCATCCTGCCGGTGCGCACGTCGAACGCGCGGATGTGGCCGGGCGACGAGACTCCGGGGCCTTCGGATACGCGCGTACCCAGGATCAGAAGGTCTTTGAAGATGGCGCCGGGCGTGTTCGAGAGAACGTAGAGGCCGGCCCCGTCCCGTCCGAGCCCTTCCTTGAGGCTGACGCTGCCCTCCTCGCCGAAGGTGGCGATCGGGACCCCGGTTCGTGCATCGAGTGCATACAGCCGTTGTCCCGCCGCCATGAAAACCCGTTGATCGGCACCATTCTCCCAGAACACGACACCGCGATTCACTCCCAGCGCGTTCGCGGCCGAGCCGGTTCGAAACGGATCGAATACCCATCGCTTCTGACCGGTTCCGGCGTCCAGCGCGAACACCTTGAGTTGCGGCGACGTGGCGTAAAGCACGCCGTGGACGACGATCGGGTTGCACTGAATTTCCGAGCGCTCTGCACGCGCATCGCCCGTGCGATAAGTCCACGCCACCTGAAGCCGTTGAACGTTGGCCGTCGTGATCTGATCGAGCGGCGATGACTGGGTATGTCCAGGATCCGCGCCGTGTGCCGCCCAGTCGTGGTCGGGAAGCGCACGCTGGCACCCGGTGGCGATCAGTGCTGGCAGCACGAACGCGGCGGCGGGAGCCCGCCCGATCGATGTCGGCATCGGCATAGGGCCAGTAGTCTAGCGTTAGACTAGCGCGAGGTGCGACTGAACCTTCGCGCGCGCATTCTTCTCGCCTCGAGCGTGCTCGTGGCGGCCCTGACCGTGGCCACGCTGGCGTACGTGAACGTTCAGGCCAGCCGTTTCGCCGACGAAGGCCTGGTCGCGCAGCTCGAACACGCACGCGATCTGGTGCGAACGGCCCAGCGGACGCGCTTCGAGAACCTGCAGCTCACGGGCGGCGCGGTCGCGTCCTTCCCCGACTTGAAGGCGCTCGTCAACGACACGGACGCAGGCACCATCAGAGACTTCCTGCTGGAGTATCGCGAGCGCTACGCCAACATCGACATGTTGATGGTGCTGAGCCCGGCGGGCAAAATCATCGCCCGGACCGATGCCATCACCACCGGTGAAATCCCCAACGTCGAATCCCGCTGGCTCCAGCCGGCGCTGTCTTCTCGTGGTGCGGCGCTCGGGGTGCTCGCGTCGGGCGAGACGGTCTATCACGCGGCGGTGCTGCCGATCGAAGCCGGCGGGACCGTGTTCGGCTATCTCGTGACGGGCTCGCGTATCGACGACCAATGGGCGCGCCGTTTGCGTGAAGACAGCCGCGTGGAGCTCGTGCTGCTCGGCGCAACGCGAGTGCTCGGCAGCACCCTCCGCACCGACACCCTTCCCTGGCGAAACCGGACGCAGTTTCCTCGGGACGTCGGCCTCGGGACCTCGCCAGGCGAGGTCGTGGTCGCCGGCGAGCACTACCGCGCGCTGGCACTCGCCCCGGCCGACGCCAGCGGCCCTCTCATCATCAGCCTGCTCTCACGGGATCAGGCACTCGCTCCGTATCGACGGATTCAGACGGGCCTTCTCCTGCTGGGCCTCATCGCCGTCGGCGCGGGCGTCGCAGGGAGTGCCTTGCTGGCGAGAACCATTACGGATCCGATCAGCCGTCTGCGGGAGGGCACGCATCAGGTCGCCGCGGGCAATTACGAGTTCCGCATCGACGTCGATCGGCGAGACGAGCTCGGCGAGCTCGCCAGCTCGTTCAACCAGATGACCGAGGGCCTGCGCGAGCGTGCCGAGATGACGAAGTTCGTGTCGCATTCGACTGTGGAAATGATCCACGCGCACAGGCTCGCGCCGACCTCGGCCGGTGAACGGCGCGAGGTCACGGTGTTCTTCTCGGATGTTCGCGGGTTCACGGAGCTCGCCGAGCGTCTGCGGCCTGAGGAGGCGGTGCGCCTGCTGAATCGGTGCTTGAGCGCCCAGGCGGATCTGGTCACAAAGTTTCGAGGCGACGTCGACAAGTTCGTCGGCGACGCCGTGTTTGCCATCTTCGCCGGCGAAGACATGACGTTGAATGCGATCCGCTGCGCCGTCGAGATCCATCACGCCATGGAGCATCTCGACGCCGGTCCGGCCGGTGCCCCGCTCACGCTCGGCATCGGCATTGTGTCTGGCGAGGTCATTCTCGGCAGCGTCGGCAGCGTGGAACGGCTGGATTACACGGCGCTCGGATCAAACGTGAACCTGTGCTGGCGGTTGTGCACGCAGGCGGATGCGCGCGAGATCCTGCTGAGCGAGAGCACCTACGTTCGGGTTGCGGATCTCATAGCCGCCGAGCCGATCGCGGCGCTGAACGTAAAGGGATTCGCGGCGCCCGTTCGCACCTATCGCATGACCGTTCACACTCGCACCTGAGCTCCCGCCAGGGTCCCGATTCTTGGCTCCCGCGTTCTCGTCCTCGCAGTTCTTGGCTTCTCGATTTCTTACAAGTTACTGTCGATACGCGTCTCTGGGATAGTCCTTGCCGAACTTGTTCTTGTGCGGCTCGTCGGCAAAGGCCCGCTCGTCGAGCTCGAGGCCCTCGACACGGATCCCCGCCGTCGGGACGCTGACTTCCTTCACTGCTGCCGCCGATCGGCCGGACACCACCGTCACCCGATAGGTGCCAGGCGGCAGATCCAGCGAGAACCCACCGTTTCGACTCGTGACCGTCACGAATGGCGTTGGAACAACAAATACGAGCGCGGTCATCTGCGGATGAATGTTGCAAAAAACGCGGTACGTCGCTGGCGTACGGAACGAACGGCTCTTCGACGAGCCCGCACGGTAAAGGCCGAGGTCGAACGGGATGGGCGGTGATAGGGAAAACACGTTGTGAAAGATGGCGTCCTCGTTCGGGAACTCGACCGTCGAGCCCACGGGGATGCCCAACACGTCTGGAGTGAAAGTCTTGCCTTTCTGCGTCAGCGCCACACGTACGGGCTTTGGCGCCACGGCACGATCCAGCGGCTCGGCATAAACGACCGCCTGGGCAGGCGTCGTCCCGGCTCGCACGGTCGTGCGGACAGTGCCAGACACCGGCGCCGCATCTGAAGAGACCGTCGCCAGGAGCACGAGCGCCGGTACGAGTCTTCCCACTTCACGCATGGTTCTCGTGTTCTCGGTTCCTCGGTTCTGACTCAGAACGTATACACCAGCGCCAGGTCGATGTGGTGATTCTTACGATCCTGGCCCTGGTTCGGATCGGTCACGAGATAACGGTACTCCAGCGACGTCGACACCTCCGGCGTGAGGCGCAGGATCATGTTGCCGAAGGCGGTGCGATTTTCGCCGACCGGCACGCGGAAACGCTCGCCGTCGCGCACACGGTCGATGCCGCCGCCCCCGTTGAACGAAACGCGCGACGACGCGCGAAACCTCAGCTCCGCGAATCCTCCGCTGGACTCGACGTTCTGTCCGGCGGCTCCGCCGAACGCGGCCAGATGGCGACCGGTGAATGCTTCGCCTCCGAGGCCGAACCGGTTTGCCTGCAGATTCCAATCGGCAACAGCCGCCCAGCTATCCCGCGTATCGCCCGGCGAACGCTGCCGCCCGTAGTGTCCCGACAGCCCGAGGTCGACGGATCGCGCGTCCTCGGGACCTTTCGCGAAGCTGATTCGCCCTTCGAACGCCGGCGTTCGCGAGCGCTCGCCGGTTCCCGCCGGAGGTGAAAAGACGAACTCTGCGGCCGCGTCGCCCGCTATTGGCGCCACGATGCCGGCGCGGACGCTCACGCCGCCCCCGAGAGCGCGGTCGACTCGAGCCTGAGGTGCGCGCAGATACAGGTTCCCCGAGCGATAGAGCGCCGGGAAGGCTTGCGCAGCGATCGACGTCGGATCCCGCGGCGCGACGATCGCCTCGTCTTGTCCGACTTCGATCGCTGTGCGGTCCGTCTCGAAACGGGTGAACGCGTACAGCAGTCGGGGCAGGCCCATCGTTGGTCCGGTTTGAAATGCGGGCGTGCCGCCAAGGAAGTCGAAGGCGATCTGCCCACTCGAACGCCACGCGCCGAGTGACCGGGCCGTCCACGCTGAGGCCGATGCGCGACTGTCGAAGCGTTGAGCTGAACGACCCGGTGGTGGCGCCTGCCGAGTTGACGAAGTTCGGGTTCTCGAGCCAGTTGGCTTCACCGCTGTTGAAGAAGGTATTGGCAACAATGGACCCCGTCAGCTTCACCGGCAGCCGGGATGCCGACTCGACCTTCACCTGTGCCTGCTCTGCGACTTGCTCCTGCAACATCGCGACGACGGGATCTGGCTCCTGTGCCGGTGGACCGGCAGTCGCGTTGGCCGATGGGGCGGGGGCTGATCCGCTGCCCTGCACGATGGCCTTCAATGCGTGCACCTCTGCACGCAGCGCTTCGACCTGTGCGCGCAATTCCGAGACCTCCTGTGCCGTCGGCGCACGCTCCTGCGCGCGTGCAGTGGCCGGCACGACCGACGCAAACGCGGTCAACACCGAAGCGATCGCGGAGACTCGAATGGAGGCGGGCAATTGAAGCTTGATGCGCATCCGCGCATTCTAATGGCGGCTCGTGGGCCGTGCTCATCGCACGCACAGCATGTGCTAGCCTTCCTGAATCAGGCTCAACCGTTCTGCGACTGGATCGACGTGCCCTACAACTCGGCAACATCGCTTCGCCACTACCTCGACGTTGCGACAACGCTGGCGCGTGAAGCTGGTGGTCTCGTGCTCGCGCATTATCAACGCGGCGTGAAGGTGGAGCGGAAGCCCGATCAGTCGCCGGTCACTGAAGCGGATCGTCGTGCCGAGCAGCTGATCCGGCAAGGGCTCGGAGCGCACTTCCCTGAGCACGCCATCCTCGGTGAGGAGTTCGGTGCCGACAAGCCTGGCGCCACGCACCGCTGGATCCTCGATCCCATCGACGGCACGCGTAGCTTCGTACACGGTGTTCCCCTCTTCGGCGTGTTGATCGCGCTCGAAATCGACGGCACGATTGTGGTAGGCGTGTGCCATTTGCCGGCGGTCGGCGAGACGCTTGCGGCCGCACGAGGCCAGGGCTGCACGTGGAACGGCCGACCCAATCAGGTATCGCGTACGAGCACCCTCGAGAACGCGTCGGTCGTATACTCCGACGGCCGACTGTTGCGCCGTCGACTCGGCACGCGATGGCGGGCGCTCGAAGAGGCGTCCGGGGAGCTCCGCGGTTGGGGCGACTGCTACGGCCATTGCCTCGTCGCGACCGGCCGCGCCGACGTGATGCTGGATTCGGTGATGAATCCCTGGGATTGTGCCGCGCTCCTGCCGATCCTCGAGGAAGCGGCGGCCAATTTACGGATTGGCGTGGCGACGCGCGAATCGACGGGGGAGACGCCGTGAGCACCAATGGGAGGCTCCACGGCGCGGCGCTCGAGTTTCTTTCGGAGCGCGAACACGCATGAGCTGATAAAGCTCATCCGAGCGCGTCCATGGGCTACGATAGATCTGTGCTTTTGAGGCCGTCTCCTCGCCCCCTCGCCTGGGTGCTCGTCGGTGCCCTTCTCATCGGCTCGCACGGTCCGCTCCTGGCGCAAGCGGGCGCGGTCACGGCGACCGGCGCGTCGACCGCTGTCCTCCCGTCGCCGCTCGACGAGTTCGACGCGGCGTGGAAAATCCTTCGAGACAATTACGTCGCCGAACGCGCGGCGCACCTCGATTGGGACGCCCTGCGCACTGAACTGCGGCCGCGCGCCAAGTCCGCGCAGTCGACCGAGGAAGTGCGCGCACTGATTCGCGAGATGCTGGAACGCGTCGGGCAATCGCATTTCGTCCTCCTCTCGGCCCCGTCGGCCGCCGACCTCACCTCCGCGGCCACGCCCACCGCCGAGGTCGGATCACTCGGCTTCGACGTGATCCCCATTGACGGTCAGCTCGTGGTTTCGCGCGTTGAAAGGAACGGGCCCGCGGCCGATGCCGGCGTTGCCCCAGGCTGGGTGCTCACGCGTGTCGGTCCACGCGATGTGCCCGGCATGGTCGCGGCCGCGTCAGAGGATGTCTCGGGCCGTGCGGCGTTTGGTGTCTGGTCAATTGGCCCTGGCCTTCTCCGCGGTCGCGTGGGGGTCTCGGAGAATGTCGAGTTTCGCGACCGGCACGACGCGTCCGTCATGCGCCAGATGGTGCGCGAGCCCGAGCGCGGTACAGCCGTCAAGTTTGGCCACCTTCCGCCGCTCTTCGCGCGCGTCGACGCGCGCGCCGCCGAGACGGCCGGCCACTCCGTCGGGGTGATCGCGTTCAACGTGTGGATGACGCCTGTCGCATCTCAGATCGACGAGGCTGTCCAGCGGTTCCGTCACGCCTCGGGCATCGTCCTGGACCTGCGCGGAAATCCCGGCGGGGTGCTCACGATGATCATGGGCCTGGCCGGCCACTTCCTCGAGGCGCCTGTCACCCTTGGTGTCATCAAGACACGGGAGTCCGAGTTGAACCTCGTCTCCAATCCGCGGCTGGTGGCCCCCGACGGACGCGAGGCGGTCAAACCGTTTGCCGGGCCGCTGGCCATTCTGGTCGATGGCGGTTCCTACAGCGCGTCCGAGATCTTTGCGGCCGGCATGCAGTCGATCGGCCGGGCTCGCATCTTCGGCAACCGCACGGCCGGCGGGGCGCTGCCTGCGGTGCTCGAACGGCTGCCCGGCGGCGACGTGATGCAATATGCGATCGGCGATTTCACCACGGCGCGGGGCGATCGAATCGAAGGACGAGGCGTCGTGCCCGATACCGTCGTGACCACCACGCGCGCGGATCTGCTGGATGGGCGCGATCCGGCGCTCGAGGCGGCACTTGCCTGGATTGGGAAAGGATCGGAGCAATGAATTTGTTGCCGTTGGCCGCGCGCCGTGCGCTGCTGCTGACAGTCCTCGGAGTACTTGACCCTCGGCGGATCGCACTCCGCCGCGCAAGCGCCTGCCCGGCGGCGCGCCGGCCACGTTGCCGCAGGCGGCCGAGGTCCTCAAGACGTTCAGGACCGCCATTGGCGGCGAGGCCGCGATTCGGAAGCACACGTCGCGAACGCTGACGGGACACTTCGAGCTTCCGGCTCAGGGAATGAAGGGGGATCTGACGATCATCGCCGCGGCTCCCGATCGGATGAAGCTCACCATCACCCTGGCGGGTCTCGGCGATCTCGAACGGGGATACGACGGCACGATCGGTTATTCCATCGATCCCGCGGTTGGACCGCGGCTGCTCGAGGGACCCGAGCTCGACGAGCTGAAGAATTCCGCCGATTTCTACCTCGACCTCCACGATCCCTCGAAATATGCCTCCGTGGTCGTGGTATCGCGCGGGCCATTTGAGGGGGAAGAGTGCTTTGAAGTGAAGCTCGTACCGAACGTCCGGCTTCACGTATCACGAGTTCTTCAGCGTCAAGACGGGCCTTCTGACCGGCGTGAAGATGAACGCCACGTCGCAGATGGGCACGGTGCCGGTGACGACCATTGTCAGCGAGTACAAATCGTTCGGCGGCGTGCTGACGCCGACCATCACCCGCCAGAAGATGATGGGCCTCGAGTCGGTGACGACAACCACGGGAGTGACCTACGGGCCGGTGGCCCCGAGCGCGTTCGCGCTGCCCGTTGCGATCGCGGCGCTCGCGAAGCAGACGAAGTGACGACTCGACGATGAAGTCGAATATATCCGACGAGGGCGATGTCCTTCGACAAGTGCTCGGCCCGCTCATGCCGCCGTCGCATTCGCTCAGGCTGGGGCACGCGGAGCGAATCGAGCTCGACTCGGAGCGGGCGCTGCGGCTGCACAACAAGATCAGCTACCGGCTGAATCACTGGCCGATCTGGATCTGGACGTTTTTCATCGCCCCGGGCCCCCTTACGTTCGATCTGTTCGCGCACGGGTTCGACTGGCGGATGGCCGCCTGGCTCGGTGCGGTCGTCGCGGCAACGGGCACGGCAGGATTTTTTGGCAAACTGCCGGGGGTCGAGCCGGCGCCCTACATCATCCGGTTTACCGAAGACCGGCCGAACCCGCTCTACCGACGAATCTGCTACACGTTCGCCTGGAGCGCAGTCGTGACGTTCGCGGTCCTGAACATCGTCGGCCTGTCGTGGGCCATTGCCACGGGAGAGTGGCGACTGCGGCAGATCTACGACGCCTCGTATTTTCCCATTGCCGGGAGTATCTGGGCGCTCGGCGCACTGGGCTTCCTCCCGCGCGTCCGGCGTTCGACCAGAAACGAGGGTCAGGAACGCCGTTATTTCTATGGTTCGGTGTGGGCCGTGTGCGTGGCGCAACCGGCGCTGTGGTTCATGTGGTCGGTCCTGCCGCGCTCCCGGGTGCTCGACGGCCTGAAGCTCGCCGTGTTCCTCGGCATTCTCGCGTGGGTGGGCAACATGGCTCGCCGCGGCCTTCTGCCGCGCACCCGGCCGATCGTGCCCGGGGAACTCGCGATATCGGACTAGCCATAGCAGTTGCGGCGGCGGGGCTTCCGCCTTCGCCTAGCTTCGGCGGACCATCGTAGCCCTGGCGGAGGCTGGTCAGCCCCGCGTTGTTCTCGCGGCCCTGAAGGGCCGCCTCCACCAGGTTACTGGCGGAGGTTCGGATAGAACTGCACGAACACGCTGTCGATTTCCGCGTGCTTCACGTGGCAGGAGTGACAGCGATCGTCAGGGAACGCGGATGCCTTTGCTAGGGCGCCGTTCTCGAACCCGAAATAGGCCCAGCCGGGCTTGAACCGGCGTCCATCCTTCACGGATGCTTCGACTGCGATTCGTCGGCCCTCGAAGTGCCCTCCACGCGCAATCGATGTCTTCTGGTTCGCCTCATAAAGCTCGAGCACGAAGGTCGTGCCTTCCGGAAAGGTTCTGGTGCGCTTGAACGTCTCGTACGCGGACGGGTTCATGTACACGCGGTGGAAGGCGCCAGGGCCGCTGCCTTCGGGGCTCTCGGCGTACGACAGGCCGAGTGATGCGCCGACGATCGGCCAGCGGTCATAGCCCTCCGGCCGGATCATCTCCTGACCGCTGAATTTTGGAGAATCAGGGCCACCGCCGTTCTCGGGACCACCCGACGGCAACACCGCGAGCACGATGAACACGAGCGAGATGAATCGCATCATTCGCTCCTCAGGGCCAGCATGGGATCAACCCTCGTCGCGCGACGCGCCGGGCCGAAGCACGCGGCCATGCCGGCAATGAGGAACGCTCCGGCCACGGCGGCCAGCGTCGCCGGATCGGTCGGCCGTGTGTCGAACAGATAAGTAGTGAGGACCCGCGCCGCAAACACCGAAGCGACGATGCCCGCTACGAGCCCGACAATCACCAGCAGCAGTCCCTGACGCAGCACACCGGCGAGCACGCCGCCGGGCGTCTCGCCCAGCGCCAGCCGTATGCCAAACTCCTGCGTGCGCTGCGATACCGACGTGGCGATCACCCCGGTCAGACCCGCGAGAGTCACCACAAGGGCCAGGCTCGCGAACAGCCCGAGCAGCGTCACCGTGAGACGAGGCGTTGCCAGAAACCCGCTACGGAGATCTTCGAGCGTCTTCACGTTCTCGATCGGCAGATCTGGATCGAGCGAGTGCACGGCGTCGCGGACGGCGGCGGCGATTGCGCCAGGCGCGCCCGCAGTGCGCAGCAGGATCGAGCCCGGGAAGGAAGACGGCGTCTGCGCGAGGGGCACATAGACTTGCGCCACACTGTCGCGGTCGAGTCCGTACTGGCGCACGTTCCCCACGATCCCGACGACGGTATACCACTGGTCGGTCTCGGCGTCGAGCCTGATCCGCGTGCCGACCGGATCGTCGCCATCCCAGTACCGCGCCATGCTCTGACTGATGATGGCGACGCGGGCCGATTCTCTCGTATCCGTGGTTCGGAACTCGCGGCCGCCCAGCAGCGGAATGCCCAGCGTCCGGAAATACGCGCTGCTGACGACATCCAGGTTTGTCGACTGTCGCTCTCGTCCGGTGGCGGCTCGGCCCTCGATTTCGAATGGATTGAGGAACGGGCCCATGCCGGTGGTCATGCCCTCGCCAAGCGGCACGACGCTGCTGATCGCGGCCGATTGGACGCCTGGCAATCGCTGCAGCCGTTCGACGAGCGGCTCGTAGAGCCGCAGCGACGCTTCGACGGTGGAATAGCGCGTGAAGTTTCCGTACACCTCGGCAGACAGCACGCTCTCGGGGTTGTAGCCGGCATTCACGCTCTGCAAACGGTAGAAGCTGGTGAGCAGCAGGCCGGCGCTCGTGAGCAAGACGACCGATACCGCGACCTGTGAGGCCACCAGCGCCTGCTGAAGGCGGCGACGGCGCGGGCTGGCGCCGCCGCTCGCGCCCGCGTGCTTCAGCGCCGCGGCCGCTCGTGGTCGTGTCGCCACTGCTGGCAGCGCACCGAACACAAGACCCGTAACGATCGAGACGACGAAGGTGAAGAGCAGTACCTTGCCGTCAATCGCGATGTCCGACGTTCGTACCGGTGAAGCGTCCCACGAAGGTCGTGAGCGCGCCGAGAGTTGCGCCAGAGACGAGCAAGCCGAGGACCCCACCGGCCAGCCCCAGAATCATGCTTTCGGTGAGAAGCTGGCCCGCAAGCTGCGTTCGGCTCGCCCCGAGCGCCGTTCTGAGCGATAGCTCCCGCTCTCGATTCAGTGTGCGCGCCAGGGTCAGACTGGCGACATTGGCACAGGCCAGCAGCAGCACCAGGCCGGTTGCGCCGAGGAGCACCAGCAGCATGGGTCGTGCATTTCGCGTCATCTCTCCGAGAAGGGCGAGCGTGGTGGCCTTGAACCCGCGCTGATCCTTGTACGCTTCGGGGTGCTCGCGTCGAAAGCGTTCCGCGACCGTGGCCACCTGCAGGGCCGCGTGCTCGGCCGCTACGCCGGGTTTCAAGCGACCGAAGGCCTGCAGTGCGCCGAACGCCCTGCGGTTGGCCGCCATTCGCTCTTCGCCACGCGCACGAAACGGGCAGGCGTTTGTCGGCATGTAGACATCGCATTCCTGCGGATACAGCGGAACCGGCGGCAGCACGCCCACCACGGTGTGCGGGCGATCGTTCATCTCGAACACCTGTCCGACGATGTGCGGGTCGCCGCCGAAGCGGGTCTTCCAATACGAGTGGCTGAGAATCAGGACCGCTTCCGCGCCGTGCTTTTCGTCGGAGGCGATGAAGCTTCTCCCCACGACGGGCTTCACGCCGAGTACATCGAAAAAGTTTGCCGACACGACTCCTGTAGCGACCCGATCCGGCTCGCCTCGCTTGATGAGATCGAACGACATCTGGTGGAACTCGACGATGCCCGAAAAATCGGTCGTCTGCTCGCGGTAGTCGTAGAGCTCGCGGATGGAGACGGGCACTTGCTCCTGGCCGGCAAGCGGCGTCGATTGCCTGATGAGCACGAGTTGGTGGCTGTCGACGTAAGGCAGCGGCTTCAGAAGGACACCGTTGATGACGCTGAAGATGGCCGTGTTGGCGCCAATGCCGAGGCCCAGCGTGCCGATGACGGCCAGTGCATATCCCGGCTGGCGGCGCAGGAGCCGCAGCGCATAGCGAGAGTTGCGCGAGATGGCATCGGCCCATGACGTCTTGCGCGCGTCGCGACATTCCTCACGCACGCGCTCGATGCCGCCGAAGGCCCGCAGGGCGGCTGTCCGGGCTTCATCTGGCGACAGGCCCTGACGTCGATGGCGCCCGGCCTCGAGATCGAGGTGGAATTGGAGCTCTGCGTCGAGCTGCCCATCGAGGGCCGCGCCATGGCGCAGCCGCTTCAGCCGCCGAACGAGACGCGAGATCACAGGGCACCTCCGGACATGCCGCGCACGTCTGATGAACGGGTCAGGCCTCGCCGGCCAGAATGCGACCGACCGCGTCGGCCATGCGCTCCCATTGGCGCGTCTCGGCCTTGAGCTGTTTCTCGCCCGCCGGGGTCAGCCGGTAGAAGCGCGCCTGTCGATTGTGTTCAGGGCTTCGGCCCCATTCGGCCGCAATCGCACCCGCGTCTTCGAGCCGGTGCAAGGCGGGATACAGAGAGCCCTGGTTCACGCGCAGGACCTCGCGCGACACCTGCTGGATGCGTTGGGAGATCGCCCATCCGTGCATCGGGCCGGTCGTCAGCGTGCGAAGAATCAGCAGGTCGAGCGTGCCCTGCAGGAGATCGAGTTGGGCGTTGGCCATGTGTCGTGTCGAATGTCGACAATACAATGCGCTGAGTATTGTCGAATGTCAACAAGAGTGGGGATTGCGCCGGGACGAAATGCGGGACGGATTACGAGAGCGCGTTGGGGCCGGTGTCCGCTTTATCCACAGATTGCACAGATTGCACGGATCGGTGGATAGCCTTTGCTCTTCGTCCGATCATTGCGGCAGGGGATTTCCGCCCGGGCGTACGACTGCGCGAACGGTCAGAGGCGGCGCGGTGACGCCGGTGATCGAATACGACACGGTTACCGATCCAGCTCGCGAGGCCGGCGGCCCAACAACGACGGACCAGATCTCGGCCTCGCTGCGCGCTGGAACGAGGACCGAATCGAAATCGCGCGGTTGCTCGCGCCAGCCGTCGGGCAGCGTGGTCTTCACCGACACCAGCCGATCGCTCGTCGTCGGATTCGTGAGGGCGAGAGGAATCCGCACCTCGCTCCCGCCGGAGACTGGCCCGACGTCGTGAAGGTCGATCGACGAAGAGCGTCCGAGCCCGTGCGCCTGCCAGAACCTGCGGTAGAAGTGCCACGGGCCGCCAAGCGCGATGGCGAGCACCGCTGCCGTCTCTGGCCGATATCCCGGCTGTGGCACGAATGAAATCGAATCGTTGGTTACCGACTCGAACACGTCGCCGGTCGGGGAGCCGCCTACGTGGGATTTGCCCCGCACGAAGCGCAGCGGCTCGATCAGGGCATCGCCGGGTGGCGCCTGCGTCAGCATCCGCTCCCGCCCCGCATCGTCAGTGGCAGCGAGTTGTTCGAGCTGCGGGCGGTATTGCGTGACGTGGGCGCGCAGCTGCTCGTAGGCCGTCTGCCAGTAAGGCTTGCCGTCGGCCTTCGACCGCGCTGTCACAGAGTACGACGGTCCGTGGCCCTCCATGAACTTCGTGTCGATCGCATCGGACATGAAGTAGATCTTTTTTGCCTGCCAGGGGCGGAGGCCTTCGAGCAGCGGCTCGAAGACCTGCGTGGGCGCGGCAATCTGCTCGGGGAACGTTGTCGGGTCGCCCGCAAGGTCGAAAGCCTCCGTGGCAATCACCGAGGCGGCCTGATGATCGCCGTGATTTTCACCGGCCACCTGCATTGGCAGCCACGTGAGAATGACCTCGGGCCTCGTCAACCGCACGATCCGGACGGCCTCGGCGAGGACGCGGGCATGGCCCCAATTGCCGAGGGATCTGCGTGGATCCTGCCCGGCGGTATCGTGGCCGCTCAGAAACCACACATTGGTGATCCCCAGCGTTGCGAGATCCTTCAGCCCTTCCGTCCGCCGAATGAGGCCGAGCGAGGCCCCGCGCTCCGCACCTGCCTGGTTGCCGCCCGAGTCCCCGCTCGTCATGAAGGCGACTGCCACGCGCTTCTTCTGCTCCTGAATCACCCGAGCCAGATACGCCCCTGCCAGCACGTCGTCGTCCGGGTGCGCGACCAGGAGGACAAGATCCGCCTTCAGTCGATCGTCCGGTTTCTGAGGGCTCCAGGTACGGGGTGTCTGCGCCACCGCGATCTGGCCGAGGGCGAGCAGGAGGATGAGGAGTGCGAGGCTGCGGCGGGCGTGCATCATGCCGCCAGTCTACCGTCAGCGAGGAGGCGCATGACAATGCGCCCAGTGGCGGTGTACGGACGATGCAATCTTCGTTCGGATGCACCCTTGCGGGGCGCATGGCCATGCGCTCCTACGGGAGTTGCTGTTCGTACAAGCAAAGAGGGCGGGTAACCGACCCGCCCCCTCTGAGGTCGACGACGATGTCAGAACTGGAAACGCAGGCTCAACTGAATGTCACGCTGTCCGTTCTTCTGCGTTGCGCGCCCGAAGTTCGCGTTCGACGGATCGGAGTATCCGAGACCACCTGCGAGAGCATTGGTCTGGACCCCCGCGTTGTTCCCCGTGCCGCCCAGGTTCGGATGATTCGGGAAGTTGAAGAATTCGGCACGGAACTGCACGCGGCGCGTGCCTCCGACGCTGAAATTCTTGAAGAGCGCGATGTCCCACTGTTGGTCGCCCGGGTTGCGAAGAATATTGCGGCCGGCGTTCCCGAACGTGCCGGGCGCCGGCGCCGCAAATGCGGCCGGATTGAACCAGAAGTTCTGGTCAGAGCCGTTCGAGAGTTGCTTGTTTGCTCCTGCGTCGGGATCGCCGACCAGGTCGTATGGCTGCCCGAAGCCGCCATCCCCCACGCCGGCGATGTCGTTCGTTCGAAAGACGGAGAACGGATTGCCCGTCCTGAAGAAAGTCGAGCCGGCGATCTGCCAGCCACCCAGCAGGTTTTGAAGAAGCGAGGTCTGCTCCCGCCAGAACGGCAAGTCGTAAATGTAGTAGAAGTTCAACACGTGCCGCCGGTCGAAGTTCGACGGCCCCCAGAAGCCGGTGTCGTCGTACGTGTTCCAGACGACGTGCCGCTTGTCGCTGGCGTTGTCCTCGGACTTCCCAAGCGTGTAGGCGAATCCGACCTTCAAGCCATTCTGGTATCGGCGATCCGCGCTGATCTGCAAGCTGTTGTATTTCGAGTGGCCGGAGTTTTCTGCCAGCCGGATCGAGCCGTAGCCTTTGAAAGGACGCAGGGCAGCGATTTGGACGTCAGGGTTCGCTTGAAGCGTACCTGGTTGCAGCTGGTTGATATTGCGTTCTCGCTGCAGATACGCACCCGCCCGCCCCACGTAAGTGACGTCGAGGACGAAGCCGAACGGGATTTCCCGCTGGACGCCGACCGACCACATGTACGCCGTGGGGTGCTTGAAGTCGATGTCTTGCGCGGTGTTGCCGAGCGGAAGGTCCGAACCGGCAGACGCGCCTGCAGAGCCTGCTGGCAGATCCACGTCGCCGTTCGCCACGGTGACCATCGGCTGGAACGGCGCGTTTCCGCCGAGCGTTGTCGAGTCGTTCAGTGTGACACGGTTGTGGAACACACCGGCGCTGGCGCGCATGACGGTCTTCTCATTCAGCGCATACGAGATTCCGAGACGAGGTTGAATCGCGTTGTAGTGAGTATCTGCAAAACCCCGGGGCTCTCCGCGGAAGAGCGCCTGCACGGCCGGGTCCTGTGCGACCACGAGATCGTTGCCTTCTCCCTCGAAGCCATCCCCTGGGAGCACCAGGCCGTTGAAGCGTTCGCCGCCAATCCGGCGTCCCGTGACCGGATCGATGATCGCCTCCCTCGACGAATCATAGAAACGAGGGTCGAAGTTGACGATGTTGTTCGTGGTCGAGTGCCAGGGTGGCCAGAAGCCCCACCTGATCCCGCCTTCGATGGTGAGCTTGCTCGTCGGCTTCCAGGAATCCTGCAGGAAGATGTCCGTCGCAAGCGACCGCCACTTCGTCAGGGCCCGCTCGCCGATCTCGGCGTAGTTGCTGTAGAGGCCGAGCGCAAGGTTGGCGATCGCCAGGTTCGAACCACCCTGCCGGTTGTCCTGGAACTCGAAGCGGCCGTTCTGGTTGTTCGTGCCGCCGGGAATCGCGTTGACGTTGATCTGATCGAAATCGTCTTCGCCCGAGTACTCGACGATGACGCCGCCCTTGAAGGTGTGGCGCCCTTTCACAAAAGTGGTCGTATTCGATACCGTGTCGATCGGCCCTCTCGAAAACGCGGGATATGGGCCGCCGTCGATCTCGTTGAATCCGCCACTGCCGACCGTAATGGTCGGGAGCTTGTCCTCGATCTCCTTTCCCGGGAAGATGTACGGGTAGTTGATGCCCGTGCGGCTGCGTTGATAGAGGCCTGTTTCAGTGAAGACGTCGATGAAGACCTCATCGATCGAGTGCGTGTAGCTCAGCTCGTTGATCAGGTTGCTGCGCCACGTGCTCGTCCAGCTCGCAATCTGGGTGGAGTTGGGACGGTCCCAGTCAGTGCGTGCGAATGGAAACTGGCCGCGAAACGCGTCGACAGCGACCCAGTTCTGGCTCGCGTAACGATAGGCGAACTGGTGCTTGTCGTTCAGCCGGTAATCGAGGCGGATCGTATCCTTGCGCTGGTCGGTCGGGTTTTCGCTCGTCTGACTCAGATTTGCGGTTCCCTCTCGGAACCCCGGAGTTGGCAACGGATACGCGTTCAGCATGGCGAGACCGTTCGCAGAAAGCTGGTCAGCCGGGATCACGTTGTTGAGGAACGGCTGCCCCGTTTGCGGATTGGTGATCACGCGGGCGCCCGGGAAGAATCCGTTGCTCGGATTCAACAGCTCGCTGAAATCCCCTCGCCGCATCGCCTCGGTCGGCACCGTCGCCGTGTTCGTCTGGTTCTGGAAGAAGTCGACCCACTCCTGGGCGCCGAAGAAGAACAAGCGATCCTTGAAGATCTGCCCAGGCACGGGGCCGCCCCCGGAGTACCCGTATTGCTTGTAGTCGAACGGGGCAGGGCCGCTATTCTCGATCGAGTTGGTGCTGCGGTTGCGGGCCCAACTGTTGGCCTGCAGCGATTCATCGCGGTAGAAGATCGACGCGCTGCCGGTGTAGCGATTGCTGCCACTCTTGGTCACGAACCGAATCTGTCCACCGCTCGCCCGGCCGTATTCGGGCATGTAGTTGGCGGTGAGGACTTGGACCTCCTGCACGGTCTCGACGTCAGGGATGCCGATGATCGTGCCGGCCGACCGCGTCCGGATGGCGATCGCACCGTCGTTGTAGATGGTGTTCTCGTCGCTCCGGCTGCCGTTGATGCTGAAGCCGCCGTTGCTGAAGGCCCCGAACCCGAGGTTGTTGAAGTTCCCACCGACGACACCCGCTTTCAAGCCCGCGACGCCGAGCGGATTGCGCCCCTGGAATGAGAGCTGTGCGATGTCTTTGGACTCGATGGTCTTTCGGATCGCCGCATCGCTCTGAAGCGGAGTCTGCTGGGCCGTGACCGTCACTTGCTCCGTAATGGCGCCCGTTTCAAATGCGAAGTCGATCGTGATCGCGGCGGTCGCGTCGAGCGTGATGTTGTCGCGCACGACCTTCTTGAAGCCCTGCAGCTCCGCGCTCATGTTGTACATGCCGGCCAGCAGGTTCGGGAATGTGTAGAATCCGCTCCCGTCGGTGACCGTCACGCGCTGTTGCCGCTGAGCGTTAATGACGGTGACCGTGGCTCCTGGAACCACCGCGCCCGATTGGTCGGTGATGGTCCCGGAAATCGTGCCTCGCTCTAACTGTGCAAACGCGGTCGATGCCGTCAGCAGCACCGATAGCACCAGCGTTGCGCAGAGGCCGTGCCGCCGACCGTGGCGCGTAAAGGACGGGCCCATGCTGTTACCTCCTCACGGGAAAGTTGGCGTCGTGGTTCAAGAAGTGGCGCAGTGGTTCAACCAGTCCGAAACTCCGGTCTGGAAGCCTAGCTGCTTGAAACTCGCCAGTCAAGCCGCCAGAAACGGTTACATTTTCTGTTTCAAACGAGGGGCCTTTTCAAGAGCGACGCTGGCGGAGTCGAATCCAATTCCGGCGTCTTTTGGCCCAGGAATTGCGGAGAACCTCGGAGTGGCGAAAGCTGACAGCTCAGCTTTTTCGGCGCCGGCCCGGCTGTAACAGGTGCCGGCCCGGCTGTAACGGAATGCGCCACCCTCGTGGCAGCGCGTCGCGTTTCAGCCGCCCCTTCGCCGACGAAGAAACTGTCTGTGGTCATACCATCGCGGTCTCGACAACAGGCCGGCCCATGTTCTCACAGAAGGAAAGTGCGCTCCACAGCTGACCGCAGTGGACAATCGTTATACAGGAGCCGACAAACACCAGAGTCGGCACTCAAACGCGAACGTCTGCGAGGAACGCCTTATGGCCCGTCAAGTCGATGCACTCATCGCCGCCACGCTGAAGAACGTCCGGGAGCAATGGTGGGATGCCGAGTTCTCGGAATTCCTTCAAGAAACGCTGCGTCCGAAACCAGGCAACCGCATCCTTGATGTGGGGTCGGGCGAAGGCACCGCCGAACTGACCCTGGGCCGGCTGCGCGTCTCGCAGTTGAAGCTCTTTGCCATCGACAAGAACCTTGGCCACGTGATGCAGACAGCGGCCGCCGGACGTTCGCACAACTATCGTCTCTCGCTGGCCGCGGCCGATGCGATGCGACTGCCGTTCGCGACCGGCGCCTTTGATGCGACCTTCTGCGTGGCGGTGCTCCAGCACGTGAGCGACGTCGAGAACGCCATCCGCGAGTTCGCACGCGTGACGCGTCCCGGAGGTCGTGTCCTGACGGTGGAGCCCGACAACAGCGCGCGCTACTGGTACAGTTCGGTCTCGACGGGGCAGGCGGCCTTCGAGCTTGCCACGCGCTTCTTCTCGGCGGTGGCGTCCGCGCGCGGTGAGGCGACCGATTTGGCCGTCGGCCCCAGGCTGACCGCGATCTTTTCTGCGTCGGCAATCGAGCCAGTCTCCTTGCAGCTCTTTCCAGTCTCGGTGACGCACATCGGGCCACCGCCAGCCGCGGTCTGGCAGTCGCGCCGTGAGTCGGTCGAGCGAGCGCTCACCGGCATGACAGACAGCGCCGCCGCGCGGATCGGCCACGAGTACCTCGACGTGCTCGCCCAATACGAACAGGACGCGACACACGCGGGTCGCAGCTTCGTGGAGATTCAGAACACGATGCTCTTTGCCACGCTCGGGCAGCGCACCGAGGCCGATGTCGTTCCATCGCGCGAGGTGGCGTCGACGGTGAGGGCATAATCGCAGTGCCGCAGTGCCGCAGTCCCGCAGTGCTGCAGTGCCGCAGTCCCGCAGTCCCGCAGTGCTGCAGTGCCGCAGTCCCGCGATGTCCCACGGAGGCGCTGAAGCACTTCAGCACTGAGGCACTGCAACACCGCTGTACTGCCCGCCCTGCATTAAACTCCGCCTGGTGCCCCCCTCCGCTGCCAAGCCTTCGCGCAAAAGGTCCGGCGATTCCGACCTGTCCGGCACGGCCGGCTGGGACGACTACGCGGCGTTCTACGACTGGGAAAACGCGCGCACGATGGCGCGGCGGGACGTGCCGTTCTGGCGCCGCCTGGCCCTGGCGGCTGGCGGCCCTGTGTTGGAGCTTGGCTGCGGCACGGGGCGCATCACGCTGCCGCTGGCGCGCGCAGGCGTCCCCGTCGTGGGCATCGACTTGTCGGCGCCGATGCTTCGCCGCGCTCGTGTGCGGCTCCGCCGCGCGCGCGCCGGCGTCCGGGCCGCGCTTGTGCGTGGTGACATCAGGCACCTTCCGTTCACGTGCGACACGTTCGCGCTGGTGGCCGCGCCCTATGGCGTTCTACAGTCGCTGGTTCGCGATCGCGACCTCGCCACGACGTGCGCCGCGGTCGCCGCGGCCCTGCGGCCGGGTGGGCGGCTGGTGCTCGAACTCGTCGCCGACCTGCCCGCCTGGCGCGAGTATCGCGAGGAGACGAAGCTTCGGGGCTGGCGACCTGGAGGCCGGTCGCATCTGACGCTGGTCGAATCGGTCCGGCAGGACCGTCGGCGCGGCTTGACGATCTTCGATCAGGAATTCATCGAGCGGCGCAGCCGCACGACGACGCGCCGCCGCTTCTCGCTCGCGTTTCGCACCCTCTCGGTGCCGCAGATGGCGCGGCGCCTCGAACGGGCGGGGCTGAGCGTCACCGCCCGCCTCGGCAGCTACGACGGCGACACATGGACCAGAGACTCAGAGACGTGGATCCTCATGGCCGAACGCCCTCCCGCAGAATGAGTGTGCAGCGCCCTCGGTAAGTCGGGGCGTTCCTCCCGCAGAATGAGTGCGCGACTGGAACCCTGGCCCGGAGGTGCAGTAAACTACCCGGTCCCCGTCTTCAACCGTTTTTTCTCGGAGTTTCAAAGATGTCCGGCCATTCCAAGTGGCACACCATCAAGCACAAGAAGGGCGCCCTCGACGCCAAGCGCGGCAAGGTGTTTACCCGCATCATCAAGGAACTGACGGTCGCGGCTCGCGGTGGCGGTGGTGATCCCGATATGAACCCCCGGCTCCGCACTATCGTTGCCGACGCCAAAGCGGTGAACATGCCCGCTGAAAACATCAAGCGGGCGATTCAGCGCGGGACTGGCGAGCTGCCCGGGGTGAATTACGAAGAAGTCACCTACGAGGGATACGGGCCTGGCGGCGCGGCGGTGATCATCGAGGTGCTGACCGACAATCGTAACCGCACCGTCGGCGAGCTCCGCCACATGCTCACCAAGCACAACGGAAATCTCGGTGAGAGCAACTCGGTCGCGTGGATGTTCTCCAAGAAGGGCTATATCGTCGTCGACAAGTCGGCGAGCGATGAAGAGAAGCTGCTGAACGCCGTGCTCGACGCGGGCGGCGACGACCTGCGAGACGACGGCGATACATGGGAAATCATCTGCGAGCCGTCGGCGTTTGAAGGCGTGCGCGACGCGGTGAAGGCGCTCGGCATCGAGCCGGCGACGGCGCAAGTGGCGATGCTTCCGCAGAACTACGTGAAGCTCGAGGGCAAGGAAGCCAGCCAGATGGTGCGGCTGATGGACGCGCTCGACGATCACGAAGACGTTCGGCAGGTCTGGTCGAACTTCGACATCGAGGAAAAGGAAATCGAGGCGTCGCTCGCCTAGAGGCCACCAACCAGTGAGAGTCTTTGGAATCGATCCGGGCTCGGAGCGCACTGGTTACGGCTGCATTGAAACCGATGGCCAGCGGCACAGCCTTGTCGCCTGCGGGGCCATCGGGCTTCCCGCCCGTGCCACGTTCCCCGAGCGCCTGCAGCACATTCACGAGGCCCTCACCACGCTGTTGCGCGAGTGCCGGCCGGATGTCGTCGCCATCGAGGATCTTTTCTACTCGACCAACGTCCGCAGCGCCTTGAAGCTGGGGCACGCACGAGGCGTCGCCATGCTCGCCGCGGTTGAAGCGGGCATGGCCATCGTCGAATACACGCCAGCCGAGATCAAGCGCGCGGTCGTCGGCTACGGACGCGCGGAAAAGCACCAGGTGGCCGACATGGTCCGCCTGCTGCTGGATCTCGAGGCGCCGCCCACACCATTCGATGCGTCGGACGCGCTGGCCGTGGCGATCTGTCACGTCCACGCCACCGGGGGTGCCCTCGCGCTCGCTGCGGACACGAAGCGCCTGCCGCGCAGCTGGCGGCAATGGCGGCCTCCGGCCGGCTCGCGGCCTTCATGATTGCCCATCTCCGGGGCCGGGTGCTCGAGAAGCATCCAACACGCGTCATCGTCGAAACCGCGGGAGTGGGATACGAGCTGCACGTGCCGCTGTCCTCGTTTTCCGCCATCGGCGAGCCCGGGTCGGAAGTGGCGCTTCGTGTTCACACCCACGTGCGCGAGGACGCGATACAGCTCTTCGGCTTTGCAACATCGCTCGAGCTCTCGCTCTTCGATCGGCTCGTCGCGGTGAGCGGCATCGGACCACGGCTGGCCTTGTCGCTCCTCTCGGGCATCGCGCCCTCGGAGCTCGTGCAGGCCGTGGCCACAAGCGATGTCGGACGGTTGGTGTCGATTCCCGGCGTCGGCAAGAAAACAGCCGAGCGCATCATTCTCGAGCTGAAGGACAAGCTCGGCGGGGTCATGCCCTCAGGGGCGACCGCGGCCGATACGACGCGGGTCGATCTGGTGTCGGCGCTCGTCAATCTGGGCTACCATCGGCCAGCGGCTGAAAAGGCCGTGGATCATGCCATCAAAGTGGCGCCCGCGGGCGGCTTCGAGCAGGCCTTACGAAGCGCGCTCCGCACGTTGACCCGATGATCGCGTCTTTCTTCCTCACCTGTCGTCTCTCGCGTCCCGAATCTCTGCGATGACCGATCCTCGTCTCGTCGCCGCGTCACGCGTCGAGGAGGACGCCCAATACGAGGTCGGACTTCGGCCCCGCGTCCTCGACGACTACATCGGCCAGGATCGCGTCCGCGAAAACCTGCAGGTCTCGATTCAGGCCGCGCGGAATCGAGGCGACGCGCTGGATCACGTGCTGCTCTATGGCCCACCCGGCCTGGGCAAGACGACGCTGGCGTACGTCATCGGCAACGAGCTGGGGGTTGCGGTCCGGTCCACCGCCGGCCCGGTGATCGAGCGCCCAGGCGATCTCGCGGCCATCTTGACGACGCTCGGCGAGCGCGAGGTGCTCTTCATCGACGAGATCCATCGGATGGCGCCGAACATCGAAGAGATCCTCTATCCGGCGATGGAAGATTTCGAGCTCGACATCATGATCGGGCAGGGGCCGAGCGCGCGCTCCGTGAAAGTGCCACTCAAGCCGTTCACGCTCGTCGGCGCCACGACCCGCGCGGGCCTTCTCACGTCGCCGCTCCGCGGGCGCTTCGGCATCGTGCATCGCCTCGATTTCTACACCGACGCTGATCTCGAAGAGATCGTGCGCCGCTCGGCACGGATTCTCGGCGTCCGACTCGACGATGCGGCCGCACGCGAGCTCGCGAGCCGTTCGCGCGGCACGCCGCGGATCGCCAACCGGCTGCTGCGGCGCGTCCGCGACTTCGCCGAAGTGCGCGCCGACGGGCGCGTGACGGCTGACGTCGCCGCGGCGGCACTGCAGCTGCTCGAGGTGGATGCGCACGGATTCGACGACATCGATCGCCGCCTGCTGCGCACGATCATCGACAAGTTCGGCGGCGGCCCCGTCGGCGTGAACAGTCTCGCCGCCGCCCTCAGCGAGGAGACGGATGCCATCGAAGACATCCTCGAGCCGTATTTGATTCAGATCGGATTTCTGGATCGCACGCCACGCGGGCGCGTGGCGACGGCGCGGGCCTACGAGTTCTTCGGGCTCACCGCGCCAGGAAGGGACGGGAGACTGTGGTGAACCGAACAGGCCGGGGAGCCGACGTCGACGCGCTGGCCATCGAGATGGGCCGGTTCTCGAAACCGGGCCTGCGGCGGGTCGCCATTGCCGGATTGGCCACGTACGTGCCGCCGCGCGTCCTGACGAATGCCGACCTCGAGAAGATCGTCGATACGACCGACGAGTGGATCCAGCAGCGGACGGGCATCCGCGAGCGCCACATCGTCGAGCCCGGCGTTGCCACGTCGGACCTCGCGAAGGAAGCCTCGCTCAAAGCGATCGCGCAGGCGGGCCTCACGCCAGCCGACATCGACTTCATCGTCGTGGGCACGACGACGCCTGACATGATGTTTCCCAGCACGGCGTGCCTGCTCCAGCACAAGATCGGCGCGGTCAAGGCGTGGGGCTTCGATCTCGGCGCCGCCTGCTCCGGGTTCACGTATGCGCTCACGACCGCCGCGCATCTGGTGGCGTCCGGCACCATCGAGCACGCGCTCGTCGTCGGCGCCGATGTCATGTCCAGCATCCTCGACTACACCGATCGCACGACGTGCGTGTTGTTCGGCGATGGTGCCGGCGCCGTCGTGTTATCGCCGTCCAAGGACCGGGAGTTCGGCATCCTCGATTTCGAGGCCGAGATCGATGGCAGCGGAGGCCCCGCGCTCTGCATGCCCGCCGGAGGCAGCCTGCGGCCGACGTCGAAAGAAACCGTCGAGCAGCGGCTGCACTATGTGAAACAGGACGGCCAGGCGGTGTTCCGGTTCGCGGTGCGGAAGACGGAGGAAATGTGCCGGCGCCTGCTCGAGCGCAATCAGCTCGAGCCGGGCGACATCGATCTGATGGTGTCGCATCAGGCCAATCGCCGGATCATCCTCTCTGCAGCCGATCGCCTGGGGTTCCCTCCCGAGAAGGTGGTCATCAACATCGATCGCTTCGGCAACACGACGGGCGCCACGATTCCGCTCGCGCTCGACGATGCGGTGAGCGACGGACGGCTGAAAAAGGGCAGCCTGGTCCTGGTGACCTCCGTGGGGGCGGGGTTCACCGTGGGCGCGCTGCTTTTGCGCTGGAGTTTCTAAGCGGAGTGTCTCAGGTGCCAGGCACTGTTAAGCACGTTAAGCAGATTTCGCCATTAACGTTCTTAACAGTGCCTGGCACCTTAACAAAGAGTACGACGGAGGCGTTATGGGGCGACGAGGACGAGTGCTGGCAGCAGTTACGGTTTTCATCATGACGGCGGCGATCACGCCCGAGCGCGCGATTGCCCAGCAGGCTCCTGCAGCACCCGCGCCTGCACCCAGCCGAACGCCCGATGTCATCTACGTGCCGACGCCCCCCGATGTCGTCGACGCCATGCTGAAGCTCGCGAAGATTGGTAAAGATGATGTCCTGTACGACCTCGGGTGCGGCGACGGCCGGATCGTCATTGCCGCCGCCAAACAGTACGGAGCCCGCGGAGTCGGCATCGATATCGACCCGCAGCGGATCAAGGAAGCCGAGGCCAACGCCAAGGCGGCCGGCGTGAGCGATCGGGTCAGCTTTCGCCTCGGCGATCTCTTCGAGGCCGATTTGTCTCCGGCCACCGCGGTCTCGTTGTACTTGCTCACCTCGCTCAATCTGAAGCTGCGGCCGAAGCTCCTGTCCGAGCTCAAGCCGGGCACGCCCGTCGTCTCGCACCAGTTCGACATGGGCGACTGGAAGGCTGACGAGACCCTCGAACTGGCCGGGCGGCGCGTTTATCTGTGGACGGTTCCCCCGACGGCGAAATAGGCGTCGCAGATTCTGCCACTCACGTCATCGACGCCCAGAGGGACCGGGCGGGCGTTAGGGCCCGTTGCTGTCACTCTGTGTCGTCTCGGAACACGCTGTGACAAAACTGATCACAGCGGCTAAGTTGCTGCGTCCGCTGCTGTTAGCTCGTCTATTAACTTTTTTCTGGATGAGTCAGGTCTCAAAATCTGCCACCTCAACTGCATTTACCTTCTGCACACCCCCGCACTAAAGACACTAACTACATTTAGATTCAGTTACTTAAAAGGCGTCATCAGCTACGGATGAGGCTGGCCGTCGCCTTGCTACCCGCATACCTCGCCAGTCGTGTTCCCCGCGATACCGCGAACGGTGTCGATCGGAAGTGCCCACGACTGCTTAGGATTGCGCATGCAGAACACAGCCTCCGCCCTTACTCGTGTCGTCGGCACGCCCACGGCGCGTCGCGACACCGACCGTCAGACTCCGAATGTCGACTGGAGCGACGGTCTCCCAACACTCACTGGAAAGCTGGTCACCCTGCGCGAGCTCGCCGCCACCGACGGATCGGTGCTGCTGCCGCTCGTGACGGCGCCGGAAGTCGCGCGCTTCCTCTCGCCGCCACCGCAATCCCTCGAACGGTTCGCCGGTTTCATCGAAACGACCCTCCGCGAGCGGCGCGCGGGCCGCTATGCCGCATTCGCCATCGTCCCGCATGGCAGCAACGCGCCCGTCGGCATCGTGCAACTCAGACAACTCGAGCCTGGCTTTCGCACGGCCGAATGGGGCATCGCGGTCGGCTCCGAGTGGTGGGGTCGCGGAGTGTTCCAGGACGTCGGCGAGCTGGTACTTGCCTTCGCCTTCGGCACGCTGAACGTCCATCGCCTCGAGGCGCGGGTGGCCGCACGCAACGCGCGAGGCAATGGCGCCGTCGAGAAGCTCGGTGGCGTCGCCGAGGGCCTGCTGCGCAGCTCGCTGCAGGTTGCCGACGGTACTCGCCTCGATCAGGTCCTCTGGTCCTGGCTGGCTGATGAGTGGCGCCATCGCCGCACGAGCGAGGAGATGTTCCCATGGGTGCACTGACTTTGCGGCGCCTCGTGGGCGCGGCTGCGGCGTTTGCCCTTCTTGCCCTCATGTCCTGGCCGGCGTTTGCGGACGGCCGGCGGCCGCACCAACGGCTCGATCGCGTGCTTGCGGGGCGCGCCGGCGGCGGCGGCACCTCGCGCGTGATCATCCGCGGGCCGGCGGGCGCCGAGTTCACGGCGCGCCTGCGCGCGCTCGGGGCGCGGCTTGGCGCGCGGCTGGAGTCCGTCGATGGCGTCGTGGCCGACGTCCCCAACTCGGCGCTCAACGCGCTTGCGGCCGACAGCGGCGTGGTCGGCATGCATTTCGACCGGCCGATCGTGCCGATGCTGTCCTCGGGCAATGCGGGCGGCGCGCGCGGACGGACGATCGGGCGTGTTGGCGAGTTCGATGGGCGAGGTATCGGCGTCGCGGTGATTGACTCGGGGATCAGCGACTGGCACGACGATCTCGCGCGCGCCACCGGACGTGATGGTCTCGCGGGCCAGCGCGTGAGCGGCTTCGTCGATTTCGTGTCTGGCGCGGCAACCCCACGTGACGGTTACGGCCACGGCACGCACGTCGCCGGCATCATCGCGGGCAATGGGTGGGACGCCGAAGGGGCCTACACGGGCGTCGCGCCGGGCGCGCAGCTGCTCGTGCTGAAGGTGCTCGACGATCAGGGCCGCGGCACCGTGAGCAGCGTCATCCGCGCCCTCGACTTCGCCGTCGCGAACCGCGCGCGCTTCCACCTGCGGGTCGTGAACCTGTCGATTGGCGCGGCGGTGCTCGAATCGTACGAAACCGATCCGCTGGCGCTCGCGGCGCGCCGTGCGGTCGAAGCTGGCCTTGTCGTCGTGGCGGCGGCCGGCAATCTCGGCAAGAACGACGACGGCGAGTTGCAGTACGGCGGCATTACCGCGCCTGGCAACTCTCCATGGGTGCTGACGGTGGGTGCCTACAGCACGTTCGGCACGCCGGATCCGTCCGACGATCGGGTTGCTGGCTACAGCTCACGCGGCCCCACTGCGGTCGACTTCAACGCCAAGCCCGACGTCCTGGCTCCCGGCACGCGCATCGTCTCGCTGAACGATCGGAACAGCTATTTGTCGGGCATGTATCCGGCCGAACTCGTGGACGGCACGCGTGGCGAGGCATTCCCCTATTTCACTCTGAGCGGCACCAGCATGTCGGCGCCTGCCGTGACCGGTGTGGTCGCGCGGATGCTGCAGGCGAATCCAGGGCTCACGCCGAACGCGGTGAAAGCGATCCTGCAATACACCGCGGGCGTTCAGCCGGACACCGACTTTCTCTCGCAAGGCGCTGGCTTCGTGAACGCCGATGGCGCCGTGCAGCTCGCGCGCTTCTTCGTGACCGCCAAGAAGGGCGACAGCTATCCGACCGATGCGGCCTGGTCCGAAGCGATCACGTGGGGCAACTACCGGCTCGGTGGCGGCGTCATCATGCCGTGGGGCACAGCATGGGCGTCCAACATCGTCTGGGGATCGCTGGCGAAGAACATCGTCTGGGGATCGACGAAAGACAACATCGTCTGGGGCTCAGGCAAAGACAACATCGTCTGGGGCTCAGGCAAAGACAACATCGTCTGGGGTTCAGGCAAAGACAACATCGTCTGGGGTTCGGGCAAAGACAACATCGTCTGGGGTTCGGGCAAGGACAACATCGTCTGGGGTTCGGGCAAGGACAACATCGTCTGGGGCTCGGGCAAGGACAACATCGTCTGGGGCTCGGGCAAGGACAATATCGTCTGGGGTTCGGGTAAAGACAATATCGTCTGGGGTTCCAACATCGTGTGGGGCTCCAACATTGTCTGGGGGTCCGCGAAAGACAACATCGTCTGGGGCTCGAACATCGTATGGGGCAGTTCGTGCGGGAATCACGACTGCGAAAGTGTGGTGTGGGGCTCGAAGACCGACAACATCGTGTGGGGCTCCAATATCGTGTGGGGTTCCAACGGCGAGAACATCGTCTGGGGCTCTTCCGGCAAGAACATCGTGTGGGGCTCCAACATCGTGTGGGGATCGACGATCGTCTCGGGCAGCGGCCTGGATGATGAGGGCGATGCGAGGCAGGTAGGAACGGGCGCTGGCGCGTCAATCGGAGGCTAGTCGTGGACGACCCTCGCGGATCCGGAAGCCGTTCGGCGGACGACTGGCGGGTCAGCGGTTCCGAGCACGCGGCCGTCTGGCGGCTCACGTCCCCGGTCCTCCGTGGTCCTGGCGTCACCTTGCGCGAGGTGCAGCTCGACGACGCAGCCGCGCTCGTCGCGTTGTTGAACGATCCGCACGTGTCTCGGGTGCTCTCCTCATCACCGCAATCGCCGACGGAACTCACAGCGCGCATCGAGGCCGCAGGCGTCGAACGCCTCGAGGGCCGTGGCGTATGTCTCGCGGTCGTTCCCGACCACGGCCCGGCCGTCGGGCTATTCCGTATCCGGGAGATCGAGCCCCGCTTTGGATCGGCCGAATGGGAATTCGCCCTCGCTTATGAGCAACGGGGCGGCGGGCTCTTCTTCCGCGTCGCGCCGATCGTCGTCGACTTCGTGTTCGACGTGCTGGGCGCCGCTCGGCTCGAGGCGCGCGCCACGCTTCCGAACGGCCGAGGACTCGGTGCTCTCCGCAAGCTTGGCGCGGTGCAGGAAGCGGTGCTTCGCCAATCGGCGCACCGTCAAGGCGTGGTCTACCACGACCAGGCGCTGTGGACGCTGTTCGCCGACGAATGGCGCGCACGAACCGGCCGCGGCCGCGCCATCCATTAGGGGCAGATTCGATCTGCGGTCTCCCGCCGCCGCCACAGCCACGCTGTCGGGCCTTGGTCTAGGATCGAGGGGCTGTGCGCCTCTCAGACTTCCATTTCGATCTGCCGTCAGAGCTCATCGCTCAGGAGCCGCCCAGCCAACGTGGAGCGTCGCGTCTTCTTATTCTGGACCGTGCGGCCGGAAGCTGGCGCCATCACGTCATCGGCGACCTGCCGGAGCAGTTGCGGCCGGGCGACCTCTTCGTTGTCAACGACACGCGCGTGATCGCCGCGCGGCTGGCCGGGCATCGGGATCCGAGCGGTGGCAGGGTCGAATGCCTGCTGCTCCGGCAGATCGACAGTGACAGATGGGATGCGCTGATACATCCCGGCCAGAAGATGAAGCCGGGCACCGTGGCACGTTTCGGCGAGCCGCCTTCCGTCCTCGTGGCGGAGGTCGTCGCGTGGCACACGTTCGGGCGCCGGACGATCCGATTGTGGCGCGAGGATGGCGGATCGGTCGAAGACGCAATCGACGAGATTGGGCACATCCCGCTGCCGCCTTACATCAAGCGGCCTGATTCCACGGCTGACCGCGAGCGGTATCAGACGACTTATGCCCGCCATCGGGGTTCGGTGGCGGCGCCGACGGCTGGTCTCCACCTCACGAATTCCATCCTCGCTGAGCTCACGACACGCGGCATCGAGCGGACGGCGATCACCCTTCACGTGGGGTACGGCACGTTCAAGCCAATTCGCACGGAGGACGTTGCGGCGCACACGGTGGACCCGGAAGTCTTCGACATTCCGGAAGACGCGGCCCGTCGCATCGAAGGCGCGCGACGAGAGGTCCGCAGGGTGATCGCGGTTGGCACGACCACAACTCGGACCCTGGAGGCCGTTGCCGCTCGGCACGACGGGCATGTCGTGCCCGGACCGGGGGAAGCCGACCTGTTCATCACGCCGGGCCACCGGTTTCAAGTGGTCAACGGTCTCCTCACGAATTTCCACCTGCCGCAGTCCTCGCTTCTGGTGCTCGTCTGCTCCTTCGCCGGCCGCGAGCTCGTGCTCGACGCCTACCGTGCCGCCATTCAGGAAGGCTATCGGTTCTACAGCTACGGCGACGCCATGTTGATTCTCTGAGCTCGTCGCTCCTCATTCGTCGTTCGTCGTTTAAGATGAGCCCGTGCCCTTTCCCTACGAAGAGTTCGACCTCGGGGGCGTGCGGACTTATCCGCTGGCCTCGCGTCCCAGCAAGGCGCGCGCGGAGGATTTCGCGCGGCCGTTTCAGAAAGGCCGCGGACTTGCGGATTGGCTCGATCGGCTGCCGAACGTGCTTGCCGCGCGGGATCTCAAGGCGGTGGTGTCGCGGATGCTCCGAGCGAAGAACGAGGGCGGCGGCATCATCTGGGGGTTCGGCGCTCACGTCATCAAGACCGGTTTGTCTCCAGTCCTGATCGATCTGATGAGGCGCGGTTTCGTCTCGGCGCTGGCCACCAACGGCGCCGGCATCATCCACGATTTCGAGATCGCTATTGGCGGCGCTACGTCGGAGGATGTCGACGAGACGCTCGGTCCGGGCACCTTCGGGATGGCCGACGAGACCGGACGACTCCTGAACGACGCGATCCTGCAGGGCGTCGGCGCAGGACTCGGCATCGGACAAGCCGTCGGCAAGTACCTTCGCGGCCAGTCACCGCCTCACGTGTCACTGAGCATCGCGGCGGCTGCCACCGAGCTCGAGATCCCGCTGACCGTGCACGTCGCACTTGGCACCGACATCATCCACATGCACCCGGCCGCGTCTGGCGCGGCGCTCGGAGAAGGCAGCCTCAGGGACTTCCGCTATTTCGTGTCGAACGTGGCGCGGCTCGAGCGCGGCGTGTATCTGAATTGCGGTTCGGCAGTCATCCTGCCCGAGGTCTTCCTGAAAGCGGTGGCGCTCGCCCGGAACCAGGGCCGCGCGTTGACCGATTTGACGACCGTCAACCTGGATTTCGCGCGCCTGTATCGTCCACAGGTCAACGTCGTGACGCGGCCGACCAAGGAAAGCGGCGCCGGGTACTCGTTGACCGGACACCACGAGCTGTTGATTCCCCTGCTCGCCGCGGCGCTTATCGAGGCCGACGAGAAGTGCTGAGTGCCGAGTGCAAAGTGCTGAGTGGAGTGAGAAGTGGGCAGTGGAAAGTGGCGGCTGCTCGCGGCAGCTGGCCGATCGGCTCCCACTTCTCACTGCCCACCCTACTTAGCATTTGGCACCCCGCACTTGGCACTTCCTTCGCGTTATACTCGATAGTTCCGCCGGTGTAGCTCAGTTGGTTAGAGCACGCGGCTCATATCCGCGGAGTCCGGGGTTCAAGTCCCTGCACCGGCACCAATTTTCTTGCGAGAATCGCGGGCGCCCCGGCCGCGGGGTCCCGCTCCACGATGACGTCGCTTTCGGCCCGCGTGCTGGCCTTCATCCGGCGCCGGCGCCTCTGCGACCCCGGAGCTCGCGTCGTCGCCGCCGTCTCGGGTGGCGCAGACTCCGTGGCGCTCGCGCACCTGCTTGCGGAGCTCTCTCGAGCGGGCGCGGTGACGCTTGCCGGCGTCGCGCATCTCGATCATCGTCTGCGCGGCGCCGAGTCGACGCGAGACCGGGAGTTCTCTTCGACGCTGGCTACCACCCTCGGTGTGCCGTTTGTGTGCGAGGAGATCGATGTCCTCGGTGAAGCCAGGCGGCGTGGCGAGTCCGTTGAGCAGGCTGCCCGCTCACTGCGGTACGCGTTCCTCGAGCGCGCGCGTCTGAGGCTCGCCGCCGAACTCGTTGCGGTGGCCCACACGCGCGACGACCAGGCAGAGACCGTCCTGATGCGGATCCTCCGGGGCACGGGCACGCGCGGCCTCGCCGCGATTCTGCCGCTCCGGGACCGCGTCGTGCGGCCGCTCCTGGACGTGCGCCGGGAGGATCTGCTGCAGTACCTCGAGAAGCACGGTTACGCCTGGGTCGAGGACTCGACGAATCAGGATCGGAGCATCCTGCGGAACTGGATCCGACACGAGTTGCTGCCGTTTGTCGCATTGCGTGCCGGCGAGGGCATTACGGAGGTGCTCGCGCGCACAGCCGACATCGCCCGGGAAGACGAGGCGCTGCTCGATCGGCTTGCCGCAGACGCCGAACACCGGCTCGATCGCCGCTCTCCCGAGGGCCGCGCGCTCGATTCGGTCGGTCTGGGCCTCGAGTCCCCCGCGATTGCGCGGCGCGTGGTGCGACGTGTTCTGGAGTCGGAATGCGGGCGCCCCGCCATCTGGGCGCACGTGGCCGCCGCCTTGGAGTTGGCCGCCCAGGGCGCCTCGGGGATCGTCCGTGCTGGCGGGTGCGAGGTGGAACTTTCCGCCGCCGGAGGGGTCTTATATTTTAGGGTCCCTCGACCCCCTGAGCACGTCTCACCAGTACAGGCCCGAGAACTCCCCGTCCCAGGCACGGTCGAGTTGCCTGAGTCCGGGCTTCGACTTCGCGCGGAACGCCGGGAACTGGAGGATGTTGGCGGGTTTGCAGCCGTATGCGACGGCGGCCCCGCACGAGCGGTGATCCCGGCAGCGACGGTCGCCGCCGGGCTTTTCGTCAGGGCCTGGCGCCCGGGGGATGCCCTGCAGCCCATGGGGCTCTCGGGCCGAAAGAAGGTACAGGACTTGTTCGTCGATCGGAAGGTGCCGCGTGCCATGCGGCACTCGGTGCCCATTGTCACCGCCGCGGATGGCCAAATCGTGTGGGTGATGGGGCACGCGCTCGGCGAGCCCTTTCGCGTCACCCCGGCCACGAAGTCCGTGGTAGTCTTGAGTTTCGAGTCGTTGGGAGGCTCTTAAGTGAACTCTACCCTCAAGAACATGCTGTTCTGGATGGTGCTCGTTGTGGTGGGGGTCCTCGTCTGGAATTTCTCCACCCGCTTCCAGACCCGCGATGAGGCCATCAGCTTCAGCACGTTCATGACGCACGTCGAGACCGGACAGGTCTCGAACGTCACGATTACCGGTAACGAGATCACCGGGACGCTGAAGACCAACGAAACCTTCCGGACGCACGCGCCCACTCAGTACGAAGGGTTGGCGAATCGCCTGATCGACAAGGGCGTGGTCGTCCAAGCGAAGGATCCGACGACGAGCCCGTGGGCGACGCTGCTCTATTCGTGGGCGCCCATCCTGCTGCTCATCGGGTTCTGGATCTTCTTCATGCGCCAGATGCAGAGCGGCGGCAATAAAGCGCTGTCGTTCGGCAAAAGCAAGGCGAAGCTTTCGTCGAGCTCCCAGAAGAAGGTGACGTTCAAGGATGTCGCCGGCGTAGACGAAGCGAAAGACGAACTGCAGGAGATCATCGAGTTCCTGCGCGAGCCACAGAAGTTTCAGAAGCTCGGCGGACGCATTCCCAAGGGCGTCCTTCTCATGGGGCCTCCCGGAACCGGCAAGACACTCCTGGCCCGGGCCGTGGCGGGCGAGGCCAACGTGCCGTTTTTCTCCATCAGCGGCTCCGACTTCGTCGAGATGTTCGTCGGCGTCGGCGCAAGCCGCGTCCGCGACCTGTTCGAACAGGGCAAGAAGAACGCGCCGTGCATTGTCTTCATCGACGAGATCGATGCCGTCGGCCGCCATCGCGGCGCGGGCCTCGGCGGGGGACACGACGAGCGGGAACAGACGCTGAACCAGTTGCTGGTCGAGATGGACGGCTTCGAAAGCAATGAGGGTGTCATTCTCGTGGCCGCCACGAACCGTCCCGACGTCCTGGACCCGGCGCTTCTCCGGCCTGGGCGGTTCGATCGCCGCATCGTCGTGAACCGGCCGGACGTCAAGGGGCGCGAAGGCATTCTCGCGGTGCACACGAAGAAGATTCCGCTGAGCGACGATGTCGACATCGTGGTGCTCGCGCGTGCCACGGCGGGCTTCAGCGGCGCGGACATCGCCAACCTGGTGAACGAGGCGGCACTCAACGCCGCACGTTACAACCAGAAGGTCGTTCGCATGGCCGATTTCGAGTTTGCCAAGGACAAGGTCCTGATGGGCGCCGAGCGCCGCTCGATGATCATCAGCGACGAAGAGAAGAAGGTCACCGCGATTCACGAAGCTGGCCACGCCGTGCTCACGGTCACGCTTCCGCTTGCGGATCCGATTCACAAGGTCACGATCATCCCGCGCGGCATGGCGCTCGGCGTCACGCAGCAGGTGCCGGTCGACGAGAAGCACAACTTCTCGCGCGATTACCTGAACGATCGGATCGCGATTCTGCTCGGCGGGCGCATCGCCGAGGAAGTCATGCTCGGTCAGATCACGACGGGCGCCGGGAACGATCTGGAGCGGGCAACCGAGATGGCGCGCAGCATGGTCTGCGAATGGGGCATGAGCGACGCCATGGGGCCGCTGACGTTCGGCAAGAAGGAAGAACAGATCTTCCTTGGCCGCGAAATCGCGCAGCGCTCCGACTACAGCGAGGACACGGCGCTTCGAATCGACCAGGAAGTCAAACGCATCGTCACCGAGAACTACGAGCGGGCTCTCGCGATTATTCAGGAGTACCGCGAGCGGCTGCAGAAACTCGCCGACGAGCTCCTCGCACGCGAAGTGCTCGACGGGGATCAGGTGAAGCGCATTGTCGGCGGATTGTCGGTGGACGATACGAACCCGCCGAGCAGCCCCGCGCCGCCTCACCCGGTGATCGACGACGGCACACGCAAGGAAGCCCGTCCGGGATTCGTGCCCGGGCTGGGAAATCCCCTGCCGCAGGAATAACCCGCCGCTCAGACAGGAACAGCAGTTCGGCGGGTTGATCCGGTTGGATGGGTTACTCGGGTTCGGCAACCCGCCCAACCGGGTCAGCGCGTCCAGCCGGGGCCAACCCGATGAACCCGCCGAATCCGCTGAACCCGACTGACCCGTTGGAGCCGATCGGCGTGGTGCCGCGCTCTGCCTACGTGGTCCCGCTGCCGGACGGCCGCTTCCTGGAACTCGGCGAACGTACCCTGGTGATGGGCGTCCTGAACGTCACGCCTGATTCCTTTGCGGACGGTGGGCGCTTCACGGATCCTGATCGTGCCGTCGCCGCCGCGCTGGCGATGGACGCCGCCGGCGCCGATCTGATCGACATCGGGGGAGAATCCACCCGGCCTGGCGCCGATCCCGTGAGCGCCGACGAGGAGCGCGCCCGCATCGAGCCAGTGCTCGAACGCCTGGCGGGCCGCCTCAAAGCGTGCATTTCCATCGATACGTACAAGGCCGCCGTTGCCGAAGCCGCGATCGCCCGCGGCGCGTCGCTTGTGAACGACATCAGCGCGCTAAGGTATGATCCGGACCTGGCACGCGTGGTGGCGCGCAGTCGCGCGGCGCTGATCCTCATGCACAATCGAGGACGCTCGCGTGAGATGTATCGTGCGGCCTCGTACGGCAACGTGCCCGACGATGTCGCGGACGAACTTGGCGAGAGGATGACCGCGGCGGAAGCGGCCGGGATCGAACGCGAGCGCCTGATCATCGATCCAGGCATCGGCTTCGCGAAGCGCGCCGATCACAGCCTGGCGATGCTCGCCGGCCTTCCCCGGCTCATTCGGCTCGACCGCCCGGTGCTCGTCGGTCCGTCTCGCAAGTCGTTCCTTCAGGCGGCGCTCGGCGATCGGCCCACCGATCGGCGCGAGTGGGCGACGGCGGCCGCCGTGACGGCCTCGGTGCTGCTCGGTGCGCACATCGTCCGTGTGCATGGCGTTTCCGAGATGGTGGACGTCGTGCGTACAGCCGACGCCATCCGCCGCGCGGGCGAATCGACCGGTCACGATCGCCGCTGACCACGAAACGCGCTTTCATCAGGGAGATGCCGGTGGATACCGTCTGGATCACAGACGCCCTCGGGCGACAGCCGGTTGGGTGGCGCGACCTTGTCGACATCGCCCTGGTGTCGCTGCTCATCTATGAAGTGCTCACGCTCATTCGCGGCACGCGCGCCGTTCAGATGGCGGTCGGCGCCGGCCTCGCGGTCGCCATCTTCTATGTCTCGCAGATCGCCGGCCTCGAGACCGTGAACTGGCTGATTCGCAATATGGTCGGCTATGTCGTCTTCGCCGCGATCGTCATCTTCCAGTCGGACATTCGGCGGGCCCTCGCGCACCTCGGTCGCGCGCCGTTTTTCCGCTATCTCGCCAAAGGCGAGACCATCGACGAGACGGTCGAGGAGATTGCCGTGGCGGCGCAGATGCTCTCCACTCAGCGGACTGGCGCCATCGTTTGCATGGAACGGCAAATCGGATTGCGGAACTACGTGGAAGGCGGCATCCCGCTGGATGCGCAAATCAGCTACGACCTGCTCGTCACCATCTTCCAGCTGGGCTCACCGCTTCACGATGGAGCGGTCATCATTCAGGAGAACCGGATCTCGGCTGCCGCGTGCTTCCTGCCGCTCACGATCAACCCGCGGCTCAGCAAGGACCTTGGCACGCGTCATCGCGCGGCGATCGGGCTCACCGAAGAGAACGACGCGATTGCCATCGTCGTGTCGGAAGAGACCGGCTGGATCTCGCTCGTCCTCGAGGGACAGATCGAGCGGCACATCAGCGCCGACGAGCTGCGCGGGCGCCTGCATCAGTTACTCCGCCCGCGGCGATTCGCGGAAGGTTCCGTCGCCGCTCAGACTGCTCCCCTCTAGATGCGCCGCCGGATCTTCGGTCATCTCGGCCTGAAAGTGTTGTCGATTGCGCTGGCCACGCTCATCTGGGGCCTTGTGGCCGGCCAGCGAGAGGCCGAACGATCGCTTCGTGTGCCGCTCGAGTATCGCAACATCCCCGATCAGCTCGAACTGCTCGGTGAGCCGGTGAGCGTCGTGGACATCCGGCTGCGCGGCACGACGGGTGCGCTGGCGCAGTTGCAGAGCAGTGAGGTCGTCGCCGTCCTCGATCTGAAGGGCGCACGGCCGGGACGCCGTCTGTTCCATATTCTTCCAGGCGACGTGTCGGTGCCGACGGGCGTCAAGGTCCTGCAGGTGACGCCATCGACCCTTTCGTTGACATTTGAGAGCTCCGCCTTTCGCACGGTTCCCATCGTGCCGGACATCGACGATGAGCCTGCATCGGGATATGAGGTGGGTCGTGTGACCGCGGAACCGCCGCTCGTCGAAGTGGGCGGTCCGGCGTCGGCCATACACGATGTCACGGAAGCGACCACCGAGCCCGTCAGCATCCGCGGCGCCACGGCGACGGTGGTGGACACGGTCACCGTGGGTGTGCCAGACAGCAGCGTCCGGCTTCGCAGTCAACGAACGGCGGTCGTGACGGTTGAAATCCGTCCTATGCCCGTCGAACGCGTTGTGGATCGCGTGCCGGTGGAGCTCCGCCATCGCGGAAGCCAATTGGCACCAACGGCGTCGCCAAGTGAAGTAACGGTGCGGCTGCGTGGGCCGTCGAAGTCGGTTACTGCGCTGAAGGCCGCGGATTTGAAAGCGTATGCCGACCTGTCCGGGCTCGGACGTGGGCGCTACAATCTTCCTGTGAGATTCGATCCGCCACGCGACATGACGATTACCCACGTCGAGCCGGCGCAACTCGATGTGCGGATCCGCTGACATGGTTCCACGCCTTTTTGGCACCGATGGCGTCCGTGGAACCGCGGGCATTCCACCGCTCGATCCGTACACGGTGCGCCGGATCGGGGCCGCACTCGTCAAGGTGCTCGATCCCTCGGAAGGGGCGCCACACCTGCTCATCGGGCGCGATACGCGGGAGTCTGGTGAGTGGATCGAGCGCGAGCTCGCAACCGGTGCGCGACAGGCCGGTGCGGAAGTGAAGACCGTGGGCGTGTTACCCACACCCGCGGTGGCGTACCTGACGCGCACCACCGACGTGACGCTCGGCGCCGTGATCTCCGCCTCCCACAACCCGTACGAAGACAACGGCATCAAGGTCTTTTCCGGGGCAGGGCACAAGTTCAACGAGGAGCGCGAGCGGCTCGTGGAGGACATCGTTGCCGATACCGCGTGGCAGCTCGACACCGGTGAGGCGCCAGTGGTCCCTGCCGTCGATTTGTCCGACGCCTATCTGGCGCACCTTCGAGACATGCTTGCGGATTCGGATGGACTGCGTGGCGCGCGACTCGTTGTCGATTGCGCGAACGGCGCGACGACGCCCGTCGCGCCGCGGCTGTTTCGCTCGCTGGGCTTCGAGGTCGCCCTCCTTGGCGCGTCGCCCGACGGGCGCAACATCAACCTCGGGTGCGGGTCCACGCATCCGCAGCCGATGGCCGAGATGGTGGCGCAGATTGGCGCCGTGGCGGGTGTCGCCTTCGATGGCGACGGCGATCGTGCCATCTTCGCCGACGAAAACGGCCGCCTCGTCGACGGCGACGCGGTGATGCTGATGTGCGCTCGTCAGCTCAAATCCGAGGGGCGCCTGCGCGGCGACACCGTGGTCGCTACCGTCATGAGCAACATTGGCCTGGAGCTCGCCCTCGCCGAGTCGGGCATCGCCCTGCGGCGGACGCAGGTCGGCGACAAGTACGTGATGGAGGAATTGCTGCGCGACGGTTTCTCCCTCGGCGGAGAACAGTCGGGCCACATCATCTTCACCGACTACCTGTTTACTGGTGATGGCCTTGCGACGGCGCTCGGCGTGCTCCGGGTGATGGCCGCCACCGGCCGCACGCTTTCGTCGCTGGCCTCCGAGCTCGTGACCTACCCGCAGGTCCTCGTCAACGTGCGGGTTCGTGAACGGCGAGATCTGTCGAGCGTGCCCGACATTGCCAGGACGATTCGCGCGGTAGAGTCCCGCCTGGCCGGGCAGGGCCGGCTCCTCGTGCGCTACTCGGGCACCGAGCCCCTGTTGCGCATCATGCTCGAGGGCAAGGATCGAGATGAGATCACCGACTGGGCGAACGAGATTGCGGGAGTTGTAAAGCAGCAACTCGCGTAGGGGCGCATGGCCATGCGCCCCTACATGTGATGGGCATCAAACTCTCTGTCAACGTGAACAAGGTCGCCACCGTGCGCAACTCGCGCGGCGGGACGGTGCCCTCCGTCGTCGAGGCCGCGAAGGTGTGCGTCGACGCCGGCGCTCACGGCATCACGGTTCACCCGCGCGCGGACGCGCGTCACGTCACGTTCGACGATGTGCGCGATCTCGCTCGGCTGCTTGCTCCGTACAAGGGACGTGTCGAGTTCAACATCGAGGGCGATCCGCGGCCGGAGCTGCTGACGCTCGTTCGAGAGGTACGGCCCGATCAGTGCACGCTGGTGCCCGTGCTTCCATTCGAGATCACCAGCCAGGCCGGATGGCCGCCCGACACGCCGGCCGGCGAGCTGCGGCGAGTCGTGGCGGACCTGCGTGCGCGTGGCGTCAGGGTCAGTCTCTTCGTGGACCCGGAAGTCGCTCCCGTGGACTGGGCTGCCGACATCGGCGCCGACCGCGTGGAGCTGTACACGGAGCCGTACGCACGGGCGTTTCTGGCAGGCGATCCATCGCGCCGTGCAAGCTTCGAGATGTATGTCGCTGCCGCTCGCCACGCCCATGTGCGACACCTGGGAGTGAATGCCGGACACGATCTCGATCTCGACAACCTCGTCCTCTTCAGGACGTTGCCACACCTGGCGGAGGTCTCTATCGGCCACGCCCTCATCAGCCACGCGATCTTTGTCGGGCTCGAACACTCGGTGCGCGAGTACCGATCCGTGTTGGCCGACGATCCTCGCTCATGACGCTTCGTGCTGCCTCGGTCGTTTGCGCGATCGCCGTGGCCGCGGCGGCGTCACCCGTCGAGTCGGCGACTGTCGTCCCCCTTCGCAGCGCCGACGGAGTCAGTATCAGCGCGTCGTGGTCGGCGCCGACGGCTCAGGCCCCCGCCGTCCTGCTCGTCCACTCGCTGGCGCGCAGCCACGCCGACTGGGATGAAGCGGCCCAGAGCCTCAATAGCGCAGGCTTTGGCGTGCTCGCGGTCGACCTCCGGGGGCACGGCGCCTCGGCGGGGCCTTTCGCCACGGGCTCGTTCCAGTCGATGAGTCTCGACCTGCAAGCGGCCCTCACATGGTTGAAGGACCGCCACGACGTGATTGGCTCTCGTATCGGCATTGCCGGCATGAATCTCGGTGCGACGCTGGCGGTTATCGCCGCAGGCAGCGACAGCTCCGTGCGATCGCTGGCACTCCTCTCACCGGCTGCAGAATTCCGCGGACTGCGATGTGAGCCCGCGATGCGGGCGTTCGCCGTCCGATCCGGCGCGGCGTTTCTGGTGGCGGGCGCGCTGGACCCTTACGGCTCCCGCTCGGCGAGGCAGCTTGGCGAGACGACCCCCGGTCTCCGGGAGGTGCGCCTCATTGAGGCCTCCGCTGCCAATGGGCGCGCGCTCTTTTCGGCCGCGCCCGATCTCGTGAGCGCGCTAGTGGACTGGTTCCGAAGGACGCTGTTATGATTCGAGGTTGCGGCCTTTCATGAAGTCAGAATCGCTCGTCTTCGCCGCGGCCGGCACGCTCGTCGGTTTCCTCGGGGGCTGGATCATCGGGGCGGAGCACACGATCGCACGCGCGCCGGCCTCCGTCGCGCCTTCGGTGCAGACGCCACAACCGGGTGCGACGAGCAGTACTGCGCCTGCGCCTGCACCGCCCACGCTCGACACGGCCAAGGTCCAGGACGCGCTCTCCCGCGCGTCTTCCGATCCGAAGAACGCCATGCCGAAGATCGAGCTCGGCAATCTGTACTTCGATGCCGAGCGTTACCAGGATGCCGCCCGTTGGTACGCGGCCGCGCTCGCGCTCGATGAGTCCAATGCCGACGTGAGCACCGACCTGGGCGTCAGCTTCTACTATTTGAATCAGCCGGACCGCGCGCTCGAGCAATTCGACAAGTCGCTGAAGATCAACCCGAAGCACTCGAAGACGCTGCTCAATCTCGGGATCGTTCGCGCGTTTGGCAAGCAGGACCTGAAGGGCGCCGCAAAGGCCTGGGAAGAAGTCATCGCCGTGGCCCCCAAGAGCCCTGAAGGTCAGGCGGCGCGCCGGGCGCTCGATGCCATGAAGGGCGCGCATCCCGACGTCCCCGCTGGCGGCGCCGCTCCGGGCGCATCAGTCCCGGACTCGGACTAGGACGCCTGCCATGGGCTGGATCCTCCGCATTTTTCTCTTCTCCCTGCTCATCACCATCCTGATCCGTTCGGCGTACCGGTTCTTCCAGGGCGTCATCGAGGGCGTGGGTGGCGAACGTGGGCGCGGCGGACGCCGCGGCGCGCAGGTGACCGGCCGCATGGTCAAGGACCCCGTTTGCGGTACCTACGTTGTCGAAGGACGCGCATTGACTGCCGTGCGCGGCGGACGGACGGCCTGGTTCTGCTCTCCCGAGTGTCAGCGGATGTGGCTGAGCGGCAAGGTATGACGCATGCCTGACGTCGTGCTCGACCGCCTGCGCGCCGACATTGTCGAGGTCGGACGACGGTTGTATGCGCGCGGCTTCTGCGCCAGCAACGACGGGAACATCAGCATCCGATTCGCCGCCGACCGCATCCTGACCACGCCGAAGAACGTGTCGAAGGGGTACATGACTCCCGACATGATGGTAGTGGTGGACCTGGACGGGCGGAAGATCGCAGGGGATCGCGACGCCTCGTCCGAGCTCCTGATGCACCTCGAGGTGTACCGGCAGCGTTCCGATGCGAAGGCCGTCGTGCACGCGCATCCACCGCTCGCGACGGGCTTTGCCGTGGCGGGCGTGCCGCTCGACCGCGCTGTCCTCGCCGAGGTGATTTGCACGCTCGGTAGCATCCCGATTGTCGATTACGCGACGCCTTCCACGCCGGAGCTGCCCGTGGCGGTGCGCCAGTACATCAAGGCGCACGACGGCCTGCTGCTCGCCAATCACGGAGCGCTCACGGTGGCGCCCGACGTGTACGGCGCGTACTACAAGATGGAGACCGTCGAACACTTCGCAAAAATCAGCCTGGTCGCGCGGCTCCTCGGGGGCGAGCGGCTGATTTCGCAGGAGGAAGTCATCCGGCTGCAGGATCTCCGCGGGAGGTACGGGATCGCATCCCCCGCGCCTATCTGCCTGGACGATGTCCTGGCCGGCGCCGGATCGTCGAGCGCCAACGTGACGTGTCAGGTCGTCCGCTCTCCAGACGCGCCGGGACAGCGCCTTGTGCCCGATCCGTCGAGCGGACTCGGGTTCGCGTCGCGCGCCGAAGGCAGTGGTACGCCCCGTGCCGACGCGGAAATTCGGTTAACATACCGCGAGCTGGCGGCCCTCATCGAGGAAGCCGTCGAGCGTCTGCGGTAAGGCTGGAGGCCATCAATGGGTGAGGCGCTGGGAATGGTGGAAACCAAGGGGCTCGTCGCGATGATCGAAGCGGCGGACGCCATGGTGAAAGCCGCCAAGGTGACGCTCGTCGGGTGGGAAAAGATCGGTGCCGGGTATGTCACGGCCATCGTGCGCGGCGATGTGGCGGCTGTGAAGGCCGCAACGGATGCCGGCGCCGCGGCTGCGCGCCGCGTGGGCGAGCTCGTCTCCGTGCACGTCATCCCGCGGCCGCACGCCAATCTCGAAGACGCGCTTCCGATCGGCAAGGCGCAGAAGTAATCCTTGCTCCTCGCAAAGATCATCGGCACCGTCGTCGCTACCCGGAAGGACCCGCGGCTCGAGAGCTTCAAACTGCTCGTGGCCCGCGGAATGGACCCGTCGGGCAAAGTGGACGGCGCCTACCTTGTGGCCGTCGACACCGTCGATGCCGGCGTCGGAGAAACCGTCCTCATTGTCAGCGGCAGTTCGGCCCGCATGGCCTCCGGCATGAAAGATTGCCCGGTCGATGCTGCCATCGTAGGCATTGTCGACCACGTCGAGGTGACAAACTAGCCGTGCAGGTCGCGCGCGTCATCGGGGACATCGTGGCGACGCGCAAGGATCCCGCGCTTTCGGGGTTGACGCTTCTCCTGCTCCAACCTGTCGACACCGCACGACAGCCCGTCGGCCGGCCGCTCATCGCAGCGGATGCTGCTGGGGCCGGCACCGGCGAGCTCGTCTTTTTCGTGCGCGGTCGCGAGGCCGCATTCCCCTTTTATCCCGTCGAACCTCCCGTTGACGCGGCGGTCGTGGGAATCGTCGATCCACGGTCGGCCGAGGACATTTCTGTCGTGGAGGCGGGGCGTTAGCCCCGCCACATCGTAAAATGCTGATCGGCCGGGTCGTCGGCCCGCTGGTGGCCACACAGAAACATCGAAAGTTCGAAGGCGCCACGCTCCTCCTCGTCCAGCCGCTCGACGAGCGCGACGAGCCGCGCGGCCCCACCCTGCTGGCGGTGGATACCGTTGGCGCGGGTGTCGACGAGCTCGTGCTGCTGGTACTCGACGGGAGGGCGGCAGGCGACGCGATGCAGAAAAAGGCGGCGCCCGTCGACGCGGCGATTGTCGGCATCATCGATCACGTTGATCGCGTATGACCGAGGACGAAGTTCGGGCGCTCGTGCGCCAGGTGATCGCGTCGCGCGGCGGAACAGGCCCGCCCGTCGACGCGCATCGCCCTTCGGCGAGCCTGGCAAAGCTCGCGATGGTCACGCCGACCGCTCCCGGCAGCCCATGCATCATCGAGCCCACCGTCGGATGCAATCAGTGCGGGTACTGCGTCTCGATGGGGCATTGAACCCCGTCCCGCAAACACCAACCCGCCCTCAACCGCAGTCGGCATGTTTTCAGTCCTCGTGACCCGTCGTCTTCCGGTTGCTGTCATCACGCGGCTCGAGGAGCACTGCGCGGTCGAGATGCATCGCGGCGAAGTGCCCCTGTCGCCCGAAGAGCTCCGCGCGCGGTTGGCCGACAAGGATGCGGTCATCGTGTTGTTGCCGGATCGGATCGATCGCCTCGCGCTCGATGCCGCGCCGCGATTGAAGGTCGTCGCCAACGTCGCCGTCGGCTACGACAACCTGGACCTCGGCCATGCCCGAGCGAAGGGCGTTGTCTGCACCAACACGCCGGATGTCCTGACCGACGCCACGGCCGATCTCACGTGGGCGCTGATTCTCGATGTGACGCGGCGGGTTACTGAAGGCGACAGGCTCGCGCGGGCGGGCAACTGGAAAGGCTGGACCTTCGAGTTCATGCTGGGTTCAGGCCTTCAGGGTAAGCAGCTGGGCGTCGTGGGGGGCGGCCGGATTGGCCGCGCCGTTGCGGTGCGTGCGGCTGCGTTCGGAATGCGCGTGGCCGTCGCGAGCCGCAAGGATCCGGCCTGGCCCTCCGCCGAGTACATGCCCTTCGATCGCCTGCTGGCGACGTCCGATATCGTCTCACTGCACGTGCCGCTGTCGCAGGAGACGCGCCACTTGATCGATCAGCCGGCACTGGCGCGCATGAAGCGCACGGCGTTTCTGGTGAACACGACGCGAGGTCCGGTCGTCGATGAGGCCGCGCTCGCCTGGGCACTCCGGGAGCACCTGATTGCCGGGGCCGCCCTGGACGTGTTCGAGAAGGAACCGGAGATCCATCAGGACCTCGTCAGGCTCGAGAACGTCGTGCTTTCCCCTCACCTTGGGAGCGCAACCCGCGAAACCCGCACCGCAATGGCCGATCTCGCGGCCTCGAACGTGCTCGCCGTCCTCGCCGGCAAGCCACCAATTACGCCGATCCAATAGCCATCGTGTCGCAATCCACTCGCACTTCCAGAAGTCCGCAATCCGCCCCCCGACCCTTCAAGGGGTTGAAGGGCACGATCGCCAATCGAAAGGCTCCTCTCGAGCCAATCATGCGCGGCCTCGCGTTGGCCATCGATGGCATGGAGCTGCCCGCCGTGGAGAAAATCTCCGAATCGCAGTCTGAGGATGCGTTCCACGTGCTCATCGCGACGCTCCTCTCGGCACGGACGCAGGATGCCACCACGCTTGCGGCCTCGACTCGCCTGTTCCGGCGGGCCCGCACGCCGAAGACGATGGCGAAGTTGAGCGTGAAGGAGATCGAGCGGCTGATTTACCCGGTGAGTTTTTTTCGAAACAAGGCGCGCTTCGTGAAGGCGGCGTGCGAGAAGATCGTCAAAGAGTTCAGCAGCCGGGTGCCGGAGACCCTCGAAGAAATGGTGACCCTTCCCGGTGTCGGACGCAAGACGGCGAACCTGGTGATGATCCTGGCGCACGGCAGTCAGAGGAACATCTGTGTCGACACGCACGTGCACCGAATCGCCAACCGGTTCGGTTGGGTGAAGACGCGGTTTCCGAACGAGACCGAGCAGGCGCTGTACGCGTCGACGGAGCCTCGCTGGTGGCCCTACATCAATCTCTATCTGGTCACGTGGGGCCAAAACGTCTGCCGCCCGGTTTTTCCGCGATGTGACGATTGCGCGATTGCATCGCTCTGTCCCAGAATCGGTGTCGAGAAGATCGGGAAGAGTCGACAGGCGACCGTCGCCGCGCGGGCCTAACCGCCTTCGCCACGGGCTACGGCGAGTCCGCCGAAACTTTACGCGTAGGCGGAAGCCCCGCCGCCAAGAGTGGGGTGACGACCGCCTTCGCGTGCGAGTCTGTGGTGGAGGGGCTTCAGCCCCGCGTCTCCGAAGGCGGGGCTTCGGCCCGCTGCTGGACAATGCGATGAAACTTACAGTCCGCGCAGGTGCAATGCTGGCGCTCGTCGTTGCGTGTTCTGCCCTGGTACTGGCGCAGGCACAGCCGCGTCCGAAGCCTGCACCCCCGAAACCAGCTACGCCGAAGGCCGGAACCGCGAAGCCACCGACGGCCAGGACGGCGCCGCCCCGCACGCCGACCCAAGGAGCCGGTCCTACGGTGGTGGTCGAAACGTCGAAGGGCACGTTCGAGTTCGAGACGTATCCGAACGAGGCGCCGCGCACCGTGGAGCACGTGTTGAACCTCGTGAAGAAGAACTTCTATAACGGGCTGCGATTCCACCGCGTGGAGCCGGGCTTCGTGATCCAGGTGGGCGATCCCAACACGCGTGACTACACGAAGCGTGACCTGTGGGGTACGGGCGGCAGCGGCACGCCCGTCGGTCTTGCGGAGCTCTCGCGCAAGCACTCCCATGTGAAAGGCGCCGTCGCCATGGCGCATCCAGGAAATGCTGCGAAGGCGGACGCTCAGTTCTACGTCACGCTTGCGCCGAAGCCGAATCTCGACGGCAAGTATGTGGTCTTCGGCCAACTGGTCAGCGGCTTCGACGTGCCTGACAAGATCCGGGTCGGTGACGTCATTCGAAAAATGTACGTGAAGCCGTAAAGGGTCCGACCTCGACGATCTTGGCCAATTCTGGATAGCGCTCCACGAGCTCCGGCGGGTACGCGCCCGTGACGGCCTGATCGACGAGGGACTTGAGCACTGCCGCGTTGACGACCGACTTGGCCGAGAAATGGTTGTTCAAGTACAGATACGCCTTGCGGACAATGGCGTCTGCTGCCGTCGCCGTCTCGGCAAACGGCTTGAGCTCGTCGACCGAATACAGGTAGTTGTAGCGATCCTCTGCGGCGTCGTGCCTCCACCACTGCGCGGCGTTCCGGCCGTGCAGGCGCATGTAGTAGAAGCCCTTGACGTTGGGCAGGTAGTTCTGCCGAATCGAGAGCTGGAATTTGGGCTCGTCGATTTGCACCCACGCCGCGCTGAACGCACCCAGCAATTCCAGCGTGGAGCCGATCTGGTCGCTCCACGTCTTGTGTCGAAGCTCGACCGCAATCGGATACTCGCGAAACGTCTCCAGGAGCCACTCCAAGTACGCGCGGTTTTGCGGGGTATCGCGAAAGCTTGCAGGAAATTGCGCCAGGAGCGATCCCAGCTTGCCTGCGCTCGCGATCGGGTCGAGGCCGCTCTTGAACTTCCCGATGTCCGCCTCGTTGACGCGCGCCAGCTCCGCCAGCGCGCTTGCCGACGCGTCGGGCAAGTGCGCGAGAGCGCTCCGCTTGAACATCTCGGGATGCGTGAACTGCTGGTGCAGCTTCAGTGAAAATTCAAAGCCGCGCGGGGTCTTTTCGACCCATCGCCGCGTTGTCTCTGCGGTGGGAGGACCATAGAAACTGGAGTTGACCTCGACAGTGTCGAAGTGCTCGGCGTACCACCTCAGCTCGTCGAAGTCCTTGATCGACGAGCCACGCCCCTTTCTGGCCGGGTAGAACAGGCCGTTCCAGGTGCCCTTGCCCGCAGGATAGTTCCAGCCCGATGTGCCGATCCGCAGCATGGCGGTACAATTATCCCACTGAGGACCCGGCCCCGCGTCTTTTTGGGCCGGGCAATTCCCAAGTGTTGACGATTAACGAGATCTTCCATTCGATCCAGGGCGAGTCGACCTATGCAGGTCGCCCCTGCGTATTCGTGCGGCTGACCGCCTGCGATCTGCGCTGTTCGTGGTGTGACACGCCCTATGCGTTCCACGAGGGCCGGAAGATGTCGATCGACGACGTCATGCGCGCCGTGGATGACTATGGGTGCCCGCTCGTCGAGGTCACGGGCGGCGAGCCGCTGCTGCAAAAGGCGGTCTACCCGCTGATGGAACGACTCCTCGATTCGGGCAAGACGGTCCTCGTCGAGACCGGCGGCCACGTCGACTTGTCCCACGTTCCTCTGGCGGTCCACAAGATTATGGACGTCAAGTGTCCGGGTAGTGGAGAGGCGGACCGGATGGATTGGTCCAATCTTGATCGGCTTGGTCCGACCGATGAAGTAAAGTTCGTCGTGCTGGACCGCACCGATTACGAGTACGCGCGAGATGTTATGGCCCGCCACGCGCTCGATCAGAAAGTGGCCGCCGTGCTGTTCTCGCCCGTTCACGGCGTACTCGACCCGCGCACGCTGAGCGAGTGGGTCCTCGCCGACCGGCTTCCGGTCCGCGTACAGCTACAGGTGCACAAATACATCTGGGACGCACACACGCGCGGAGTGTAGCGGCGCGTTGCAGTGCCAAGGTGGGAGTGCAAAGTGCCAAGTGGAGTGGCAAGTGGCAAGTTGGAAGTGATCATGAACCGGGCGCTTGCCGTGGCCTCCCACTTTGCGCTTCTCACTTCCCACTCCACTTTGCACTTCGCACTTTGCACTTAGCACTTCTGTCATGTCCGATGTCGTCTTCCTCCTGAGCGGCGGGCTCGACTCCTATACCGCCGCGGCGATGCTGCAGGCAGAAGGGTTCGGACTGCACGCGCTCAGTGTCCGATACGGGCAGCGTCACGTCCGCGAGCTCGAGGCTGCACGCCGCGTGGCCGCGGCGCTCGGCGTCAAGGCGCACATGGAGCTGGCCGTTGACCTGTCGCGCGTCGGCGGCTCGGCGCTGACCGCCAATATCGAGGTGCCCAAGGACCGGGCCATCGACGAGCGGATCCCGGTGACGTACGTGCCAGCGCGCAACACCGTGTTTCTTGCTCTGGCGCTCGCATGGGCCGAAGCGCTCGGCGTTTCCGACATCGGCATCGGCGCCAACGCGCTCGACTATTCGGGATACCCGGACTGTCGCCCCGAATACATGCGGGCCTTCGAGACCATGGCGAACCTGGCGACCAAGGCCGGGGTCGAAGGCGCTCGCTTCCGCATCCACGCGCCGCTGATGCACTTCGGCAAGGCCCAGATCATCGAACGTGGCCTCCGCCTTGGACTTGATTACGCCCTGACGCACAGCTGCTACGATCCTCGACCGGACGGGCGACCATGCGGTCACTGCGACAGTTGTGTGCTGAGGGCGAAGGGCTTTGCGGAAGCGGGCGTGACGGATCCGCTCGTCTCGGCGATGGAAGCACCCGGGTAAAGCGGCGGCGCAGACGATGCCCGAGCTGAAGCTCGGGCCTACGAACGCCGGACTCGTGGCCGGATCGCAGGCCCAAGCTTTAGCTTGGCCCGTCAGGACGCCACGTGACCGAACGTCTCTATTACAACGACAGCTCGCTCCTGCGTTTCTCTGCAACGGTCGTTGAGACCGGTGTGAGCGATGGGCGCAACTTCGTGGTGCTCGATCGCACGGCGTTCTATCCCACGTCCGGAGGACAGCCGTACGATCTCGGCCACCTGGGCAGCCGTCCCGTCGCTCGATGTGGCCGATCGCGACGCCGATGGTGCGGTGCTGCACTTTATTGACGATGTGATTGCGGTGGGAGAGGTTGTCGAGGGCGAAATCGATCGCGCCCGGCGTCTCGATCACATGCAGCAGCACACGGGCCAGCACGTCTTGTCGGCGGCGTTTGTCCGCGCGTGCGAGATGCCGACAGTCAGTTTTCATCTGGGCGCCGAGTCCTCGACAATCGATCTCGCTGGCGACCTCGACGCCGCTGCCATCGCTGCGGCAGAAAATGAGGCGAATCGAGTCGTCTGGGACGATCGCGCTGTGGCCGTGCGGTTCGTGTCCAGCGAGGAGGCGGCGCGGCTTCCGCTCCGAAAGGAGCCTTCGCGGACGGGCATGCTCCGCCTGATCGACGTGCAGGACTTCGATCTCTCGGCCTGCGGAGGCACCCACGTGCCTCGCACCGGGGCGATTGGCGTGATTGCCGTCACCGGCTGGGAGCGCTACAAGGGGGGAACCAGAATCAGCTTCGTCTGTGGCGGCCGCGCGCTCGATGCCTTTCGACGTTTGCGCGACGCGAGCGGCGCGACCTCCCGCCTGCTGTCGGTCCAGACCGCTGAAATTCCGGAAGCCGTGGCCCGCCTGCAAGCAGATGCGCGTGAGCTTCGCCTGCGGGCGCGGGCGCTTGCGGACGAGCTCGCCACGTTCCATGCGGCGGCCTGGAGGCGCGAGGCCACAGACGTGAATGGCCGGCGCGTGCTGGCGCGCGTCGTCGAACGCGATCAGGCGGCTCTCAAGACGCTCGCCCAGGCCATCGCGGCGGACGCCGGTCCGGCTGTACTCCTGGTCTCGGCTGCGCGCCCCTCGGCGATCGTCGTCGCGCGCGGCGGCGAAGATCATCGACGCCGGCGCGGTCTTGAAGACAATCATCACGCGGTTCGGTGGAAAGGGCGGCGGCCGATCGGAGCTCGCGCAAGGTGGAGGAATAGACGCGGACCCGGAAGCGGTGCGTCAGTTGGGCTTCGACTTGCTGTCCGGCGTCTGACCGCCCGATTCCTTCGCCATCCGGACGACCCGTTCGAGCGCTTGTTCAGCGACTCTGTCCACGTCTCCGGACGTCACAGGCAGCGCGAAGTTGTTCGCAAGGATCGAAAACACCAACCATTCCCCGGCTGTCGTGTGTATGTAGCCGGACAAGGCGCGGACGGCCGACAGCGAACCGGTCTTTGCAAGCACCCGCCCTTCCGCCGCCGTGCCTTTCATGCGCTTCTCGAGCGTTCCGTCAATGCCGGCCACGGGGAACGTCGCCAGCCAGGCGTCCCGAAGACGCGCGTCACGGTACATGTGCGCGAGCACGCGAGTGAGCGCTGACGCCGTGATCAGGTTGTAACGAGACAGGCCGGATCCATCCACCTGCGCAAGAGAGCCAGCGTCGATGCCCCAGCCGATCAGCGTTTCCCGAACGGCGGTCAGGCCGGCGCTCGTCGAACCAGGATGCCCTTCGGTGCGGCCGATCGCGCGAAGGAAGGTCTCCGCGTACAAATTCTGGCTCGACTTCATCAGGCGCGTCGCAATGTCGCTGAGAGGCAGCGAACGGTGCTGGACGAACATTGGCGCACCCGCCGGCAACGGCCCGGGCGGTGCGGCGTCCGCATCTCCAGCCGGCCCGATGACGACAATGCCGCGGGTCGTCAAAGCAGACCGGAGCGCTTCCGCGAAATAGAGCGTCGGATTGTCGACGGCCACGTACCGCGTGAGCGGATTCGTGGAGGCTGGCACATGCCCGCGCAGCCGAACGTCGACGGTGCCAGGCGGGCGCTCGATGTCGACTTCGGCGAGAATGTCTGGCGCGGTCGTGGCGACAGCCGTGCTGAGTGTGAAGCCGGCCTCGCGGTCGGCCACCGTCCCTGTTGCGGCGGTGTCCGCAGACGCGCCGGGACCCACAACCACCGCCGCGGTGTTTTCGTTGTAGTTCAACGCGCCGACGGGCGCCGAATAGCTGAACGGCAAGTCGTCCCACGCCCAGCCAGCGCCCAATGGCTCATCGACAAACGCGTCGTCGTCTCCGATGATGCGCCCTTCGATGCGGCGCACACCCTGCTGCCAGAGCGCGTCGGCCATCGTGCTCAGCGGCGCCGACGAGACTGACCGGTTGCCCATCGTCGGATCGCCGGAACCTGTCGACAATCACGTCACCCCGGATGATGCCGTCGCGATCGATCGGCGTCGTCGCTCGCACGCTCGTCTCGAACGTGTAGCCCCATCCCAGCCGATCCGCAGCCGCCGCAACCGTCAGGATCTTGGTGTTCGAGGCTGGAACGAGAAGCAAGTCTGGGTTGAGCGAGAAGACGATGTCGCCGGGCTTGTCGAGCGACTCGATCACCACACCCCAGATAGCACGCCCCGCGGGCGGATTGGAAAAGAGACTCGCCAGATCGCTGGCGACGGCGCGGCGCGTGTCTGCAGGTGGAGAGCCGACGGGCGCTGCGGGACCGCGCGCGCGTCCGGCGCACGCGGCGGTGAGGATCAGAGAGATGACGAGGGCTGGCGGTGTGAGGCGCCTCGAGGGGCGCCTACTTGAGCTCATCGAGTGCCTTGACGACTTCCTCGAATTCCGGCGCGTCGAGCGTCGAGGCGCCGGGCTCGTCGGCCCGGCCCGCGTACGCACTCGCGCCCTCACGACCGAAGCGCACGGTCTCCGTCTTCTTCCCTTCGTCGAACGTCGTTTGTGCGACGAGCACCGGCTGATCGAGGCCGGTCTTCGTCTTCGCGTCGGCAAATGACTGCGCGCGGAGCGCAGACAGCTTGGCGAGGACGCTTTCGAACTTGGTGGCGTCGACGGCCTTCCTCGACTTCACGTTCTGCCAGGCGTCCGCGCCATCCTTGCCCTTCCCTTTGAGCTTCTCGTACGTCACTGCATCAGTACCGCGCGTTATCTCGAGACGCGTCAGGTTGTACGGCCTGAACTCGAACACGTCCTTGCGGCGATACTCGGTGGCGCCCTTCTGGAGATCGGTGAGCATGTCGGCGCCAAGCGTCACGACCAGAATTCTTCGAGACGTCCCGCGCGTAGACGTCGCCGCCCTCGGCCTTGCTGCCAATGGCCAGGCCGGCGCGTGCGCTTCCGAGACCGACCGTCACGACCGTTGATGGCTTGTCGAGCCCGTACTCTTTCAGGTCGGTCGCCGCTTCGTTCACGATCGACTTCATCTGCGCCGACTGCACGCGTGACACGAGCTGCTCGATCGCGCCGAAATCGCCGCGCGCCTCAACAGGCGAGGTCACGCGCCAGTCGCCCGCTCCCTTGACGAGCGTCACCACGCTGTTGCCGTTGGCGATTTCGACTCGATCGACCTTCTCTCGATCGAACGAGAGCACTTTCTTGTCCCGCAGATCGAACGGCTTCTTGTTGAACGTGGAATCGAGATATGCCTGAACGAGAAAGACCTTCTTATCGCCCGCCGACCTTGGCATACATGTCGCTGCCGGCGGGCGTCTTCGTGCCAAGTTCCAGCGTCCGGAAGTTCTTGGCGCCCTTCGCCTTGAAGCTGACCTTGACGACCGGCTCCTTGAGCCCGTAGTCGCCGAGGCTCTTCGGCGCTTCGTCCACGACCCGCTCAATCGTCACCGATGCGAGGTTGCTCGTGAGCGACGACATCTCGGTCTCGTCGGCACGTGCCGGCGTTGGGCTCACGAGCTTCCAGCCGTCCGCACCCTTCTGAACCGTCGACGCGCCGCCGGCGACCGTATCGATCCTGATCTCCTCGATCTTGTCGGCCTCGATTCCCGTGAAGACCTTGGCCTTCTCCTCTGTCTCGCCTACCGGCTTCTTTGCATCGACGAAGTACAGATACGCAACGAGCCCGCCGAGCACGGCGGCCGAGCACCAGCAGCGACCGGAAGCTCCTCATCCGCGCCTCCGCGCCCAGCTGTAAATCCCTGTGCCGAAAATCGCCGCCGGCAGGATAAGCAACGCAAAGATCGCGACCCACCGCTGCTGATCGGCGGTAAGCGTGATTCGCCGGTCATCCGGATCTTTCGGCCGGATGGAGATGAGGTTCTCCTGCTGCGCCAGCCAGTTCAATGTGTTCAGGAAGAGGTCGCGATTGCCGGAAATCCCAAGAGCGAAGTTGGCGGCGAAATCCGAGTCGCCGACGACGACGAGGCGCGCCTCACGTTTGGGCGGCTCGGGCGCGTCGGATGGTGCAGTCTTCGCGGGCTCGGCGCCCTTGATGGCCTCCGAGACGGCGACAGCGAGTGAGACCGGTCCCTGAACGTCCTTGCCCTTGTCGTTCTTGACCGGCTGTCCCTTGAACAAGTCGGCGGTGTCGGTCTCGGCCCAGCTGTTGGGCGAAGTCTCGATGAAGCTTTGCGGCGTCCGCCCATTCGCGCCGCCCGAAGCCGCGGAGACCGATCTGGCGTAGGGATAGGCGGTGAGCACACGGAACTTGTCGGTGATGGGATGGCTCGGATAGCGCGTCACTACCGGCGTCGACTCGTCGCTGCCAATCAGTCGACCAACGCCACTCACGTCGACGACGACGTTGTTGCCGACGTCGACGCCCCATTCCTTGACGAAGGCAATCAGGTTCGTCAGGGGAGGCGAGTCGGCCTTCAGCGGAGGGTCGATCAGGACCAGCACCTTTCCGCCGCCGGCCAGGTATTTCTTCAGCGCGTCGATCTCCGGCGGAAACAGGTCCATCGTTGGCCCCGCGATTACGACAATGGAGGCGTCGGCCGGAACAGCCGGCTGCTGCGCGAGCGCGAGCGCCTCGACCTTGAAGTTCTCGGATCCCAGCGCCGAGGCGATGCCGTTATAGCCATCGCGCTCGCTGGCGGTCGTGTCCTTCTCGCCGTGCCCCTGAAGGAAGTAGACCTTGCGCTCCTGGCCGGTGAGCACCTTGATGAGGCCGTTGGTCAGCTGCTGCTCATCGGAGGAGATGACGCGCTCGGTTCGTCCCTTGTAGTCGAACACCACGGTGCCGTAGGTCTGCACCTGATTCTTGTTCGCCTCCACGGGCTGCTTGTCCGGGTCGATGTAGTCGACCGAGACGTTCTTGGACGCGTATTGGTATTCGCTCAACCGATCGCGAAAGCGATCGAATTCGCTCGGCTTGTCGAACACCCGCACCTTGATCGGCGCGTCCAGCTTCTCGAGGATCTGCCGCGTCTGTGGCGACAGGCTGAACTGCTGGTTGGCGGTGAGATCCCAGCGGTGGTTGCGCCGTGAGGCCAGGTAGTTGACGGCGATGAGCAGGCCGAGCACGATGACGACGCTCGTGAACGCGATCGTGCTCAGCCGCGTCTGTCTCCGGCTCATGGACGCTGCGACGTCCCGCCATTGCGCGAGCATGTAGAGGACCACGCACGCCAGTCCCGCCCACGCCGCCCAATAGCCGTACTGTGCCCATTCGGGCTTGAACAGGCGGATCGCCACCGCGCCGACCACCAGCGCCGTTCCGATCCAGCCGACGATTCCTGCAATCCGATTCAGCATGGTCGCCTTATCCACGCCACCGCTCGGTGTCGACCGACCGTACGGTCAGAAACAACCCGAACGCGATGAAGCTGACGTAGTACACCAGGTGTTTGGTATCGATGACGCCCTTGACGAAGTCGTCAAGGTGATCGGTCATCGACAGATACTTCAAGATCGCCTGCCCCGTCGGCCCCATGCTCTCGCCGAGCCAGTCGACCACCCAGAGCAACAGGAACACGCCGAATGTTGCGGCGCCGGCGACGATCTGATTGCGCGTCAGGCTCGAGATGAACAGGCCGACGGCAATGAAACAGCCGCCGAAGAGCAGCAGCCCGAGATAGGCGGTGGCCAGGGGCTTCCACTCGGGCCGACCGAATGCGAACAGCAGCCCGAAGTGGATGAGGGTGAGCGCCACCATCACGGCGTACAGCGCGAACGCCCCGAGGAATTTGCCCAGGACGATCTGCAGGTCCGTCAGCGGCGAGGTGAGCAGCAGCTCGATTGTGCCCGACCGCTTCTCCTCGGCGTAGGTCCGCATCGTGATCAGCGGCAGCAGAAAGAGGAACACGACCGTGATGTTCAGGATGAGCGGCCGAATCATCTGCTGATTGACGTTGAGCGAGCTCGGCCCCCCCATGCCCATCGCGCCCTGCATACCTTGCCGCACGAACCAGTCGAGAATGCCGATGTAGAACCAGCCGAACAGCAACGCAAAGAACCCGATGACGATGTAGGCAATGGGAGAGGCGAAGTACGATCGCAGCTCCTTGTGCGCGATGGCGAGCATGTTATTCATGGGCGGCCTCCACCGAGAGATCTTCGGTTGTCAGCGAGAGGAAGATCTCTTCGAGGCTCATGCGCATCGGCCTGAGCTCGAGGAGCGCCCATCCGCCTCCAACGATGGCGCGCGCCAGATCCGGCCGCACGTCGTGCCCGGCCTCGCTTTCGATCTCGAATGCCGCGCCGGGCTGGCCGTCGTTGACGCTGACACGCACCACGCCCGGCACGCGCTCGAGCGCGACGCGCGATTCGGCGGCCCGATCTCCATCCACGTGCACGAACAAGGTTTCCGAGCCGCGGAGCCGACGCGTCAGGTTCGCAGGCGTATCGACGGCGACGACCTTGCCCTTGTTGATGATGACCACGCGCTCGCAGGTCTGCGAGACCTCGGGCAGGATGTGTGTGCTCAGGATGATCGTGTGGTCGCCGCCGAGCTCCTTGATCAGCCTGCGCGTTTCGATGATCTGCTTTGGATCGAGGCCGGCGGTCGGCTCGTCCAGGATCAGGACTTCCGGGTTGTGAATGAGCGCCTGGGCCAGGCCAACGCGCTGTTTGTAGCCTTTCGACAGCTTGCCGCACGCGCGGCCGGCCATGTCGCTGACCCACACGCGCGACAGCACCTGCTCGACGCGGGCCGTGCGATCACGCGGCGCGACGCCCTTGATCTTCGCCACGAAGTGCAGGTACTCGCGTACCGTCATGTCGGGATAGAGCGGCGGCGTCTCCGGCAGGTAGCCGGTACGGCGCTTGGCCTCGATCGGCTTCTCGAAGACGTCGTACCCGGCCACGACGGCGCGTCCGTCGGTCGCCGGAATGTACCCCGTCAGCACGCGCATCGTCGTGGTCTTGCCTGCGCCGTTCGGGCCGAGGAATCCGAGAATCTCGCCCTTGCGGACCTGAAAGGTGATGTCATCGACGGCGACCACGCTGCCGTAACGCTTCGTGAGGTGTTCGACCTCGATCACAGGAGTACTCCGTCGTTTCTGGCGTTTCGCCGAGTTCGCCGCTCGTTCGGTCCGACCAGCCTTCGCGCCGGCGCGGGACGAGCAGCGGGTCTATTCGTGTAAGCTGTAGAGCGGGCGCGGCATGCTCACGCCAACTCCCAATCCTAGACGAACGCTTTCCAGCCCGACAAGTGGCAGGACGCCCTTGACGGGCGCGGGCCGCTAGTTTTTCGCAACTCCCGTGCCCAGGAAGCAAGACGCTCACCGCCTGCGCCGCTGGCTCGTCCGTCTTGTTGTACTGACGCTCGTAACCCTCACGCTGGCCTGCCTCGGGCTGTGGCTGCTCTTTCGGAGCACCGTGCCGCCGCTCGACGGCCAGCTCGCATTGGCCGGCCTGAAGGCGCCTGTCGAGATCCTCTTCGATCGCTTCGGAATACCGCACGTTTATGCCCGCGATCCGGAGGACGCGTGGATGACCGTCGGCTATCTCCACGCGCGCGAGCGAGCCTGGCAGATGGAAGTGTACCGCCGCGCGACCGGGGGCCGGTTGTCCGAGCTCTTCGGTCCGGCCACGCTCAGAGCGGACAAGCGATTCCTGGCGCTCGGACTGCGGCGAGCTGCCTCGGCAGAGTGGCAGAGTGCCACACCGTCGGTCCGGACCGCGCTGCAGCGGTACGCCGACGGCGTGAATGCGGGAATGCGGGCGATGGGCCGCTGGGGCCGTCCGCCGGAATTTCAGCTCCTGCGCCTCGCGCCAGAACCCTGGACGCCCGTCGATTCTCTGGCGGTGGCGCGTCTGCTCGCGTGGAGACTTGCCGAGAACCGCCGCGGCGAGCTGGTCAGAGGATTGCTGAGCCGATCGATTGGCGCCGCGGCCGCCAACGCCCTGATGGGACCGTTGCCGCCCGGCGCCCCGACCATCGTCCAGACGGGGACTGAAGAGCGGGCCCGTTCAACGTCCGTCTCCGCCGACCTGGCGGGTCCCGTCGCGCGCCTGGACGCGCCCGCGCTTCCGCCCGGACTCGAATGGCTCGACATCACGGCTCGTGCCGGCGGCAGCAACAGCTGGGTGATCGCCGGGTCGCGCACGGCAAGCGGCCGGCCGCTTCTCGCCAACGATCCGCACCTCGGCGTCGAGATGCCATCGATCTGGTACGAGGTTCACGTGATCGCCGCCGGCCTCGATGTCGCCGGCGTCACGCTGCCCAGCACGCCGTTTGTCGTCATTGGGCACAACACCCGCATCGCGTGGGGGCTCACCAACACCGGCGCGGACGTCGTCGACTTCTATGTCGAGGACGTCGACATGACCAGACGCCAGTATCTCTATCGCGGCGCATGGCGGCCGCTCTCGGTGACGACCTTCGCCATCGATGTGAGAGGACGCAGTCAGCCGGAGCCCTATGAGGTGTTCTCCACGCTGCACGGGCCGCTCGTCGCGACGGAGGTGGCGTGGGAGGATCCGCCTGACTTCAGTGGGGCGACCGGCCGGCTGGATCCGCGACCGCTCGCGCTTCGCTGGGAAGCCGTGAGGCAGGGCGAGACCGCGGGCGCGTTCGAGGCGCTGAATCGCGCAGCGAACTGGGCCGACTTCCTCGCGGCCACCCGCCGATTCGGCGCTCCGTCTCAAAACATCGTGTATGCGGATGTTGACGGTCACATCGGCTATGCGATGTCCGGGCGCATTCCTGTGCGTGCGGCCGGAGACGGCGGCGCACCAGTCCCTGGCTGGACGGGGGAGTTCGAATGGACCGGCTCGGTTGCCCCCGAACGGCTGCCGGCGATGCTTGATCCGCCATCGGGCCAGATCGTCACGGCGAATTCCGAGATCGATCGTCGCTGGGCCCAGCCGATGACCCGGGACTGGACGGCGCCGTTCCGCACCATGCGGATACTGGAGCGGCTCGGCGCCCGCACCGGGCTCGATCGCGACGACATGCAGAGCCTGCAGGCCGACGTGCACGCGACTGCCGCCGATCGTGTGCTCCTGGCCGTGGAAGCCGCGTCGAAGTCGTCGAAGTTCGCCAACCGCCGACCCCGATGCGCGCATGGCCGTCGATCGATTGCGGCTCTGGGACCGCCAGGTCGATGCCCGTCCCATCGTCGCGCTGTATCAGGCATTTCTTCGCGCGCTCTGGCGCCGCACGTTTGCCGACGAGATGCCGCCGGCGGTATTCAAGGACTTCTTCGAATACGGATTGTCGGAGCGCTACACCGGCCTTCACGCAATCCTCGACGATCCGTCGTCGCGTTGGTGGAACGACATCGCGACCCTCGACCGCCGTGAGACCCGCGACGACATCGTGCTGCTTGCGGCGGCCGACGCGCTCCGCTCGATGCGGCAGAAGTACGGCGACGAGTCGGGCTGGGCGTGGGATCGACTCCATGCGCTGGCGTTCCGCCACCCGCTCGGCGCCGGCGGCCTGGTGCTCGACTGGTTCTTCAGTCGCGGTCCGGTGCCGATGGTCGGCGATTCCACCACCGTACGGAAGGCCACGATCGATGTACGGTCGCCGTTTGTGTCAACGGAACTCTCGTCGTATCGACAAGTCCTCGACGTCGGGCAATGGGACCTGACGCTTGCGGTGAACACGACAGGTCAGTCGGGCAATCCGATGAGCCCGCACTACTTCGACCAGAATCCTCTGTGGCGAACCGGCCAGTACCGCGCATTCCCGTTCTCGCGCGCGGCGGTCGAGCGGGCCAGGACGTCGCGGTTGCTCCTGACGCCGTAGGGGAAGTGCTGAGTGGGGAGTGCAAAGTGCCAAGTGGAGTGAAGAGTGGGAAGTGAAAAGTGGGGGTGGCGTCTTCCACGGTGGCGTTGGCAACCACTTGCTACTGCTCACCTTCCACTCCACTTCGCACTTGGCACTTCGCACTTGGCACTTCAAGTAGGATTGATCTCTTAGGGAGGATTGCGCATGTCGGTTGACGTAGGTACGAAGGCTCCGGATTTCACGCTCACCAACCAGGACCGCAAGCCGGTGACGCTGAGTGGGGCGGCGGGCCAGAACGTGGTGCTGGCGTTTTTTCCGGCGGCCTTCACCTCGGTGTGTCAGAAGGAGCTCTGCTATTTCCGCGATCATCTGGCGTCGCTCAACGAGGCTGGCGCCGTGGTGTATGGCATCAGCACCGACACGCCGTTCACGTTGAAGGAATTTGCCAGGCAGAATGCGCTGACGTTCGACCTGCTGAGCGACTACAACAAGGAGGCCGTTCAGAAGTACGACGTCGCCAACCCGGACATGCTGGGGCTGAAGAACATCTCGAAGCGCGCAGTCTTCGTCATCGACAAAACCGGCACCATCAAGCACCGTGAAGTCACCGCCAGCCCGGGCGACGAGCCGAATTACCAGAAGGTCCACGACGTTCTGGCGACCTTGAACTGACGCTGGGCGTTGCGTCCTGGCGGTGCGATGCGGGCCTGAACGCCCGCCTCCAAGGGCGTCCGTCTGCCATCGTGTTGCGCCGAGCGGGGCTTCATGCGATGATATATGAGCAGTTGCTCATATATTCATGGATTCAAATTCTGCCTCCACCGTCGAGCTGGGCGCGCCTGCGTGCGAGGTGTTTCACGCCGACGCCGCACGCGTGACCGCCGTGCGTGCGTCTCAGCCCAATCCGGCGACAGTGGAACGCCTCGCCGAAATTTTCAAGGCGTTGGGCGATCCCACCCGAGTGCGGCTTCTCAGCGCCCTGGGCACCGCCGAGTTGTGTGTCTGCGACCTGGCCACGCTCCTCGCCATCAGTGAATCCGCCATCTCCCATCAGCTTCGGCTGCTCCGAAGCCTTCGGCTCGTCCGCGCCCGGCGCGATGGCCGCATGGTCTTCTATCGCCTCGACGATGAGCACATCGCCCGATTGCTGGCGCAGGGACGCGAGCACGCCGAGGAAGCCGGAATCGGTCCGTCCGGACGCTGACGCATGGCAACGCAATCGCGAGCCGTATGCCCATCCTGTGAGATCCATGCCGAATCGACGTTCCGCGTCGAGGGGATGGACTGCCACGAAGAAGTCGCACTCATCGAACGGCGTTTGAAGCACCTCGCCGGGCTCGAATCATTTTCCGCTGACGTCGTCGGGGGTCGCCTGCACGTGCAGTACGACGCCGCGCTTCTGTCGACCGGCACCATCTCTGCGGCCGTGGCCGATACGGGAATGCGGGCGTGGCTCGAGCACGAAGAAGCGCACCGCGCGGCGGCCGGCCGGATCGCGTCTCGCGCTGCTCGCCGCGTCGGGCGCAGCCCTCTCGGTCGCTCTTGTGGCGCCACTCGTCGGATGGGACCTCGTCGCGCGCGCCGCGTCTCTCGTCACCATCGTGGCCGGCGGCGTTCATCCCGCGCGCCGAGCCTGGAGCGCACTTCGACTGAACGCGCTCGACATGAACGTGCTGATGTCGGCGGCCGTCGTCGGCGCAATCGCGATAGGCGAGTGGTCGGAGGCGGCGACGGTCGTCTTTCTCTTCGGGCTCGCGCAGCATCTCGAGTCGCGCAGCATGGATCGGGCGCGCCAGGCCATCCGCACGCTGATGGATCTGGCGCCTCCAGAGGCCATCGTGATCCGGGATGGCGTCGAGATGCGCGTGCCTATCGCGTCGGTCAGCATCGGCCAGCAGGTCCGAATCCGGCCGGGTGAGAAGATTCCGCTCGATGGCCAGATCGTGGCGGGTGGGAGCGACGTCAATCAGGCGCCGATCACGGGTGAATCGCTGCCGGTCGATAAGACGGTGGGCGACGAGGTCTTCGCCGGCACCATCAACGGCCGCGGCTCGCTCGACGTGCGGGCGACGCGCATTGGCCGCGACACGACCCTCGGCCGCGTGATTCATCTCGTCGAATCGGCGCAGACCGAGCGCGCACCCGCACAGGCGTTCGTCGACCGGTTTGCGCGCGTCTACACGCCCGCGGTCATCGGACTGGCGGTGCTCGTGGCGGTCGTGCCGCCCGTGGTCGGATGGGGAGCCGGCGCGCTGTGGCTCTATCGCGCGCTCGTCCTGCTCGTGATCGCGTGCCCGTGCGCGCTCGTCATCGCGACGCCCGTGGCCTATGTCTCGGCCCTTGCCGCCGCGGCCCGTCGAGGCGTCCTGATCAAGGGCGGGATCCATCTGGAACGACTCGCAACCATCAGGGCGATTGCGTTCGACAAGACCGGCACGCTCACGCACGGGCGTCCCGAGGTCGCAGAGATCCTTTCGGTTTCCGATGCCGCTCCGGAGGCTGTGCTGCGCCTGGCCGCGGCGGTCGAACGCCATTCCGAGCACCCCATTGCGAGCGCCATCGTGAAGCACGCCCTCGCGACGGAAGCCGTTCCCACGCAGATCACCGGATTTCCGGGCGTCGCATGGTCTGGGCGCGGAGGGGAGCGTCAACGGCTCGCGAGTCCTCGTCGGCAGCGCGCGATACCTCGGCGATCGTGGAGTGAACGTCGAGCCCGCCGAGCGTGCCCTGAGAGAGCAGACGGCACGAGGCCGCACCGCGGCGCTCGTCGCGGTCGACTCGCGCGTCATTGGCCTCGTTGCCCTTGCCGACACGCCCCGCGAAACGGCACGCGGCGTGGTCGAGCTCCTCCGCGCGACCGGCATCGCCCACCTGGCGGTGCTGACTGGCGATGACGCCGGCGCCGCACGCTCGGTTGCGGACGCTGTCGGCGTCCGAGACGTTCGCGCAGGACTCCTGCCCTCGGAAAAAGTCGAGGCCGTCCGCCGGCTCCGCACGGACTGGGGAAGTGTCGCCATGATCGGTGACGGCGTGAACGACGCGCCGGCCCTCGCGGCCTCTGATGTTGGCATCGCGATGGGGGCTGTCGGCAGCGATGTGGCGCTCGAGACGGCGGACGTCGCGCTGATGGGCGATGAGCTCGCGCGGCTGCCGTTTGCCATCCGGCTCAGCCGCGCGGCCGTCCGCACCGTGCGAATGAACATCGCCTTGGCGCTCGTGGTGAAGGCGGCGTTTCTCACGATGGCCGTCACCGGTGAGACTTCTCTCTGGATGGCGATCGTCGCCGACACAGGCACGTCCCTCGTCGTCATCGCCAACGGCCTTCGGCTTCTTCGGATTAATTGATCGTTACACGGGGCATCTGGTGCGTCCGGTGCGTCAGGTGCGACGGGTGCGTCAGGTGCGACGGGTGCGTCGGGTGCGACGGGTGCGCGACGGGTGCGACGGGTGCGTCAGGTGCGCCAGGTGCGGTGGGCACACGGTTTGCCTGGATCCCACGCATGGGCGCACGGAATCACGAGGAACTCGTTTGTTGGCAGCTGGCGGTGGAGTTTAGAGACCGGGTGATCGCAGTTCTTGCGCGGCCGGTGTTCAAGCGCCGCTTCAAGTATTGCGATCAACTTGAGGATGCCGTGGAGTCCACGCCCCATCAAACATCGCAGAGGGCTTCTATCGGTACACCCATCCGGAGATCGCCCGTTTCTTCGGCATCGCACTCGGATCGCTTGGCGAAGCACAAACTCGCCTCGGATCCGCCAGGGCACAGAATCTGATAACGGCGGACGAGTACCAGGTACTTGAGGCACCTCGCAAAACGCACTCGTTCTGCGACCAGTAAGTTCATCAGCTACCTGCGAGCCACCGACACCCCACCGCCCGGCCAATGCGATCCTGGAAAGGCTTCTGCGACACAACCCGCAACGTCAGACGCACCTGCCGCACCCGTCGCACCCGTCGCACCTGTCGCACGAGACGCACCCGGCGCACCTGTCGCACCCGTCGCACCTGTGCCCCTGTCGCACGAGACGCACCCGGGCGCACCTGTCGCACCCGTCGCACCCGTCGCACCTGTCGCACGAGACGCACCCGGGCGCACCTGAGGCACCCGCCGCACTTGTCGCACCCGCCGCACCCGTAGCACGGGACGCATCCGAAGTCCCCGTCCCCATTAGTGCACTTCCTCTTTCGGCTTCGACAGGAACACCCGCTCGACGCGAAGGCCGTCGAGCGCTTCGACGCGCAAGGCGCGACGTTCGACGTCGAAGCGATCGCCGACGCGCGCGCGGCGCCCCAGGCGGCCGAGGACATAGCCGCCGATCGTGTTGTACTTCTCCTCGTCGATGTGCAGGCCGAACTGCTCGTTGATGTCGGCGACGAGCGCCAGACCATCGATGAGCGCCGAACCGTCGGCGAGCACCGTGATGCGCGTGTCTCCGCCGCCGGGTCCCACTTCGCCGACGATGCGCTCCATCAGACCCGCGAACGTGACGAGGCCTGCGGTGCCTCCGAACTCGTCGATGACGATCGCCACCGCCGTGTGCCGCTCCCGCATCTCCGACAACAGATCGTCAGCCGACATTGTTTCGGGCACGGTGAACGCGTCTCGGGCAACACCCGAGAGGTCGGCGGGCGGCTGCCCGATCACCACGAGACGGAAAAGGTCGGTGACGTGCAGCACGCCCACGATGTCATCGAGATTCTTGCCGTAGACGGGCAGCCGCGCGTGCCCGCCGCGTCCGACGATTTCGGCGACGGCACTGAGCGGCGAGTCGACCGGCAGCGCCACCATTTCCGTTCGCGGCACCATGATCTGCCCGGCGGTGAGGTCCGAGAACGCGAAGACGCGGTGGAGCATCTGCTCCTCCTCTTCTTCGAGCACGCCCGCCTCCTGGCTCGCCGTGACCAGCATCTTCAACTCTTCCTCCGAGTGCACCAGCGCATGTCCGCTCGGCGGCTTCAGTCCCATCGACCGCACCACAAGGTTGCCCAGTCCGTTCAGTACCTTGATGAAGGGCCAGAAGAACCGCATGAACAGGTCCGTGGGCTTGGCGACCAGCATCGCCACGGGTTCGGAATACTGCAGGGCGACGCTCTTCGGGGCGAGCTCGCCGAGCACGATGTGCAGGGCCGTGATGATGGCAAACGAGATGAGGACGGCAGCGGTGTGCGCCGTCGCCACGGACATGTACGTCCCGAACACCCGGAACGCCGGCTCGATAGCCGACGCGAGGGCGGGCTCACCGACCCACCCGAGCCCCAGGCTGGCCATGGTGATGCCGAGCTGCGTGGCGGCGATGTAGCTGTCCGGATCGCTCAGCGCGCGCCGCACGTTCCGGGCACCGCGATGGCCCTCCGCCACGAGCTGGTCGATGCGCGTCTTACGCACCGTCACCAGAGCGAATTCGGCCGCGACGAAGAACCCGTTTGCAAACACCAACGCGAAAATCGCCATCAGGCCGAGGACGAAGTGGGACGTATCGAGCATCTGACGCTCCTCGGGCGACTCTAGCGGAGCGGTCAGGTCCCGGCAAGTGCCGGTTTCGGGGGGCTACGCGCGGCGATTGTTGAAGAAATGGGCTTCCACGAACTCGTCGATGCCCGCCTGATCAGGCGCGTCGACGGCCTCGAACTGCAGGCCCATCCCGACGCGGCGGTCGGACCACGCCACCGACGCCTCGACGTCTACCTCCCGCCGGCCGGTCGGCAGACGGAAGCGGACTTTCGCCTTCGCACCGGTCGCCAGCGGGCTCGTCGTTCTGATCGCGATGCCTCCGCGACTGATGTTCAGCGTGAGGGCGGTGGCAATGGTGTTGCCGAAGCGATAGGCGATCGGGATGCCGAGCACCACGCGAGGGCTGCTGCGACGATTGAAGCTGTCGGGGAACAGGTGCGGTGCCAGCGACGGCAGGATGTGCTGAACGGAGCTGTATTCGTTGATGTAGCCTACGATGCCCAGGGCGGCGAGCTCGCGGACTTCGTCTGCGCTTGCAATCGTACCGCTGAAGACGAGAATGGGAAGACGCCCCGCATCGATGCGGCGGATGCTGCGCACCAGATCGACGCCGGGTGCGTTCGGGAGGCGCAGATCGAGAACGATGAGATCGATGCGGTCGATGTCGGCGCGCACCCGCGCCAGCAGCTCCACGGCACTGCGCACGACGACAGCACGGTGTCCGGCCTCCTCGAGCGCCGCCCTGAACCTGTCGCGCACGAAGCTGGTGTCGTCGGCCACCACGACGGTCTTGACCATCACGGGCGTCCCGGGCATCGCCTCCTTGTATCGGAGCTCTGGTCCGGAACCTATAGGGCCGCGTTGCGCCGGCGTTGACAGACTCGCTATAATCCGGACTGGACCCTCGTTTGCACACGTTACCGGTTCATTTTCAGACACTTAGACGCCTGAGGACGCGCCATGGCCAGCTGCCCGGAGTGTGATTCCGACATCGACGTCGACGAGTACCGATGTCGACAAGGGAGACTTGATCAGTTGTCCTGAGTGCGGCACGAACCTCGAGGTGACCAATGTGTCTCCTCTGGAATTCGAGTCCGCTCCTGACGAGGACGAGGATGACGACCTCGAAGACGACGAAGTAGAGGATGGCGAAGACGAAGACGAGGAAGAAGAAGAAGAGGACGACGAGGTGGGGGAGGATTGGGAGGAATGAGCTCTATCCAGGCGCGTGACGGCGCGGCGGACAACATCTCCGCGGCCGACCAGTCGGTGCTGGCCGACAAGGAAGCGCGTCTATATGCACTACTTGGGGAATTCGACTCGCTGTTGATTGCCTACAGCGGCGGCGTCGACAGCGCGTTCCTCGCGCTGGCAGCGGCGCGTGCGCTGCCGGGGCGCATGCTGTGCGTGACGGCCGATAGTCCCAGTTATCCGCGGCGTCACCGCGACATGGCCCAGACCATCGCGCGCGACTTTCAGCTCCCGCACGAGATCATCGAGACAAGCGAGCTCGAACGGCCCGAGTACCGCGCGAACCCTGCGAACCGGTGCTACTACTGCAAGACCGAATTGTACGAGCATCTGTCACAGCTGGCCGGGGCGCGGGGTTTTGCCACCATCGCCGACGGCAGCAACGCCGACGATCGGGGCGATTACCGTCCGGGCCGGCAGGCCGCTCGCGAATTCGGCGTCAGAAGTCCGCTCGATGAAGCCAATCTGACCAAGGCCGAGATTCGCGAGTTGTCGCGTCGCCTGGGCCTGCCGACGTGGGACGAGCCTGCCTCGGCGTGCCTCTCGTCTCGCATTCCGTACCAGAACGAGGTCACCATCGCCAAGCTCTCGATGATTGAGCGCGCCGAAGACGTCGTGCGGCGCCATGGGTTCCGGATCTGTCGCGTGCGCCACCACGATACCGTGGCGCGGCTGGAGATCGGCCGGGACGAGATGGCGCGTGCCCTGGATCCGGCGATCGCCCATGCCCTCGTCAGCGAGATCAAGGCGGTCGGATACCAGTATGTCTGTCTCGATTTGCAGGGATATCGAACTGGAAGCCTGAACGAAATTCTGAAGCTTCGCCCGATATAGATCGCTCTATCGCCTACACGATTTCTTGTGCGCGCTCCCCGACGGACGCTCCCCCTGTCGGCGCTCGCCCGGCGTCCCCACGCCGGGCCCCTGCCGATCCATTCTCGTTCCCTCGAGATCGCGGTCCTATGCCTTCCGTTGCCGAGGCGCACGGTTTTTGGCGCCGGGTGTGTAGTCAAAGACGCCGCGCCCGATAAGCGGCTTGTACGGGCCGGTGCCGGCATCAAGGGCGTACTCTCTGGAGCGCAGCCTCCCCTCGGTCCCCGGCACGTCGGCGCGACGCTCGCGCGCCGACGAGGTGTCCCTGGCTTATACTGTCGAGCGAATTGTGGAGTCACTACTGATGCCGAATACGCGTACCGCCCTCGCGGTCGTCCTCGTTACTGTTTTGGGGCTCGGATTCGCGGCCTGCGCGAAGAAGGTGCCGCCGCCGGCGCCACAGCCCGCGCCGCCGGTCGCCACGACGCCTGCACCGCCAGCGCCACCACCACCGCCGGCGCCACCAGCACCGCCGGCTCCCGCGCCCCTCAGTGAAGACGAGATCTTCGCGCGCAAGTCGCTCGAGGAGCTGAACGCGGAAAAGCCCCTCGGTGACGTGTTCTTCGATCTCGACCGGTCGGATCTGAAAGACGACGGCCGCGCGGCCCTGCAGAAGGACGCCGACTGGATGCGACGCTGGGCCTCGACCAAGGTCACCGTGGAAGGCCACTGCGACAGCCGCGGCACGACTGAGTACAACCTCGCCCTCGGGGAACGCCGTGCGCAGGCCGTGAAGACGTACCTGGTCAGTCTGGGCGTCGCCGATGGTCGTGTGCTCATTGTGAGCAAGGGCAAGGAACAGCCCTTCTGCACGGAAGAGAATGAATCGTGCTGGTCGCAGAATCGCCGCGGCCACTTCATCGTCACCGCGAAGTAACGAAACACGAGTCGCCTTGACAGCAGGGCCGTCCCCCCGTGGGATGGCCCTTGCTTTGTACAGCGAACCTGCTGCCCGGGCTGAAGCTCGGCCTACGTACTGTCCGGATCTGACGTAGGACCAAGCTTTCGCTTGGGCGTCCGCGTCGTCCGACGCCTATGACCGCTGGAGGGATGCCGCGATCTCGGCGGCGGCTTGCGCGGAATCGGGCGCGCGGAGGATAGGGCGCCCGATGACGAGATATGTGGCGCCGGCGCGCACGGCGTCGATGGCAGATAACGTGCGCGCCTGATCGTCGCCTGGGGGCACGGGGCCGGTCCGAATGCCTGGCGTCACGATCTGAAAGTCTGACCCGCACCTTGCGCGGATGGCGGCGATCTCGTGAGGAGATGCCACGACGCCGTCGAGCCCCGCATCTTGAGCCATCGCTGCCAGCGCTTCGACTTGCGCAGCGATGGGTCGATGAACTCCGATCGCGCGGAAGCCATCCTCGTCGAAGCTGGTGAGCACCGTCACCGCAATGACGAGGGGGCGGTCGCCGCGCCCGTCGGCGGCATCCTCCGCGGCCTGCCGCGCGGCCCGCATCATCTTCACGCCACCGCTGGCGTGGACGTTCAGCATCCAGACGCCAAGCGACGAGGCGCTGCGGACCGCTTCGGCGACCGTGTTTGGAATGTCGTGGAACTTCAGGTCAAGGAAGATGCGATCGCCGCGCGCAACGAGCGAGCGGACCAGCGGCGGGCCCTCCGCCGTAAAGAGCTGGCTGCCGATTTTCAGGCCGCCGACGTGCGGCCGGATGCGATCGGCCACGTGCAGCGCGTCGTCGGCCGTGGCCACGTCGAGCGCTGCGAGAATCGGGTTCATACGGGTTCGTGGATTGATGCCTGGTGCACGGCCCCCACCAGATCGCCGATCCGCGCGACCTTGTGGCGCTGCAGGTAGTCCGACAGGCCCGCCAGAATCTTCCCCCACACGAACGGATCGACGAAATTAGCCGTCCCGATCTGCACGGCAGCAGCCCCGGCGAGGATGAACTCGAGCGCGTCGCGCGCATCCATGATGCCGCCCATGCCGATGATGGGAATCGAGACCGCCTGTCGGCACTCGTAGACCATCCGCACCGCGATTGGCCGAATCGCCGGGCCGCTCAGGCCTCCCATCACGTTCGAAAGCTTCGGTGTGCGCGTCTCGACGTCGATCGCCATGGCCAGGAATGTATTGACGAGCGAGACGGCGTCGGCGCCAGCCTCCGCCGCCGCACGCGCGAACGAGGCCGGCGCCGTGACGTTCGGGGTGAGCTTCGGAATGAGCGGGAGCCTCGTCGCCTTCCGGACCGCGCTGACGACCTCGTAGGTGCCGTTCAGGCTGCAGCCGAACTGGATGCCACCCTCCTTGATGTTCGGGCACGAGATGTTCAGCTCGATGGCAGCGACGCCCTCGGTATCGGACAGCACTTTCGCAACCTCGACGTACTCGTCGATGGTGGTGCCGCAGATATTCACGAACACCGTCGCGCCGCGCATGCGGAGCTCCGGCAACCGTTCGCGGACGAAGCGGTACACGCCGATACCCTGCAGTCCGATGGCATTCAGCATGCCGGCTGGCGTTTCGACGATGCGCTGCGGCGGGTGGCCCTCGCGTTCGGCCAGGAAGAGGCCCTTCACGCAGACGCCGCCGAGTGAGGAGAGATCCACGACATCGGCGTACTCGACGCCGTAGCCGAAGCAACCGCTCGCGGCAATCAGCGGGTTCTTGAGCGTGAGCCCGCCGATGTGTGTCGTCAGGTCCATGCCATCAGTCCCAGACGAGCGTAGCCGCGTCGAATACCGGGCCGCTCAGGCACGAGCGGACATGATGCGGGCCCGAGGGTGTTTTGACGGGTACCACGCAGGAGTAGCAGCCGCCGAGCCCGCAGCCCATCACTCGCTCGACAGACACTTCGCACGGGCGATTGTGCTGCGCGGCAAGATGAGCGACCGCCGCAAGCATCGGCTCGGGTCCGCAGGCGTGAATCAGAATTGGGCGATCGCCATCGGATCGTTCGAGCGCGCGTCCGAGGGGCACGGTGACCCGCCCGCGATCACCGCGGCTGCCGTCTTCGGTCGCCAGCGAAACCCGCACACCAAGCTGTTCGAAGAACTCGAGATGAAACAGTTCGGCCGCGCGACGGGCGCCGTAGAAGAGCGTGAGGGGCACGCCGCGCGTGGCGAGTGTCTCGGTGACGGTCGCAAACGGCGCCAGGCCAACGCCTCCCGCCACCATCCAGACATCGGTATCCTGCTCGGGCAGCGTAAACGGGCGGCCCAGCGGTCCCAGGCACTGCACGCGCGCGCCCGGCTCCAGATCGTACAGCCTGTGTGTCGACGTCCCGATGCGTTTGCTGAGGATCGTCAGCCCTGTCTGCCGGCCACCACCGTTGCGCAGAATCTCGAAGACCGAAAACGGCCGCCGAAGCAGCGGATCGGCGTCGTGCCCCGGCTTCACCATAACGAACTGTCCCGGCTCCGTAACCGCGGCGATCTGTGGCGCCTCGAGCGCGAGGACGTTGTATTCGGCGGACAGCCGCCGGTTCCACAAGACGCTGGCGTCCACGTCGAAGAGCATCCAACGAATTATACAGGTGCGTCTGGTGCGTCTGGTGCGTCTGGTGCGGCTGGTGCGGCTGGTGCGTCGGGTGCGGCAGGTGCGTCGGGTGCGTCAGGTGCGACTGGTGCGTCAGGTGCGGCTGGTGCGTCTGGGTGCGGGCTCGTGCGAACTGGTGCAGTGTGGTGCACCTGACGCACCTTGACGCACTTATGGCACTCGTCGCACCTGTCGCACCCGTCGCACCCGTTATGATTCCCCATGCGCTATCTGCGCATGTTGTCGAACTCGGTCATCGCGGGCGCGGTCGGAGCAGCGTACGTTGCCTTGCTCGTCCTGCACCTGAATCCGTCGCTGCCGCTCGGGTCGGCGGCGACGTGGTGGCTCGTCGCGACCGTCTGGGGCGGATACGGTGTGCACCTCGCGGCAATCTTCTACGCCGTGATCGTGCTTCGGCAGGTGCTGTCGACCGAGGCCCTTTCGCCGGGATGGTTCAGCGTGCGGCTGCTTGCCTCGCTCTGTGCTGGGGCGTCAACGGCGGCGTCGGTCCTGATGTGGCTGAACCTCCGCGGATTCCGAGTGACGCTCGACGACGATGCCGCTCGGAGGATGACCATTGGCGCATCGGCGCTAACGGTGTGTGCGGCGGGCTTCGTCGTGCTCGGGATCGTGCGCTACTCGGTGGGCCGACGGAGCGGTCCGGCAGGCGGCTTCGTCTTCTCGCTGATGCTGGCCGCGTCGGTGGGACTGCCGCTCGCGGCACGGGGTGGTGGACGGCTGCAGGCGCTTCCCGTGCGGGCAACCATGCCCGGAATTCCGGCTGCGGCATTCACCGAGAGCGCGCGTGTCTGGCTGATTGCCATCGACGGCGCATCACTGGACATCATCTCGCCCGCCGCCGCTGACGGCCGGTTGCCCAGCTTCGGCCGGCTGCTCGACGGGGGCGCCTCCCTGCATTTGGCTACGCTTCGTCCGACGCAGCCCGCCCCTGTCTGGACGGCAGTTGCCACGGGCAAGCTCCCGGCGAAAAACGGCGTTCGATCGGCCGCCACGTACTCCGCGGCAACCGGCGGCGCCTCTATCGATCTACTGCCCGACTTCTGTCTCGCTCGAGCGCTCGTGTCGGCGGGACTGCTTGCCGAGACGACACAGACATCGACCGCCGTGCGCGCACAGGTACTCTGGTCGATTTTGAGCCGGGCCGGCATCGCATCGACCGTGGTCCGCTGGCCACTGACCTGGCCTGCGCAGCCGCTGCTGGGCACCCTTGTGAGCGATCAGTACCACCGGGCGTCGGACATTTCGCTCGCCCTGGACGAGCCCGGCCTGACGTACCCCACGGAGCTCGCGCGGGAGTTCCATTCGCAACCCGAGGGGCCGGTGGTCGCCAGTACGCCATCTTCTCCCGCCGTGCCGGGCGACGATTATCCCGGTGGGGCGCCGCTCTCGATGGATCGGCTCTATGTGGCGATTGCCGATCGGCTCGAAGCGACGATGCCGTCGCCCTTTGTCGCGATCAGGCTGCAGGGGCTCGATACGGTGAGCCACTACTTTCTGAGGCACGCGCTGCCGAGGGCGTTCGGCGATGTCTCGGAGGAGGAGCGGCGACAGTACGGACAAGTGCTCGAGCAGTACTATCGCTATGTCGATGGCGAGATCGGGCGGGTCATCGACCGCTTGGGTCCGTCCGATCTTCTGCTCGTGGTCTCGCCCTTCGGTATGCAACCACTGTCGCCCGCCAAGCGCCTGCTGGAGCACTCCTTGGGCAACGCGAGCCTCAGCGGCACCCACGAGCGTGCGCCCGACGGCTTCCTGCTCGCCTATGGCGCTCACGTCCGCCCTGTGCGCCTGCCTCGCGGCTCCGTCGTCGACGTGACGCCGACCGTCCTCTACTTTCTCGATCTGCCAGTGGGCCGCGACATGGACGGCTTCGCGCGCGCCGACATCTTCACGCGCGAATTCACGGCCGAACGCCCGATCGCCTTCATCCCGACGTACGAGAAGTAGCCCGAAGATCGGGGCCTGTCCCCAACGGCCCGAGCTTCCCGGTACTTCGTCGTGTTATAGTGTTTCAGCTCTTTAATTGCGGCCCCGAGAGGTCGCAAAGAGGTTGCACGTGACCCACGCTCGCTTCAGGCGCATTTGCCGCGCCCAATCCGCCCCTCGACATGTTCGGCTCGTCCTGAGCCCGCCGTTTCTGGACTTGGCTCGTCGCAATCCGCAATCCTCAATTCGCCCGAAGGGCGAGATTCGGAAGGTGCCATGCCCGTCGTAATGGACGGCGACCGGCTCGTGCGCTCGCTGACGCGCATCTCGCACGAGATCGTCGAGCGCAACCGCGGCATCGAGGATTTGGCTCTGGTCGGCATCCGCGAGCGCGGCGTGCCGATCGCGCGGCGGATCGCCGCGCAACTCTTCGAGATCACCGGACGCCAGGTGCCGACCGGCGCTCTCGATATCACCCTCTATCGCGACGATTTGATGCGCCAGGCCGTTGGTCCGCAGCCGGTCGTGCGGAGCACCGACATTCCCTTCAACATCGACGAGCGCGTCATCCTCCTCGTCGACGATGTGCTCTACACGGGAAGGACGATCCGCGCCGCGCTGGACGCGTTGATTGATTTCGGGCGGCCCAGAGCCATCCAGCTGATCGTGCTCGTCGATCGCGGGCACCGCGAGCTGCCGATCAAGGCCGATTACGTCGGGAAAAACGTGCCCACCTCACGACGCGAGAGCGTTCAGGTGCGGCTCCAGGAGGTGGACGGTCATGACGAAGTTGTCATCCAGGCCGACGAGTAGTCCCTGGGAACAGGCGCCGGCGATTCGCGACGGCGAGAGTCCCCAGCTGCTGACGTCCATCACTGCTGCGACGCGCCTCCGTCACAAGCACCTGCTCGGTATTGCCGATCTGTCTCCCGAGGAGATCGTGCTCATCCTCGACACCGCGGAAGCCATGCAGGAGATCGCCCATCGCCCGATCAAGAAAGTGCCGACGCTGCGCGGGCGCACGGTGGTGAATCTGTTTTTCGAGCCGAGCACGCGAACTCGCACTTCGTTCGAGGTTGCCGAGAAGCGTCTCAGTGCCGACACGCTCAATGTCGCCATCGCCACGTCGAGCGTGGTCAAGGGCGAGACGCTCGTCGACACCGCGCTCAATCTGGAGGCGATGTCGCCGGACATGATCGTCCTGCGGCATGCCTCGTCCGGCGCCTGTCACCTGCTGGCCCGGGTCTGCCGCTCGCGCATCATCAACGCGGGCGATGGCATGCACGAGCACCCGACGCAGGCGCTCCTCGACGCGTTCACGATTCGCAGGCACAAGGGCCGGCTGGCAGGACTGAAGGTCGCCATCTTTGGCGACCTGCTTCACAGCCGCGTGTTGCGCTCGAACGTGCTGCTGCTCACGAAACTTGGCGCCGAAGTGTGGCTCTGCGGACCGCCGACGCTGATTCCGCCGGGAATCGAGCGGCTCGGCGTTCAGGTGACCTCCGTCGTCGATGAAGCGTTGGCGGGAGCCGACGTCATCATGATGTTGCGGATTCAGCTGGAGCGCATGCAGGGCGCGTTCTTTCCGTCGCTGCGGGAATACTTCAGTGTGTTCGGAATGACGGAAGAGCGCGTGCGCCTCGCCAAGCCGGACGCGATCATCATGCACCCCGGCCCGATGAACCGCGGCGTCGAGATTGCCTCGGAAGTCGCGGATGGCCCGTACTCCGTGATTCTGGAGCAGGTGGCCAACGGTGTGGCAGTGAGGATGGCAGTGCTGTACTTGCTGGCGGGCGGAGTCGAACATGAAACGGCTGCTTAAGGGAGGTCGTGTCGTCGATCCGGCGAGCGGACTCGACGGCACCTTCGACATGCTGATCGACGGCAATCGTATCGCGCGTGTTGAGAAGAACCTTCCGGTGCCGGAAGGCGACGTCATCGTCATCGATGTGCCGGCGGGCTTCGTGGTCTGCCCCGGCTTGATCGACATGCACGTGCATCTTCGCGAGCCGGGTCAGGAGCACAAGGAAACGATCGCTACCGGAACCCGGTCGGCCGTCGTGGGCGGCTTCACGGCTGTGGCGTGCATGCCGAACACGTCGCCTGTGAACGACAGCGCCGGCGTCACCGAATTCATTCTGAAGAAGGCAGAGCGGGCCGGTCAGGCCCGCGTGTATCCGATTGGCGCCGTGTCGCGGGGATCGATGGGCGAGTTCCTCTCCGACATCGCCGAGCTGCACAAGGCCGGATGCGCCGCCATTTCCGACGATGGGAAGCCGGTCGCGACGGCGCTTCTGATGCGGCGCGCGCTCGAGTACGCGTCGATGTTCGACCTCCCCGTCATCGATCACTGCGAAGATCAATCGCTCAAGAGCGATGGGGTGGCCCACGAGGGCTATTACGCGTCTGCGCTCGGTCTCAAAGGATTGCCAGGCGCCGCAGAAACGATCATGGTGCAGCGCGATGCCACGCTCGCCGGGCTCACGCGGAGCCGTGTGCACATCGCGCACATGAGCGCGCGAGGCTCTCTCGATGCGGTGCGGGAGGCCAAGTCGCAGGGGTTTCCCGTGACGTGCGAGGTGGCCCCACATCACTTCACGCTCACCGATGCGGCGCTCGAAGCGCCGATCCAGTACGACACGAACTGCAAGATGAACCCGCCCCTTCGGGATGCCGCCGACGTCGAGGCGATGATCGAGGGCATCGTCGACGGCTCGGTCGACGCGATTGCCACCGATCACGCTCCGCATCACGCCGACGAGAAAGGCGTCGAGTTCGACCAGGCCCCCTTCGGCATCGTCGGGCTCGAGACGTGCGTCGGGCTGGTATTCGAGCGGCTGGTGCATCCAGGACGGATCACGTTGAGCCGCGCGATCGAGCTGCTGTCGACGAATCCCGCGCGCATCCTGCGACGGCCCGGCGGGACGCTGGCGCCCGGCAGCGTTGCCGACATCACGGTGCTGGCGCCAGACGTGACGCTCACGGTTGTCGCCTCGAAGCTCGCGTCGAGGTCGAAGAACACGCCGTTTGACGGGTGGATACTTCGCGGCGCGAGCGCAGCGACGATCGTCGACGGGCGCACACTCTATACGAACCCGGACGTCGCCGGCGCGGCCGTCTTCGCCTGAGGAACAGTAGTGACGAAACCGGACGACATCCGCAGTCGCGCGCTCGAGGAGCTTCGCCGCTTCGAAGTGCTGATGCGTGACGGTCACTTCGACTACGGCAACGGTTATCACGGGCCGGCCTACCTCAACCCGCACCAGCTCTTTCGATACCCATCGACGATCTGGCGGCTGGCGCAGGACCTGCTCGACGTCGTGCCCGACGAAGTGACGTCTGCGGCCGACGTGGTGGCCGGACCTGCCACCGGCGGCGCGCTGCTCGCGCATACGATTGCCGGCCTGCTCGACAGCCGCCGCAGCCTGACGCATCCGCCCTGCTCGTTTGCGCCGTTTGAGAAAAGCGGCAAGATCCCGTTGCTGCGGCCTTTCTACCAGCACCTCGTGAAGGACCGGCGGGTGTTGCTGGCCGACGATGTCCGGAACACCGGGCAGATGGTCGCGCAGTGCGCCAACCTGATTCGAGACGCCGGTGGCACGGTCCTGGCCGTCGTCTGCATTTGCGATCGGCTCGAGGCGATTACCGATCCTGGCGTGCCGGTGTATCCCCTTGTCCAGTACCCCGCGCCTCCAAACTACCCGGCGACCGAATGCCCGTTGTGCAAGGCCGGCAGGCCGATCACCAGGTTTTAGGCCGTGCCCGCATCACCTGTGATTGCATCCTCACCTTCAGCCAGAGGCTTGAGGCTCCGCGATCGCCTCGATTCGCTGTATCACGGCTTCAACGCTGCCGCGTCGCTCACGGATCCCATCGAGCTGGTTCGACCCTACGGAGCACGGGCAGATCGCGAGATCGCCGGATTCCTGGCCGCGGGGCTGGCGTTCGGGAACGTCACGGCGGTGATGGCCTCGGTACGAGCGGTGCTGGCCCGCATGGGGCCGTCGCCGGCAGCGTTTGTCCGGCAGTTCGAGCCCGCGCGCGACGGCGCGCTCTTCGACGGGTTCGTTCATCGCTGGACGCGCGATCGTGACATCGTGGCGCTCGTCTCCGTACTGCGCCAGATGCTGGACCGGTGCGGATCGATTGAGGCCTTCTTCTCGGAAGGCGACGACATCGGCCGTGATGACGTCGGTGAAGGGATCGAATCGTTCTCGACGCGCGCGCTGAAGATCGATCTCGCGCAGGTCTACGGCAGGGCGCGGCCGCGGCCCGGCGTTGCGTATTTTTTTTCAAGACCGTCGAGCGGCGGAGCGTGCAAGCGGCTGAACCTCTATTTGCGCTGGATGGTCAGGCGCGACGAAGTGGATCTCGGCGTGTGGACGCGCGTCACCCCGGCGCGCCTCATCGTGCCTCTCGACACCCACATCGTGCGGCTTGGCCAGTGCCTGCGCCTGACCCGTTACCGAAGCCCAGGATGGCGCATGGCCGCGGACATCACGGCAGCGCTACGGAAGCTGGATCCAACGGACCCGGTACGATTCGATTTTTCAATCTGCCACGTCGGCATGATGGGGAACTGCGGATTTGGTACACGGCAGCGCGATTCGCAATGTCCCTTGCGGGGAGCGTGCAGGCCGGGTCGTATCGCACGAAGGGCCGAGCTTTAGCTCGGGCGATTGCGCATTCGGAAATATCGGTTGCCCGAGCTACAGCTCGGGCCTACGTGCGAGGCGTCAACCGCCGATACGCCTTCATCGTTCCCTCGACCATCTGCTCGACGCTGAACAATCGACGCGCACGCGCCAGACCCGCCTGTCCCAGTCGCCTGCAGAGCGCCTCGTCTTTCAGCAGCCGCACAATCGCGCGCGCCAGCGACGCCGGATCGTTGGGCGGGACGATCAATCCCGTCTCCCTGTCCTCGATGGCCTCAGGTATCCCGCCGACATTGGTGCCAATCGTCGGCTTGCCGGCCGCCATCGCGTCCAGGAGCGACGTGCCCAACCCTTCGGTCTCCGAGCTCATGACGAACAGGTCGAACCCCTTGATGCAGCTCAGCACGTCGTCCCGGAAGCCGGGCAGCACCACGTGTTTTTCCAGGTGGAGCACCTTGACCTCGTGCTCGAGCTCGGAACGGAGCGGTCCCTCGCCAAGGATCACGAACCGGGCGTCGGGCACCTCCCGCAATATCAGCGGTACGGCGTGAATCAGATGCCGCTGTCCCTTGTGCGGGACGAGCGCGGCGACGTTGCCTACGACCGGTGCGTTGTGCGGAAGGAAGAACGCCTCCCGAACATTGACCGCCGGCAGTCGCCCGATCCGCTCGACGTCGATGCCTTCGTGCACGGTGACGATTTGTTCTGCCCGCACCCCATCCCTTATGAGGATTCCCCGTATGGCTTCCGACGAAGCGATGAAGAGATCGACCTGGCGATACTTCCACCTGGAAAACGAGTTGCGCTTCAAGTGGAAGTCCACGCGGCGGGACGCGACGAGTCGGGGGGCCGGAGCGCTCGTGAGCATCGATAGCGCCATCGACGCCATGGCGACACCGTGGGGATCGTGCGCGTGAACGATCGCGGGAGCCACGCGGCGGACAACCCGCGCCAGCTTCCACGCGGCCTTGAGATCCAGTTCGTGGCCGGGGGCAAGGGCGATCAGCTCGAGTCCTTCAGCAGCGCGTCGCCGCAGTTCGCCGTCGGGATGAGCCACGAGCATGGCCCGCTCTCCGCGCTCGCGCAGTCCGAGCACCGTCAGCAGCACTTGGTTCTGGCCGCCGCGCCAGGTGGCTGCCGTATCGATGTGCAGCGAGAACACTGATGGACCGTCGCGGCTATGAGGCGCGCGCCCCAAGACTGTGATCGTCGCGCGTGGATGGCTGGTCGGAGTGCGCCTGCTGCAGCTCCCAGAGCTTCGCGAACTTCAGCAGCACGTAGTACGAGTTCAGAAGCGAGACGATGAGACCGGGCGTGCCCTGGCGGAAGCCGCCGCGGAGGACGTAGTTCCTGGCGAAGGCCAACGCCGGGTGGACGGCGATCCTCGCGAACGAGGCGCGACGGCCGTGTCCGTACAACTCTGCCGCGGCAATCGTCGTGTATCGATCGATCGTATCGAGGTGATCCGCCACACCGGTGTACGGGTAGTGCAGCAATTCGCCTCGGAGGTGCCTCACCTGGCCGTTGATCCGGACAGACTCGTGGACGTGTACGCGCGTCCAGTGGCCGGACCGCCGGTCGTACAGGCGCAACTGCCAGTCGGGCCACCAGTCGGTGCTGCGGATCCATTTCCCCAGGTATTGAGTGACCCGTGGGACGCGATAGCCGCGTGCCGGTGACTCGCCATCGAGCACTTGTCGCACTTCGTCTGCGAGCGCCTCGCCGACGCGCTCGTCGGCGTCGAGCGAGAAGATCCAGTCGTGCGAGGCGATCGACGCGGCGAAATTCTTCTGCGCCGCATAGCCTTCCCAGGTGCGCGTCTCCACGCGTGCGCCGTGGGCCTGGGCGATGTCGATGGTGGCATCCGTGCTGCCCGAGTCGACGACTATGCGCTCGTCGGCCCAGGCTACGGATGCCAGGGCCGCTGCGATGTGGGCGGCCTCATTCCGGGTGATGATCGTGACCGACACGGCCGGCATGAGCGCCACTCTAGCAGAACGGCAGCCGAGTTCTGAGACGCGGGGGCGGAAAGGCCGGAGGATTAAAGCGTTCCCTGGTCGGGGATGTGGTCAGGAAAGAGACCCCCACGACCATCGCGGGGGTCTCTCCGGGTCTACTGCTGCGGGGTCTGCGTCGTCGTCGTTCCGCTGGCCGCGCCAGCCGTCGCGCCGCTTACTGCGCCTCCAAGCGTCGTGGTGCTCGGTGCCGCTCCGGTGGAGGTCCCGCCGGTCGGCGCAATCTGCACGGTCTCGAAGTCAACCTGCGACTTGTTGTAGTCGAGCACCGCGCGCAGCTCGTTACTGCGCGCCTGGGAGAGGTCGCGCTGCGCCTGGAACACCTCGAAGCTGGTCGACATGCCGGCGGCGAACTTCTTTTCTTCAGCTTCGAGACGACGCTCGGCGAGTACGCGTGCGGCCCGCGTGGCATTGACGCGCTTGGAGTTGGCAAGAAGCTGGCGCCCGGCGTCTCGCACCTGCGCGGTGACCTGCAGCTCGAGCTGCCTCAACGAGATATCGCTTTGCGTCTTTTCGATTCTCGTCCTGGCGAGCGACGCGTCAGCGTTGCTGCGTCCGATCGGATAGCTCACGTTCAACGAGAGCACGTACGTGGGAAAGCCGTTGGAGAAGACGTCGCCGAGCAGGGTCCCGTACGACCGCTGCAGTTCGCCGATGACCGGCGGTGGGAACTGCGGCGAATCCGGGTCGCGGATCAACTGCGTGCCGCCAAGCCCCGTCGAGTTGTAATCGAAGCGGAGGTCCAGGTTGGGCAGTGTCTGATTCTTGAAGTACTTCAGGTTGTAGTCTGTGATCTCGAGACGCTTGCGGGTCGAGATGAGGTCCGTGCGTTCAGCGAGCGCGCGTGAGACCGCGGCCGGGACGTCGACGGCCTGAAGCTGAAAAGGCGCCGTGTCGCTCGGCTGAAGCTGCATCTCCCAGAAGTCTGGTGTCTTCGGATCGAAGATGATCGAGCGCAGTTGATCTTCCGACTGCCCGATAGCGGCTTCCGCAAGGATGACCGCTTCCTCGCGGCTCGCAACCTCGGATTCGGCTTGCACGACGTCGATCGGAGCCAGCGTGCCGATTTCGACGCGCGAGCGCGTGTTTCGCAGCGATTCCTGCGCGAGGTCGAGCGACTGCCGGGCGACCTGCAGGGAGTTGATCGCGTACACGTAATCCCAGTACGCGTTCTTGACCGTGCGGGTCGTCAAAGCGATGTTCTGCTGCAGATCCACGTCGGCAATTTCCCGGTTCTTGCGCCCGGTGGCGATCTGCTGGCGGACCGTGTCGAACCGGAAGTTGCGGAGCAGCGGCTGTGTGATCGTAACGTCCAGGTTACCGGCCAGCGTCGGGTTGAACGTGTTGAACTCGTTGTTGGTCGTCGCGCGCGAGCTGTCGAACGAGACAACGGCGTCTGTGCCCCAGGGGAACAGCTTGGCAAACTGGGTCTGATATCCAAACTGCTCGTCAGTGATCGTCGTCGTAGCGCCCGATAGGAAGCTGCTCGGCGGCGAATCTTGATTCCGCCAGTTCACGCCGCCGCCAAACACCGGCGTGTAGTTCGAGAGCGCCTGCGCGATCGTGTAATCCTGCAACTGCGGATTCAGCCGCTCGATCTGGATGCCGAGGTTCTGCTGCAGCGCCAGCCGCACGGCCTCGTCGATCGAGAGCGATCGGGCCGGCGCCGCCGCCGCGGGTGGCTCGGTGCGGGGCGTGTTCGGCAAGGTCTGAACCGGGGGAGCCGGCGTGGTCGAGGGCGTCTGGCTAGAGCCGGACGTCACGGCACCCACGACGAGCGCTAGGGCAACGAGGACGCGCGCGCCGGGGCGGGACTGAAAAGGCATGAGGCGATGCTCCAAAATTGGAAACGGTCCGGACCGAGATTGTCGACACAGCCCCCAGGCGGACCGGAGGTCATGTGGAATAGACGGATGACCCAGGACGGGAGTTTCCCTGAAGAACGGGATTGTATACTACGCGTTCGGCTAGACAGGCATGTCCCGGAAGCGGGCAGTGTCCGTGCCGCAACCGGGACCGACATCGTGACTCAAGATGAGTTGTTACAGCTCTTCCGCCGATCTGGCGCACTGCTCAATGGCCACTTCCGCCTGACCTCAGGGCTTCACAGCCCCGGTTACCTACAATGCGCGCTCGTCCTGCAGGACCCCAAAAACGCGAGCACCCTCGGTGAAGCACTCGCCGCGACGATCCGCCCGCTTGGTGCGACGGTCGTCCTCTCTCCCGCCCTGGGTGGGATCGTCATCGGCCACGAGGTCGGCCGCGCGCTCGGCGTCCGCGCCATCTTTGCCGAGCGGCAGGACGGAGGTCTGCAATTGCGCCGCGGCTTTGCGCTCGACACCTCCGATCGTGTCCTGGTCGTGGAAGATGTCGTGACGACGGGCGGCTCGACGCGCGAGACATTGGACGTGGCCCGTACAGCCGGTGCGACTCCGGTCGGTGCCGCCGCCCTCGTCGATCGCAGCGGCTGGACGGCCGATCTCGGGGTGCCGTTCAGTGCGCTTCTACGCATTACGTTGCCGACCTACACCGTCGACCACTGTCCGCTCTGTGCGCAAGGATTGCCGGTCGTCAAGCCGGGATCGCGGGGGGAGAAGTAATGCACAGTTGCCAAGTGGGTAGTGCAAAGTGCTAAGCGGAGTGGGAAGTGGCAAGTGGAAAATGCGAGTCTAGAAATCGGAACGTGGCCAAGCCCCCTCACTTGCCACTGCTCACTTTCCACTCCACTTAACGCTTCGCACTTTGCACTTGGCACTGTAATGCGTCAGTTGAAAATAACCATCTCCTACGACGGGACCGATCTCGTCGGATGGCAGCGGCAGAAGGTCGGAGTTTCCGTTCAGGGGCTGCTCGAGGCGGCGCTCGCGCAGATTGACGGCGCGGAGGTGCAGGTGCATGGTGCGGGGCGGACCGACGCGGGCGTCCATGCGCTCGCGCAGGTGGCCAGTGCGCGTGTCGCGACCGGGCTCGACGATGCGACTCTGCGGCGGGCGCTCAACGCGCAGCTTCCACCCGCCGTGCGCGTGGTGTCTGTGGAAACGACGACCGCGGAGTTTCATGCGCGGTTTTCCGCGACCGGAAAGACCTACCGCTACCTGATACTGCAGTCCGAGATGGCGAGCCCGTTTCTGCGGCCATATGTGTGGCACGTGCCGCGGCCACTCGACGTCGACGCCATGGCCGCCGCGGCCGCCTCTTTCCGCGGGACGCACGATTTCAGCGCGCTCCAGTCTGCCGGCAGTCGGGTGACGCATGCGATCCGGACGGTGACCGCAGCGACCGTGTATGTCTGGTCCGACCTACAACCCGCCCCCGCCGCCCTGCCCATCGCGATCCCCGACGGCGCCGTCCTCATCGTTTTCGAAGTGTCGGCGACGGGATTTCTTCGGCACATGGTTCGGGCGATGGCCGGAACGCTCGTCGAAGTGGGAGAGGGGCGCCGCCCCGCGAAGAGCATCCCCGGAGTGCTGGAGGGTCGCCTGCGTGCCGCCGCCGGCATCACGGCACCGCCCGCGGGACTCTGGCTCGCCTCGGTGAACTACTGCTAGAATTGCGATTTGGTCTCCGGAACGAGGTTTCGATGTCGCTTGACCAGTTGCTGGCGGTGTTTCCCCCAGGCTCGCCCGACGAGGCGCTGGCCCGCCAGATCAACTTCGAGCAACTTCCCGCGCACATCGCGATCATCATGGACGGCAACGGGCGCTGGGCGTCGCGCCGGCACCTGCCGCGTGTCGAAGGCCATCGGTCGGGCATCACCGCCGTTCGCGACGTCGTCGAGACCTCGGCGCGCATCGGCATCGACGTCCTGACGCTGTACGCGTTCTCGCTCGAGAACTGGAAGCGTCCCGAGGCCGAAGTGACGACCCTCATGGCGCTGCTGAAACGGTACCTGCGGCTCGAGCTCGGCACGCTCCTCAAGAACAACATCCGCTTTCGAGTGATCGGCCGGCAGCAGGAGCTCGCGCGCGACATTCAAAACGAGCTCGCCGAAGCCGTCGATCGTACGGCGACGAACACCGGTCTTCTCTTCAACATTGCACTCAACTACGGCGGCCGCGCGGAGATTGTCGATGCTGTCAGGCGATTGGTCGAAGCGGGCGTCGCGGCGAGTGAAATCGACGAGCGGCGATTCGGCGAATTTCTCTACACGGCCGGACAGCCCGATCCGGACCTGCTGATTCGAACAAGCGGCGAGATGCGCGTCAGCAACTTCCTGCTCTGGCAGATCGCCTACTCGGAGATTTGGGTCACCGACACGCTGTGGCCGGATTTCCGCGCGCAGCACCTGCTCCAGGCCATTCTGGAATATCAAAAGCGCGATCGCCGCTACGGCGGGTTGACCCCGTCGCCCGTCGCGACAGTGCGGTGACGCGTGTCCTGAGCGGCCTTGCCCTGGCCGCCGCGGTCGGTGCCATCGCATGGCTGGCCCCTCCTGAAGGGCTGCTCGTTCTCGCGGTCGTCGTCTCGATTCTCGCGTTTCTCGAATTCGCGGCCATGTGCCGCGCGCTCGGTGCCCCCGTGGCCGCCGGCCCTGTAGCGTTTGCGACCGCGGCGGCGACGGTGACGGCCGCCTGGCCAGGCGTGTCCATAGTGCCGGTGCTCGTGGCGACATTAGTGATTGGGGCGGCAAGCGCGGTTGCCGCGGGTCAGCCGGATCGCGGGCGCCTGGCCGCCGTGGCGGTGACTGTGTTCGCCCCGGTGTATATCGGCCTGCCCCTTGGCGGCCTGGTGAATGTCCGCTGGATCGACGGCCGTGAGGCGGCGATCCTTCTGGTTGTGACGATCATCGCCAGCGACACGTCACAGTTTTATGCGGGCCGCCTGTTCGGGCGTCGCCTGCTCGCGCCGGCGATCAGTCCGAAGAAGACTATCGAAGGCGCGATCGGAGGGTTCGTTGGCGGTGCGCTGGTCATGACGCTGGTCGGTGCGGCCTGGTTGCCGGACGTGCCTGCCGCCGTGCGACTGCTGCTGGGCCTGGCAATCGTGGCGGTCGGCATTGTCGGCGATCTGTTCGAGTCCGTGCTCAAGCGCGCCGCGCAGGTGAAAGACAGCTCGGGGCTCATCCCCGGACACGGTGGGGTGCTGGATCGCATCGATGCGCTGCTCCTCGCCGCGCCTGTATACCTCGTCGTGCTCCGGTTCGGACCGCGATGGGTGCCATGAAGCGGATTGCGATTCTCGGTTCGACCGGCTCGATCGGCACCAGCGCCCTCGCCGTCGTCGACGCGCATCCCGACCGCCTCACGGTCGTCGGCCTCGCCGCGGGGCGGCGCGGCACGGCGCTCGGGGAACAAGTCGCGCGATATCGGCCGTCGATTGCTGCCATTGCTCAAGAGGCCGACGCTGCGTGCGTACGAGCAGCCGCGGGCGACTCGTCCACGACGCTCGTGGCTGGCCCGCAGGGCCTCATAGCCGTCGCGACGCACCCGGACGTCGACATCGTCTTGTGCGCCTCGTCGGGAACGGCCGCTCTCGAAGCCGTGCTCGCGGCCATCGATGTCGGAAAAGCGATTGCGCTGGCCAACAAGGAAGTGCTGGTCATGGCTGGCGAGATGGTGACGCGCGCCGCCCGCAGGCGCGGCGTGGACCTGCTGCCCGTCGACAGCGAACACAATGCGATTCATCAGTGTGTACACGGCCGGCGCAGCGGCGAGATCAAACGGCTGATCCTCACGGCGTCTGGCGGACCATTCCGCACCTGGTCCGCCGCGGCGCTCGAGAGTGTCGGTCCGGAGGAGGCGTTACGCCACCCGACGTGGCTGATGGGACGGAAGATCACGATCGATTCCGCCACCCTGATGAACAAGGGACTGGAAGTGATCGAGGCCCATTGGCTCTTCGATGTGCCAGCCGATCGCATCGACGTGCTCGTGCACCCTCAGTCCATCGTGCACTCGATGGTGGAGTTGACTGACGGATCCACAATCGCCCAGCTCGGCGTCACCGACATGCGGCTGCCGATTCAGTACGCCCTCTCCTATCCCGAACGGTGGTCAGCGCCGCTTTCCCCCCTCGACCTGACTCGAGCGGCGCCATTGGAGTTCATGGCGCCCGATCTCGACCGATTCCCGTGCCTGAGACTGGCATACACCGCCCTTCGCGCCGGCGGAACCGCGATGGTGGCGCTCAACACGGCGAATGAAGTGGCCGTGGAAGCGTTTCTGGCCGGGCGTCTGATATTTCCCGCAATTGCACGCGTCATCGACGGAACGCTGACGGCACACGATGTGCAACCCGCTGATACGCTGGAAGCCGTGCGGGAGGCAGATCGGTGGGCCCGCGCCCATGCAGCCAACCTGGCTTCGAGCTTAGAATTAAAAGTGTGAGGGACACCGCCTCGTGACCACCCTGCTCGCTTTCGCTTTTGTCATCGGAGTGCTCGTTTTTGTTCACGAGCTGGGACACTACCTGGCTGCCCGGCGGGTGGGCGTTCGCGTCCTGACCTTTTCGATAGGGTTTGGCCCGAGGCTGTTCGGCTTCACTCGAGGCGGCACGGACTACTGCATCAGCGCGGTCCCGCTTGGCGGGTTCGTGAAGATGGCGGGCGAAACGGTCGAGGAAAAACGCAGCGGCGACCCGGACGAGTACCTCTCCAAGACGAAGTGGGAGCGCTTCCAGGTACTCATCATGGGCCCTGCCATGAACATTGCGCTCGCCATCGTCCTGCTGGCGTTCGTGCTGTATCAGGGCGCCGACGTGCCCGCCTATCGCGACATGCCGCCGGTCGTGGGCTCGCTCATCGCTGGCGCTCCCGGCGAGCGGGCCGGCCTGAAGCCCGGCGACCGGATCGTGGCCGTCGATGGCCGCCCCGTGCCGACCTGGGACGAGCTGTTCCTGACCATCGGCGGTAAGGCCCGACGGGAAGTGACACTCACCGTCGAGCGAAACGGCCAGCACCGCGCCGTGCCCGTGGTTCCGACCGCCGAAGGCAAGTACGAGATTGGCGACATTGGCGTATTGCCAAACACTCACCCGTACGTGCGTTCCGTCAACATCGGTGAACCGGCCGAGAAGGCCGGCATCAAGCCCGGCGACGTGGTCCTGCGGATCAACACCCAGGACATCAGCTCGGCGCGCCAGCTGTCGGACGAAATTGGCAAGCACGCGGGTGAGCCCATCGTGGTCCGGGTCGCGCGCGACAAGCAGACATTCGAGTTCCAGGTCACGCCGATCAAGCGCGGATCGGTTGGCATGATTGGTATCTCGATCAGCGATCAGTTGAAGCGGATCGAGCCTGGTCCGCTCGAAGCGATCAAGATGAGCGTGGAGCAGAACTGGGCCGGCAGCGGTCTCATCTTCCGCACCCTGGGTGGCCTGTTTACGGGCGAGACGTCCCCGAAGCAGTTGATGGGGCCGGTCGGCATCGCGCAGATTTCAGGGGAGTCGGCCGAGAATGGCATCATCGCCCTCCTCGGTTTGATGTCCCAGATCAGCCTCAACCTCGGGATCTTGAATCTCCTTCCGATTCCAGTCCTGGACGGCGGACACATTCTCATCCTTCTGCTCGAAGGCCTGACGCGGCGCGACTTCAGCGTGCGTGTCAAGGAGCGGATGCTCCTGGCGGGCTTCGTGCTCCTGATGCTGCTGATGGTGACAGTCATCTATAACGACCTCACGCGGATTCGCTGGGTCGAGAACCTGATGTTCTGGCGCTGACGGCTGTCTCCTGCAGGTGTCTCTCCGGCCAACGCCAGATGTCACTTGTTCACTGCTGAGCTGGATCCCTCCCGACGGCCGTTCACCACGCGGCTCGCCGTCAAATCGCTGACACGCCTGGCCTTATTGGAGACGCGGTCTCCAATCGCGCCGCAGCGCTCATTGGCGCCTCTTTCGCACTAGGATGAGTAGGATTGGCCCCTCCACAGACGAGCAGGGGCTATTGGGAGGGCCTCTTGATGCATCGTTTTCTGTCCAGCCTGGCAATCGCCACGGCCGTGATCCTCGGCGCGACGACGAACCTCGCCGCGCAGGCGTCGCTTACCGACAATGACATCCAACGACTGCGGCTGGCGGTCGCGGATGCGAGAGCGGACGTCGAACGGCTGGGGTCCAGCAACAGCCAGCTTGCCGGCCAGCTCGAAAAGGAGCTGGAGAGCCTCAGCGACGAAGTCACCTATCTCAAAGTGAAACTGCGCAAGGAGCATCAGGTTCCTCGTGCTGACTACCTGGACTTGCGTGATCGAATCGATGACGTTCGCGTGCGCGCCAGCGGTGATCGGACAGGTCGCCTTGGTAGCGATTCCACCAAATCGGGCTCGAGGTCTTCGAGCGACGGCCTCATTCCCGTGGGAACCGAGCTCGATGTTCGCCTGCAGGACGGTCTCAGCTCCGGACGCAGCCAGGTCGAGGATCGCTTTCGAGCGACGACCGTGGTCGATCTCATGTCGGGCGATCGGGTGCTCATCCCGGCCGGATCAGAACTTCGCGGCGTCGTCAGCTCGGTTGACAAGGCCGGCCGAATCGATCGCAAGGGCCAGATGACGTTGTCGTTCGATCAGCTGACAGTCAACGGACGCGACTACCCGGTTCAGGGAACCGTGGTCGAGGCGATTGAAAGCTCAGGGATCAAGGGCGAGGCTGCCAAGATCGGCACGGCTGCGGGCGTCGGCGCGATCATCGGCGGCATTCTAGGCGGCGTGAAGGGCGCCATGGCCGGCATTCTGATTGGCGGCGGCGGCATCGCAGCCGCGACGCCAGGCACCGACGTTGAGCTCGATCCGGGCACGATTCTTCGGATTCGATTGGATCAGCCGCCGGCGATCAGATAGCAATCCGATGCACCCGCATCGGGTGCTCGGGTTACCGGGTTGATCAGATTGGGCAGGTTGGCAGCGTTGCCGAACCTGATCAGTCTGACCAACCCGGCGAACCCGAGTAACCCGACCCGACCAACCCGACCAACCCGACCAACCCGGTCGACCCGGTCGACCCGACCAACCCGGTCGACCCGACCAACCCGGTCTGGAGCGCATTGCTATGCGCCCAGACACACTTCGTGGAGGCGGACTTCCGCATACGCGTGCACCTCCGGTGGACTCGCCGCAGCCTTGGCGAAGGCGGTCAGCCCCGCCGACCCTGCCGCACGCGCGCATGACCATGCGCCCTTACTTCTGATAGTGATCCGCGATCGCTTGAACGAGCGCGCCGACGGTGTACTCGCTGGGCATGATCGACACGGGGATATCGAGCCGGGCGGCGGCCTCTGCGGTGACGGGACCACACACGGCGACCACGGTCTGCTGCAACAGGTCCGCTGTCTGTTCCAATCCGAACGTGTGCGCAAAATTGCGGATGCTCGCGGCGCTCGTGAACGTCACCACATCGATCTGGCGGTCGAGCAGCATGCGATAGACATCCGGGTCGTGTTCCGGGTCGGGCTCGGCCGGCAGGATGCGGTACGTCACCACATCGGTCACCACGGCGCCCGCTTCCCGCAATGCTTCGGCCAGCCGCTCGCGCCCGACGTCGGCGCGCGGCAGCAGAAAGCGCGTGTCCGATAGCGGCGTGATTCGCGACAGGGCATCGATGACGCCCTCGGCCCGAAAATCGGTCGGGACCAGATCGATCTTCACGGCATACCGCAACAGCCGGTCACGCGTCGACGGCCCGACGGCGCACAGCCGGACGCCCTTCAGATTGCGGACATCCCCGCTGCCTCGATACAGCCGCTGCATGAAATGATCGACCGCGTTCACACTCGTGAACACCACCCAGTCGTACGTCCCGACATCGTCCACGGCACCATCGAGCGGGGCCCAATCTTCCGGCGGCGCAATCCGGATCATTGGCGCCTCCACGGCTTCAGCGCCGAGCGCAGCAAGGCGATCGACCAGATCGGGCGCATCCTCTCTCGGCCGCGTCACGACGACGCGCCGGCCGAAGAGGGGTCGATCGTCGAACCATCGCAGATGCTGCCGTAGCGCCGCGACTTTCCCGACGACGAGGATCGCGGGACGACGCGGTCGAGAGAGCGCGGTGAGCTCGGCAAGCTCCTCGAGCGTGCCTTCAACCGTCTGCTGGCCGGGAAGCGTCCCCTCGTAGATCACCACGGCCGGTTCCGTCGGAGTTCGGCCGTGAGTGAGGAGCGCCTCGAGGATCGCCGTGAGCTGCTTGGCCCCGGCGTAACAGATGACCGTGCCCTCCAGCCGTGCCAGGCTCGCCCAGTCGATCTGCGGGGCCGTCTGGCTCTCGTCTTCGTGGCCGCGCACGAGCGTGACGGTATCGCCGCCGCCCGGATAGGTGATAGGCACGCCCGAATAGCTGGGGATTCCGATCGCCGCAGGAATGCCGGGCACGACCTCGAAGGGGACACCCTGTTCGTGGAGAAAGAGAGCTTCCTCTCCGCCTCGATCGAAGACGAACGGGTCGCCCCATTTCAATCGCGCGACGACGCGCCCTTCGCGCGCCTTTTCGGCGAGCAGGTAGCAGATCGCTTCCTGCGCCATTGCGCCCGGGGCGGCCGTGCCCACCTCGAGGCGCTCGGCATCCGGACGCGCGTGACGGAGCAGGCGTGGGTGGACCAGACGGTCGTAGAGCACGACATCGGCCGCCGCCAGGCACGCGAGCCCACGAACGGTGATGAGGCCGGGATCTCCGGGGCCGGCGCCTATCAGGTAGACCAGCGGGCGGGACATCGTGCGGGCATCATACGAGTGCCACGTCGGAAGTGCAAAGTGCTAAGTGCGAAGTGCCAAGTGGAGTGAGAAGTCGAAGAAGTGGGAAGTGTACATCTACGACGTGGGTGCGTAGTATCCCTGCTTGGTCCGAGCCGTGGCGCCGGGCTCCGTGACGCGGACGACCAAGCGGCGCCAGGCCCCGTCCCGCTTGGGATTGCGCGACTGATATCCGAGCATGTACTGGCTCGAAAGCTCGTTGTTGATCTGTTCGTAGATGCCGGCGAGCTCGTTTGCGTTCTTCGCGAAGAACACGCGGCCGCCGGTCTCCTGGGCGAGTTGTCGGAGCACGAAATCCGCTTCGTTGAACGCCCCCCGCACGTGATCGGGCCCTCGCCCACGGAGCCCGATGGCGTAGATGGCGGTTTCAGATCGCTTCGCGAGTTCGAGGACTTCGTCGAAGCTCACGAGACTCGATGTGTCTTCGCCGTCGGAAAGCACCACCACGGCCTGCCTCCGCACATCGTCTGCGCTCCTGGCCTGGATCTTCTTCAGCTCCTTGAGCGAAATGTAGATGGCGTTGTGAAGCGACGTCGAGCCGCCGGCCGCCGTCTTCCGGATGGCCTGCTCGAGATCGGGCACGCTCGCCGTGAACGACTGCGCGATCGAGACGCGGCTGTCGAAGTCGATCACCTGTGCGAAGTCCTGCGGCCTGAGCTTCTTGATGAACCCGACGGCGGCGTCTTGCGCGGTCTGGAGCTTGTCTTCCATGCTGGCGCTCGTGTCGAGCAGGATCGAGAGCGCTATCGGCAGGTTGGAACGGTTGAAGAACGTGAGCTGCTGCTTGACGCCGTCCTCATAGACCGCGAAGGTCTCCGACGGCAGGTTCGTGACGAAGCGGCCCGACTGGTCGGCGACCGTGACGTTCAGCGAGACGACATCGACCCCTGTGCGGAAGGCGGGCTGCTGCGCGCGTGCCCCGACGCCTGCGTCGACGACCAGTGCGGCAATTGTGAAGACCAGTAACAGGGCTCTTGGCAGAACACCTCGCATGTCACGCTCCAGACTTCGGTCGAACGATCGTCGCGCGGGTCTCGAGCCCAGGCCGCTTCACGCTGACCTCAACCTTCTTGGGAGGTACGAGCGCGCCGGGCCGGCCGTACACCACCTTGTATTGCTGCGTCAGATCCTCGGCGAGCCGGTCGAGCGCATCGGCGAGTGCCATGCTCGTGAGCAGGTCGTCGCGTCGTCCGCCCGTGCTGCGCGTGCCTTGATCGATGACCAGGCTGCGCTCGCGGGCCTGCTGATCGCGCGTCGCAGCTCCGCTGCGATCGGTGATCACCAGCGCATGGAAGGCACAGCCTCCCTGCCGCAACATGTCGAGCGTCCGCTCGTACGGCACGTTGCTGAAATCGGTGCCCTCGGTCGTGATAACCACGATCGCACGCCGCGGGTTGTCGCGGGTGCGCAGTCCCTTCACGGTATCCGAGACGGTGTCTTGAAAGACCATGCCGGCGCCAGGCTGCGCGAACACGCGGTTCACGGCCTTGGTCAGCTCGGCGACGCTCGTCGTGTAGTCCGCGAGAATCGTCGGCCGGTCCGCCATGCTGAGGAGTGCGATGTTCGCCGAGTGACGTTCTGCCATCCGCGTGACAAACGCCGTCAGCGCTTTGCGCAAATCGTTCTGATACGGCTGAATGGCCGAGGAGGTGTCGACGATGATCGCCAGGTCGATGGGATCGGCGGTTCGGCCCGCGCGCAGGATCTCGCGGGAGGCGCCGTCTTCCTTCACCGTGAAATCGTCGACAGAAAGGCCGGTCACCGGCCGGCCGTCCCGATCGACGACGCTGGCATAGACCGTCTGCTCGCGCGGCTGCGCTGCCAGGGAAACGGGTAGAGCGGCTGCGGCGACGAGCGCCAGCATGAAAACGACCGCGCGCATGCGATGAGACTCCTTCGAGATGGTGGACCGAGCCGGGGGAGGGAAGTACACCAGCCTAGGGGCAGTATAGGTCGCGCCGCAGAGGGGGTCAAGGTGGTCTGTCCCCAGAAACTGTTGCAGAGACTGGACTTGTGAGCGTAGGATCGAGAGTTGTATGACCAAGCGGACCTTTCTGCTCGTGGCGGCGATCGTGCTGCTGCTCGGCGGCAGCGCTCTGTACTATTGGACGGTGGCGCGGCCCAGAGCGGCCGCCGCGGCCGACTGCGCGGACAAGCCGAAGCCCAAAGACGAATTTGCGATGGCAGCCGAATGCGACGGTGGGGAGAAGGCGGCCGGCGACCAGGCAAAGCCATCTGCCCCGCGCTGATGGGTGGGCAATGACGGCCGAGCCCGGACGGCGCATTGGCGAGACCGCTCGCAGCCTTGGGGCGTTGAGCACCGCCGGCCTGTCGTTTGTCTTCGCCATCGTGCTCGGGGTCGCGGCCGGGTACCTGCTCGACGGTTGGCTGGGCACCTCGCCATGGTGCTTTCTGCTGGGGTTTGCGCTGGGCGTCGCAGCCGGGGTGCGAAACGTGTTCAAGGCCGCATCAATCGGCGGCTCGGGCCCGGATCGCTCTGGCCCCTCATAGAACGGCGCGGTCTCGACTGTCCTTGGAACGTTCACCCGAGCCTTGACGGATCCCTTTTTCTTCAAGCGCTTTGAGCGCGACGCCAGCATTGCGTGCCTGGCGATGGCGATTGCCGCTGCGATTTGGCCTGGCGGCGGGATTGCGGCAACGACGGCGGTCCTGTGCGGCGGGGGCCTCGCGGCAGTCAGCTATCGGGGCCTCAAGGGCGTGGTCGACGAGGGCTCGTCTGGCGGAAAAACGGCGTTCTGGGCGCTGGTGAAGTTTTTCACAAGGCATGCTATACTCGCCTTGGTTGCGTACGTTATGCTGGCGCGTTTGCGCATACAGCCGATCGGCTTGATCGTAGGCGCGACCTCGCTCGTCGTCGCGGCCTGCGCCGCGGCGGTCAGAGCAATTTCTTCAACCTCTCGTCCAGGGGATCCCCGTTAGCCGTCGATGGAGAAGTTGCACCACCAACTCTGGGTGACCGACGCGGTCAATGCCGTCTTCGGCCCCATCGCCGCGGCGATTCTGCGCGCGCTCGGTCGTCACGTCGCTCCGGGCACGGCGGTCATCCCGGATTACATCGCGATGTTGATCCTGATGACCTTGGCGCTGACAGCGCTCGCACTCGTCGTCCGCAGCCGTCTCAGCGTCGAGAATCCCGGTCGCCTGCAAATCGTCCTCGAGGACTTCGTCAATCTCTTCCACGGACTCCTGGATGACTTCGTCGGGCCCAAGGGCCGTCAGTACCTGCCGCTTGTCGGGTCCACGTTCCTCTTGATCTGGTTCTCGAATCTCGCGGGCCTCGTCCCGGGCTTGATGGCGCCGACGAGCAATCTGAACGTGACGCTCGGCTGTGCCCTCACCGTGTGGGTCTTCTACCACATCGAAGGCATTCGCGCGCAGGGCATCGTGGCGTATCTGAAGCACTTTGCTCTTCCGCCCGGATCGCCGGTGGTGATGGCGCCCCTGATGCTCATCATCGAGGTCATCAGCCACCTGGCGCGTGTCATGTCGCTGACGCTTCGACTCTTCGGCAACATCTTCGGCGAAGAGCTCGTGATCATCATCCTGGCCAGTCTCATTCCTTTCTTTGTCCCGCTGCCGATGATGTTTCTTGGCCTGCTCACCGGCACGCTGCAGGCGCTGATTTTCGTGATTCTGACCATGGTGTACCTCGGAGGGGCCGTTGCCGTCGAACATCACGACGAGGCCCATCACTGAGGCGCTCTGGCGCTTGTTCACCCGCACTGAGGAGGCTTTTCACGTGAGCACACGGTCTGTTGTTACCACCACCCTCGTTTTGGCGACGTTGGGCTTCGTCTCGCCGGTCTACGCGCAGGAGGCTGCGGCAGCGTCGAACAATGTTGGCATCGTCATCCAGTGGTCGATCATCACCGCGGGGTTCGCGCTGGCCATCGCTGCGGGTCTCGGAGCGCTGGGGCAAGGCAAAGCCGTTGCCGCGGCTGTGGAAGCCATCGCACGGAATCCGAGCGCGAGCAACGACATCCGCGCCAACCTGCTTCTTGGACTCGTGCTGATCGAGTCGCTCGTCATTTACGTGTTGCTCATCTCGCTGATTCTGCTGTTCCTGCCGCAGTTCGGCGCGCCGAAGGTCGTCTAAAAGCGCCGGCGCAAACTCTCCATCGGACACCGCGCTCGGCCCGCCGGCCGCGCGCGGTGTCTCTTTGTACCGCGCTCACAGGTTGGTCGGGTTTGCCAGGTTGATCGGGTTTGCGCCGGCGCCAAACAACCTAATTGACCTAACCAACCTGACTAACCTGACCAACCTGTAAGATCCCGTGGATGCGGTTGTCGTTTACGCGGCTCGATGCGTGGCTGCTCCTGATGACGTTTTTCTGGGGCAGCAACTTCAGCGTCGTGAAGGCGGCGATTCGCGAGCTTCCGGGTCCGGGGTTCAACGGTCTCCGGATGCTCCTTGCCTCGGTCGTGTTTCTCGGGATCATCGCGTGGCGCGATGGCATGCGGAAATCAGTGCGGAGCATCGACCGCCAGGATTGGCCGGCGATACTCGGCCTCGCGCTCGTCGGGCACGCTGCGTATCAAGTCCTCTTCCTTGGCGGCGTCGCGCGCACCTCCGTCGCCAACAGCTCGCTTCTCTTCGGGTGCACGCCAATCGCGGTCAGCCTGCTCGGCGCCTGGCTCGGGCACGAGCGTCCTGGCTGGACCCGTTGGACGGGAACCGCGCTGTCGCTGGCCGGCATCTATTTCGTCGTCGGGCATGGCGCCCGACAGGGCACGTCCTCAATCGTGGGCGATCTCTGGATTCTCGGTGCGATGGTCAGTTGGACCATTTACACCGTCGGCACCCGACCGCTGCTCGAGCGGTATTCTCCGGTCCTCATCACCGGCATCACCATGGCGATAGGCACGGCCGTCTACGCACCTGTTGCGTTGCTGTGGCTCCGTGGCGTCGACCTCGCCGGCGTGTCGGCGGCCGCGTGGGCGGGGGTCGTGTATTCGGCTGTCTTCTCGCTCGTGGCGGCCTACATCATCTGGTACACAGCCGTCCACGAGGTCGGCAGCGGACACACAGCGATCTACTCCAATGTCGTTCCACTGGTGGCGATGGCCGTTGCCACCATAGTGGTTCACGAACCGCTGACGACGGTGAAGCTGGCTGGTGCCGCCGCCGTTCTCGGGGGTGTTGCCCTCACGCGACTGGATGCGCGCCCCTCCGCGTCGACACCGGAAGGTGCCGGCAAAGGCGCCTGACGTCCGCGACCGGAGACGACGTGTGACGTTTCGAACTGTTACGCACAAGGCTGCGTAAACGTCACTCGTTGGTACGGACAGTGCAACGCGGTCGCAGGTATGCACACAGGCGGTAGGAACAATCGGATTGCGCCTGAGAGAGGTGTTCGCGCTACGATCGGGCCCCAATGGTGAAGGTCGATCGTCAAAGACGAACACGCGCATTGCGGTTGGGCGGCTCCGCTCTGGCGCTTGCTCTGCTGTTTGCGTGCGGTGGCGGGAACAATTCTCCCTCGAGTCCGCCCTCAACGCCTCCGCCAACCCCGGTGGATCCCTGCGCGGTGGCTGCCGAGGAGAGTGGCGAGTCCGACGCGCTCGAGCCTTCCGCGGCCGCCGAATCGCGGAAATCCAGGCCCCGATTGGACGGCGATCCGCGCTGGAACGTCCTCAACAGTCTATGGCTCCACAGCGCATCAGCCGCGCGCGGTCAGCGGACGGCAACCGCCGCAGATCGCGATGCCGCCGACGTGGGTGAAATCGCTGTGATCCAGGATGCGGGGGATGTGATTGTCGCCGCCAGCCCATTCGACCTGCCCTCCCTGAACCTGCGATTCACCAGCAATGGGACCGGCTACGACATCGCCCGCATCACGACCGGATTCCGATCGCCGCTCGGTACGCGCCTCACACTCAACGATGACGACGCATCCGAGTTCACGATCCCGTTCGCGTTTCCGTTTTTCGGGACCGGGCAGACGCGCGCCTTTGTGAACTCGGACGGCAACATCACGTTTGGAGAGAGCGATATCGCCAGCTCGGATCGCAGCGTGTCGCGATTTCTCACCGGCCCTCCGCGCGTCGCACCATTTTTCGCCGACCTCGATCCCTCGACCGGGAGCGGTCGCGTCTTCCTCCAGGCCTCCGCCGACGGCACAACCGTCACCTGGTGTTCGGTTCGGGGATTTGAAGCCACACAGACGGTCACTGTTCAGGCCGTCCTCCTGCCGGATGGGGCCATTGAAATCCACTTCGGCAGCGGCATCGGGCTGAGAAGCGCAGTGGTCGGCGTATCGCCCGGGCGGACCGGACAGTTTCAGCCAGTGGACCTGAGCGCGACCGGGCCGCTCTCAGGCGGCGCCAACGCCGTCGGCGAGCGCTTTTCCGCCGAGCCCGACATCGACCTCGTCACGCTCTCGAGGCGTTTCTATCAGACGCACCCTGACAACTTCGATCAGCTCGTCATCTTCACGAACACGAAGGTCGTCGCCGGAAATACGTTCGCCTTCGAGTCGACCGTCTCGAACGAGATCCGTGGCCTCGGGATCGACACATTCGACAGCTCGAGGGACTTTGGCAGCGCCGGGCGGCTCCGCAGCCTCGTGATGATGGATACGCTCACGAAATATCCGGCCAGTCCGACCACGAAGTTTCTGGGCGAGAACAACACACTCAGCGTGATGGGACAGGAAGTCGGTCATCGCTGGCTGGCTTTCCTGCGGTTCCGTGACGTGAACAATCAGACGTCAGCGGCCCTCCTCGGCCGCGATCAGGCACACTGGAGCTTCTTCATGGACAGTGACGCCTCGGTGATGGAAGGCAACGACATCGAGGATCTCGACGGAGGGGCCTTCCGGACGGTCGCTGCGGTGCGGCGTTACAGCCTGCTGGACCAATACGCGATGGGCCTGGTCAGCGAATCGCAGGTCCCGGACTTCTTCTATGTGGAATCGCCTGTGAACGTGCAGCCGAGCCGGGAAGCGGAGGACGATCCGCAGGTCGGTGTTACGTTCAACGGCACGCGGCGCCGGGTGCGCATCGAGGACGTGACAGCTGCGATGGGCCGCAGGAGCCCGACCTCGGGCAACAGTCCTCGTGTGTTACGCCAGGCGTTCATTTACGTAGTCGCCGCCGGCGGCGCGGTCGACCCTGGCCAGGTCTCCAAGCTCGATGGCATCAGGCGCGCCTGGGTCGACTTCTTCAATGGGGCCACCAGCAAGCGCATGAAGGCCCAGACGACCCTGAACTGAGCGCCTCTGGTATTCTCTCGCCATCGTGTCACGGCTCGAACGGGTCCTGATCTGCACGCTCATTGCGGCGACGGTGTTTACCGGACACGCGCAGTCGCCGGCCTCGACCACGAGCCCGTCACCCGGCTCCGCCGGCCTCGATACCAGGCGATTGGCTCTGATCGGTCCTCTTATCACCGAGGCCATCGCGGTGCGAGAACTGCCAGGCGCCGTGGTGATCGCTGGCCGCGGCCAACGCGTCCTGTACAGGAAGGCGTTTGGCAATCGAGCGGTCAAACCGCTGATCGAACCGATGACGGTCGATACGATTTTCGACCTGGCATCGCTGACCAAGGTCGTAGCAACGACGACCGCCGTGATGCTGCTTGTTGAGGACGGCCGCGTGCGACTGTCCGATCGAGTGGCCATTCACGTGCCGGGATTCGAGCGCTATAGCAAGGATCGGATCACGATCCGGCATCTGCTGACTCATACTTCTGGTCTGCGGCCCGACCTGGATCTCGAGGCGACTTTTGAGGGCGCCGCCGAAGGTATTCGTCGCGCGATCGAGGAGGTGCCCGTTGCGCCTCCCGGCGAACGTGTCATCTATTCCGACATCAACTTCTTTCTCCTCGGCCACATCGTCGAACGCGTGAGCGGCGAGACGCTGGACGCGTTTCTGAAGGCCCGTGTGTTTGGTCCGCTCGGCATGCGCGAGACGGGCTTTCTGCCGCCGCCCGCTCTTCGCCCGCGCATCGCGCCGACCGAGTCGTGTGAGCCGCGCGCGTGGCCGTGCGAGACGCCGGCCGCGACGATGCTCCGCGGCGTGGTCCACGATCCGACGGCACGCCGCATGGGTGGCTACGCGGGACATGCGGGCCTGTTCGGCACGGGCGACGATCTCGCGATCTTCGCCCGTATGCTGCTCAACGGAGGCCGGTGGAACGGCAAGCGGATACTGGCGCCGCTGACCGTCGCCAAGATGACCCGCCGAGCGACGCCTGGGAGCATCCCTGCAGCGTACGGTCTTGGATGGGACATCGACTCCGGCCTGTCCGCCAATCGCGGTGACCTCTTTCCCATCGGTTCGTTCGGCCACACGGGCTTCACGGGCACATCGATGTGGATCGATCCGCTGACCAGGACCTTCGTAGTCTTTCTTTCGAACCGTGTGCATCCGGATGGGCGCGGCGATGTGACCCCGCTCCGATCGCGAGTGGCATCGGTGGTCGCCTCCGCGATCCCTGACGCCGTCATCCCGGCGGGGGTCGCCATGACGGGAGGCGACTTCGGCGCAAGCGGCCCGACTGTGGCGCGACTCGCGCCCGCAGCTCCAGTCAGGACCGGAATCGATGTGCTGCGCGCGGAAGGCTTCGCGTTGCTCCGCGGCCGCCGTATCGGCCTGGTCACGAACCATACCGGCAGGGCGGATGACGGCACGCCGACGATCGATCTGTTCCAGGCACAGAAGGATCTGACGCTGGTCTCTCTATTCAGTCCCGAGCACGGGATCCGCGGCGTGCTGGACGAGAACGTGCCGTCGACGACCGACCAGACGACCGGGCTGCCGATCCACTCGCTTTACGGCGCGACGAGGCGGCCGACGGAAGCGATGCTGAACGGGATCGACACGATCGTGATCGATCTCCAGGACGTCGGCGCGCGCTTCTACACCTACGCCACGACGATGGCGTACGTCATGGAGGAAGCGGCGAAGCGAAAGCTGAAGGTCGTCGTGCTCGACCGGCCGAATCCCGTGAACGGCTGGCAGATTGAAGGCCCGACGCTGGACGAGGCGGCGCGGGGATTTACGGGGTACCTGACCGCGATGCCGATTCGCCACGGCATGACGCTGGGTGAACTGGCGCGTCTCTACAACGACCAGTCGCGCATCGGCTGCGATCTGGAAGTCGTGCAGCTCCAGCACTGGTCGCGCTCCGCCTGGTTCGACCAGACGGGGCTCGAGTGGATCAACCCGTCGCCAAACATGCGGAACCTGATCCAGGCCACGCTCTATCCAGGCATCGGAGCGTTTGAATACAGCAACCTCTCGGTCGGCCGAGGCACCGACACGCCGTTTGAACAGATTGGCGCGCCCTGGATCGATGGGCGTCGCCTCGCCGAGGCGCTCAATGCGAGAGCTATTCCGGGCGTGCGCGTCTATCCGGTCCGGTTCACCCCATCGTCCAGCAAGTTCTCTGGCGAGGCGTGTTCGGGCGTGTTTTTTGTCGTCACGGATCGAGAGGCGCTGAAGCCTGTCCGGCTCGGCGTCGAGCTCGCCGCCGCGCTCCAGCGGCTGTTCCCGTCGCAGATCGACTTCGGCAAAACCGCGCTGCTCCTGGGGTCGGCGGGGACGCTGGCGCGCATTCGCGCCGGAGATGATCCCGCCGCCATCGCCGCGTCCTGGGTCGCCGCGGAATCGAACTGGCGGATGATGCGAGCCAAGTATCTCCTCTACTAGGGTGCGTCGGGTGCGACGGGTGCGGGAGGTGCGACGGGTGCGTCAGGTGCGACGGGTGCGAGGAGGTGCGACGGGTGCGGGAGGTGCGACGGGTGCGTCAGGTGCGACGGGTGCGGGAGGTGCGACGGGTGCGACGGGTGCGACGCGGGGGTGCGAGGGGTGCGCCGGGTGCGACAGGTGCGCCAGTGCGTCAATAAATCCGGTACAGCATCAGGTAAATGATGACCCCCGTCACCGACACGTACATCCAAATCGGCCACGTCCATCTCGCGATCCGTCGATGACGGACGATGTCGAGTTTGAGGCCGCGGGAGAGCGTCACGAGTGCCATCGGGACAATCGCAGCGGCGAGCGAGACGTGCGTGATGAGGATGGTGAAGTAGAGCGTCCGAATCGGGCCCTGGCCGGGGAATGGCCGCGAGCCGATGTTGGCGTGGTACACGAGATACGAGATCAGGAAGAGCGTGGAGGCGACGAAGGCCGATACCATGCACGCCCGGTGCGCCGCAATTTGCCGTTGGCGGATGAAGTAATACCCTGCGGCGAGAAAGCATCCGGCGATGCCGTTCAGCGTGGCATTCAGCGCCGGCAGATCGCTGATGGCCATCAGGCGCGGTTGGCGAGCATCAGAACCCACAATACCGGCAAGTAGACCAGCGTGGCGAAGAACAGACTCCTCGCGCGCGCGGTGCTGCGATCTTGCGCGAAGCGCACCGCCAATGTCAGGAGGCCGACTCCGAGGACGATCGCGCTGGCGAAATAGATGCGGCCGGCGAGGCCGACAATCGCCGGCATGAGGCTGATCGGCACGAGCGCCGCGGCGTAGTTCACCACCTGGAACGCCGTGCTGCGCCCTCCCGGATCCCCCACCGGCAGCACACGGATACCGCCGCGCTCATAGTCCTCGCGATAGATCCACGACACGGCCAGCACATGCGGCATCTGCCAGAAGAAGACGATCGCGAAGAGCACCCAGGCCTCGAGTGTGATCGAGCCGTGCGCGGCGGCCCAGCCGATGAGCGGCGGCAGCGCCCCCGGGACGGCGCCGATGATCGTGGCAAGCGACGTGACGCGCTTGAGCGGCGTATACACCAGCACATAGCTGATGAGCGTCGCCGCGGCGACGCCGGCTGCCAGCCAGTTGGCGCCGAATCCGAGCTGCAGGATGCCCACAAGAGAGAGCGCGGCGGCAAAGAGCGTGGCATCGACCAGAGTGAGGCGCCCGTCCGGCAGTGGACGCGTCATGGTGCGCCGCATGCGGGCGTCGACGTCGCGCTCGAGGACCTGGTTGAATGCCGCGGCGCCGCTGGCCACGAGGAACGTGCCGACCACCGCGTTCACGAGCAGCGACAGATCGGTCCCGCTGCGATTGCCCAGATGAAAGCCGATGACTGTCGTCACGAGGACGAGCAGGTTCACCCGCGGCTTGGTGAGCGCGATGAGGTCGGCCCAGGGCCGGGGTCGAACGGCGGCAAGCGCGACGGAGGGGGCGGTCTTGGAGTCCATGGTCACCTGGTAGCGGGCCAGCGTTGAATTATATCGTCCCACCCGCCTCGCGAATCTTCCGCAGGACGCGATCCTCCATCCACTTCGTGTCCCACCATTCCACGGCGTTCACTGCCTGGCCGTTGACGAGCATCGTGAAGTGCAGGTGGTCGCCTCCGGCGAGCCCCGTCATGCCGCTTCGCCCGATCTGCTGGCCCTTCTGGACCTGGTCGCCCGGCTGGACCTCCAGGGAAGACAAGTGCGCGTAGAGGGACTGCACGCCGAGGCCGTGATCGATGATCACGCAGTTGCCATAGATGCCGAGGTATCCCGCGTGAACGACCTTGCCGTTGTTGGCGGCCACGAGCGGCACGGCGCTCGTGACGGCGAGGTCGAAGCCCAGATGCACCTGCTGATCGATCTCCTTGCCGTTGTGAAAATAGGTGCGGTGATCGGCAAACGACGCCTCGACCTGCGAGTTGCCCAGCTGCTGAAACGTCGCCTGCCAGAGCCGCTGCGGAGCCGTGTGTTTTGCGTAGGACGCAATTGTCTCGGCGTTCCTGCGGCGCAGGTCGCCGTTGATTTTCAGGAAGGCGGCGACGAGATCGTTTGGATCGGCGACCTCCTTCGCGAAGTCTGGCGAGTTCTCGAGGATGGCCGGCACGACGCGCCGCAGGAACGTGTCCGGCACGTCGATGCGGCTGCGACGGAACACTTTCGGAAAAGCCCGGAAGTCGAGCGGCGTGGACGACGTGTTGCCTGCCGCGTCGGTGGCAAAGACGCTGATCGGTGTGCCCAGATCCTGATCGTAGAGAAGCGCGAACACCGCCACGCGAACCGCCGGATCCGACGTGATGCCCACGCCTCGCCCCGGGAACGCCGGATAGACGCGATCACCCACCCGTACAGCGCCCGACACATCAATAGGAGTTGCGCGGAACACGACGAACTCGCTGCCGCCGAGATTGATGTAGTGATGTGTCGATATCACTGCAACACGCGGAGGCTCGAGCTGGACGCGGAACGCCTTGCTCGTTTCTCCTCCCAATACCCGGAAGCCGCGGAGCGCGGCGCGTTCGGTCCTGACGATCAGCCGCGCGTCACCAGACTTGAGATCGGGCGCCTCCTTGGTAGTCAGCGGCAATGTCAGGTGGATCCGATTCGGTCCTTCCTGCTTGAGTGTGCCGCCCGCCGGCTGGCTGAGCGTGAATAACGGTGTCTGCTTGCCGCCCTGTTCGACGAGGACATCGAGCTTCGACAGGCGCCCGCCCGGCGCGTCGACGAGCAGGTCAACCGCACCAGATCGTCCGATCACCGCCGCCGGCTGGTTCACTTGGACGACGGGCGGCCCGCCGCGGCCCTCCCACCACCAGGCTCCTGCGCCGCCGACGACTCCGAGGAGGACGAGGATGACCAGAAATCGCTTCATGCGCTGTTGATTGTAATGTGTGGCGCCAGTCTTGACGCTTCGTCAAACCGGCTGTTACGATGAATGGTTCCAAGGGCCGCCGGTATCGTCTAGGGGTCAGGACACGTGGTTCTCAGCCACGGGACCGGGGTTCGAATCCCCGTACCGGTACCAACCGACCGCGGGTGCGGTGACGCGACCGCCAGCAGCGCGGCCTCCTCAGCCTCGCTGACCCGCCGGCGACGCTTGTTGTCCTCGAGCTCCATCCGGATCAGCACTTCGGTGCCGCGGCGGAATGGTGTTCGATCGAGATACTCCCGGCCGACTGCCCAGTTGAGCATGTGATGGAGCAGCCCCAACGTTCGGTTGATGGACGCCGGGGTCAGCCGTCTGTCGTCCAGGCCGTTGACCACGCGCGGCCGGCGATTCAGCCACAGTGCTGTCGTTCGTGAGGCGCGCGCTTGCGACAATCGATCCCGAGCTGCAACTGTTCGACGTCTTCTCGCTGCCAGAGAGGTGCAGCTCACTCCTGACGAAGCACCAACAGAGGGTCGAAGGCTGCTTCCGAGACCAGGGAATGCTTGAAGCGTAGCAGGCGCGGTGGCAATATGCCCCGCGATGCCGAGAGGCGTGTCCCGGCCCCGTTGCATTGGCCGCCTCACGGCGGCCGCGGTGCTGGCCGCCGGCGTCGCCACGCTGGCCACGGCGTCACCCGAGCTTGCCCGGACGAACGACGCACCACAGCGAGGGCAGTCGGACGAGACGTCGGCAGCCCGCAACCGCGCCGACGCCGTGCTCGCGCGTTGGGCCGGCCGCCATGCACCTGGGTGCAGCGCCGCCGTCAGCCGTCAAGGCGCGGTGATCTACCGTCGCGGCGCCGGCTTGGCCAATCTGGAGTACGACACGCCGATCACGCGGACCTCGGTGTTCCACGTTGCGTCGGTATCCAAGCAGTTCACGGCGATGAGCGTGCTGCTGCTCGCCGAGCGAGGCCTGTTGTCGCTCGACGACGAGGTGAGTCGGCACGTGCCGGGCTGGGCCGGAACTCCACCGGTCACGATCCGGCACCTCCTGAACCACACCGGTGGGCTCCGCGATGTGTTCCTGCTCACCGAGATGGCTGCGCCTGGCGATCGCGGTCTCGGCACGGCCGACTGGCTCGTCTCGCTGCTGACGCGCCAGCGACAGCTCAACTTCCCGCCGGGCACGGAGAACCAGGTACAGCAACGCCGGCTACCTCCTGCTCGCCGACATCGTCGAGCGCGTCAGCGGCCAGTCGTTGCGAGCCTTCGCCCAGGCCAACATCTTCGAGCCGCTGGGCATGAGCCAGACGTTCTTCCACGACGATGCGTCGATTATCGTGCGTAACCGCGCGACCGGCTACGTGCGGCGTGGCGACGTCTTCTCAATCGCGATCGGCTTCGACAGCCTCGTGGGCAATGGCGGACTGTTCACGACGCCGAGCGACCTGCTGCGCTGGGAGGACAACTTCGTGACGCCGCGCGTGGGCACACGCGCGCTCGTCCGATCGATGGAGGCCGTGACGCCGCTGACGGATGGTGGTACGAGTTCGTACGGCTACGGGCTGCAGATCGCCGAGCATCGAGGCCGTCGTACATTCGGGCATGGCGGTGGCGATCCGGGAGCGAGCGCTTACACGCTGCGATTCCCCGACGAGGGCCTCGCCGTCGCGATCGCCTGCAACCTCGACGACATCGACTCCCTCACTCCGGCACTCGACCTCGCCGACGCCTTCCTCGGGCCGCACCTCAGCGCTCCAGCTTTGACGGCCCCGCCGCCGCCCGTCACGCTGTCGGCCGACCAGTTGTCGAAGCTGGCGGGTCTCTATCGTGATCCGTCCGCCCAGCTCCTCCTGCGGTTCTACGTGCGCGACGGAGTGCTGCTGGGCAGTGCGGGAGCAGCGGCCGAAGGCGGCTGGGTGGTCGCCGCGCAGACTGCGACGATCTTCCTCATTCCCGGCACGGCTATCACCATCGAGTTCCAGTCAGACGCGTTGGGTCGAGGGCAGACGCTGCGCGTCCTCGGGGAGAAGCCGCAGCCGATCGTGCTCGAGCGACTGCCCGACGAATTCCGGCCGGCCGGCGCCGACATGGTCGCCTCGACCGGGCGGTACGCAAGCACCGAGCTGGACGTCGTCTACACGATCACGCGTCGTGACGATGCACTGACGCTGGAGATTCCCAACAGGAAACCGATCGCGCTACAGCCGATCGCACGTGACGGATTTGTCGCGTCGTACCTCGGCGTCGTGCGCTTCGAGCGTGACGCAGCCGGCGCGGTTATCGGGTTCACGGCTCACTCGCAGGGCGTGCGCGCGCTCCGCTTCGATCGTGTGCCCTGAACGTCGCCGTGCCAAGCGGCACGCCCCGTCCCTCGCCTGAACCGTGAGCGAGCTTCGGATGGCAAGCAAGCGAACTAACGGCGGCAACCAAGTTGTGCGATCTCGACGTCCGCGTCTAAGACGCCTCTGATCACGCAGCGATGCCGCCACTCCACGTTCTCGGGGCAACACTCTTTGTCAACCACTTGCAAGTTCTGTCCGTATCGCCTATCCTTCCCATCGATAGACGATGGGAAGTCCGGACGCGTCTGAACTCCTGCCCGGCACGCTCGACCTGCTGATTCTGAAGGCGCTCGCGCGCGAGCCGATGCACGGCTACGGCATCGCGCAGCACCTCCGCATCGTCTCCGAGGACGTGCTGCAGGTGGGGGAGAGCTCGCTCTATCCAGCCCTGCAGCGATTGCTACTCAAGGGCTGGGTGACGGCGGAGTGGGGCGCGTCCGAGAACAACCGCCGAGCCCGTTTCTACACGCTCACACCGCCGGGACGCCGCCAGGCCGCCCTCGAGCGCCGCGAGTTCGACCGGATGGTCCTCGCCATCAACCGCGTCCTCAACTTCGCCAAATGACAGGCCACTAGTCCATGCGCGAGTTCTTCCGCCGGATGCTCCACGCGCTGAAACGCGATCGCTTCGAGACGGATCTCGCCGAGGAAATACAGTTTCACCGCGCTATGAAACAGCGCGACTTCGTGGACGCCGGCATGGACGCGCGCGAAGCCGCCTATGCGGCGCGCCGAGCGCTCGGCAACGTCGAGCTGGCGCAGGAGCGCGCCCGCGATGTCTGGATCGCGCCCTGGTTCCGCGACGCATGGCAGGACATCCGCTTCGCCGTCCGCTCGCTGATCAAGGACCGCGCCTTCACGACGGCATCCATCCTGACGCTCGCGCTCGGGATCGGCGCGACCACGGCCATCTTCTCGACGGTGTACGCGGCGCTGCTGCAGCCACTGCCGTATCGCGACCCGGAACGGCTCGTCGCAGTCCTGAAGCGGAACCCGCCACGCGGCTGGCGGAATAACCCCGTGGCCGCGGTCGACGTGATCGCGTGGCGCGAGCGGACGAATGCGTTCGAGGGGCTTGCGGCGTTCACTGGCGCCTCGTGTGTGCTCACGGGCAGCGCCGGCGCCGAGGAAGATCCCTGCGAGGTTATCGAGAGCCGCCTGTTTCCCCTGCTCGGCGTGACGCCGTTCCTGGGCCGCACGTTCACCGCCGATGAAGACCAGGCCAACGGCGCCCGCGCCGTCATTCTCAGCTACGGGCTGTGGCAGCGGCGGTTCGGCGCCGATCCTGCCGCCATCGGCATGGCCATCGAGATCAACAGCAGCGTGCACACCATCGTCGGCGTGATGCCCGCCGGGTTCTCGCACCTCTACTCGTCACCGTACGCGGCCGTCCCGCAGCTGTGGATTTCGGGTATCGGCCTGCAGCCGACAAACCCGTGGAACGACTACCTGGCGGTCGGACGTTTCAAACCAGGCGTGACCCCGGAATCTGCGCAGGCGGAGCTCGACGCCGTGTCCGAACAGGTGGAGCAGGCGCACCCGGACCTGAAAGGCTGGCGCGCGGACTTTACCGCGCTGCGGGTCGTAAATGCAGGCGACACGGCGCCGGCGCTGCTGGTGCTCGTAGGCGCGGTCGTCTTCGTGTTGTTGATCGCGTGCGCCAACGTCGCGAACCTGCTGCTGGCGCGCGGCACCGCACGCGCCAGCGAGATGGCGGTACGCAAAGCGCTCGGCGCCGGGCGCTGGCGCGTCATCCGCCAACTGCTGACGGAGAGCGCGGTGCTCGCGCTCGCCGGCGGCGCGCTCGGCGTCATCGTCTCGTCGTGGGGCATCAGAGGGCTGCTCACGCTGGCCCCTTCGTATCTGCTGAACTCGGCGCGGGGTCTCTCCGGCGAGCTGGACGTCCGGATGCTCGTGCTCGCGGTGGGGATCTCGATTGCGACGACGATGCTCTTCGGTCTCGCGCCGGCCTGGCTGAATGCGCGGCCCGACGTCGGCGATACCTTGAAGGAAACCGCGCGCGGCGCGATGCACCCGAAGAGCCACAGGTTCCGCAGCGCGCTGCTGGTCGGACAGGTGGCGCTCGCGATGGTGCTGCTGGTCGGCGCCGGCCTGATGATCCGCACGCTGGCGAACATGAGAGCCGTAAACCTCGGCTTCAATCCCGCCGGTCTCCTGACGCTGCGAGTTCCGCTCGAGGGCAGCCGTTACGCCGAGCCGTCCCGCGTCGTGGCGTTCTGGCGCGAGCTGGTCAAGTCGGTCGAAGCGCTCCCGGGCGTCCGCATGGCCAGCGTCGCGCGGGGGCTGCCGATCGAGAGCTGGAACGGCCAGTTCTTCGTCAACGGGGACCAGCCGAACCCGCGCGCCGGTCACTTCCCCGACGCCAACTACGTGGTCGTCGGGCCGCGCTACTTCGAGACGATGCAGATTCCGCTGCGGGCGGGCCGTCCGTTCGACGACCACGACAACACGGCGAGTGTGCCTGTCGTCATCGTGAACGACGAGCTGGCGCGCAGGCAGTGGCCGGGTCAGAGCGCGATCGGCAAGCGCATCAAGATGGGTGGCCCCTCGGACACCACGTGGCCGTGGCTCACCGTCGTCGGCGTTTCGGGCAGCGCCATGACGCAGGGCCCACAGTCCGGCGTGCGCGCGGAAGTCTACGTGCCGTATCAGCAGTTCCCGTGGCTGCTGGCGCCGCAGCACCTCGTTGTCCGCGCGAGTCCCGGCACTGCGCCCGCCAGCCTGACGCCCTCCATCGTCGCCGAGATCGAGCGGCTCGATCGCGATCTACCAGCTGCGGATATCCGGACGATGGAGGAAGTGGCGGCGCGGCCGATGGGCCAACAGCGGATGGTGATGGCGTTGCTCGGCGGCTTTGCCGGCGTCGCGCTGCTGCTCGCGGCGCTGGGGATCTACAGCGTGCTGTCGTACTCGGTCGGTCAGCGGCAGCGCGAGTTCGGTGTCCGGGTGGCCCTGGGGGCGCAGCAGGCTGACGTCGTGCGGCTCGTCGTGGGTGGCGGTGCGCGCCTGGCGATGGTGGGGCTTGGCGTCGGGCTCGTTGTCGCGTTGCTGCTCACGCGGCTGATGATCGCCCTGTTGTACGGCGTCCCGCCGGCGGATCCTGTGACGTTCTTGGCGGTGTCAGCGCTGCTCGGGACGACCGCGCTCGTCGCGTGCTATGTTCCCGCCCGGCGCGCGATGCGCGTCAATCCGGTTGACGTGCTGCGGCACGAATAGGGGAGAGCGTTCGTGGTTCAACAGGTCTTGCGATTCATCCGCCACGGCCTCTTTGCCGCTCTTGTCGATGCCGCGAAAGAGCGAATCCTGCTGAGTTCGTGCCAGAAAGCGGCGCCTGGCCTCGCGCGGTAACCGTCTGGCAACTCGCCAATCCGGCCTGTAACATTTCCCTCCCCTGAGCGAGCGCCGCACCGATGATGCGGCCATGACGAATTCAAGAATCGGTCCCTCAGCGGAAGCGCGCGGAAGCGGTCCCTGAAATCTGTGCTTCGAATAGCGAGCCGGATCGCCGTGAGCCTTTGTCTTTCATCGGGGTACGGGACCGCGTCTGGTGCAGAACGGCTCATTTGTCTTGCCTCTCAATGCGGGCGACAATGAGGTCGCGGTCGCGGTCCAATGACTTCTACGGATGGGGCCTGATACTGCGCCTCGACGACCTCGAGGGTGTTCGACTGGCGGACAAGCGAAACGTGTGTCGTCCACAGGGAGCGCCACTCAGAGGGTGAGGGCATTCGCCACCGAATGAGCCGTCGATCCAACCCTGCGGACGTACTCTTGCGGACATGGGCTGGCCGAATTGTGCTGATGGCCCTGGCGTGGACCGCGATTGGCCTGGTCTTCGCGCTGCCTGCTCTATCAGCAGGCGCCGGCTGGCGGCGACCCCTTCTCGCATCGCTCGCGCAATGGTGGGCGTGGGGGCTGGTGGCTTGGCTGATCGTGACGGCCGATCGCCGGTTACCGTTTTCAGACAAGCAACTCCCCCGGCGAATCGTTGCCCATCTGCTGCTCAGCCTGCCCGTCACGGCGGCATACATCTACGTGTTCGCGACCGTTCTGGCGCTGATGGGCCTCGAGGCGTGGAGCCTGGTGCTCGGCACTCAGGCCATTCGCGGCGCCCTGCGCGGCATGTTTCTGTGGAGCTGGCTGGTCTACTGGCTGATCGTCGGCGCCTGGCAGGTGTACCTGTATTACGAGCGCTACCTGTCGAGCGAGTTGCGGATGGAGCGGCTGGAACGACGGTTCTCGGAGGCTCGTCTGAACGCTCTGCGCATGCAACTGGACCCGCACTTCCTGTTCAATGCCTTGAATACGATCTCCTCCCAGGTGGAGCGGGACCCCCGGCTGGCGCGGGCAATGATCGAACATCTCGGCGATTTGCTGCGCTTGTCGCTGGAGTCCAAGGACAGGCAGCAGGTGCCACTCGCCGAGGAGATGGCGTTTCTGGACCACTACCTGGCAATCCAGCAGATTCGATTCGGCGACAACCTGAAGGTCGACATTCAGATCGCGCCGGACGTGAAGTACGCGTCGGTCCCCTGCCTGTTCATCCAGCCGCTGGTGGAAAATGCGATTCGGCACGGAATCTCGCGCCGGTCCTCTGGCGGTACCGTTGTCGTTTCGGCACGACGCGTCGAGCATCAATTGCAGATCCGTGTGCTGGACGATGGAATGGGATTGCCGCCGGGATGGCGACTAGAGACGTCGGCCGGCTTAGGGCTATCGGTGACGCGCGACCGCATTGCCGGTCTCTATCCCGACGGGACGAGCCGCTTCGCGGTGCGCCGCCGCGTGGACGGCGGTACTGAAGTCGAGATCGCCTTGCCGCTGAGCGTGGTGGGAGAGGAGGCCTATGGTGCCGTCCCCGCGTGAGCAAATCCGCGTGCTCGTGGTCGATGATGAAGTCCCCGCGCGGCAGCGGCTCGTCGATCTCCTGCGCAAGGATCCCCACGTCGGCCGCATCCTTGAAGCCGAAAACGGGTTGGTTGCGGTGGACATGATTCAAGACGAGCGCCCGGACCTGGTGTTCCTGGACGTGCAGATGCCTGAGCTCGACGGCCTGGGCGTCATCGAGGCCGTGGGCCCTGAGCTGATGCCGCTCACCGTATTTGTGACCGCGTACGACCAGCATGCGATTCGCGCCTTCGAGGCCAATGCGATGGACTACCTGCTGAAGCCGTACAGCGATGAGCGTCACAGCGCCACGATGGCCCGCGCCAAGGCCCGATTGGACGAACGCAGCATCCGCGAATTCGGTCAGCGGATGCTCCAGTTGGCTTCAAGGGCGTCGGCGCCGTCGCGTCGACTGGACCGTCTGGTCGTAAAGTCCGGCGGGACAACTCGCTTCGTGAGAGTCGTGGATATCGACTGGATTGAGGCCGCCGGTGTCTACGTGAATCTCCACGTCGCGGGCAAGGAGTTGTTGTACCGCTCAGCGCTGCACGAGCTCGTCGAGAAGTTGGACCCCCTGCGCTTCGTTCGCGTCCATCGATCGGCCGTGGTCAACATCGAGAGCGTTCTGCAGCTCGATGCCATCTCTCACGGCGAATTCGAGGTGGTCTTGAAAAACGGATCGCGATCGCGAATCAGCAGGACCTACCGGGTGCAATTGGAGAAGCGGCTGGGCCAATCGCTGTAGTCTGTCTCTGATCCGTGCGCACTCGTCCGGCGGCGCTCGTTCCAAGCCATGATTGAGAGTCGATCGAGTCGGACCGCGGAGCGCGTCGCGATGCGTAATACAACGTTTTTCTCCGATCGCGCCGATGGCCTCCGTGTGGGGAGCGCAGGCCAGATCCTGATTGCGCTCGGGTGAGTGCCACCACCTCGTTCGCCTGCAGCAGCATGTGATGTCCGGGTCGAACTTTCACAGCAGGCCGGCGTGGTCGCCCCTCAGTCATGCGCTCGGTCTTACGGCGCTGCCGATCATTTTCTGTGTCGCGCTGGCGGCAACCTCGACGATCAGGCGAGTGGGCGATGGCGTCGAATACTGGGCGATGGCCGAACAGCTCGCGGCGTTCAAGCTGCCGTCGGCGTCGCGCGCCGACATCCTGAAGCTCGAACGCGACGCCCAAGGCATCGGCCATGGGTTCGACGCTTCACCCTTGCGATTTCCCCAGCTTGTCGCGACGGATGGCCGGCAGGACTTCCCGCACTTCTGGCTCTATTCACTTGTCAACGTGCCGGCGCTATGGATTACACGCATCGCTCGCGTGCATCCTAACTGGGCATTCACGCTGACGAACGGCGCGCTTCTCGCCTGGGCCTTCGTCGTTGTCTCACGTCACATCTCGACTGAATGGGCAACGCTCATCCTTGTCGGTCCTCTGATCTGGTGGATCGACAAGGCGCACGGCGACGTGTTCACTGTGTCGCTGCTCGCGGCTGGCTGCGCGTTGTGGCGCCGCCAGCCAGGGTGGACGCTGCTGCTCGTAGCCCTGGCCGCAGCGCAGAACCCTGCGTTGATGCTGGTGTGTGTCCTTGTGGCGGCGGTCAGCGCGCTTCGTGCACGTGCGATCTGGCGGGAGACGTACAAACGGGAGATGCTCGAGCAGATTGCAAAAGGGATGCTGGGCGCAGCAGTGGTCGTGGCCGTACCGCTCACGTACTACTTCGGGCGGCTCCACGTCTGGTCGCCGCTCATCGGATACACGCAATCCACCTGGCCGTCGCTTCGCACGATCGTGTCCCTCCTGTGCGATCCGAACGTTGGCCTCTTGACGAACGTGCCGCTCTTCGCCGCCGCGATGATCTGCGCTGTCACAGGCGCATGGCGGCAGCGTCGGATCTCGCCGGTCCGGTGGACCAATTGGGTGCTGGCCGTGGGTGCGTGGGGACTGCTGCTGGCCACATACACGCAGTCGGTAAACCTGAACCACGGCGCCACTGCAGGAATCAACAGGTGGACCCTCTGGTTGATGCCGTGGCTGCTGCTCCTGGTGCCCACACGATCGGACGGCGCGGACACATCGTCACGGCCATCGACAGACTCCAGCTCGCATACGGCACTTCCACCACGGGCTGCTGGGGAGCGCGTGGCTGGAAGCCTCGAGTCACACGGCATTCCGGTGTCGGCGTTGCTCGTGGTCGCCATGCTGAACACGGTGTGGGCCCTCTTTTATTTTCGTCCGGCGCTGCCGGAGGTCTATCGCTATCCCACGCGCACGGCATCCTGGCTCTGGAGCCACGCGCCTGCCTGGTATTCGCCTGCGCCGGAAATCTTCGCCGAGCGCGTCTCCCATCGCGAGCCGGCCGTGCTGCCCGCGGCCTGGGGAGACTGCAGGAAAATCCTCGTGATCGACAACGAGTGGCCCGCGCCGTGCCTGCCGCCGGCCAGGACGCCGTCCGCCTGTCAGGGACCCTCTCGCCTCTGCTACGCCACCTGGTCTGGCGACGATGTTCAATTCGTGCCATTGGGTGCGGCCCGGTTCCCATCGACGCTCGCACAGAGACGGTGGTCCGCGGACCAGACGTTCGTTACGATGTTGCGCACGCGTATCGAGGTCGGACAGAGACGCGATTCTCAACTGCGGTCGCGCCCATTATCGGAGTCGGCTTTGCGCGCGACGACCGGCGTATCCTGGGCCAGCGTGTGGATGGGCACATCAACGATCGCGATCTATCTCGACCGAATCTCGTCGGGCGCCGTCGTCCAGGTGCGCGTTCCTGCCGATTATCGCGGCGAGCTCGTCGACCTCGAGACCGGTCGCGTGTTGACGCATGTCGATGTGCCACGCTCTGGCGAGCGTCCCACGCCGCTCGTCCTGACCACGGCCGCGTCGCATGCGCTGCTCTGGCTGGAAGGGGATCCGCAGCACTAGGCCGCGTCCGCCGAAGCGCGTTAGGCACCTTGGAGGTCGTGATGGTTCACAGCGGACGGGTGAAGCCGATGGATCAGCGTCGCCGCGGTCGGTTGCCGAGTGGATCCTGAGCGTGCATGAGATGATCCGCCCGCTCGCCGCCTTACCGCTTTTCGTCGCCCTGGCGCAAACGCCGCTGGACACCGACACGTTCACGCGAGATCAGGTGAACGGGCAGCTCGGAACCCGGCTCGATTCCCAACTGACGCGCTTTGCCGAGTACGGATTCTCGGGGACGGTGCTCGTCGTACGGGATGGCCGAGTCGTCCTCCTCAAGGGATACGGGCAGGCGAACGTCGAAAGGGGCATTCGTCACACGGCCACGACGCGCTTCGAAATGAACTCCATGACGAAGATGTTCACTGGGGTCGCGATCCTTCAGCTGGCGGCCGAGGGACGGCTCCGGCTGAATGATCCCGTCGCGAGATATCTCGACGGACTCCCCCCTGCAAAACAAGGAGCAACGATAGAACAGCTCGCGACGCACACGTCAGGTCTGATTCCCGAGGGCACCGACCTCGCCGGAAATTCCCGTGAGGCGTTTGTTCGAGACATCGGCCGGAGCCCGGTCGAATCGGCGCCGGGCGAGCGGTACCGGTACAGCAATGCCGGCTTCTCCCTGCTGGCCGCGATTATCGAGACGGTCAGCGGCGAGACGTACGAGCAGTATCTTCGCCGGCGTCTGTTCGCACCGGCTGGAATGCAAACCGCGACGTTTCGCGATGAAGTGTCTTTCGATGATCCACTCTTTGCGCACGGGTACATCGGCACGCCGGCTGCTCTCGAGCCTGGGCCGCCCAACCCATACGCATGGGGGACGAGAGGCGCGGGAGGCGTGTGGGCGACCGTGGGCGACATCTACCGCTGGCTTGTCGCGGTCGACGGGCGACGAGTACCTGTCGGAGGCACAATGGCGCCTACTGATCGCACCACCGCACCCTCCGGCGAAAGAGGCGTTTGGATGGCACGTGGAGACTGCACCGGACGGTCGGCCGCGAATCCAGAAGGGAGGCGGGTCCGACGACTTTGCGAGCCATCTGCTGTACTATCCCGGCGAACGCCTGGCCATCGTCTGGGCGAGCAACAACTTGCGCCAACGGTGGCGTCAGACGCTCAACCACGCCATCCCGGCCCTGCTTCTCGAGAATACGCCGCTGTCTCTTCCGCCGGTTGCGGCGGTGGCAGAAGAGACGATCGATGCGCGTGCCGGACGTTACCTTTCGAGTGGCACCACGCTCGAGCTGCGAGCGGGTCCTGGATACCTGTACGTCACTCCAAATCGTCTCGACATTCCGACACACGTGATGTTCTTTCCTCAGGATGCCGACCACTTCACGGCGTTCGACCCACTACGCCGCGCTGTCATGCGTCTCGAGTTCAATGGGACTGATCGACAGTGGCTCGCGTTCGAGTTGGAGGATGGGCGACGCGTTACAGCGCAGCACGCAACAGGGGCTCCCTGACGCCGTAGGCCCCATCGATCACGATGAATGCACTCCGCGATGAAGTGACACTCGGCAGCAGTGAGGAGAGGCAGTTATGGGAACAGACACTGAGACAGCAACTTCCATCGCGTGTTCGATCGCGCCAATGCTGTCGGTCCGGAATGGCGCGCGAGCGGTCGAGTTCTACAAGTCGGCGTTTGGCGCGATCGAGGTGTTCCGCGTGGAGGATCCCTCCGGAGCGGTGGTGTCTCGGCTGTCAGTTGATGGTGCGGAGTTCTGGGTGAGCGACGAATCACCCGAGCACGCCAACTTCAGCCCGGAGTCGCTGGGCGGTGGTTCTGTTCGGATGATCCTGACCGTGCCGGACCCGGATGCGGCGTTCGCGCGAGCGATCTCGGCAGGCGGCCGAGAAGTCGTCGCTGTGGAGGAAGCCTACGGATGGCGTCTGGGCCGCATGGTGGATCCGTTCGGACATCACTGGGAGATCGGACACCCGCTCGTCTCGTAGAGTGCGGGCCATGATGCTTCTTGTCGTATTCCTGTTCTACGCCATTGTCCTTTCAGTCGCGCTGTCACGAGCCGGGTACCGCTCGCAGCCAGTACCCGCGAGTGGAGCGCCCAGTCACCAGCCGTCGCGTGTCCTGGTCGTCGGTGCGACGGGCGGAACGGGTCGTCAGATCGTCACACAGGCGCTGGAGCGCGGATACGCCGTCACGGCGCTCGTTCGTCAGCCGTCGCGGTTGCGGATCGACCATCCACGACTGACAGTCGTGCAGGGTGACGTGCTCGATGTGGCGTCCGTCGAACGAGCCGTACGCGATCAGGACGCGGTCGTGTCGGCCCTCGGTCACAAGCGGTACTTCTATCCCACGCGGATCCTCTCGGAAGGCACGAAAAACCTCTTGCGGGCGATGGAAACACACCGGGTCCCACGCTTCGTCTGCGAAACTTCGCTGGGGATCGGCGACAGTGCCGGCCGCATGGGCCTTTACTACACGCTCTTTGTCATTCCAGTCATTCTGCCGTTCTACTTCTGGGACAAGACGCGACAGGAGAAAGCGATCGCGAAAAGTCGCGTGGAATGGGTGATCGTGCGCCCAGGAATGCTCACCAACGGCGACAAGCGCGGTCGTTCTCGCCATGGCCATCACCTCGGGAGTTTCCTGCTAACGGTCCGCATCTCCAGAGCGGACGTCGCGGATTTCATGTTGAACCAGCTGGCCTCCGACATGTACCTTCGGAGCGCGCCTGGTGTGTGTTGGTAGGTCGAGCGGCAATCGCATTGGAGACGTCCAATGGCCGACATCTTCCATGACTTTCCCATCAACGTCCCGGTGGGACGCGTGTTTGACGCGGTAACCACCCCAGAGGGGCTTGACACGTGGTGGACCCAGCGGTCCGCAGGAAAGCCTCAGGACGGCGAAGAGTACGAGCTGTGGTTCGGACCGGAGTATGACTGGCGTGCGAAGGTCACGCGATGTGTGCCCGACTCGGAGTTCGAAGTGGAGATGACGCGCGCCGACAGTGACTGGATGGGGACCCGGGTCGGTCTGCGGCTGGATCCGAGGGGCAATAGTACCTGGGTGCAGTTCTACCACACCGGTTGGCCCAGCCCGAACGAACACTATCGGATCTCGTGCTGCTGTTGGGCCATGTACCTCAGGATATTGCGCCGGTCTCTCGAGTATGGTGAATCGGTTCCATATGAGATTCGGCTGGATGCGTAACGGTTCTGCTTTAACGGCCGAGTAAATTCTGAGCCTACCGTGACGCGCGCATCACCACTGTGTGAAGCTCTCCGACGTTCACCTTGCAGTATTTCTGCTACTCTCGGGCCTGTTGCGTAAAGTTCTCGCCGGGATCGGCATTGGTCTGGGCGCCGCGCTCCTGGCGCTGGCCCTCGGCCGTCTCTCCTTCGTTCAAACCGTCGAACTGAAGTCCTACGACTGGCGCATGCGCGCGACGGCCGATCCGTCCAAGGCGCGTCAGGATATCGTGCTCGTCGACATCGACGAAGAGAGCATTCGTATCCTCGCGCCGTTTTTCGGCCGCTGGCCGTGGCCGCGGATGGTCCACGCGCACCTGCTCAACTTTCTGGCGCGCACAAAACCGAAGGTCGTGCTCTACGACATCCTTTTCACGGAAGGCGACACGCAGACCTCCACCATTGGCGACGAACAATGGACCGGCGAGCGATCGGACGCCGAGTTTGCCGACGCGGCACGTCTGCTCGGCTCGGTCGTGTTCGTGGGCGAGGCGACGATGGAGCCGCTTCAGGGTGCTGCGCCCGGCGCTCAACGCGAGACGCGACCCGCGCCGCCGGGAACACGATTCTCGCTCGACGCCTCCATCGAGCGGCGGCCGGTGTTCCACGCACCCATGCCTGGTCTTCTCGCGGCGGCATCCGGCGTCGCCCACAACTTTTCGGTGCTTGATCCCGACGGCGTGATGCGCCGGTACGTGCCGTTCATCCGCGTCGACGGCGGCTACGTGCCGTCGCTCGCAGTTGCCGGTGCGGTCGCTGCTCTCGATCTGAAACCGTCGCAGGTACGTCTCGACGCCGATGGCCTCTGGATCGGCGATCGCCATATGCCCCTGATCACCGCGCAGATCCCGACGCTCGATGGGACGACGCGCCTCGCCCGTCGAGCCCAGATCAACTACCGCGGCGTCTGGGCCGATCTCCGTCACACATATCGGACTTACACGTTCGCTCAGTTGTTCCAATCAGAGGAGCAGATGCGGGCAGACGAACGTCCTCTGGTCGCCCCGGCGACCCTTCGCGGCAAGATTGTCATCATCGGAGGCTCGGCAGCCGCGCTGTACGACCAGAAGGCGGTCCCCTTTCACCAGAAGATGTCGGGCCCCGAAATGCACGCGCAGATGCTCGACAGCATTCTGTCGAACCGATTTCTCATGCGCGCGTCGTGGGTGGTCGGTGTGTTGGTGGTGCTGTCTTCGGCGCTCGCCGCTGCGGGAGTCACTGTAGCGGTCGGGCCCTGGCCGGGAGTCGCCAGCGGTATCGCGCTGGCGGTGGGCCTCATCTTCTCGTTGACGAACGCTTTCGGCAGGGGGTATTGGGTGCCCCTGGTTGAACCGGTCACCGGCGTGGCGCTTGCGACGTTCGGTGGAGTGGCCTACCAATACTTCGTCGAAGGCCGAGAGAAGCGGCGCGTGAAGCGCATCTTCTCGCGCTATGTCTCGAAGGACGTGTACGACCAGTTGATTGCGAGCCCCTCCGACGCATGCCTTGGCGGCGCCGCGCCGTCACATGACGGTGCTCTTCTCGGACATCCGCGGGTTCACGTCAGTCTCGGAACGCGGCGAGCCGGAAGCGATCGTCGGCCAGCTCAACCAGTACTTTTCGACCATGGTGCCGATCGTGTTTGCGCACAAAGGCACCGTCGACAAGTTCGTGGGCGACATGATCATGGCGCTCTTTTCGGCGCCCCTCGACGATGACGATCATGCCGATCACGCGGTGGAGACCGCACTGGCAATGATGGAAGAGTTGGCGCGATTGAACAGCCAATGGGCGGTCGAGGGGCAGCCCACACTGGACATCGGCATCGGCATCAACACGGGCGATATGGTGGCAGGGAACCTGGGCTCGGAATCGATCATGAGCTACACCGTGATCGGCGATAACGTGAATCTCGGCGCCCGCCTCGAGTCGCTGAACAAGGACCATCGCACCCGCGTGATCATCAGCGAGGCGACCCGGGCCGCCCTCAAGGGACGCTATGATATCCGCGCGCTCGGCGGGGTCGTCGTGAAGGGCAAGAGCGTTTCTGTCGAGATCTTCGAGGTGGTGCCCCCTGAGGCCGTCAGCGCCGTGCTGAACGCCTTACAGCCCACTGGCCGATAAGGCAAAGGCGGCCGGCAAGCCGCGTAGCGTCCAGGAGTCCTGAATATGCTCATGATTTCGCGCAAGGGTTGCGCTGTCGCGCTGGCCGGCGCGTTGCTTGCCACAGCGGGGCCGGCACGGACGGCCGAGAGTGGCGAGGAGGCGGCCGGTCAGCTTGGTTCCGTGCTGAAGCGGGCACAGCAGGTGCACGACCTGCAGATGACCGACGAAGACGAGGAGAAGATCGGCGCGGCCGTCTCGGAACGCATCCGTCAACGGTACGGGATCGTGCAGGATGCGGCCATCCACAAATACGTCACGCTCGTCGGGTCGGTCCTCGCGCAAGCCAGCGACCGGCCCAACCTTCCCTGGAAGTTCATGGTGCTCGACACCGACGGCGTGAACGCGCTCGCCGCACCCGGCGGCTATGTGCACATTACGCGCGGTGCGCTGTCGTTGATGAAAAGCGAGGCGGAGCTTGCAGGCGTCCTCGGCCACGAGATCATCCACATCACTGAGAAGCACACCATCCGCGCGATTCAAAAGGGCAAGGCGATTCAGATGGGCACGAGCGAAACGCTCTCGAATAGCCCGGCCCTGTTCAACAAGTTCGTCGACAAGGCGACCGAGGGTGTCATGGCCGGCTTCGGCCGCGGCGAAGAGCTCGAGGCCGACGACAAAGGCGTCCTCCTCTCCAATAAGGTCGGCTATGCCCCTACCGGGCTTCTGACGTTTCTGACGACAATCAAGGAGCGGAACAGCCAGTCCACGGAGAAGCAGGGGTTCTTCGCGTCGCACCCAGAAATGGACGAGCGGCTGAAGAAGCTCGAAAAGAAGATTGCCGACGCGAAGCTTGCGGCGACGGCGCTTGTCGAGGCGCGGTTTCAGAAGAACGTTACGTACAAGCCCGTGCCTCTCGCCGCGATTGCCACTGTTGAAAAAGGCTCGGCGGGGCTCACCGGAGGCGGCGCGGCAAAGCCCGACGACAAGGCTGAAGCGAAGAAAGACGATCAGCCTGCCGGTGAAGGGGAAAAGAAGAAGAAGCGCGGGTTCGGCCTCTCGAAGCTGATGCCGTCCTCGGGAGGCGAGCAGAAGTCCGCCGAGGTGACCGGCTCCGCCGCGGGTCGAGGAGTCGATACGGAACGCAACGCAAAGGGCGGCTCCAATCCTGCGCCCGTCGTCGTGAGCGTCACTGCCGCCGATCTCACGCGCGTTCAAGAAGGAAGCAAGCCTCAACTGACGATCACTGGCGGTTGGTCGGGTTGAACAGGTGGGTCGGGTTGGGCAGGTTCGGTCGAACTGCCCCAACCCGGCCGACCCGACGAACCCGTCGAAAGCTGCTGTAATTCGTCCAACCTGACAAACCCGACCAACCCGGTTAACCCACTCCGCCTTTGGCCACAGCTCTGACCTCCGTCCCCGCACAAGTCTTCGCCGCCCTTGTGGTGCTGGCGCTGGCGTTCGCCGTCCGCGCGCTCACGCGCAACCGGGTGATCCGGGGCCGCGTGCGCGTGACGATGGTGCTGACGGTGGTCTTCATCGCGATTGACCTCGTTCTGGCGGCACCGACCCTGGTTCGTCCTGAAACACGGCCGATTGCGACATCGATCGCGCAGCTCGTCTTCGCGCTGGCCGTGATCCACTTCCTGGTGCTGGTCCTCGTGAACCCGCTCAGGGAAGACCGCGTGCCCGAGCGGTTCCCGACCATCGTGCAGGACGTGATCGTGTTCGTCCTGTTCGCGCTGGTGGCAACCCTGGTGATGGAAGAGAAATTCCTGACCACATCGGCTGTTGGCGCCGTGGTCGCGGGACTGGCTCTTCAAGACACGCTTGGGAACCTCGTATCGGGCCTCGCCATCCAGGTTGAAAAGCCCTTCCAGCTCGGACACTGGATCAGCATGGGCGAGTGGGAAGGCGAGGTCGTCGAGATCACGTGGCGCGCCGTCAAGGTCCGGACGCGCCAGGGCAACCAGGTGATCATCCCCAACAGCGAGCTGTCGAAGTCGGCGATCATCAACTACTCCGAGCCCGCTGCGCCAACGCGCGTGCATATCGACATCGGCACGAGCTACGACGACCCGCCGAACGGCGTGAAGGCGGCGATCCTCGAGGTCCTGGATCGGGAGTCGCTGGTGCTCAAGGCGCCTGCGCCGATGGTCCACCTGACAGAGTTTGCCGGCTCCTCGATCAACTATCGCGCGCATTTCTGGATCGAGCGCTACGCGATGGAGGATGTCGCGAGAGACCGCGTGCGGTCCGCGCTCTACTACACCCTCAAGCGCCGTGGCATTTCGATTCCGTTTCCGATTCAGGTCGAGTACTCGGCCGAGCTGCCGCCGCCGGGGCCCAATGCCGCGGCGCAGACGCGTGCTCGTGCGATGCTGGCTGGCACGGATCTGTTCGGACTGCTTTCTGACGAAGAGCGGCGGGGGCTCGCGGAGGTCTCTCCTATCCACGCATTCGGCAACGGCGAGTCCATCGTCAGGCAGGGCGACGAGGGCCGTTCAGCGTACGTGGTCTGCAAAGGCCGTGTACGCGTCAGCCTCGACCCGGGCGATGCCGAACTGGCCATCCTGGAGCCGGGCGCCTATTTCGGCGAGATGTCGCTGCTCACGGGCGAACCCCGGACGGCTACCGTGCGCGCGGTCGGCGACTGCGAAGTGATGGAAGTCGCGTCGGATCAATTCAGGCGCTTCGTGCTCGAGCGCCCATCGGTGGTTGAACGGATAGGAAGCGTGGTCGCCGATCGTCGCGCGGGACTCGCCAGGGCGCGGTCGTCCACCGCGCAAGCGCCTGCCCTCGAATCGACGCACAGCCTGATTCAGAGGGTGAGGCGCTTCCTCGGTATGTGATTACGCGGATTCGGCGGGCCTACGCACCAAGAGCACGAAAAGACCAAGAACCAAAGACTATCCACCGATTTCACAGATTACACGGATTCTTCGGGATGACTTGCGACGCTTGCTCCGTATCGCTAGACCAACCACAGTTGAATCGGTGAATCTGCGTAATCTGTGGATAGCCTTCCTTCCGCGTCATCAACCGGGAATCAGCCTAATCACCACCGCCAGCCCCCGCGGTCGTTGTAGCCCGCTCCGCGGAAGCCTTCGTCGTAGCCGCGCACGAACCCTTCGCGATACGCCGCCTTGTACTGCTCGCGCGGGCCGTATTCCCGCTTGTAGCCGCGGTCGCCTTCCCGATACCACTTCTCGCCGCGCGGGTCGTAGCGGTCTCGATCGCGGCCGTCGTCGCGACCCTTGTCGACACCTTCGCGGTAACCGCGATCGAAGCCTTCGTTGTAGCCGTAGTTTCCGTACGCGCCCGGGCGACCTGGATACGAGGAACCGCCCTGCGGATACCGCGGATAGGTCGGATACGCCGGATAGGTCGGGTACGAAGGGCTGCGCCGCACGGCACGTCCGCCCCGCCCGTAGAACCCATCGTCATAGCCGGCGGCGAATCCCTGCTGGAACGAGCGCCGATAATCGTCGCGGCTGCCATAGCCGCGATTCTCGTACCCGCGCGTGCCGTTGCGATAGTCGTTGTGGCGCCGGTAGTCGTAGCGACGGCTCCGCGCGTCAGAGAGACCGCGGTCGAACCCCTGGCGATATCCGTTCTGGTAGGCTCCCTGAACGTCGCCTCGATTCCGCTCATATCCCCAGGCATTGCCGTTCGGTTGGGCCTGGGCCGTCGCCGAGCACGCCAGGCCGGCCACCAGGGCGAGGGCCGAAATCCAGCTGCGCTTTGCGATCATCGTTTCATCCTCTCGAAGGTTCAGACAGGCACCAACGATCAGATCAAGGGCGATGCCAACGACGCAGCGGGCAGAATTCTCAAAAATCTGAACGATTTCGTGTCTGGACCGCACTGGCGTTCCCCATCAGAGGACGGTGCTGTCACCGGGCCTTCAGCGATAGGGACTCTTCAGAAGGCGGTCCGCGTCGCGCTTCGTCGGCGGGTCATTGCTCGTGCCCGCCAGTGCGGACGCCGCGCCATAGGCCAACTTCGCCTGCTCGCGTCGTCCCTCGAGATCGGCGATCTTTCCCTGCTCCAGTCGAATACGGGCCTGGACCCACGCGCGTGCGGGCAGCGACTGTGCGCGCCGAAGATCGGACGCGGCTCCTGAAAGATTTCTGATCGCGACACGGGCGAGGCCGCGTTTGTAGTACCACTGCGCTTCCTCGCCGAACGCTCTGGGTCGTGCATCATGTGCAAAGCGCGTCAACCCATCGCTCAGCACGCGATCCGCCTGCGCGAAGAGTCCTGCGCGAATGGCCGTCGCGCCCGCTTCGAGGACGATGATGCGATTTCTCGGATAGCGGGCGATCAGTTCGCTGGTAATCGCGAGAGCATCCTTGAACCGGCCTTCGCGGTTGTAGAGGAGGAGGAGCGCGATTTTTGCATCGGTCTGCACGTCGCTCGGATAGCGCGCCGCCTCCTCCACGAGCCGGATGCCGTAGGCTCTGTCGCCGCCGAAGCCGGCGATGTAGGCCATCCAGCGCATCGGCAGCGACAGCGTCGACACGAGATAGCGATAGGTGCCGACGACGAGCGCCGCGTCCTTGCGTCTGGGATCGCGGGTCATGACGCGTTCGTGTGCGTCGAAGGCGCGCCGTGCCTGTCGGAAGGCGCTCGTGATCCGTCCTTCAATCGTCGCGCTGTAAGACGCCAGAACGCCCAGAGCTGCGCCAACGTCGTATAACGCCTGGAGGTCCTGAGGATCGGCCGCGAGACGACGCTCGGCCAAAGCGAGTGCCTTGCCTGCGTGCGCTTGGAACACGACGGCGTCCTGCCCCGGAGGCTTTTCGGTCTTGACGTCGTTGGACCTCAGGTTGCCCATGTACTGATCGACGGTGATGGACCCGCGCATGAACACGATGTGCAGCCATGTCGCCACGGCCCGGGCGCGGTGCGTCGCCGAGTCGTTGGGGTCGCGTTCGAGCGCCTCGTCGAACAGTCGGACCGCTTCCGGGTAGTCCAGGTTGTAGGCCGCGTCGAACGCGCGTGCGCGCAGCGCGGGAAGGGGCTCATCTGCGGGGGCGTGGCCGGCCGAAACGGGTGGTGCAACCGCGGTTGAGAGCAGCAGCAGAACCGCGGCGGTGCGCAGGGTGGCGGATAATGAGACAAGGCTCTGAGAGTAGCGTAGCAGGGCGGCGACCGACGCGTTGGCGGCTAAGATGGATCGAATGTCTGCGGTCACCACCGTCGATGCGCACGTCGCCGGCGGAGCCGTTCGGCTGATCACGGCCGGGCTGCCTCACGTAGAAGGATTGTCGCTCACCGAGCGGCAGGCGTTTCTGACCGAACAGTCGCGTACGGTGCTCGCCGCGCTGGCGCGGGAGCCTCGTGGCCACAGTGGCGTCGTTGTCGTCGTCCTCGGCGAGCCGGATCTTCCCGAGGCCGACGCGGCGATGCTGTTCTATCGTTCGAGCGGCCCGGCGTCCCTGTGCGGCCATGCGTTGATTGGCGCGACGGCGCTGGCGCTCGCCCGTGGCGTTCTGACGCCCCGCCAGCACGGTGTCGTGCGTTACGAGACGATGGGAGGAGCGGTCACCGCGCGTGCCGCCGCTGCGGTTGGCACCGGTCCCGTTCGCGTCCGTTACACGGGACCGCCGGCGATGGTGCTGCGCGGCAACGTGCCAATTGCGCTGGGAAGACGCAGCGTTCGCGCGGATCTCGCGTGGAGCGGCACGGAGCTTGTTGCGATCGTTGACGCGGAATCGGCTGGCGTCCCGCTTGTGTCGTCGCGCGAGCTCGAGCTGCGCCGCGCCGGCGCCGACGTGATTCGTTACCTCGAGGAGGCGACTCGCGAGACGGATCCGGTGAGCGGTGCCCCAGCGTCGGTCTCCTCGGCGGTTTTCATCGGACCCGCGCCGGAAAGCGGCGTCGACATCCGCAGTGGATGCGTATGGGCCGACGGCAGCGTGGAGCGATCACCGGGCGGGAGCGCCACGACAGCCTTGGCCGCGGTGCTCTCGGCGATGGGGCTGCTCAGGACCGGGCGCCGCCTGGTTCACCAGGGTCTCCTCGGCACTAATTTGTGGGCCACCATCGTGTCGATGTCGGATGCGGAGGGCCGGTCGTCGGTCGAAGTCGAAGTGGACGGCGAGGCGTGGCCAACGGGCGATCACGTATTCAGGTTCGATGAGACGGATCCCCTGCTTGATGGGGAGTGGTCCGAGTGACCTCTCGGCGTGTCTCGCCTTGACACTGGTGGGAGCCGCGCCTATATTCCGCGAATCCCCCGGGCAAGCCGCCGAAGGAGTTCCATGCGCGTCGTGAGGGTCCTGGCTAGGTGTCTGGTTGTTGGCATCCTCGCCGTGCCCGCGGCCCATGCGGCGGACGAGCCGTTCTGGAACTCGCGGCCGCTCGGCTACTGGCTGAATCAGTTGCGGGTCGGCGACGCGGCTGCGCGTCAGCAGGCGGCGCGCGGCGTGGGGGAGATTGCGATCGCGCACGGCAGCGCGATTGTTGTCGTGGCGATCCCGCTCCTCGTGCCGTGTCTCGATTCGCCGGATGCCCCATTGCGTGCGGCGGCCGCCGACGCACTGGCGCCGATTGGCATCGCGGCCGATCCGGCCGGCCCGAGGCTCATTGCAATGTTCGAGCTGGATCCGGAGCCGAATGTGCGTCGCGCCGCAGGCGTCGCGCTGGCCCGCGTACGCCCGGGCTCGACCGATCTCATCACAACCTCGGCGCGCGTGCTCGCGTCCGACAAGGACGCCCTGGTTCGAGCTGCGGCGGCGGCGGCCCTCGTCGAAGCCGGGATGGCGGCCTCACCAGGCCTCTCCGCAGCCGAAGGCGCGCTCGACGATCACGATCCGATGGTGCGGGTATTCTCGGCGGCGATCGTGGCGCGCGTCGGCAATCGCATCAGCGCCGTTCCCGTGCTGCTCGATGGCCTTGCCAGCCAAGACGCCGCGGTCCGTGTGGAGGCGGCCGGCCTCCTCGCCGATACCGTGCCGTCGGATACGGCCGCCGTGCCCGCGCTCATTGCGGCGCTTCGAGACGTCGAGCGTCAGGTGCGGCTGGCCGCCGTCGACGCGCTCGCGACCATCGGGCGACCGGCGAAATCGGCGATCGATCCGCTCTGGCACCTGATTCGCGATCCCGACGAGGACGTGCGGGATCGCGCCCTCCGCGCGATTCGGTTGATCAAAGGGTAATGGAGTGGGGTCGGGATTTATCCCGATCCCTTCCGGCGGGCGTCCCGCAGCGCCGCCACGTACTGTCTTGCCAGGGACGTGATCTGCGCGAAGTCGCCCGTGTCGATCGCCGTCTTCGAAACGAGCTCACCGCCGACTCCTACGGCATCTGCACCCGCGCTCACGAAGTCGCCGATCGTCTGCAGGTTCACGCCGCCCGTTGGACAGAGTGAGATCTGGGGAAACGGACCCTTGAGCGCCTTCAGATACGAGGCGCCGCCGACATTGCTCGCCGGGAAGATCTTGATGATGTCGCCGCCAGCCGACCAGGCCGTGAAGACCTCAGTGGGCGTCATCGCTCCTGGCAACACGGCGACGCCGTGTCGACGCGCAACCTCCAGCACGTCGGGCACGACACATGGCGTCACGAGGAACTCAGCGCCCGCCTCCAGCGAGCCTTCGGCAAGCTCGCGACTGGTGACCGTACCCGCGCCCAGAAGGACGTCGCTGCCGAACCGTGCGCCTACCTGGCGAATGGCAGAAAGCGCGTCCGGCACGGTCATCGTGATCTCGAGCGTTCGAATGCCGCCGGCGACGAGGGCCTCGGCGATCAGCAGCACGACCGCCGAGGAATTCGCCCGTATCACAGGGACAATGCCTCCCTCGCGCAGCATCGCGAGGACGTCCATTTTCGTTCGCCGCGGCGACATCAGGAGCGACTCCGTGTGACGTGCCCGCTAGACATTTCCGGTGAAATCCTCGAAATCATCGGTTCGTCCCAACGGCGACTCCACGCGAAAAGTCGAGCAGAATCGTGCAGTTATGGAAGGTTGCGGGTGTTCGCGGCGCTTTGGTCCCACCCCAATCGAGCAAGCCGATGAACCCGGCTCCCGGTCCTTTCCGTCTACTGAGATATAGGAAGAGGAAGTGTCATGAACCGTTTTGATTGGACGTTTTCGGGTTCTGCCGAACTGGCCATTGGGCTTCTGCTCGCTGCGGCAATTGTTGCCACGGCCTTCGCATAACACTCGCGCCGGGCAGGATCGTCACGCGCCTGCCCTACTGCGTTTCCCCTGAAGGAGCCTGGTACGTTCGGCGCGCGCGCGCCGTCAAGCCTGGCTTTTTCAGTCGGACTTCGACCTTGTGCTGTTTGCCGTCCGTTGCAGGCGAGAAGCCGAGCACGTACTGGCTGTGCAGCTCCTGCGCGACGCGCGTGAAGGTGGGGCCGAGATCGTCGGTCTTCTTCAACTCGAAATAGCCACCGCCGGTTTCATCCGATAGCCGCTTCAGGCCGCGGTCCGGACGCGTCCTGACCTTGCTCTGCCCGTTGAAGTACACACTCTCGAGCCCGATCGAATAGATCATCGCTTCGTCGGTGCGCGCGCGATCCAGGACGTCGCCCATGCCGATCTTGCTCGCCGTGTCGTCGCCGTCGGTGAAGACGAGCACGACGCGCCGGCCCTTGATGCGCTGCAACTCGTCCAGACTCGCTTCAATCGCGTCGAACAGGCGCGTCGGGTATCCGAAGTCCACGTCCTTCAACGCCGAGATCAGCTCGTCGCGATTCGCGGTGAAGTCCCGAATCGGGAACTGAATCTTGTCGTTGAAAGCGCCCACCATGCCGCGGTCCTCCGGCAGCAGTCGAATCAGAAACTGTTCCGCGGCGTCGCGCAGCAGATCGATCGAGCCCGTCATGCTGCCGCTCGTGTCGAGCATGACGACAACCGAGAACGGCTCGGGCTCGTTCTGGAACAGGATGATCTTGGCCGGCTGGTTGTTGTCGAAAATCTCGAAGTCGGACTCCTGCAGGTCGGGCACGAGCCGCTTGGTAGAGTCGAGCACCGTGATGTACAGCGGCACGATCTGCGCGCCGGTCTTGAACGTCGGCTGCTGCTGCGCGGCGAGAACGGCCGGTGCAACAGCCATCGCCAGTCCAGCAGCCAGACGGGTCATTGCAGAAGTCATGTATTGAGAGTAGCAACCGCCGCCCGGCGTGGCAAACGGGAAAAGCGCCCGTGGGGCGTCGGATATACTCCCGGTCCTGTTTCGCGGAGGACGCATGCGACTGATGACGGGGGTAATCCTGCTGGCGGCGGCGGTGGCGACTGGGCGCGCGGAAGCCACCCAGGAGCTGTGGCCCGGCGCCACCTACGATGCCCGGATCCCGACGCTCGAAGCGACGATCGGCCACGCGTTGGGCGAGGAAGTGAGCTCACCTGAAGAGATCACCGTCTACCTCAAGGCCCTGGCGGCGGCCGCTCCCGAACGCACGCGCCTCATCGAGTACGCCAGGAGCTGGGAAGGCCGGCCCCTTCACGTGCTCGTCATCGGCGCGGCCGAGCGGATCGCACGGCTCGATGCGATCAAGGCGAGCCTGGCGCGGCTTGCCGATCCCCGCCATCACTCGGCAGACGACACAGGGCGCCTGATTGAGGAGCTGCCCGTCGTCGTGCTGCTCGAACACGCCGTGCACGGCAATGAAGTCTCCTCGTCGGACGCCGCGCTCGCCGAGGCGTACCACCTTCTCGCCGCCCAGAACGACTCCGTCGTCCAGACGATCCTCCGCGAGGCGCTCGTGCTCATCGATCCGTTGGAGAACCCCGACGGTCGTGCGCGGTTTGTCCTTCAGACCAGGTTCGGCCGCGCCGCGACGCCGGACGCGAACCCGTTGTCAGCCGAGCACGACGAGCCGTGGCCGAGCGGCCGCTCGAACCATTACCTGTTCGACATGAACCGCGACTACTTCTCGTTGTCACAGCCGGAGACCCGTGGTCGCATCAAGCTTGCGCTGGAGTACTTCCCGCACGTCGTTGTCGATCTGCACGAGATGGGCGGATCGAACACGTACTATTTCGCGCCGCCCGCCGACCCGCTGAATCCCTACATCACGCCGACGCAGGCGAAGTGGCTCGAAACCTTCGGCCGCGCAAACGCCGAGCGCTTCGACGCCCGCGGGTTCGCGTATTTCATTCGCGAGGTTTACGACTCGTTCTATCCGGGGTACGGCGAGTCCTGGCCAATCTTCCAGGGCGCGGTCGGGATGACCTACGAGCAGGCATCGGCGCGCGGGCTCGTGTACAAGCGAGAGGATGGGACGCTGCTGACCTATCGGGACGGGATTCTCCACCATTTCAATGCGGCGATCACGACCGCGTACACGGCCGCCACCAATCGCGGCAAGCTGCTGCGTGACTTCGCGGAGTACCGGCGGAGCGCGATCGAAGGCGAGAAGGGATCCGCGCGTGAATACGTGCTCGTGCCTGGCGCCGATCCCACGCTCGCCGCCAGGCTGGCACGGAATCTCGTGACGCAGGGCATCGAAGTCCGTCGCGCGGACGACGCATTCGACGTCGGCACGCGGCGAATGCCTGCGGGAACCTACCTCGTGTCGGCCGCGCAGCCATCCGGGCGCCTGATTCGCAATCTGCTCGAAGCCGAGGTTCGCCAGCCGGACGCGTTCATTCGCGAACAGGATCGCCGCCGCAAGAAGCGCATCGGCGATCAGATCTACGACCTCACGGCGTGGAGCCTGCCGCTCGTGTTCGACGTCGAGGTCGTCAAGAGCGCCGAGGGTTTGTCGGTCAAGGCGAGCCCGGTCCTCCCCGCCGGAGGGGCGCCATCGAGCCCAAAGCTGCCAGCGGCGAAGGTCGCGTATGTGCTGCCATGGAGCTCGGGTGCGGCGGCGGCTGTGGGAAAGGCGCTGCGATCGGGCATCCGAGTCCGTCAGGCGTCGCGCCCGTTCACGGCCGCCGGTCGCGCCTATCCGACGGGAGCCGCCATCGTTCGGGTCGCCGAGAACCCGCAGGACCTTGCCCAGACGCTGGGAGCGATCGCCCTCGAGCACGGGGCGGAGGTTGTGCCGTTCGACAGCGGGTGGGTCGACGCCGGGATCTCGCTTGGGTCGAACGAAGTCGTGGCGCTCAAGGCCCCTCGCATCACCCTTGCCTGGGATGCGCCGACGCAATCGCTTTCAGCCGGATGGGCCCGTTACGTGCTCGAGCGCCGCTACGGTCTGCCGGTCTCGGCTGTTCGCGTGGCGACGCTGCCGCGACTGGATTTGCACGAGACCGACGTCCTGATTCTCCCGCAGGGCAACTACGGAAACTCCTTCAACGAGGATGGCGTTCGCCGCCTTCGGGAGTGGATCCGAGGCGGCGGCACGCTGGTCACGATTGGCGAGGCGTCGCGCTGGGCGGCTGGCGCAAAGGTGGGCCTTCTCGACGCAAAGTCCGAGATGCGCGATGGAAAGCCTGAAGGCGACGAGAAGGAGGGCGATCGCGACAAGGACAAGAAAGGCGGAGACTCGTCGGCGTCGTTCGACTACGAGAAGGCGATTCTTCCCGAACGCGAGCGCCCGGAGAACACGCCGGGCGCCCTGCTGCGCGTCACCCTCGATACCGAGCATTGGCTGGCCTCCGGAACCGACGGGGCAATCCAGGCCATCGTCGAAGGACAGCGCGTGTTCACGCCGGTGAAACTGGACAAGGGGACCAACGTGGGAGTGTTCGCGCCAAAGGATCGGCTCGTGGCCGCGGGCCTCGTCTGGGATGAGGCCCGCGACCAGCTCGCGCAGAAGGCATTCCTCGTCGAGCAACCGCTCGGCGACGGGCACATCATCGCGTTTGCCGAAGACCCGAACTACCGCGCCTTCGCCGAAGCCACGGAGTTGCTGTTCGTCAACGGCGTGCTCCTCGGCCCGGCCTACTGACGCTAATTCAAAATCGCCGTCGACTCCGGCTGGCTCTTCATCGCCGTGGCGACCGACTCCGCCTGCTTCATCACGCGCAGGATGTTGAGGCCGAGGAGCTTCTTGATGTCATCGTCTGACCACTTGCGTCGCAGGAGCTCGGCCGTCAGCGCCGGATACGTCGAGACGTCTTCGAGCCCCTCCGGCGTTTCATCGATGCCGTCGAGATCTCCGCCGAGCCCGACGTGATCGATTCCGGCGACCTTGCGAATGTAATCGATGTGATCGGCGACCATCGACAGCGTCGCCTTCGGAAGCGGGTGTGTCTTCCGCCACTCTCGAACGCCTGCGGTCACCGCTGCCTCGTCGTTTGGATGTTCGGCCTGCAGCTTGTTGAGAACGGCGAACATCTCGGTTCCCAGCTTTCCGGCATCGGGGGCGATGAAGCCCGGATAGAAGTTCACCATTACGACGCCGCCGTTCTTCGGCATCTCGCGAAGGATCACGTCGGGCACGTTCCGCGGATGGTCGCACAGCGCTCGCGCCGAAGAGTGCGAGAAGATCACCGGCGCCTTCGAGACGCGCAGCGCGTCGGCCATCGTATCGGGCGAGACGTGGCTCAGATCGACGAGCATTCCGAGCCTGTTCATCTCAAGGACGACCGCTTCACCAAACGGCGTCAATCCGCCATGAGCCGGCGTATCGGTGGCCGAGTCGGCCCACGGTGTGTTCTTGCTGTGCGTCAGCGTCATGTAGCGCGCGCCCAGCGAGTACATCATCCGCAGTGCGGCCATCGACGAATCGATGGAATGGCCGCCTTCCATGCCGATGAGCGATGCGATGCGACCGGCCTTGAACTCGCGTTCCACATCAGCGGCCGTCAACGCGAGCGCGAGCGTCTCGGGATACCGTGCCACCATCCGGTGCACCACATCGATCTGCTCGAGCGTGGCTGTCACCGGCTTGCCGCCCTGGAACGAGGCCGGCACGTAGACTGACCAGAACTGGCCCCCGACCCCTCCCGCTTTCAGTCGGGGAATGTCGGTCATGATCGAGGGCTGGCTGATCCGCAAGTCGTACACGCTCAGATCGCGCCCTGGACTCTTCTGCCGCAATGCCCACGGAAAGTCGTTGTGCCCGTCGATGAGCGGCACCTGACGATGGAGAGCGCGGGCGCGGTCGAGCAGCGCTCTGTCGGGTGCGGCGGGCTCGCGTGTGGCCGAGAGACTGACCGCAGCCATCACCGCGACCACGAATAGTGACGTCCTGATCATCCAATCATTGTATTGCCACAGCCGTGGAGGCGGAGCTTCCGCCGTACGCGTAAAGCTTCCGCCTTTGGCGAGGCTTCGGCGGACCGCCGTAGCTTTAGCGGAGGCCGTGGGCGGACTCGCCCTAACCTTGGCGAAGGCGGTTAGCCCCTCCGGCTTTCAGCCACGCGTGCGCATCGCTATCGACACAAGCTCTGACCGCGCAGCCAGCGCCGATCGCATCTCCGCACGCTCCGCGAGGCGCGTGATCTCGACCGTCATGCCCGCGACACCGAGCCGGCCACCCAGCTCGCGCACCTTGTCGACCGCGGCGTCGAGGCCGCCACAGTCCCTGTCAAGCCGCGCGTACGTAGCGGCCCAATCGAGAGTTTCGTGCACTTGGAGCGCCCATCCGGGCCACGTGGGCTGCCGTGTCCAACACTCCGCGGCCCGGAGCATGTCGGCGACAGACGATGAGGCGCTGGCGGACTGGCGGAGCGTCTGGCATGCCGCGGAGGGGGCCATCGATGATTGAGCTCCCGGCGCATAGCCCGCATACCCAGCGGGCAACTCGTATGGTGTCGGACCCTCCGATGGCGGAACCGGAGGCCCAGGCGGCATCGCACCAGGCGGCGGCGTGCCCGCCGGTCCCGGCGCGCCCCCGGCGGCATCGATCGGATAGCGCCCTGTGGTCGGCGGATAGCTCGCACCTTGAGGAGGCGAGGCCGGATATGGTCCGAGCGCCGGGCGACCGGTAGCGCCCTGGTCTGCGATCTGGAGTGCAACGTCAATCGCCTGGTCGCTGACCTCGCCCTGGCCCGCCAGGAAACGGCTGAGCGCCTGCAGCTCAGACAGCATCCCGGGAATGAACCGATCGCGTTCGGACCGGCTCGCGCGCGACTGCAACTGTCCGATGGCGTCCTGCGCCCGCGCGAGCGCAGACAGCCGGTCTCGAGGCATCAGCCCGAATGGCACCCGGTCGTTCAACCGCGCGTGCCACAGATCTGCCACGACCGCCAGGGTTTCGAAGAGCGCTCCATCGGAGACCGGCGTACCGACCACGCCGGTCCCCGCGCTGGCCGCCATCGCGCCGGCGCGCATCCGCTGCAGGTCTCGGCGGTCGGCGGCCAGTGCGAGCCCGTCGCCGGGATCCAGGACGTGTCGATGGAGATGTTGTACCAGCGCGAGCTCTCGCTCCCGCTGCTCGCGCTCGGCTGCATCGGACTGCGCGAGAACGCTCGCCCCGGCGCAACAGAGGGCGAGCAGGATGAGGGGCGTTCGCATGGCCGCTATACTACGGACTGACAACGGGAATGTGAACTGGCGCCGGTGGTCGCATCGGTGAGCGACCGAATTGGCATCCAAGTCAACGCGCCTCGCGCTTCGCTGGACGGGCGGCCTCGCGTTCGAGGTGCGTGCCGGCGATCGAGCCATCGTCACCGATGGCGACAGCGCCGAGGGACTCTCGCCGGTGGAGCTCCTCGGCGCCGCGCTCGGCGGCTGCATGGGGACCGATGTCGCCTTGATCTCTGACCCGCGGCCGTCAGCCCCTGGCAGCGCTCGACGTCGAGCTCTCTGCCGATCGCGCCGAGGAAGATCCACGCCGGTTCACCCAGGTTCGCCTTCACTTTGCCGTGCGAGGCGCGGTGAGTCCGGCGCAACTGGAACGCGCAATCGGCCTCTCGCGCGACAAGTACTGCTCTGTCTGGCACAGCCTGCGGCAGGACCTCCCGCTGCACATCACGACCTCGATAACCGAGTGACCGCGACGCCTCCGACACACCGGCTCGCATATCTCGACTGGCTGCGCGGTGTCACCGTGCTCGTGATGATCGCCGCGCACAGCTTCGATGCGTGGACGCTGCCGGTCGAGCGCGCGCGCCCATGAGTTTGGCCGGATCGTCATGTTGGCGGGGATGGCGGCACCGCTCTTTCTGTTCCTCGCCGGCGTTGCCGTCTCGCTCGCTGCCGCATCGCAGCTTCGCCGCGGCCGCAGCGTTCCAGAGGCGTCGCGATTCGTGCAGCGCCGGGGCTGGCAGATCTTCGGCTATGCCTTCCTGTTCCGGCTGCAGTCGTTTGTGCTCGGCGGGTTCGCGGCCCCTGCAAGCCTGTTGAAAGTGGACATCCTGAACATCATGGGGCCCGCCATCGCGGTGACCGCCGCCCTCTGGGGTCGTTCGGGGACGCGTGCCGGAAAGGCTCTTTGGCTGTCGCTGGCCACCATCGCCCTGGTGACCCTGACGCCGATCATTCGCGCGTCGGCCTGGATCGACGTCCTGCCGGATCCCATCGAGTCGGTATCTTCGGCCGCTCGGTCGCGGCACGTTCACCTTCCTCCCGTGGGCCGGGTTCGTGCTGGCCGGAGGCGTGTTGGGGGTGGCCATCGGCGGAGCCGCGGACCGGTGGCGCGCAGTCGTGGCTGCAGGCAGCGATCGCCGTCGCCGGCAGCGCCCTTCTGGCGCTGGGTATCTGGGCGGCCGGGCGGCCCGCATTCTTTCCAGCCGCCACGTTGTGGGGCACTTCGCCCACCTTTTTTGCAACGCGGGTGGGGGTCATGCTGCTACTGGTCGCGCATGTCGTGGCTCTGGACGGTGAGACCGTGGCGGCGCGGCTCCGACCCAAGTCCACTGGAGACGCTGGGGGCAGGATCCCTCTTCGTGTACTGGGTGCACGTCGAGCTGATTTACGGTGTCGCCGGCAGTCCACTGCGCCGGCAACTTACATTGGAGCAAGGAGTTATGGCCTGGGTCGGTGTCTCGCTGGCGATGTACGCTTTACTGTTGAGCTGGAACGGATCGGCGCAGCTCCGGCATTCAACGCGGGATCAAGTGATAAAGTATCTGAAATCAGTCACTTGGACGCCGAGGACGGCCTCCGAGCGATGAGGGCAGCCGAAGCTGCCTTTCACCACAAATTCAATGCCCGTTGAGATCCCTTCAGCGGGCCGATACAATGCCGCACCTTTGGAGCTCGACGGAGAGAGCGACTCCCGCCCCTCCCGTCCTTGGCTCCGGGTCCTTACATCGCCATGATCAACGTCGCGGCCATCCGGATGCAGCAGTTCGGCGTGCAGTTCTACCAGGCGTCATTGACCGCCAAGGACATCGACAAGCTCGTGCGCTTCGAGGTCCTGAGCTACGCCGACCAGGCGCACGCGCCTGTGCGCGGCGGTCGCCGGGGCACCGGGCCGAAAATCAACTGGGACCTGCTCGAACGGCGCATCGCCTCGAGCGACAAGGCCTACCAGCGGCACATCATCCGCCGCAAGATCGATGAGCTCGTCCAGTATTACGAGCAGTGTCGCCAGGCGCGCGACCTGCCCTCGATCCCCGGCGCGGTCATCATCTCGTGCGACGAGCGCCTTCGCTTCGAGTCCCTGAGCGACGGGGCCCCCGTCGGCACGCTGCGGGTTCCGGAACGTGAAGGAATCTTGCGCGCCATCGACGGTCAGCACCGGCTCCTGGCGCTGCATGCGGCGCTCGAGCAGATCGGCGACGAGTCGTTCACGGTCCCTGCCATCATCTTCGACCAGCTGCCCGAGGATCACATCGTCCAGATGTTCGTGACGATCAACGCCAAACACACGCGGCTGAACCCCTCGCACCTTGTGTCGCTTGTCGGGCCGGCAGTTGTATCGGGACGACAATCTGGCCGCGGCTCACGACGTGGTCCGTGCGCTGAACGATCGCGACGATTCGCCGCTTTATCAGCAGATCAAGCTCCTTGGCGTGGGACGCGGGAAGGTCGCACAGGCGCCGCTCGCGCAAGAGCTGAAGAAGCTGTTCTCGAGCGACTCGTTCGGGACCGGTCGCCGCGCCGAGGATTTTCGAGAAGAGTCGAAGCGGTTCTTCGTCAACTACCTGAAGCAGGTGGCTCAGGTGTTCGGGGCCGCGTGGAATGGCCGGAAGTACAGCATCCGCACGGCGCCTGCTCTTCGGTCGTTCATTCGCGTTGCGCCTGATGTGATCCGCCGCCTCGATCAAGAGCGCGCCGATCGAACCGATTTCCGCGCCATCGGTCGCGTCATCGCACCGTGGGGCCGGCGGATTGGCGATCTCAGGTTCGAGACCGAAGGCGCGTGGAAGCGGACCGGATCATCGGTTGAGCAGCTGACCAAAGAACTGCGCCTCGCTTTGCAGTACCCGGAGGGCGCCGGGCTGTAACCGATCGGCGCCGGGCTGTAACCGATCAGTGAAATCGTGTATTTTCCGGATGTAAGTTCGACACGAACCTGTAAGCACCAGCACGGTCTTGTCCGATGCTCGAGACCGAAATCGCGAGTTTCCTGTGGAGTGGTCAGCGGCATGCCGCTTGCTACCTGAAAAACGCGTCAGCGGTCCGATATTACGGCAAGGGCGCCGTGATTGTGCTGGGGAGCCGGGCCGCTGGCAAAAGGGCATCGCGACCACGCGGTGCCCTTTTCTTTTTTCCGCCAGACTTCTGCCCCACGCGGTAAGACGTCCGTGCGCATCGACCTCAATGCGGACGTCGGCGAAGCCGCCACCCGCCCGGCGCTCGACGCCGAGCTTTCGCTGATTCCTCACCTCACGTCGGTGAATGTCGCCTGCGGCGCGCATGCGGGAGACGCCGACACCATGGCACGCACGATCCGTGTGGCGCGCGATTGTCGCGTGGCAGTGGGTGCACATCCCGGCTACGCCGATCGCGAGTTCTCCGGACGTCGAAATCTTGCGCTCCCGAGCGACGTTGTCCGCGCGCTTGTGTTCGCTCAGATTGCGACCCTCGCCGCCGCCGCCGAAAGCTTCGGTATTCTCGTAACGCACGTGAAGCCACACGGCGCGCTGTACAACCAGGCGGCTCGCGACAGCGCTCTCGCCGACGCGATCGCGGAAGCAGTTGTCGAGGCGTCACCGACGCTGTGTCTCGTTGGACTCGCGGGGTCGGCGCTCGTCGACGCCGGGCGTCGGGCGGGACTGCGTGTCGCGGCTGAGGCATTCGTTGATCGTGCCTATCAGCCGGACGGGTCGCTCGTGCGCCGGGATCAGCCTGGCGCGCTCATCGGCCGGCCCGACGCCGCGGTCGCTCAGGCACTCGCGCTTGTTCGTGAACGCGAAGTGATCGCCATAGACGGCACGCCCGTCGCGATCGACGCCGACACGCTGTCCCTTCACGGCGATACGCCAGGCGCCTTGGCAATTGCCCGCGCCGTCCGGAGCGCCCTGGAGGCCGCGGGCGTCGAAGTCGTGTCATTGCACGGTCGTCGATTGTCGTAGGCGTCGAGGACCCTCCCCGATGCAAGTCTCCACTGCAGCACGTCGCGCGCTCGTGGCGTCGGCGCTTGGCTGGATGCTCGACGCCATGGACGTGCTCCTCTACTCCTTCGTGCTCGACGAGGTGCGGCGCGAGTTCGGGGTCGACGACAGGATCAGCGGGATTCTTCTGGCGTTGCCGCTGGCGGCCTCGGCTGTCGGTGGCGTCGCGTTCGGCTGGATTGCCGATCGATTCGGCCGCACCCGGGCACTGACGGCGTCGATCCTCGTGTACTCAGTCGCAACGGCTGCGTGCGGCCTCGCACAGTCGGTCTGGCAACTCGCCTTTGGCCGTGTCGTCCTTGGGCTCGGGATGGGCGGAGAGTGGGCCACCGGCGCCGCGCTCGTGGCCGAGACCTGGCCGGCCGAGCACCGCGGGAAGGCGATGGGCCTGATGCAGAGCGCCTGGGCGATCGGCTACGCGCTGGCGGCGGGCGTGAACGCGCTGGTATTGCCTCGCTTTGGCTGGCGTGCCGTGTTCTTCGTCGGGCTGGCGCCTGCCCTCGTCACCCTCTGGATCCGACGCCGCGTGCCGGAGTCGCCGCTGTGGCTCGCCGGCCAGACGAGGCCCCGTATCGCCAGCGGGATCGGAAGCGTTCTTCGCGGCCCGGGCGCGCGCACCACCTGGATCCTCGCCGCCATGAACGCCGCGACGATGTTCGCCTGGTGGGGACTCTTTACGTGGATCCCTTCATACCTGGCACGTCCGACCGAGCAGGGTGGTGCCGGGCTGTCGATTGTCCGTTCGTCGACCTGGATCATCGTGATGCAGGTCGGCATGTGGTGCGGCTACGTCTCTTTCGGCTTCATCGCCGACGCGATCGGCCGGAAGAAGGCATACGTCATTTATCTGCTCACCGCCGCCGCGCTGGTGCCGCTCTACGCCGCGACGCGGGACGCTCGCTGGCTCCTCGTGCTCGGACCGGCCCTCGCGTTTTTTGGTACGGGCTACTTCAGTGGTTTCGGGGCCGTCAGCGCGGAGCTCTTTCCGACCCACCTGCGCGCGACCGCTCAGGGTCTGACGTACAACGTTGGGCGTGCGCTGAGTGCGTTTGCGCCGATTACGGTGGGCACGTTGGCTGCGGGCCATGGCCTCGCGTGGGCGTTTCTCGTGACGAGCGCGGGCTTCGTGCTCGCCGCGGTCTTGTGGATCTGGATTCCGGAGACGCGGGGGCGGGAGCTGACGTGAGAAGAAATCGAGTTCCCGGTTTCTCGAGTTCTCAGTCGGGCCGGGCGCTTGCGACCGCTGGCGGCGCTTCCGGTCGCTTCGGTTTGCGCGTTCTCTGGTACACGAACGACACGGCCAGAAGCACCAACCCGACACCGATGAAGCCGAGGATGCGATAAATCCCGCCCAGGGCCGAGAGGTCGACGAGAAATACCTTCAGCACGGTCACACCGAAGAGCGCCATCGCGAGATACCGGATCGGCGCGAACTTGCGCCACATGCCGACGCTGATGAACGCGCTCGCGCAAAGCATCCAGATGAACGAGAGGGCCAGACTGCGGGCGAACCCGGCGTCCGCCGATGTGTCTCCTCGAAGCGTCCAGTAGACGTCGTTCTCTGCTGAAAGTGCCACCACGACCAGCACGCTGCCGAGAAGGATGCTCAAGAGTAATCCTTGGCGGCCTTCCCGGAGGCCGCGCATCGACGACGCGCGATAGCGCCAGGCGGCGAGATAGGACACCGCGGCCAGAAACGCCCCAATCGCAAATGGCTGATCGCGGAACAGCTGAAATTCGACAGGCGTCGCGCCAAGTGAAAGAGCAATGTACCGGACAATGGCCGACGCAATCAGCGCGAAGCCCGCGAGTCGGAACCACGGCTCGGCAAGTTGAAGGCCGACGACGATGACCGCCAGTCCTTCGATACCGAGTGCAACCGTGAACCACGGACCATCGAGTCGAAGGGCGAGCGCCACGGTGAGGGCGCCGATGGCGACGGCCAGCGCGTGCAGCGCCGCACCCCGGTCAACTTTCCGCAGCGTCCAGGCGATTACCGCGTGCAGCGCTCCCACTCCGACGGTCGCCCCGGGGGCTGCGGCGAGTGCCACGTTTTCGAGCGCGAAGTACACGAGGAGGATGAGCGCGTAGCCATTCGCGTGTTGCAGCGCGTGGTCCGCGTGGCCAAGCCGCCGCTCCTGCCGGAAGACGATGTCGAGCTGTGCCACGGCGTGCAGCGCGAACACGGCGACCCCCGAGACGAGGTTCGGGACGAGCCACCGGCTCGTCTGATGCGTGTCGAGCCAAGCAGTGAGCGGCAGGATGACGAGCGCCCACGACGCCAGGCGGAGTGGTGTGGATTCGATGCGCACGGCGATCGCGACGGCGACGACCGTTGCCGCAATGAAGTAGACCCAGAGCGCGACACTGTGCTGGTGGAGTATCACGATCGAGCAGAAGTGATAGAGGAGCGGCCCGAGACCGAGCACGATCGCGACGGCGTCGCGTCCGCGATGGCGCACGTGCGCGCGCAAAATCCCCAGGAACAGGACGCAGAAGACCGTCAGGAACACCTCGGTCTGGATCCACTTCGCACTCGTGTAGTACGTGCCGGCCCAGCCCGGCGATCGTGAGCCATGTGAACGCAAAGCTCAGAATGTTCAGGACCGGCCAGTCGTGTCGGCTCGCCAGAAAGAGCGTGCCGCACACGAGCAGCGCGTCGTAGGTGAACAGCGTGAACTGCGCGTCAACACCGCTTCCGACCAGGAACGGCGTGGCGAAGCCGCCGCCGACGGCCATCGCGGCGAGCCCGACCGCGCGCTGTCGATCGGCGAGCCATGCGGCTGCGGCGGTTACCGCAATCATCAGCGCGAAAGCCGGGGCCTGACCGATCAGGCCGTAGTAGCTGAAAGCGGCGTAGATCGAGAGAAACAGCGCCGCGATGCCGCCGCCGGTGACCACCTGCCCGTAGACTTGATAGCCGCGACGTGCGAAGCGGTCGCCGGCAAACGAGAGCCCGAGGCCCACCACGATGCCGAGGGCGACGCGCATCGACTCGGTAATCCACTCGTTGTCGAAGGCGTATTTCAAGAAGAACGCGACGCCGAGGATCAGCACGATAGTGCCCACCCACAGCATCAGGCGGCCGCCGATGGCTTCTTCGAGACCCTCGGCGTCCGCCGCCATCGCGGGTGGCGCGTGCGGTTCCTTCGTTGATGGTTCCGATTGAGCGAGAACGGCTGGGACTGGAGAACCGGAAGAAATTGTCTCGGCTTCAGGCGGTATGACGGGCGGCGCGGCAGGCGCGACCGCCACGTGCTGCGTTGGCACGGTGACTTGTGGTGCCGGAGGAGCGGAATCCACAACAGGCTCTTGCGTGGGTGGGGTTGCCCGCGCGACCGTGATCTCGGTGGCGCGAGACGCCGCCCGACGCTCCAGGTCGCGCTCCTCGAGCGCCTTGAGCCGCGCTCTCATCTCGCCCAGCTCCCGTTCGAGCCGGAACATCCGTGCCCACGACAGAATGGGCAGAAGGATTGCGAGACCGACGGCCAGAATCAGCGAGAGCAGCCCGAGAAAAATCGCCACCAGACCTCCGGCGCCTCGCGGCGCAGAGAGGCGAGTGTAGCATCCGGGGCGGGACCTTCGGCGTATACTGCCCGGCGTGCGGGTCGCACGCGTCGCGGTCCTTCTCCTCCTGGCGCTGTCATCAACCGCCTGCCTCGTCGTCAGTCTCCACCCCGTTTATGAGCCCGACACGATCGCGTTCGAGCCGAGCCTCGTGGGGACCTGGGCGAGCGACGAAGAAGGGGTGACCCTCACTGTCGAGCGCGCCGAGTGGCATTCGTATCATCTGGTGCTTGCCGACGACGAGAAAACGACACGGCTCTCTGCGCGTCTGACGCGCGTCGCCGATCTGCAGCTGCTCGACATCACGCCGCTCGATGGTACGGATATCGAGCCCTTTCAGCTTCCGGTGCACGGCATCTTTCGTGTCACGCTCGAAGACGACACGCTCATCCTGGCAAGTCTCGATTACGACCACTTCTATGCGATCGCGTCGCGAGGCGAGACCGGCCTTGCCATCGATGGCCGGAAGAATGTCGTGCTCTCGATGCCAACGGCGGATCTCCGCCACTGGCTCCAGGAACATGCCGGTGAGGCGGGACTCTTTTCCGCGCCGTCGGTGTTGAAGAGGAAGGTCGAGTAGGTGCTTGGTGCTTGGTGCTTGGTGTGAAGTGCGTTACGCCGCGTCCACGTGTTGCCGGACCAGCTCGCGGCGCAGAATCTTTCCGATCAGGCTCTTCGGCAATTCAGTCCTGAACTCGAATGCGACAGGCACCTTGAACGGCGCCAGCGTGGCGCGACAGTGACGCCGCAGTTCATCTTCACTGGCTGAGTGGCCCGCGCGCAAGACGAGCCACGCTTTCACCGCTTCACCCCTCAAGCTGTCGGGCACGCCGGCCACACCGGCCTCCGCGACGGCCGGATGGCTGCTGAGCACCTCTTCGACTTCCCGCGGCCACACCTGGTAGCCGCTCGTCTTGATCAGATCTTTCTTCCGGTCGGTGAGAAAGACGTAGCCCTCGTCATCCATGTAGCCGATGTCGCCCGTGTGGAGCCACAGGCGACCATCAGCACGGCGGCGCAGTGTCTGCGCCGTCTCGTCGGGATTACGCCAGTACGCCTTCATCAACTGCGGTGCGGCGATGACGAGCTCGCCGGCCTCGCCTGGCGCGAGCTCCCGCTCGCCGGTTTCGGTGTCGAGGATGCGCGCGTCCACGTCGGGCAGAGGCAGCCCGATCGAGCCAAGCTTCGCCCGGCCCTTCAGCGGATTCACCAGGCACGCCATCATCCCTTCCGTGAGCGAGTAGCCTTCGATGATCCGCCCGCCCGTCAAACGCTCGAACTCCTCTTTCGTCGCCGCCATCAAGGCGGCGGCGCCGGAGAACGAGATTTTGATGGACGAAAAATCGATCTTCCTCTGCTGCACCTGTGGGAAGTTGAGCATCGCCTGGAACAGCGTCGGCACGCTCATCATGAACGCCGGGCGCGTGCGCTGAATCGTGCGCAGCACGTCAGCCGTGTCACGTGGGTTCGGAATGAGCGCCATCGGGCTCCCGCTGACGAGGCCGAGACCGAGCCCGCCGACATTCGCGTAGACGTGACAGAGCGGCAGCGGCAAGAGGATGACGTCCGTGCCGGAGATGAACGACGATCGTGTCCAGGCGTGAATCTGACGCCCCGCGGTCGTGAAGGCTCGGTGCTGGCCAACCACTCCCTTCGGCGTCCCAGTCGTACCGCCGCTCGCTAGCACGATCGCGTCGTCGTCGGCCGTCACTGTTACCTGGGCCGGCCGGCGCCCGGCATGCCGGTGCAGCAGATCAGACCATCGCACGTCGCCCGGTGCCAGCCGGACCCGGTGGCCATCCTTGCGCTCCTTGAAGAGCGTGAAGAGCAGCGACAGGTGTCGCGGGAAATAGTCTTTGATGTTGGTCGCGACCACGAGCTCGACGGCTGTCTGGGCCTGTACGGCCTTCAGCCTGGGATACACGCGCGTCAGCGCGATTGCGACACGGGCGCCGCTGTTCCTCAACAGCCCGAGCAATTCGTGTTCGGTGTAGATCGGATTCAGCGCAACGACGACCGCGCCAAGCTTCCAGAGCGCGAACTGCGCGATGACCCACTGCGGGCAGGAGGGCAGGACCAGCGCGACGCGATCGGCCCGCCGCACATTGAGGGCCGCCAATCCGACCGCGCACGCGTCGCTCAGCGAGTCGAGGTCTTTCCAGGTGAGGCGGCGGCCCTTGAAGATGAGCGCGGTCGCGTCGGGTCGCTGGAGGGCATGGCGCCGGAGGTCGTCCACGAGCGTGCCCTCGCCGTATTCGAGAGACGGCAAGACGTCAGCGTCGTAGTGCGCGAGCCACGGGCGCTCCAGCATGGTCGGACCAATCTACGCGCGGACCGCCCCAGTTTTCAACCCCGCCGCCCCAACCGGGGTCGGGATGAATTTCAGTTTCTCGTAATCCTGACACCTGCATGTTGCAGATATTGAAATTCATCCCGACCCCGAGGCTGCCGAGGAGAAGAGCTGCGCGAGCAAGGCCTTCTGCGCGTGCAGCCGGTTTTCCGCCTGATCAAAGACGACCGACATCGGCCCTTCGAGCACCCTGGCCGCCACTTCCTCGCCGCGATGCGCCGGCAGGCAATGCATGAAGAGCGCGCCAGGAGCCGCCGACGCCATCAGCGCCTCGTTCACCTGATAGCCGGCGAAGATGGCGAGCCGCTCCGCGCGCTCGTCTTCCTGACCCATCGACGTCCACACGTCGGTATAGACCGCATCGGCGCCGGAAACCGCCTCGTGTGGATCGGTAAAGAGGTGCAGCCCGCCTCCGTCCCGCGCGATGCGTCGCGTGTCCTCCCGCACACGGACGGGCAGCTCGTAGCCGAGCGGGGAGGCGACGTGGACGGTCATGCCGAACATCACGCACGCGTGCGCCAGTGACGTCGCGACGTTGTTGCCATCGCCGACGTACGCAATCGTGCGTCCCTGAAGCCGTCCGAAGCGCTCGCGCAGGGTCAGGACGTCTGCGAGCGCCTGACAGGGATGCTCTTCGTCGGTGAGCGCGTTGACCACGCGCAGCCGCGGCGCGGCCGCCGCGAACTCCTCGACGATCTGCTGGGCGAATGTCCGAATCACCACCGCGTCCACCCAGCGTTCGAGGTTCCGCGCGACGTCGGCAATCGGCTCGCGCTCGCCGAGCGCCACTTCCGCCGGAATGAGCATCGGCGTGCCGCCGAGCTCACGTATTGCCACCTCGAACGTGACACGCGTCCGGAGCGAGGGCTTGTCGAACAACAGCGCCACATGCCGGCCGGCCAGCGCGTTTGCCGCCGGACCACCGCTCGAACGCCGGGTCGCCTTGAGCTCTGCGGCCAGCCGCAGGCACCGATCCACCTGTTCGGCAGAGACGTCCAGCAGCGACACGAACGAGCGTGCGCGGTGCGGCACCATGGACGCCCGGAGAACACGCGAGGGCTTCACGGGTCGAAGGCGGGCTGGTACGCGCGCGGCAGTCGGTCGGCTCATGTCCGGTACTCCCCGTTGATGCGAACGTATTCGGCGCTGAGATCACACGTCCAGACGGTGGCCTCGCCAGTGCCACCCGTACCGAGGTCGACCGTGATGTCGATCTCGGCCTGTTGGAGGTGCCGCGCGGCCCTGGGTGCCTGGTCATCGTGCGGCTGGCCGTTGCGGAAAAGTGTCACGCCTCCGACTTCGACCGCCGCGCGTTCGACGACAAACCTGGCGCCCGAACGCCCGGCCGCCGCGACCAGCCGGCCCCAATTCGGGTCCGCGCCATGCACGGCTGTCTTCACCAGCGGCGAGTTCGCGATCGTCTTGGCCGCTCTGACCGCGGCCTCCCGCGTTTCGCCGCCAGTCACCGTGATCGCCACGAGCTTGGTCGCGCCCTCGCCCCCACGCACGATCGCGAGGGCGAGCGCACGCGCGACCGCTTCGAGACCCGACACCAGCGCTCCGTACGAGGCTTCGTCGATGCGGATGCCGCTTGCGCCGCTCGCGAGCGCGGCGAGCGTGTCGTTGGTCGAACACTCGCCGTCCACCGTGATGGCATTGAAGGTCCGATCGGCGACCTCGCTGAGCGCCCTCTGCAGCACGGGTGGCGACACGTGAGCATCGGTTGTAAGAAACGCGAGCATCGTGGCGAGCATCGGCTCGATCATCCCGGCGCCCTTGGCGATGCCGCCGACGTGGAACGCGCCCGCAGGCGTATCGACGCGGATGGCGCTTTCCTTCGGCTGAAGGTCGGTCGTCATGATCCCGCGTGCCGCGCCCTCGCCGTCGCGTGAGAGGGTCGAGACCGCAGCCCGACAACCGGCAAGCACGCGCGCCCTGTCGAGGTGGACGCCAATCACGCCCGTCGACGCAACGAGCACCTGCTCGACAGGGCAGCCAAGGTCACGAGCGACTGCCGTTGCCATCGCACGAGCCGTCTCGAGACCTTCCGTGCCCGTGCACGCGTTCGCACACCCGCTGTTGACGATCACCGCACGGACGATCCCGCCGGACTGCGCGAGGTGCGCCCGCGAGATCTGCACGGGCGCCGCCTGGACCTGATTGGTCGTGAACAACGCGGCGGCCGCCGCCGGGCCGTCTGGCGCGATGAGCGCGACATCCAGCGCACCAGAGGCCTTGATGCCCGCGGCAACCCCGGACGCTCGGAACCCCAACGGCGCGGTGATGCCGCCGGTGAATGCGGCTACTGACACGAATAGCGCTCCGTCGCGCGCTCGGACCTCAAGCGCTCGTCGTCGAGCCGCACGCGCATCGCCGCCTGTCCGCAGCGGCGGAACAGCGAGCATCCGGCACAATCCATCGCGATCTTTTCCGGGAGCCACGCGTGCGGCACCAGCGAAAAGCCAAGTCGCGCGAAGTACGCCGGCTCGTGCGTGAACGCGCAGATCGACGCGAAGCCGTCCAGGCGCGCATCGCGCATGATCTCATCGACGAGCGCCCGCCCCAGCCCGAGGCCACGGAGGTGCTCGTCGATCACCAGCGAGCGGACCTCCGCCACCGACGTGCTCAGTGGCGCCAGCTCCGCACAGCCTGCGACCTCCCCCTCGTCCACGATGACGAGGAAGCGGTCGGCATGGCGCGCGATCTCGTCTTCCGTCCGAGGCAGCAACCGTCCGGGCGTCTGATAGCGCGCGATCAGCGCATGAATGCCCGCCGCGTCGTCACGGGTCGCCACGCGCGGCACATGCCGGATGGCATCAGCCCGGGATGAGACCGCTCGAAACGCCGAAACCGCTGTCGCAATCATGAAGCGCCTCCTACCGTCCGGGCGCACGGCCGTGCGCCTCGACAATCGTCATCGCGGCGTCGATTCGCCCGACGGCCTCGTCCACTTCCGTCTCGGTAATCGTGAGCGCCGGGAGCAGACGCAGCACCGTTTTCGATGTGGCATTCGCCAGCAGCCCGAGCGGCCTCGCCGCGTCGACGACGGCGGAGGCAGGACCGCTCAATTCGAGCCCCCACATCACGCCTTCGCCGCGCACTTCCAGGATCATCGGCTGGCGCGATGCCAACTCATCGAGCCGCCGCCTGAAGTGCTCGCCGACACGTGCGACCTGGGCAACCAATCCGCCCTCGAGCAGTTGATCGACAAAGTAGAGCCCTGCGCGGCAGGCCAGCAGGTTGCCTCCGTAGGTGCTGCCGTGATCGCCAGCCGAGACCGACTGCGCCACGTTTTCGCTGAGCAGTGCGGCGCCGATCGGAATGCCTCCACCCAGCGCTTTGCCGATGGCAAGCAGATCGGGCTCGAGGCCTAGCACCGGCGAATAGAAGGCATGACCGGTTCGTCCGAGGCCACATTGCACTTCGTCGGCGATGACCAGTGCGCTGGTCCGGGCCGCCGCCTCATTGACGGCCGCTGCAAAGGCCGGCGACAGTGGCCGCACTCCGCCCTCGCCTTGAATCGGCTCGAGCACAATCGCCGCCGTGTCGTTCGTCACTGCTGCCAGCAGGGCCGCAGGGTCGTCGCTGTCGACGAATGTGGCGCCTGCCACCAGTGGTCCGAAGGGCTCGCGGTAGTGGGGGTCGGCAGTGATCGAGAGCGACCCGAACGTACGGCCGTGAAACGCGCGCGTCAGCGCGACGAAGCCGGTGCGTCGCGTTTCCCCCCGAGTGAACCAGTAACGGCGCGCAAATTTCAAGCAGGCTTCGACCGCCTCGGTGCCGCTGTTGCAGAAGAACACGCGATCGAGACCCGACAATTGACAGAGCTTCTCGGCAAGTTGCGCCTGGAATGGGTGAAAGAACAGGTTCGACGTGTGAACGAGTACTTGCGCCTGCTCCGCAATCACCGCAGCGAGACCCGGATTCGCGTGCCCCAGCGACGCGACTCCCACGCCGGATGTCAGGTCCAGGTATTCCTGGCCGTCGGTGTCCCACACCCGCACGCCCTGGCCGCGAACCAGCACAATCGGCGCGCGCCGGTAGACCTGCAGCACGTGCTTGGCCTCTGTTTGCCTCACCTGATCGGCGCTCACGGTGTCTGCGGTTGTCGTCACGGTCATGCTCCGATGCGGGGCTGGATCCCCGCCGACACAATACGGGTCGCGGCGAGCGGCCCTGCGCCCGATCGCCCAAGGGCCGCCGCAATCGTCGTCGGCTCGCGCCCATCCACGAGGACGACTTCCTCCACACCGCCAGCGATGGCCCGCTGGCAGGCGCGCAGCTTGGCGATCATCCCGGCGCTGGCGACGCCGGACCCAATCAGCGACTCGATGGCGCCCACATGCATCATCGGGATGGTTCGGCCTTCGTCGTCGAGCACGCCTGCCGTCGCCCCGGCAATGACGAGCCGCGGCGCGGAGAGACGTGCGGCCAGATGCGCGGCCAACGTATCGGCATTCACGTTCAGCAGCATGCCGTCCGTGTCGGCGGCCAGGCTCGCGAGGACGGGCAGATAGCCGCCGCGAACGAGGTCGACCAGGAGCGCCGGCGGGCCAATTCCTACGGGTTCGCCAACGAGCCCGAGATCCACCACCTGACCGTCTACGGCGCGAAGCGGAGGCGTCCGGCGTGCGACGACGATCGACCCGTCGGCGCCGGTCAGGCCCACCGCACGTCCCCCTGCACGGTTGATGGCTGCCACAAAGCGGGTGTTCACTGCGCCCGCCAGAACCTCGACGACGATGCGCAGCGTGTCGGCGTCTGTGACGCGGAGCCCGTCGACTTGCTGCTTGGCAATTCCCGCGCGCGCCAATGCCGCGTCGATTTCCCTGCCGCCGCCATGCACGACGACGAGCGGCGTCGGCGCCAGGGCAATGACCGCCGCGATTGCACTCGAGAGGGCCGGCTGCTCGAGAAGCTCGCCGCCAAGCTTCAATACGGTCGGCGTCACTGCAGGAGCCCGGAGCGCTCGTCGAAACCGAACGCGACGTTGAAGTTCTGCACCGCCTGGCCGGCGGCGCCCTTCAGCAGATTGTCCAGACACGAGACGATCACCAGTCGCCCCGTCGCCTCGTCGAGCTTCCAGCCGATGTCGCAGAAATTCGTGTGCGCGACGTGCTTGATCACTGGAAGCGCACCGCCTCGGAGGCGAACAAACGGCGCCTGCGCGTAGGCGCGTTCAAACGCCGCCGCCACTTGCCCTTCGGTCGTCCCCGCCGGCACCCGCAGGTAGATCGTCTCGAGAATGCCACGGTCGAGCGGCACCAGATGGGGAACGAAGGTCACCGGCACGCCGAGCTCCTGCTCGATCTCTTCGGCATGCCGGTGGGCGAACACGCCATAGGCCGACAGGCTCTCGTCCACCTCGCAGAAGTGGGTGCGTTCCGTCGGCGCCTTGCCTGCGCCCGACACGCCGGACTTCGCGTCGATGACGATGTCGCCGGCGACCAGACCCGCGGCTACGATCGGCGCGAGCGCCAGGACCGCCGCCGTCGGGTAGCACCCGGCGCAGGCAATCAGGCGCGCGCCCGGCAGGAGCGCGGCCGTGCGCTCGGTCATCCCATAGGCGGTGCCCACGGGCAGCGACGTGATGGCGTGGTACCAACGCGCTCGCCGCTGGGGATCTCGCAGCCGGAACGTCCCCGAAAGGTCGAACACGCGCACCTCGCGTTCGAGCAGAGGCGGAACCACATCGGCAGAGGCGTCGTCCGGAAGCGCCAGGAACACGGCATCGAGGCCGACCAGGCGGTCAAGGTCGAATGGCTCGATCTCGCCGTCCCAGAGTCCGGAGAGGCCAGGCAGCGACCGAGGCCCGGTGCTTCTCTGCGACGCCATGGCCGCGCGCAGATCGACCTGCGGATGGCGCGCGAGCAGCCGCACGAGCTCCTGGCCCGCGTACCCGGTGGCGCCGCCCACCCCGACCGTCACTCGTGTCGCGCTTCCCATCCGCGTGAATTTTATGCAGCCGAGCGGATAACTATACGTCAGTGGATTGACCGGATCAAGAATTTTCGACAGGAATGCTCAGCAAGGGCTTGCGCGGCGATAGGGCAGCCATGTATAGTCATGCGTCCGACTGCATAAATATGAAGGCACGGCGCCAGGCGCTCATCCTGGACCTGCTCAGCCGCGAGCCGGTCCGGAATCAGGAGCAGCTTCGAAGAGGATTGAGGGCGATCGGGGTGTTGGCCACCCAGGCGACGCTCTCGAGAGACATCAAAGAGTTGGGCCTCGTCAAGCGCTCTTCCGACGGAGCCTATCAGCGCCCCGCCCCACTGGCGTCGCCAGGGGCGAGCACGGTGTCGGCACTCAGCCGTGCCGTTACGGAGTTCGTCACCGGCGTCGATCGGGTTCAGCAGATGATCGTGCTGCGGACCGGGCCCGGCCAGGCGCATGCCGCGGCCATTGCCATCGACCGGGCGCAGTTGACGGAGGTGGTCGGTACGATTGCGGGCGACGACACAATCCTCGTGATCACGCGGGATCTCCCCAGGGCACGGGCGCTGGCGGACCGGTTGAATGGACTGATTGGAATCTGAGGCGATCAGGAAAACGATGTCTCATCCTCGACGGATTGTCCTGGCATTTGCCGGCGATCGCACCTCAGCCCTCGAGATTTCCCGCCATGCCGGGCGGATGACCGACGTCATCACGGTCACGCTCGACCTCGGGCAGGGCCTCGACCTCGAGCAGGCCCGTGAGGATGCGATTGTGGCAGGCGCAGTCCGGGCACATATCGTGGACGCGCGTGAGCGGTTTGCCAACGAGGCGCTGCTGCCCGCGCTGCGCGCTGGAGCCGCCGACCCGGCGCTGGCTCCGCCCAGCTCGCTCGCCTGGTCCACGGTGGCAGCCGTGCTGGTGGAGATCGCGCGCATGGAAAACGCCACGGCCGTTGCGCACGGAGCCACCGGGCCGGCGCGCGCAGCCCTCGACCGCTTGATTGCGGACGCGGCGCCCGATCTGCGAATCGCCGGCCTGGAAGATCTTTCTTCTGCCTCCCGCGGCGGGCCAAAAATCAGTGTCAATCTCTGGGGACGAACGGTGCGCGCCGCCGCGCCCGCAGACTGCTGGGAGGCGCCGTCCAAGTCGTTGTTCTCACGGACGAGCGACCCACTCGCCTGTCACTCCCAGCCGGCCGTCGTCGAGCTGACGATCGAGCGCGGCGCACCCACGGCGATCAACGGCATTCCGATGAGCTTTCCGGAGCTCGTGGGAGTGATCGACACGATTGCCGGCGATCACGGCATCGGGCGGCTGGATCGCGCGCACTGGACGCCGACCGGCTTCGATCGAGAAATCGGGGAATCGCCCGCCGGTGTCACTCTTGCGATGGCGGTCACGGAACTCGAGCGCGTCACGCTCGACCCCACGCTCCTCGCGTTGAAGACGTCGCTTGCCTCCGACTACCTGGAGCTCGTGAAGACGGGCGGCTGGTTCACGCCGTCCAGAGCGGCGATCGATGCGTTCGTCGATGCCGCGCTCGCCCGCGTTTCTGGTACTGTGCGACTGATGTTATTTCGCGGCGCCTGCCGCGTTGTCGGCCGCCAAATCAATGAGACGGCGCCCGCCGGAATCATGACGAACAGACTGAGCTCCGGCCAGCCGGCGCACTGAGTTTTTGCGGATCCACGATTCATGTCCAATCTCTGGTCTGGCCGCTTCGACAGCGAGCCCAACGCCGCTGTCTTCGATTTCGCCGCCTCGTTCCGTTTCGATCGGCGTCTGTTCGAAGACGATGTGACCGGGAGCCTCGCGTGGGCTGAAGCCCTGCAGCGTGCCGGGGCGCTCTCGGGTCCCGATGCGACGGCGATCGCGTCGGCGCTGCACGATATCCTCTCGAAGGGGAAAGCCGAACCGGCCTGGGTGGCTGGACCCGACGAGGACGTGCACTCGTTTGTCGAACGGCAACTGGTCGAGCGCATTGGCGATGCGGGGCGCCGCCTGCACACGGGCCGCTCTCGCAATGAACAGGTCTCGCTCGACCTGCGCCTGTTCCTCCGCCGGCGAATCCTGCTCATCGAGGGCGCCATTCGTCGACTCATCACGGCATTTGCGGTGCTGGCGGAGCGCTGCGGTGACGCGCGCATGCCGGCGTACACGCATCTGCGCCGCGCGCAGCCGGTGCTCATCGCGCACTTTCTCATGGCGCACGCCGCGGCCCTGCGTCGCGATCACGCGCGCTTTGCCACGGCGGCAGCCGAAGCCGACGCGCTCCCGCTTGGCTCCGGCGCGGTGGCAGGCACGAATTACGCCATCGACACGCAGGCACTGGCGCATGCGCTCGGGTTTTCGCGCGTCGTCGTCAACAGCATCGACGCGTCGGCGGACCGGGATTTCGTTTCGGCGTTCCTGCACGCGTGCGCGTTGACGATGGTGCACTTGAGCCGGTTCGCGGAGGATATGGTGATCTTCAGCGGCGAGGAGTACGGATTTTTCGAGCTGGCGGATGCCGCGTCGACCGGCAGCAGCATGATGCCGCAGAAGAAGAACCCCGATCCGCTCGAGCTCGTCCGCGGCAAGACCGGCCGTGCGATCGGCCACCTCGCCGGGTGGCTCGCGACGATGAAAGGGCTGCCGAGCGGTTACAATAAGGACCTGCAGGAGGACAAGGAAGCCGTCTTCGATGCAGAGACCACGCTGGGCGGGTCGCTCGAAGCCATCGTTATCGTTGTCGAAGGCTTGAGCGTCAACACTGAGCGAGCCGAGCGCGCGGCCGCAGGGCTACTGCTCGCGACCGACGCCGCCGACTACCTGGTGGGCAAGGGCGTGCCGTTCAGGCGCGCTCATGAACTGGTAGGCGCCATGACACGCCGCCTCCTGGCCGAAGGCCGGGATTTCGAGTCGCTGCCGCTGACCGAGTGGCGTGGCTATTCGGAGTTGTTCGATTCCGACGTCATCGAGCGGGTCACAACACGAGCCTCGGTGGAGGCCCGGCGCACCCCGCAATCCACCCATCCGGGTGCCGTTCAGGCCGCCCTGCGGGAACTGCGCGGGTGGCTGGAGGCCGAAACACGGTGATCGAAACGACACACCTTTGGGCCTGAAGTCCTTGCCTCGATGGGAATGCCTTTGCTAGACTGCTTCGGCCGCACCCACGCGAATCCTCCAGTGAGAAAACGAGTCCTGCAGGGGGCTTGATGCAGCAGCGCCAGCCTCGCCTCGGCGACATTGTGGACGATTACTGTCCGCGTGAGCGCCGAATCACCAATCACGCCGTCGTTGCCATGGTCGGCGACGACGTTCGCCAGACCCGATGTGTCACCTGTGACAGCGAGCACGAGTTCAAGCAAGCGAAGGTGCCACCGCAGCGGCGAAAAAAGGAAGGCCCCGGGGCGCTCTACCAGCAGGTCCTCGCCGGCATGCCCAGGAAAGTCGTTCCGACGGGCATCGAGGCCGATTCAGACAACCCCGACGACGCCGATCTCATGACAAATCCAGAATCCGAATTGATACCAGATCCGGCCGAGCCTGTCTCGGCAGCCGTCCCAGAGGCCGACGAGGTCGATGGACCGGTGCATCGTCCCCTGATTCGCGCCACGCTGCCGCGGCTCGCCGACGACCCGCCCCAGCGCCGCGAACCGGAATTCACGATGCGCAGTCCTCAGCACACCCGGCCAGGCAAGTTCGGCAAGAACGGGTTCCGCGGCCAGCGGCCGGGCGTGCCGGGTTTTCAGAACAACGGCAATCGGCAGGACGGAAACCGCGACATGTCCGGCAATCGGGCGGGGAGCGGCAAGCGCCATGGGCATGGCCCGCAGAATCGGCCCGGTGGCGGGCGCCCGGGCCCAGGGCCATCTCCTCATGGCACGAGCCGTGGACCGCGGCCCGGCGGGCAAGGTCGCGGCCCAAAGAAGTCTCCTCGGTAGATGGGCGAGTTCGCGGGCACGCATGGGCTCGTGATCGGTGTCGCCAACAAGCGTTCGATTGCCTGGTCCATCGCGAAGGCGGTTTCGGGGGCCGGAGCGCGGCTCGCCGTCACGTATCAAGGTGAGCGCCTCGAGGAAAACGTTCGCGACCTGGCGGCGGATCTTGCCGATCCGCTGATCCTGCCGCTTGATGTCACCAGTGACGAGCAGATCGCGGACGTTGCCGCGCGATGCGACGAGGCCTTCGGCGGACTCGATTTCGTCGTCCACGGAGCGGCGTTTGCGCCTCGCGAGGAGTTGGCGCGTCCGTTTGTCGAGACCTCGCGGGACGGCTTCCGGATCGCGCTCGACATCAGCGCGTACTCGCTCGTTGCGGTTGCTCGCGCCGCCGCTCCGCTCCTCGAGAAACGCGGCGGCGGCAGCATCCTTACCCTGACGTATCTCGGCAGCGAGCGCGTGTTCCCCAATTACAACGTGATGGGTGTGGCGAAGGCCGCCCTCGAGGCGTCGGTTCGCTATCTGGCGGCCGACCTCGGGCCGAAGAACATCCGCGTGAACGCCATTTCAGCCGGCCCGATCAAGACCCTGGCAGCGTCTGGCATCAGTGGATTCTCGGGCATCCTCCAGGTCTACCGGGAACGGTCGCCCCTTCGGCGTAACACCGAAACGAGCGAGGTCGCGGACGCGGCGGCATTTCTACTTGGACGATCGGGTAGGGGCGTGAACGGCGCGGTGGTCGTCGTCGACGGCGGGTATCACATCATGGGCCTCTGAAGGCCCATTCCTCGACCCGAATCCGCTCGGTTGGTGTGCCCATCTCCCGGAGCATTCCAGGCACGTCGTGGACGAGCGCTTCGGGTCCGCACACGAAACAGAGCGTTTCCGGGCTGATCACGGCTCGGTCGAGCATCTCGCGACTGATCCGTCCATAACCACCCTCCCACGCGCTGCCTGAATGCCGTGTCGCAGTCCGATGATAGGTGAGGCGGCCCGCCGCGGCGAGCGCCTGCAGCTCGTCGTCGAAGGCAAAGTCCTCTGGTGTCCGGGCGCTGTAGATGACCGCGATGCGCCACGATGGGTCTCCCGCAAGCGCCTGATGCCACATCGCGCGCAACGGCGCGATGCCGCTGCCTCCGGCGACGAAGAGGAAGTGCTGTTCGACGGGTTGGTCCGGAAAGACGAACGTCCCCAATGGACCTTCGATGTCGACGCACAGGCCGGAGGCGAGCTCGGGTAGATGCGGCCCGGGCGATCCGTCGGCGGCAAGGCCGATGAGAAATTCCAGTGCTCGATCGCGCGCCGCTTCAGCCGGGCCAACCGCGATCGAGTACGGGCGTCGGATCGGCTGGCCATGCGCGCCGATCACCGCCGCCTGGCCCGCCGCAAAGCGAAACTCGCCGTCGAGGGTCAGCCGCACCAATACGGTGCGCGGCGTTTGGGGGATTGCGCGATCGATCGTGGCCGTCAACAGCATGGCTGGGACGCCGACGGACGCACGCGATCACCTATAGGCCACGAGCCATAGACTGCAACTCACTTGTGTTGGCTGCGCCGCCTCGTGTGTAGCCCGGGGCTTCAGCCCCGGGGCCGGACCTGGCCGCCTCCGCCACGGCGGTCCGCCGAAGCGTTAGCGTAGGCGGAAGGTCCGGCCTACAGACGAACGACAGTCCCAACACAAAGGAGCTTGAGATTGGCTCGGGCGATCAGTGGGTTCGATCGGCCGCTGGCTGTCGAGGGATCTTAGCAAACACGGAGGCACGGTTGGCGTTCGCCTCCGGCACGGCCACAGGCTCGCTTGGCGCGACCGCACGGCTCTTGCGTTGCGCCTTGTCCTGATACATGCGCCGATCTGCGGTCGAAAGCAGCGTCTCGTACGCCCGTCCGTCGCGTGGGAAGACGGCGTATCCGAACGAGCTCCCGAGCTGTATGACCCGCCCGGGCCTGACCTCGAACGGAATTTCCTCGATCGCTCTCTGCAGTTCGCGCTGCTTCTGCGCGGCTTCGTCGGCTCCGCATCCCGACAAGACGACGACGAACTCGTCGCCGGCATATCTGATACAGATGTCGTACGGGCGAATGCCGTTTCGAAGGACGCGCGCCACCTCGCGCAAGGCCTTGTCGCCGACGTGATGCCCGTGGCTGTCGTTGATCTCCTTGAACCCGTCGAGGTCCATCACGAGGAGCGACACTTCGCTCTCGAGGCGCTCGGCGCGGGCGAGCTCGCGCGTGAGGTGCACGAACATGAACCGTGTGTTCGGCAGGCCGGTCAGCGGGTCGGTCAGCGAGTCGAGCTTGGTCTGCTCGAACACGATCGAGTTGTTCACGACGGCGGACGCCTGTTCGGCCACGCGCTCGAGGAGCCGGCGGTGATCGTCGGTGTAGCTGCCCGGCTCCGTATGATAGAGCGCGATCGTTCCGATGAGCCGTTCGTTGAATACCAGCGGGCAGACGAGCGCCGACTGGAGCTCGGTTGTGGCCGGATGCCCGCCAGCTTCGAGATCGGCGCTCGGCCGTGCGTTCACGAGCGCGCGCTGATTGCGGCCCACCCACCCGACGAGTCCTTCACCACTCCTGATCGCCAGCGGCTGCAGCAGCTCCGCGTCGACGCCTGTCGCGAACCGGCAGCGAAGCAGCTCGCCCGCTTCTTCCTGGAGGTAGAGCGCACAGGTCGTGAATGGGATCAGGTTGCTCAACTTCGACGCGATGAGCGCCATCGTGTCGGCGACGCCGAGGCTCGTGCCCATCGACTGCGCAATCTCGTACAACGCGTAGATCTCGCGATGGGCGAGGGCGATGTCCTGGAAGACGCTCTTCCTGGACGCGTCGCTGCGCTGGCGGGTCTGCGCCATCGCAGGCCGATCGTGCGTCGCAAACGAGAAGCGATGTGCCGGTTCGGCTTCTCGAGCCGCGCTCGTCTCGAGCTCGGGCTGCAGGCGCACGAACACGTCCACCACCGCGGGATCGAGCGCGTTGCCGGATTCCTGCTGCAGCACTTCGAGCGCCTGCTCGACCGTCATGGCCCGGTGAAAGGGCCGTTCCGAGATGAGCGCGTCGAAGTAATCGACCGCGGCCAGAATCCTGGCGCCGAGCGGGATCTGATCACCGCTCAGACCGTCGGGATAGCCCTTTCCGTCCCACCGCTCATGGTGGCAGTGCACGATGGGTGCGACCGGATATGGGAAGGGCACGTTGGCGATGATCTCGGCACCCACTTGCGGATGAATCTTCATCCGCTGAAATTCCTCGTGCGTGAGCGGGCCGGGCTTCGAGAGGATGTGCTCGGGAATCGCGAGCTTGCCGATGTCGTGCAGAAGGGCGGCGGTCTTCACGCCCTCGACTTCGCCGGTTGAAAGGCCCATCGCCTCAGCAACGCCCGAGGCGTACACCTGCACGCGGCGGATGTGCGAGGTGGCCGTCTGATCCTTGGCGTCGATTGCGAGCGCCAGCGCCTCGAGAGTGGCCAGATGCAGGTTCGAGAGCTCGGCCACGCGGCGCCGCTCGTTCTCCATCCGCTCGAAGTAGAGCCGATACGTGCTGAACGTGAGGTAGAGCGGCGCGAGCAGCAGGGGTGCCAGCCAGACTCCGGCGCCACGGAGGAGGAACACGCCAAGTGCCGCGACGCCGGCTCCAACGAAATACCCCAGCGCGCTCCAGACGATGTGCTCGTTCCAGATCTTGCGGAGCGGTTGCCTTGTCTCGAGTCCAACGGCGGTCGTGACGAGCAGCGTGTTAATCAGGAAGTAGGTCGTGGCCGCGGCCGCGATCGGTTTTTCCAGCCCTACGAGTCCGGGCGCCATCGCCGCCAGCGTGCCACCCATCTCCAGATAGACGAGTCCGGCGACCTGCGCCGTCACGGCGAGGGCCGCCATGCTGAACGCCGTGCGATGAATGGGGTTGCGCTCGCGATTGGCGACGGTGCACTGCACCCACGCGCCCACCGCCGCGATCACCATCGTCGCGTGCGGGCCGATGAGGAGCAGCGCCGCAAACTCGAAGGCGAACGACGAAGACAGCGTGGCGCCGTGGTGGGAAAGCGGGAGATCGACCTTGAACACCGCAGCGACCGCGGCGGCGGTCAGCAGGCCAAGAAAGATCAGGGGCTGCGTGTAACCGGGTCCGGGCTGCTGCGTGATGATGGCCGCGATGCCCAAGACGATGGTGACGCCCATGAAGAGGCGCGCCCCGCGCGACTGATCGGCAAAGGCGGCGGCCGCGCGGCGCCTCTGGCCGGCGGAGGAATCGACGACGTTTCCAGAGAGAGCAAGACTCATACGGTCGGCACGGCACGGTCGCCTCGCGTCGTCGGTCGTTCAACCGATCGAATTCGAAGCCACTCTTACCAATTCGGAATCAGAGGGCGATCTCGTGACTCATTGAACATAGCAAGGCGTCTGCCACGTGTGTGTGCTCTCGTGGAAGGGGCTCAAAAGCTTGAAAGCGCAGCGGGTTAGTGCGGAATCGGGTCGAGGGGTTCAGAGGAGACTGGCAACTTCGGGTAGACCCGGCTGTCTAATTTTGGCACACAGGATTGTGATCGGGCGGGTGAATTTCGAAATTTGGCCGGTTTTGCGCTTGTCGGACGTGTTCCTATTTGGTACCTCCACCGTCTCCCGCCGCCATTTTTGAACCAATTTCGGAGGAAATTCACTCCGCGGCCCGTGTGCTATTTCGGGTCGCGGACCGGGCCGAGGCCGTATTCCTCGATCTTCCGATAGAGGGTGCCGCGGCTGATGTCGAGCAGTTCGGCGGCTTCCTTCTTGTTCCACCGTGCGGCCTCGAGCGCGCGTTGAATGTGTGTGCGCTCGGCGTCCCGTAGTGTCGGGAGCCGGGTCGGCCCTGTCGGAACTGGAGTGGCAGACGCGTTGAGGAATTCGATGTCGCTGGCGCGAATGAGGCGGCCGGGCGCCGAGAGCGCGGCTCTCGAGACCGTGCTTTCGAGCTCACGGATGTTGCCCGGCCACGGATAGCCGATGAGCAGGTCGGTGGCGTCTCGGGCGAAGGACTTCGCGTCCAGCGGCAGTCCGCTGGAGGCGCAATAGCGCGCGAGAAAGCGCTGTGCCAGGACGGGAATATCGACTGGCCGCTCGCGCAGCGATGGCAGCCGGATCGCGAAGGCGTTGACGCGATAGAACAGGTCCTCGCGGAAACGCCCGTCGCGGACGAACAGATCCAGTGGGCGATTCGTGGCCGAGATCAGCCGGAAGTCGACGGCGATCGATTTATTGCCGCCGAGACGCTCGAAGCGATGCTCTTCGAGGACGCGCAGCAGCTTGGCTTGGGCCACGATCGAGAGGTCGCCGATCTCGTCGAGGAACAGCGTGCCCTCGTTGGCCATCTCGAGCCGTCCGGGCTTGCGATCGTGGGCGCCGGTGAACGCGCCCTTTTCGTATCCGAAGATCTCCGATTCGAAGAGTGTGTCGGGCAGTGCCGCGCAGTTCACGGCCTGGAAGCGCGCCACGCTGCGGCGCGACAGCTCGTGAATCATGCGCGCGACGAGCTCTTTGCCGGAGCCGGTGGGGCCGAGGATCAACACCGAGATGTCCGACTTGGCGGCCGTGCGGATCCACTCGAAGACCACGAGCATTTTCTCGTCGCGGCCGATCATCTCGCGGAAGCGCTGGACCGACGGCGACTGGTCCTCAGTCGAGACGGTGGCACGGCGCTCGAGGAAGTTTTCAATGAGGCGCAGGGCGTCCGGATGGGTCGGGCGCGCGAAAGCGAAGCGTTCCGGCTCGCCGTGAATCCGGCGCGTGACGCCGAAGTCGACGAGTTCGCGTACGCAGTTCTGAACGTCGAGGCGCATGCGCCCGAAGGCCGCCATCAGCGCGTCCAGATCGAAGCTGTCGCCCGGGCGCGCCGCCAGGAAGCGGAGCAGGCCCGCGCGAAGTGGCGATTGCACGAGGGTCCGGAAGCGGCTGTCGACGTCGCTGGTCGAGGCGATGGCCGTGTCGCGCACGGCACGTCTATCGGCCAGTGTTCCATTCTGCGACAGCCCGGCCGACGGTCGCGTGCGCCCTGAGCCCTCGAAGCACAATCCAATGTAGGTGCGTCCATCTACATGCCCGCAGGTTGTGTGAGGACAGTCCCCCTCTGGGCGGCGAGGCGGCGAATTCGTGGACGGTCCCCGCACGATCGGGAGGCCTGTCGCCTGGACGGGGCTCAGCGGGGTGACGGCGGTTCGGGCGGCTGGTTGGTGCGGTAATAGGCGGTCTGAAATTCTTCGATCAGATGCTTGATCTCGAGGGCGTCGCCCTTGCGATGGCCGCGGCATTGGATGGCGCTCTGGCCGCCGGTTGTCTCGATGAACACGTCCGCGAATATCAGCTTCGTGTCGATGCGCACGGACGCCACGTGCGCGATGTTGATCGAGTGCTCGTGGCGTCCGATCCAATGCGCGGTGTAGTGGACGACGGAGGTCGGCGTGATCGCGACCTGCGTCGGGAACAGGCGGTTGCCCGAGCTCAGACGACTCGCGACAAACACGTGCTCGCCTGGCAGCGGTCGCGACTTCCGATAGAGGTGCACCGCGAGCAACAGCACGATGACGGCGACGCCGCCAAGCGCGAGCGTGATCGGCTCCATGGCGCGTAACACTGGCGCGACCGCGTGAGGTTGTCAAGGGAACTGACAGAAGTGCCAAGTGCCGAGTGCGAAGTGCCAAGTGAAGTGAAAAGTGAACAGTGGGAAGTGGCAACGACTTTCCACTGCCCATATTTTCCACTCCACTTCGCACTTCGCACTCCGCACTTAGCACTTCTGTTATGCTCGCCTGGTGCCTCATCGTTCACCGGGTGCACCCGAGGGCCACAAGCCCCGCATCCTCTCAGGAAAGCCCATCAAGTACTATCGGCCTCGCGGCAGCGCCGACATTCGCGCGCTCATTGATGATGGCTTCCAGGCGTTCAACGCCGCGCGTCTTTCGGAGGCGTGCCACATCTACGCCGACAAGATGCTCGCGCCAGAAAACGACACCACGATCGGCCTGACAATCGCCGGCGCGCTCACGCCGGCCGGCCTCGGCGGCTGCATCATCGAGCTGATGGAGCGCGGACTCGTCGACTTCATCATCAGTACCGGCGCGAACCTCTATCACGACCTCCACTACGCGCTGAACTTCACGCTTCATCGCGGCTCGCCGTTTCTCGACGATCGCGATCTGTACAACGAAGGCATCATCCGCATCTACGACGTGCTCTTCCCCGCGTCGGTCCTGCTCGAGACCGATTTGTACGTGCGCGATTTCCTCTCTCGGTCTGGTCTCGACGGCCCGATTTCCACGTCGGAGCTGCACGTGCGGCTCGGCGAGGACCTCATAGCGCGTCATCCGGGATGCGAGGAGTACTCCGTCGTCGCGGCCGCAGCTACGTTCGGTGTGCCGATCTACACGTCCTCGCCCGGCGACAGCTCGATCGGCATGAACATCGCCTATCACGAGCTGATCAACGACAGCCGCCTCATGATCGATCCCAATCGCGACGTGAACGAAGTCTGCGCCATCGTCTTGGCCGGCACGAAGAACGGCTGCGTGATTCTCGGCGGCGGTTCGCCGAAGAACTTCTATCTTCAGGCGCAGCCAACGCTCTGGGAGGTCTACAACATCCCGAAGGGCGGCAACGACTACTTCATTCAGATCACGACGGATCAGGTCGTGTGGGGCGGCTTGTCGGGCGCAACGCCCGCTGAAGCGGTAAGCTGGGGGAAAGTGAATCCGGGCGTGCTGCCGGATACCGTCGTCGCCTACGCCGACTCGACGATCGCGTTTCCGTTGTTCTGCGAGTACGCCGTCGGATCTGCAAACAACCGTCGTCCGCGCAAGGGTCTCGTACGACGTCGAACCGAGCTGGTCGCGACCCTCAAGCGCGAGGCAACTGCCGCCGGAGCGTCGCGGCCGTCGCCCACCACGTTCCACACGATTTCCGAGGTCGACCGGGATCGCTGAGGCCAGCTGGTGTCAACCCTCTCCGCCGAGTTGGCCGCACACGCGGGTCTACCCGAGGCCCCGCGGATCTATGCCGACGCCAATGTTCCGGCCGGCGTCGTCTCGTTCATGCGCCATGATCTGGGATGGGATGTCCTTTTCGTGGTCGAGCACGACGACCTTCGCCGCGCGCACGATCGGCGTCACTTCGAGCTCGCCCGACAGCTCGCGCGCACGCTCGTGACGATCGACCGTGACTATCTCGACGATCGACGCTACCCGCCGGCCGAGACGAGCGGCATCATCGTCATCTGGGCGCCAAATGAGGTCCTGCTCACGCGGACCCTCGCCGAGCTCGATCATCGTCTCTTTCCGATTGGCCACGAGGCATTGCCTCTGGCAGGGCGCAAGCTCGTAGCGGATCCAAGCTGGATGCATCCATGAGGACGATTCTTTCCGGCGCCCGCCTGGCGCTGCCCGATACGATCCTCGATCCCGGATCGCTCGTGCTCGACGACGGCGTCATTGCGGACGTCAGGCCCGGAACCATCGCGCGTGGAAGTGAAGACTGGCACGACGTCCGTGGACATCTGATCGTGCCTGGCTTCATCGACGTCCATGTGCACGGGGTCGAGGGAGTCGACACGCTCGCCACTGTCGATGCCGTCGCCGGGCTCGCCGCAAAGCTCCCGCGCTACGGTGTTACCGGCTTCTGTCCGACGACGGTCGCCTGCCCGCCTTCCGCACTACGCCGCCTGCTCGATGGGATTCGTGCGGCTCGTCTCGCGAATCCGAGCGGACACGCGGCCGTGCTGCCCGCGCATCTCGAGAGCAACTTCATCAACCCCGAGTTTCGTGGCGCGCAGCCCGTGGTCTGTCTGCGGCTGCCGACCTCCGACGTCAGGCCGGGCGTCGAGGGAGACAGCCCCTTTTCAGGACAGGAGATATTGGACGAAATCGCGCGTGCGCGCGCCGAAGTGGGCATTCTCACGATCGCGCCCGAGATCGACGGCGGCCTCGATCTCATCCGGGCGCTTTGTGCGCACGGTCACATCGTCTCGCTCGGACACTCGTCCGCCGGCTACGAAAAAGGACTCGCCGGCGTCGACGCGGGCGCGCGGCATGCCACGCACCTGTTCAACCGTATGCCGCCGTTTTCGCACCGCGCGCCAGGGCTCGTGGGCGCGGTGATCCAGCGTGGCGAGGTTTGCGCCGAGATCGTCTGCGACGGCTATCATGTGCACCCGATCGTCGCGCGAACCGCGATTTCCGCCCTCGGCCGCACACGGGCCATGGCGATCACCGACGGCACGGCCGGCGCGGGCCTTCCGGTCGGTAGCACAGTACCGCTCGGCAGTCACACGATCACGGTGGCTGCCGAAGCGGCGTTCCTCGCGGACGGGACGCTGGCAGGCAGCACACTCACCATGGACGGCGCCTTCAGGACCTTGACGACATCCTTCGGGTTGTCGGAGGTCGACGCGGCGCACCTGTGCGCCACCACGCCGGCACGCCAGCTCGGACTGTCCGACAGGGGGCGGCTGGTCGTGGGTCAGCGCGCCGATGTGGCGGTACTCGATCCTGACCTGCATGTTGTCCGGACGTTCGTTGCCGGGACGCCCTGGAAATCGGGCGCGTGAACCGCGGAGCCCTGCCGTTCGTAACTACCAGGTTGTGGACCGAATGAAAGGACCCGCGATGCGCATTTCCCGCTCCGGCGCCGCCCTCCTGGCAATGACCGTGGCCGCCAGCACGGCCTGCTCCATCGACTTGAACGCGGAACAGTACGTCGCCAAAGAGCAGAAGAGCTTCGCCGTGACCGGCAAGGCCGAGCTCGAGCTGAAGACGTTCGACGGCTCGATCGAAGTGACGTCCTGGGACAAGCCGCAGGTGGCTGTCACCATTGAGCGCCGCGCCAGCTCCCAGGCCGAGGCCGAGACACTCAAGGTGACGTCCGAACAAACGGGTAACCGCATCGTTCTTCACGCGGTGAAGCCCGAGCGCGAGGACGTCCACGTCGGATGGCATCAAGGCCGTTCCGTGCGCTTCGTCGTGACGGTGCCCCGCACAACCGATCTGACCGCCACGAGCGGTGATGGCTCGATCGCCGTGACGGGGATCACGGGCCGCGTCGATGTGCGATCCGGCGACGGCAGCATCACCGCCAACGACGTGGCAGGTGATGTCGGCATCGATACGGGCGACGGGTCCGTCTCGGCCGAGGATGTCTCCGGGAACCTGAAGATCAATACCGGCGACGGCTCGGTCTCCATCAAGGGCCAGCCGCGCGCGCTTGTCGCCCACACGGGCGATGGCTCCGTCAGCGTCGATGTCACCTCCTCCGCTGCGCCCATCAGCGACTGGGAGTTGACGACGGGAGACGGCGGCATCCACGTCAACCTTCCCGCCGGGTTCAACGCGCAGATTGACGCGCACACGGGCGACGGCGGCATCGATGCCAACGCCTGGGGACTTCGCGCGTCGGGCGAAGATCGCAACGACCTGCAGGGCGCCATCGGCAGCGGCGGTCCAACGCTCCGGATCAGGACTGGCGACGGCGGCATCACGCTCACGAAACGTTAGCGGATTGCCGAGGCGCCACGACGGCGGAGGGGCGCACTGCGTGCGCCCAACTGTCCGGGTCAGTCGCCTCGACTCGTCACATACGGGGCCGGGTCGTCCATCCCGGCCCCTCGAAACGCATCCCGCCGCTCCCGACACTTGCTGCACGCGCCGCAGTGCAGATACAAGGCCCCACTGTCGGTTTGTTCGGCCGGCACGGGGTTCATACACGAAAGCGTCAACTCGAAGGGCACGCCGAGGGCCATGCCTCGCCTGATCACGTCCTGTTTCTCGAGCTCTCGAAAGGGCGTGACGATCGCAAGTGGGTGTGCGAGGCCGATCGCAAGCGCGTCGTCCATGGCCGAGAAGAACTCGGGCGTCGCATCGGGAAAGGGATTGCCCGCAAGAGGTCCAAGCGCGATTCGTGCAACGCGGTGCTGTGCGCACCAGATTCCGGCCTTCGCCAGCAGCACGATGTTCCGCCCGGTCAGGTAGACGTCCTCGTCCGGCGTGTCGTAGGCCGGCGGCGTCCCTTGAATCGCCCAATGCGAGGGCGGATAAACGTCACGCATCGTGAACTGCAGCGTCGTGAGCGGGCGGATCGCCTCTCCGAATGCCGGTGAGCGCAGCAGGCGAGCCGCCATGGCCTGTTCGGCAGGCTCCCACGCGAGGCCGACGCTGACGTAAAGCGGATAGACGGCGGCGCGGCGAGCCTCCTCGGCCACGAGCACGGCGCTGTCGAGGCCGGCGGAGAAGAGCACGGCCGTCGTGGCGCGATCGTCGAGAGGCTGGGTCATCGTTGTCTCGGGCGCACGCCGTGCGCCCCTACGCGTCCGGGCCGGGCGCGATGTGCCCGTACGAGATCGCCGGCGCAGAAGCGCGCGATACAATGTCGGTAATGTACTCCGTTACCAAGAAAATCGAGTTCTGCTACGGGCACCGGCTGCTCGACTACGACGGAATCTGCAAGCATCCGCACGGGCACAACGCCGTCGCCGAGATCGAGGTGCGCACCGACTCGCTCGACCCGCGCAACATGGTCTGCGACTTCAGCGACATCAAGCGCGTCGTCAAGGGCTGGATCGACAAGAGCCTCGATCACCAGATGATTCTGCGCGGCGACGATCCACTGGTGAAGCCGTTGACGGATCTCGGCGAGCCGGTCTACATCGTCGATGCGAATCCAACCGTCGAGCACATCGCGAAAATCATCTTCGACTACACGCGATCGCAGGGGTTTCACGTCGTGCGCGTGACGGTGTGGGAGACGCCCTCGTCCTTTGCCAGTTTCACGGGTGAGTGAGGCCGGTCCGTTCCTCGTCGTCTTCGATCTCGATGGCACTCTCGTGGACTCGGCGCGCGATCTCGCCGACGCCGGGAACGCGCTCGTCACGAGATACGGGGCCCCGCCGCTGCCGGCCTCCGAGGTCGTCCGCATGGTCGGCGACGGCGCGCGCGAGCTGGTGCGCCGGCTGCTCGCCGCGTCCAATCTCGACGTGCCGCTCAACGACGCGCTGATCGCCTTCCTGCGCGAGTACGACACGAGGCTTCTGGCCACGACCCGTCCGTACGAAGGGGTCATCGAGGCGCTCGAGCGGATCTCGATGAAGTCCGGGCTGGCGCTCCTCACGAACAAGCCCGAATATGCAACCAATAGGTTGCTTGATGGCCTCGGCCTTCGGCGATTCTTCAGCAGCGTGATCGGCGGGGATTCGAGCGTGCCTCGAAAGCCCGATCCGGCCGGCCTTCGCGCGCTCCTCGGCAGGGCACGGACCACGCCGACGCGCGCGCTGATGGTCGGTGATTCGGTGGCGGACGTGCGGACAGCGGTGGGAGCGGGCGTGCCCGCGTGCCTGGCCCGCTATGGCTTCGGGTTCGAGCAGGTGCCGGACGAGGAACGCGCCATGGCGGCCTACGAGGTGGACCAGCCGCTGGAAATTGCCGCGCTCGTCGACCGGCTGACCGCTATTTAGCTTTCCAGAACGGCGCCTCGTACGAGAAGTACGTGAAGACACCGACGTCGGTCTCCGCCTCGCCCCAGGTGATCGGGAGCGCGGCGCCGACGATGATCTGACTTTCGCCGACGTTCCAGCCGCCGCGAACACCGGGCGAGAGCAGGCTCACAAATGTCCGATCGCTCTGCCCGGGCGCAACGACGTCATCCTGCCACGTGAAGACGGACTCGAGCATCAGGTTCACCATCGGGCGGAGCCGATAAATCGTGCTCGCCGCCACGAACGGGCTCACCAGGGCCACGTCCGGCGCCCGCACCAGAGAGGCCGACGGGGACACGCCGGAATCGACACGCGGATACCACGCCAGCCCGGCGTTGCCGTGGAAATAGAAATCGCGCACCTGCTTGCTGGCGGGAAGGTTCAACAGCATCCCCCACGCGCTCACGCCAAGACCACGATCCGCATCGCCGCTCGGGCAGACCAGTGAGACGCGCGGCGCCAGGGCGGGACGACCGGGTCCTTCCTCGGTCAGTTGCAGCCGATAGTTGACCAGGATGTCGCCGATGCCTTCAGAGCCGTCGACGCCGACGAACGGAATCGAGTACGACAACTGGTGCCGCAAGCCCGGCGCCGGCCACTCCTGCGTGAACGCGACCGCCCACCCGCCGTCCTGAAGGAAGACGGCGCCGAGGATGCTCTGCACGATGCCCGACCCCTGGTTGAACGCTTCCTCCACGAAAAACGAGTTGTCCTCGATCTCGAACGGACGGCTCGAATCAGCGGTCTCGACAGGCGCGGACGATGGCGCCGTCTGCGCGGCAGAGGACGCTGCACAGCCGCATACGAACAGCAGAATCGCGATCACTTCGACGAGCAGCTTCGACGCCGCACGGGCACCGATCGTCAGCGGCTCGCCGCGCGACGCGCGCACCGAGACGCTGTCGGCAGCCTCGTCACGTGCTTCCACCGAGATCTCCTGCCCCGGCTTCAGTTGATTGCCTTCGAGGAACCGAAGAAACGACGGATCCTGATCGGCCACACGCATGACCGTCAGCGGCACGCGAAGCGGGCACGTGAGAAGCGAGTGCAGCTCGCGGTGCGCGAACGTGCCGTCGGCGTCAGGAATGGGATCGCCGTGCGGATCAACCTGCGGATGTCCGAGCATGTCGTCCATCCGCTCGATGAGGCGTTCCGACACCACGTGCTCGAGCTGCTCGGCCTCATCGTGCACTTCGTCCCAACGCATGCCCATCACCTTCACGAGGAACAGCTCCACGAGGCGATGCCGGCGAATGACCAGCCCGGCAAGGCGTTCCCCGGCGCGCGTCAGACGAACGCCCGCGTACGGGGCGTAGTGCACGAGCCCGGAATCGGCCAGCGCCTTCACCATCGTGGTGGCGGTACCCGGCGTGACACCCATGCCCATCGCCAGGTGCCCCATGGGAACAAGGCCCTCTGGGTCAGTCAGCCTAACCTGTTGCGCGTAAATGACTTTGATGTAGTTCTCGACTGTGCTTGAGGGAAACATTCCAGTAGCGCCTCGAAATTTGAATAATCCTAGCTTGACTTTTTGCTCCGGTCCACTTAATAATTTTGAATCTTCAAAATATGTCTTGGTCGCTTTCACGTCGGTCCTGGTTGCACGCCGCGGGTGTCTCGGTAGGCGTTGGAGCGCTTGGCGGATTGCGCCGCGCGTCGGGCCAAAGCCCGAAGCCCCCTGACGGCCACGTGCTCGGTCACGGAGGGCACGAGCTGGGCGTTGTCGGTCAAGTCGACACGGGCCTGTTCGATCCCCGGGCGTACCTGACGTCGTTCAATTTCTCTCACTTGCCGGAGCCCGAACGATCGCGCTACTACCGCGAATCCCCGCGACCCGACGGGTCGCTCCTCCGGGAGTACCAGATCTTCGCGGTCGATCGTGAGATCGAAATCGCGCCGGGCGTGATGTTTCCGGCGTGGACGTACAACGGTCAGGTGCCGGGCCCCACGCTGCGCGCCACCGAAGGCGATCTCGTGCGCGTACGGTTCGTGAATCAAGGCTCACACCCGCACACGCTGCACTTTCACGGTTGGCATCGTCCCGAGATGGACGGCTCGCTGGCGGAACACCAGGTGGCGCCTGGCGGCACGTTCCTGTACGAGTTCGAGGCGGATCCGTTCGGCCTGCACCTCTATCACTGTCACGCCGTGCCGTTGAAGCGCCACATTCACAAGGGGCTGTACGGGACGTTCATCATCGATCCGAAGGGCCGCGACGACACGCCGCGCGACGAGTTCGTGATGATGATGAACGGCTTCGACACGAACTTCGACAACGAGAACGAGGTGTACGCGGTCAACACCGTCGCGCACTTCCACATGCACAATCCGATTCCGGTGACGGTCGGCAAACCGGTGCGGATCTTTCTCGTCAACATCACCGAGTTCGACCTGCTCAACAGCTTTCACCTGCACGGGATGTTCTTCGACGTTTTCAGGACCGGCACGTCTCGCACGACGTCGGAGCGCACCGATACGCTGACGCTCTGCCAGGGCGAGCGTGCGATTCTCGAAACCACGTTCCGGTATCCCGGCGATTTCATGTTTCACGCCCATCAGAGCGAGTTCGCCGAGCTCGGCTGGATGGGGCTCTTCCGTGCGACGGAGGTCGGCCGTGACACCTGAGACCGCCGCTCACCTCGACGTGGCCGCGCCGCGGCGGGCGTCTCTGACGTGGCTATTTGGGGTGCTGCCGCTCGTCCTGCTCGGCGCCCTGCTCGCGTGGATTCTTGCAAGCGGTCCGGCCGACGCTGTCCGGGGAGTGAATCTCCCACCCGTCGAGCGGCTGGCATTCGATCGCGTCACGCTCGGGCCCCAGGGCATCGTCGTCTCGGTCCTCAACGACGGCCCCGATCCGGTCACGATCGCGCAGGTCGTGGTCGACGATGCGTTCTGGTCATTCAAAGCGGATGGCGGGACGACATTAGGGCATCTCGGAAAGACGAACATCAGCATTCCCTATCCGTGGGTCCACGGCGAGCCGCATGCCATCCGGATCGTCACGGCGAGCGGCGTCACCTTCGATCACACGATTCCGGTGGCCGTGGCAACGCCGTCGCCGTCGCTGGAGAGCCTGGGGACGTTCACGCTGATCGGCTTGTATGTAGGCGTTCTGCCCGTGGCGATCGGCCTGCTCTGGTTCCCCCTGGTGGGACGGCTCGGGGCGCGGGGGCTCGACTTCGTGCTCGCGCTCACGGTCGGCCTGCTGCTGTTTCTCCTCATCGACTCGGCACACGAGGCGCTCGAATCGGCGGCGCTCGTGCCAGGCTCGTACCAGGGCGTCGTACTCGCCGTATTTGCGGCCAGCGCCGCCTATCTGGGCATTGAGGCCTTCGGTCAGTGGCTCCGCACTTCGCGCCGCAGCGCGAAGGCGGCCGGTGCCACCGGCGTCACGCTCGCATTGCTCGTCGCCGTCGGGATCGGCCTGCACAACTTCGGCGAGGGACTGGCGATAGGTGCTGCGTTCGCGCTCGGCGAAGCGGCGCTTGGAAGCCTCCTCATCATCGGCTTCACGTTGCACAACACCACGGAGGGGCTGGCCATCGTCGCGCCGCTGGCGCGCGGGCGGGAGGCCGGGTCCATGCCGCCCGTTCGCACGCTTGTGCTCCTCGGGCTCATTGGCGGTGCGCCGACTGTCGCGGGCGCATGGCTCGGGGGCTTTGCGTATTCGCCGTTGTGGTCGGTGCTGTTCCTGGCCCTCGGCGTGGGTGCCATCGCGCAAGTGGCGGTGCAGATTCTGGCGCAGGTTGCAGGGGATCGGCCGGTTCTCCGATATCTGGGAGCAGGGCCCGTCATGGCCGGCCTCGCCAGTGGGTTTGCGCTGATGTACGTGACAGGAATGCTCGTCGGGTGAGGACGAAAGTGGAATCGAGAGTCTGGATCAAAACGGCCGCCGCGATGGTTGCGGTCGCCGCAATCACGTTTGCAGCGATCGGATCATTCGCAAAGAGCCGCGTGCGAGAGATCTCTCTCGTGACGCGGGACATGGCGTTCTACGTGGAGGGCGACTCCACGCCAAATCCGGTGCTCCGGGCGCAGCCGGGCGAGCGACTCCGGATTACCGTTCGCAACGGATCGCCTGGTCTGGTGCACGATCTCGCGATCGATGCCGTCACGGCCGCGACTCCGACGTTGAACGGAGGTCAAGTCGGGTCCGTGGAGTTCACCGTCCCGGACGCCCCCGGCAACTACGAATACCGCTGCCGTCCGCATTCGCTGATGATGCGTGGCGTCGTGACGGTGTCCGAGTAGCTGGGATCCGCCGCTCGACCCTTACTACTCTCCCCCCGTGTCCCTTCGCGACACCATCAGCACGCCGGCGGGCAAGGCGCCGTTCGTTCGACGGCTCTTCTCCACGATTGCCGATCGGTACGACCTCATCACCGTCTTCCTGTCGTATGGCCAGGATCGGCGCTGGAAGCGGCGTCTGATCGACCTCGCCGGACCGCTCGATGGCCGCATAGTCCTCGACGTGGCGTGCGGCACCGGCGACATTGCGTTTCTCGCGGCCGCGCGCGGCGCCAGGGTGACCGGCCTGGACGTCACGCAGCGGATGGTCGAACTCGCCAAGGCGAAGGGTGCGCGACTCGTTCGGGCGCCGTCATTCGTGGTCGGCGACATGATGGCGCTGCCGTTCCCGGACCGATCCGTCGATGTGGTCACGACCGGCTATGGACTGCGAAACGTGCCGGTCATCGGAGACGCGATCGCCGAGATACGTCGCGTCCTTCGGCCTGGCGGGATCCTGGTGTCGCTCGATTTCAACCGTCCGGCCTCGCCTCCAGTGCGGTTCGCCTATCACGCGTACCTCACGGTCGTCGGGAGTGCGCTTGGCCTGGCACTTCACGGCAATCCAGACACCTACCGTTACATCCCTGAGTCGATTCGTCGGTATCCAGGCGCCGATCAGGTGGCGCTCCAGCTGAGGTCGGCCGGATTTCACAACGCGCGCTGGGAGCGGGTGCTGTGCGGCCTCATGGCGATTCACGTGGCGCAGTGACGTGCAGACACGGGAAATCCTGAGTGGCCGGAGCTATCGATCGAGAAGCTTGCGACCGAAATGTTTCGCGGAGTCGTGTGTGCACCTCGTAGAGTCCTTCCTCGCCGCCATCGTCCGTGAAGACGGCGAGTCGCTGGTGCTGCATGTCGGCGAACGGCCCGTCGTCGTGTCTGGTCGCGGCCCTCGTGAAGTGACCTCCGCGCCCATGACACTCGCGGGGATGGACGGCTTGCTTGGCGACCTTCTGTCGCCGGAGGCGCAGCGTGCACTCGCCGACTTCGGCGCGGTCGAAACAGAGCTGGCGCCGTCGACCGTAGCGTCCGGCGAGCGGTTCACGGTCGTCGCGGCTCGCGGCGGCGACGACGTCTGGATCGAGCTGCGCAGAAAGCGAGGAGCGCCCGCGTCGGCGGTTGCGGACGAGCGATCGAATGTCGGCCAGATTTCGTCCAGTGTCCGCGCCTCACGGCGGCCGGCCGACGACTCACCTCCCGCATCCTCGTCAACGCTCACCGAGTCGGCTGTCATCCTGCCGTTGTCGAGAACAGCGGTGCGCCACGAGCCCTCTATTCGCCATACGTCGCCACGGACCGCGGGCCTGGACCGGCTCCTTCGTCTGGCTTCCGCGAGAGGCGCGGAAGCCCTGTATCTCTTTTCGAATGCCCGTCCGTCGATTCGCGTCGACGGCGAGATCAGCACGCTCGAGGACGAAGCGTCTCTCACCGCGCAGGACGTGGAAGCGCTCGTTCTCGAGGTATTGCCCGATCGCATGGACGGCGGCCTGCCCGTCGAGCGGGAATGGATCTGCGACATCTCGGACGTCGGTCGCGTGCGGTGCCTCGCGTTCAGCGATCATCGCGGACCAGGCGGCATCTTCCGGGTGATTCCGGTCCGCGCCATTTCCGCGGAGCAGCTTGGCTTGTCACGTGAAATTCAGGGACTCTGCGCGGAGCCCGAGGGCCTTGTGCTCGTCACCGGTCCGCGCGCCAGCGGCAAGTCGACGCTCCTGGCGGCCTTCGTCGATCTCATCAACCGTACGCGCAGTGATCACGTGATCACCATCGAGTCGCGTGTCAAGGTCGTGCACGAGAACCGCACGGCGATCGTCAGCCAGCGCGAGGTCCGCGGCGGCACCCACGAGTGGCTCGCCATGCTGCGCGGCGCGCTCCGCGAGAATCCCGACGTGATCGTCATCGAAGATCTGCGCGCCCCTGAACTGGCCGCCGAGGCGATCGAGGCGGCCGCGTCAGGCTATCTGGTGATCGCGGGAATCCCGGCGCACAGCGCGCCCGAAGCGATTTCGCGGCTCATCGATCAGGCGCTGCCGGAACGCCGCGCGGCGCTGCAGGCGGCGCTCGCCAAGACGCTCCGCGGCGTGGTGGCCCAGGTGCTGCTTCGGAAGGCGAGCGGCGGGCGCGTCGCGGCGCGCGAGCTGCTCCTCGGCACGTCCTCCGTTGCTTCGCTCATCGGCGACGGAAACGTCGCGCAGTTGCCGCTGGCCCTCGACAGTGGCCGCAAGCACGGCATGGTGCCGCTCACCGACGCGCTCGTCGCCTTCGTGCAGAGCGGGGTCGTCGACGTCCGCGAGGCCTGGCGCAAGGCCAGCAACCGCGCAGGGCTGCTGAAGCAATTGAAGCGCGAAGGCATCGATACGTCGGTCATCGAGCGGTTGGCATAACGCCGTCAAGTGCTGGTGCTTGGTGCTTGGTGCCTAGTGCCTAGTTCGACTTTGTCAGATCCGTAGTTGAAGCTTTCGTTTTGCTTGTTCCATCCAATGCATGTAGCGCGGCTTGGCCGCAAACAACAGCGCGGTGAAGATTTCCTGCACGATGGCGCGCGTGGCCGGGAACGTCAGCCGCGGTCCGCGCTGCGGTCGCATCCGCTCGCGCTGGATGAACGCGTGCGCCACGGCGGTCAAGACGACGTGATGCTGCCAGCCGGGATAGGTACGACCCTCGAAGTGGTCGAGGCCCAGTTCGCTCTTGAGTTCTTGGTACTGTTGTTCGATCGCCCATCGTTGATGCGCCAAGATGACCAACGCTCGCAGCGACGCCGTGGCGGGCAGATGGACGAAGTAGTACTTCACCCGTGGTTTCGTCCCGGCTTCTTGTTCGCACAGCAACCAGACTTCGGGTGCGAGGCGGGCCTGGCGCCACTCGTGGGCCGGGGTCACGCGGACGGCGGCGAACCGGGCGGTGCGCGTCGGTTGTGTGCCATTGCGCCAGATGATCGGTCGCCATCGCGCGCGCGGCAGTTGCGCGGCCCAGTCGCGGACGGCGATCGCGGTGACCGGCGTCATCATGCGCACGCGCGTGCGAGGACGGCCGCGGCGATTGGCCGCGGGGGTCGTGATGTGCGGCCGTGTGGTGAAGACGCTCAGATGCGACGAAATGCCGACCGCATACGGCAATCGCAGCCGATGCAACGCCGCGCGAAACGCGGTGACGTCGCCGAATTCGGCGTCGGCGAGGACCGCCGTCAGCGTGAGACCAGCCGCGCGGGCTTGCCGGAGCAGGCTGAGGGCCAGCCGCCACTTTTCTTGAAAGCGAACCGACGCCGGAATGCGCGCCTGCTGCCGAGCGCTCGGCGTCACCCATTCCTCGGGCAGATACAGCGCCGCGCCAAGGCACCAGGCTCGCGCCCCGGTCCACAGCGCCGCCGTCACGGCGACTTGGCAATTCGCGATCTTGCCGAGCGCGCCACAGTACCTGACGCGCCACGCCGACCGACGCCGGGCCCTGTTTGGGAAAGCTCGTCCCGTCGAGAATCAATACCCCGCGACGTTCCGGCAGCACCGCGCGCAACCGCCGCCAGACGCGCTCGGCCTCCCACGGGGCGTGCGTAATGAAGTGCTGGAAGGCTTGATAGGCGACCGGCTCGGTCACGCGGGCCAGCATCGCCTGCATCGACTTGCGCTCGCTGTCGCTGAAGACGCCCTTGACGTAGGACCGCAGCGACAACAGCTGCGCGCGATGGCCAAAGCAACTCGTGAACTGCTCCAACCATCGGATCAGTCGCTGTACGCGCGCCGTCGCGGTGTGATCGACCAGTGCGCCACAGGCTACCGAATTCGAGCAAAAAGTACAATGTCCTCAAAATTGATCGGTCGCAAATTTCGGAACGAAGTCAGCGATCTGACAAAGTCGAACTAGCAGGCTGCTGAAAAAGTAAGAGAAGGGGGATCGACATCATGATCCCCGCGTACTACTATGCTCCCACCAACGGAGGGAGTCATCTGATGCGTGGAGCCGACGAGCAGCCGGGATCGATGTTCAGCTACGTGTCGCTGGAGGCGCGAGTGCCCCTCGACCACCCGTTGCGCGCCATCCGCCGCATCACCGATCGCGCCCTCGCACGGTTGTCGCCCAAGTTCGGGACGTTGTATATCCACTTCGGCCGGCCCTCGGTGCCGCCCGAGCAGTTGTTGCGCGCGCTGCTGCTGCAAGTGCTGTACACGATTCGCAGTGAGCGGCAGTTGATGGAGCAGTTGGATTACAACCTGCTGTTTCGCTGGTTCGTGGGCCTCGGCATGGACGACCGCGTCTGGTCGCCGACGACCTTCAGCAAGAATCGCGACCGGCTGCTGCGCGGCGATGTCGCGCAGGCCTTCTTCGAGGCCGTACGGCTCCACGCCGATACCGAGCGGCTGCTGTCGGACGACCATTTCACGGTGGACGGCACGCGGCTCGAGGCGTGGGCCAGTCATAAGAGTTTTCAGCCGCGCGATCAGGATCCGCCGCCGCCGGCGGGGGGCGGCAATCCGACTGTGGATTTCCACGGGCAGCGTCGGACCAATGACACGCATCAGTCGACGACCGACCCGGATGCCCGGCTCTATAGGAAAGCGCGGGGCCGCGAGGCGCACCTCGGTTACCTGGGGCATGTGGTCATGGAGCATCGGTCGGGGCTGATTGTCGATGCGACGGTCACGCCAGCCGACGGCCATGGCGAACGCGATGCGGCCCTGGTGATGATCGAACGGCGCCCCGGACGGCACCGCATTACCGTCGCGGCGGACAAAGCCTATGACACGCGCGAGTTCGTCGCGACGCTGCGCGGCATGCACGTGACGCCGCACGTCGCCCAGTACGCCACGCGTGTGCATCGCCGTAGCGCCATCGATGGCCGGACGACGGGTCACGCCGGCTACGCCATCAGTCAGCGCAAACGAAAGCTCGTGGAGCAAGGCTTCGGATGGATGAAGACCGTCGGCGGCCTGCGGAAGCTCCGCCATCGCGGCGGACCGCTCGTCACTTGGATTTTCACCTTCACCGCCGCGGCCTACAACATCGTCCGGATGCGCCGGTTGTTGCCGGCCACGGCATAAGCCCGCCGGACGACCACGCGGCCGCACTCGCCGTGCGCCGAACGGTCGAGGAGAGCGGGCAAACGTGATCGCCGTAGACACAGTGAATGTCACCATGACACTTACTTTTTCAGCAGCCTGCTAGTCTAGTGCCTAGTGCTCGGTGCTGAGTGCGGGGCTCGGGCGCTCGACACCGCGCACGAAGCACTCGGCACGAAGCACTCAGCACGAAGCACTCAGCACGAAGCACCCAGCACGAAGCACAGTCCACCCCCCGCACCGCTACTTCTCCACGAACACTTCCAGCGTTTCCGCCAGCAAGTCGAGAACGTCCTGTTCTGTCAGGTGCGCGATGAATGCGCCCGGCTTGAGTGGGCGGTACTCGGCCACGGTTTCGCGGCCCTTGACGCGCTCGATGCGCGCGACGACCTGCGGCCGGGTCCCGGTCGTGTCGAGGCGGATCTCGATGAAGTCTTCCGGCCATCGCTCGGAGGCGAGCCGCACGCTGTCGGCGGGCGTGTGGACGATGAAGGGGTAGCCTTCCGACTTCAGGACGCCGGCAGCCTGCTGACACACGGGAACAGCGACCGTCGCGAGAAACCGCTCGTAAGCGAGAGCCGCCTCCGCGTTGTGCGCACGGCGATCGGCGGCTTGACGGCGGGCCTTTTCGATCGTGTCTTTGATTCGCTTTCGAACGTCGGCGATTTCCATGGGTCTCCTGCGGCGAGGTGAAAGCGTGATTGCCGGCTAAATGTCCGGCCGACATGCGTGCCAGCACGTCCGGCCAAAGTCCCGCCTCCACAAGCGGTATCAGATCGCGCCGGCGCTTCGGAGCGCCGCGATGTCGTCGGGACTCAGGCCGATCTCCTCGAGCACCGATGGCGTGTGCTCGCCGAGCGCCGGAGGCGCCGTGCGGATGCCGCCGGGCGTCGCCGAGAGCTTGATCGGCACACCCAGCAGCGAGACAGTGCCGGCCGTCGCGTGCGGGCGTTGCTCGATCATCTGTCGCGCGGCCAGCTGCGGGTCGGCGAGCACTTCGTCCACCGACCGAACGGGCCCGCAGGGCACACCCGCGGCGACGAGCGCTGATGTCCACTCCGCACGTGTGCGTTCGCGCAATACGTGTGTCACGTTCTCTCCGAGCAGGACATGATGCTGCACTCGGCCTTCATTGGTCGCGAACCGCGGATCCGCCGCCAGCGCCTCGAGACCGGCAACACGACAGAACCGCTGCCACTGTTCGTCGTTACCCACGGCCAGCACAATCGGCCCGTCCCGGGTGTCGTAGCTATCGTATGGCGCAATCGACGGATGGCGATTGCCCATGCGGCCTGGCGCCTGCCCCGTGGCGAACACGATGCCTGCCTGGTAGGTGAGCAGCGCCGCGACCGAATCGAGCATCGCCACATCCACGTGTTGGCCACGCCCGGTCGATTGACGTGCCAGGAGCGCCAGCAGGATGCCATTTGCGGCAAAGATCCCGCTGACGATGTCGGCGACGGCCACCCCGAGACGGTATGGAGGCCCGTCGGCCGCGCCCGTAAAGCTCATCAGGCCGCCTTCCCCCTGAAGCACCGCGTCGTATCCCGGCTCCGAGGCGCGTGGTCCGGTCTGACCGTATCCGGAAAGCGACGCGTAAACCAGCGCCGGAAAACGCGCCTCGAGCGAGGCATAGTCGAGGCCCAGCCGCGCCAGCGTCCCCGGACGAAAGTTCTCGACGAAGACATCGGCGCGCGAGACGAGCGCGTCGAGCACGCGGCGTCCGTCAGGGTGCTTGAAATCGAGCGTGACACTCTCCTTGTTGCGATTCACGCTCAGGAAGTAGCTGCTTTCTCCGTGGATGAACGGCGGTCCCCACTGACGGGTATCGTCGCCGCGAATCGGATGCTCGATCTTGATGACTCGCGCACCCATGTCCGCCAGGAGCATCGTGCAGTACGGCCCCGACAGCACGCGCGTCACGTCCAGCACGGTGAGACCGGTGAGAGGCCCGTTGTTCATGTGGTGTAGTCGCGAACTCCATCGCCTGTGGCGGCGGGCCTTCAGGCCCGCATGCGCCGCCAGTTGCGGGGCTCAAGCCCCGCCTCTACGTGAGCGGCGCACCCAAAGCCTGTAGCCCGGAGCCCGGGGCCCGGAGCCTGCAATATACTGTGCAGTCCCTCCTCGAACGGAGTTTGACATGGTGCGAGTCCTTATCCTGCTCATCGCGCTGCTGGCGATTCCCTCGAGCGCCGGCGCACAGGCGCCCGCTGCCGGAACTCCTGTGGGACCTCCGGTCGTGGTCGCGTCCGGTGTGGCCATCGTCACGCGCGCGCCCGATCGCGCGTTCGTGACGTTTGCCACGGAAACACGCGCGCAGAAGCCGGACGAAGCGCAGAAGCGCAACGCGCAGGCCATGAGCCAGGTGCAGCAGGTTGTGCGTAAGGCAGGCATCGCCGCCGATGCCATTCGTACCCTCAGCTTCAATCTGCAAGAAGACGTCGATTGGGTGAACGGGAAGCGGACCTCCCGCGGCTACCTCGTCAGCAACGCCATCGAGGTGCGCGTCGACGAACTGGAAGATCTCGGAGACCTGCTGGACCAGGCGGTCAACGCCGGTGCGACCAACGTCAGCAGCATCCGGTTCGACTTGAAGGATCGTGCAGGTGCCGAGCGCGAAGCGGTGCGACTGGCGGTGGCGGACGCGCGTGCGCGCGCCGATGCCGCCGCCGCAGGCGCGGGCGTCCGCGTGCTGAGCGTCGTGCGCATCGAGGAGCACACGGACCGTAATGTGCCGGGCCCGCCGATGCCCATGATGCGCATGGCGGCCGAGGCGCGCGTCGCCAGCCCGGAGACGCCCGTGGCCGCCGGCGAGATCGAGATTCGTGCCACTGTGACGCTCACGGTGTCCATCGAGGGACGGTGACGCCGCTCGCCCTGACACAGCGGACCCTCCGAAAGGCGGAAAAGCATCTGGCGTCGGTCGATCCCGTCATGGCGCAGATCGTTCGCCAGGTGGGACGGTGCCGCCTGGGCCACTCCCGGCGAGAGGACCCCTTCACCGCAGCCGTCGAGGCGATTGTCTGGCAGCAACTGTCCACGAAAGCCGCCGCCACAATCTACAAGCGAGTCCTCGCGTTATTCCCGAACGGCGGCTTTCCCACGCCGGCGGCCGTTCTCGCCTGCTCGGACACATCGCTTCGAGCGGCGGGGCTCAGTCGCGCCAAGGCGATTTACCTTCGCGATCTCGCGACGAAGGTCGCCGACGGCACGGTCCCGCTCGATGCCATCCATGTATTGCCCGATGACGAGGTCATCGAGGTGATGACGCGCGTGAAAGGCATCGGCCGATGGTCGGCCGAGATGTTCCTGATGTTCAGGCTGCAGCGGCCGGATATCCTGCCCATCGGGGATCTTGGCATCGTGAAGGCCATCCAGCGGCACTATCGGTTGCGCAAGACGCCGACGCCCGAGCGCATGATGCGCATCGCCGCACCCTGGCGGCCGTATCGAACGGTAGGGTCCTGGTATCTGTGGGCGAGCCTGGATGCAGCGCCTGGAAATGCGTCTGTGGAGGCGGCCCTTTAGGGCCGAGCGCGACCTGAAGGTCCGTTCCACATATCGGTTACTCACCTAGCGCGGGGCTGAAGCCCCGCCGCCACACAGACACATGCCTACTCATCCGATGCGCGTGTTTCTCGCTGCAATTCTTGCCGCTGCTGCAACCTTCATCCCTCTCTCCGGCCGGCAGACGCCCGACGCCAAGCCGCAAGCGCCCGACGCGAAGGCCGACAAGGACGCGAAGGACGAGAAGAAGGACTGGGACATCGGGCAGCCGCTCGGGCCCGCGAAGAAAGTGTCGTTCGAGACGACCGAGGGCACCTGGCTGAACGTCGACGTCAGTCCCGACGGCAAGCGCGTCGTCTTTGACATCCTCGGCGATGTGTACGTCATGCCCCTCGAGGGGACGGGCACAGGCCTGGCGGAGCGTCTGACGAGCGGCGCCGCCTTCGACATGCAGCCGCGCTTCAGTCCCGACGGCAAGTGGATCGGCTTTTCTTCCGACCGCGACGGCCTGATGAACCTCTGGGTGATGAAGCCGGATGGCAGTGGAGCCCGACAGGTCTCCAAAGAGAAGCAGTGGTACGTGAACAGCCCCACATGGGCGCCAGACAGCCAGTTCCTCTACGGCCGCCGCCATTTCGTCAAGCAGCGCTCAGGAGGATCGGGCGAGATCTGGATGTATCACGTGAGCGGAGGCGACGGGTTGCAGGTGACCGAGAAGAACGGCTGGCAGAAAGACGCCGGCGAACCCGCGGCGTCTCCGGACGGCAAGTATCTCTACTACAGCAAGGACGTGACGCCGGGCCAGACCTTCGAATACAACAAGAATCCGTACGATGTCATCTACGCCATCATCCGTCGCGATCTCACGAACGGGAAGGAGCGTCCCGCCGTCTCGGAGGCCGGCGGCTCGATCGCCCCTCGCATCTCGCCCGACGGGCAGTGGCTGTCGTTTGTCCGCCGCGTTGGCGGCAAGTCCGTGTTGTTCGTCAGGAGCCTGCAGAGCGGCGAGGAACGCCAGATTTTCGACCGGCTCGATCGCGACCTTCAAGAGACCTGGGCAATCTACGGCGTTTATACCCAGTACGGTTGGACGCCCGACAGCCGTCACATCGTAATTTGGGGCGAGGGCAAGATCTGGAACGTCGACGTGGCCTCTGCGGCCGGCAAAGAGATCCCGTTCCGCGCACGAGTCGAGCAGACAACGTATGAGCGACTCGTGTACCCGCAGGAGGTGCACCCCAAGCAGTTCAACGTACGGATGCTCCGCAACGTGAACGTCGCGCCCGATGGGTCCGCCGTGGCCTTCAATGCGCTGGGCCACGTGTACGTGCGACCGCTGCCGGCTGGAGAGCCGAAGCGGCTCACGGGCGATCGGGCGTTCGAGTTCGATCCCGCCTGGTCGCACGACGGGAAGCAGATCGTCTACACGACCTGGACCGACGCGAATGCCGGACGCGTCCGCGTTGCTTCGTCCAGCGGCGGGCCTGGCAAAGACATCGTCACGAAGCCAGGCCACTACATAGAGCCGTCGTTTTCGCCAGACGGCAAACTGGTCGTCTATCGCGCCGCCAGAGGCGACGGGATTCGCGGACGCACGTTCGGTGAAGACCCTGGCCTGTACATCGTGCAGGCGGATGGAAGCGCTGAGCCCCGCCTGGTGCGCGAGGATGGTCTAGAGCCGCAGTTCGACAGGACGAGTGCCCGCGTGTTCTTTCGCGAACAACGCGGCGAGAAGTTCGTGCTGGCGAGCGTCAATCTGACTGGTGGCGATGAACAGGTGCACTTCCAGTCCGACAATGCCACGCAGATCGTTCCGTCGCCCGATGGGAAGTGGGTGGCATTCGCCGAGCAGTATCATGCGTTCATTGCCTCCTTTCCGCACTCGGGCCGGACCGTCGATCTGGGTCCGAAGGTCGCGGCCTATCCGAGCGCCCGCGTCTCCCGCGACGCCGGTGCCTATCTGCACTGGGCGGGAGACAGCCGCGCCGTCCATTGGTCGCTCGGGCCGGAACTTTTCACGCGCAATCTCTCCAGGACGTTCACCTTCCTCGATCAAAAGCTCGAGAAGCCGGATGCCGTCGAAACGAAAGGTGTGCCGATCGGTTTCAGCGCGACCAGCGACGAACCGGACGGCCTCCTCGCGCTCGAAGGCGCGCGCATCGTCACGATGCACCCCGGCACGGGCCGCGATGGCGTGATCGAGAACGGCACCATCGTGGTTCGCGGCAGCCGCATCGAGGCGCTCGGCCCTTCCGGCCGCATCCGTGTTCCGGCGGGGGCCACTCGCGTCGACGCGCGCGGCCGCACCATCATCCCGGGGCTGATCGACGTGCACGCTCACGTGAACGGTGAAAACGACGCCATCCTGGCGGAAGAGAGCTGGCCACTGGTGGCCAACCTCGCGTACGGCGTGACCACCGTGCACGATCCCTCCAACGACACCGAGACCGTGTTTGGCAATAGCGAGCTCGTGCGGGCCGGGCTCAAGCTGTCTCCGCGCCTGTTCTCGACCGGGACGATCCTCTACGGCGCCGAGCTCCCCGTGAAGGCCGTCGTTGAGAACTATGAGGACGCTCTGGCGCATCTGCGCCGCATGAAGGCCGTTGGCGCTTTCAGTGTCAAGAGCTACAACCAGCAGCGGCGCGACGTCCGCCAGATGTTCCTGAAGAGCGCGCGCGAGCTGCAGATGATGGTGGTCCCCGAGGGCGCGTCGTTGCTGTACTACGACGAGACGCTGATTCAGGACGGCCATACAGGGGTCGAACACGCGCTGCCCGCCTCCCGCCTCTACCGCGACGTAGTCCAGCTCCTCGCGCAGTCCGGCGTCGGATACACGCCGACCCTGATCGTTGGGTATGGCGGACTCTTTGGAGAGAACTATTGGTACCAGCACGACGAGGTCTGGAAGAACCAGCGGCTCCTCGCCTACACGCCGCGAGATGTCATCGACAGCCGGGCGCGGCGGAGGATCATGGCGGCCGACGAGGACTTCAACCACGCGGCAATCGCACGAGGCGTGAAGCAACTGTTCGACGCGGGTGTTCCGGTGCAGCTTGGCGCCCATGGGCAGTTGCAGGGACTTGGCGCGCATTGGGAGCTCTGGATGCTGGTGCAGGGGGGCCTGTCGCCGCTCGAGGCGCTCCGCTGTGCGACGATCAATGGTGCGCGCTATCTTGGGTTGGACCGCGATCTCGGCTCTCTCGAGGTCGGGAAGCTGGCTGATCTGGTCGTGCTGGATCGGAATCCCCTCGAGAACATCAGAAACAGCGATTCGATCCGCACCGTGATGCTGAACGGGCGGCTCTACGATGCGGGGACCATGAACGAGATCGGCAATCACCCGAAAGTGCGGCCGCCCTTCCCGTGGCAGCGAACGCCCGGACCGAGAACCGCAGCCCCCAGCGATTCGTCCTATTAGAATTGGCTGTGACGCCCTGCCAGCGAGAGGCGCGGGCGGACATCCCGAGGATTGTGACCCCATGCGAAGCTTTCGCTCCGTCTTTGGTCTTCTCGTCGTTGCGGCGTTTTCTGCGGCACTCGTCTCGGCGCGGACGGCGGCGCAGGCGACTCGAACCGCGTCCGACACACCCGACATCAAATACGACGCGTATGCCCTCCCGAACGGTCTGCGGGTGATCTTGTCCGAGGACCATCGGCTGCCGCTGGTCGCGGTCAACCTCTGGTACCACGTCGGACCAGCCAACGAGGAGCCAGGCCGGACTGGGTTTGCGCACCTGTTCGAGCACATGATGTTTCAAGGTTCGAAGCACGTGCCGGCCGATCAGCACATCAAGCTGCTCGAGGGCGCGGGCGCCAGCGATCTGAATGGCACCACGGATTTCGATCGCACGAACTACTTCGAGACCGTGCCCGCGAATCAAGTCGAGCTCGCGTTGTGGCTCGAGTCCGATCGCATGGGGTACTTGCTCGAACAGGTCACCCCAGCCACACTCGCCAATCAGCAGGATGTCGTTCGCAACGAACGGCGTCAGAGCGTCGAGAATCAGCCCTACGGCATCGTCGACGAAGCGGGATTCCATGCCCTCTTTCCAAAAGGCCATCCGTACTATGCGAGCGTGATCGGATCGCACGAGGATATACAGGCGGCGAAGCTCGAGGACGTCCGGAACTTCTTCAAGCAGGTACTACGCGCCCAACAACGCCAGCCTCGCGATTGTGGGGGACTTCGACCCCGCGAAGATCAGGCCGCTCGTCGAGAAGTACTTCGGCACGCTGAAGCGAGGGCCGGAGGTGAAGAAGCCGAGCGTGGCCACGCCGCCTGTCGTCTCCGAACGGCGCGTCACCGTGACTGACACGGTCGAGTTGCCAAAGGTGTCGATGGCATGGCTGACGCCGCCGATCTTCGAGGCCGGCGACGCGGATGCGGCCGTGGCCGCCAATATTCTCGGCAGCGGCCGATCGAGTCGGCTCTACAAGGCGCTCGTCTACGATCAGCAGATAGCTCAGAGCGTCACGGTGCAGCAGAACTCGCTCACCCTGGGCTCTGTCTTTTCGATCGAAGTGATCGCGCGGCCTGGAAAGACACCCGAGCAGCTCGAATCTTCCATCAACGCGGAGCTCGAAAAATTCCGTACCTCTGGCCCCGACCAAAGCGAGATCGATCGCGCGCACAACACCATCGAGACCGGAATCGTCAATGGCCTCCAGCGGCTCGGCGGGTTTGGCGGCGTGGCGGACCGCCTCAACACCTACGAGCACTATCTCCGGAATCCGGGCTACCTTTCGAAGGATCTCGCCCGGTATCGCCAGACCACACCGGACTCGGTGAAGGCGTTTGCCGCCAAGTACCTTCCAACAAACGCGCGCGTCGTCGTCTACGGCGTCCCCGGCGAGAAGAAGCTCCCGCCAGAGGTGCCGAAACCGCCGGCACCAACGGGCGGAAGCCAGACGGCCGAGGGCATCAACGCCGACGAGGCGTGGCGCAGCGAGCATCCAGCCGCAGGACCCGCATCCACGCTGAAGCTCCCGGCGCCCACGAGCTTCACCCTGCCGAACGGGCTGACGGTTCTGTACGCCCGTCGAACGGGGGTCCCCGTCGTCTCGGCGAATCTCGTCGTCCGGACTGGCAGCGACGCCAATCCGGCAGATGTTCCGGGCCTGGCCAACTTCACGGCGGCGATGCTCGACGAAGGCACGAAAACACGCACCGCTCCGAAGATCGCAGACGATGTCGCGCAGCTTGGCGCGACCCTGACGACAAGCTCCTCGATGGACGCGACAACGGTCGCAATCACGTCGCTACGCAAGACATTTCCGGACGCGATCGCGATCCTGGCGGACGTCGCACTGAATCCGAGCTTCCCCCAGCCGGAGATCGAGCGCCAGCGGGCGAGCCGTTTCGCCTCATTGGTGCAGCAGCGTGAGAATCCGCAGCAGGTCGCCCAGCGCGTGCTCGTGGGGGCGCTCTTCGGACCGAAGCATCCGTATGGCTACATGGAGATTGGGACCGAGGCCTCGAACAAGGCGATCAACCGCGAGGCGATGGAGGCGTTCTGGAAACAGAACTTCGTCGCGAACAACGCAGCGCTGGTCGTGGTCGGCGACATCGAGCAAGCCGACGTGAAGGCGCTTGCCGAGAAGGCGTTCGGTCCGTGGCAGAAGGGCACACCGGCGCAGCCATCACTCGGCGCGCCCGAAACGACGCCCGTAAAACTGATCGTGGTCGACAAGCCGGCGGCTCCGCAGACGCAGCTCTGGGTCGGAACGATCGGCGTGTCGCGCAAGACGCCCGACTACGCCGCCGTGCAGGTCCTGAACACGGGGCTGGGCGGTCAGTTCTCGAGCCGCTTGAACATGAATCTTCGCGAGGACAAGGGCTACTCGTACGGCGCGTTTTCCGGATTCGCGACGCGCAAGGCGGCTGGTCCGTTTTTCGCAGTATCCGGGGTACGCACCGATGTCACCGGTCCGGCGCTGGGCGAGATGTTGAAGGAGGTCGGCAGCATGGCGAGCCGGCCGTTGTCGCCCGAGGAGCTGACGCTCTCGAAGGACTCGCTCGTTCGATCGCTGCCTGGGGACTTCGAGACGAACCAGAGCACGGCGGGCACGTTTGGCGCGATTTACGTCTACGATCTCGGACTCGACTACTGGGCGAAGTATCCGGCGATGATTGAGGGCGTTACCCCGGTGGCCGTCGAAGCGGCGGCGAAGAAGTATCTGGTCGCCGACGGATTGCATGTCGTGGCAGTGGGCGACAAGGCGAAGATCGTGCCTCAGATCGAGCAGCTCAAGCTGGATCTCGGCGCGCCGGAACTGCGCGACGCCACCGGCGAGGTGGTCAAGTAGGGCACTGTGTGCGCCGGTGGAGTGATTGATGCGTGAGTGGAATCGTGCGGGCGTGGCCGGAATGCTTGTCGCCCTGTTTTGCGCCGCCGTTCACGCGCAGACACCGACCGTCGACGAGATCGTCGCCAAGACGCTGGCGGCCAGGGGCGGCGCCGATAAGATCCGGTCGGTCACGACCATGAAGATGTCTGGGACGATCACTTCGCAGGGCAGAGAGATCCCTCTGTCGGTCATGACGAAGCGCCCGAATCTCATGCTGCAGGAGATCACGGTTGATGGCGCGCGCGTGGTGTCGGCCTTCGACGGCGAGAGGGTGTGGGCCATCAACCCGATGATCGGCGCAAACGGGCCGCAGGAGCTGTCTGGCGCGCAGGCGGATCAGATACGCGACCAGTCGACGTTCGACGGGCCGCTCGTGGGATACAAGGAGCGCGGCGACACGCTGGAGCTCGTCGGCACCGCCGACATCGATGGCAGTAAGACCTGGAAGCTGAAGCTCACGCGGACGAACGGCCGGACGATGTTCATCTATGTGGACACGAACACCGGCTTCGAAAGGCAGTGGTCGACGTCGATCGATCAGAACGGCATGACGATCGACATCGACAACGTGATGAGCGACTACCAGCCGGCCCAGAACGGCATTCTCGTCGCCCGCACCCTTCGCACCCTCGTTGGCGGGAAGCAGCAGGGCCTCTTGAAAGTGCAGTCGGTCGCGTTCAACACGCCGATCGACGATGCCGCGTTCAAGATGCCCGCGAAACCTGAATAACCTCGGTGACCCGTGACTAACCCGACAAACCTGGTCAAGCCGGCTGCCAGGACGTTGGGCGGGTTGGTCAGGTTTTGCCAGGTTCGCCGGTTTCGCGAGGTTGGTCGATGAGCCCGATGGTCCGCATGAGCTCCAGTGCGTTGCTTGTTTGCACGACGCCCGGCCGCATGCGGTAGTCGAACCGCATCTCTCCGTTCTCGAACCAGTCGCTGAAGTGCACGTTCTTCGCGTGGACGCCGAGGTCGCCGACGACCTCCGCCAGCGCGAGATCGTGTGTCGTCAGGAGCCCGGTGGCGCCGCGCTCGACGAGCCCGCGAATAACTGCGGCGGCGCCAATCCGCCGATCGTGGGAGTTGGTGCCTGCCAGCAGCTCGTCGAGCAGGAACAGCACGGGCACTGGTCCGGCCGTCAAATCGACGATGGCGCGAAGGCGCGTGAGCTCGGCAAAAAAGCGAGAGCGTCCGGCCTGAAGCGAGTCCTGGATGCGCAGCGTGGCGCCGACCGCCAGCGGCGAAAGCCGAAGACCTCGAGCGCGAACCGGTGCGCCCGCCAGCGCCAGAACCGTCGCGACGCCGACCGTACGGAGGAGCGTGCTCTTGCCCGACATGTTCGACCCCGACACCACGAGGACATGAGTGTCGGAATCGAGGCGAACGTCGTTGGCCACGGTGTGGGCAGCCGGGAGAAGCGGGTGTGCCAGTGCGACCCCATCGAAGAGCGCGGCACCCTCCACGATTTCCGGAAATGGATCGCCAGGATGCTCGAACGCATAGCCGGCGAGCGAGCACAACGCCTCGAATTCGCTGACGGCGTCGACCCAGTCGGCGACGAGCGGCCCGTTCTGCCGCCGCCACGCTTCGATCGCCCACGCGAATTGCGTGCCCCACAACAGGATGCCGGCAACCGGTGCGAAGAACTGGTTGCGCCGCGACGACAGCAGGTCCATCAAGCGTCGCAGCTGGTGGATGCGCACCGATGCGGGCTCGCCGGTCGTCGTGAGCCGGGCCCGGATTGACCTGACGAGCGGCGTCGATCCCTCTTCGCCTTCGACGACGGCCAGTACCTCGGCCAGAAGATTGAGGTGATGAACCGGCGCATTCGCCGTCTCGAGCACGTGCGACACGGGAGCGCGCCACCACAGCGCGAAACCTGCCGACAACAGCGCAGATGCGGCGAACCATCCCGCTCCGGCATCAAAGAGAAAAGCGACGCACAAGCTGGTGGCGTTTGCGAGGCCCAGAAGAGCGCCGATGATTCGCGGCCACCATCCAGTGAGCCTTGCGGGCGCCTGCCCCCAGGCCGCCAGCTGCGAGGTGTCGAGGAACCCCGCGACCTCGGCGCCCACGAGCGCCAGGCGCTCGCGGAGATCCACGCGCGCCCTCAGCTCGTCGATGGCGGCCTGGCGTGCGCGCACCTGGTCGGGAGATGCGGCCGAGAGGAGCCAGTTGGCGAGCATGCGCTCGCCGCCGCCGAGCCGAGCGGTCGAAAGGAGCTGAAAGATCGAGGCGGCGCCGAACAGATCCAGATCGGCGGCATAGGGGTGGTCCTCGGGCAGGAATGCCAGGCCCTCCGGGCCCAATCCTTCCCAGCGATCTTCGATCCGGGCGAGCCCCCGCGCGTAGAACTCGACGGCGCGGCGTGCTTCGTCGCGGCGCCTGAGCAGCCGCGCGTGAGCCACGGCGAGGGCTCCGAACACGGCGGCTGGGACGATCAGCCAGTAGGCGGGGACCTGCAGCCTGCCAACGACCGCCCATATCAGGACAGCGGCCGCCACGACCGTGGCTAGGCGGCCGTTGGCAAAGCGGTCGTGTTGTGCGGCGAGGCGTGCACCAAGCGTCTCACGGTCGCGCAAACGTTGTTGGTACAGGGCCGCCGGGGTGCCGTCCGCCATGCGCAAGTCTTGCACACCGAAGGCCCGCAGGAGCCAGCCGTGGGGGAGAGTCCCCAAAGCGGCTGGAGTCTGATAGGATCGAGGACTAGTTAGGTCGGATATGCGCGATGACGCTTCCTGTTGCCGGGGCCGCGGATTTGTCCCGGCCGCGGTCCATTCTCGATCTCGTCGGGAATACCCCCCTTCTCCGGCTGCGCCGTTTCGAGCGCGCTGACGGCCGAGTACAGCTCTACGCCAAAGCCGAGTGGAAGAATCCGGGTGGATCCGTCAAGGATCGCGCCGCGGTGCGGATGATCGCGGACGGCGAAGCGCGTGGGTTGCTCACTCCAGGCAAAACGATTCTCGACGCGACCTCCGGCAACACCGGCATCGCCTACGCGATGATTGGTGCGGCACGGAGCTATGCCGTGAAGTTGTGCATGCCCGAAAACGTCACACCCGAGCGGAAGCGCATCCTTCGCGCGTACGGCGCGGAGCTGGTGCTCACGAATCCTCTCGAAGGCAGTGACGGCGCCATCCGCGAAGTGCGGCGCGTGTACGCGGGCGAACCCGATCGCTACTATTACCCGGATCAGTACAGCAATCCGTCCAACTGGCAGGCGCACTACGACGGGACCGGTCCGGAGATTCTCGCGCAGACCGAAGGACAGATTACCCACTTCGTCGCCGGCCTCGGCACGAGCGGCACGTTCGTAGGCACCGGCCGCTTCCTGCGCGAGCACAAGCCGGGTATCACGCTCGTGTCGGTGCAGCCCGACGCCGCGCTCCATGGCCTCGAGGGGATGAAGCACATGGAATCGGCGATGGTGCCGTCGATTTACGACGCGTCCCTCGCTGACGTCGATCTCGGAGTGGGCACCGAGGAGTCGTACATCCTCACGAAGCGGCTTGCGCTCGAAGAAGGCCTGCTCGTCGGCATCTCCAGCGGTGCGGCGCTCGCAGCGTCGCTGCGCGTGGCCAGCACCATCGCCGAAGGCGTGATCGTGACGATCTTCAGCGACGGCGGCGAGAAGTATCTCTCGGAGCGCTTCTGGGAGGAACCGCCCGAAGGCTCGTTCGTCGGCGGCGTGAACTGACCATGGACACTGGACTTCGACTCGGTGCCGGCGTGGCCGATGCGATTCGCGCGCACGGCGTCGAGACATATCCGCACGAGTGCTGCGGAGCGCTCATCGGCCGCGAGGGTGAGGCGACCGCCACTGTGCCCCTGCCCAACACCACCGATGAAGGCCCGCGGCGGCGGTTCCTGGTTCGTCCGTCAGACTATCGTCAGGCCGAGAGCGGCGCCGACGCGACCGGTACCGAACTGCTCGGCTTCTACCACTCGCACCCGGACCATCCGGCGCAGCCCTCGCAGTATGATCTCGACCATGCGTGGCCGAACTTCTCGTACGTCATCGTGTCGGTGATGGCCGGCGCCGCCGAGGACCTGCGATCCTGGAAGCTGCGCGGGGATCGATCCACCTTCGACGAAGAGACATTGGCGGGCGTGTCGACCGCCCTTACTAACTCCTAGCCCAGATCCCGATATGTCCACGAAGATTCACATTCCAACGCCCCTTCGGCCGTTCACCGGAAAGCGCGATGTCGTCGAGCTCGAAGGCAACACTGTCGGCGAGCTGCTGGCCAACCTGACGAGCGAGCACGAGGCGCTGAAGAAGCACCTCTATAACGATGAGGGACGTCTGCGCAGCTTCGTCAACATCTATCTGAACGATGAAGACATCCGGTATCTCGATCGGGAACAGACGCCCGTGAAGCCTGGTGACACGCTGAGCATCATTCCCTCGGTGGCCGGCGGAGCCGGCGCCACGGCTGCTCCGCCGCGCGACACGACGCTGACGGCCGAAGAGGTCAAGCGCTACAGCCGTCACCTGATCCTGCCGGAAGTCGGGATGGAGGGGCAGAAGAAGCTGAAGGCCTCGAGCGTGCTCTGTATCGGCGCCGGCGGGCTCGGGTCTCCCGTCGCGATGTATCTGGCCGCGGCTGGTGTCGGCACGCTGGGCCTGGTCGACTTCGATGTGGTCGACTACAGCAACCTCCAGCGCCAGATCCTGCACGGGACGCCAGACGTGGGTCGGCCGAAGCTGCAGTCGGCGAAGGATCGATTGAAGGCGCTCAATCCGGGGGTCGAGATCCGCACGTTCGAGACTGCGCTGACGTCGCAGAACGCGCTCGAGATTTTCAAAGACTTCGACGTGATCGTCGACGGCACCGACAACTTTCCGACACGCTACCTGGTGAACGACGCGTGCGTCCTTTTGAACAAGCCGAACGCGTACGGCAGCATCTTCCGCTTCGAAGGGCAGGCGTCGGTATTCGGGACCAAGGAAGGCCCGTGCTACCGCTGCCTCTATCCCGAGCCGCCGCCGCCGGGGCTCGTCCCGAGCTGCGCCGAAGGCGGTGTGCTCGGTGTGTTACCCGGCATCGTCGGCTGCATCCAGGCGAACGAGACGCTGAAGCTGCTCCTCGGCATCGGCGAGCCGCTCATCGGCCGCTTCCTCGTGTTCGATGCGCTCAAGACGAAGTTTCGTGAGCTGAAGCTCCGTAAAGATCCGGATTGCCCGGTGTGCGGCACGCATCCCACGGTGACTGCACTCATCGATTACGACCAGTTCTGTGGCGTCACGCCCGCCAGTCAGGAGCCCGCGTTGGCCAACGATACCGAAGTAAGCCAGGAAATCACCGTTCTCGAGTTGAAGGCACGGCGGGACCGCGGCGAGGATCTGTTCGTGCTCGATGTGCGCGAGCCACACGAGTACGAGATCAACCGGATCCCGGGCTCGACGTTGATTCCACTCGGCGAGCTGCCCGAGCGCTTCACGGAGCTCGATGCGAATCGGGAGATCGTCGCTCAGTGCAAGTCGGGTATGCGCAGCGCGCGCGCCGCGTCATTCCTTCGCGAGCACGGGTTCAAGAACGTCAAGAACCTGAAGGGCGGCATCCTCGCGTGGGTAGACCAGGTCGATCCCAGCCAACCGAAATACTGACCCACTCCTCAACCTGTGGCGGCGGGGCATTAGCCCCGCACTCAACAACCTGTGGCGGCGGGGCTTCAGCCCCGCTTTCCCGCTGCCGCAGAGAGTTGCCCGGGTTCGTTGGGTTTGGTCAGGTTGATCGGGTTTGCGCCACGGTTCGGGCAGTGGCAACATAGAACCCGACCAACCTGACCAACCCTGGTTAACCTGTCCATGTCCCTGCGGTTCCCCATCTATCTGGACTTCCACGCGAGCACGCCCGTCGATCGACGGGTGCTCGACGCGATGCTCCCGTACTTCTGCGACCACTACGGCAACGCCGCGAGCAAGACACACGCGTTTGGCTGGAAAGCGGATGCGGCGGTCGATCTGGCACGGCGACAGGTCGCGCACTCGATTGGCGCAGCGTCGAAAGAGATCGTCTTCACGAGCGGCGCGACAGAGTCGAACAACCTCGCCATCAAGGGCGTGGCGCACGCGCTGAAACACAGGGGCGGCGACATCCTCACCGTTGCGACCGAGCACAAGGCGGTCCTCGACAGTTGCAAGCACCTGACCGCTGAAGGCTTCAGCGTCACCTATCTGGGTGTCGGCCGTGACGGGCGCGTCGATCTCGATGTGCTGCGTGGCGCAATCACCGATCGCACCATTCTCGTCAGCGTCATGGCTGCCAACAACGAGATTGGTGTGCTGCAACCGATGGCGGAGATCGCGGCTATCGCGCACGAGCGCGGCGTCCTGGTCCATACCGACGCGGTGCAGGCGCTCGGGAAGGTCCGCTTCACCGTGAGCGAGACCGGTGTGGACCTGGTGTCGATCACCGCGCACAAGATCTATGGCCCCAAGGGCGTGGGCGCGCTTTACGTGCGGAGGCGCGATCCGAAAATCGATCTCGAGCCGCTCATTGACGGCGGCGGACACGAGCGAGGCCTCCGGTCGGGCACCCTCAACGTGCCAGGCATCGTCGGCTTCGGAAAGGCGGCCGAGATTGCCGCCAGCGAGATGTCCGACGAGTCGATGCGCGTTGGAGCGCTGCGTGATGTGCTGTTGAATGGCCTGCGTGCGCGGGTGCCGGATCTGCATGTGAACGGATCGATGGAACACCGGCTGCCGCACAACCTGAATGTCAGCTTCCCGGGTGTTGTGGGTGAGTCCCTGCTGCTGGGGATCAGCGACATCTGCGTCTCGGCCGGATCTGCCTGCTCGTCCGGCAGCGAAGAACCGCCGTACGTGCTCAAGGCCCTCGGGATGGACGCCGAGCTCGCGCGGGCATCCATCCGCTTCGGCCTCGGCCGTCAGACGACCGGCGAAGAAATCGAATACACCATCGACAAAGTGGCCACCGTCGTGCTCCAGCTTCGCGCATCCGCTCTTGGGGTCAGATCTTGAATTGTGAAAAATTCACAATTCAAGATCTGACCCTACCTGGACAGTAACGCTGGACGGCGGCGTCCGACAGGCGTCTAATAGGGGCATGAAGCGGTCGGCTGCGCTCTTGCTTGCGGTCGCCTTGGCACTTCCGACGTCGGCCGCCGCGCAGAGCCAGGACAGCGCGGCCGTGAAGGCCGATCGCTCGCCCGTCTCTCTCGCCCGCATCAAGCGCGGACTTCGCGAAACACCCACGCAGCCGCTGCTACTGTCGGATCGCGTACTCCTCTCGTACTACGTCTCGGTCATCGGGGAGAGCCCGCCCATCAATGTGTTCAAGGACTTCGACACCCGGCGTGGCGTAGTGCCGTTTTCCGCGCCCACGCACCAGGAACTGTTCTCCCAGGTCACGCCTCAAGAGTTCAGAGCGCCGGCCGCCGATATCCTCGGCGCCGCGCGCTGGATCAAAGCGAAATTCGCGAAACGGGCTGCCGACGACCCCGACAAATAGCCTGCCCCCTTGTAGTACGATTGCGCGTTTTGATGAAAATCACCATCGCGCATAGCCCCGATTCTGACGACGCGTTCATGTTCTATGGCCTTGCGACCGGCAAGGTGCCGACCGGCGATCTCGAGATCGTGCACGAACTGTCCGACATCGAGACGCTGAACCGCGCCGCGTTCGATGGCAAGTACGAGATCTCCGCGGTCTCGTTCCACGCCTACGCGCACCTGACCGACAAGTACATCCTGCTGCCGCACGGCGCCAGCATGGGCGACAACTACGGGCCAATGGTCGTCGTGCGTAAGGGCGGTCCGCGGTCGCTCGACGGCGTCCGTGTGGCCATTCCAGGCACACTGACGACGGCGTTTCTCGCGCTCCGGCTGTACAAGCCGGATGTCCAATACGACGTCATGCCGTTTGACGAGATCCTCGAGGCAGTGCGCGACGGCAAGGCGGAGGCCGGCCTCCTCATTCACGAAGGCCAATTGACCTACGAGCAGGAGGGCCTTCAGAAGCTCGTCGACTTCGGGGAGTGGTGGGCCGAACGCACGGGCGGGCTGCCGTTGCCACTCGGAGGCAACGTGATTCGCCGCGATCTCGGTCCTGAGCTCATCGGCCGCCTGTCCCGGCTGCTGCACGACAGCATTGCTTACGCGCTCGACCATCGCGCCGAAGCCGTCAGTCATGCGATGCGATACGGCCGCGGGCTCGACCGATCGAGCACCGATACATTCGTCGGCATGTATGTGAACGACCTGACGCTCGATTACGGCGAGCGCGGGCGGACGGCGGTGCTGCGGCTCCTTGGCGAAGCCGCCGAGCGCGGCCTCATTCCGCCGGTGAACGTGGTGTTTGCCGATTGATTCGCGGCCCTGATGGGCCGCCGCCACAAAAGGCATCTGTGGCGGCGGGGCTTCAGCCTCGCGTGTTGAGCTTTAGCCCCGCCGTGATACCGACGCGCGCGCGATGATTTCGTGCAGCTGCTTCACGCCTTCCGTCAGCGCCGCCGGACCCGGCTGCAGGATGAACGCAGATTTGATTTCGTGAATCTGCCCCGTCGTCACTGCCGCGACGGTCTGCCAACCCGCTCGCGCCGCAATCCTTTCTCGTCTCACGGGCTTCCCGCACCACGACGCCACGATGATCTCCGGATCGCGGCGTGCGACCTCCAATGGATCGACGATACGATTTCTGGCGAGCTTGGCGCGTCTGAGCTCTGGAAAAATCGGCTGCCCGCCCGCGATCTCTACGAGCTCTTCAACCCATTGAATCCCCGAGATCAGCGGATCGTCCCATTCCTCGAAATAGACACGCGGATGGTGGGACCACTGCGACGCGGCCGTTCCGATCGCGTCCAGATCTCGTCGCAGATCCGACACGAGCGCCTCGGCTCGACTGCTTCGGCCGACTAGACCGCCGACGGTGAGAATCATCCGGAAGATTTCGTCGACCGATCGCTGGTTGAACGTCACGACAGTATGTCCGCGCCGAACGAGCTCGGCGGCGATGTCGGCCTGCAGGTCGGAAAAGGCCAGCACGAGATCCGGCTCGAGCGCCTCGATCTTCTCGAAGCGTGCGCTGATGAACGCCGACACTTTCGGCTTCTGTCGCGCCTCCGGCGGCCGCACGGTGTAACCCGACACGCCGACGACCCGATCTCCCTCGCCGAGGAGATAGAGCGTCTCGGTCGTCTCTTCCGTCAGGCAGACGATGCGAGAGGGATAGCTGTGCACAACCTCTAATGTCTAACCTCGGGAACCCGGCCAACCTGACCAACTCGATCGAACCAGGTTAACCGGGTCGGTCAGGTTTGGCAGGTTGGTAGGGTTCGCGACTCGAACGCACCTGACCTCGGGAACCCGGCCAACCTGGTTAGCCCGACCAACCAGTCGGAGCGGCTAAGGTTTGCCGGGTTGGAACGCCTCCGGGTGCAGCGCCTTCGCAAGCCGGAGCGCCGCCTGACCGATCCGCGGTCCGGCGGTGACCATCTCGCTGCCGGTGAGGGTCACGATGCGCCCGTTCCGCACGGCAGGAATGGATGGCACCGACTGCCACGCTTTCATGTCTGGCGCGGCTTCGTCGGTGGCCCTCAATTCGACGATTACCTCGGGGGCGCGGGTGAGCACGAGCTCGGTCGTCGCCTGCACCGACTCGCGCGTGATGTCGGCAAACACATCCTCGCCGCCGGCAATCTCGAGCACGTCGTGGAGGAATCCGTAGCCGCCGCTCGCGTACAGATTCCTCAGGGTGCCGGGCTCTCGGCCGAAGATCAGCATGGTGCGAGGACGAGCCCGTCCTTCGACGCGCTTGCGTATGTCGGCGAGCGTGTCTTCGATGTGCCGCGTCACGCGTGCGGCCTGGTCTGCATCGGCGGTACGCGTGCCGAGCGTACGGATGGTGGTGAAGATGTCGGTGAGGCCGCCGTGGACGTAGGAGAAGTGCGCGATGCGCGCTCGCTCGAGCTGACGGACGAGATCGTGTTGACTGCCATAGACGACGATGAGGTCCGGCCGCAGCGACAGGATGCGCTCGACGTCGGGGTCGAGAAGGGCGCCGACGCGGGGAAGCGATGCGACCTGAGGAGGCTCCTTGTCGTAGCTGCTGACGGCCACGATCCGTGGCCCCGCGCCGATCGCAAACAGAATTTCGGTCGCGCCTGGGACGAGCGAAATGATACGCTCCGGCCGCGTTTGCGCGTGGACGAGAACGACCAGCAGCAGCGCGACCAGCCATCCGCCGATACACGTGCGCGTCCATCGAATGCCCAAGCCAAAGCTTGGGCCTGCGATCGCTTCTCGTGTTCTCGGCTTTTCGTGTTCTCGGTTCTTCAGTACGTAGGCTCGAGCTTCAGCTCGGGCATCAATAGGCTCACGCATTTTTCACCAGCAGCCATAAGAAAAACGGCCCGCCAATCACGGCCGTCACGATGCCCACCGGCAATTCCAGGGGCGAGATCACCGTGCGCGCGATCAGATCGCAGGCCACCAGGAACGCGGCGCCGAAACCGAGCGACGCCGGGACGACCAGCCGATGATCGGGCCCCACGACCAGCCGCACCAGGTGAGGGACGATGATCCCGACGAATCCGATCGGCCCGCCGACCGACACGGCGGCGCCGGTCGCGAGCGAGGCGCTGAAAAACGCGAGGCGCTGCGTGCGCAGCACGTCGACGCCTCGCATGGCCGCGGCGTCGGAACCAACGCTCAGCAGGTTCAGCCGCGGCGCGAGAAGAATGAACGTGACGAACGACAGCGTGAGCATTGGCATCGCGACGCCAAGCGGCGTGTAGCTCGCCACATCGAGGTCGCCCAGAAGCCATCGCAGCGTCTGCACGACGGATGTCATGTCGGCGAAGTACTGCACCAGGAGAATCAGCGCCGAGAAGAACGAGTTCAACGTGACGCCCGCCAGCAGCAGCACGCTCGTCGAGAACCCGCGATGCCGCGCCGCCGCCAGCAAGTACACGATGGCCACTGCTGCGAGCGCTCCGGCAAAGCTCGCCGCGGGAACCGCCGCCCAGCTCGCGGCCGCCAATGCGCCGCCGACGGTCAGCACGAGCATGGCGCCAAGTGCCGCTCCCGCTGAAATCCCCAGCGTGAACGGGGTGGCGAGGGGGTTACGGAGCAACGCTTGAAATACGACGCCTGAAGAAGCCAGGGCACTGCCGACCAGCGTCGCCGCGAGCACCCGCGGGAGCCGCGCGACGAAGAAGATCTGCGCGTCGACGTTCGTCTCCCAGGGGCGGCTGAAATCGAGCGCCCGGCCGAGCGAAATCGACGTGCTCCCGGCCAGCGGCGCCAGCAGCATCGCGCCGAACGCGAGCGCCGTCGATCCGAGCCAGGCCGTCACGATTCTCCCGCGGATACCCTGCAACCTTGTGGGCATCGTCTCACTGGCCATCGATGCGTCGGCCGTGTACTTGACCGCGCTCATTGGTGACGGTTCTTGAGCGGCACGACGGTGAGATGGCCGGCTTCCGGATGAAAGCGTACGTCCGCGCTGACGCCGTATAACCGCTCGACGTTGGCGCCCGTCAGCACGTCTTCCGTCCTGCCCCTGGCGATGATGGCCCCATCGCTCAGCATCACGAGATCGCGGCAGACCGAGGCGGCAAGGTTGAGGTCGTGCGTCGAGAGCACGAGGCCGAGCCCGCGCGTCTGATTCAACTCCGTCAGCAGCGCCGCGATCTCGAGCTGATGCCCTGGATCGAGTGAGGCCGTCGGCTCGTCGAGCAGCAGCACGTCCGCCTGTTGGGCCAGTGCTCCAGCGATGACGACGCGCTGCTTTTCACCTCCAGAAAGCGTCGAATACGGGCGCGCCTCGAACTGCGTCATGCCGGTGACCCGCAGCGCGTCTCGCGCGATGCTCAGATCCGCCGGTCCTTCGATGGCCATCGGTCCGAGATGCGGGTATCGGCCCATGAGGACGAGCTCGAGCACGGAGTAGTCGAACGCCGGATGCGTTTCCTGGGGCACCATCGCGATGCGGCGGGCGAGCCCTTGTCGCGGCCATTCAGCGATCGGCTGGCCGTCCAGTGTGACCGTGCCCTCGGACGGCTCGAGGAGCCGTCCGAGGAGTCTGAGCAGCGTGGTTTTGCCCGAGCCGTTCGGGCCCAGTATGCCGACGAACGTGCCGGGACCGACGTCGAGCGAGACGTTGCGCACGACCGCGCGTGACGTCGCGCGATCCGAGCGGCGTGCGCGATAGGCGAACGAAACGTTATGGGCGGATAGCAACACGCACCCCGGCGACGCCCAGACGTCCGGACGCGGGATAGCCGAAGAACTCTTCGTATTGCCGGTCGAGCAGGTTCAAGCCGCGCGCAAAGATCTCGACCGACTTGGCGAGCCGCCACGTGCCGCCCACATCGACCACCGTGAACCCCGCAGAATCGAACAAGCCACCGCTTGCGCCGAACGAGGGCTCGATGTCCAGGACCTGCCCGCGGGACCTGACCTCGGCGAATGCCGACAGTCGATCGCGCGTCCAGACCACATCGAGCGAGCCCTGATGGTGCGGCCGCCGCACCAGCGGGTCGCCCGCGGTGAACGGCGGCGGCGCTGATCCGGCACGATCGACGGCGAGCACCTCCGAGTCGAGCCAGGTATAGCTGCCGCGCGCCGTGAGTCCCTCGGGGCCGCGCCAGGCTACCGCGAGCTCCAGGCCTCGTGCGCGGGCGTTCGAGATGTTGTCGGTGCGGTAGCGGCTGGATCCCGCGAACGAGCTCCCGACAGCCACGATCAGGTCGTCGTAGTGGTTGAAGAACGTGGTCGCGTCCACAGTAAGACGGCTGGTGACCACCTGGCTCACGCCGACGTCGATGCTGCGGCTGCGCTCGGGTGCGAGCGAGGGATTGTCGGTGAACGCAATCTCGAAGCTGTCTGGAGGCCGAATGCCTGTCCCTGCGCTGACGCGCAGCTTGGTCCGCGCCGTCCCGCGACCATCCTGCCACAACAGATACGCAGCCGAGAGGCGAGGATTGACGGACGTCACCGTGTCGACAGGGAAGGTGGGCCGCTCGACGAACTCGGCCGGATTGCCTTCGAGGGCGTCGCGTCGAATCGAATCGACGCGCAGTCCCCCGGTCACGGAGAGGCGCTGGCCCAGTTGCTGGCGGACCTCCCCGAACACGCCGATCGTACGCCGCTTGATCGGGATCGGCTGAGAGGTTTCGCCGGTGAAGTAGGTACCCCGCGCACGCTCGCTGAGGCCTTCGACGCCGAACGTCAGTCCCGTCGAGGCCGTTGCCACCACATCGGTCTGCGCACGGCCTGTCGTTCTCCGCGTCTCGAAGAATGAATCCCCGAATGAGCTCTTGAAGCGGTTGTCGAGATCGGCGTGTGTCACCTGCAGCCGCTGCTGCACGCGGCCCGCGAGCAGCCGCCCCCACGGCGACTGCATCTGCAGAGCAGCCTGTCGATGCGTGTCGAAGCCCCGCGCGACCCGATCGACGGCGGTGAACGCGCCAATCGGGTTCGACCCGAATGGCCCCGGGTTGCCGCGATCGCTGTCGAGCCACCGCACGTCACCGCGGATCATCGTCATCGCGCTCTTGGACCAGCTCGCGCTCGCCGCCGCTGTCGCGGAGCGCCAGTCGTCGTTCGAGACGCGCTCACCGGTGGCGGGCGCCGTGCCGGTGAAGCCGTCGGTCTCGGTGCGCTCCGCGCCGCCGCCGAACGACCACCGGCCGACACTGGCGGCACCACCCCCCGTAGCGCGGACCATCGCCTGTGAGCCGCCCTCGATCGATGCCGAGCCGGTCGGCGAGCCGCCGTGTCTGGTCGTGACCGACACAATGCCGCCGATGGCGTCGCTGCCGAAGACGGCACTCTGCGGCCCACGGACGACTTCGACCTGCTCGACGTCCCCGAAGGGCAACAGTGAAAAATCGAAGCCGCCGCCGAACGCATTCACGCGCATCCCGTCGACGAGCACCAGCGTGTAGTCCGAGTCGCCGCCGCGCGGAAAGACCGACGTCAAGGCGCCGCGGCCGCCATTTCGTCCGACCGTAAATCCAGGCACCGTTCTGATGGCATCGGAGACCGTTTCGAGCTGTCGTACCTGGACGTCCTCGCGCGAGATGACCGTAGACGTTGCGGGGGCGTCAGACAGCGGACGGGGAACCTGCGCTGCCGAGACCACGATGGCTTCGCTCACCGGCGCGACGCGCAGCGTGATGGTGACAGGAGCCTTCTCACGCGGAAGGCGCACGGTCAAAGGATCGGCCGTGAAGCCGTCGGCCTCCACGAGCAGCCGGTAGGTCGCTGCGGGCAGATCGCGCGGGAGGAGGAATCGGCCCTCGCCATCGGTGCGCACGGCGCGTGCGCCGAGCGGACCGTCGAGAACGACCCTCGCCCCCGCCACGGGCCTGCCGTCCGGGTCGAGCACCTGTCCGGAGACAGCATCTGCCGCGCCAACTCCCGCCGTGCTGTCGTGGAGGCGGGGCTTCAGCCCCGCGATGCGTGTGTCGGCCGCGTGCAGGTGAGAAGGACCGAGCGCAGAAAGAGAAGGTACGAGCGCGACTGTGCTGAAGACCATGTCCACCCCTTCCGGCGTGTAAGCGCACCGGTCTCCGCGGATGGCAGTGATGCCCCGCGGAGGGAAGTGACGGCCCTGGCGACCAGGTCTCCTGACTTGCGGATCGTTGCGTTAGCGCCCGCGCCTTCCCATGCCGTGTAGCGCACAGTGGCGGACCAGCTTCCCGTTGTGCGGCAAACGCGTCGAGAGTGTGCGTCCGCGGGCGGGTTCGTGGTCGAAAGAGGGCGCTCGCTCCCCGCTTACAGTGGCGGCACCGTGTGGGATTTGCACCCAGCTTCGCGTGGTGGCCGGGCGAGCGTCGGTTGTGTCGCGGAGTATAGCATGGCAGGATAAGGGCCTCAGGCGGCCGCTCTCGCCCCGGTTGCTGCCGGACAACGGCCCGTAATCCTGCCGTTGTCCACATTTGCCACGATTGTCGGGCTTCGCGTAAGATGGCTGTTTGTGCCGGGCGCGTGTGGCTCACGCCCGTGCACGTAACGCATGAGGAGAGCATGAGCAAGAGTTCGACGGTCACCGTTCGCGACACCCCGGTTCAACCGGTGGCGTCCGCGTCGGTCGGCGGTCTGACGATCCACGGCGAGACATTCGTCATCGAGACCGATCAGCGGCTCGAGCTCGTCGACCTGACGAACCGAATCATGGACTTCGCGCGCCGGTTCAAGATTCGAGAAGGTCTGGTCAGTCTGTGGTCCATGCACACGACCTGTGCGATCTTCATCAACGAATTCCAGACGGCCCTGCTCACCGACATCAAGGCATTCCTCGAAAAGATGGTGGCGCGCGACGAGGAATGGCTGCACAACAATCCGAATCACTCCGACTGCGATCGCATGAACGCCGACGCGCACCTGCGCGCGCTGCTTCTTGGTCACAGCCTCACGCTGCAGATCAGCGGCGGGGAGGTGGTGCTCGGGCAGTGGCAACGCATTCTCATGGCGGAGCTCGATGGTCCACGTGCCAGGAGTCTGCGCATACAGGTGTGGGGAATATCGTAGGCCCGAGCTAGTTCCCAGGTACGTAGGCCCAAGCTTTAACTTGGGCATCCGCGATGTCTCTACCCACATCCCGTCTGCGGGCTGCCGGTCTCGATGAGATCTCCGAAAGGCTCACCGCCGGTGAGCGGCTGACGCTTGCGGACGGTGTGCGGCTGTTCGACTCTCCTGACCTGCTCGCCCTCGGGTGGCTCGCCAATCGCGAGCGCGAGAAGCGCCACGGATCGCGCGCGTATTACAACTACAACATCCGGATCGAGGCGACGAACGTCTGCGTCGCGACGTGTCTGTTCTGTTCGTTCTCCCGCTTGCGCCCTGGCGATCCCGGTTCGTACACGCTCTCGCTCGAGGACGCCTGGGACAAGCTCCGGCGCCGCGCGCATCAGCCGCTCACGGAGGTTCACGTCGTCAATGGCCTCCATCCAGACTTGCCATTCGACTACTACAAGGATTTGCTGCGCGGCTTCAAGCAGATCCGCCCGGAGATTCACCTCAAGTGTTTCACGGCGGTCGAGATTGCGTTCTTCTCGGACTTGTACGGAATGCCCGACGCGCAGGTGCTGCGCGAGCTGATGGACGCAGGCCTGGACTCGCTTCCCGGCGGCGGCGCTGAGGTATTCGCCGAGCGCGTGCGCCGGAAAATCTGCCACGACAAGGCCGATGCCGACCGCTACCTGAGCATCCATCGCACGGCGCACGGTCTGGGCATGCGCTCGAACGTCACGATGCTCTACGGGCACATCGAGACGTTCGAGGAGCGCGTCGATCACATGTTGCGGACTCGTGCGCTGCAGGACGAGACCGGTGGCGTGCAGGCCTTCATCCCGCTCGCGTTCCATCCAGACAACAATCAGATGCGGAAGCTACCGGCGCCCTCGGCAGCTGACTCGCTGCGCGTGCACGCCGTCTCGCGCCTCGTGCTCGACAACGTCCCGCACGTGAAGGCGTTCTGGATTGCCACCGGAGTCGAGGTCGCGCAGACGGCGCTGTGGTTCGGAGTGGATGACCTGGACGGAACGGTACAGGAAGAGAAGATCTACCACATGGCCGGCAGCCGCACGCCGGAGTCGCTGTCGACTGCCGATCTCGAGCGCCTCATCCGCGCCGCCGGCCGCGATCCCGTCGAGCGCGATACGCTTTACAACGTTGTAAGACAGTAATCGGTGCGTCGGGTGCGTCGGGTGCGTCGGGTGCGTCGGGTGCGGCGGGTGCGGCGGGTGCGGCGAGTGGGGCGAGTGGGGCGAGGTGCCCGAGCGCACGAGCTTGCCCCCGCACAAGAGCAGCCCGCGCGCACCTCGCACCCGTCGCACCTCGCACCCGTCGCACCCCGCACCTGACGCACCTGACGCACCTGACGCACCCTGACGCACTCTGACGCACCCGTCCGCCCCCTGACGCACCAATTTCGATTTGTTGCTATACTGAAAAAGTCAGCGTCCGTCGGCAATAGCCGCATTCGGGCGCTGACGTTTTTGTCTCGCGGGATTGAGAAAAGTTTCACAAGCAGTCACGCCGATGGCACACACGTTTCTCCCCGTCCTCACCGAGGTCGAGAAGGCCTCGCTCTCCGAGCGCCAGCCGCTTCCCGCGCGCTATCGCGGTCTCGACGATGAAGAGATGGACCGGCGTATCGCGGCGGCGCGGGCCGCGCTCGGTTCGCGCGTGCTGATCCTCGGGCATCACTATCAGCGCGACGAGGTGATCAAGTTCGCCGATCTCACGGGCGACTCCTTCCGCCTCTCGCGACACTGCGCGACGCGCTCCGAGGCCGACTTCATCATCTTCTGCGGCGTCCACTTCATGGCCGAGAGCGCCGATGTGCTCAGTGCCGATCACCAGCAGGTGATCCTGCCAGACCTCGCCGCCGGCTGCTCGATGGCGGATATGGCCGACGCCGACGACCTCCAGATCTGCTGGCAGGAGCTCGACGCGATGGGAATCGATTCCGTGATTCCCGTCACCTACATCAACTCGTCGGCGGCCATCAAAGCCTTCGTAGGGGAACACGGCGGCATCGTGTGCACGTCCGGCAACGCGGCCGCGGTCCTCACGTGGGCGTGGGAGCACGGCGAGCGCATCCTGTTTCTCCCCGATCAGCACCTTGGACGGAACACGGCCTACAAGATGGGCGTGCCGCTCGATCAGATGGTCGTCTGGGACCCGCAGGAGCTTGGAGGCGGCATCACGCCCGACGAAGGGCGTGCCGCAAGGCTGCTTCTCTGGAAAGGCCACTGCTCCGTGCACATACGCTTCACCGCGAAGCAGATCGCGCTCGTGCGCGAAGATCATCCCGGCGTTCGCGTCATCGTACATCCCGAGGTGCCTTGGGATGTCGTGCAGGCGGCCGACGACAGCGGCTCGACCGAGCACATTTTGAAGGTCGTGCGCGAGAGCCCTGCGGGCAGTGTCTGGGCGGTCGGTACTGAAGTGCACCTGGTGAATCGCCTCGCGAACGAAGTCGCGCCAGACAAGACCGTGTTGTCGCTCGACCAGATGGGTTGCCTCTGCTCGACCATGTTCCGCGTGTCGCCCAACCACCTGCTCTGGATTCTCGAGGAACTGCTCGAAGGCCGCGTCCAGAACCGCATCATCGTCCCCGATTCACAAAAACACTGGGTCCGTGTCTCGCTCGACAGGATGCTGCAGGCCGTATGAACGCGCGGGGCTGAAGCCCCGCCTCCACCACAGATCCCCTCGAGCTGTGGCGGCGGGGCTTCAGCCCCGCGTGGCGCTCCCACTGCGTTGAGCTTGTCGCTCCTCCCGCCCTCGGACTACGATCAAAGGGTTATTCAAGCGATGAAGGAGACGCCCCGATGGCCCATGAACTGCCGCCGCTCCCGTACGACTTCGCCGCGCTCGAGCCGCACATCGACGCGCAGACGATGCAGATCCACCACGGTAAGCATCATCAGGCGTACGTGAACAACCTGAACGCGGCGCTGGAGAAGCACCCCGAGCTTCAGTCGAAGAGCGCCGAGGATCTCATTAAAACCCTGTCCGCGGTGCCCGAAGGCATTCGCACGGCCGTACGCAACAACGGTGGAGGACACGTCAATCACACCGCCTTCTGGAAGCAGATGGCCCCGAAAGCTGGCGGGGAGCCGACCGGCGCTCTGGCCGACGCCATCAAGTCGGCGTTCGGCGGCTTCGACACGTTCAAGGACCAGTTCTCGAAGGCTGGCGTGGGACGATTTGGCAGCGGCTGGGCGTGGCTCATCGACACGAACGGTACGCTGTCGATCGAGAGCACACCGAATCAGGACAACCCGATCTCGGAAGGCAAGAAGGCCATTCTCGGATTGGACGTCTGGGAGCACGCCTACTACTTGAAGTACCAGAACCGGCGGCCCGATTACATCGCCGCGTGGTGGAACGTCGTCAACTGGGCCGAGGTCGCGCGTCTTTACGGGAAATAGGGCGCATGGGAGTGGGCACGTTGGGGGCGCATGGCAATGCGCCCAGCCGGGTGCATCCGGTGGTCAGAGCGTATTCACGACCGCATCGATCTCGTCGCCCGACGGGAACTCCTCCTGGCTCTCGCCGACGAAGATGGCCCGGAGGATCCCGTCGCGATCGATGACGAACAGCGCCGGCCGTGCAATGTTCCAGGCGTCGAGCGCGAGTCGGTGCCACACGCCATACTGCTTCGTCACGTCGCGAGTGCTGTCGATCAGGATGTGGAACGGCAGCCCGTTGTCTTCGACATAGCGCCGTACGGCCGCCGATTGCTGCGCCACGACGGCGACAACCGACACACCCCGTGCGGCGTAGTGTGACGACCGATCTGCCAGTTCACCGAACCGGCGGCGACAGTTGGGTCACCAGGTGCCGCGATGAAACGCGAGCAGCACCGGCCCGCGTGCCAGATACGATCCGAGCGACTGCTGGTCACCCCGGTTGCTCGGCAGCGTGAAATCCGGGGCGCGATCGCCGGCGGTCAGTGTGTCTGATCGAGTTCGCATGGTTTTGTTGCCCGAGCTGAAGCTCGGGCCTACGTACGTTGGATGGCACGATCGTAGGCCCAAGCCTTAGCTTGGGCAACCGATCTGCGATCCACCTAAAACAACACTACGTTCACAACCGCTCCCGCCGGCACCGCCTCCACGTCGGCGGCGATCTCGAAGAACCCGTCCGCCCGCGCAAGGCTGGTGATCTCTCCAGACGTCTTGAACACCGGGATCGCGTGCTCGCCCTCCACCCGCACCGGATACACCTGATGTCGCCCGGCCGGTGACGTCACGCCTCCCGTCAGGCAGGCGGCCACCACGCGCTCGATGGGCGGTGGCAGGTGGGCCATGCGTCGCAGCATCGGCGCCACGAAGAGATACATGTTCGTCAGGCAGGACACGGGATTGCCGGGGAGACCGAATACAGGGACTCCCTCCGCGTCGGCAAAAATCGTCGGCTTTCCCGGCTTGAGCAGAAGGCCTTCGAAGTGGATGCGGCCGCGCGCTCCCAGAACCTCGAGCGCGTAGTCGCGCTCGCCAACGGAGCTGCCTCCGGAAAACAGCACGAGATCTTCACGCAGGCACGCATCGAAGGCGCGAGCGAGCTCGTTCCGATCGTCTCGCGTCCGCGGCGCGACGATGGCCTCGCCTCCGTGAGCGACGACCGCGCCTTCGAGCGCGGTCGTGTTTGCATCGAAAATCTGGCCCGGACCCAATCGCTCGCCAGGTGCGACGATCTCATCGCCCGTCGAGAGGATCGCGACGCGCGGGCGGGCAAACACGTCGAGGTCGGTCACGCCGAGCGCTGAGGCCACGCCGAGCCGCGCCGGGGTCAAGACAGTCTCTACGTCGAGCGCGATTTCGCCGGCGACCAGATCGCTGCCAGCGCGGCCCACGTGCTGCCGCGGCTTGATTTCCTCGAAGACAACCGCGAAATCGGCGTCGCGCCGGGTGTTTTCGACGATGACGATCGCGTCGGCACCGGGCGGAATCGGAGCGCCCGTGGCGATCGCGGCGCACGTCCCTGCCTCGATGGCATGGGTTGGGGCCATCCCCGAGAAAATCGTGTCGACAATGCGAAGGCGTATGGCGTGCTCGTGAGACGCGCCGGAAGTGTCTGTGGCGCGCACAGCGTAACCATCCATCGCGGCCCGTGCGAACGGCGGCACATCCCGGTCGGCAATGACCTGGCGCGCCAGCACGCGTCCTGCGGCGCTTCTGACCGATACTCGCTCGGTGCGCACGACAGGCTCGCCGTGCACGGCGAGAATCGCGCGTGCTTCATCGATTGAAATGGTTCGACGATCGGGTCGATAGGCCATCAGCGCAGCGCCTCCCGTACGAGGTGGCCGAGCTCCGGGATCACCAGCTTCTCCATCGCGAGCCTCACCGCATCCTCGGATCCCGGCAGCGCGACAATCACCGTCCGCCCGGCCAATCCCGCGGTTGCCCGCGAGAGCATCGCGGCCGCGCCGATCTCGTGGTAGCTCAGCATCCGAAACAGCTCGCCGAACCCGTCGAGGCGCTTCTGCAGCAATCCGTCGAGCGCTTCGAACGTGCTGTCTCGAGCCGTGATGCCCGTGCCTCCTGTCGTGATCACGACCTGCACGTCTGGATTGGCGACGAGCCGCTCGACGACGAAGCGCACATGCGCCGGATCGTCCTTGAGAATCGTCCGGCCCTGCACGACGTGTCCGCTGGCGGCGAGCAGCTCGCCGATCGCCTGTCCGCTCGTGTCCGTCTCCAGCGTCCGCGTGTCGCTGACCGTGATGATGTGCACGACAACCGAAGAGGGAGCGTCCTGCCGGTGTTCGAAAGAGGACATGATGGCCGATCTTAACAGCGCCAGCCTCCAGTTGACCCTGCCGCGCGCGCGGACCAGGATGAGCGCATGCGCCTGCTCATCGTCTCGGTCGCGATCGCCATCGGCAGCCCATCGTTCCAATCAGTCGAGCCCCCTCTCGACAAGGCCGGACGGCGCTGGGTCGACAAGACGATGGCCACCCTGACGGTCGACGAGAAGATCGGCCAGCTGCTGATGCCGTCGTTCGAGTCGACGTACCTGCCGACAGACTCGGATGTATTCGATCGGCTCTCCGCGCTCGTGACGAATACCCATGTGGGCGGATTCCTCGTGTTTGGCGGCAGTGAAGCCGTCCCTCCGGTATTGTTGAATGCCACTTACGGCAGCGTCACGTTGGGCCAGGCGCACGCCGCGGCGGCGACCCTCAACCAGCTGCAGAAGTTGTCGGCCGTGCCGCTCCTCAACGCCGCCGACTTCGAGTTCGGCGTCGGCATGCGCATCGCCGGAGGCACGCAATTTCCGCGCGCGATGGCGTTTGGCGCTGCCGGCGATCCGGCTCTTGCCGACGAGGCCGGGCGCATCGTCGCTGAAGAGTCGCGGGCGCTGGGGATTCACGTGGACTTCGCGCCGGTCGCCGACGTCAACAACAACCCTCGCAATCCCGTGATCAACACGCGATCCTTCGGCGAGGATCCACAGGTTGTCGGACAGATGGCCTCGGCATTCGTGCGTGGGTTGCGTGCGGGCGGCATGCTGGCCACGGTGAAGCACTTCCCAGGGCACGGAGACACCGACGTCGACACCCACCTCGGATTGGCATCGATTCCACACGATCGCGCCCGTCTGGACAAGATCGAGCTCGCCCCGTTTCGTCTCGCGTTGTCTGCCGGCGCCGATGCCGTCATGGTTGCGCATGTCGGGCTGCCGACCCTCGATGCGTCTGGTGCGCCGGCGACGCTGAGCGCGCCCATGGTGAACGGGTTGCTGCGGCAGGCATTGGGCTTTCAGGGCCTGGTGTTCACCGACTCGATGTCGATGGCGGCCATCGCCCGGATGGCGTCGCCCGGCGATGCCGCCGTGCGCGCGATCGAAGCTGGCGCCGACGTTGTCCTGGACTCTCCTGATGATGATGCAGCCGCCGTCGGATTGAAGGCGGCGGTCGCGAGCGGAAGGATCTCGATGGCGCGGCTCGATGAGTCGGTCCATCGGCTGCTGATCGCGAAGGCGCGCCTCGGGTTGTACTCGGCTCGCACCGTCGATCTCGAGCAGGTCACGACTGTCGTCGGCGGTCGTCGTCACCTTGCGATCGCGCGGGCCGTCAGCGAGCGCGGCGTCACGCTGCTCCAAAACGCGCCTCGGCACGTGCCCCTCGATGTGTCGCGGAACGCGCGCGTCCTGGTGTTGTCGGTGCTCGACTACCCGGGCAACTGGCGGATTGCGGCGCCGGGGCGCACGTTCGTTCCTGCGATTCGCGAGCGGTGGCCCGAGGTCACGGCTGTCGAGCTGTCGGACCGCAGCACGGCGTCCGAGATCGATCTTGTCCGTGCGTCCGCTCCCGCCTACGGCGCGATCGTGATCGGGGTATACGTCCGCGCCGCGTCGGGGAGCGGACGGATCGACCTGGCGCCGTCGCTCGTGCGGCTCCTGAACGATCTGGCGCGGCTCTCCACGGGCGAACGCCCTGTCGTGGCGGCGTTTTTTGGGAACCCGTATGTCGCGGCGAGCGTTTCGGACCTGCCAGCGATGCTGCTGACCTACGACTTCGGCGACCTGGCCGAATCGTCCGCGGCACGCGCCATTGCGGGCGATATCCCGATTGGAGGGAAGCTCCCGATCGCGATTCCTGGAATTGCGGCCGTGGGTGAGGGAATTGTGTCTGCCGCGCGGCGATGATCTGAAAAGCGCCGACTTTCAAATTTGAGGTGGCGGGGCTTCAGCCCCGCGGGGTACCAGTGGCGGCGGGGCTTCAGCCCCGTGGGGTGCCTGTGGCGGCGGGGCTTCAGCCCCGCGTTCGCGAAGCTGGTGCGCCCGACCTCGGACGCACCAGTCGAGAATCCGTACGAGTTATTTCATCTCCGACGTGGCCTTCACCGAGAACGAGAGATCGGGATCGAGCCGAATCACGAATCGTTCGATGTGACGCGTGAAGCTGCCGGTCCTGGCCATCAGCTTGACAAGGCCCTCCTCGCCCAGCGCGCGCGTGACGGGGTGCCCTTTGCCGATGTCGGCGAAGCTGTCGACGCCGACGAGCGTGTGGTACTGCGTCGTCGACCCGCCGTAGACGACCTGCGACACCGCATAGTATTTGCCGCCGCCCGTCTTGAGCGCGGGCACCCAGTCGTTCTTGAGGAAGGTTTCGAATTCCGCCAGCTTGTCGGCCGCGACGTCGACTGTCGTGAGGATCGCCATCTTGGGCTGGTACGCGGGATCCGGGATATAGCTCAAGTCGGGACGCGTGCGGATCGCATAAGTCTTCACGCTGCTGACCATGCTGCCGACCTTGGCCTGGTAGGCCGCGTAGCCTTCGTCTCCGAGGGCCTTGCGCACGGGCGCCGGCGCATCGTACTGCTCGAAGCCCGTGATGTCGGTGACGTTCGCCACCTGGAAGAGATCACCAAATGTGGCCGTACGCCACGAATCGCGCCACGTGACGCCGCCCTTCTGCAGGGCGGGGATGACGTCGCTCTTCTGATAGTCGATGTAGGCGCGGACCATGTCGGGCCGCAGCGTCACGATCGTGAGCTGCAACATGCGCGACTTCATCGGGCCTGTGGCGGGAGTTTGAGCGGCGAGCGGCTGCAGCGCAGCCAGTGCGAGGACGCCGAAGACGCCGAGCGCGAAGCGGATCGAGGGCGCGGGGAAGCGGAACGCCATAAGCGGGACTCCTGTGTGGTGCGTGAACGGATGACGTGTTCGAACGAGCGCAAGCCGATCGGAGGAAGAACAGATGGCAGCCACCTGAACCGTCAGTAGAGGCTGGCAGCATACTCGGCCATGCGCCGCGCGGCAAGGGCGATCTGGTCCAGCAACCGGGCTTTTTCCGGCGTCTTAGGGTTCGGACAACCCAGTGGGATTGGTTGCGCCGGCCGGTGAGGGTCGGCTAAGATCGGTGATTCGTGAGTCGCGCTGCGGTCGCCCCAGGCGGCCTCAATGCCGACACCCTCCAAGCGCCCTTAGCTCAGTTGGATAGAGCGTCTGGCTACGAACCAGGAGGTCGCAGGTTCGAGTCCTGCAGGGCGCGCCATTTGCAATCACTTAGCGGCGGCGGCAACCTAGTCTTCCCGGTCGACTGTAGTAGAAATCGTAGTAGCCTCCACCCTTGATCCCCGTACAGTCGGTCTCCAGGAGACCGGTGCTGCTGGCGAGCCATTTCGCGACACAGGGTAAGTCGCACGACGTGCGACTTCCTCAGCAGTGTCCACGTGCCCCCGCCCGTCGACGATTACGCAACGCTCATGAATGCCTGGTGGGCCGAGGGTTGCCCAACGCACTCTGACTGCTCATGGTCGTGATCTATGGCTTCGCTGACGAGCCAAGATCCGTTGACCGCGTCTTCAGCGGTGCTCGGTGTCCGGGCGCTGGATGGCGCCGACCGGGTCCTCATAGTGGTCACTGGGGCCCATCTACATTCTGTAGGTGCAGACGCCGACACTCGCCATCAGTAACGCACTGCAAAAGCTCGATTCCGGCGCAATGACGGAACCAGCGCGAAGCCGCGCGCGCGATGCTTTCGAGGCGCAATGGAATCGATGGAATGCCTTCCGGACGGGGCGCCGGCGTCACCCCATTCGCGCTGATGCTACTCATCCTCAGGGCGTGATCATGCCTGTGCACCGCTACCCGAGGGGTGCTGCGGGTTGGCGTGCCCCGCGCGCGTTGCGCTGGCCGGCGTAGAACCACGCCGGGTGAGAAAAGTGTGCAACTGCGCGACGACCGCGGCCCCCTCACCGATGGCCGCCCCCACGCGCTTCACCGAACCGCAACGGACATCGCCGACGGCGAAGATCCCCTCGACGCCGGTCTCCAGCGGCAGCGGCACTCTTTCGGTTGAATGCGCGTCGGCACCCGTCCGGATAAACCCCTTCTCGTCGGTGCCGATGCCGCTGCCGGCGAGCCAGCTCGCTGCCGGATCGGCGCCGGTGAAGAGAAACAAGTGGGCGATGGCGTGCTGCTCTTCGGCCCCGGTGCGCCGGTTGCGCCACCTCACGCCCTGTAGACCCTGGTCGGGCGTGCCGAGAAGCTCCACGAGCTCGGTGTCACCAACCACCTCGATGTTCGCGGAGCCCGCGATCCGTTCGATGAGGTAGCGCGACATCGGTACTCGAGAGGCCGGGCCCTCGCACCAAAACGCGCACGTGACGCGCGTGGGCTGCGAGGAACACTGCGGCCTGGCCCGCCGAGTTTCCTCCACCCAGCAGGGCCACGTCCTCATTGCGGCACAGCCGGGCCTCGACGGGCGAGGCCCAGTACCAGACGCCGCGGCCCTCGAACTGCGCGAGATTCGGAATCTCCGGGCGGCGATACTGCGCGCCGGTGGCGACCACGACCGCGCGCGCCCGGACCCGCCGCTCGTCGCCAAGCTCGAGGATGTGCACCCGATCACGACTCGAGCTTTCCGAAGTGCAATCCAGCCGCGTAACCTCGGTCGACAGGCTGAACTCGGTCCCGAACTTCTGCGCCTGTGTGAACGCGCGTGCCATCAGTGCCTGCCCCGAGACGCCCGTGGGAAAGCCCAGATAGTTTTCGATGCGTGTACTGGCGCCCGCCTGTCCTCCAAACGCCAACGCTTCCAGTACCAGGACGGAGAGGCCCTCCGACGCGCCATAGACCGCGGTCGCAAGCCCGGCCGGACCCGCGCCGACGATGGCCACGTCATACGGTTCGGAGCGGAAGCTCGTCGCCACCAGCCCCAGAGCCAGGGCCAGCTCCTGCTTCGTCGGGTTCTTAAGCACCGTGCCGTCCGGCAGGACCGCGATCGGGAGCTCGCCAGCCTTCGGAGCGAAGCGCCCGAGCAGTGCGGATGCATCCCGGTCCCCGTCGGGATCGACCACTCGGAACGGAATCGCGTTGCGTTCGAGGAAGTGCGACAGCCGCGTCACGTCCGGGGACTTGAGTGCCCCGACGAGCACCGGACCTCCAAAGCCGATCTCGATCAGCGCCACTCGACGCAGGATGAGTGCCCGCAGGATGCGCTCGCCGAGCTCGGCCTCGGCGACGAGCAGCGCTCGGAGTGCCTCAGGTGCAACGACGATCGCCTCCACGTCGCCGACCGCCCGGGCGTCGAACACGCTCAGGTCCGGCCTTCCGGAGAGCTGACCGATCTCGGCCATGACCTCGCCCGGCACCACCTCCGTCATTTCCTCGACCGGCGCCCCGATCAGCTGCGCGAAAGTTGCCACCGGCACGGCCTGCCCCAGCCCATCGCGGGGCACGATCGCAACCCGGCCGGACAGGATCACGTACATCCCCGGGACGGCCTCTCCTGCCTGGAACAGGAGCTCCCCGGCAGGGAACCGCTTGACGTCGCCGAAACGTCGGACGCGGTCGATCTCGACCTGAGAAAGCACCGGGAACATCTGGTGGAACCGCGACGCCAGGGCGGCGTTGGATGTGGCCGGCCGTGCCGGAGTCGCGTTTTCCGGTGCCTCGTGCTGATTGCGCTGGTCTTCGCTCGGCACGTCAGATCCCATGAGAGGCGATTTGATCCGATTGATCCGACATCACGTGACCTGGGGACAGGCTAGGCCGGTGAGGCGCGGCAGTCAAGAACGGGGAGGAAAGTCACTCGGGCCGAAACGCGCGTCGGCTGACGAACTCGATTACGGCCTCACCATGCCGCACGCGTAGCAGGACTTCGAGTCAAGAGGACTGTTCCGGCACCATTAAGGCGTCCGGCCAATCGCCTCATCCATCTCTGCGGTGGCCTGAACATAATCCAGTCGCGATTGCAGTAGTAGCGCCTTCGCGTCGAGCTCCTGGGCGACTGACGCTCCAGCCGTCGACCCGAGAACCGCGCCGCGCCGCAACTGCTCCGCCGCGACTCGACGCGACTCCCCTCGTAGTGCCAACAGCTCTTCCGACACTGCCACCATCTGCCGCGTCCGTTCGACCTTGTTGTAAGCCGTGTGGAGCCGCACCTCGACTTCCTCGCTGACGCGCGCCAGATTCTCCTTCGCTTGCGCGAGCTGCGCATGGCGCGTCGCCAGCATCGCGCGCTTCCTGCCTCCGTCGAACAGGTCATAACTGACGTGGATGCCGACCGTCGCAAAGCGGTCCGCCAGGAAGGGCACGTTGTTCTGGAAGCTGTAGCGCACATACGCCTCCACGTCAGGCACATACTCGTATCGTGCGAGACGCACCGCCGACTCCGCCTTCTCAACGGTCGCCCGCACTTCCACGACCTCTGGATGGGACTCCAGGGCGAGCTTGATGCATTCTTCCCGCGCGCAGCTCTCCGGCAGAACATTGACAGTCGGATCGAGCGTCACTGCTGCGTCCAGCGGCAAGCCGACGGCATCGTTGAACTCGATGTGCAGGTCGGAGAGCTGCAACTCGGTGGTTAACAGCTCCTGTTTCGCCTGCAGCGATTGCGCCCGGCTTTCGATGAGTTCAGCGTCGAGCGCGCTGCCGTACTTCACCTGCTGCACACGCTCGCTCTGGAGGTCTTCTGACGCCTGGATTTTCGCGGCGACAGCGGTGCGCCTGGCGTCGGCTACCAGGAGCTGGTAGTAGAGCCGATGTACCTTGAGTGCAATCCCGTTCTCAGTCCGCCGCGCCTTTCCGCGGGCGGCGTCGACCTCGGCGCGCGCCACATCGTTCGCGGCCTTGATCCTCAGCAATTGCGTGAGCGGTTGGACGACGCCGGTCCCGTTGCTGGCGAAGGTCTGTCCCCCTTGATTGACGACCAATCGCTCCGCGGGAATGAGGTTGCCTCCAGCAGCCCCGAACGCACCGGCAGGGATCTCAATGAGCTGAGTGTCGCTGACGCGCACGACGTTGGTATCGTTCCGAATCGAGGGAAAGTACCCGCTTCTCGCGACCTCTTTCGCATGCTGATGTTCGTCGACGTCGAGCGCGGCGAGCCGCACGACGTGATTGTGCTTCAGCGCGAGTTCCACGGCCTCTCGAAGCGTGATCACGCGTGGCGGCCGCGAGCCGGTCGTCTGGCTCATGGCCAGCCGATTGACCATGAACAGACAGGAGACCATCAGAGCAACGCGCAGTTTCATGATCAGTCCTTTCGAGGCGCCGGGACACCCGCGTGCGCCGCGGCGAGCGCGGCGAAGCCGATCGGCGCCCTGCGCAGCAAGGCGATTAGCACCAGCGTGCCGACGCAGACCCAGACGATGAGGTGAAACGCATCGATGTAGGTCAGCGCGTAGGCTTCCAGACGAACCTTGCCGTCGACGATGGCTGCCGCCCGACCGATTGCGGTCGTCATGCCATTCGACTTCGCAGCCACGCCCGCGGCGACGCCCCTCAGCACGTGATCGGTGACCCAGTCCCCCATTTGCACGTGGAGCCCCAGCAGTTGCGAGTGGAGCTTCTCGCGTTCGGCGATGAAACGGACCAGCATCGCCACCCCTATCTGCCCACCGAACAAGCGCACGGTGTGAAAGAACGCCGAGAATGTCAGCGCGCGGAACGGACTCTGCAGCGCCCCCGAGGCGAACGCCTGCAGGACGATCGTCGCAACGAGGCCGATGAATGCGAACGATTGCCCGACCGCCATCAACAGTTCAGACCGGAAATAGTTTTCGGCGGACCATGCCCCTGTGTAGTCGGCGTTCATCAGGCATGCGAACGCAATCGCGGCAAATCCAATGCCCATCAGCAGGCGCGAATCCATTCCCCTGTTCAGCAAGTGGGCGGCAAAGAAAGCCAGAACGAGCTCCGGCACCGCGGTCCAAAGTACGGCGGGACCAAATTGACTCGCATCCAGGCCTCGTACGGACAGCGATTGCGGAATGATGAGAATCGTCGCGAGCAGAGCGAATCGAAACGCAAACAGTGCCACCCCGAGGAGAACAGTGTTCCAGCTACGGAGGTACGGCAAATCAACGAATGGATTCGGAGTGCGCAGGCGCCGAACCAGGCTGCACAGCAACAAGAACGTCCCCGTGGTGACGAGCGCGTTGAAGACGCCCGAGCGCCACCAGTCCAGCCTCTGGCCTTGGTCGAGCGCAGCAAACAGTAAGGCAACGCCCGCGCTCGCATACAGAAATCCAACAAAGCTGGGTCTGTCTCCGGATGGTCGCGCCTTCGGAGATGCAGGAATTCCGTAGTAGATGCAGGCCATCATCGCGGGCGTGACGAGCGCTGATGTCCAGAACATCCACTCCCACGAGAGATGATTTCGATAGAAGCCGTACAGCGACGGCGCAAAATTGACCGCCCCTTCGACGAACGTGGCATACAGTCCGAGCGTCAGAGCCAGATACGGAAGCGGGATGCTGCGGAGCGCAAAGGTCAGCGTCAGCGGATAGAACGTGCCCGAGCTCAGGCCGGCACTCGTCAGCAGGACGATCAACAGAGTGTAGTTATGGACGAGAGGCAGACAGGCCGAGACCAGGGTGAACACGGCGGCGCTCACCAACAGGATCCGCCGAGGCCCCACCAGTGCCGCCAAATAGACGGTGAATGGGCCAATGAACATCAACGCGACATTGAAAGCGCTCCCGACCCAGGCGCCCTGATCGAAACTGATGCCCAGCTCTCCCTTGAGATCTGCCAGACCGAGCGACAGCAGTCGTCCAGCGAGTGTCACGATCCCGGCGCCGAGGATCACGCCGAGAATTCCGAGCAACGGACTGTGAGACAGGTCGGCAGGCAGGGCGGCCGCCATTCGCGACAGGCCGTCCTGGCGGCCTGGTTGAGCGATCGCCGCCGCCTTGGCGCTCATCGGCTCTCACCTATTTCGGGTGCGCACGGTCACCACCGCCGATAAACCTGGACGCAAGCGGGCCGCCTGCGTCGAGGCGTCGAGCGCGATCTTCACAGGGACCCGCTGCGTGACCTTCGTAAAGTTGCCGGTGGCATTGTCTGGGGGCAAAAGAGCGAACTGCGATCCGCTGGCCGGTGCAATCTCGAGGACTCTTCCCCGGAGGACTTCGCCGGGATACACGTCGATGCGAATCTCGGCCGAATCACCCACGCGGATATTGGTCAGTTGTGTTTCTCGAAAATTGGCCTGCACCCACCGCGCGATCTCCACGAACGGAATCACTTGCGTACCCGGAGAGACCAGCTGCCCAGGCCGGACCTGCCGCTCGCCGACCGTGCCGTCCGCAGGAGCCGCGATCCGCGTATAGCTCAAATTGATCTTCGCCGCGGCGAGGCCGGCTTCCTTCGCGTGAAGATCGGCGAGAAGCTGGGCCTCCTGCGAGTGCAGCACGGCTTTGGTCCGACGTTCTGTCTCCACGGCCAGCGCATTGCTGCGCAGCAGGGTCCGGGCTTGTACCAGGTCGGCGTCGCGACTGTTCACCTGGGCGGCGAATCGCTGTTCATCGGCGACGGCGGCCTCTAGGCGCTGTTGAGTCGTGGACTTTGTTTGTAAGAGGGCTTCTTGCCGAGTGCGCTCCGCCTGCGTGCGTGTCACGTCGGCCTGCGTGGCCTCCTTGCCGGCCTGCGCCGCTGCGATTTGCGCATTGGCCTGATCGATTCCGGCCTCTGCCCGCCTGATTCGTGAGTCCTGGAGCTCGCGTTGGCGCCGATTGTTTTCGAGCGCGGCGTTCGCGGCCTCGACCGCAGCCTCGGCCTGCGCAACGGTCGCCCGGTAGTCCTCATCTTCCAACCGGACCAGCTCATCTCCTTTGCGAACCCTCTGGTAATCGTTGACCCTCACTTCCCGGACAAGCCCCGCCACTTTCGTGCTCAGGGGCGTGACATCGCCGCGAACGAACGCATCGTTCGTGACCTGCTCGATTCGCGCTCCCTCCCACGCATTCCAGTTGCGCGTCATGGTGACCACGACCGCCACCGCGAGCAGCAACACCAGTAGGGGCGTTCCGTACCTCTGCCAAAGGGCTTTCAGCCGGGGCGTCGTGTGTTCGACGCGCGCCGATGGAGCGGGAGCGATCACCTCTGCGGCCACCTTGAACACTCTCCGTCTGCGGGAACACTCCGCGGGTCGATGCGGCAAGGGCAAAGTTGGTGCCGACATCGCGGAACGGCGACACCGGGTGCGTTGCTCACACAACGGCCCTGTGTGTCTGCGGAAACGCATCACCTGTCTGCTCACACGCATGATCGGTTTCTGTCGGTCAGCTTCGGAGCAGGTGACGCCTGACAGTCGCGTCTCAGAAACAGTCTGGGAACTGGCAGTGGCTTTGCTCGGTCGCTGGCTATGACTGGGCGAGTACCTGTTGTCGTCATCGTCGGCGGAGGGTTCGCTGGGCTTGCTGCCGCCAAAGCTCTGCGACGGGCTCCTGTTCGGGTCGTGCTGATCGATCGCAGCAACCATCATGTGTTCCAGCCGCTGCTCTATCAGGTCGCGATCTGCGCGTTGTCCACCGGGCAGATTGCCGCACCCCTCCGCGAGATTCTGGGCAGACAGCAGAACACGACTGTCGTGATGGGAGAGGTGGTTGGCGTCGACAAGGAGAGGAAGCTGGTCTTCGTCAGCAACGCTGACCGCGAGAGTGTGCCCGTTCAGTACGACTACCTGATCCTCGCCACCGGCGCCACGCACAGCTACTTCGGTCACAAGGAATTCGAAGTATTTGCGCCGGGGCTGAAAACCCTCGCGGATGCGGTGGCAATACGCAACAAGGTCCTTCTGGCGTTCGAGCAGGCCGAGGCCGAGGAAGATGTACTTGCTCATCGCGACCTGCTGACGTTCGTGTTGGTCGGTGCCGGCGCCACCGGGGTGGAACTGGCGGCCGCGCTCGCCGTTCTGATCCGCCGCACCTTGCGAAGTCAGTTCCGCCGCATCGATCCCACGTCGGCACGCATTGTCCTGGTCGACATGTCGAGCAGAGTGCTGGGCGCTTACGCGGAGGACCTGTCCCGAGCCGCGAAGGAACGGCTCGAGAAGCTAGGGGTCGAAGTCCGGCTGGGACACGGCGTGGATCAGATCGATGCGGAGGGCGTGATCGTGGCAGGCGAGCGCATCTCGAGCAAGACCGTGATTTGGACCGCGGGTGTCGCGCCGTCGCCAGCGGGCCGATGGCTGAACGTCGAGAGCGACCGCGCCGGCCGAGTGCGCATCCGCGAGGACCTCACAGTGCCGGGACACTCGAACATTTTCGTGGTCGGGGATACTGCGACGCTCGATCAGGACGGTAAGCCGCTCGCTGGTGTCGCACAAGTGGCGATGCAACAGGGCCGGTACGCGGGCCGGTTGATTCAGCGCCGCGTGACGGGTGGATCCGAGCCCCGGCCGTTTCGATACTTCGACAAGGGCACCATGGCCGTGGTCGGGCAGGGCTATGCCATCATGCAGGTTGGATCGATCCATCTGGCCGGCGGTTTGGCGTGGTTGGCCTGGTCGACGATCCACATGTTGTATCTCGCGCAAGCCAGCCTGCGGCTGAGCGTCTGTCTCCAGTGGGCGTGGACCTTTCTGACAGGACGACGAGGCTCCCGGCTGATCGTGATGCCTCGTGGGTCAGCATCGGCGATCGAGTCCTCGCCAGCACCTCTCAGTGCAGGCAGTGCCCGTTGATTTGTCTCGGATCCGCCGTTTCCTCGCTCAATCCACTTTCATGATCCACCATCGTCGCCTCTCGGAACCCTCGCTCTCCATGGTTCAGTGCGTGAGTACGCGCACCGTCCGTCTGCTGACACGCAGTCTCCTGAAAGGGGGAAACGACGGAAACGGTCGACTGCCAAAACTCTCGAACGATCGAGACTCCGATCCAGGGGCCGACACAGAAGCGAGCCTGGCGCGCGCTTTGCCCATGTGTGGCCATCGTGGGACGAGACCTCAGGCGACGGATGCGTCGGAACCGTGCTGAAACCGCTTGCTTGGATTGCGGTCATGACTCTCCTCGAGCAGCCGTCTGCATCCGCGCAACAAGCCAGCGATCTGCAGCAACAACTGCAGCAACTGAAGCAGCAGTACGAGCAAACCACTCGAGAGCTGGAACAGCGAATTGCCGCCCTCGAGCAACAGATCCAAGCGGAGAAAGGTGCCACGGCCAAGGCGCAGCAGACGACGACGTCCGCCGTTGCGCAGGCGGCGCGAGACGCCGTCAGGCAGGCATTGGTCGACCAGTCAAGCCAGGTTGGGTCGACCTTTCAGGGCCAGCTGCCCTCGCGTCCGACATACGACCTGTTGCGGGAGGCGGAAGACAAAGATCGAAGGCCTGCGGCAGCAAGTCGGCAGTTTCGAATTCCACGGCTATTTCCGTTCCGGCTATGGCCAGAACAGCGAAGGCGGACAGCAGGTCGCGTTTCAGGCCCCTGGAGCCGGCGCAAAGTACCGGCTCGGCAATGAAGCCGAGACATACAGCGAGCTGATCTTCGTCAACAACTGGCTGAACCCCGCCCACGACACCGACAAGGCATGGTTCCGCACGGAGGCACTGGTCGAGGCCAACACCACGAACGCGGCCAGCTATGCGAATTTCGGCGATCCGCGCGCCAACGACCAGTTTCGTCTGCGAGAGGCTTTCGTTCGTGCTGGCAATCTCTTCGACAGCCAGCCTGACGCCAAGGTCTGGGCAGGCGAGAGGTTTTACCGTCGGCAGCACATCGAGATCAACGATTTCTACCCGCTCGACATGAGCGGCTACGGTGCCGGCGTCGAGGATGTGAACCTTGGATTCGGAAAGATAGCCGTCGCCTATCTGGCAGGCGCCCGGCCTGAAGTGGTCACGCGCAACGGCACCTACATCAAGAGCAACATCGACCTGCGCGTCTACGACCTCAACGGACCGTTCGGTCGCTGGGCGGGATGGTTTGATTTCGCCACGAGCACGGGTGGGACGACATCTGACGCCGCCAGCATTCCAACCAGCAGCGGGTACGCCGTGGGGCTGCGCTACCAACGCCTGAAGTGGCATGGCGGCTACCACACGGTGGGTATTCAATACGGAACCGGCGCGGCGAGCAATTTCAGCACGTCGATCGACGATCCGACACAGTTCATCGACAGCTCGGCGCGGCTCCTGATTACCGAGCAGCTGCTGATTCAGCCAAACGACAGGTTCGCCATCATGCCGATCTTCGTGTACCAGCGCACGCGAGACGGCAATCCCGATCACGGCTGGAACCGGTGGATCTCGTTCGGCGCCAGGCCTGAAGTGTTCTTCACCAGATTCCTTTCGTTGGCGGTCGAGGGCGGGGTCGATCACACCAAGAGCGGCGCGGACGAGTACGACGGCTGGCTCCGCAAGATCACGCTGGCGCCGCAAATCGGCGCCGGACGCCAGTTCTTCAGCCGGCCGGTTCTGCGGACATTCGTGACTTACGCGAACTGGTCCGATGGGCTGCGCGGCTTCGTGGGTGGCATCCCGTTCAGGACTCGAACGGACGGCCTTACCTACGGAGTGCAAGTAGAAACGTGGTGGTAACTCCAGGAGGGGGAGAGATGCCTGGTCTCGACATGCCGATCGGCTCGGCGCCGATGCAAGAGACGTCGGCGATGACGACCGTTGATCACTACGCGCGTCCGCTCGCGATCGTCACGACATTGTTTTTCATGTGGGGCTTTCTCACCTCACTCAACGACATTCTGGTCCCGCATCTCAAATCGATCTTCGAGCTCAGCTACGCGCGGGCCATGCTGATTCAATTCGCGTTCTTCTCGGCGTATTTCCTGTTTTCGATTCCCTGGTCGAAGATCGTAAACGCGATCGGCTACCAGAAGACCATGGTCGCGGGACTGCTCAGCATGGCCGTCGGTGCGTTGCTATTCGTGCCGGCCGCATCCTTTGCGTCGTTTCCGCTGTTTCTGGGCGCGCTCATCGTTCTCGCCGCCGGCATTACGGGGCTGCAGGTGGCGGCCAACCCATATGTGGTCGTTCTCGGCAAACCGGAAACGGCATCGAGTCGGTTGGATCTGGCACAGGCGTTCAACTCGCTCGGCACGACAATAGCCCCCGCGCTCGGCGGGCTGCTGATCCTCAGCGCTTCGGCGCCGGCGATGGAGGAGCTGCAGACGCCTCTCGCCGCAAGCGCTGCACTTGCACCGCGTACAACAGGCAGCCACCGTGAAAATGCCGTACATCGTGATCAGCGTTGCGTTGGCGGTGCTGGCGTTGCTGATCGCGATGTCCAAGCTGCCGACGATCAAAGCCGCGGTCGCAGGCCCTGTGGGAAAAGCCGCTGATTCGATCTGGAAGCATCCCAACCTGATGTTTGCGGCACTCGGAATCTTCGCCTACGTGGGCGCGGAAGTGTCCGTCGGAAGCTTCCTCGTGAATTATCTCGGCCAACCGGACATTGCGGGGCTGTCACCAAAGACGGCGGCCGAATATGTCTCGTTTTACTGGGGCGGCGCCATGGTTGGTCGCTTTCTGGGAGCGGCGCTGCTGCGCCGGATCGAGACCGGCCACCTGCTGGCCATCTGTGCGATCTGCACCGGCATCGCTGGTCACAGCGTCGATGCTCACCAACGGACACGTCGCTATGTGGAGCATTCTCGCCGTCGGATTTTTCAACTCCATCATGTTCCCCAGCATATTCAGCCTTGGCGTGGCCGAACTCGGGCCTCTCACGGCAGGCGGATCCGGCGTTCTGAATATGGCGATCGTCGGCGGCGCAATCCTGCCGCTCATTCAGGGGGCGATCGCCGACCACATTGGCATTCAGCATGCGTTCTTCATTCCCGTGATCTGCTACGCGTACATCGTGTTCTTTGCACTGAGCGGATCGAAGCCAAACAGCGTACGGTACGCCAGCGCGTAGAACGACCGACTGGAGAAGCGGCCATGCTCATTGCGGGCGACATCGGCGGCACGAAAACAGATCTGGCGATCTACTCGCCTGAATCCGGCCCGGATGCGCCGCTGGCGCAGACCGAAGTTCACAGCGCCGACTATCCGAGCTTGCAGGCGATGGTCGCGGAGTTTCTCGCGCAGGCGCGCCTGTCCGTTGACGTCGCCTCCTTCGACGTCGCCGGCCCGGTCGTCGACGGCCACGCGAAGACGACGAACCTGCCCTGGGTGCTGGATGAGCGGGCGCTTGCCAAGGACCTGAATCTGAAGTCGGTCCACCTCATGAACGATCTGGAGGCTGTCGCGAGAGCCATTCCGGTCCTGCAGGCACGCCATCTGATTACGCTCAACAAGGGAGAGCCGGTCCCCGAGAGCGCCATCGCCGTCATTGCGCCGGGAACGGGATTGGGCGAATCGTTTCTCACCTGGAATGGCTCTGAGTACGTCGCGCACAGCTCCGAGGGCGGCCACTCGGATTTCGCGCCGGTTGATCAGCGCCAAATCCGGTTGCTTCAATTTCTGCTCCAGCGCTTCGACCATGTCGGGGTCGAGCGTGTCTGTTCGGGAATCGGCATTCCCAATATCTATGAGTATCTTCGTGACGACGAGAAGATACCCGAGCGACCCGAAGTGACCCAATCGATCGCGTCAGCGCACGATCGGACGAAGGCAATTGTGGATGCGGCGATCGACCCGGACAGTCCGAGCGAGTTGTGCCAGGCCACTGTCGAGCTGTTCGCGTCGATTCTTGCGGGCGAGGCGGGGAACCTTGTGCTCAAGGTGTTCGCGACCGGCGGCGTCTATATAGCCGGCGGCGTCGCTCTGCACGTGTTGGGCGCGCTGCAGAAACCACGATTCATGGAGGCCTTCACGCAGAAGGGCCGCTTCAAGGACTTGATGGGGCGTATCCCGGTTCACGTGATCACCACCCGCGCCGCATTGCTCGGGGCTGCGACCTACGGACTGGACACGCTTGCGTCTATCAGCAGTCGGAGATAGCAAGGCGTCTATCTCCGGCCCACTCACTGAAGCAGTCGGCTGGTATGCCGCGCGATCATGAGTTCTTCGTTAGTGGGTATGGTCCAGGCCGAGAGAAGCTGTTCGACCGCGCGCGCGTCCATGTGCCAGTTGTTCATGAGGTAGAAGATTACGCCCGGATCGAGCGAGCCCGAGGGCCCTGTCCCGGGTTTCATCGCGCTCTCTCTTTTCGAGATCACAGCCATAGACGTATCTCCGGAGCTGACTCCGTCTCCTCGAGGTGGCTTCGGTGTCCGGCTCGAGACGGCCTCATGTTGCTCTAGCGCGAGGGTGTTGCGTTTCCGCGAACACCGGGTGCGTGTGGGCGCGCACGTCTGACCGAAACGATACCGGTCGCCAGCACTGAGCCAGTCTGCGAAACAGTCATTTTGTGCTGGGTCCACATCGCTCGACCGATGGCGCACTCATTGCTCCAACGAGAGAATTCACATGCGGCGGCATTCGAGTCGTAAACGTCGCGGGAGACCCGACGAATGGGGACGGTAAGCAACGAGAACGAGCGCCCGGTTGAAAGATCTCCTGACAGCCGGGGCACCCTGGACTCGCCCGTGGAGCATGCCGTCCGCACTGACCTCCCGGTGATTCACCTCGCCCGCCATGGCGAAACACCATGGAGCCTTAGCGGTCAACACACGGGGCTGACAGATTTGCCACTAACCGAACGTGGCGAGCGAAACGCCAAAGCGCTCGCATCACGACTGAACGGACTGAAGTTCTCGATGGTCCTGACCAGCCCCTTGCAGCGTGCCACACGCACTTGTGCCCTCGCCGGGTTTGCGTCCGCAGCCAAAATCGATCGCGGTCTGCTCGAATGGGACTACGGTCAATATGAAGGCCGTCGTACGGCTGAGATTCACGTCGAACGCCCCGACTGGGAGTTGTTCCGCGACGGCTGCCCAGGTGGCGAGTCGCCGGATCAGGTTGCCGCGCGGGCTGACGGTGTGTTGAGCCGCGTGCGAGGTGCCCGCGGCGACGTCCTCCTTTTTTCGAGCGGCCACTTCCTGCGAGTGCTCGCTGCCCGCTGGCTGGGGCTCGCACCTGCGGGCGGAAGATACCTGCTGCTGAGCACGGCGAGCCTCAGTGCGCTGGGCTACGAACACAATCGCTCGCAGCCGGTGATTCGCCTCTGGAACGATACGCGTCACGTTGATGCGTGACGCAGTCAGCCAGATTGACATCGCACAGATTCACGGTGACATCGCAATGAGCACGGAAACGATTGAACTCTCCGGCAAGGACGGCCGTTTACGACTTGTCTTCGAGGCGTCCAACACATGAGCGTCAAACTCGCTCCGTCGATTCTGGCTGCTGATTTCGCTCGTCTGGGCCAGCAGGTGGTCGAGGCGGAGCAGGCCGGGTCGGACCGCATCCACGTCGATGTGATGGACGGTCACTTCGTGCCCAACCTGTCGATGGGAGCTCCGATCGTCGCATCGTTGAGACAGGTGACACGTCTCCCTCTCGAAGTCCATCTGATGATCTCGAACCCGGACACGTTCCTGGACGAGTTCGTCGAGGCCGGGTCCGATTCGTTTCTCGTCCACTGGGAGGGCAACGCGAATCTGCATCGGACGATACAACGCATCACCGCGCTCGGTAAGCGGGCCGGCGTCGTCATCAACCCGGCCACGCCGGCGGCGGTGCTGGAGGACATCCTCCAGGCGGTCGAGCAGGTTCTGGTCATGACGGTCGATCCTGGATTCGGGCATCAGCAGTTCCTGCCGATGACGCTGCCAAAGATCCGGCGAGTCCGGCAGATGATCGATCGGATCAAGGCGACGTGCGAGGTGGAAGTGGACGGTGGTATCGATGCAGACACCGCTCCCCTGGCGGTTGCGGCAGGCGCCGACGTGCTCGTTGCTGGAACGGCAATTTTTGGCGAGCGCGAAACAGTCGCCGCTGCTGTGCGCCGGCTGCGAGCGAGCATGGGGCAGTTGGAGAAACAACCTTATTCAGTGTGATGCGCAAGAGAGAGGAAGGCATGTCATGCAGCTTGGAATGATTGGCCTCGGGCGAATGGGGGCAAACATGGTCCGCCGGCTTCTGCGAGGAGGCCATCAGTGCGTCGTGTTCGATAGGTCGCCGAAAGCCGTGAACGAGCTGGTCCAGGAGAAAGCGGCTGGCGCCGGTTCGCTCATCGATTTCGTGAAGAAGCTCGACACGCCGCGAGCCATCTGGCTGATGGTCCCGGCGGCGGCCGTCGAGGGAACCATCGCCGACCTCTTGCCGCATCTGGACCGCGGGGACATCCTGATCGACGGCGGCAATTCCTATTACATCGATGACATCCGGCGCAGCAAAGAGCTCGCAGCGAAGGGCATCCACTACGTCGACGTCGGAACCAGCGGCGGCGTGTGGGGCCTGGAACGCGGCTACTGCATGATGATCGGCGGCGAAACAGACGTCGTCGAGCACCTCGACCCCCTCTTCTCGACGCTGGCGCCCGGTGCCGGCGATGTCGCGCGGACACCGGGACGCGACAGCCTTGCCGGCACTGCGGAGCGTGGTTACTTGCACTGCGGTCCCAACGGCGCCGGGCATTTTGTGAAGATGGTTCACAACGGCATCGAGTACGGCCTGATGGCCGCTTACGCAGAAGGGCTCAGCATCCTACGCGTCGCCAATGTCGGTAAGCAGGAGCATGCGATCGACGCAGAGACGACGCCGCTCCGTGACCCCGAGCACTACCAATACGATTTCAACCTCCGTGACATCGCGGAAGTCTGGCGACGCGGCAGCGTGATCGCGTCGTGGTTGCTGGACCTGACGGCCGCCGGCCTGGTGAAGGATCCCGCGCTGTCCCAGTTCGCTGGACAAGTCTCGGATTCGGGCGAGGGGCGGTGGACGATCAAGGCCGCTGTCGACGAGGCCGTCCCGGTGCCGGTTCTTTCAGCCGCGCTTTACCAGCGATTCAGCTCGCGCGGCGAGGCGGACTACCAGGGCAGGCTCCTGTCGGCGATGCGCTACGGGTTCGGCGGACACCTGGAGAAGGCGGTCGCCAGTGTGTGAATCACCGTGCCAGTGCATTGGCCAGCCGCGGTAGAGAAGGAGATCGGCAATGGGGAATTCCGCTTCGGACGCCTTGGTGTTCTTTGGCGCCACCGGCGATCTCGCCTACAAGAAAATCTTTCCCGCCCTGCACGCGATGGTCAAGCGCGGCCATCTCAACGTGCCGGTCATCGGCGTCGCGAAAGCGGGTTGGAATCTCGAACAGCTTCGGGCGCGGGCCCGCGACAGCGTCGAGACGCATGGCGGCCTTGAACCCGCGGCGTTCGACACGCTGAGCAGGCTATTGCGCTACGTCGATGGCGACTACAACGACGCCGCGACGTTCGAAGCGATTCGCAGGGAGCTCGGTGGGGCACAGCGGCCCGCACACTACCTGGCTATTCCGCCCATGCTGTTCGGAACAGTGGTGGACCATCTGGTGAAGTCTGGCTCTGACAAAGGGGCTCGCGTAATTGTCGAAAAGCCTTTCGGCAATGACCTCGCCTCGGCTCAGGAGCTCAATCAACATCTGCATGCCGCTTTTCCGGAGTTCCGCATCTTTCGCATCGACCACTATCTCGGCAAGCGGCCAGTGAACAACGTGATGGTGTTCCGGTTTGCCAACGCATTCATGGAGCCGTTCTGGAACCGCAACTATATCGACAGCGTGCAGATCACCATGGCGGAAGACTTCGGCGTGCAGGGACGAGGCGGGTTCTACGATCAGACCGGCACGATTCGCGACGTCGTCCAGAACCACCTGTTCCAGATCCTGTGCAACCTTGCGATGGAGCCTCCGGTCCGCCTCGACAGCGAGACGATTCGCGACGAGAAGGTCAAGGTGCTGAAGGCGATTTCACCACTGGACGCGAAGGACGCCGTCCGCGGGCAGTTCCGCGGCTACCGTCTGGAGAAGGGAGTCGCCGCCGATTCACAGACGGAAACGTTTGCTGCGCTCAAGCTGAATGTCGACTCCTGGCGGTGGAAGGGTGTGCCGTTCTATATCCGCGCGGGAAAAAACTTGCCCGTCACGTGCACAGAGGTGATCGGCCGCTTCCGCAAGCCGCCGACGGTCATCCGGGACAGCGCGTTGTCCCGGAACCATCTGCGATTCCGGATCAGTCCCCAGATGACGATCGCCGTAGGCACGACAGTCATGGCCCAGAGCGCCGACCTCAGAGTCGAGAACGTCGAAATGGTGGCAACCCGCTATCCCAGTCCGGACGCCATGGATGCGTACGAGCGGGTGCTGGGCGACGCCATGGCCGGCGATGCCACCTTGTTTGCCCGCCAGGATTACGTGGAAGAGGCGTGGCGAATTGTCGATCCGGTGCTGAAAGCCGCCACGCCGATCTACGAATACGAGATAGGTGCGTGGGGGCCGAGGGAAGTCGATCAGCGGGTGTCGCCCGCAGGAGGCTGGCACAATCCGGTGGCTTCAGACCACGAGGACATCGGCGTTGACCCAACAGCGACAAGAGCGACCGATGAAGCTCAACTCGTTCGATGACGCGGAGGCCGTCGCACGAGCGGCGGCAGCGGCTATTGCTGCGGAGTCGCGGGCGGCGGTCGCCGCTCGCGGTCGCTTCCTCATGGCTGTCAGTGGGGGACGTACTCCCTGGATCATGCTGCGCGCCCTGGCGCGCGAAGAGGTGCCCTGGAAGAGTGTCGAGGTCGTGCAGGTGGACGAACGGGTGGCCCCTCCGGGAGACCCTGACCGAAACCTGGTCCACTTGCATGAAAGCCTGCTTCAGCACACGCCGCTCCATGTTGAGCAGGTCCATGCCATGCCGGTGGAATGGCCCGACCTCGATGCCGCGGCGACCGAGTACGAGCGGGTCCTACGCGAAATCGCCGGCGCGCCTCCGGTGCTCGACCTGGTTCATCTCGGTCTCGGTACCGACGGCCACACGGCGTCTCTCGTGCCTGGTGACCCGGTCCTCGATGTAATCGACCGGGACGTCGCGGTGACAGGAATCTACCAGGGCAGGCGCCGGATTACGTTGACGTATCCGACGCTCAATCGGGCCAGACGCGTCCTTTGGGTGGTGACGGGAACTGAAAAGGCCGACATGCTCCGCCGGTTGCGAGATGGCGATACGTCGATCCCCGCAGGGCGCATTCGTCGCGAACAGGCTCTGGTGTTGGCCGATTCCGGGGCCGCAGGATTGTCGAGCGTTGGACTCGAGACGGGAGGACCGCATGCGAGTGGGGATCGCCACTGATCACGGCGGGTTTGCGTTGAAGGAAGACCTGATTGCGCATCTCCGCGCGGCCGGCCACGAAATCGTCGACTTCGGGGCGCATGCCTTGAATCCCGGCGACGACTACCCCGACTTCGTCATCCCGCTCGGCGAGGCTGTTGCGGCGGGAACGGTGGAACGGGGTGTGGCGGTCTGCGGCAGCGGCGTCGGCGCGTCGGTCTGCGCTAACAAGATCCCAGGGGTGCGCGCCGGTCTGATCCACGATCACTTCTCGGCCCACCAGGGAGTCGAGGACGATCACATGAACGTCATCTGTGTCGGCGGACGGACGGTGGGCGCCTCGGTCGCCTGGGAACTGGTCGAAACGTTTCTTGCGGCCGAATTCAGTCAAGCCGATCGCCATCTGCGGCGTCTCCGCAAGGTCGCGTCACTGGAGCCGGAACTGACCGACAAGCGGCGCGTCAGCATGTAGACGTCAGGATCCCCGTCGGTGCAACAGTCAATCAGAAGATTGGAATGGGAATAGGAGACGCCGTGAGTACCACGCACGTTGCTCAACCATCGACAGCGACCGGGATCGATCAGCTGTGCATCGACACTATTCGCACGCTGTCGATTGATGCGGTCCAGCAGGCCAAGTCGGGGCATCCCGGCACACCGATGGCGCTGGCCCCCCTCGTCTACACCCTCTGGAATCGCGTCATGCGCTTCGATCCAGAAGACCCGATCTGGCCCAACCGCGATCGCTTCGTCCTCTCCAATGGCCACGCGTCGATGCTCCTCTGGTCCGTGCTCCACCTGACCAAGGTGCAGGCCGTGAACAGTGACTACGAACGGCTCGGGCAACCGTCGGTGACGCTGGACGACATCCGCCGCTTTCGCCAGCTCGACTCCAAGGCACCCGGTCACCCCGAGTACCACTGGGTCTCCGGGGTCGAGACGACGACGGGCCCGCTCGGCCAGGGCGTTGCCACGAGCGTAGGAATGGCCATCGCGCAGAAGTGGCTCGCCAGCCGCTACAACCAGCCCGGTTTCGACATCTTCGACTACAACATCTACGCCGTTTGCGGCGACGGCTGCATGATGGAGGGGGTCGGCTCGGAAGCCGCGTCACTGGCGGCCCACCTGGGCCTCGACAACCTGTGCTGGGTCTTCGACAACAACCACATCACCATCGAGGGCCACACGCGCATCGCCTTCACCGAGGATGTTGCGGCGCGTTTCCTGGCGTACGGATGGAACGTGCTGCGAGTGGGGGATGCCAATGACGTCGATCGCATCGGGCATGCGCTCGAGGTATTCCGAAACACGAAGGGCCGCCCGACGTTCATCGTTCTCGACAGCCATATCGGCTACGGTTCGCCACACAGGCAGGACACAGCTGAAGCGCACGGCGAGCCGCTCGGCGACGACGAAATCCGTCTTGTCAAACGCAGCTACGGGTGGCCCGAAGACGAGAAGTTCCTCGTGCCGGCTGGAGTCTACGAGCATTTCGCCGAAGAGGTGGGCAAACGCGGCGCAACTGCGCGTCGACAGTGGACGCAGCTGTTCGATGCCTATAAGGTCAGCCACCCCGTGCTTGCGGCCGAAGTTGAGCAGATGCAGCGCCGCGAGCTCCCCGCCGCATGGGATCGCAACTTACCGGTCTTTCCGGCGGACGCGAAGGGCATCGCGGGACGAGAGGCGTCAGGGAAGGTGCTGAACGTCCTCGCGCAGAATATTCCGTGGTTCCTCGGAGGTTCGGCGGATCTGGGACCTTCCAACAAAACACTCCTGACTTATCAAGGCGCCGGAGATTTTCAGGCCGGCAGCCCGGGCGGAAAGAACCTGCACTACGGCATCCGGGAGCACGCGATGGGAGCCGTCGTCAACGGGATGTCTCTCTCGAAGCTCCGCGCGTTCGGGGCCACGTTCTTCATCTTCAGCGATTACGCGCGTCCGGCGATTCGGCTGTCGGCGCTGATGGAACTGCCCACGATGTTCATCTTTACGCACGACGCGATGGGCGACGGAGAGGATGGCCCGACGCACCAGCCGGTCGAGCATCTCGCATCGCTGCGCGCCATCCCCGGGCTGGTGACGCTCCGGCCCGCTGACGCCAACGAGGTCGTCGAGGCCTATCGCTATGTCATGCAACTGCGCCACAAGCCGGCGGTGATGACATTGTCGCGCCAGCCATTGCCGACGCTCGACCGGACCAGATACGCGCCTGCATCGGGCGTTGCGCGCGGCGCCTATGTACTGGCCGACGCTGCCCGCGCGAACCCCGAAGTCATCCTGATCGCGTCCGGCAGCGAGGTCAGTCTCGCGGTCGCTGCGCACGAGACGCTGGTTGCCGAAGGCATCCGCTCTCGAGTGGTTTCGATGCCGTCCTGGGATATTTTCGACGGACAGAGCCAGGAGTACCGGGACCAGGTGTTGCCGCCCGACGTGACCGCCCGTGTGGCGGTGGAGCAGGCCTCGACGTTCGGGTGGGAACGTTATGTCGGCTGCTCAGGCCGTGTCATCGGCATGAAGACGTTTGGAGCGTCGGCTCCGCTCAAGGAGCTGCAAAGGAAATTCGGGTTCGAACCGCACGGGGTGGTCGCGGCAGCGAAAGCGCTGCTGGGCAAGGCCTAAATGGTGTGAGCGCCGGACGACATCGTGGCCTGGCAGACGGCGCGACCCATTTCCCGCTTCTCCTACCGGACTGAGGCGCGCTCAGCCGTCGTGCTGTTCGCCGATATGGACGACTTCAGAGCGCGCCCTCTAAGGACCATCAGGACGAACAGCGACGGAAGGTAAACGATGGATGCCAGGAGGAGTTGGCGCGCCGCGGAGCCAGACCTCCGGAGTGTGAGCCGTACTCCATACCAGAGAAAGCAAAGCCCCAGGGACGCGGCGCCGATGACATAGAACATGCTCGGCTCGCCTGCGAGGACGGGAAACAGGCTGAGGGGAGAAGAGCCAGGAGTGGCAACAGCGTCTGCAGCGTCACGAAGCGGGCTCTCGCGTGGCCGCGAGGCAGCACCAGATAGCCCGCGCGGTCGTAGTCGTCCCGATACATCCAGGCGATGGCCATGAAATGTGGAAACTGCCACAGGAACACAATCGCATACAGGACCCACGCGTCCGCGTCCAGACGTCCGCGCGCCGCAGCCCAGCCAATCAACGGTGGAACGGCGCCTGGAAACGCACCAATCGCGATGCAGAGGGGAGTGCGTCGCTTGAGCGGCGTGTACACCAACAAGTAGCTCAGGAGCGTGGCGGCCGCCAGTCCTGACGCCAGCGGCCCGGCGGCAACGGCCAGGTATGCGATGCCGGCGACCGACAACGCTGTTCCGAATCGGCGCGCGCTCACCGGCTCGATGCGGCCTGCGGCGACCGGGCGTCGAGCAGTACGCCGCATTTCTGCATCGAAGCGGTATTCCATCCATTGATTGAGCGTCGCCGCACCGCTCGCGACGAGCACCGTGCCGAAGACAGTATGGAGGAGCCGGATCCATGGGAAGACCGAAAGCGTCTCGGGCGAGCCGATGAAGAACGCAGTCGCAGTCGTGATCGCAATCAGGAAATTGACTTCCGGCTTCGTCATCGCGCAGTAATCGAACAGGACCGGCGAATCCACGAACGGACGGCGCGCGATCGCAACGTTGGAGACAAGGACGGATGCGACGCCATCACCAGACGCCCTCCATGCGCGGCGAATCTTTCCGCGGTAACACGTGCGCCGGCGACTCCCATTGCGCGAATCCGTCATCGACGGACGGCGGAGAGAGCAACCGCGTGGTGAGGATCGTCCCGGCCACGAGGTAGACAATCGTGACGCAGGTCCACATCAGCGCACCCGCGGTCTGCTGATCCGCGAGCGCGGACAGTTCACCGTGCGGCGAGACAGAAAGGTACACGGGATAGGCGACACGTTCGGAGAAGACCAGAAAACCCGAAAGGACGTCGCACGGCAGCGTCGCGAGAAACAAGTAGAGAACGAGCGACCATCGCGGCCACGCCGTGACGCGCGGCCAGGGCCGAACGATGGGCCACCAGAAAAGAAAGCCGGTCGCGACAAACGATGCCTGCTCCACGGCATGCCACGCTGCCGATTGCATGCCGACCGCAAACAGCGCGGGAACATGCCATCCCACGATCGTCGCAGTCGAGGCAATCCAGCACACCGCCAGGTGTCCGAACTCCCGTCCGGAGTCGCTGCACGGGCAACCGCCGGAACAGTGGACCAATCACCGCATTCGCGACTGGCCGGGGGAGACCGTGCCACAACGCCAACAGAGGTGCGCCCAGCAAGACCAACGGAGGCGCGATCGTCATCAGCAGCAGATGTTGCGCCATGTGGGCCGTCAGCCATTGCGCATCAAGTGCCGCAACCGGCGAAGCCACCGCGACCCAGATCAGGAACAGACCAAGGAGACAACTACCCAGGTGCCAGCCGTGAATCACGTTGCTCGAAATCGACCGGAAACGCCGCCACCCAACGAGGTACGCCAATGCGGTGCAGCCGACTATCAATGACAACAGCGCCGACACCTGCCACGATTCGGAGGCGACGTGCATGTGGGGAGACATGAACCGTCCTATTGGGCCGCGCCCGACGGGTGCTTCCGACTTTCCTCGAGCACCAGTTCGCGTGATGCATCGCGCGCCGGACGTTGCCCATCTGGGCGAAGCGTCGCGAGAAATGCGACGAGCGCGGTCGTTTCCGCCGGACTCAGGTTCTTGCCGTACGCCGGCATGTTGCCTCCTCCCTGGATCACCTGCCGGATGAGCTGATCCTGCGTCAGCCGCACGGCCACACTGTCGAGAGCCGGACCTCGCTGCCCGCCGCCGTCGCCGAGGGCATGGCAGTTGCGGCACTGCTTGGCCTGAAAGACCAGCGCGCCCTGGCGCTCGAGCGCGGTCGCGCCTCGAAGCCATCGCTCCGGCACGGGATCACCGCTCCAGGCGTTCATGTGCGGACTCCACGGCGCGAACTCAGCGAGGCGCGTAAACGTGCCAAGCGTCACGGCGATCAAAAGAACAGTCAACACCGCGATCGGTCGCCGCCGCCAGCTCTTCTCGCCTTCACCCGACAGAAATGGAAGGAGGATCAGCGCGACGATGGCGACGACCGGGTCCGATGAGCAGGGCCGGCGTCTCGAGCGACGGCGGAAGCAACGAGAGCAAGGCATAGAGCCACAGGAAGAAGTAATCAGGCTTCGGCACCGTCTGGATGATCGTCGGATCCGGCTTGCCGGTCGGACCGAACGGACCGAAATACAACGCGCATGCGGCGACCGCCAGCAGGACGCATGCCGCGAAGAACAGGTCCTTCCAGATCGCATACGGAACGAACGGTGCGCCATCCTTCTTCGTCAGCGCGTGATAGTCGCTGCATATACGTCGCGCGCCTGACCACCCGCCCCGGCACCGGCCATTCGTTGATTCCCAGCTTCAAGACCATCAGCAGATGAAGCGCCACGAAGCCGATCAGCAGACCCGGGAATGACGAAAACGTGGACGGCGAAGAATCGTGACAGGGTCGCGCCGGCGATGATCGGCCCGCCCAGCATCAACGTCACGATCGCGGGACCGATCACGGGAACGCGGCTGGCGATCGACGCGCCGATCCCGAGTCCCCAGTACGCATCCTGATCGAAGCGCAGCACTTGTCCGGTGAAAGCCATGCCCAACGTCATCAGCAAGAGAAACACGCCCACGATCCAGGTGAGCTCCCGGGGAAACTTGTAGGCGCCGAAGAGGAACACCTGCGCCATGTGAATGAGCACGATCGCGACCATGAAATTCGAGCCCCAGCCGTGCAGCGCCCGGATGAACCAGCCGAGCGACACCTCGTGATTCAGCGCCTGGAGGCTGCTCCATGCCTCATCGGCCGAGGGGACATAGATGAGGCCGAGGAGAATCCCGGTCACGAGTTGCAGGAGGAAGACGGCGAGCGCGGCGCTCCCGAAGACGTACCACCAGCTTGCCGTGTTTCGTGGGACGGGATGTTCCGCAGCTTCCCGAATCGGCGCCGCCAGCTGCAGCCGGAAATCGAACCATTCCTGGATCTTGGCGATCACGCGCATGGCGGTTCTCTTCTGGCGCGCAGCGGCACTCTGTCCAGGCGTCGGCAGCTCACCGGCGTGAATGGTGAGCACCCCGTTTTGCACTTTGAACGGATACTCGAAGAGCCCGCGCTCCGGCGGTCCGGAGGCGCGCGAGCCGTCGCGATAGTAGGCGCCGCCGTGACACGGACACATGAACAGGCCCGATTGCGGAAACCAGCGAACCGGGCAGCCCAGGTGCGCGCAGTTGATCGCAAACACCTGGAACTGATTGCTGTCGACGCGCCGCACCCAGCAGGCCGTTTCCGCCGTCTTGCCGTCGGTCGGCGTCACGAAGGGGTTGCGGAAGGTCGCCAGCCGCGTCTCACCTTCCGGGAACGCGCTGACGGGACCAAGCGTCACCCACGCGAGATAACCATTCCCGCGCCCGCGGGTAATCGAGGAGAGAAGAAACCGCGTGATTGGCACCGCTAACGCCGTTGCGACTGCGCCGTTGAAGAGGATCCCGATCCTCATCAACAGCCCGCGGCGGCTGACCGTGTTTTCGTTCGACATCGCTCGGACTCCTAATGCTGCGGACCATTCGACGTGGAGTAGGGTTGTCCCGGGCTTTGGACACGGTGCGAAACCAGCCAGGCGACGACGTCGGTGACGTCTTTGTCCGACATCGGCGTCGCGGGCACGTTGCCACGCCAGTCGGGTGCCCCCAACTCCGGGCGGCCGGCGATCACGATCGTGCGCAGGCCTTGATCGCTGACCAGCGCGAGAAACGAATCATTCGTAATCGCGCTGCCCTTCGGACCTCCCCGGCCTCCGGGACCGTGGCAGGATTCGCAGTACCTTGCGTATGCGGCCTCGCCTTGCCGAACGTCGCCGGTGACCGCCGCGAGCATAGGAAGGCGGATGGGCGCCATCGAGAATCCCCGGCCGGCTCCAGCGCGATCGGATTTCGCGCGTGATCACATCGATCTGCTTGTCTGTCAGCATGCCGCCGGCGCTTTGCGCAAAAGCGGGCATCGACGTTCCGCGTACGCCGTTGGCGATGACGCCGCGCATCGACGCCTCGTCCGCAATGCTCAGATATACCGGGTCGGCGAGCGCAATGGCCGCTCCTCCGCGTCCCTGTGGGCCGTGGCAACCGGCGCAGTTCTCGGCATACAGCGTGTCGAATTCCGCGACCTCAGTCGGCGCCAATGTCTCCGAGCCTTTGCGCGGCTGTCCGGGCGCAGCGGCGCAACTCGACAGGAGCGTGATCGCCGCCGTCACGCAAGCGCCGAGACAACGAGATGCGTTCACCGGCGCTCCTCTCCGCTGCCTCGTGGCGACATCGTTCCTGGAGCTTCAATCCCGGCGCGCAACGCGAACGACAGGTTCTCGCGCGTCGGCATGCGCGACTGCCGCACCACGACGAGACCCGCGACGAGACCGAACGCCACCTGCGACGCCGCGAACCAGAGCCAGTCGATGTGTCGCTCGAGCACCGGGTTCACAATTCCGAGGATCGAATACAACAGCCCGGTCCAGAACATCGGCGCGACCAGCCCTCCGAGTACGATCGGCCGCCGCGCGAGCATCGGAAGCATCGCGCCGTAGACCAACCCGACGAGCGTCGACACCAGGCCGTGGAGACCCACCGCGATCGCAAAGCTGTCGGCATGAAATGTATAGAGATCGGCCGGACCGAGCTTCACCGACGCCACGTAGACGGCCGCCGCAAGCAGATTGATCGGGTACCAGATGCTTCCAGCCTTCAGCAATCCATAGGCGCAAGCGAGCAGCGCCATGGCGACGCTTCCGGCCAGTCCGCCCTTGACACCGGCCGACACCGGATAGGTCTGGACCGGAAGCCAGGCACGCAATTGATCGGCAGCGACCGGGAGCCGTTCGACCACGGTCCGCTGTGTCGCGATGCGCACATCTTCAGGAACGACGAGCACCGGCTCCTCATGCTCGTGCGGGAACACTTCCTGGAACCAACCGATGGAACCCGCTACAGCCAGTACGGCACCGAGGATGCTGACCGCGAGGCTGGTGAGCAGTCCGGCGAACACCAACGTGGATCCAAACGCCAGAACGAGCGGCCAGGCTGTCGGTGCAGGCATCTCGATCTCGGCCGGTGGCCGAGGGCGCGCCTGGATTTCTGCGGCAGACAGCAGCGTGCTCATCGCTCCTCCTCAGCGCCCGATCACGTACACCACGGTGAAGACCACGACCCACACTCCGTCCACGAAATGCCAGTACAACGACAGGACGCCCACACGTTTGGCCTGATCGCGGCCGACTCGGCCGGCCAGACCGAAGACCAGCACGCTCGACAACATCGCCAGACCCAAGGTGACGTGAAACGCGTGCAGGCCAACCAGCGAGTAGTAGGTTGTGCCAAACAGGTTCGTGGCGATCGTCAGGCCGTGTTCGTAGATCAGCCGATGCCATTCCTGGGCCGTGCCGTACATGAACAGGCCGCCGAGCACGATGGTGAGCAGCCACCAGCCGAGAAATGCGCGCGCCTTGCCGCGTTCGAGCCCATTCCCCGCGAGGTGGATGGTCAGGCTGCTCGACAGCAGGCAGACTGTGAAGAAGATCGGCGTCTCGAGGACGTCGCGTGGAGTCGGCCCGGTGAGGCTCTTCCCCAGGTAGTAGAGGTATGCCACCACGAAAATCGTGAAAATCGCCGACTCCGCCACGATGAGGCAGGCCATGGCGACGGTGCCCTTGTACGGATGACTCCAAGTGGCTGGCGGCTCGACGAGCGGCATCGCAACGGCGTCCATGGCACGCTCCCTTTCACTCGTAGCGGCTGTCCGGGTCGTCGGGGTGCTTTCGATCCCACAACGGCCGGCGGCTCGCGACTGCAGGAATGAGAGCAAAGTTGTACGTCTGTGGCGGAGAGCCGGTTGACCATTCGAGCGTCCAGGCATCCCAGGGATCGTTCCCAGCCCTGTCTCCCCGCCAATACGAGACGACAAGATTCGCGACAAAGACCGCGACGCCGACGGCCTGGACGAATGCCCCGATCGTCACCAGCAGGTTCAGGGTGTCCCACCCTCGGCCGGGCTCGAACGTGTAGATGCGACGCGGCATGCCGAGGATGCCGGGGACGTGCATCAGATCGAAGGTCAGATGGAAGCCGATCAGAAACAGCCAGAAATGAAGAATGCCCAGGCGCTCGCTGAGCATTCGCCCGGTCACTTTCGGATACCAGTAATAAAAGGCCGCGAACAGCGCGAAGACGATGCCGCCAACGATGACGTAGTGAAAGTGCGCCACGACAAAGTACGAGCCACTCAGCTGCCAGTTGAATGGCGCTGACGCCAACATGATTCCAGTGAGGCCGGCGATCAGAAACTGAAACAGAAAGGCAATGCAGAACAGCATCGGCGTCTTGAATTGGATCCGCCCGCCCCACATGGTGCCGAGCCAGTTGAAGATCTTGATGCCCGTCGGTACGCCGACGGCCATGGTCGTGATCGCGAAGAAGCTGTTGGCGTAGGAGTTCATCCCGATGGTGAACATGTGGTGGGCCCATACGCTCATGCTCACGAAAGCGATACTGATGGTGGCCGCTACCATGACCGGGTACCCGAACATCGGCTTTCGGGAAAAGACCGGAATGATCTCCGAGACGAACGCAAAGCACGGGATGACGAGGACGTAGACCTCTGGATGACCGAATATCCAGAAGAAATGCATCCAGAGGGTGGCCGATCCGCCCGCCTGCGTATCGAAGAAGTGTCCCCCCAGATACCTGTCGACCAGCAGCATGATCTGCGCGGCTGACAACGGTGAGATCGCAAACAACACCATGCCGGCCATTACCAGGTTGAGCCACACCAGGAGCGGCATGCGGCCAAGGTGCATCCCGGGACACCGCAAACAGAGGATCGTCGCAATGATATTGATGGCGGTTCCGATGCTGCCAAATCCAGACGCCAGCAACGCAATCGTCCAGTAGTCCGAGCTGTGGCCGGGTGAAAATGCCCGCGAGGCTAAAGGCGCATACGCCCACCACCCTATGTCTGGTGCGTTCCCGGCGCCGTACAGTCCCTCTCCGCCCAGGAAGCTGAAGTAGAGCAGGAACCCGCTGAACGCCGACAACCAGAAACTGAACGCGTTCAACCGCGGAAACGCCATGTCCCTGGCGCCGATCATCAAGGGGACCAGGTAGTTGGCAAACCCGAACATGATCGGCATCACCACGAAGAAAATCATCGTCGTCCCGTGCATGGTGAACATGCGGTTGAACACCTGCGGCGAGACCCAGTCGTTGTGCGGATACATCAACTGGACCCGAATAATCAGGGCCTCGAATCCACCGATGAGGAGAAAGAGCAGGGCGTAGAGGATGTAGAGAATGCCCAGCCGCTTGTGGTCAACCGTGATCGCCCAGTCATGGAGGGTCTCGACCCATGGCCGGTCGGCGACCTGCGCCGTTGGAATGGCAATCGCGTCCGATGACATTGCGGTCTCCCAGGGCCCTCGACTACCGGAGCGTGGCGAGATAGCGGACGAGCGCGTCCAGATCCGCGTCGCTCAATTTCATCGGTGGCATCAACGACCCGGGCTTGATGGCTTCCGGGTTCTCGATCCACAGGCGCAGGTTTTCGCTGGTATTCGCCGCCGCACCGGACGCGATGGTCTGACGGCTCATCAAGTGCGTCAGATCCGGGCCAAAGCGTCCGGATGCGGCCGTCCCGCCGATCGCATGGCAGTTCATGCAGGCGGTTGTCTCGAAAACACGTCTCCCCGTCGTCACTGTCTCGTCGAGCGTCGCGGTCTGCTGCTGGCCGCGGACCCAGTTGTCGAAGTCCTTTGGACTATCCACCGACACGCGCAGAAGCATCTTGCCGTGCTGGGTCCCGCAGTACTGCGCGCACTGGCCGACAAAGATGCCCGTTCGCAGCGGGTCCATCCACATCTCGTTGACGCGATTCGGAATCAGGTCGGTCTTCCCAGCCAGTTGAGGAATCCAGAAGCTGTGGTCGGTGTCGGCAGAGATCAGCCTCAGGAATGTCGGCGTCGGGCGAGCGGGATCACTGACCGGGATGTGCAGCTCGTTCGCAGTGACGATCCCGAGCTTGGGATACCGAAACTCCCACCAGAACTGGTGGCCGATAGCCGTCACGTCGAGGGCAGTCGCCGGCTTTGGCGCATCCTGGATCCCGTGGATTACGCGCGCTGTCGCCAGGAACAACACGACCACAACCAGGACAGGGATGATCGTCCAGGCGAGCTCAATCTGGGTGCTTCCGTAGACCTGTGGCGGCTCGTGGTCGGCGTTCGCGGTCGTTCCCCCGAACTTCACGACGGCGTAGCCGAGCAAAGTGGCGACGACGACGAAAATCACTCCCGTGATGGCAAGCACGAACAGCGACAGGTCGACGATGCTCTGGGCGGGAGTGGATGCGGGAGCGAAGATGCTCGTCACGCGGGTCCTGATTTCAAGCGTCACGCCAACTGCCCGCCGAATCGCAGGAAGGAATGTCGTGTCGTGTCAATCACTTCGCCGATTCGCCGTCGCCCACCGTCCAGCGCCTGCGCCGGAAGTGCGTGTCAACAAACAGGAGGTGTGTGCACGCGGACAGCCTGCGGACGGAGAGCGTGTCAGGAGGTGAGGGAATTGAAAGGTATCGAGTGCGGAGACGGTGAGCGGTCAGTCAAGCGCGCGGAACAGCTCGATAGCGCGGGGCCAGAGGCACTTGTCCTCGAGTGTCATCTGTTCCCTCAGCAACACCGCCAGCGTGGCCACGTCGTCAAGGACCAGGCGCTGCTCCAGCGGCTGGAAGAGCGCGACCATCACCAAAGCCCGGATGCCGCCCTCCAACGTATCGATCGAGAGCCCAATCCGCTGATGATCATCCAGCGCTTTCGCGACCAACTCCTCGCATTCCGCGCGTGAACGACGGACGGACACCAGTTCAGGGTGCTCGATGGCAAGGACGAGCGGGATCAGCCGGTTGTCTTCGAGCGCCATGTGCGTACGAACCTGCTGCTCGAGCGTCGTGAAGGCTTCGATCGCACGCTCGTAGACGGGCTCACTCGGTTTGCCAGTCCATTTCGGCCTGAAGAAGAGATCGCTCAGCGCGTCGAGACACAGCTCGGTCGGACTGCGATACTGGTCGCTCAGGTGTGCCACGAGCCGCGCCAGCGATCGCGATCGCCATTCACTCGGACAGGGAGACTCGGTCAGGTCACTCTCGCTCGTCGTCATTGGTCGGACCCGCGGACGCTCGCCGCAGAACCAGGAGCGGCGAGGGCATTGCCATTCCGCACACTACCGCGAGACGTTCTGAGCCGTCTTTGCGGTGCCGCAATGACGCACGACACCGGGCGACACTGGTCCACGAGCGAGGGATCTTAATCGCGGGACATTCAGTAGCCGCCGCCTACCGGCGGAGACGCCATCGAACGTATGCTTGCGCGCCGAGACCGACAGGTCACCCATATTCGACCCTACGGACACTCGCTGCAACCCAGGGATGCCGCAGTAGCAAGCCCAACGCCATTCGACGACTGTGCCCGGCGGGCGGTCTGTGTATAGAGCGACGCCCCGCTGATCGTCTGGAGCATCGAAAGGTGTGTGCGCGGAGACACGTGTTGTCTGGAGGGACGCAGCGGCCATCGTGACGCGGCCAGGTGGGGTCCGAAAATCGGCTGATTCGGCTTGGACCGGGTTCTCCGGCCGTGGCATGTCTCGTGTATCGGTCCTCCGGGTCGACTCGGCAATGGCTGCGTTGCGGACTGAACCTTGGATCCTGCATACCTCTCCGCCGTTGCGGCTCTGGCCGGGTCGACGATCGGCGGCCTGACGTCTTTGACAGCGTCATGGCTGACGCAACACGTCCAATTCAGCGCGCAGCAGCGGGCAGGCAATCTCAGCAAGCGGGAAGAGCTGTACAAGGATTTCATTGACGAGGCATCGAGATGGTACGCGGACGCTTTCGAGCACGATAAGGCGGAGATCGCAAATCTGGTAGGGCTCTACGCGTTGGTCAGCAGGATGCGTGTCTTTTCCTCGACAGCCGTTGTCGCGAGTGCGGACCGCGTCGTGCGCACCATCGTCGAGGCGTACCTTGCGCCGAACAAGACGTTTCGCGATCTGACAGCGGTCATAGACAACGATACGATGAATCCGCTGCGAGATTTCAGCAACGCGTGCCGCGACGAGTTGCGGGCACACGGTTCGTCGCAGTGATCGCGATTACTGAGTCCGTGAGGGCTCGTGTTCGAGCCCATACTTGCGCAGCCGCATATACAACTGCGTCCGTGAAATGCCCAGCTGTCGCGACGCCTTCGCCTTGTTCCCGTTGACTTCGCACATCACGCGCTGGATCGCGTGACGCTCGATGACCTCGAGATCGGTGGTGTCCTCAATCCGCAACGGCACGGGCCACAGAGAAAGATCCTGAACGCGGATCACGTCGTTTTCACAGACGATCGTTGCGCGCTCGAGCACATTGCGTAGCTCACGAACGTTTCCCGGCCAGTCGTAACTGAGCAGCGCGTTCACCGCATCCATCGCCAACTCGGGCGGCCGGCGGTCCATCGCGTGACCGAACTCGCGAAGGAAGCTGACCGCCAACGCTGGGATATCGTCGCGCCGCCGGCGCAACGGCGGGATGTGGATGTCGAACACGTTCACCCGGTAGTACAGGTCGGCACGGAATTGCCCTTGCGCGACCGCCTCGCGCAGGTCGCGGTTCGTCGCCGCAATGAGGCGGACGTTGGCCCGTATCGGCCGTGTCCCCCCGAGCCGCATGAACTCGCGCTCCTGCAGCAGCCGGAGGAACTTCGCCTGCGCGGCCGGCGTCATCTCGGTGATTTCATCGAGAAACAACACGCCACCCGCCGCGAGCTCTACCTGGCCCGGTTTGACCTGGACCGCGCCGGTGAAGGCCCCGCGCTCATAGCCGAACAACTCGGACTCGAGCAGCTGCTCGGGTAGTGCCGCGCAGTTGAGTGCGACGAATGGGCCGCGCCGGCGCGGCGACAGGTGGTGGATGTACCGCGCGACCACTTCCTTTCCGGTGCCCGACTCGCCCTGCACGCACGCCGTGGTTTCGGTGGCCGCCACCCGCGCTGCGCGCTTGAGCACCTCGCGCCACTCCGTCGAGGACCCGACGGTCTCCTCCGCCCGTCTGCCCTCTTCAATCCGCGCGATCGAGGATCGATCGGTCGGCCTTTCGAGCGGCGTTGCGGCTGGCTGTAGGAAGTCGCGGGGACCGTCGACGCAATCGTTCGAATCCAGCGCGTTCATTTGACACCTCAGTGCTGATCATCAGGCTGATCATCAGGCTGATCATCAGGCTGATCATCAGGCTGCTCTTCTTCGCGCGCGATCCAGGCCCGGATGTACGGCGGACAGTTGCGAAGCGCTATTCCGTCGCCTTCGCGCGCGCGCAGGAATCGAACAGTGTCTCGGTCCACGAGGACTACGTCCTTGAGATCCAGCACTACCGCCAGGCCCGCCGGCTCGGCGTCCAGCACTGCGGATAGTTCGTTGAGGCTGTCCGAGTCGAGGCGACCGCTCAGGGTCAGCACCACGTCGCCATTTGCCTTGCGCTGGATCTTCAGCATTTGGTCCTTGGCGACGCAGAAAAAGCAATCGCGATGCCAGCGCAAAGTGCTGAATCTAAATATGTTGGATGGATCGACGATTGGGGAACATCGCCAATTGGTGAAATGCTGGACAACAAGATCAGTCCCGGCCTGTCAGAGCCGGAATCGATGTTTGTCGATCCTCAATGCACGAATTTTCGATTCGAGTGTCGAGCGCGGAATGCCCAGCCGTTCGGCGGCCCCGGATGGTCCATAGACCCGCCCGCCGCATGCCCGCAGGGCATCCTCGATCACGGCCTTCTCGTGAGCCGCGACCGTGCCGGACAACGCGAGTCGCCCCTCGATCGCCGGTCTGGCGGTAAGCCAGCTCTCGTCGACAGTGAATTCGTCGGTGTCGCACACAATCACCGACCGCTCGATCACGTTTTGCAGCTCGCGCACATTGCCCGGCCACGGATACGAGCGCAGGCGATCGAGCGTCCGCTTGTTGACGCGCCGGATCGTCTTGCCCGCCTTGCGCGAGTAGCGATCGATGAAGTATTCGACCAGCAGCGGGATGTCGTCGGCGCGCTCGCGCAGCGCCGGCACTGCGAGCGGAAACACGTTCAGCCGATAGAAGAGGTCGCTGCGGAACGTGCCGGCCTCGATCGCCGTCTGCAGGTCGCGGTTCGTGGCGGCGATCACGCGCACGTCAACGCGGACTGCTGCGGTCCCTCCGACACGCGCGAACTCGCGCTCCTGCAGGACGCGGAGGAGCGCGACCTGCGTCTCCATCGGCAGCTCACCGACTTCGTCGAGGAAGAGGGTCCCGCCATGCGCCAACTCGAAGCGGCCGAGGCGCCGCTGCACCGCACCTGTGAATGCGCCTTTCTCGTGGCCGAAGAGTTCGGACGCGACTAATTCGCGCGGCACCGCCGCACAGTTCACGCTGACGAACGCTCTGGAACCACGTGCCGACCGCCGATGGATCGCGCGCGCGACGAGTTCCTTGCCCGTGCCGGTCTCCCCTGTGATCAACACGGTGGCGTCGGTCAGGGCGACCTTGGCGACGCGCGCGAGCACCGGCTGCAGCACCGGCGATGTCCCGACGATCTCCTCGAACATCGAGGTCCGGTCCACTTCGTCTCGCAGGACGAGATTCTCTTTGTAGAGTTGGTCCTTGAGCGCCCCGAGCTCCGTCTCGGCCCGCTTCCGCTCGTCTATGTCCGTCAAGAGCACGCACCAGAGAAGGATCTCGCGGCTTGAATCGCGCACCGGAAAGCCGTTGTGCTGAAACCAGCGATAGGCGCCGTCCGACCGCCGGAGGCGCTGCACGATTTCGTAAGGGCTGCCAGACGCGATCGATCGTGTGAACACCTCAGTGGCATGCGGAAGGTCGTCGGGGTGAACCGTGTCGTTCGTCCCCCACTGTTTAAGCTCCTCGAGGGCCCTACCCGTGTATTCGACGAGCTGGCGATTGACGAATTGGAGGTCACCGTTCTTGTTCAAAAGCGCGACTGGGCCTGGAATACTGTCCACGATTAGCCGCGCCTCGCGTTCGCGTTCGCGAACCGCTTGCTCCGCCCGCTTGCGCTCGATCCCTTGCGCGATCGTGCCGGCCACCGATGCGAGCGTGTCGAGAATGGATTCCGGAAGTGGGCGACGTGCGAACAGCGCCACCACTCCGATCAGCCGATCCTCGACAACCAACGGGTATCCGGCGAAGGCAACCATTCCGTTAGACTGTGCCCACCCCTTATCTTTTACGCGTGCATCGTTCATAACGTCATTGGTCAAATGCGCCTTCTTCTCCCGGGCAATCCAGCCGACCTTCAGGTCTCCGACGGGGATCCGCCTGTATGACCCATCCAAACGCGTGTACATCCCCGCGCTCGCCTGGAGCTCCAGCATGCCTTCATCCTTGTTCATCATCCAGATTCGGGCGAAGGCCGCATCGAGGTGACGAACGATAGCCTCCGTGCATCCGCGCAGAATCTCGTCCAAGCGGGTTGCCTTGGAAAAGGCAGCGTTCACGTCAGCCCGAACACCCGCTTGGCGTGCCTGCGCGTCCTCGGCCCGTTTTCGATCCTCGATGTCGACGAGCAAGGAGTACCAGCGGACGATCTGCCCGCCCATGTCGCGTAGGGGAAGCCCGCGAACCTGAAACCATCGGTAGATGCCGTCATGACGACGGATACGCGCGTCGAAGTCGTATGGCTCGCCCGACGTAATTCCCCGGGTAAAGAGTTCGACGACATGAGGCAGATCGTCAACATGAACCGTCCCGTTCGTGCCCCACTGTTTCATCGCCTCCAGTCCCTGACCGCAGTACTCGATCAGGCCCTGGTTCACAAATTCAACCTCACCAGCCGGTGACAAGCTGGCGACGAAGCCAGGAATCGTTTCCACGATAAGGCGTGATTCGCGCTCGCGTTCGCCCAAGTCGTGATAGAAGCGGCTGGTCTGGGCCAACAGTTCCTGGCTTGCGTGCAGTTTCTGGCGTTGGAGTTCCGCCTCGTTACGGAGCCGCTCCTCGCGCTCCGCCGTGACGCGGCGCAAATGGGCCATCTTCACGTGCGTCGCCACACGCGCCAGCAGCTCCGGCGCCGTGAACGGCTTCACGAGATAGTCGTCGGCATCGGCCTGCAGTCCGTCGACACGCGACTCCTCGCCCGCTCGCGCAGAAACTAGGATCACCGGCGTGCTGCAGAGGGCGGAGTCCTCGCGAATGGCTCGGAGCAGGCCAAAACCATCCAGCTGCGGCATCATGACGTCGGCCAGCACCAAAGCAGGGCGGCGCCCGCGCGCGGCTTCCAGCGCCTGGCGGCCGTTAGCAACCGCGTGCACCTCATATCGATCGCCGAGCAGCCGGGTGAGGTATTCGCGCATGTCTGCGTTGTCATCGGCCAGGACGATCAGTTCCCGTTCCGACCCGAGAACGGCCTCGCGCGAGGAGCCGAGCGACGACAGTTTCGCAAGCATGGGCACATCGACAGGTGCGCTCGACGCGTCTGGGAGCCACCGTAGCGCCTCCTCGACATACGCTTCGGCTCGAATTGCGCTCGAGGCGGGCGATTGTTCAGCGTTAATAGACTCCGTCGGTAGATGCGCTTTGCCGCGCGGAATCGTCACCGTAAACGTGCTGCCGATGCCAACCGCGCTCTTCACCCCCACGCTGCCACCGTGCAATTTGACCAGTTCTTGAACGAGGGCCAGTCCAATCCCCGTGCCTTCATGTGTCCTGGCGGACGTGCGCTCGATGCGATGAAAGCGCTCGAACACCTTCTCGCGTTGGTCGTCGGGAATTCCCCCACCGGTGTCGCGGACCTGCAATTCCACGGCACCGTTCACAGGCTTCAGCGAGATCGCCACCTCGCCCTCGAACGTGAACTTGAACGCGTTGGAGAGAAGATTCAACACGATCTTCTCCCACATGCCGCGATCGACGAAGACAGGGTCCGCGATTGGTTGGCATTCCACGGAGAACTGCAGGCCGGCGCCGTCCATTGCCGAGCGGAACATGCTGGCGACGTCCGACGTGAGGCCGGCCAGATCCGTCGGCTGATAGACCGCCTGCACGCGTCCGGCCTCGAGACGCGAGAAATCCAGGAGCGTGTTCACGAGCTTGAGTAATCTCAGCGCGTTTCGGCGCGCCGTCAGCAACTGTTGATGACGTTCCGGACCAAGGCGCTCGCCCGCCTCCGGGAGCACCTCCTCGAGCGGACCCAGCATCAGTTGCAGCGGTGTGCGGAACTCGTGGCTGACGTTGCTGAAGAACGCGGTCTTGGCGCGATCGATTTCGGCCAGCGCGTCCGCGCGCTGCAGCTGCAGCTCGTATGCGCGAGCGCTGGCCAGCCCGATCGCAATCTGTTCGGCGATCCGACGAATGAATTGGCGGTATGTATCATCGAACGCTCGGCCCGGATGGATTCCTAGAACCAAGAACCCCGCCGCGTCGCTGTCCTCCCGGAGCCGAATCGGCACGACCGCAGCTCTTTCTGGAGGCATCGGCCAACTGGTGCTCGGCAGCACCGATGCGCGCTGCCCAAGTTCGACCACGATGCCTTCTCTAGGCAGTGCGGTGTCGAATCCCCAGAGATTCTGCCTGGTGCAGTCGATAACCGCAGGATCCAACGCGTCCGGTTCGACGCTGGGGCCTACCAGATATGCGTTACGTTCAGTGGAGCGACACGCGTAAAGGAATGCGAATGGGATGGTCAGGCGATGTTCGCCGAGAGTGTCTGCGCTGACGCGCCAGACGTCGTCCTCGTATCGCGCTTCTGCCGTTCGAGATGCCACATCGCGTATCACCTGCTGCCGTCGTTCTTCGATCACCCGTTCCGTCGTCTCTATCCCCGTCACGAACACGCCGCCGACCTGACCGTTGTCATCCGGAATCGGGCTGTACGAAAGTGCGAAGTAGCACTCTTCGAGGTAGTTGTACCGGTTCAGCGGGAAGAGCTGGTCGGCAAGAGTGGTATAGGCCTGACCCTGCCTCATGACCCTGTCGTACAGTGGCCCGACGGACTCCCACGCCTCGGGAAACATTTCCCTTGTGCCACGACCCAACGCCGCAGGGTGCTTTGTTCCAAACAGCACCCGTTGCGCGTCGTTGTACAGCAGCGTGTAGTCCGGCCCCCAGCCGATGGCCATCGGATAGCCGGAACCCAGGATGATCTGTACGCAGATTCTCAGCGATTGCGGCCACTGCTCCAGCGGGCCGAGCGCAGTCGTTGACCAGTCGACCGCGCGCATGAGTTCGCCCATCTCGCCGCCGCCGCCGAGCACCGACTCGATCAGTTGCGTCATGCTATGACCCATCTCGGGTCCGTCGACCTCAGTATCGACGCCGCTCGACGTTTTCGCAAGCGAATCGCGGCTGGTCGCTTCGATCTCGCGTTCGCCGCGTCCGGGCTCATCGGCCTCGGCGCACCGCTAATTGTCGGCACCTGGCGCGGGGTACCGGCTGGAACCTCCAGACGCCCTTCATGGCAGGCGTTCAAGCAGGGCATCAGTGAGGTCGTGAGCGATCGACTCGTGCTCATCACCAGCGCCGTCCACGCTGCGCAGTTCGTGCTCAATGGGATGCTCAACGCTTTCTTGCCACTGAACGGGCGCGATGTCCTGAACCTGTCTGGATCAGAGCTCGGCTGACTATTCGGGATTCAAACCGTCACCACTCTCATGATGCGACCGGCCATCGGTGCGGCGTCGGATAGGGTCGGGCGGCGAGCGCTGATTGTGACCGGCTTGACGATTTGCAGCCTGGCAGTGCTCTCGCTCTCGCTGACAACCACCCTGACGACGGTTGTCGTGGTCGTCTTGACGTACGCCGGCGGTGTCGCGATCACGACGGCGACGACGAGCGCATACATCACCGACATCACACGTCGTGCTCGGTACGGCGCCGCCCACCGCGTGTTCGGTACGGTCCACGACGTCGGCGATGCGCTTGGCCCAATAGCTGCGGGCGCGCTTATGGCATCGCTGGGCTTCGCGCGTATGGTCCAGGTCATGGCCGTTGTCGCCATCATGATGGCGATCGTGTTCGCGGTCGGCACGGCCAGGCACTCATCTCACGCGTGACACATGCACATCCGGAACGGAGCTAGCTTTGGCAACTGGGCGACTGGCTTGCCGACGGCAGGCGATCGCATTGCTGGGGCCCTCTTCCTCGAAGAAAGCGAGTCCCTCGTCGTGCACGCTCGTGCTGGTGATCCCCCTTGCGTCCTTCTAGCACGCCACAACGCAGCGGCGCTACTCACAGCGAATCCACCCGGTGGGGGCCGGCCGAATCGTTCAATAAGATGGGAACGACGATCATGTTCAGGGCCGTCGGGCTGAGGCGCCCGAGCATGATGACCATGGCCATCGGTGCCTGAATCTCACTACCGGGCTCTCCAGCAGATAGGGCGATCGGAACCAACGCGAGTCCCGCAGCCGGAGCCGCCATCAGAATCGGCACCAGACGCTCTGTCGCGCCACGTGTGACGGCGCTGCGGGAAACCGCTACACCTTCCTGCGCCTGTCGACGGCCTTCCGCTTCGTGATCTCACCGTCGACAGTGGCCCCAACGACTTTCACTGAGCCAGATCCGTTCGACACACCGGGCGCGAACCCGGCCTTCGTTTCTACACACGCCTCTGCTCGCATCGACCTGCTTTGCGAGGAAGTGCACACCTTCTGAACTCCTCCACGGCTTCTTCCAGCTCAGGCCCCACAGGGACAAAATCGCGTGGAAGGTCGGTCTAGGTCCTTGGGATTGAGCGCGAGGCCCGTTGCTCGTTACCATCGAGGCCTCGCCGGAAGGCATCGATCAGATCGTGTGGGTGATGCGGCCGAGCAAGCTCACAGGCGTCGTCGCATCGTCGTCGCCACGCCTCCGCTGACACGAACGAATGGCGACTGGCAGATTCGTCTCTTCGGAGTGTCCTCAGTGAAGCGCTGCCGGCGCTGGAGGTTGAGTTGCCAGGCATCAGGACGAGCAGCTGGCCGCACGGCGGCTTTTCTGTAGTCAAGCCGACCCTCAGGTGAGGTGGCGGGCGCGGCCGAACGCGTCCATGCGGCCCCAGCGGCCCGGAATGTCGAGCAACTGCAGCTCGCCGAACGCCTCAGGCAGGGCCGGGTCGATGATCAGGTGGTCGCCGAGTGGATCGAGGCCCAGCACGACGCGCAGTAACAGCAGCGGCGCACCGGTAGCCCAGGCCTGAGGGCTGCACGCGGTCGGGTACTCGACGGGGTATTTGGTGGCCGCCCGCGCGTAGCCGGCGAAGGCCTCGGGCAAACGGTGGTGGAACAGCTCGGCCGCCTCCAGGATTCCCACGGCGAGCCGCGCCGCCTCCTTCCGGTACCCGTAGCGCCACAGGCCCCACGCCACGATCGACGTGTCGTGGGGCCACACCGTACCCACGTGATAGCCGAGTGGGTTGAAGGATCCCTCCCCCACCGCCATCGTGCGCACCCCCCAACCCGAGAACAGGACGTCGCTCATCAGGTGGCGCACGCAGCTTTGGGCCTTGTCCCGATCGGCGATTCCGCTCCACAGCAGGTGGCCGATGTTGGAGGTCAGCGAGTCCACTTTGCGCTTGTCGCCATCGAGGGCCAGGGCGAAAAACCCTCGCTCTGGGATCCAGAACGCGTCGTTGAAGTGTTCCTTGAGCTCCTCGGCTTCGCGCTCGAGGCGATCGGCCCAGGCCGGGTCCCCCCAAACCAAGCGGGCCAGGCGTGCCGTCCGGATCTTGGCGTCATAGACGTAGCCCTGCAGCTCGCAAGTGGCCCGCGGCGTGGATGCCACCGTGCCGTCGGCAAAGGCGATTGAGTCCCATGAGTCCTTCCAGCCTTGGTTCTCCAGCCCGGTTTCCGAGTTGCGGCGTTCATACTCCACGAATCCGTCACCGTCGCGGTCGCCCCAGCGATCAATCCAGTCGATGGCTGCGCGCGCCTCGCGCTCGAGCGAGGCGACCAGCGCGCGGTCGCCTGACCAGCGCTCGTACTCGTCGAGCAGGATCAGGAACAGCATGGTGCTGTCAGCGGACCCGTAGTAGGGCGAGTGCGGGCGCTCCTCGAACGCGGTCAGCTCGCCCAAGCGGAGCTCGTGGAGGATCTTGCCTGGTTCCTCGTCACGGAACGGGTCGAAGACGCGCGCTTGGACGAGGGCGAGCGTCCGCAAGGTGGTCGACGCCAGCGCGGGCACGAACGGCAGCGCCTGAAGGCTGGTAATCAAGCTGTCGCGCCCGAAGATGGCCATGAACCAGGGTAGCCCGGCTGCCGGCAAGGCACCGGGGATGACTCCGGCATGGAAGCGCAACGCCGCGAGGTCCACCAGGCTGCGCTGATACGTGCGCTCGAGCGGCGTCCGCACGGAGACCAGCTTGGGCGCGGCGGAGATCCACTCCTTGAGGTTGGCTTCCAGCTCGGGCCGCGGCTCGGTGCCGCCGTGATCGTGCTTTGGCTCTCTCGCGCCAACTTTGTTCCGACGCGGCGCGATGTTGGAGATGGCCGTGACGTCGAGGCAGGTGCACCACCGGCCGTGCGGCGGGATCGCGATCTGGTAGACGAGGTCATCCTCACTCACTTGGGCGGGGCTGCTGCTGGTGATGACGGTCTTACGCTGAAACGTGCCGCGCCGGTAGCCCAGGGTCAGGCTCCCGTCCTCCACGTGCCGATACAGTTGGCCTTTCTTGTTCAAGTTGTCGTCCTTTACCTCGAACAGGTCGGCGAAGTCCGCCGCCGCCTCGAGTCGTACGATCAGCTCCACCGGCTGTTTGTCATGGTTGATCAAGGTCAGCTCTTCGTGAAAGCCGTCGCCCACCGAGCGCTGCCGCTGCACCGATAGACGAGAGTCCAAGTAGATGGTCCCTGTCGCCAACGCCAGGAAGAAGTTGACGCGGTAGTACGCCAGGTCGTCGGTGGACAGCAGCTTGGGGCGCAGGTTGTTGATGGTCAGGACCCAGCGTGAGAGGAACCGCGTGTCATCGCGGAACAGACCCAGGGTGTCGGTGGGCGAGTCCTCGATGTCACCCCGGGCATCGCTGACCACGAACTCGTTTCCGTCCATGATGCTCACGGTGTCCACGCGCATGGCTTAGCGTTCCTTGCGGGCACCGTCGTCGACCTGCAGGGCACGCGCGGAGGCCGGTGGAGGATGGAACACCGTCTGCAGTCCCTGGATGACCCTGATGGCCAAGGCGGCGTCGCCGTCGGGGTGCATGCGCCCCTGGAGCATCGCCACGATCGGGTTGAGCTCCCCGCGCCTGAACGCTGCCACCGTTTCCTCGCTGTCACACTGGAGGACCGCATCTGCGTCCTCGGCACCGGCCGCGGGCCTGCTTGAGACGGTTCCGTCGTGGATCTCGAGCATCCGCGCCGGCTGGCCGCCGACGTCGAGCCGTAGTCGCGCCGACAGCCCCGCCAGCGAGGACACCGAGAGGGGCTGCGGGCCGGCCGCTTGCTGTGCCTGTCTCTCTGTCTCCATCCGGCGTTACTCCTTACTGCCGAAGATACCGTCCGTCGTCGCGCCGTGGGTGCTCCTATCAAAAATGCTGTGTAACCACTCGCGACGAATTCTCAGAGCAACCACGGCATCTTAACTTACGCGATCACGATCGCGAGAGTCTGTGCGCGGCGCGTCTCGGACAGGCTTCACGTCTGCGGACGGACGAAACTGCGAATCACGGGTGGTGTGTTATGGATCCGCGAACTCGAGCTTCGCGTCCCGAGCGTGCTTGAAAACCGCCAATTGGGAGAAGAGAGTCGGGGCTACGCTGCACGGCGTTCGTAGCGATGGTGCAGTCCCCCGACCTGCGGAATCGCGACGACAGATCCCGAGGTTGGCGGCGCGACCGCGCGGGAGATCGTGGCGTCCTTACTGAATCCGCGATGGCTTCGTGCTCGGCTGTAATACACGACGTACTCCTGCAAGATCCGAGGAAGACCTGGCGCTGTCAGTACGATCACGTGATCGAGGCCGTAGTGTCGCACTTCTTGGCCGATGGCGGTTTCTGTGCATCGTTTAGCGGGTGAGGTAGACTCCCGCGGTCGTGGATGTCGCTGCGGTTCGGCAGTTCGTGATGGCCGTGGCCGGCTGGTGGGCCGGCCAGCGGCAGGCGAGCGTCGCTTATCTGATTGAAGAGAACCGCATCCTCCGCACACATCTGCGCGGCCGGATCCGCCTGACCGACACGATCCTGGGCTCGCAGCGGCAGCTCATCGCGCGGAAATGGACGTACGCCACGCGCCCTGGACGTCGAGGTGTCCTTGCCGAAATCCGACGGGGTTGTGCGGATGGCGGAGGAGAATCCCACCTGGGGCTACAGACGGATTCAAGGGGCGCCGAAGAACGTGGGCCATCGCGTCGGTCGCTCGACGATCGCGCGGATCCTCAAGTCGCACAGGCTGCCGCCGGTACCGCACCGGCCGACCTCGTGGAAGCATTTCTTCGCGCGCATGGTGACGCGATCGCCGGGGCCGATTTCTTCACGACCGAGGTCTGGACCTGGCGCAGCTTGGTCACGTACTACACGGTGTTTGTGATCGATCTCGTATCACGCCGCGTTCAGATCGTCGGGTCTAGCCGCGTTCAGGTGACCCTGTCGTCGCGATTGGGATATCAGCAGCGCGGCACTGCGAACAACCTGGGCGAAGGGCGAGAAGGCGAGTTTTCATCCGTAAGGAAAACGTTGGCGCAGCTGTTCGCCCGAACAGAACTGATCCGGCCATTGGCCATTGGAGGAATCGTGAGCCCCGCAACCAACGCTACTCCCACCGGGCGCCCGCCGGAACTGCGCGGGCAAACCGTCGTCGTGATTGGCGGCAGCGCCGGCATCGGGCTCGAAACGGCGCGACGGGCGCGCGTTGATGGGGCCAACGTGACCCTTACGGGTCGGAATCCCGAGCGCCTTGAGCGGGCCGCGAGCGAACTCGGCGCTCTAAGCACCGCGGCCTTCGACGCCAATGATTCAGCTTTGCTGGAGAGATTCTTCCGCGACCTGCCGACGTCGATCGACCACGTGATGGTCACCGGCCCCGGCCCGCACTATTGGCCGTTGATGGAGATCACGTTCGAGCAGGCGGGCGACAAACCGAAGCCGCTCGTCCATGGCGTGACACTCCTTCCAAGGCATGCCCCCTCCGCTTTAGGGGGCAAAGTGTCACCCATGTGTCCGGCGGAATACGGTGTTACCTATCTCTCAGGAAGGACAACCAAGTTAGAGCGAACCGCGAAGCGTCGATACGAACGGGGGGTAGTAAAAATTGTAGTAGCGCTGCGACGTGCGAGACACCGCGGCAAAAGTCAGGGCAGCTGTTACGGGCGCTAGCTATCTCCCTCTCGTCCGTGCCGTCCGCGCTTAATCGTGCCGGGTCTGGGCAAACTGGCAGCGACAACCCGGTAGAGCCCTCCTGACCCCCTGTTTACGCCCCCGGCGACTCACAGCTACTCCCGCGCCTCGAGCTCGGCACGCTTCTCGCTCGCCGTCTGTTCGAGCGCCACACAAGGTCAAGCGAGGGGTAGTGGTCAAAGTTCACCGAGGCCGCCCCGCACCGAAAGGTTCACCTCATCCTCATCGCTTCTTTCGCATGGCCTTCTTCGTCCGCTCCGTGACTTCCTGGAGACGGAACCTCGCAATGCGGTGAATCAATTGTGTGGGGACGGACTCGGAGAACGGGAAACGGATGGTCCCTTTGCTGACCTGGTACCGGGCGAGTTCGTCTTTGAACGCAGCGACCAGGCGATCAGTGGATGGGTAGATCGAGTAGTGCTCTTTCCATCCAGCAAATAGATCACGGGGCGCCCGTGCAGCTTGTACGTCGGGAGCCCGTAGGAGATCATCTCGTCGGCACTCGGCACGGCCCTGCGGATCGCGCCCCGCACCCGCTTGAGCATACGACGGGCGCCCTCCGGCTGCGACGAGATGTATTCATCGACCGATTTGAAGACGGTCTTCGCCACGGGTTCCTCCCGGCTCCATATGGGGTCGCCTCACGCCGCGGTCCAGCCGCGACCTTCGAGTTCGACGCGTTTCTCGGCGGCCGCCTCCTCGAGTTCCGTCCACACCTTGAAGACGTGCGAGGCGCGTAAATCGCCGTCCCACAGGTAACGCAATTCCAAGCCGACGCCTGAATCGCGCGCACCCGCGCCTCCGCGGTGTGATCGCCCTTCGTCAGTTTCCAGAGCGGCTCGCCAAGTGTCACCGGCTCTAGGCGCTGTGGAGGCGGGACGTATCCAAACGAAAACCAGTCGTCAGTCAATTTCGGGACCAGCTCGCAATTGTCACGGTGCGAGATATTGAACGTTGCTGCACGCCCGCCGGTGGGACCAGCGTCCTAAAGCGTTTCTGTGAACGGCGTCCTTCTATCGTTCGGTAGATGGCCCTGATGAGCTGGCGGTCCAGAATGCAGCGTGACGCCGCACTCGAAATCCCCTGCCCGCAGCCTCGATTGGATGCTCGTCGTGGCCTGCGTGCTCATCTTGCTCGGCGTTCTCACCATGATGTTGTGAGCCGTGACAGCAGGATTCGTATGAAGCGCCGTAGCCAGAACCCTTCGGAGAACGCGATGCCATCGCACGATGCCCCCGCATCCGGCCGTGGTCCCGCCGTCCCGGCCTGCACACACTGCCACTCAGACCACGTGCGCCCCATCCTTCTTCACGATCTCTCTCCCGGTGTCCACCACTGGCGCTGTCACACATGCGGCTACGCCTGGACGACGTGAGCCGGAGATGCCCTTCGATTCGCATCGCCACGCAAGTGCGGCTGACAATCTGCGTGCCACTATGAATCACCCGTTTGACAATCCACCGCCGGTACGTCGTCCGGCCGCGTGTCCGTTCTGCCAGTCGAAGTCCATAGACACGCTCGCGAAGGAGATCACCCACACGACCTACTGGCGTTGCCAGACGTGTGGAGAGGGCTGGGATGCGGCACGACTGGTGCGAGAAAAATCGATCCGTTCTCGATAGAGCCCCACGCATCACAAACGTATCGCTGCCACCAGCCGACAATCTGCGTGCCAATGCGTGGGGCCGCCTCAGTCAAGCTTGAGAAAGGAGCGACACATGGACCGGGCAGCGTTGGGGGTGATACTCGGCGTGGCGTTTGGCGTGGCGGATGTGCTACTCATGCTCCCGCTGTCGTTCCCCGACAAGCGAGCGGCGCTCCTAGGAGCCTTCTTCGCGCGATTCGCGCTCGGATTTTTCTCGGCCACGGTGCGACTGTCGGTCCCGCCAATCGCAGCCGGTGCCCTCATTGGCATGATAACCAGCCTTCCCGATGCGATCATCACGAAAGCCTACGCCCCAATCATGGGGACTGGCGTGAGCTTCGGTGCCATCGCGGAGGGGGTGGCGGTCGGTGACGCATTCGAGGCGATAGCCACCGACGTGCATCGTCCACACGATCCGGGAGTAGGGAAAGGCGTCGTGCTCGATCACTACACAGACTCCTGAGTTCGGCTATCTGACAAAAGTCAGACGCTCGAACACCTTCGCCATCGGCTGGAGTTCAAGCCCTACCAGAAGTATCGGTCAGACGCCACAGAAGTTACGCCTCAGCCTACGGTTGGCTCCACCACGGATCAACGACTCACGGAGGCGAGCGTTTTGCTTGAGGCCTAGAAAATGCCGGAGGCAACGCGGCCGGCGTCGGCGGTGGACGTTGCGCACGAAGACCTTTCGCGGCGGTACGTTCCTATCTGTCCCCTCTGTCAGCCGCCGGGAGGCGAACACACGTCACCGCCTCGGTCGGAGCGACGCTGTATCTGCACCCAGTGCGGCGCACGCTGGACTTTGCAGCCCTCACAGTCCTAGCAGCTTCGCCATGGACACCTTCGTCTTCTGGCTCGCGCCAATTGCTGTGGCAAGTCTCTTACGGCGAATCTGTTTCCTGGCGCTCGTCGCGGGCCTGCTGACAGGTTGCGGTTCTTCGTCCACGACCAACGTGACGGGGCCCTCCACTGCACGATGTGCAATTGCGGTGAGTGGGCCGATGCCCGTCATCGAAAGCGCGGGCGGGACGGGACGCCTCAACATCCGCATCAATCGTGAGTGCACCTGGTCGGCGCGTTCGGAGGTCGCCTGGCTCGCCATCTCGCCTGCGAGCGGCCAGGGCGATGCGCAAATCGACTACAGCGTCGCGGCGAATCCCCTCGCAGCTCCCCGCACGGGCGTCATCGTCGTCAACGAACAGCGCGCCGAGCTGAGACAGGCCGCCGCGTGCCTGTACACCCTCACGCCGCGCCAGCAGCCCGCGCAATCGAGTGGCGAGCGGCTGACCGTGACGGTATCCACTGCGGCCGGTTGCGCCTGGACGGCCGTCAGCCAATCCTCGTGGATCTCCGTCGAGTCTGGAGCCAACGGGAGCGGCAATGGCACGGTGTCGCTGCTGGTCACGCCCAACACAGGCGCCAGTCGAACCGGCACGGTGTCGATCGCCGGGCAGCCTCATACGGTGTCTCAGTCCGCCGCCGAGGGCACGCCTACGCCGACGCCTACCCCGCCCGTGTGCCCCTTCGTGCTGTCGAGTACGGCGGTAACCGTCGCGCCTGCCGGGGGCTCGGCCTCGGTGAGCGTGACAGTCTCGGACGGCTGCGAGTGGACGGCGTCGAGCGCCGACGGGTGGCTCACCATCGTCAACGGAGCGTCCGGGAACGGCGCCGGAAGCGTGCAGTTCACCGCCGCACCCAATCCGTCCACGGCGGCCCGCACTGGCGCGTTGACGATCGCCGGCCAGTCCGTCACCGTGACACAGGGCGGGGCGACGCCAGTCCCCGCGCCTTCCTGCATGACGTTCACGCTGTCGAGCACGTCCGAGTCTGTCGGCGCGTCGGGCGGAACGATCTCGGTGAGTGTGACGACGCAAGCCAGCTGCGAGTGGACGGCGGCAGGCAATGTCGGGTGGCTCTCAGTCGTCGTGGGAGCGTCGGACACCGGCAACGGCATCGTGCAAGTCTCCGTCGCGCGGAACACGGCGACGTCAGGTCGTACAGGCACGTTGACGATTGCGGGCCAGGTCTTCACGGTGACACAGGCTGGAACGCCGCCGCCGTGCACGTTCACCGTCGCGCCGACGAATGTGAATGCCCCTGCGGAAGGCGGCTCGCATTCGGTGACCGTCACGGCGTCGGATGCCTCGTGCCCCTGGGAAGCCCGGGTGAACGCGCGGTGGATCGAGGTGACGTCAGCGTCCAGCGGATCGGGCAGCGCCCAGGTGAGCTTCTCGGTGGCGGTTGAATGCCGAGAGCGTGCCACGGTCCGGGACGCTGACGATCGCCGGTCAAACCGTGACAGTCGATCAGGCGGCTGGTCCGGTGATGACGACGGTCACCGGAGAGGTGTCAGACCTTCAGGGTGATTGCCCGACGCTGACCTTCGTCGTCGGCGGCCGCAGAGTCCGGACCGACGCTGCGACTGAGTTCGACAGGGACTGTGGCGGCGTGAAAAATGGGCGAGAGGTGTCGGTCGAAGGCAGCGTGCAGATCGATGGTACGATCCTGGCCACGCACGTCCGGCGGTAGGCACTGCATGCACGCGACCCTTCGCCTGGGGTGCCTCATCGCAGTAGCGCTGCTGACGGCCCCTGCAAACGCGTCGGCGCAAGAGAGACCCCTGCCGCTCGCCGGCGTTCTGTCGTTCCTGCTCACGAACCAATCCGTGCCGACCGGCGACTTCGTGAAAGACGCGCAGGCGGCGGCAGTCACGCGCGACACGATCACCCGGCTGCTGCTCGTCGAGCTGACGACGCTGCCGCTCGGGTCCTCGTCGGCCGGGTTCACATACCGCGCCAACCCGGCCCTCGGCACCATCGAGCGCGCCAGTCAGAGCTTCGGGCCCTTCTTCGCGGAACGCAGCCTGACGGCCGGCAGAGGCCGGGCGTCGATTGGCGTCAACCTGCAGTTCGCCAAATACACACGGTTGAACGACGTCGATCTCGAGAGCGGCGAGTTCGTCGCGACCGGCAACCAGTTTCGCGACGAGGCCGCCCCCTTCGATGTCGAGACGCTCTCGATGGAGATTCAGTCACGAACCTTGACGCTACTCGGCAACGTCGGCGTGACCAACAGGCTGGATGTCGGCGTGGCGGTGCCCGTGGTCTGGCTGTCGCTCGAAGGCTCACGCGTCAACACGTATCGCGGCGCCGTGCTGCTTCAGGCGACGGCTTCTGCGGAGGCCACCGGCCTTGGTGACATGGCGATCCGGGCGAAGTATCGACTTGCGGGTGATGGAGGCACCGGGCTGGCCATCGTCGGTGAAGCGCGGCTTCCCACGGGCCGTGAAGAGGATCTACTCGGATCGGGAGAGGCCTCGTACACCGCGGTCATGGTCGGCTCGGTCGAGCCGGGCCGGTTCTCCGCTCACGTCAACGCGGGCGCGACATGGGGCGGCCTGGTGAACGAGGTGGGGTATCGGGGCGCCTTGAGTTTCAGCGCTTCGCCCAGAGTCACGCTGCTTGCCGAACTGCTGGGGCGGCGGATCGAGGACATCGGCGAGCTGACTCGGGAACGAGTCCCGCATCCGACGATTGCCGGCGTCGACACGATTCGACTGGTGTCCACGGGCACGACGCTGACGACGAGCTCGATGACGGCCGGAGCGCGCTGGAATGTCGTGGGCACCTGGCTGCTCAACGCCAGTGTGACCTTCCCCCTTGCAAACAAGGGCTTGCGATCGGAAACGACGACGCTTGTTGGGATCGAGTACGCCTTTGGGGGCCGGTAGTCCGAGGAGTGGTAGGGGTTTACTGGCAGGAGCTACTTCATCGTCGCGCGCGTGATGAGCCAGACGTCCTGTTGTTTCTGAAGCTCGAAGTTCCACTGCCGATCGCCCTTGTGCGCCGTCTTGCTGCCAACTTTGGGGATGTACGTCACCGATCCCCGGCATGCGGCGCTCGCCCCACGATCGACGACGCGCACGTCGCACTCGTCGAACGTGAACTCCTGTGACTCGAGGCTCTTGAACGCCCGGGCCAGCGCTCGTTGATCCACGGTCGGCCAGACTGTTCGTGCGCCGTGAGCGTCGAGTTGCTGATAAGCGGCGGCGTATCGATGAAGCGTGGCAGTGATCTGCTGCTCTTCTGTTGGGCCAGCGGGCGACGACCGGGGAGTGCTCACTCCGGGAGGCGACGGCGGCGTCGCAAAGGTTGCCTCGAGCGGCACGGACTCTCCTATCGGTGATGCCAGCGGCGTCGCGACCGGGTTCGCCGCGCTCTCTAGTGTCGGCGTGACTGGCGGCGCTGCGGCTTCGGTGTTCCTGTTCGCAATTGGTTCGGCAGCGGTGCGGTTGGCCGTTCGATCGCGATGAACGGCCCCCCGCTGCTCAGCGACGCGATCGACCGGTCGCGCGCGGTGCAGTGTCTCGTCGGTCGCGTCAATGAGCACACCTGCATTCGTGTTCGGTGAAACCGGCGGCGGGGCCTGAGTCTGAGCGGCGCTTGTATCGGTTCCGTGGACGGCCGCAACAGCCCGCTCGCCTGCGGAGCCCGAGTTCGCCGGCCGGTGTAGAGGCGTCGTGTGCCGCGAAGACGGCATGGTCGAATGATGCGCGTCCGCTCTGGCAACGAAACGTGACTTCCATTCATAGGAGCGTTGGCCTAGCCAGGCGCCACCAGCGAGTCCCATCGTGAACAACGCTGCTGCTGTCAACGGAATCCAGAACGGGCGCCGATGCCGGTGACTGGCGGCCGGAGGCGCTTCTAGCGGCTCATCCACCGCAACCGCGACGGCATCGTCGGACCGACGAATGGGCACGTCATTGACCGGCTCGCGCGCTTCTACCGCCACTCGAATCGGAGCGGCGGTCACGCGCTCGTCGCTTCGAGGCGATGGGAGGTACTGATGCAGGGCGCGGTCCCCACGCGCCCACAATTCGCGAAGGACGCCCGTCGGATTCTGGTGTGGCGTACGGGCTCAACTCGGCGGCCAGGCCTTCCGGTGCAGATATCGGAGCGAGCCCCTGCATCCCGCGCGCGCGGGGCGCGAGCATTCGCAACGAGGCGCGCACCGCAAAGTCGGGCTCCATGCTGCCGAGCGGCGGCAGCAGCAGCTCGAGCAGCGACGCGAGCGCCCGCATCTGTTCCTCGGCAGTCGCCGAACCGGCTCCGCTGATTGTCAGCGAGCCATCCGAACCAAGAAGAATGTCATTGGCAGTGGGCGCGATCTGATTGTCTGCGTAGAACACCTGCCGGCACACTTCCGCCACGAGCGATGCCGCCTCTCGGGTGTACGGCGGGACGCCTGCGCGAAGGAGCTCGCCAATGGAGAAGGCCGAACCCTGCTTCAAGCTCATGAAGTCGTCACGCTGAGCCTTCAGTGCAACGCTGCTGCCATTTGCCCGCGTGCTCGTGCCGCGACCGTTCGGGTCGTCGCCGTTGGAGTGCCTCGAAGGCTGTCGGCGCGAGGTGACGTGAGAAGCGAATCTGTACTCTACCGGCTCCCAGAAAGCTCGACCGTCTAGCCCGGCTCTTCCGTTAGCCCGACCGCTTTGAGCACGTGGGGCGGCAACGACATTGACTCGTCGCCAATAGCCCTCGCCAACTCGCGGGGCCGCCTCAGTCTAACTGACCCACTCCCGGAATCGCGTCCAGTTCTCATCACGATTGCCTCTTCAAGAGCGCCCGACGATACCGATCGGCTGACGCTTGTGAGCGTCGCTGACGCGCCAGGACGGTCGCCGCCTCGCCCCGCCCCGGCGGATCGCTGAAAAATGGCCAAAGAGCTGCGCCGCCCATTCGGGGGAAGCCGAGCCCATCACCCCGCACGGATTGTCGGTCTCAGAACGCCGCCTCACTCGTCAGCCCGCGCCAGTCACTCAGCGACCCGTATAATGCGCCCGATCAATGGCCCTACCCCCAGGCTCCACGCTGGGCCCGTACGAAATCCTGTCCTTCATCGGTGCCGGAGGGATGGGCGAGGTCTATCGTGCGCGTGATCCGCGCCTCAATCGCGAAGTCGCGATCAAGGTGCTACCCGCCGATCGTGTCGCTGATGACGATCGCCGGCGTCGATTTGTGCAGGAGGCTCATGCCGCCTCCGCGCTGAATCATCCTCACATCATCACGATTCACGAGATCGAGTCGGCCAACGGCGCCGACTTCATCGTGATGGAGTACGTTCGGGGCAAGAGCCTCGATGCGTTGATTCCTCGACACGGGATGAGGCTGAGCGAGCTGTTACGGATCGCCATTCCCGTCGCCGATGCGCTGGCGGCGGCTCACGCGCGCGGCATTGTCCATCGCGATCTAAAACCGGCGAACGTCATGGTCGGCGCGGACGGCGCCGTGAAGGTGCTCGACTTCGGCCTGGCCAAACTGATTGGAGATGACGGGACGGACGAAGCGGACCTGACGCACTCAGCGAATCTGGCGCTGAGCGCGCCCGGTGCGATTGCTGGAACCGCCGCGTACATGTCGCCGGAGCAGGCCACTGGCGGGAAGGTGGATGCACGGAGCGACATCTTCAGCTTCGGCGCCATGCTCTACGAGATGGTGACAGGGGCGCGCGCGTTTGCGGGCACGTCCACGGCCGACACGCTGAATGCGGTGATTCGCGCGCAACCCAAGCGTCCCACGGCCCTCGTGTCAACTCTCCCGGCCGAACTCGAGAAAGTGGTGCTGCGGTGCCTGCGGAAAGATCCGGAGCGGCGCTTCCAGCACATCGACGACGTGAAAATTGCGCTCCAGGACATCAAAGAGGAGTCGGACTCGGGCGCGGCCGCGTCTGCGCCCGTCGCGCGCACGCGTCGTACCCCGCTGATCGCGGCGCTTGTAGCTACCGTGCTCCTGATCTCGGCGGCCGCGGCGTGGCTGCTGTTGCGACCACCTCGGCAGGCAGAAGAAGCTCCGCCGCTGCGCGTCGTGCCACTGACGACGCTGACGGGACGGGAGTTCCATCCTACCTTTTCGCCTGACGGCGAGCAGGTGGCGTTCTCGTGGGACGGCACGAGGCAGGACAACCGGGACATCTATGTCACGCTCGTCGGGGCGTCAGACGTGCGCCGACTCACGAGCGATCCCTTACCGGATGCGAATCCGACGTGGTCGCCCGACGCCCGGCAAATCGCGTTCCTGCGTGAGCGACCCGATAGCTCCACCATTCAGCTCGTGTCTGCGCTCGGTGGTGCAGACCGCAAGCTGAGCGACTTTCGGGGCGCCGATTCGATCAGCTGGTCTCCAGATGGTCATTGGTTGGCCGCGGGACGATCCGGACAGTACGACACAGCCGGGCAACCGCGAGGCATCTATCTCATTCCGGTCGACGGCGGTGATCCTCGGCCGCTGATTGCCTCGACGCCGGGTAATGCCGATTCTAAGCCCGCCTTCTCCCCCAACGGCCGCCGGCTGGCCTACGCATCGTGCAGCCACTCCAGCACGAGCGGGTTGCCGGGAGGAGTAGGAGGATGCGATATCTCTCTGATCGACCTGAACGTTGGGCGTACGCCTTCGGCTGCCCCGCGGCGACTGACGACGCAGCGGTCGCTGTTCATCGATGCCATCGCCTGGACGCGTGACGGGAGCGCGGTGGTCTACGCCGTGTGGGATTCGCCGGACGTATTCTATCTCTGGCGCGTGGGTGTTGACGGGACCCGTCCGCCCGAGCGCATTGAAGTCGCAGGGGCTGGTGCCACTGCGCCAGCCATGGCGCTGTCGCGCGACCGGCTGGCGTTCACACGCGTGTCGTGGGACGCCGACATCTACCGCTTCAACGTGGGGCGTCCTGCGCAGCAGGTCATTGGGTCCACCTTTGTCGAGATGGAGCCGCGTTTGTCCCCGGATGGCCGACGGCTCGTGTTCGGGTCGGCGCGTTCGGGCAACACAGTCGACATCTGGGTGGCCGACGCCGACGGATCAAACCCGCAGCAGCTCACGCACGGCCCGGGGAGCGCACAGGGCTCGCCCTCCTGGTCACCCGACGGGCGCCGAATCGCCTTTGACTCGTTTGCCGAGGACTTCCGTATTCACATTTGGATGATCGATGCCGACGGCGGAACCCCGCGTCGGCTCATGACGCAGTCCGGCGATCAGAGGGTCCCCACCTGGTCTCACGACGGGCGGTGGATCTACTTCTCCGGCGATCAGGGGACTGGACGCGACATTTGGCGCGTGCCCGCGAGTGGTGGGACCCCCGAGCGGATGACCCGCGGGGCGAGCGGGCCCTTCGCGTGCGAGTCGGCCGATGGCAAACAACTGTTGTTCCAGCCGGAGGAGGCAGACTCGCCCCTCATGGCGATGGCGCTCACCGGCGGTGAGGCGCGGCAGCTCGTGGCATGCGTCTGGTGGAGCGCCTTTGGCGCGGGTCCTCAGGGCGTGTATTACGTGCCGTGCGATCCCAGCGCCGATCCGCCCGTCCATGTCCTGGATCTGGAAACCGGTCGGGACCGGCGCCTGGGCATGCTCGAGAAACTCAGCGAGCGCCCGCTGGGTCTGAGTGTGTCATCCGATGGGCAGACCATCGTGTATCCGAGAGTCACGAGTGAGAATGCCGACCTCATCTTGATCGAGAACTTCCGGTAAACCCTCGCGTATGTCGAGCAGGGGTCGATTCGCTCCACGCCCGGCGCGTCTCACGGTTCCGCTCGCATCCGTATCTGCCGCCGTTCGGCTCACCTCGTCATGCACGCCTCTACGCGCCGGCCGCGGGCACTTCTCGTCTCGTCGTACGCCATTTCGCGAAAGCTCCAGAGACCGCCGTAGGACCAGCGCGGTTCCCGGTCCCTGTAGTTCCGACGCTGCAGCGACGAATACGTGAGCCCCCATCCGGACTTCGGAGGGGTTCGAAGCGACAGGAATCCCCGAGCCGTACGACGTGAGCCGGCTCGTTGATCTGCTCGTATGTACAGCATTCCGCCTTTGACAATCCAGATCGAGAATGGTCTTGCGGGTGCCACGAGTGGTAGGACGTCAGTCCTACGGGGCCTTTCGTTCGGAGAGGTAGCGTGACAGTCCATACGCGAGGTACTTTCTCTATATGCGGTACATTTTGTGCTCGGCTGAACTGACAAAAGTCGCGCGATGGCTGAGGGCGCGCGAGATCCTGTGTCGGCCGCTCTGACCCTCCGGTTATTGCATGCGCCCGCATTGCGCCCAAACCGCGCGATGCTGAGAGACAGTTCACGGTCCAACGCGTCTCGGTGTTCGGGCCCGGAGTTTGCTCTAACAGGTCTGCGTGACATGCGCAGAGTGCCGAGGTATTAGAGAACACACCTGGGAGCCGGCTCCTACGTCGCGCCTGGCCCGCGTGTCGTCGTACTGGCGTCCATGCATCTAGGCGAACCCCCGGCCACCGGTCCTGTACCGTCGCACGACCTCTGCCCCTTTTGTGGCATTCCGGAACCTCCTGTCGTGACGCTGGTCACGTCGGGAACCCGCTACTACCGGTGTGCGACGTGCGGATTCCTCTGGTCGGTCGAGACCCCGTCCGCATCGCCCGAGCGGCAGCACTAAGCGCATGGACTGTCACCGATGCGACGGTCCCCTGGTGCAATCGTGGGAAACGGTGCCCTACGTCGGGCCGGGCCCGCTCGAGGTGACGCTCGCGGAGGTGAGAGCCCTGACGTGTTCGGCCTGCGGGCACTTGTTCCTGCAGGTCCCTCAACGCGCCGCGCTCGACCGACTGATCGGGCGGCTGCGGCCCACCCTCTCAGAGACTTCGCCAGCAACCTTCGGGTTCCATCGTGGACGATGGCAACTGCGTTCCGATAGACGGCTCGGCTCCGGCCAGGATTGAGGATTGACGCACGATGGACTACCACTGGGCGGTAATGCTCACCGCGCTCGGACTCGTGGCCGTCGGTGCCTCGTTGGCGTACTTCACTCGCCCGAAGGCCAAACAGGTAAATAAGCGGCGCCTCTAGTGTGGACAGCGCATGGTGGGCTTTCTGTCTGGGGTTTAGGCGTTGGCCGCCGACAGCTCTTCGCCGTTGCGTGTCGCCCAGAGGAACCCGCGAGCCAATCGCTCGTTGGGCCGTGCCGTCGTGGGACGACGTGCCGCTATGTGGCGGCACGGCCCGCTGCCTTGTGCCTTCGCATGCGGCGAGTGCGGTGACTTGTTCGGCGATATCTCCAGTGCGCGATTGCTCATGTGTACACAGGCCCGACACGTTCCAGGCACTCGTTGAGCACGGGTCAATAACTTAGCCGGCGCAGCGTTTGCAGCGTGGTCTGTCATGCCCGAGGACGATCCTCGCGCGGTGTCGGCGGACGATGTCGTGCAGGATCTTCCCGACGGCTACGTCCCCAAGTGCCCCGTGTGCGGCCAGCAGGGACGTGAGCGCGCAACTCCTCGAACGTACGAGCGGTATTTCGTCTGCGCCATTTGCCGCGCAAGCTGGATCGTACGGGCATCAGACCGATAACGTTCTGTTGGTGAGAGCCGGTGCAACATGCAGCGAATCAGGGGAGAGTGATGACTCTACACTTCGTCTTTCGAACGTTCGTTCGCGCGGCGGCGGCGAGTGCACTCCTGGCAACGCTGAGCGCGAGCCCATCGTCGGCGCAGTCGAGCTCAGGCCGATTCCAAGGCATGGATCAGAATGGTGATGGCCGCATATCGCGCGCAGAATGGCGCGGCAGCGACCAGTCGTTTCGACGGCACGACTGGAACAACGACGGCGTGCTCTCGGGTGATGAGGTCTGGGCCGGCGGACGCCGAGGCTGGCGCCGCGGCGACGCGAATGACTACGGCTCCGGGCAGGAGCCAGAAATCACCGATTGGACGGCCGAGCACTTTGACCGTCTCGATCGCAATCGGGACGATCGTCTCACAGAGCAGGAGTGGTACTACGATTGGGAGGCGTTTCGACGGATCGACCGCAATCGCGATGGCGCCGTGAGCCGTCGAGAGTTTCTCGGCGACGAGGCGGCCGACGACGATGATCGTGACGACAGGTTTGAGGCGATCGACGTGGACCAGAACGGACAGGTGACCGAGCGTGAGTGGCACGGCAGCCAGGACACGTTCCAGTGGCTGGATCGTAACCATGATGGCGTGTTGACTCGCGCGGAGGTCGTCGGGGAAACAGAACCCAGCCGCACGCTCTTCGAACGCCTGGACCTCGATCGCAACGGCCGCATCACGGTGAACGAATGGCAGTGGTCCAAAGCCAGCTTTGACCAGCGTGACGCAGACCGCAATGGCCATCTCGACAGAGCCGAGCTGACCAGCGTGGTCCCGTCGCACACGAATGCGTACCAGAAGGGCGTCGAGCGCGGACTCGCGGATGGTCGCAAGTCGGGCCGCGAGGACAAGACACGGCGGAACCAGTGGGATCTCGACGGGCAACGCGAGCTGGAGCAAGCCGACGCCGGGTACGTCGACAACATGGGCGCTCGTTCGGAGTATCAAGCGGGGTATCGGGAGGGCTTCACGAAAGGCTACCGCGAAGGATTCGGACCACGTTCTTGATGCGAAGGACAATCGTCTGTTCTTCAGATTGTCGATCGGCGGTCGATCAGCTGCGAGGAGGCGCTGACGCATCCGTCGAGATATGCGCTCGATCAACGAGAGGGTGTCGCGGGTAGTGTCAAGTGTGATTGACCTTGCCGTCGACTTGGCGCGCAGGCGTCGTTGGCGCGTCGATTGGTCTTCTGGTGAACTGCGTCCGGCACACTTGGCACAGCAAGACATCGATCGGATGCACGTGCAGAATCCTGGCGATCACAATTGTGTCGCTGGCTCGACAGAGTGGGCCCGCGGCATTATCGCTTCCAGCCATGGCAAGGCCGAGACGAAACAGCCGCTCAATTTCGAAGCGCAGCCAGAAGCGACGTAGACGAGCCGTTCTGATTCCTACCTAACGTGTAGCAGCCCCTACTCCACCCGCTCCGAACGGCCAGCAAGTGCTCCGAGCCCGTTCCAACAGGAGCGGCGCTTGCGAATTCGTGTCTAACTCGACACAGCTGCCATCTATTAGATAGTCGCCGACCATGTTGCTATCTGGAATGAAAGCAGCATAGCGCTACTCTAAGATTGTCCCACTCAGCTGGGGGTCAGCGCAGGTAAGGGGAAACTATGAATCGCCTAAAGCTGTTCACGGCCGTGATTGCGATCGTCGCTTTACCCGCAGGGGTGTTCGGCGAACCGAAACACGAGAAGGATTTGAAGTCCAAGGTCAAAGACAAGGCAAAGAAAGAGAAGAGCGTGCCCGCACCACCAACATTGGTGCTCATTGGTGCGGCGGCCGGTGTTGCTGGCCTGCTGAGGTTTCGGGAACGCCGTCGCTCGAGCCTGATTCGACATTCTCCGCTGACAGCACAAGCGTCCCACACTGACGACAGTCGCCCGGCTCTTCCTCGCGGCGGCGAGTCGGTTGCTATCGCGCGAGCGCTGGCGGTCGTTCCTGATCACGCCAGCGACACTACTTCGGTGGCATCGGCGGTTGGTGGCGAGACGGTGGACCTACGCGCATCCCGCCGGCCGACCACCGCGACGAGAGAGCGGATGGCCTGGCCGGATACGCTCGATCTCGATGCCGAGCCGGAGCCACCAGACCGCTAATTTGCTCAGCCCGTAGAGCGCGTGGGCGGACGCGAAGGGCACGCCGTTATCGGTCCGCATCGCGTGTGGCATCCTACGAAGCGCTCCTCGTACGCGTCGAGGTTCGGCGAACGTGGTGGGAGGCGGACGGTCTCCACGCCAGCAGCCGCCAATGTGTGACCAAACGCGTCGCTGAACCGTGGATCTCGATCATGAAGGAGGAATGACGTCCCGCTGCTGTTGATTGATCCAGCACGCTGATGAATCTGTCGGCACGTCGTTCTTCGATCCGATACCGGATCTGATCGCGATTCAGACCAAGCAGCCGCGCCGCCTGCGTCGCGCGGCGCAGCGCCTGGCGTCGCGAACGGAAGTCTTCAGCCACCAGCTCCTGCCCGCCGTGCCGCCTGCGTTTTTGCGGGTTTCTAATAGAAACGCGTGATGCGTCCCAGAGGCGTGCGGGATTCCTGCGGGGTTTTGCCCGCCCTGCGGACTTTTCCCACGCCCCGGGCGCTGTGTACCGGAGCGGCAGCGGTGTACCCTGTCGGGCATGGTCATTCACGAGCTGACGGCCGCGGAATGCCGGGAAGTCCTCGGGCGAGTCAACCTCGGACGGCTCGCCTGCTGCCGGAGCGAACAGCCCTACGTCGTCCCTGTCTTCCTCTACTTCGATGGCGACAACCAGTGTTTCTACGGCTTCGCCACCGTGGGACAGAAGATCGACTGGATGCGGTCGAACCCGAGGGTGTGCGTGGAGATCGACGACGTCGCCGATCAGACGACCTGGATAACCGTGCTGGCGTTTGGACGGTATGAAGAGGTGAAGGATTCAGCAGGCGACGACATCGCGCGGCAGCGGGCGATGCATCTGTTCACTCAACGGCCCGACTGGTGGCTTCCAGGGGCGGCCAAGCGGGAAGGCGGCAGCGAGCACCATACGCCCGTGATCTATCGGATCACCATCGACAGGTTGAGCGGCCGCCGCGCCGCCCGGCCCACGGCCTGACGCATGGCCACCGCCCCGCTCGACCCGGCTCACCTCGAGGCACTGGCCCAGATCATCACCTGAAGGAGCTCGAAGATCTCCGATACGCGCTCGACCAGTCGGCGATCGTGGCGATCGCGGACGTCAAGGGCCTCATCCGCTACGTCAACGAGAGGTTCTGTGAGATTTCGAAATATCCGCGCGCCGAGCTGCTCGGGCAGGACCACAGCATTCTGAATTCGGGTCACCACCCCAAGGAGTGTGATCCACCCGGCAATAGCTCATATCTCCTTGTGGATACTGGCGTCCCGTATGGCATCGGCGAGCACCAGGCGCCACTATGTCCGGCGTCGCCGCGATGTCCCGATCGGCGCCGATCAAGTCTCAGACGGCGCCGGGGCCGGCGGAATTGCGAGCACGAGGGCGTGTGCAACGCAGAGCACGCGATACGTCACCGATCCCATTCGCCCTCGAAGCCCCTCGTCGGTCCGCAGCCCCATGACGATGGGTGCGCGTTTCGATCGCGCGCCACCTTTGCGATCTCTTCGGCGGGGTCGCCGTAGGCGATCAGCGTCTCGGCGTGCTGATGCGCCGGGACCGCCTTCACCAGGATCTCGAGCGCCTCGTCGGCGCGGGCGCGGCGTTCGGCGTCGAGCACAATCGCCTGCTCACGTCGCGAGAACGGGAGCCGCGTGGGCTCGATGACGTGCGTCACGAGGAGCGGCACCTCGAGCGCCTCCGCGACGCGAGCCGCCACCTGCATGTGCGCCGGTACGCCGGCCGTGAAATCCACGGGCACGACGATGCGGTTCACCACGGCGCGCACGTCGGCCATCTGCGCGGGACCGCGATCGGCGGCGTTCGTGACGAGCACGGGCGCAGCGGTGTCGCGGAGCACGCGTTCGGTCGTAGATCCGAAGAACAGCTTGCGCATGCCCGTGAGGCCGTGGCTGCTCATGACGATGAGGTCGCTGCCGTGCTGACGGGCCAGGCGCAGGATCTCGTCGGCCGGCTGGCCAACGGCCACTTCGTAGGTCACCTCGAGCCTTTTGAGGCGGTCACCCAGGGTTTCGGCGACCGTGTGCTCGAGCTCGATGCGGGTCCGGTCGGTCAGGCGTATCGTCGCGTGCTCGGCGCCCATCGACGCCAACAACGGATCGTCGACGGTGGCCACCACGAGGTGCGAGTGGCACTGCTCGGCGATCAAGGCCGCATGCCGGAGCGCCCCTCTCGACGCGTCCGAGAAGTCGATGGGACACAGGATGGAGGGGTGGACGCCCATGATGGTCTCCTGGCGATGGCAATCGCCTCTTTGCTGCAATCTGTCCGCTCGACGTCAGTTGCTGCGAAGTAGCGGCTGGCGCGCGGAAATCTCTGTTCTCAGCTGCTCGATCATCTGCTTCGCGTCCTTCTTGAACAGCCGCGTCAGCAGAAATTCCGGCACCGAGAAGGACGGCCTGGCGCTGAGCTCGTAACAGATGACCGTCTGTCCGTCGTGCTGCGAGAGCCTCCAGGCCCCTTCGTAGTGCGAAAAGCTGCGCCCTGACGCATCACGGAACCGGACGCCATCCTTGTCTTCATGGACGTCCAGCAGAAGATAAATGCGTTTCGAGAACAGCAGCATGCCAGACACCGCCTCCTGTTCGACGAGCACGCGTCCCGCGGATCGTTCCCGGACGATGCTGGTCTTCACGTCTGGCATGAATCGGGGGATGCGCTCGTAGTCGGTGAGCACCGCCAGCGCCACCGACGCGGGCCGCTCCACCCGAAACCGTGCCGTCACCGTGTAGAGCCCCTGCGCTGCACGCACGCTGACCTGCGGCGCTTGGTCCGGCACTGTGGCCGCGCCGATGCCCGTGCTGTTGGCGGCACTGCAGAGCGCGACCATCGCCAGAAAGAGAAGCCGGCGGGCGCATGTGCGCCCGCCGGATGCCATCTCGCGAACACTCATGGCGCCCTTCTCTTCTCTTCGCACTAGAAGGCGACCACGCCCTCGAGCATCACACCGTGGAACTTTCCGCCGTTCTTGACGTTGGTCTCCGGATAGCCGAAGTACTCCTGGTTCACGTACTCCGCCTTGGCGAGGAGGCCCGGGATGATGAACCAGCCGCCGGCAATCTGCCAACGGTCGGCACCGACTTTGTTCGGAAGGCCCACCAGTTCACCCTTCGCCTTGTTGTAGCGGGCGCCGACGAACAGCTTCTCGTCGTCAAGGAACCGGTAGACCACGTCCACGGCGTTCTGGCTCCAGGTCCGGCTGTTCGCCTCGGTCGTCGCACGGCCCTCGGCGCGCTCGATGACGCCGAACACTTCGAGGCCACGGAACTTGACGAACGGGTTCACTTGCATAGCGTCGACCTTGTTCTTGAACCCGGGGTTGATGAGGCCCGAGTCCTTCTGCGCTGCGTCGGTGGCGACCGTGTTCTCGAGCACGTAGTAGTAGCGCGAGCCGGCGCGGTCGCCGCCATACAGCGTGTTGCTCATGGCGCGGTCCGTCTTGTAGAGCGAGCCCGTCAGGCGCACCCGAAGGTCCTTGTTTATCTGCCGGTCGAACCCGAGCTTGCCGATGAACGCCGGGCCGCGCTTCCCAGGAGTGAGCACCGTGCCGCGGATTTCGCCGCCGGTTACCGACGCCATCGCGATGATGCCGTGAGTCTTGAGGTACGCCTCGCCGCCGATCTCGGTCGTGAAGGCGTCCATGATGTAGTTGCCGACGAACGGATTGTAGATCGCGTTGCCGTTGTCGCTGCGGCGGAAGTGGGCGTCACCGTAGTTGATTTCCATGTGGCCCACTTTGATCGTGACCATCTGCATCAACGCCTGCAGCGGCGCGAACTCGATCGGCGACTCGTCCATCTGGATGAACCCGTCCTTCACCCAGGTCTCGTTGTGGTGACGTGACGAGAGATAGCTGGTCAGCTGGACGCGGATGCCGGGTGCGAGCTGTGCGTGCAGCGCGAGGTTGGCGGTCGAGTTGTTGAAGCCGAAACCGATGTCGGCGAGCTGGTTCGAGTTGAACGGCTTGCCGTCCGTGCCAGGAATCAGGACCGGCACCGCCGTGTTGCTGTGCGACAGCTGCTGCACCTGCGACGTGAATCCAGCATTAAGATCGAGCTTGACGCCCGTGAACTCGACGCCGGCGTCCTTCGTCGTCTCGAAGACGTTGATGCCGCGCTTGTCCTGCGCGCGGACGTACTGGATCGAGATCGGGCGTCCCTTCTTCCAGGACGTCTTGGCCTTCGCGGCCTTCTCGGCTTCCTCGTCCTTGACGTCGGGTTTGGCCGGCGCGGTGGTTTCCGTCGTCTCGATCGGCGTCGTGGCCGGCGGCGGCGTGGACGCGGAGTCGGCACGTTGCGCGGCTGCCGGTCCTGCGAGCATCAGCAGTGCGCTGAGCGCGGTAGCGATGTGAACTGCGGGCTTCATGATCGTGTCCTCTCTGAATCTCGAAATCGAATCACGCACTGCTTATGTGAGCGGCACCGACAACACGGTCTCGAACGTGATGGTGACTTTCGGGTCTGTCTTCAACATCCCGAGCATCGCCTTCGGCGGCGCGACGCCGAAGTCGGTCATCAGCAGCGGAACCTCTCCGCGGACCACCAGTTGGGTCCCCGTCTGCTCGACCTTGATGTCGAACGTCGCGGTCCGCTCGACGCCCGCGATCCGCAGGACGCCGGTGGCGCGATACGTGCCCGCGGCGGCCGCGGCTTCGAGCTTGCCCAGGCGGAAGGTGATGTCCTTGTGCTCGGTGACCTTCAGGGCCTTGTGCATGTTCTTGTCGAGGCCGTCTCTCTCGGACGACAGCGTCACCGCGGGAATCGCGATCTCGAAGGCCTCGATGGCGCCGGGCGCCACCATCGCCTGCAGGGTTGCGGGCACGCCGGCGGCCAGCTGCAGACGCACCAGGCGGGCGGTGGTCGTCGATGCGGTGTACTCGTGAATGTTGGAGGTCCCCGCGATCGAGATGCGGGTCTTGGCGAGCGCCGATGCGGCGGGCGCTTCCTGTCCGAGCAGCGGGCTCGATCCAAGTGAAAGGGCTGTCAGGCTGACGGCCAGCGCGGCGCGATGGATAAGTGTGAGTGCCATGTCGTCCTCGTCTCCGGCGTCCAACGGGACGCACCGGTTGCTTCTCCTTAGGGCAACGCACGTGCCGCCCGCGTTTGTGCGGGTTTTCTAATGGAAATGCGTGAATCGCAGGGGAAGGGCGCTTGGGGACCGCGGGCTTTTGCGCGCGCTGCGGGATTTTCCGCGGCGCCGGTCCTTCAGGCAGTTACATCTTGAGTCTTAAACTTTTGGAGGTTCGGGATCTGACCGATGGTCGGCGGAATAGCCGACCGCATCAGCAACCGCTTGACCGGACGAGACTTCGCGAAAGGTCGGTATACTCGGAGCCCATGTCGATGCCTGCGATTCTGATCGTGGACGACGAGCACCTGATTCGGTGGTCGTTGACCAGCCGGCTCGCGAAAGAGGGGTATCGGCTCCTCGAGGCCGCGACCGCGGCAGAAGCGCTCGAGCGGAGCCGCGACGGCGTCGACCTCGTGCTGCTCGATTACCGACTGCCCGATGCGGACGGTCTCGAGGTCTTGAAGCAGATCAAGCAGACCACGCCAGACACGCTGGTCATCATGTTGACGGCGCATTCGACGATCGAAACAGCCGTCGAGGCGATGAAGCACGGCGCGTATCACTTCGCGAACAAGCCGTTCGATGTCGACGAGGTCGCGCTGCTCGTTGAAAAGGCGCTTGAAACCACGCGTCTGCGGCGCGAGGTTCGCGCCTTGCGCGCGAGCCAGGCGCAACCCTACAGTGCTGACCGCATCGTGGGGAACAGTCAGGCCGTTGTCGCGATGCGCGCGTTGCTGCAGAAGATCGCCTCCAGCCCGGCGTCGACCGTGCTCCTCACAGGCGAAAGCGGCACGGGCAAGGACCTCGCCGCCAAGGTCATTCACTACGCGAGCGATCGGGCCAACAAGCCGTTCATGAACATCACGTGCTCGGCGTTGCCCGACACGCTGCTCGAGAGCGAGCTGTTCGGTCACGAGCGCGGAGCATTCACGGGCGCGGACCGCCAGAAGCGCGGGCTCCTCGAATCCGCCGACGGCGGCACGGTGTTCCTCGACGAGATCGGCGAGATGGTGCCTGCCCTTCAAGCCAAGCTGCTTCGCTTTCTCGAAGAGAAATCCTTCAAACGTCTCGGCGGGTCCACGGATTTGCAGGTGAGCGTGCGCGTCATCGCCGCCACGAATCGCGACCTCGACGCCGAGGTCCGGGAGGGCCGCTTCCGTCAGGATCTCTATTACCGGCTGAACGTCATTCCCATCGTGCTGCCGCCGCTGCGCGAGCGCGCCGACGACATCCCGCTCCTCGTCAGCTTTTATGTGGACGCGTATAACGCCGAGTTCAAGAAGCGAATTGCCGGCGTGGGGCAGGAGGCGATGGCGCGTCTACAATCGTATGGCTGGCCCGGCAACATCCGCGAGCTGCGGAATGCCGTGGAGCGCGCGATGCTGCTGGCCGCAGGCAGCGAACTCGTCGCGGACGATTTCCCCGTGACTGCCCCTGCGTTCGCCCGGCTCGCGGAAGATGTGCCGCTGCCGTCGGCCGGTGTAAACCTGGAACAGCTGGAGCGCTCCCTGGTCGTCCAGGCCCTGGAACGGACCGGGTGGAACCAGACGCACGCCGCCCGGCTCCTGGGCCTCAATCGCGACCAGATTCGGTACCGCATCGAGAAGTTCGCACTCGCACGGAACTGATCGACCGCGCGTACGGCGCCGCGCCGATCCTGCCATGCCTCAGGCGCACGCCTCGACGAGGAGGGCTTCGAGGTCTTTCATTTCGAATGGCTTGTCCATCACACGATAGGCGCCCAGCCGCAAAGCGCCCTGCTTGACTTCGGGTGTGCCATGCGCGGTCATCAGGATCACCGCGCTCAACGGCGCCAACCGCCGCACATTGGCAAGCAGGGACAGGTCGTTCGAGTCCGGGAGCCGATAATCGAGCACGACAGCGTCGACCGGCTCGGCCAGCGCCCGAATCGCGCCAGCGCCGTCGTCGGCCTCGATGACCGTGTGGCCTGCCCGAGCGAGCGTCTCGGAAATCGACCAGCGGATCAGCAGCTCGTCATCGACCACGAGAACGCGGAGTCCGTGCGGGATTTTTGCCATTGCTGTGAAGATTTCCGTGTTCCGGGGCTCCAGTCGGCTGCTTTCACCAGGAAAACGGGCCGATCGAGCGGTTATGGCCGTTCTGACTTCAAGAACCGGTCCAACGCGGGGCAAAGCCGCCGCCACATGTAGGCCGGACCTTCGAGGTCCGGTGCCCTCTAGGCCAGAACGCCCCACTGCGGACCTGAAGGTCTGCCGCTACATGAAGGTCTACCGCGTCGCCATGGCCAGGGGCAGGCGAATCGTGACCGTGGTGCCACCGTCTGGCGGGCACTCCACGGAAATGGACCCGTTGTGCGCTTCCACGAGGGCCTTGGCCGTCGGCAGGCCCAGCCCCGTGCCGCGGGCCTTGGTGGTGAAGAACGGTGTGAAGATCTTCTCGCGAACATCCACCGGAATCCCCGGCCCCCTGTCACTGAAGGCGATCTGGCAACTCGTGTCAACGGTCGTGAGGGACACGCGGATGCTGCCCTGGCCCTTCATGGCATGCCCGGCATTCAACAACAGGTTGAAGAACACGATCTTCAGGAGCTCCGCGTCGCCCTCGACCGGAGGACAGTCGCCATCGAGCTCGACGCGCATGCCTTGCAGCGCCGGATCCGTGCCCAAAAGGCCAGCACTTGCGGCGACCAGGGCGCCCAGTTCCACGGCGCCGAATTTCGGCCTCGGTGGACGCGCGAACAGCAGGAGGTCCTTCATCAGATCGTTGAGCGCATCGATGCGCGCCACGATCTCTTTGATCATCAGCACGTCTTTGCTGCCGGCCGGCAGTCCCGCCCCGATGACCTGAATCGCGCCGCGGACCCCTGCCAGCGGGTTCTTGACTTCATGCGCGATGACGGCGGCCATTTCACCCAGCCTCGCCAGCGCGGTTTGTTCGCGGAGCTGCTCCTCGACTCGCACGCGTCCGCTCAAATCGTGCAGGATGCCGGTGAACCGGGGTTCGCCGGCCAGCAGCATCTCGCCGACCGAGAGATGGACGGGGAACGTCGTTCCATCGCTGCGCAGCCCTTTGACTTCGCGGCCCTTTCCGATGATCTTCTGTTCGCCCGTCGCGACGTAGCGTGCGAGGTACACGTCGTGTTCCTCGTGATACGGCGAGGGCATCAGCATCCGCACGTTCTGGCCGACGACCTCGACTTCGGTATAGCCGAAGAGTCTTTCCGCTGCTGGATTGAACGCCTCGATGCGGCCGTGCGCATCGATCACGACGATGCCGTCGACGGCCGATTCGACGACGGCGCGCCAGCGGGCTTCGCTGTGGCGCAGGCGCTCCTCGAGCTGCACACGGTCGCTGAGATCGTGCAGCATGCCCGTAAACTTGGTCTCTCCACCGATCGTCATCTCGCCGACGGCCAGATGAAGCGGGAAGGACGAGCCATCCCGCCGCCGTCCGGTGACCTCGCGGCCGATGCCGATGATCTTGGCGGTGCCGGTCGCGAGGTAGCGCGATAGATACCCGTCGTGTTCCTCGTGGTACGGCGAGGGCATCAGCATGCTGATGTTCCGGCCCATCACTTCCGACGCCGGGTAGCCAAAGAGCCGCTGGGCCGCGTGGTTGAACGCTTCAATGCGACCCTTCGTGTCGATGACCACGATGCCGTCGACCGCCGAATCGATGATCGATCGAAGGCGTTCGTTGGAATCCTGCAGGGCCGCCGTGCGCGCGTCGACGCTGGCGCCCAGTTCCTCCGTTGAACGCCGAAGCGTCTCGGAGAAGGCGCGCGCTCGACCGATCGATCGTATGAGCAGAACAGACAGCAGGGCGACGAGCCCCACGAGCGCGGTCGCCACGCCGACGACGATCCACTGATCCTGGAGGAATGCGCCGATGGTGTGCATCGCTGTGGGCTTGCAGCGTCAGGCAGGCATCACGTGCCTGATAGCCGCGAGATCGCGGCGAAGCTCGGCGCGGAAGTCGGGGTGGGCGATCGAGACGAGCGCCTCGCCGCGCTCGCCGAGCGTCAGCCCGTGGATATTGACGGCGCCGTGCTCCGTGACGATCCAATGCGCGTGCCCGCGCGTGGTGACCACCCCTGCGCCCGGCTTGAGCGCCGAGACGATTCTCGACATGGTACCGCTCTTGGCGGTCGAGGGCAGTGCGATGATCGGTTTTCCGCCGTCGGACCGCGCCGCGCCGTGCATGAAGTCCATCTGTCCGCCAATGCCCGAATAAATCGTGTGACCGATCGAGTCGGCGCAGATCTGCCCCGTGAGATCGATCTCGATCGCCGAGTTGATCGCGGTGACGCGAGGGTTCTTTCGGATGATTGCGACGTCATTGGTGCGATCGCACGGGTGGAACTCGACGAGCGGGTTGTCGTCGACGAAGTCGAACAGACGGCGAGTGCCCGCGACGAAGGACGTCACAATCCTCCCCGGGTGGATCGTCTTCAGCCGGTTCGTGATGATGCCGTGCTCGACGAGATCGATGATGCCATCCGAAAACATCTCCGTGTGGACGCCGAGATCTTGTTTCTCTCCGAGGCGCCTGAGCACGGCATCCGGAATCGCGCCTATGCCCATCTGCAGCGTCGCGCCATTGTCGACGAGCCCTGCGACGCACTCGCCGATCCGCGCCTCGACCGGGCCTTCCGCGGCCGGCGTGTGCTCGTGCGGCGTCCGACTCGTTCGTACAAACGCGTGCACGCGATCGATCCGCACTGTCGTGGCGCCGTGGGTGCGCGGCATGCGGTCGTTGATCTCCGCGATGATGATACGCGCGTGATCCGCGGCCGCTCGTGCCGCGTCGACCGACGTGCCGAGTGTGCAGAGACCGTGGCGGTCTGGCGGCGACAGCGTGAGGAACGCCGCGTCGAGCTCGATCCGTCCGGTGGCGAAGAGGCCGGGGATCTGTGACAGGAAAATCGGAATGAAATCGGCTCGCCCTTCCGCGATGGCGCGCCGCACGGGCGCCCCGGCAAAGAACGAGACCGACCGGAATCGCGCCGAATGCACGGGTTCCACGAAGCCCGCGGGACCGGACGTGTGGAGGTGGTAGAGCGTGACGTTTTCGAGCTCGGCCCGTGCCGTCAGGGCCTCGAGCAGGGCTGTCGGTGTCGCCGCGGCGCCGTGCACGAAGACGCGGCCCCCGTTCGGGACGGCGGACACGGCCTCGGCGGCCGTGACGGCGCGGGATTCCCATTCTTGTTGTGAAAAGGGCACTGGTTCTGACGCTATATTATCGCCGTGCGATAAACCAATATCGGGCGCACGCGACGCAAGGCGCCCCACGAGTGATGCAATTCTACGCACGCGATCACCATTGCGTGCCCTCCGCGCGAGGTATTGCCGTGGCTCGTGCAGATGGGTGCCGGCAGCCGAGCGGCGGGGGAGATCACGTAAGAGCCGATTTCCTCTGGGCCCCTCCGCGATTACGCGATGAACCGTGTAGCGAGTCCGAGCACGGCTGCAGTGTCTGTCTGACGCTTGTCGGCGCTCACGAACATCAGATCAGGTTCGGACACGCCGGCAGCAAACACTTGAGCCGACGCCACGTGAATGGCATCGAGCGTCCGCAAGGGATGTCCCGCCACGAGTTTCTCAGCGGCACTCAGGACCTCAGCTCCGACCTCGACGAGCGTCCAGTAGGCACGATCCCCCGAGACCCGTTTGAGGATCTCCGGCACTCGTGCGGCCTGGAGGGTGCCGTCGGTCACGCGCCGCCTCAGTGCGCTCCGCAATTCGACCGGCAGCACGGCTGACGCGACGCATTCGTGTTGCCGGAGTAGCTTCAGCACTTCCCTTCGCCCGGCCTCATCGACGTAGCGCTTGACGAGCGCGCTCGTGTCGAAGTACGCCCACATGCTAGGCCGTGTCTTCGCGATCGTCGATGATCGTCTGAGAGACCGGCTTGCCCTTGACCTTCACCGGGCGCCAGCGTGGTGTCGGCATCGGTCCCTTCCGAGCGGCCACGGTGATCAAGCCTTGCTCAGCCATCCTGTTGAGCATGGCCTCTCGACCGCCTTCGTCCTTGATCGGCGTGATGACGGCGATCGGGCGACCTCGGTCGGTGAGGATGACTTCCTTACCCGCCCGCACGGCCTTGATGGTCTGTGAGAAACGCTGGTTGGCTTCACGGAGTCCAAGCCGCATGTAGTGATGATACTACATTCTGGTGCCGACTCGTCCATTGACTGACAATTGACTGACAATCCGCGTTCAACGCGTGAGGTCGACAGCACCGATGAGCTGGCATCGATGAACTCACGTGTCCGTGAGGACGCTGGGCCGGCGATCTTAAGATTGACCCATGCAGTCTTTCACCGACGTGTGGGATCGCATCGAAACATTTCTGAGCTCTGGGATCGCGGGCAGCGAGTTCACTCCGCTCAGGCTGCTAACGATCATCACGCTGACATCGGCCCTGGTCTGGGTGACACGTCGCGTCACCCGCTGGTTCGTCGACACTGTCTTGGCGCGCCGCGGTTTCGACATCGGCATGCGCGAGGCGCTCGGCGCCATTGTGCGGTACGTCATCATTACGCTGGGTGCTCTCGTGATCCTTCAGAGCGCCGGCATTGACCTCACCTCCCTCAACGTCCTCATCGGCGCCGTCGGTGTGGGACTCGGTTTCGGTCTGCAGAACATCACGAGCAATTTCTTCAGTGGCCTCATTCTCTTGTTCGAACGCCCGATCAAGATTGGAGACCGCGTTGAGATTGGCGGTGTCGTTGGCGAAGTGCGGGAGATTGGCGCACGCGCCACGACTATCGTCACCGATGAGAGCGTGGCGATGATTGTGCCCAACTCTCAGTTCGTTTCGGAGCGAGTGACGAACTGGAGTCGACCGGACAAGCTGACCGCTTACACACTGTCGTTTCACGTGTCGCATACGTCCGACCCCGAGCTGGTGCGCCAGGTGTTGCTCGCTGCCGCGGCCGGCCACCGCGATGTCCTGCCCGAGCCCATGGCGGAAGTCGAGTTTGTCGAAGTGGGGCTCGGTGCACTCCGGTTTCAGCTCCAGGTGTGGAGCACTGAGCATCTGAAGACCGCGGGCACGTTCAGGAGCGAACTGAACTTCGAAGTGTGGCGGCAACTTGCCGCAGCCGGCGTGACGATTCCGCCGATGCAAGGAGCAGTCATGCTCGGCCTGCAGCTCGTGCCGTCATCGAAGCAGTGATTTGCGAGCGTCCGATTGAGCATCCGAGCCTGTGCGAACCCCTGCGCCGGTAATGAATTGCTGGGATGGGCACCACGCGCAGCGAATAGGTAGCCAGTACGATGTCACTCAGGAGCTATTTGGATGAGCCGCACGACTCCACTGACCGAACGAGGACGCCCTGACCTGGGAGTTGTGGAAGCGCATAGTGATACGCTGAGACCGCGGCTGCTCATGGCGCAGGTGGTCGAGCAATCCGTGATTAGGAGAACCGTACAATGGCGAAGATCAAGAAGGCAGTCGACCAGGCCGTAAGGCGCGCAAAGGCGGCCGGTGCGCAAGCGAGGCGCCAAGGTGGACAACTGGCGACCCGGTTGGCCAGGAAGACTGTCAAAAAGGCCGGGAAGACCGTCGCGCGAGTGCGGGGGCAGGCAGTTGCAGTGGCTACGAAGGTCGCAGGGAAGATCACCGGACGCACCCGGAAGCGGAAGAGGGCCAAGGTCGTGGCGACTGTTGTCGGCGCCGCCGCTGTGGCAGCAGCCGCCGGCGTGGCCGCGGCCAGCCGCCGCAAGCGGTAGAGCGCACGCCTCGCTGCTCCGGCACGTCTCGTCGTCGAAGCCGAGATTGGTACTGCATGAAGGTGACGAGCCAGACGCGGTCGGCTACCTGCCGAACAGACCCTTGGAGGCAAATGCCGAACGGCTGGAGCCCGCAACGGCGTGCACGACAGGCGCCGATGATTCACAAATTGCGACCGTGGGAACGCTCGAGCGGACCGCGAACGGCTGAAGGCAAGGCTCGATGTGCGCGGAATGCGGACCGCGGTCTCAGTACCGCATTTGCCCTCAGTTGCTGCGTCGCTCACGGCGTTCTTCAAGAATCGCGTGCGCCTCGGATTCGGAGCGGCACACGTGAGCCGGTCGAGGCCCGCGCGCGGCGAGGAACTGATAGAAGCTGGCGGTTACGTAGTCCAGGATGCGCACCATTAGGAATACATCTCGGCCGTCCCTGGCAACGTCGGCGAACTCCAACTGCAACGTCGCGAAGCTGCCGACATCGGCCGGCTCGAACAGCAGGTCCGTGATGCCTCGTCCATCCCACAGCGCGTCAAATCCCCGCTGCCAGAGCGGGTCCCGATAGAGCGCCTGAATAGTCTCGGTGATGTCCTCACGGCGCACGGTCCCAGAGACCGTGACGACGGCGAGTCGGCGTGACGCATCTATGACATAGGGAAAGCGCATGTCGCCCTCCACCTCGGCAGCGGCTCATTCTTTCGAGTCCGTCACCGGCTGGCCCCGGGCCTACGACCTCGGTGCCGGCGGCTCCCATGGTGCCGAACGACCTGTCGGCACGCCGACATGTTATTCGGCTGGAGAGAGAATCAGCCGAATAACGCTATGCGGGCGCGATTACGCGTCTCCGCGCGAGTGGTCTTCGCGTCTGACGGCGCCTGGGCGCGGCGCGGGACTGTCGTTGAATCGCAACAGGGCCAGGCGTGAGGGTGAGCCACGGACAACCCTCCTGGTGGTGCTTTGGTGAGGGATGCTTGAAGAGCAAGGCTCAGAAAAGCGGGAAGGCGGTAGTATGCCAGAACTGTAAGGAAGCCGACAGTCTTGCCAGAAATTGTGGTATCGTCTTGAATCCCGCTCTCCGCTGAGTCTCTGCCCGCCTTCGGTGGGTCTGACGAGCAGCGCGCCTCCCAGTCGTCGTTCGACCCTTCTTCCGTTTTCGATTCCGCAAGTGCGATGCTGCCAGCTTCCTACCGATGTCGGGCCCGCCCTCGTCAAAGCTGACTGCTATCGTTTCTCTGCCCATCCGTCTATCGCCGCGCGCTTTGCGCTGTACTACGGCAGGCGCGGCTCGGTCGGTGGCGGAACAAGCCGTAGACGTCCTACGTCTAAAGCCGTAGACTGCCTACGGCTATCTCCAAACCCTCCGACGACCGGCGCCTCTGGCATCGGCCGCGGGGCACTTGAGGTCATCGCGTTAGCCGCGCCTGGTAGCGCAAGCCATCGAGCAGTGTAAGGACGCGCGGAGTCCCCAATGACCTTTACGCAAACCAACGGACCAACTTCTCGCAAAGCGCTCCGGCTGTGGCCCGGCGTGGTCCTCGCGATCGCGCTGGTACTCGGACGCTATGTCACCCCTGCCTTCGCACCCGAGGCGGAGATCTTCTCGCTTCCGCTCGGGATGATTGCGTTATTCGCGGGAATGCTCTCTGCGGTCGGCATTGTCGTCTGGTGGATGTTCTTCAGCAGGGCGCCGTGGTCCGAGCGCCTGGGCGCCATCATCCTGATGATTGTCGCGGTGGTCGCGTTGAAGCCCATCGTGCACGTGTCGGTCAGGACCGGGAATATGGGGTACATGTTGATCTTCTACTCCGTCCCGATCCTGAGCCTCGCGATAGTTGTTTGGGCGGTCGCGACCCGTCGTCTCTCGGACGGAATTCGCCGCGCGTCGCTGGTCGCGGCCATCCTGCTCGCGTCCATGCCGTTTGTGCTCATCCGCACAGCTGGTGTCAGCGGCACCGGTGCTGAGCTCCACTGGCGATGGACGCCGACTCCCGAAGAACGGCTTCTGGCTCAGGCGAAAGACGAGCCAGTGGCCGTCGCGCCACCTATGGCACCGGCACCTGTCGAGCATCCGAAAGAACCCGTCGACTCCCGCCGCGCCGAACTGCCAGCGTCGAAAGTGGAGGATAAGCCCCTGGACTCTGCTCGCCGTGCGCCGGCCGCAGTTCCGGCGGCTCCGGCAGCACCCGAGATCGCACCCGCTGCTCCAACAATCGTTGAACGGCGAGCCGAGTGGCCCGGCTTCCGAGGACCCGAGCGCAACGGCATCATTCGCGGCGTCCGGATCGCCACCGACTGGTCCACATCGCCTCCGGTCGAAATATGGCGCCGGCCGATCGGACCCGGCTGGTCATCTTTCGCCGTCCGCGGCGACCGCCTCTACACGCAGGAGCAGCGCGGTGATGATGAGATCGTCGCCTGCTACAAGGTGTCCACGGGCGAACCGGTCTGGCGACACCGAGACCCGGTTCGGTTCTGGGAGTCCAATGCCGGTGCCGGCCCACGCGGGACACCGACACTCAGTAACGGCCGCGTCTACACATCCGGCGCAACCGGGATCTTGAACGCGCTCGATGCCGGCAACGGCAAGGTGCAGTGGTCTCGCAATGCGGCGACCGACACCGGCATTGAGGTCCCGGACTGGGGCTTCGCAAGCTCGCCGCTGGCGATCGACGACCTCGTTGTCGTCGCCGTGAGCGGCCAACTCGCCGCCTACGACGCCCGCACCGGTGCGCCGCGCTGGCAGGGCCCGAAGGGCGGCGCTGGCTACAGCTCGCCACACCTACTGACGATCGACGGAGTCGCTCAGATCCTGCTGCTGAGGGGAAGCCGCACGATAAGCGTTGCGCCTGCCGACGGCAGGTTGATCTGGGAACACACCTGGGCCCCGGGCATTGGCATCGTTCAGCCGGCTCTGGCTCCGGATGGTGACGTGCTAATCACCATCGGCGATGCAATGGGCGGGCTGGGCATTCGCCGCGTCGCCGCCGCCAAGGGACCCGAGGGATGGAACGTCGAAGAGCGCTGGACGTCGCGTGGGTTGAAGCCCTACTTCAACGACTTCGTCGTTCACAAGGGCCACGCCTACGGCTTCGACGGCAGCATTCTCGCGTGCATCAACCTCGAGGACGGCACGCGAAAGTGGAAGGGCGGCCGCTACGGCCAGGGGCAGATGCTCCTGTTGGCCGATCAAGATGTATTGCTGGTGCTCTCGGAGGAGGGCGAGCTGGCGCTGGTGGGGGCGACCAGCGACCAGTTCACGGCGCTCGCGCGGGTCCCGGCGATCGAGGGTAAGACCTGGAACCACCCGGTGCTGGTCGGCGACATCCTGCTGGTTCGCAATGGCGAGGAGATGGCCGCGTTCCGGCTGTCCCTCGCCGCCGCTGACGGGAGTTAGCCTTCGCCGCCATCGCGGGTGCTGGTCGATTGGAGAAACAGGAACGCGCGGTGATGCAAGCAGAAATCCACACCAACGAAGACCAACTGGTGACGGAGTTCATCGAGCGCATGAACGGCGCGGGGGACGGACCGGCAGCGCGCGAAGCATATCGTGAGTGCTTCAAGCGACTTCGCTCGCAGCTTGAGATGTATCCGGCTTCGGGACGTCACGCTTCGGTCATCTTCGAGTCGGCTGCAAAGACTGCGAGGAATGTCGCGGCTGGTTGTCTGCCGTTGGGCATCGCTGTTGCGATGCACCTCTATCCCTTATGCGTCTTGCAGTGCATGCCCCTGCCGCTACTGAGTTTCGCGAGATTTCAGCGCGCGATGCTACTGCGAATGATCAGGAATCGCTCGCTGATCCTAGCCAATGCGGGGGGCGAACGTACCCGGGGGGCCCACCATTACCTGATCGCACGTCAGGACGCAGAGGGCATTCGAATAGATGGAACGTTTGAATACATGTCGCTCGCCAGTGTTGCGGACGTCGTCTTCTTCAAGGCGAGATTGGCAAACAGCAACTGCACGGTTCTGTGCGCGGCTGACCTGCGCGTCGACTCGGTGCGTATTGGGGGTTGGAGACTCTCTGGAAGCATGCGGCTGTCGGACACATCTTCAGTGACATTTGCCAGTCACCTGGTACCTCACGGCCGCTATGTGCTCGTAGCAGACGATGAAGCCCTGCGCTGCACTTCGGACTATCAAAGGTGTTGGTTTCACCTCTTTCTTGCCGAAATGTATCTCGCTCGACTCGAACGTCTCCATCGTGTCTGGGGGCTGCGGCGTTCGGCCGAACAGATCATGAGTCTCAACGAGCTGTCGCAGCTTCGAGAGTATGCGCTTGGCTTGCTCGATGGCTTCTCCTCAGGCTCGGATATCCAGCCTTTGAAGAAGACGACCAGCGCGATGAAGCTGCGCGTTTCACTGATGGCGCAGTCGACGATGATGGCATTGCGTGGTCGAGAAGAGCTGACACCTGCGGACGGTCAACAAGTTCGATCGGACGCGAGTGAGCTCTGTTACATCAAGTCGCAGCCGACCGCGGACGAGACAATCCTGCGCAGTATTGGCGTTCTTCCGGCGACGTGCGGCGCCTCCACCGTTCTCTTTCGTGATTCACACCTGCGCAAAGTCGAAACCGCCACTTGAGTGGCGCTCCGCTTACAGAACCCAACCGCCTGCTAGACGGGTCCGTAGCGCCGTGGGATCGGCGCGTCCAGCGCATCCCACTTGTGTTCCTGTTGGATCAGCCGGCGCAGCCGCGGAATCAGGGCACCTCCACCATCACTGTTCGTCATGATGACCGCCCCGTAACCATTCTCACGATGCGCGATGAGGTCGCATTGGAAGCCCCAGTTGCTCCCGCCGTGCATGAAGTACCATCCCTCGCCCTCTTTGCCGATCTCGAAGCCCACCGCGTAGGGACCCACGCCAACCGGCGTCACCATCTCGCGAACCGTCGTCTGCGAGAGCACGCGGTTCGACTTCCCGAGCAGCGACAGCTGCACCTCGATCGCGAACCTGGCCAGATCGGTCGGCGTGGTCCACAGGCCTGCAGCGGCCTGCTCCGGATAGATGTGCCACGGATCGCCCATGCGCACGCCTGTGCGATTGTGCGCTCGTGCCGCGTGTTTCTCGCGATTTGGGGCTAGTGGCTGCTCGAAAGTGCTGTTGGTCATTCCGATTGGATCCAAGACCCATTCGCGAGCGATCTGCGCAAACGGCTTCCCGACGGCGTCCATCAAGGCGAGCTGCTGAATCAACACCGCGCCACCCGAATACTTGAAGCCGACCATCGGCGCGCGCTCCAGACGAACGGCCCTGAGATTCGAGGGCGGCTGGACGCCGTCGAGGATCTGCGGGATCGACGGTAGCGTCACCCGTGGCGCGTACCCGGGGAATCCGAATCCATCTCCCGTTCCCGACGTGTGGCTCATCAGGCTTCGCGGGGTGACGGGACGCTCCTTCGTGAACGGCCCATCCGGCAGTTTCCATGACTTCAAGATGGTGTTGACGTCCTGGTCCAGCGAGAACCGTCCGTTCTGCACCGCCTTCAGCGACACCATCGCGGCCACCGGCTTGCTGATCGACGCAGCCTGAAACATCGTCTCCGTCGTCACCGGCGCGCCAGTCTCGACGTCGGCGATGCCGTAGGCGTACGTCGCCACGATCTTGAAGTCCTTGATCACGGCGATGCTGACGCCAGGCACATTGAACTGCTTCATCAGCTGGTGGACGACCGATGGATCCGACACACTTCCGCTGACGGCGCCCCGTGGGTCGCGTCGCGCGACGAACTGTATGGGACCTGCAGGGAGGCCGGTGGACTTGAAGACGATTTCGTCAACGCTCACCTGCCCGGTCAGGGAGACCTCCTGGTTGTTCGGCGCGCTCAGCTTCAGCGTCAGCGTCCCCCCGTCGAGACGACCCTCGCGAATGGCGAGACCCTCGATGTTCCCCGTGACTGTCTCTCCGCTGGCGTCGAGCTCGAGCGAAATGTTCTGCGCTCCACCGTCCGGGGTGAGCAGCACGGCACGCCACCGGCCGGTCACCGGAATCTGGGTTGCAGCGCACGCGAACGCGACCAGAATCAGGCAGCCGATCAGGAACAACCGTCTCATGAGCACCTCCCGAACCGTTGCGTCCTTAGACGAGAACCGAGAGCGAAGACGTTCACTAACAGCAGAGCGACCGAGGCGCGAATACGGTCGGCGCGGCATCGATGTAAATGCGGCAGCGTGATCGACGCGTCGCGATGCCCCGAGCCGTTGACTGGCGTACGTGCTCGGCGCGCCCGCCGGAGGAAACTCGCGCCGGCACAGAAGAGCGCCTCCCACGCCGCGCACTTGGACCGGGAACGCCCGCGTCCGTGCCCCGTAGGGCTTGGTTCTGAGCGGTCCCAGAAAGTGCGATGATTGGCCGCCGATGATCCGACTGATCTCTACTGAATCCACAGTCGGGAAGGCTCGTTGAGGGCTTCGCTCAGCTTCAGCGCCTCCCCGGCGGTTAGACAAGGAGACGGGCAATGCAGCCCACCACCAGACTCGACAGCCATCCAACGGCGTCCACCGCCACGACGCCGCTCAAGGACATCCAAAAGGCTCTGCCGCTGCGGGTATTAACGCCGGCCGACTGGCGTCACTGGACGACGACCGGCTACGTCATCGTCCGACAGGCGGTTCCCGCGGCCAACGTTGAGCGGCTCGTGGACGTGCTCTGGCAGTTCGACGAGAAGGATCCCGGGGATCCGTCGACCTGGTACGCGCCACAGCGGCGCGACCACGCGATGACGGAGTTGAACAACACCGGCATGTTGGAGATCTACAACCACCAGGCGCTCTGGGACAATCGCATGGAACCGCGCGTCTATGACGCCTTCGTCGACATCTGGGATCGCGAAGATCTGTGGGTGGCGATCGACCGCGCCAACCTCAACCCTCCGAGAAAGGGGAGAGGCAACCCGTATGGGTTCATCCACTGGGACATCGACACGTCGCTGCGTCCGCTGCCGATCGGCGTGCAGGGCGTCCTGAGCCTCATGAAGCAGGACAGTGAGGTGGGCGGATTCCAGTGCGTGCCCGAGCTCTTCTCCAACTTTGACGCGTGGGTGAAGACGCAGCCCGCGGACCGGGACCCGATGCATCCGGATACGACCGGCCTGACGATCGTCAACGTCGACCTCGAGCCGGGCGATCTCCTCATTTTCAACTCGCTCCTCGCCCATGGCGTGCGCCCGAACCAGTCGGATGCCCGCGTGCGCATGGCCCAGTACATCTCGATGTACCCGGCCGATTGGGACAACGCTTCGGAGCGCGCGGAGCGCATTCGCCTCTGGCGCGAGCTCGATTCGCCGAAGCGTGACGCCTTCCCGGGCGACCCGCGCCGCTGGGAACCGGAGCACGCGCAAACGGCCACGCTCACGCCGCTCGGCGAGCGCCTGCTCGGCTTGACGCGCTGGTAGCAGGGCAACGCTTTGGTATCGTTACCAGAGCATGGATTGGCCTGATCGTCGCGCGTCGCCCGGAGACGATCGCACAGGCGTCGCCAGTAATGGACACGCGGGTCCAGGTCACGCTACGAGGTCGGAACCGGGGCGCGCGCAAGCGGAGTTGAACCCGCGAGTCCAAGCGCCTGCATTACGATGTTTACCGGAGGGTTGCTGGGTGTGACGCCGGTCGAAAAGTAGAGCTTCTCCTCCGGTGTCTGGCGGCGACGCTGCGAATCGAGTGACCCGGTCCGCCGGCGGCCATAACGTCACGGCCGGCGACCTCGCGTAGACTCTGCTCGTGACCTCGCTGTGGCGCTGGGCGCGACGTGCCGTTTTCGCGACGGTTCTCATCTTCATCACCTTGATCGTCGGCGGCGCCTACGACGCGCGCTGGCGCCTCCCCGATCTGAAGCCGTGGCATCGCGTGAGCTTCGATGACGTCAGTGCCCCGATTCTGGACGACCACTTTTCCTTTGCTCAGTATCTCGCCCGCGAGGAGCGACTATTCGCGCAGCTCCGCGAGTTCGAGTCGACGATTGATCCTGCGGACCGAACGATGGTCAACCGCTACCACGCGGGCAGCCTTTCGCATCCGGCGAGCGCCGGCCACGACTGGAACCGATCGTTCGAGATCCCACCGACGACGATCCGTGGCGGCGCGTTACTCATTCACGGCCTGACCGACTCGCCGTACAGCATGCGAACCATCGCCGAGGTCCTGCGAAACAATGGCGTCTACTCGCTCGCACTGCGGATGCCCGGTCACGGTACCATTCCATCTGGGCTGGTGAAGGCAACCTGGGACGATTGGCTCGCCGCAGTGCGCATGGGCGTGCGACACGTGCGGACCAAAACACCTCGAGGGGCCCCGCTCATCCTGGTCGGCTATTCCAACGGCGGTGCGCTGGCCGTGAAGTACACGCTCGACGCGATCGAGGGCAGCGGGGATCCAGTGCCCTCGAAGCTCATTCTCATCTCGCCGATGATTGGCGTGTCTCCCGCCGCCCGGCTCGCGTGGTGGATCAGCCGCCTCGGTGCAGTGCCGTACTTCGAGAAGGCGAACTGGCTGGACGTCCTGCCCGAGTACAACCCTTTCAAATACAACTCATTCCCCGCCAACGCCGCGTTTCAGACCGCATCATTGACGCGCGCTGTCCAGACCGATCTCGCTCGCGTCGCGACGAGTGGCCGGCGTGTCGCGATCCCTCCGATTCTCACGTTCCAGTCGATAGTCGATGCGACGGTGAGTACCCCCGCCGTCGTGCACACGCTCTACGATCAACTCCCGACCAACGGCAGCGAGCTGGTGCTGTTCGATGTCAATCATCTCTCTGGCATCGACGTCTTCGTGCGGGCATCCGATCGCTCGCTGGTCGGCAGTTTTCTCGATCGCACCGCGCGCCGCTATCGCCGAGTGGTCGTGACGAACGGCTCGCCAGGCACCAGGGATGTCGAGGCTCAGACGATCGAACCCGATTCGATCGGCATTACGCGACGGCCGCTCGGATTGGCCTGGCCGGCCGAGGTGTTCTCGCTGACGCACGTCGCCCTGCCGTTTGCAGCGAACGACCCACTCTACGGCATCGATGGCTCGGGCGGGCGCGCCGGTCTTCTGCCAATTGGACGGTTGAGTCCTCGCGGCGAGCGGGCGGTGCTTACTGTCGGAACGGATACGTTGATGCGTCTTTCCTCGAATCCGTTCTTCCCGTTCATCGCGGAGCGGGTTGGCGAATGGCTGGGCACCGGAACCATCGAGCAGTCATCGATGGAGCCGCCGCTGGATGGAGCCGCCGCTGCAAGCGGGGTTCGGTAACCTTCCGTCGACGAGTCGTCATTAGGCCAGGCATGAAGCGGCATCGCGACGTGCGCATCGTCCCAGCCATCCTGATTGGGCTGATCGGCCTCGCCAGCGTCGCCCTCGTCCGTGGACGCTCGATCGACATCGTCGACCTGGACGGTCGGCCCATCGCCGGCGCGTTTCTCATGTATCACAGGGAAGGCTCGCGCCTGAGCGTCGTGCACCCGGTGAGCTACGTCGACACCCCATACACGCTGGTTCGGTCGGATGAGGGCGGGCGCGTGAGCATTCCGGCCGTCATCAGGGTGCATTGGCCATGGCCGCTCGAGTCGCATCCGCGCGTGATCGTCGACTTCGTCTATGCGCGCAGGGTTCACAACGGCCTCGCCAACCTTCGAGCAGGGGACGGCGCCAAGCCCGGCGTCTTCGAGCTGACGGGCGACCACCTGCGCCTCGCCGATGTGTCGCGCGATCCCGCGTTGTGGCACGGCTCGCTGAGGGACGGCGCCTACTTCCTTCCCAACGCGATGGGCCGAATCGGACGTCCTGCGCCGGCAGCGGAGACGACACGGACGGCGGGTCAGCTCCTCGACGAGCTGACCGCCGACTACGGCGCGTTTCTCGAGCAGTACCAGCACGTCGCGCGGCCGCGACCCGAGATGCCTGCCTTCGCGCGGTACGGGACCGACGATGACAAGCGCAAATGGCGGGAGAACGTCGAACAGGACCTCGCACGGGAGCCGACATGGGGACCCGTCGCCCTGCGCGAGGTCGGCCGACAGCTGCGCGCGTATCGGGCGCCTTGAGCAGGCTCCCTCAGGACGCGATCCGCGCTTCAATCGCGCGCAGCCAGCTCCAGCGGATGAACCAGCTCCCGGGATAGATCACTCGCCAATACAGCGCGAAGCGCCGTGCGGTCCCTCGGTCCACCGCCTGGACGCGCGTCTCGGTCGTCACTCGCGTCCAGCCGTCCGATTCCTTGATCGCGCGGAAGTTCATCACGGCGCGCGCGAAGCCCGGTCGGCCGAGCGTCCGGAAAAGCTCGGGATCGAGCGACGGCACTGACTGTTGCCGCGCCGCCCGCACGATCTCCGGCGGGGCGATGACCACCGCGCCGATCAGCAACTCTCGGTCAGCGACCTCGCCCAGCCGCACGAATCCACTGGACAGCGCGACGTCCAGGATGGGCTTGTCCTCTGGCGGGTTGAGAATGTGCTCGCCCTGACCCTGTCGCCCCGGATTTCGGATGAACGTGAGCGTGCGGAAGAGAAAGATATCCGACGACCGAACCTGCCGGATCGCGGCGAAGACCTGGCGCGGGCTGGCGCGCACGCGCCGCTCGTGGTACTCGCCAAACTGCCATTCCGGCAACCACTGGTCGATGAGCGTGTCACGCGCGGTCGTGGTGCGTGTTGAGTCGGGCAGCAGCATCGCGCTCAGCGCCAGTGCGGTTCCCGCGACCGCGACCAGCATTCCCCGCCGGCGCGTGCCGATGCCGAGCCAACGGAGCGGCCGAATCAGGCTGAGCAGCCCGACAAAAGCCGCAATCGCTCCGACGTAGAAGAGCGTGGACCCCAGCATGCGTTTCTCAGACCTCGCGAGGCCACGAGCACCGCGACAACGCCAACTGACGCCGCCGCTCCCACAGGCCGGTCAGCGCCTTCTGCAACTCCTCGTCCGTGATGTTAAGGTATCGCTGCGTCGTCTTGATGTCCGAGGGTCCGAGTCAGAATCAAACAGCGTGGCGAAGCCGCGATGAAACGCGGAAAGGCGGTGATGTGATGCGAGCGCGGGTATCAGTCTCCTCACCGGTGTGGCGAGCTGGTGGAGCGCTGGCCCTGTTTCTCGTTCTCCTGGCTCCGCTCTCGGCGCGGCACGCGCCCGTCGAGAACGTCCAACTCCAACCGCTCGCGTCACAGGTCGGACGATTGATCCAGACCCTCGATTATCTTGGCGCTCCGCTCGTCGCTGAAGACCGGCGAGCACTCGAGGACGCCCTGCGCGATTCCGACCCGGCACGTGCAATCGCAGCGTTTCAGCGTGTGCTGGACAAGTATTGTCTGCTCGACGTTCACATCAACCCTGAGAGCCGCGTGAAGGTCACGCAGGGCCCGGCGAAGGCACAGCTCGTCGAAAACGGGTGGCGGACGTTTCTGGTCAAGGTCCGCAACGACGCCGGTGTCACGACGCGACTCGCTGTCGAAAGCCCAAACGCGCTGCCGGTTTGGGCACGCGGCGCAGCCGATTTTGCGGTCGAGGGCTTCACGCTCGACGCCGTCCCCAAAAAGAAGATCACCGAGCGCGAGATTCTTGATCGGTGGCTCGATCTGAGCTCCTACGACAAACCTCCGTTCACACCAGTGCTGTCGGGTCTCGAGCTCGAATACCGGATCGTGCAGCTGTACAGTCGCGACTCGGGCAAACGCGAGGCAACGTTCACGTTCAACGTCGGCCAGGGAACGCAGGACATCGGATTCCGCAATGAAGCGGCCATCCTGTTCACGGTGCAGCCGTCCATTCCTGTCACGCTGCGCGTACTCGACGAACAGGGTCGGCCGACGACCGCTTCGCTGATCGTTCGCGACGCGCTGGAGCACATCTATCCGTCGCGGGCAAAGCGACTCGCCCCCGATTTCGCCTTTCACCCGCAGATCTACCGGCGTGACGGCGAACGGATCTGGCTACCCGCAGGTGAATATTCGGTCGAGTTCACGCGAGGGCCCGAATACCTGATCAAACGCCACACCCTGAAGGTGGAGCGGCCCGAGACGCTCACGCTCGCGCTCGAGCGATGGATTGATCTGGCACGACTCGGGTGGTACTCCGGCGACCATCACATCCACTCGGCAGGGTGCCTGCATTACGAGGCACCAACGATCGGGGTGAAGCCCGATGACATGATCCGCCATATCGTTGGCGAAGATCTCAAGGTCGGATCGATGCTCACGTGGGGGCCAGGATATTACTTTCAGAAACAATTCTTCGAAGGCAAGGACCACTCGCTGTCCACTGCCGAACATCGCATGCACTACGATCTCGAGGTCTCCGGTTTTCCCTCGAGCCACTCCGGCCACCTCGTGTTGCTCGGGCTGAGGGACCAGGACTACCCGGGTACCAAGATGATCGAGGACTGGCCGTCGTGGAACCTTCCGATCATGAAATGGGCAAAGGCGCAGGGGGCGCTGGTCGGATTCGCGCATTCGGGCCTCGGCCTCGACGTGAGCTCCGATCAGCTGCCGAACTACGAGATGCCCGCGTTCGATCACCCGTTCTTCGGAGGCATAGGCGCAAACGAGTACATCGTCGACGTGACGCACGATGCCGTTGATTTCATCTCCACCATGGACACACGGCCCGTGTCGGAGCTGAACATCTGGTATCACACACTCAATGCGGGGTTTCGCACGCGCATCAGCGGCGAGACCGACTTCCCTTGCATGTACGGGGATCGCGTCGGTATCGGGCGCAGCTACGTCCACCTCGATCGTCAGCTGAGCTATGAGGCATGGGTCAACGGCGTGCGCAGCGGCAGGAGCTATACCTCGGACGGACTGAGCCATCTGATCGATTTCCAAGTGAACAACCTGCCTGTCGGCTCGAAAGGGAGTGAGCTGCGACTGGCAGCGCCGACATCCGTTCGCGTGACGGCGAGCGTCGCTGCGATGCTCGACGAGCATCCAGACACACGCCGCGACGAGCTGCGACCGTGGAGCCTGGAGCGCGCACGAATCGCGAACTCGCGCGAAGTGCCGGTTGAGGTCATCGTCAACGGCGTCGCCGTCGCGCGGCAGGAGATCGTCGCCGACGGCGCGATGAGGGGCGTCGCGTTCGATGTTCCTATGCAGCGAAGCAGTTGGGTCGCTCTTCGAATCCTGCCTTCATCGCACACCAACCCGATCTTCGTGCTGGTCGGTGACAAGCCGATTCGCGCATCGGTCAGGAGCGCTGAGTGGTGCCTGAAGGCGGTCGACGTATGCTGGAAGGCCAAGCTGCCGAAGATTTCCGCGAAAGAGCAGCCTGATGCCGAACGCGCCTACGAGCATGCGCGGCAGGTCTATCGCCGAATACTCGCCGAAGCCGGAGGCGACAGCTTGCCGCTTCAGCCCTGAAGCCGTTAGGGGCCCGTCTCACACGCCAGCTGGAGGAGTGCCGGTCAGGTTCACCCACAGTTGGCCGCGACCGATCCTACGGCTGAGGCTGCTGTCTTCACGCTTCACGCGAATGATAGAGTCGATCCTCTATCAGCCCGGCGGCGCGCAGAGCCGACTGAGAGCATAGCGACGCCGTACGCATCAGGAGGTACCACATGGTCCGACTCGCAGACGCGCAGCGCGTGATTGCCGCGGCGCAGAAGAAGGCCGCCGAAATTGGCCAACCCATGAACATCGCCGTCGCCGACGCGGGCGGCAACCTCGTCGCGCACGTTCGGATGGACGACGCGTGGCTCGGTAGCGTCGACATCTCCATCAAGAAGGCCTTCACCGCGCGCGCCTTCGACATCTCCACGAAGGACCTGGCCGTGCACTCGCAGTCCGGCGGGCAGTTCTTCGGCATCCACGCGTCCAACAACGGACGCATCATGATTTTTGCGGGCGGCATTCCCCTCAAGAAAGACGGAAAGGTGGTCGGAGCGATTGGCGTGAGCGGCGGCTCCGGCGATCAGGACCACGCCGTCGCCGAGGCCGGCGTGGCGGCTTTCTAAGATCACACGTCAAGGTTTAGGTCAATCGTGAAGGAGCACTCCCATGGCCAGCAATCGCGGCGTCGTCTATCTGGGCCCGGGCAAAGTCGAAGTGCAGTCGATCGACTTTCCGAAAATGCGAGCCCCGAACGGGAAGGACATCGATCACGGCGTGATCCTGAAGATCGTCTCGACCAACATCTGCGGATCCGATCAGCACATGGTGCGCGGCCGCACGACGGCTCCCGTCGGGCTCGTGCTGGGACACGAGATCACCGGCGAGATCATCGAAAAAGGGTCGGATGTCGAAACCGTCGGCATTGGCGACCTCGTGACGGTGCCGTTCAACGTGGCGTGCGGGCGGTGCCGCACGTGCCGGGAGCAGAAGAGCGGCATCTGTCTCAATGTGAACCCGTCGCGTGCCGGCGGCGCCTACGGTTACGTGGACATGGGCGGCTGGGTCGGCGGCCAGGCGGAGTACGTGCTGGTGCCCTACGCCGACTTCAACCTGCTCAAGTTCCCGGATAAGGCGCAGGCGATGGCAAAGATTCGCGATTTGACGATGCTGAGCGACATCCTCCCGACAGGGTTTCACGGGGCGGTGACCGCTGGCGTCGAAGTGGGCTCCGTCGTCTATGTCGCCGGTGCCGGGCCGGTGGGGCTCGCCGCGGCGGCCTCAGCGCAGATCCTCGGCGCGGCGGTCGTCCTGATTGGCGACATGAACCAGGAACGCCTTGCGCACGCGAAAACGGTCGGCTTCGAACCAGTCGACCTCACGAAGAGCGACAAGCTCGAGGATCTGATTGCGCAGATCGTCGGGGTACCGGAAGTGGACGCATCCATCGACGCCGTCGGCTTCGAGGCGCGCGGCCACGGCACCCATCACACCGAGGAGGCCCCGGCGACGGTGCTCAACTCGCTCATGACCATCACGCGCGCGGGAGGTGCGATCGGGATCCCAGGTCTCTATGTGACGGAAGACCCCGGTTCGAAGGATGCTGCGGCTCAGCAGGGCAATCTGCGCATGCGATTCGGACTGGGATGGGCGAAGTCGCATCGCTTTTCGACGGGCCAGACACCGGTGCTGCGCTACAACCGGCAACTGATGCAGGCCATCCTGCACGACCGGTTGCCGATCGCGAAGATCGTCAACGCGTCAGTGATCACACTGGATCAGGCGCCGGGGGGCTACAAGGACTTCGACAAGGGCGTGGCCCGGAAGTTCGTGCTCGACCCGCACGGTGTGGTTGTGGCCGCCGCGTAAACGCGAGACGACTGCGAGGCTTAACCATCCTGATGTCGGCCGCGCTCCTCGGGCTCTTCACGCATGCCGTCTCGATTTCGAACGTCGTACGCGAATTGTCGCTGGGCCTCTGCTTTGGTTGTGGCGAGCGTCGCCTGCGTCAGGCGGCGGAGCGATAGCCATGACTGGCGTTCGCTGCCGTCCTGACCCTAGTCCGGTTCATCCCCTTCGTCCCAGTCTGGATCCACAACCGGCCGGTCGATCGCTTCGAGACTCGCGAGCGCTCGCTCCTCGACGCCCGCTTCCTCGTCGGCCTCGAGCGCCTTGTTATAGTCCTTGGCGGCGCCCTTGATGTCCCCCATCGCTCTTCGCGCATCCCCACGCACGAGCCAGGTGCGGCCATGGATCGAATCGCATTCGTCGATGGCGTCGGTCGCCCTTTGCGCAGCCTCTTTCGCATCGCCGGCGGCAAGATAGGCTTCGGCCAGCCAGGTCAGGCTCAGCGCATCGTGCGACTGGCCAGGAATGGCCTCGAGAGCGGTGATCGCGGCGCGTGGGTCCGCCTGACGAAGGCGCGCGATGCCCAACCCGACCAGTGCCCAACGGTCTGGTTTGCGCCGATTAGCAGCTTTTTCGAACGAAGCGGCCGCATCGGCCGGCCGCTCGCGGTGCAGATGAACCCATCCCTGCGAGATGTCGCGCGCATGGCTGCCGGGCGCCAGCTGGGCATGGCGCGTCCAATCCGTTTCCGCTTCAGCATCCCTTCCGAGCAGCGCCTTCGCAAGCGCGCGGCGATCGATCAGCTCGGCATCCTGCGGCGCCAGACGGATCGCCGAGTCCAGAACCCGCAACGCTTCGTTAAGCGTGTCGCCGTTGTGCAATAAGAGCGAGGCGAAGCGCTTGAGACCTTCCACATTCTTCAGGCGCGCGAACAGCAGCGCCATGACCGGGCCAAGGAAGACCAGCCCGGCGATTGCCCCCGTGAGTCCGGCGGCCCCAAGCGTCGCGGGGTCTTCGAGCTGATTTCGATATAGCCAGGCGGCAAGACACGCGGCACAGGGTGCCATCACCATCCCGAGCACAAAGAAGCTGTCGCCCTCGAGATCCTCGGTTTCGTACAATCCCTCGGTGATGCCGATCAGGAAACCCACACCCCCAGCAATTCCATAGGTCCAGCCCGGGGACGCGAGCTGGGCGCCCCACATCGCGCAGGCGCCGATCAGCAACCCCCAGCCATTGCACCAGCCTGCGAGAGAGGCGGGATACGCGCCCGAAAGAGCCAGGGTAGCCTTGCGGACGACGATGCAAAGCACTATGAACGCCGCCAGCCACAGGGGGAGCTGCAGCAGCGAACGCCAGAGGGCGCCACTGACGAGCATTCCGCCGAACGCTCCCGACGCGGCCGCGACGATGGCCATCCAGAGGGCGGCACGGACCTTCGAGCCGGCAAACACGTCGAAGTCCGTACTGCGACGGAAACTCCGCATGGCGCTTTGAGTCAGCACCAGGCTGAAGTCGTAGATCCAACTGTCGTGATGGTACTTTGCCCCCATTCCGGCTAACGTTAGTGGAAACGCCCTCCTTTGGGAGTGAGGCCGCCTTCGACTGAGTTTCTACTGCGTGGGATAATGGGTTCTGCCACCTTTCGGGGAGTCAACGGCCATGCATCGACGCGATTTTCTCAGAACCACCTCCGCGGCCGCATTGCTTGGATCCTTTCCCGCCCGGCTCAGTGGCCTCGACCGCGAGGCGGACCAGGGACACCTAGAAAAACGATCGCTCGGACGCACGGGCGAGCGGCTCTCGATTCTTGGCTTCGGCGGCATCGTCGTCATGGATGCGAGCCCAGCGGACGCTGCGGCGCGCGTGAGCGAGGCCATCAACGCCGGTGTCAACTACTTCGACGTGGCACCCAGTTACGGGAATGCCGAGCAGATGCTCGGTCCCGCGCTCGAGCCCTATCGGCGGAACGTGTTTCTTGCGTGCAAGACGCAGCAGCGCGACAAGGGCGGCGCCCTCGCGGAGCTCGAACAGTCGCTTCGCAACCTGCGCACGGAACACGTCGATCTCTATCAGCACCATGCAGTCACGACGCCGACGGACGTCACGCAGATCTTCGGACCGGATGGGGCGATGGAAGCGCTTGTCAGCGCGAAGAAGGCCGGCAAGGTCCGTTTTCTTGGATTCTCTGCGCATTCGGTCGATGCGGCCCTGTCGATGATGGCGGGATTCGACTTCGACACGATCCTGTTTCCCATCAACTACGCCACCTGGTACGCGGGCAACTTCGGCCCGCAAGTGCTCGCGAAGGCGCAGGAGAAGGGCATGGGCATCCTTGCGCTGAAGGCGATGGCGAAAGGACCGCGGCCGCCAGGCGCGACGAAGAAGTACGCCAAGGCCTGGTACGACCCCCTGGACACCGCGGATGACGCGCGCATGGGGCTTCGATTCACCTTGTCGCATCCGGTAACCGCTGCCCTCCCACCAGGCGATGAAAACCTGTTCAAGATGGCGCTCGGCCTGGCAAGAGACTTTCAGCCGCTGAGTGCCAGCGACGTGGAAGCGATCAAGCAGCGTGCGATGACCGCGGATCCGCTCTTCAGGGCGTGACCCCTGAAGACTCCACTAGGTCGTTCCTCCTACAGCTCGACGAAGAAGAGGCGCGCGCGAGCGTCTGCCGGGAATCCGCCTCAAGACGTCGAGCCGGGATAGTCAATCCCCGAGCCGATGCCCATTTTTCTTTCTGTGACCGTCTCGAGCTCTCCGAGCGCCTTCAATTTCACGGCAGCCTCCTGAATCGCCCGATCGACCAGTTCCAACATCTCCGGGGGCACCTGGCCCGACGCCTCTAGGTGCACCAGCTGCAAGCCGTTGAGCAGATTGTTGACGATATCCTGCACGGTCCTCATCGTCGCTTTGAAGACCCGCAGTCGCTGGAGCTGGATCTCGTCGTTGTGGCGTTTGACCTCGGTCTCGATCCGCTTTCGGCTCGTGATGTCGCGCAGCACGCCGGTGAATATCGGGGCCTTGTCGGACCGAATGGCCGTAATTGCCAGCTCCACCGGAATTTCAGAGCCGTCCGATCGCACGGCCGTGACTTCTACGAGCTTTCCGATCAGAGGCCCTTCGCCTGTCGCAAGGTAGTGGGCCAGGCCGGCGGTGTGCGCACCGCGGAGCGGCAGCGGGATGATCAGATCGGCAAGCGCGCGACCGATCGCCTCAGCTTTCGTGTACCCAAATGTTCGCTCCGCGGCGGCGTTGAACTCGATCACCTTCCCGTGCGCGTCTATCGTGATGATGCAATCGAGTACCGAGTCCAGGACGGCGGCCTTCCGTGTCTCGCTTTGCCCGAGCGCAGCCTCGGCACGCTTGCGCTCCGTGACATCCTGGGAAATACCCAGGCCGCGCACCGGTTCACCGTGCTCGCCGAGGTGAACGCGGCCCGCGCCGCTCAGCCAGCGGACCGTTCCGTCAGGCCAGAGCGTTCGATGCTGCGTCGAAAAATCGGCGCCAGCCTCCATGGCCTTCCCAACAGTCTCGGTCACGGACTTGCGATCGTCAGGATGAATGCGGTCGACGAACGCCTCGAAGGTCCCACCAAATGTTCCGGGCTGCAGGCCGTACTGGGATTCGAGGATCTCGGACCATCGGAGCACCCCGGTCGCGTAGTCCATGTCCCAGATCCCAACGCCCGCCGCCTCCAACGCAAACCGCATGCGTTCTTCAGCGGTCCGCAGCGCCTCGGTGCTCCGATCGCGTTCGATGCCGAGCGCAATGCGATCGGCCGCAGACGCCATCTCTCCCTCGGCGGCGCGTTTACGCTCCGTGATGTCCGCGGTCTGCTGTCTGGATTCGGAGGCTTCGAGCTCGGCAATCCTCTGGCGCAGTTGTGCCAGTTCGGACACGAGTTGTTCCTTTGTCCTGTCAGGCTCATCCACGTTGACCCCCTGAACCCGTGGATCCTGGGATCTCTTGAACTCGCGTCATGACCGCACTAATGTTGCCCGCCGGCGATTTGACCGCAAGCCACGCGCGGGTGCCATTCGGGTAAGCGCCGAAATCGGGGGCGCGGAAAACCCTAATCCCACCTAGGTATTTTTCCAGCTGACTGACCTTTCCCGGGTGTAACGTGGCCCGGAAGACAGGTCATGGGCGATATCACCGACCTGCAGCGGGCCAACGAGGTTCTGCGGATCTCAATCTGCCGAGAGTGTCGAGCCACTGCCGCTCGACATCGAAAGCGTGGCGGCCGCCCGCGGGTGAGCCGCATTGGTGGCGAAGCCGGTAAGGACGGTCAACCGACCATCGGGCGGATCTTGACGTTGCGGAACCAGAAGATGCTGCCGTGATCCTGCAGCGCGATGCGACCGGTCTTCGCCATGCCATAGGCTGGATAGTCCTTCCACTTGCCCCTGTCCCGTAGGGCGTTCCACTCGGGCGTCCACCGGTCGAACTCGAGAATCTTCCTGCCGTTCAGCCAGTGCTCGACGTGCGCGTCCTTCACCACGATGCGAGTGGAATTCCATTCGCCTATCGGCCTCAGCATCTTGGCGGTATCGTCAGGTGGTTGCATGCCGTAATTCGAGCCAGCCTTCTGCGACGGCTCGACGTCTTCTTTGAAGTTCACATCGTCTAGCAGTTGATACTCCGGTCCGGTCATCCAGGGCGCCTGGTACTTCGGGTCCTCGATCACTCCGTAGACGACGCCGCTGTTGCCGCCTTTGGAGCCCTTCCAGTCGAAGCTCAGCTCGAAGTTCGTGAACTCCCGATCGGTGACGAGGTCGGGGCGCTTGTCGCTGCCGTAGTTGCCCTCCGTACCGGACGTCTTCAGAGAGCAATCCTCGATTATCCAGGCCTTCGTGTCCCGTTTGTTGTAGCCGTGCCAGCCGATGGTGTCCGTGCCATTGAACAGCAGTTGCCAGCCCGCCGATCGCTCCGTCGGCGTGAGCACGTTCACGTCGGCGCAGCGCGCCTCCGGCTGCTGAATCGCCGAAACCATCGCCTGGGTCGGCGGCATCGCTACAGCCAACACGAACACAATCAAAGAAAGGGATCTGGTGGTACTCATGTGGCCTCTCCAATCTCCTCTGCTGACCTGGAGATACGCACCTCGCCGATACAGTCGGTGGATTATTGCGCCGTCCTGGCCAGTAGACCTCGCCCATGCCGCCTTTCCCGATGAGGCGCAGAATCTTGTAAGGGCAGATCTCGGTGCCGATCAGGGACCGCACCATGGTGACGAGGCGGTTATTCTACGACCGAGCGCCTCGGCACCGGCAGTAAACCGTTTCCAGTCACTCGTCTTCGTCCGCTCTCGCCGCCAGCCTTCACGTCTTGGCGTCGGCCGGCTTTTTCTTGCCTGCCGCCTTCTTGCGCTTTGCCCAGTAAGCCCTCATGCGGTCCGCGGCTTCCTTGCGCTGTGCAGCCGTAAAGGAGCGGCCACGCTTCTTGGCCGTCTTCTTCCCGGACGCCGGCGGCCTGCCGCGGGGCGACTTCATCACGGCACTCGCCATGTTGGCAGCACCGCCAGTCAGCTCTCTGAGAAGTTCGTCGGCCTTGTCTCGAACCTGCGCAAGCTGGCTTGCGATTGAGCTTCGCTGATCGAGCCAGCCACGCGCCTTATTTTCTGCCGTGCCAAGGAGCCGGCCCAGGTCTTCGGCAAAATCACCGATTGCAGACTGACTGATCTCGGGTCTACTGCGCTTCTTTGCCACGCTCTGCCTCCAGCTTCACGAAAAGGCTTCTGGTTCTACCCCACGTTGAGTGTATTGCGCGGTGCGCTCCGGACTCAAGGAAAGGCTATGAGGGCCGGGCGCCCACTGGGACTATCGACGCATCCACGCGCGTGCTCGATCAGGGCGCGCCCGCCGGATCGACGATCGTTTGCCGGAATCGCCAGGAGCCGGGCTCGTGAATCGGCCCGTCGACCGAGAACACGTGCAGGGCGTCCATGTATTCGCGACTCCAGTCGGCATTGCGCCACGAGTGAAACGCGAAGCTGCGGGAGCGCCTCGCGTCTGGCTCGAGCCGAAACGCCGGCTGACCAGGAAACAGGCCCGGCGGCAGACCCGCCAGATCGGCAATCGTCGCCGGTATGTCGGTGATGGCGGTTGGGGCCTTCGAGATGCGCAACGGTCCGGACGCGCGCTTCGGCTTCACGGCCAGCAGCGGCATGGCGGTGAGGGCAACCGACTGCAGATCGCCTGCCGGCGTGGAGACGCCCGCCAGTGGATGATTCGGCCGGGGCACCCGCCAGCCGTGATCCGACGTCAGGACGACGATGGACTGGTCGTAGACGCCCAACGCGCGAAGCCGATCGAGAAGCTTGCCGACCATCGCTATTCCGCACCGCGATTGCTCTTCGTATGTGCGCCGCGACGTCCGGCCGCGCTGGACAACGGAACAATCGGCGTCGAGGACGACTGGCGGATGCGGCACGGCGACGTGAATGAATTGATAGACGGGGCTGTCCACTCCCGCTGTCAATCGACCGGACATTTCAGTCAGGAACGCGGCATGGTTGCTGGGACGCACCAAACGCGAGCGCTGGCTCTCCAACGTGCCCGCTGACAAAGCGCGCTGCCACAGCCAGGCGTCGTCGTTGTACACGGACGCCTTCAACGCTTGTGGCACGTGGCGGAAAGCAGCAAAGTCGAAAAGCTGAAGCGCCGTGAACCGCACATAGTCCTCGTAGCTGCCGTAGGGCGTCGGGATGGTATAGCGCACAACCGGTTTCGGGGCCGACGTGATCTCCGGGTGTTCGATACGATGGAACGTGATCGAGCGCACCTCATAGCCATGTTCAGCGAGCACCGTCGCGATCGACCGTTGCTGGGTTCGGCCGCGGAACCGCTCAAAGGGCTCTTCGTTCCGATACGCCTCGCCGGTGAGCATCGCCGGCATGCTGGCCCGGGTGGTCGGAAACGCCCCGAGGTGCTCGGCGAAATAGACGAAGCCGGAAAACCTGCGGTCGAAGAAGGCGCGTTCCTGCGTGACAGCTTCGCCGAACAGCTCCGACATGAACCCGTCCAGCACGATGTGTATGACATTCTCCGAGCGCGAGAGAGTGTAAAGCCGGGATGGGGGAGCGCTCCAACCGCCGCTCTGCGCATGTCCGCGCGCTTGCATCGGGTTCGCAAGTGCCACGGCGACGGCCCCGACTTGCAAGCCGACGAACATCAGACTCAGCATCGACGCGACGCGCGACACCTGGCGCGCATACACGATCGCAGCGCCGAGGACGCCGCCCCATAGCACGGCTTCATACGGCACGCGGTCAGCGTGCGCGCGAAGGTCGAGCGCCTCGCCATAGAGCGGCCCATAGTCGGCCACAAGCAGCGTGCCCTGTGCCCACAGCAGGAGGCCAACGGCAAGCAACACCGCCGCGCAGACACGCGTCAGCCGCTCAGAGAGCAGGCTGGCCATGGCGCTCAACACGAGCAACATCGTCCACGAGACGACGATTGCGCCGACCGCCCATGGCCAGACGATGTCGGCGAAAGGCACCACGAACTCTTGCGGATTCGCGCCGTGAATCGTGACGGGCCCGACCAGGAAGAGCACGATCGGGCCCAACAGCGCCGGTCCGGCCAAGAGCCGCAGCCGGGACGCGAACACGCGTGGCGTTGCCAGAGCGATGCGCCACCGGTTCGGCCGTGGTCCGACGAAGTGACCGGCGACGACGAGCCCCGCGGTCGCCAGCCAGGCGATGCCTGTGAAGGCCATCAGCCAGGGCACGACACCAGCGATCGCGACGCCGCGGCGTTCGACCGGCTCGGCAAAGATGGATGTGACAGGTAGGGGCCCCGGCGTCGTGCGAGAGACACTGCTCAGGACGGCGAGCCCCATGCCGCTGCCATGCTGCCGGTAGCGGATGACGATCTCGTGGGTGCCTTTCGTCAAGGTCAGGGAGCGTTTCACCGTCTCCGGTTTCTCACGCGGCTTACGCCGGATCACCGTCGTCGAGTCGACCAGCAGCTGCACTTCGTCGTTGCTGCTCACACTCAATTCGAGCGCGCGATCTTCCGGGAAATACCAGAACCCTCGCCACTGCACGCCGAACGACCGGCGTGGCAACGACGGGTTCTGGCCGAGAAATGCGAGACTCACCTCCGTGGTGCGGTCATCCGAGATAGGAGCGGATTGGAAATTGCCTGTCGGGTAAAAGGTGCGGACGAAGCCCGCGGGAGGGGTAAATCCCCAGTGCAAGACGGCCGTCAGGACCGTCAGCAGCACGGCGAAGACGAACACACTAATCTTGACAGGGGTCAGTATTGCTGACGGCGATCGACAGGCGGCGTCACCGTCGAAATGCATCGTAAAACGGAGGCGTCGTGGATGAGCGCGGTTGCCATCTCCAGAGTAAACTGGCCGCCTGACATGGTAGGCACCTGACAGGCGTTGCGCCCAGGTGATGCCCGGCTCGTGGGGCGGAGGACGAGGTGCACGGGTGACTTCGGACGGCATCGAAACGGCAGACTGGGACAAGGTCCACGAGCTCGCGGTTGCCATCGCCAATTGCTCGGCTGAAGCCGATGCCGACGCATTTGCGCAAACGCGCGGCCAACTTCTCTCGCTCCTCGACGAGCTCGAGGGCAAGTACGGTGCGAGGCCCAGCCTCCTCGCCACCAGAGCCGACTACGTCGATTCGCCGGTCGAACGAGAGCGGCATCTGCGCCGTGCGTACGACGCGGCGCGCGAGCTGGACGACGTCAGGAACCTTGTGTGGGTCGCCTCTTCGCTCGCCAGCTACTACATGGAAGAGGCGCGCGATCTGGACGAGGGAGCGCGCTGGCTGGGAGCGCTGCGTGAGCACCTTTTCATTTGCCCGGATGAACACGAACAGGCAGAAGTGAAGCGGCTGGAAGAGCTGCTCCTGAACGGCTCTTAGCGAGCACCCAGGCGGCGGCGCACTCGACCGCGTCGTGCGTGCCGATCACGCCGGCGTTTCCTGGATGACGACAAACGGCACATTGCAGTGGATCGAGGCGCTCGACCTCGTGGCCACCGCAAATCCCGGGTCGGCGAATACGCTGGCCCGGCAGACGACCCATACGATGTACCGGCGCGCCGAGGTGACGGTCAAGTCCTCTGCCACCAGACCCGTCGATGAGCTCATTGTGCCGTCGTGATCCGAGGCGCTCTGCGGGTTCAGCTCCGAGCGGGACCACGCAGACTGCCAATCCACCCAATCGTTCTGGAACGGGCCGCCTGAAAGCAGCTGGCTCTGCACGATGATGCCGATCCATCCGGCGCCCACCGCCCACCGCTGTTCACCAAGCCGCGAGTCGAACACCCGGTGCTGCAGGAGATCGTTCCCCGACCAGTTCACGTACGGGCGAACGCTGAGCAATCCGATGCCGGTCTTGGGCGTGATGCGGACGCCGATTCCGGCGTACGCGTGGAGCCACCCGCTCGTCGTGTAGTGGGAGGCAATCAACTCGCCGGTACGCAGGTCGGCTCGCGAAAAGCTCCCCGTGCCGGCAAACGGATCGATGTGCCCCCATTCGAGCGCATAGAAGTCGTCTCCGCCCGATCCCGTGCGGTCGGCGCCATAGACGTGCAGCAACTCGCGAGCTGGGAAATGGAAGTCGGGCAGGGTCGTCCACCCCCGATCCCATTTGGTGGTCTCCTCGACGAATCGCGCGCTCGTCGCCTTGCCTTCACTGGTCCATTTGGCGCGCTGACGTGCCACGGCGTCGCTGAGCGGCGGGAGCGTCGCGTGGTAAGCCGTCTCCTGCTCAGCTATCAGCGTGTTCAATGTCGCTTGAGGCCCGGGGTTGCCCAGAAGAGTGCGGATAGCCGCGAGTTCGGGTGCTTCTCGATTCGTGCCCTTCGCTCCGCGTTGCTGCGGCTGACGCTTGTTGCCCGAGGCCATGGTCACCTTCCTCTAAGTTCATCGATTGTGCTGGGATCCCGCCGATGCATCGGCAGCGTTGCCGGAGTGTAGCGTGGGCTGCGTCGGACCGGCAAGGCAGTGCCCCAATTCAGGGCAGCGAACCAACGCGCGGCCACCCGTCCTCCCACGCCATCGTCGAGATCTGCAGCGCCGATCCGCGGCCGAGCCCGGCGCCGAAGTAGGCGTGAAAGAACAGATAGTCTCGATCGCCGTCGCGAAGGACCGCCTGGTGGCCAGGGCCGCGCCATGTTGCGGTCGTCGCTTCGATGACAAGCGATCCGCCGCCATCCATCATCCGCGTGCCCGTCTTGTCCACGTAGGGTCCGGTCACCGAACGCGAGCGCCCGACGACAACCTTGTAGGTGCTGTCCGCGCCACGGCAGCACCGGTCGAATGAGACGAAACTGTCGCCCTCCTTGATCACGGCCGGATCGTGGACCGGTGCGAGGTCGCCTTCGAGCTTCAGGGCCTGTGGACTGTTTCCCGCCAATACGTTGATGCATGAAAGGAAGGCGGTCAGCATCGCGCAGACGATTGGACGGGCTGGGTCAGGCATGTGTGGTGACGGCCCACCGTTCGGCCGCATCTGAGGTGCCATGCTAGGCGTGATCGCGGGCGATGTCATCGGTTCTGTGCACGAGCACAGCCATGGACGCCGGTTGCATTTCATTACATTCGAGCAACATTCCAGAAAGCTTCATTGCTGATACTGCAGGTGTGCTTGGCAAGAAAGGCGCACCGATGCGACGGTTTGCCGGCGGTGCGGTCGTCATCGTTTCGATTGCCGCGGCGATTGCGGGCGCGCTCAGCCGGCGGTCGGCCGACGACGCCGCGTCGAATGTGCAGTTTGTCCGCGTCGCCCGACGCACGATTGCCACCATCGTCAAGGCCACCGGTGTCGTGCGGCCGATGCTCGGCGCGCAAGTGCGTGTCGGGCCGCGTATCTCTGGAATCGTGCGCCAGCTGTTCGTACGCGTCGGCGACACTGTCCGAGCGGGGCAGCGCCTGGCCGAGATCGATGACCGCGAGCTCGTGGCGCGCCGGCGCGAGGCCGCGGCGGCGCTGGGAGTCGCGCGTGCGAACCTGAACTTTGCCGCCGCGGACCTTCGCCGCAAACGCGAGCTGAGCGTGGCAGCGCTCCTCGCTCGAAGCGAGCTCGACCTCGCCGAGCGCGCGTGTGCCGTCGCCGAACAGCAAGTCGCCGAGGCAGAGGCGGCGCTCGAATACACGTCTATCCAGCTGGCTTACGCCCGCATCGATGCGCCGATCGCGGGTGTCGTCGCGTCTGTTTCAACGCAGGAGGGCGAGACCGTTGCGGCGAGCTTCGCGACGCCGACGTTCCTGACCCTGCTGGATCTTGCGCGCCTCGAAGTCTGGGCGTACGTCGACGAGACCGACATTGGACGGATTCAGGTCGGCCAACACGCGCGCTTTACAGTCGACACCTACGGATTGCAGGAATTCGAGGGACATGTCACCGAGATCCACCCGGAAGCGGAGATCCGCGACAACGTCGTCGACTACGTAGTAGTTGTCAGGTTCCGTCCATCCTCCGCACGGCCGCTCCGGCCAGAGATGACGACGTCCGTGCGAATCGCCCTCGAGGAGAAAGAGCGCGTGCCAGCCGTTCCGCTCAAAGCCGTTCACCGCGATGGACAGCGGCCCTTCGTCTGGCGACGGCGGGGCGGGGGGGCCGAGCGCGTGCCGGTGACGCTTGGCACACGTGATGAGAGCCACTGGGAGGTGACGGGCGGCCTTGGCGAAGGCGACGAGGTCGTCGTAGGCGACCCACCCGCGGCACTGGAGGGACGCCATGATTGAATTGCAGGAGATTACCAAAACGTACGTGCGACCTGGAGATCTGGATGTCAGAGCACTCGACTGCGTCTCTCTCCGCATCGAGCGTGGCGACTTTATCGCGGTCGTCGGAGCATCCGGATCTGGCAAGTCGACGCTGATGAACATCCTGGGTCTCCTTGATCAGCCCACCGCGGGGCGCTACCTGTTCGACGGCCGCGACGTCGCGGCGCTGGAGCCGGGAGAGCTGGCGCGCGTTCGGAACCGGAAGGTGGGGTTTGTGTTCCAGTCGTTTCATCTTCTCGCCAGAACCAGCGCCCTCCAGAACGTCGAGCTTCCGCTGCTGTACTCCGATCGCGCGTCGATCGCCGGGCTGGGTCGCGCGGCTCTGGATGCCGTGGGCCTTGGCGATCGCATGCGGCACACGCCGTCCGAGCTGTCAGGCGGTCAGCAGCAGCGCGTCGCGATTGCGCGCGCGTTGGTGAATGACCCTGACCTCCTGCTGGCCGATGAGCCCACGGGCAATCTCGATGCACAGTCGGCACGCGAAGTGATGGCGCTGTTCGAGACATTGAACGATGCCGGACGCACCGTGGTGCTCGTGACGCATGACCCGGTCCTCGCCTTCCAGTGCCGCCGCATGGTGCGGCTGGACTCCGGCAAATTGGAGGAGCCGCAATGAGCCGCACACGCCTCCTGATGCACAGCGGCCGGATGCTGCGGCGCTATCGGCTACGCACCGCGTTCATGGCAGCGGGCACCATGATTGGGGTTGCGGCGTTGACGCTGGTCGTGTCGTTGGGAGAAGGCGCGAGTCGCAAGGTGCTGGCGACAGTGCACCAGTTGTTTGGGGGTTCGTCGATCGTGGTGCTCGCCAGCGGCAGCAACCTCCTCGGCGGACCGCGGCCGAACACGGCGCGGCTCACAATCGATGACATCCAATCAGTTGCGAGCGAGGTGCAAGGAATCGAGCTGTGGGATCCACAGCAGACGATGCCCGGGGCGCCGGTCCGACATGGCGACGCCACCGCGACCGCGCGTGTGCTCGGACAATCGGAGCGATCGCGCGACGCCTGGAACCGCGGCGTCTCTCGTGGCAACTACTTCGACGCGCAGGCGGTCTCGAGCTCCGCACGCGTTGGGCTGATCGGCGAATCGCTGGCGGCCACGCTCTTCGGCCAGGACGACCCAATCGGATCAGAGGTGCTCGTCGACTCGGTGCCGTTCCGCATCATCGGCGTCCTCGAACGATTCGGCACCGACCTTCACGGGATGGATCGCGACAATGAGCTTGTCGTCCCCGTGTCGTCCCTTCAGCGGCGAGTCATGAACGTCGATACGATCCTCCTTGCCAAGTTCGTCGTGGCGGATCCCGCGACCATAGATGCCACCGCGAAAGCGATCGTACGCGCACTTCGCGAGCGTCACGGCATTACAGGCGATCGTCCCGATGACTTCACGATCATGACGGCCATCGAGGTGCAGGAGATGGTCGGCTTCGTGCAGCGTATCCTCTTCGTGTATCTGCCGCTGGTGGCCGGCGTATGCCTCGTCGCAGGCGGGATCGTCGCTGCGACGTTGATGTTGTCGTCCGTCAGCGAGCGCGTGGCCGAAATCGGCTTACGCCGTGCGGTGGGTGCCTTACCCGAAGACATCCGGTTTCAGTTTGTCGCCGAAACGTCGGTGACCACCGCCGCCGGGGGCATCGTTGGCGTTGCGATCGGCTACGCCGGAGCATCGCTCGCCGCGACGCACATGAAACTGGGTGACGTGTTCTCGTGGCGGGCCGTGCTCGCGGGCCTTGCCGTGTCGGTCGTCGTGGGTCTGGTGGCGGGCGTCGCGCCGGCACGGCGTGCGGCGGGACTGCAGCCTGTCGATGCGCTGCGATGAGGCTGCGACCGAGCCTCGCCATTTCACTGAAGGCGCTTGTCGCGAGGAAGCTTCGGACAGCGCTGGCGCTCAGCAGCGTCGGCGTGGGCGTTGCCGCCGTGATCGTGACGGGCGCCCTCGGCGCAGGCGCACGCGAAGAGGTGATGCGCCGCCTCGATACCCTGGGCACGAACCTGCTCGTCGTCAGACCCACGCAGGTCAGGCTGTTCGCGGCGCGCAAGACGGTCCGCGGTGTCGTGACAACGTTGAGGCCGGAGGATTGCGAGGCAATCGCACGGTTACCAGGCGTTGCGCTGGTCGCGCCGGGAGTCGAAGATCGGGCACGCGTGAAAGTGGGTGCACAGACGACAATCGCTTCCGTGCTGGGCACCACGGCGGCGTTTCGTGTCATCCGCAGCTTTTCCCTCGCCGAGGGCCGTTTCTTCGACGCCGAGGAGGCACGCGGGGCGCAACGTGTTGCCGTGCTCGGCGCACGCGTCGCCGGCGTGCTGTTCGCGACGACGAGTCCGGTAGGGCAGTCGGTCAGCGTTCGAGGGATCCCGTTCGACGTCGTGGGCGTCCTCGCGCCGCGGGGAGTCGCGGTCGACGGATCGGATCAGGACGGCCAGGTCATCATTCCGGTTCGGACGGCCCTGCGACGGCTTCGGAACGTGACCTGGTTGAATGAGGTCTTCGTGCGCGTGCGCAACGCGGACGACATGGATGCGACAGCGGCGCAGATCGCGGAGTTGCTCCGCGAGCGTCACCGGACGATTGGCGCCGATTCGGACGTCGCCGTGCAGAACACGTCACGGCTGCTGGCCTTCCAGCAGCAAGCCGCCGACTCGCTGGATCTGCTCACCACGGGGCTTGCAGCGTTATCCCTGGTTGTTGGAGGCGCAGGGATCGTGGCGTTGACGTACCAGTCCGTCAAGGAACGGACTTCAGAAATCGGGCTCCGCATGGCCGTCGGCGCTCGAGAGCGCGATATCCTGATCCAGTTTCTCTCGGAAGCGACCACACTGTCGCTTGCGGGATGGCTGGCGGGATTTGTGGCTGGTGGTCTCATTGCGATCGGCATCGCTGTCGCGACGGGGTGGCGTGTCGCGGTGCCAATCAACGCCACGCTCGCCTCCTTCGTCATGACGCTCGCGACCGGTCTCCTGTTCGGCGCTGTTCCGGCGCGAAAGGCCTCGCGCCTGGAGCCAATCGAGGCGCTGCTTTCCCGATGACTCGAGCCCTGATCATCGACGACGACGAGCATCTGAACGCGCTCCTCATCGAGTACCTGGGCCGCTTTGGCTTTTCGGTGTCCACGTGTGCGACGCCGGAGGCCGGACTTCGCGCGCTTCGAGACGGCGTGCACGACGTGCTCATCCTCGACGTGATGCTGCCGGGGACGGACGGTCTGGCGGTCTTGCGCAAGGTTCGCGAGACCAGCCGGATCCCGGTGGTGATGCTCACGGCGCGAGGCGAGGTCATGGACCGCATCATCGGCCTCGAGAGCGGCGCGGACGACTACCTGCCCAAGCCCTTCGAGCCGAGGGAGCTCGTCGCACGTCTCCAGGCGGTCTTGCGCCGAGGGACGGCCGGCGCCGCCGACGAACAGCTTCGGGCTGGCGCGCTGGTCATCGACGGGGCAACACAGACGGCGACGCTGGCTGGAACGCCGCTCGCGCTGACCACAGCGGAGTTCGAGCTGCTGCGCCTGCTCGTGCGGCATCAGGGCCGCGTGCTGAGCCGCGAGCGCATCCTGGACGAGACCCGAGGCGTCGATTGGGATGCCTACGACCGTTCGATAGACGTCCTCGTCAGCCGCCTTCGCCAGAAACTCGGAGACGACGTGAAGCGGCCTTCCTTCATTCGAACGGTACGCGGCGCGGGATATCGGTTCATCGGGGGCGCGAAATGAGCGAGACCGACGCTCCTGCGCGCGTGCACCAGTCGGTGTTCGCCAGGCTCGCCACGATCACGACGGCGATGGCGCTGACGATCATGCTCATCATCATCCTGTTCTTCGCGCTCACGGTGAAGCCGGGCTTCGCCTCGCCCGAGCTGAACGCGCGGCTGCGGGCCGCGCATTTCGCGCTCGTCGGCCCCGTCCTCCTGTTGATCACCGCCGTCGTGCTCATCGCTCACGTGATGCTGCGGAGGTTGCTGCTGCCCCTGCGTGCCCTCGCGGATGGCGTCATGCGGCTCACGCGAGGAGAGCTCGACGTGGTCATTCCCAGCGCGACGCGGGACGAGTTCGGCGCGTTGACCGCAGCCTTCAACCGGATGGTTGCCCAGGTGCGCGGGATGATTGGCGCGCGCGACCAACTGCTGGTCGACGTGAGCCACGAGCTGCGGTCGCCGGTCACGAGGCTGAAGGTCGCGCTGGAGCTCCTTCCGGAGGACCAGCTCCGCGCCCGCATGGCGGCGGACGTCAGGGAAATGGAAGCGATGATCACGGAGCTTCTCGAGCTCGAGCGGCTTCGCGACGGCCGTGCGATTCGGAAGGAGCGGGTCGATCTTCGACGCCTGGTCGACGAGCTCCTCGCCACGGGCGGCGACCGCCGTCCGGCTGTGAGCGTGTCGATGCCCGCAATTCCGGTCTGGCTGGAGGCCGACCCGCGCATGATGGCGGTTGTGATCAGGAACCTCGTGGACAATGCCGTGACCTATTCGCTCCCAGACAGCCGGCCCGTGAAGATCGTCATCGCCGACGAGGCTGCGGACGTGACGCTCCGCGTCACAGACGATGGGCCCGGTATTCCTGAACGCGAGGCCGCCAATGTCTTCGAACCGTTCTACCGGCTGGATCGGTCGCGCTCGAGGCGAACCGGCGGCTACGGGCTGGGCCTCAGCATCTGCAAGCGGATCGTCGAAGCGCACGGCGGCACGATTACCATCGAACACGGCCCTGGCCGCGGGGCATCGTTCCTTGTGAGGCTGCCCCGTCGGTCCGCGGTCGCGTGACTCGTGCAGGTGGGATGAATGAAGTCCTCGACAGGCAATGCGATCGTCGTGCCCGCCCTGCTGCTGGCGGGATTCGCTTCGCTGGCTTCCGTGACCGACAGAACGCACCTCTCGGGTCAGCTTCGGCCCGGCGCGGTGAAAGAGCTGGCAGCCGGCAAGCTCCTCGTCGCGGCACGCGACCTGCCCGATCCCAGCTTCGCCGAGACGGTCGTCCTGCTCATCGAATTCAGTGATCAAGGGGCGATGGGGCTCATCGTCAACCAGCAGACTGAGGTCCCCCTTGCGAGGCTGTTCCCCAACCTCACGCCGCCACAGGCGAAGACGACGACCGTTTTCTCCGGCGGTCCTGTGCGGGTTCAGGAGATCCTCGCGTTGTTGCGGTCGGACCGCACCCACACCGACAGCCTCAATGTCGTGTCCGACGTGCATCTGGTCCGCAGTCGCGAGCTGCTCGACGAGATTCTCGCTGCGGGAACCGGACCGGATCGGCTTCGCGTGTATGTCGGCTATGCCGGCTGGTCTCCCGGACAATTGGACCAGGAGACTGCGCACCATGCGTGGCACGTCTTCGACGGCGATGGCAGCATCGTCTTCGATCCCGATCCGGGCTCTTTGTGGTCCCGCCAAATCCTCCGGACCGAGGGGCGGCTCGCTCGACGGTGAGCGCACGCCCGATCACCGCAGAGTCCACGAAGCTCGCAGAGTATGAATAGGTTCTGCGATCTCAGCGGCCTCTGCGTTGAAATCGTCTCCGCGGACTCTGCCTTCACCGCGGAGCCGTGAGCCCAGACCATTCTGACCGCCAGGGACTCGATCGCGTGCTCAGGGCGCTGAAGGCCTGATCATGCGCTGGCTCCTTCGCCTTTTGGGTCGGCGACGCCGATCGACGCGCCATCGAGAACGAGTTGACCGAACTCTACGAAGTGCGGCGTCGGCAGAACGGCCCCCGCACGGCGGACCGGTGCCTGCGGCGGCAACGCCTGCTCTATCCCTGGCCCGCGCACCATCGCGCCCTCGCTCCAGCCCATTTTGGTCAACTCCCCCGGGCGCCGGTAGGCTAGAATCCTAACCTCAACCATGATTGGCGAGACCCTTGCGCACTACCATCTGACCGAAAAAATTGGCGCCGGCGGCATGGGCGAGGTGTACCGCGCCACCGATTCGAAGCTGCACCGCGAGGTCGCCGTCAAGGTGCTGCCGCCCGCCTTCGCGAACGATCGCGAACGGATGGCCCGCTTCGAGCGCGAGGCGCACCTGTTGGCCTCGCTCACGCATGCCAGCATTGCCGCGGTGTACGGGTTGGAACAGACGCCCAGCGGCTTCGCCCTCGTCATGGAGCTCGTCGAAGGCGAAGATCTCTCGCAGCGGCTGCGGCGCGGGCCCATCCAGCTGGACGAAGCGCTTCGCATCGCACTCCCCATCACCGAGGCCCTCGAGTGGGCCCACGATCACGGCGTCGTCCATCGCGACCTCAAGCCGGCCAACGTCAAGGTCACCCCTGATGGCCGCGTGAAGGTGCTCGACTTCGGCCTCGCGAAGGCCCTCGACACCGCGCAGCCTGGCGTCGCGGAGGCCGATCAGTCGCCGACACTGAGCTTCGCCGCCACGCGTGCGGGCATCATCATGGGCACGGCCGCCTACATGAGCCCCGAGCAGGCCAGCGGCAAGACAGTGGACAAGCGCGCCGACGTCTGGTCCTTCGGCGTGCTGCTCTACGAGATCCTCAGCGGCCATCGGCTCTTCGAAGGCGAGACCGTGTCGCACACGCTGGCCGATGTGCTGCGCGCCGAGGTGGACTGGTCCCGGCTGCCCGAGAACACACCTCCTGCGATTCGACAATTGCTGGAACGCTGCCTGGATCGCGATCTGCGTCACCGCTTGCGCGATATCGGCGAGGCCCGCATCGCCATCGAGTCGCAGCTCGCATCCTCGGCCAGCTCGCTGTCTCGCGCTGCGAGTGTCGCGCCGGCGCGTCCTCTGGCAGCGCCGCCGCCCTCGCGTCAGGTCTGGCTGCCATGGGCGGTGGCCGCGGTCTGCCTCGCTCTGGCGGCGACCGCCTGGTTCGTGAGACCGCGGCCCGTCACGGCCTCGGCGCCGCGCTTGCGTGTGGATGCCAGGATCGGCGGCGAACGCCTCTGGACCCAGGTTGGCCCGGCGATCGATTTGTCGGCTGACGGCTCCCGCATGGCATACATCACTGGAGGCGAAAGCCAGCGGCAACTCTGGGTGCGCCAACTCGATCAGCTCGACTCGATCAAATTGAGCGAAGGCAACGGAGCGGACAACTCGCCGTATCATCCGTTCTTCTCGCCAGACGGGGCTTGGATCGGCTACGTCACGAGCTCCGAGCTACGCAAGGTCCCGGCATCTGGAGGCACGCCGTTGACCCTGTGCAAGGTCAATCGCAGCCGGGGCGCCTCGTGGGGCGCCGACGACTCCATCGTCTTCACCCCGAGCCCCAATGACGTGCTCTATCGGATCCCCGCCGCAGGAGGGGAGCCCAAGCCGCTGACGACCCTCGACAAAGCGAAGAAGGAGATGACGCACCGCTGGCCGCAGATCTTGCCAGGCGGTGCCGCGGTGCTTTTCACCGCCCACTCGCAAGCCGTAGGGAACTTCGACAACGCGTCCATCCAGGTGGTGACCATCGCGACCGGTGAACGTAAGGTCGTGCATTCCGGTGGCACGTTCGGCCGTTACGTGCCGTCTGGCCATCTGATCTTCGTCAACAAGGGCACGGTCTTCGCGGCGCCCTTCGATCTCAAACGGCTCGAGGTTACCGGCACTCCCGCCCCAATCGTGCAGAACGTGACGGCGGGCTCGGACGAAGGCTCCATGCAGCTCGTCTTCGCGGGGTCCGGTGTCATGGGATACATCCGCGGTGGCCAGGTCGTGGCCCAGTACCCGATTGTGTGGGTCGACCGCGACGGCCGCACGGCGCGTCTGACCGACGACCCGGGCGCGTACTCCAATCCCCGTCTGTCGCCGGATGGCCGACGTCTGGCGCTCACCGTGTGGCGCGATACCAACTGGGACATCTGGGTGTACGACCTCGAGCGGTCGGTCCCGACACGGCTGACGTTCGACGAGTCGCCGGATACCGAGCAGATTCTGGTCGCCCGATGGTCGCGAGCTGGTCTTCAGCTCCGACCGTGGTGGCACCTCTAACCTGTTTCGAAAGCCCTCGGACGGGTCGGGCGAGGAGAAACGGGTCACCAAGAGCGATGTGCCCCTATGGGCCAGCTCGTGGTCGCCCGATGGCATCCACATCCTCGCCACCTCCAGCAGACCCAACCTTGATGTGGGGGTGGTGACGCTCGGCGGCGAACCAGAAATCGACTGGTATCTGACCTCGCGTTTCAACGAGTCCGACGCGATATTTTCGCCAGACGGCCGATGGGTGGCGTACGCCTCCACCGAGTCCGGCCGGTCGGAAGTGTACGTGCGGCCGTTCGGCCCGACCGGCGGCCGATGGCAGATCTCCGATACCGGCGGCGCGTTTCCCCGCTGGTCCCGAAGTGGCCGGGAGCTGTTCTTCCGCACCAACGAGGGCATCGTGAGCGTGGCGATCGACGTCGCGGGAGGCAGCCTCGTCACGGGCAAGCCGAATGCGCTCTTCAAGGGCCCCTTCCGCGGCGGCATCGGTGGCATCTCGATCGCGGGCAATACCTTCGCAGATTACGATGTCAGCGCCGACGGCAAGCGTTTCGTGATGTTCCCCATGGCGACCGGCGTGCTCGAAGAACGCGTAGGGGTTGTCACGCTCGTGACGTCGTGGTTCGACGACCTGAACCGCGCGACGGCGACAGGCAGCCCAAAGTAAGGCTGGATCCGCACCCTCCGAGGAGCTGTTGTTGAGAGACGACGCAAGCGCTCCCGCGATTGCCTTTGGGTTTCGCGGTGAGGACGTCGATTATCGTCGCCGCGGTCTGACGCTGAGCGTCGCCTTCACGTGGATTGGTGGTCCGCGACTCTACCCCGGCAGCATCACCAGATGGAGCGACGGGGGCCGACTGACAGATGAAGACAAGTCCAACGTCTTCCGAGATGTCCTGCAATTCGTCGCACGAGAGGGCGAGCGACCGACCGTGGTCATCAATGTGGACGATGCATCACGGGCGCTGTGGGACGAAGTATGTTCCGCGAATGCTCCCTTGGTCACTGCCGTCGAGTACACGTCGGACGACGCGGAGCACGCGCGCGAACGCGAGATGTACCTGTCCTCGCTTCGCGCCGGAAAGGGACTGTCCGTGGACGGCGTCGAGATCAGAGATGAGCACGACCTCGATGCGGTCATAAAGCGCCGCCAACGCAATCGATAGCTGTTGAGCCACGGCGCGCCTGCGGTTGAGGCGCGCGCAAGAACGCCTGGCCGCTGGTTCGCCGATCTCAAGATGAGGAGGAAGGATTGGTGGCTGAGTGACGTCTGGCGCATAGCTGAAGCGCGAAGGTTGTGGGCCGGTCCTCATTTTGTCGGCAGCACGACGAGCCTGACGTGGTTAGAATGACGTACCCAGCAGCGCAGAGGACTCATGACGGACGCGATCAAGGGCCGCGTGTCGGGCATGCAGCAGCGCGCTGAAGTTGCGCTTCGCACATCCTGGGCTGTCTGGGATTTCAGGCTGGAACGCACAGCCGCCGACGGCAAACCGCTTCCTCGCGTGCCCGTCGAGATGCGCGGCCGGCGCTTCGAAGGCTCCATCACCAACGGCGATGTGATCGAGATCGACGCCGACTGGACCCAGGGCAAGATTCTCCACACACGGCAAGTCCGCAACGGAACGACAGGAGTGACCGTCAAGGCCCGCGGACTCAGTCGTGGTCAGTGGATAGCCATCAATGCGATCACGCTGATCGTCACGGCACTGATTCTGCTCGTGGTCGGCTTCACCATCCTGGATCAGTGGCGCGGGATTCGTGTACGCCCGATTCCGCCCCCGATCGTCCGGTAGGGCTGATACGGAGAACGGCAGGGAGGTCATCATGCCAAAAGAATCCGCGGAAGCTGGAAAGGCAATCGGAGCCGTCGTTGGAGCGACAGTCGGAACCGTGCTCGGCGGCCGGCTGGGCCCTGCCGGCGCAGCCGTTGGCGCTGAAGTCGGCAAGGAGGTCGGCGGCGCGATGGGGAGGCCTGCCGCGAGCGCGGCAGAGACGGCGGGGGATGCGATCAATGACGCCGCGATTGGCTTGGCGACCCCGCACGACATCTCTGTAAACCTCGAGCCCATTCCCGACGCGCCCAACATGTCGGAGGCACCTCCCGACGTCGATGCCGCGGGAGAGGCGGGCATGTCACTGAACCCCGATGCACTCACGGATCCCGGCATGTCGGTCGATCCAGGTCTGTGGGTCGACCCGCAAATGTCGGTCGATCCGAGCATGTCCGTCGACCGGACATGTCGGTGACACCCGACGCGGCCGGAGAGTCCTCTTCACCGGCTGATGCCGATGTCTCATCGGATTTCAGCTCCCAGGACCCGATCTCGTCAGATTCATCCGATCATGGATTCGGGCCCGGAGCGGGCAGTGGTGGCGATTAGGGGCATCGAGGCGTGCCTCATCCAGGCTGCGCGCCCGGATGGCCATTCTCCACGACCCACGACGCCTCCGTGTACCCCGTTCCTTGCGGATCTTCTACGCTGGTAACGAAGCGCAGATCGAGCTGCATTTGATCCGGCGTCACGGTCGCTGCGAAATAGCCGCGGTGGTCGCCTTCGTAGTATTTGATGTGCGGGTTGTAATGGATCATCGGTCCGTAGTACGGGCCGTAAGGTGTGCGAGTCTCCGCCGGTGGTAATCGCGGGCGTCACGAACTCGGTGGCAATTGTCGGCGACGCATGGTCCTTGAAGTCCAGCTTCAAGTCGTTGACGAAGGTGGAATGCCAGTCTCCCGTCAGGAACACCGGGTTCCTGAGGTTCGTGCGCACCACATCGTTCACAATCGTTTGCGAGCTTGCGGATAGCCATCCCACGCGTCGTTCCAGTAACGCTCGTCTTCGTAACCCGGCAGAGTGTGCTCCAGCTCCGCGAGGAGCAGTTGCTGCCCAACGATGTTCCATCTGGCGCGTGGACCGAGCGAATGCCTCGCCAACCATCGCTCCTGTTCCCCGCCGAGCATCGTGTAGTTGCCGTTCAGGGCCGCCTCGCAACGCAGCGACTCGCCGTCGCCGCATGGATTGTCCGTTCGATACTGGCGATCATCGAGCATCGTGAATTCGGCAAGCGTTCCGTACTGAAGCCGCCGATAGATGCGCAGTCCGGGACTCGGAAACTGTGCACGGTCAGACGGATCGGCATGTGCTCGTAATACGCCTGGTAGGCCGCCGCCCGGCGCGCCGTGAATTCAGGTGAGGGCGATCCGTACTCGGGCGCCAGACCGGAATAGTCGTTCGACACTTCGTGATCGTCCCAGATCACGAGAAACGGAAATTTTGCGTGCGCGGCCTGCAGATCCGGATCGAGCTTATAGAGCGTGTGGCGCAAGCGTACGTGCGCAGGTCCAGGCACGTTTCCTCGGACGCCTGGTGGAATCGTCCGCGCCGGTTCGCCGTGCCTATACGTATTCATAGGTGTAATCGCCGAGATGCAGGACGAGATCCAGATCCTTTTCGAGCATGTCGCGATACGCGGTGTAGTAGCCGCTCGGCCAGTCCTGGCATGTCGCAAAGGCAAATCTGATCTGGCGTAACAGCTCGTGCTCCGCGGGCGCGGTACGGAAGTGTCCGACGGCGCTCTCTTCGTCGTCCGCATGGAACTGGTAGAAGTAATCGCGCCCGGCACGCAATCCGTTCACCTCCACATGTACGGAATGGGCGAGCTCCGGCGGCCGCTCGCCGTGCGGCGGCCACGAGGTTGCGCATGTGCTCATCGGTGGCCACGCGCCAGCCAACGGGAATAGCCGCCTGACCAAGCCGAGTCAAGTCCGCGGGTTCAGGGGCGAGGCGGGTCCACAAGACGATGCCGTCCGGTGTGGGGTCACCGGATGCCACCCCGAGCGTGAATGGATTTGTACCAAACTGCGGCGCCGCGAACAGACTGCGTCCGGGGATCAGCGCCAGCGAGAGGCTGGCTCCAACTCCCTGCCAGGTGTGCGCAAGAAAACAGCGCCGATCGATCGCTGACGGTCTGGTCTTGGAGTGCGGCATGACAGGGTCCTTTCCGCTCGTGGCGTGCCAGAGGATCGCAGACGCATGTAACGCATCGTTGAAGTTCTGATGTCGTTCGCTTCTCGAAACAGAAACTGGCGCCCGTCAGAAGCTCAAGTCAGTGCGACATGCCTGGAAGGTCGCGCCGGTGCGCCACGCGCAGCGCGACGAGGTCGGAATGATCGATGCGAAGCTCTTTGGCGATGCGGTGGATCTCGCCTTCTTCGGCCGTCGAGATCGCTTCGTCGGTCGCCGACAGGGCAAAGAGGCATCGCATGAGCGCAAGTTTCTGCTCATAGCTCGCCAGGTCCGAGAACTCCCTCGCGACGAGAAAGTTGGCGGTGCCGCCAAACAGCAGGTTGCTCGTCTTCGCCAGCTGCACCACGAGCATCGCCTGGTCCTGCGAGAGGTGACCCTGTTCCAGGACGATCGCTTCCATTGTGCGGGTTTCTTGGGCCGACACGTCCTGGTCCGCGTGCGCGACGCGCCCGAGCAGGTACACAAATGCGGCCAGATAGCGCGCCCGGTCAGGCTCGAGATGATCCAGCACCTGCAGGGTCTCGCGAAAGGCGCAAACTCGAGCGTGTCTGGGCTGCCGATGCCTAACCAGGCGCGCAGTGATTTCAATGGCACGCGAACGATTATGCCACTCGCGCAGCCATACGACTCATGCGCTGGTCACTCTCTGGACTGACTCTGATTTACGCGAAGACGGAATCAAGAACGCCCTCGTGCGCTGACCCGCGAACGCCGCCACGTCGCATCGCCCGCCGCCACACCTCCAGCGAGTGTTCCAGCTTCCGTCGCGAAGGAGTATCTCGTCTCCATCGGAGCGGGCGCGCGGCCCGCTCGCTCGCGCGTCGTATGGCGTCTCAGCGCTCCAGACCCCCTCGACAGGCCGCCGTCCTCGCCGTCCGCAAGGACGGGGCGGACGTGAATGTGTGCCTGATCCGCAAGAAGAGTTCCGGCGCGTGGGGCATTCCAAAGGGCTCCATCGATCCTGGCTACACGCGCGAAGAAACCGCGCTCAACGAAGCGTGGGAGGAAGCGGGAATCCGGGGCCGCTCATCGGCGACCCGGTTGGCACCTATGAGTACGCAAAGTTCGGCGCCAGCCTCACGGTCGCCGTCTATGTCATGCGCGTTGTCGAGGAATTACCAGCCTGGCCGGAGATGCGGTCGCGAGAGCGTCGATGGGCCTCGTTCAACGAAGCGGCTTCAGCGCTGAAAGGCCATCCTGTGCGGCCCTTCCTGGACCACGTGCGCGCCCGCCTCCACCCATGAATGTTGACCCGACGTGGCTCTTCGTCTCCCTTGTTCCGAGCGGCATCGGATTCGTGCTCCTCGTTTACGGCAGAAACAGCAACGCTGGCCGCACCTGGTCGCGGGGCTGTTGTTCATGATCTATCCGTACTTCACGCCTGGCCTGATGTCGCTCATCGTCACTGGATCGGCCATCGGATTCGCGCTCTGGTACGCGGTTCGACTCGGGTGGTGAGGCCCGATCACGCCACCTACTCGTAGACGACAACCCAGCGGCACGTCACTGCGCGACGCCTGGCCGCACGCGATAGACCTTGTGCTTTCGGGACGAGAGGCGTAGGGTACTGAAGAACGTTGTCCTGAGTCTGGCCTTCCACTCGTCCCTCCCGGTCGGACCCTCGTCAAAGCTTTTGTGAAAGACGGCTCCCGTGTCTTCGCGACAGATCCGGATCCGATCACGACGCGTCGCCTTGCGCAGAACAACTCGCTGCGGCCGCTGGCGTGCACAACACGCGGTCGACTGCCGCAGAGACGATTGAGAGGACCTACCTGGTAAGGGACTAGGCGAATCATGCAGATCCGTGTTGGTTACGAGCTCATTTACGACTGTCCGCAACCGACGCCGATGGTGCTGATGTTGAACATCCATCACACGCGCGCCGGCGACATCGTCGTCCCGACCGAATGATCTCGGAGCCATCCGTGGCCATGACGCCATACAGGGATGCGTTCGGCAACTGGTGCACTCGCCTGGTCGCACCGCAAGGGCGATTGCGGCTGACCACCAGTTCACTGATAAACGACACGGGCCAGCCCGACGAGGTTGCCGTGACGGAGCAGCAGCACGCCGTGCAGGAGCTTCCCGGGGAATCGCTCATGTTCCTTCTCGGAAGCCGATACTGCGAGACGGATCGGCTGACCGCGATCGCCTGGGACCTGTTCGGCAAATCGCCCACTGGCGCCGGTCGGATCCAGGCCATCTGCGACTACGTGCATCGCCACATCACCTTCAGCTATCAGGATGCGCGATCGACGAGAACGGCGTGGGAGGCCCTCCAGGAGGGCAAGGGCGTGTGCCGCGACTACGCGCACCTCGCGATCGCATTCTGCCGCTGCATGAACATTCCGGCTCGCTATTGCACGGGGTATCTCGGCGATATGGGCACCCCGCCTCCCTATGGCCCGATGGATTTTGCCGCCTGGTTCGAGGCCTACATCGGAGGGCGCTGGTACACGTTCGACGCGCGGAACAATACGCCGCGGATCGGCCGCGTGCTCATTGCCCGTGGGCGCGATGCGACGGATGTGGCGATCAGCAACACGTTCGGTCCCAACACGCTGGCGGGGTTCACGGTCTGGGCCGACGAGGTGGGCAGCCCGCTCCAGAAAGCAGGAGTCGGCAGCACGGCCGCAACCGCATGCACCTTCTGACAGTCCGGCACGTCACGACCTATCGATATTCGGAACCAGTGCGCTTTGGCGAGCATCGCATGATGTTTCGGCCCCGCGAGAGCCACGATCTCCGGCTCGTCAGCACGAAGCTCGAGATCCTGCCGCGCCCGTCGGACATACGCTGGCTGCACGACGTCTTCGATAATTCGGTCGCCATTGCCACCTTTGACGAAGCCGCCTCCGAGCTGCGTTTCGACAGCACGGTCACCCTCGAGCACATAGAGACGGCGCTGCCCGACTATTCGCTCGAAATTGGAGCGCGCACGTTTCCCTTTCTCTATTCGAGTGATGAGCGCCCTGACCTCATCAGTGCGCTCACGCGCCAGTATCCCGGCGACGACCTCGGTCCGTGGACGGCGCGCTTCAGGTCGTCCGCATCGACGTCCACGATGACCTTACTTCACTCGATGACGCGTGGCATCAAGGAAGAGTTCGCCTACCTGCGGCGCAGCGAAAAGGGAGTGCAGAGCCCTGGCGAAACCCTTCGCCGCCAGAGCGGCAGCTGTCGAGACTTCGCCGTGCTCATGATGGAAGCGGTGCGGTCGCTAGGCCTTGCCGCTCGGTTCGTCAGTGGCTATATCTTCGTGCCGGACGTGAGCCCCACCGCCGCCACCGGCCGCGGTACCCGCACGGCTGGATGCAGGCGTACTTGCCAGGCGCCGGATGGGTCGACTTCGATCCCACGAACAGCATCGTCGGGAATCGCAACCTGATTCGTGTGGCCGTGGCGTGGGACCAGCGCAACGCCCTTCCGTTGTGGGGCACGTTCATCGGTCCGGCCGCGTCATTTCTCGGCATGGACGTCGATGTGAGCGTCATCGAAGAGACCTGCGTCCGTTAGGCCGTCCCGGCGCCCTTCGTCAGCGTGCCTCCACTACCAGCACCCAGTCGTTCACCCCGGTGCCGTTGTCACCGGGCGTCCGGAGCCGATGCCCGTCAACATTTGTCGTGACCGAGCGTTCGTCGGTCGGCACATCGTCACGCGCCGGGTTGATCCACTTCGCTTTCAGCGATGAGGCGAGCGCACGAAGGTTCAGGGTCACGTCGCGCGGCTGCTGCCCGTCGGCGGGGATGTAGACAATCGCCAGCCGGCCGTCCGGTGTGCGGGCGGAGACGGGCGACGGGCCCGAGCCGCTCGACGTGGTCGCCATGCGGTCGTCGAGGTCCAGCGCGATCTCGGCCCATTGCTGTGCGCCGAAGAAGGTGCTCAGCCTGGTCATGTCGCGCGCTCCCGCGCTTCGAGCGCGTGCTGCCAGTCGGTCGGGTGAGGAAAGAGCGTCGGCCCGTCGAAGTGCCAGATGGGATTGTTCCCGAAGAATTGACCACCGGCACCCGACAGCATTGCCGTCCAGGCCTGCCGGCGAATCTGCTCGGGGCGAGCGTCGTGTTCGCCCTCATACGTCGTCTCGATGAGCACGAATGGACGAATCGGCCGGCGCAGGAACGCCGCCCGCAGCGGCGCGCGCAGATCCGCGAGGTAGCTGTACACGGTGTCCACGGCGATCCAGTCGCGATCGCCGAACGTCTCCACAGCCGCCGTCTGTCCGCCGTGTGCGGTCATCAACTGCCGTGCTCCGCCTTCTCGAAGCCCGGCCGCGAGTGCGTCGCCGGCCCAGCGTTCCGACGGCGGCAGAGCGTAGTCGCCGCCCATCATCCAGACCACATTCGGCAAATCCTTGAATCGTCCTCCGACGAATCGACCGTACGCGCGGAGCGCGTCTCGACCTGCTGCCTTGATCTCTTTGAAGAACCCCTCGTCGCCACCGTCCCATCCGAGATACGCCGGGCACAGCCAGACGGAGATGCCATGTCGTTCCGCTTCCGCGACTGCACGATGAGCGAAGTCGAAATATGCGGGGTTCGGTCGAGCGATGCTCGCCGGCTCGAGAAATGGTGTTGCCCCGTTGCGGTTGGCGGGCGCCCGGGAGGCAAATTTGTGCTCGATCAAGTTGACGATCACCGCGTTGAATCCGCGTTGCGACCGGTCTTCGACGTAACGAGTGATGTCGTGCTCGTCCAACTGCGCGATCAGTGACCACGCCGTGTCGCCAACCACGAGGAAGCGGTTGCCTGTCCGATCCTCCAGGCGACGATGGTCTTGACTTACGCGCAGCGGGAACGTGACGGACGGCGCAACCGCTCCCGTATGTGTCAGGAGCAGTGCGGCGAGAGGAATCGCCAGAAATCGCAAGGGAATTTGCAAGACAGCCGACCTTCGCATGCCTAGGTCCACCACAACAGTAAGTGTATATGCCGCTGCAGCACTGCCTGCTGCGAGGCGATTCCTGGATCTTTGGTCCCGAGACCGCCTATGAACGCGAAGGCGACGTCGGCTACGTCACCTTCCCGTGCGGCTACACGCTTGGTGCCGACGGCGATGCCATCAATCTCTATTACGGCGCCGCTGATACGAGCGTGGCTCTGGCGAGAGGCAGCATCAAGCAACTGCTGGGATGGCTCGATCGGCACGGCGCGGCCGTAGACGAGCGCCGCGAGGGCGAACTCGTCAACCAGGGTGGCTAGGACGCTAGGCTGGCGTGCAGACCCGTTCGCTTACCAGGAGGCCGTCCACACCCAGCCTCCGGCGAAAATCAGCCCGTTGATCGCAAGCGCGATTGGGATCCCAATCGCGAGAATGACGATCGGAAGCAGGTAGACGACCGCCACCAGCCGCAGAAACTCCGCCACCCAGAACGATAGACGCTTCCATACGCCAGGCTGCGTGGGGGCGATTCGCACGCGTGGGGGCGCCTCGGTGTAGGCGCGCGGGAGGATCACGGAAGGGAGGTCGTGCGCGGCGATGGCTGTGTGTGACATCTGTGGATACCGACGGGAAGTCTCCGGTCAGGCGCGTTCGAAAGTCACGGTCTGCGCCATGAGATTGGCGCGCGCCGTGCGCTTGGCCAGACGCCACGAATTCGAGTGCTCGGTATTGTTGTGATCGTCGCTGTTCCACCAGCCAAGATCGCGCCTGGCGACGGCGGGCAACGGCGAGTCGAGAAGGTCTTCCATCTGCGCAAACGTCAGGACGACGACGTTCGCATAGCGGTCTGCCAGGTATTTGTGCAGCGCGAGATAGGCCTGAGACATGCCGCCGCTCTGCGGCTCCGCCTGTTCGCCGGGGCTCGTGCCAGAGGGCTCGTCACCGGCGACCTCGGGGCCGCCGGTGGTGCGATTCAGTTGCCGCTTCAGCCAACCCAGCATGGTGTCAGTACATCCCGCCCATGTCGCCCGCGTTGGGCGCTGACGCATCAGCCTTCGCAGGAATCTCGGAGACGAGCGCCTCAGTAGTGAGCAGCAGCGACGCGATGGACGCCGAGTTCTCGAGCGCCGAGCGCACGACCTTGGTGGGGTCGATGACGCCGGCCTGCACGAGGTTCTCGTATTTTTCGTTCAGCGCGTTGAAGCCTTCTTCCGGCCCCATGGTCTTGACCTTCGAAACCACGATGGAGCCTTCGTGTCCGGCGTTGTTGGCGATCCAGCGCAGGGGCTCCTCGATCGCGCGGGCAATGATTCTGACGCCAATCTGCTGATCGCCGCCGAGCGTGAGCCCGGCAAGCGCTTTGGCCGCGCGGAGGAGGGCGACGCCGCCGCCGGGGACGATCCCCTCTTCGACAGCCGCCTTCGTGGCGTGCATGGCGTCCTCGATCCGGGCCTTCTTTTCCTTCATCTCTGTCTCGGTCGCTGCGCCGACCTTGATCACGGCAACGCCGCCGACGAGTTTCGCAAGCCGTTCCTGCAGTTTTTCGCGATCGTAGTCCGACGTCGTGTCCTCGACCTGCGCGCGAATCTGCTTGATTCGGCCCTCGATGGCGCTCGCCGCGCCCGCGCCTTCTATGATCGTCGTATTGTCCTTGTCGATGGTGATCTTTTTCGCCCGGCCCAGGCTGTCGAGCGTCAGGGTCTCGAGCTTGATGCCGAGGTCCTCGCTGATTGCCTGGCCGCCGGTCAGAATGGCGACGTCTTCGAGCATGGCCTTCCGGCGGTCGCCGTAGCCAGGCGCCTTGACGGCCGCGACCTTCAGCGTCCCACGCAGCTTGTTGACGACGAGCGTCGCGAGGGCCTCACCTTCCAGATCCTCCGCGATGATCATCAAGGGCTGGCCGCTCTGCGCGACGCGCTCGAGCAGCGGAAGGAGATCCTTCAGGTTCGAGATCTTCTTCTCGTGGATGAGAATGAGCGGATCCTCGAGCACTACTTCCATGCGCTCGGGATCGGTCACAAAATACGGCGACAGATACCCGCGGTCGAACTGCATCCCTTCGACGACATCCAGCGAGGTTTCGATCGTCTTGGCCTCCTCGACCGTGATCACGCCGTCTTTGCCGACCCGTTCCATGGCCTTCGCGATGATCGCGCCGACGGGCGCGTCGTTGTTGGCCGATATCGTGCCGACTTGCTCCACCATGTTGCCGCTCACGGGCTTCGACATCTTCTTCAGCTCGGCGGTGATCGTCTGGACCGCCTGCTCGATGCCGCGCTTGAGCTCCATCGGGTTCGCGCCGGCCACCACGTTCCTGGCGCCCTCCCGATAGATCGCCTGTGCGAGAACGGTCGCCGTCGTCGTGCCGTCACCGGCGATGTCGGACGTCTTGCTCGCCACCTCGCGGGCCATCTGCGCGCCCATGTTCTCGAGCGGATCCCGCAGATCGATCTCCTTGGCGACGGTCACGCCGTCCTTGGTGATGGTCGGAGATCCGAATTTCCTGTCGATGATGACGTTGCGTCCCTTGGGACCAAGGGTCACCTTCACCGCATCGGCCAGTTGACTGATGCCGCGCAGGACAGCCTGGCGCGCCTGCTCGCCGTACACAATCTGTTTTGCCATTACGTCACTTCTCCCGTCGCTCTCGATGTTCGCGCACGATTAGGAATAGAAAGGTTTCTCGAACACGTTACCGCTTCGTGCCTGACGCCTCGACGCGATTGAGTACCTCGGCGACCGTCGGCGGGTGATCTCTCCAGAGGAGGAGCACGACGGCGGGCACCATGAGCCCGATCGTCAGCAGGAACAAACCCGTCCCGATCGTCATCGGGGACTCGAACACGGCGAAGAGTCCGAAAGCGCCGAGCCAGACGGACAGAATGGCCTTGTGGCTGAGCAGCTTGGACATGATGGTCACGGTTCTTCTCTTCTTCTGTCTTTGGGAGACGCCCAAGACTGAGGGTGGCCGTGGCGGAGCCACGGGAGAGCCAACGAGTTGGCTTCAGGCTGTCAGGCGAGAAGCGAGCTTGTGGAAGGTCGAGTTCGACACCGCTACGGATGTAGCTGGGGTGCGCTCTCAGCCGTAATTATCGTCCGATTAACTTTACTTGTCAAGTTAACCGGCTCATAATCTTGGATGGCGATACTCGTTTAATCGATTACGGTTAATTGGCCTATCTATGGATTTTCCCCTTCTAATCCGCCACCGGCTCAAGGAGCTCGGGATCGAGCAGCGTGACCTCGCGGCCGCCGCGCAGGTCACCGAGTCGTACATTTCCCAATTGATGACGGGGAAGAAGTCGCCGCCGGCTCCCGAGCGGACCAACATCTACGGCAGGATGGAATCGTGCTTGAAGCTTCCGGCGGGAAAGTTGGCCAGCCTGGCGGAGGTGCAACGTCGAGACGCACTGAAGAGAAGACTCGCGGACCCGCCCGCTCCCTTGTTCAAGGACGTGCGTGATTTGATTCTGAGGAAGTGCACTCCCGCGAAAGAGCAGACGCTTCGCGCGATGTTCGAGAGAGAGCCCTTCGGAGCGCTCGAGCGGCTCGTAACGCAGAAGCTATTGGACGTGGTCCAGCGGGTGACGAAAGGTGAGCTGGATGACGAAGACTGGCTCCGCCTGGTGGCTCGACTCACCGGCCGGAGCTACGAAGAGATGCGAGTGACCGTCATCGAGTTCCTCGAGACCGATATCTTCAATGTCTCGGCCGAAAACTGCATCACGTTCCTGGACCCGCTGATTGAATCGTGGGACATCGACCTCGCGACGTTCGGGATGGAGATTGTCCTCAATCGGCGCCTGTCGCCGGGAAGCCCGAAACGATTCGAGTTCATGGAACATGAGCTCGCCACCCCGTTCGACGATGAGCCGGGGCTCGAAGCGTTCCTTCAAGACGCGTCCCTCAGGGGCGATGCCACGCCGGAAGAGATCGAGTTTCTCAAGTCGCTGAGATTCATGCGACGACGGCCGACGGCGCTGTACTACTACCGGGAATTGCAAAGCCTTCGAGACCCGCTCCACTTCCACCGGTCGACCGGGGATGCGCCGTAAGCCGACGCGCGGTGCGGATATCAAGCTGCTAGGTCGCCGACGCCAGGGTGTCGGGATTCCAGAATTGCGACTCGATCTCCTCGCTCAGGTACAGATCGAGCTGCCCCACCCACACTCTGCGGTCCAGGGCCTTTGGGAACGAATCCACATACCCCCGATACGCCCCGCGATACTCGTTGCGGAACGCTTGGTATTTCGCCTCGACATCAACGGCGTCTTCGACGATTGCCTTCTGCAATTGACGAAGCGGGCGGCGATCCTTCGCTTCTCGTTGTCGGTGAGTGGTGCCATGTGCCTTCCCCCTGCACACTATTTTCGCCGGTCCTCTACGCTGGCGCCAACCGCCCGGACATGGGACTCGACCGTGCCATGAACGGACAATCGGCCGAGTGCCGGCCTGGAGCGAGGTCGCGCTAACTGTCTGAAACGCGGGCCTTTTGCGCCAGTTGCCTCTGGCCTGCCGATTGCCTCTCTTTCACGCGCCGGAGGCGGACCTTCTCATGCGACATCTCTTTCTCGACGTTCGCTATGCCCTGAGGATGTGGCGGCGAAACCCAAGTTTTGTCGTCGTCGCGGTGGTGACTCTCGCGCTCGGCATCGGCGCCAACACCACCATCTTCAGCGTGGCGAACGCGACGCTGCTCCGGCCTCTGCCATACCCGGAGCCCGAGCGGCTCGTCACGGTGTGGCAGGGACGCATCGAAGATCCGTCGAACACCAACATCGTCTCGCTGCCGAACTTTCGTGACTGGAAAGGTCGAAGCCGTGCCTTCGCGCACCTGGCGCTCTTCGACTCGGCGGGCCGCGGCTACAACCTGACGGGACAGGGGAAGCCGAGCAGGTCTCGGGCGTTCGCGTGACGGCAAGCTTCTTCGACGTGCTGGGCGTTCGGCCGCTCCTTGGCCGGACGTTTCGGGCCGAGGAGGAAGAATCAGGCCGCGATCGCGTGGTCGTCCTGAGTCATGCGCTCTGGACGCGCAGCTATGGAGCCGATCGATCGCTTGTCGGCAAGGCGATTCAGATCGACGGACAGGCCTACACCGTCGTCGGGATCATGCCGCCCGACTTCCGGTTCCAGTTCTGGAGCGGAGTGCGGCAGTTGTGGGTCCCCGCCGGCTGGACCAGAGGAGATCAGGAACGCGGTCGAACTCGTTCATCATGCATCGGTCGCCTGAAGCCTGCGTATCGCTCACCGACGCACGCAGCGAGATGGACGTCATCGGGCGGGCGCTCGGCGCATGAATACGCGGAGAACGCCGGGTCGACCGTGCGCCTCGTGCCCATGGCCGAGTACGGCATGGAGAACCTACGCCCCGTCATGGTCGCCATGCTGGCCGTCGTCGGGTTCGTGCTGCTGATCGCCTGCGTCAACGTCGCGAATCTCGATGCTGGCGCGCGCGCGGCGCGGCACCGTGAATTTGCCATCCGCTCCGCCGTCGGAGCGGGGCGCGGCCGGATCGTGCAGCAGCTCCTGACCGAGAGCGTGCTCCTCGCCTGTCTCGGAGGAGCGGCGGGTCTGGGGCTCGCCGTGTGGAGCACGAGTATTCTCTTGCCGATCCTGCCCGACAACCTGACATTCCTTCCGTTTCGTCCCCTCCAAGCGATTGAGGTCGATCCGACGGTGCTGGCGTTCACGATGGCAGTGTCGCTTCTGAGCGGCATCCTGTTCGGCCTGGCGCCCGCGCTCGCGTCCTTCCGCGAGGACCTCGCGCATCCCGCTGAAGGAGAATGCCCGCGGATCCACGCCCGGCGCACGCAGCCGACTGCGCTACGGGCTCGTCGCGTCCGAAGTGGCGTTGACCCTGGTGACGCTTGCCGGCGCCGGCGTGATGATTCTGAGCGTCGCTCGCCTGCTCGGCGTGGATCCTGGCCTCGATCCCAGGAACGTGATCGCGATGGACATGTCGCTCCCTCAGGAGGACCTCTACTACGGGCCGCCCGATCACGAGGGCTTCTGTCAGGGCCTCGAGAACCAGGTAGGCACCTTGCCTGGCGTCGTCTCGGTGAGCGGCATCGCGCATCTGCCGCTCGGCGGTGGATCGGCTGGGCGCGGGATCGGCATCGAAGGCCGGCCCGACCCTGGGCCTGAGAAACGGCCCGGGGCGAACTACACCGTGGCGTGCCCCAACATCCTTCGCACGCTCGGTATTCCGCTCATCGCGGGACGGGAGTTCACGCATCAGGATTCCGTGGGCGCCCCCGGCGTCGTGCTGATCAACGAGGATATGGCGAAGCGCTTCTGGCCCGGCGAGGACGGCGTCGGCAAGCGCTTCAAGATCAGTGGCATCGATTCGGACGCGCCGTGGCTCACGGTCGTCGGCGTGTTTGGAAACGTCCACCACGGCGGACTCGACGACGAGATGCGGTCCTGGTTCTTCCGGCCCTATAGCCAGGCGGGTTGGCCGTTCTGACCATCGTCACGAAGACCGCGGCGGCGCCGGCGGCATTCGTGCGCCCCATCAAGAAGGCGCTGGCCACGATCGAGCCCGGTCAGCCGGTCTCGGATGTGAAGACGATGGAGGAAGTTGTGGGGGCGTCAGTGTCGTCGCGTCGCTTCCCGATGCTCTTGCTCAGCAGCTTTGCGCTGCTCGCGCTCGTGCTCGCGGGCGTGGGGATCGCCGGCGTCGTCGCGTATTCGGTGGTGCAGCGGACGCAGGAGATTGGCGTACGGATGGCGCTTGGCGCGGAGTCGGGCGACGTCTTACGGCTGGTGGTGGGCCACAGCCTCTGGTGGACGCTGGCGGGCGTCGCTGCTGGCGTCGCTGGCGTCGTTCGCTTTGCTGCGCCTCCTGGGCACGCTCGTCTACGGCATCGCGCCGACCGATCCGATCGTCCTTGGCGTCGTGTCGCTGCTGCTCGTTGCGTGTCGCGCTCCTGGCCAGTTACGTGCCCGCGCTCCGCGCGACCCGCGTGAATCCAGTAACCGCGCTTCGTTGCGAGTAAGTCGGCTCGAAGGCCTCATGCCCGAGCCAGAGCTTGGGCCTACGAGCGTCTTTTCTCGCAGATCTGTCCGCCCGTAGGCCCGAGCTTCAGCTCGGGCTCGCTCCCGCTATTCGCTCCTCAAATTCACGGAGCCGTCTTGAACGACCAGACCGGGCTCGAGACGGTGCCGGTCGCCTTCGTCGCGACCACGCGCCAGTAGTACGTGGTATTCGGCGTGGTGGGCCGGGCGAAGTACAGCGTTCCTGGATACGCGACAGAGATGCATGCGACCGGGCTGCAGCTCGCGCCGCTTGGCACCAGCGTTCCGACTTTCGGCGGGCTGGACGACGTTCCGAGGTACACGTCGTAGCGGCTGGCGCCAGAGACCGCGTACCAGCGCACACCCAGCGCCATTCGTGCCCGCTGGCGGCAGACCAGTCGTGACGTTCTGCTGGCCGTTCAGCGGCAGAAACACGCGAAGCGTCTCGAGTTGGCACGACCTCGTCGGCGCCGATGTCCCATGCCTTTCCGGCCGGCCGTGGCTGTCCATCCCAGTCCACGGCTCCGGTCGGGACGCTGACCCCGCGATCGATGGCGTTCACCGCGCCCGATGCCAGGTGCAGATCGCCCGTCGCGGCACCGACGAAGAACCCCGCCGTCGCCAGAGTGTAGTTGCCCGCCAGCGCCGCCTGCGCACCATCGCGCATCTTGATGCTGCCGTCCGTCAGGTTATTGGAGATCTGCACGTTCGTGGTTCCCGGGAACCTGTACTCGATTGCGGCCGGATACGTGCCGTTCTGGATCACCGTGTTGTTGAAGACGCGCGTGTTCGGCGAATCCCAGATCGAGATGCCCGCGTCAGGGTGCACCGTCTTGCCCGGTACGCGGTAGATCACGTTGTTGAAAACGGCACCGCCCCAGTGACTGTGCTCGAACCCGTTCTGTGGTCCGAGCCCCAGGATGATGCCGCGCTCGCAGTTGACGAAGAGGTTTCCATAGACCAGCGTGTCGTGCGAGCCGCTCCACATGTCGATGGCCGGACGATTGACGAAAGTCGCCCCGGCGGGCACGGTGATGTTGCGAAACATGGTTGTAGCGAATGACCCAGCCGCCGCCGTTGTGGACGTCGATCCCTTGCGTGTATCCGTACGCGGGCCCGATGCTGGTGAACTCGAACAGCGAGTACTCGACGACAACACCGTCGACGCCGTCCGGATTGTTCGGATCGAAGGTGCTCTTCAGGAACTGCTCGCCAGCATCGAAGAGCCGCACGTTGTAGACCCTCACACGCTCGGCCCCCAACTCGCCTTGTAGCTGGATGGGATGGTTGAAGGTCTGCCCGACCGAGAAGTTTGCGAGCAGGACGTCCTGCGCATTTTCGACCTTTATCGCGATGTCGACGCCATGCGTCGCCATGCCGCCGCCAAGGATCACGACATCGTTGCGATTGTTCGTCGCACCGCGAAGGGCGACGTTCGTCACCCCATATCGAATGCGGAGTTGCTGCGTCAGGCGATACGTACCGGGTTGAATGAGGATTGTCGTCCCCGACGCGAGCCCGGCGACAGCGGCCTGCAGCTCGCCGACCGACGACACCGATACGACAGCTCCTGATGGCGCAGGAAGCGGCGGGGCCGCCGGGGGTGTCATCGCAGCGGCCGCGGTGAAAGGTCGCGAGGCAATCAGCACGAAGAGCGCTGTCCTCAGAGCCGCTGCGCACATTGATCGAAGCACGCGGACAGATCTCAAACGAACGGAACGGATCATCGAGCAGCCTCCGGCCTCACCGAGATGGCGCTCCGCCCGTAGACGCGCAGCGAAAGTCGTGAGGACCTTGTGTTCTGCGGTTATTGGTGTGGCTCCCGACGGAGCCGCACTCGTGATCAGCAAGCCGAGTGCCATGCCGCTTCCGGCACGAAAGCGGCGCCGAAATGCAGGCGCCAACGAGCAAAGGCGCGCCAACATGCTCGATTCTGGCGAACCGCTGACAGTCGTGCGTCGGTGGGCCGTCAACGTACCGAGGGGGCGTGGAAAATCCGCGGCGCGCGCAAGCGCTGCAGCCAGCGGGGGCTCCCAATCTTGTTGTGAAAGGGGGCATTCGTTCTGCCGCTATACTACGCCGTGCGATAAACCAACATCTGGCGCACGCCACGGGCAAGGAGCCCCACAAGTGATGAAATCTATCTGGAGTTGGGTGCTTTCCTGCGGGCTGCTCTTGACGCCGCTGGCCGTGGAAGCGAAGACAACCGTTCTGCACACCCCTTCGTCGCCCGATGTCGGGCCGTTTCCCGCCGACATCCTTACCGCCAACGATTCCGCGCAAAAAACAGGGCGGCGCGTGAATCTGCCGGAAGCGCCGGCGTGCCTGGGCTCGGACCTCGTGTCCTGCGAGGTCGTGAAGGGGCTCCTCAACCAGCTTGACGGCTTCAGCGTCAAGCCGCAGATACGCGTCTGCTTTTCGGGGCCAATCGACACGACAACCCTCCGAGCCGGGATTGCGATGGCGCCCGCGGATGGAAGCGGCCCGGCCACGGGTGTCAATCAAGTCTTTTACGACCAGACGACTTTGTGCGCGATGGTGAAACCCGAACACGTGCTCGATCAAAGCACTCAGCTACCTGCTCTTGGTCACGAGCGTCGTCCGGGATGTGGCGGGCCAGTCGGTCGTGGCAGACGAGACATTCAAGTCCTGCGCGAGCGGCATTGGGTCGGCGTACTGCGCGGCCCTCTCGCGCGCCCTGAAGCACCGGCCACCCGAAGTCCAGTATGTGAGCGTGGTTGGCGCCTCTGTGTTCACAACGATGAGCGCCACCGACTGGATGCAAAAGGCGCGGAAGTTTCTCTATGACAGTCACGTTCTGCCGAGCAGATACCGGCCGGCGACGAAGACGGTATTCGACGTCTCGCAGTTGCAGTCGTTCGTACTGGATGCCCCAGACCAACATCATGCCAGCTGCCGACCCAAGGATCGTCCGTATCCCGCTCGAGGCGCTGAACGGGGTGCAGCGCATCGCCTTTGGCCTCTACCTGTCTCCGAACTTCCTGCAGACCACTGGCCCCCTGCCGGGCACCATCGAGGTCATGCCGACGGGAGGTCCGATCCAGCGGCCGGTTCCGCTGGACGATCCATCTTCCCCCGGCTACGTGCCGATTTCCTATCACGTGTTCCTGCCACAACGTGACCAGTCGCCGCGCGAAGATCCCCGTAGTCATCTACGGGCACGGGCTCAGGCGACGACCAGTTTGGCGCCGCGACGGCCGTCGCCTCGACGCTCGCCAAGGCGGGATTCGCCACGCTTGCGATGGAACTCGTTGGCCACGGCTTCGGACCCGAGAGCGTGACGCTCCTGACGGATGGGTCCGGCGACCATTGGATCCGCTCGCCAGGCCGAGGCGTCCCGCTCCACGCGGACGGATCGATTCTGCCCGGGGACGGCTGCTTCCTGCCGGGGCCAATCGCCGTTCGCGACTGTCTTCGCCAGAGCGCGGTCGACATCATGGCGCTGGTGCAAAACATCAAGGCCAACGGCCTCGGTGTGAACCTCGATCCGTCGCGGATCTATTTCGTCGGCCAGTCTCTCGGCTCGTACATCGGGTCGCTGGTTCATGGAGTGGAACCAGGACTGAAGGCCGCGGTGTTCAACGGCGCTGGCGACAGCACCGTGGATACGGCGAGACTGAGCTTCGGTGACGAACTCACCGACGGCTATCTTTTCACGTACAACGACAAGCTCGCAGCGGCGGCTTGGGCTGCTGCGGCCGATCCGACGTTCGATTACCTCTATCCGATTCGCGATCAGATCACCGAGACCTGCGAGGATCCGCGGCGGATTCGCGCCTGTTCGATTCCTGGGCTTGGCGACATTCAGCGAATCTTCGAGGTAGCGGACTGGCTGAACATCCCGGGGGCGCCGCTGGCGTATGCTCCGCATTTCAAGGTGAAACCGCTGCCGGGCGTCCCAGTGAAGCAGACGCTCTTCCAGTTTGGCTTCGGCGATCTCGAGACGCCCAACCCCGTGCAATCCGCTCTGGTGCGTGCTGCGGTTGGACCTCAGTTCCCGTCTTTTGCGCCGCTTCCCGCGCAGTATTTTCGCTTCGATCTCGCCTTGGGACAGGACCCGAATCTGGCGTACATCTTCATGCCAGGCGCGCAGTACTCGATCCTGCCGCATCGCATCATGGCAAACCCCACGTTGTTCGATCCGGCGAACTTCAACGAGCTCGCTATAGCGCTCGAAGTCCAGAATCAGATCGCACGCTTCTTCAAGTTCGGCACCGTCGGCGTGCTGTCGTCTCTCTTCGAGAACCCCAGCCTGTCGACGCTGCCCAACGCGAAGAACTACAGCTGGCCCATTCAGACCGCGCCGGCGCCGTGAACCCGCGCCACTTGTCGATGCTGCGGTCGTACACGGCCGCGGACGCTCTGACCATTGCCAACGCCAGCTGTGGAACGATTGCCATCTTTCTGTGCCTCGATGCCGTCGACGCCGACAGTCGGCGACTGTTGTGGATCGCGATGCTGCTGTTACCAGTGGCGCTCGTTTGTGACGTGCTCGACGGCTATGTCGCACGCCTCGCCGGGACCCGCCAGTCCAGGCTCGGCGCCGATCTGGACTCCCTCTCAGACGTGATTTCCTTCGGGGTCGCGCCGGCGGCCATCGGCTATGCCGTCGGGCTGCGAGGCGGTTGGGACATGCTGTGCCTGACCTACTTCGTCGTTTGCGGTGTGAGCCGGCTGGCCCGATTCAATGTGACCGCCGTCTCTCTGGCAGACGAGGAAACGGGCAAGGTGGCGTACTTCGAAGGCACGCCCATTCCCACCAGCATCCTCATCGTGGGTATCCTGGCCGTCGCGCTCGCGGTCGGGCGGGTCGATGGCGATCTCTGGCTCGGCAGCACTCGTATCGGGCCGGCGCTGTTCCATCCATTGGTGCTGATTTACGCCGTCAGCGGCAGCGCAATGATCAGCGCCACGCTTCGAATCCCGAAACCGTAGACGAAGAGCTCACATCTGCTCCGAGCGCCGCGCAGCCCACTCGAGCAGGCGGTCCGTGGGCCAGCAATTGATCACCCGATCGCGCGGCACGCCGGCCAGCCGCGCGTGGGCAATGGCGGTCTCCGCGTAGCGCAGTTCACCCGTCGAGTGCGCGTCACTGTCGAGGGCGAACAGGCATCCTGCGCGGAGGGCGCGTTGGGCCATCGCGTGGTCGATGTCCTGGCGCGAGGGATCACCGTCGATCTCGATCGCGACGCCCGTCCGGGCCGCCGAATCGAACACCGCGTCCCAGTCCGCCGCGACGCCCGCACGCGATCCGTATTTCCGTCCGCGGGGATGGCCGAGGATGTGTACGCCGCGTGTCGAGACCGCCCGTACCATCCGTTCTGTTTGCAGGGCTGACGATCGCAGCGCCGAGTGTGGCGCGGCGACGACGATCTCCAGACGGCGCAACTCAGCGGGTTCCATGTCGATCGAGCCATCCGCGAGAATATTTGCTTCGATCCCTTTGAGAAGGCGAAAGCGGCCGGCATAGCGGGCGTTCAACCGATCGATCGCCACGTGTTGCTGGGCGAGGCTTGTCATCGACACTCCGCGGGCGATCGGGAGACCGTACGAGTGGTCGGTCACGGCGGAGTACTCGTAGCCGAGCGCCAGACCGGCCTCGATAATGGCCTCGAGCGTCTGGGTGCCGTCGCTCCAGACCGAGTGCATCTGCAGATCGCCGCGGTAGTCGCCGGGCGCGGGCCCCTTCAACCGCCGGTTCTCGAGTGCGGCGATGACCTGTGCGCGACTGAGAAAGCCTTCTCTCAGTGTCCGACTCCTGCCAATCTCCGTTGCCTTGGAGCTCCTCTCGACCGCCTCTTCGACGGTTGCCGACCTGCCGGTCTTCAGCACCTCGAGAATGATTCGGGTCGAAGAGGGGCCGATGTGCGGAATCTTTCGGAGTGTGCCGTCGAGGGCCAGGAGGCCCTCAATCGGTTCGTCGAGCTCGCGGATCGCCGAAGCGGCGCGCTTGTAGCCCCAGGTGCGCTGAGGAGACGTCTGTAGCGCGGCCATGTCGCGGAGAAGCCCCTCCACGACGCTGTTCGTGTCGGTCACGGGCGCTTGTCGTCGTTTTCGAGAAGGGGCCATCATCCCAGTCTGCCAGGCGTGCGACACTTCGGAACGTGGCTGGCAGCGGCTTCAATTATCGGATCCTCGAGGCGACGGCGGACGGGCCGTGGCCGATCCCGCAGCGGCCATGGATCATGACGCAGACGTGGCACGATCTGTTGTTCGCGTGGGCCCCCGCGCGCGCCCGAACTCGATCGCGTCATAATTGCGGCCCCGTGAACCTCAGTCGCCACGACGTATCGGACAGCGCACGATCGGTCGCCGAGCCTGCTCGGAGGCAAGCGCGGACAGGTACGGTCCTGTCGGCGGCCGGACTCATCGCCGCGTGGCTCGGGGCGAACGTCCTGGCAGGCACGCAGGCGAGCGAGACCGTCGTCATTCGAGGGCACGAGCAGATCCTGCGCGTATACGGGACGCGAGGCAAAGGCGATCCGGCGATTGTATCGAGCGGAGATGGGGGCTGGATTCACCTGGCCCCGCACGTTGCCGAGATGCTCGCGAGTCACGGGATGTTCGTGGTCGGGCTCGACGCGCGGGCATATCTCTCGAGCTTTACGTCGAGCGCAGGCACGCTGCGGCCCGGCGACGAGCCGCGCGACTTTCGAGTGCTCGCCGAATACGCGGCTCGAGGCTCCAACGCCAGGCCCATCCTGATAGGCGTATCGGAGGGGGCCGGCCTGTCAGTTCTGGCCGCAACGGATCCAATCACCAAGCAGGAGATCGCCGGCGTGATCGGACTCGGCCTTCCCGATCTCAACGAGCTTGGATGGCGCTGGAAGGATGCGCTCATTTACCTCACGCACGGCATGCCGAATGAGCCGGTCTTCAGCGCCGCGGCGATCGTCGGCAAGGTGACTCCCGTGCCGCTTGCGGCGATTCACTCGACGAGGGACGAGTTCGTGCCCGTCGGCGAAGTGCAAAGGACTCTGGAGCACGCGAACCAGCCCAAGAGGCTATGGATCGTTCGTGCCACCGATCATCGCTTCAGCGACAATCTGAAGGAGTTCGACGGCCGCCTGCTCGATGCAATCGAGTGGGTGAAGCAGAACCAGCCTCGATGAGCGAACATCTCTCAATTGCCGACGGCATCGACCACCAACTCGACCCGCGGGTGGTCCCAGTCCGCCAGATCGTCGGCTGGATCGCGACCGTCTCAATCGCCGGGATCTCTCTTGTTGCGATCCCTATCGTGTGGTTTGCCAACGATCTGCGCTGGGCGTGGCTGGCCCTGATGGTCGTCGGTTGGGCTCTCGTCGTTGGCGCGCTTGCGTGGTTCGCTCACCGATGGCCAGCCATCGACTATCGCCACACCTTCTATCGGGTGGACGAGGAGGGCATCGAGATTCGAGAAGGCGTCTATTGGCGGACCATCGTCAACGTTCCGCGATCGCGCGTGCAACATACCGACGTCTCACAAGGACCGCTCCAGCGAAGTCGCGGCCTGGGAACCCTGGTGATCTACACGGCGGGCACCGATCACGCACGGGTCACGCTCGGGGGCCTGGGGTATGAGACCGCGCTTCGCATCAGGGAACATCTTCTCCCGAAAGACGCCAGCGATGCCGTCTGACGAGCGGCTCCATCCGGCCTCCATCCTGTTCGGTTTCGGAAAGAGCGTGAAAAGCTTTGCGGCGCCCGGACTGCTCGTGCTCGTCAGCACGCGCTTCTCCGGCGGCTCGAATGGACCCGTGCCAGACAGCTGGCAGGTCTGGATGATGCTCTTCCTGATTCCCAGCGCTGTGCTCGCGGTGGCCCGGTATCTGTCGTTTCGATTGAGTTATCACGGCAGCGAGCTCGTCATCCGGTCGGGCATTCTCTTCCGCAACGAGCGGCACCTGCCCTACGCGCGTATACAGAATCTCGATGCCGTCCAGAACGTCTGGCATCGGCTCTTCAGCGTCGTCGAAGTGCGCGTGGAGACAGGCGGCGGCGATGAGCCGGAGGCGAGAATCAGCGTGCTGGCGCGTCCCGCGTTCGAGGAGATGCGGCGGCGCGTCTTCGCGGATCGATCACAACCGGCGCCATTGCCGAAGGACGCGGCCTCCGAGCTCGACCCTGTTTCGGCACAGCCAGAAGAAGAACAGACGATTCTCCGGTTGTCGCCCCGCGAGCTGATGCTGTTCGCGTTCATCGAGAGCCGCGGCCTCGTCGTCATCGGCGCGTTGTTCGGGCTCCTCAGCGAATTTGGCCTGCTCGACCGGCTCAGGCATCTTGTGCTGGGCCATGAAGCGGATGGACGCGGATTCGTGCGCGCCCTCGTGGCGGCGATTGCTTCCGGTCGGCCGGTGCCCATGGGGCGGATTGCCGTCGGAGTCGTCAGCATCGCCGCTCTGCTGCTTGCCGCAAAGCTGGTGTCGATGGCCTGGGCGGCTGCCCGGCTCTATGGTTTCAGGGTCCTTCGGGCCGGCGACGATCTGCGCACCGAGTTCGGACTCTTCACGCGTGTGAGCGCCACGATTCCGCTTCGGCGGATCCAGACCATGACCATCCGTGAGGGCCCGCTTCAGCGGCTCGTGAAGCGCGTGTCCGCGCGTGTCGAGACGGCTGGGGGTCAAAAATCCGGTGCCAGCGCCGCTCAGCGTGAATGGCTCGCGCCCATCATGCGTGTGAGCGAGTCAGCCGCGCTCGTCCGTCAAATAGTGCCAGGGCTCGATATTCTTTCCACCGCATTCCAGCCCGTACACCCCCGTGCGTTCCGGCGTGCCGTGAAGCCCGGCGGCCTCATGTGGCTCGTCGCGTCGCTGGCGGCTGCACTGCCCCTCGGCTGGTGGGCCCTGGGTCTATTTGCCATCGGCGTGATATGGACCGTGATCGCCGCACGTCAGCGCGTCGCCCATCTTGGATGGGCCGCAACAGACGATGTGGTGCTCTTCCGCAGCGGCTGGATTTGGCGCACTGTCACCATCGCGAGAGTGGAGAAGGTTCAAGCCGTCGCTCTCGTGGAATCGCCGTTCGATCGGCGCTCGGGGATGGCCCGGCTGCATGTGGACACTGCCGGCGCCACCGAGCGCTCTCACCGTGTGCACATTCCCTACCTGTCTCGAGCCACGGCCGATGACTTGCGCCTGCGCCTCGCGGCGCAGGCGGCAAGCACGGCGTTCCGCTGGTAGCCCGAGACCATACGCGGATCAATCCGCCGCGGACGGACGGTTCGATCCCTTCTCGGCCGGCTCCGCGTGTGTCGGTGTCAGTCCGTGGCTGATCGAATCCGTGGCCAGCCGTGGCGGATCCGACCTGTGTGAGTCCGTGTCAGTCCGTGGCGGATCCGATCTGTGTGAGTCCGTGTTACTCCGTGGCCGATCCGATCCGTGGCCGTCCGTGGCTCATCGAGGCCCCTGGGGCGCGGTGGTGGTGAACGTCCCGGTCACCGGTACGCCCATCGGCCCGACCGGGATGTAGACGACCGTGTGGTTGGGAGAATTCACCATCAGCTTCTGCGCTTCGATGGCTTCGTGTTGGATGTACATCCCGCTCAACTGGCCGCGAATGATTTCCATCGCATTCGCGATGCCTTGCGCCTGTACCTCGCGCTTCGTGCGCTCCTTGCGCTCGATCTCGATCTCGGTGTCCTTCCGCTGCAGCTCCTGCGTCGCCGCAAGCTTGCGGGAAACGGCGTTCGCGACCTCTTCGGGATACTGCACGTTGCCGACCACGACGCTGTTGATGACGAACGGGCTGTCGGCGGCGTAGCGCCGGATGCGCTCGCGCACCGCTTCGCCAATCGAAATCAGCGCGTCTTTCACTTCGAGGCCGTTGCGGCGCTGCACTTCGTCCCGGGCGTAGGTCCGAAGAGGCTCGCGTACGAAGTTGCCATAGGCCAGCTTCACGATGGCATCCGGCTCCCTGTCGAGCGAGTGGCCGGCCAGCGTCGTGCTGAAGCGCTCCATGAAAAGCGGCACCTTCGTGCTCTCGACACGCCACACGGTGTGCACGCGGAAGCTGATCTTCAGATTGTCGCGGCTCAGCACGGCCTCGTCGTTCGTGAAATCCTCCGTGTAGGTGTAGGGGGTGACGCTCACGTTCGTCACCTCGAGCAGCCACGTCCGGCCGGGCGATGTCGGCCCCCGCTGCGTGCCGTAGAACCGCGACTGGCCAAAAATCGCCCCTTTCGTGAGGTAGCCGACATAGCCGGCCGGCGTGAACGGGTTTCGCGACCCGATCCACCAGCCAAAGGCCGTCAAGACGATCAGGAACGGGATGACCGGCAGGACCAGCCGCGCGATGCCGCGGCGTCCGAGCGGTGCATCCATGTCAACGTCGAAGAGTTCGCGCATGACACAATCCTCCTGAAGGCGCGTCGCCGCATTCCAGGGCGCAGGTGCTCCGAGGCGTCACGCAAAAGCGTGGCGCTCGCCGCTGAAGACACGTCGCCTTGGGCGCCGCGACGAAAAAGTCGAAGTTTCCGGCCGCCGCGGCTACGGCGCGTCTGTCGAAAATGTCAGGATGAAACTGGTGTCGGGGCGGCTCGCCGCCAGGACATGCGGAGTGCGGATGCGCACGTGGGGCTCCAATCTGCCGACGGGGTTAGCTGACGGGCTCGAGGTTGGAGTCCTCTACCGGAGATCCGGATACGCCCCATGGCGCGCAAATCGCGCCGTTGGTTCCCCCGCGGCGCCGCGCTGCGGCGCCTTAGGCATCGATTCACGGTATGCCTGTTGTGCTTCGCGGTCAAGTGCCTCTGGGCGATCACGGAAGGAAGAGATCCTGTGCATTGGCGCGATCACTTTGCTTCCAGCCCTCATTTATCTTTTCCACGTCTTCGGTCCGCCGAGCAGTTCGGACCAGCAGAATCACGGCTCGGGTCGCTGAACCTTCGTAACGCCGTCCGCCATCCTTTCCCATGAACAGCCGCAGAAGGCGCATAGGAAGCACCGGATGTTCCGGACCGCATCGTCATGTGATGACAACAGTCGAGCGCGGCCGCGCTGTTGGCAGACCGGACAGACAGGTGACTGCGGATCATCGCCTGGCGGCGGCGGCCGTTTTGGGTCGTCTGGCAACTCGTCCATTAAATCATCCAAGGCGCAAAGTGTCTGCTCTGTGGTGACCCGGCGACGATGAAGCCGGCCCAGAGCAGCGGATGTTCGGCCAGGGCGACTTTGTGTTTGCCGACGCTCACGCGCACGTGGCATCGTGCGCTTCGAGAGAATTGTCCAACTGAGAATCGCGTCTCGTGCGATTGCGTGGCCACGGACCGGCTCGCCTGGGACATCAGGAGCACGACAGGTTGAAGCGGTCCGCGCATGCCAATTGAATCTTGTCACGACGGCGGGCCAAAACCCCAGCCGTTCCTACGAACCTTCGGCGATGATAGGCGCGTGCACGAGTCATTCATGCGACTGGCGCTGGAAGAGGCCCGACGCGCCGAGCGGTCAGGCGAGGTGCCGATCGGGGCAGTGGCAGTGCTCGAGGGAGAAGTGGTGGGATCGGGCTTCAATCAGCCGATTGCCGCCATGGATCCGACCGCTCACGCGGAAATCATCGCCTTGCGCGAGGCCGCGGCGGCTCTGAAAAACTATCGACTGACGAGCGTCGATCTGTACGTGACCCTCGAGCCGTGTCTGATGTGCGTGGGCGCGCTGGTGCACGCGCGCGTGCGGACCGTGATCTACGGCGCGCGCGAGCCGAAGACCGGCGCCCTGGTGTCGGCCACGCGCGCGCTCGAGATTCCGGCGCTGAACCACCGGTTTGAGGTCGTGGGGGAGATCCTCGAAGCAGAGTGCCGCCGCATCGTCCAGGAATTCTTCGAGCAGAAGCGCAGACCCCGCTGAACCCATCGACCCGACCAACCTGCTCAACCCGACCAACCCACGCAACTGTGGACTCGCCGAACCGCTTTATAATTCCCACCATGTCCCCTACACGTCGCGAATTCCTGAAGGCCACCGGCGCGGTTGCCGCCGGCACGGCCATCGGCGTCCCCTCCCTGGCCGCGCAATCCCCGGCACGGCGACGCTACGCCATCGTCGGCACCGGCGTTCGGGCGATCGGCATGTGGGGGCGGCCGCTCATCTCTGGGTACCCGGACGTCCTCGAGTTCGTCGGCCTTTGCGACATCAACGGAAAGCGCGTGGAGCTTGCGCGGCAGGCGCTCGGCGTCTCGTGCCCGACGTTCACGGAGTTCGATCGGATGTGCGACACCGCCAAGCCGAACCTCTTGATGGTGACGACCGTTGACGCGTTCCACGCCGATTACATCGTCCGTGCGCTCGATCGCGGCATCGACGTGATCACCGAGAAACCGATGGTGATTGACGAGGCGCAGTGCCAGAAGGTCCTCGCGGCCGAGCAGCGGAACGGCCGCAAGATCGTGGTCGCGTTCAACTACCGGTTCGCGCCGAAGCACGTGAAGATCAAGGAAGTGCTGCGGTCGGGCGCCATCGGCACGATTACTGGCGTCGACTTTCATTGGTACCTCGACACCCAGCATGGCGCCGACTATTTCCGCCGCTGGCACCGGCTGAAGGGCAAGGGCGGATCGTTGTGGGTGCACAAGGCCACGCACCACTTCGACCTGATCAACTGGTGGCTCGACGCGGACCCGGTGGAAGTGCAGGCGTACGGCGCGTTGTCGCACTACGGCCGCCAGGGTCCGTTCCGGCACGCCAACTGTCGCCCGTGCCCGCACAAATCGTCCTGCTCCTTCTATTGGGACATCACGAAGGGCCGCGGGATGGAGATCTATACTCAGGCGGAGAGCGAAGACGGCTATCTTCGAGACGGCTGCGTGTTCAAGGAGGACGTGGACATCTGGGACACGATGACCGCGACCATCAAGTACTCGAGCGGCACGCTCATGTCGTATTCGCTGAATACCTTCATGCCTATCGAAGGTTACGCCCTGGCGTTCAACGGGACGAAGGGCCGCCTCGAGATCCGCGACTACGAGCGCCAGCCGTGGCCCGCGAGGGAAGAGACCGAGATCTACCTGACGCGCAATTTCGGGCGGCGGGAGAAGATCGAGATTCCGAAAGCGGCAGGCGGACACGGCGGCGGGGATGCGCGGTTGCACGACCTCATCTTCCGCAAGCCCGAGGTGCCGGACTATCTGCGGCTGCCCGACTCGCGCGCCGGCGCGATGTCGTGCCTGACGGGGATTGCCGCGCGGAACAGCGTGGAGAAGGGCGGTCCCGTCCGCATCGCCGACCTCGGCGTCACGGCTACCGCGTAGTCAAGCCCGTCGGGCCACCCGCGTCGCCGCCGGCTCGTCGTCGATCCATCGGTGCGCCCAGTCCGCGATGGCGTCGATGGCTGACGCCAGCGCGCGGCCCTTCTTTGTCAGCGCGTACTCCACCCGCACCGGCGTTTCCGGGATCACTGTACGTTCGACGATCCCTTCTGCCTCGAGCTCCTGCAGGCGATCGCTCAGCATGCGGTCCGTGATGTCGGGAATCGCATCGCGCAGAGTCGCGTACCGGCAGCGCGACTTCAGCAGCACGAAGATGATCGCGCCGGTCCAGCGCCGGCCGATCAGCTCGCTGGCGCGATGGAACCGCGCGCACAATTCCGGGGGATGCGAAGCGACCTGTCGTGACATGAAAATGCGCCTGAATCCAGCATACGCGCGAAACTCCGCCAATCGCAAGCAGCTTCTTGACAAATAGTAACTATATAAAGTATAGTCTATTGGCTGTGGGACGCGGCCGAATGTCGGTCGCGCGGAATTTCGAGGAGCAGGACAATGGATGCAGGATTGCTGGTGGCGAGGCTGACGCTCGGCGTGCTGATGGGGGCACATGGGTCGCAGAAGCTCTTTGGATGGTTCGGTGGATACGGGCTCGACGGCACGGCAGGCTTCTTCGAGGCGCTCGGGTTCCGGCCCGGCCGGCTCTTCGTGGCCACCGCAGCGGTGACCGAGATCGTCGGCGGGGCGCTTTTGGCCGCGGGACTGCTTACACCCGTGGCTGGCGCGGCGATCGTCTCGGTGATGGTTGTGGCGGCCATCAGCGTGCATTGGCAGCACGGCGTCTTCGCCTCGACGAACGGGATTGAAGTGCCGGTGCTCTATGCGGCGGGCGCAGCCGCGCTGGCGCTGACCGGACCTGGCGTGTACTCGCTGGATGCGCTGTTCGGCTTGACGGCGTACTGGACGTCGGCGGTCGCATCGGGCGCGATTGCCATCGGCGTCGCAGGCGGCGTCCTCAACCTCGCGATCCGCCGCCCGGCGGCTGCAGTGGCGGCGTAGCCTGTAGCCCCGTAGCCTGGAGAACCTGATGGAACTCGGACTCTATACCTTTGCCGACATCGGGCGCGACCTCGAGACAGGACGTCTCATCGCGCCAGAGGTCCGCATGCGGCAGCTGCTCGAAGAGATCGCCCTGGCCGACCAGGTCGGGCTCGACGTCTTCGGCGTCGGTGAACACCATCGTCCCGACTACGGCGTCTCGGCGCCAGCCGTGGTGCTCGGCGCAGCCGCCGCGAGGACCACGCGCATCCGGCTGACGAGTGCCGTGACCGTGCTCAGTTCAGACGACCCCGTGCGCGTCTTCCAGCAGTTCGCGACCGTCGACCTGCTGTCGGGCGGCCGCGCGGAGATCATGGCGGGCCGCGGATCGTTCATCGAGTCCTATCCGCTGTTCGGTCAGGACCTGCACGACTACGACTCGCTGTTCGCCGAGAAGCTCGAGCTGCTCATGCAGCTGCGCGAGGGCGAACGCGTGACCTGGTCTGGCCGTCACCGTCCGCCGATCGAGGATCGCGGCGTGTACCCGCGCCCGTCACAGGCCACGCTGCCCATCTGGGTCGCCGTCGGTGGCACGCCGGCCTCAGCCGTGCGCGCGGGGACGCTGGGCCTGCCGATGGCGCTGGCGATCATCGGCGGCACGCCCGACCGCTTTGCGGCGTTCGCGCAGCTGTTTCGCACGTCGGCGGAGAAGGCGGGGCACGCGGGACTTCCGCTGGGCATCAACTCGCTCGGACTCGTCGCCGACTCGTCGCAGCGGGCCGCCGACATCTTTTTCCCGGCGTATGTGTCGGTCATGAACGCCATTGGCCGCGAGCGAGGGTGGGGGCCGATTGGCCGAGCCGACTTCGACGCGATGCGTTCGCCCACCGGCGCGCTCGTCGTGGGCAGTCCGCAGGAGGTCATCGACAAGATCCTCCGCGAGCACGAGATCTTCGGGCACGAGCGCTTCCTGCTGCAGATGAGCATCGGCGCGATGCCGCATGCAGACGTGCTGCGCGCGATCGAGCTGTTAGGAACCGAAGTGGCGCCTGTCGTGCGCAAGGCGACAGCAGACACTCCGCTGACGGCCAGCCAAACTTAAGCCTGGGAGTTCACCGAGGTACGGCAGAACGTGCTGTTGGACGAGGCGATGTTCCAGCGGTAAGTCGTGAGCGCTCGTGGCTGGGGCGTCGCGCCCGATCACTGTGTATAATTAGGGGTTCCGGCTGCACTGAGCCGCCGCGCAATCCTGCCTCTGCGGAGAGGTACCGAAGTGGTCGTAACGGGGGCGCCTCGAAAGCGTCTTGTCGCGTAAGCGGCACGTGGGTTCGAATCCCACCCTCTCCGCCAACATTGATCCTTTTTTTCAATGACTTAGCTGGCCACGTGGGTTCTCAGCGTGCTGGCCGGTTCCAATCCCGCCTCTAATCAGCTCGTAAGTTGTTGAAAAACACGCTCAGATAGGCCACGTGGGTGGTCTGAGAACCCACTCGGCACGATGCCTCAGGAGAGCACCCCCATGCGGGTAGGCGCATCTGCTAGAGCGACGAAGCGTGAGCTTCGCCCTTTGCATTCAGCTTCGGCGAACAAGTCGGTTCGGTGAGCCACGTGACGGATGGCGCACAGACGGACGGACACTGCCGCGCTAGCGGCCGTCCGACTTGAGATCTGTCGAGACGTCGACCCGAAATCGTCGGAAGTTCGAGTATGTGGCGTAGCCGCTGATCGCCACCGTGCGGTCAATCAGGTTGTACTCTTCGTCCATCGACGCCGGCAGCCAGATCGCGGGCTCGAACTAACCCGTATACCTCACGGTGACCGTCTTCATCACGTTTGGCGCGCTCATCTTCAGCTCGCTGCGTACGACGGTGCCTGACGCCGCCTCGATCCAGAACCTGCCGCTCGCGGCCGCATCGAGCGGCGAGCTAATCAACCGCGGCTTCGCCTGTTCCTTGAACGTCAGGACGACCACCGTGCCGATGTCGGCGCGTTCCTCGCCAGCGATTTCGAACTGCGAGCGCGACTGATTCGGCTTGCGCAGGAATCGGAGCGCCTCCAGCGGAATGTTGAGAATGCGCTCGAACGTGCTCCCAGAGGGACTCAAGCAGGTCAAACCCGAAATGCAGGAAGGTACGACACGCAGTCGAGATAGTCCTCTTCGCCGTCGCCCGGGTTGAAGAGCTGGGTGCGATAACCGCGAAAGCGAAGTCCGTCTCCGAGTGGATCACTTTCCTTCACGCCGTTGGGTGTCTGGCCTTCCAGCCCAGGCCTGCGATGAGGTAGATGCTGCCGTCGTTGGCGGTGGCGCGGCTGCCGATATAGGCAAAGTTGATGCAGGGACAATTGGTCTTTCTTGGCTTTGAGCGCCAGATCGAGGGCCAGCATCTTCAGGCGGTCAATCAGGTCCACCTCAACAACGATGGCACGATCGATCAACTGATCATCTACCTGCGTCCCCTCTCCACGGCCCAGAGGTTTGCGGAAGTCATCACTCAAAGACTCCAGCCTACGAAGTAGGATCAAGAAACCGGCCTTATCAATCGACAACCGACGGAGGCAACAATGTCGGACCAGAAGCCCAAGGACCCGCGTAAACACCACGCCGATGTGCATGGTCTCAGTCGCCGGTCCTTTCTTACGACTGCAGGGACGGCCGGAGTTGTCGCCGCTCTCGATGGGCGGGAGCTCATGGCACAGAGCCCGTCCGCCGCTCCGCCTCAAACAGACGATCGCGTCGGCACCGTGCAAGTCACGCTGCGCATCAACGGCAAGGACCACCAACTTCGCATCGACCCTCGGACGACGCTGCTCGATTGCATCCGTGAGACCGTTGCTCTCACCGGAACGAAGAAGGGCTGTGACCACGGGCAATGCGGCGCATGTACGGTGCATGTGAATGGCAGGCGCGTGAACTCATGCCTGAGCCTGGCCTTGATGCACGACGGGGAAGAGATCACCACCATCGAGGGCCTGGGCACGCCCGACGCATTGCATCCCATGCAAGCGGCATTCGTTGCCTGCGACGGATACCAGTGCGGATATTGCACGTCAGGCCAGATCATGTCGGCCGTTGCGTTGCTCAAGGAACCCTGCGGTCCCGACGACGCGGCCGTGAAGGAACTGATGAGCGGCAACATCTGCCGCTGCGGAGCCTATGCCAATATCGTGGCCGCGATCCAACAAGTTCGCAAAAACGCTTAGCCGCGAGCAGGAGCGATCCCATGCATACCTTTGAATTCATTCGGCCCGCAGATCCCGCGGCGGCGGTTGCGACCGCCGCGCAGGCGAAAACCGCGCAGCAGGGCGCGGACGTGCGGTTCGTCGCCGGCGGGACGACGCTGCTCGATCTGATGAAGCTGAACGTCGAAACGCCCGCGCGGGTCATCGACATCAACCGTTTGCCGCTCGACAAGATCGAAGCAACGCCTGACGGCGGGCTGAAGATTGGCGCCACCGTTCGCAATTCAGATCTCGCCCACCATCCGACGGTGCAGCGAGATTATGCCGTGCTGTCGCAGGCGATTCTCGCCGGCGCATCGGCGCAGCTTCGCAACATGGCGACGACTGCCGGCAACCTGCTCCAGCGAACGCGGTGCATGTACTTCCGCGACACCGCGATGCCCTGCAACAAGCGCGAGCCCGGAACCGGCTGCCCGGCCATCACCGGCAGCAACCGCACGCTCGCCATCCTTGGCACGAGCGAACATTGCATCGCGACCAACCCGTCGGACATGTGCGTGGCGATGGCGGCATTGGAGGCGACGATCCACGTGCAGGGACCGAAAGGCTCACGCGCGATCCCCATCGGTGACTTTCATCTTCTGCCCGGCAGCACGCCGCACCGCGAAACGGTGCTCGAACCGGGCGACCTCATCACGCACGTCACGCTTCCGCCGCCCGTCGCGGGGAGCAAGCAGGTCTATCTGAAGCTGCGCGACCGGGCGTCGTACGAGTTCGCCCTGGCGTCGGCGGCCGTCGTGATCACGGTCGCGGGCGGGAACGTGACGCGGGCGCGCATCGCGCTGGGCGGCGTGGGCACCAAGCCCTGGCGATCCCCCGAGGCCGAAGCCGCGCTCGTCGGCCAGCCCGCAAACGAAGCGAACTTCCGCAAGGCGGCGGAGGCGGCCCTGCGCGACGCCAAGCCGCAGAGCGAGAACGCGTTCAAGATCGAGCTGGCCAAGCGCTGCCTCACGCACGCCCTGCAAATGGCGGCGACCAGCCTGATTCCACCGAAGGAGCGAACATGCCAACGACACAAGAAACCCCGACGACGTCACCGATCGGTCGCGACACGCCGCGCGTGGATGGCCCGCTGAAAGTGAGCGGGATGGCGCAGTACACCTCCGACTTCCACTTTCCCGGGATGCTCTATGCCGTGCCGGTCGAGGCGACGATCGCCAACGGCCGAGTGGTCAAGCTCGACACGGCCGCGGCCGAGAAAATGCCCGGCGTGCGCGCGATTTTTCATCGCGAGAACATCGGAAAGATCTTCCGCTCGACCCTGGGACAGGGGTTCGAAGGCATCTGCGAAGAGCGGCGCCCGCCGTTCGAGGACGATGTCGTTCGCTACTACGGCCAGTACATCGCGCTCGCTGTGGCGGACACGTTCGAGACCGCCAAAGCCGCCGCCGATGCGGTTCGCGTGACGTACGCCAAGGACAAGCCGAACGTCGAGACCGACCTCAAAGCGGACGACGAGCCCGAAGTGGTTGCCACCACGTTCGGCATGCGCGAGCGCTTGCAAAGCCAGCGCGGCGACGCCGAGGCCGCGTTCGCGACCGCGCCGGTCAAGCTCGACCAAACCTATGTCACGCCGGCCGAGACGCACAACCCCCTCGAGCTGCACGCGACGACCGCGATCTGGGATGGCTCGACGTTGACGCTGTACGAGTCGTCGCAGGGAGTCGTCAACCTCCGGGGCGTGCTCGCGCAGATGTTCGGCTTGCCGAAAGAGAACGTCCGCGTCATCACCAAGTTCGTTGGCTCGGGTTTCGGCAGCAAGCTGTTTCCATGGACGCAATGTCCGCTCGCCGCCGCGGCGGCGCGGCAGTTGGGCAAGCCGGTCAAGCTCGTGGTCAGCCGCAAGATGATGTTCCAGACGGTCGGTCATCGCCCGCGCACCCAGCAGCGCGTGCGGCTGGGCGCCACGCCCGACGGCAAGCTCGTCTCGCTCCAGCACGACTACGTCTACCACAGGTCGATGCTCGATGCCCACCACGAAGACTGCGGCGAAGCGACGCCGTTCCAATACAGCGTGCCCAACCTCCGCGTGACGTTCGGACGCGCCAGGCGCAACATCGGCGCAGCGGCCGACATGCGCGGCCCCGGCGCGCGTGCCCGGGCTCTACGCGACCGAGTCGGCGATGAACGAACTGGCCGATCAACTCAAGATCGACCCGGTCAAGCTCCGCGTCATCAACGAGCCGAAAATCGACGAGGCGCTGGGCATTCCGTTCTCGTCGCGCCATTTGCTCGAGTGCTTTGAGCTCGGCGCGGAGAAGTTCGGCTGGTCCAAGCGCACGCCCGAGGTCGGCTCGATGAAGCGCGACGGCTTGACGCTGGGCTGGGGAATGGCCGGGTGCTCGTGGATCGCCGCACGATTCCCCGCCGAGGCGAGCGTCCAGCTCCGCGACGATGGCACGGCCCGCGTCGCGTGCGGCACGCAGGACATCGGCACCGGCACGTACACGATCCTCGCGCAGCTCGCCTCGCAGAAGACCGGCGTGCCGCTCGACAAGATCGAAGTGGCGCTCGGCGATACGTCGCTTCCGGAAGGCCCGCTCTCGGGCGGTTCGATGGCGACCGGATCGGTGGTCCCGGCCGTCTTTGCAGCGGCTGACAACGCGATCGCATCGCTGCTGACCATCGCAACGACAACGCCGGGATCGCCGTTCGAGAAGCGCAAGCCCGACGATCTGGCATTCGAAGGCGGCCGGGTCTTTGTGAAGGCTGACGGTGCCGCGAAGGGCGTGCCGTTCGCGGATTTGCTCCGGCGCGCCAACCTGCGCCTGGTCACAGGCAGCGGCAAGTCCGAAGCGACGTTCGGCAATCCAAAGCCGAAGTTCTCGACGCACTCGTTCGGCTGTCACTTCGTCGAGGTCACGTGGCAGCCGGAGATCGCTCGGTTGCGCGTCAGCCGGGTTGTGACGGTCATCGATGCGGGCCGCATTCTCAACCCGCTGGCCGGCCGGAACCAGATCGAGGGCGCGGTCGTGATGGGAATCGGCATGGCGCTGTTCGAGCACACGTCTTACGATCCGCAGAACGGCGCGCCGATCAACAGCAATCTGGCCGACTACGTGGTGGCGGTCAACGCCGACGTGCCGCCGATCGAGGTGCATTTCCTCGACTTCCCCGACAAAGAGATTAACGAACTCGGCGCACGCGGCATCGGCGAGATCGGCCTGGCCGGCATCGCCGCCGCCATCACGGCGGCGGTCCACCACGCGACCGGCGTTCGCGTGCGGGAACTGCCGGTGAAGATCGAGAATCTGCTCGTCTAACTTCGTTCTGTGCGTTCCGCCCGATTTGCTCGATCAAGACTGGAGAGAATCGGCGCATCACGCCGGCGGCAAAGTCATCCTCGGACCCCCGACATCGTCCCGATCCTGATCGCGCATGGCGCGCCGATCGACGTGAAGGACGATCCCTATCAAGCCACGCTGCTCGGTTGGGCGCTTCCTGGCTGGGGCATCGGGGCGACGGCACGCCGGCGGAGCCCTACTACGACGTCGTTCGGCAAATCGTCGCCGCCGGCGCCCGCGTCGAGGACGCCTGGTTGGCCGATGAGCACGTCAGCTCAGATTTGCAGCTGCTGGCAGCACTGACGCACGACAAGCCGTCGTGATCGTCGTGATCCTCCGCGGCTAGTCGCGCCTGTCCGTCACGTGGGAGGATCGCCGCCCACGTGCACGTTTCCGACGGCCGCGCGTGCAATGGCGTGCAAGGTGCCGTGGCAGCGCTGGCATTCATGGCAACGTCGGCATTGTGGAATCTGTAAGTTACAGATTCTAAAGAGTCCTGTCGGGTTCGAATCCCACCCTCTCCGCCAACATGAGCTTCTTTGTTTCCAATCACTTAGCAGGCCACGTGGGTTCTCAGCGTGCTGGCGGGTTTCAGTCTGCACCGCAAAATTACCCGTAAGTTGTTGAAAATGACCCGACGTGAGCCGCGTGGGTGCTCGAGGCACCCTGTCATCGGCTGGGGCGCTCGCGTCAACGCGCTCGAATCAGTTGCAATGTAGCGAACGTTCCCAGCCGGATGACCTGGGTGGACTACGACCACTCGGACGACACGCACGAGGGCCGCCGCTGGTGCAAGGGGCATTTGGATGCTCATAGAGCTCTTGCAGTTGGAGACTCGTCAACTCTCGCTTTTGAGGAATGCGCCAACTATCTTGCGAGACGCACCGGCGCGTCATTGGGCTTTTCGGTTCGTGAAACTGCGAGTGGGTCGCAGGATGTTGACCGGTCGACACAAGTTTCGTTCAAAAACTTCGAGCTGCTGCGTTGAGCGGCGCGAGGACGTTCTCCCAATCTACCGTCAACGGTGGCGTCGGACGGGCCAGTCATCGATCAGATCGACGTGACCCATGCGTGCGGCCGTGGCACATTCCATCGTCGTAACGAAGAGGATCCAAACGAAATCGCTCGGTCTGGCGCGATCCATCCCAATAGATCACGACGCCCCTCTGAGGCTTGTGCAGATTGGTAATCAAGGCGTCGCCGAATAGCGACATGGTAGCCACCCCTTCGGCGGGAAGAACGAACCGTTCTGAGCCAATATCTCATCCGGACGTTTGACCCTCCTCAGCGGCGAGAACCGACCATTGCCTAATCCACGTGCGCCGCTCGAGAACGCCGTCGCCTCGTACGACCGCGCGACCGACAACGAATCACAGACTCATTTGCTGGTCTTGAACGACATGACCCGATTAACGCGAGGCCTCTTTCGCAGCGGTCAGCGCCGATAAAGCGTAACTCGAACGGAAATCTGCTCTCGTTTACGTTGGTTGATGGTTGATACGATGCGTTTAATCCGCGGTAATTCACAGATCCTCTTCACCATCGTCTCGCGTAGTCTCGTTCGGGCTGCCCATGCCCGTTCGTGGTGCTGCAGGGTCTGCAATGCTCGCGGACTCTTCGCCGCGTTATTCCGAATCTTAGCCATCGATGGTTGGCGTTCCGGAATGTGGAATCGGGGCCAATCAGATAGCGAAGACCGCGTACTGTAATAGTCGCGCACGACAGAAAGGCGGGCGAGAATCTGTCGGGGCGCCCGCTAATCAAGATGAACAGACGGCGTTTACTGGGTCGGCACTATGCGGCGTGCTGTTTAGCGTCCCAGTGGCGGCGCAGCCGCAGGACGGTGCATCGCTACGCGTGACTGTCACCGACAGCACCGGCCTTGTCGTTGTCGGCGCATCTGTAGAAGTCTCACAAGGAGCATCACCTGAGTTCAAGGCGAACACCGACGATCATGGCGTGGGTCAGATCGATGACCTCGCCGTGGGGCCGTGCGCCGTCCGGGTTTCTTTCCCCGGCTTTGCGGATACGGTCGAGGCGGTCGAACTCGGCTCTGGCGCCAATCACGTCGTGATTGTTCTCGACATCGCTGGGATCGTCGATCAGGTGACAGTGTCGCGTGATCCACGACTGGCTGCGACAGATCCAAACGCCGACACGCTCACGCTGGGCGAGGAGGAGCTGGACGCGCTCCCCGATAGCCCGGAGGAATTGGAGTCGGTCCTCGCCAGCCTAGCTGGCCCGGGCGCAGAGATCGAGGTCGATGGCTTCGTCGAGGGAGAACTGCCACCCAAGGAAAGAATTCAGGAGATCCGGATCCGGCGCACGATGTTTTCGTCCGACCGGCACCGCGGAGGACGAGTGCGCATCGAAGTGGTCACGAAGCCAGGTACGGATCAGTCGGCCGGATCCGTGAGAGTCGCATTGCGTGACGAGGCCCTGAACGCCAGAAATGCGTTTGCGTCCGAGGAGACGCCCGAACAGCTGCATCGTGTCGTGGCCACGCTCGAAGCCCGCTTCTCCGCGATCGGACTTCTGTGTCATTCGTCGTGGACGCCGGCTCTGCCTTCGAGTCGCAGGTCGTGCGCGCCGGTTCGCCAGTCAATCCGGTCCGCGGCGTTGTCACGCAGCCTCGTCGCGAACTCAAGCTGGCCGCCGGGATTCGGCATGCCCTCACGGCCCGCCAAGCTCTGCGTGTCGAGTTCAGACGCGATGACCAGGAGGAGGAGAATCTTGGTGTCGGAACGTTCGATTTGCCAGAGCGCGCGTACAGCATGCGTGCGCATCGATCGAAAGTGACCGTGACGAACGCCGGATCGTTCGCGGGCCGATTCGTGAACGAGACCCGGTTCGCCGGCGAATGGCGCGGCGTGGAGACCGTTCCGCGGAGCGGCGACGCCACGGTCCGGGTCCTCCATTCCGTGACATTTGGAGGCGCCAACATTCACGGCGGCCGCGAGGAACGGGAATTCCAGCTCGACCAGAAGCTTCAGGGCAGCTCGGGCCCTCATACTCTCAGCGCCGGTGGGCGGTTCGAGTGGCTGCTGGCCTCGAGCGATGAGATTCGCAACCGGTACGGCACGTTCACATTCTCCAATCAGGACGCACTGCAGGCGGCGAAACCCGACGCCTTCTCGAGACTGGAAGGCAATCCGCTCGTTGAATACAAGTTCTTCACTGGCGGCGTCTTCTTGCAGGACGATATTCGCGTCAGCGACAGCTTCTTCTTCGGACTGGGGCTTCGTCAGGAATGGCAATCTCAGGTCGATGAAAGCTGGAACCTGGCCCCTCGGGTTGGCTTCTCGTGGGCGCCGACAGCGGACGGACGGACCACCGTGAAGGGTGCCGTCGGCGTATTCAACGACTGGTACGACGCGAACACGTACGAGAACGTGCTGCAGCTCGATGGGTCACATCTTCGAGAGATTGCCGTTCAGCACCCCGGGTACCCCGACCCTTTCAGCGGCGGCGATGTGGTTGTGCTTCCGGACGGCCGGGTCACACAGGCACGCGACCTGGTGATGCCATCGAGCCGACGCCTCACCTTGGGTGTCGAACGCCGAGTCGCCGACGAAATCCGTCTGATGCGAGCTATTCCTTTCGCGAAGACGTCGATCGATTGCGCGGACGGAACGTAAACGCTCCGGATGCGAGCGGTGTGAGGCCGAATCCGGCGGCGGGGAACGTCATCGACATCGACTCGATAGGAAAGGCGCGCGACGACGAGGTGTCGGTCGGCGCCAGCCTTCGACTGCCGTGGTGGCGGACGGTTCTGGCGTCCAGGTACACCTACGAGAATCGGCGAGACGACGGAGACGGTGCGTTCTCGATTCCGGCGAACAGCGATCACCCGGACGAGTGGGGGTCGGCGAGTGACGACGTCCGTCACAGCCTGTCAGTGTTCGCGGCAATCGATCCGGTCAGGAACGTCCGCCTCGGTCTGAACCTTCGCGCGGAATCGGCGCCACCCTACACAATTACGACAGGTAACGACGACAACGGCGACACCGTCTTCAACGACAGGCCGCCCGGTGCCGCTCGCAACTCAGAGCGCGGCGACGACATGATCACGGTCGACGCGCGTCTCTCCTACAAATTCGGCTTTGGTCAGGGCCGATCGGCCGGCGAGCGAAACAGGTCGGGCGCCTGGCGGTCGCGACATCGCGCGATGTCGGAAGTGTACGTCCGGGTCTCGAATCTCCTCGACACCGTGGCCTTCAGCGATTTCTCCGGCGTTCAGAGTTCTCCGTTCTTCGGGACAGCGACCGCGGCACGAGCGCCGCGCCGCGCCGAAGTCGGCACGCGCCTGCTGTTCTGACGCCCGCCAGCGTTCCGTTCTGCCATGCGGAATGCGTCGCCTTCGCCAGGCGTCTTTGACCGGAGAATGGGCAATCGTGGTTGCACAGTCCGGTCATCCCGCCGGGTCCGCGGCGCCCTTCAGCCGCTGGCTGCTGCTCGCCGCCGCAGTGCTCGTGATGATGGTCATCGGGGTACACCGGTTCCTCCTGGTTTCTCTTCTCGTTCGGCATCGAGAAGGAGTATGGGTGGGATTCCGCCGTCGGCCTCGCTGTAACACGGCATTCCACTACATCGACGCTGGTGATGCCCTTCTCTGGGTATCTGGCCGATGCACGCGGGCCCCGATGCGTGGCGACAGTTGCGGCAGCGATCCCGGGATCCGGTCTGATCCTCTGCGCCGTGTTTGCGTCGCCGCTGGCAGTGTTGGTCGGCTACTGCATCGGCGGCATTGGCATCAGCATGCACTATGGCGTGTCCACCGCCATCGCAATCAAGTGGTTTCCGGATCGGCGAGGCTTTGCGACCGGTTCGTCGTCTTCGGCTTCGGCGCCGGCACCGCAGTGCTGAACCCGATCATTGAATTGTCGCTGCAGCAGCGCGGTGTGGCGCCGACGCTTCTCGGTCTCGGTTCGCTGATGCTGGTCCTCCTGTTGCCGCTGGCGCAGGCCTACCGCTATCCCGTGCCCCACGCGCCGGCGCAGCGCGCGCGGGCGGCGGGCAAGCGATCGCCGACGGACGACTTCACGCCAAAGGAGATGTTGCGCACGCGCCAGTGGTACGTAATGTACATCGGTTTCAGCATCACCATTTTGATCGTGCTGATCTTCGGGGCGCAGATGAAAGTGCTGGCGCGCGAATACGCCTTGCCAGCCGGTACTCCACCTGCTGCTCGTCATGTTCCCGCTGGCCAATGGCTGCAGCCGGCTCGTGGCGGGGTGGGTCTCTGATCGGCTGGGCAGGATCGCGGCGATGCAACGCTTCTTCGCGCTTCTCGGCCTCAGCATCCTTGGCCTGGCGGGTTTCGGACACGTGCCCGAGCTGTTCTGCCTCTTCGTGATTCTGGCGGCGCTCTTTGGCGGGGCACCGTTCGTCCTCTATCCGCGGCCATCGGGGACTTCTACGGATCGCGCTATTCGACGGCCAACTATGGCATCACTTACACGGCAGGCGTGGGCGGGTTTGATCTCGGGCTGGCTCAGCGGATACATCATGATGCGATTCGGATCGCTCAGGCTGTTGCTCATCGCCGTCGGGATTAGCAGCCTGGGTGCCGCGTTGATGTGTCACCCCAGGCTGCTGAGCGCGCCGGCGCGCCCACGCCAGGCCTCGGCGAGCGCCTGAAAGTGAGCCCGCGGGATGAGGGGAATGGTCACCAGCTCGCAGGTGGCAGCGTCTCGGGTCGGAGCCGACGTCCTGCGGCGCGGCGGCAATGCGGCTGATGCCGCGGTCGCGATGGCGGCGGCGTTGAACGTCACCGAGCCGTGTTCGACTGGCATCGGCGGCGATTGCTTTTCGCGCTCTATTTCGCGGGCAATACCATCACCGCCTTGAACGGATCGGGACGCGCTCCCGAGGCGTTGTCGCTGGAGAGGGTCAGCGAGTTGACGCTCTTCGACGCCAATGCCGTCACCGTGCCTGGGGCCTGCGCAGGCTGGTTCGACCTCATTGCCCGGCACGGCACGTGGCAGATGGCCGACATCCTCGCCCCCGCTATCAATCTCGCGGAGAACGGTTTCGAGGTGCAGCCGGTCACCGCGCACTTCCAGTCTGCCCGGCTTCCCGCATTTGACCTCTGACGAGCTGGGCATCGAGGGGCGGGCACCGCGGGCTGGTCAAACGTTCCACAATCCCGGTCTCGCCCGCACGTTTCGCCTCATCGCGGAGCGCGGCCCCGACGCGCTCTACCGCAGCCCCGATTGGAGAGGCGATGAGTGGCCGTCCTTCGCCAGCGCGGCGGGTCGATGGGGCTGAAGGATCTGGGACGCCATTACTCGACGTGGGAACGGCCATCGGTTCCGACCTTTCACGGCTTTCGCGTCTGGGAATGTCCTCCGAACGGGCAGGGCGTCGCCGCGCTCATCGCCCTGAACATCCTGAAGCGGTTCGACATTCAGGGGGCCGAACGGTGGCACGTCATGGTGGAAGCGATGCGCCTCGCATTCGAGGACGCCCGATGGTAAGTTGCCGATCCCGATTTCGCGTCGATCCCGGTCGAAGAATTGCTCTCGACCGACTATGCACGCGAGCGGGCAAGCCTGATTCGCATGGATCGCACCCTTCGTGACATCGCGCCCGGCGCCCCCGCGGCGCTTTCCGATACCGTGTACTTCTGCGCGGTCGACGGGTGGGGGCACGCCTGCTCCTTCATCAACAGCAACTATCTCGGATTCGGCACCGGTATCATCCCGCCGGGATCGGGGAGTTCACCTTGCAGAATCGTGGCTGCGCGTTTCTCCTTCGAACCCGGCCACGTCAATGCGCTGGCGCCGGGCAAACGGCCGTATCACACGATCATCCCCGGCCTCCTCACGCGCGAAGACGACGGATCAGCCAGTCGGGGGCGTTCAGCGGCGTGATGGGGCTGGTTTTTTTTGACGCACGGCCACTGCCGGGTATTCCCGGCGCTGAGCGGAAGGCCTGTAGCCACAAGACCGGCGGTAGTCAATCGACCGCGTTCCGGATGAATCCGGCCACGGCCAGCGGCAGCATCCACCTCGAGGCAGGATTCGATCCGGCCGCTGTCGCCGCGCTGGTGGATCGCCAGCACGACGTAGTGTCGGGTATCTCGGGCTTCGATCGCGTGCTTTTCGGCCGGGGCCAAATCATCATGCGCGACGAGAACGGTGCGCTGACCGGGGGAAGCGATGGGCGGGCGGACGGTTGCGCGATTGAAGTGGTGACAGCGTAGGGGCGATGCGGATGGCCATCGACCGGAGTGTCCATGTCAGCGTGCTGGTCGCGCTGCTGCTATTGCAAGCAGCCAGTAGCGCCGCTCCGGAGCGAGTGTGGACGAACGCCTCGTTCGAGGACTTTCGGCAAGGCGAGCTTGAGGATCACGGGGCGAACACTTACGTCTCGAAGCGTGGTCGGGTCCAGCCGATCAATAGATGGGATCTGAACAACGATGGCTATCTGGACATCGTTTTCTCAAACACTCACTCCCATGCCGAGAAGGTGGACGCCACAATCTTCTGGGGAAATGGTCGCGATTTCGACAACATGCGCGCCACGCCGCTGCCCAATGACGGCGCGCAGCACACGACCCTCGCTGATCTCGATAAGGACGGCGTCAGCGAGTTCATCGTCTCGAATTATTCCAATGGCACGTGGGATGGCATGGACACTAAGTCGTACTCGCTGACTGGGCGAAGTTTCGCAAGGTCGCGCCGACCGCCATCCACGAGTTGGTTCAACCGTACGCCTGCCGACCCGCGCCGCACAGGCGGCTGCGGTGGCCGATCTGAACCGCGACGGACATCCCGACATCGTGTTCGCATTCTCGGCGGGATTCTGGGAATATCGGGCCGGCGGCGCCGCGGCGCCAGCTATCGCTCCCCGAGCCGGATCTACTGGGGGGCTGCCGGCGGATTCGATCCGGCACGCTTCACGGACCTCGATGCCTTCGGGGCATCGGACGTCGCGGTTGCGGACCTGAATGGCGATGCGTGGCCGGAGATCGTGGTTGCCAACCGCGAAAAGGCCGGCGATTTCAACGTGCCTAGTTTCGTCTACTGGGGCGACACCGAAGGCTTCTCGATGGCGCGCCGCACCGAACTGCCGACCCATCAGGCCAATGCCGTGCAGGTTCACGACATCGACGCCGACGGGGATCCTGACATCCTGTTTGCGAACGGGCAGGGCGCGGCAAGTTACGCCTATGTCAACGACGGCGGCACGTTCGCGCCAAAGCGCCTGATCGACTGCCCAGCAGCGACACGAGAGGCATCGCAGCGGAAGACTTGAACGGTGATGGCTGGCCGGACGTGTTCGTTGCCAATCATCAACAGTCAGGCAATCCCCTGACGCTGTCCTATCTCTATTGGGGCAGCAAAGAAGGGTTCTCGCCGGAACGACGGCAGCCATTCCGGACGACCGGCGCGTGGAGCGTCTCGATCGCCGACTTGAACGGCGACCGCAGGGCCGACATCGTCGTCTCAGCCACAAGGAGCACTATTCCTACGACGTCCCGTGGTACATCTATTGGAATTCCCCGGAAGGTTTCTCGGACAGCCTTCGAACGTCGCTGTTCACGCACGGGGCCGTTGGTAACATCGTCGGCGACTTCGACGGGGACGGTCACGTTGACGTGATGTTCAACAACACCATTCAAGGCGTTCGTGGCCTCGGATCGGGATCGGTCGAAGTGTTCTGGGGCAATCGCGAAGGGCAGTTTTCGCCGGATCGGAAACTGGCGCTTCCGCGCTGGACCCGTACGAGTGGGCGGCCGGGGACCTGAACGACGACGGCTGGGCCGATCTCGTGGTGGCGAACATGGACGAAGTCGCCCGGAGACTGACGGAGAACTTCGTCTTTGGGGGTATCAGGACGGATTGAAAGCAGAGCGGCGTTCAGCACTGATGAGCGAAGCAGCCTGCGGGGCGGCCGTCGCCGATCTCGATCGCGATGGGTTCCTGGACGCCATTTTCTCCACCAGGAATCGCGGCCCGCGCCTCGTGCCCTCATCTACTGGGGAGGCGCCGACGGGTTCGTGACGTCGGAGCGAACGGGGCTGCCGGGCTTCGGCGCCGGCTCGCCGGCGATCGCCGATCTGAACGGCGATGGTCATCTCGATCTGGTCGCGAGCTCCAACATCGCCGACCGTGCTCCGGTCATCTATTGGGGCGACGGGACGCGTGACTACCGGCCGGAACGAAGCCTGTCCGTGCCGGGTGCGCCCGGGGCGTCGAACGCGGAAGTGGCCGATCCAGCAAGGATGGCCATCTCGATCTGATTCTCACGAGGAGCGTGTGGCAGAACGACCGCCGCGCCCCCTCGTTTGTCTACTACGGTGGACCCGATGGCGTCTTCACCACCGATCGCCGGCAGGAGTTCCAGACCATCGGCACGCAGGGCGTGACGGTCGGCGACATCGACCGTGACGGCTGGTTGGACATCGTCTGCCCGAACTACAACGACAACGACACCCGCGCCACGCAGTCGCGGATCTATTTCGGCAGCGCGGACGGGCTGACACCGCGTCGGATGGTCACCTTGCCGACCAGCTCAGGGACCGGCAGCCAGATCGCGGACTACAACGGGGACGGGATCAACGACCTGCTCCTGATCTGCCATCGGTCGGAAGGCGACCCGGACCGCGTCGGAGCCACCGGCAACCACCGCACGTCATCGTTCCTCTATTGGGGCGGCCGCGACGGGTTCAGCCCGACGCGGCGGTCCGAGATCCCCTCGAAAGGCGCGCATTACGACAGCGGCGTCGACCTTGGCAACATCTACGATCGCCGTTTCATACGGATACCGTTCAAGCCCCTTCGAGTTCGGCGCCGCATCCGCCGGCCGCATCGACTGGGAGGCAGACGAACCCCACGGCTCGCGCGTGCGCTTTCAAGTGCGGACGGCGTCCGACGCGCGCGATGCTCGCTCGAGCGACCTGGCATGGTCCCGCGGGCGCTGAAGGCTACTTCGAGAGGCGCGAGGGTCGATTAAAACTCCCGCCCGGGCATTCCTGGATTCAATATCGGGCGGTCCTGCAGTCGCCGAACGGATCCGTTTCACCTGTTCTCCGCAAGGTGCAAATTACGTTCTGGTAGGTATTGGCTCGCGGCGGCCGACCGAAGGCTGAGGTGCCGCGGGATGGAAGCATTTTTTCGCGCTGTTCCATATTGCGGAAAATCGCTCTCGGCACTCCTGATACGAGGGTATTGTCTGCCGACGAGTCATGAAACGGAGGACTTGGTGAGCATCGAGGGCCGTCGCGAATTCCTCAAGCGATCGGCCGCGCTCGGCGCGGCGCTGCTGGATCCGCGCGCCGCCCCGGGACGTCCGGCCCGGAGGGCGAAGCCGGCGCAGCCGAACGTGCTCCTCGTCATGACCGACCAGCAGCGAGTGGACACGCTCAGGTACGCGGGCTCACGCCCTGCCGGACGCCTCACCTGGATCGGCTGCTTGCCGAGGGCATCTCGTTCGACCGCTGTCTCACGCCCTCGCCCGTCTGCCTGCCGGCACGCACCGCACTCTTCACCAGCCGTTATGCCCATGAAACCGAGACGATGTCGAACCAGGACACGTTGAAGGCGGAACCGATCCTTCTGACGGCGATGCATCGTCGCGGGTATCAGGTGGACTATGCCGGCAAGTGGCACATGGGAGCCTCGACCAAGACGCGGTGGGTCGACCGCATCGAGGGCGAGGATCGCGCCCTGTATAGCCGCTGGTGCCTGGCGCAGGGGCTTCCGGACGGCTGGGCCTTCAACGATCCGGCGATGCGCTCGCATCGGCGTGACGACGTCTCGATTCCCAAGCCGGCAGTCGCGGCGTTGCCGCCGGAAAAAACGAACGACGCCTGGATTGTCGATCACGCCGTCGAGCTGCTGCGCACGCGCGACCGGAACCGCCCGTTCTTTCTCACGTGCTGCTTGAACGGGCCGCACCCGCCGTTCAAGATTCCAGAGCCCTACTTCAGCATGTACGATCCCGCGGCGATTCCGCAGCCGCCGAACTTCGGGCCGACGCCCAGAAACCCTGCAGCACTGGGCAGGAGCTTCTACCGCACCGTCTTCCGTGACCACGGCCAAAGCTGGGAGAACTGGAAGAAGAGCGTCGCCGTCTATTGGGGCTTCGTCACGATGATCGATACCCAGATCGGCCGCCTGGTCGAGCATCTGCGAGGGCAGGGCGTCCTCGACGACACGCTGGTGGTCATGACGACGGACCACGGCGAGATGATGGGCCAGCATGGCCTCTGGCAGAAGTATCACGCCTACGAGGAAGCGCTCCGCGTGCCCCTGATCGTGCGCGCGCCGTGGGTGATCGAGCCGGGAATCCGAACCGAGGCCGCCGCCTCGCTGATCGACCTCCTCCCGACAATCTTCGCGGTCTGCGGTGTCGAGCCGCCCGCGGACGCTCGTGGTGTCAATCTGTCATTTGCCTTCGGCGGCGCGAAGCAGGCGAGCAGCCGCCGGTTCCTGTTCAGCGAATTCCAGCCCAAGGGCGAGTGGCATGGCGTCGTCGACTGGCGGCTCGTGACCGACAACCGCCACAAGTACGTGTGGAACAACGGCGACATCGAAGAGTTGTACGACCTGCTCATCCGATCCTTAGGAGCTGAAGAATCTTGCGCGCTCCGCCGACCAGCGGGCGACGCTCGAGAGCCTGCGCCGCGAGCTCCGCGCCTGGATGCAGCGTACTGATGACCCACTACTCTCCTCGTTCGACCACCAACAGTCGGTGACTCGCACCGCCAGTGGTCTCTGACCGACATGTCAAAGTTCATCTCATTCGAGCCCGTTGCATATGAGGTGTGTGCCGTGTATCCAAAGAACCTGACGAAGGAACGACTCCGAAGCGGCGCGCGGGTGTTCGGGATTTCGCTGGCGGAGATGCGATCGCTCGCGCTGCCGCGAATTCTGGCCGGAATGGGCTACGACTTCCTGTTTTTCGACATGGAGCACTCGCCGGACGGCTTTGAAACGACGTGCGACCTCGTCTGGGCGAGCCGGACTGCAGGCATCACGCCGATCGTCCGGGTGCCGGACGCGGAGCGCTTCTTCATCAGCCGCATTCTGGACGCCGGGGCGCAGGAGTAATAGTCCCCAGGGTCGAGACGGTTGAGCAGGTCGACACCATTGTCGGGTTCTGCCGGTATCCCCCCGATGGCGATCGCGGTGTCGCGTTGGGTGGACGCCACACCGATTTCCAGCCTATCGGTGATCCGCACACGGCGATGAAGCAGGCGAACGACGAAGTGCTCGTGAGCATTCAGATCGAAACGCGCTTGGGACTGCAACGGGTTCAGGAACTCGCGTCGCGCCCGGGCGTGGACGTGCTCTTCGTCGGCCCGCAGGATCTCAGTGTGGCGCTCGACGTCCCGAACCAATGGGAAGCGCCGGTGATGGACGACGCGATCCGGCGCGTCGTCGACGCCGCCGAGCGGAGCGGCGTGGTCGTCGGCATCCAGGGGCGAAACGCCGAGCTCGCCAGCCGCTGGATGGCCGAGGGCGTCCGGTTCGTCGTGATGGGGACGACGCTGATGCTGCTGACGGAGGCGGCGAGCAAAGGCATCAACGAGCTGCGGAAGCGGTCCGACGCAATCGACGCGGAGACGTCCGTGTACCGCAAAGAGCTGACACCGGGGCCGTGGCCGCCTCCAACGTGGTCTCGGCGCTGTCGCGAGGCACCGCATGGCTGGCGAGCCGGATCGCCGAGTCGGGGCGAATCGGCGACTCGGATCTGGCGTCGCTGTATTTCAAGGTTCCTGCGGCGTTGGCCCTGAATGGTGAGTTGGGCCTCGCGCTTCGTTCACTCGACTGGGTGTCGACGCACTATCTTGGCGTGCGCGGCGAACTGGCGGTGCCCGCCGATCAGCCGCAGCTCGTGCGTAGATCGCGGGTGGCTGATCTGGGGCGCATCGATGTGCGGCCGCTACGACATCGCTTTCCGGCTCGCGGACGACCTCCGTGCCTTCCAGGTCGCTTCGACGGGGGGATTCTGGGATGTCGCCGGAGCCCTGGAAGGCACGCATCATGCGATGACCGTCGGCATGGCCGGTCTGGGACTGTTGTCCGTTGGCGATGTGGAAGGGGCGCGCCGGGCAGCGGATTTTCTCGTAGGGCTGCTGCGTCTTCAGCCCGATCCCGAGCAGGAGTTCTTTCTCGTTGCCGAGGTCGCAGCAGCAGGCGATCAGCGCGCGGCGGTCGATCGAACACCCAGCAACTATGTGAACCGCATGGCGACGCGGCAGCGCCCGGCGCGTCTCGGACCGGTTCAGATTCTCTTGATCCGCCTCCACCGGCTCCTGGGCGACGCCAGATACCTCGACGCCGCAGGCGGCTACACCGATCTCTTCCTCGATGGCGCACCGGGGATCGTCGACTGTGTGGAGGCCCACAAGTTTCTGTGGGGCCTCGAGGAGCTCTATCTTGATCACCGGTGACCCTCGATTGCGGGCGACGGCGGATCGCATCGTCACATTCCTGTTAGCCAAGCAAAAGGCCGATGGACAGTGGTGGGGAGACGCCATCGGAGGCGACACCGAGGGACAGTCGCTGGACCTTCGGGTGAACACCACGTGCAATGTCCTCGTTGGCCTTGGCTATCATCGCCATTTGCGGATGGCGGACCACGCGCGTCCTGCCGGCGCGGCCTGAATCCCCCTATCGACCTGCAGCGCCGCGCACGGCTTCGCCGTCTCTTCCGCACTCTTCGCTCAATCGCTGACGCAATTCCCGCACGCGATCGGGATAACGATCGGCGAGGTTCGTCTTCTCGTACAGGATCAGATGCCAGATCGAAGAGCTCTGTCGCGTCTGAACCGGTAATTACGAGCTTCCAGTTGGCTTCACGAAGCGCCCACATGCGGTTGTCGTGGTTCCAATAGAAACGGCGTGGGCCCGGCTCGACCCGCCCGTTATAAGTAGCAGGAGATCGCGACCCTCGAGCTGCCATGCCTGATCGACGGTGCCTCCGGCCAGGCCGATGACCGTAGGGGCCCAGTCCATCACGTGCACCGGTGTGTCGATCTCCTTCCCGCGCGGCGGACCCCCCGGCCAGTTGATGAATGCCGGCACCCGAATGCCCCCTTCATACACCTCGGTCTTCCATCCACGCAGCGGCGTGTTGCTGCCGAGCGTCGTGTGCGGTGCGTAGCGGCCGTTGTATCGCGAGCGGCCATGAGCCAGTTCTGCTGGCCGCCGTTTCCGACGAGAAGATGATGACCGTGTTCTGCCGCTTGCCGGTCCGTTCCAGGGCCTGAACCACGCGGCCGATCTCGTCGTCCATGTGCGTGATGCTGGCCGCGAAATGCCGCCGCCAGGGATCGGTGAAGACCTTGTCGTAACGCTCAATCCACGAAGGCGGCTCGTTCAGCGGGTGATGGGGGACGTGATGGGCGAGATAGAGAAAGAACGGCCGATCCTTCGCCGACTCGATGATGGCCTGATCGCCTCGTCGGTGATCAAGCGGGTCACGTGCCCGTCTTCCTCGATGAAATGGTCGTTGCGGTGCCACGTCACGTGATTGCCGGTCTTGTATCGGTGGGTATAGGGATCGATCTGTCCTCGCAGGGAACCGTAAGACGTCGTGAACCCGTAGTTCCGGGGACGATGCTCGGGCGTTTCGCCGATGTGCCACTTGCCGCTGATGTGAGTGGTGTAACCCAGTTCCAGTAGCGCGAAGGGCAATCGCATGTCCTGCGGGCGGACGTTGGTCGTGGCCTCGAGCGGCGCGAAGACGCCGAAGCGCGCCGGGTTTCGGCCGGTCAGCAGCGCGACACGGCTGGGCGAACAAGTGGGGAAGACGTAGTGATGATTGAAGCGCACTCCCTCCCTGGCGAGGCAATCGAGGTTGGGCGTCTCGATCTGCGGATTGTGGTAGCCGATGTCATTCCATCCGAGGTCGTCGGCCAGGATGAAGATGATGTTGGGCCGTGACGGCGCGGAGCTCCTGGGCTGCTGCATGGCCAGCCCCCCGATCACCGCGTCCACGCCAGCACGCTCGCTCCCGTGACAGCCCCCAGGCATCGGTGGCACGTCGTCATCGCGTCGACTCCACCCGACAGTGACGCGCATCATGGCACTGTCCACGCCGTCCTCCGCCGCACATTCCTCATCGCGGAACGCGCGCTTCCTCCTGCACGGCGTATGGTAGGGTGCTTGCGGCCGGAATCCGGAACCCATGACACCAGAGCATTTGCGGACTGCGCATAGTGGTCCCGCAGTCGCCGCGCTGGCACTGCTCGCCACTCTGACGATCGCAGCATCCGGGCCGCCGGACGCCGTCAACGGCGGCGAGTCCTGGACGCAGCGCGGCTTCGAGGATTTTTCTTCCGGGAGTTCGGGGATGCGGGACAGAACATCTACGTCAGCGCGCATGGCCGCATTCAACTGATCGATCGGACGGACCTGAATCAGGACGGTTTCGTCGACATCGCCATCGGCAACGGGCATCCGAAAACCGAGAAGGAAGACGTCTTCGTCTACCCCAATCGCGGGGGCAGCTTCAACGCCCTTGATCGCATTTCCCTGCCGACTGATGGCGCTTACGCGCCTGCGGTGGCCGATCTCAATCGCGACGGCTACAACGAGCTGATCCTGGCGCAGAGAGACAACGGGATCTCGCCGCGCCTGAACGCCTTCATCTACCTTGGCGGCGCCGAGGGATTCAGTTCGAAGCGTCGTCTGGAGTTGCCCGCGTTCGCCGCTCGCGACGTCGCGGTCGGCGACTTCAACGGCGACGGCTGGATCGATCTGGCGTTCGCGTGCTCGAACGTCGGCAACGCCGGCACGGTTTCGACCGTGTACTGGAACTCGAGCGGCGCGTTCGATGCGAGCCGCCGGCAGGACTTCGCGGGAGCCCCATGGGAAAAGGTGCTCGCGGCAGACTGGGACGGCGATGGCACGAGCGACCTCCTCGCCTCGACGAAGGACGGAGTGCTCCTGTTCCGAGGTGAGCGGTCGCAGCAACTCCGCGAACAGAAGGTGACGCCGGCCGGGGGTGAGAGCATCGCTGTCGCGGACTGGGATGGCGACAAGCTCCTGGACCTGGCGGTCAGCGACCGGCGTTCCGTCAAGCTGTACATGCATGGACCGGGCGCCGCCGCCGCCGCGACGTTTGCCATCGCGAATGCGTCAGCGGTTGCTGCCGCAGACTTTGATCGCGACGGTCGTCCCGACCTGCTCGTCGCGGTCAAGGACACGTCCGGCAACGAGTTCAGCGACTCGCTGATTCTCTGGAACGACGCCGGCAGCTTCGACCGTCGCGAGAGAGCGCGCCTGCCGACCGTGAACGCGACGGCAGCGCAAGCGGCCGATCTGGACGGAGACGGCTATCCTGAAGCGGTATTCGCAAACCAGCGCGCGTACAACGAGAACAACATCGAGTCGTTCGTCTACTGGAACTCGGGTGGCCGCTTCTATCGCGGGCGAAAGACCATGCTCGACACACGCGGCGCCACCGGCGTCGCGATCGGCGACATCAACAAGGACGGGACGCCGGATCTGATCTTTGCCAACAGCAACGGCGATCTCCACGAAGGCTTCAGCCCAAACTACATCTACTGGGGAAACGGGACCCGCGATTACTCAGTCGCGCGACGCCGCGATCTGCCCGCCTATTACACGACCGGCTCCGTGCAGGCGGATCTCGACGACGACGGCTGGGTCGATCTCGGCTTCAACGAGGGTCGGTTTGCGTCCGGCCGTCCCGGCACGCTCCACGGGCTGCACCTGTTCTGGGGCGCGCCGAACGGCTTCAGCGCCGATCGCCGTTCCATCTTGTCCGTGTTCGATCCCTGCCGGCGGCGTCAAGGCGGCGGATCTCGATCGCAACGGCTGGCTCGACGTCATCGTCGGGGCCAACGACACAGACGGTGGCAAGGCCGGCGGCTTCGTCATCTTTTGGGGTGGTCCGGATGGTTTCTCGATTCGACGGCGGCAGCCATTCCCCGTCGGCTCGGAAACGAGGGAACCCCTCGTCGCCGACCTGAACGGCGATGGCTACCTCGATCTCGCCGCCCCGCCAACGGACATCAACGGGCTGTTCATCTATTGGGGGACCGCCCAGGGATTCGACACGACCAAGCCGACCACGCTCGGCATGGATCGGCAGTTTGGCCATCCTGAAGCCGCCGATTTGAACGGCGATGGCTTCATCGATCTCATCGCGCCGACACGGAAGTTCAACGGCGACACGGAAGCCGACTCGTTCATCTACTACGGATCGGCGACGGGATTCAGTGAAACGCGGCGGATCGGCCTGCCCACAATGGCCGGCTACGACCCGAGCGTCGCCGACCTGAACAAAGATGGCTGGCTCGACATCGTCTTTCCCAACTACTCCGCCACGCAGAGCGGCAAGCGCACCCTTCCGGTCTTCATTTACTGGGGAGGCGCCAACGGGTTTGACGTGAAGAGGCGACAGTCGCTCCCCGCCGATGCCGGAACGGGAACGATGATTGTTGACTTCGACGGCGACGGATGGCGCGATCTGTTCATCGCCTGTCATCGCCGGGATGGCTCACGCGACGAAGCCGGCAGACCGCACGTGCACCGGGCGCATTCGCTGATCTACTGGAACGGACCTGATGGATTCGTGCCCGACCGGCGAACGGAATTCCCGTCGGTGGGCCCCCACGCGCAGATCGTGAAAGACGTCGGCAACATCATGACGCGCGAGATGGCCGAGCACTACATGTCACGGGCGTGGAAACCGTCCATCGCCAGCGCACGCGTCCAACGGATCCGCTGGGAGGCGGACACGCCACACGGTACGTTGATCGGATTCCAGCTGCGCGCCGGGGCGACGGAATCGGAGTTGAAGGCAGCGCCGTGGACTGGCCCGCTCGGCCGTGACAGCTGGTTCGAAACGAGCGGCGCGAGCGTCGCGGTGCCGTCCGGTCCCTGGGTGCATATCGCGCTCGACTCTTCACGCCGAACGGTGGGCCGACCCCGTATCTCCGCCGGTGACCCTCGAAACGAAATAGCCGCAACCATCGGTATCGGGACGAGACCGACAATGAGCACGGCAGCGGAACGCAAGCGACAGGACCCGAGCATCGGTGGGCCGCGCCCTCGACTGGGTCCTGTCTCACCAGCAGTCAGACGGCAGCTTCGGACCGGTCGAAACCATGAGCCATTACATGGTGCTCGGCGCCTCGCTGCTGTACACCGGGCACAGCGAAGCCGCCGGCCGGCTGATGCGGGTCCTGAAGGCGCGATTCGTCACGAGCGACGGGAGCTTCGATGCGCCCGAGATCCGTGCCGGACGCAAGTCGGCCCTCCTCGAGCGAGGTTACGCGCCTGCCTGGCTTATTTATTCGTCGCACGTCAATCTTGCCTACGACATCTCGCTGCGGGCGGTGCCGCATCTGCTGACCCTCCAGGACCCGAAGAGCGGCGGCATCTTCGGCACACTGGAGGACGCCCGGCGCGGCACGGGCATCGTGAACTGCGCCGTGACCTGCGTCGGAGGGCAGGCCGCGCTGATTACGGGACACCACGAAGCGGCAGTGCGGACGGCGGATCACATTGTCGACAACCTCCTGGCGAACAATCCCGACATGACACGGCGCTTCTACCCCGTGTGGGATACCGAGCACGGACTGCGCACGGACGACGATGCTCCCGAGGCCCCGAACATGCCGCGAATGATCGATCGGTTCGGTTCGAACCAGCACCACTACCTGACGGGCATGATGATCGGGTTCCTTACGGACATCTACCGCGCGACGGGGGATTGGAAGTACCTGGACGGCGCGCTCGCGGTGTTCGAGTTTGCCGCCGGCGGGTCCGAAGCCATCTACGAGACGACGCTGGCCCACAAGTTCGCCTGGGGTGCGGCGTGGCTGTACCGCCTCACCGAGGACTCCCGCCATCTGGAGGCGGCCTGCCGGGTCTGCGATTACCTGACGGCGCACCAGGAGGCGGATGGCTCCTTCGTGCACTGGGCGCTCGTGAAGTCAGCCGACGAATGGCCTGTACTCTCCGCGCCTCAACATCACCGGCCAGTTCGCTCTGTGGATCGCGCGTACCGAGGCGCTCTTGTGAGGAGGGGTGAAACGGGTGAGGGCACACGAGACCGATCGCTCGCGAAGTGATCTCGACACGCTCGAGGCGCTCCGCGGCGGCCTCATTGTCTCGTGCCAGGCGGAGGACAATGACCCGTTCAACGCGCCCGATCTCGTCGCACGGTTTGCCCTTGCCGCGGCGATGGGGGGAGCGGCCGCGATACGGGCGCGCGAGCCGCAGAACGTCCGCAGCATTCGTCTCGTCACGACGCTGCCGATCATCGCCTTGACGAAGAGCGTCTACTCGGACGGACGGGTGCTGATCACGCCGGACCTGGCCGACGTCGATGCGTTGATCGACGCCGGCGCCACCCTGATCGCCGTCGACGGTACCGCGTGTACGCGTCCCAACGGGCTCACCGGCGAACAGTTCGTCCGCGCCGTTACCCGGTGCTGCAAGATCCCGGTGATCGCGGACGTGTCGACGAGGACCGAAGGTCTGGCTGCGTTTCGCGCCGGCGCGATGGCGGTAGCGACGACGCTCGCCGGGTATACGGCCGCGACCGAACGCGTGCCCCGCTCGGGACCCGACTGGAAACTGCTGAAGGCGCTGGTCGCAGCGGGCCTGGGGCCGGTCATCCTCGAGGGCCGCGTGACGACTCCGCGGCAGGCCGGACGAGCGTTGACGCTAGGTGCCCATGCCGTTGTCGTCGGGACCGCGATCTCGCGTCCGCGATTGATCACGCAGAGCTTCGTCGCAGCGATGCGGTGAGGCGGAGGTGGCGTGGTATCATCCACCTCGCCGGGCGGGCGCTTCTGCAATCGGTCGCGTGAGCGCGGGAGGACTCATGGCGGACGCGGCAACATCATCCCGTACCTGGTGAGAGAAACGAGACCATCACCGTCAAGTCGGTGACGAAGTCGCTCGAGCTTCTGAATTGTTTCACCGACGATCATCCCGAGTGGGGCGTCACGGAGCTTGGCGAATACCTGGGCCTGTGCAAGAGCGCCGTGCACCGCTTCCTGAGCTCTTTCGAAAAGGCGGGTTTCCTCGAGCGCACCTCACGGCATCGCTACCGGCTGGGCATCCGCTGTCTCGAGCTCGGCATGATGTTCCAGATCAATGACCGGTTGATCCGGGCGTCCGAGCGCGGGCTGCGGATCCTGGCAGAGGAAACCGGTTCGATCGCGCACCTCAGCCGGCTTGACGGGCGCGAGACCGTTGAGCTGCTTCGCTTCTGCACGATGCGGCGCTTGATCCACACACCGAAGGTCAGCACACGCCGCGAAGCGCACGCGACAGCGAAGGGCAAGGTGTTTCTCGCCTACAGCGGCGAGGAGCATTTGCTCAAGTATCTGGGGCCGCGGCAGTTCCTGAAGACGTACACCAGCCTGACGATCGACAGTCCCGATCGGCTGCGACTGGAGCTGCGCCATATCCAGCACCAGGGCTATGCGCTCGACGATCAGGAATCCTACATGGGCATGCGCTGCCTCGCCGTGCCCGTCTACTCGACGCCCCACCGGCTCGCGGCGGCCCTCAGCATCTCGAACTCCGTCGATCAGGTGCCGACGGCCAGGCTGCCCCAACTCGTGATGAAGCTGCGCCGGCTCGCCGACGAGATTGCCACCAATCTGCATCGCTACTCGTAGCTCAGACTGCTGCCAGCGAGGACGCCTTCCTGCCGCTCAGCGCTTCGAGTGCCAGAATCAGTGACTGGGTGCCCTTGCGCGCGCCTCCGCATGCAATCACCGCCTGATACAGCTGCTTCGCGAGCGCGAGTCCCGGCAGCGCGATGTTCATCGCTTCTGCTTCCGCGAGCGCGATGCCCATGTCCTTGATGAAGTGTTCGACATAGAAGCCCGGGCTCCAGGTCGCCCTTGAGAATCCTGGGCAGCAGGTTCTGCAGGCTCCAGGACGCCGCGGCCCCCCCGCCGACGCTCTCGAGGACGCGGTCGGGATTGAGGCCCGTGCTTCGTGCATAGAGCAGCCCTTCGGCAAGGCTGACCATCGTGCCAGCCAGCAAAATCTGATTGACCATCTTCGTGTGCTGCCCGCTGCCTGCCGGACCTTGAAGGACGATTGTCCGGCCAATCTGCTCGAAGAGCGGCTTGACGCGATGAAACGCGGTCTCGTCGCCGCCCACCATGATCGACAGGGTCGCGTTTCTCGCCCCGATGTCGCCTCCACTGACCGGCGCGTCGAGCGCAGCGGCGCCGCGTTCCGCCGCGGCCTGGGCGACTCGCCGCGCGAGCGATGGGCTGCTCGTCGTCGCGTCGACGGCGATTGACCCGCTGGGGATCCCCGCCAGGATGCCGTCGGCTCCCAGGTAGATCTCCTCGACGTCGCGGGGATAGCCAACCATGGTGAATGTGACGTCGCTGGACTCCGCAACTGCTCTAGGAGTTTCTGCCCAGATGGCGCCCCTGGCCAGCAAACCTTCCGCCTTTGCCTTCGTGCGGCTGAACACCTTCAGGCTGTGTCCTGCCCGCTGGAGATGCCCGGCCATCGACACACCCATGACGCCGATTCCGATCCAACCAATGTCCATGCCTCGGTGCCTTTCACAAGGGGATTACGCGTATTGAACTTCCGTCCTCGAAGCCCCCAGCAGCTTCGGGACGACAAGTGCCGTCAGTGTCAGGCCGGCCGCCGCCATGGCGCCGATGGCCACCGTGGTCGATGTCGCCTCCGCGAGCGATCCGGAGAGGAGCGCACCCAGCGGCGCCAACCCGTTCAAGGCCGTCCCGTATAGACCCATGACGCGGCCTCGCATCGCTGGCGCCGCCAGCACCTGCAGAAGGTTGTTGACCGCCACAACAGTTAGCACGAGCGCGAAGCCAAGGGCGATCAGATAGGAGACGGAGAACCAGTAACTTCGACTCAACGAGAAGCCGATCAGGCATACCCAGAACGCGAGCGATGCGATACCAGCAGTTCTATCGCGGCCCAGGCGTTCAGTGACCCTCGTCACGACAAGCGCCGCGGCCATCGCGCCGATACTCACCGATCCCATCAGGTAGCCGATGCCCTCCGGACCCTGGCCGAGCACGTCCCGGCCTATCGCGGGCAGCAGAAAGAAGTAGGGAAGCCCCAGAAAGCTGATGAGGCCGACGATGGCGACGGTGTACCCAGCGATATCTCGCTCGCGCACGTAGGAAAGACCAGCCTTGAATCGCGCCGCGAACGACGCGGGATCCACGGGCGGTGCTCCAAACCGCGGTCGAATCCGCCGCAGCGCGTCGAGGATCGCCAGGTAGGTCAGGGCGTTGATGTAGAAACACGCCGCCTCGCCGACGCTCGCGATCAGGACGCCGGCGATCGAATGTCCAAGGACCCTCGCGACGTTGAACTGAATCGAGTTCAGGGCGATGGCTCGGCCGAGATCCTGCGCTGCCACCAGGTCGGGGATGGCCGCTTGGTACGCGGGCGCAATAAGCGCGCCGGCAATTCCGCTGAGAAGGATGACCGTCAGCACGTGCGCGGGGGTGACGACGCCCAGGCTCGTCGCGAGGCCAAGCGCGAGGGCCAGAAGCATTAGGGCAGCGTTGCTGGCGAACAGGATTTTCCGGCGATCGGCGTGGTCCGCCACGGTTCCGCCGATGACCGACAGCACCAACGTCGGTGCGAATGCAAAGAAGCCCGCGAGTCCTAGAAGGAGCGGCGAGTTCGTCAGTTTCAGCAGCAGCCACGCCTGGGCCAGCGACTGTAACCCAGACGCCGGAGCTGGACACGAGGTTCCCGATCCAGAAGCGCCGGAAGTCCGGGTTGCGCTTCAGGACCGTCGTCAGCGACGAGGGCGAGGAGGTGTTCATCGTCTCGAGCGGCAGATCACGCCGCCGGTGTCGCGTCCGGCGTCGTCGCGGGCATGAGCGGATCGTCCCGTTCGAAGGCGGTCGCGACCTGCCTCGCGACCGATCCGATCGCGTCCAGCGCGCGGCCGCACTGGAACTCGCGGCGCATTTGCCGGTTCCTTACCAGTTGATTCGGGATGCCTGCGGTGGGCAGGAGATCGAACGTCAGCCTCACCGGGGCAAAGTCCGCCTTTTCCGCATGCGCGAGGTAGTGACAGATCGCGCCGAGCCCGGATTCCCTCGGCCACGTGATCGGCGGCAGGCTGACGCTGCGGCGCCAGGCGTTGACACTCGCGACGAGCCCAGTGGCGATCGATTCGACGTAGCCTTCGACGCCCGCCAGCTGGCCGGCGATGAACACGTCGGGATGCGAGTGAAGGTGCAGAGCCGCCGAGAGCAGGCGCGGCGCGCGAAGGTAGGTGTTCCGGTGCATCTGGCCGAATCGTACGAACTCGACCTGAGCGAGCGCCGGGATCAGCCGGAATACCCGCTGCTGATGCCCGTAGGTCATCTGGTTCTGGCAGCCGACCAGGTTGAAGCTGTCGTTGCGCAGGTTCTCCCGTCGCAGCTGCACCACCGCGTACGGCTGCGATCCGGTCGCCGGGTCGATCAGCCCGACCGGCTTCAAGGGGCCGTAGCGCAGCGTGTCCGCGCCGCTTTCCGCGAGCACTTCGAGCGGCGGGCATCCGAGGAAACGACCGCGATCGAAGTCGTGCCCGCGGTATCGCTCGGCAGCAATCAGCGCATCCCGAAACGCGGCGTATTCCTCGCGAGTGAGCGGGCAGTTGAGGTAGTCTCCGTCGCCTTTGTCGTACCGTGACGCGGAGAAGGTCCGGCGTCGATCGATCGTGTCGGCGTCCACGATCGGGTTGAGGGCATCGAAGAACGACAGGTTGTCCTCGCCGGTAAGCTGCTGAATCGAATGGGCGAGGCGCTCGCCGGTCAGCGGCCCGGTCGCGATCACGCAGATCGCGTCCGTCGGAACCGCATCCACCTCCTGGCGCTGCAGACGAATCCGCGGGTGGCTCTGGAGGGCGGCCGTCACTTTCTGCGAGAAGGCGTCGCGATCGACGGCGAGCGACGTTCCCGCCGGCACCGCCGTTTCCTGCGCGATCCGAATCAGTTCGCTGTCCAGCAGCCGCAGCTCCTGCTTGAGCAGGCCGGGCGCCGACTGAGGCTGGTCCGATCGGAGCGAGTTGCTGCAGACCAGTTCGGCTGCCAGCGCGGTGCGATGTGCCGGCGTCTGTCTGGCCGGGCGCATTTCGTCCAGCACGACATCGCCGCCCAGGCGGGCAATCGTCAGCGCGGCTTGCGAGCCGGCGAGCCCGGCTCCGATAACCCGCACGGGCCGTCCGAGGCGCATCGCTCCTCCTTCAGTCGCTGCAGTTGGTCGAGCACGGCCAGCGGTCACGCGCCGCCGCGGCTGGAACGCGACCCAGATGATGGCGTAATCACGCCGCTCGGTACCGCAGCCGTTCCGCATCTCGGGACGGACGCTGAATCGAATTGACTTCAATTCTCGGCTTTGGGAGCCTTCGCCGGAGCAGCGGTTAGGCGCGTCTCGACACATTCAGAAGAGGACGAACATCATGACAGCGCGGGCGATCACGTGGCGTGCGGGCCGGGTGCGCAAGACGGTCGCAACCCTGCCCCTTTCGATTTTTCTCTCGCTCTTCGTGTACACCCTCGCGCCGGTGCACGCTCAGGAACGCACCGGTCACATCCACGGTCGCGTTGTCGATTCCACCGGCGGAGTCATCGTCGGAGCCAAGATCAGCCTGACCGACGCGCTCACCGGCTACACGCGTGAGGTGGAGTCGAACAAGGAAGGCAACTACAGCGCGCCGAGGCTGCAGACGGGCAACTACACCGTCGAAGTGCAGTCCACCGGCTTCAAGTTGGTCAAGCAGTCGGACGTCGTGATCGGCGCCGGTGAGATCAGCGAGATCAACTTCACGCTCGAGGTCGGGGCCGCAACCGACGAGGTCGAGGTCAAGGGCATCGCGCCGATGGTCAACACGTCGTCGGGGGCGGTCAGAACGTCGATCGACCAAGTGTTCGTCGAACGCGTGCCGCTCAATGGGCGGGACGCCAACGATCTAATCGGGCTCGTGCCCGGCATCACGACCGGCGTGAAGGGCGATTACGCCGCCAATGGCGTGCGCGAGACGTCGAACAACTTCACCCTGGACGGCACCGACAACTCGGATGTCTGGCAGAGCATCGGCAGCCGGAACCCGCCCCCGGACGCGCTGCAGGAATTCACCGTGCAGTCCAACTACTCTGCGGAATATGGACGCGGCGGCGGCGTCGCGATTCACGCGCTGACGAAGAGCGGCACCAACATCTTCCATGGCAGCGTCTACGACTACTTCCGCAGCGAGAATCTGAACGCCAATACCTTCGAGGGGAATGCCGAGGGGCTGTCGAAGCCCGATTTCAAACAGCATCAGTGGGGAGGAACGATTGGCGGTCCCATCGCTATTCCCGGCGTCTACGACGGGCGCAACAAGTCGTTCTTCTTCTTCAATATGCAGCGGCTCGGCACTCCGGCGGCTCCGTATCTGGTTCGCCGGGGCGGCCTGACCGCGGCAGAGCTCGCGGGCGACTTTTCCCAATCGGCAGAAGTTCCCGTGGTCAGCGAATCGGCGGCGGAGGCGGCCAATTCCCCCTTTGCGGGAATGGCGGGCCAGCCGCTCACGGATCTGACGCCCTATATCAGCAGCACCGCACAGGACTGGTACCGGCAGTTCAATTTCCCGACCGTGAACGAGAGCGGTGACTTTGTCTTTGAAAGCCGCGCGGTCAAAGAGCATCAACCTGACTACACGGCTCGCGTGGATCACTCGCTCACCGGCAACAATCGACTGAGTTTCAGCATGTTCTACCGTCTCGATGCGCCTGACCCGGATCCTTGACAACGCGCCAGACGGATTCCGGCAGGGCCGTCGTCTGAGCAGCCACCACTACTCGACGTCCGATGTCTGGACGCTAACATCGAACATGGTTAATGAGGTCGCCTTCGGCTACTCCCGATCTGGGATACGGAGACCGCCGAGTTCGGAGGCGTGGATTTCAACTCGCTCGGGTTCCCCTACTCGCGGATCTCGGATACGCAATTCGTGTCGGTCAAGCCGGACTTGTCGCCGAGCGAGTTCAATATCGAGGCGCCGTCATTCAAGTACGAGGCGCGGGAGGTCTACGACATCCGCGACACGTTCACCTGGCTAAAGGCCGCCACTTCATGAAGTTCGGCGGGATGATCCAGATCCATGAGCTCAAGCAGGAACTTTCCGCCAACCAGGAATATCAGTATGAAGGCCAGTGGCTGGGCAACCGGGCCGCCGAGTTCCTCATCGGTTGGCCCCCAGCTTCGGGTCAATCGAGGCCCCAAGCTTTCGAACGGCAAGGCGCGATATCGCTCACGTCTTCTTTCAGGACGATTGGAAGGTCACGCCGGCGCTTACCCTGAATCTCGGGATTCGTTGGGAGCCGCATCGCTGGGGCTATCTGAACAATGACAGTGCGCTGATCTTCATCCCGGGCGCGCGATCACAATACACGAATTTCCCTTCGGGCACCTTGATGGTCACCGAGAGCCCGTCTCCCGGCCGTTCGGTCGGGAGAACGATCTGAACAACATAGCGCCGCGGCTTGGAGCTGCCTACCGCCTGGATGACGATGGGAGACGTGTCCTACGGGGCGGCTGGGGAATCTTCTACGACACGGTCTCCGGTGTCACGACGGAATCGATTTGCACTCCGACGCGTTTCGCAACAGCTATGGCACGGATTTCGATAGAGGCTATCCGGGTCCTGAAGGATGGCTGGACATCTTCGCGTATCAGGGCATTCCGATGCCCGATCTCTCAAACCTGAGCGAGAACATGGATCCGAGTCAGCGCATTTTCAATCCGAGAACTGCCCCGGGCGCTATCAGCCGGAGCTGGAACTCGGATACGTCCAACAATACAACGCGACTTACGAGCAAGAGTTCCGTCCCGGCTGGACTTACAGCGTCGGCTATGTCGGGAGCCGCGCACGAACCTCTGGGGACTCGACTATTGGAACTTGCCCGTGCGACAGGATTCCACCGATAACTGGGACGATGACAATCTGGCCTCACGACGACCCGACCAAATATATCGTCTCGTCGACAAGCAATTCGTCGCCAACAACGGCCGCTCGCTCTACAACGCGGCGCACTTCACGCTGAAAGCGAACACGTCCGCGTTCCATCTGTTGTCGCACTACACGTATTCGCGCGCCTACTCGAACATCGACGGAACGCACACCGAAGGCGACGCGCAGGGGTATGGCCGATCCAATCCGACCATTCTCGACGCCGGCTGGTCGCGCTCGGTGATGGACATCCCCCATCGCCTGCTGGTGGTATCGACGTGGGACCTGCCCTTTGCCCGTGGGCGCAAAACTCGTGGAGCGCTGTTTGGCGACTGGGCACTCACGTCGGTATTCCGGATCGAGAGCGGTCGCGTCGTGAACGTGCTCGCAGCCCAGAACAACAGCTATACGTGTCAGCAGTGCTGGGTGCGGCCCGACGCGACTGGAGAACCACTGATCAACTACAACTGGCGAAGCGATCCGGATCTTGTTTATGTGAACGAAAACGCCTTCCGACAGCCCGCGGACGGCACCGTGAGGCAACCTGCCCAAGAACGCGATCCGGTGGCCGTACACGAAGAACATCGACATGAGCATGAGGAAGGAGCTGTCGCTCGCGGCGACGACGCGCTTCGAGCTCAGGTTGGACATCTTCAATCTGTTCAACTGGGTCAACTTCAGGGCGCCTGCACGCGTCCGGCCCGGCGCCGACTAGGCGACACTGAGCATGTGGGAAGAAGGCATGATGGCGCCTCGGACGATGCAGGTCGGTGCGCGCGTTCTGCTTCTAAACTCACTGGCCCGGCGTGTGATCGGGCGCAACCTTCATGGCGAACCGAAACGCACCGGCGTCGAGCGTTGACGCCGCTGCGCGACAAGGCGCATCCAGCCGCCGGCATCGTGTACATCGCCGGCCGCACGTTCCGAATGGGCTCCGACAAGCACTATCCGGAGGAGCGACCCGCCCATCGGGTTACCGTCGACGGTTTCTGGATCGATCGGTAGAGCGAAGTGACGAAACGCAGAGTTCAGCGCGCTTCGTAGACGGCCACGCACTACGTCACTGTGGCGGAGGCGGCCGCCCAACCAGAAGACGGATTATCCCGGCGACGCTGGCCGAACATGCTAGTACGCTGGCTCCGTCGTGTTTCAACGGCCGGACCGTGTTACGGGGGATCTCAGCAATCCGTACCTTGGGTGGTGGCGTTACGTGCGGGGAGCCGACTGGCGCCATCCGCATGGGCCGCCGCAACGAGCATCAACAGGCTAGGCCCAACTATCCGGTTGTGCACATCGCGTATGAAGACGCCGTGGCTTTCGCAAGAGTGGGCCGGCAAGCGAAGCAGTCCAACCGAGGCCGAATGGGAGTATGCCGCGCGCGGCGGGATCGACGGCGCGGACTTTCTTAGCATGGGGGCAACGAGTACATGCCGGAGGGTCGCTACATGGCCAACACGTGGCAGGGTGACTTTCCGCTCGGAGAACCACGCCTCCGACGGCTTTCAAGTGGACCGCCCCGATCGGATCATATCCGGCGAACGGCTACGGCCTCTTCGGACATGATCGGCAACGTGTGGGAGTGGACCCAGGGACTGGTACGCGGGCACGCAGAACACAGTGGCGCATGCTGCAGCAAAGCACGCTACCTACCCTACAGGCCGCACGGCGCGCGCAACTCAGCCAGCATCGACTCGCGTCGTCAGCAAGATTCGCATTCCGCGCAGAGTCATCAAGGGCGGTTCACACCTGTGCGCGCCGAATTACTGCCGGCGCTACCGGCCGGCCGCGCGCATGGCGCAAAACCGTCGACACGTCGACCTGCCATCTCGGCCTTCCGCTGCATCGTCCGCGATCACGTGTTGCCCGAGGGACTTGCCGATGCGTAACCCCTTGTCCGTGCGGATCTGCATGTGGAGCGCGCTGCTGCTCGTGCTGCAACAGCCATTCTCGGCTCAGTCCGGTTTCGTCACCGAGCCCTCACGACGCGTCCCGATTGTTTACGAGGCAGATGTCGTCGTGGCCGGCGGCGGCGTGAGCGGTGTGTTTGCCGCGATCGCCGCCGCGCGGAGCGGCGCTCGCACGGTGCTCGTCGAGCGGTATTCCAGCGTGACGGGCACGACCGGCCCCGGCCTGAACGCCGGCGGCGGGAACCAGGGCATCGGTCCGCGCGAAAACCCGAGAGACGCGCACGTCTATCCGGTAATCACCGGGCTGCCGAAGGAATTTACCGAGCGGTTCGATCGGCACCGAAAGGAGCACCACACCGGTGCGCACCGCCTTGCCGACTCGTACGGCATCAACTATCTCGCCACGCGGATGCTTCAGGAAGCCGGCGTCCAGGTGCTGGTCTCGACCTGGGCGACCGACCCGATCCTGGATGGGAAGACGGTGAAGGGCGTGTTCATCGAAAACAAGTCGGGCCGCGGCGCCGTGACCGCAAAGGTGGTCATCGACGCGACCGGGGAGGCCGACGTCGCGCGGAGAGCGGGCGCCCCGATCCTGCTGCCGAAGGAGAGCTACCACGAGGTCGACAGGCACGCGCCGAATGGCATCGGGCTCTTTGCCTATGTCGGCGGCATCGACTGGGCCGAATACCTGGCGGCGCTGCAAGAGCAAGGGCGCCGAGTTCGAAGGGGACTTTCCCGCCTCTACGACATCGAGGGCCTGGCGCAAGATCGCCGTCAGCAAGGCGTCCGAAAACGACACCGCTGTTCAGCCAGGTGCGTGATGACGTCGGCGGCGTTGAAGGTGCAGCTCGTGCGGCCGCACGCCAAAGTCGACGCCGGAAACGGCGTCGCACATCTCGACGCTCGAGACGCGCGTTCCGTCTTTATGCCTACGACGCTCGTCCAGGACTGTCCGCGAGCGCGTGCCGGGTTGCGAGGACATCTACCTTCGTCGCGATGGGCGAGATGGGCGCTCGCGGCGGCCCGAACATCGAGGGCGAGTACACCCTGACGATGGACGACGCGAAGGTCGGGGAAGCGGTTCGACGACGTCATGTACCTGTATGGCGAGACGCGGGCGCTCGAGTACAGCTGCGAACGGCGCAAGAAGCTGCGCGTTCGTCGACGTGCCATATCGCGTCATGGTCCCGAAGAAGATTGACGGCCTGCTCGCCGTTGGGCGAAGCGCCGTCGGGATTCCGGACACGCTGCTGCGGAACCGCACGCGCGGTGCAGCACATGGGCGAGGCGGGCGGCACCGCGGCGGCGCATGGCGGCCAAGGCCGGCGTGACGCCACGCAGGCTCGACGTTGAAGGCGCTGCAGGCGACGGCTCCTCGCCGCCGGCTACTACCTCGGTGACGCAGCAGCGCCTGAAGGCCCTCGCGCTGCCGGCGAACTGAACGCTTCGTCACCTCACATGAGAAGCCAATTCAGTATCTACGTCGACGGTGGGATCATCGTCGTCTACCTGGCGCTCCTCACGGGCATCGGCATCTACTTTTCACGCCGCCAGCATTCGCTCGCGGACTTCGTGAAGGGCGGCAAGCCGATCGGCTTCATGGCGACTGGCATGTCGCTCATGGCGGCCCTCAACAGCGGCATCGACTACATCCAGATCCCGGCCTGGGGATACCGCTTCGGTCTGATCGCTACCGTGTTCGTCGTCACATGGGTCTCTCGTCTATCCCTGGATCACGAAGGTCACGGTGCCGTTCTACCGAAAGCTGAACGTTTACTCGCCGTACAGAGTACCCTCGAACGGCGATTCTCCCCTCTCGGTGCGCCTGCTGGCCTCGTCGATTTACGTCCTCTGGCGGTGCGGGTGGATGGGCGCGGCGCTTTACGTGCCGTGCCTGAGCATCCACGCGGCCACCAGCGGCGCGCTGCCAGTGACGACGATGGTTGTCGTCCTAAGTGCGATCGTGACCATCTACACCATGATGGGTGGGTTTCGCGCCGTTGTCTGGACCGACGTCCTGCAGTTCTTCATCATGTTCGGCGGGTTGGCCGCAACGGTGTGGTTCATCTTCGGACATATCCCTGGAGGAGTGAGCGCGTTCTGGCAGATCAACGCTGAAGCCGGCAAGTTCGCGGTGACGGGCCAATTGGACGGCTGGGACCAGGCGTCGCTTGGAGAGAAGGTCCGGTCGTACTTCTTCACGAGCCAGGTCACGTTCATCGGCGTTATGTGCGGGGTCGGATTCAATCGGCTTGCGCAGTACACAGGCGATCAGGTCGCGGTGCAGCGATTCCAGACGACCCGCTCCGCGGCCGAGGCACGTAAGGCCATGGTCGTCAACATGGTGTGTGACGTCGTGTGGGGCGTCGGGCTCGCGGCCGTTGGTCTTGCCTTGTTCGCCTATTACCAGCAGACCGGTGGCTATCCGGTAGGAATGAACACCGATCGTGTGCTGACACGCTTCATGTCCACCGAGTTTCCCGTCGGATTGACCGGCATCGTCATTGCCGCGATTCTCGCCGCGTCTCTATCGAGCGTTGACTCGGCGCTCAACGCCACGACGTCAATCGTGGTCGTTGATTTCTACGATCGCCTCGTCATGGGCCGCGCGGGACCGGCGCACAGTCCTGAAGCCGAAACGCAGCGATTCCAGGTGCGCGTGTCGCGCGCAGTGAATGTCTTGCTTGGGCTGATCGTCATTCTGTTCGGCGCCAACATGTACCGCTTCGGCGAGTTGTGGGAGGGCATCAACCGCGTGCTTGGGGCCTTCGGAGGACCGCTGTTCGGCATCTTCGTGCTCGGCATGTTCGTGCGTCGAGCCAACGCATCGGGCGCACTCATCGGCGGGCTGGTCGGAATGGCCTGCAACATCTACTTCTCGCTGATCGTGCGGGAGCTCAGTTTCCAATGGGCCTACCCACTTGGAGTGATCGTCACGATCGCATCCGGGTACGTTGCGAGCGTGCTGATACCCGGCGGCCGTCAGGATGAGGAGCCGCTGACCTGGGCACACGTGATCCGGGCACCACAATCACAACCAGTGACGAGCTAAGGGGAGCAGGGCGAAACCATGTTTGGGTCCAGGACACGCCGCCGTTTCATTCAGCAGTCCGGCATGCTCGTGGCCACGCCGTACCTGGCCGCGGCCGCGGCTGCACATGGGCCGGAAGGGCCGGCGTCCGACGCGCCGGTTCTCTACAACGGCATCGCCCTGCCATCGGAATGGCCGCCACGGTACACGACGGTACCGACGCGCGAGCCCATGATGGTGCCGTACCTGCACACGATACCCGACGTTATTCCCATCGACGTCGGTCGTCAGTTGTTCGTTGACGACTACCTGATCGAGCCGTCCACTCTCACCCGCCGCTATCACAGCGCGAAATACGCGTTTGATCGTCCGGTCCTGGCTGCGGACCAACCCTGGGAGAGTGAACCGCTCAAGCGAGAACCGCCGACCGCGAGGGCCATGCCATTCAGCGACGGCGTCTGGTACGACCCTGGCGACCACTCCTTCAAGTTGTGGTATATGGCGGGCGTCAATCGGTATACCTGTATGGCGACATCCGACAACGGCGTCGACTGGATGAAGCCTAAGTTCGACGTAGTTCCCGGCACAAACGTCGTCAGCCGTCTCGGGCGGGACTCGAGCACGATCTGGCTGGATTTGCTCGAACGGGATCCGTCGAAGCGCTACAAGATGTTCCTGTATCAGCGACCCGAAGACAGTCACCAGATGTCCTTGTTCTTCTCAGCCGACGGCATCCATTGGAGTGAGTGCGCGGGGAAGAGCGGACCGACGCGCGATCGGTGCACGGCTTTTTACAATCCGTTTCGAAAGAAGTGGGTCTTCAGCATCAAGGCCACGACACCGCGCGAGTTCGGCCGCCGGCGGCAATATCACGAGCACGACGATGCGCTTGGCGGCCTCGGTTGGCGCGACGGTGAGCCGCAGATGTGGGTCGGTGCAGACCGGCTCGACCAGGGAAGACCGGAATACGGTGTCCATCCTGAGTTATACAACCTCGATGCGGTCGCCTACGAAAGCCTCCTTCTCGGGCTGTTCGTCATCTGGACTGGCGAGGGGGGCGGCGGCCGGCCGAAGCCGAATCAGGTGTTCGTGGCCTTCAGTCGCGATGGATTCCACTGGCACCGGCCTCACCGCGAGCCGTTCATCCCCGTCTCCGACACGCCTGGCAGCTGGAACTACGGAAACGTCCAATCTGCGGGCGGAGCCTGCCTGGTGAATGGCGATCGTCTTCATTTCTACGTCAGCGGGCGCCAGGGCGTTGCCGGGACCGATCGACCCGGCGTCTGCGCTACCGGCCTGGCAACGCTGCGACGGGACGGGTTTGCGTCGCTCGAGGCCGGGCCGGATCGGCGATACGTGACGACGCGCCCGGTTCGCTTCAGGGGCCGGCATCTGTTCGTGAATACCGCAGTTCCTGACGGGGAGCTCAGGGTGGAAGCCCTTGACGTCGATCGTCGGCCCATCGAACCCTACTCGCTCGAGAAGGCGGTGCCTGTTCGAGTCGATTCGACGCGGCACCCCGTCGAGTGGACCGGTGCGCCAGACCTGTCACGCTTAGCGAACTCGCCCGTACGATTCCGCTTTCACCTCACGAACGGCAGTCTCTATGCCTTCTGGGTCAGCGCTTCCGAAAGCGGTGCCAGCAACGGCTACGTCGCCGCTGGTGGTCCGGGTCTGAGCGGCCCGATCGACACCGTTGGCGGCCAGAGTCCCGCATAGCCGGGTCCCACGCAGACACCGAAGGATCAGGTGGTCTGGAGGAGAATGACTCTGGACCCCTTGACCGTGCCGATGGCTGTCTGAACTTCGATAGGGTACCTGGGTACTCGCCAGCTTTGCCCTGGGGTGTTCCGCTCACGATCCCGGTTTCGTGATCGATCGTCAGCCCGCGCGGCAGAGCGCTCGCGCTGACCGTGAATTTCATCGGGGCGAGGCCCCCCGTGCCGGTCAGTCCGGTCGCCGGCTGCCCGACTACGAGCCGCAGCGGTGCGGTTTCGAACCGGAACTCCGGCTGAAAGCACATGACCCTGAAGCGAGGGTTGTCGGCCATGTACACCGTGCCGGTGCGAGGATTCACGGCCAGCGCGTTGATGGTGCCGCCAAACCGGTGACAGAAGCCGACCGAATACCCGAGCAGGTTGTTGACAGGACCGCTGTGTCCGTCCTGCAAGTCTGCGGCTCCTGGATGAAATCCCAGTCCCAGCGAGCCGGCGACGGGAACCGACTTGCGGATGTCGCCGGAGAGATCGAGCGCAAACCACTCGGACCACAGGCGCCGCCGCTCTTCGTCAATGCCGAGCCAAGCGCCGACGCGCGGCAGATTGGTATTCACCGTGGAGCGATGGCCACCGATGCGGATTGCCGGCTCCATGCCGTTGGTAATCGAGTTGGACAAATCGAAGCCGAGGATCTCGCTGCCGTCGTTGACGCAGAAGAACATCTTCGTCCGATGGTCGTAGCAGGCGCCGGTCGGCTCTTTCAAGCCGGCGGGATGCCAGCGCGACGGATCGGGCGCCTTGGGTCCCGAGGCGCGCGGCGCGACCACGTGCGGCGTGCCGAACTTCCGGTCAGCGTCGTTCTGGATGGCGTCGCGGCCCCAATACGGCTTGTTGCTGTCGAAATCCTGCTGGCCGAGAACGGCGATTGCCGGCATGAACGTCGACACGCCCTTGCTGATATCGAAGATGGCAATTCGGTTGTTGTGCTTCTCAGTGACGAACAACCAGTTGCGCTCGCGATCGATCGTGAGCCCGCCGATCTCCTTTCCGAGCTGCCGGGCCGATGCGACACCCCGGAGCCCCGTTTCGAAGTCCACCTGCCCGAGCACGTGTGTGGCCGGCACTCCGCTGTTGATACTTCGGAACAGGATCTCCTGCTTGCTACCTCTGTAGCCGGGATGGCGGTCCTTCTTCGAGACGTAGCCGGGGGGAGGCACGAACGGGCGCAAGGGCAGCAAGGCGCCCTCAGCGGAAGCCGCGGCGAGATCCGGTAGTTCGAAGTACAGCACGCGGGACCCACCGAAGTCCGATACGAACAGCCCGCCGTCCCTGGTCATGACGCTGTGACTTGGCCGCGAGAATCGCGCCGCGCCGTAGTTGCTCGCCTGCGACGTCAGCGTCGTCACGCCGAGGGCAAAGCGCGCATAGCGATCCAGCGGCTGGCCGTCGGTCCCGAGTGGGAAGAAGAGCAGGCGGCCGCCGACCGAGTCGGCGGCGAGCAGCCACTGGCCATCCTCCGTAACCGACAGCGCGGGCGATCCGTCGATGAAGCTGAAGCCGTACGGATCGGGGCCACCGTTGTGGCCGTACTTGTTGTAGTGAGGCCGGTCGAGATTGTCGCCGTAAGATTGGCCAAGTACGTTTGACGGCGCGACGGCCCGGATCAGAGGCGTCGTAACACAATACGCGGCTCCCGCGCGGTTCGGCCACGTAGAGGAATCGTCCCGCCACCGCGAGTGCGGTGGGCCCTTCGGCCTTCCCGAGGCCCTTCACCTGATCGAGATCGGTCATCATCTCGAAGCGTCCGACGGCCGCTTGTGGTTGTGGGTTGCCACCGAGGATATCCTGAAGGCGGTAGACGAGGACCCGCAAGCCCTCGCGCTCCGAGACGAACACGCGATCCCGTTCATCCACGATGACGTCGACGATTCCGACAAAATCCCGATCGGTCGGCCGCGTCGGGGGACTCTTCTGTTTCGTGAGTGGCGCCGGGATTACCGCGATTGCCGGCATGCCATTCCGGATCTCGCCGCCGACGTCGAACACCAGCAGCCGGTAGTTGAGGCAGTCGGCCACCAGTAGGTATCGGCCGCTGCGATCCACCGCCAGGCCCGTGGGGAACATCATGGTGTCGGGCCCCGGGGTGCCATAGAAGTTCTCGAGGCCCTTGCGATCCGCACTTGCGTTCAACGGCTTGTCAGGTCCGGCGACTCCGCCCCTGTTCGGACGATATTCGTGGAAATCGCGCTGACCGAGCACTGCAAGTGCCGCGGGACCATTGCCAGTGCCTGCCGTGTCGAACACGAGCACGCGATGGTTGTCGCAGTCCGACACGAACAGACGCTTCCCGTCGCTGACCAGCCCGCACGGCAGGAAGAGCCCGCGATCACTAGGACGCCGAGGCAGGTGAAATGGCCCGTCGCCGCCATAGAGCGATCGCAGCGAATCTCGAAGGACGCGAGTGGCGTCTCCGCGTGTCGCGTCGTATCCCCACGACTCGAAGTCGGGCTGTCCGTAGACGCGGATGGGCGATGACGGCGCACTCATAGCGAACTGAAGCACGCGGTGGTTGTGTTGATCCGCAACGAAGAGGAACTGGCCCGCCGGGTCGAACGCACAGGCGGTGGGGTAATGCAGCCGATCGGCGCCGCTGGCGATCTCCATCACGTCGTAGCGCGCCTGCCCGATCAGCGCCGTCGAGCGTCTGGTGGCGAGCGACCCATCGGCGTGGAGGTCGAAAAGCAGGACGCGATGGTTCCAGCAGTCGGGCACGGCAAGCTTGCCGATTCCGGCATGCGCGGCCAGGCCGAGCGTTGTGTCCGTGCGACCCATCGCCGCATATAAGAAAAAGCCGTGATCATTCGGCCCACCATTCGGGCCATAAGATCCGAAGTGGGGGCGCGAGGGGTCGCCGTCCACCAGCTGCCCAAGCACGTCGCTGGCAAGCACGGGCCCGTGCGGCACGTCCTTCCAGCCCCAGCCAATGGCTTGTCGCTCGACCTCGTCGTGGGTGACAGAGCTGGCGACGGTGGCATTCGCCGTTTCGCGACAGTCTCGCGCCATCGCACGCGCCGGTGCTGTCGTCGAAGTGCCTGCGATCGCAGCCAAGCCTGTCTTCAGGAAGTTCCGACGCTTCATCGACTCACTCCTCGAGCTTCTCTCTGACCGACATGCTACGCCGCATGAGGGCTTGATCTACGTCTATCCCGCCATGCGGAACGGGCAGAACAGCTCGCAAGGCGACGGGGACGACTGGCCTAGCAGGCGGTAAGACCTATACAGTGGAGGCAGGTGACACCCTCGGCACGATCGCGAAGGAGCAGCTCGGCGATGCGAATGCCTATCCCGAGATCTTCAATGCGAACCGCGATCAGCCGATGGATCCCGACAAGATCAAGCGAGGTCAAGTACTGAAGCCCCCCATCGTCAGCGGCGTCGGCGGGTTGCGTTCATGTCCCGGCTAGGCTTCGTGGTGTCGAGAGCTGCGATTTCAGAGATGATCTTGAAATACACGGGCCGTCCAGCGACTGACGCGGCGTCGATCCGTAACGTCATCGCCGGATCCGTCTGGCGCCGGTCCGGCCCAGCTGGCGCGTGTGCCACCAGCGCGTTCAGCGCGCCATCCGGATCGAGCTCGATGTAGCTCCCGCCCGGAGCCAGGGACGCCGCGGCGTCGGTCGCGGTGATCCCTTCGGCCGAACTCGCCGCGAGCGCGCCAAGCCGCGACAGCACCGGCGTGACGAGCGGTCGTAGGGCACATCGGCCATCACGATTACCAAGCCAGCCATCGGAAGGGTCGCTCGGTTGGCTGAGTGGGTGAGTTTCAGGCACGGTCTGACTCGCGTCGCTCGTCATCCCGAGCGCGAATCCCACCCTCTCCGCCAATATTTAAACGCTGAAAATATGTAGGTGACGACGCGCTCGTAAATCCATCGAGTACGCCGCGGCCATCGACACCTCCTCGGCGTCACGGCCCCGTGACCGCGTGCTGAGTACAAATGAAAAACGCTCTAGCCTGCAGCAGCGCCGCGAGGAACGCGGCCCGGGTCACGTCTTTCCGTAATTTTGTGTGAAGGAAGTGCGGCTGCAAACTGAGCCCGATGTGCCGGTGGAGTTCGAGGCGAACAACGGCGCGGGGTTTTGGGCCGTCGCTTCACTTCGTCCCCACCGCAAACACGTGCTTGAGTCCGCGGAAAAACAGCACGCCATTGGAGATCGCCGGCGTCGCCATCAGCACCTCGCCGATCGGGTTCGTGGCGAGCAGCTCGTATGTCGGCCCGGCCTTGACGACGAACACCTCGCCGTCCTCGCTGGTGAGGTAGAGCTTGCCGTCGGCGGCGACCGGCGAGGCGCTGTAGGCGCCGCCCTTGCCGCCGACGCGCTCCTGGTACACGCGCTCGCCCGTCTTCGGCCTCGTAGCCGGCCAGGACGCCGTTGTTGGGCAGCACGTAGAGCAGGTCGCCGTAGACGACCGGCGTCGGCATGTAGGGCCCGCCGCGCTTCGTGCTCCACGCGATGGACGTCGCTCGTCGTTGCCTCGCCTTCGAGCGTGAGGTCGCCGCTGCCGCCGGGCCGGATGGCGTAGATCGGCTGGATGCCGCGGTAGCCGTTGGTCACGAAGATCAGGCCCGGGCCGACGATCGGCGTCGGCATCGTGACCTCGGAGTTGCCCGCCAGCCGCCACAGCTCCTTGCCCGTCGCCGGGTCGTAGCCGCGGATGAACTTCGTGGCCTGCGTGACCAGCTCGGCGTGCCCGTCGTGCTCGACGACCGTCGGCGTCGCCCAGGAGGGGATCTCGTCGCGCGCGGTGCGCCAGACCGGCTTGCCGGTCTCGACGTCGAACGCGGCGATGAACGAGTCCTTCTGGATGTCGCACTGCACGATCACCAGGTCCTTCCAGATGATCGGCGAGCTGGCGACGCCCCACTCGTAGTCGGGATCGTAGAACCAGCCGGCGTTGAGGACGCCGAGGTCGCTGCTTCCAGAGCAGCTTGCCGTCCATGTCGTAGGCGTACAGCCCCTCCGAGCCGAACGAGACGACCACGTGCGTGCCGTCGGTCGCCGGCGTCGACGAGGCCTGGCTCGACTTGGGGTGCCGCTTCGTCTTCGGCACGCCCTCGTGCGCGACGCGCTCCCACAGCACCTTGCCGGCTTGCTTGTCGAGCGCGAGCACCCGCCAGTGTGCTTGGACGACGTCCTTCGACGGCTCGACGTCGCCGTAGAGGCCCGTGCCGGAAGCCGGCCTTGGGATCGCTGCTGACCGCGGTCGTGACGAAGACGCGGTCGCCCCAGACGATCGGGCTCGACACCGCGATGCCCGGGATCGGCGTCTTCCAGAGGAGTGCCGCCGGTCGTCGCGTTCCACTCGACGGCGGTCGGCCTTGCCGTCGGCGACCCCCGACGCCGTCGGCCCGCGGAACGACGGCCATTGTTGTGCCGCGGACGGCACAGTCGCCACGATCCACAGCAAGACCACGCTTCCTCGCTGCACGTTTATCACCCTCCTGCCCGCGTGTAGGTCGTCGTCCCCAACGTGACGGCGATGACTTTACCTTGCTCGACGCGAAAGGTCAGCTTCAGACCGGGCTCGTCGGGCGCGACGAACAGGGTCTCGGTTCGAGCGATCAGCGCGATGTTCGGCGGACCGCCCAGCTTCGAGACGTCGAGCGTCAATTGGCCCGCTGCCACGACCACCAGCAGTTCGTTGCCATCAGCCGCGCTATAGCTGCCTGCGTACCTCGCCATCTGTGCCTCGTCGAGCTTCAGCACCGGGGGTGGTTTGGCGCCGGCCGCCTGGAGCAGCGCGACGATGTCGGAGTTCTTGGTGCGCGTCGCGCTCTCGAGCGCTTCAGACAGCGCGTCCTGAGCCACTCCGCCCGCCTCGAGCACCGCCTTCACCGTCGGCACGTCCGGAGCCGACACTCCGGCGGCGAGCGCGTCTTCCTTGCCCTGCGCGCCAGCCCTCAAAAGAAGGCCCACAATCTGGGCGTGCTCGGGCTTGCGCTTCTGCGCGGGACTTGCGGCCCAGGTGAGCGGCGTAGCACCGTAAAAGGTGTCTTTGATGTTCACGTCCGCTTTGTGCGCGAGCAGCACCTTCACGACCTCGAGTTGCCCGTGGTCGGCGGCGTATGACAGAGCGGTGGCGTCATAGCGGAACTTGGTGTTCACGTCGACGCCTTCGTCCAGCAGTCTCTTGACCATAGCCGCATCTCCGGCGCGCGCGGCGGCGGAAAGCGCCTCTGCCTTGTCGGATGGAACCGGGGTCTGCGCGGTCGCGATCAGGGGAGCCGAAAGAGCGAGCAGCCACACGAGAGAGCGCCGCACGCGCGTCATGGTGTCCTCCGCGAATGGCTGCAGTCTATCGTGACATCGTCCGGACGTCACGGAGCCTTCGACGACTGCGTCAGTAGGCACCTTCCTGCACGCCAGCACAGTGCGATCTCAGCCCCTCCCACTTTGTTACCGGCGTCGTCCAGATCCCAGACACTTACAGCCCTTACCCGCGAGGTCGGCGTGAAGTAGTGACGTGCGATGTCGTAGACAGCAGGGCAGGAATCTTCGCGGGATCGACAAAGTACCCCTGAAGCCCGTAATGTGCCACAGTTCGGCCGACGTCGGTCATCGGGTCGGCCGCTCGACGATCGCGCGAATACTCAAGCCAAATGGGCTGCCGCCGGTGCCGGAGCGCCCGACGTCGTGGCAGACGTTCCTGCGCGCGCATTGGGGCGCGATCGCTGGCGCGGATTTCTTCACCACCGAGGTGTGGACATGGCGCGGGTGAGTCACGTACGACAGCGTGTTCGCCATCGACATCGCGTCACGGCGCGTCCAGATTGTCGGGTCGACACCGTATCCTAATGATCTGTTCGCGTGTGCGCTGCTCGTGGGTACGGTGGCCAGGGCGCAAGAGGGAGGCACGGTCTGACTCGCGTCGTGCATTAAATGGCGTCCGAGGCACTCGAAAACGTGAACGACCGGATGCGCACACCTGGGCAAACGAGCGATAACCCAGGACCGCCTATCTCCCTCGCCGCTCATGACCCGTTCTGCTGGTGTCATGGCCTCGATGCCGTTCAGCGCGGTGATCGGACTGTCGTTCCAACGCATGTTCTTGACCGCGCGTGTAATCTTGCCATTCTCGATCAAGAACAGTCCGTCGCGGGTGGCAGGTTAGGTTGGCAAGATAGCCTGTGGATCGAGCATACGGATGTCCCCAAAACGTGTCACCAACAGGCCCCGCTCGACGCCTTCCAACAGCTGCTCGGGCGTGCTCCTGCCCCCGTCCATAATGGCATTCAGAGGTGCCGCCATGGGGGGCTTGTCCTGTCTCTGGGCCCAAAAGCGCGTGTAATACAGGTTCGTGAGTACACCTCGCTCGATCCACTCAGAACGTTTGATCGGCAGTCCCTCCTTATCGAACGGACCAGGTCGGCGCAAGCGGATGTCTCGGATCGGAATAGATGTGAACGTTGTCTCCGGCAACTCGTCGCCGATCAGATTGCCGCCACCCTTTCGGGAAAAGTAGCTACGCCCTTCGTCAGCCGGCCGCGCGTCAGCCGAAAACAAGAAGTACCGCGAGCAGATCTTGCCATCGCCGATGGTTCAAGTACCGCCGGTATTTCCCCGGTTCAAGGGCCACAGGGCTGCGTGACCGTGCCGCTTCGACGGCAGACTCCGCTAGCTTGGCGGGCCGCAGGGCTCGCAGCTCATTAACATGTACTTGCTGCCCAACCAGAACCGGACGCATCTTGCTGTACAGCGCGGTGAGGTTGTAGTCCGCCGCCGTAAACCGGTCAAACGCGAACAGACCGGTCGAATTGCCTAGTGCCTGCACGGCGCTGGCCGTCTCGACGAATCCTGCGGCGATGACTTCCTTTCGTTTTGCCATGCTGATGGCGGGCTCGACGGAATCAGCACGCCATTCGGCGGACGCGTTCGCCGCATCTTCGGAATATGCCGTCGCGGCTTCATAACGCTGACTTGCCCGACTGCCGGCATGTTTTTTGCATTCTCCGGAGAAAGCTGCGCGATGTTCTCGGCCGATCGGACTGCGCGTCGCAGGCTCGGCTCGTCGAACTCGGAGGTCGTCACTGCGCCGGACTTCTTGCCAAAAGTTGCTGTAATAACGAGGCTCGCGCTCGATGCACTACCCGCTGTTGTTACAGAATTCCTGGCAAACCTGACGTTGCCTTTCTCGTTTGCCGTGAACGTAACGACCGTCTCTTCCGCTTTGCTGAATGCCAACACGCGATTTGTCAGCGCCTGCACGTCGTCTTTCGTCCAGAGCATGGCTACCGTCCAGTGTTCAGGATGTTGATGCGCGCAAACCGGGCGATCGGAATAGCCGCGGCGGACGGCGTTGTTCTGACTGGGCTGTCCCTTCCCGTCCGTAAAACGCCCCGCCGAGCTGGGACGCTCGATTTTGTCGCCGAGCATGTCGCACGAGCGCCAGAACTCTGGGGTGTTGGACTGGTAGGCGAGGTCGCGCAGCTGGGTCGTGATACGCCCATGTTTCACTTCCCAGAATGTCTGGCCGCTAAACTGGAAGTTGTACCGCTGGTGGTCAATGCTGTAACTGGCATCGCCTTTCACGTAGACACCGTCGTCGGTGGCGCTGAGGATGTCCTTTTCGGTAAGCAACTTGTCGCCCGGTTCGAGGGACACATTTGGCATTCGTTGAAACGGTATGGACGACCAGCTGTCGGCATAACTACATCCGTGTGATGCTTTCTGGCCTATCAGATGCGCCTGATCACGCGTAGTCTGGTAGTCCACGAACACTCCATTCCTCACTAGGTGCCATCGCGTCGTTTTCACGCCATCATCGTCGTATCCGCAGGTGGCGAGCGCGCGATCCTGCGTCTTGTCGGCAAGGAAGTTGACACTCGGCGCACCGAACTGAAACGTACCCAAGCGATCGGTCGTGAGGAAGCTTGTGCCAGCGTAATTCGCTTCGTATCCAAGCGCCCAGTCCAGCTCCGTCGAATGCCCGACGGACTCATGGATCGTCAGCCACAGGTTCGACCGGGTGAAGAATCAAGGTCTTCTGCCCGGCCGTGACCGACGGGGCCTTGTGCATTGCAACCGCCTCCTCGGCAGCAAGTCGAGCTTCCGCAAGTAACGGGTAGGTCTCGACGTATTCGTACCCCATCCCCATCGGAGTGGTGAGAGCGCGCCGTTCGTAGAATTTTCCCGAGGAACGATCTACCGCCGTAACACTAAAGCCCGGGTATGACCGAATGATCGATTGTTCGATGTGCGAGCCGTCGGTCGAGGCAAAAGGACTTACGCTCGTTCATGAATTGCATGACGCCGTTCACGAACGTCGCGCCAGGCACCTTGAGGGCCGCGTCACTGATCTGCAGGAGAAGTTCCACCTTTGTCTGGATCGGAACGTCGAACGGGTTTTTGCGTGCGGGAGTCGCCCATGACGTGTTGTATATCTCCGTCGGCGCCAACCGGATGGGGTCAGCATTGATCTTCCGATTCGCGCGCGCAATCTCCACGGCTTTACGCGCAACGCGCACCATCTCGTCCGCTGTGACAACGCTGCTTGCTGAGAAGCCCCAGGTGCCATCCACAATTACGCGGATACCAAAGCCATAGTCTTCGCCGTCCGCGATTCGTTCGACATGGCGATCACGCGTGAAGATGGACTGGTTTCGGTAGCGATTGATACGCACATCCGCGTAGGTTGCGCCGGCTCTCCCGCAGCCGAAAGCGCAGCGTCAGCAAGATTGGCGAGGTCGCTTTCTACCGGGCTTGCGCGAAGCAACGTCGCCGGGCGAACCACCACGGCCGTGCCGAGCGCAAAGATCGAATGGACGAACGCCCTTCGGTCGATCATGGAGCCAAAGCCTCCCGAAAAGGGGCAGCCGCAAAGCGCCGAGACGCGAAGAGACGGGTAGTTGTACATCACTGTAGATGCACGCGCAAGAATCAGGCGATCCGCTGATGGAAGTCGGGGCAACGACGAATGCTGCCCCGACCGCCGCTGAAAACCGTGGCAGATCGTGCGTCTCCATGCATTCCGGGCTAAAGCCGGGTAGCCGCTGTCGCCAGCGATTCGCGACCAGTCTGCCAGAAGATGCCAGCTCGATGATTTACTGACCGTGAAGCTTCTGCCGTGTGCTCACGTAAAGGTCGAGCCCGCCAAAACCGCCAGGACGAGCAGAGTAAAAGAACAGCGTTTCGCTATCGGATGACAGCGCCGGTGCGCCATCGGCTAATGCACTGTTCACGACGGGGCCGAGGTTCGTCGGGGCCGACCATGCGTCCCGCGTTGTTGGTCTGGTTGAAACCCACAGGTCCAAGCCGCCGAGCGTTTCAGCGCGATTCGAGGTCAGGAACAACTCCAACCCGTCGTGACGAATGGCAGTACGCGAGTCGCGCCCGGGACTGCTAAGTTCGGGAACTAAGACGGGCGGATCAAAGAAGCCATTGGGATTCAGTACGGCAGCGTAGATGTCGAAGTCTCCCGGTCCACCCGGCCGATTGCTCGCGAAGTAGAGCGTCACTCTCCGCGCATCGTTGTCTTCGAAGAGCGTCGGACCGCCATCGTCGCTTGCCGAATTGATCGTCGGCCCGAGGTTTACCGCAGGCTCCCAATCGTCGTCGCGCGTATGCTCACGATAGGAGACCCAGATGTCCTCACCGCCGAAGCCATCTGGACGGGTGCTGTTGAAGAACAACCAGTGACCATCGCGTGAGAAGGTCGGCGCATATTCGATAGCCGCCGTATTGACGTTGGGCCCAAGAACCTGCGGCGCCTCCCACGGGTCGTCGGGGCTCGCGCGGTGCGACACCCAAATATCGTCATTGCCGAACCCGCCGGGATGATTCGATGCGAAGTAAAGGCTGAGGCCATCTTTGACAATCGCTGGATGTCGGTCGACATATGGCGAGTTGATGACTGGACCGAGATTGATCGGTTCGTTCCAATCCAGATAACGCGGACCGGCCGCCTGACTTGATACAGTCATCGCGCCTAGTGCTAATACCGTCAGTATGGTTCTCACGTCAGGCCTCCTCGGAGAGCGGAAGGGGAAGCAGAGCTATCCCCATGCGATGTGACTTTCGACCCGACAAAGACATAGTCGGCCACGCCAGCACATGCTTCGCCCAGTCGTTCACTGAGTAAGCGAGAAGCGGCCGCATTTTGCTGCACACTGAGGGCCGAACAGATGTAGAGGAGGCGACAAGAAGACGAAAGAAGATCGACTGCGCCTTCGACGCTATCGCTCGAATAGAACGATGTCGCTCTTTCGTTCCAGCTGGCCCACGACTAGTGTCGAGCCATCCGCAGACCAGCTCGCCCCGCGCAGGCGAATCCCCGCTGCGAACTCGGTCAACCGACGTGGCGGCTGGTGTCGCGCCATGTCAAGGATCCATACTGCGCCCGCGGTCGCCCCCGGCTCCACGACGGCGGCAAGGCGGTTGCCGTCCGGCGCCCATGCGAGGAAACCGGCAAGTACGTTGGGGCTTTCGGGAAGGTCCATGTAGAGAGGATGTCCGCGCGAATCGACGAAGGCGATGCGCGAGGAATTCGGCGCTCCCTGCAAAGGAGGCTTTGCCTCGACGTACGCGATGGCGTCGCCCCGAGGCGACCACGCGGGCGAAATTGCGGGCCCACGCGTCGGTAGACGGCGGATGCGACCGTCCGCGACCGTTGCGATCCATAGCCCCGGCGCCTTACCCGCTGGCGTCGCATACACCAGCCGCTGCCCATCTGGCGACCAGGCCGGAGCGTCCAGTACTTGCGCGTTGGCAACAAGTCGCGCGGCGCCTCCGTCCGCATTCATGACCCAAATACTTCGACGTCCGCCTCGGTCGGACACAAACGCAATGCGCCGACCATCCGGAGAGAATACGGGGTGCTCGTCGAAGGCCGTTCCGGACGTGAGCGGACGCTGGTTGGTCCCGTCACCGTTGGCCGACCAGAGGCTGCGACTCCCACCACGCACCGAACTGAACACCAACCGTTCGCCTGTTGGTGAAAGACTGGGATCCGAGGCACCGTCATCGCCGGTCGTCAATGTACGAATCTTGGGCTCAGGACCCTCAGTGACGCGCAGCGCGATCAGACGCTGCTGGAGGTCGACAAGCGTCGAGACAACACTTCCAGTTGTACCGACGGAGATCTCGGAGTATTCACCGACTCCGGTCGAAAGACGCACGGGTCCCGCATCCGAATGTTCTAGCGACTTCCACCAGAGGCCGAGCTCGGTGGTATTGGGGTTAGCCGCGTAGATCAAGCCGCGACCGTCTCCCGTCAGGGCAGGGAACGCCGCTCGCCGCGGCGTGGTCACAATGGGCTCCAAGTGACCACCGTCACTCGCGCGAACACGATAGATCTCGACGGGCTCGGAATTCGAAGGCGAAGGACCGTAATTGAAATAAAGGTACTGCCCGTCGGCGGACCACGCCGGCCAGTGAACGTGAATGCCACCACGAACGGCGACGACCTGGCGTTCGTTTTCACCATCAGCATCAGCGACGTAGAGGGCATCGCCAGCGGCCCCTCCGGCACGGACATAGGCGATCTTCCTTCCGTCCGGTGACCAGCGAAGTGCGCGCCCACGCTCGACAACCTTGCGTGTCCCGCCTCCGAGGGGAGCGGCAATCACCCAGGCATCGAAAAGATTCGACGGCGTGCCCTTCGTCGCACCGGCATCAAAGGCGATTTTTGCACCATCGGGCGAGATTGCCAGCCCCCCGAGATCGATGCGCGTTGGGAGCTCCAGTCCGCTCGCCGCCGTCAGATTGGCCGCCTGGCCGCTTGCGAGAAATTTCACCCATACGTCGACCGGCCCTCGCGCATTCGAAAAGTAGGCGACCCACTTTCCATCTGGCGAAATAGCGGGACCGAACTCGAGGGGGGGCGCACTGGTCAACCGCACGACTCGCGAGAATGCCGGCACGGCTTCCGGGGGGCGTACGTGCATGGTCCAGGCGCTCGCCAAGGCCAGTGCCGCGAGGACGGCGACTGACGACCCGACAAGCGCCACCGTCCGCCGGGTCACAGGCGTCGATGTCGTCCCCGGGACATCGTCGGGCGGATCTTCGAGCTCGCTGCGCGCGTCACCGATGTCGCGCAGACGCAGCTTGGGATTCTTCTCCAGGCATCGACGTAGCAGTTGGCCGGCGCGCCGCGATAGGGCCGAAGGCATTGCAGCCCAGTCCGGTTCACGCTCGAGAATCCGAACGAGCGTGCCGGAGAACGTTTCACCGGCGAAGGCTTGCCGCCCAGTGAGCATCTCGTAGAGCACGCATCCAAAGGCCCAGATGTCTGTCCGCTTGTCGACCGGCCGGCCTTGGGCCTGCTCCGGGCTCATGTACGGAGCGGTTCCAAGAATGGCTCCGGCGCGCGTGCCTCGATCCGCCGTTTCGGCGCGTGACACATCCGCATTGCGCTCATCATGGGCGTCGGCAGCCTTGGCAATACCGAAGTCAAGCACCTTCACGGTGCCTTCAGGAGTGATCTTGATATTGGCTGGCTTCAGATCGCGATGGACGATGCCCTTCTCATGGGCTACGTCCAGAGCATCAGCGATCTGACGCGCGATGGCCAGCGCCTCGCGGATAGGCAACCCACCCGCCTCGTTGGCGACAGATGCCGCGGCTCGCAGACGGTCAGCCAGTGTGTCGCCCTCAACCAATTCGAGCACGAGGCCGCGAAGGCCATCACCTTCTGCAATCCCGTAAATGGCCCCGATGTGCGGGTGATTGAGTGACGCGAGCACGCGAGCTTCACGGGCAAAACGGGCCCGGCGATCGGGATCCAAGGCGAAGTTCGGAGGCAGTACCTTGATCGCGACCTCGCGTCCGAGCACTGAGTCATGTGCTCGGTAGACCTGACCCATGCCACCCTCGCCAATCAGCGACTGAATTTGATAGGGCCCGAGCTGAGCACCAATGGCGGCGCGCGGGGACGCCGTACCAATTTCTGTTGCGATGACCTCCAGAGCGGGAACCGATGGCAGATCATGTTCGAGCAGCGACTGGACTTCCGCTCGCAAGTCCACATCTCCGCCGCACGCCGAATCCAGAAACGCCGAACGCGTATCCGGCTCCCGGACCAGCGCTGCGTGATAGAGCTGGGAGATCCGCTCCCAACGGTCGTGGATTATGCCCACTTGGTCGTCGCCCGATGTCCATCTAGCTCGCGGGCAAGCCACGCCTTAGCAAGTCTCCAGTCGCGTGTCACGGTGTCGGTCGATACGTTGAGTGCTGCTGCGGCCTCCCCAATCGTCAAGCCGCCAAAGATCCGCAACTCCACAACCTTGCCTCGTCGCGGGTCGATGGCGGCGAGCGCGTCGAGAGCCCGATCGAGGCCCAGCACGTCGTACGCCGGCGCGGCGGCGAGGCCTAGCGCCTCGTCCAATGACGTCCGCACCATCCCACCGCCGTGCTTCTGGAATTTCTTGGACCGAGCGAAATCGACCAGGATATGCCGCATCAGTCGCGCGGCAATGGCAAAAAAGTGCGCACGATTCTGCCACTCCACGCGACGCATATCGACCATGCGCAGGTACGCTTCGTTAACGAGAGCCGTCGGCTGCAGGCTGTGACCGACGTTCTCTCGTGCCATATAGCGGCGTGCGAGCCGAAGGAGTTCCCCGTGGACGAGTGGAATGAGTTCGTCGAGTGCAGCCCGGTCGCCGTTGCTCCAGGCGAGGAGAAGTTCGGTGACGTGCGGCGAGGACCCCGTTCCCATGTGCGGTTTGACGTCGTCACATTCTCCCACTTCTAGCTGTGCGCCGAACGCAGCATGAGAGCGGCTCCTTGCGGAGGTTGGGAGACCGAGTCATCGCGCGGATTCTCGTGGGACTGTCCCGGTACGAAGGGATAAACTAGCATCGGCGCCACCAGTTCATCCGGAACGCCTCATGGCCCTTCCTGTCGGGACTCGCCTCAGCCCGTACGAATCCTGTCGTCCCTCGGTGCCAGAGCGATGGGCGAAATCTAACGCGGCGCGCGCCGCGCCGCGGATCTTGCTGGTCGCAGCCCTGCTCTTTCACGTTATGTGCGCCAGAGTGGCGTCGGCACAGACCACCGGAGGGATCGCTGGCGTCGTGAAGGATGAAAGCGGGGGAGTGATCCCCGGGGCCGACATCGCGGTGGTGTGTCTGGCTACGGGAGAGAATCGGAGCGTGACAACTGACCGAACCGGATCCTACGCAGTGCCGCTCCTGTCTCCGGGTCTTTACGACGTCCGAGTGACTGCCCCGGGCTTCAAGACGTACCTCCTTTCGAGCATTGCGGTGAACCTTGCTGAGACCAGCATGGTCAGCCCGATGCTCGCCGTCGGCGACGTGACGGCAGCGATCAGCGTCAATGAAAGCCCCCCGCTTGTTCAACGCGCCGGACCGCAGCTTGGACGCGTAGTGGACTCCCGCGGTGTCACGGCGCTTCCCCTGGCCACGCGGAACTTCACACAGATCCTAGGACTCTCTCCCGGCACCGCCACGTACCTGCCCGACAGCAGCGGCGTGGGACGCAACACGCAAGCGATCTCCGTGAACGGCGCGCGCGTGACGCAGAACAATTACCAGATCAACGGTATTGATGCGACCACGATGGGTACAAACGGGCCCATCCTAGTCGCGGTCCCCGCGCCGGAAACGATTCAGGAATTCAAAGTGCAGACGTCGTTGTTCGACGCGAGCCTTGGTCGCGCGGGCGGTGGGACGATCAACCTCATCACCAGGAGTGGCGCCAATGATGCGCACGGCGTCCTGTACTACTTCCTTCGCAACGATGTCCTCAACGCGAACAATTCGTTCTTGAAGGCCGCCGGTGTGGCGCGGGCCGTGCTCGATCGCCACGTGCTCGGCGGCGCACTGGGTGGGCCGCTCCGCAAAGATCGGATGTTCTTTTTCGGCTCGTATCAAGGCGCCAGGGAAACGAACGGAGCGTCGATCATCAATAGCATTTCGTCCAATGTCCTGGTGGTACCCGGCTTGACCGACGATCGTTCTGTGCAAACGCTTCAGTCAACGTTCGGCGTCACGCCAATTCATCCATCCGCTCTCGCCCTGTTGAATTCTCGGCTTCAGAACGGGCATTTCGTGATTCCGACGCCACAGTCAAACGGCCTCTACACTGCCTCAACGCCTTCCACATTCCGGGAAGATCAGTTCAATGCGAATCTGGATACCCGAGTCCGCCAGAACAACTCGCTTGCGGTGAAGTTCTTCTTCGCCAACACGTCGCAGTTTCTCGCCCTGCCAAGCTTTCGCGGCACTGGACCGAACGTCGAAGGCTTCGGCACGGACCAAACCTTCAATAATCGCGTCCTGGCGATCCAGAACGTGCACGCCTTCAATCCCAGATTCTTCAACGAAGCGCGCATCGGCTACGCATTCAACAGCAACAACACAATTCCACAGGAACCGGTCACTGATGCACAGGTGGGGATCATGCGGTCGAATGCCGCGCAACTCCCAGGCTTGCCGCTGATCCGCATTGCGCCGGCTGCCGGGGGCGTGATCATCGGCACTCCCACGAGCATCTCGCCAGCAAGGCCCTCGGTCGTGACGATGGCAGACACCGTCTCGCTCCAGAAGGGGCGGCACGGTCTCCGTTTCGGCGCAGAGGTGCGCTATAACGAGGTGGACTTCAGCACGAACCAGTTCACACGCGGCCAGATCGATTTCGAAGACTTTAAGAGTTTTCTGACGGGGACCACGCAAGTCACGACGTTCGGCAACGGCATAGTCGACAGGAACCAGCGCGCGTGGGATTTCAATTTCTTTGCGCAGGACGACTGGAGATTCTCACCAAGGCTAACCCTGAACCTGGGGGTCCGGTACGAGCTGGACCTGCCTGTCTTCGAAGCGCGCGGCCGACTTGCCACGTTCGATCCGGCTCTCTATCAACCTCGCTTGCCGGCGACCAATGGCACGCCCGCCGGCCCGCCGGAGGGCGGGCTTGTGCAGGCAGGCAACATCATCCCCGCCTACGATCTTCCCGACGTGCCAAATGCGGGTAAGTACATCGTCCGCAGCATCGATCCCAATAATCTTGCGCCACGGCTTGGCTTTGTCTACTCGCCATCGGACGAAACTCGGCTGGTGCTGCGCGGCGGTTATGGCGTGGCCCATTCGCGGGCAACATTTCAGTACGCTTCACAAGCCGCGACGTTGCCGCCGAATTATATCTTGGGCGTCCGCAACAATCAGCCTCTGAACGATCCGTTCTTTCCTGTACCCTCTCAGAATCAGTTTCCGACTCTTGTGCCCGGCGTTGCGCTGGCTGGCCCGGCTTTCGATCGCAACCTGCGCACGCCATATTTCCATCAGTTCAATGTCGGCACGCAATATGAGTTTGCAGTGGACTTCCTCGTGGAAGTGGCTTACGTCGGCACTCGGGGGCGACACCTCTTCCGTCAGGTCGCGATCAACCAGGCGCGGCTCGCCTCTCCCCAGGCGCCGATTACTAACGACGTCACTGGGGCGGTCATCACGACGAACACACCCGCCAATACGACGTTGCGCGCGCCCTTTCAAGGGGTATCGATTACCGGCTTTTCCGTGAATCAGACCACCGGCGAGTCCTCGTACGATTCACTTCAACTGAGCCTCACCAAGCGGTATTCCCATGGACTGCAGCTTCTCGCGGCCTACACCTTCGCCAAATCGATTGACGATGGTTCCGGAGCAGGCGGCGGCGCAGGCATCGCTGGCCTCGTCAATACCGGCGCGGTGGGAGATTCGAGTCCGGTCCTCGGCAATCAAGCCGATCGGCGCGGCAATCGAGGTGTGTCCGATTTCGACCGAACCCACCGCTTGGTCCTGAGCTTCCTGTGGGACCTGTCGACTCCAGCGTTCGCCGCCTGTCACACAGCAGGCCGCCATATCCTGGGGGACTGGAGTCTCTCGGCAATCTTCACCGCGATGTCCGGATTACCAATTGATGTCGTCGATACAGGCGCCGGTTCGCTCTACGGACTCAGTGGGGGAAGCAGTTCTTTGGCGCGGCCCAGCCTGGCTACCGGAGCCACGTGCGAGTCAGCGCTACAGAATGTTCAGGCGGGGTTCTATTTCAATCCCTTTGTGTTCGTCCGACCAATCGTGCCTGCAGGTGAGGTTATTCCGAGTTCCGGCGGCACCACCACGGCCGGCGGAATCGGAACCGATATCGGCACCGTGGGCCGAAACTGTTTGCGCGGGCCTCGACAGATCAATACCGACTTGGCGGTCCACAAGGTTATAGGTCGTTGGGAGTCGCGCAGCGTCGAATTCCGCGCCGAGTTCTTCAACCTGTTCAATCAGGTCAATTTCGCGAACCCTCTGAGTAATCTCAACGCCGTTCGGGGAACCGGCGGAAGTATCAACGGCGATACCGGACAACTCGTGGCGCCAGGCAACTTCGGTCGGATAGTTTCGCTGAGCAGCAATCCCCGAATTGTGCAGCTTGCAGTGAAGGTCGCCTTCTAGTGACGATCGTCGGAACTTGAGAAAAGTCCATTCCCGAGACCTGGGTGACAGATTATTCCGGCGACGGAATCAGTGGTTACCCTCTCTCAGGAAGGGCAACCGGCGGGCAATAGCGGGCAAGGCGCCACGGTGTTCCTGGCATTCACGGCAACGTTCACCGAAGAAGTTCAACCACACCCGGTCCACTGAGAATGCGACGTCTGCCTTGTGCAGCTGCAGAAGGACAGCCGAGGCGGCATAGAAGAGTTCGGGCGAACCCGTCTGGATCGCGACGTGCGGTCGATGGACGCCGGACTCGAGCAGCTCCGCCCTCACCGCGTCGCTGACCGATCGGGCTGGCTGGAACTGGCTATCTTGCACGAGCGGCCGGCCGACCAGGGCGACGGGGATTGCCAGGCCGACTGCAAGGATCAACGCGCCTTGGTCGCGGCCGATCGGGAGTGCCAGACCTCGAGACGCCAGCACAGGGCCTATCGCCGCCAGGGAGCCAATCACGCCGACCATCGAGATCCATGCAGTCACATATGGTCGGATCTCGCCCGACACGCGCGTCGTGGCCAGCACGGCCACGATCGTACACGCGAGGCACACGCACGCGAGCGCACGGAAGAACGAGGGTTCGCGCAGACGAACCGACCAGAAGGCCAGCAGGCCAATCTGGCCCAACGCGAAAGCGCCGCCCACGGCTTGGCGCCATCCTTCAAGAGGCTGGTACGGGGCGTACCACGGCATGGTTCCGAAGAGGATGTACAGACCACGGCCAGGCAATCTCGCGGGTCACGATCGCCAGCGCCTCGCCCCATGTGTGACCGGCGGATTCCCCGCTGAAGAATCGCAGGATGAGGCTCATGTTGCCGGGGTCCCGGGTCATCTGCTCGACCAGCGGCATCGTCCATAGCGCTGCGAGTGTAGCAACGGCGAGAATCATCGGCAGGTGTGGCGATGTCGCGACATCGCCGTCACGCCGGCGGAGTCGGAGCCACAGCGCGCCCGAGGTGAGCGCCCCCGCCGCCACGCAGGGCAGATAGCCCACATGCGTCTGTACCAGGAATGAACCGAGGCCGGCCACGATGGGAAGGACTATGGTCCTCCCGCATGCCAGGCCTGCGCACAAGATCAAGAACACACAGAGAGGCAGGATCGTGACCGCCGGGTTCCAGATGTTGTAGAGAAAGCCCGGGCCAAGGTACAGACCGTAAACAAGAAATAGTGCCAGGGCGAATATCGGAACAGCCGCCTGATCGACCCATCGACGGAGACACGCCACGACGCCGAGCAGCGCCGCCCAGTTGAAGATGAGAACGGCCACGGGCAAGCTCGCTGAGCTCGCGCCGGAGGCCCCGTAGAGCGGCGCCTGCAAGTAAAAGTATGCGGGCCCCGGATGTCGCCATCCAAAGCGCGAATACGGGCCGAGCAGTTGCGTTCCTCGCAGCGCTTCGCCGGTCGAGAGCTCCAGCAGCGCAAAGTCCGATGCCGGCGAGGCGCTTCGCATGCCGTCGATGATGCGAGATGCGGGCATGATGACCGGAAGGACCGCGAGGCCTACCAGGATCGCCAGCACCACGACCGGGTGCCTACCTGCCGGCGAAGACATGCAGGAGCCCGAGGTTAGGGATGCGCCCCACAAATGTCACGCGTCTGGAAGCCACTCTCGACGCCCTCTCTTGTTTGTCGAACGCCTTGCCGCTCAGCGCGGCCGAAGGTCATCGGCTGGAGCGGCTTGTCAGGCCGCCTCATCGTTGACAGCGTGCCGCCGTACCGCCGCATCGACTTCCCCCTTGGCGTGGCCGTCACCGACATGCAGCACGAGAAAGCGCTTGAAGTCGTGACGTGTTCGGGGAAGAGGATCTCGATCGACCGATCTGACGTCGGGCGGCCAGGGAGAATGACGCGGAGCCAGCGCGACGACGGCGGCAGCCCAGAGCCCCGGTGCCCCGATCAGCCCACGAACGGCGAATTTGAGGTCAGACCATAGCATCGCGATACCACATTTATGAGATGACTTCTAGTTCCGGACTGCACGCTCTTCTTCCGCATCGAGTCAGTCTGCCACTAAGGTTTCGCTTTGTCAGACCACCAGAATCTCCAAATGTGAACCCTATAAATGAGGGCCTATAAACAGGCCCGACGAACGCGTTCGCCGACTATCTCGGCTTGACGGTCAGATTCCGGAAGTGAGCCACGGTTCCTGGTTCAAGCCACAGTGCCACGCCGCCGCCCGCGTCTGCGCCCGATTTGACGTCGTTGACCATCAGAGTCGGCTGTTCGTTGCTGTGAACATAGAGCCGTGCCCGTTCGCCATCCACCTCGATCCTGATCTTCGTCCATTCTCCAGGGACGAGATCGACATACGATTCGTACTTGCTTGGTGTCTCCTTGCGAAGGCGGAACCACGGCCAGTCAGGATGCGAGATGTACTGCACTGAATGATTGCGACGTTCTTGATCCCCAGCGCGACCGTTCGTTGGGCGCAAGTAGAACGCGTCGTGGGTCTGCAGGTCTTCCTGCACGCGAAAGGCGACGCCGACGAAGCCCCGGGCACTCTCCCCCGCGCCGGACTCTGGTGCGCCTGCGAGCTCCACCTCGATCGTGCCGCTCGAGAACTCCAGCTCCTGAACCAATGCAAGCTGACCAACAAGAAATGGGAGGCCGTTACGAACCCGCGCGCGCTCTTCGGGAGTCATGCTCTTCCCGCGCTCTTCGGGCGTCATGCTCTCCAACCTTCTCACCCTTCGTCGAACCTCCTCGGGAAGCGTCAGCTGCAGGCCCTTCTTGCCTTGCAGCGTGGCCGACACTGCCGTCACGTTGTGGAGGTGGAGCCTGTCGGTCGACTCGAGTGGGAAGTGCTGCACTTGCGTCTCCGCGGCTCCCGGCAGCAAGACGCACCCGCTGGCGATGAGGGCGAGTTGTATGTGTTTGGTCATCTTTGCTCCGATTGGATGGGCGGAACCAAGTATTGCGAATGGCCTCGTCACGTGAGATGTGCCAGACGTCACGAAATGGTCACGGTGACCTTGTTGAAGATGTCGCTCCGACGGATACTTCCAGCGTGACGGATCGTTCGGCCGGTTCCGCATTTGCAGGCGACGCGATCGTTGGCTACCGGGCCTTTGTCGCGGTAGTCGTGGCGGCGTACTTCACGCTCATCGCGCTGACGCCGCGGCAGCCATGGATGCCCGTGGTCTCGTGGGTGCAGCTCCTGCCGCTCAGCGCGCTGTATCTCGCGCTCGGCATCTGGGGCTTCGACTACGCCCGCAGGCGGAGCCACCTGCTCGTGTCGGTCGCGTACCTGCTCATCGAATTCGCGATCGGCATGCGCATCAACGACCTCGCCATAGGAGGCGGCCTTCCGCTGATCCTGCTGCCGCTCGCCGCACAGGCAGTGCTCCTGCTGCCGCGTGTGCTCGCGGGGGCGATGTGCCTGCTCGTGATCGCCGGCGTCAGCGGCAACTTGTCATGGTTCCCCGAGTGGCCGGACTGGCTTCGCAACATCGCCCAGGCCACCGCGGCCGTCGTCTTCGTCGTCGTGTACGTCGGCGTGGCGCAGCGTGAGCGCGAGGCGCGGCAGAGGGCGGAAGCGCTGTCCGCTGAAGTCGCGCAGCTCGCCACCGCGAACGAACGCAACCGGATGGCGCGTGAGATTCACGACACGCTCGGCCACTATCTGACCGTCATTCATGTGCAGCTCGAGGCTGCGCGCGCGGTCCTCGGCACGGATGCCAATCGCGGCATGCTGGCTGTATCGCGGGCACAGACGCTGGCGAAGGACGGTCTTGCAGCCGTCCGCCAGTCCGTGAAGGCGCTGCGCGAGGATGCCAGCGTCGACGGCGTCGCCGAGCAGATCGCGTCACTCGTAGATTCGGTGCGGGATGAGGGGTTCGCGCCACGTTCAGGACGTCCGGCAGGCCGCGCCCGGTCAGCGCGGCGGTCGCGCTCGCCCTGCATCGCACCACGCTCGAGGCGCTCACAAACGTGCGGAAGCACGCCGAGGCCGCGAACGTGGAGATCGAGCTCGCATTTCTGGAGCGGGGGCAGGTGCGCTTGTGGGTCCGAGACGATGGGAAGGGCGCGACGGATGGCACGATGGGAACGGGCTTTGGACTGACGGGAATTCGCGAGCGAGCAGAGCAGTTGAACGGCAGCGCGAACTATCGAACCGCACCCAGTGAAGGCTTCACGTTGAGTGTCGAGCTGCCTGCATGACGCGCATCGTCATCGCGGACGATCAGGCGCTGTTTCGTGAGGGGCTTCGGACCCTTCTGTCGACGCGGTCCGATATGGATGTGGTCGGCGAAGCAAGCGACGGCGACGAAGCAGTTGCCCTCGTGGAGAAGCTGCAGCCGGCCGTCGTTTTGATGGATCTGCGAATGCCCCGCGCAGACGGCATTCAGGCGACGGCGCGCATTCGCGAGCGCTGGCCCGAGATTCCGGTTCTGGTCCTCACCACGTTTGATGACGATGCAAATCTGTTTGGGGCCTTAAGGGCCGGAGCCGCAGGATATCTATTAAAGGATGTGTCCTCGGAAACACTCATCTCGGCCATTCAGGCCGCGACGCGCGGCGAGTCATTCCTGCAGAGCACCGTAACCGGGCGCGTCGTGGCCGCCTTCGCGCGGTTGATGGAATCGGGCGGCCCGAAGGCCGAAGCATTGGTGCTGCCACTCTCGGCCCGCGAGCGTGACATCTTGACGCTCCTTGGGACCGGCGCGTCGAACAAGGAGATTGCGGATCGTCTCTGCCTTGCCGAGGGCACCGTCAAGAACCACGTCACGAACATCCTCACCAAGCTCGACGTGCGGGACCGCACACAGGCGGCCATCCGCGCCCGTCAACTGGGAATCGTCTAGGCGCGATCTGCGTTTACAAAACGCCTTCGTGACCGTTTGCGGTTGCGTGGAGCCGAACGCTTAGCCTACTGTCCAACCTTGATCGCTCCGCAGTCACGAGTGCGGCGATTGTGGCGGATCCTCGGCTTACAGCGCCGAAGATGATCTGCCTAGCCATCAGGATTGCTGGTTAGCCCCGGCGGGTGGGCGCGTCGCGACTACGGCAGGATTGCTCCTGTTTGGTCGTCTTCTGGCGGAGTGATGCGGCCCAGCGTCGGCGACCCTAACAGGAGTCGAACCGGAATTTCGGACAAGGGCTGACCAGTTCCGGTTCGAAACTGCCAGCCCTGAACCCTAATCACGTCGACGCGATCGGGCGAGAACCAACGTCAGCCGGCGGGCAATAGCGGGCAAGCGCTGCGGCATCCCCGGCATCTACGGCAACGCTGGCAATTTAGAATCTGTAACTTACAGAATCTAAAGGGTCATGTGGGGTTCGAATCCCACCCTCTCCGCCAACTATCGATCTTTTGTTTTCAGTAACTTAGCTGGCCACGTGGGTTCCCAGCGGGCAATGCGTCTTTTCTCTGCCCTAAATTCGAGCGCTTAGTTATTGACAAAGATGCCCGTGGCTGGCGCGTGGGTGCTCAAGGCCCCACGTGGCCTGATCACGCGTTGTGCTGTTGCCATGGCTGCGGGCGGGCCTCAATGGACGTCCAGCTCCTTGGGCACCGCCGCGTCGATCGCATCGAGGAACTACCGAAATTCGACGGCGCGATGGCGGCGAACCTCAGCGCGGCGAACAGGGTCGTCGTGCCGTTTGTAGACTCGCGGATCACGTGGGCGTCGCGCTGTTCCATCATCAGCTGGCGGAGGAGGGCCGCCGTGTGGCGGCGGCTCAGGAGCGCGCCCATCTGGACCTGCTCGACACGCTTTGCTTTCCCTGGTCGTTCGATTCATCCCTCCATCGCACACGCGTTCGGCGAGTGAGAGGATCCATCCATGGGACAGCCTCGGTCGATCGTTGGGGCCGGCCACAGTTCGCTCACGATCCCTGCGACGGTCGCGCCTTAGCGCGGAACCTTGGCGCGCAACTCATCGAACCAATTCAGCACGATCACAGACGCCCCCCCTCAACAACACCTTTCGCTCGCCGGCGCCGATCTTCCACTCCATGGTGTAGCGGTCGGCCATGGACAACTTGAGCTGATCGAATTCCACAATGGCGGAGCCTATGCCCGCCCAAACGTTCACGTCATCTATGCTGGGAAATGCGGAGGAGGCTTCTACAGGCTCTAAGCGACTACTCGGGGTCATTTTGCCGCTGCAACTCTGCGCTCCGAGGCGGGCGGTTCGATTTCCACTGTGGCTACATTCGTTACCGATCCGCCTGTCGGATCTACTGGAGTAGCGCCTGCGTCGTGCAGGCCGGTTCCTTGCACTCAAACCAGTGAATAACGCCGCAGCAGTGTGTAGAGTTCGCCGCGCGACAGTCCGAGGAGCCTGGCTGTGTGCGACCGATTGCCGTTGGTCTCGGCGAGCGCCCTCTCCACGAGCGCGCGCTGCAGGTCATGGAGTTTCGTCCCGACCGCCGTCCGAGCCGGATCCGCGGGCGCGGCCCTGAGCACCTGCGTCGCCCTCGGCAGATGGTCGCCCGTCACGAGCCCTCCTTCGCACAAGATGACGGCCCGCTCGATCGCGTTCCTGAGCTCGCGCACGTTTCCCGGCCAGCGATAAGCCAGAAGCCGGTCGCGCGCGTCCTGGGAGAGCCCCGCCGCGGGCCGGCCGACGGTTCGGCCGATCTCGTCGAGGAATGCATCCGCCAGAAGAACGATGTCCTCGCGCCGCTCGCGCAGCGGCGGCAGCGCGATCTCGAAAGCGCTCAGTCGGTAGTAGAGATCCTCGCGCAGCGTGCCCCGCTCGATTGCCTGCCGCGGCTCGCGATTCGTCGCCGCGACGACGCGGACGTCCGCCCGGAGCGTCCTCGACCCTCCCAGTCGCTCGTACTCGCGCTCCTGCAGCACTCGCAGGAGCTTCGCCTGCATCGCCGGCGCCATCTCGCCGATCTCGTCCAGAAAGAGGGTCCCGCCCGCCGCTTGTTCGAGCTTGCCAGGCCGCGACTGCACGGCCCCGGTAAAGGCGCCACGCTCGTGGCCGAAGAGCTCCGATTCCAGGAGGTGTTCCGGAAGGGCCGCGCAGTTGAGTGCCACGAAGGGCCGTTCCGCGCGGCGCGAGCCCCGATGGACGAAGCGCGCCAAGACCTCCTTGCCGGTGCCCGACTCGCCGGTCAAGAGCACCGTGGTGTCGGTGTCGGCGACCTTCGTCGCCTCGCCGAGGGCCCGCCGCCAGCGCTCCGATCGCCCCAGTGCGCGGTGCCCTGTCCGATCCCCGATCTCTCGCGACAACGCCTCGACGCGCGCCTCGAGCTGACTCGCGCGCTCCAGCGCCAGACTGGCGCGGCGCGCCTCTTCGGCAAGCCGCTCGTGGGCGAGGGCGAGGCTCACGTGATCGGCGATCCGTGCCGCGATCGAGATGTCCTCTTCCCGTAGGCGTTGACGCTGCGGGAAGCGAACGCGAGAACGCCGCTCGCGTCGCCCTGCACGCGGATCGGAACCCGGAGCGTCGCGCGGAGGCCACGCTCGCTCACCGCTCGCGCCCAGTTCCGTCCCGGTCGGAGCTCGACCCAGGCCGGCTCGGACGCTTCCGGCGGTGAGGTTCGCGCTCGGACGATGCCGGACTCGCCCTGGTCGACGGCCTCGAGGTCGTAGGCGAGGAAGTAGCGCCAGTCGGCGCGGACCGACTCGAGGTCGGACGTGATGCGGTAGCGCGTCAGCTGCACGGCGTCGACGTTGCTCGACGCGTGGATGGTGACGCTCTCGCGGTCGGGATCGAGCAGCGCGAGGATCAGCGTCTCGTGGGGCAGCACGTCCTGAATCACCGCCGACATAGCGGGAAACACCTCGCGTACGTCGAGCGCTCCGGCGATGACCGGCAGGAGCGGTTCGAGCTTCTCGCGCCGGACGCGGTCGCGTTGCCGGGAGGTCTCGTGACTCGGCGAGGCCGTCGGATTCGAAGGCGTGTTGTCGGGCCCGTGCAACGCCGCACCCCCTGCGAGAGTCTACCAGCCCAGCGGGCTGCTCGATTTGGAGCAGGTGCTCGATTCGGCGCAATCAGTCAGCCCGCAACGACAGCTGCCTCGTTTGAACAAACTCAGTCAGCTCAGCGAGTTGCGCGGCTGTTGACGGCTCGCGCACGCGTGGAACGGATCGCGCAGCGCCGGACGCCATGACGCAGAAGAACGTGGAACAACTGCTTGGCCGGCTCCTCACAGATCCGGACTTCCGGCGCAGCTTCGCGGAGTCGCCCACCCAGTTCCTCGCCGAATTGCCGCAGCAGGGACTCGAGCTGTCGCGCATCGAGCTCGAGGCGCTCGCGTCGACCGATCCCGAGTCGCTTCTGGCGCTTGCGGAACGACTCGACCGGCGGATCCGGAAGATCGATTCGCTCGACAACCACACACCTGAAGAGACGCCGGGAGACTGAGATGCACCCACACAGGAAAGGAACGGCGATCGGCGGATGGAGCCTGATCGTTGCCGCGATTCTGTTCTGGCTCTCTTGGTTCCTCATGCCCGAGCCCGGCACCGTCGACGCGTCCTTCATTCTCAGCGCGATCGCTGCGCAGCGAGGCCAGGTACTGCTGTCGGCGATCCTCCAGACGATCTGCGCAATCGCCGTCGTGCCGGTGGTGCTGAGCGTCGCTACGGCGCGTTCGGGACTCGTCCGGCTAGGGGCGTTGCTGACGCTCGTCGGCGCGCTCGGCAACGCGGCCGACGCCGTCTACCACCAGATGGCGTACGAGATGACGGCGCCCGATGTCGACCGCACGGCGATGCTCCCGGTAATGACGCGCATGCAGACCGAGCAGATCTGGCTCCTTGCGCCGCTGTTGGTGTCGTTCTTCCCCGGGGCTGCATGTCTGTGCATCGGCCTAGCGCGCGAGGGCCGCGGACCACGCCACGTAGGACGCCTCTTCGCGTTCGCGCTGGGGCTCGGTCTTGCCGGCCTGGTCGCTGCGCTGACGCTCGGGATCAGCGCACGGCCGATCACGTTGGCGGCGTTTGCGCTCTTCAGCCTGGCGATTGCATGGACCGGCTGGGAGATTCGGCGCCCCGATCCCATCCACCAGCCCTGAAGGAGAAGGACATGTCGAAAGAACGGCTCACCCTCGTGTCTTGGATCTTTGCGGCGCTCTACACGTCGCTCAGTCTTGCGTTCAGCCTGAGACCAGAAGCAGTGGTCGGCAAAGGGGCGCTGATCACGCTGCTGCCGCTAGTGCTCGTCTTTGTTCACGGTTCGGTCGCCTAGGGAAGAGGACCGTCATGATCAAAGCCTGCCATCCGCGAGCGGCGGCGGTGCTGGTGTCGCTGCTCGCCACGGGCTGCGCCTCGCACCAATTCGGCCCGCGGACAGTCGTGCCGGCTCAGCGCGGCTACAACGAAGCCCTCAGCCAGGCCCTCGATGAGCAGCTGCTCCTCAATCTGGTCAGGCTGCGATATCGGGAGAATCCGCTCTTCCTGGAGATCTCGAGCATCGTCGCTCAGTTCAACCGGAACGCGACGGCGGGAGCGTCGCTGAAGCTGGTGAGCGGCGGCGCGAACGAGGGCGGCCTCTCGGTGGGCGTCGGCGCATCGGAGTCGCCAGTGCTCACCCTGATCCCGCTCAAAGGGCGCGACTTCGTACAAAGGATGCTCGCCCCGATCCAGCCCGAGAGTCTTGTGGCGCTCGGGCAGTCGGGTTGGAACATCGAGCGCGTGCTGATTTGCTGCATTCAGGAGATTGCCCGGATCAGGAACGCTGAAGCCTCGTCCCCGACGCCGGAGGTCGCTCCCGAATTTGAGCGTTTCCGCGAACTCGCCCGGCTGTTGCGCGAGATCCAAATCGCCGGTGGCGTCGACTTCGCGGTCGAGGACCAACGCGCGCTCTACTTCGATTTCAACCGGCTCGCGCCGGGCGCGCTGACTGCCGAGCGGGCTGCGATCGTGCGCCTGCTCGGCCTGCCCGAGCATGTCAACCGCTTCCAGCTAACGGCGCCGCGACCCGAGATGCGCCCGAACGAGGTCGGCTTCGTTGGTCGATCGTTTTACGGGATTCTGCACCTGCTCGCTCAGGCGGTCGAGGTCCCGCCAGAAGACGAGGCGCGGGGCCGGGTCACTGTCACGCGAACGCCGGGTGGGAATCGCTTCGACTGAAGCCGGCTTCTCGGTGGCGTCTTCGTCATGCGCTCGGGACCGGTGCGCCCGGCCGACGCCGCGGTGGCCGTCTCCCATCGCGGTTACTGGTTCTGGATCGCCGACGATGACCGCGACTCGAAGACGACCTTCTCGCTGCTCTCGCTGCTCGCCTCGCTCAAGTCGAGCGAGACCTCGGCACCGGCGCCTGTGCTGGCGATCGGACGCTGACCGTGAGGGGAATCGATCAGTTCACAACCGAAGGAGCGAACGTCAATGGCAACCCAAATGACAACCAAGACCCTGCCTGCTCGCCTTGCTGCCAACCCCGAAGACTACGCCCGCCTGGCGATCACTGAGCACGCCCCGGCCGCGTTCGAAGATGGAATGCGGACGGACGGCAGACCTGGCACCTATGAGTGGTGGTACTTCGATGCGCATCTCGACGACGGATCCAACCTTGTGGTGGTGTTCTACACAAAGGCCAGTGGCGATCCGGGCGACCCGCTGACGCCGAAGATCTCGATCAACCTGAATCTCGCCGATGGCCGAAGCTTCGAGAAGATTCTCATCGCGAGAGCGGACGAGTTTCAGGCCGACACCGACGCCTGTGATGTCCGGATCGCCGGCAACCGCTTCACCGGCGATCTGCAGTCCTACCGTATTCAGGCGACAATCGAGGACATCTCGGTCGACGTGGCGCTAACCGGGCAAGTGCCGGCCTGGCGCCCAAAGTCCGGCCACTGGTACTTTGGCGAGGAGGACAGTCGCAGCGTGTTTGCCTGGTTTCTCTCAGTTCCGCAGGGCCATGTGAAGGCTTGTTACGTCATCGACGGCACGACGCACGAGACGACCGGCATTGGATATCACGACCACAACTGGGGCGACACGCCGATGTCTGCGCTGCTGCACGACTGGTACTGGGTGCGCGGCAAGGCCGGCGCTTACTCGGTCGTCGCGTCCTACATCACGGCGGAAGCGCGCTACGGCTACCAGCCGCTGCCGATCCTGCTGATCGCCAAGGATGGCGTGATCGTGTCGGATCAAGACGAGCGCAAGATCCGTTTCTCAACGCAGGATATCCACACTGATACGGAAACCGGCAAGCCCGTCGCCAATATCACTCGCTACGAGTATGCGGCTGGCGATGATCGCTACGTCGTGACGTTCAAGCGCGAGAAAACTATTCTTCGAAACAAGCAGATCGAGATACTCCCAAGGGAGAAGCAGGCTGCGGCGGCTGCGGCCGGTTTCGACGGCGTCTACCTGCGGTTCACCGGAGATCTGACGCTCCAGCACTATCGGCAGGGCGTCACAGTGGCGCAAGTCACGGAACCAGCACTGTGCGAGCTCATGTATTTTGGGCAAGCCCGTTGGTCCGACGCTTAGCACTCCTTGGCAGGAGATGTTGCGTGGACGGCGCCGAATTAGCTCAACTCCCCGCCACCGGCTGCGTGGAAGGCGTCGCGCGCGAATTCATGACGTGATTCAGCGGTCTCTAGCAACCCGCGGAACCGCTGCAGGTGACGAATCCCATCCAACCAAGGATCGGTGACGAACGCGGGGTAACAGAAGAATCCGTCGTGAACGACGTCGCTGAACGACGCCAGGGCATCCTCGTGCGCCGAGAGCCGGGCGAAGCTGCGGGCGATGTAGTACTTCGCCTCAGGATCGGTGAGCTGCTCGCCGGCTCGATGGAGCGCCTGCAGGCTCTCGTCACGTTCTCCCTGCAGCAGCGCCCGCAGAGAGATCAGGAACGCGCGCGCGCGATTGTCGCGTGTGTCGCGCTCCCGCCAGCGAAGCGCGGCGATGGCGTCAGACTCTCTGCCAAGAGAAGCCAGCGCGAGCCCCGACATGTAGCCGATATCGCCGGTCGTCTCGCGAAGCGCGATCTCGTACTCGCCAAGCAGCCAGCACGTATGCGCCACGCTCGTGAGGATGGTCGGATTCAGCGCGCGCGCTCTCTCGTGCGCCGCGCGCGACTCCCTCAGCAGGCCGCAGAACCTGAGCGCGTGCACGAGACCGGCACACACCGCCGCGTCGGGACCGCTTCGCTGAACCAGCCGCACCAGACGCACGGTCGCATCGGAGGCCCGGCCCAGATCCACTTCGAACTGCGCGTACAACCGCTGCGTCAATGGCAATGATTCGTCGAGGGTCAGCGCCCGCGCGAACGTCGCTTCCGCCTGAGCGCGGGCAAAGTCCCGCAGCGGGCGAGCGGCCGTGAACTTGGCGATCAGGTTGTGGCACCGCGCCAACTGGGCCCACGCCGGCGCGAAGGTCGGATCCTCTTCGACGCACGCCTGATACAGGTCGCGGGCGGTCTCCCAGTGATCCGCCTCGTATGCCGCCTGGTTGGCCCGCGCGTAGAGTTCCTGCGCTCGCGCGGTGGACGGCGTGTTTGGACGAGCGACGATTGGCCGTGGCTCGGAGACAGTCTCGACGTGGACCGGTAAGACAAAGCGGTAGCCTCGCCTGGGGACCGTCTCGATGCAGGGCTGTTGGCCCTTCACCGCCAGCAGCCGGCGGAGGGTGGACACGTTCACCGTCAGGTTGGCTTCCTCGACCGCCGTATCGGGCCAGATCGCCTGCAGCAGATCGTCCTTCGTCAGCAGCCGCCCGGGGTTCCGGACGAAGGTCACCAGCGTGTCGAAGACCTTCGGCGTGATGGCAATCGCCGAGCCGTCCCGCGTCAGCTGCAGTTCGCGTGTATTGACGCAAAAGCGCCCAAAACGATAGATCGGCGCCGGTTCGGGCATTTTAGAAATCTTTTAGCCTCGCTTAAGGACCGTTGCAGAGGTCCCCGCCTATTGTGTCCCTACACCGCAGGGACCAGAACATGACCATCGCACCGCACACCACCGGCGTCCACCACCTGGCACTTCGCTCCAGCGATCTCACGCGCGCCCGGACCTTTTACGGCGGCACGCTGGGGCTCCCGATAGTGCTCGAAACGTGGGATTCGTTCGGGGCGCTTGCCGGCAGCACGCTGCTCGTGTTCCGTAGCCCGGATCCGTTCCGCGCCGGCCTCGATCACGTGGCGCTTGCGTGCGCCGACGAGACGGAGCTGGAACGTGTGTCGTGCGCGCTCGAGGCGGCAAAAGTGCCCTCAACAGGGCTTCGGTTCGATGCGGTCCTCCGGCGGCGGTACGTCGCGTTCAAGGATCCCGATGGAATCGCATGGGAATTTTACATGGCGTTCAGTCACACCGACGTTGTGTGCGGCGCCCGTTACTGAAGAGGAGAAGAGCAATGTCCGTTCGAAGCTTGACCCGGAAACCCTCGACACCGACGCTGGCCACGCGTCAGCTCCTGCAGCGGTTCGGCATTCATCCGAAGGACGAGGAGGCAGCCGCTCTCAAGAGGCTCGACATGTCTGGCACGCGGGCGCTCTGCATCGCGACCAACCATGGCGTGCTCGACATCGGCGTTCCCACGGGCGTGTTCGGCTCTGAGCTGACGGTGCCGTACTACGTCTTCCTCGACGCCGGGATGCAGGTCGACGTCGCCAGCCCGCTCGGCGGCATCATCCCCGTGGATCCGCTGTCGATGAAGGAGCTGATTCGCACGCCAGACGACGACCGGCTGCTCGGAGACGACGTATTCAGGGGGAAGCTGATGAAGTCGCTGTCGATCGCCGACCTGGACTTCACGAACTACGACATCATCTACTTCGCCGGCGGCTGGGGCGCGGCCTTCGACCTTGGGCAGTCGGAGCTGATCGGACACAAGGTCAGCGAGGCGTACGCGGCAGCTCGCGTCATCGGCGGCATCTGCCACGGCCCGCTCGGCCTGTTGAAGGCGCGCACTGCGAGCGGCGAGCTGCTGGTGAAGGGGCGCCACCTCACCGCCGTCACCGACAAGCAGATCCACGAACTGGGCATCGAAATCACCCCGCTCCATCCGGAGTCTGCGCTCCGCGCCGCGGGCGCCCTGTTCGAGGGCAAGCGCCATCCGGCACGGGACTTCTTCGCGAACCACTTCGTCGCCGACGGGGACCTCATCACCGGTCAGAACCAGAACGCCGGACCGATGGTCGCGCGGCTGATGATGCAGCGCGTCGTCGAAAAGCGGCATCTGCAGCAGCGGGTGGCCTCATGAAGCATCCCCGGAGCCCCAAAGTCGATTCCGTCTAGTCAAACACCAATTGAACGAGAAGTGAGGAGAAGTGCCATGAGAACAGTGGAGATCTGTACCCGTACAGCCTGCATCAGAGTTGCGACCGCGATAGTGCTGCCTTTTCTCTTCGCGACCTCTGCGCACGCGCAGCTGAATGGCGAGAACCTGCTCGGCGACATGGGCGTCAAGAGCGGCACGCAACCCGAGCCAGGCCTTTATGTCTCGACGATCTACTACCGCTACCGCGCCGATTCCCTCAAGGATGCCGCTGGTCGATCCGTGAACGCCGATCCCACTGGTGAGGCGGCCCAGACCATAAACGCCGGCGTGCCGCTTGTGTACTACGTGGCGCCGACGAAGGTGCTGGGCGCGCACTTCGCGGTCATGGCGGTGGTGCCGTTCGCCAACGGCGGCCTCGAGGCCCCCGGCCTCGGGTTGTCCGAATCGGCCAGTTTGGGCATGAGCGATCTCTACGTGATGCCCGCTCAGGTGGGATGGCATTTCCAGCGGGCCGACATTCTCACTGGCGTCGCCTTCTTTGCGCCGACCGGCCGCTACAGCGCCGGCGCGAGCGATAACCTCGGCAAGGGCATGTGGAGCTACGAGGTATCCGCGGGCGGCACCGTCTACGCCGATCGGCAGCGCACCCTCAGTCTGTCGACGACCGCCTACTGGGAAACCCACTCGAAGAAGCAAGGCGAGGTCCGCATCGAGAACGTGACGCTAACGGACGTGAAGGTCGGCGATTTGCTCACCCTCGAGGGCGGTGTGGGCAAGTCGTTCCTACAGGGCGCGGCGAGCGTCGGCGTCGCGTACTACGCGCAGTGGAAGACGACCGCTGACGATCTCGGCCTGTCATCGGCAGCGCCGGAGCTCTCTGGTGTGCGCGAGCGCCATCGGGTGTGGGGTGTTGGTCCCGACGTGACGATTCCGATTGCGACGAAGACGCGCCTCATCTCGCTGGTCAACCTCCGCTATCTGTGGGAGCAGGGGGCACGCCTCAAGACCCAGGGTCAGTCATTTGTAGTCACGTCCACCATCCCGGTGGGGGGCATCAGGATCCCGAGCAGGAGCTGATCGCCGCTCGTGCCCGTTTCGGAAGATTCGAATCGGACCATACTTTGCAAACGATGAAAGGAATGTCTGTCATGGCAAGTTCGCGCATTTCTCGCTGGATCTCCACGAGGCCGTCGGTCGCCGCCGCAGCCGCGATTCTCGTGGTCGTCGCGACGGTCGGAACGGCGGCTCTCTTCACGCCTGGCGTTCAAAAGGCGATTTTCGACCGCGGGGCACAAGCGCAAGCCGCCACAATCAACGCGGCGCCGCTCGCCGACGATGCGTTGCGTGTGGCAATTTGTGGATCGTCAGCGCCGCTCCCGAGTGAGCGCAGGGCGAAGGCCTGCGCCGTCGTGTTCGCCGGTGGTAAGTTCTACGTCGTCGACTCGGGCCCCGAGTCCACCGAGAGACTCGTGCTGTGGGGGATCCCGTTGTCGGCAGTCGGTGGCGTGCTGTTGACGCACTTCCACTCCGACCACATTGGTGATCTCGGCGAGCTCAACTTGCAGACGTGGGCGGGCGGACGGCCGGCCCCGCTCGCCGTCTACGGAGGACCGGGTATCGAGGATGTCGTCGCAGGGTTCAACCAGGCATATCGCCTCGATCAGGGCTACCGGACGACCCACCACACCGACCGCGTGATGCCGGCCGCCACCTGGCCGATGGTCCCGCGCCGCGTCGAGCTCGCAGGCGAACCGACGCCGGCGAAGGATCGCACCGGCATCGTGCTCGAGGATGGGGCCCTGCGGATCACCGCAATCGAAGTCGATCACGCCCCGATCGCACCGGCGTATGCGTATCGCTTCGACTACAAGGGCCGCTCCGTCGTCATCACCGGCGACCTTAAATACCATGCGCCCCTGGCGAAAGCTGCGCACGGGGCCGATGTGCTTGTCTCCGAAGCCATCGTGCCATCGATGACGCAGGCGCTTGGAAAGGGCGCGAATGAAGCCGGCCGCCATCGCACCGCGACGATCATGCACGACATCGAGGACTACCACATCACGCCCGAACAGGCTGCCCAGATTGCCAACCAGGCCGACGTGAGACTTCTCGCCTTCTACCATCTTCTGCCGGCGCCGGACGGCGTTCTGGCCCGTCGTCTCTTCGCGCAGGGACTCTCCGAGGCGCGCCAGGGCGATTGGACCATCGCCGACGACGGCACGCTCTACACGCTGCCGCTGGGGTCCGCGCAGATTCAGATGGGCCGTATCGACGAATGAACCACTGCGGGCAGCGGCCGAACGAACAGAATATCTCCCTTGCTCATTTCCGGTATCGCCACGCACGCAGGGCCGGGGTTCGAGACCCCGGCCTGCGGTCACAACTAGGGGATTGTGCGGCCTGGCGGCAGACTGAAGTTTCAGCCATCTCATGTGCGATATGATGCTCGCCGATCCACGCCGTCTCGTGTCCAATCGCGTGTTTCGACCCTCACAACAAGGGGATCAGGTGATGCCGACTGTAGCGCTCGTCGGCGGCGGCCCGTCTGCGTTGGTGACGGCGATTGCGTTCGCTCGCCGCGGCATTGCGACGTCGGTGTTCGAGCGCGAGTCGGACCCCGAAGAAGCTCCCAGGTTCGATCCCGACCGGTCTTATACCATCGACATTTCCGGGCATGGTCTGCGGGCGCTGCGGCACGTCGACGCCTGCGAATCCTTTGACGCCCGGATGTTCCCGTTCAAAGGCCTGAAGTTTCCTGATGGCCGGGTCGAGCCTTGGAACTTGCCTGGTTGGACCGGCTCGCGAGGCGACATTCTACGAGCCCTCATGGCAGTCGTGGAGACGAGCTACAGCGACCGAATCTCGGCCCAGTTTCAATGCCGTGTCACCTCTGTCGATGTCAACACCGGCACGCTGACGTTTCAACGCAACGATGGTGTCGCGCGTACGGCGCAATTCGACTTCATCGTCGGTGCAGATGGCGCGGGTTCAGTGGTGCGCCAGGCCATGGCAACGCAGCTTCCTGGATTCGCCGTTGATACGGGAACATTCCCCAACTACTGCGCGATGATCGAGCTCGACGGCGTCGACCCCGGTATGGATCCGCACTTCCTCCACGGCTTGTCCGTGCGGCCGTTCTGCGTCGCAGGTGCGATCAAGCCGGATGCGGGCTCGAACACGCCGCGGTGGTTTGGTGCGGTCGGGACAAAAACACAGCAGACGTTCACCTCGCCGGTCGAGGTCCGTGGATATTTCCAACGGCGCGTGCCACGCATTCTCGAACTGACGAGTGGTGAGAAGATCGCGGCGTTCGCCGACCGCCCTTGCTATCACATCGGAAGGACGCTGCGGTGCTCGCAGTTGTACGGCGGGAAGGCAGTGTTGCTTGGCGACGCCGCCGCGGCATTTCCACCGATCGGCCAGGGAGTCAACGCAGCCATGGAGTCAGCAATGGTCCTCGACCTCTGCATCGGCGAAACCGGCTCGTCGGCGTCAGATATGTTGGAAGCCGCCAGACTTTACGACGCAAGGTGGAGGCCCGAGGCAGATGCAGTGTCCTGGTTGAGCGTGCGAAGCCTCTTCGAGAATCGATATCACATGTTCCGCGCATCGATCGCGTCGAGGCTTGGCCTGAGTGTGTTCGATCAGGCCAAGAGCGCAACCGTCCGCTACTCGGAGGTGCGCCGCAAAGCCGAATCCCTCTGGCCGCTGTGGGCATAGCATCGGACTGCGGTTATGGCCTTTCTGACAGTGGTTCGAATCGGTTGTACGCGATTGTCTCCGTTTCGGCATCGGCGGAATGGTCGAGGTGTATCGAGCTCGGGACTTGAAACTCCGTCGCGACGTGACGCTCAAGTGCTGCCCACTGCTATCTGCTCGTTTGTGGCGCAAACTTCTACATTGCTCACCAAACGGTTGCGCGAATAGCGGCAACGAGAGGCATGCTGCCTGCTCGCGCAAAGTGTCATTCTGAGTGACAACGTGCCGCAGAAGCCGGCAAACAGCCGCCAAGGGCCCGCCAGCAACCGCCAGCGCAAGCCAACCCGAACGTTTGATAGCTTAGCGGTTTAGCGAAAAACGGCCCAGATTTGAGCCGTTTTCGAAAGACTCCCACCCTCTCCGCCAAATCCAGATCTTTTAGAATCAACAACTTAGCAAGGCGTAGTGGGTTCTAGGCTTCCACTTGGTGCAATGCAGTCGATTTCGCCGCTCCGATTCGCCCGCACAACCCTCGAAAACAGGCCCATTTTCGCGCGTCAGGTTCTGCAGCTGGCCACGTGGGTGCATAGGGAGCCCACGTGGCATCACTCTGGGATGCTGCCCGAAATCGCCACTCCAGCGCATCGCCCCTTCCGTGGTCATAGTCGCTTCGCCGTTGGCGCCTCGACTGGTGCCGGCTGCTGACGGCGCGAGACGACGACGTCGTCCCGATGCCGTGATCGTCAGGATAGTGGCATTGCTGCCGCAGTACGTGGTGTGCGTTCTCAGTGACCGGGCTAGCGCTTGCCTTTGGGAGCGTCCCGCAGGGCAGCTCGGAAGCGGCGCACGGAGATGTCTTCCGGCCTGATCTGACGGACACTGCCTACGACTCGTGCCGTTGTAGGACAATCAGCGTTTCATCATCGCTGGCCGGCCCACCTCGCCGCCATTGGTCGACGAGGCCGACCAGCGTCGCACCCGCTGCCATTGGTGACTGTGCAGGAAGCATGCGGGTCAACGCCATCAGGCCATCGCTGTCGATCTGACGCCCAGCGCCATCACCGGCTTCAGAGAGTCCGTCAGAGTAGCAAATCAACAGGTCACCCACACCCAGCCGGATGACCTCGTCCCTGTAGCCCCGGCCGAATCCTATCCCGAGGGGGAGGCCAACGAGCGCATCTGAGGGGTTGGCACTCGCCGGTTGCAGCCAATCCCAGCGCCGCTCGTCCGCGTGGTACCAGAGCGGCGACGGATGGCCCGCGTTTGTGAATACGACCTCACCCGAGCTCGAGTCGAACCCGATCATGACCGCCGTCGCAAGGGTCATACGTTCAGCGCCGTTCATCTCATGAAGCGAGTCACCGAGTTCGTGCAGAACCTCTCGCTGTTCCAGACGATTGATATGCGTTCGCATCACGGCGAGGAGGCGGTCTGCGACGCCGCTAACGGCGTGACCGTGACCACTGATGTCGACGAGAGCAATCCGACACAGTACTCCGCTGTTGCACACCGACAGATAGTGAATGTCGCCGCCGTTCTGACCCAACTCGATGGGTGCGGAATAGATCCATCCGCGCAGCCCAGGGAGTTCGACGGCATGCGCGACGTTCGAGTTCGCCGCCCATACCTCGCCGCACGCAAGCGAGAGAGCCGACGTCCGTGGCTCGAGTGCGCGTGATCGAGTCGCAAGAGTTTGGTTCATTGGTTGCTCGAGTGAGTGTGGCCGGATCTGTGTGAAACGTGATGAGTCCGCGGTCTACTTTCAGGCGAGATCTCAAGCCGCCATCACGTGATGTCGACATTCAGCACGCCGGGCACTGTGTGCGCACGGGTTGATGCGAGCACTGTGGCGAGATCGGTGTCTACCATACCGACCAATGTCGTTCGCAGGTTCTTGACGATGGTGTGGATCGGATACATGCCCACGGGTTGCATGTGTGGAAACCGCGCAAACAGATTGAAGTCGTACCGGACCGTTACCGCACCGCCTGGAATGTAGCTGGAGAAATGGTCGTCACCGTAGATACTTGCGAACGTGGCCAATCGAATGGACTCCTCCCGCTGCGACGCCGGGAGGATTTGGATCCGGTCCACCCCGTCGTCCACGCGCCGAACGCGCCGGTACCGCTTCGGTCTTCAGGCTGCCCCGATACGCGTAACCAAACAGCGTGACTGTTCCACCCTCGACCCCGAACGCCAGGAAGTCGACCACGCCGTAGTACGGCAGCGGCTCGCGCGCTTTCTGTATGTGCGCGACGGTCTCTCGCTCGGCGACCGACGTCTGGGCAGCAGGTATCGCGCTCAACGACGCTGAAAGGGCCACTCCAACCAAGACCGGGCACAGGATCCACTGGGCGACGCGCATGGGACTTCCTCCTCTCGGTCCCACCAACGGACCCGCTGTCGGCTTGGATGCGGCGGGGTGTTACTGGTTACATCCCTCCGATACAATCAACACTGTCCGGTACCCATCGCTCCAAGTTCATGAATGCAGCCAGCTTCGATTCCGTCGGCGTGCTTCTCCGCACCCCTCGACATGTTGTGTCGCGTGCGGTCCGGCGACCCGACGGTCTCCGCGTGCTGTTGAAGGAGGATGCCGCGCCGTCAGGGGGCCCGCACGGCGGTCTGCAACGCGAATTCGAGCTGATTCAACGGCTACCGCTGAAGGGCGTACCACGAGCTCTCGAGATTGCCAGGCATTCCGGGCGAGAGGCTCTCGCTCTGGAGGATCGTGGCTTCTGCCCGCTTTCGGGGCGCCTCGAGGCAGGGTCATTGCCCATTGAGGAGTTCTTCGCCATCGCTGTTGGGCTCTGCGACACGCTTGCGGAGTTGCACGGTCGCGATCTCGTCCTCGGCACGCTGAACCCGATGTCGATCCTGGTAGGCGATCGGACCGGCGACGTGGAAATCCTGGACTTCTCACTGGCGCAGCGTGTGCCGGTTGATGTTCATGCGATGGCCGCGTCAATGCTTGCACCGGCCAGCGCAGCGTACGTCGCGCCGGAGCAGACCGGGCGCATCAGTCGCGCGGTCGATCATCGCGCCGATCTCTATGCCCTCGGCGCGACGCTCTATCACATGCTCGCCGGCCGTCCGCCTTTCGACACCCAAGACCCGCTCGAACTCGTGCACTCGCACATAGCGCGGACGCCTCGCGCGCCGGCCGCGCTCGCACAATCGGTCCCCGAGCAGCTGTCGCGTATTGTCATGAGACTGCTCGAGAAGGCTGCCGAGGATCGCTATCAGAGCGCGCAGGGTCTCCGCCACGATCTCGACAGGTGCTGGCGAGAATCGCGCGACACCGCCTCGAAGTCGGCATTCGATCTCGGGACCCACGACTTCTCCGATCGCCTGTTGATTCCGCAGCGGTTGTACGGACGTGAAGCAGAGCTGAGGCAGTTGACCAACGCGTTCGAAGAGACACTCGAAGGTCGACCGGGGCTTGTGCTGGTCGCTGGCTATTCCGGTGTCGGCAAGACATCGTTTATCAACGAGCTGTGCAGGCCAATCGTTCGGGAGCGAGGCTATTTCATCAGCGGCAAGTTCGACCAGGTGGCGCGCAACGTCCCGTACAGCGCGTTGGTTCAGGCCTTTCGGAGCCTTATCTGGCAGGTGCTGGCTGAGAACGAGGAACACCTCGCCAGCTGGCGCGCCGACCTCAGCGCTGCGCTTGGACCCAATGGCGGGGTCATCGCGGCCGTCATTCCGGAAATTGAGTTCGTCATCGGCAAACAGGCCGCTCCTATTCCTCTCGAGGCCGCTGAGTCGCAGAATCGGTTTCGATACGTGTTCCGCAGCTTCGTTGGAACGTTTGCTCGGCCCGACCATCCGCTCGTCATCTTTCTCGATGACCTGCAGTGGGTCGACGCGGCTACGCTGGAATGGCTGCACCCGATTCTCACCGATACCGATCCGCGATCGTTGCTGGTCATCGGTGCGTACCGCGACAACGAGGTCACCGCTGACCATCCCCTCTCGCTTGCGACCGATCATTGGGAACGCGCCGATGCTCGTGTGCGCCGACTCACGCTGGGGTCATTGGACCAGTCGAGTCTGTGTCAATTTCTCGCCGACAGCCTGCGCGCGGACCAGGCAGACTTGATAGGCCTGGAAGCCTTGATTCGTCAGAAGACGGACGGCAATCCGTTCTTCATTATTCAGTTCTTGCAAGCTTTGCAGCACGACCAGCTGTTGACGCTCGATCGGGCGCGCGGGCAATGGACTTTTCACCTCGAAGCAATCGCCGCCGCGGCGACAACTGACAACGTCGTGACGTTGATGACGCAGCGGATCCAACGCCTGTCACCGAATGCTCAAGCCGTGCTCCGGCTCGCCGCGTGCATCGGCAACCCCTTTAGGTGGGAGACGTTTCTCACGGCTACTGACCTTTCGGTGGATCTGGCAGAAGCCGGTCTGGACGAGACGCTGACTGCCGGCCTGATCCGGCCTGCCGACGGCCAGTACGACGCAGAGCCCACGCGCTCGGCCGGGCGAAGCGTCTACGGCTTCATCCACGACCGGCTCCAACAGGCCGCGTACGCGTTGATTCCCGAACAGCAGCGGCCCGCCGTCCATGTGGGCGTCGGCCGGCAATTGCTCGCCGAGTGCGGTCCAGATGTGCCCGACGAGCGGCTGTTCGAGATTGCGAACCATCTGAACGTGGGCAATGCACTCATTGAGGGTGCCAGCGAGCGTTCGATCCTGGCGCATCTGAATCTAGCAGCGGGACGAAAGGCGAAGGCGTCGGCCGCATACAAGGCGGCTGTGGAGTACCTGACGGCCGGCATCGACTCCTGCGACGAAGCATGGTGGACGAGCGACTATGCCCTTGTGTTCGCGCTTCACTTCGAGCGTGCAGAATGCTTGTATCTCGCGGGTGCGTTCGACGTGGCAGAGCGTGCGCACGGGCCTCTGTTGGCTCGTGCAGCATCGAAGCTCGACGAGGCGGCGGTGCACGAGTTGCGTGTCACGTTCTACGAGAACCGGTCGCGCTACGAGGAGGCGATCTCCAGCGGCCGTAGTGGACTGGCGCTCTTTGGTGTCGCCCTTCCCGATCAAGATGCAGCGGTAGACCATGTGCTGGAAGAAGAGCTCGACGCCATCCAGCGCGTTCTGGGCGACCGTCCGATTCAGTCGTTGGTTGATCTACCGGAAATGGAGGACGTCGAGATCCGTACGGCGATGCGGATCCTGACGTTGATGTGGGCGCCTGTCTACATCTCGGGACGCCAGCGGCTCACGAGTCTCATTTCCGCCACGATGGTACGCCTCTCGTTGGCGTACGGCAATACCGAGGACTCCGCGTACGGCTATGTGACACACGCGATTACGGTGGGGCCCGTCCGTCGTCAATTCGAGGCGGCGTACGAATGGGGTGAATTGGCGATCGAAGTAAACGAGCGCTTCGGCGACACGAAGCGGCGCGCAAAGATTCATCAGCAGATCCACGCCCATGTGAAGCTGTGGCGGCGACCCTTCGCGGCCTGTATTCCGCATGCCCGAGAGGCGGCACGTGTCGGCCTCGAGGTTGGCGACTTTGCCTACGCCGGTTACGGTGCTGCAACCGAGAGCTGGCCGGCTCTGCTCGCCAGTCGCGATTTGGGCCAGTTTGTTCGCGACTACACGCCGACCCTTTCGTTCCTCGCGCGGATCAATATGAGTGGGTTCCGTGACGCCCTGCGCGTGATGCTGAACTGGGCGTTGGCGTTACAGGGGCGCACGTCGGGGTCAATCTCGCTCTCGAACGAATACCTCGACGAAGCGGACTTCATCACGCGGTATGCGGCTACAGCGCCGCTGTTCATGACGATTCTGCGGTGCGCCAAGCTCCATCTGTGTGTCGTCTTCGACGAAACGGAGTTGGGCCTTGAAGCAGTCGAACGGGCGCGCGAGGTCACAATTCCTGGCACGATGTGGCCAGTGCCTGGAGGATTTCTGGGGCGCACTCGCGCTGGCAGCGGCGCATGAGGCGGCAGGCCCTGACGACCGGGCGCGTTACCGATTGCGCATCGAGACTGTCGCGGCATCGCTAAGAGAGCTTGCAGAGAACTGTCCAGAGAACTTCCGCTGCTTCGCGTTGCTCGTCGCGGCAGAACACGCGCGCATTGCCGGAAGCGGCCGCGAACACGTGCTCCCACTGTTTGAGCAAGCCGTCGCGTACGCTGCCGATACCGGCAATGTCCAGCAGGAGGCGCTGGCAAGTGACCTCTGTGGTCGCATGCTATTGAATCTCGGCGACACCACTGCCGCCACAGACCACTTCGCATGTGCATATCGCGCCTACGGTGAATGGGGCGCGCTCGCCAAAACGCGGCAGATGCGGCGTCGTGTCGGCCATCTGCTCGCAGCGAGCGAAGCGGCGTTCGATCTGTCGCAGACTGGCGCGCGTGGTGACGATGAACCGGCGCTCACGGCGCTCGACGTCAAGTCGGTTCTGAAGGTCGCCCAAGCGATTGCGAGCGAGATCGAGCTCGAGGGCCTGCTGCGGACGCTGTTGACGATTGCGATCGAAAACGCAGGCGCCGCGCGCGGAGTCTTTCTCCAGGTGCGAGATGACGAGGTGGTACCTGTCATCGAGGCGAGCGCCGAGAACGATCGGGTGGAGGTCCGACGCGCCGAGGCTCAGGGAGACGCCCGATCGCTCGCGCATGGCGTTGTGCGATATGTCCGGCGCACGCGACAGGATGTGGTGATAGGCGACGCGTCGACAGATGAGCGCTTCGCTGGCCACGCGAAGGACTACGGAGGCGCTCGGTCGATCCTGTGCGTCCCCGTCGCGCATCAAGGACGTCTGAGCGGAATTCTCTATCTGGACCATGCACTCAGCCGTGCCTTTACGCCTGCGCGGACGGAAATGGTGCGCGTAATCGCTTCACAGGCGGCGATCGCGTTTGAAAACGCGCAGCTGTATGCGGACATGAAGAGTGAGGTCGAGCGGCGAGGGGCCGCGGAGCGCGCACTGCGGGATGCGCTGGCCGAGCTCGAGTCGCTCAAGAACCGGCTCGAGGCCGAAAACGTGTACCTGCAAGAGGAGATCGGGTACTCAACATAACTTCAACGAGATCATCGGACACAGCCCTGCGTTGCTCGACGCGCTTCGCAGAGTCGAGCGTGTGGCTCCAACCGATTCGACAGTGCTCATCCTCGGGGAGACCGGATCCGGGAAGGAGCTCTTCGCACGTGCGGTGCACAATCGGAGCAAACGCAACGGCCGGCCGCTTGTAAAGGTCAATTGTGGTGCGATTGCCCCTGGTCTCGTCGAAAGCGAACTGTTCGGACACGTGAAGGGTGCGTTCACAGGCGCCATCGACAAGCGGGTCGGGCGCTTCGAGTTGGCCAACGGCGGCACGATCTTTCTCGACGAAATCGGCGAACTGCCGCTCGACGCACAGGTCAAGCTGCTCCGCGTGCTGCAGGAGCAGGAGTTCGAGCCGGTCGGCAGCAGTCGGACGGTGCGGGTCAGCGTGCGTGTCATCACCGCCACAAATCGAAATCTCGAGCTTGCGGTCGGCGAAGGGAAGTTCCGAGCGGATCTCCTCTATCGGCTGAACGTCTTTCCGATCGAGATCCCTCCACTCCGCGAGCGAGCGTCCGACCTCTGGCTGCTGGTCAGCTTCTTCCTGAGCAGAATCGCTCGTACGCTTGGCAAGCCGCTGCAGGGCGTGAGCGCACGCAGTATGGAGCAGATCCAAAGCTATTCTTGGCCCGGCAACGTCAGAGAGTTGCAGAACGTCCTCGAGCGAGCGGCCATCCTCGCCGAAGGACCCATCATTAGTCTTGAAGAAGCGTTTACGGGTCGCGTCCCAGTGAAAGAGACGCCTCTGCTACCGCTACCAAGGGCCGGCAGTAATCTTGATGACGTTCAACGTGAGCACATTCTGAGCGTGCTCAGGTCCACCGGGGGAATCGTGGAAGGGGCGAGGGGAGCGGCCGTGATTCTCGGAGTCCACCCGAACACGCTCCGCAGCCGGATGAAGAAACTGGGCATCCACCCGAGCGGCAGGCCTCCTTAGTTAATCCATCTCTCGCGCTGCCCTGTGTGCGAGGCTCCATGCGAGGCTTGAGAAGCTTGAGGAGCGCTTGCCTGGCGCGGTGGAGCCTAATCTTTACCGTATTCGGGTTCACTCCCAACGCCTGCGCGGTCTCCTCGGTGCTCAGATCCTCGATGTCTCGGAGGAGGAGCACTGTTCTGTACGCGTCCGGCAGCTGATCGATTGCCGCGCGCACATGCGCTCGTGTTTCGTGACGCACCATCTTCGCATCCGCCGGCAGTGACCATTCATTGAACTGCTCCACGTGGTGTCCGTCCTCGAGAAAGTGTGGCAGCAGGTCCTCGATGCTCTCCTCCGGTCGTCGCCCGCGCGTGCGGAGCTTCATCAGCGCTGCGTTGGTGACGATGCGGTGCAGCCAGGTAGTGAGGCGGCTCTGACCATTGAACGCTGGGAGCGCACGGAAGGCCGATAGAAAGGCTTGCTGCACGGCGTCCTGTGCGTCCTCCTCGTTGCGGAGCACGCGCCGCGCGACGGCAAGCAGGTGCTTCGTTTCGTTGCGCACGAGCTCTTCGTAGGCCGCTTCGTCACCGCCACGCAGCCGGGCGATCAACTCCGCGTCCGGGCCGGAGACCATCGGCAGGCGTTCCACCGGTGAAGACGTCGCGCGTACCACCAGGATCTCGTCGGTCACATCATCCGCTCTGCGCATTGACTGCGTCATGGTCGTCGTTCCCGATCCATCAAGGCAGTCACAAATGTCGACCCGCCAGTCAGCTGAGCGCCGCGCTCGGCCGCGCCGCGCAGCAGTGCCACACCACGGGTGTCAACGAACGACAAGCCATCGAGATCGAATGTCAGTTGCGCGCCGTCGTTCATGGCAGCGCCTGCCACTCGCTCTAGCTCGTCCACCCAGGAATCCGAGAGCCGCCCTTCGAGCTTCAGAACCATTCGTCCGCCTTCGTCCTTTACGGTTGTCACTCTGAACACGCGTGGTCTCGTCGGGCAAGCGTCGTGGCCTAGTTCCCAACAGAGCCATTGGCAACTAGAGTGCCAGCACGTCAGTCAGATGGCCGCGGCAGGCTTGTTCGTAAGTGCTTCATCGATAATCTGTTACGGCGACGTTTGTGCTCGAGAAGTCTCGCGCCCTCGACGGCTACGAAATCAAGTGGGACCGCGTCCACGACATTTGGGACCGCTACGATATTTCGTAGGAGGTGCGAGTGGAGGGTTTCAGCAGCGAGGGCGAGGGAAGTAAGAGAGGCGCGGTACCGATTGGCCGCGCCGACCGAGACCGTGCGGTATGGGGCCACCTGCATCAAGGGCCTTGCGGGCTGCAGCGAAACCGGCTCAAGTTGAATGCCGTCTGAGTACCAACGGGCTTGTTTCGCCCGAACGCGCCAGGTCCAGATCCATGAGCGGAGCGCGGAACATTCCCAGCTGACTAAGCGATCTGACTCGGGGAAGGATTCGATCGCTGCCATAGGAGGCTCGGGCGCCATCGTTCGGCGCTCCTGCGACGGAAGGAGCTGTTGAGGACCTCGATCCGCGAGCTCGCGACTTGCCTATCAGGTATCCGCCCACAGCACCGACGGCTGCGCCAACCACCGCACTCGTCCAGACCTTTCGATCGCTGTTGATCGCGTCATCGAAAGCGCTCAATCCTGCCCACAGGCCGACGCCAAACCCGGCACCAGCTCCGCCGATCGTCCAAGTCACCGTCGCTCGTCCGCTATTCGTCGATTGGGTCTGAGCGTGCGCGCTCGAGCCGAGAGCAATCCATCCTCCAAGGGTCAACGCGATGATTCTGGTATGCATGTTCATTGTCTCTTCCTGTTTGAGAGCGCCGCGGGCCGCGCGCTTACGCCACCTGGATCTCACGACGGCGCGAAGCACGTCGCGGTGGCGGTGCGAGAATCTGTCGATCGAGTCTGATCAATTCTCCAAGAGACCACGCTTGGAACGGACACCCTCGCGGAGTGAACGGCGCTTCGGCATCTGCAATCTCAGAGACGTGGCCAAGCCCCGCCGTTTCGACATGCTCGAGAAGCGGCTGAAGGAACCGGAGTCGAGCTTCGCGGCGGGCGGCGGACGTGTTCCCTCTCGTGCGGAGCCACGCTTGCACGAAGGGACCGATCAGCCACGGCCAGACGGTGCCCTGGTGATAGATCCCATCTCGAGTCGAAGGCCCGCCTTCATACCTTGCGCTGTATCCGGGCTCACCGGGAGCGAGGGACCTGAGTCCCAACGGCGTCAGCAAGCGTCGCTCGACTTCGTCGACGACCCGCCGCGCGCGTTCTCCCTCTATGAGCGCGATCGGAAGGCCGCCGATCGCGAGGATCTGGTTCGGCCGAAAACTGTCATCGCGAGTGCCAGGGATGTGGTCGATATCGACGACGTCTGACAGGTACCCGCGGGCGTCGCTCCAGAATCGATCGATGAATGATGCCCGGCCACGTTCGAAGAGCTCACGCCAGCGAGGCTCGCTCACTCCGGCGGCCGCGACGGCGTTGAGCCAGAGCGCCTGTATCTCCACAGGTTTGCCGATTCGCGGTGTGATCACACGGTCGCCCACACGTGCGTCCATCCACGTCAGCTGGAGTCCTGGCATGCCGGCCCTGAGCAAGCCGTCCGAATCACACTGGATCCCGAACCGTGTTCCCGCCGCGTAGCCGCTGACGATCGCTTCAACCGCATGCCGCAGCGCTCGTTCGTCGCTGGCGGATATGGCATTCGAGGCTGTGCTCGCGCGTTCCAGGAACTCGTGGACCGCGATGACGTACCACAGGGACGCATCGACCGCGTTGAACTCTGGCTCTTCACCGTGATCGGGGAAGCGGTTCGGCAGCATGCCCTCGGACACCGCGTCCGCCCATTCGAGCAAGATGTCGCGCGCCTCGCGCAATCGGCCCGTCGCCAGACACAGGCCGCGGAGGGCGATGAATGTGTCGCGGCCCCAGTCGGTGAACCAGGGATAACCGGCGACGACTGTTCTGCCAGTGCGCCTTCGCACCAGGTACGCGTCAGCCGATCGGTCAAGTGCCGTTGGGAAGGCTGCTCGCCGCTCCCGTTCTGCGCGGCGAAGTGTGTCCGCGCTCAACTCAACGGACGTCTGATCGTCTGGTTCGAAGGCGAACGTCGCTGGTCGCACGCAAGACGCAGACGGCCTCTGCGCCAGGCCCGAACAGCTGCCACACGAACTCTCCCGGTGTCGCCAAATCCTCAGTGTCGTCGAGGCCACGCTCGCGTTCCGCCTCGTAGAGGAAGTTCCGATACCAGTCCGGCGAATGACGGTACTCACCATTCGTGCGGAACTCGATATGCGGGACTCCTGCGTACGGTGCAAATCGCACGATCCCCTTCCGGGCATCATCCTCGAGCGACTCATTGGGCGCGAATTCCGGCTCGAATCGAAAGGCACTGTTCTCGTGTTGCATCGAGTGGTAGTCCCGACCTGAAAGGAACGGTCGCACGCGAAGCGTCACGGGACCCGCTGCGCGAATCACCTCCCAGGTCAGGACTGTGGACGCGCTGCAGTACGGAACGACAATCTCGTGGCGGATACGCGTGCCGTCGCTGACCTCAAACTCCCACGCGGGCCACGGGTCGCGCCGGAAGGCCACGATCCGGCTTGCCCCATCCGGGTGAACGACGCCAGGCGCGTAGCGCTGGCTGGAGAGTGCGAACGCGCCACCCTTCGTATCCAGCCACACATCGACCCCGTTGACGAGCACTGTCCGGCCGGTAGGCGGCGTCGTGGCCGGCAGCAGCAGCGCGTGATAGCGGCGCGTGCGAATCCCGGACGTGGTGCCTGACGCGAAGCCGCCGAGGCCGTCGGCCTCGAGCCATTCGGTTCTGTCGTCGATCTGCATGGCTATGCCACCTCGGCGCGAGCGCCGGCCGTTGCGGGCGTCGGCGCGACGACCGGTGCCGTGTGTTCAGGATGTGTCGTAGTAGCGGGTATCGACATGACCGGCCCTCGTACAGTGAGAAACTGCACGAAATCCTTCGAGAAGACGAGATCGAGCGTCCAGTCGATCGCGACGCGGATCTTCTTTTCCAGGCGCGGAAGCTTGCTGAGATACACGGTTCGCCACAGCCACCAGGCAAAGAAGCCCGAGAAGTTGACGCCTGCCACGCGCGCGACACCAGTCCGCTTGCCGATCGCTGCAAGCTGTCCAATCGTGCTGAAGGTGAACGGAACAGCGGGCTTCCCCTTGATGCATGCCGCGATGTTTCGTGCCGCGGTCTTTGCCTCACGGATCGCATGCTGCGCCGTGGGTGGGTGTGGTTTCCCGGTGCGCCGATTCGGAACGACCGCGCAATCTCCCACGGCCCACAGGCCGGGAAACCCTGGCACCGCAAGGGTCTCGTCGACGACGATTCGTCCGTGGTCGAGTTGACACGGCAGATCGTGAAGCAGCGAGTGCGGTGACGTGCCCGCAGTCCAGACGATCAAGCGGCTGGGGATGCGACGGCCATCAGCCAAGCGAACGCCTTCGTGGCCCGACGCCCGCGACCTTGGCATTGGTCATGATTTCGACGCCGCACCTCTCGAGCTCTTGCTGGGCGTAGCTACCGAGTTTCTCACCCAGCTCGGGCAGAATCACTGAACCGGCGTGCACCAGCACCATGCGAATTCGGCTGGGCGTTACGCGCGGGTAGAACGTAAGCCCCTCTCGGACGAAGTCGTTCAGCCCTGCGATCGTTTCGACGCCAGCGAAGCCTCCACCTGCGACCACGAAGGTCAACGGCTCATCGCCTCCCGCGGCGCACTCGCCGTCGGCCTCTTCCAGCGCCGCAATGACCTCGTTTCTCAGATGGATCGCGTCGCCGAGCGTCTTCATCGTCAGGGCGTGCTGCTCGAGTCCCGGCAGGCCATAGAAGTTCGTCATGGAGCCTAGCGCCACCACGAGGTGGTCGTACGGCAATCGATGAAGATGCGCCTCTGAGCCGTGCTTCACGGCGACGCTGCGGGTCTGGCAGTCGATGGAATCGACCTCCCCGACGAAGACCGTCGCATGTCGTAGCAGGGCGCGTAGCGGGCTGACCAGATGAGTGATGTCGATGTCGCTCGCCGCGACCTCGTGGAGCATCGGCGTAAAGAGAAAGAAGTTCTCGCGGCTGACGAGCGTGATCTCCGCGGAACTCCCAAGAAGCCGTTCGAGATGCAGCGCGGTGTATACGCCGCCAAAGCCGCCGCCAAGTACCACGATGCGAGTTCGAGCCATGCAGAGTTGCCTCGGCCCATTGGATGTTGACCCCACCGAAACGTTACAGCTCGTTCAAGCAGGTTGTGGCGCGAAACTTCCTGACCGAGTCCGCCATCCAACAGGTCGATCATGAAGCGTCTGGCAGCGCACTGGCCGGAATATTTGATTGAGGCGACCTGTCTGGCGCTCTTCATGATGTCGGCGGCTGCCGTAGCCACGGTTCTTCAGCATCCCGCATCGCAGTTCGCTGGGTGGGGCACGACACCCTTACTTCAACGGATTCCGATGGGGATCGCCATGGGGCTCACGGCCGTTGCACTGATCTATTCGCCGCTTGGCGCCCGGTCAGGCGCCCACATGAACCCCGCCGTGACGCTCACGTTTCTGCGCCTGGGGAAGATCGCGCCCGTGGATGCGGTGGGGTACATCACGGCGCAATTCGTCGGTGGCGTCGCTGGCATTGCGGTCGCAACGTGGGCCCTCGGGGGACTACCAGGGCATCCGTCGGTCAACTACGTCGCGACCGTGCCGGGCTCGGCGGGATCCGGAATTGCCTTCGCGGCCGAGCTACTCATCTCGTTCCTCATGATGTCGGTGGTGCTCGGGATGTCGAACACGCCTCGTCTCGCTCGTTTTACGGGAATGGGTGCGGGCATCCTCGTGGCCATTTACATCATCGTTGAAGCGCCGTTTTCGGGCATGAGCATGAATCCGGCGAGGACCCTGGGTTCGAACGTCTTGGCGTCGACGGTCTCGACGCTTGTGGATCTACTTCATCGCACCGCCAATCGGGATGCTGCTGGCCGGCGAATGGTACGCGCACCGGCATGGACACGCTCGTGTTCGCTGCGCCAAGTTGCATCACCCATCTGACGTGCGTTGCATCTTTGCCTGTCGCCACTAGGAGCGTCTTGTGACCTCGAATGATCGATACGACGTCATCATCATCGGCACCGGAGCCGGTGGTGGCACACTTGCCCATCGCCTTGCGCCAACCGGTAAGCGCATCCTTCTGCTCGAGCGGGGCGACTTCGTGCCACGGGAGAAGGACAACTGGAGCTCTCGTGCGGTCAACGTCGACGCGAAGTACCACACAAAGGAAGTGTGGAAGGACAAGGCCGGCGCACCGCTCCATCCGCACACGAACTACTACGTTGGTGGCAACACCAAGTTCTACGGCGCCGCGCTGTTCCGACTCAGAGAGGCGGATTTTGGCGAGCTGATTCATTCAGGCGGCAGCTCGCCGGCGTGGCCGATCGACTACGAGGAGTTGGAGCCGTATTACACCGAGGCCGAGCGCCTGTACCACGTCCACGGCGAACGCGGCGTCGATCCTACGGATCCCTGGGCGAGCGCGGAGTACCCGTATCCGGCAGTCCGCCATGAGCCACGCATCCAGGAGCTGCACGACCACCTGGTCCAGCGCGGGCTCCGGCCGTTTCACGTACCGCTCGGTATCATGCTGGACCAGGACGATCCCCAAGCCAGCAGGTGCATTCGGTGTGAGACGTGCGATGGCTTTCCCTGCTTGATTGGCGCCAAGAGCGACGCGCATGTCGTGTGTGTCGAGCCAGCGATCGCCCGATCCAACGTCACGCTGTTGACGAATGCGAAGGTGACCAGACTCGAAACCAGTGCGTCTGGCCGGGAGGTCACGAGTGTCGTGGTGGAGCGCTTCGGTCAAACGGAGACGTACTCCGCAGACATCGTCGTCTCGGCCTGCGGGGCCATCAACTCGGCGGCGCTGCTTCTGCGCTCGGCGAACGATCAGCATCCGCGTGGACTGGCGAACGGCTCCGACGTTGTTGGCCGCCACTACATGGGGCACATCAATTCTGTGCTGCTTGCGATCTCGAAGACACCGAACCCGACGGTCTTCCAGAAGACGCTCGGGATCAACGACTTCTATTTCGGTGACGACGAGTTCTCGTACCCGATGGGGCACATCTCGTTCGTCGGAAAGCTGGATGCGATTGCGCTATCGGCCGGCGCACCACCCTTTGTGCCCAACATGACGCTGGACATCATGGCGCAGCACTCGCTCGACTTCTGGCTCACGTCAGAGGATCTCCCGGACGCCAGCAACCGTGTCACGCTGGATCGGGACGGACACATCGTTCTGAGCTACACGCCGAACAACAGCGAGGGCCACACACGGCTCATTCGGAAGCTCGAATACCTTCTCCAACGCATTGACGGTCACGCTCATCTCGTGCCCCGCAACCTGTTTGTTGGAAACCGAATTCCGCTGGCGGGAGTGGCGCATCAGAACGGTACTATCCGATTCGGCCGCGATCCGAAGACGTCCGCGCTCGACGTCAACTGCAAGGCGCACGAAGTCGACAATCTGTACGTCGTCGACGGCAGCTTCTTCCCGTCAAGCGGAGCCGTGAACCCTGCCCTGACGATCATGGCCAATGCCCTCCGCGTTGGCGACCACCTGCGCGAGCGTCTGGGTGTCACCATCCGCGCTGCGGAGGAGGCAGTCGCGTGAACCGACACCGACGCCGCTGGTCAGTCGCCTCTGGTCTTGCGATCGCGGCTCTGCTCGCAGTCTTTGCTTCGGGCGGAACGTGGGCCGAAGAAGAGCGGGCGGCATCGAACAACGACGTTCCGGTCACGGCAGTCGATTCAGTTGGAATGACTGTGTCCAACATGAACCGAGCAGTCGACTTCTACACGTCCGTTCTCTCGTTCGAGAAAGTGTCCGACGTAGAAGTGTCAGGCCGCGACTACGAGCTACTGTCTGGAGTGTTCGGGGCACGGATGCGCGTCGTGCGGCTGCGGCTCGGCACCGAGTTCATCGAGCTGACCGAGTTCTTGACCCCGAAAGGCCGTCCCGTTCCTCAAGATATGCGGCCGAACGATCGCGCGTTCCAGCACATCGCGATCATCGTCAGCGACATGGGTAAGGCGTACGCCCGTCTGCGCCAGGCGGGCGTGGAGCACGCCTCGGCCGGGCCACAGACGCTGCCGGAGTGGAACCGGCATGCCGCTGGCATCAGCGCGTTCTACTTCAGAGATCCCGATCGTCACTTCCTCGAGATCTTGCACTTTCCTCCTGGCAAAGGCCTCGACAGATGGCACCGCGCCGATCGGCTGTTTCTGGGCATCGATCACACGGCCATCGTGGTGGATGACACGGACCGCACGCTGCGGTTCTATCGCGACGGGCTCCGGATGAAGGTGGTGGGGGGAAGTGAGAACTACGACATCGAGCAGGAGCATCTCAACAACGTGTTCGGCGCCCGACTGCGCATTACAACCCTTCGGGCAGCAGAGGGCCCTGGCGTGGAGCTGCTCGAATACTTGGCCCCGCGAGATGGACGGCCGGCACCGCTCGATTTGCGAGCCAACGATCTGGCGCACTGGCAGATCACGCTGCTTACAAATGCGCCAGACCGCGTTTTTGCTCTTCTCCCTCTCCGCGTGTTTTCGCTGGTCTCTCCGATGACGGTCACCCTGCCGTCGCCAAGCCTCGGCTTCAGCCGGGGCGTGCTCGTCCGCGACCCAGACGGACACGCGATGCGGTTGGTATCGCGCTAGAGATTCGTCTGTAACGCAATTGTCCATCCCGCATCCAATCGGCGCTGATCGCCGATCAAGGAGCAGAGATGAAGCCCGAACCTCCCCTCATGGAACGTGAACGCGTCGTCGACGATGTCGTGCGTCGTCGAACCGAGGCAGAGTACCTCGGGATGCCAGGCTTGAAGCTCACGGCGCAACAGGCGTCGCGGATGTGGCACCTCGATACCGCGGCGAGCGCTACGTTGCTGGACTCGATGGTTGACGCCGGCGTGCTCTATCGCGCGAAGGACGGCGGCTACGTGCTCCTGTCCGCGCGTTGACATCAGCGAGAGCAGTTACTCGAAACCGACTCGGCTTCGAAACATCCAACCGATGACCGGCGCGATGCAACCCTTCGAGAGCCTCAGGGTCGCCCCGAGCGACGCCGAGGGGCGAAAGCCGGATAACAGTAAGTCAACAGGAGGACACAATGATTCGTACGATTCGCACCGGTCTCTTGAGCATCGCGGCTGTCATGCTGACGGCGTCACTCGCGATGGCGCAGACCAGCACGCCGTTCGCGGGCGCGAAAGTGAACGGCGGCACCGTCACGCACACGATGAAGGACGGCAAGCACGTGCTCACGCTGTCGAGTGATTTCCAGGTGCCCGATACGCCCGATCCGCACTGGCAGGTCATCGACTCGAAGGGCATCGTGTATCTGCTGCAGCGCCTGCCCGTCAAGAACCTGGGCGGCATCGCCAAGGATCGCATCAATACGTCCATCACGCTGCCGTCGTACATCAAAGACGTGGTCAAGGTGCAGATCTATTGCGCGTGGGCAGAAGCCCTTCTCGGCGAAGCATCCTTCAGCAATCGCGTGACGACCGACTGAGGGTTCACATACGATGACGCCTCGGCGCGCCGGCCGTATGAGTCGGGCGCCGAGGCAGGGTCTCGAATCGAACCGACCATAACCCTCCGATGTCCCAGGCATCCAACGCAGTGAACACCATGCCGGGCGATCCATTCGACCTGAACCTTCCAACAGACACGCCCTTGCGCCGCGCGGCATCAATCGTCGCGCGGCCGCTCCTGACTTGGGCGCTCCGGCTGAACGCGCTTCGCGAGTTGTACGCACAAGCCAAGGCCGAGCGGTCGGCATTTCCGACCGGCGCGCTCCGCGTTCTGCGCAGTCGTGTAGACAGCCGCGTCGACGAGCTCGCGGCTGTCCCTGCAGATGGCCCCCTCATCGTCGCAGCGAACCATCCGCACGGCGCGCTCGATGGACTACTGCTGCTGGATCTAATCGGCCGGGCGAGGAACGACGTGCGCCTTCTCGCGAATCACTTGCTGGCGCGCATTCCAGAGTTGCGCGGCCTCTGCTTCTTCGTTGACCCGTTCGAACGTCCGGGTGCTGCAGAGCGCAGCCTGGCCGGCCTGCGGGCGGCGCATCTGTGGCTTCGACAGGGCGGCGCACTGGTAATCTTCCCGGCCGGCGAAGTCGCGCACATGCGTCAAGACGATGGGTCGATCGCGGAGTCTCCGTGGCGCTCGACCGTCGGTCGGATGGCGGTGACCACGGGGGCTCGCGTGATCCCCGTGCGGATCGCAGGTGGAAACAGCCACCTGTTCTATACCGCGGGACGCATTCATCCGGTCCTCGGGACCGTTCTCTTGTCCCGAGAACTATTGAAGAGCCGCGGACGCTCTGTGACGGTGCGACTTGGCCGAGTTCTCTCAGGCAACGACCTCGTAGGCCACGGGAGTTCCGCCGAGGCGGTGACGGTGGCTATCCGCGACGGCGTGGAGCGGATGCGTTCAGTCGACACGCCCCGTGATCTGGATGCCAACTCGGCGAAGGTGCCAGTTGCCGCTCCAACCGACCCGTTCACGCTCGACCAGGACATTCGCCAGCTCCCTGAAACGGCGAAACTCGTCGATGCCGGCGCGCTGCAGGTCTATTGCGCTGAAGCTCGCACAATTCCTCATGTGCTCGCCGAGATCGGGCGGCTGCGAGAGCTTGCGTATCGAGCAGTCGGCGAAGGAACAGGTACGCCGGCCGACATCGATTCGTTCGATGCGAGCTACCAGCACCTTTTCCTGTGGAATCACCTACGCCGTGAGGTGGTAGGAGCGTATCGAGTCGGCCGCACGGATGTGATTGCCGCGTCAGGCGGTGTCGATGGGCTCTATACACGAACGCTGTTTCACTATGACGAGCAGTTGCTCCAGCGTCTACCTTCGGCGCTGGAGCTCGGCCGATCGTTCGTGCGCGCCGAGTATCAACGAAATCACGCCGCACTGCTGCTGTTGTGGAAGGGCATCTGCGCGTTCATCGCGCGCCACCCACAATATCGAGTGTTGTTCGGTGCCGTGAGCATCAGCGCCCGGTACAGCGAGCGAACACGAGCAATGCTGATGGCATTCCTCGAACAGAACCATCTCGATCGCGGGCTAGCTGAGCTCATCTCATCACAGAATCCCAGTGAATCCGTCCGTCCGCACGACCCAGTCGTTGGGGCCCTCCCGCAGACTGTCGAGGAGGCCGACGCTCTGGTTTCGAAACTCGAGAGGGATGGTCGAGGGATGCCGGTGCTGTTGCGTCAGTATTTGAAATTGAACGCTCGCTTGCTCGGCTTCAACGTGGACCCAGCGTTCGGGGACGTACTCGACGCGCTGATGATGGTCGATCTGACGAAGGTGGACCCGCGAATTCTGCGCCGCTACTTCGGACAAGCCGACGCACAAGCGTTTCTCGACCACCACGCTGCGCATTCCACGCTCCACGCCGCTTGACCTCGCTCGAGGGACGCCATATCGGAACACGTCGCGGTCGTAATAGCTCCGCGTTACGATTCATCCGTGTGCGAGCCGGAAGCCGCTGAAGAGCGAGTTGGGTGATTAGTCAGAGAGCGCGAATGCCGGCTTCGACGTCATGTGAGCACGAAGGAGGCCGGCGAGCCGTCGGATTGGAGTGACGGGTGCACCGCCGGCGCGGTTTGCCGCACCGATCGTGAACGCGAGCGCCCACTGCTTGAACAGTTGGCGATACGCGCTCACCAGCGACCGATTCGGGTCGTAGATATCGGTTGACTCGGCCGTCGCTCCGTTCAGCTCTACGATCGCCAAACCCTCACCGGCTCGAAGACCGTCGACCTCCGCGTACCGCACATCGAATCGCCCGATGAAGAAGCCCGGATAGGTCTGGGCGATCTCGTCGATTCGTCTCTCGAGCGACGGTGTCCACAGATGCGTCCCATCACGAAAGAGTGTGCCCTGAGCGTGATTACCCGCGATCGCGAGTTGTAACCGTTCGCCCGGTGCCAACACGCGGTTGAGCAAATGGGAATGCCTCTTCAGGAACGTACTGGCCTGGAGCCGATACCGCGGATGTGCCCAGATGAGCGCTTCCACCGTCGATTCTCCGTCGCCGATGAGCACGGGAAAGTGTTTGTCCGTGATCGAGAAGATTCGGCCGCGCGAGTCTCCAGGGACTCGGTAGTAGAAGATGCCTGCTTCAAATGGGCCTCGATGAAACGGTTGAACGAGAATCGGGCCCGTCTCGCCGCCGCAGTACGCCTGAAGCTCCTCGACGCGCTGCGCCAGTCTGACTCCCACGCCGCGCTGACCAACGTCTGGCTTGAGCACCAGAGGAAACGACCAGCCGTGTCGTTGCATCAGGTCGACCATCCGCTGGACCCGTTCCGATGCGCCACCTGCTTCCACGAGAGCCGACGGTATAGTGCACTCAGATGGCAGCCTCGACAGAATGCGGAACTTTGATTCGCCGACGACGCCGCCGTCCGGTATGCCGGGGTTCGACGCGGTGATAACCGAAATGCCTCGATGTCGAAGCGACAAGAGGAGCACCCATATTGCGACGGGCGTGTAGAACAGCCACATTGGCCAGAACTCCCAGCGCGACCAGCGTCCAAGACGCACCGCCCAAGTGCGGCGGCGTACGGAAGTCACAAAGGGGCGGGCCGCCTTGAGTAAGAGGAACATGGCGACAGCGAACGCGATGCGTGAGATCCATCCGAGCACGCCGTTCGATGGCAGAAGGCCAAAAGCTGCTTCCCCGGCGCCGGTTCCGAGCCACACCAACGCTGGCGTCCATAGCAGAACCGCTACCGACGCCCACGCCGTAAACGACCAAACAGGCATCCCGACGAGGCCTGCGCAGATGTACAGCGGCAGCCGGGTTCCAGGCATGAAGCGACTGGCGATCATGGCGCCGGCCGCGTGTTTCTCGAGCCACTGGCGCATGTCATCGAGCGGCAGTTGTTGGAGGCGACGCGATAACACCGGCCAGCGGCCAACCGTACGGCGCGAAATACGCCCGACAGTCCACAGGCCGACGTCGCCCAACAGAATCCCGAGCGCGCAGGCGGCTACGCCCGCCCAGAACCCGATTCGCCCTTCCCGAATCAAGAGTCCGGCGCCGATGCCCGCCAGGTCTTCGGATATGAGGGTCGCCACCATCAATGCAAGGAACACCACGCCCGTCCCTCCCGTGATGGTCGCTCGCTTACTGGAGCTTCGTACAGCATGATGCGCCCGGCGCGCGTGACATCGACGACGGTTTGACTGACCGTCAACGCGTCTTCGCGCTCCATACGGACGCTAATTTCTGGCCTGCGGTGCCACTGGTGCCGATGGAATTGCGCTTGCCCGTCCAGCCATCCGGCTCGCCCCTGGACGACCATCCGCTGGAAGAGCCGTTGGCGAGGCGCTTCGACCCGTGCGTCACCGAGCGATGACGATGTGAAGAGAAGCGGTGTATCGAGCGAGATCTGCCTGCATGTCATCGTGCAGGCGCCATCGTGTGTCGCAACAGCTACTCTCGAACCATGCACGATGACGAGCCGGAACGTCTCGAATACCCAGATTTCGAGGCTCGCAATTGCCTCCAGGACATGCGCCATGGACCCACAGCTCAGAAGCTCGCGCACGATCAGACCTCGGGATCGCTTGGGCTCTTCGGTGCAGCGTCGTGGCGCCGAATGGACGTTCAGGAGGGCCACAGCGATGTCCGCGTCGTTGACGCCTACCCACGATCCGCCTCCCTGCGGATCCACGGGGAAGGCGGCCAGGCGTTCGCCGAGCTCATGAACGCGAGGGGGAATGGCGGCCGGCCGAGTGCGGCGCTCGTCGCGATTGCACATCAACCGGATGCCGGTCTCGTGCGGAACGACCGTGACGGTGCACATCGCGACCGTTCAGGCTCGTCTCGGCGTCGATGGCGCGTAGCCGAAGCGCTCGTCGAGCGGTTCACGTCCCTGAAATTCCAGTAGCAGCGCGATGATCGCCTGGTGATGGATGGTGTGGCTCATCACGAACGCCAGCTCGCGCGCGAGTGTCGACCATCCGGTGACGGATTGGCCGTCAGCCCCAACCAGCGAAGCGACGGCGATCGGTTCGTCGAGCGAACGATCGGTCCAGCGTCCGAGCGCGGCGTCGAGCCGCATCATCTCGCGAACGGCCACGCTCGGATCGCTCTCGACGCTGGTACCCCGCGTTCGATGGTCGTAGGAGAGCACCAAGGCGGGGGACACCCCAATGAGTGCCGTGACATGATCGAGCGCATGCCGGACGTGCTCGCCAATCGCACCCGATGCGTTCGTGGTCCGCGCGCGATACACCTCGGTCGGCAATGTCATCACTAGACGCATCAACTCGTCCAAGCGTTCGCGCAGTGCCACCACCGGGGGATGGTGGGGCTCGATGGCGACGGCAGTTCGCACGGCGTCAGCCATCACGCCACCTGGAAGAACCGCCCGAGAACCGGGACCTCTGCGCGGTGAATGAAGAGCACGATGGCGCTTCCGACGAACGCCGTAAGCGCCAGGCCGAAGAGCAGACCACCATCGCCCTTCACCTCGATCCCGAGGATTGTCAGGTGACTGCCGATCGCGCCAACCATGACCGCCATCGTTAGAGCAGCGCCAAATGGAGCAGTCTTGGGCGTCAGCAGTAGGAGAGCAGCGATGAGCTCGACCATGCCCGAGCCCAGGCGGCCCCAAGGCTCCGCGCCGAGCGTGCTGAAGATGTAGACCGACTCCTCGGCGCCGGTGAACTTGAAGAACAGCGTCTGCAGGAGGATGCCCGCCACCGCCAGCTGAATGGTCCAACTGAGGATTGTTTGGAGCTTCGAAGTGTGACTCATGCCCGCTTAGATGACGCGCCATGCGCGCGGTGTCGGCCCCTGGGCACTCCCTGGCCCCCAGCCGTTGAAACGTGAGACGCGAGCCAGCATCCAACGGACGCCATGCAAACTACGCCTGAAGCGGCGCGTCTGGACGAATCGCGCCGGCGCCTGAAGCACTGGAAGCGGTGGGGCCCGTATCTGAGCGAGCGAGCCTGGGGAACCGTCCGGGAGGACTACAGCCCCGGAGGCACCGCGTGGGACTACTTTCCCCACGACCACGCGCGATCACGGGCGTATCGCTGGAACGAGGACGGCCTGGCGGGAATCTGCGATCGCCATCAACGCATCTGCTTCGCCCTGGCGCTGTGGAACGGTCGTGACCCGATCCTCAAGGAGCGGCTCTTCGGCCTGACCGGTAGCGAAGGCAACCACGGCGAGGACGTGAAGGAGTACTACTTCTATCTCGATAGCACTCCAACACACTCGTACATGAAGTTTCTCTACAAGTACGCGCACGCGGCGTTTCCGTACGCGGATCTCGTGCATGAGAATCAAACACGCGGACGCTCCGCCTCCGAGTACGAGCTGGTTGACACGGGAGTCTTTCACGAGAGTCGCTACTTCGATGTGGAGGTCGAGTATGCGAAGGCAAACACCGACGACCTCTTGATTCGCGTCCACATCACAAATCGCGGACCTGAACAGGCCACCATCGACGTGCTGCCGACGGTGTGGTTCCGCAACACGTGGTCCTGGGGAGACGCCGCCTCACGGCCGCAGCTGAGTCGCGCCGGTGCCCGTTCGTTCGTACTGGACGAGCCCACCTACGGCCGCCGCTGGTTGCACTGTGATGGCGATCCGACGCTGCTCTTCACAGAAAACGAGACGAACACTCGACGCCTGTTCGGCGATGCCAATGGCGCACCCCACACAAAGGACGCGTTCCATCGCGTTGTCATCAACGGCGATGTCCAAGCCGTGAACCCGGCAGAGCAAGGCACCAAGGGAGCAGCGCGATACACGCTGCGTCTGGAGCCCAGCGAACGCGCGACCCTGCAACTGCGCCTGAACGAGTCACAACCGGCGAGCACCACGTTCGGTCGGGAGTTCGCCGAGTGCTTCGCGAGCCGTCACCGTGAAGCGGACGAGTTCTACGCGACCGCCATCCCAGCAACCTTGTCTGGCGATGCACGCAACACCGCGCGTCAGGCGTTTGCCGGTCTCCTCTGGTCGAAGCAGTTCTATCACTACGAGGTGAAACAGTGGCTGAACGGCGACCCGCTGCAGCCATCTCCACCGGACGACCGCCGGAATGGTCGGAATCGCGACTGGACGCACCTGTACAACGCGGATGTCATCTCGATGCCTGACAAATGGGAGTATCCCTGGTACGCGGCCTGGGATCTCGCCTTCCACTGCGTGCCGTTGGCGCTCGTCGACCCCGAATTCGCGAAGGAGCAACTCGTGCTGCTGCTGCGCGAATGGTACATGCACCCAAACGGGCAGCTCCCCGCGTATGAGTGGGCATTCGGCGACGTGAACCCGCCCGTGCACGCCTGGTCCGCGTGGCGCGTGTACAAGATCGATCAGAAGAATCGCGGCGCCGGCGATGTGAAGTTCCTCGAGCGCATATTCCATAAGTTGCTCCTGAACTTCACCTGGTGGGTCAATCGGAAGGACGCCGAGGGGATGAACATCTTCCAGGGTGGATTCCTTGGTCTCGACAACATCGGCGTGTTCGATCGCAGCGCCCCGCTGCCGACTGGTGGACATCTCGAACAGTCCGACGGCACGAGCTGGATGGCGATGTACTCCTTGAACATGCTGGCCATCGCGATGGAGTTGGCCAAGCACAATCCTGCGTACGAGGACGTGGCGAGCAAGTTCTGGGAGCACTTCCTCTGCATCGCGCATGCGATGAGCGGCGGTCATGCTAACGGTGGTCGCGGACACGACCTCTGGGATGACGAAGACGGATTCTTCTACGACGTGCTGCACACGCCCGACGACGCGCGCACGCCACTCAAGATTCGATCGCTCGTCGGCTTGATTCCACTCCTGGCGGTGCAGACGCTCGAGCCGGAAGTGTTGATCCGACACGACGGATTCCGTCGACGTCTGGAATGGTTCGTCGAGAACAGGTCCGACCTCACCGAGAACGTGGCGTGCATGCAGACACCTGGCAGGGGTGAGCGACGCCTGCTGGCGATTCTGGACGGAGATCAGCTGCGACGGGTGCTGAAGGTGATGCTCGACGAGCGCGAGTTCCTGTCGCCGTGCGGTATCCGCGCCATCTCGCAGGTGCACCGCGACCACCCGTACACCCTGAACGTGAACGGAGCGGAGTACCGCGTGGCCTACGAGCCGGGCGAATCCTCCAGTGGGCTGTTTGGAGGCAACTCGAACTGGCGCGGGCCGATCTGGTTCCCGATCAACTTCCTGATCGTCGAAGCACTCCAGAAGTTCCATCACTACTTCGGCGAGGGCTACCGCGTCGAATGCCCGACGGGTTCGGGTCAGATGATGACGCTATGGGAAGTCGCGCAGGAGATCTCACGGCGCTTGTCGAGGATCTTCCTGAACGACACCGATGGGCGGCGGCCCGTGTTCGGCGCCGTCGAGCTCTTTCAGAACGATCCCCTGTGGCACGACCTCATTCCGTTTCACGAGTACTTCCACGGCGATACCGGCGCAGGCGTCGGGGCAAGTCATCAGACAGGCTGGACGGCACTCGTCGCGAAACTACTGATTCAGAGCGGAGAGCATGATGAAAGCCATCGCCGTATTTCCAGGGAAGCCCAACAGCGCCCATCTCGCCGAGCTCGCCAAACCGTCGGTGTCTGACGTTCCGAGCGGACGCGGAGTGCTGGTGAAAGTGCTCCGTGTCGGCGTGGACGGCACGGATCGGGAGATCAACGCGGCCGAGTACGGCGCAGCGCCAGACGGGTACGAGTTTCTTGTCATCGGTCACGAAGGCTTCGGTCAGGTCGAAGCCGTGGGTCCCAATGTCACGTTCGTTCGACCTGGTGATTTCGTCGTTGCCACTGTCCGACGGCCCGGATCGAGTCTGTACGACACGATTGGGCTCCAGGACATGACGACCGACAGTCAGTACTTCGAGCGAGGGATCAACCTGCGTCACGGCTATTTGACGGAGTACTACGTCGAGGATGAAGAATTCGTCGTGAAGGTGCCGTCGGGCCTTCGTGACGTGGGAGTGCTGCTCGAGCCGATGACTGTGGCGCAGAAGGGGATCACTCAGGCATACGAGATCCAGCGACGATTGAAGGTCTGGCGCCCCCAAACGGCGGCCGTCATGGGCGCCGGCACGCTCGGCCTGCTGGCGTCTCTCGTGCTGCGGCTGCGAGGCCTGCAGGTGACAACATTCGGACGCACGAAGCGGCCGTACCTCAATGCCGAGTTGCTCGACAGAATCGGTGCTCAGTACGTGGCCACCAGCGAACGAAGCATCAAGGATGTGGCGGCCGATGCGGGAGCCTTCGACGTGATCTTCGAGGGGACCGGCTCGTCTGCGGTTGTGTTCGAGAGCATGCAGGTGTTGGCGAAGAACGGTGTGCTCGTACTCACCAGTATCACGGGCGGGAACCGCGTGCTGGAAGTACCGGCCGACCGGATCAATCTGGACTTCGTCCTTGGAAACAAGGTGATGGTGGGCAGCGTCAACGCGAGCCGCGAGAACTTCGAGACCGGCGTCCGGGACATGTCGCAGGCCGAGGCGGAGTATTCGGGCTGGCTGCGTCAGCTGCTCACCGATCCGGTCCAGGGCTTGCAAAACTACGAAGCGCTGTTCGACCGCTTGCAGAATCCGAACGGAGCCATCAAAATCTATTGCGAGGTTGCCGGATAGTGACTTGTCGCGAGTTCGCTGGGTTCATAGCGGAATACCTTTCTGGTGAGCTGTTGCCGGAGACGACCGCGCAGTTCGAGCATCACTTGACAGTGTGCCCGAACTGCGTCGCGTACTTGTCGAACTACCGGCTTATGGTGACACTGGGGCGTCAGGCATTCGCCGATGACGATGCCGACGTTCCTGATGAGGTCCCAGACAGCCTCGTCAAGGCGATCCTCGCGAGCCGGCGACCTCCAGTCTGAAACGTCCCTCTCTTGTCATCATCCAACGAGCAGGATCACCGTTGGAGTTCTGATGACGCTGTCTTTCCGACTCACGATTGCCGTCTGTCTGATTGGGGCTGGTGTAGGCGCGATCGCAGTTGCCGGCCCACAACCTCCTGTCAACGCGTCGCGTGGCCAGCTCGCGCTGCGCGGCTATGACGCCGTTGCGTACTCGACCATCGGGCAACCCACACAAGGGAGCACGAACTTCGAGCACCGCTGGAACGGTGCCGTGTGGAGGTTCTCGACCGCGGCGAACCGCGATCACTTTGCAGAGGAGCCAGAGCGCTACGCTCCCGAGTTTGGAGGGTACTGCGCCTACGCTGTGAGCCGCGGCTATACGGCGGATGGAGATCCGGACGCCTGGCGAATCGTCGACGGCCGGCTGTACCTGAACTACTCGAAACGCGTAAAGAGGCTGTGGGAGGAAGATGTACCCGGCAACATCGCCAAGGGTCGACAGAACTGGCCCGGAGTGTTGGCGAGATGACGCGCCTCCTCGCTTCTCTTCGGCTCCGCGCGAGCGCGGGCGATGTAGCGCGCAAGGTGACGTGGCTCGAGCTCTTCTTCGATCTCATCTTCGTGGCGGCCGTCGCACAGGTGGCCGAACCGTTGCGCGAGCACTATTCGATTTCAGGGGTCATCCGCTTTGCTACGTTGTTTGCGATGATCTGGTGGGCGTGGACCGGTTATGCGGTCTTCGCAACCCGCTTCGATGCGGACGACGGCGTTCAGCGAGTACTGACACTGGTGCAGATGTTCGTCGTCGCCGCGATGGCCGCGAACGCCGGAGACGAGCTGGACAGCCGATCGTCGGCAGGGTTCGCAGCCGCGTACGCCGTACTTCGTCTGGTTCTTGTTGCTCAGTACTTCCGCGCGCGACATCTTCCGGAGGCTCGCCCGCTGACGACGCGGTACATCGTCGGACATGGAAGTGCCGCGCTCATCTGGCTCGCGTCGGCCTTCGTGCCCGCACCAGCACGCTACGGGCTGTGGGCCACGGCCTTCATCATCGACCTCGGTACTCCATGGCTGGCACTGCCGCACACCGTGAAGGTGCCGACGAATCCCAGTCACCTCCCCGAGCGATTTGGCCTCTTCACGTTGATCCTGCTTGGCGAAGGGGTGATCGCCGTCATGCAAGGAATGAAGACCCAGGAGGACTGGTCTGTGGTTGCGGCGGCATCAGCGTTCTCAGGAATGGCGCTCCTGTTCCTGGTTTGGTGGTGGTACTTCGATGTCGCCGCAGCCGCCTCCGAACGGATCGTCCGCAGTCATCGTGACGCACTCAAGTTTCACGTCTGGAGCTATGCGCACTTTCCGTTCTATCTCGGCTTGGTCGTGACCGGCGTTGGCGTGTATCGCATTGTCACGGCGGCCGCACGCTGGACCCTCACCGGCCACGAGGCACTCCTGATGACCAGCGCGGCAGCCGTCGTCATGATTGCGATGGCGGCGATCACCGGGTCCTTCACGCAGCGAGACCGTTTGCTATCTGGCGCCCTTCCCGCTGTCGGCGTGTCCTTGCTCTCGATTGGGCTCGGCATCGTCGCGGCGCTGTCGCCCATCACGCCCGTCGCCATCATCATTGGCCTCATCACGCTCTGCGCTGTGCAGGCGCGAACGACGAATGCCGCGGTGCACGTCTCCCGCGGATAGACCTTGCGCGCGACAGCGCCAAAGCGGCTGACAACCCCATCCGACCGCTCTCACGAAGTGACCGACGCGGATCAGTCTGAAACCGTTCACTCGACCACCGCATCCGATGTGCGGAGGAACAAATGAAGGTAATCAGACGCGTTGTGTTGGCGCTCGCGATGGTCGGTTCTCTGACACCGACGCACGCCGCACAGAACCTCATTCTCGAGAAGAAAGTATTGTCGCTGGCTGCGGCACGAAAGATCGTTGCGGCCGCCGAGGCTGAAGCAAATACCCGCGGTGTGGGGGTTGTGATCGTGGTCGTCGACAGCTCCGGCACAATCATCGAGCTGACCCGCATGGACACGGCCCAGGTCGCGAGTGTCAACGTCGGGATCGGCAAAGCGAGAACGGCAGCTATCTATCGCAGACCGAGTCGCGACTTCGAGGAACAGATCAAGAGCGGCCGCATTGCGGCATTGGCTCTTGCGGATGCCACACCGCTTCAGGGTGGCGTGCCGGTTCTCGTTGACGGAAAAGTCGTCGGAGCCGTGGGCGTCAGCGGCGATACACCGCCGGTAGACGAAGCGATCGCTATCGCTGGGGCGGCGGCGGTTCGCTAGCCGCTGCGCGTGCTGACTATCACCGGATCTCACCCGTAACCAACTCTCGCACTTATCCATCCAACCGACAGACGTGACGGGAGGACTTCGATGCGATTTGTGACTGTTAGCCTTGTGATGCTGGCGCTCTCCGCTCAGGCCGGAACGCAGGCAAGCTCGGACGGAAACGTGACCTTCATCCCCGCCGCGCGGGTGACGGCGGCCTTCGCGAAAGGCGAGCCGCTCGTCGAGAACGGCCTGCACAAGGTGCACGCAAGCCGGCGTGAAGCGCCGGGCCTGGCCGAAGTGCACATGCGTGACACGGACATCATCTACGTGCTCGAGGGGTCGGCAACGATCTTCACCGGGGGTCAGGTTGTCGATGGCAAGACAACTGCAACCGACGAGATCAGAGGCCGCTCGATCACTGGCGGCACCGAGCGGCGTTTGGCCAAGGGGGACGTCTTCATCGTCCCCAACGGAGTACCGCATTGGTTTACCCGGGTTCAGGCGCCGTTCCTGTACTACGTCGTCAAAACGACCAGTCCGGAAGGAGGTGCACGATGAAGACGCGACGACGCGCCCTCTCCGGGGTACTCTTCCTTGTTTGTGGGTTAGTGGCTCCAGGTTCGGCCGGTGCGCAACACGCCGTGCGGCAAGCGACCGACGGACGGCCAGATGCCATCATCGACCTTCGCACGAAGGAAGGTGCCGATCTCGTGCGCGGTCAATGGCGATACGCCGACGCGCGACTCAGCGAAGTGGACTCGCAAGGTCCGGGGCCGGACCTGAGACCTTCAGGCCCGGCCGTGAGAACTCTCGACGTGTCGCCGAAGGCCGGTGGGGCCGACATCGACGATTCCGGCTGGCAGAAGATCGCGGCGACCTCGCTGGAGGCAAGGCGTACGAACGGGAAGCTGAGCTTCAACTGGTATCGCATCAACATTACGGTCCCAGCGCGCGTCGGCACGTTCGACACCACGGGCTCGACGGTCATCTTTGAAGTCGTCGTAGACGACTACGCGGAAATCTGGGTAGACGGGAAGCTGCCGCGACCACTCGGCCAGACCGGGGGCGCTCTGGTGAAGGGCTTCAACGCCCCGAACCGCGTCGTGCTGACCAGAAACGCCCGACCTAATCAGACGATCCAACTCGCGGTGTTCGGCGCGAACGGACCGCTGTCGGATCCGCCGTCAAACTTCATCTGGATACGGTCCGCCACGCTGGATTTCTACAAGGTCTCGCCACCCGCTACTGCTGACGTGCACGTCGTCCGCCACGATCCCGCGATCGACTCGATCGTGCCGATGGACCTCAAGGCCGAACGTCTGGCGGAAGGCTTCCTGTTCACCGAGGGTCCCGTCTGGGTGCCAGAGGGATACCTGCTGTTCAGCGATCCGAATGCCAACACGATCTATCGATGGTCGGACAACGACGGATTGTCAGTGTTCAGGACGAAAAGTGGGTACGTCGGCTTGGACATCGGCGAATACGGACAACCAGGCTCCAACGGACTGGCCCTCGACCGCGACGGACGTCTGACGATCAACGAACATGGCAATCACCGCGTCAGCCGTCTGGAGAAGACCGGTGTGCTGACCGTCCTTGCCAATCGTTTCGAAGGCAAGCGACTGAACAGCCCGAACGATCTCGTCTACAAATCGGACGGCTCGTTGTACTTCACCGATCCACCGTTTGGACTGCCGAAGTTTGCCAACGATTCGCGCAAGGAGCTGACATTCAGCGGCGTGTTTCGATTGTCGGGAGAGAAGCTCCAGTTGGTCGGCACGGACCTGAGCGGCCCGAACGGATTGGCGTTCTCTCCTGACGAGAAGTACCTGTACGTAGGGAACTGGGATGAGAAGAAAAAAGTCGTGATGCGTTACGACGTGAACACGGACGGGTCCCTCTCCAACGGCAAGGTCTTCTTTGACATGACGAACGCCCCTGGCGAGGACGCCCTTGACGGCGTGAAGGTCGATCAGCGTGGCAATGTCTACGTATCCGGACCTGGAGGTCTGTGGATCCTCTCGCCCGCAGGAAAGCATCTTGGCACGATCGTCACGCCCGAGCATCCTCACAACTTCGCGTGGGGGGATGACGGTCGCAGCCTGTACGTGACGGCGCGATCGACGCTGTATCGTATGCGGTTGAAGGTGGCTGGCGCCGACGTCGCGACGCCGACCACGAATTGACAGGGCATGAGTCTCAAGCTGGTGATCTTGGTCGGCTCGGTGCGGTCGGATCGGCAGGGGATCAAGGCAGCGCGCTTCGTCGAACGATCACTAGTGGCACGGGGCCATGACGTGACGCTCGTGGATCCGGTCGAGGCCAGGTTGCCGCTGCTCGACCGGATGTACAAAGAATACGAGAAGGGGAGTGCGCCGCAGATCCTTGAGAATCTCGCCACGCTCTACCGCACCGCCGACGCCTTCGTCGTGGTCACAGGTGAGTACAACCACAGCATTCCGCCCGCGCTGAGCAATCTCCTGGATCATTTCCTCGAGGAGTAATTTTTCCGGCCATCGGCGATCGTCTGCTATTCGTCAGGCGCCTTTGGCGGCGTCCGAGCTGCGATGCAGTTGCGCGCGATGTTGTGCGAGCTGGGGATGCCGAGCATCTCCAGTCTCTTTCCCATTCCATCGGTTCAGACCACCTTCGACGAAGACGGCACACCGCGCGATCGGACGCCTGTCGAGCGGCGCTTCGCCCGGTTTGCGGCCGAGCTGGAGTGGTATGCCGAGGCGCTTCGCGAGGCTCGGAAACGAGGCGTACCCTACTAATCGTGCGAAGGTCGGTTGCCGCAACTCTCCCTGGTCCCGAACCTACTCTTGTGGCTTCCGCACGACGACTCCGGTGGTGCAACCAGGTGCAAGGCGCGACGGCATCGCTGGCATCCACGGCAACGTTGGCATTGTGGAAGCTGTAACTTACAGAATCTAAATGGTCCTGTTGGGTTCGAATCCCACCCTCTCCGCCACCCTAACCCGTTGAAAAAAAGCCTGTTAGTCGATCCAACTGTCTGACTGTACCTGGCCTCTTGTTTTCGCCCCACCTTTCGCCACGCAAGACGCTGGAAAACAGGCGTATTTTCGCCACGTGGGTGGGTTTTCCACCCACGTCGCTCGCATGGTAGCCCTGGCCCGCCAGATTCAAGCGCATCCTCGCGTTCCAGAAGGCATCGCGCTGTTAGTCAATGAGCACTCCGCGAGCGCAGCGGAGATGGTGGCAGCGTTGCCTTGGAGTATCGACTGGCGGCGTTGGTCGGGGCCAGGACGCCAGGTCGTTTGGTCGCCACAACTGCGTTCAAGGTTGGGTTCGGATATCGCGTCGCCTTGCCAGTGGGCGCATATTTCACTTGGAACGACACAACACTTGAGGGGCGAGGGGTTGCGCCAGATATTGCGGAGCCAATTTCGACGGAGGCGCTTTGCCGAGGAGAAGACAACCAGCTTGCTAGAGCACCCGACGTCTTGATGCACTGACACGATCATGGTTGATCCGTGGGCTGGCGAAGGACTGCCGCGGGACGAAGAAGCTCCGAGCACGCAAGGCGATTCGCGTCGGCCGACTGTCCTGCGGGCGGAAACGGCCCCTGTGACCGTCTCTCGGGTTAGGTGTTCAGTGCGCGCGCCACGTCGAGTGCGCGAATGGCTATAGCCATTTATGATATAGTTTGCGGTCGTGACATCGCGAACCGCACGTCCCGCCACGCCCCAGCCGGAGTCGTTCCTGCCGCTCCATCGCGACACTTTCCACATCCTCGTCTCGCTCGCGGATCGCGACCGGCACGGGTACGCCGTGATGCAGGACGTGCTCGAACGGAGCGACGGCAAGCTGCGCCTGAGTCCGAGCAGTCTCTACGCATCCATCCGCCGACTGCTCGAGAGGGTTTGATCGAGGAGCTCGCCGAGCGGCCCGACCCCTCCCACGACGACGAGCGTCGTCGCTATTACCGCCTGACACGGCTCGGCCGCGATGTCGCGAAGGCGGAAGCTCGGCGCTTGGAGCGCCTGCTGGGTGACGCACGAGCCACTGGCCTCCTGCCGCGCAGGGCCTGACCTCGGTCGTTGCGTCGAGCCGCGTGCCATGCCCCGAATCATCAGACGACCGGCGCATCTCAGCGCGCGCGCGTTTCGCGCGCTCCTCGCCCTCTACCCGGCCGCCTTCCGCGACGAGTACGGCCGCGAGCTGTCGCTCGTGTTCGTCGATCGCTACCATGATGCCAGCGGCCCTTACGATCGCGTGCGGCTCTGGTGCGAAGCCCTGTTCGGCATCCTGAGCGAAGCCCCTAAGGAGCACACGCGCATGATCCTGCACGACCTTCGCTACGCGTTGCGCTCGCTGCGTCAGCACGCGCTGGTCACCACGACCATCGTCGTCACACTCGGGCTCGGCATCGGCGCCAACACCGCGGTGTTTTCGCTGCTCGACACCGTCATGTTACGCACGTTGCCGCTTCCCGACGCTGGCGAGCTCTTCACGGTGTCGAGTGGGGAAGACGCAGCCTCGCGGGCACGCTTCTCCGGCCCGACGTTCGGCCGTCTTCGCGCCGCCGCACCTGACGGCGTCGGCGTGGCCGCGATGAGTCGCGGCGTTGCACGCGTGTACACACGCATCGGCGACGAGCGCGAGACAACGCCCGCAAGCCTCCAGCTCGTGTCGCCGGGCTTCTTCCCCGTGCTTGGCGCGCGCACTACGATTGGGCGGGCACTGCCGACGGAAGGCGGCGGCATGGCACTGGACGAGCCAGTCGCCGTCATCAGCCACGCGTACTGGCAGCGCCGCTTCGGCGGCGCGCACGATGTCGTCGGCAACGCGCTGTCCATCAACGGAACGACGTTTACAGTCGTCGGCGTGGGGCCCCGGGAGTTCGTCGGTGTGTGGCTGGAACTCCCCGTGGACATCTGGGTGCCGCTTGCCACGCAAGCGGCTGTGAAGTATGCGCAGGACTATAGTGCCGATGGCGTCGACTTGAGCCGGCCCTGGATGTCACAGGATGGCATGCGGTGGCTCCTTGTCGTCGTGCGGGCACCGCACGCCCGGGTCGCCGCAACCGCCGGCGCGTTCAACGCGGCCGTCTCCGGCATCGCCGGACTAGACGCCGGCGTGACGCTCGCACCCTTCGCACGGGGCTTCTCCCAGTTCCGCGGGTCATTCTCGACACCGCTCTTCGCCCTCGCCGCGATGGCAGCTCTCGTCCTGTGTATTGCCTGTGCCAACGTCGCGAACATGCTGCTGGCTCGTGCCGCGACGCGTCAGCGTGAGCTTGCGGTTCGCACCGCGCTCGGCGCAGGTCGCGCACGTCTGGTCCATCAACTCATGGCCGAAAGCCTCCTGCTGGTCGTGATGGCAGGTGCCGTCGCCGTGGTCTTCGCGCGATGGGCCGGCACAGTGTTCGTCAGGATGGCGACGACTGTCATCGACGGACCGCCGCCGTTTGCGGCCACTGTCGACATTCGGGTGTTCGCCTTTGCCGCGGGTGTGTCGTGTGTGTCCGTGATGCTCTTCGGCCTCCTGCCCGCGCTGCGCGCGACGCGCCTCGACGTCGTCACCGCACTGCGGTCCGGTGGGCGTGGCTCGACTTGTCCTGGCACGAGCCCCGCACGCGCGCTCGTGGTCCTGCAAGTGGCGTTGTCGCTGCTGCTCGTCACGGGGACCGGGTTGCTTGCGCAGAGTTTCCGGAACTTGCTGACTGTCGACCTCGGCTTCGACCGCTCGCACGTCCTCTCGGTCGCCATCGATCCGCGTCTCGCGGACGTGGCACCGGAACGTGCATCGGAACTCTACGACCGCGTGCTTGCCGCGACAGTTGCCGTGCCTGGTGTGCAGTCAGTCTCGTTGGCGCAATGCGGCCTGCACAGCGGCTGCCGCGCATCGCAGGACGACATCGAGATCAGTGGATACCAGCCTCGAGCGGACGAACGGGTCACTTTCATCGTCAACACCGTAAGTCCCACGTACTTCTCAACGGTCGGCATGCGTCTCGTCGCCGGACGTGCCCTCAACGAGAGCGACCGAGAAGATGGAGCCAAGGTTGCCGTAGTCAACGTGGCGCTCGCGACGAAGTATTTCGCCGACGGCGAGGCGATCGGCCGTCGTTTCCAGGAGGGCACGCGGGAAATCCACATCGTCGGCATTGTCGAGAACGCGCGTCTGCTCAACACGAAGGACGTGGCCGTGCCTGCCGTGTTTTACCCCCTGTCGCAGCGACTGGTCGCCGCTCGCTCGCTCGACGTCCGTACAATCGGCGACCCCCTTCTCGTCGCACGGGGCGTGCGGCACGGCCCTTGGTCTTGTGGCACCCGACCTGCCGATCGAGAGCATTACACCCCTCGAGGAGCGTGTGCAGCGGCGTCTTGGCCAGGAACGACTCGTCGTTCTGCTCACCTCGGCCTTCGGCACACTTGCACTCGGGCTGGCGGGCTTTGGGCTGTTCGGCGTCCTGTCGCACGCAGTCGCGCGACGTACGCAAGAACTCGGTCTTCGTATGGCACTCGGCGCGCAGCGGTCGCAGGTGCTCCAGGGCGTGGTGCGCGATGCGCTGTGGCTAGTGACCTGCGGGATCGCACTCGGCGTGCCTCTGGTTGCCATTGGCGGCAGGCTGACATCGGCGCTCTTCTTCGGTGTCCAGACATACGATCCAATGACGATCGCGATGGCCGTCGCGGTCCTTGTCTGCGTCGGCGCGATGTGCAGCGCCCTGCCAGCGTGGCGCGCGTCTCGGATCGATCCCATAGTGGCGCTCAGGCAAGACTGACGTCCATAGGGATGACATCCGATCTGCTATTTGATTCGATCGGTGGCCGTCTCCTGAACATTCAAGAACATCCGATGCTTTCCTCAGCACTTGATGAACCGTTGTCGATGCCGCCGATTCTCCCATCGCCCGGCAGCACACTTCACGGGCGAACTGAGGCGCCGACCAGAAGCTGAGCCGTCCCGTCTGGACATTCTACATGCTAATCGTGTAATGTGTAGTCCGTGCTGTGATTCAGTCATTTTCGGACGAAACCGCTGCAGACCTGTTCCGAGAGCGGAATACGAAGGCTGCGAGGCGCATCCCGCGTGAAATCTGGCGGGTGGTCCAGCGGAAGCTCAAGCTCCTGGATGGAGTCGCTCGCCTCGACGATCTCCTGAGTCCGGCCGGAAACCGACTTGAGCGGCTGAAGGGCCAGCGGGCCGAGCGCTACAGCATCCGCGTGAACGACCAATACCGGGTGACGTTCCGGTGGGAGAACGGCCATGCCTACGAAGTCTGCGTCGAGGATTATCACTAGAGAGTCCGATTGGCTCGGCCCTGCAATTCCGCCAGGAGAGATCCTGCTGGAGGAGTACCTCAAGCCTCTTGGATTGGGGCAGGTCAAGGCCGCGGAGCGGCTGGGCATCTCGCTCAACCGTCTGAACGAGATCGTCCTCGGCAAGCGCGGGATCACGGCCGATACGGCGCTGCGGCTGTCGCGACTCCTGAAGACGTCGCCGCAACTCTGGATGCGGTTGCAGGCCGATTGGGATCTGCACCAGGCGCTGCAGCGCGAGGGGCGGAAGGCGTCGTAGGATCGCTGTACCTGTTTTGTACCTGTTACTCAGGTTTCTAGTGGATTTGGCGGATTGAGGGCTTCCGATCGGGCCTAAATCGTTGGATGGGCGAGGGAACGACGGGACGAATCCCACCCTCTCCGCCAAATCTAGTCCTTTATTTCCAGTAAGTTAGAGGCGGAGTGGGTTCTGCGAGTGTTCCAGCGTGCCGACAGAACCGTTTCTTCGCCTCAACCAAGCGCCGAAATCTTCGAAATTCAGCGTGTTTCGGCCACGTGGGTTCTGACGTTCCGAGGCTCCACCCACGCAGCATCCCGCCATCGTTTGCGCCATCACGCGAAGCGCGGGACTAGAATGTGCGCGGGGTCGAACGATGGATCTTCATGACAGGCGGGACGAGATCATCCAGATCGCAGCGAGGCACGGGGCTGCCAACCTCCGCGTGTTCGGCTCCGTCGCGCGCGGCGATGCCCGTCCAGAAAGCGATGTCGACTTGCTCGTCGAAATGGAAGCCGATCGGTCGCTTCTCGATCTCGTCGGCCTAGGCCAGGACCTAGAAGAGCTGCTCCATAGAAAAGTCGACGTCCTGACGGACGCGAGCCTCCACCCGATGCTCCGTCAACGGATTCTCGATGAAGCACGACCGCTGTGAAGGACGACGGCATCTATCTCGGCCACATCCGCGACGCCATCCGGGATATCGAAGAGTACTCCGCGGTCGGTCGCGATCGGTTCATGACCGACCGGATGCGACAGGATGCCGTGATCCGAAAGCTTGAGATCATCGGCGAGGCAGTCAAGCAACTCTCCGACGCGCCGAGGCACCATCGACCGGAGATCCCTTGGAAACAGATTGCCGGGATGCGCGATAGGCTGACTCACAACTATTTCGGTGTGGATCTCGCGCTGGTCTGGCGCGTCGTGGAGCATGACCTACGCGCGCTTAGCGTGGCTGTCGAAACGCTTCTAACACAGCGTTCAGGTGAAGGCTCTTCATAGCGACCGAGGCGGTGGAACGGCCGCGTGCCTCTCTCTCCCAGCACCACCCCCCCTTGAGCCAACTGAAGTTCATGACTTGATGCGGCGTGATTGACCTACAAGTATTTATACCGCTTGCAAGCTGCTCCAGGCCAGCCCATGCCGATAATCGTTCCCGCGCCGGCCAGGATGGAGGGCTTCCGCCAGCATCTGCCGAACCAGCCGCCATGCGCTGCCGCCGAGCGCTGCGCGCAGCGCGAGCTCCCGTTCACGCAGCGCTGGACCTGCAGGAGATTGGCGACGTTCGCGCACGCGCTGAGGAGCAGACAGATCGACGCGACCGGAGCCGGCTCGACCTGCGCGATGAGATACCGGTGAAATGGCTCCAACCGGATGTGGAATCCGGCGGTCTGCCAGAGCGGGAAGTTCTTCCGCAGCCCGGCGGCCACCGTGTCCGCCTCCGCCCGCGCGGTCTCGAGGCGGACGCCGTCTCGCAGTCGTCCCACCACCCGGTGCGAGAACATCGTTCGTTGGCTGGCGTCCGACGACAGACGAGCGGCAACCCATACGTCCGGCGATCGTTCGACGTTCTGCTTTGGCGGGACGAGCAGCTCGAGGCCGGGAGCAAGAACCCCGACGATGTTCGCGCCCGCGCCGGCACCTGCCAGGCCTTGCCGAGCACAGCGGCGCTCCCGCCGTATCGTCGCTGCCAATAGTCATAACTCAGCACCGCGACGGTCGACGAACGCAACAGGTACGGCTGGCCTGGCGGTCCAGCCTCCTTGTCTGTCAGCGGCTGGCCGTCCGCGTCGGTGAACGTGCGGCCGATAACGACCGCTCCGCCCAACAGCGTGAGAGAGTTCGTCGACACGGACGCAAACCGAACCTGCTCCACGGTGCCATCTTCCTGTCGCACGACCGTGCGTCCGGTCTGGACGGCGGCGAAGTCCTCGAACATGGTCGCGCCATGACGCAGGTCGAAAAAGTCCGGACCCGAGAAGGGAAGATCGACGTGCTCGCGCCGATGCCGAGTGCGATTGTCGCGGTCGGAACCAACGCAAGGACCGGGCTTCTCCGCAACGTGCGTGCAGCGTAGAGCAGGTCGTTTAGCACGGTCGCCGCCAGCGTGAGTTGTACGCCATTGCCTGGATCTTGCTGAACGGTCGATACGCGGTTTTTACGGTCGCTTCGGACGGACCTTACGTGCGGCGAGTAAGCCGCCGGCGCTCAGAGCGAATAGGGTGAGACTGGAAGGCTCGGGGATAGGCTGTGCAACGATCATATTGTCCAGTCCAAATTGCGTAGGCACGCTCGCTCGGATGGTTACACTGGACACTGGTTCGTCTGTAAGGAATCCGGCGAATTGGCCGGTGTTGAAGCCGGGGAACGGATCGTAGGCACTTGGAGCGATGTCGCCGAGGTTGGCCGTCAGAGAATACGCCTCAGCGATAGTAGAAAAGGTGTTGAAGGACACTCCGAAGGCGGTGACAAGCGCTCAAAACGTCAAGGTGACGATGTCGCTCGTGAGAAATGCCTCTCCACCGAGTGGATTGTTTGTCCGCCCGAGGCCATTGGGAGGTGAAATGGTCGCTCCACCGGCGGTGACCACAAAGTCAGCCGTCGGATCGCCGAGATGGTACGCGACTCCGTTCACCAAGGCTCCATTGAGAATGAGGGTGCCCGACCCGAACTCGTCCCAGCCCTCAGTCGTAGACGCGGTTCCAGCGATCGCAGCTCTAAACGCGTCTCTGCTATTCAAGACGATGAAATCTGCCCTTGCCTCGGTAGTAGGACTTAGGGCCAATAAACTGAGGGTGACCAATCGCGTGGCTGCGCGCTGTAGATTCAGTATGGTGCCCCTCTCTTTCGTTCTTCACCCACGTTTCCATCGCCTTCTGGCATCTGAACCCTTATACACGCGAGCGACGTTCAGCGGTAGCCCACTGACTGGGCGCGCGGCCGCGGGTTTTGGTGGGTTGGTAATGAGAGGTGTCGGTTCACGGCCGTCGAGACTGCGGTGACAGTGGGCTACGGAAGCACGAACGCCCACGCATGCGCCCGATGCCATACGGCAACATTAAGCAGGATGATGCGAAAGTTCAGTATTGCCTGGGTACGTCGCGTCGAGCTCGAGCGGTGAGGAGTTGCGGCGGTACCTCAGAGCCGTCGCGACGAGCGCTTGGCAATATGTGAATTGGTTGACGCATGCAAAAAACGCGGTGGGATTCGATGCGCAGATTGCCGTCGATTCCACGTTGCACGTGCTTAACGCATTCGGTGCAGCAATCATCCGCCGAGAGCGGGGTGTTCCCGATCGGTGTCCGTCCTGTCAGTCATATCAGATTGCCGCTGTATACGATCCCGACGTCGAGTCCAGTCAACCGTACCGGTCGGTGTGTCGCCGCTGCGGCTGGAGCGAGGCACATGAGCAGAGACAGTCACGCCTAAGTCGAAGGAGATAGTGACCCGCGGCGGGCAAGCGCTCACTATTTGATCATGGCGCGTTGATCATGGCGCGCAAGGCTCCCGCTTGATCCACCGCGTTCATCTCTGCTTACCGCGGCCTATCAGGTGCCGGCTTGATCCACGATTGGCCTTCGGCCGGTTAACCGAGCTGTATTGAAGAGCGCCCGGCCAGCCGATCCTCGGATTGGACGCCAAACGACTGAGACGGCGAAGGTGTCGTGCATGTCAGGCCATGCTAGATATGGCATAATTGAACGTGATGACCGCTGCGCCGCTCAAGCCGGTGGTGTGGCTTGGCGATACTCTCCGGACGGTTCGGACGTTCCCATCCGGCGTGCAGGATGAGGTCGGGTATGCGCTGTACCTGGCGCAGCGAGGCGAAAAACACGTGCTCTGCGAAGCCGCTGAAGGGCTTGGGCCCTGGCGTGCTGGAAATCGTGTCGGACCATCGGGGCAACACGTTTCGGGCGGTGTACACGGTGCGCTTGGGCGAACGAGTGTTCGTGTTGCACGCCTTCCAGAAGAAATCGAAGCACGGCATCGCAACCCCGCAGGGGGAAATCGATCTCGTCAAGCGACGTCTCAAGCTGGCTGTCGAGATCAGCGAGGCAAAGGAGTAAGGCGATGGCCAAGAAGGAAAAGGCATATGTCGTCGGAAGTGGCAACGTGTTCGCCGATCTGGGCCATGTACGGCCTGCGGAAGCACTGGCCAAGGCGGAGTTGGCGCGAAAGATCGGCGCCATCATCGAGCGCCGGGGCTTGACGCAAGCTGCAGCCGCCGAGGTGCTCGAAATCGATCAGCCAAAGGTTTCCGCGCTCACGCGTGGACGGCTTGCCGGATTTTCGCTAGATCGGCTCGTACGGTTCCTCGTGCTGCTGGGCAGCGACGTGGAGATTGTCGTCAAGCCGCGCGCGCGCGCCAACGGACGCGCGCGAGTGATGGTCGCCTAAGCGTCGGGTCCGCTCACGACCGCCGGCGTAATGCGACTGGGCGGAGCCTAACCTCTTCTTTCGAGACGACTTCTACGAGCCAAGAAGCAACTTGTTCACAATTCTCGAGTGAAACGCTGCGGAACACCTCGGCTTGCTTGTTGCACAGTTTGCCGACAAATTTCTCGGCGCTGCACGTCGTTCAGCCGACGCGCACGTCTGGTGCCTCTCACGACGTGTCCGGACAAGGTCTCTCACATGCCCACGCTTGTGCGGCTCGGTTTCGTGGCGCTGTTGACGATTGGGATGGCGACTCAGGCCGAAGCCAGCCCCATCACGTTCGCGTTCACGGGCACGATGACATTCGTGGATTCCGCCCTCGGGCCGACGATCACTGCGGGCGCTGAGATGTCCGGCTCGTTCACGTTCGAGTCTTCGACCCCCGACGACCAATCTTTCGGCTTGATCGGCGCATATCCGAACGCCATCTCGTCGCTCTCGCTGACGATGGGTGACTATTCGCTGACCGTGACGAATCCGGTGAGTCAGATCACGGTCAACCAACTGAGCGAGCATCGGTACGACGTCGTCACGCTCCTGGACGGAGCTCCTCCGATCAATCAGCGGACGCCCACCCAATTCGTACTGTCTCTGCAAGACACCACGGGCACCGCGTTCAGCAGCGACGCGCTCCCAACCGCGCTCGACTTGAACGCGTTCGACCTCAGATTCATCTCGATCAACTTCAGCGGCTTTGGCGGCGGCTGTCAGATCTTCTGCCTGCCTCCGCGGGTCGATGCCGACGTCACCACACTGCAAGTCGTCCCCTCGGCAGCCGTACCCGAACCGGGAACACTGACGCTGGTGGGAGTGGGACTGGCGGCCGCCGTGCGTCGCCGGATTCGGCGCCGCTCGAACTGACGTCGAGCCCTCTAGAGTGATCCCTTCTGGCAGTGGGGGGCGGGCAGCGAGTGGAGAGACCCAAATGATGGGATGGGCAAGCGTGCTCCTCACGCAGTCGGCGGCCACGGCTCACGAGCAGATTGAGTACTACGGCACAGATGCGCTCGGGTCTGTGCGCGTCGTCTTCGATCAGACCGGTGTCAGCAAAGCCGGGGCCGACTACCTACCGTTCGGCGACGACGCGTCAGCGCCAAGACCGTTGCCCTCAGAGCGTCCACCGGGCAGCGCGCGACACTGAAGTCGGATTCGACTACTTCCATGCGCCGATGCTACAGCCACGAAGTTGGTTGATTCAGGGCACGATCAAGGCACTGAATCCGAAGGATAACAAGGCATCGTGTAGGCCCGGCGTGCAACAGCGTGCAAGGCGCCACGGCATCCCTGGCATTTACGGCAATGCTGGCATTGTGGGATCTGTAACTTACAGAATCTAAAGAGTCCTGTTGGGTTCGAATCCCACCCTCTCCGCCAACCTTCGCCGATCGCTCGCTTCGCTCGCGGCTCCGGTTGGCAAGCGGCGTCCGGCGAGCGCTGTGCGAAGGTTGCCCTCCGTAGCTGCGAAGCAGCGAAGGAGGGCGATCGATTAATGCGCCTTCCCCAAAGCCGTCACTAGTCAGTTCCTGCGTACTCTCGAACCCACAGCGGTGTCTTGAATCGAATGTCCCGAAGATCAGCGATTGGCGAGAAGCTTGCTCTTGTCTCGCTGTGGTCAATGCCGCAAGACGTTTCGTTTACATTCTCCGAAGCGTGAACAGTCCGGAGCAAAGGTATGTCGGACTGACCGCGAATGTGCCCGCGCGCTTGAAGGCTCACAACGCCGGCCAGAATCCATCGACGGCCCGATGGACACCCTGGAGCATCGACGTTTGCATCGAGTTTCGAACGGAGGGGATGGCTGTGCGATTCGAGAGGTACCTAAAGTCTGGCTCGGGTCACGCCTTCGCGAGTCGGCATTTTCGCGACGAGTAGGTCCCCGAAGCGGATGAACCTTCTCGCATCCGACTCGACTCCCACTTACCGTCTGGTCTGCAGACTTCGATCGACTCGAGTTCCGCTCGTCACTCTCGGCACGAATCCCAACCTCGTCGCCTCGGCGAATGTGAGTGGAGCGTCTGGCCTTCAGCGCGCACCGACGCGTGCCGTTGGCGCTCATCGCGAGCAGGCACGAATCCCACACTCTCCGCCATCCCGTAAATTGATTGGCCGATCTCTATTGTTTTGTACCCTCTCCAAGCGTCCGTAGCGAAAAACTTGACAGGCATGATGGCGGCCGCCGCGGAGGTAACGCCGCGCGAGAGTCAAACGTCGTGTCGAGAAGCGAGGACCCCTTCCACGTACTGCCGACGATCATCGTCTCGGATCGTCTGGCGGGTGTCGTTCGTGGCGACGCGCGCCGTCATGCCCTACGGCACGGCCCTCGCAGTCGTGTATGCGCTCCCGGAAGTGCTCGTCCTGGCCGCAATCGGCGCTAACGTCTACTGGATCAGCCTCGTGATGAAGATGCGGCACCTGTTCGGAAGCAGCGAGGCGGCCGCCGCGGCGGCATAAGCAACACTGCTGCACGCGTCGCTCGACCCACGCTCGGCCGCAATGCTGTTCGCGCGGGCCGACGCGAAGGAAGCACTGTTAGAAACGGGTTTCGAATGATTCGAGTTCTCGCCGGCACCGGTTGCTGAACTCTTGCAGGTGATCGTTGTGCGTGCTCGCGAGCGTTGTCAAACAGGCTCATCCTAGTACCGTTACCGTCCCTATCCGCGCGGACTGGTGTCGAGCAGGCATCCCACCTCGAGTGCGACGTGACCTGTCGAGGGACCGCTCCTTTCAGGACTCGTTCCGCGCGACACGCGAGGACCGAACCTCACCGTCTCCGTCCGCGCCTGGGAGGGGAGAAAGTGTATCCACTGCTCACGCATAATCCGTTTCATACGATTCGACCGGCGCATGACGTAACCTCCATCGCCGCTAGGCGATCGCCGCTTCCTCGAGCCGATGCTTCCTAATCCGAAGGTGAAGCTGCGTGCGCGACAACCCAAGTCGCCGCGCAGCTTTCGTTTTATTTCCACTGCACTCGTGCAAGACCTTCGTAATCGTCGTGCGTTCGACGACGCTCAGATCCGTGGTGTCCTGGCGAGGCCGCCTGGCGCCTGAATCGAGCGCCAAATGAGTGGTGTCGATGAGCGCGCCTTCACACAGAATCGCTGCCCGCTCCAACACGTTGCGAAGCTCTCGCACGTTTCCAGGCCAGTCATACTGGAGAAGGGCCTGTCGTGCCTCGCGCGTGAGACCAACAGGGGCCCGGCCGATCGATCTGCTGATTTCCTCGAGAAACGCCTCGCTCAGCGAAACGATATCGGACGGACGATTCCGCAACGGCGGAACCTGGATGTCGAACACGCTGAGCCGGTAGAACAGGTCCTCGCGAAAGTCGCCGCGCTCGACGGCCTTCCGGAGATCGCGGTTGGTGGCGGCGATTACCCGGATGTTCGCTTTGAGGAGCCGCGTCCCGCCGAGGCGCTGGAACTCGCGTTCCTGCAGCACGCGCAGGAACTTCGCTTGGGCGGACAGGCTCATCTCGGCGACCTCGTCGAGAAACAGCACACCGCCCGAGGCCAGCTCCACCTGACCCGGCTTCGCCTGATTGGCGCTGGTGAACGCGCCGCGTTCGTAGCCGAACAGCTCGGCCTCGAGCAACTGCTCGGGCAGGGCGGCGCAATTCAGGGCGACGAACGGCCCGCTCTTGCGCGGGGAAGTGGCATGGATGAAGCGCGCCACCACTTCCTTGCCGGTGCCCGACTCGCCGGTAACCAACGCCGTCGTCTCGGTCGGCGCGACCTGCGCTGCCTTCCGCAGCACGTCAGCCCATTCGACGGACTCACCGACGACCCGCAGTTGGGCAGCCGCCTTCAAACGGTCGATGCCTCTCTGCACGCCGGCGGCGACCCGCTGCGTACGATCCTCGTCCACTTGAGGCTTGACCTTGGCGATCTTGCCGCGACCGACAGCGAGGCCCAGGTGGTACGCGATCCGGCGAGCGAGCGGCACGTGCGTGCGATTGAACGCGAGCGGCCGCTTCGACCAGAACGCAACGCTGACCACAGACTCAGACGCGCCGGTCGACACGCCGAGAGCCGAACGGTAGCCGGCGCCGGCCAGCCACTCCGTCCCGTGCGAGGCGGGTGCGCCCACGGTTTCGCTCCGCAGGTCGTCGATGATCAGTTCGTCGCGTTCGGATACCGTCATGTCGGGCACATCGCCGGTCGACGCGTTCACGATCATTTGCCCTCGCTGATCGAAGCACGCCATGCGCAACGCATCGTGGGGCAGCATCTTGCTCGCGATCGCCGAGAGCCGCGGCAACGCGGTGTCGAGATCGATCGTCACGGCGAGCTCGCGCAGCAGTTCCAGCGAGCCGTCGAAATATGCACCACGAAGGTCCAGATGGTTGGCAGCGCTGTCGTTGATAGCTAGCATCGCAATCGCCTCCCTGTTCTCAGCGATTCTGGGCGTCCGCGTTCACCGCCACAACCTCCGTTCGGGTGCATTCCCCGGCTCATAAGGCGCCATCAAAACCGCTGAATCGGGTGTGTTGCGAGGACTCCGTAGATGGGTTCCGTGCGGCGTAATAGAGGGGTTGGAGACGACTCGGCGGGGTGGCTTGCGGGGACCCTTTCGGGCCTGACGTTGCGCGCGCGGCGCACGCCTAGATCACTTCTTTCGCAATGGTGCTTCGATGCGCCTCCAGCCGAAGAGTCGAGCGTCGACGGACCACCGGCCCGGTCCCAACATCGCAAGCGCTGCGGCAATGGTTCCTGTTAACAGGCCCACCAGTGGATGTTGGTCAACTCGCAGGACTTGCGAGATCTCGATCAGGGCGACGACCGCTCCGGCGACGGGCGTCCAGAGGCCCACGACGAGGAGAAGCCCCGCTACGGCGAGTGGTGCGGAGCTGAGTGCGAGTCGTAACGATAGCTCGTACCACACAGTGAAGCCGGTCCCGACAACGACGACCGCGCCCACGACGCCGCGCATCATTAGCAAACCGATGCCCGGCCAACTGCCGGCGAATGTAGAGTAAAGACGTCGCACTACGCACCTGACCGATTATTGGCTCATGGCCGCGTCGAGCGAACCCCCCTGCGGGGCGGCCGATGTGACTCTTTAGGGTCGTGGACAACCGGTAGTGCGGGAGCGGAGGGGAGGTGCCGGGAGCTAGAGCTCGATGATGCCCCTCTTGACGCCGATGATCGCCGCGTGCGTACGGTCGTTCGCGTCGAGTTTCGAAAGAATGCTCTTGACTCGCCCTTTGACCGTGTCTTCGGTGACGCCGAGGTCACCCGCGATCTCCTTGTTCGCCTTCCCCGCAGCGATGAGACGCAACACGGCCAGTTCCGCCGGTGTCAGCGTCTCATCGCTGACATGCTGAGCGATCTGGAACGACGCCTCCGGCGACAGACTCCTTTTGCCAGCATGGACCGTTCGGATCGTTTGCAGCAAATCCGTGTGGAGCGTATTTTTGAGCAGGTAGCCCTGAGCACCGGCCTTGACGGCGCGGAGGATGTGCGCGTCCCCCTCGTAGGTCGTGAGCATGATGATCTTCGCGTCGTGAAACTCTGCGCGAATGGCAATGAGCGCGTCAAGGCCATTCATCTCCGGCATCTGCAGGTCCATCAGCGTCACGTCGGGCCGATGGGTCCGGAATTGCTGGATGGCCTCCCTTCCGTTGGCGGCTTCTGCAACCAGGGTCATATCCGGCTGGACCGCCAGAAAGCCGGAGATCCCCTCGCGCACCAGTTGATGGTCGTCAACCGCGAGAATCCGAATTCGGGAGGTGTCGTCGCTCATGACGCGTCTTCTCCTGCCGAATGCGAGCGGCCTGACGGCAGCAGCCGCGACCACCAGGAGCGCCGCCAAGCCGTCAGGTAGACGGCGTTGGCGGGAACGCGCAGTTCGAGCTCTGTGCCTCCGCCGACTTCGCTCCACACCGCCAGATTGCCGCCAATCAGCGCGGCGCGCTCCGGCATGCCGCGCAGACCGTAATGTCCTTCGGTCCCGCGGCTTGCGAGGACCGCCGAATCAATTCCCCGACCGTCATCACGCACGCGCAAGCGAAATTCGTCCTTGTCGTAGCGGATCTCGACCTCGACCCGCCGGGCGTGCGCATGCCGGAAGGTATTCCGCAGGGCTTCTGCGACAATCTTGTAGATCTCGTCGCGAACGATCGGGCGGAAATCGCGCGCTTGCCCCTCGACGGCGACAGACAAGGTCGGAGGCAGGTCGGCGCTCGCGTCACTCGCGAGCTCGTCGCCCAGGGTCTTGATCGCCACCGCGAGATCGTTGCGTTCGACGATCGACGCCCGCAAGCCCTGCACCGCGTCCCTGCCTTCCGTGATCGCCTTTGCCGCGTGTTCAATCGCACGATCCAGCTTCTCTTTCGCCTCTCCCGGACGCTCCGGCAGCAGGTACGAAACAGTCTGAAAGCGCAGCAGCAGACCGTGGAAGCTCTGAAGCAGGGTATCGTGCAGCTCCCGCGCGATTCGTGTGCGCTCTCCAACGCGCGCCTCGAGCGTCACGTCGAACGCGTGCTGCACCTGTCGCATCCGGAACTGGTACGCCGCCCACAGCAGCGCTAGAAACAGCCCCACACACACCGCGCGGAATGCATTGGTCCTCCACCACGGCGGCGTGATCAGAATCGGCAGCAACACGCCTCTTTCATTCCATATGCCGTCGCTGTTCGATCCCTCCACGCGAAACACGTATTCGCCCGGGCCCAGGTTGGTGTAGGTCGCCAGGCGGTGTTTGCTGTCCACTTCGTTCCAGTCAGGATCGAAGCCCTCGAGCCTGTATCGGTAGCGGTTCCGCTGGGAATTGGCGTAACTCAGCGCAGCGAACTCGACGGAAAACACGTTGTTCGCGTAAGAAAGGGTCAGGGACTCGACGTATGGGATCGCCTTCTTGAGTACCTGATTCAGCCCCGATGCGCACCGGCCGGTTGAAAATGGTGAAGTTAGTGATCACGACCGGCGGCACGTAGGCGTCATCCCGAACGTTCTCGGGAACAAAGGCGTTGAATCCATCGCTGCCGCCGAAGAACATCTCCCGATCCTCGGCCTGAAAACAGCCGGTACTGAACTCGTTGCTCTGCAGTCCATCGGACACGTCGTAGTTTCTGAACGTTCCCCTCCCAGGATCGAACCGGGATACGCCCTTCTGAGTGCTGAGCCAGAGCCTGCCTGGTCGATCTTCCAGAATGCATCGAATGCTGCTGCTGGGCAGGCCCTCGCGTTCCGTGTAGCGGGCGAATGCTCCGCTTCGGCGGTCGTGTTGGTACAGTCCGTCGAACGCTCCCACCCATAACGTCCCGGTCCGATCCTCGAGAATGGTGTTGATACCCCCGCCGTTGAGTCTTCGTGGGTCCCGCGAGTCTGGGGCATAGCTGACGAACGTTTTCGCCTGTTCGTCGAAACGAATAAGCATACCGCCCCATGTGCCGGCCCACAGCGCGCCCGAACGATCTTGATAGATCACCCACACCGTATTGGCGAGGCTGGCCGGATTCTCCGGAACCGGCCTGTAGTTGACGAAGCTGTCCGTCGCGGGATCGAAGCGGCTGATACCTCCCTGGAGACCCACCCACATCTGGCCGCTTCGATCGCCATAGATCGTGTAGACATTGTTGGAGATCAAGCTGCGGGGATCGCGCCCGTCGTGCCGGTAGCGCTTGAAGCGTCCAGTGCGCTCGTCGAACCGGTCCAAACCGCTACCACCGCCGCCAACCCAGAGATAGCCCGAAGGGTCTCTGTAGATGCTATTGACGTTGGTTCCTGCACCGATCGTATTCTCGCCGCCCCCGCCGGGACGGTAATGGACAATCTCGCCAGTCTTCCGATTCAATCGGTCCAGGGCGCGAGGGAAAAAGCCCACCCACACCACGCCATCGCGATCCTCGTGGATCGCTTTTACCCTGCCCGGCGAGACACTGTTCGGATCGGTGGCCCGGTGCCTGTACGGGACGAACTGTCGCTGCCGGAAATTGAGGATGTTGAGCCCCGCATTCTCGGTTCCCACCCACAGCACACCGCCGCGGTCCTGATAGACCGAGAAGATGGCGTTGCTGTCGAGGCTATGCGGGTTGGTGTCCTCGTGTTGGAACCTCTGCGTGAAGCGTTCTGTGCGCCGGTCGAAGTAAGAGAGACCCTCGCTGGACGGCACCCATAGTCCATTGCGCCCGTCAGCCGCCAGCATGCCATTGAGCGAGCCGCCGCTCGTCGTCGATGCCAGGACGCCGCCAGCACGGGGGGCATGGGCGGCGAGCGGGTAGCTCGTCAAGCGCTCTGCCCGCCGGTCATATCTGACGAGCCCGACGACAGGCAAATTGGTCAGCAGCCACAAATCGCCGGCTTCGTCTTCATACACGCTGTCTGCGCTAAGGCCATGCCTGGTTGCAGGAGAACGAGTTATCCGTCCTGTCTGTTGGTTCAGATGGAACAGACCGCGCTCGCCAACAAACCAGATGTCCCCATCGTGGTCCGCGATAACCTGCGTGATACGCCCGACAAACGCTCCATCGCTGTCATTGCGGTAGTGAGCAAATGTTCCGGTCCTTGGATCAAACTTGTCGAGGCCGCTATCTTCAGTGCCAAACCACAGATAGCCGCGACTGTCTTCGGCGATGCTCTTGACCGAAGCACCGCCGAGCGTGTCAGGGTTATTGGGGTCGTGAAGGTATCGAGTACACCGTTCGGTTGTAAGGTCGAATCGATTCACGCCGGTGTTGGTGGCGACCCACAGATTGCCGTGTTCGTCCTCCATCAGATCTTGAAGGAAGTTGGAGTTCAGGCTGCCGGGGTCGTTCGGGTCGTGCTTGTATACGACGAAGGTGTATCCGTCATAGCGATTCAAGCCGTCTCGGGTGGCAAACCACATGAAGCCCCGGCGATCTTGGAGAATGTCGACCACGTAGCCTTGAGACAGGCCATCGTTGGTGGTCAGATGCGTGAATCTGAGATCGGTGGCCGCAGCATCGACATGCTGAGCGGTGGTACGCTGACCTCCGGGCACGCCGGTCTGCGCGAGCGCCGCTTGCCCGCCGCAGGCCACGACCAGCACGATCAGCATCGTCCGAAATGCCGGGCCGTGAGTAAGCCTTGCAGTCCGGATTCGTGCGGCAGTCATGCTCGATCTTGCTCTTCCTCGGTGCGGCTGATTGATAGTACCAGCACGTGCGAACCCACGGGTGCTGATCGTATCGCTGTTCAGGATTTATTTTGCCGTGGGACTGACCTTCGCCGACCATGTGGACTTTCGCCCGCGCATGCCCGCGGGCAGCGCCAGCCCGATGCGATGGCGCGACATGGCGCTACCGCGATCGAGATTGGCAAGCATGAGGGCAGCTGCATCCGCGTACGACACGATCATCTGGGGAATGAGCGACGCGAAGACCGGCAGCAACAGCAGGCCCGGCAAGGCGCGCGCGAATGCAGGCACCTGAACGGGCAGGATGTCGCGCGAGATGCGCAGCCGGTCCAGTCCGAGCGCCGACTCATCGACCATCGGCCCAGGACAGAGCAGTCTCCAGTCGATGCCCGAGCAGCTCAAGCGCTCGAAATTGACCGGGTGGGGCCAGTAGGTGGACCTTACCTTGGGCAGCTCGACGCCCCGGCGGCCGGACGAGTCGACATCGAGGAGCGCTGCGCCCGCGAGAAACCAGCAGACCGGCTGCTCCGCTGGCGGAAGCGAGTCCACGGCGGTAATGACCCGGTCGAACAGGCCGACGAACGCGTCACCGTCGGCGACGTGGCCGGCGCAATTGATCAGCGCGTCTTGCCCTCTGATCAGATCAAGGGGCACGAGCGCGCTGAGATCGCCCGTATGAACTGAGACCCGTTCACCGACTTCAGGCGGAAGCTTGGACGGCGTGCGCACGAACACGGTGATCTGGTGCCGTGCGGCGAGTGCCTGGCCCACCACCTGGCGACCGAGGGACCCGGTGGCGCCCAGGATGAGGAGGCGGGACATCACCACCCTCCGGAGTAGAACCCGGCCGCCATTCCCGTCCCAAACACAAGCAGCACGTGCCCGGGAACGGCGAACGCGACCAACAACGGACGATTCTTCAATCGACCTCCATCTTGTGGCGCGAAGTCGAGAGCGAGAAGCAATAGTAGTCCGACGCTGCGGGACGCTGTGGGCAGATCGCGGGACGCGGAGAGCGTCTGCCCGCCGTCGCGGGACGTCCAGCCATGAGTGAGGCCGACTGCCCCCGCGCCCCCTTCCCAGACGATCACCACGCCGTCGCCATCCACAAGAGGAGAGCAACAGAGCGGAACTCCATTTCCCGATTCTTTCGACAAAGTTAGAGTTGAATTCAATTCCCACGCCGCTCGCTTCTCACCCCTACTTCGGCGCCGCGGCCGCGCTCGTGGCCGCCGCAGGGGGCGGCGGTGCACCGAACTGCAGCTCCAGAATGTCGTGCATCGCAGTGTGCGTGGAGAGGGTCGGGTCGAGGAAGGTCAGCGCCCCCGCCGACTGCATCATCCCGCTGACCAGGTGAAAGCGAGTGCCGATCACTCCGCCCGCGATGCCGTGCCGCGGCATCGGCATGGAGGGCAGCGTGGTCCAGGAATTGGTCGCCGGCTCGTAGGCCTCGACGCTCTTGAACGCCCCGACGAGATCCTTGGTCGTCACCTCGCCGCCGGCGACGTAGATCCGGCGGCCGTCCGAGCCCGACGCGCCCCCGCTGCGAGCGGTGGGCATCCGTTCCTTCGGCACGCTCCACGAGTCGTTGACCGGGTTGTACTCCTCGACCACATCGGTGTTGGTGGCCGACAGGATGAAGCCGTGCCCGGTCCGGCCGCCGATGACGTAGATCTTGCCGTTGACGACACCGCCGAACGCGTGGTTGCGCGGCACCGACATCGGCCGGCGGCTCGCCCACGTGTTGGTGGCCGGGTCGTACACCTCGTTGGTGCCGAGCACCCGAGACGGGCCGAAGAACGAGAAGAACGGGTCCTTGGCCCCGTCGGTGGTCGTGGCGCCGCCGATCACGTAGATCTTGCCGCCGACTTCGGCGGCGACCGCCGACCCGCGCTTGCCGGGCAGCGGCGGCAGCGACTTCCAGGAATCCGCCGCCGGGTCGTACTCCCACGCGGTGTCAATCGGTTCCCAGGCGCCGCCCAGGGGGATGGCGGTGTCCTTCGGGGGGACGAAGCCGCCGATCACATAGATCTTGCCGTTGGCCGCGGCCAGGGCCGCATGGTGGGCCGGCCGCGGCATCGACGTCTTCTTCGTCCATTTGTCGGCGACCGGGTCGTATTCGTAGGTGACGCCCCGCGCCTTGCCGCCGTCCCAGCCACCAAACACGTAGAGTTTGCCGTTGGTGGTCACGCCGTAGAGCTCCTCATCCGGCTCCGGGAATGGGGCGCCCTTCTTCCAGGGCGAGGTGGGCATCTGCGCCAGCGCGCTCGTGGCGAACACCACGCTGGCCATCAGCACGGCCAGCATGGCCGTTCCTCGTTGCAACACTTTCAACATGGAGATCTCCCTTTCACGGTAGTTGACGATGTATCTCTACTTCTTGGGCCGCACACGGCGCAGTAGATACCGCGACCTCCAGGTGCAGTCCGGACCGTCACACGCCGGGAAGGGCAACGGCGATGCCAGCGCGCGATCCCTGGCAGACACGCCCGAAATACGCGTCGTTCTTGCGGCCGCCGCGCGTACGCCTGTGTGTTTTCGTGCGGTGCGTGCGATCACACGCGGCGGATGTTTACGAGGGCACGGTCCATTCCGGCGCCCGCGGCACATTCCGAACCGAACGAGTCGCTAGAGCGGGCGAGCTCGACGCAGAGCTGGATCGGATGGCGGTATTTCTCGGATGGGAGAGCGACGATGAAAACCGTCCGCATCAACTACTGCCAGGGCCGGCCCGCGCGGCTCGTGCGTCTGCGCTCATCAAGGAAGCCACCGGCGTGGACGCGCTGCACGACTGAGACTATCGAGCGTCTCGTACGATGCAGTGCGATCAGTTCGCGACGGCGGGGAAACGAGCTGGGGCGCCGAGCGGAGTGCCGTGCGGCCAGACCTTGCGGTAAACGCGCTCGAGCGTCTCGCGCGGGACCACACGCAGCGCAATCTTGTTCGCGAGCTGCTCGGTCTGGAGATACGGATGATGCGTGAAGATCCAGATGTGACCGAGCTCGTGCGCCACCACGGCCCTGAGCTCGTCGTCGGTCAGCGTGTCGAGGAAGGCCCCTTCGAAGGCGACACGATACGCGCCGTCACGGCTCACCGGTGACACGACCGAGACCATCAAGCGGTTTGCCGGCACGATCGCCGCGACAACGTCGCGCTTCAGTGAGAGGCGACCGGCCAGATCGTCGATGACATCCTGAACACGCTGCGCCTGGGCCTGGATCTCCGCCGCCTCGGTTTCGGAGCCGGCGCTCGCGGCCGCTGCCGTCCCGAGCGTCAGCGACGTCGTCAAGACGAGGGCAAGCAGGATCCGCTTCATTCGATTCGACCGACGCATGACGTCACCTCCTCATCACATGTCTTCGGCGATTCTGGACGTCTACGCCGGCAGCCACAACCTCCCTTCGGGCGCATTCCTACGCTCATTCAGCGCGAGTTGGAGGACTGAATAGGGTGTGTTGCGACGACTCGGTCGGGTGGCTTACGGAGGACCCTTTCGGGCGTGGCGTTAGGGTTGGGATCGGCGGGTATCGGGGACGGGCGGTAGATTGCCGGACGCTAGAGCTCGATGATTCCCCGCTTCAAGCCGATGATCGCCGCGTGCATCCGATCGTTGGCGTCGAGTTTCGCAAGGATGCTCTTGACTCGGCCCTTGACAGTGTCCTAACGAGACCGGCGATCCCTTCGCGCACCAGTGGATGGTCGTCGACGGTGAGAATACGAATTGGGGAGCTGCCGGTCATGACGCGTCTTCTCGTACGTTTGCCGGAGTCTTCCGTGCCAAGAGGCGCGACCACCAGGAGCGCCTCGCGGATGTCGCGTAGAGGGCGCGCACAGGCAGGCGCAACTCGACCTCCGTGCCTGCGCCCACTTCGCTCCAGACTGCCAGCTTCCCACCAATCGCTGCGGCGCGTTCCGGCATCCCGCGCAGTCCGTAGTGTCCCTCGATTCCCTGGGTGGAGAGAACCGCTTGATCGATGCCTTTTCCGTCGTCTCTCACCCGCAATCGGAAGTCATCGCTGTCGTAACGGATCTCGACCTCGACCCGTCCGGCCTGCGCATGCCGAAAAGCATTCCGCAGCGCTTCCCCCGCAATCTTGTAGATCTCGTCACGAAGGATCGGGTTCAGGTCTCGGGCGTGTCCCTCGACTGCGACACGGAATGCAGGAGGCGGGTGGGCGCTGGCGTCGGTCGCGAGCTCGTCGCCAAGGGCCCTGATTGCCAGCGCGAGGTCGTTGCCTTCGACGGTCGACGACCGCAAGCCCTGCACGGCGTCCCGGCCTTCGGTGATCGCCTTGGCAGCCTGCTCCACCGCGCGATCCAGTTGCTGTTTGGCTTCGGCCGGGCGCGCCGGTAGCAGATACGACACCGTCTGAAACCGCAACAGCAGCCCGTGGAAGCTCTGAAGCAGCGTGTCGTGCAGCTCCCGGGCAATTCGGGTGCGCTCGCCGACGCGCGCCTCGAGCGTCATCTCGAACGCACGCTGCACCTGACGCATCCGGACCTGATAGACCGCCCACAGGAACGCCAGAAACAGCCCCCCGGCCGCGGCGCGAAACACGCCGGTTCGATACCATGGTGGCGTGATAAGAATCGGCAGCGACACGCCTTCTTCGTTCCAGACGCCGTCGCTGTTCGACCCTTGCACGCGAAACACGTAATCTCCGTGATCGAGATTGGTGTAGGTCGCCAGCCGCTGCTTGCTGTCCACCTCGCTCCAGTCGGGATCGAACCCCTCGAGCTTATAGCGATACCGGTTCTTATTCGAGTTCGCGTAACTCAATGCCGCGAATTCAAATGAAAACACGCTCTGTCGATAAGACAGAGTCAACGACTCCACGTACGGGACCGCCTTCGCGAGCACCTCGCCGCCAATCCGAACGGGGTCGTTGAAGATTTTGAAGCTGCTGATCACGACAGGCGGCACGTACGGATTGTCGCGGAGATCCTCGGGGAAGAACGCGGTCACTCCCTCGCTGCCGCAGAAGAACATCTCTCCGCTACGCCGTCGCTGGTAGCAGCTCCGCGAGAAGTCATTGCTCAGCAAGCTGTCAGAGACGTCGTAGTTCCTGAACGTTTTTGTCTGCGAATCGAATCGGGACAGGCCCTTCTTGCTGCTGATCCACAACTTGCCCGCGTCATCTTCGAGGATGCCCATCACATCGTCGCTCGGCAGGCCATGCTGCTGGGTATAGCGCGTGAAGACCTCGGTTTTCGGGTCGAACCGATACAGGCCCGTTCCCAGGCCGAGCCAGAGCGCTCCTGTGCGGTCCTCATGAATGGCTCCAATGCTGCCACCCTGCATTCTGTCAGGATCACCCGGTTTTGACGTGTAGTTCACGAAGGTGTTCGTCTTCTCGTCAAACCGGCTCAGGATGCCGCCCCACGTCCCGAACCAGAGCGTGCCGGAGCGATCGCGATGAATAGCAGAGACGCTGTATGCCAGGCTCGCGGCATCGTCTCGGCCAGGTCGGTAGTTGGTAAATCGCTCGGTAACGGGATCGAAGCGGCTGACGCCCCCGAACTGTCCCACCCACAACTGGCCGCCCCGATCTTCATAGACACAGATGACGTTATCCGTCATCAGGCTTTGAGGATCAGCGGGATCGTGAGCGTAATGCTTGAAACGACCGTTGCGCTGATCGAATCGGTCGAGACCGGCAGCCCAGCCGCCGAGCCACAGGTAACCGCGGACGTCCCTGAGAATGGTAGTGAGCTCACTACCTTTGCTGAGACTGCGGTCGCCCGTGCCGGGACGATAATGGGTGACCCGCCCCGTTTGCCGATCCACTCTATCGAGCCCTCGAGGGAAGACGCCGACCCACAGCACGCCATCCGAGTCCTCATGAATCGCGGTGGCCTTGCCGGGCGAGAGACTATCGGCGCGGCCCGGACGATACGTATAGTGCCGGAACCGCTGCTGCCGAAGGTCGAGGATGTTCACACCGTTCGCCGTGCCCACCCACAACAAGCCGGACCGGTCGCGGTATATCGACACGACGCCGTTGTCGCTGAGGCTGTCCGGGTCGCCTCGATCGTGTTGGAACAGCGTGAAGCGCTCGCTCCGGCGATCGAAATAGGAGAGCCCCAGGCTGGACGGAACCCAGAATCCGTTGCGTCGCTCCGCGAGAACTGTGTTGCGGTTCAGTAGTGTAGCCCCCGTACCAAGTGGGTATTCGGCGAACGCCTTGGTCTGCCGGTTGTACCTGATCAGCCCGACGATCGGGGAGGACGCCAGGAGCCAGAAGTCGCCGTTGCTGTCTTCGTACACGTCGAACGCGGACAGGTCCTTCATCGTCGAGGCGAAACGAGTAACCTGCCCCGTCTGCTGGTTCACGTGGAACAGACCGCGGTCACCGACGAACCAGATCTCCCCCTGCGCGTCTTCGATCACGCGCCTGACCCACCCGACGAACTGACCGGCGCTGTCATTCCGGTAGTGCGTGAATGTTTCCGTCGCCGGGTCGAACCGGTCCAGCCCGCTATCCAAGGTGGCGAACCACAGATGACCGCGACGATCGGCGGTGATGCTCGCAACCGAATCGCCGCTGAAGCTGTTGGAGTTGTTCGGGTCGTGAAGGTAGCGGGTGCTGCGTTCGGTCGCGGGGTCGAACTTGCTGATGCCGGGATACGCGCCGACCCACAGATTTCCGCGATCGTCCTCGAACAGGGCGCCGACGAAACCGCGGCTGATGCTCGGGAGAGCGTCCGGATCGTCCTTGGGGACCACGAAAGAGTTGCCGTCGTAGCGGTTGAGACCCTCTGCGGTGCCCAACCACATGAAGCCGCGGCGATCCTGCACGATGGCGACGACATTGTCCTGCGATAGCCCGTCGTTGGTGGTGAGATGCCTGAATTTGAGGTCGAACGGTGGAGCGGGGCCGCCCTGATCGTGTTCGATCGCGCGGTGATCGCCAGGCGCGACGGTCTGCGCGAGCGGCCGCTGCCAGCCGAGGCCGCGACGAGCACGATCAGCATCAGCCGAACCGCCGGGCAATCCGGAATCCCTGACGTCCGGATTCGTGCGGCAGTCATCGCTCGATGTTCTTCTCCAGGAACGGGATCGTCCGGAAGTTCTAGATCGAAGCGGCCCGATGCTGCAAGCATCGTTTCCGCTCCTGGCGAATCGCGCCCGAGAGGCCAACATGACGCTCCCAGCGCTTTCACACGATTTGCTGTGCCGCGGGAGTGGCTTTGGCCGACCACTTCGACTTCCGTCCCGCGCATGCCCACGGGCAGCGCCAGCCCGACGCGATGGCGCGACATAACGTTACCGCGATCGAGGTTGGCGAGCATGAGGGCCGCCGCATCCGCGTAGGGAACGATCATCTGCGGAATCAGCGAAGCGAAGACCGGCAGCAGCAAGGGCTGGGCAGGACGCGGGCGAATGCCGGAACCTGCACGGGCAAGGCGTCGAGCGAGACGCGCACCCGGTCCAGCCCAAGCGCCGGCTCATCGACCATCGGCCCGGGACAGAGCAGTCGCCACTCCAGGCGCGAGCGGCGCAACCGCTCGAAGTTGACCGGCGTGCGGCCAGTAGGTGGACTTCACCTTCGGCAACTCGACGCCGCGGCGGCCGGACGAGTCGATGTCGAGGATCGCCGCACCCGCCAGGAACCAGCAAACCGGCTGCTCCGCGATGGGAAGCGAGTCCACGCTGGTAACGAGCCGGTCGATCAGGCCGACGAACCTTTCGCCGTCGGCGACGTGGCCGGCACAGTTGATCAGCGCTTCCTGCCCTCTAATCAAATCAAGCGGCACGAGCGCGCTGAGATCGCCCACATGCACCGACACTCGATCGCGGACGTCGGGCATCAGCTTGGACGGCGTTCGGACGAACACCGTGACGGCGTGACCGGCGGCGACCGCCTGACGCAGCACGTGGCGGCCCAGCGTTCCGGTCGCGCCCAGGATGATGACACGGGACATCACACGCTACCTTCCACTGATCGTCGCCGGACCCACGGCGATTGTGGACGCGATCTCTGGATGTTGATCGGTGTCACGGCGCCGCCTCGGGCGACGGCAGGACGGCGAGCGCGGCGGGCTGCGGTTCGGCGCGGGCGCGCTTCATCTCGAAATGCCATTTCCAGATTTCGTAGATCGCCGGGTAGACGACGAGCTCGAGGACGAACGATGTGAAGATGCCGCCAACCATCGGCGCGGCGATCCGTTTCCACACGTCGGACCCGGTGCCGGTGGCCCACATGATCGGGATGAGCCCGATGAACGTCGTCGCCATCGTCATGAACTTCGGGCGCAGCCGCTTCGCGGCGCCTTCCACGATCGTCGCCTGGAGATCGGCGAGCGTTCGCAGGCGTCCTTCGCGCGACGCCTTCTCGTACGCGAGGTCGAGATACAGCAGCATGAAGACGCCGGTCTGGGCGTCGACGCCGAGCAGCGCGATCAGCCCGACCCAGACGGCGATGCTCATGTTGTAGCCGAGCAGGTACAGGTACCAGACGGCGCCGACGGCCGAGAACGGCACGGCCAGCAACACGATCGCCGTCTTCACGAGCGACCGCGTGTTCAGGTACAGAAGCACGCACACGAGGAGCAGCGTGAGCGGAATGATGTAGGCGAGACGCGCGCGCACGCGGGCCATCGCTTCGTACTGGCCGCTCCAGAGCACCGCGTAGCCGGGCGGCAGCTTCACCTGCTCGCGCACGACGCGGCTCGCCTCGTCCACGTAGCTGCTGATGTCGCGGCCCGCGACGTCCACGAAGACGTATCCGGTGAGCAGCCCGTCCTCGTTGCGGATCATCGCAGGTCCTGTCGCGACCTTCACGCGCGCCAGCTCGCCGAGCGGGATCTGCCGCTGCCCATCCGAGGCCGGCACGAGCACGCGCGCGAGCGCGTCGGTGTCGGATCGGAAATCGCGCATGTAGCGGACGTTCACCGGATACCGCTCGCGCCCCTCGATCGTGGTGGTCACGTTCTCGCCGCCGATCGCGTTCTGCACCACGCCCTGCGCCGCCTCGACGCTCAAGCCGTAGCGCGCGAGCGCGTCACGGTTCCACTCGATGTCGAGGAAGAACCCGCTGCCGGTGCGCTCCGCGAACACATTGCGCGTGCCGCTCACGGAGGGGAGCGCCGCCTCGATCGCCGTGCCGATCTTCTCGATCTCGGCGAAATCGGCGCCGGAGATCTTCAGCCCGACCGGCGTGCGGATGCCGGTCGTCAGCATGTCGATCCGCCCCTTGATCGGCATCGTCCAGGCGTTCGACACGCCGGGATACGTCAGCGGCCGCGTTCATCTCCTCGACCAGCTGCTCTTCGGAGATGTGATCGGGCGTGACGTGCCGGAGCACGCGCTTCATCCATTCCGGCGCCCACCCGGAGTACCACGTCTCGACCCGGCGCCACTCGGACGTCGGCTTGAGCGTGATCACCGTCTCGAGCATCGAGAGCGGCGCGGGATCGGTGCTCGTGTCCGCGCGCCCCGCCTTGCCGAGCACGCGATCGACCTCGGGGAACTGCTTGATTGCCCGGTCGCTCACCTGCAGCAGCTTCTGCGCCTCGCCGATCGCGATGCCGGGCATCGTCGTCGGCATGTAGAAGAGCGACCCCTCGCGGAGCGGCGGCATGAACTCCGATCCGAGGTGCGTGAACACCGGCACCGTGACGACGACGAGGGCCGCGGCGCCGCCGATGACCGACCACTTCCACCGCAGCGACCAGCGGACGACCGGCTCGTACATCCGCGATGAGGAAGCGGCTGATGGGATGCGACTCCTCGGACCGGATGCGGCCGACGAGCACCGCGTTGGTCACCCGGCAGAGCCACGCGGGCCGGAACTCGAAGCGCCGCACGCGCGTGAAGAGCACGCGCAGCGCGGGGTCGAGCGTGATCACGAGGCCCGCCGCCACGAGCATCGTGAGCGTCTTGGTGTAGGCGAGCGGCTTGAACAGCCGCCCTTCCTGCGACTCGAGCGCCAGCACCGGGAGAAACGACACGGCGATCACGAGCAGCGCGAAGAAGCTCGCCGGCGCCACCTCCCTGACCGCCTCGAGGACGACCTTGTGATAGTCGCGCGTCGATCCGTCGCGCTGCGCCTGCTCGAGCTTCTTATGGGTCTGTTCCACGACGACGATCGCCGCGTCCACCAGCTCGCCCATCGCGATCGCGATGCCGCCGAGCGACATGATGTTCGCCGTGATCCCCATCGCGCGGAACGGGATGAACGCCACGAGCACGGCAACCGGAAGGGTGATGAGCGGGATGAGCGCGCTCGGCACGTGCCACAGGAACAGCAGCACGATGAAGACGACGGTGAGCACCACCTCGACGAGCGTCTCGCTCACGTTGTCGATCGCGCGGCGGATCAGCGCCGAGCGGTCGTAGATCGGGACGATCTCCATCCCGGACGGCAAGCCCGGCTCGATCTGGCGGATGCGCTCCTTGACGCGATCGATCACGTCGACCGCGTTCTCTCCCTGGCGCATCACGACGATCCCCGACACCACTTCGCCGGCGCCGTCCAGATCCGCCACGCCCCGCCGCAGATCCGGGCCGACCGTCACGTGGCCGATGTCGCGGATCCGGATCGGCGTGCCGCTCTCGCTGGCGGACACGACGATGCTCTCGAAGTCGGCGACCGACTTCGCGTAGCCGCGGCCGCGCACCATGTACTCGGTGCCGCCGAACTCGATGAGCCGACCGCCAGTCTCGGCGTTGCCGCCGCGCACCGCCTCGACGACGCGCTGTATCGAGAGGCCGTAGTTGCGCAGCCGGTTCGGGTCCACGTTCACCTGGTACTGCCGGCCGAAGCCGCCGAGCGAGGCCACCTCCGACACGCCGGGCACCGCCTTCAGGTAGTAGCGCAGGGACCAGTCCTGATACGACCGCAGATCCGCCAGGCTGTGTCTGCCGGATCGGTCCACGAGCGCGTACTGGAACACCCAGCCGAGACCGGTTGCGTCGGGCCCGAGCTCGGTCCGCGCATCGGGCGGCAGCCGCGACAGCACGCCCGAGAGGTACTCCATCGTCCGCGTGCGCGCCCAGTAGGTGTCGGTGCCGTCCTCGAAGATCACGTAGACGAACGAGTAGCCAAAATCGGAGACGCCGCGGACCGCTTTCACGCGCGGCGCGCCAAGCATCGCCGTCACGATCGGATACGTGACCTGCGCCTCGATGAGGTCGGGGCTGCGATCCCACCGCGAGTAGACGATGACCTGCGTGTCGCCGAGGTCGGGGATCGCGTCGAGCGGCACGTTCCGCAGCGCGCGCGCGCCGGCGAGCGCGGCGGCGCCCACGAGCAGCAGGACGAGGAACTTGTTCCTGACCGACCAGTCGATGATGCGGTCGATCATGGCTTCGCCTTCATGCGGCTCTCGGAATCGATGAAGAAGGTGCCCGAGACCACGATCCGCTCGCCAGGCTCGAGCCCTTTCGTCACCTCGACGTCGTCGCCGACGCGCCACCCCGTCTCGACCAGCCGCGGCTCGAAGTATCCGTTGCCGCGGTCGACGAACACCGTCTTGCGCAGCCCCGAGTCCACGATCGCATCCGCCGGCACGACGAGCGTCGCCGGGAGGTCGACCGGGAACTCCACGTCGACGAACATGCCGGGCTTGAGCGCCCGCTGCGGGTTCGAGGCCTCGAGCCGCACCTTCAGCGTCAGCGTCGCCTCGTCGAAGATCGGTTCCGACGGACTCACCGTCGCCGACACTGCGCGGCTCTCTCCCGCCGTGGTGATCCGCGCGGAGGCGCCGCGGCGGATGAACGGCAGCTGGTGGCGGTACACGTCGGCGAGAATCCACACGCGGTTGAGATCCGCGATCCGGTAGAACTCGAAGCCGCGATCGAACCGGAGGCCGGGCGAGACGCTGCGCTTCAGCACGACGCCGTCCACCGGCGACTCCACGCGGATGTCATGCACGAGCTCGCGGCGCTTGCCCATCTCCCTGAGCTGCGAGTTGGAGACGCCCAGGGTCCGCAGCTCGTCGGCCATCCGGTCGATCGCCTCCGCGCCGCGCGCGGAGGGTGCGACTGCGGCTGCGACTGCGGCTGCGGCTGCGTGACCGCCATGCGGTAGAACGCCTCGAGGCCGGTGTAGTACGACTGCTGCGCACTCCTGAACTCGACCTCCGGCGCGACGAACGACGCGAGCACCTGGTCCCTTTTCACGGCGTCGCCCGTCGTCACGCTCTCCACGTTGCGGATCCAGCCGCTCACGGCGGCGACGATCGGATACGTCCGGTTCTCGTCGGGCGCCACGCGCCCGGTCGTCCGCAGCAGCCGGGTGCCGGCCAACCGGCTGACGACGCCGAGCCGGACGCCGATCGCCTGCTGCCGCTCGGGACTCACCTGCACCGCGCCGTGCGGCAGCGCGCGGGCGGCGGCGTCGCCGCCCGTTGCCCCGCCCGCACGAACCGCCTCGAGCGGCATGCCGCAGATCGGGCAGTTGCCAGGATGGTCGCTGCGGTAGTCCGGGTGCATCGGGCAGGTGTAGACGGTTGCGGCGTGCGCGCTCGCGTGCGCCGCGCCGGACCGGTGCGCCCACCACGTGCCGCCGGCGAACGAGCCCGCGGCGAGGGAAACAGCGACAGCCGTGACGGCGATGATGCGTTTCATCGCGTGGCCTCCGCTCAGCTCGCCGCCAGCGCGGCGGAGTTCGTCCTTCCATGTCATGCGACCGTTGACCGGTAGACTGCACCATCACCAGGAGCAGCGTGAGCGCGCTCAGGGCAATATGGGACGGTCCCTCGCGGTGCCTGATCAGGGTTGCCAGTGCGCCGAGCAGCACCAGACCAAGGCCTGCGGCACCAACGAGCTCGAGTCCCGGCCACCAGAAGAGGGCCAGCGCGACAAGTTCCGCGATGCCGGTGGCATACATGAACTGCCGCGAATAGCCCCAGCGATCCCAATTCGGCGCCACCTTACCGGTGAATTTCTGTACCGCGGCGCCGACGAAGACCACGCTGATCAACAGCTTCAGGATCATCGCTGTTTTCCTCCAGAAGCGCTCGACGCATGCGGGGCAGGGTGCGAACCGCCGAGAGCACGCTCGTGGAGAGTCTTGTAAGTGCGCTCTCTCTCGGCGGCCTCCTCGGTGGTCAGGCGCCGTGGCTGGGGCGGCAATTCATACGCGTCGTACTCGTAGCCCATCTGCGCGGTACGATCACTCGCGCTGACCGGCAGATCCGCGCGCTTGTTGCTTCTGTCCCCATACGAGAACACGCGATTGAGATACTTGGGATCGGTTGGATTCTTGTTGCCGAGACGGCTCCAGCTTTCCCAAATCCGGTCGATGTTGGCGTGATGGAGATAGAACATCGGGTCGCCGCCGACCGTGGAGAATTCGGCCATATCGCCGCCGAGGGCGAAATGCGTAAAGAAGTGCGGGTTCTGGTCGATCCGCGGATTGAACCCAAGGCTCCCCGTCGGCGAGTCGATGTAGAACTTCTCGTTGAGGGCGTCCAGCGTGAGCCAGTCCTTATAGAGCA
>CAWHTD010000008.1:0-12340 GCA_963832135.1 Vicinamibacteria bacterium | reverse complement strand
TTGGGCGTTGCGGATGGCGAGCGCGGCTTGATCGCTCAGCCCGCGCAACAACGCCACATCGTCGCCCGAGAATTCGCGCGATTGGCCGATCTCGCCCACGGCCACCATCCCGATGAGCGTCTCGTCGCGAATCATTCGGGCAAACGCCGCCGAGCGCACGCCAAGATTCCGGAACGTCGCGTGGTTGGGCATGAAAGTCGCCTGGTCGACGTCGGGAATCGTCACGACCGAGGTCTCGACGGGCCAGAGACGCAGGTGGAGGTCGATGGGCGCCGGGATGAATTGTTTGAGCGCGTCCGGCGGCCCCCCGGCGACGGCTTCGGCCTTCAACAGGCCGTCGCGTGGGTCGTACACGTAGACGACCGCCGCCGACGTGCGCAGGGCGAGGCGGGCCTGCTCGCAGACCGCATTGAGCGCGTCGCCGAACTCGCGTTGAGCCCCCAGGTAATGCGACAGGCGCAACAGAGCCTCGGCGCGATCGCGCTCCCGGCGCGCGGCCGCCTCGGCGTCGCGCAGGTGTTCGAGCGCCTGCGCGTTGCTGATGGCGAGCGCGGCCTGGTCGGCCACGCCTTGCAGAAGGGCGCGTTCATCGGAGGTGAACTGTCGGACCTCGCCGAGCGTCCACGCGGTGACTGTACCCGAGCAGCCCATTTTCGTGCCGTGCCATTGCCGCGAGACACGTGCGGATGCCTGTCCGCTCGACGGCCGATCGCTCCTCGGGCAGCACTCGATCGCGGAAGTCCTCGATTTCGAGCACGGGCCGAAAATCCTCGCGCACCCGAGTCCAGACCGCCGCCGGCACGTCTGCGAGGAGCGCCTCGGCCCCGGTCGGGAGGCCTGACGAGGCAGCGAGCCGGAGCGCGCCGGTTGTCGTATCGAGGAGCGCGACGGATGCGGCGCGGACGCCGAGGAGCGAGCGGACCTCGACGCACACGGCGTCCAGCACGGTGCGAAAATCCGTGATGGAATTCAAACGAGCCGCCACCCGCAGCACGGTCTCGAGACGCGACTTCTGGCGCCTGAGGGCCTCCCCGGCCGCAATCTCGGCACGCTCGGCGCGAATGCGATCCGTGATGTCGATTGCCAGGCCCGCGACGAGCGTGGGACGACCTTGGTTGTCGTGCAGCGGGAACTTGTATGTGAGCCAGTCGTGCACGCCATCGGGCAGCGGCACTCGCTCGACCGTCTCGCGAGCCGCGCCGGTTTCGAGCACCTCGGTATCGGTGCGCTGCTGGTCGGCCGCGACGTCGGGCGGGAACGCGTCGAAATGGCTCCGGCCAATGCGATCTGATTCCTCGATCTGAAACAGCTCGAGGTATCGACGGTTCACGTACAGGAATCGGCCCTGCGCGTCCTTGATGAACGCAGCGGTCGGCGAGTTGGTCATGAACGCTTCGAACCGGCTCTCGCTTTCCCGCAGCGCCTCGCGCGAGTATCGGCTGGTGGCATTGATCAGCGACCGCTGTTCGGCCATTGCCACGCGGATCGTCAGGATGCGCGGATCGACGGGCGAGACCACGTAGTCGTGCACGCCCGATTCGAGCGCCGCTTCCAGGCTCTCGATTCGCTCGTCGGCCGTGACGGCCAGAATCACGGCATGGCGGCCCGCCGCGTGACGCTTGAACCGCCGGCAGAAGGCGATGCCGTCCTGACCGGGCAGGGCAACGTCGAGGATGGCCACATCGAAGGGAACGGCAGCCACTTCGGGACCGATCTCGGCCCAGGCGCTCTCGGCGTCGGCGCAGACGGTGACCTGGTGCCGCCGGGCGCGGAGCGTAGACAGCAGAATGGCGCGCGTGGCGCCGTCGTGTTCGACGACCAGGACTCGCATGTGTGGGATGGGTTACGGGCCGGCCCGTTACTCTTTCGGCTCGATGGCGTGGCGACTTCAGGCCGAGCACCGCTCGGATGGGTTGCGCTATACTCTCGCCGGTTTGCCATGAAAAAAGTCGCTATCGGCTGCGGTATCGTCCTCGTTGTCGCGCTCATCGGCGGCACAGTGGGTATGTATGTCGTCTACAACAAGGCCCGGGCGGCGCTTGCCGGATTCACCGAGCTCGGAAAGGTGCCCGACCTCGAGCGGCAAGTGAGGAACCGGTCGGCATTCCTGCCGCCCAGTTCCGGTGAGCTCACGGCAGACCAGATCGCCACTTACGTCGCCGTGCGGGAGCAGGTCCGGCAGAAGATGGGCGACCGCTTCAAGCAAATCGACTCGAAGTACAAATCGTTCATGGAGCGCGTGAACCGCGACCAGCACACGGCGCTCGACGTGCCCCAGTTGATCGGCGCCTATCAGGAGCTGGCGGGCTTGTATGTGCTGGGCAAGCAGGCCCAGGTCGACGCGCTCAACACCAGGAACCTGTCGCTCGGCGAGTACCGCTGGATTCAGCTGCAGGCGTACACGGCCATCGGGATTCCGGTGATGAACATGGACGTCTCGCGATTCATCGATGACCTGAAGGCGGGACGAACGCCCGAGCAACCCGGGCACCTCGCTCTCCCTGTTCCCTCGGCGGCGTCCGACAAGAACAAGGCCCTTGTCGAGCCCCACAAGAAGCTCCTGGAGGACAACGCGTCACTCTCGTTTTTCGGACTCTAAGAGGAGGGCCGTGACGATGCGCCGCCACTCGGACTCGAGGTCGTCGTCGGCGATCGGCTGGTCTGCGCGCCGATACCAGTAACCGGCGTTCCCGAGGTCGCCTTCTTTGCGATGCAGGTACGCGTGGACCCACGCGCCAGTCGCGTCGTCGACGTCCTGCGCGATGCGATGGGCATTGCGCCAGTCCCCACGGGCGTCGTGCCACAGCGCCGTGAGCGCGCCGCTCAACCCGGCCGGCGGCGTCGAGTCCTTCAGCGTGCGTGTGAGCTCGTCGACAGTCATCGTCGGAGTCTCCTCTGGCGAGTATAGCCATCTGGACGACATCCGTTGCCCGACGCGCGCCGTTCGTTTGTGGCGACGGCCGTTCGGGCATTTTGTGGAGGCGGGCGTCTCAGCCGCGCTCACCACGCACGGATGCTTCCCTGGAGGGCCGGCCGGCTCCGCCTAGGCACCTGCTCGTGCCTGTCATTCAGGAGATACCTGATGCTGCGCATCGTCCGGACCGTGCTGATCGTCATCGGTGTGGCCTCTCTCGCAGTGGCGCTGACTGCGCGCGAACCCGTCGACAGCGCCCTCGACCGCCTCGTGGCGGCCCTTCTAGGCGCGACCCCACTCGAGGCTGACCTCGCGGCGTTGAGCGATCGCATCGGAGGGCGTGCGACCGGCTCCGACGCGAACCGGAAGGCCGTGGAGTGGGCGGAATCACGCTTTCGAGACGCAGGCGTGACCGCGCGCCGCGAAACATTCACGGTTGCTCATGGTTGGCTCGAACGGTCGGCCCGCGCGCAAGTCCGCGGGCAGTCCGTGAGCTTCGCCCCGGCGATTGCGGCCATGCCGTATTCGACTGGCACGGGACCGGACGGGGTGTCGGGATCGATTCTCGACGGCGGCCGCGGAAGCGAGGACGACTTCACGCGTCTCGGCGGTTCGGCCACCGGCGCGTTCGTGCTCGTCGCGCAGGACGAACTGATCGACGTTGATGCGCTGTTCCGCGAGTACAACGAGTCGGCCGCTATAGAACGCCGCGCCGCGGCGGCCGGCGTCGCCGGCGTCATCTACATGAGCTCCCGCGCGTCGGGTGTGCTGTACCGTCACAACGTCGCCGCCGGCCCGGCCAACCGCAGGCCGATGGTGGTGATGGAGCGCGACGCGGCACGCCGTGTCGTGCGCCTCTTGAACGCCGGTGTACCGCTGACGATCACGCTGCACCTCGACGTCGACGCCGCGCGCGGCGCCCAGAGCGAGAACGTCATCGGCGAGATTCGCGGCCGTGAGCGGCCCGACGAGATCGTCATCTTCGGCGCTCATCTGGATGCGTGGGATCTCGGCGCCGGGGCGCTGGACAACGGCGTCAACGTCGCGCTGCTCCTCGACGTCGCGCGGCAGATTGTTCGGCTCGGCCTCCACCCGTCGCGGACGATCCGGTTCGCGATGTGGAATGGCGAGGAGCTCGGGATGCTCGGGTCGCTCGGCTACGTCCGCACGCATGTGGCGGAGCTGGACCACCATGTTGTCGCCGAGTCGACCGACATCGGCTGCGGCCGCATCACCGGGTTCTTTACCGGAGGCCGGCCGGACGTGGCGCCGCTGGTCGATCGGCTCCTCGGGCCCGTCTCTGGGCTTGGGCCATTCGTGCAGCTCGACGTCCCAGTGGTCGGCACCGACAACTTCGACTTCATGCTCGAAGGCGTACCAAACCTGATCGCCAACCAGAAAGCGGCCCTGTACGGTCCGAGTTACCACGCCAGCAACGATCAGTTCGATCAGTGCGAGATCGCGGACGTGAAGCTCAACGCCGCGATCGTCGCGAGTCTCGTCTGGGGCTTTGCCAACGACGCGACCATCCTGCCCAGACACACGCACGCCCAGGTCCAGGCGCTCATGGATCGCACGGACCTCGACGATCAGATGAAGACGTTCAATCTGTGGGACGACTGGGCGAACGGCTCGCGCGGGCGCAAGCCATAAAAGGTGCGTCGGGTGCGGCAGCACGGCGGGACTGTCGCACCGCAGCACTGTGCTTACGCTCGCGACATGAAGCGCTCGAGGGACCACGGCGCCCGATACGGCTTCATCACCAGTGCCTGCGCCTTTTCATCGCCGGCGATGCGCTGGTTCGCCGCATCCCACTCGACCCGACGGCCGACGCGATAGGCGATGTTGCCCAGATGACAGGCCAGCATCGAGTTGTGGCCGATCTCAACGTCGGAGCGTGGATGCTGCCGCGTGTCCATGCACTCGAGGAAGTTCTTGACGTGCGCCAGGTGGTAATCGCTGCCGCCCGTTCCGCGGCGCGGTTCGCCGGCCATCCGATAGCGCTTCGTCGATCCGGGTGGCGATTCGGTTTCCGGCAGCACTTCCCAGCCGCCGCGATCCACGACGAGCACGCCGTTGTTGCCATGGAACGCCACTCCGTGATCGCGCATGTAGGGTCCCTGGCCGATCGCCGTCGCGTGCTCCCACATCAAGCTGAACCCATCAAATTCCCAGAGGGCCTGCTGCGTATCCGGCGTTTCCTCCGCATCGTCCGGGAAGCCGAACTTGCCGCCGACCGAGACCGCGGCTTTCGGTGCCGTGACGCCCATGCCCCAGTTCGCGACGTCGATCATGTGCGCGCCCCAGTCGGTCATGAGCCCGCCCGAGTAGTCGTAGTACCAGCGGAAGTTGAAGTGGAAGCGGTTCTTGTTGAACGGCCGCTTCGGCGCGGGGCCGAGCCAGAAGTCGTAGTCCACGGTGGAGGGCGGATCGGTGTCCGGGGCTTTCGGAACGTTGCCCATCCAGTCCTGATAGGCCCACGCCTTCACGACGCGAATGGTCCCGAGCTTTCCGCTCTGCACGTAGGCCACGGCGTCGGCGTAGTGCGGCGCGCTGCGCTGCTGCGTGCCCATCTGCACGACGCGCTTCTGGCGGCGAGCGACGTCCACCATGACACGCGCCTTCGCCGATCGTGAGCGATAGCGGCTTCTCGACGTACACATCCTTGCCGGCCTCGCACGCCATCACCGTCGGCAGCGCGTGCCAATGGTCGGGCGTCGCGACAATCACGGCATCGACGTCTGTTCGATCGAGCACCCGGCGAAAATCGCGGCTCACCAGATCGGGCGTCTGGTTGAAATCGCGGGTGACGAGCTCGCGCACCTTGGCGCTCTGCGCGTCGTCCACGTCACATAGGGCCACGCGCATTGCGCGCCGGACTTCAGCATGTCGCGCAGGTCGCCCGTGCCCATCCCGCCGCAGCCGATGAGCGCCACGCGAATCCGGCGGTTGGCGCCGGCGACCCGATCCTGGGAGCTGGCCGGCGACTGTGCCATGGCGCGGCGCGCCGGTTCGATACCGGCGGCCGAAAGCCCCGCCAATGACGCCTTCAGAAAGGAACGGCGGGATCTTGCGCTCATGCGCCCTCCACTATCTCAGCCATTTGCACAGATTATTTTCCGCGCGCCCTATGCAGGCGTCCGAAGCGTCCGATGATCGCAGCGAGTGGAGTGCTTCGTGCCGCTGACGTACTCGATTCATCCCGAGCGATCGCTGGTGATCGTCACCCGCACGCACGGTGCGCGCTCCGACGAGTGGGAGCGCTTCATGACGCAGATTATGGCGGATCCGGCCTTCGTGCGCGGGTTGAATCTGGTTGAAGACAGCCGTGCGGTGACAGCCGTACCGTCGCGGGCGGATGTGGAGCGTGCGGCCAGGTGGATCAACGATCACGCCGGCGATCTCGGCCCGGCCCGGTGGGCTGTCGTCGTCGCCCCGTCGGCGCTCGCGGCCTTTGGCATGGTGCGCGTGGCTGAAGCGCTCACCAGCGGCAGCGGCATCATCCTGCGTCCCTTTACGGACCTGTCGGCAGCCTACGCGTGGGTGGACCGCACCCAGGACCGCGTCTGGGGCTGACCGGCCACTTCGCATCCGCGGCCGCGCGGTTGGCGGAAATCGCTTCCGGGACTTCCGTCACCGCGGGCCGCACCTTGACCGAGGGTTGCGTTCTACGTGCTGACCACCGGCAGCTTCAATACCTGGCCCGGTTTGATCTTGTCGGGATCGGTCAACTGATCCCGGTTCGCGTTGAAGATGTCCATGTAGGCGTTGGCGTTCCCGAGGTGCTCCTTCGCGATCTTGCTGAGCGTGTCGCCTGCCTTCACCGTATAGGTGTGTGCCGGTGAGGCTGCAGGCGCGGGCGCCGCGGCGCTGGCAGCGCGCGCTGCGCTCGGCTGGACCGTCAGATCGGCAACCACTTCCGTCTGCCAGGTAGCCACCGTCTTGATCGCGTTCCAGATCTGATTCTTCTCGTCGTCGGAATTCACGACGCCGTGGAAGTGCAGCTTGCCGTCCTTCTCTTCGGCGGCCCCCTGCATGCGCAGGCCCTTGGCCACCTGAATTGCATCGTCGTACTTCTGTCGCAGGTTCATGTGCGTCTCCGTTTGCAGCAGCGGCGGCACCTTGTTCCGGCTCGTCGCCTACCGCGCATCGGCCGAATCACCATCGGGCCACTACGGGCCCGCTCGCCGTCGCCAAATCGCGGCTCGGCGTTCCTCGACTATCTTGCCTGTGGGAGAGGGACGTCAACCTCAGCAGGGATCTGCTGAGAGGAGTCGAATGACGCCGAGCGTCACCCATCGAAGTGCCAGTTCCATTGCTGACCAGGACCGGGGCCGTCGAACCAGCGACCTCGTCCGCCGCGACAATCGGCGTGTGGGCGGCCACCTCGCGGCCGCGGACCACCGTACGGCGCTCGCCGCTCCCGGCGGCAAGCTCGGGCACGTTCCATCAGATTCAGCGACTGGGGAATCCGCTGATCAACGAGCTCCTGATCGGGACGGGCTTCAAGGACCGCTTCAGCATGGATCAACCGGAAAACGATGGTCAATTCGCGTCGTTCTTTCTCGATCCCCTGCTCGCACGTGGACTGAACGCCGCAACCGGGGGCGTGCTGCCGATCCCCGACCCCCAGCGAGTGGACTTACTCCCGCTGGTCACGTTTGCGCCACCGATTGCCGCGCCAGGTACACCCGCAGGACCGGTTGCCGACTTGCTCCGTCTGAACACAGGCGTTGCCCCGATGCTGGCGGCAAGCATCAATCGGATTGGGCTCCTCGCGGGAGACGCCGCCGGCTACCCGAACGGACGGCGGCTCCAAGACGACGTCGTGGACATCTCACTGCGCGCCGTGGCCGGTGTCTTAGTCCCGGGTTCAACATCTTTCCGAATAACCGCCTCGGGGACGGCGTGAACGTGAACGATGTGCCACACCGACCGTCGTTCCCGTATCTCGCCAACGCCCCCAGCGGACGCGACCGTCGCCACATCGATGGCGGTGAGCCCGGTTGCACGGCAGGAGCGGGGAGCACCATGCCCGTCCTTTTCGACCCGCCCGGCTCACGGGCCCGGCCGGTTCGCCATCGCGGTGGTGGCCTGGCTGGTCGCCGCCTCGACGAGCGCGCAGGTGGCACCGTCGCCGGCCGAGCAGCAGATTGCTTCGGCCGAAAAGGAAATTGCCGCGCATTCGGCCGAGCCCCAACCCCGTGTCGATCTCGGGTGGGCGCTGGCGCGGCGCGCCCGCGAATCGGGCGACCCTTCGTTCTACGCGCGCGCCGAAGATCAGGCTTCGGCGGCATTGAAGCCCGATCCGGCGAACTTCGAGGCGCGAAAGCTGTCGGTGTGGGTGCTGCTGGGCAAACACGAGTTCGCCCGCGCGCTCGACGAAGCCACTGCGCTCAACCTGCGCGTGCCCGACGACGTGATGGTGTACGGGTTCCTGGCCGACGCGAATGCGGAGCTCGGGAACTACGAAGCCGCGGAAAAGGCCGTGCAGTGGATGCTCGACGTGCGTCCCGGCAACCTGTCGGGTCTCACGCGCGCCGCGTACCTGCGCGAAGTGTTCGGCGACGTCGAGGGGGCGCTCGACGCGTATAGCGCCGCGCTCACTCGAATGGCTCCGACGGAGATTGAGGATCGCGCGTGGATCCTCGGCCAGATGGGACTCCTTTTGACGTCGGTCGGACGGCATGACGATGCGTCAACGGTCCTGGAGCAAGCGCTGGGACTCTTTCCCGGGTATCACTACGCGCTCAATGCTGTGTCGCAGGTGCGCACGGCGCAAAATCGACAAGGCGAAGCGGTCGCGCTCCTCCGACAGTTGTGCGCGGCGGCGCCCCATCCCGAGCATCTCTACAAGCTCGCCGAGGCGCTCCATCGAGCGGGGAACGCCGAAGCCACCGCGGTATATGCGGAATTCGAGAAGAAGGCGCTCGCCGAGTCGGCGTCCAACGACAACGCGAACCGGGAGCTGGTGTTCTACTACACGGACCGTGCCGGGAACGCGGGCGAGGCGCTCAGACTGTCGCTGCTGGAGCGGGCGCGCCGCCATGACGTGCATACGCTGGACGCCCACGCCTGGGCGCTCAGCGCGTCGGGCCGGCAGACCGAAGCCCGCCGCGAGATCGAAGAGGCTCTCGCCGTCGGCATCCGCGACGCGGCTATTTTCTATCACGCCGGGGCGATTGCGCTGAAGGCCGGAGACCCGGCGACCGCCCGAAAGTACCCTGGAACAATCGCTCGCCGCGAATCCGGCTGCGCCAACCGGCGGCGCGGCTCGCAAACTGCTCGCAGAGATCGAACCGTCATCCTCGCCCCCTCGAAGCTGAAGACGCGACTACGTCCCCGCGCGCCTCGCACGCGTCGGTCTCCTTGACAGCCGAGACCGCCACACCGATAGTCTGGCCCAGACTTGGTGTCGGCAGTTCGCGGCGGATCAGGGAGGAGAAGGTGTGATCACCAACCATCGGCCGCCGACGTTCTCGCGGCGGGCGGCGCTGGAGCTCTTGGGGATCGGCGCGGCGTCATGCGCACTGGGCGAGGTTGGATGGACCGCGAGCGCCGGCGTGTCGCGCATCGCCGCCATCGACGTCTTTCCCGTTCGCTACCCGATGCACGGGCGATTCAAATTCTTCGAGGGCCCCGATGGTTCCCCGGCCGGACGTCCCGCGGTCCTCATCCGCGTCCGCGACGAGGATGGCGTCGTCGGGTGGGGCGAGAGCGTCCCCATTCCGAAGTGGAGCGACGAGACGCTCGAGACGGTGACAACGACCATCCGGGCGTATCTGGCGCCTGAGCTCGTCGGCCGCGACGCGACCGACATCAATGCAGCGCATGCCGTAATGGACCGTGCGATCGCGCCGGCCTTCTCGACGGGGCAGCCGATCGCGAAAGCCGGCATCGACCTCGCGCTGCACGATCTGGCGGGCAAGCGCCGGGACGCCAACGTGACGACGCTTTGGGGGCGTACGCCGGGCCCGCCGTTGACGCTCAGTTGGACGGTGAATCCTCGCACGCTCGATGAGGTCGACGGGCTCATCGAGGCCGGGCGGGCTCTTGGCTATCGACACTTCAACGTCAAGGTGGCGCCGGACACCGCCATGGACCTGGCGCTGTGCCGACGCGTGCGGCAGATTGCGCCGGACGGATTTCTCTGGGCCGATGCCAACTGCGGGTACGACGTCGACACAGCGCTGGCCATGGCACCGAAGCTCGCCGACGCGGGCGTCGACGTTCTCGAAGCGCCGGTCCGGCCGAATCGGATCGCCGGCTATCAGGCGCTCGCACGGCAGGGGGCCCTGCCCATTCTCATGGACGAAGGCATCGTCTCGGCGGACGAGCTCGTCGAGTTCATTCGTCTCGGGATGCTCAACGGCCTCGCGATGAAGCCCGCGCGGTGCGGTGGGTTGATGATGGCCCGCCGGCAGATCGAGATCGTCAAGGACGCGGGGTTGATGTGGCTCGCAAGTGGCTTGACCGACCCCGACGTGTCGCTGGCGGCGACGCTCACGCTCTTCTCGTCGTTCGGACAGACGCGGCCATGCGCCCTGAACGGCCCACAGTTTCTGGCCCACTCGGTCATCGACGCGCCGTTCGTACCGAAGGGCGGGCAGCTGGCACCGTCCACGGGACCCGGCCTCGGCGTGACGGTGAACGAGGCGAAGCTGGCGGCGATCGCCGTCCGCGACCACGGATAGCCACGAATCACGGTCGGCCGCGGATCGACACAGACAGCGGTCCGCCACAGAAGGGGATGCGGACGGCCGCGGATCACGTTGAGCCGGAGATCGACGCGCGCGGCGCGAAGCCCTCCGCGAGCGGAGCGAGCGCCCCTGCGGCGCGAAGCGCCGCCCTACCTCCGAGCGTAGCGAGCAGGCCCGCACAAAGCGGATGAGCCGATTGACAGCCGTCCGCGGCGCCACGCATCATGTCCCGTCGGCCGGATCCACTGACGCGCGCCCCGCGCGAGACGAGGCTTCTCATGTCTGCCACCCGCGTTCCTCGTCGTGAGTTCCTGGCGACTGGTGTCGGGCTCGCCGCCGCGGCGATCGGCTCGTCGCCGGCCGCCGCGGCACCGAACGATCGGATCAACCTCGGCATCGTTGGCTGCGGATCCCGCGGCACGTACCTGTTGAATCAGGCGCTCGCGGCGGCGCCTGGCCAGTTCGAGGTCGTCGCCCTCTGCGACGTATGGTCCGAGGCGCGCGAAAAGATGGCGGCGCTCGTGGCCGAGAAGCTCCCCGGCCAGCAGCCGCGGCTCGTCTCACGCCACCAGGAGCTTCTGTCGATGCCGGGGCTGGACGCCGTGATCATCGCGACACCCGACTTCGCCCATCCGGGCGTGCTCGTCGATGCTGTGCGCGCCGGGAAGGACGCGTTCGTCGAGAAGCCCCTGAGCGCGCGGCTCGAGGATGCTGTCGCCGCCCTCGACGCCGTCGAGGGCAGCAAACAGATCGTCCAGGTGGGCACGCAGCGCCGGAGCGATCCCCGCTTCCGCGCGGCCGCCGATATGTCCGCTCGGGCGCGCTCGGCCGCATCTGCAAGATTGAAACGGCCTGGAATCGCAACGTGCCGAGCTGGCGTCGTCCCGTCGACATGATCAGGAAGGAAGACGTCGACTGGGACCAGTATCAGATGTATCTCCCGAAGCAGGAATTCGATCCGGTGCGGTACCGCTGCTGGCACTGGTTCGACCAGGTACACGACCGGGCTGGTGGGCCTGCTCGGCAGCCACATGATCGACGTCGCACTGTGGTTCATGGACGATCCGTTCCCGCAGTCGGCCGTGGCGCTCGGAGACACGCTGACCTGGAAGGACGGACGACAGACGAGCGACACGGCGGAATACGTGTTCGAGTTCCCGAAAGGCTGGATGCTGACGTTCTCGTCGCGGCTCGGTTCCGGACCAGAGTCGGACTACGAGATTTTCTATGGCCAGGAGCGCACGCTCGACACGCGCGACTGGATCAGCCGACCGGCAGCCAACACACGGCCCGAGGGAGCCACCGACCTCACGCTGTCGGCCCCGACGGGCGAGGAGCGCAGCCACGTCGGCAACTGGCTCGATTGCGTGCGTTCGCGCCAGACCCCGAACGCGCCGATTCAAGCCGGATTCGCGCACGCGGTCGCGTGTTGCCTCGGGCGGGAAGCCGAGCGGACGGGCAAGCGCGTCCGCTATGATGCGGCCACGCGCCGCATCATCGAAGCCGCCGGTCGCAGCGGCGATTCTCTCGGATAGATCCCTGACGCCTTGCACAGCCTGGACGGCCGAATCGCGACGCCGCCGCTGATCCTCAGCAGCGCCGGGAGGGGCTAGACGGTCGGCGCTTCTGGTGCGCGCCGGCGATCGACCGATGACGCCCTCATCCAGCGGAAGGATTGGGGATGGATTTGCCGCGGCGCTTGCGCTGTGGATGTTCATCACCGTGG
>CAWHTD010000007.1:0-303771 GCA_963832135.1 Vicinamibacteria bacterium | reverse complement strand
CGATCGGACGGCGTCGCGGGACGCTCGCGCGGACGCCGTCATTGTGAAACCCTTGGGGAGGACGGAGGCCACGCGACACGTGCGCCGATGAGTGGATTCCGCCAGCCTTCCGCCTCGAGGACTCGCACGAGCGCGGAACCGACCAGACCGTGACCGCCGGCCACCAAAAAGCGTGCGTCTCGATTCATTCGTGAGCACCCGATGCGGCGTGAGCGTACACCCTTTGCGGAAGCGGCACGCGGTTGCCCGAAGCTCATGAGCAAAATAGATATCACATGATGGCTTTGCGATGCGCCCATCTCGTCACCGAGCGGCTCCAGACTCAATCCTGATCGGCGCTCGTGCGATGGCGATCGTGGCGCGGCGTCACGCCGAGTTTCGCCGCTGCCGCGAACTCCGCCGCCGCCGTCTCCGTGTCACCGGCATGCCGGGCGATCAGGCCTGCCCAGAGACGCAGGTGCGGATCATCGGGGTAGGTGTTCCGATAATGGATGATGCCGCCTTCGCCTCACGCCTTGGCGAACGCGGCACTTCGACTGTCGGGTGGCGAGCGCCAGCGAGTCGCGATTGCCCGCGCGCTCTACCACAATCCCGACGTCCTGGTGTTCGACGAGGCGACGTCGGCGATCGACCAGCAAACCGAACAGGCCATCATCCGCGCGATCGACGAGCTGCGGCGTCAAAAACCCTCGTCGTCGTGGCGCATTGGTTGTCGGCGGTGCCTGGCTGCGACCGGCTCGTATTCTGGAGGATGGCCGGGTAACCGGAGAAGGCAGCTACGACGATCTGCTGGAGCGTCATTTGGCGTTCCGCGGGATGGTCTCATCCGGTGCCACTTGACGCTGGTACGATTTCTTCGCCCTGTAGGTCTTGCTTTGTTTGAGAGCGCCTGTCTTCTCGTAAATCTTCCACTCACCAACCTTCTTTCCGTTCCTGTACGTGCCTTCATCCCAGAGTTGGCCATTCTCGTGGTAGCGCTTCCAGGGACCGACTTGCTGGCCATGATTGAAGGCGCCCGCTTGCAAAGGCTTTCGATTCTCGCGCCACCACTCCCAGAAGCCATCCAGCTCGCCTCCGGCATATTTGCCGACAGCCTTGAGATCTCCACTCTTGTGGTGGAACGCCCATTTGCCATGGCGCTTTCCATCTTTGAAGCGACCTTCGCCAGAAAGTCCACCGTCAGCAAATAGCTCCTTGTGCGGTCCGCTGAGCGGTGGCTTGTTGGATGACTTCATGGCTCCTCCCGCGCCGACTGTTGTGCCGTGACCTCCCACGACCTCGGAATGAAGCCCATGGCTGACGACCGCAGGATTGTGACAAACTTCATGTGCCTTGAATCACTCCATATACTTGTGCCTGGAAGGTGCCGGCGACCAATGGCAATAAGACCCTTCAACTCCAAGCCAACGCTACCGATGCCGCCGGCAATGTAGGGACTTCTGTTCTGGTGACGGTGACCGTGACGGCGAAGTGATGCCTACGACGATGCCAGGGGCGAAGTTCAGGATGGATAGCCTGCGTGGAGGTCGTTTCATGCATTTCCGCCTCTGGCTCCCGGGTCTCATCCTGATCTCGACCTCTGGGCTGCCCGCACAACAGTCGCCCCCGGACCGCACCGATCCCGTTTTCCGTACCTCGGCCGACCTGGTCACCATCGACGCCGTCGTCACCGACGGGGATGGGCGACACGTCACCGATCTCACGGCGACCGACTTCGAGGTGACGGTCTCGGGCAAGAAGCAGGAGCTGCAGCAGGCCGTCTACGTGAAAACGGCTGACCAACCGCCTGTGCTTGCGGCGGCGCGCGCCGCGGCCGCTCCTCCTCCCGAGACGTCGGCTGCTTCGGCAGCGCCGGCTCCGTCCGAGGCGTCGCTCGCGCTCAGGAAGACGGGAGTCCAGCCCGATCATATCGCCCGGACCATCGCGCTCGTCGTTGACGACCTCGGGCTGTCGTTCGAAAGCACCTTCTACGTCCGGAAGGCACTGCACAAGTACGTCGATACGCAGATGCAGCCGGGCGATCTCGTCGCGATCGTCCGCACCGCGGGCGGTGTCGGCGCCTTGCAGCAGTTCACGACCGACAAGCGGCTGCTGCACATGGCAGCCGAGCGCGTGCAGTGGGACTTCCGCAGTCGAAACGCGGTCGGCTGGCTCAGGCCCGTGACGCTCGGTACGGGCGTCGGCGACGTCGATGACAGCGCGGCCGCCGACTTGCGCGATGCGATGGCGTCGTCCGGATCGCTCGGGGCTCTGGAATTCATTGCGCGCGGCGTGGCCGAGCTGCCAGGCCGCAAGTGCATCGTGTTCATGTCCGAGGGCTTCGTCGGCATGTTCAAGGACCGCGCGGAGAGCGGCCGCATCTGGCGCTCGATGTCGCGCATGCTCGGGCGCGCGAATGCCGCGGGCGTCGTGGTCTACACCGTCGATGCGGGCGGGCTCCAGACCGGCGGACTGACGGCCGAGGACAACCCGCAGCAGATCCAGACTGGCATCCAGGGCACCTACGATGCCGAGGCGACCGTACGCGACAGGGCCAACACACGCTTCCGGAGCCTGTTCGATGCGCAGGAGTCCTTGCAGTTCATCGCGGATCAGACCGGCGGCCTGGCCGTCGCGAACACCAACGATCTGAATCTCGGCATCAGCCGCGTGTTGGACGACCAGCAGGGCTACTACCTGCTCGGGTACGTCGCGTCGAAGGACGCCCCGAGGAGCGGCTGGGACCAGAACCGGGTGAAAGTCCGCGTCAAGCGTCCCGGCCTGCACGTGCGCGCCCGCCAGGGCTTCTTCGGACCATCCGACCCGACCGAGCCGAGGGGCTTCGGCTACGACACGCTCACGAGGGCCGCGCTCTCGCCGTTCGCGTCGAGTGCCATTACGGCGCGCCTCACGTCGCTGTTCGGCCACGACGGCAAGCATGGCGCCTACGTGCGCTCGCTGCTCTTCATCGACACGAGCGACCTGCGGTTCGACGAAGACCCGCCCGGGCGTCACACCGCGACCTTCCAGGTGAACCTGCTCGCCATCGGCGACAACGGCGTGGTGCTCGCCGAGTGGCGGCGCCTCGTGCCAGTCGCGCTGAACGACGCCCAGTTCCAGCTCGCGCGCGAGCGCGGCATCGTCTACAGCGTGCGCACGCGGATCAAGGAGCCGGGGGGCTACCAGATTCGTGCGGCGGTGCGCGACGTCAACACGAACCTGACCGGGTCGGCGTCGCAATTCATCGAAGTGCCGAAGGTCGGATCGGGCAAGCTCGCGCTCTCGGGCGTCCTGCTGAAGGGGCTCGCGGAAGGCGATGCGGCAACCGCCGTCGGCATGGTGCCGGGTGCTGCGCCGGAAGGACTCGCCGAGGCGGTGCTGCTCGAGCCGGAAGTCCGCGTGCTCGAACCCGGCACCGACGCGGTCTACGCGTACGAGATCTACGACGGCCTGAAGCCCGAGGACGCCGGCCACCTGCAGATGGCGACGGCGCTCCTGCGCGAGGGCAAGGTGGTGTACCAGAGTCCGTTCTCGCCGGTCACGGCAGCGCCGCGCGCCGGGAAGAAGCTGCGCGCCATCCCGATTGCTGGGAAGCTGGCCCTCGGCAAGGACATGCCCGCGGGCCCGTACACGCTCGAGGTGATCGTGCGCGGGAAGGATGAGCGGAAGCTCGAGCGAAAACAGTGGCTCGATTTCGAGATCCGGCGCTGAGAGTCGTCCGAAGACGAATCGGGTGAGGTAACCCTCGTCGTGACTCCGGCGAGATGGTCGATGCGGCGCTCGTCGGACGCGACGACGGCGCGCGGGTCACCATCCCGTCGCTGCCGGATCTTGCCGAGTGGATGCGTACGAGGCAGTGTGTGCCGCTCTGGCTCCTGCTGCGTCCTGGGTCGTCGTCCATTCAATAGCGGCGTCTGACGGTCCCGCTGGCGAATCGAGGGATTCTGCGATGGATCTCGGCAGAACGCAGTTGATCGAGTCGGTATTCGCCGGCAGCGGCGAGATGGGCGGCACGAATGCGCGCCGTCCATGACAGTACCTCCCGAGCGCGGCCTTGAGGATACGGGTCAAGAGTGAGGCGTCGTCAGATTCACTGACGCGGGGCCACCCGTCGCGCGACCTGTCGATCGAGCCGTGGCCCATTCGACGTTTCAGTGGGGGCGCGAGGCGTCGCGCCAGGAGGAGACGATGAACATCACGTTGTGGATCTTGCAAGTGTTGCTGGCGCTCGCGTTTCTGGCGCACGGTGTCATGTTCCTGGTACCACCGCCCGACATCGCGGTGCAGATGAACGCGATGCTACCGCGATGGTTTCAGCTGTTTCTGGGCGTGGCGGAGGTGCTCGCCGCGCTAGGCCTCACGCTGCCTGGGCTGACACGCATTTTGCCAGGGCTTGTCCCGGCGGCTGCGGCGGGCGTGATGGTGGTGACGGTCTCCGCGACCGTGCTGCATCTATGGCGTGGCGAGCTCAGCTCGGCGGCGACCACGTTCGTGCTGTTGTTGATCGCGACCTTCGTCGGCCACGGCCGGTGGCGGCGCCTGCCTATTGCGCCGCGCGGGAGCGCCGCCCCGACGGCGTGATGCATGAATGGATGACATGAAGACGAAGTGTTGTTTGATTCTGCTGATCCTGTTTCATGTGGGCCGCCTCGAGGCTGCCGCCCAGTCCAGAAGAATCATCATCGATTGCGATCCGGGTATCGATGACGCGATGGCGATCATATTGGCCATGCAATATTCCGGATTTGACATCGTCGGCATCACGACCGTGTTTGGTAACGCGGACCTGGATCACGCGACGAGGAATGCGTTGACCGTGGTGGAGTTATCAGGACGAAAAATTCCCGTCTACAAAGGTGCGGCAAAGCCACTGCGCGTGAAGCTCGAGCCGCCGCCTGATTTCGTGCACGGCAAGGATGGATTAGGCAATACGAATCAGCCTGCACCGACGGGGGCCCCGCTTGCCCAGCCAGCTGCTCGATTCATTGCCGATACGGCCAAAGCCAGCCCCGGACAAATCACGATTCTGGCCGTTGGCAGGTTGACCAATCTTGCCGAAGCCATGACGTTGGATCCCAATCTCACCAGAAATGTCAGGGAAGTCGTCTTGATGGGCGGTGCGGTGAATTTCCCCGGTAACGTCAGTCCAGTCGCGGAGGCGAACATCTCCGGGGACCCGGATGCTGCCGACCTAGTGTTGACGGCTTCGTGGAAGGTCACGATGATCGCGCTCAACACGACCACGAAGGTCAAGTTGAACGACGACATCCTGCTGCGGATTAGGAACAACAGCAGGTACGGTTCGTTTGTGTTTGCGATCACGAGGTTCTACGCGAACTTTCACAAGAATGTCAATCATGTCGACGGCGGCTTTTTCGTTCACGACCCATCCGCGGTCATTTACTTGATCGATCCCACGGTTTTCACAGTGAGACAGGGGCCCGTGAGAGTCATCTGCGAAGGCATCGCGATCGGACAAACCATCATGCCTGCCTACGACTATCAGTTGGAGATGGCGCCATGGCGAGGCAGACCTCTTGTGACAACGGCCAGCGATGTTGATGTGAAGCGTTTTCTTGAGACATTCGAGTCAGTCATGATGCGGAACTAGGTCATTAGCGCCGCGCCCCTATCGGGCAGACCGATCAGCCGAGCTGCCTGGCGCGATCGACTCGAGACACTTGAGGCGGCGCGAGTCCACTGGACGCGAGCGGTTTTTGACATCCCAGGTGAGATCGGTGAAGGTAGCTCGATGTTGCTGAAGCTGCCGATCGTCAGGTGCATTCCTCTTCTTCTACTGGGACTCGTGCTCACCGCGTGCCGCGGATCCGAGGCAACTCGACGAGATACCCCGCAGGCATCCGGCTCCGACACGTCAGACCGCGCGACCGCTGCGCGCCAGCTCGGCGTGCGCACGTTTGTCATTGTGCCGGCGGAGTCAAAAGCGTCCTATGTCGCCGATGAGGAGCTCTTTGCCCTGGCCCTCACCAAGTTCGGGCTCCCGGCAGGTTGGGCCAAGGTTGTGGGCAGCACGAAGGCGATCGAGGGCCGGTTTCAGATCGACACGGAACACCCGACCGCGTCGCTCGGACGCAACGAGTTCGCCGTCCGAATGAACACCTTCAGCACTGGTCGTGACATGAGGGATAACTGGATCCGCGAAAACGGCCCGCGCTTCAATGACTATCCGGTAGCCACGTTCAAGGCGACCGCTATAGAAGGGGCGCCAGGGTCTGATCGCCCTGGCGAAGAGCTGTCCTTTAATCTCCGAGGAACGCTCACGATTCGCGAGATTGCCCGGCCGGCGACGTTCGCTGTGCGGGCCAGGCTGACGGGGGACACGCTAGACGGCGACGCCAGGACGCGGCTGCTGATGAGCAGTTTCGGAATCGAGACGATCACCTTCCATAACACATTGACCGTGGCCGACGAAATTGGTCTCGAAGTGCAGTTCCGCGCGCGCCCTGAGCGCGAGGCAGGTGGCACCCGATAGCAACGGCGGGTGCAACAAACCCCTCGAAGGTCCCCCCGATTCACTGCGCGCAACCGTACGGGATCCAAGGCTCAACAAACAGGTATTTTGAGTCGACGCCATTAAAGAAGCGACACGTAACGCCCCACAACCATCCTGTCGTGGTCAACCTTCCACGGGGGATCGAGTCTCGCACAATCTAGATCCCGAACTGGACGCAGACGACAACGTTCGTGTTCATCAAGGAACGCCTCGAGGACCCGGGTGTCGGAACGGCGGCGTCGGGCACATTTGGAGCGGACTCAGGAGTAAGACTGGCAACGAGGACAATTCGGGACACCGCCAAGACCTTTCAGCCGGCTTGCCATTGCGAATGCTCCAGCCGCGGCGACAGCGCTTTGCCGCAGCTCCAGCGACAGAAGGAAGGGTCTCGGGTACAATCTCGGTTCCACCCGACGGTAAATGTTAACGGGCCTCAGCCATGCCGCACAGGGAGTTCCGCCGACCCAGTCGCGAGCACAAGCACGCCGCCGACGAGGAGCGCCCGTCCGCGGGCGAATCCCCGACCGCTCGTGTCGAGGCGAACACCGCACGACGACTTGGCGACGCGCTCGAACGCGTAAGCGATGCAGTGGTCGCTTTGGACAAGGAGTGGCGTTACACGTACGTGAACCAACGCGCCGCGAGCCTTTTCGGTCGACAGCCAGAGGATCTCATTGGACGGTACATCTGGACGGAATTCCCAGACGGCGTCGGGCAGCCGTTTCAGCTCGCGTACGAGAAGGCCATGGTCGAACAGGTCTTCATCCAGATGGAGAACTACTACGAGCCTTGGGACCGCTGGTTTGAGAACCGCATCTATCCCTCGCCTGATGGGCTCTCCATCTTCTTCCACGAGATTACCGAACGGAAGCAGGCCGAGCAGGCACTGCGCCAGAGCGCGGAGTTGCTCAAAGGCCAGAATCAAGCGCTCGAACGTGTAGTCCAGCGCGCGCCGCTGCTCGAGACCCTAGACCGCCTCCTTCGAGTCATCGAGGCACAGTGCCCTGGCATGCTGTGCACGATTCTTCTGGTCGATGCCGATGGCCTACGTGTCCGCCACGGCGCGGCGCCAAGCCTGCCCGACAGCTTCAATCGTGCGATCGACGGACAACCGATCGGTCCGCGCGCGGGCTCATGCGGAACCGCGGCCTTTCGCCGAGAGGCGGTGATCGTCGAGGACATCGCCACTGACCCGTTGTGGGACGACTACCGGGACTTCGCGCTCGAGCACGATCTGCGTGCCTGCTGGTCCACCCCCATCTTCGACGCGCAGCGACGAGTGCTCGGGACGTTCGCGCTGTACTTCCGCACGCCTGCCCGGCCCACTGCCTGGCACCGCCATTTGATTGACGTGTCCACTCATACTGCCGCCATGGCCATCGTCCACGACCGCGAGAGCCGGGAGCTGCGCGCGAGTGAGGAACGACTCCGGCTGGCCGTGTCCGGCGGGAACGTCGGCATCTGGGAGTGGGATCTGGGTACCAATCGCCTCGTCTGGAACGACGAGCTGAAAACCATCTGGGGTTGGCCGGCAGACACCGCCGATCTGACGTTCGACACGATCATGCGCGCCACGCTCCCCGAAGACCGCGCGGTCGTGGACGCGGCCATCCAGCGCTCGCTAGGCGAGGGCACAGTTTGCGATATTGAGCATCGCATCCGTCGGCCAGATAGCTCCATCCGGTGGATTGCCGCGAAGGGCCGCGCCGAGTACGACGCCACGGGCCGGCCCGTGCGCATGATCGGCGTGGGCGTCGACATCACGGACCGAAAGCACGCCGAAGAGGCAATCACGCGACGCGAAGGCCAACTTGCCGAAGCGCAGCGCATCGCGCACCTGGGGAGCTATGAATGGGACATTCCGAGCAACAAGGTCGCTCGCTCGGAGGAGCTCTGCAGGATCTTTGGTGTGTTGCCCGACGAATTCCCACCCACGTTTGAAGGTTATCTCGATCGCGTCCATCGCGAGGATCGGAGCACGACCCGGACGATCATCGAGCAGGCGTTTCGCGGCGGCACATCCTTCGATTTCGAAGAGCGGATCGTTCGCCCCGATGGAGCCATTCGACAGCTTCGCAGTCAGGGAAAGTGGATCTTCGACAAGACCGGCAAGCCCGTCAAGCTGTTGGGCATCTGCCAGGACGTCACCGAGCGCAAAGACGCCGAGGACCAGCTTCGCCGCAGCGAAGAACGCTTTCAACTTGTGGCGCGTGCCACCAACGATGCCATTTGGGATTGGGACCTGTCGTCCAGTACGGTCTGGTGGAATCAGGGCATCACGACGTTATTCAAATACCCCGCCGCCGACGTCGGTGCCGACACCGAGTGGAGGTCTGCGCGCGTGCACCCGGAGGATCTCGATGCCGTGATGTCCGCCATTCGCATTGTCATGGACAAACGCGAGCACTTCTGGTCAGGCGAGTTCCGTTTTCGCCGCGCCGACGGCTCCTACGCCGACGTCTTCGATCGCGGCTTTGTCATCTACGACAGCACGAACACGCCGATCCGCATGATTGGCGCGATGGCCGACATCAGCGAGCGCAAGCGCGCCCTCGAAACGCTCGAGCGGCGCGTCGCCACCCGCACCGTCGAACTGCAGGCCAAGAACCACGAACTGGAACACGAAGTCGGTCAGCGCAAGCGCGTGGCCGAATTACTGCGGGAGAGAAACGATGAGTTGAAGGCGTTCGCCTACACCGTGTCTCACGACCTCAAAGCCCCGCTGCGGGGGATCGCCGGTTACGCGCAAGAACTGGACCGCCAGCATCGTGGCGGGCTTGGCGACCGCGGTCTCTGGTGTCTCAAACAGATTCTGACAGCCACTCGCAACCTCGATCGCCTGATAGAGGATTTGCTGCACTATTCGCGGCTGGATGCGCAGACGCCCACGCCGACGGCGGTCAATGTGGCTGACATGGTCGAGGGGATTCTCAAGGATCGCAAGCCTGTGATCGTTGCTCAAGGTACCGAAGTGACCGTAAGGCTGTCCCCGACAAGCCTTCACACGTGGGAGCGTGGACTCCTGCAGGTGTTGACGAACCTGATCGACAACGCGCTCAAGTACAGCCGCAACGCCACGCCGCCTACAGTTCAGATCTCCAGCGAGCACAGTTCAGATCGCTTTCGGATCGCCGTCGCCGACAATGGCATCGGCTTCGACATGAGGTATCACGACCGTATTTTCGGGCTGTTCAATCGGCTCGTGCGGCAGGAAGAGTTCGAAGGGACGGGAGCCGGGCTGGCTATAGTCAAGAAGGTGATCGAAAAGATGGGCGGTTCGATTCGGGCCGAGGCCGCACCCGGCGCCGGGAGCACATTTTTTGTGGATTTGCCGACGGCGCCGCACCGGGAATGACATGAACATGCGCGTGCGACCGATTCTGCTGATCGAAGACAATCCGATGGACCTGGACCTTACCTGTCAGGCCTTCAAAGAGCACAGCATCGCCAACCCGATCGCCGTCTGCAGAGACGGCGAGGAGGCGCTGCAGTATATGGGCGAGCATCAGCTTGCCGCCGATTCGCAACTCCCCATTCTGGTGTTGCTCGATTTGCGCCTGCCCAAAGTTGATGGAATCGAGGTCTTGAGGCAGATTCGCAGCCATGCGATCTGGAAGCTGGTTCCCGTCGTTGTGCTGACAACCTCTCGCGAGAATACAGATATCGAAGCGGCCTACCAGCTCGGAGTCAATTCCTACATCGTGAAGCCGGTGGATTTTCTCGCGTTTGCCGACGTGGTGAAGACCATCAAGATGTATTGGCTGCTGACCAACGAACCTCCATTTCAGGACGGCAGCGCGCGGTGACCATGAGAGACATCGTCCGTGTGCTCTACGCTGAAGACGATCTTCCGGACACTGACCTGACGAAAACGTACTTCGAGGTCAACGCGCCGGATTTCGAGCTCGATGTGGTGCCGACGGGGCGGCAATGTCTGTCCATGCTGCGGCAGGGACGACACGACGTTTTGCTGCTGGACAATCACCTGCCTGATATGGACGGCATCGATGTCCTCAAGGAACTGGCGGCGGCCGACGCGTCGATACCTGTCGTCATGGTGACAGGAGTCGGCGATGAAGACCTCGTCGTGCAGGTGCTTCGCCTGGGAGCGGTGGACTATGTATCTAAACAGGCCAAGTACCTCGAGAGCTTACCGGCTGTTCTGAGGCGTGCCGTCGCCGACCACCAAAAGCCCGGCGAGCAGCGCCGCCACGCCGGAACGCGCGGACAGCGAAGCATTCTTTACGTCGAGCACGATCCGGCGGATATCGATTTGACGCTGACGCAGCTGGCCACAACCGCGCGGCATCTCCGCCTCGAGGTCGTGCGCTCCTCCAGTGAGGCCCTGAAACGTCTACGCGAAGATCGCTTCGACCTTGTCCTCGCCGACCTCCGGCTGCCGGACATCAACGCGCTCGATCTGCTGCGAGAGGCAAAGCACCGCGGCCTGCTCGTCCCCTTCATCATCATTACCGGGAAAGGCGATGAGGGCGGCGCAGTGGCCGCTTTAAAGCTGGGCGCCTACGACTACATTGTGAAGCGCGATAACTATCTCACGCAGCTGCCTTACGCGATCGAAAATGCCGTCGACCGATGGCAGCTCGTCGAAATCAATCGGCGCCTGCAGACGGAGCTGGCGGAAAGAGCGCGGGCGGAGGCGGAGAATGCGCGTCTTTTACTGGAGGTCACCGGCCAGCGCCGGCGCCTGGACGAGATCATGGCCAGTGTGCCAGGGCTGGTTTGGGAAACGTGGGGACACCCCGATGCTGCGGACCAGAGGACGGCATTCATCAGCGACCATGTCGAACGCATGCTCGGCTACAGCGTCCAGCGATGGTTGTCGACACCCAATTTCTGGCTGAGCATCGTTCATCCCGACGATCGGGCGCGTGCGGCCGCCGAAGCGGCCGAATCGTTCTCCAGCGGTACGGGCGGAATCAGTCAGTTTCGCCTGATGGCGCAAGACGGACACGTAGCGTGGGTCGAGACCCACTCCACCGTTATCCTCGACGCCGCCGGACACCCTGTGGGAATGCGTGGCGTAACGATGGATATTACCGCCGGCAAGGAGGCCGAGCGAGCCAGGGCCCAACTGGAAGAACAACTCCGGCAGGCGCAGAAGATCGAATCCGTCGGCCGGCTCGCCGGAGGCGTCGCCCACGACTTCAACAACCTCCTGACCGCCATCAACGGTTACGCCGATCTCATGCTCGAGGATCTAGCGCCGGACGATCGGTTGCGCACAAGCGTGACTGAGATCAGGCGAGCCGGCGAGCGCGCGGCCGACTTGACGGGCCAGCTCCTGGCCTTCAGTCGCCGGCAACTGCTTCAGCCTCGCGTGCTCGATCTGACCGCCTTGGTCGCCGACAACACGAAGATGCTCAACCGACTGCTCGGCGAGGACATTGAACTGATGACGATCCTGGATCCCGAGCTGGGCCACGTGACGGCCGATGCCGGCCAGATGCATCAAGTCGTGCTGAACCTGGCTCTCAACGCGCGAGACGCCATGCCGCAGGGAGGAAGGCTGATCCTCGAAACGCGAAACGTCGTCCTCGACGAGGATTTTTCGCAGACACACGTGTCCCTCCAGCCCGGCGCCTACGTGATGTTGGCGATCAGCGACAACGGGTGCGGCATGGATCAGGAGACGCTGTCCCAGATCTTCGAGCCGTTCTTCACGACCAAGGAACCGACGAAAGGTACTGGGCTGGGACTGTCGACCGTGTACGGCATTGTTAAGCAGAGCGGGGGCTCGATTTTCGTCTACAGCGAACCAGGAACTGGAACCAGCTTCAAGATCTACCTGCCTCGGATCGAGCAGCCTGTCACCAGCAGGCGGCAGATACGGGTGGAGGCTGAGAGTCCACGCGGTTCGGAAACGGTCCTGGTCGTCGAAGACGACGAGGTGGTCCGGAAACTGATCTACGATGCGTTGCGCAAGTATGGATATGAAGTGCTCGAGGCCGCCAATGGAGCAGAGGCGCTACTGGTCTGCGAGAGGCACGAGACGCCAATTCCTCTGATCGTCACCGATGTGGTAATGCCTCAGATGAGCGGTCGAGTGTTGGCGGCCCGACTGCGTGAACGACATCCTGCAATGCGAGTCATCTATATGTCGGGCTACACGGATGACGCCGTGGTCCGCCACGGCCTATTGGACGCTTCAATGTTCTTTCTTCAGAAGCCCTTTACGCCGAGCGTGCTCGCGCACAAGGTGCGCGAGGTATTAGACCAGCAGTTTGCCCCACCTGGGGCGTGATTTTCTTAATCACGGGTATATCTGACCGCCGGAAGGCGGTCACGTCTCATTCCGAAGCAGGACGCTCCGTGACCGGCTTGTCCGACGCTTCGGGCAACTCCGCCTTGCCGCCTCCTGCCGCCTCACCGATGAGGAGTGCATCCAGGCTGGAGTAGGCATAGATGGTGGGCGCATGGTTCTGCATAAGGCCCCCTGTGTCCGCCGTGGGCCCGTAGTTACTGTGCACGTCGTGGCCGAGCATGCGCAGCATGGCCATCTGCTGCCCGCGATGATGCGATGTGTGGGTGATCCGGCGCATCATGACCCAGGCTCGTGAGCGGCGCACATCGAAGAAGGTCGTGTCTTCCTCCCACCAGGGATCGCGCTTTTCGCGCAAGGCCACGAGGCGCTTTCCGCTGTCCTCGGCATAGCGTTTGATGAATGCCATACGGGTTTCCTGCTGCGGCAACGGTGGTGCGTTTACGTCGATGCCCAACATGGAGCGAAACCAGAGATCCTCGCTCACACACTGGTGCACCATCTGCTCGTGCACGCTGCGTCCTCGAGGATCGCCCAAGCGAGGGCGCACCGGAAGATCGCCGTCTGTAAAGTCACTCCACACGCTGACGACCTTGATACGTTCCGTTTCGTAAGTATCGACCAGAAAACCGTATGACATTTCCGTGTCTCGTTGAAAGTGGCCAAGATCGAGGAACATTCCCGGATCGGTGGGATGGTCACTCTCCGATGGTGCCACACCGCGGGATCGCGATCGTGTGAACAAGCGCTTGGGTCATGTGCTTCCCGTACGCGCGGCCGCCGCAGCCGCGCGTACGCCGTTCCAGTTCTATTTCGGCACGACTGTCAACTGGTTGACGATCGTGTAGCCCTTTGCCTGTTCGCGGGCGATGGCTTCGGCGGTCGTCTTCTGCTCGGCTGTCGGAACGGACCCCTTGAGCACGACCGTTTTTGTACTGGCGACCGTATCGACATTGATGTTGCTGGCGTCGACCCGGCCATCGGCAATCAGTGCCGACTTCACGTCGACGGTCTCCGCCGCAGCGGCGGTGTTCTCAGTGGCGCGTTCGGCATCCTTTTTCGCGCCCTTCATGGTGTTGGCACAGCCGCCACCAATGACCACGGCGATGAGCGATGCGCACAACCTGGTGTGGTTTCTGTTCATATCGTTTCTCTCCTCCATATGCAGCCGTGAGCGACGCCTTGAGCGCACGTCGGTTCTCACTACCGCCGGATGTCCGTCCCGCCAGAGCTGCCCAAGTCTCGCTCCAACTCGGCGGCATGCATGTCGTCGCGAGCCCGGGTCCCGACCACTATTCCGCCGTCGTTGATGCCGCGCTCGTACTCCGCCGCACGTTCTTCGGGAATGCCTGCCCCGATCAGCGCGCCGATGAGACCGCCGGTCGCCGCGCCCGCACCGGCGCCGGCGAGCGCTGCGGCGAGCGGACCCGCCACGACGATCCCCAGTCCGGGAATGGCGACCGACGCGCCGACCGCGAAGACGGCCGCAAGCGCGGCTCCCACTCCACCTCCGATCGCGCCGCCCTTCCCAAGCCCTTCGGCCGCTTTCGTGCCGGTCTTCAACTCCTGTCCCGGCGTCGCCGCCCCAAAATGACGAGTTCGGGTGTCATCCGACATCAGAACGTCAACCTCTTCGGCCTTGTATCCGTGGCGCGCCGTGAGCCCTTCGTACGCACGCGTCGCGTCTTCCGGCGTCCGATACAACCCGGTCACGTACGCGGAGTCGCTCCGAGGCGACCGTGGGGGAGCCGTATTGAGCCCCAAGACTTCGTTCCTGCCCTGGCGCACCCGTCCTTCGGCGTTCTCTGCCTCGCCCTCGCGCTCGAGCGACTCGTTGCCTGTAACCGCGCCCGCGGTCTGCTTGGCGGCGCCTTTGACGCGCTGCCCGAACGCGGATGCTTCCTCGGACATCGAATGCTCTTTGACATCACTCATTTGCGGCTTCCTCCGTGAGTTTCGAAATGGGCATTCACCGCCACCAACTCGACGCTGAGTTCGCGGCTGGACGGAACAGCTCACCTACAGCAATCGAGGTGCCGCCGGGCGCAACGAGTTACAAGGCGCAACCGAGCTGAGTCGGCCACACAATGCAATGCATTGCATCAATGACGGACGTACTGGCCGGCGACTGACGTCGAGCCCGACAGCAGTGGGAGGGCCAATTCAGGGTGGATACGGTCGGTGCAATCATCCGATGCCCAGCGTGCGATGTCGCGCGCTCAGCACCGAAACCGATCCTTTGCCCGCCGATGGGGTGTGCGCTCTGGGCGAACTCCGCGAGATGCTGGCCGCGTACTGAACCCCCCCTCACCGTCGAGCTTCTAGAAACGTGAGATCCCGATCGGCTTTGCTATTGCAGTGCCATTAGCTGTGCTGTGGCGCGTATCTGGGTGCAATCGCATCCATGTCGCGAGCGCGCAACCTGTGGCTGGCGATTCAGTCCGCGCGCTTTCTTTGCCAGGGCTGCTGTAGGCAGTGCAGGATCCCGCGTCTGGCGCAGCGTGTCGCGCGCGATATCCAGACCTTGAACAGGGAATGCGGTCCACCGGCGCCTCGATTCCAGCGCGAGGCCAAAGGATGTGCCCAATGACACGACGCCATAACCTTGGCCACGCTCGGCCCGCACGTCTATTTGCAATCGTGTCGCTGTCACTGCTGTTGAACTCCTGCGGTGGCCGCACGGCGCCCAAGATCAGTGTGGACGGTCCCGGTCCCCACGAACTCGGTGAGTTGTGGATCGAGCCACGGAATCTTGAGTCCAGCGATCTGTTCCACGGAGCGGGCGGCCGGGCGCTGGCGCCTGATCCGTCGGCTGCCTATGAGCTTGTGGCCATCGATAACACTGGATTCAGCCCAGGTTACGACGTTCGCGACCGCAAAGGCACGGAGTGGAACATCAAGCTCGGGATTGAGGCACAACCTGAGCTGGTCGCGTCCCGCGTGCTTTGGGCGCTCGGCTACCATCAGCCGCCGACGTATGTGCTGACACGGTGGGAGCTGGTGGGTAAGCAGTCGGGCACACAGGGCATCGCGCGATTCCGTCGCGAGTCTGACGATCACAGAGTGATTACGAACTGGTCATGGTATGAGAACCCGTTTGTGATGGCGCGGCCATTCAAGGGCCTTTTGGTTGCGAATCTGATCCTCAATAACTGGGATTGGAAGACATCGAACAACAAGGTCTATGAAATCGCAGATGGCCTGGAACGGCGTCGCGTCTATGTAGTACCAGACCTTGGGGCGTCTCTGGGCAAAACGACGTTCCCAACATTCCTCGCGTGGACACCTTTCCGGCGGATGGCACAGGGGTCGCGCAATGACATCAACGACTTCGAGGAGCAGGGATTTATCACCGGCGTCGAGGAAAATCGTGTCAAATTCGACTATCACGGCACCAATGCTGGCCTCGTGAACACGCTAACCGTCGAGGACGTTGTCTGGACGTGTCGGCTGATGGCGCGCCTTACTGATCGGCAATGGCATGACGCGTTTCGCGCCGCGGGATATCTGGACGCGGACCGACTGCGGTACATCACGAAATTAAAATCCAAGATTCGCGAAGGGCTTGCGCTCGCCAGATCGCAATCGCGTTGACTGCTGCCCGAGCGGCGGTGAGGGATCGCTTATCCGACTATGATCGCCGCCGACTGTGCCACGACCGACGCATCCATAGTCGTTATCGACCTCCTGAGATCTGGCATAATCGGCCGCACCCGACCGGCCGATCATCGGTTGGTTCAGGAGCAGCGACGATGTTCCCCGTAAGCGATGACAACACCGGCCGTAAGAGAACGCCGTATGTTACCTACGTTCTCATCGCCCTGAATGTGCTCGTCTTCGTGTTGCTGCAGGGGTTGGGCACAAACGAGCGCTTCACCTATGCGTTCTCCGTCGTGCCCGAAGAGATCCGTACCGGAGAAGACATCGCGCGGCAAGTACCGGTGCAGGTCGGCGAAGACACCGCCAGCATTCCTCTGCAGCCGACGCCCGGTCACGTCTATCTCACCCTGCTGGTGTCGATGTTCATGCATGGAAGCCTCATGCACCTGTTTGGCAACATGCTTTTTCTGTGGATCTTCGGCGACAACGTCGAGGATGATCTGGGGCCCGGCCGGTTCCTTGGGTTCTATCTCCTGACCGGCGTGCTGGCATCGCTTGTACATGTCGTTTCGACCTTCACGTTGGGGGACAATCCCTTCATCCCGAGCCTTGGCGCGTCCGGAGCAATCTCAGGTGTGCTCGGCGGCTACCTCATCTTGCATCCGCACCGGCGCGTGCGCGTCCTGATGTTGCGCACGCTGACGGACGTGCCCGCCTACATGGCCGTCGGTCTCTGGTTCGTGTTCCAGCTGATTAGTGCCTTCGGGGTGATCGGGCAGGGGCCGCAGTCCGGGGGTGGTGTCGCGTTCATGGCGCACATCGGCGGTTTCGTTGCCGGCGTCATTCTCGTCAAAGTGTTCGGTGTCGGCGCTAGCAGGTAACCCGGGCCGCACCCAAGGAAGAACCGCGCCCGCCCTGGAGAAAGATGAAGTCAGCGCGGTTCCCGGCAACCATTCCGCGCTCCGCTCCGTCTAACCCGCGTAGATACCTCTTAGTATATACCTATAGGTATAATCTCTCCTATGGCAGGAGCAGCACGGGTCAAGCATCTGGCGCCGCATCAGTTTCAGATTCTGCTGGCGCTCGCCGACCGCGATTTGCACGGTCTCGGCATCATGAACGACGTACTGGAGCGCACTGGCGGACACATGCGCCTGTGGCCCGGGATGCTGTACCGGAACCTTGCGCGCCTTACCGCCGAAGGCCTCCTGACCGAAATCGATCGGCCGAAAGAGGCGGAGCCTGGTGGTGGTCAGCCCCGCTACTTCAGGATCACCGCGACCGGGCGCCGGGCCTGTGCCGCCGAAGCGCAGCGACTTGCCGCGTTCGTTGAAGTCGCCCGGCAGAAGAAGCTGCTGAAGACCTGACCACATGCCGCGGGCATTTCGTATCGTCTCCCGTGTGCTCCTGCGGTTCTATCCCGCCTCGTATCGCACGCGATGGCGTGACGAACTCGAGAGCGCGATGCTCGCGTGTATCGCACGAGAGCGTCGCCGCATCGGTGCGCCGGGCGCCGTCTATGCCTGGATGCGGCTGATACTCGACGCGCTCTGTGCCGGAACGGCGCTCAGGTGGGAGGAGGTGCGTCGGGGGCGCGTCATGCGCAATGAGTGTCGGCCGGCATTGTGCCACGACGCCGTGCACGACGTGCGCTACGGCCTCCGAACGCTACGTCGCGCCCCCGCGTTCACGCTCGTGTCCGGCCTGACGTTGGCGGTGGGCATTGGCGCCGCGACCACGGTGTTCAGCGTCGTGAACGGCGTGCATATCAAGCCGCTGCCGTACCGTGACGCCGACGCGCTGATCAGTATTTGGAACAGATCGCAGACGGCCGAGCACCGCGACGAAGTGCCGATCTCGGCGACACAGTTCTTCACCTACCAGGACGAGAATCGTGTGTTTGCGGCGTTCGGACTCTGGTCGAGAGGCGCTGCCGCGGTCACCGGACCGGCCGGGCCGCAAGAGGTCCAGGCGCTGCGCGTGACGCACGGCACGCTTCAAGCGCTCGGAGTGCCGGCCACCGTTGGCCGGTGGTTCTCGCAGGACGACGACACACCCGCTTCAGGAGACGCCGTCATTCTCGCCAACGGCTACTGGAGACGGCACTACGGCGATGACATCTCCGTCATCGGCCGGACAATGATCGTGGATGCCCGACCGCGGACTGTCATCGGCGTGATGCCGGCTGGCTTCCGCTTCCTGAATGAGACACCGGATGTGATCCTGCCGTTCCGATTCGTTCGCAGGAGTCTGTTGCTCGGCTCGTTCAATTACTTTGCGCTTGCCCGTCTCAAGCCAGGTGTGACGCTGGAGCACGCCAGCGCGGACGTCGCTCGAATGAACGCGATCTGGCTGAACGCATGGCCGTCGCCGCCCGGGTTTGACAAGCAGAGGTTTGCCAAGTCGCCGGCGCTGCGGCCACTGAGGCGCGATGTCGTGGGCGATGTCGGACACATGTTGTGGGTATTGATGGGCACGACAGGGCTGGTACTGCTCATCGCCTGTGCGAACGTCGCGCATCTGCTGCTCCTTCGAGCGGAACAGCGCAGCCAGGAACTGGCGGTTCGCGCCGTCCTCGGCGCCGGATCGTACCGCATCGCGCGTCAACTGCTGGTGGAGAGTGTGCTTCTGGCGCTGCTCGGCGGCGGGCTTGGCGTCGGTCTCACGTTGATCGCCGTGCGACTGCTCATCGCTTATGGGCCGGCGAATCTGCCGCGCCTCGACGAAATAGCCGTTGATCCCCTCGTCTTGTCGTTCGCGCTGATTGTCTCGCTCCTTTCCAGTCTGGTGTTCGGATTGATTCCACTCGCCAGGCATGTGCGTCCACAACTCGTCCCGTTGCTGCGACTTGGCGAACGTTCATCGAGCGGGAGCCGAACGCAGCTTCGGACGAGACACCTGCTCGTGGTGGTGCAGGTGTCCCTGTCGCTCGTGCTGCTTGTCGGATCCGGGCTGATGATCCGCACGCTTCTGGGCCTGCGAGCCGTTGACCCAGGCTTTACGCATCCCGATGAGGTTCAATTGCTGCGCCTCACGCTGCCGAAAACGCTGGTGGATGATCCGGAACGCGTGTTCCGCCTGCAGAGCGACATTCTCGATCGCGTCGCTGACATTCCTGGTGTCGCCGCAGCGTCGTTGGCAAGCGCGGCGCCGATGGAGCCATACATCAGCGCGAACACTGTATTCGCAGAGCAGCAGCCCCAAAGCGACGCTCAGACGCGGCGGTTCAAGTTCGTCTTCCCGCGCTATTTTGCAACGGTCGGCACTCCAGTAGTGGCCGGGCGGGCCTTCGAATGGACCGACCTCAATCAACGAAGACCCGTCGCTGTGATCTCCGAGAATATGGCGCGCGAGATATGGAGGGACCCCGCGGCAGCCGTGGGGAAGCGGATCCGCGAGAATCCCGACGGTCCCTGGCGCGAAATCATCGGCGTCGTGGGAGACGTGTGTGACGACGGCGTGCACGCGCCGGCGCCGGTGACGGCGTATTGGCCCGCGCTGATGGAGAATTTTGAGGGCGAGCGTATCAGGGTCCGCCGTGCGATGACTCTCGCGATCCGAAGCAGTCGAACTGGGACCGAAGGGTTGTTGAAGGATGTTCAGCAGGCGGTGTGGGCGGTGAACGCGAGTCTCCCGCTTGCACGCGTCGAGACGCTGGAATCCATCTACGAGCGATCGCTGGCGCGAACGTCGTTCACCCTTGTGATGCTCGCGATTGCTTCGGCAATCGCCCTCCTGCTGGGGCTGGTGGGAATCTACAGTGTGATCGCCTATGCCGTCACCCAGCGGACGCGCGAAATCGGCATCCGCCTCGCCCTGGGCGCGCAGCCCGAGGGACTGAGACGAATGTTCCTCCGTCAGGGTCTGATGCTGGGTCTCACTGGAGTCATTGCGGGGTTGGCCGTCGCCGCCGCGGTCACGCGCCTCATGTCGTCACTCCTGTTCGGCATAAGCCCGCTCGATCCGACCACCTATTTCCTCGTCAGTGGCGTGGTCATCGTGGCTGCCGGGATCGCCAGCTACCTTCCAGCGCAGAGGGCAATCGCGATCGATCCTGTGAAAGCGCTGCGTGCGCAGTAGAATCGGCCGTCGTGAGACATTCTGGTGAAAGAGACCCCCAGGAACCTCCCGATGACGCCGAGCGCGTCGAGCCCAGACTCGGGGACGCGCTGATTGGGAGTGCAATCGGGTTACTACTGATCTACGTCGGATCGCTCATCCCGTACTGGGGTCTCCGCTGGCTGGTGATTGCCATCGGCGTGCTGTTCGTGGTCGTCATGACCGCGTTCGTGGGCGTGTTGCTCTGGCAGCGGAAGGCTCCCTGGCTGGTGCCGATCCTGAGCGAGGCGCGCGGGCATGTCCGGCACGACCCGCAACTCGGCGCGCTCACACGGAATGTAAAGGCGCAGTGCTGGGAAGCTGTCGTTCCTCGGGGCGACCGACACGTGCGGTACGTCATCGAAGGGACGGACCAGCCGGACCCGCGGCTTCTCGCCAGCGCCCGCACGCTCCTCGCGGACTTCGACACACTCGAGCGTCAGGTCGCAGAGTACATCGCGAGTGAAGCGCGGCGGCCCTCGGAGGATCCCGAGATAGTTGCGGAAATCGTGGCGCTTCGCATCTCAGCGGTCAAGCTGTGGTCGATTGACCAGCCCGACCTGGCCATCATCGATTTCGATGGTCCGGACGAGGAGCGCTACTGGTCCTGCATCTGGGAACGCGGCGAGTTGAGCGATCTGGACTTCGATTAGTAGGCCGTCATTTTCGTTCAAGCGTCCGACCTGGACGGCGAACTCGCACACCGCGGCCACCTCCACCGGTGACGTCAATCACTTCAGCAACCACCGAAACGCATCCTGCATGAATTCCTGGCACTGGTAATCGTCAACGCCTTCCCAGCTGGTCATGTACAACGACACCATGCCGTCGCCCATCACGATGATCTTCCCACCGTTCTCCACCTCCATGAACGTGCCGAAGGGATCGGCATCAGACCGGTCGTTGAAGCAAAACGGAGTGCCACCGGTGACCGTCCTCGCGCCGTGATAAGAAATTTTCAGGCTCTTATCAGTAATGACGCCTGCTTTGGTGTGGCCGCCCGCCAGCGAATCGGGATTCTCGCCACCGAACTGTATGCCGAACGGACGGATAAGGTCGTTCACATTGGTCTGCTCCAGGGTCGACCACATGTTTTGATCCATCACCAGGAACAGCGACCCGCCGCTGGCGATGTGCTTCGATATGGCGTTGACCTCACCGGGTGTGTACGTTGCCGATGGAATATGGATGAACAGCAGGTCGCATCCTTCCAGGTCTTTGGGTGCGATTTCTTTCTTCAGATAGGACAGGCTCGCGCCTGCGGCGGCAGCGGTCTTTGTAAATTCTCCTGTCATGTATTTGACGCGCTCGATCATTTTCGCGTCCGTCCCTGCCATATCCGCAGGGTCGTGCCAGAATTTCTGCTGGTGCGCAACGTCCATGCAGATGCGGGACTTGGCCGTTGTGGGAGTTTGAGCATTTGCACAGATGCCTGGCAAAAGACTGAAAAGGAGAGTCAAGAGTGTGATCGGTTTCATAGTTCACCTCATGCAGCGCTCGCCATGTCGCGCAGCACCTACTCGTAGCGCAGCGCGACCATCGGATCGACACGCGCCGCCCGCCGCGCCGGGATCCAGGAAGCGACTGCCGCGGTTACCGTGAGCAACACCGCCGCCGCGGCAAGTGTCGGCGGATCGTAGGCCGTCACGCCCACCAGCTGAGTGCCAATCAGTCGCCCGAGCAGGAGGCTGATGGCCATTCCAATCGCGATTCCGACGGCCACGACTCGCAGGCCGCTCCTGACGATCATTCCAAGAACATCTGTCCCCTCGGCGCCGAGCGCCATGCGAATGCCAATCTCATGCGTCTTCTGCGTCGTCGAATACGCCAGCACGCTGTACACGCCGACCGTTACGAGGATCAGACCGACGCATCCGAAGACCGTCATCAACAGAAACCCGAACCTCGGCCCTGCATACATCCCCTGGTCGGCAAAATCCTCCAATCTGCCGGAGTTCACAAGCGGAAGCGCTGCATCTGTGGCCGACACTTCGCGCCGCACGGCATTCGTCAGGGTCAACGGGTCCTGCGCCGTGCGCACGCACAGCACATACACGGCCGCTGGCATGATTGTGGAGGCTATCCAGACTTCCGGTTCGATCGGCGCCAGCAGTCCACGGTTCCGCGCATCGCCGACCACGCCGACAATCTCGAACCAGGCGTCGTGAACCGGCTCCGGCGCCGTCTCGAGGTTCATGAGTCGCACGCGCTGCCCGATTGCACGGTCGTTGGGCAGGTACTTGCGCACGAACGTCTCGTTCACCACGGCGACCTTGCGCGCAGCGTGAACGTCCGCCTCGCTCAAGGGCCTTCCCGCCTTGAAGTCGAAGCGCATCGTCCGGAAGTAGTCCTCGGTGGCCTGCTGAAACAAGGTGCGCGATGCGGCGTCCTGCGGCTTGCCCGCGATTTCCATCCTGCTCTCGCGGCCGGGGTCGAGCGGGCCCGCGGTCGATGCCCCCGCATGGACAACTCCCGGGAGTGCCCTGACTCGGGTCAGCAGCGGCTGGAGGAATGCCGTCACCTGCTCGGCCGTTGCGTAGCGGTCCCCCGGTAGTTGCAGCACGGCCGTGAAGATATGGTCCGCCTTCACGCCCAGACGCATCTCGCGCAGGGCGACGAAGCTCCGCATCAGCAGCCCGGCCCCAATCAACAGCGTCAGCGACAGCGCGACTTCCATCACGACCACCGCGTCACGGAACCCCCTGCCTCGGAATCCGCCACTGGTTCCCTTGCCGCTGTCGCGCAGCGGATCGTTCAGGTCGCGCCGGAACGATTGAAGCGACGGCGCAAGGCCGCAGATCAACGCCGTCAACATCGCAATGCCGAGCGTCGCCATCAGCACGGGTGTGTTCAGCTCGATCACCGCCTCGGAAGGGATGACACGCGCCGGAAGCGCGGCCACCAGCGCCTGCAGTCCACCCCAGGCGAGGAAGATCCCCAGTGCGGTTCCGGCCAGTGCCAATACGAGGCTCTCCGCGATCAGCAGCCGGACGATTCTCGTGCGCCCTGCTCCCAGCACGGTGCGCAAGGCGAACTCTTTCTCTCGCGTCGTCGCGCGCGCCAGCATCAGGTTGGCCACGTTGCTGCACGCAATCAGCAGCAGCAGTCCCACGGCCGCGAGCACTGTGTACAACGTCGGCTTGATTCGCGCGACCACCGATTCGCCCAGCGTGCCGACGTGGACGGCGAACTGCGGCGGGTACTTCTGCGGATCCATCTTCGCCAGCCGATTGGCGATGACCGTGAGCTCCGCTTTCGCTTGTTCGATCGAGACGCCCGGCTTCACGCGACCCAGCAGGAACCAGAACTCCTGAGCGTCCGCGGATCTCTTCACGTCACGCGTCAACTTCTGCGGAATGAACACGTCCGATCCGTACCAGCCAAAGCGCGGCGGCATGATGCCGACGAGCGTCCGGGCCGTGCCATTCAGCATCAGCGCCTTGTTCAGGATCGAAAGGTCGCCGCCAAACTGCTCTATCCACGCCTTGTGGCGCATCACGAACACCGGAGGCGCCCCGGGCTCGTAGTCACTCGGCTGCAACGTACGTCCGTGAAGAGCGGAAAGGCCAAAGAACTCGAAGGTGCCAGGTGTCACGCGCGCCCCGCGGAGCGACTCGGTTCCGGCACGATGCCTGTACAGCACCGGCTCTCCGTATGTGGCGGTCGTCGCGTCGAAGACATGATTGTTCTCGGCGAACTCGAGCACTTCGGCCGCCGAGTAGCCCTGCCGCCCGGTCTCGGGCCCCTGCTGCGTGTCGTAAATCCGGGGGAACACCATGCGGTCCGCATCCTTGTAGGGGAATGGCGCCAGCATGACGTTGTGAATCACGCTGTAAATCGCGGTCGCCGCACCGATGCCCAGTCCCAGCGTGACGATCGACACGGCGGCAAATCCCGGACTCTTCCCCAAACCGCGCAGCGCATACCGCAGGTCGTGCCACAAGGCCTCGATCGACGGGAGCGTCTGCAGCGCTCTGCGGTCCTCTTGCAACAGGGTGGTGTTGCCGAACTGCCGTCGCGCTGCCAGTGCGGCATCTTCTCTGGACATCCCCTGCGCCACGAATCTGTCCGCGAGCAGCCGCACGTGTTCCTGGACTTCATCATCGAACTCATCGTCACGTTGTGGTCCGTGCAGGAAACCGAGCAGCTTCGCCGTGAACGCGCGGAATCCGAACGATCGAGGTGAGTGCATGGCTATCCTTCCGCTTCCTGCCGCAGCACGCGACGGATCACATCAGAAATGCGCTCCCAGTTCTCCGTTTCGACCTCGAGCTGCTTCTGGCCTCGTCTGGTGATGGAATAGAACTTCGCCCTGCGGTTGTTCTCCGACGTGCCCCATGCTGCCGCAATCCATCCTTGCTGTTGCAGCCGCAGCAGCGACGTGTACACGGTGCCCTCATTCAGCTGGAGCACGTCGCGGCTCACCTGCTCGATGCGCCGCGCAATGCCGAACCCGTGCAGTGGGCCCAGTGCGTGCAGCGTCTTCAGGATCATGAGGTTCAACGTCCCCTGCAGCACTTCCGAGGTCTTTCTGTCCATCCGCCTTCGTTCCATTTCCGCCGGCCTCCACCACGCCATCGTGCATTTGGACGGTCCAAATGAGCATAACGTTGCTCCTATGGAATATCCAATGGTAAGTGAGCCGTTCGGCTCGCGTCTGATGCCTCGTACCGAGGTCGGGGTAAGCACTTCGTCCCGGAACCGAACGGACGGCGTCCGGTATCGGACAGACCGCGTCAACCGCGTGTACGAGCTTCGGGTCAGCGGCGCCGGACAGGCGGCGCCGCTGCATTGGCATAACAGCTGCTATGCCCGCATGAGATACATCTACCGGTGCTGCTGTTCACGCTCGCGGCGTGCCACGCCGGCGGCGACGTAGATTTCCTGTACTGCGCGCGGGAGGGACAGAATGCGCGGCATGACCGCATTCGAGAAGCTGGTTCGTGACGTCGGGCTGGCTTGGCGCCGTCTCGTCCGGACGCCAGGATTCACGGCGATCGCGATCACGTCACTCGCGCTCGGCATCGGCGTGAACACCTTGATGTTCAGCTTCGTGAACGCCGGGCTTCTGCGGCCGCTGCCCTTTCCTGATGCCGATCGGCTCGTGACGATCACCATGGCCCCGCACGACAATCCGGGGATGCGTGCACCGCTGCCGCCGCCGATGTACTTCCTGCTTCGCGACCATAGTCGGTCTTTCGACGCAGTCGGCGTGTACGACTTCTTCGCGCGGTCGGTGAACCTCACGCACGACACCAGCGGGTTCACGGCGGAACGGTTGTCGGGCCACCGGATCTCCTCCACAGCGTTCAAGGCGCTCGGCCTGACCCCGCTCCTCGGCCGCTATCACACTGCCGAGGAGGATCTGAGCGGCGCCGCGCGCACGATCGTACTGAGCCACTCGCTCTGGCAGCGCCGCTTCGCTGGGCGTCGCGACGTCGTCGGCCGAACCGCGCTCATCGACGGACAGAGCACGACGATCATTGGTGTCACCCCACCCTCGTTCGATCTCTTCGACGGCGCGTCCGACGCCTGGATGGCGTTCAGATTTGAGCCTGCCGCCGCCCAAGGCAGGTCGCAGTGGTTGCGTGCCATCGCCCGGTTGAAGCCGGGTGTGTCGCTGGAACAGGCTGCGGCCGAAACCGGCACCATCGCCGCGGCGTACGAACGGTTGTTTCCGGATCGCGGGAAAGGCTGGACGCTCGCGCTCCAGCCGATGGACGAGGCGCTCTTTGGAGACATGCGGCAACCGCTCACGCTGATGCAAACGGCGGTCGGACTCGTACTCCTCATCTCGTGCGCGAACCTCGCGGCACTGGTCCTCACGCGTGCACTCGGCCGGCAGCGCGAGCTCGCGCTACGGTCGGCGCTCGGCGAAGGGCGGGCGAGCATCGTTCGACAGCTGATGATCGAGAGCGTGCTGTTGTCGTTGGCCGCGGGAATCGTCGGCGCGCTTGCTACCTGGGTTGCGCTACGACCGCTCGTGGCGCTCACCCCGGCGTGGTTCCCGCGGCTCGACGCCGTGACGCTCGATTTCACGGTCTTCGCGTTCTGCCTCGCGATCTGCCTTGCGGCGAGCGTCGTCTTCGGACTGATTCCGGCGGTCCAGGTCTCACGGCCAAATCTCGCCCAGGCCCTGCAGGAAGCCGGCGCGAGAACGAGCGGCAGTCGATCGCGGATGCTTCAATTACAAGGTCTGGTGATCGTCCAGGTCACGCTCGCGTTCGTGCTGCTCATCGGCGCAGGCCTCGTCATCAAGACGCTGGTGCGGCTGCAGAACGTCGACCTCGGCGTCGACACGTCCAACTTGCTCAGCCTGCAAATCCAGCTTGCGCGCGGACAACACATGAAAGAGAACGTGGGCGTCGCTCCGGGGGTTACGCTCGTGGATTACAGTCCCGCGGGCCCGCTGCTCGTCGATCGCATCCACGAGGCGCTGCAGGCCGTGCCCGGCGTGGTGCAGGCCGCCGGCATCAATTTTCCACCTCTGACGGGCAATCTTGGAGGAGTCGAGTTCCGACTCGACAGTGCGCCTGTTAGCACGAAGCCACCGTTCGCCCAGTACCAATTCGTCACGGCGGACTTCTTCGACACGATGAAGACACGGATCGTGCGCGGCCGCGACTTCAACGCCGGCGATCGGGTCGACTCGCCGTGGGTCCTCGTGGTGAACGAGGGATTCGCGCGGCAGTACTGGCCCGGTCAGGATCCGCTCGGCAAGCGGGTGACGTTCATCTTCTACAACAACGATGGCGAGCGGCCTCGAGAAGTCGTCGGCGTTGTCGCGGACACGCCGCAATCTCGCGGCGAAACGACAGTGCTCCACTCATGTATGCGCTGCACCGGCAGCAGCTCGTGCGGCAGCGCGCGTCGCTCGAGGTCCAGCGGATGAGCATGGCGTACGTGCTTCGCACCGTCGGGAATCCGATGGCGCTCGCCGCGACCGTGCGAGCCGCTGTGGCTCGCGTCGACCCCGCAGTGCCGGTCGTTCAGATGCGCACGGTCGATTCGTATCTCAGCGAGCAGCTGCAGGGCCAGCGCTTCATGGCGACGCTGTTCGGAATCTTCGCTGCGGTGGCGCTTGGCATCGGCGTGATTGGCATCTACGGCGTCACCTCTCATTCCGTGTCCGTTCGCTATCGCGAGTTCGGGATCCGGCGAGCGCTCGGCGCCGGCGTCGGCAATGTGCTCGGCCTCGTCATCCGCCGCGCGCTGATCATCTTGTCTATCGGTGTGATCCTGGGTGTCGCCACGTCGCTCGTGCTCACACGATTCCTGGAGCGCTTTCTCTGGGGCGTGACGCGGTCCGATCCTGCGATCTTCGCCACCATCGCGGTCATCCTGATCGCCACGGGATTGATCGCGTGTGTCGTGCCGGGTTCGCGTGCGGTGCGCGTGGATCCACTCGTGGCATTGAGGCACGAGTAGATCGCTTCGCGAGGAGTCGGCGGTATGTAGTCCCCTGGTGACAAGGCGCCCTTACGATAGACTTTGCCGTCATGAACAACAACATCAGCATCCATGTTCCGAGCGATTATCGATGGGCCAGCGATCTGCCCGGGTATTTTCAGGAATCTGGCCAATATTCAATCAGGCAGACCGGATCCAATATCCTCCGTCTCCGGGCACGATTCGACACTGGCACAGGCACGAAATGGCAGGTGACGTTCGCCCGCAGAAGGTGACCCGCCACGGTGGCCATCCAGCGGAACCGGGAAAGCAATTGCCGCAACCCGCGTGAGTGGGCGTAGCATGCCGATCTCGAATATCCACGATGACCGCGAGAAGCTCATGGAGAGGCATATCTCACGCCGATGTGTTTCATGGGGGTATCGAACAATCATCGTGCGAGGTGGAGCAGATCACGCGTTGCTCTGGAACGGGAGTGCCGCGATCGTAGTGGATCTTCACCCCTCGCGCGGGAGTGCGTTGGATTCGCGCATGACCGGCGCGAGACCTTCCCCCGCCTCCATGGAAATGTTATCGTTCACCGCCGGAAGCGCATCGATCACGCGCGAGTGAAACAGGAGCGCACGAACACCGCAGAGGTGCACAGGATGGCGAGAATCAGACGGCCGAGCTAAGCGGGTCATCGCGGCGGAGAAAACCGCCTCCAAGACTCGGGTCGGCGCATCGATCCTGCCCAACATCCCAAGCTGCTGATGCTCAACGTGCGAGAGACGAGTTCCTGGCCGAGTTCCTACGCAGTTCGAACTTCGACGAGAAGAAATATGCGGCCTTGATCGGTTACCGAAAGCGCCAGCTTCTGGGACAAGAGCGAGGCCGTTTCGGTTGCCGATGGATTCAATCTCGATCAGACGCTGTTTCTCGTCCCGCCCAAGCGCCCTGGCGACCTGACATGCGGACTCATCTTTGAACCCATTCACAGGAAAGGATCGGGCAATGAGCACGGTCACCACGAAGGACGGCACGAGCATCTTCTACAAGGATTGGGGGCCGCGCGACGGCCGGCCGATTGTCTTCCACCATGGCTGGCCGCTCAGCGCCGACGACTGGGACACCCAGATGTTGTTCTTCCTGGCGCATGGCTATCGGGTGATCGCCCACGATCGCCGTGGCCACGGGCGCTCCAGCCAGACCGCGACCGGTCATGAGATGGACACCTACGCCGCCGATGTGGCGGCGCTGACCGACGCGCTCGATCTGAAAGCGGCCTTCCACGTCGGGCACTCGACCGGCGGCGGTGAGGTCGCGCACTATGTAGCGCGCGCCAAGCCGGGCCGGGTCGGGAAGGCGGTACTGGTCAGCGCGGTGCCGCCGATCATGGTCAAGTCGGCCGCCAACCCCGGCGGCCTGCCGATCGACGTCTTCGACGGCCTCCGCACGGCCCTCGCCGCCAATCGCGCGCAGTTCTACATCGACCTGCCGACAGGTCCGTTCTACGGCTTCAACCGGCCCGGCGCGAAAATTTCGCAAGGGCTGATCGACAACTGGTGGCGGCAGGGGATGATGGGTGCGGCCCACGCCCACTACGAATGCATCAAGGCGTTCTCCGAGACCGACTTCAATGAGGACCTCAAGAAGATCGACGTCCCGGTCCTCGTGGCCCACGGCACCGACGATCAGATTGTGCCGTATCCGGATTCAGCGCCATTGTCGGTGAAGCTCCTGAAGCACGGCACCTTGAAGAGCTATGAGGGGCTTCCCCACGGCATGTTGTCGACCCATCCGGATATCCTCAATCCCGACATCCTGGCGTTCTTGAAGGCGTAGGGCCAAGACAGGGCTTCTGAATTCGCAAAAATTCTGGATTCACGGAGCGACATCGCCCGCCTTCTCCGCGATCGGACGGGCCCAGCGCACCAGCGAGAGGAGGAACCTTCCTGGCTCCTCGGTCATCGGCAGGTGCGCCGAATGTTCGAACCAACCAGGTGCTTTTGCGGCGCTTTCACGGAATCGAACCACGTGGCAGCAACTTCTGAATTCACGTTCCGATCGTGGCGGCCCACAAAGAGGACAAGTGGCACTGAGAGCGTGTTGGTCTTGGTGAGATCAAGCCCGACCACCTCGGGGAGCAGATAAGGAGTCGCGAACTTATTGCCATCCCAGATGTGGCCGATCTCCTGGTCGCTGTAGTCGGGTGAAAGCTGGGCGAGATCAGCATCAGCGGAATTGTCCCCGCGATTGGCCATCACACCGCCGTAATAACCAAGCCATTTGCGCTGGACGTAAATGTCGTTGATAGGGATGACCCGGCCGGGGGCGCCGTATGGGGCGATCGCTTCGAGCTCGCGCACGGCCTCGCTATTGCCTGCGCGGCGCGCGGCGTCCATGGCGAAGCGCCACCCTCGACGCTCGCTCTCTGGTCCGTCGATCAGCTGGCCAACGCCTATATAGGCGTACAGCCATTCGGGGTGATGTTCCGCGAGCTGCAAGCCGAGAAAACTGCCCCAGCTGTGGCCGAGGACGAATATCTTGTCCTTGCCGAACTCCTTGCGAGCCCACGTCGCCATCTCCTCGGCATCAGCAACCATGCGCTCGCGTGTGAGGGTCGGCGCGATCGGCGCAGGATCGGTAAGGAGATAGGTTTTGCCGGCGGCACGTTGGTCCCATTGGACGACCGTGAAATACTCCTCCAAGCCGCGAGCGAACCACCAGCTCATCGGAATCGACACGTATCCGGGCCCGCCGTGGAGATATAACAGCAGCGGGTTCCTGCGGTCGACGCCCCGAATCGAAACCCATTGATTGATCCCGCCGATCCGGACTTTCTCCAGCCGCTCCACCCCGTTGGGCGTCACGATCCTGCGCGCAATCGAGATGATCGCGATCGCCTCAGCGCGGCTGGCGGGTTTGGCTGGCTCCTGGGCCCGAACGGGCACGGTGACGAGTACCGCGAGAGAGGTGAGCAGTTTCGGGATCAGCCTCCTGGGGGCGGTGATCGTATAAGGATGATCACTCTTGCGGGTTCGTGACACGAGTTCCCTCCTGCGCTGTTCCAGTCGCCAGCCGAGCGCCGTGCGTTTCTCTATGCCTTGTTCTTCTGCCGTTCGAGCTCGAGGCGGAGGCGCTCCTCCCGCGCGCGTAGCTCGGGGGTGAACTCCTTGCCAAAGTCATCGGCTTCGAAGATGGGACGAATCTCGAGTTCAGCGTCTTCGCCTGGCATTGGATCGGGACAGCGACGCGCCCACTCGACGGCCTCCTCCATCGAACGGACCTGCCACACCCAATAACCGGCGATGAGCTCCTTTGTCTCGGTGAATGGACCGTCTACGACGCTGCGCGTGCTCCCCGAGAACTTGATGCGCTTGCCCTTCGCGCTTGGCTGAACGCCCTCGCCGTCGAGCATGATGCCGGCCTTGACGAGCTCCTCGTTGTACTTGCCCATCTCGGTGAGCAGCTTCTCGCTCGGCATGATCCCCGCTTCACTGTTCTTCGTTGCCTTCACGATCACCATGACCTTCATCGTGTGTCCTTTCGCTATGGCGTCTCGGACGCCCGCTGGTTGTTCGTATAGACGACGATTGAGGCTGGGCGAGATCGACAGTGCGGCTTCAGATACATCGACCTCCGTCTATACACGGGCTTCGAGGCAGACCTCACGGTTGAGGCGGATGGCACTGCGGCGTTTGTCGTGAGTATCGAAGGAACTAACGTTCCCGCCGTTGCACCAGCCAGTTCTCGAGCTTCTCTTCGAATGCGGCTTCGTTCGCGAGTGCCTTCTCGAGAATGGGAGCCACGACAGGAGGCACCGTCTCGGGGGCCCGCGCATGGACGAACATGTTCTCCCCGCGCACGGCGCGGACGATCAGGTCCGTGAACCCGTCTATCCACCAGGCCTCGACTGCTCGGCCGTGCGCCGCCGTCGCCCTCGCTGGAGAAGAGAGATAGCCCTGCCAACCGGGTGCAGTGGCTATTTCGCGCAATTCCTCTAGAGAGCGGCCCGCTCGGCTGGGAAGCTTTTTGTAATTGGAACGAACCAGATCGGGCCGGACAGCGAGCATGCCGGATGTTTCGCCGACGCCGGCGTGAACATCCATGCCGAAGGAGGAGAGCTCTGCGGCCGAAAAGTATTTGGCGTTGATCCTCTTTCCGCTCGATTGAATTGCCGCATCGGCCCGAAACAGACCCGTGACGTGCAGCATCGTCACGTGAAACGTTTCGCTGACGAAATCGCACGCTTCGTTGATCGCGATGTCATGTGTCGGCCCACCGTGGCCGTTCAAAACGAAGATCCATTTGAAGCCGTTCTGCGCGACCTGCCCGCCGAGATCAGCCACAAGCGATCGCAACGTCGATTGTCGAATGGCGAACGTGCCTGGATGGACCAGCCTGTCGCCCAGCACGTTCGCCCCGCCCTGGCCGTAATTGACGGGAGGCATCATCACGACGTTCCATTCTGGCAGCGCTCGGCTCACGCGCCTCGACGCGCCCTGTGCCTCGTAGGTGACGCCAAACGTGTCGGCACCAACCGGCAGATGAGGACCGTGCTCCTCGATCATTCCCACCGGCAGGATGAACAGTGTCCGCTCGCGATCAAGGGCATCAATCTGGGGCCAGGTCAGCTCGTCGAGTGTGTAGACTCTCGAACGAGGGGGAGCAGAACTGACGCGCTCGGTCGCTCCCTGATCTCGCGGTGAGAGGGCAGACCCGCTGATGACCCACACGATCAACACAATGAGCACCTGGTTCATACGGTAAACGGGCATCGGCGCACCTCCGCCACGACATTTGCCGGCTCAAGGCAACAGCCGCTGGCGCAGCGCCCTCGCGACGGCCTCCGCTTTCGAGTGCACTCGCAACTTCTCGTAGACGTGGCGCATGTGAAAGGAGACGGCGTGGACGGTCACGCCGAGTTCCGCGGCTGCTGTTTTGTAGTTGTGACCGTCGACGAGCATCGCGAGCACCCGCAACTCGTACGGCGTGAGATGATAGTCGGCGCGCTCGGGTGGCTGGAACTTCCGAAACAGCTGCACAACGCGGCGAGCGACCTCGGGCGACATCGGCGCCCCGCCGGCCACGACTTCGCGTACGCTCTCGACGAGCTTCTCGGGCGGAGTCTTTTTCAGCAGATAGCCACAGGCGCCCGCGCACATCGCCTCGAAGATACGCTCGTCATCGTCGTGCACGGTGATCATGAGGACGAGCACGTCGGGGTAGCGGGCTTTGAGCGGCTCGATGCCCGCGATACCGGACATGCCCGGCAAACCAATGTCGAGAAGCGCCACGGCCGGGGGATCGCTCAGACGTCCGGCGAGCGCCTCCTCCATCGATCGATAGCGCCCCACACATCGAAAGCCGGCCGCTCGATCGATGAGGCGTGCGAGTCCTTCTCGAATGTCGCGTTGGTCCTCGACAATCAGCACGTCGATGCGGTGTGAAGCTGGCCGGCCAGTCGACCCCTCGTTCGTAGGCGAATGAGAATCGGGAGTCGACATGACCCGCCACTGTACGTCAGACCGCCTCCGGACTCACTACCTGCTCAGGTAGTCGTGCGAGGCCGCCGCCACGGTACGCGCAGCACGAGTCTCGTCCCGCCGTCCGGACTCGTATCGACGTCGAGGGACCCGTTCAATCGCACCGCCCGTTCGTGCATGCTTAACAAGCCGTGGCCCGCCTGCCGACCGCTCGATGGCGGCAGCCCCTGGCCGTCATCGGCCACCTGCAACACGAGTGCGTCTCGCTCGATCCGGACCTCGATGTCGGCGTGATGGCATCTGGCGTGCCGAGCGATGTTGTTGACCGCTTCCTTGAAGATGAGCAGGACTTCGCGCCGCACGTCGGTGGCCACCGCCAGATCACGCCCAGCGTCGGGCGCGCGGAAGGTGAAGTCGATGTTCCTTCCCGTGAACGTATCGCTCGCGAAAAGGCGCATCCGTTGAAGCAAGTCACCGACGCGGTCGCGCTTTGGATTGATGGCCCAGACGATGTCGCCCATCGACTCGACGAGCTCACGCGAGGTCGTCGCGATGCGGTCGAGCGTGTTCGCGGTTTCCGGCGCCGTGTCGGCGTCCGTGCGCGCCAGTTCACTCAGGATCGCAATCTGCGAGAGGCTGGCTCCGATGTCGTCGTGCAGATCGGTCGCAATTCTCGTGCGGACACGCTCGATTGCCACGAGCTGTGCGACGCGGTACCGGTAGAGCAGCGCCACCAGCGCGACGACGACGACGGACGCAACGGCCACGAACCACGGACGCTGCCAGATGGGTGGAAGGATGCGGAAGCTGACGCTCGCCGGCGTTGCGGAAGTCGTGCCCGACAGCGTCACGGCGCGGACCTGGAAACGATACGCGCCCGGTGACAGGTGTGCGTAGTTGACGCTGCGAACCGGCGCAGGCGGGCTCCAGGTGTCTTCTGCGCCTTCGAGCCGGAACTGGTACCGCAGGTGCTCACCCGACCCGAAAGCGAGCGCGAAAAAGTCGATGGCGATTCCCCGCTCGCTGGGTGCCAACGTCAGCCCCGAGATCTCCTTATCGCCGAGCTGCGACACGAGACGAGCGTCGCCGTTCACGCGGACCGTCGTGATCAACACCCGCGGGGCCGGCGTCCTGGGGCGCGATCGCGTCGTATCGAGGCGCGACACCCCCGAGATTGTCCCAAACCACAGGTCGCCACGCCGAGATGCCAGGGCGCTCCAGACTTCGTTTTGCGCCAGCCCATCGGCCGTTGTGTATCGCCGCGTGTCGCCGCTCGCTGGATCGACTTCGATGACGCCGCTCATCGTTCCAAAGAAGAAGCGGCCGCTGGCGTCCTCGACCATGTACCGGACGTTCGCCCCCGTCAGGCTCCGTGTGACTTTCGTGTCGGTGGTCAGACGGCGTGTCGACAGATTGTCGAGACGTTTCACGGTGCCGTCGGGTCCGATGATCCAGAGTCGCCCCAGGCGGTCCAAGTGAAGGCTGATCACGGCGATGGCCTTGCCTCGATCGAGGATCGACTCGAAGCGGCCGTCACGATACGCGAACAGGCCGAGATCTCGGAACCCAAAAAACAGCTGACCAGTCGGGCTCTCGACGATCGCCGGGCGCGAGACCGTCCAATCTGACGGGATTTCGCCGAGTCCCTCCGATGCCCCGTATGGCGTGAAGTCGTCGGAAGCACGACGCCAGCGGAGAAGCCTGACCTGATCCGGTAACTGGGCGATCAGCCAGATGTCTCCTTGGCGGTCCTCGAAGAGCGGGTACAGTTCGTCGCTTGGCAGTGCTGCGAGCCGGGCATAGTGGGCGTCGGGCGTGACTCGCGCCAGCTGCGCGATTCGGCCAGTGGGCGGGAACCGATACAAGCCCATCGGCGTCCCGAGCCACCAGGCGCCCAGGTGGTCGCGAAGCACCGTGAACAAACCGGTATCCGGCACACGCCGCGGAACGTTGAACCTGGTCTTCACGAAGCGACGGCCGTCGAATTCGTTGATGGTGAAGCGACTGGCGGAAACGGCGATGACGCGCCCCAGGTCGTCCTCGAACAGGAACGGGACGAAGTCGTTTCTCAGCCCGTCGGCTTCGAAATAGCTGACGGGCCCAAAGGCCGCTATCCTCAGGGCACCGCTGGCATCGGTGCCGATCCACAGGTTGCCTTCTCGATCTTCCGTCACGGTGGTGATCGGGTCGTCCACCAGGCCGTGAGCAGGTCCGACACTTGTGATCTGCGCGCCATCGACCTCACTCAATCCCGAAATCGTCGCGACCGATCCCGAAACCATCCCGACGCGGATGTGTCCGTCCGATCCGACCGTGAGAGCGCGTACCCGCGGGTCAACCAGCCCGTCATCCAGATTCATGTTGCACGCGTCGTCGGCTCTCGTTGGAAGGTGCAATCGGCGATGACGTAACGAGCCGGCCCCACATTTGCGCAACTCGCGTACCGGCGATGACGCGAGCCGCGAGACTCCAGCTCCGGGTCCAAGCACGAGCAGCCCCTCGTCGTGGCCAACCCAGAGCCGGCCATCCTGGTCCCGGGCGAGCGCTCGCACATACCTGACGCCACTGCGTGCGGCAGTCGGTTCGGGGGCCACGTCACCTGACAGCCGGCGATGGAACAAGCCGCCCAGCGTTCCAATCCACAGGCTGTCATCGGCGCTCTCTACAAGTGAAGTGATCATCGCGGTGGGGCCCGGGACCACGGGTCGAAATGAAGCCGCCGCCACGCGTCTATCGAGCATGAAGAGCCCACCAACTCCGCCCGCCCACACGCGACCGGCGCGATCCTCCAGCAGGACGCGAACCTGGCGGTGTCTTGACGACCCCTCGAAGGCCACGCTGTTGAAAGACCGACGAAGCCGCTCAGCCCGGCGCTGACCGTCTTGCGGAAGGTGCCGGGTGAGCGAGTCGAACCTGGCGACCCCGCCATTCGTCGCGACCCAGTACGTGCCGTCTCGTGTCGTGAGCAGATCGGTCACCCAGGGGTCCGGAAGCCCGTCGCCGGTCCGATAGGTGACGAACTCGGCTCCGTCGAACCGGCTCAAGCCGTCGATCGTGCAGAACCACAAGAATCCGCGGGGGTCGCGCACGATGCGCCGGACGTTCGCGTGCGCGAGGCCGTCCTCGGTCGTGTAGGTGTGAATCGGCAGCCGCTCGGCTGCGGCGCTCGATACGAGGAACGGGAACAGCCACGCGAGGACCACTCCCCTGATGAAGAGGGCCGGGGCGGACCGCTGGCCAGCGCGCGCGGTGAAACGAGCTGTCGAGAGCGCGGACATGAGGTGCTGTCCGGAACGTGCCGCTCATGGTAGCGCGCTCGATGACGGATTCCTACTCGCGCGGGTAGTGACAGACGATCGTGCGCGGCCCACACTCGTCGCATCCCGCACACGAGGAAAGACCGATATGGCAACCAATATCGCCAGGCCAGCAGTGAGAAGGCGGCTCGCTGCCTGGACCGTTGCGTTGATGATGGGACTAGCGGCTCCGCGCTCGGTCGAGGCTGTCCCAATCGTGACTGTCGGCTCCGCGACAGTGAATGTCGGGGATCTCGTGACGATTTTTGTCTCGATTACCGACGCGGTGGACTTGACCATGTGGCAGTTCGACCTGGCGTTCGATCCCACCGTGGTGCAGGCCAACGCGGTTACCGAAGGGCCGTTCTTGTCCGACTTCGGCGACAAGACCACTCTGTTCGTCGCCGGTTTCGACAACGGCACCGGGCTGATCAGCGGGGTCCACGGTGCCTATACCGATTCCCCACCGAACCCCGCGGGCGGTGGCGTCCTCGCCGAGATTCAATTCCTCGCGCTCGTTCCGGGTATCTCACCGCTGATGTTGTCCAACGTCTTCCTGAATCTTTCAAACCAAGGCTTCGAGATTGAGAACGGGGAGATCACGGTGACCGGTCCCACGCCGCCCATTGTCCCGGAGCCGGCCACGCTTGTGCTCATGACGAGCGGACTTGCGCTGTTTGCGCGATATCGCGTGCGACGACGGTCGAATCATCAAAGCGATGCGGAGGCGGGCTCATGAAACGCGCACTCTCGTGGATGTCAGGAGTCGTCGTTCTTGCACTCGCCGGCGGGACGACAGGTCTCGCAGAGGCCCAGAACGGGCCGTATTATGCGGTCCCCTCGTGGGACCAGACGCTTGTCTGTGCGACCACCACCAATTGTCCTCGGTTCATCGTGGTGATGGGTGGTGACGCGGTCCTCGATCGAGAGACTGGCCTGGTGTGGGAGAGATCGCCGGGATCCGAACTGTTTGGGAGCCTTAGCCTTGCTGCTTTCAAGTGCACCAATAAAACTCTAGGCAGTCGGAAGGGATGGAGGGTCCCGACGATTTCGGAGCTGGGCAGCCTGATCGACCCCAACGTGCCCTCTCCAGGGCCGACGCTTCCCGCTGGCCATCCGTTTATCGGCGTCACGTCATCGCCGAACTCCTTCTACCGGTCGGCGACCGTAAGAGCTGGTTTCGACGACCAGGTGTGGGTCGCGAAATTCAGCTTTGGCGGCTTGGGCACCGAGAACTCACCGGGCTCGGTCTGGTGCGTGCGCGGCGGCCACGACACCGACGCTCAGTGACCTGCGCGGTGGCCGCGGTCAAACGTCGAGGGGGCACGCAATGTCCTGCAAATTCCCGGTCTCTTATGGACCCTGCGCTCGAGGAGGCAGTCGAGAATTTCCGGGCGCTGAAAGTGTCCGGATCGAGGTAACCCATGTGTCGAAGACTCCGCACCGTGGTCGTCGTTCTGTCCACTCTGGTACTAAGCCCGATGGCTCTCGCCGAGCTCGCAGCGCAGGAATTCGGCTTCACCGGCGGCGCAGTTGAAGACATCCAGGTGAAAACGAATAATGCGACTGAGCAGAAGGTAGAGGGAAATGCGTATGCCTTACTCGGCAGTTCTACTCTGACGGTCCAAGTGAACCCGGGTGACAGCGATCTATTCGTGTTCGAGTTCGACGCCGAATGTCGTCTCGTCGGTAGCTTCTATTTCGAAGGTTATGTCGAAGTGCTGGCTCGAGCCTATGGCCCACTTGGACTTGGTGGGAGCGTGCTGCAACCGCAGAACCTGCCTAACGGCGTCGAGTTCTGTGGAACCAACGCGGAGCAAGGAAAGGACACCGCACAATCAGTGTCGAAGAGTTGGGCTGTCAGGCTGAACGGGGGCACTTCAGGATTGATACGAACCTTTTCGATCTGGTGGCGTGTGGTCGACAAGAACAACGACGCGTTCAATGCCGGCCTAGGTCGGCTCGATGAGCGGACGGTGAGGCTCACGCGGTACAACATACCGCCGCGAAGGACTCTGACCACCGCCTCGGATTTCGAATGACCTGCAGCTTGGTGTTTCTTCTGGTGTGTGCGCGGCGGCCACGGCGCTGATGCTTAATCCCGGGCGGCACTCCGTTGGCGGCTCGCGGCCGAATGAGAGTGACGCGAGGGGCGTCAGTCTGAAACCGCGCCGCGGGCCGCGAGGGTTTCGAGCGCGAGCTCCGTGGCCGCCGAGCCGCCAATGCGAGTGCCGACCGGGATTAGTGACGTGCGCATTCCTCCTCACGCAGATAGTGACAGCCGATCGTTCGCGGCCCTCACTCCCCGCAGCGCACGGGAGATGGTCAGGTCGACCGGGAGAACAAGATGAAACGCTCGACGCTGCTGGCAACGATCTTCGTCGCGGTCGGCATCCTCGTGGCAGGAGTGCGCCCGTCAGCGGCGCAGGGCCCGTACTACGCGGTGCCCGCCTGGGATCAGAAGCTGCCGGCGAGCACCAGGTTTGTGCAGGTACTGTTCGAGCAGTTCTGTACCTCCCGTCTGTGAGCAGATCGCGACAGGAATCCTGGATCGGGAAACCGGGCTCGTCTGGGAGAGGATTCCTTCGTCAGAAGCAAGCGTGTGGTTACTAGGCCGACGTGATTGCGCAAATAAGGTTCATGCCAATCGTAAAGGGTGGCGGCTTCCGAGCGTTGACGAACTGACCAGTCTCCTCGACCCGGCGGCCGCAACTGGAGTCGACCTTCCTCCTGGCCATCCGTTTCTCAATGTCCCCGACGGATTCTACCGGACGAATACTGAGAGTGCGACCCTCACTGTGTGGTGTGTTCGGGGCGGAGGGAGGTAAGAGCGCGTCGCGGTCTATGCAGTAAGGAGGGAACATGCTTCCCTCACGCCTGGTTCATTCGGTCGTCGTCGTCGCGCTGCTTGCGACACCGTTGTTCCTGTTCGGCCACCGCGCGCACGCGCTCCAGGACGCCGAGGACAAGGTGGCCTTCGGCCCCCTTCGCCGTCGGCGTCCGCCAGGGAGCGCGCGTCAATGTCTACGCGATCGGTAACCCGAACGAGGCACCGTGGGAGTTCGCCGTGCGGATCTTCAATCGCGAGGGTGCCGTCGTAGGCTGCCATCGGCGCTCTCTACCAGTGATGTGATCATCGCGGTGGGGCCCGGGACGACGAGTCGAAATGAAGCCGCCGCCACGCGTCTATCGAGCATGAAGAGCCCACCGACTCCGCCCGCCCACACGCGACCGGCGCGATCCTCCAGCAGGACGCGAACCCGGCCGTGTCTTGACGACCCTCGAAGGCCACGCTGTTGAAAGACCGACGAAGCCGCTCAGCCCGGCGCTGACCGTCTTGCGGAAGGTGCCGGGTGAGCGAGTCGAACCTGGCGACCCCGCCATTCGTCGCGACCCAGTACGTGCCGTCTCGTGTCGTGAGCAGATCGGTCACCCAGGGGTCCGGAAGCCCATCGCCGGTCCGATAGGTGACGAACTCGGCTCCGTCGAACCGGCTCAAGCCGTCGATCGTGCAGAAACACAAGAATCCGCGAGGGTCGCGCACGATGCGCCGGACGTTCGCGTGCGCGAGGCCGTCCTCGGTCGTGTAGGTGTGAATCGGCAGCCGCTCGGCTGCGGCGCTCGATACGACGAACGGCACGAACAGCCACGCGAGGAGTACTCCCGTGATGAAGAGGGCTGCGGTGGACCGCTGGCCAGCGCGCGCGGTGAAACGAGCTGTCGAGACCGCGGACATGAGGCGCTGTCCGGAACGCGCCGCTCATGGTAGCGCGCTGTCTGACGGATTCCTACTCGCGTGAGTAGTGACAGACGATCGTGCGCGGCCCACACTCGCCGCTTCCCGCACTCGAGGAAAGACCGATATGGCAACCAATATCGCCAGGCCAGCAGTGAGAAGGCTGCTCGCTGCCTGGACCGTTGCGTTGATGATGGGTCGGCAGGCGGTGGGGCGATGGAGGACGGCCATGACGCCGGCACGCACAGCGACCGCGAGCGGGATCCTGGTGCGCGGAGGCACCCTGATCTTGGCGCTTGGCCTCGTGACACTCGCAAGTGAGAACACGTCAGCGTTCCCGTTTTTCAACCGTTATTACAAAATTCTGAACCTCAGAACGTTCAACCCCTCGCTTTTCTGCTCGAAAGCCGACTGCGAGAGCCACGCGTCGGACGTGAACATTTGGGGTCAGGTGACGGGCTGGTCTCGTCTCGGCCCCGCCCTCGACACCCCCCTCCGTTTATCCGAGCATTTCGCACCGCGCCGAATGCCCCAATCGATGCTGATAGTGCCCTCGCGTTGCTGAATTGCACTCCTCCGAATTGCGGACCCTATTATTCGTCTTCGTGGCGTACCAGCTTCGGCAATGCCATCAACGACAGTGGCTGGATCGTCGGCCAGGAGTGCGCATATGGCCATGCGGATGACTGGTGCCGCGACTTTTTTTTCCGTTTGTGGCCCCCGGTGCCCAAACGCTCAGTCTCCAACTTCCAGTCGCAGCAGACTCCTTTCTTGACATCTATTCAGCGAATGCGATCAACAATCTCGGCGCGATCGTCGGCGTGGGCCCTGAGGGCGGCTGGATCGGCATCACTGGGGCCTTGCTGCCGTCCAGCATCGCCTCACCGGAGGACATCAACGATCATGGCGTCGTCGTCGGTCGAACCACGTCCGACCGGGCGTTCCGATGGCTTACCGGTTCGAGCTCGAGCGCTGTCGAAGACCTCGGTACCCTCGACCCCGCTTGCGCCACGTGCACCAGCATTGCTCACGCCATCAACGATGCCGGCCGTGTTGTCGGAGCCTCGCAAAAGTTCGCCGCACTTCCGGATGTCCGCCGTGCCTTCATCTGGCGGCGCGGCCCTTTCTTACCCGGCGACCAAATGACAGATCTAGGGACGCTGTGCCCGGGCACTGAGAGTCTCTTGTGCAGCAGCCGCGCCCTGGATATCAACAATCACCACGACGTCGTGGGCACGTCGCAGATCACAGCGTCCGGCGACGGTCACCCTCACGCGTTTCTCTACAAAGCCTCGACGATGACCGACATCAACACGCTGCTCTCGCCGAGCGACCAGGCGGCGTGGATACTTGTTGAAGCGACGGCCATCAACGATCTCGGCCAGATTGTGGGCACTGGCGTCTGGGGCCGAGTGCACAACAGGCCGCGCGCCTACTTGCTTACCCCGCCGCTGCTTTCCATCCTTGCCACTCTGAAAGGCTTGCCGTCCTTGTCAGGCGTCCTGGCATCGGAGCGTGACAGCCTTGCCGCCAAGCTGGAGCGCGTCGAGGCGGCGGTCGAGCGCGGCGATCTCGTCGACGCGCGCCGACGCTTGGGCCTCTATCAGGATGACGTGCAAACCTTCATGGCGGATCGTCGGCTCAGCCATATTCAAGCGACCAAACTCCTAGCCGGCGTCGCCCTGATTCAGCGCGAGATAGAAAGCGACCGGGGGCGGTAGTTCGCTGGAAGCCGGCTCGAAGCCGACAACGCGCTCTGGCAGCTGTTTCCGGAAGGGCGGACGAGGTCTTCTTCAGCAGCTAGCCAAACGCACCGGCGCCTGAGCGCCTCGAAAATTCGATCGTGGCCGACAGCCCGGATGTGAAGCTGCTCCGAGACGCGCACATTGGTCGGGCGCTCGCTGACGGATTCCTACTCGCGTGGGTAGTGACACACGATCGTGCGCGGCCCACACTCGGTCGAGATCGAGAACGCGGAGATCACCGTGACCGGCATCCTGCCGCCCGTCGTCCCGGAGCCGGCCACGCTGGTGCTCATGACGAGCGGACTCGCGCTGTTCGCGTCGCGATGTCGCATCCGACGGCGGTCGATTCACCAGGACAATGCGGAGGCAGGATCATGAGACGCGGGCTCTCGTCGATGTCAGGACTCGTCGTTCTTGCGCTGCTGGGTGGGGCGACCGGTCTCGCAGAAGCCCAGAACGGGCCGTATTATGCGGTGCCCTCGTGGGACCAGACGCTGGCCTGTGCGACCACGACCAATTGTCCCCGGTTCATCGTGGTGATGGGCGGTGTCGCGGTTCTCGATCGGGAGACCGGCCTGGTGTGGCAGCAATCGTTGGCGGGTGGGGTGCTGAATTGGCAGAATGCTCAATTCCTATGCAACACCGTAATTTTGGGTAATCGGAATGGGTGGCGGCTCCCGACGATTCAGGATCTGGCCAGCCTGATCGACCCAAGCGTGCCCCTTTCGGGGCCAACGCTCTCCGCAGGCAATCCGTTTATCGGCGTGCAGACGTCCGTCTACTGGTCGGCGACAACCGTCGCCGGGAGTGCCGGCCTCGCGTGGATCGCGGACTTCGGCACTGGCAGTGTAACCGCCTATAGTAAGTCCGACCAGTATCACATCTGGTGTGTGCGCGGCGGCCAAGGCCCTGATGCTCAGTGACTTGCACGATGGCAGCGGTCAAATGTCGAGGGAGCCTTCAATGTCCTGCAAATTCCTGGTGGCGTTGGTTACGACTCTTACATTGCTCTTGTCCGCGGCTGCCAGCGAAGCGGTTTCATTTTCACTGTCCTCCGTTGGCGGCGGCACGTGGACATATACACTGACGTACGACCCACTCGACAACTACTCGATATTTCAACCGTCGACGACGATTACGTTGAGTGGTCTTTCGGGTGTGTCGGACGCCTTCGGTCCGACCTCCACCGACTTCGATCCTCCCGGCGGTGTCTTCGATACGCTCAACCTGGAATGGGCTCCTGCCGTGCTCGATGGCGGGACAGCCGTGAGCTGGACTCACACTGGTGGCGGGACCGGCAACTTGATGAACCGAAACATGTATTCGGGTTCACCATTTTTGCTACTGGTGCGCAGACCGCTTCGGTCATCCTCATGACCGACGGCTTTACCCGGGACGTTTCGAATCCTCTTCCGGACGGCAGCTTCGAGCTCGACATCTCCAGCGACGTCCTGGGGCCCGTCGCAGGCGCAGCCGCAGTCCCAGAACCGGCGACCGGGCTCTTGATCGGCTCAGGCCTGTTATGGGCATTCGGCAAGAGGAGGCGGTCGAAAACAAAGGCACGATGGTGAGCAGAAGGGAGATTCCATGCGGATGCGTGCGTGCGTGGTGTTCGTCGCGGCGACCTGTGGCGTCGCGGCGCCGTGCTCTGCCGACTCGCTGAACGTGCTTGGCGCCTTCTACGCGATCTCCGCCGGCACCGGCACGACGCTGTTCGAGCAGGATCTGCTCTTCCTCGCGCCACAATTCGACTCGAGCGTCGGAACGCTGGACTCCGTATACCTCACCGTGATTCGCGGCGCCGTCAACGCGTCGATGACGGTTGACAGCGAAGCGCCCTTCTCCGCCGCAGTCTTCGAAGACGACGTAGTCGCCGTGGCGAACACGAGCGTCTCGTACTTCGGCGGAACGCTTGCTGACTCACAAGTGGCCGTCGACATCGGACCGGTCCCCGGCATCATCCTGCCGGCCGACAGCGATGGCGCCCCCGATTTCGTGGGCAGCGATGCGTTCATGTTTTCAGGGCCGATTACCGTCGATACGATCGACGAAACATTGTCCGACCCCTTAATCCTCGCCGACTTCACCGGCTCCGGATCAGTGCTGCTGACGCTCACGATTCGGGAGCTCGCCGGTGAAACGATTCCAGGCATAGATGCTTTTCAAGCGGCGTACGGCCAGGGGATTGGCGTCATCGGGTTGGCGTATGAATTCACGCCCGCGAGCCCGGTACCGGAGCCCACGACCTTCGCGCTGCTGCTCGGGGGGGTGGTCGCGCTGCGCCTGCGGTCGCGGGCCGGACAGGGTCGCGCCACGCGCGGGTCCTCGTCGGTGAACCTGAAGAGGAGGAGTACATGAAGTGCTCGTCGCTGACCATCATCATCGTCGCGGCCGCCTGTTTCATGGCGGGAGCGAGCCCGTCATCGGCGCAGAGCGGCCCGTACTACGCGCTGCCCGCCTGGGACCAGAAGCTGCCCGCGAGCACCAGGTTTGTGCCAGTGCTGTTCCAGGAGTTTTGCACTCCCGCCTGTGAGCAGATCGCGACAGGAATCCTGGATCGGGAAACCGGCCTCGTCTGGGAGAGGATTCCCTCGTCGTCCGCATTCGATTTTCGGGACGCGCAAACTACCTGCGCCCGCAGGGTCCGTGCCAATCGTGCGGGGTGGCGGCTTCCAAGCGTTGACGAACTGACCAGTCTCATATACCGAAAGACGACAGGCGATGTCGCCCTTCCTCCTGGTCATCCGTTTCTCAACGTCGTCACCGCGTTTACGTCCTATTGGACGAGTGACCTGATGCCGATCCAGATACGGCTCTCGTGGTTTCTTTCAACTCGGCATTTCCGCAATTTGTCTTCGTTGCGTCCTTCCAAAATCCTAACGTTGCGTGGTGTGTTCGCGGAGGAGAGAAGTAAGAGCGGGCCGCGGTCCATATGGCAAGGGAGGGACACATGCTTCGCTCACGCCTGGTTCACGCGGTCGTCGTTGTCGCACAGCTTGCGACGCCGTTGTTCCTGTTCAGCCACCGCGCGCTCACGATCCAGGACTCCCTCTCGGATGTGAAGGGAAGCAAGGACCACCCGATGGTGTCGCGCTATGCGGGGTCCGTCATCATCGGCTACGACTTCCGCAAGTTCGATGAGTTCGTCATCCCGCTTGGCCCCCTCAAACGGGGCGCGAATCCAGGAGACTTCGAACTGTCCAAGAGCCAGCGCGTTGAAGGCAAGGCCACGCGCATTCTCTACGTCGGCCCGTCCGACCGTTCTCCACTCGAAATCGTGCGGAACTACGAGCTGGAGCTGAAGAAGAACGGGTTCGAAGTTCTATATACGTGCGCCGCGGCGCAGTGCGGCGAGAAGGACGGTTGGCTCGCAACCTTCTATTTCTACCCGATCGGCAAGCAACTGAGTCAGACGCCGCCGCCTCATACCGGCCGCCAGGTAGGGCAGGTTTCCGAATATGCCTTCAGCTCGCCAGTCAACCAGCGATACCTGGCCATGAAGCGCTCGAGGCCTGAGGGAGACGTCTACGTCTCGGTCTATGTTGCCACCAACAGAGCGACGCACCACAAGGAGACGCAGGACCACCCGGTGATTCTGCTCGACGTCATCGACGCCATCCCGATTGAAACGGGGATGGTGACAATCGACGCCGCCGCCATGGCGAAAGACATTTCGACCACCGGCCACGTCGCGCTCTACGGCATCCATTTCGACACCGACAAGGCCGACCTCAAGCCTGAATCGCAGCCAACGCTGCAAGAAATCGCCAAGCTGCTGAAACAGGATCCCTCACTCAGGCTCCACATTGTCGGGCACACCGATAACGTCGGCGCCTTCGACTACAACATCGGGCTGTCGCAGCGGCGGGCCGCTGCTGTGGTCAAGGACCTGACGGCGACGCACGGGATCGCCGCGGCGCGGCTGCGACCGGCGGGCGTCGGGATGCTGGCGCCTGTGGCGCCAAACGACAGCGAGGACGGTCGCGCCAAGAACCGGCGCGTCGAACTGGTGAAGCAATGATCAGGGTCCGCAACGACCTTCCCACCCGCATCGACGATCTGGTCCGTCGCGAGAGTATCCCCGGTACCGGCCAGATACCGAAGGAGCTCGAAGACTTGATCGCCGGCAACTACTTGTATTTGCATGCCAGTGGGGATGCGGCCTCGAAACCGGATTTACAGTCGATCGTGACTGAGGAGCATCTGCCGGCATGGCGCATCCCGCTCGGTGCCGCAGTCTCGGAAGGCCTCCCGGGTCGACTCCTCGAACAAACCGCCGTGGCCGATATCGTGGCGGAAGCCGATGACGCCCACTCGCAGGACGCCGTTCGAGCTGATTGGGCGACGCTCGCCTTCCACCCCCGATTGGCCATTCGACCCGCGGCTCAGTTTCTGCGCCGCCGAAACGGCGCGCCCGTGATGCCGCACTTCGTGGTCGGCAGTGACGATCGCGCGGTTTTCTATCCCTCGTCGTGGCCGTGGTTCTGCGTCGGACGAATCATTGTCTGGATGGGGGGCGCTTTGCTGGGCAGTGCCACCGGTGCGCTTGTCGGCAGAAACGTCGTCCTCACGTCCAGCCACGTGGTCCCGTGGGTCGCCGGCATCCTCGGCCTGTCCTGGGCAATGAAGTTCGTCCCCGCGTACTACGACGGCGTGTCCGCGCTTGGTGCCGGCGTCTACTCGTACGTCGAGAGAGCAAAAGGCTACTCGGACTACGCGCAGGGCGACGACATGGCTGTTCTCAAACTGTATCAGCCGCTCGGAAAGTCGCTCGGGTACTTTGGCTCCAAAACCTACAGCGATGACTGGGAGGGAGGGTCGTACTGGACGTTGATCAGTTACCCGGACGATGTGGCGGGAGGGGAGCGCCCCTCTTGTCAATCCGGTATCGCTGTCCTCGACGATGACTCCGACGGGCCCGGCGTTGAGCTCGAGCACAACGGTGATACGGCACCCGGCAGCTCCGGCGGCCCACTGTGGGCGTGGTGGGATGACAGTCCGCGCGTCATCGGAACGAACTCCGGCGAGGAACACAACTGGGATGAGGACAACAACGTCGCCGCGGGGGGCTCAGCCTTGTCCAACCTGATCAAATGGGCGCGCACACACTGGTAACCTCCGTACCAACGTATTCCTACACGCGTGAGTAGTGACAGACGATCGTGCGCGGGCCCACACTCGCGCAGCGCAACACGAGATCGTCATGTGCTCCAGTCCTGGCCGGCGCCGTTCCTTCCGCTCGACACTGACAGTTGGCGCGCTCGCCGGCCTGGCGGCGCTCATCGCGTCGCCGCATCGCAGCTACGCCCAGACCGATGTGTTTGCGAGCGTCAGGGAGTCCGGCTCGATCGTTTCGGGGGAACAGCTGGTCGAGTTGTCCATTCCTAAAGGCCGATATGCCCTCCTTGCCAAAATCAATATCGATCAGGACGCCAAGCGCTTTGTCACGGTCGTCTGCACGATCTGGGCGGGCAAGGAGGTCGATCGCAACGTGATCAGGCTTCAGCCGTCGAGCGTCACCTATCTCGACAACGTCGCCGTGCCCCTTCAGGCAGTAGTGGACCTGGACGTCAATTATGAGATCTTCGTCTCCTGCAGCTTCGATCCTCAGAGCGATCCGCTCTCGTTCAGGTTTGCGAAACTCACGGCCATCAGGGTTGATGGCATTCTCTGCGAAGAACCGACGCCTGCGCGGTGTCCGCCGCCGCTTCACTGAGATCGCGCACCCGAGGCCATACCATGCGCATCACCAACGGAACGCGACTCCTCTTCAGGGCGCCGGTCGTGGTCGGGCCGATCGTCGCCGCAGTGGTCCTCATCGCAGACGTCCGGCCCGGTTATGCGGCAAGTGCTGTCTATGCCACGTTCGAGAACGCTGGCGCAATCGTGTCGGGAAAGTGGATTCTGACGCTGTCGATTCCCGAAGGCAAATACGCGATCTTCGCGAAAATCAACATCGATCAGGACGACACGAAGCATCCGGTGAGCGTTGTGTGCACGCTCGAGGCCGGTGCCGATCGCGATCTGAACGTCAGCAGGCTGCAATGGAGCAAGGAGAAGAGTCTCAACAGGCTCGACAATGCTGTGCTGGCGTTTCAAGCAGTGCAGGAATTTCGGACGGAGTGGGTGGATCCGGTTCCCCCCGATCCTCCCCTTCATGACGTCACGCTGTCCTGCAGAATGACGGATGGAAAGAGTTCTCTGCTGTCGTTCAGGTTTGCCAAGCTGATGGCGATCAAGCTCGACGGAGTGCTCTGCACGGAACGCAATCGCGCGACCTGTCCTTGACACTCGTATGAGGTCGTCGGCGGGAGGCACTCATGCCCACGATTTACGGCAGTCGATCCCTTTTCAAGACAACGATCGTGGGACCGGCTGCTGCCGCGACGATCCTCGCGGCCCTAGTTCAAACCTGTTACGCGGCTAGCGACGTGTTTGCGGTCTTCAAGGAATCCGGCTCGATTGTTTCCGGCAGTCCGATTGTGGCGCTGACGGTGCCTCCCGGGAGATACGCAATCTTTGCGAAAATCAACGTCGATCAGGATGACACGACGCATCATGTGACCGTTGAGTGCACGCTCAAGGCCGGTGGCGATCTCGATCTCAATGTGATCAGGCTTCAATCGAGCGGCACGTTCAGAGTCGACAACGGCACGATCCCGCTGCAGATCGTCGAAAGCCTTGCGCGAGAGCGCGCCCATGACATCGTGTTGTCCTGCACATTCGCAAAACTCAAGAGCTCGCTGCTCTCGTTCAGGTCTGCCAGAATCACCGCGCTGAGGCTTGACGGCAGCCTGTGCGACAAAGCGAATCCGGCGGAGTGCATCTAGCGCGAGGCCGGCATGGCAAGAATTCTTCTCAGAGATCTTCGTGACGTCGACTGGTCATCGGCACTGCGCTTTCTCACACACGAGGAGGTGCCGAAGGAGGTCGAGGCGCGAGCCGTCGCGGCGATCAGGAGCGACACTGAACGCTGGGAGCGCGAGGAAGCGGAAAAGGCGCGCGAGTGGAGGCGGCTCACCAAGCCGTCGCGAGATCTGCTGCGCGAGGGACGTCGCGGCGGCCTTCCCGACGATCGACTCGCGGAGGCGAAGAAGGTGGTTGGTAGGGCCGTCGAGCAGTCGCCGGGATTCGATCCGTTCGAGCTCACCGTCGAACCGGAGGAGCCGAGCCTCGTGATTGGTTCGATGGAAGCGACCATCGTCCCGCCCTACGACTTCACCTGGACCTACCAGAATGCGAGCGGCCCGGTCCACGTCACGACCCAGGCCCGCAAGTCGGACGGGTTCGTCTTCTGTGACGTCAAGTGCCCTCAGGGCGGGAACGACTCGAACGGCGTCGCCCGCTCGGCACTCGGAATCTTCTTCCAACCGGTCGTAGACGGCAAAGTGCGGTTCAGTGCCACTCCGTCCCTCATCTTTTTCTGGTACACCCACTGCATCCTGGCCGACGCGCGATCGCGCGGTGCGGTCGGCCTGCAGGTGTACCGCTTCGAGCTCGATGGCACACTCGATCCTTCACCCAACAACGGGCCGTTCGACGTCCACGACTATTTTGCGACTGTTGACTCGGAAGAGTGGTACAGCACCTCGTGGCAGGACGGGACCCATTCGGGCAGCCTGTCACCGGCGATGGCGATCGAATTCGCCGTATCGAAAAACCGCTTCTACAATCTGTGCGTCTATGCCCGAACCAACGCGAACGCCGATGGCGGCGACTTCTTCTATGACAGCGCCGCGCGGGCGGAGATGAATGGCGTGGTGCCGAAGATGAAATGGAAGTTTGTGACATAACCTGAAGCAGGACGCCGCCTTGAAGCTCCACATCGTCGGACACACGGACAACGTCGGCGCTTTCGACTACAACCTCGGGCTGTCGGAGCGCCGCGCCGCGGCGGTGGTGCAGGAACTGACCGCGAAGCACGGGATCGCCGCAGCGCGGCTCCAGCCAGCCGGTGTCGGCATGTTGGCGCCGGTTGCGCCGAACGACAGCGAGGAAGGCCGCTCCAAAAACCGGCGAGTCGAGTTGGTGAAGCAATAGCCTGTCGTCCCTCCAGACGCTCAAAACCGTGTCCAACTCGACACAGCGAGGTGCCTGTTGGATAGCCGTTTCATGGCGTGGTCCTTGAAAGTCTCGTAGCTCAGCAGTAATCTGGGATTCCCCAAACGCTGCGCCCGTGGACCTCACTTCGAGGCGTGACGCCATGTACCACTACGACGCGCCGCCGCCGGCGGCAACCGTGCCCTTTGTGTGTCCCCGGTGCGCGTTTCCGATGCCTCGCTGGCCCACGCTCGTGAACTCGTGGGCGTCTTTCCGCTGTATGCGTTGCGGCTTTCTGTGGGTCACCGCCCCCTCGGGCTTTCCAAAGCGCGAGAGTTGACCATCCGTCGTCGTTGCTCTCGCGGCGCAACATGTGGAAGCGCGTGTGAGATCAACTCCTGTGTCCATATCGAGACACATGGCGTGCTCCTGACGACGGCGAATCACCGGGCGGAGCGGTGCCCGAGCCAGCTCGACAGTAAGATCGTGTTCCCCCCGACGCTGTTCCGAAATCCTCGGTACAGGCGTGAGCTCCATGAAGTCCAAGGAAACTGCCGTGCCACGGGGAGAGCCGCTGCACGGCCTCTGCCCGCGGTGTGTCTCAACAGAATTGCCCGTCGTGACACTGCTCACCAGGTGGGCGCGCTACGTCCGCTGTGTACGGTGCGGCTTTGTGTTTTGCCTGCCGCCCGCGGATAGCGTCCACGTCGAGCGGGTGTAACCCATGCGCTGCGGGCGCTGCGACGCGGAGATGGCAGAGACCACCGTCACGGTGCCGTACGTCACCCCGGGTCCGTTCGTCGTCCAGTTGTCGAACGTGCCTGTGCTCCGGTGTCTGGCGTGCGGCGACCTGCAGATTCACGTGCCCGAGCCGCGTGTCCTCGACATCCTAACGCGATGTCTTGCGCTGGCGTCGCCGGACACGACACCCACCGTCACCTTCGAGAACGGACGGTGGCGCGTGGTGCCACCCTAGCGGTCTGGAGCGTGTGGAACGCGATCGCCTCTACTTCTCCTCCCCGTCCAGCACACTGCGCACCTTGCGACCGAGGGCGTCCGGCGAATAGGGCTTCTGAATGAAGTGCGCCGGCGAGGTGCGGATGGCCTGAAGGGTGGCGACGCTGTCCGTATATCCAGACGTATACAGCACTTTCAGATGGCTGATCGATTTCATGAGGCGCTCGGCCAATACTCGGCCGTCAACGCCCGGCATCACGATGTCTGTCAGCAACAGATCGATCGTGCCGCTGTGCTCTCCTGCCAGCTTCAAGGCGTCGGCGGCATGGCGCGCGAGCAGTACCGTGTATCCATGCCGCCGAAGCCCACGCGCGCTGAGGGCGCGAATATTGTTGTCGTCTTCGACCAGCAGGATGGTCTCCGCGCCGGTGCCCACAGGGAGGATCGCGCTCAGAGCCATCGGTGCCCGTTCATCGATGGCGCGCGGCAAGTACACGGTGAAGGTCGAACCAACGCCTGGCTCGCTCTCGACGGATATGAAGCCGCCGGCCTGCTGCACGATTCCTCGCACGGTCGCGAGTCCCAAACCCGTTCCTTGGCGTCCCTTGGTGGTAAAGAACGCGTTGAAGATTTGGGCGCATACTGCCGGCGTCATGCCGCACCCCGTGTCGGTTACGGAGAGCCTCACGAACGCACCGATGGCCGCCTCCGCGTGTGTCACGACGAACGATTCACCGAGTTCGACATTATAGGTTTCCACCGTCAGCACGCCGCCGTCGGGCATCGCGTCTCTTGCGTTGATCACCAGGTTCATCACCACCTGCTCCAAGTGAGCCTGGTCGGCCCTCACGTGCCACAGGGCGGGCCTTCGTCGCACGATGAACTCGACATCCTCACCGAGAGTCCGTCGCAGCATCTTGTCGAGGTGCGTGACGATGTCGTTGAGATCGAAGACAGCGTCCTGCGCGATGCCTTTGCCGCTGAAGGCGAGCAACTGGCGCGTCAAGAGCGACGCGCTGTATCCAGCCATGCGAATCCCCTCGATGTCCGCATGCACGGGGCTGCTTGAATCGAGCTGACCAATCGCCAGTTCGGCGCTGCCCATCATGATCGTCAGCAGGTTGTTGAAATCATGGGCGATGCCGCCGGCGAGACGGCCCAGGGCTTCCATCTTCTGCCCCTGCCGTAGCCGATCTTCGATCGCCTTGTGCTGGGTGATATCGCGAGCGGTCGAGGAGATCCCCACGACAACACCGGCGCCATTCACGATCGGTGAAATCGCGATCGACACCAGAAGGGCGTGCCCGTCCTTGTGAACGCGTGTGGTTTCGTACGGGGCGATGCGGGTGCCATGGCCGACTGCCTGAAGGCTGGCGGCCAGCTCCTGACGACCCTCGGGTGGCACGATCAAGTGGACGGACGCCCCTATGGCCTCGTTCGACGTGTACCCAAACATCCGTTCGGCGGCGGCGTTCCAGGTCAGGATTGTGCCATCCGGCGCCTTGCTGAGAATGGCATCGTCACTCGATTCCACAATCGCCCCAAGCAATTGCTCGCTCTCGCGACGCGCCGCCTCTGCCTGGACCCGCGCCGTCACGTTCGTCGCGTGAATCAGACGAGCGCGGCGCTGCTCAAACGACAGATCGTTTGATCGGATCTCCACCTCGAGCGACGTCCCATCGCGCCGTCGGTGAACCCACAGGCCCGTGTACAACTCCTGGGCATCGCGCGCGAGCCCGTGATCGAACCGCGCGAGATCGGGCTCTCCGTAAATGTCGCGGATGGTCAGCGTGAGAAACTTCTCCGGCGGATAGCCGTACTCCGTGACCGCCGCGGCGTTCACAGCGAGGAATCGATGCGTGTCGAGATCGAACACCCACATCGGCGTGGGATTTCGATCGAACACGACCCGATACCCGTCGTCGAATGCGCGAACCGCTTGGGTGAGAGGCTCAGGTTCAGTCGTCGGTGGCATTGCTTCCTGTTGGTTCTCTGAGCTCGAACTTTGCACTTCACGCGAAGCATTCGCTGTCCCGAATTGAACAGGTTGAGAAGGGCTCGACCGCGCAAAAAAGGGATGCTCAGGATCGGGACACCGGACACCGGCCATACCATTACAGTGACCTATTTGGCGTATTATATTGACCGATGGCTTCAAGCATCCGTGTGCCGACGAACCCGGGCGGGGAAGTCGCGACCGTGAACGCGGCGCTCTCGCGGAAGATCAAGGCGTTGCGTCATGCGCATGGCCTGTCGCTGGACGAACTCGCCCGGCGCGCCGGCGTCAGCAAGGGCACGCTCGTCGAGATCGAGAGGGGCGAGGCCAATCCGAGCATCGCCGTGCTCTGCAGGGTTGCCGCTGCGTTCGGAGTGTCCGTCGCGGACATCGTCGACGTCACCGAGACGCCGGTGCCGGTCGCGTTGGTGGACGAGGCGCCGGTGCTGTGGCGTGGGCCCAAGGGAGGGACCGCCACGCTCCTCGTTGGCACCAGCGGGCCGGACATGATCGAACTGTGGAAGTGGGTCATGGCCCCAGGCGAGGTGTTCGAATCGCCGGGCCATCCGCCAGGCACTCTCGAGTTGCTCTATGTCGAACGGGGTGTCCTGAAAGTGCAGGTGGATGAATCCTCGTTCGTGCTCAAAACCGGGGCTTCAGCCCTCGCGCGAACGGCCAACCCGCACAGGTACGCGAATGGCGGCAGAACAGAACTGCGTTTCTTCATGACGGCCGTGGAGATGCAACGGAGATGACAGTGAGCCGACGAATGGGTCCCGACCACGAAAACCTCCATCAAGAGAGCTCAGCTCGCTGACGCCTAGACCCAGAGCTCACGTGTGTTGGCCGCCCGGCTCGGATGTCCGTGGCTAAGGCGGTCAGCCCCGCGAAGCGCGCCAAACAGGTTGACTGCCAACACATAAAGCGGTAGGCTTCCAACACATGGTCCCCGAGCGCAGTGACGTCCTCTATGGCAGCCTCGGGCTGATGGTGCTGAAAACGCTCGAAGCGCTCGGTCCCTTGCACGGCTACCGCATAGCGCGGCGCATCGAACAGATCAGCGGCAATCAGCTTGCCCTCAATCAAGGCACCCTTTATCCGGCGCTCCTGAAGCTCGAACAGATGGATTGGGTCCGCTCGAACTGGGGCCAGTCCGAGAGCGGCCGTCGCGTCAAGATCTACTCGCTGACTCGGGCGGGGCGGAAGCAGCTGCAAAAGGAAGAAGCGCAGTGGCAGCGCGCCACCGGCATCGTCGATCGGTTCTTCAAGATCTCCGAAGACGCGTCATGAAAGCGCTTCGCACGTTCGTGAGCCGGCTCGCGGCCCTCGGGCGTTCGCGAACACAGGATCGCGAGATCGACGATGAAATCGCGAGTCATCTCGAGGAGGCCACCGACGAGTACGTCGCACGGGGTCTCTCACGCGAGGACGCGCGACTCCGAGCGGCGCGCGACTTCGGCGGGATCACGCAGGCGAAGGAAATCCACCGCGAGATGCGATCGTTCACGTGGCCGGATAACGTGCGCCAGGATGTGAAGTACGCGTGCCGGCGGTTGATCAAGGATCCCGGCTTCACACTGATCGCGGTCGCGACGCTTGCCCTGGGGATTGGCGTCAACACAGCCGTCTTTTCGGTGGTGAACGGTGTCTTGCTGAGTCCGCTGCCGTATCCGGGCGCCGATCGGCTTGTCGCACTCTACTCGCGGACAGCCGATGAACCGAGGGCCTCCTCTTCCTATCCGAACTTCCTCGATTGGGTGCGCGACAACCGTTCATTCTCGGATCTCGCGGCCTTCCGGCCAGACGATCTCAACCTGATTGGGCTGGGCCAGCCGGAACGCATACCTGCGGAGATGGTCTCGTCCAGCTTTTTCCGGTTGCTTGGCGTGCAGCCGATTCTGGGCCGTACCTTCCTTGCCGCTGACGACCGATTGGGCGCGGTGCCGGTGGTGCTGATCAGCGAGACCTTCTGGCGGCGGAAGTTCGGCTCGTCGCCAGCCGCGATCGGCCAGACGCTGACGCTGAGCGGGACCTCATACGTCATCATCGGCGTAATCCCCGCCACGTTTCAATACGACGCGAGAAACTTTCATCGCAGCGAGGTGTATCTCCCCATCGGTTTGTGGAATGCCCCCGGGTTTCGCAATCGCAAGGTTTCGATGGCGATGGACGTCGTCGGTCGCCTGAAGCCAGGTGTCACCCTGGAACGAGCAGACGGCGACATGCAGGCACTTGCCGGAGGGCTCGCCGATCAATATCCGGATGTGAACACAGGAACGGGTCTCACGCTGGTTCCGCTCAAAGCGGACCTGGTCGGGTCGGTCAGGCCACTGCTGCTCCTGCTGGTCACGGCCGTCCTTTTTGTGCTCCTTATCGCAGGCGTCAATGTTGCGAACCTCTTGCTGGCACGCTCGAGCCGCCGCGCAACCGAAGTCGTCATTCGCACGGCCGTGGGCGCAAGCCGGAGCCGCATTGTCCGGCAGTTTCTCACTGAAAGTGTGCTGCTGGCGTTGGCAGGTGGCGTTCTCGGGAGCCTGATCGCCTGGTGGGGGACCAAAACGGCGCTGACGCTACTGCCCGACGTCCTGCTGCCGCGAGCAGAGGCGATCCGAGTCGACGAGAGCGTGCTGCTGTTCACGATTCTCGCGTCCGCAGTCGCCGGAGTTCTCTTCGGCCTGGTTCCAGCGCTCAAAGCGTCGCGACTCGATCAACACACGGCGCTGAGAGAACGAGGACCGCGTTCAAGTGGTCAGCACCGCACGCAGGGCGTGTTCGTCGTCGTTGAAATCGCGCTCGCCCTCGTCCTGCTGGTGGGCGCGGGGCTGATGATTCGCAGCCTGACCACAGTCCTGAGCATCGATCCCGGATTCAATCCCGATCGCCTGTTGGTGGCGCGAGTATCGTTTCCTGTGTCGAACGTTGATCCGGACCACGTCCTGGCAGTCTGGCGGCAGATGAGTCAGAAGTTCCAGACGATTCCAGGCATCCAGGCGGCTTCCCTCAGTGCCAGCTCCGTGCCGATGACCGGCGACTTCAGCACGCTGCCTTTCTGGCTGGACGGGCACGCAAAGCCATCGACACCAGCGGACGTGAAATGGGCGCTTTCGTATATCGTCGAGGCAAATTATCTGAAGGTCATGGGCATTCCGCTGATGCGCGGGCGCTTCCTCACGCCACACGACAATGAGCGGTCCTCACCTGTGATCGTGATCGACGACCAGTTTGCCCGGCGACATTTTGGGGATCAGGATCCGATTGGACGTCGGATCAACCTCGACATTCTGAACGTCACGGCAGAGATCGTGGGAGTTGTCGGGCACGTGAGGCAGTGGCGCCTGGACGAGAGTGCGGCGTCACTGTATCAGGCACAATGTTATCTCTCGGTGTTCCAGATTCCGGATCGTTTCCTGCCCCTCGCCGCCAGAGACATTACCGTGTTGTTCCGGACCGCTGATGCTCCGCTTGCGCAGGTTGGTCCGATTCGCCGGGCGTTGGAAGAGATCAACGGCCAATTCGTCATGTACCGTGAGCAAGCGATGGACGGAGTCATATCGGACCGGCTGGCGAGACGCCGATTTTCGATGATTGTGCTCGGAATCTTTGCCGCGCTTGCGCTGTTGATGGCCTCGGTCGGAATCTATGGGGTGATTTCGCACCTGGTTGGGGAGCGCACGCATGAAATCGCGATCCGTCTCGCGCTTGGGGCCGAGCGGTGGGATGTCTTGCGGATGGTGCTTCGGGATGGGGCCAAGATGACGCTGGCGGGCGTCGCCACTGGACTCGCGGCCGCTCTGGGGCTCACGCGCCTGATGACGAGCATGCTCTTCGGCATCAGCGCGCATGATCCAGTCACCGTGGCCGGAGTCGTGAGCCTGCTGATGTTCGTCGCATTCGCGGCGTGCTATATCCCCGCACGGCGTGCCACTCGAGTCGATCCGATCGTGGCGCTGAGAAACGACTGACCTACGAGCTGACCGCTGTTTTTTTTTCATAGCTCGAGGCTCCCGGCCTGGAACCGTCAATATCTACGAAGCCGTATTCCGATGCGAGTTGACCTGCGCTGGCTGACTTTTGATTCCATCGTCCGCGGTCGGAGTCGGTGGCCACGATATCTGGGGCTCTATGAAGGAGGTCCGCGAAGGTGGGCTGAATCGCAGTCCCGACGACTATCGATAGGCCGTCGTCACCGTTTGTCGTTCGGTGAGATCGGCGATTGGCGCGAAACCCCAGAGCGCCTGGGTCATGCCTGCAACTCTCAGGGAGGCCCTGATTTATACTGGCGCGATCCGGGACGATCCCGTCCCAAGGCTCCCGTCGCAAGGATTTCGCATGCTCGTCTCCAACTTTTCCCTCGGCTTCAATGATTACTACCAATTTGAAACCGGATGGACGGCCGGGTACTCGCTCCAGATCACGAACCTGGCTGACATCGAGATCACCTTCGACGTGGAGTGGCGCATCACCAATCACTATTTTGGCGGGACGGGACCGAATGAATCGGTCCAGTCCAGCCTCAGCTCCATGCTGCACGGCCAATGGCACAAAGACGCGCGCGGTTATTACCGGGAGGAGAGCCGGAGCATCGCGTCGAACCGATCAGAAAAGTTGACCCTGCAGCCCTACATCTACCAGGGTCGCAAATGGTCGCCCTATGTCGACGGTTACGCCATGCTCCGCGTGCCGGTCGTCCGCTCGTCCCAGTCGCCGTATGCGCTGGTCCCGCAATCGAAAACGCCCATCCCAGTGCTGCTGAGCGCGACGCGCGTCGATAAGTGGATCCAGCGCTACTCGGGTCCTCCCGACCTGGTCACCTCTTCGCAGTCGTCGTTCCCGCTCGCCAGTGGCAAGGCGCTGAACGAGATTCCGCCGGAGACTGGGCCCTACCAACATCCCATGCGAGTTCTCGAATACGTTGATGCGGTGAAGGCCGATAAGATCGCGCCCGCGCGTGGCGCTGTCGGCCTGCCTGAGGAGGACCGCGTGCAGGCTGTCATCGATCTTCTGCGACAACTCACCGGCGACGAGCCCGACCTCACGGCGCTGAACCGCCTGCTGGAGGATTCGGGGAGCGCCGTCCGGGTCGTCGGATCGGATCGGAAGCCGGGCTACTGACAAACTCGGCGCGATGACCAACGTTTCGCGCTCGCTCGGTTGAAGATGCGATGAGCAACTGTCAACGCACGCGCGATCAGCACGAGCTACCGATGCACGAATTCACGTGCCAGCTGGCAACACTGGAGCCCCCGCCGCACGAGATGCAGCAGCTGTTCGGCGCGATTCACGGGGGCCAGGGGGCCGCCGACGGTTTTGCTCAGATGGACGCGGCACGATCTCGGCGGCGGCGTTTTGAGATGGCTGGACGCGTCGATCGAATGTCTATACCATATGTGGCTATGACAGTGAGTGATGTGCGGATGCTGGACCGCGAGCTGAAAAAGGGTTCGGCCGAGCTGATGATCCTCTCCATCGTCGAGTCCACTCCGCGTCACGGGTACGAGATCAGCCGGTTGATCGAAACACGGTCGGCGGGGCAGGTGAAGTTCCACATCGCCTCGCTCTACCCACTCCTCTATCGACTGGAGGAACGCGGGTGGCTGCAGGGCAGGTGGGTGGAAAAAACGGGACAGCGCCGGCGCCGGTTCTATCGGCTGACGCCCGAGGGGCGTCGTGTCCTGGCGCGGCAGCGCGAAACCTGGAAGACGTTCGTTCACGCCATGGTTCTCATCACGGCAGTCGACCTTGCCTGATCCTAGAAACTGAGCGGAGGTCCGACGTTCACGATTCCGTAGCGTTCCTTCGCCGCCTCCCTGTCTTCGTTGGTGCCCGTGCCGAAGTACTTGCCCCGTGCGTCGGCAGGTCGGGGACAGCCAGCTCGTACACTAAAGGCTATAGCTATTTATGATACATTTGGCCGATGGCCCCACGCTCCGCTAGAGGCACCGTCGATCCTGAGTCGTTCCTGCCGCTGCATCGAGACACGTTTCACATCCTGGTGTCGCTCGCCGACCGGGACCGGCACGGCTATGCCGTGATGCAGGACGTCCTCGACCGGACCGACGGCGCGCTGCGTCTCAGCCCGAGCAGCCTGTATGCCGCAATTCGACGGCTGCTCGAGCATGCGCTGATCGAAGAGTTGTCCGAACGGCCCGACCCGGCCCACGACGATGAACGCCGCCGCTACTACCGGCTGACCAAGCTCGGCCGCGCCGTTGCCACGGCCGAAGCGCGACGACTGGAGCGCTTGTTGGGGGATGCGCGAGCGACGGGCTTGCTGCCGCGCCGCAGCTGGAACAGGCTATAGACTCTCTACGTCTTATGGGTATAGAGTTTCTATAGCCATGACCCTGCACTCTTCACGACCCGACGCGCGCACCGACCTTCTCCACGGCACCCTCGACATGTTGATCCTCCGGACGCTCCAATGGGGCCCTCAGCACGGGTACGCGATCGGCCAGACGATCCGCGCGCAGTCGTCCGACGTGCTGCAGGTCGAAGCCGGCTCCCTGTATCCGGCCCTGCAGCGGCTCGCGAAGAAGGGCTGGGTGATCGGGAAATGGGGCCAGACCGAGGCCAATCAGCGCGCCAAGATCTATCGCCTCACACCCGAAGGCAAGAAGCAGCTCCTTCGCGAGGAATCGCGATGGACAGAGCTGGTGAACGCGATCAGCCGGGTGATGAAACCGGCCTTGGCACCAGGAATCGAGGAGTAGCGTATGTCGATCGGTGGCTGGCTCAAGGGGCTGAAGCGGCGGCGTCTCGACGACGAGGACTTCGAGGAGGAAATCCGCGCGCACCTGGCCATCGCCGAAGACGAGCGGATGGCCGACGGCGCCGATCGACAGGCCGCCCACTATGCCGCGCTGAAGGACTTCGGCAACGTCACGTTGACGACGGAAGCGGCCCGCCGGGTCTGGACGCCCTGGTGGCTCGACGCCCTCCACGATCAGGTGAGCGACATTCGCTACGCGATCCGCGCGCTCAGGAAGAACCCGGTCTTCTCGCTCACCGTTGTCGGCGTGCTGGCACTCGGCATCGGCTTGAACGCCGCCGTCTTCACGTTGGTCAAGAGCCTCGTGCTCAGCCCGCTCGGAGGCGTCGACGGATCGGCGCGCCTCCACGTCCTCTTCGGCGAAACGAGCACGGGACGCGACGTCCGCGTGTCGTATCCCGACTACCAGTACATTCGCGATCACGATCGAGCATTCTCGGCACTGTTCGGTTCCAGCTTGATCACGTCCAGCCTGGGCAGAGGTCGGAGCGCCCGCCAGGTCTCGGGCGAGCTGGTCACGGGGAACTACTTCCAGGTGCTGGGCGTCGGGGCCGAGCGCGGCCGCACGCTCCTGCCATCGGACGAGGTCGCGCCTGGGCGCCATCCGGTCATCGTGCTCAGCGACGGGCTGTGGCGGAGCGACTTCGGCGCCGATCCGGACATCGTCGGCAAAACGGTCGAGATCAACAACTACGCCCTGACCGTCGTGGGCGTGGCCGATCCCACCTTCCACGGAACGATCGTCAGCTACGACGTCGAAGTGTTCATCCCGGTGATGATGGCGGGGCAGATCCTGACGGATCTCGGAAGCTCGCAGATCATCGCGTCGAACTTCCTGTCCGATCGGCGCGCGGCCGTTCTTTACCCGCACGGCTTCCTGCAACCTGGGACACCTCTCGCACACGCCGCCGCCCAGACCGACGCGCTGTGGGCGACGCTCAGGCGTGATCGGCCGCTCACCGATGCCACCGAGCGCCTGAAAGTCGTGCCATTCTCTCAGTTCCCGGGCAGCGCGCAAGCCACGCTGCTGCCGACGATCGTTGTGCTGAGCGCGATGGGTCTGCTGGTCCTGCTGATCGCGTGCGCGAACATCGCCGGCCTCGTGCTGGTCCGCGGCGTGTCGCGACGAGGCGAAATCGCGGTGCGTCTGGCGCTCGGCGCGACGCGGACACGGGTTGTCCGGCTGCTGCTTCTCGAGAACATCGTCCTCGCTGTGCCCGGCGTCGTCCTCGGAATCCTGCTCGCGTCCCGCGGGATTCCCGTGCTCGTCGGCTATGCCGAGCAGATGGCCTCGCCGCAGCGTCTCTTCTTCAATATCCAGGTAGACCATCTCGTCATCGGCTTCGCGGTGCTGGTTGCATGCGGGAGCGCGCTCGTCTTCGGATTCGTGCCGGCGCTTCAGAGCTCACGGGTCGATCTGGTGTCGGTCATCAACGAAGATGCCTCGCCTCGCGGCGCAGCGCGTGGACGGCTGCGCGCGGGTCTCGTGATCGCGCAGGTCGCGGTCTCGCTCCTGCTCCTCGTCGGCGCCGGACTGACGATGCGCAGCGTCGAGGCGGCGCGGCGCGCGGACCCCGGCTTCGACGCGGCCCATGTGACGGCGATCGCCGTGAACGTCAAACAGAACAGGTACGACGAGTCGCGTGGCCGCGTGTTCTATCGCCATCTGCTGGACACGGCGCGCGCCGATCCCGGCGTCGAGTCCGCTACACTCGCTGCCTACACTCCGTTGGGCTTTCTCGATACCCGCTCGCAACGGATCGCCATTGAGGGCTACGAACCTCGTCGGGGCGAAGATCTGGCTTTCATGTCGAACACCGTCGCGGCGGACTACTTCCGCACGCTGCGGATCGGCCTCGTGGCCGGGCGGGCGTTCGAGGACCGGGACGATGAGACGGCTCGGCCGGTGGTCGTTGTCAACAACACGCTCGCCGGGCGATTCTGGGGCGGCGCGGCGAGCGCAATCGGCAAACGCGTCCGTGTCGCCGACGGCGACTGGCGAACGGTGATCGGCGTGGCGGCCGACGTGAAATACTCCCGGATCAACGAATCACCGCGCTCGTACTCTCTACCTCCCGTTTTTCCAGTCCTACCGGTCGAGCATGATCCTGCATACGCGCGGCACGGCGCCGGTCACCGTCCTCGTGGACCAGGCGCGCGCGCGTGTCGCGGCGCTGGACCCCGACCTGCCGATCCTGTCTGGCAAACCGCTGGCGCAGGAGACCCGAGGGGCGCTGATTCTCTTCAACTTCACGGCAATGATGCTGTTCATTTTCGGGGCTGCCGGTATGGCGCTCGCCGCGATGGGCACCTACGGACTGGTGTCGTACGTCGTGAAGCAGAGCACGCACGAAATCGGCATTCGCATCGCACTCGGCGCATCGGGCCCGTCGATTGTGCGCCGATTTCTTGCGCGCGGCCTGAGGCTCGGCGTGATTGGCGCGGCGCTTGGCATCGTCGCGGCAGTCGGGGTCGGCAGGCTCCTCGGCAGCGTGCTGTACGGCGTCAGCGCGACCGACGCCGGTTCATTTCTGCGTGCGCTGGCCGTCGTCCTGGCCGGCGTGGCCGTCGCGACCATCGTTCCCGCCTGGCGCGCGGCACGGACGGATCCGCTGAGCGCGCTGCGGCATCAATAGCGTCGGAAGCTTGTCGGTTGGGAGAGCGAATTGCCGCTACCCGGCTTACGCATGACGAGCTGCAGCAAACCGCGGGGCAGTGGAACGGATACCCTGCCCGGCGCGTCTCGCATGCCGCTGCCGGCTGTCATATAGCCACAAAGCCGGACTTCGCCCGAAACAGGCCGACGCGATCGGATAATACGTGAGTGCGATCGCGCCGCACGCCTTCCAGACGTCCAACCCCGTGAGCCACGCACATCCGCCTCCGATCGTGACGACGGCGCATAGCTCCGCTATGGCGACCAGGACTTGAAGAATGACTGCGTTCAGCGCCGCATCGTCGTCAGCGAGCGTCAGTCGGAGACCACTCGCCGGTTCCGACGACACAGAGGCAGCGGAGGATCCTCCCTGGTCCGGAAAGAGTGTGACGAATTCGGCGACCACCGTATCAGGCGCTAATCCAATCGCTGCCGCGTATTCCCGAACGAACCCACGGCGAAAAATCCCGTTGGGCCACTTCGAGACGTCGTCACGCTCGAGATCCCCCAGCAGCGACGCTTTGATTTTGGTGGAAGCGGCGATCGTTTCCAGCCGGATTCCGCGGCGTTCTCGCTCGGCTCTGAGACGCTGTCCAAAACTCTCTGAAGCCGTGTCCATCAGTGCTCCGTGCGATGTTCCGTCAGCCATCGATGGCTGACACTGCCGAGATGATCCGACAGGCGATTCGAACTCAGCCGACGTCGTCGGCGTCGGGACATACTGATGACGACGATCGTCAGTGCCACAGTTCCCACCAGCAGTCCGGTCGCCAAGAGAAAATAGATCATCGAAGGGAAGGACTGAAGATACGTGTGCTGCGGTCGTAACGCAAGCCCTGAAAATCCATCAGCCTCCGAGCGTCGCCGCCTGGCTCCTGTAGCCGAGCTAGGTCGTCGCCACGCACCGTCAATGCGCGTCCAGGTGTCTTACAACTTGGCGCCAAGGACCTGGTTTGCCATCATGGACGCATGCTCCTGACCTTTGACGCCAGGCTGTCAGACTCGCCCTTTGTCGAAAGGATCTGGCGTACTCACACTGAGCGGGCGGGCGCGTTTCTGTCGGTTGCGGCGAGCCATTTCGAGATGGCGGTGACGCGGCACAGGGGCAAGACCTTCCTGACGCTGCGCGGGCCCGAGACGAAAGCCACGACCGCGGACTGTCCAGCGGAGGGTGAGTGGCTGGGTATCCGCTTCAAGTTGGGCACGTTCATGCCGCAGCTGCCGCCTGGCCATCTCCTCGATCGACGAGATGTGACCTTGCCCGACGCGACGAGTCACTCGTTCTGGCTGAATGGTTCTGCGTGGGAGTATCCGGACTTTGAGAACGCGGAGACGTTCGTGTCCCGACTTGTCCGCAAGGGCCTTCTCGCGCGCGACCCTGCCGTTGATGTTGCGCTGCGCCATCACCACGGATCGCTGTCCAGACGATCCGCACAGCGGCATTTTCTGCGGGCGACGGGGATCACCCGCAGCACCGTTCGTCAAATCGAACGCGCCCGGCACGCGACGAACCTCCTGACGCAGGGCGTCTCCATCCTCGACGCCGTGCACGAGGCCGGCTATTTCGATCAAGCCCATCTCACCCGATCGTTGAAATACCGAATCGGGCAGACGCCCGTCGAGATCAGTCGCGGGACCGAGCAGTTGTCGTTTCTATACAAAACAACGCCCCTTCCCTGAATCTATGATGCGGGTGGTCGCAATCACCATGAACGCATCGGACCGGATTACCCAATACATCGACGACCGTGCCGATTGGCGCGGCAAGGTACTCGCGCAACTGCGCAAGCTCGTACGGGATGCCGCTCCGGACGTGATCGAGGAATGGAAATGGAACACGCCGGTGTGGTCACAGAACGGCAGCGTTGTGGCTGCCGGAGCCTTCCAGGATCACGTCAAGGTCAACTTCTTCAAGGGCGCGTTCCTCCAGGACGCGCACGGGCTCTTCAACGCCGGGCTTGAAGCCAAGACGAGCCGCGCCATAGACATTCACGAAGGCGACCGCATCAATGCGGCGGCGATCAAAGAGCTCGTCCGTGCCGCCGTCGCTCTCAACGGCGGAACGCCGCAACTCAAGTCGCCAACCAGGCAGAAAAGACGATGACATCAGGGGCCGTCCATACGGCAGCCGCGGGGAACAAGCGCCTCGTGGTGAGCTATGTCCTCACCGCGCTTGTCGGGCTTTTCCTCACCTTCGATACGGTGATAAAAGTGCTGATGCTCGCGCCGGCGGTCCAGGGGACGACCGCGCTGGGCTACCCGGCCGACACGGTGTTCTGGATTGGGCTGATCGAGCTCGTGTGCCTCGCGCTCTATCTCGCGCCGCGTACGTCGGTGCTGGGGGCGGTTCTCCTGACAGGATATCTGGGCGGTGCGATTGCCACCCACGTGCGCGCCGGCAGTCCGCTAATCAGCCACACGCTCTTCCCCATCTACGTGGCGCTCCTGATATGGGGAGGAGTCTATCTTCGCGAGATGCGGTTGCGCGCGCTTGTACCGTTCCGACGCGACGCGAAACGGGGCGGGCTCATGCTGTGAGCGAATCCACCCCTCGCCGGTGGAGGCCGAGGAGTTGGCTAACGCTTCAGGCGCCCCGCGACCCGTTTCGCAGTCTTGCGGCCTTTAGTGATGGCTTTCTTCGCGCGCTTCACCACGCTCCGCGCCGCGCCCGTCACACGGGCGACCGCTGGCGTGCTTTTCCGGCGGGCCCGTGTCGCCACCTTCTTCGTCCGGCGCGCGACGGCCTTTGCCTTCTTGATCATCACGGCGGCGCGTGTCCCGGCATTGGATGCGACCTTGGCCACGGTCTCCTGCCCGGCAGCCAATGCCCCGCGCGCTTCTGCAACCGGATGTGGATGCTGCGCCTGCAGCGAATCGATGGCGCCCGCGACACTGCCGAGCGCGTGGCCGACTGCTTCGACGGCCCGATCGGCAGCGGTACCCTTTCTCTTGCCTTTGGCCATGACTCCTCCCGAGCGTTGACGAGCCCGAGTCTAACTGGTCGCGTGACTACGCCGCTGAATTTTTCGGGTCGTACGGGATCACGCTCACGAATCCAGCACCCCCCGAACCTTTCGGAGCAACACGCTCGCGGTGAACGGCTTGTTGAGGAAGGGCATCTGGGCCTCCAACACGCCGTGTCGCACGATGGTATCGCTCGTGTAGCCTGACATGAAGAGCACCTTCATCCCCGGACGCGTCTGGGCGAGCTGCTCGGCAAGGTACCGTCCGCTCATCCCGGGCATCACGACATCGCTGAGCAGAAGGTGCACCGGTCCTTCGTGCTGCTTCAGCACGAGCATCGCTTCATCGCCGGACGCCGCCTCGAGCACGGCGTAGCCGGCGGGCTCGAGAAAGCGGGTGACCAGGTTGCGCAGCCCGGCGTTGTCCTCCACGAGGAGGATGGTTTCGGTACCGGAGGTCGACCGACCGGTCGGCGCCACTCGCTCGCTTTTCTCGGCCTCGGTCACTTGTGGCAGGAAAATCTTGAAGCTGGTTCCCTTGCCGACTTCGCTATAGACCCTGATGAACCCATTGCTTTGCTTGACGATGCCGTCTACGGTCGACAATCCCAGTCCCGTGCCCTTACCTGGAGCCTTGGTCGTAAAGAACGGCTCGAAGATGGACGCGCGTGTGACCTCGTCCATGCCGGCGCCTGAGTCGCTCACCGCCAGCACCGAATAAGGGCCGGGCGGCATGGTCAATGCCTGGCTCGGATGCGTCGTCTTCGTCGAGAGCGACGTTCTGCGTCTCGATGGTCAATTGGCCGCCCTGTGGCATGGCATCTCGCGCGTTCACGGCCAGGTTGGTGATCACTTGCTCGAGTTGTCCGGGGTCCGCCTTGACGCACCCCAAGCCTGGCGTCGGCACGACCACCAGCTCGATGTCCTCGCCGAGCAAACGCTGGAGCAAACTCTCCATTCCCGCCACCACCGCGTCGAGGCTCACCACCTGCATCTCCAAGATCTGCTGGCGGCTGAAGGCCAGCAACTGGCGGGTCAACACGGCGGCGCGCTCGCCGGCGCGGCGAATCTCCTCCACATCCGCGTGCATCGGATTGTCTGTACTGAACTGCCGCCAGCAGAAGCTCCGACATCCCGTTGATCACGGTGAGCAGGTTGTTGAAGTCGTGGGCGATGCCGCTGGCGAGCTGTCCCACACTTTCCATTTTCTGCGCCTGACGATACTGGGCTTCGAGCTGCAGGCGCTTGGTGATGTCTTCCTTGATCGCGATGAAGTGGGTGATGGCGCCGGACGCATCAAGGATCGGCGTCATCACCTGTTCCTCGATATATTGGCTTCCGTCCTTCCGGAAATTGACGATTTCGCCGCGCCATGTCTGTCCTGCGAGAATGGTCTCCCAACAGTCTTCAAAAAAGGCCTGGCCGCTATTGTCCGACCGGGTCAGGTTCCGGAAGGGCTTGCCAAGCGCGTCTTCCGCGGTGTAACCGGTGAGTCGGGTGAACGCCGGATTGACCCACTCGATGATGCCGGCCGCGGTCGGTGATGACGATGGCACCGGCAGCGGCGTTCAGCGCGGCGCTTTGGAGGCGCTGCAGCTCGTTCGCCGCCCGCTGGCGGGCGGTGTTGTCGGTGCCGATCAACAGATAGCCGATGATGGCATCCTGCGCGTCGCGCAGCGCTGTAACGGAGACCACTGCCGGGAGCCGGCTCCCATCCTTGCGGATGTAGGTCAGCTCGTAGATGTCTTCAATCCCGCGCGAGGCCTTGAACACCAGCGCCTCGAAGCCTGGTGTAATCGGGGTGCCCAGCTCGAGGCTCAGCGCGTTGGCGCGCGCGATCACTTCCTGCGGATCGGAAATGTCGGCCGGCGTGATCGTGTTCATCACTTCGGCGGCGGTATAGCCGAGCATCCGCTCGGCGCCGACGTTGAAGATCTGGATGACGCCGTTCGCGTCGGTGGCGATACTCGAGAAATTTGCGCTGTTGAGAATCGCGCGCTGCAGGGCTCCCGCCTTCAGCAGCGCCTCTTCCGCCGGATGCACTGGCCGACGGGATGCCTTCGTCATCGCCTAGACCTGTGAGAAAACTATGCACCGACGCACGGGGCGCACAGCAAGGAGTAATAACTCGGGTTCAATACTGTCCTAACGCTGGGGCCGGACTTCTTGAACAGGCGGATTTGCCAGCATTTCCTCGCTACCAGGCTCGCGCGCGCGCCTGGATAAAGGCGTAAAAGAACACGCTGTTCGGGTCGCGGCCGACTCTGGCCAGCTCCCCGGTCATCCCATCGACGGTCTCCGGCGAAATTTTCTCCGCCGCGATCAGGGAGGGGGCGCCCGAAAGCAGGAGCTCAGTCCAGAAGCCCAAGAACTCGGCACGCTCTCCGGGGGCCCGATTATCGAGGTGGAAGCTTCGTACGTCGGTCTGCACGTCGCGAAATCCTACGGATTGCAACAGATTGCCGAGTTTCGCTCCGACAAACGGATCGCCCCGGAGCGAGAGCTGGTGATCGTTGTACGCCATCCAATAGCGCATCGTGTTCGGACTGTAGGGATCGAGGAAAAACGTCGCGTTCAGCACTTCGCTGCACACGATCGGCGCTCCCGGACTGAGCACCCGCCGCACTTCGCCGAGCACGCGCGCCGGATCGCTGACATGCTCGAGGATCCAACAGAGGAAGGCGCAGTCGAAGCTCTCGGGTTGGAAGTCGAGTCGCAGGACGTCGCCTTTGACGATGTCATAGCGTCCCGTCGCCCACGGCACCGTCGCCAGAAAACGACGCGCCTCGGCGATCTGCGCGTCGTTGATCTCAACGCCTGTCACATGCAGCTCTGGAAAATGGCGAAGCAGGATCTCGGTCTGAGCACCCACACCGGCACCGACCTCGATCAGGCGCCGCCGTCGTCGAAACGGCAGCCGGTCGTGAACCGCCGGCTCGAGGAAGCGCGCCTGACGGTGCAGGCGCTCGCGCTCCGAATCGGTATAGCCGTGGAGATACCCGGTCTCACTCACAACGGAAGTCTAGCGCAGTTGCCGGAGGCCACTTCAGCCGGGGGGATGTAGCGACGACACGCGCCCCGGTGGAGACAGAAGAGTTGCGTCCCTCTGAAAGCGCGGGGAGCTTGCTTGTTAGAATCGTGATCAGGTGCCCGAACGGTCGTCTTCCGCCTCGTTCATCCTGCGCGCGCTCGCCTACCGCAATTACCGGCTGTTCTTCGGTGGACAGGTCGTATCGCTCGTGGGCACGTGGATCACCACGACCGCGACCAACTGGCTCGTCTATCGCCTGACCGGCTCACCCTTCCTCCTGGGCGTCGTCGGCTTCGCGGGCCAGTTTCCGTCGTTTCTCCTTGGTCCGTTCGCCGGCATCGTCGTCGATCGCTGGGACCGGCATCGCCTGCTGGTCGTCACGCAGACGATCTCGATGCTGCAATCGTTCGCTCTGGCTGCTCTGGTCTTCTCTGGCCGGATCACGCTCGAGTGGATCGTCGCCTTGAGCATCGTGCAGGGCCTGGTCAACGCGTTCGACATGCCGGCTCGCCAGGCCTTTCTCCTCACGATGATCGAGAACAGGGCGGACCTCGGCAACGCGATCGCGCTGAACTCGTCGATGGTGAACCTGGCGCGCCTCATCGGCCCCTCGATCGCCGGGGTGGTCATCGCCGCGGCGGGCGAGGGCTGGTGCTTTCTCATCGACGGCGTCAGCTACGTCGCGGTGATCGTGGCGCTCCTTCGGATGACGATTGACCGACGGGCGGCCGTGCGGATTCGCGCGGGGGAGTGCCGTCCACCAGTTCACCGAAGGATTCGCTTACGCCTTCGGGTTCCGTCCCATCCGGTCGATCATCCTGCTCCTCGCGATCGTCAGCCTCGTCGGCGTCCCCTATGTGGTGCTCATGCCGATATTCGCGACGACGACTTTCCACGGCGGGCCGCACACACTGGGCCTTCTGATGACATCGTCCGGGTGCGGTGCGCTCCTCGGCGCGCTCTGGCTGGCCAACCGCCGCTCGATCATCGGACTCGGCCGCGTCATTGCCATTGCGAGCGCCCTGTTCGGCGTGGGGCTGATCACCTTCTCGTTCACGCGCGTACTCTGGCTCGCGATGCCGTGTCTCGTCGTTGCGGGCTTCGGGTTCATGGTGCAAATGGCCTCGAGCAACACGGTGATTCAGACGATCGTGGACGACGAAAAGCGCGGGCGCGTCATGAGCTTCTACATGATGGCCTTTCTCGGCACGGCGCCGTTCGGCAGCCTCATCGCCGGGTGGTCGTCGTCGCGCATCGGAGCGCCGCATACGCTGCTGGTTGGCGGCGCGTGCTGCATCGCGGCGGCGCTGTGGTTTGCGAGCGCACTGCCGGCGATCCGCTCGGCCGTGCGTCCGATCTACATCCGACTCGGCATTCTTCCGGAGATGGCCAGCGGGCTCGCACAGGCCGCCGAACCGTCGGTTCCACCCGAACGAGGGTGACCGTCAGTTCAGGAGCGACCGTCGGGAGCGAATGCGCGGCACCGACTCGCGCGGCACCGCGGGCGCCGCATCACGTCACCATGCGTGGGTCCTGTCGAAGGCCAGCACTCGACCATTCTGGTCCAGAATGGAGTCCGTGTCGCCGAACGTCGAACCGCGCGGTCGTCGCGCCCGCCAGAGCGCTTGCCTCAGATGGTGTCTGGTCACGCTCTCGGCTTCTCTTGGACTGTGCGTGATCGGAGCGGCGCCACCACAAGCCCCGGCGGGCGTTACGGCCAAGGGCACCGACCGTTCCGCCCTCCTGAGAATTCAACGCGAAGCCATGGGCCTGCTGGAGCGGGCCGCACGATCCGACGCCCCGGGCGATGAAGTGCGCCGCGCGCTCGTCGATGCCGGTCAGCGGCTCGAGGCGCTCGGCGCCGAACCCGATCCGCCTGTGGCGTCTACAGGGGCCGGTGCACCTCCGCTCGCTCCCACGCTCCGCGCCGAGCTGCGCCGCGCGGCACGCGAGCTCGCCGCCCTCGCGGCGACCGAGACTCAGTCTGCCCCATCCGCGACGCGCTTCGACAGTCGCCCCTTTCTCGTGCTGCTCGAGCGCGCGCGGGCTCAGCTCGCGGGGGAAATCGCGCTCGGCTTGACGCTTCCAGGGCAGCTACAGCCAGTCTAAGCCCAAGGAGCCCGCGTACGGAGGGCACGCATCGGCCATGGGCCCCGCGCCGCCGCTCGTCCCCTCGCCCGACGACGGATCGCCTTCACCCGTCGCGTTCGAAGAGACCGGCGCGCCTCCCCACGAAGACCTACTGCGGCGGGCCCACGAAGGATCACATCCTGGAATCGGGTGGCAGTGGGGTCGCGCTCCTCGACTACGACGGCGATGGCCGCCTCGACATCTACCTGGTCACCGCCGCCGAGCTCACGCCGACGCGCGCAGCGCATCCCGCACCGGAACGCGCTCTATCGCAACCTCGGGGCGTGGAAGTTCGAGGACGTTTCACAACACGCGCGCGTGGATGCCGCGGCGTGGGGCAACGGGGTGTGCGCCGGAGACGTCGACGACGACGGCCGTCTCGATCTCTACGTCACGAACTGGGGGCCGAACTCCCTGTTCCGCAACCGCGGCGACGGCACGTTCGAGGACGTCGCGTCGCCGGCTGGTGTCGCGGCCGGCGGCTGGAGCACCGGGTGTTCCTTTGTCGACGCGGACGCCGACGGCGACCTGGATCTGTACGTGGCGCGCTATGTCGAGACGAACTGGGATGAGGTCGTCGCGCGCGAAGCGGACGCTCGTCTGGCGCAACGGGCCCCGCATCATGGTGGGGCCGGCGGGGCTCCCCGGCGAAGCCGATCTGTTCTTCGAGAACCTCGGGAGCGGCCGCTTCAAAGAGGCCACCGAAACGCACGGTCTCGCCGACGCCGCTCGCGCCTACGGCTTCGGCGTCGTCGCGACCGACTACGATGACGACGGGTTTGTCGATCTGTTCGTCGCCAACGACTCGAATCCCAACTTTCTGTACCGCAACCTGGGGAACGGCCGCTTCGAGAGCGTGGGGCTCCTTGCCGGCGTCGCGGTGAACGGCGAGGCCCGCGCGCAGGCGGGAATGGGCGCCGACGCGGGCGACTACGACGGCGACTCCCGCATGGATCTGGTCCTCACGGCCTTTGCGCACGATCGGAACACGCTCTATCACAACGTCGATGGCCGCCAGTTCGACGACGTGAGCGCGAGGGCGGGGATCGATGCCCCGACGTTTCTGCGCATGGGGTGGGGCGCGGCCTTCCTCGATGCCGACCTCGATGGCAGGCTGGATCTCTTCTTCGCGAACGGTCACATCTTCGCGGACATCGACGACTTACCCGCAGCTCGGCGAGACGTATCGTCAGAAGAACCAGCTCCTGCTCAATCTGGGCACGCGCTTCCGCGACGTCTCGGAGCGCGCGGGAGGCCGGTCTGCAGATCGCGCGGTCGGCCGCGGCCTGGCCGTCGGCGATCTCGACAACGACGGCGACCCCGACCTCGTCGTGAGCAACATGGACGACACGCCCACGCTGCTCGAGAACCGCCAGCGCACCGGACACCACTGGGTCGGCTTCCGCGTCGTGTCGCCCACGCGGAACCGATTCGCCATCGGCGCGAAGGTGACGATCGACGCCGGCGGCACGCAGGCAGCTGCGCGAGATCCGCTCGGGCGGCAGCTATCTGTCCCAGAGCGATCTGCGTGCGCACTTCGGCCTCGGCTGATCACGCGGGTCCTGTGGACGTGGAGGTGCGCATGCCGGGAGGCAGCCGCTGGCGATGGCAGGCGCTCGCCGCCGACCGCCTGCACGTGCTCGAGCTGTCCGACGCGCACAGAGTGGCCCCGCAACGGGCGAACGCAGTACGTGGCGGCGGGGCTGTAGCCCGATGACCGGCGAACGGAGTATGTGGCGGCGGGGCTTTAGCCCCGCGATAGGCGCGCGCGCGAGGAATGTCTGGCGGTTCCTGCTCGTCGTAGGCTTCCTGGCTGTCACCGCGCTCCTTGGCGATACCGCGCGCGTCAATGCGTTGCAAGCCGAGTCTCAGCAGTCCGCCGTCTACCGGCCCAAGCTCGCCGTCCCCGAGATGATCGAGCCGTTTCTGAAGTACCTCGAGCCGGGGAGCGACGCGTTTCCCGCCGAGCGCGAGGCCAGGGAGCTGGAGGCACGGCTCCGTGAGCTGGGCGACTCGCTCCGGGCAGGTCCCGCGAGAGCGACGGCTCTCGCCGAGCGGCTCCTCGCGCCAGACTTTCGCGGCGGGCGCCTGCTTCCGGTCGAGAAGACCACGTCGAACAGCCAGGCGCCGCTCGAGGTCAGGAGAACGACCCTGCCCAAGGAGCTGTCACTCGACTCCCGCTCGTTCGGCGCGGAGCTGCGGCGGCTCGTCGAGGAGCTGCGGGAGGTCACGGTCGCCGAGTTCCTGGTCATCTCGATCGAGGGCTCCCGCGATTCCGGGCTCGTTCGCACCGACGTCCGCTACGACATCGTCGGCGTGGGAAAGACGGCCTGGCGCGTCGAGCACGTGGGCGTGTGGCGAATGGGCTGGCGCCCGGGCAGTTCCGGCTGGCGCGTCGTCGAGTGGACGGCGACCTCGGACCTCACGAGCCGCGCGAAGAGCCCGGTCTTCACGGAGGTCACGGAAGCGGCACTCGGGAGCAACGACTCCTTCAGGCGCCAGCTCAATATCGGCCTCGATGCCTGGATGGCCACGCTCGACTCGGTCCTCACTCGCGACTCGAACGGCCATCACGGCGTGTCGGTCGGGGATGCCGATGGGGACGGGCTCGAAGACTTCTACGTCGCGCAACCCGCGGGTCTGCCCAACCGCCTGTTCAGGGCGCGCGGCGACTCCACGTTCGAGGACGTGACGGAGCGCGCGGGACTTGGCGTTCTCGACGACACGGCGCAGTCGCTCTTTGCCGACGTGGACAACGACGGCGACCAGGATCTCGTGCTGGCGACGGGAACCAAGCCCCTTGCTCTTCGTCAACGACGGCACCGGGCGCTTCTCTCCTGTCGCGGACGCCTTCCGGTTCCAGCGGCCGCTGCAGGGTGTGCTGACGTCGATCGCGATGGCCGACTACGACCGCGACGGCTTTCTCGATCTCTATTTATGCGTCTACGCGTACTTCTTCGGCGCCGGCGAGGACAAGGCAGGGACGCCGATGCCTTACCACGACGCACGCAACGGACCGCCTGGCGTCCTGTTCCGCAACGACGGGCACGGCCGGTTCGTCGACGTCACCGCAGGAGTCGGGCCTCGACGAAGCGAACGACCGGTATCACTTCGCCGCGGCCTGGGCCGATTACGACGGCGACGGATGGCCCGACCTGCTGGTGGCGAACGATTTCGGCACGAAGAACCTGTATCGCAACCGCGGGCAGAGAAATGGACGCGTGACGTTCGAGGACGTTGCCACGGAAGCAGGCGTTCTCGACTACGGCGCCGGCATGAGCGCGACCTTCCTCGATTACGACAACGACGGGCTGCTCGATATCTACACCGGCAACATGTGGAGCGCGAGCGGCCTGCGCGTGACCTCGTCGCCGGCCTTCATGCCCGGCGCGCCGCCAGAGGTCCGCGCGCTCTATCGCCGTCACGCGCGGGGCAACTCGCTGTTCCGGAATCGCGGTGATGGGCGGTTCGAGGAAAAAACTATCGAAGCGCGCGCCGAGATGGGCCGCTGGGCGTGGTCGTCGGACGCGCTGGACTTCGACAGCGACGGTTGGGAAGACCTCTATGTCGTCAACGGCATGCTGACGCGGGAGGGAAGTGTCGACGGCGGGGCTGACCGCCTCCGCCAAGGCTATGGCGAGTCTCGCCGAAGCAACGCGAAGGCGGAAGCCCCGCGCCCACAGGACGATCTCGATGGGTTCTTCTGGCGGCAGGTGGTTGCGCGTTCGCCGCTCACCCGCGTGAAAGGCACGCCGTACGACGATGCGTGGCGCGCGATCAATCAGCTGCTGATACACCGTTCGATTGCGAGCCATCAACGGAATGTGTTCCTGCGCAACGACGGGCAGGGCGGCTTCGATGAGATCTCGGGCGCGGTTGGGCTCGACCTCGATCAGGACGGCCGCTCGTTCGCCGTGCTCGACATCGACCGCGACGGCGATCCGGATCTCGTGGTCATGGCGGCGAGGCAGGCGCCTCAGCTCCGTGTGTTCCGGAACGACTTCGCGGCGCGCCCCGAGCTGGTCGAACACCGCGGCGCGTCGCTCGCCATCCGTCTCGTGGGCACGAAGAGCAACCGCGATGCGATCGGCGCGCGCGTGATCGTCGAGACCGATCGGGTCACGAGAACCAAGATCGTGCAGGCCGGCTCGGGCTTCCTCTCTCAGCACTCGAAGGAGCTGCTCTTCGGCCTCGGCGCGAGCCGCCGCATTCTGAAGCTGACCGTCGACTGGCCCTCGGGGAGCTCACAGGTCTTCACGGACGTGAGGCCGAACACTCGACTGACGACTCACCGAAGGAGGCGCGCTCGAGGAGGCGCCATTCGCATCCGTTCCGCCTCCTGGGCCGGCGTTGAAGGCGCCACTTACTACAGCGCCGTCAGCGTCGCCGCCCAACGACACGTGGCTGTCCGAGCCCTTTCCCGCTCCGGACTTCTCGCTTGCAGATCTGACGGGGACCACCCGATCGTTGGCGGCTCTACGAGGGCGGCCCGCCGTGTTGCTGTTCTGGTCCAGCGATGTGGGGGCGTCGCGCGTGGCGCTCGAGGCCCTGGCGCGCGGAAGCGACGTATTGGCCAAGGCCGATATCGGCTCGCTCGCCGTTGCGCTTGATGCACCCGCGGAAGGTTCGAGGGTCCGCGCGGTGCCCTCTGGCGCGGTGCCCGTGATCCTTGCGAGCCAGGACCTGGGACGGACCTACGCGATTCTCAACCGCCACCTGTTCATGAACCGGCAGGACCTGCGTCTGCCGACGACCTTCCTGCTCGACGCAGCAGGCAGGGTGGTCAAGGCGTACCGCGACCGACTCGACGTCTCGGCGATCCTGCGTGACGCGTCGGCTATCGACGTCCCGCCCGCCGCAGCGCCTCGCCCGCGCGGTGCCGTTCACGGGCACGTTCTATTCCCCGCTGCCTCTCCGCAACTATCTGCCCTACGGGCGGGAGCTGCTGGATCAGGGATTGGACGCTGCCGCGGTCGTCGCCTTCGAGCGGGCCGCGCAGGCGAGCCCGAGCGCGTCCACGCTGTACCGCCTCGGCACGCTCCTGGCGAAGAGCGGGGAAGCGCGGACGCGCGCGGGCCGCGTTCGAGCGCGCGCTGGCGATGCAGCCCGATCTTGCCGAGGCGAACAACGACCTCGGCGCGCTGCTCGCGCGGGAAGGACGAGCTCGACGAGGCCATCGAGCATTTCCGCGCGGCGCTCGCCTCGACGCCCGAATACCCCGATGCGCTCAACAACCTCGGCTACTCGCTGCTGCTCGCGGGCCGCGACGCCGAAGCGCGCGCGCTGTACGAGAAAGCCCTCGCCCTGCAGCCCGATTTCCCTGAAGCGCTCAACAACCTTGGCCTCCTCCTCGGGCGAATGGGGGAGTTGGAGCAGGCGCGAGCGCTACTTCCGTGACGCGCTCCAGCGTCGTCACGACTACGGCGAAGCCGCAAACAACCTTGCACTGGTCCTCGTCGCCCGCGGCCAGGCGGATGGCGCCGTCGCGATGCTGCAAGAGTTCCTCGAGAGAAATCCCGGCTTCGAGGGCACGTACATCACGCTGGCGAAGATCTACCTGAGCACCGGGCGGCCCCAGCAGGGGCTGGCCGTTCTCGAGCGGCTGCTCCAACGAAATCCTACGCACCCCCAGGCGCGCGAGCTCCTCCAGCAGTTCAAGTAGTCATGTCTGACCCCATTGCTACGCCACGACGGGCGCGCCGAAGTGTTGCTGGACGACGAGCGCGATTGCGCCGCGCAGGCGCGGCTGCGTGGCAGGGTCAGTCGGCAGGATCCTCGTGGTCGGTTGCGGAAGCGCGCGCGCGGCGATGGCGTCGGAAACGAGCGGACCGACGCGATCCCAGATGGCGGTCACCTCACCGATCACGACGATGATCTCGGGCGCAAGGCTGGTCATGACGTCCGCGAGACCGTCACCAAGCGCACGCGCCATGCGGTGAAGCGCGTCGATCGCGAGCGCGTCGCCGTTCTCCGCCAGCCGCAGGAGATCGTCGAAGTGCAGCGGCGACGCTGATTCGCTGTGAGTGTCCCCCGCGCGGCTCGCGTCGAGGTACATGGCCACCGCAGCCGAGTTCGACGCGTATCGTTCCCAGCAGCCTCGTCGACCGCATCGGCACGGCGGCCCTGTCGGATCGCGCACGATGTGCCCGAACTCGCCGGCCATCGACTCGGCACCGTGTACGAGCTGGCCGTTCAGCAACAGGCCAACGCCGATGCCCTCCGCGACCGTCACCGCAACGAGATTGCGGACGTGGTCGGGATGCTGTCCGAACCAGAGCTCCGCGAGCGCGCACGCGTTGGCCGCGTTCTCGACGGTCACCGGCAGCTCGAGGGCCGTCTCGATCATCGAGCGGATCGGCACCGGCAGCGTCCATCCCAGGTTCGGCGCGAAGATGATCCGGCCGGCGTCGTCCACGCGGCCTGGCAGGCTCACCCCCATGCCCTCGCACACGACCAACGGGTGCTCGAGCCGCAGATCGTCGGATGCCTGCGCGAGGTCGCGAACGAACTGGTCCGGCTCTCGCGCGGTCGCGAAGCGCCGCTGTCCCAGGAATCGCGCGTCCACACCCGCCAGGGCGACCGTGGTCGTTTCGGGCCGCAGCTCGACACCCAGGATGCCGGCGCGCTCGACGTTCAGATGGAGATGACGCGGCCGCCGCCCGCGCTGCGCGTTGCCCGAGGCACCTTCGGTGATCCATCGTTCCTTGATCAGCTGATCGACGATCGCGGAGACCGTGCTGCGCTGCAGACCCGATCGACGGGCGAGGTCGGCCCGCGACATAGGCTGGTGCCGCCGGAGGAAACTGAGCGCGATTCTGCGGTTGATCTGCCGGGCGGTCTCGCTTGTCGCCAGCCGGAAGTTCGTCAAGTCAATCTTGCGCATCGGGGTCGACCCATTCTAGCGCCCACGGTTGAGTTGTTCGCCCTGGGGCCAGTTATCCAACCAATGTAGACCTTTTGTTAAAACGATTAAGTGGTCATACCGATTCGATGGCAAGTGGAGCTAGTCAGGGCGGACGCTCGACGCGACACTTCCAGCGGGTCCGCGTCTCCAGTTGACATTTGCCCCAGCATGGGCCTATAAATTCGCCACATTTGTTCGACCGTCGAACTTGACGCCAAAGCCGGTTTGCAAGGAGGGGAATGGTATGTCCTTCGATAGAAGGCTCAGGGCAGTGGTCTTACTGGCCACCGTGGGACTCGTGGCCCTGGCAGCCACGACCGTCGCGCGAGCGCAGACGACAAATGCCTCCGTGGCCGGCACCGTGCAGGACGCGCAGGGCGGGGTCCTCCCAGGCGTGACGGTCACGCTGACCAGCCGCACCCAGGGCAACACGTTCACGAGCGTGACGGACGGCGAAGGCCGCTTCGTCTTTCCCATCGTCCGACCCGACTCCTACACCCTTCAGTTCAGCCTCACGGGCTTCAAGACGCTGGAGCGCACCAACGTCGTCGTGAACGCGAACGACAAGTTCTTCACCGGCGCCCTCACGATGGAAGTCGGAGAGATGACCGAGGAAATCACTGTCACGAGTCGCGTGAGCGAAGTGCAGTCGGAGAGCGGCGAGCGCGGGTTCACGCTCGACAGCGAAGCCCTCAAGAACATCGCCGCCGGCGAGCGCTCGTTCTTCGCGTTTACCACGCTCGTGCCCGGTGTGCTCCAGCAAGGGATGGGTGGGCAGGCGCCAACGGCGGGCGACGGCTTCACGGTGAACGGGCAGCGCCAGAACTCCAACAACGTCACGATCGACGGCGTTGCCAACATCGACACGGGCAACAACGGCGGCAACATGGCGGAAACCAACATCGACGCCGTGTCGGAGTTCAAGATCCTGACAAACGCCTACCAGGCCGAGTACGGCCGAGCGGTGGGTGGACAGGTGCAGGTCGTCACGAAGAGCGGCACGCAGGCCTTCCATGGCTCCGGCTACTGGTACGGCCGGCGCTCGGGCTGGAACGCGAACACCTGGTTGAACAAGCGCTCCACACCAGAAGTCCCGCTGCCGAAGGCGAGTCGGGACGATCGCGGGTACACGGTCGGTGGTCCGGTGTTCATCCCGGGTCTCTTCAACGAGGAAAAGAAAAAGCTCTTCTTCTTCTTCAGCCAGGAGTGGCAGAGCCGCAGCGATCCGGTCTCGGAGCGGGCCAGCCGCGTGCCGACCGCGCTCGAGCGGCTCGGAGACTTCTCGCAGAGCGTGGACAGCGGTGGCAACCCGTGGCCGTACATCCGCGACTACACGACGGGCTTGGCGTGTGGTCCAGGGACCACTGGCGGCTGCTTTCAGGACGGCGGCGTTCTCGGGAGAATTCCCGCGAACCGTCTCTATCAGCCGGGCATCAACGCGCTGAACATCTATCCGGCGGGCAACGCCTCCCTCGGCAGCGGCATCAACTACGTCAGCCAGGCGCCGACGAAGAACCCGAAGCGCGAGGATCTGCTTCGCTTCGACTATCAGGCGACGAACTCGTGGCGCATGACCGGCCGCGTCCTGAAGACGAAGAACGATCAGGAGCAGCCGTACGGCACGACGTGGGCGGGCGCCGGCAGCAACAATCTCGACACGGTCGACGCCCTGTTCCAGACGCCCGGGTCCAACTACCTGGTGTCGGCGACCGGGATCCTCAGCTCCACGACGACCCTCGAACTGAGCTGGGGGCGCGCGCACAACTCGCTCGACTTCTCGATTGGGAATCCTCTCCTCACCCGCGCGGCCGCGGAACTGAGCGGCGTACCGCTCCTGTACCCCGACGCTGTGCAGGCGGATTACGTGCCAGACTTCCGCTTCAACGGCGGACGCCTCTCGCCGAGCGATGGCAACGCCCGCGGCGCGGCTGGCTTCTTTCAGACCGACCGCGGTCCCTTCACGAACGAGAACACTACGCACGACGTCATCGCCAACCTGACGAAGGTGATGGGATCGCACACGGGCAAGGCGGGCTTCTATTTCCAGCACAGCTACAAGCCCCAGAGCATCTTCTCGAGCTTCAACAGCCAGATCGACTTCGTGGACGATTCGAACAACCCCTTCGATACGAGCTTCGCCTACGCGAACGCGGCGACTGGCGTGTTCCGGACGTACACGCAGGCGTCGAAGTACGCGCTGCCGGAGTGGCGCTACAAGAACATCGAGTGGTTCGTCCAGGACAACTGGAAGATTACCGACCGGTTTACGCTCGATGCCGGGGTCCGCTTCTACTACCTGACGCCGCAATGGGACACGACCCTTCAGGCGTCGAACTTCCTGCCCGACAAGTTCGATCCGAGCCGGGCCGTGCGCCTGTTCCAGCCAACCATGGTCAACGGCGTGAAAGTCGGGGATTGACCCGGTGACCAATCAGACGGTGGATCAGCGCTTCATCGGGCGCATCGTGCCGGGCTCCGGTGATCGGTTCAACGGCGCCTTCCAGGCCGGCCAGGGCATCAACGACCAGCTGCAGGACGGCAGCACCTTCAAGACGTCGCCGCGCCTCGGCTTCGCCTACGACATCACGGGCAAGTCCGAGACGATCGTCCGCGGCGGCTGGGGCATCTTCTTCGATCGCCCGCAGGGCAACCAGGTCTTCGACATGATTGCCAACGCGCCGGGCGTGGTGGTGTCACGGCTCGAGTGGGGTCGCCTCCAGGATCTCCAGGACCCCTCGTCGGCGGGCGGGGACCCCAACGCGGTGGTCTCGCTGAACCCGACCGAGTTCGACTTCGAGCCGCCGAAGGTTTATGCGTGGAACCTCGGCGTGCAGCAGAAGCTCTGGAAGGACTTCATCTTCGACCTCGCCTACGTGGGATCCGAGTCGAAGGATCTGCTGCGACAGGTGCAGATCAACGCGTTGCCGTTCGGCGCGACGTTCCTGCCCGAGAACCAGGACCCGACGCGGCGCGCCAAGCGCGACGCCGGGCGCCTCGGCGCTGCCGAGCGACCTGCTGCGGCCCTTTCCGGGTTACGGCAACATCCGGATGTGGGATTATAGCGGGTACTCCAACTACCACGCCCTCCAGACCTCGCTGAACCGGCGCTTCGACAGCGGGTTCATGTTTGGGGTGTTCTATGTCTGGAGCAAGGCGCTGGGCATCAACAACGACGACTTCACACCCGGGGTGCCGAACCTCACCGACGCCGAGACCCGCCGGCTCGACTACTCGTACGTGGCTCACGATCGTCCGCAGAACTTCGTGGCGAACTTCGTCTACCAGACACCTACCGTCGCGAGCGGTGCGCTCGGGGTGCTGGCGAACGACTGGCAGATCTCGGGCCTCTACCGGTGGACGAGCGGCCGGCCGTACAACATCGCCTTCACATTCCCGGCATCGGGGCCGCGAATCTCACGGGAACCGACGGCAACCCCAATGCGCGCGTCGTGCTCACGTGCGATCCGGGCAACGGCTGGAGCGGCGATCCGTACAGGCAGCTCGACACATCGTGCTTCGCCCCGCCGCAGCCCGGCAGCGACGGTGCGGAATCGGCCCGCTACTTCGTGCGCGCGCCGCCGATCAACAACATCGACCTCTCGCTCTCCAAGAGGTTCCGTGTGAAGGATGACGTCGGCTTCGAGCTGCGCCTCGATATGTTCAACGCGCTGAACCACACGCAGTTCACGGGCGTCAACAACACCGTGAACTTCGCGAGCCTGACCGATCCGACGATCACCAACCTGCCGTACGACGCAAGCGGCAATCTCGTGAATCAGAACGGCTTCGGGACCATCAACGGCGTGGCGCCACCGCGCCAGCTCCAACTCGTCGCACGGATGACGTTCTAGGCTCGAGCGATCTGAACTCACCGGCGGACGGTGAGATCCGCTAGCCATCAGCGAGATGGCGTCCGATACGTTCATCGGGCGCCATCTCGCGTTTTCCGCCAGGGAGTGCTCCATGGCATGGAAGGCTTCCAGGACATCACGCTGGCAGGGAAATTCAGCGTATTCGAGACGTCGTCGTCGAAGGTGCGGGCCCTGGCCGTCGTATCCGGCGGCATACCGCTGACCAGTTACACGCCCGACTTCCAGCCGCTGTCGATCGGAAGCGCAAGCAACCGCCTGTCGGGGCGGTTCACGCTGAACTGGCGGCCCGATCCGGGATGGTATTTCAACGGATCGACGGCGTACACGTGGCGCTCCAACGTGACGCTCGACCGGCCTTTCTACTACACCGACGGTCAGCTGTTCCTGACCGACGAAGTGGATATGCCCGGTGTGTTCGATTACGTCGTGAGCGCCGGCTATCTGAAGCGGGACCTGATGGCGACCTTCTCCTTTTCGCAACAGCGGACACAGGGAGGCGGCGATATCCGGCGCCAGGATATGCCGTTTGTGTCCAATCGCCTGGACTTCTCCAGAGTGGGCGCCATGCTGATGACGCCGATTCCGAAGCTCGGAGATCTGGCAGCCCACGTCGCGTTTGCCTACACGATCAACGGCCGGAACGTGGGGCAGGCCACCACGCTCACGGCCGGTCTCGTGTACAAGTTTCACCTCGCCGCGGGACCGACCGAATGAGCACGCCGCGTACATGTTGCCGCTGGTTCATCGCCGCCCTGATGGTGGTCGTTCCCACGATCATCGGCGCCAGCGACGACCAGCGCGTCGTCCGGACAGCAGGGGGCCCCTTGCTGGCGGTGTCGAGTACGGACGCCGCCGCCGGCTCGTGGCAGATGATCGTGCTGACCGGACCCACGCAGATCCCGGTGGCGCCGCCCGCGCAGGTCGGCGGCCTCGAGTATCAAGCGGAGCTGGCGGCGATCAAGACCGCTCAGGCGGGACTCACAAACGATCAGCGCAAGTCGATCGAGTACTGGAGCTACGGTGGCGTCTTGCGCTGGAACGAGATTTTGCTCGAGTTGGTCGCCCGCGCCGACTTGCCTCCAGCGCCTCGCCCGGATGGCACCTATCCTGTTCCGGACGCGAACAACCCATTTGCCGATCCGCAATTCCCGTTCGGCAACCCACCTTACGCGTCACGCGCGTATAGCTACGTCGCCGTCGCGCAGTTCGAGGCCTTGAAAGCCGCGTGGCACTACAAATATCTCTACAACCGGCCATCGCCCTCCAAGGTCGACGGCAGTGTCCAGGCATTGATGCCCACGACTGATCTGCCAGCCTATCCGTCGGAGGACGCGGTGCTGTCCGGGGTGACCGCCGAGCTGTTGAAACTTCTATTCCCGACTTCCGTGGAGCAGATCACGCTCAAGGCGGGTGAAGAGCGGCAAGCGGCGCTCCTCTCTGGCAGGGCCACGGCGAGTGACATCGCCGCTGGATTGGCTCTGGGGCAGGCCGTGGCCGCTGTGTTCGCCGCGCGCGCGGGCTCCGATGGAATGAGAACGGCTGGCGGCTCGCCCGCAGTGTGGAAGGCGATGGCGGACGCGGCCGGGGCGCGAGGAGAAATTCCGTGGAGGAGCCTGGAGACTCCGCCGCGTCCGCCCATGCTCCCGCTGTTCGGAAGAGTCAAGGCCTGGATGATGACGCCCACCGACATCGTGAACGAACGACCACCAGCACCTCCGTCCACGTCGTCGGAGTTGATGGCGCGCGAGCTGGCGGAGGTCAAAGACGCGGTCGAGCACATCACGCGCGAGGAGCTCGCCACGTGCTACAAGTGGGCGGACGGCGCCAGCACTCCCACACCCCCTGGCCACTGGAATTTCATCGCGGCTCCCTACATCAAAGGCGCGCAGTTCAGCGAAGTGCGGGCTGCACGGGCGTTTGCGCTGCTCAACATGGCGATGCATGACGCCGCCGTGGGATGTTGGGATGCGAAGTTTGCGTACTTCAACCCAAGACCTTCTCAACTCGATCCTGGCATCAGAACGGTTGTCGGTCTTCCGAACTTCCCGTCGTATACCTCGGGACACTCGACGTTCTCGGCGGCGGCTGCCGAGGTGCTGTCCTACCTGTTTCCGGACGGCGGCGCCTACTTCGACGCGGAGAAAGACGAAGCCGCGCTCTCGCGGCTCTTTGCGGGCATTCACTATCGGTCCGATATCGAAGTCGGCAAGGACCATGGCAAGCGGATCGGCGAATACACGGTGCGGTTCGCCCTCCACGATGGCGCGGACAATCCACTCGCCGCGTCAGCGCGCTGATGCAACTGTCGACCGGTTCGCGAATCTCTGAGGCACGAGGATCTGCACGCGACCAACACCTTCGAAAAACCCGATAAGGTCCTATGATGGCTCGGACGCGAAGGCATCGGGAGACCCGGCCACTGTCACGATCCCAAAGCATGCGGTTGTGGCTGTCTCCGCGGTTGAACCCTCGGCGCGCCACCGGTAGGATTGCGGCCGATGATGGGTTCGGCCGACTCGTCGGCGCAGCGTAATCGGCACATTCCACTCGACGAGCGAGTTGGCGAGCGCGAACCGCCGAGTGCCACCATTGGCGCGCGCCTGGCGGTGAGCGGCGCCTGGCTTGTGGCATGGGTGGTGATGGCCACGTGGATTGCGCTTGTCGGCTACACCAGCCGCGATCCAGATTCCCGTTTGTACGCTCAGCTTTCCGCGCAGCTGGCGCGCCCAGCCCGCTGAGCGCTGGATTGCGCCGGATTGGGCGGACCTCTGGGGCTGGCGTGGCTTGTACCGGGAGCATCCCGTTGGCCTGTTCCTCGTGCCGGCCCTCCTGGTACGTACCGGCTATCCTGCGTTGCAGGCGGCATACGCAGTCAACGGGCTGTTTCAGATTCTCTCGTTCGTGCTCGTCGGCCTCATCGCGAACGCCGTGATGCCGCGGCGAGAGGCACGAGCGCTTTCCTGGATGTTGCAGTTGCTGCCGATCGCGTTCGTGTTCCGCGTGCGCGCGAACCAGGAGTATGCGCTGCTACTGGGTCTGCTCTTTGCGGTCTATGCGACCGAACGCGCGCGGACGCGTGGCCGGTGGGCGCTTGGCATGCTGGTCGGCTTTGCGTGGGTGTTGCTGGTCAAGGGCCTGTTCGCCTTCATGGTGCCAGTGATCTCGCTGTTATGGCTGCTGGCGTTCGCCGATGGCCGCCAGCAGCTCATCCGCCAGCGGGCGGCCTGGCTGGCGGTAGCGCTCACGCCGATTGTGGCGATCGGCGTGGCGCTCGTATACGAACACGCGTACGTGTCGGTTACGGGCGCGTCGTTTCTCGCCGGTTATCGAGCGCGGCAGATTCCAGAGGGTGCCATCACCGGAGGCTCGCCCTTCACGCGAACGCTGTACACCCTCGGCTGGTATACGAGCCGCGTGATCTGGTTCGCCTTCCCCTGGAGCGTGGTCGCAGGCGCCGCCATTGTTTCGGCATGGCGTCGGCAGTCATATCGAGCGCTGTGGCCGTGGCGTACGGGAGAAACCGATTCGACGCCTGATCAGCGGAGAGCGCAGCAGGGCGCATGGTTCACGCTGGTTGCCGCGGCCGTGCTCGTCGTGGCCTTCTCGATCGCGCATCGCAAGGCCGAGCGCTACATCTTCCCTGCATACTTTCTGGTGGGCGCCGCCGGCGTTGGCGCCGCGCTCGGAAGATACACGTGGCTCGAGCGGCTTGCCGCGCGCTTTGACCGGCCCTGGGTGCCGGCCGCAGTGTGGTTCGCGCTCTTTGCCCTTCGGATGCTCACGCTGGGGAAGCTGCCGGCGCTCACTTTCTGGCGGACGTGACCACGAGCCTTGACTGAAGGCGCGGACAGCGACGCTCGACGCGCGCCGCTGCCCGGGTGTATTCAGCTGGCGACTAGCGACCGGCGGCGCCGGCGCGTCCCGGGAGGGTGACCACTCCTAGCTGCTGCATCAGGCCGAGCGCATCCCACTCCGAGTAGGTCTCGACGATGCGGCCGTTCTGTACTCGGTGAATTTCGGTGCCGGAACCCTTTACGGAGCGGCCCGTCGGGGCCAGTCCGTCGAGAGCGGCCTTGTGAGTACCGGAGTATTGGAATCGAACGACGACCCGATCGTCGGCCGAGAACAACTCGACGATCTTCAAGTTGCAGTCCGGAAAGGCCGTCCGGTACTTTGTAATCATCTCCTTCGCGCCTGACGGGCCTCGAACCGAATCGAGCGGGCCCTCATGCACGTACTGTGGCGCGACGCAGTCGTCGACCACTTCAAGCTTCCCCGTGTTCCACGCCTCGTTGATCAGCCGCCGAACGATCGACTCATTCTGCTGGGACATGTGACCTCCTTGCGATCAGGCGATCGGTCACTGAATGAGCGGCGACAGAGATTGGAGATCTCCATGCGTCGCTGTCGGCCTCGCGTAAGACCCTTGAGTATACGCCCGTCGGAGGGAGAACGCCACACGTCGCGGCCCCCGGGTAGTGGTCAAGTTTGAAGCGAGCTGGTGAGAAATGTGGCACATGTCTCGGCGAGAGACTAGACAAGGCGTAGCCGCACCCACACAGCTCAGGCTGTGTTGACAACGGGACCGTGCATCGGGATACTGCCAGCCCACCACAACCACAAGCGGGAGATCGGAAATGCGGATCAAGCCAATCGCGGCAATGACGCTATTCGCACTGGCGACCGGCACGGCTGGAGCTGTGGCTGAGGAATGCACAGTCGACAAGCTGATGGGAACATGGAAACTCGCCACGAACAAGTATAGGAACCAAAAAAACCTTCCAAGTGCGACGTCCGCCGATTTGAAGCTGATCACCCCGACACACTACACATGGGTTCACTACGACCCAACAACTGGCAAGGCAGACGCAGCTGGTGGCGGCACCTTCACAGTGTCCGGTGGCACTTACACCGAAACCGTGCTGTACGGATTCGGTTTTGGTGCTGATGTTCTGACCGAGAAACAAATCAGGTTTTCGTGCTCACTTCAGGGGAACGTGTGGACGCACAAGGGTACGATCCTCGGCGGGGCGCTTGAGGAGACGTGGGAGCGTGTCACTGCTCAGAAATAAACGCCTAGTGGCCTGTAACAGCTGAATCGGTAGTTATTCGATGCGCTGGATTGCTGTAGGTCCAGCGGATCGGTTTCGGGTCGTCGTTGTAGCGCGTGATGTATCGGCGAATCTTGCGCGCGAGATCGGGGAGCGACGTAAAGATCCCGCGCGCGAGCAGGTCGCGTTCGATCTTGGCGAACCAGAGTTCGACTTGATTCAGCCAGGAGGAGTAGGTCGGCGTGAAGTGCAAATGCACGCGCGGATGCGCGTCGAGGAACGCGTCCACGCCTTTGGTTTTGTGCGCAGCGAGGTTGTCGACAATCACATGAATCTCACGCCGGCGCGGTTGCGACGCCACCAGGTCGCCCAAGAAGTCCACGAACGCGGCACTGGTGTGCCGTGGCACGGTCTGGCCGACGATCTCACCGGTGCTCGTATTGAGGGCCGCATACAGCGAGAGGGTGCCATGCCGGTAGTATTCAAACCCGTGACGTTCCGCACGGCCCGGCGACAGCGGCAATACCGGATCCAAGCGGTCCAGGGCTTGGATCGCCGTCTTTTCATCCGCGGCAAAGACCACGGCGTGCTGGGGCGGATTCAAGTAGAGGCCGATCACATCTGCCGCCTTCTGCTCGAACTGCGGATCGTCCGACAGCATGTAGCGCTCCAATCGATGCGGCTGATAGCCGGCGCGGCGCCAGACGCGTGCGACCAGCATGTGACTGATACCCAGGACCTTGCCCAACTTGCGCGTACTCCAGTGCGTGCTGCCATCGGGCGGCTTCTGACGCGTCTGGGCCAAGACCCGTGCCTCCAGCGCTGGGGTCCGCACCGTCGCGGGCTGTCCGCGATACTTCGCGCGCAGGCCGGCCACGCCCTCGGTTTCGAACCGCTCTCGCCATCGGGTGATGTACGCCGGATAGCAGCCCACGGCCTTACCGATCGTCGTGAACGACTCGCCGTCCGCCAGCATCAGGATGACCTGCGCGCGCCGCGCGTCTTCCGCCCGAATTCTCCGGCTACGCGTCCGCCGTTGCAATTCCGTCCGTTCATCGGCCGTCACAATCAGCGCCATATGGCGCTGCAGTATACCACTATCGATTCAGTGGTTACAGGCCACTAGTTCATGCGGCGGGCTTCCGCTCGGCCCGGTCCAATAGGCCGACGATCTCATCGATGCTCAATACGTGCGTGGCAAGGCCGGTTTCCATCGCTGGCGTCACGCGGAGCGTGCGGTGAATCCGGCAGAAATTGTAGTGCATGTAGTGGAGCGCCACCGCCGCCGCGTGGTTCTCTAGTTTCTTGCTGAAGCCGTTCGTCAACCGCGTGAAGCGGCGAATCGACATCCGCATCGTGAGGTTCTGGCGCTCGATGTACGACGTGGAAATGTGCTTGGGGTCCGGGTTGCCTGTTATCACCTCCGAGACGACACCACACACGGTCGCTGGGCTGTATCGTCGGTCGCCATCCGGGTCGGAACCGAAGATTTTTTGCAACATCGCGTAATCGACGCCCGAGCCGAACGCATCCTCCACCGCGTTCAGATACTGGTGCAGCCCGTCGGTCGTGAGTTGGATGCGATGCGCGAGCCGACCGGCGAGATCCGTCATCAACTCGTACGCCGTGCCCGCGTCACGAGGGCCGACGCGCCACGACACAATCAACTTGCTATCCGCGTCAATCGCGACCCAGGTCCACACGTCGCCGAAGCCGAACTGGCCGCGCTTCTCGGTCGGGACGTTTTTCGCTTTCGCGTACACGAACTGCCAGATTTCATCGACCTGCACGCGGTTCGCCTTGACGTTGCGGATCGTCTCGTCCTGGTAGGCCGCGCAGATGGCGCCCAGGTCGCCGAGCAGTTTCAGGATGGTGGGCTTGCTGACGCCCGTCATCCGCACCGTCGCGCGGATCGAGTTGCCCTCCACCAGTGCCGCTACCACCGCCGTCCGCAAACTTGACCACTACCCGGCCCCCGTGCTCTCTAGCCGAGTGTAGGGTTGGCGCTCGGCATCATCGGCGTCAACCTGGTGTACGGCGCGCTGTTCCAGCACGCCGACCCCGCCTCCATCATCGCGTCGCTGCTGGATGGCGTGACGTCCGAGCGTGGCGAGATCGACATGATCGAGTTCAGCGGACCCGCGTTTGCCGGCGTTGACAACCGGCTGATGAGCCTCGAGTTCGTACGCCACGGTCTGACGCACGCGGCGATGTTCGCGGCGGATGGACGCGTCGTCCAGCCCTCCGACGCGCTCTACAGGAAGTGCGTGCTCATCGAACGCGGCAGCTTCCGGCCGGCGACCAAGGTCGCCGTCGATATGCTCCGGTGCGCGCAGGCGCAATTCATTCAGGAGCCCAGTGTGGCGCCGCACCTGCGCCACCTGTGGGCGTACCTCGTCGAGAATCGTCTGATCGAGAGCCTCCGCAATGTGGATGAGCGGTGCCTGCACATCTACTCGCGCGAGTGCTGGCGAAGATACGAAGTGGCGACGCGGGCTGGGAATCGATGACGCCGCCGGCCGTCGCAGAGCTTATCAAGCGCCGCGGCCTGCTCGGGTATCGCGCCTCGAGCGGCACCTCACGGGCCGCCTGACCCCGAGTCCGCTATGTGGTGGAGGGCTTTAGCCCCGCCACGGGCGGCGCACGCGGGCCTGAAGGCCCGCCTCCACAAACCTCAACGCGGTCTAGACGATCCGAACGCGAATCCGGTCATCCGGCCGACAGATCGGCGAGCACGTGTGCCAGCACCGTCGCCCCGGTCGCGACATCCTCTGGGGACGCGTACTCATCGGGCCGATGGCTGACGCCGCCGCGACACGGGATGAAGATCATCGCCGTCGGACAGAGCTGCGCCATGAATAGCGCGTCGTGATAGGCGCGCGACACCATCTGTCGCACGGGGATGCCGAGCTCCGAGCAGATGCGCGTCACGGTCTCGACCACGACAGGCGCGCAGATCGCGGGCGGATCCGCGTTGATCGTCTCGATCGACCAGCGCACACCGCGCCGGTCGCCGATCTCCGCGATGGCGGCCGCCACATCTCCCCAGGTACGGCTCCGACGCTCGAGGTCCGTGTCGCGGACATCGATTTCCAGCGTGACATCGAAGGGAATGCTGTTGATCGCGTTCGGTAACTGGCGAAAGACGCCCGTGGTGCCCACCGTGTCCGGACTCCCGGACGTCACCGCGGCGCGTTCGACGGCCAGGGCGATTTCCGCCGCCGCGAGCCCCGCATCGTGGCGATCCGCCATCAGCACGGCCCCGGCATGCCCGCCTTCACCCGTCAGTCGCACGCGGTAACTGCTGGGGCCCGCGATGGCGTGCACGGCGCCAATTGGCGTCCCTGCTGTCTCGAGCAGGCTCCCCTGCTCGATGTGAAGCTCAAGAAAGGCGGCGTAGCGCCGCTCTGTAATCCGCACGCTCGACAGGTCTCGCTCGGCGAGCCCGGCTCTGTCGCGCCAGAACTCCAGCGAGTGCCCGTCGGCGTCCTGCAGCAGCGCGGCGCGCTCGGGCCCCAGCGCGCCAGAGAGGAGCCGGCTGCCGAGGCATCCGAGCCCGAACCGCGTGGGCTCCTCGGCGGTGAACACGATGAGCTCGATCGAGCGCCCGGGCCGGAACCCCGCGTGCCGCAGGGCGCGCAACGCGGCGAGGCCCCCGAGCACGCCGACCACGCCGTCGTAGCGCCCGGCATGCGGAATGGCATCGATGTGCGATCCGGTCGCCACCGCGGGCGCCTCATCGTCTCTACCCCGCCATCGCGCGAAGAGATTCCCTGCCGCGTCGTCGCGCACGTCCAGCCCCTCGGCTTCGCAGCGATTGCGCACCCACGCACGTGCCCGGAGATCCACGTCGGAAAACAGGACGCGCGTCACCGCGGGCGCCGGCGCGTCCGAGAATGCCGCCAGCTCGTCGATCCAGGTCTGAAGCTCCAGGCCGTCGACGTCGAGCCTCTTCATGCCGGAAGGCGATTGACGTCCTTGTAGTAGATGTAGCGGGCCGGCTCGGGTCCGGCCGCGATGAACCACTGCGGGCAGAAGGCGGCGATCCAGATCGCATCGCCCGCGGCGACGGGATGCCAATCGGCGCCCAGCCGGTACACGCCGCCGCCGGCCAGGAAGAGCAGGCCATGCTGCATCACGTGGCTCTCGACAAAGGGCAGCGTGGCGCCGGGATCGTACGTGAAGACGTTCACGGCCATGTCGGTGAGCAAATCGTCGGGGATGAGGACCTTCAAACGCGCGCGGGGATCGCCCAGGAACGGAACTTCCGCGATGTCCTGCTCCTGTCCGGTGAAGAACGTAGGCGCCGTGATCACGTGGAGCGGCTCGTATCGCTTCCGAAAGACGAGCAGCACCGCGCCTGTCGTGATGCCATCGACCGTGTACGGTCTGCCCGGCGGGACGTAGGCAAAGCCGCCGCGCGACAGGGGCGCGCCGTTGATCGTCGCCTCTCCCTCGACCAGAAAGAAGAACCAGGTGTCGTCGCCCGTCTCTCCGTCGCCTCGCCCTCCGCTGTCGACCGTGATCAGGTACTGCGAAAACCGCGCGCCGAGCGCGGCCGAAATGAGCACGATGGCCCTGCAGTGAGACCAGCCAGGCAGTGCGCTCGTGACGTGCCCGTCCGGCGCCAGCAGCGCATAGGTCTGCGTCACAACGGTTCGAGTCGATCCAAGTTTGTTCATCATCGTGGTTTCAGCAGGCGGCCGCCGCCGCCGGTGGTGATGCGCCCATCGCAGAAGACGGTGCGCCCCCCCACCAATGTTAGCCGGACCCGCGCCTTCAGCCGCCGGCCGACATACGGCGACACACCGTGTCGATAGAACAGCGAATCGCTCGACACGTCGTGCGGGTCATCCATAGCGACGAGCGTGAGGTCCGCATCATAGCCGACCGCGATGCGTCCCTTCGAGTCGAGGCGAAACCGCCTGGCGACCTGCTCGGCTGTCAGCCGCGCAACCAGCCCGACATCGAGACCCGCGTCCAGGAGAACGGGCAGCAGGTGCTGCACACCGGAAATTCCGCCCCACACGTCGAAGAAGTTCTCATGCGCCTTCATATGCCACGGCGAGGGCGAATGATCGCTTCCAATCGTGTCGATGCGTCCCGCACGCACGTGGTCGAGGAGCGCCGCGCGCTCGCGATCGGCGCGCAGGGGAGGCGCGCACTTCGCCACGGCGCCCAGCCGCTCCATGTCCTCATCGGTGAACACGAGGTAGTGCGGGCACGTTTCGGCCGTGACGTCGACGCCTCGTGCCCGGCCCTCGACAACGAGCGCGGCGCCGCGGCCGCTGCTGACGTGAACCACGTGTAGCGCGCACCCTGCTTCTCCTGCCAGATCCACCGCGCACCGGATGGCCTCGCACTCCGACTCGATCGGGCGCGATGCCAGGTAGTCGGCCACGCCAGCGCCTCTGCGCGGCAGATCGCAATCGAGCTCCGCGTGCACCGCTACCGGAAGCCGCAGAGCCGCGGCACGCCTCATGCCCGCGCGCAGTGTCGCCAGGTCGACCTTCGGGAAGTCGTCGATGCCGCTGGCCGCCATGAAGGCCTTGAATCCGATCACGCCGCGCTCCGCCAGCGGCTCCAAATCGTCGATGTGTTCCGGTACAAGGCCGCCCCAGAGTGCAAAGTCGCACATCGACTGCGTCTCGGCGGCGGCGCGCTTCGCGTCGAACGCCTCGGTCGTCACGACCGGCGGATGTGAGTTGAGCGGCATGTCGCACACGGTGGTCACCCCGCCCGCGACCGCGGCGCGGGAACCGGTAGCCCAACCCTCCCAGTCGGTACGGCCGGGCTCGTTGAAGTGCACGTGGGCATCGACGACACCGGGCAACACGACGAGGCCGGTCGCATCGATCACGTCACGTGCCGGCCCCGCCGTGAGGCCGGCAATCACGCCGTCCACAATGCCAATCTCAGGCCACGGGTTGGCGCCCGACACGAGGAGGTCGTATTCAGGCATGACGTGCCGCCAGCGACACGATGAAGTCGGCGAGCACGCCGATGGCGCAGGCCACGTCGGCCTGTCTCACCGACTCGGCCGGATGATGGCTGACGCCGCCCCGGCAGCGAACAAAGAGCATCGCCACCGGGCACAGTGCCGCGAGCGCGGCAGCGTCGTGTCCCGCGCCGCTCGAAAGGCGCACCACATCGACGCCTCGCCGCGCTACGCTCGTCGAGAGGAGCCGCGTCAGGCCCGCGTCACAGCGGACGGCGGCGGTCTGCTGGACCGGAGTCCACGTCAGACGAAGGCCGCGCCGCCGCGCCACCGCGCGCGCCCGCGCGTGCAGGGCACGCACGGCCGACTGGCGCCGCCCGTCGCCGGGATCACGGATGTCGAGTGAGCACACGGCCCGGCCGGGAATCACGTTCGACGCGCCTGGCGCGACGAAAATCTGGCCGACGGTGGCGACGACGCCAGAGCGTTCTGCGGCGAGGACGATCTCTGCCATGCCGGCAAGCGCATCGCGACGCAGCGCCATCGGCGTTGTGCCGGCATGTGCGGCGCGTCCATCGAGCGTCACGCTGATGCGGCTCTGCCCAGCGATCGCACCCACAACCCCCACCGGCAGGCCACGGTCGTCAAGCACCGGTCCCTGCTCGATGTGCACTTCGACGTAACCGATGCATGCCCCGCCGCGCCAGCGCGCTCGGGCGATGCCTTTCTCCTTGATGCGTGCGAGATCCCTTCGCAGGAGCGTTCCCGCAAGCGCGCGGCTCCCCAGATACGCCGTCTGGTACCGCACGCCCTCCTCGTCGCTGAAGCCGATCACCTCGACGTGAAACGGTAGCGCTCGGCCTTCGGCCCGCAGCTGCTCCACCGCGGCGATCGCGACGAGCACGCCGAGCGGCCCGTCGTACTTCCCGGCGTCTGGAACAGTATCGAGATGTGAGCCGAGCAGCAACGTGGCTGCGCGTCGCCGCCCCGCCACCCACCGGCCGCGAAGGTTGAATGCCTCGTCTTCACGGACGGCCAGACCCGCCTCTTGCATCCACGAGGCGACGAGCCCGTTGGCGCGCCGCATGGCGGGCGAGTGAAAAGTGCGTGTGAGCCGGCCGGGCTCGTCGCTGATCGCCCCGAGCGCGTCGCAGCGCGCCATCAGCTGCCGCGATAGGTGCTGTAGGCCCATGGCGAGCACAGAAGCGGCACGTGGTGCCCGGCAACGGGCTCACGGACGACAAAGCGGACCGGCACGCGGTCCAGAAACCCGGCGCCTTCGAAGTAGACGCCGACGTGGAAGACCAGCTCGTATTCGCCGGCGCGGAGTGCGGCGCCCTCAACGAGCGGGCCATCCGGGCGCCCCTCGGCATTCGTGACAACGGTCTTGAGACAGGTGCCGTCGTGCCAGACCTCGATGATCATTCCCGCGGCGGGACGCCCTCGAGTCAGATCCAGAACATGCGTGGTGAGTCCGGCACTCATGGCAGCAGGTCGGCGAGCCGAAGCGCGGCAATCTGGAAGATCTGCTCCAGCGCGACGGCGATCTCGTCGTCGCGGCCATGCAAGAGACGCCCGGGTAACGCGCGAAGCATTGCGTCCTTCCGATGTCGGCGCGCGCAGATGACAAATGGGAATCCGAACCGCGCCTTGTACGCGGTATTGTAACGGTCAAACTCGGCGATCTCCTCCGGCGCGAGGTTGACCAGGCCCGAACCCGCCTGCTCGCGCGACGACTCGGCGCTGAGCACGGCATGCCCGGCCAGGTCGGGGTGGGCCCGAATCAACGCGACTTGCCGCTCTTCGCCTGCTGCTCTCACGACGTCGCACAGTGCGGCATGCAGCAGGTCACGCGACAGGAAGGGACGATGCACGACGACGGCGGCGGCAATCCAGGACGAATGTTCGAAAGCCGGTCCGACCAGCGAGATGAACTCCTCGCGCGGGCAGGTGTTCAGGTAGTCGAGCGTCGTCACGGCGCCGGGGGACTCCCATCGTGAAGCTCGCTGCTCATCGCTATGGCAAGAGCCGCGTCCGTCTGCTCAAGGTGCTGCGCGATGGCGGCGTCCACACCGTGAAAGAGCTGACCGCACGCCTCCTCGTCGAGGGCGCGTTCGATCGAAGCTTCACGGCGGCCGACAACGCGTCCGTCATCGCGACCGACACGATGAAGAATACCCTGCACGTGCTCGCGCACGACGAGCTCGGCGTCGAGAACGAGCCCTTCGCGCGTAAGGTCGCGGCGCACTTCCTCGACCGGTACCCGCAGGTCTCGCGCGTGACGGTCGAGCTCGACGAGCGCGTGTGGACGCGTCTGACGGTCGGGGGCGCGGCCCAGCCACACGGCTTCGCCCACTCTCAGGTCGGCCGGCCGTTCACGCACGTGGTCGCGAGCCGCGACGAGACCGTGCACGAATCCGGCATCGAGGACCTGACCATCCTCAAGAGCACCCAGTCGGGCTTCGAAGCCTTCCACCGCGACGAGCTCACGACCCTGCCCGACGCCAAGGACCGCATTCTCGCAACCTCCGCGCGGCTTTCCTGGCGCTGGGGCCGCGAGCCCGTGAGCTATCGGGCGGCGACCGACGCCATTCTCGACGCGGTGCTCGTGCCGTTCGTCGATCGGTACAGCCCGTCGGTCCAGGCGACGCTCTACGAGATGGGCGAGGCCGCACTGGCCGCATGCGCCGAGATCGATGCCATCACCTTGACGATGCCCAATCTGCATTGCCTGCTCGTCGATCTCACGCCGTTTGGCCGCATCAACCAGCAGCAGTTGTTTGTGCCGACCGATGAGCCGCACGGCTACATCGAGGCGACCGTGTCGCGGTAGATCGAGAAGTCACTTAGGTCGCCGCAACTCTCGACTAGCCATTCAGAAACCCCTCGACCAGCCGCTCCGTCGCCGCCAGCCGATAGGCAGCGGTCGACCGCATGTCGTCGATCGGCGCGACGTCTGCCGAGATCAGCATCGAGGCCTCACGAGCGAGCGCGGGCGTGAGCTGCTGGCCGATCACGTGCGCCTCTAGATGTCGAAGGCGGCGCACCGTCGGCGCCAGACTTCCCACGGCGAACCGCGCATCCTCGATCGTGCCCTCTGGTGAGAGCCACAGCAGGCCGGCGGCGACGATCTTGGAGATGGCCTGCGCGGCGCGCGTCCCGACCTTTCGAAAGAGCTCGCGATTCGGTCCGCGCGCGGTGAAGGGGAGCTCGACGGCTTCGATCAGCTCGCCTGGCGCGAGGGTCGTCTTCTTGGGCCCGGCGAAGACGTCCAGCAGCGGCAATACTCGGCGTCCGGCGAGGCTCACCGTATGCACGCGGGCGTTGTAGACCGCCAGTGGCGGCAGCGTGTCGGCTGCCGGCGACGCATTGGCGATATTGCCGCACACGGTGCCTCGCAGTTGAATCTGCACGCCACCGACCGTGGCGCACGCGGAGACGAGCAGGCCGAATCGTCGCCGGACGGCAGCATGTCGCTGCACGGCCGCGTGCGTCACCAGCGCGCCGATGCGCAGCCCGGTCGTCGTGCGCTCGATTCGCGACCATTCGCCGAGCCGCGACAGGTCGAGCACGACACGATGATTCAACTCGCCGAGGTTCCAGGCCACCATCAGATCCGTGCCGCCAACGAGCGGCAGGGCCTCGGGCGTCGCGGCGTAGAGACGCAGGGCTTCACGCACCGTCCGAGGTCGCACGACGGTCATGGTGCCTGCAGCGCCTCGCATTCAGCGACCTGCGCGGCGCGAGGACCGCTTACGGCGCGACCGCTCGCCGACCGCCTGCGCGACGGCCGCGACGATGTGCTGATAGCCCGTGCAGCGGCAGAGATTCCCGGCCAGAGCACTGGCGGATGGCCTGCGGATCGGCCGAGCCTCCCTGCTCGATGAATGCCGTCGCCGTCATGAGCATGCCGGGCGTGCAGATGCCGCACTGCGCCCCGCCCGTCTTCAGAAAGGCTTCCTGCAGCCCATTGAGGGCATCGGGCCCCCCCAACGACTCGACCGTGCGCACCGATCGGCCCTCGAGCTGGCAGATCGGGATCAGGCAACTGTTCACCGCGTCGCCGTCGACGAGGACGGTGCAAGCGCCGCATTCGCCTTCGCCGCAGCCTTCCTTCGTGCCGGTGAGGCCGAAATCCTCACGAAGCACGTCGATCAGGCGCCGAAACGGCGGACCGGCGTGCCGCCGGCGCTTCCCGATTGACGATCAGGTCGATGGCGCGCGAGGTGTGCGGCAAGAATCTTCTCCGGCAATATTGGAAGTTCTGGCATCCACAGGCCAGTGGCATGAAAGACGGCCGCCGCGACGGCCGGCGCCGGCACGTCCATCGGCAGCTCGCCGACGCCTTTCGCGCCCCACGGCCCTCGCGAGTACCGGGTACTCCACGAGCGTGACGTCCATCGGCGGCGTGTCGAGCGACGTGGGAATGACGTAGTTGGTGAGCTGCGCATTGTGCATCACGCCGTCCCGATATACCACGTGTTCGAGCAGCGCATAGCCGAGCCCCTGGACCGTGCCGCCGATGATCTGCCCTTCGACGAGCAGTGGATTGATGGCCTTGCCGACATCCTGCGCCGTCGTCACTTTCCGGACGGTGACCTCACACGTTCGCTTGTCGATCTCGAGATCGACAACGGCGGCGGCGTAGCTGAACACGGCGTACGCGTCGCCGCGATACGCGTCTTCGTCCCAGACGATCTCAGGCGGCTTCCGGTACTCCTCGTCGATGCGCACCTCGCTGCTCTTCGCCGCACACCTGTTGTGCGGCGCGTGCGAACGCCGAAGGGGTCGTCGGTACTGCACCGGTGATGTCGATCAGCCGCTTCCTCAGGCGCCGGGCGGCCCGCTGGACGAGGCCGCCAACGATCATGCACGTGCGGCTCGCCACGGTGGGCCCGCTGTTGGGCACCTTCCACGTGTCGGGCACCTCGACGGCGACCCAGTCGACCGGCACGCCCAACGCTTCGGCGGTGATCTGCGCGAGCATCGTGGTCGTGCCCTGACCGATTTCAGTGGACGCGGCCAGCGTGGTGATCGTCCCCTCTCGCGAGAGGACGACCGAGGCGCGGCTCGCGAGCATGACCTCGCCGCGTCCGGTGAACCCCGAGCCGTGATGGACCACGGCGAGCCCGACGCCCTTCCAGATCGCCTGCCGGCTGTCGCGGTTGAAACGATCGTAGGCGCGGCGCTTGCGGCGGTAGTCCGACCGTTTCACGCAGCGTTCGAGCGACCGCGCGCGCGCCGATGCTCTGTCGCAGCACCTGGCCGGTGGCGAGCACCGAGCCTTTCCTGACAAGGTTCCGCTGGCGCAGCGTGACGGCGTCGATGCCAAGCGACGCGGCGATCTTCTCCATGTGGAGCTCCGCGGCAAACAGCGTCTGTGGCGCGCCGAAGCCGCGAAACGCGCCGTTTGGCGGCGTATTCGTCGCGACGGCGCGGGCACGGAGGCGCACGTTCGGACACGCGTAGGGTCCCGTGGCGTGCAATGTCCCGCGCGACAGGACCACGGGCGACAGCGTGACGTAGGCGCCGCCGTCCATCACGATGTCGATGTCTTGCGCGACGAGCGTGCCGTCGCGCCGCACACCCGTGCGATGGCGCACACGGGCCGGATGGCGCTTGGTGGTCGCGAGCATGTCCTCGTGCCGGTCATAGATGATCTTGACCGGCCGCCGCGCCTTGAGCGCCAGCAGCGCCGCGTGCCCGGCGATAACGTTGGGATACTCCTCTTTGCCGCCGAACCCGCCGCCCGTCGCCGTCTGGATCACGCGAAACCGATTGTCGGGGAGTCCGAAGATCCCCTTCAGCGCGTTGTGGACGTAGAACGGACACTGCATCGACCCGATGACCACCAGCGTGCCGTTGGGCTCGACGTAGGCGGCCATGCCGTTGTTCTCGATGTAGGCGTGCTCCTGGTGTGGGAGGTGATACTCGCCCTCGACGACGAGATCGGCCTCGAGGAAGCCGCGTTCGACGTCGCCGCGGTCTATGCGGATGTCCTTGAAGATGTTGTCCTCGCCGTACAACGTCTGCGCCCGGGCCAGCGAGTCGTCCATCGTCAACACCGGGACGTCCGCCGTGTATTCAACGGTGATGTGACGAAGCGCCTCGTACGCGCGATCGCGCTGGAGATGTGCGACAAGCGCGATGGGCTCCATCTGATGCATCACCCGCGTCTCGGCCAGCAGAGGCTGGTCGTCGGTGATGAGCGGCACGTGGTTGGGGCCGGGGATGTCGCGGGCCGTGGCCACCACGAACTCGTGCCAGGGAAACGCGGGATCGAACGTGATGGCGCGAATCGTCCCGTACGCAATCGTCGAGCGCAGCGTGACCCCGAACAGACAGCCGGGCAGATGCAGATCGTCGACGTAGCGCGCCAGGCCGCATAGCTTGTCGGGACCTTCGCGGCGCGGCACGCTTCGTCCGATCGCGGGCATGGCCAATGTTACTCCCGGCCCGAGCTTTGAGCGCGACCGGTGCGCCAGCACGGGCGCCCTACTGATCGCTCCGTCCGTCGGGGAACCACCTCAGCGGATGGCTATCAGGCCGCGATTGACGGGAGGCAACCAGGGGGAGTATCAGATCAAGTCGAAAACGGAATACTTCACCGCGTGCAACCAGAGGAGGCGCCATGCATGGGGGCTCGACGAGCCGACGGGAGTTTCTGAAGCAGGCAGCGGCGGGTGTCACGCTGGCCACGCTTGCTCAGGATGTCATGGCGAGCCAGAGCACGGCCGCGACCACCGGCGTGCCGACGAGAGCGCTCGGACGGACTGGGCAGCGTGTGTCGATCTTGTGTCTCGGCGGCTGGCACATCGGCTCCATCAAGGACGACGCTGAGGCGATCGGGATCATGCACGCCGCGATAGACGAGGGACTCACTTTCTTCGACAACTGCTGGGACTATCACGACGGCAGGTCCGAGGAGCTGATGGGCAAGGCGCTCGCGGGTGGCAAGCGCGAGAAGGTGTTCCTGATGACGAAGAACTGCGAGCGGGACTACGAGGGCTCGAAGCGGTGTCTGGACGACAGCCTGCGGCGCCTCCAAACCGATCACCTCGACCTGTGGCAGTTCCACGAGATCATCTACGACAGCGACCCGGACTGGGTCTTCGAGAAGGGTGGCATCAGGGCCGCGATCGAAGCACGCAAGGCGGGGAAAGTGCGGCACATCGGCTTCACCGGCCACAAGGATCCGCGCATTCACCTCGCGATGCTCGATAAGCCGTTCGAGTGGGAGACGAGCCAGATGCCAATCAACGTGATGGACGTGCACTATCGCAGCTTCCAGAAGCAGGTCGTGCCAGTCTGTCTGAAGAAGCGGGTTGGCGTGATCGGGATGAAAGGCTTCGGCGGTGGAGAGGGCATCGCCTCAAACGCCGGACTGTCGGCGATGGAGGCGTACCGTTACGCGCTCAGCCAGCCCGTGGCGTCGCAGGTCGTCGGCATTACTTCCATGGAGCACCTCAAGGAAAACGTCGCGATGGCGCGGTCCTTCGCGCCGATGTCGCCCGCCGAGCAAACGGCCCTCACAGCAAAAGTGCGCGATGTCGCGACTGACGGCCGGTTCGAGCTGTTCAAATCGTCGCAGAGGTTCGATGGCCCGGTACACCGTCGGCAGCACGGGTTTGCGACATGAGGAGCGGCGTGAAACGCGGCTGAATCCTTACGCGACCCGCAGCGAGACGGCGCGCGCGTACTCGCGCGCGCCGTCTCCACCACCTTGTGTGAGCCTTAAGAAATCGTTCGCAGGTACTCGGCCAGACGATCGAAGCTCACCGCCGCGCCGTCCTTCATCCCTGTCTCGAGCGCCGCATCGCGGGCTTCTCTCGAGGGATAGAGCACGGTTTGCGTCATTGTCGTTCTGCCGTCCTGCTCGGTGAGCGTGAGTGTGTTGAGCGTTTCCGGCCAGTCGCCGCCCCACAGCTCGGTCGACACCAGCCGCTCGGGCGGCGCAATCTCCCGATACTGGCCACGCATGGCCATCTCGGTCCCGTTGGCGCGCCGCCACACGAAGTGCCACTCCCCGCCCGGGCGCAGGTCGATCTCGCAGACGGGCATCGTCCACCCTTCCGGGCCAAGCATCCAGTGCGGCACGTGCTGCGGGTTCGTCCAGGCCTCGAAGACGAGCCTGCGCGGCGCGTCGAAGACGCGCGTCATGGCGACCTCCCGATCGGAGGGTGTCGTGAAGATCGTCTCGCCAGTTCTATTTGCCGTGGCCATGGTTCCTCTCCTTTTCCTTCATGTGCGCCAGATATTTATCCAGTCGTGCGTAGCTCGCGTCCCAGAAACGACGATACGGCTCGGCCCACTCGACGACTTGCTTCAGCGGCGCCGCCTCGAGCTGACGGGGCCGCCACTGCGCTTCCCGGCCGCGCGTGACGAGGCCGGCGCGCTCGAGCACCCGGAGGTGCTTCGAGACGGCCGGGCCGCTCATCGCGAACGGCGCCGAGAGTTCCTTGACCGTGGCTGCGCCCCCGGCGAGCCGCGCGAGGATCGCTCGGCGCGTGGGGTCGGCAAGCGCGGCAAATGTGATGCTCAGGGGATCCGATACCATGTATATAACCAATGAGTTATCTAACCGAATGGTTATATACATCGCCGGTAGCGACTTGTCAAGTGGTGGGCCTTGCTTGGTTGACCATGGCCCGCGAACAGGAGACAAGGAGTTGAGAAGTCCCTTTTAGGTTTCTCTTGCTCTCCTGCGCTCCTGTTACCCCAAATCCGCCGAAGAGATCCGGTGCGAAAGGTGGACTCAGTGCACCTGATGGACTCTGGCAGGGACGTGCGGGCCGTCCGACACGACGAGCCCGCCCTTCATCGTCCAGCGGATGTGTCGCGTGTTGCGGATGTCGAGCAGAGGATTGGCGCGAATCAGCACGAAGTCGGCACGCCGCCCGATCTCGATCGCGCCGATGTCCGACCGGCGAAGCGACCGTGCGGCATTGACGCCTGTCATTCTCAAGATCTCGCCTGGCGACAATCCTGCCTCCGCGAGCAGTTCGAACTCCCGATGAAGGCTCTCACCGGGAATCACCCACGGATTCGTGAGATCCGTTCCGGTCGTCAGCGGGATCCCGCCGTCCCTGAGCAATCGAACGAGCGCTTGCATCTTCGGATACGCCGCGCGCCAGCGGCTATAATCGTCGGCCGTCCAATCCGCTGTAATGCGGGAGCAGGCCGTCCAATCACTCAGCATCTCCGGCACAAGGCCGACATACTGGTCGCGACGATATCGGCCGCCGTCTGGCGCGGAGAATTTCGTGTCATACGCGACCAGCGTCGGATCGATCGCGATGCCGCGTCGAGCCACCTCGTCGACCATTGCTCGCACGGCGGGCGCACCGAGATCGAGCAATTCGAGCCAATCGATGCGCGCGCGCATCGCCCCACGTATCCGTACTGCCTCGGTATAGGCGGCGCGCCGCTCCGGCGGCAGCGTGCTGGCCGACCAGTCCGCCGCGTGCGTCAGATAGTCGATCCCGAGGCGCGCGCCTTCCAGCCACGACGTTTCGCCGAGGTGCCCGATCACGGGAATGCCGTGCGCGTGAGCCTCGTCGAGGACTGCTGCCACGGCAGGAGGGCTCAGCCGCGCGTACACCTTGAAGTAGTCGGGCCGATATTGCAGCGCGTCGCGAACGATCTGACGGAGCTCATTCTCTGCGAGCGACGGGTCGTTGATGAACTCTGCCGACGCGAAGGCGAATGGGCCGCGGACACGTCCGGCATTCAGGTCGTCGCGCAGCCGCAACCCGCTCACGGTCGGATTTGCCGGACTGCGGATCGTCGTGATCCCGAAGTCCAACAGCACCGCGAGCATCCGCTCGGACACGCCTCGGTCGAAGATCGAGCCGTCCGCTTGCCGACCACACCTCGGCACGAGCAGGTGCGCGTGCATGTCGATGAAGCCGGGCAGGAGATACCCACCGTGCCCGTCAATCACCTGGGCGCCGACGGGACGGTCGGCGTGGGCGCCGCCAATGGCCGCGATCCTGCCGCTTGTCACCACGATCGACGCGTTCGGGCGCGGCTCGGATCCTCGGCCGTCCAGGATCGTCACGTTCGTGATGACGGTTGAAGAGTGATCGACGGTGGCCCGTGAGATGGCCGTCGCGAGGAATGTCGAAACGAGCCCCGCCGCGCCGAGTGCGATCGAATGCTTGACAGGTTTCACCTGACGACATTGTCGTCGATGGTCGCCCTCGTCGCAGTTTAAACCCAGAGCTCTCCAGAGCTCACTTGTGACGGCGCGCTGCGCACGTGGCGGCGGGGCTTCAGCCCCGCAACTCGCGGCGCACGCGGGCCTGAAGGCCCGCCTCCACAACTGTCAACACGACAGAGCTCGCGACTAAAGTCTCAGATCGCGCGTGCAGTGCAGCTCGCCGTTCCGGATCGTCACCGGTCGAATATTGCCGAACTGCTGGTCGATCTGTGTTGCCTGGTAGTCTGCGGCGGTCAGGAGCGGATCCCCCTCGAAGCGGACCTCCGGCAGCCACCATTCCGCGATGTCGCGACGACTCACAGTCATGTGGATGTGAGCCGGTGCGACTCGCGACGGATAGTGACCTGGCTTGATGGTGCGGAACTCGTAACGGCCATGGTTGTCCGTATTGGCCCACCCACGAAGCCGGTGGGGCGCTCCAAACCTGCCTTCGGCGTTGTAGAGCCCGCGGGCGTCCGTCTGATACACGTAGATGGTCACGCCAGGGAGCGGCGTCAGTCCATCGGCGCCGTAGGCCGTTCCGCTGAGAACGAGGCGTTCACCCGGTTCGTCGGGCCCCACCAACCTGACAACCGGCGGAGCGTCGCGCGGCCCGCCACCGGCCCACCATTCGCCAGGCGGCACGGCACCGCCGGGCCTGAGGTAACCGATGGACCGCGGGGCAGCCGCGGTCCCCACCCCGCCCATGGCGACGCCGGCAGCGATTCCGGCGCCTGTCCGAAAGAACCCCCGTCGCGTCAGTGTTGGCATCGTCATCTCCCTCTCGAGTTCTGGTGTAGAGACGGGCGATCGTGCGGAAATGTTAGCCAATCAACTCAATGCCGTTTGGATACGACCCGGAGCGCATTAGCGCGGCGGTGTCAAAAATCGTCAGGAGGCTCTGCTGTTGCCCCACGAGCCGACCGAGATCATCTAGGGAGGACCGTCCTGTCCGGCTGGACCCGGCTGAGCGTTATCGAATGGATGGCTCGAATTCCTCTCCTGGTCAATACCGTGACGAAGCCGCGACGTCAGCCGACGGAATGGGTGCGCAGGTGAAGGGTTGAAGACTGATGTGGAGCGCCGGCCCCTGCGCGTGCTTCTGGTGGAAGACCGCCCCACGGATGCCGAGCTCATCGTTCGTCAGCTGAAGCGAGCCGGCTTCGACCCCTCCTGGCACCGCGTCGAGAACGAGCAGGAGTTCGTCGCCGCGCTCGATCCCACGCTCGACGTGATCCTGGCCGACTTCAACATGCCCCAGTTCAGCGCGCCGCGCGCGCTGGACCTGCTGAAGGCGCGCGATCTCGACGTCCCGTTCATCGTCGTCTCGGGCAGCATCGGCGAGGAGACGGCGGTTCAGGTCCTCAAGAGCGGCGCGTCCGACTATCTCCTCAAGGATCGCCTGGCCCGTCTCGGCCAGGCCGTTCAGCGTGCTATCGACGAGCGCCGGCTGCAACAGGCCAAACACGAGGCAGAGCGGGCGCTCAACGCGGCCGAAGAGCGCACGCGCTTCGCTCTGGAGGCCTCCCGCGTCGGGACGTGGGAAGCGGACGTGACCACAGGCGTCGCCCGCTGGTCCGAAATCCAAGAGGCGTTGCACGGTTTGCCCGCGGGCACGTTTGGAGGCACGCTCGCGGCGTTTCTCGAGTGTGTCTATCACGACGATCGCTTGCAGGTTGCCGCCACCCTCGAGCGGGCCACGCGCGAACAGACCGACTCCAGTCTGCTGTATCGGACCGAGTGGCCTGACGGGGCCATCCACTGGATCAGCGGCATCGGACGGACGTTCTACGATGAGGCGGGCGTGGCGCTGCGTGCGGCGGGCATCGCCCTGGACGTGACAGCGCGGCGGGCGCTCGAAGACCAGTATCGTCAGGCGCAGAAGATGGAGGCGATCGGCCAGCTCGCCGGCGGCGTCGCGCATGACTTCAACAACATCCTGACCGCGATCGAAGGCTACTCCCAGCTCGTCGTCGAAAAGCTTCCAGCCGACAGTCCCCTCCAGCCGGACCTTCGCGAGATTCAACGCGCCGCCGAACGTGCGACGTCCCTGACCCGGCAGCTCCTCGCCTTCAGCCGGCGTCAGATGCTCGAGCCGCGCGTGCTCGACCTCCGCGACTCCATCACGTCGATCGCGCCGATGCTGAAGCGGCTGATTGGCGAAGACATCGATGTCGTCGTGCGGGCAACCGGTGAGATCGGCCGTGTCAAGGCGGACCCGGGACAAATCGAGCAGGTGCTGCTCAATCTTGCGGTCAACGCCCGTGATGCGATGCCCAAAGGCGGCACGCTGATGCTCGAAGTGCACGACGCGCTGCTGAACGAATCGTTTTCTCGCCGCCACGTGACAATCAAGCCTGGACCCTACGTCATGCTTGCGGTGAGCGACACGGGAACCGGCATGGACGCCGCGACCCAGGCTCGCATTTTCGAACCGTTCTTCACCACGAAGGAGAAGGGGAAGGGCACCGGGCTTGGACTCGCGACCGTGTACGGCATCGTCAAGCAAAGTGGCGGACACATCTGGTTGTACAGCGAACCAGGCCGCGGTTCGACGTTCAAAGTGTACCTGCCGCGTGTGGACGACCCTGTCGACGTACCTGTCAAGCCGGCGGCATTGGGCACCCTGCGAGGCTCGGAGACGATTCTCATCGTCGAGGACGAGGAATCGGTTCGCGAGCTGGTGCAACGGGTCTTGGAACACTTCGGCTATAGCATCATGACCGCTGGTACTCCAACCGAGGCGCTGGATATCATCAACAGGGAGACGCGCCCCATCCACCTGCTCGTGTCAGACGTGATATTGCCGCAAATGAGCGGGAGCACTCTGGCCTCGAAGATTCTCTCCACCAATCCCGGCATGCGAGTCCTGTACATGTCGGGCTATACGGACGACGCGATCGTCCACCACGGCGTGTTGAACCGGGACACGCCGTTTCTGCAAAAGCCTTTCACCCCGGAGGCGCTCGCACGAAAGGTGCGGGAAGTGCTGGGCTGAAGACCGAGATTACATGGCTGATCGCAACGCCACCCGAGGTACTGCTGTGCCGTCTGTCGACGCGCCTGATTGGTGTGCCGCTCGAGCATGTCGTCGAGACCATGCGGCCGCTGCCAGTCGAGGCGTTGTCGGGAGCGCCGCCATTCGTGATCGGGGTAGCCGTTATTCGCGGAGCTCCCGTCCCGGTCGTTGACACGGGCGGGTTGCTCGGCGCCCGCGAGTCCTGGCCCGAACGCTTCGTCACCGTGAGAGCCGGGGACCGGATCGTTGCCCTCGCTGTCGATGAAGTCGTGGGCGTTCGCGCGATCCGGACTGAATCGCTTCAAGGACTCCCACCCCTTCTTCGTGATGCGGGAGCCGAAGCCATCGCGGGGATCGGCATGCTGGATGCCGAGTTACTCCTGGTCCTGCACTGCACGCGCCTCGTGCCGGAAGATGTGCCGGCGCTGACGCCAGAGAGGCTGCTGTGTGACCACGGCACTCGCTCCTGAGGTTCCGGACCGGTTCAGGCGAGTCGTCGCCCGCCGGCTCGGACTTCAATTCGACGATACCAAGCTCGCCTTCCTGTCCGACGTCCTCGGTCGAAGAGCCGACGCGAGCAGACAGGCCCGCGAGGTCTATTTGACGGGACTGGAAACCGACGCGTCCGCAGAGGAGCTCGGCGCGCTCGCCGGAGAGCTCACCGTCGGCGAGACGTACTTTTTTCGCAACATCGATCAGTTCCACGCGTTTGCGCAGGTGGTATTGCCCGAACGGATGCGCGTTCAAACCGCCTTCAAACGTTTGAGGTTCCTGTCGGCGGGATGCGCGTCGGGCGAAGAGGCCTACTCGCTCGCGATCCTGGTTCGAGAAGCGGTCGTCGATCCGTCCTGGAGAGTCTCGATTCGTGCCGTCGATATCAACCCGGCGGTGTTGCGCCGCGCGGCGCGGGCCCGCTTCACGAACTGGGCGCTCAGGGAAACACGCCCGGAAGTCGAACGGGCCTGGTTTCGGCACGAAGGTCGTGACCTCGTTCTCGACGAGGCCGTGCGCACCGCCGTCGAATTCGAAGAGCGAAACCTGACCGCCGACGATCCGCAGCTGTGGCAGCCGGGCGCCTATGACGCGATCTTCTGTCGCAATGTGCTGATGTACTTCACGCCAGAGCACGCGCAGTCGGTCGTCACGCGCATCACACGCTCGCTTGCGCCAGGCGGCTACCTGTTTCTTGGACACGCCGAGACGCTGCGCGGCCTTTCTGAACAGTTTCACCTCTGTCACACTCACGGAACGTTCTACTACCAGCGCAAGGAGGGGAGCGAGACGGCAGTGCCCTCGCGAGCGACTCAGAGGCCCGTGCCGGACAGCTCGGCACCAGCGCTTGCGGCGCTTGTGGACGATGCGGCGACGTGGGTGGAGGCGATCCACCGGGCGTCGGAACGCATTCAGGCGCTGACCCTCACGCCCAATCGCGCCGCGTCGCCGGCAATGGTCCCGGCCCCGCGTCTGGATCTTGGACTGGCGCTCGATCTCCTGCGAAAGGAACGGTTCACGGAAGCGCTCGACCTCGTGCATGGCCTGCCCGAGGAGTCGAGGCGCGATCCGGACGTGCTCCTCCTGCAATCCTTGCTCCTCGCCCATAGTGGACAGTTGGCGGCGGCCGAGGAGGTATGCCGGCAGCTGCTCGCTGTCAATGAACTGAACGCGGGCGCCCACTACATCCTGGCGCTCTGCCGCGAAGGCGCCGCTGACCTGCGGGGCGCCGCAGACCACGATCAGATGGCGGCGTACCTCGATCCGCTGTTTGCCATGCCGCGACTGCACCTCGGGCTTCTGGCACGACGTGGCGGAAACCGCGAAGCCGCGCGAGGGGAGTTGAGTCACGCCTTGCACTTGTTCCAGCGCGAAGACGCGTCGCGAGTCTTGCTGTTTGGCGGCGGGTTCACGCGCGAGGCGTTGATCGCCCTCTGTCGCGCGGAGGTTCAAGCATGTGGAGGCCAGGTGTGAACGGGACGGAACTCCAGTACTCCTCGAAGGCCTCCGAGCTGCGTCATGCCTTCGACCGCACGTTTGCCGAGGCCCAGCGCTTCGGCACTGTCGCGTGGGAGGATCTCCTGGCGGTACGTCTGGGACCGGATGCCTACGCGCTTCGACTTTCCGAGATCGCCGGCCTCTTCTCGGACAAAAAGATCACACGATTGCCGGGTCGCGTGCCCGCTTTGATCGGTATAGCCGGCTTCCGCGGCGCGATCCTCCCTGTCTACGATCTCGCGCTGCTCATCGGCTATCCGAGCACCGCCGCACCTCAGTGGCTCGTGATGGCCGCGAGTGACCCGGTGGCGTTCGCGTTCGATGGATTCGATGGTCACCTGCGCCTGTCGCGCGATGCGATTTCCGCGCACAAGGACGTGAGCCCCCCGTCACAGTCTCACGTACGCGAACTGGTCCGCACGCCAGGCCAGGCCCTGCCGATCGTGCACATTCCGTCCGTGGTCGACGCAATCAAGCAGCAACTGTCGTCACGGTGACGTGCGGAAGGAGCGATGACCGATGTTCCGAAATTGGACCTTTGGCAGGAAATTAGCGATTGGCTTCGCGGCCACGCTTCTATTGGCCCTCGCGATCGGCGGCATTGGCATTTACGGGCTTCGCGCCGTAGTGAGCGCCAAAGACCACGTGATCGACGTGAATGCCCACGGCCTCATCGATGCCGAGTCGCTACGGGCGTCAGCCGAAGCGAAGGCTGGCGCATCTCGCGGCTTCCTGTTGGTTCGCGACGAGGCGTTCGTGGCTCGTATGCGTGAGGCACGCGCCGCATTTTTGGACACCTTGTCGCGGGTGAAGCAGAGTGCGGAAAGCCCGGAGCTGCGGCGTCTGGCAGACGAGATCGAGCAGGCTGAGGCTGATCATGAGCGGGCCGTGGACGAAGTGATCGCGCTCAGGCGAACAGACGTTCCCCTTGAGAGCGTGGCGCGTACGTTCGAGGACAAAGTGGTCCCAACGCGCGTTCGTCTCGACGGCAGCCTTCGCGCGTTGGTGTCGCTGGAAGAACGTCAACTGCAGGACAACAAGCAGGCAGCAAGCGACGCGGCGTCAGCGGCAACGACGCTTGTCACCGTGATCGGCATCGTGAGCACGCTCTTCTCCGTCGTGCTCGCGTATGTCCTGACCAGGCTGCTCAGCCAGCAGATCGGCGGCGCCGTTCAGCATGTGCAAAGCTCGTCGGCGGAGCTGCAGGCGGCCGCAAATCAGCAGGCGGCCGGATCCAAAGAGCAGTCGACGGCGATGAACGAGATCAGCACGACGATCAGCGAGCTGCTGGCCACCACGCAGGCAGATCGCCGAGAGCGCCCAGCGCGTGACGCAGATCGCCGAGCAGACCGCGACCTCCGCGCGGTCCGGTGAGGGCACCGTGGCGAAGGCGCGTGAATCGATTGCCGGCATCCGGCGCCAGGTGGATCTGGTCGTCAATCACATGCTGGAGCTGGGCTCGAAATCCCAGCAGATCGGCGCAGTCCTGGAGATCGTGTCCGAGCTGGCCGAGCAGACGAACATCCTCGCCATCAACGCGACCATCGAGGCCGCCGGCGCTGGCGAGGCAGGACAACGCTTTGCTGTCGTCGCCGACGAGATCCGCAAGCTGGCCGATCGAGTCGCCGGCTCGACGAAGGAGATCCGGACGCTCATCGATGATGTTCGCAGTGCGGTGAACACGACCGTGATGGCCACCGAGACCGGATCGAAAGCGGTCGACGCCGGATCGCAGCAATTCGACGAAGTGGCCGCCGCCTTCAAACAGATCGCCGAGCTGGTCGCGACCACCAGCGAGGCCGCGCGCGAGATCGAGTTGTCCACCAAGCAGCAGGCGACCGCCGTGGAGCAGGTCAACGTCGCGATCACGAACGTGGCGCAGACCACGAGAGAGACAGAAGCGAGCTCCAGCCAGACGCTGCAGACCGCCTCTCAGCTCACCGTGCTCTCGAAGGATCTCCTGCGGCTCGTGCAGTCGCAGACGGCGGCGTGAAGACATGGCGAAGGATCCGTACAGGTACTTCCGTCTCGAGGCTCGGGAGTTGCTGGACCAGCTCGGAAAGGGGGTGCTCGAGCTCGAAAAGGGGCGCGGCACCGCCGAGATTGTCCAGCGGCTGCTCCGTCTCGCGCACACGCTGAAGGGCGCCGCGCGGGTCGTCAAGCAGGGAGAGGTCGCCGATCGGGCGCACGCGATCGAGGATGCGCTCGCGCCGTTCCGCGAGTCCGCTGGCGCCGTGCCGGCGGATCGCATCGATGGGATGTTGACGCTGGTCGATGAGATCGGCAATCTCGTTGCGTTGCTGGCGCCACCGGTGCCGGCGGGGAAGCCTTCGCCCGACGACAGCCTACAGACCATTCGGGCAGGCGTCGCAGAGATGGATGCCCTGCTGGAGGGGATCACCGAGTCGCACGTCCAACTGCGGACGCTCCGCACGGTCGCCCGATCCGTGGACCGGGCGCGGGATCTGACGGATCGGCTCGTCAGCCAGCTCGCCGTTCGGAGCACTCGAGAAGGTGTCGGCCAAGGGGCCATGATCTTACCAGTCGCGTACTCCACTGCCGAAGAGCTTCAGCAGATCTTTGGTGTGCTCGAGCGTCAGTTCAGCCCCGGACTCGACCAGCTTGATCGCGAGCTCCGACAGGTGCGGGAGTCGGCGGAGCAACTCCGACTGACCCCGGCCCGAACGATCTTCACGTCGCTCGAGCGGACGGTGCGCGACACCGCACAGGCACTGAACAAGCGGGCGACGTTCGAGACAGCCGGCGGCGACGTGCGCATTGAAGCGCATGTGCTTGGGCCGGTCCAACGAGCCCTCCTGCAGGCGGTCCGCAACGCCGTCGCGCATGGGATCGAGCCCGAAGCGGATCGGAAGGCAGCGGGCAAGCCCCTCACGGGCCGCGTCACACTCGATGTCGCCAGACAAGGGCGTTTCGTGGCTTTTCGATGCCGAGACGATGGCCGAGGCGTCGATCTCGAAGCGGTGCGACGTGTGGCTGTGCGGAGGGGCCTGTCGGCGTCTGGGACCAAAAACCTCGGCGCCCAGGATCTAATGCGCCTGCTCCTCCGCGGAGGGATCAGCACATCCGATGCCGTCACCGAAGTCTCGGGCCGAGGGGTCGGCCTCGATGTCATGCGCGAAGTGGCCGAGCAGCTCGGCGGAGAGGTCGCCGTCCTGACGGAAGCCGGGCAGGGGACCACCGTGGACCTTGTCATTCCCGCTCTCGATGGCGTCGCTCGAGTCGCTCCTCGTCGAGAGCGGCGGTGTGGCGGCGGCGATCCCTTTCGATTCCGTTCGGCGGACGCTTCGTCTCGCCGCAGCCGACATCTCCCGGACGGGCGAACGCGCATCGATCGTGTACGACGGGAATGTCATCCCGTTTGTCGCGTTGACGCGAGCGCTTCACCAGCGTTCGGCCGTCGCACGACCCGGCTGGATCTGGTCGGTCGTCATCGTGGAAGGAGCCGGAGGCGTCGCGGCCATCGGCGTCGATCGCTTGCTCGGGACGGCACGCATCGTCCTGCGCCCGCTGCCGGATCTCACGCCGGCGGATGCCGTCGTCGCCGGCGCGTCGCTCGATGCCGAAGGCAATCCGCAGCTCGTCCTCGATCCCGACGGTCTCGTCGCAGAGGCGATGAGCGCGGATGCCGGTGATGACTGCACCGGAGGCCATGCATCGCCCGTTGCTCGTCATCGACGATTCGCTGACGACCCGGATGCTCGAGCAGAGCATCCTCGAGTCGGCCGGCTACGAGGTCGACGTCGGTCATGTCGGGCGAGGAAGCGCTCGAGACGCGCCCGCGGCAAGCGCTACGCGCTCTTCCTCGTCGACGTCGAGATGCCGGGCATGGACGGCTTCACCTTCGTCGAGCGCACCGCGCGGATCCGGCGCTGCGCGACGTCCCGGCGATCCTGGTCACCTCGCGCGCACCGCGGAGGATCGCCGGCGCGGGGAGGACGTCGGTGCGCAGGGCTACATCGTCAAGAGCGAGTTCGACCAGGCAGACTACTCGCACGCATCAGGCAATTGGTGGGGTAGGGCATGGCCAAGATACGCGTCCTCGTGGTCGAAGACTCGCTCACGGTCCGGCGGCGGCTGTGCGAGGTGCTCGGGACCGACCCGGAGTATCGAGGTCGTCGGCGAAGCCGAGGACGGCAAGCGAGCAATCGAGCTCTGCCAGGAGCTCCGGCCCGACGTCGTCACGATGGACATGATGCTGCCGGTCATGAGCGGGCTTGCCGCCACCGAGTACATCATGGCGCATTGCCCGACGCCGATCCTGATCGTGCTCGTCGTCGGTCAATCGCGGCGAGCTGTTCAAGACCTACGATGCGCTCGCCGCGGGCGCCGTCGATGTGCTGGAGAAGCCGCGCGGCGACGAGTCGGACGGCGCCTGGGAGCGCCAGCTTCATCGACGACCGTGAAGCTGGTCTCGCGCATCCGCGTCATCACGCATCCGCGCGCGCGGCTGGGTGCGCTCGGCCGGCCCATGCCGCTGCCAACGCCTGCGATACCCGCCACCATCAGCGCGCGGCATGCGCCCACAGTCGTGGCCATCGGCGCGTCGACCGGCGGTCCGGGCGCGATCGTCGAGATCCTGCGCGCCCTCCCCGCAGAGTTTCGGCTGCCGATCCTGCTCGTGCTGCACATCAACGAGCCGTTCGGCGCGGCCTTCGCCGATTGGCTGGATGGCCAGACAACTCGCCGCGTTGCCTACGCGCAGGACGGCGAGCCGTGGCAGCCGCCGCCGGTCGCGTCGTCATGGCGCCGCCAGACCGGCATCTCATCGTGCGCAGACGGCCGGCTGCGCCTGACGCGACGAGCCGGAGCGGCACTCCTGCCGGCCTCGGTGGACGTGCTGTTCGAATCGGTGGCGCAGGAATACGGCGCGGCGGTCGCGGCGTGCCTGCTCACCGGCATGGGACGCGACGGCGCCTCGGGCCTGCTCGACATCCGCAAGCGCGGGCGGCCTGACCATCGCGCAGGACGAAGCGACATCGCGTCGTCTTACGGCATGCCGCGCGAGGCGGATCGCCTCGGTGCGGCGGCGCGGGTGCTGCCGCTGCCGCGAGATCGGTCGCGTCGCTCGCAACGCTCACGGCCGGCACAGGCGTGGTGAGACCATGAGCGAAGTGGTGCTCATCGTCGACGACAGCCTGACCGTGCGGATGGACCTGGCGAAGCGTTCGAGGCAGTCGGGCTTTCAGACGGTCCTGTGCGGAACGGCCGCGGAGGCGCGAGAGGCGCTCGCACGCGAGTCGGTCGACGCGGTGGTCCTCGATGTGCTCCTGCCCGACGGGGACGGCGTCGAGCTCTTGAAGGAGATCCGCGCCGCTGCCGATGGAGCCAGGCTGGCGATCCTGATGCTCTCGACCGAAGCCGAGGTGAAGGACCGCATCCGCGGGCTGCAAACCGGCGCCGACGACTACGTCGGCAAGCCCTACGACACGAGCTACGTGGTCGCGAAGGCGCGCGAGCTTGTGCGTTCACGGCGGGCCGAGCCGGAGGGATCGCAGCCGACGATTCTGATCATCGACGACAGCACCACGTTCCGCGAGGAGCTGCACACGCTATTCGAGCGCGCGGGGTATGCCGTGCTCGTGGCCACGAGCGGCGAGGAGGGCCTCCGACGTCGCGGCGGAGCAGCGTCCGAGCGCCATCGTGGTGGACGGCGTGCTGCCGGGCATCGACGGGCCGACCGTCATCCGGCGCATGCGGCTCGACGCGGCGCTGCGCGGCATTCCGTGCCTGCTGCTCACCGCCTCGGAGGATCGCGGGGCCGAGCTGCGCGCGCTCGACGCGGGCGCCGACGCGTTCGTGCGCAAGGACGAAGATCTCGAGGTCATCCTGGCGCGGCTCGCGGCGGTGCTCCGCGCGACCGCGGCCGCCACACGCGTCGCGACGGCGAGCCTGCTCGGTCCGAAGAGGATCCTCGCCGTCGACGACAGCGTGACCTACCTTCAGGAACTCGCCGAGGCATTGCGCGACGAGGGCTACGACGTGGTGCTGGCGCGCTCGGGCGAGGAGGCGCTCGAGCTGCTCGCCGTCGCAGTCGGTCGACTGCATCCTGCTCGACCTGCTGATGCCGGGATTGGATGGCCGGGAAACGTGCCGGCGCATCAAGGCTGCGCCGGCCGTTCGCGACATCCCGCTGATCATGCTGACCGGCGTCGAGGATCGCGCCACGATGCTCGAGGGCCTGGCGCCGGCGCCGACGACTACATCGCCAAGTCGAGCGAGTTCGAGGTGCTCAAGGCGCGCGTGCGGGCGCAGATCCGCCGCAAGCAATTCGAGGACGAGAACCGCCACATCCGCGAGGAGCTGCTCTGCAGGGAGCTCGAAGCCAGCGAAGCCCGCGCGGCGCGCGAGCTCGCCGAGACGCGCGCCGCGCTCGTCGACGAGCTGGAGCGCAAGAACCAGGAGCTGGAGTCGTTCAGCTACTCGGTCTCGCACGACCTGCGCTCGCCGCTGCGAAGCATCGATGGGTTCAGTCTGGCCCTGCTTCGAGGATCACTTCGACACGCTGGGTGGGCAAGGTCAGGACTACTTGCTTCGCATACGGTCGGCGGCTCAGCGGATGGGCGAGCTCATCGATGATCTGCTTCAGCTGTCCAAGGTGGGTCGCGCCGAGCTGCATCGGGAACGAGTCGACTTGTCGGCGCTCGCACTGGAGATCGTTGCTGCCCTACAGGCACAGGACCCGGACAGAATCGTCGACGTCTCGGTTCAAGCGGGGCTGGCCGTTCACGCCGACAGCCGTCTCATGAGAATCGTGTTGGAGAACCTGCTCGGGAATGCCTGGAAGTTCACGGGCAAGGTTCAGCACCCCAAAGTCGAGCTCGGTGCGACCATGCTGGACGGGATCGAAACGATCTTTATTCGCGACAACGGCGCCGGATTCGACATGACGTACGCGGAGAAGCTCTTTCGGCCGTTCCAGCGTCTGCACTCCGAGTTCGAGTTTCCCGGTACGGGCATCGGCCTTGCGACGATTCAACGAGTGATCGATCGGCACGGTGGCCGCACGTGGGTTGAAGGCGCCCCGGACCGTGGCGCGACCGCGTTCTTCGCGCTTCCGTCGAGCGCCGCTACCCGCTGACAGCGTCCTGACGCGGCATGTCCCCCAACGATCTTCGCGCGCGTGTTGCCGCACACCGGTGGTACCACACGATCGATCTGGGCGAGGGCGTGATCACCCCCGGCGTTGACGACACGCCACATCGGCTTGGCCGCATCGCGCTGCCTGCATCGCTCACTGGGCTGAGCGTGCTGGACATCGGCGCCTGGGATGGGTTCTTCTCGTTCGAATGCGAGCGGCGCGGCGCGGCTCGCGTTGTCGCCGCCGACTACTTTTCGTGGCACGGTGCAGGATGGGGAACCAAAGCAGGATTCCAGCTGGCGCGCGAGGCGCTCGGGTCGCGTGTCGCAGACATCGACATCGACGTGATGGACTTGTCTCCTGAGCGTGTAGGCACGTTCGACCTGGTGCTGTTCCTCGGCGTGCTCTACCATCTGCCGCATCCGCTCCTGGCGCTCGAAAAAGTGGCGTCCGTGACGCGAGGCACGCTGATCCTGGAAACCGTCGTGGATCTGGTCGGGTTGCAACGGCCCGCAGTGGCCTTCTATCCGGGCCGGGACCTGAACAACGACCCAACGAACTGGTGGGGTCCGAATCCGGCGGCGGTCGCGGGCATGTTGGAAACCGTTGGGTTCCAGGATGTCCGGACCGTCACGCATCTGCCCGGCGCTCTCTACAGAGCCGCCCGCGCGCTCTCACATCAGTTGCGTGGAAAGAACCGTCTTGCTGCGGCCTTTCGTCAGGATCGAGCCGTGTTCCACGCAACTGGCTGCTAGATCCGATCGGCGAGGCGGTGTCGGCCGGGCACCGACCCGGTAGAATCGAGCGGATGCTCCGATGGAGGCCGCTTGCCAGCCTGGTCCTCGCTCGCCCTCGTCTTTGGTCTCCTGGTCACGGCCAACTCGGTGGGTTACCGATTCGGCATCTCCGATCAGGCGTTCTACATTCCGGCCATCGACATGGAGCGATGGCCCGATCTCTTTCCTCGTGACCGGCTGCTGCTCCTGCCGCAAGCCCGCCTGACCGTCCTCGACGAAATTTTCGGCTGGCTCTGCCGGACGACGGGCATGTCGCTGGAGGTCGTGTTCTTTGTGGCCTACGTCTGCACGATTGCGGTCTTTGCGGCCGGTGTCGCGCTCGTCGGCCGGGCACTTCTTCGCTCGCCCTGGGCAATCGCTGCCCTGATGATGGCGTTCTCCTTGCGCCATCGCATCCCGGAAACCGCGGCGAACACGTTCGAGGGCTACTTCCATCCACGGCTGCTGGCGTTTGCGCTCGGCCTGGTCGGCATTGGTCTCTTTCTTCGGAGCTCGCGCCGGGCGGCCCTGGCCATCGCTTGTACGGCAGTCCTCGTTCATCCGACCACGGGCGGTTGGTTCCTGGTGTGGCTGAGCGTAGCCGCATGGGCGATGGCGCCTGTCCGAGCGCGATGGATCGCCGCTCTCGGCGGCGCAGCGGCTGGCGGTGGTGATTGGATTGGCGGTACGCGAGGAGCTGGCGGCGCGGGTGACGATCATGGATCCGGCATGGATCGCGGCGTTGGGCGACCGTGACTACGTGTTCCCGACCAGCGCGTGGAGTGCCGGGACCTGGCTGGCGCAACTCGTCACTCCCGCAGTGGTGCTGGCGGTCGCGATCTGGCGCCAGCGCACCGGCGACGGCTCGCCGGCCGAGCGCGCCATCGTCTGCGGCGCGCTGACGCTCTTTGGCATTTTCCTGACGTCGCTGCCGTTCATCGCGGCGCGCGTGGCCCTGGCTGTCCAGTTGCAGACCTCACGCGTGTTCTGGCTCATCGAGTTTCTGGCGACCGCCTACGTCGTGTGGGTACTCGCCGAGGCGCCGTGGACGACGAAGAGAGCGACGACGCGCGCGCAAGTCCTGACGGCGGTCCTGCTCGTGGCTGCAGCTGCGCGGGGGTTCTATGTGCTGCGCGTCGAGCATCACAATCCGCTGGTCGCCGTGCGGCTGCCCGAGACGGACTGGCGCCGGCTCGGTCGTTGGATTGCCGCGACGACACCACGCGACGCGCATTTTCTCGTCAATCCGGATCATGTCCACCAGTACGGGACGAGCTTCCGCGTGGTGGCACAGAGAGACGTATTGCTCGAAGGGACGAAGGACGGCGCCATGGCGATGTACTCGCGCGAGGCCGCGCTGCGCCTGGAGGAACGGCGCAAAGCGGTCGGCGACCTGGCGACCATCGACGAGGGACATATCGCGACGCTGGCGAGACAATACGACCTGGACTATCTGGTGACCGAGCGCGCGCTCAATTTTCGCGTGGTGCACCAGCAGGGCGCGCTGCGCGTTTACGCACTGCATTGATTGAGGGACGGCACAGCGACCCAGGCACGTCGTCGTTGACGAGCGGAAGTCCGAGGGCTATCGTGCGGGGACACGGAGGGTTGCCATGAAACTCGGCCTCTATAGCATCACGTATCTCGGCGTCTGGTATCGCGGCCCGGCGCTGACCCTGGAAGAGCTGATCGATCGCGCGCGCCAGTATGGGTACGCGGGCGTGGAGATCGACGGCAAACGGCCGCATGGCAACCCCCTGGATCTGCCGACGTCGCGCTGCCGCGATCTGCGCCTTCGCGCGCTGGACGCGGGCGTTCCCATTTATGCCGTTGCCGCGAACAACGACTTCAGCAGCCCGATCCCCGAGCACCGCGAAGCGCAGCTCGCCTATGTCAGGGATCTGATCCGGATGACGGCCGATCTGGGCGCGCCAACGCTGCGAGTGTTCTGTGCCTGGCCTGGCGTCACGCTGGGGCCCGATGGGGGCCGCTATGACGTCGCGCAGCGCGTCTGGCGGATCGCTCAGCACGAAGGCGGCGAAGAGCAGGCCTGGGATCGGTGCCGGAGCGGCCTGGCCGAATGTACCCGCTGGGCGGCCGAGCACGGCGTCACGCTCGCGCTGCAGAATCATCCTCCCGTGATTGCCGACCACCGCGACATGCTCCGCATGATTGCGGAAATCGACCATCCGTCCCTCAAAGCGTGTTTCGACGCGCCACTCGCACACATGCAGGGCGTCACCGCCATGCGCGAGACGGCCGCCGAGGTTGGCACGCTCCAGGTGCTCTCGCATTTCGGCGGCGAGTACGAGCGCGGCCCGGATGGCCAGGTGCGTGGAGTCGTATGGAACTGGGACGGCAGCCGGACGCCGGAGAGCTTTTATGCCGAGTTCCTTCGAGGCATGGCCGACATTCGTTACGACGGCTACATCGGCTACGAACTGTGTCACCCGTTGCCGCAGGTTGATGGGGTGACGGTCGGCATCGAGTTCGCGGACCTGAACGCGCGCCTCGCGGCGGAATACCTCGGTGGCCTCATCGCGGACATCGAGGCCAAGGCGGTCGCGAGGGCGTAGCTCGACGCTGACCGAATACTCTCTTGGCGCTTCGGGTTCTTCCTCCGTCCCGACAAACGGGAAGGATGCTCCAGTGCGAGATGAGCGTGGCGACGCCCCGTGCGTGATGGGATAAGGAGTGGCGGCGTCGGTCGTTGGAAGGTTCAAGCGGCCGCAATCATCGCGGCATCGGCGGGTTCTCGGGTTCGGCCGCGCCGTCGGCGCGCGCGTCCGACGCGCCGTAGTTCACGTGGCTCGCGGCGTCGTGCAGGACGGCCTGGCCGCGACCCATCGCTGTCGAGTACTCCTTGTGCACCTGGAGGTCGTGGCCCATGGCCGTCAGCCTGGTCCTCACGTCCGGTAACACGCGCGACTCGATCACGATGTGGCATCCGCGCTGGGGGCTGACGGTGAAGCGTGCCGCTTCCATTGCCGCCTGGATGTTCATCCCGTAGTCGACGACGTTCGACACGAACTGCGCGTGCGCCAGCGGCTGGTTGGGACCGCCCATGATGCCGAAGCCGATGTGCTGATCGCCTTTTTCCATGAACGCGGGAATGATCGTGTGGAAGGGGCGTTTCCTTGGCGCCAGGACATTGGGGCTTCTCCGGATCCAGCGAGAACAGACCGCCGCGGTTCTGGAGAACGAAGCCCATGCCGCGAACGGCAATCCCGGATCCGAAGCTCGAGTAGTTGCTCTGGATGAGCGACACGATGTTGCCATCCCGATCCACTGTCGAGAGATAGGTGGTATCGCTCGATGGCGGCACGCCCGAGGCGACCGTGCAGTTCGCCCTGTCCGGCGCGATCAGCTTTCCGCGGGCGATTGCATACTCCTTGGACAGGAGGCCTCGCACGGGCACGTGGGCGAACCGGAGATCCGCGTTGTATCGCTCGAGATCGGCATACGCGAGCTTCATTGCTTCGATCTTCTTGTGCAGCTCTGCGACGCTCAAAGGACCCTCGGGTGAGGCGGGCGTCGTCTCCATGATGTTCAGCATTTCCAGCGCCGCCATGCCCTGCCCGTTCGGGGGAATCTCGTAGACGGTCCAGCCGCGATAGGTCGTCGAGATGGGTTCTACCCATTCCGGCGAGAACTCAGCGAGATCGTTCAGCGCGATCGTTCCTCCGAGCGCTTCCGACGTGCTCACGATCGCGCGCGCAATCTCGCCGCGATAGAACGTCTCGTCGCCACTGGCGGCAATCAGCCGCAGGGCACCCGCGAGATCGGGATTCCGGAACACGTCGCCGACTGCGGGTACGGAGCCACGGGGGAGAAAGACGCGCCGACTTTCGGGATCGCCGTCAACGCGTTCACGGGCACCCGCCCAGAAGGCATGAATCAACTCGGGTACCGGGTATCCGCTCTCGGCGTAAAAGATGGCCGACCGAAAGAGCTCCGGCCAGGTGATCCGGCCGAAGCGCTTGTGCAGCGCCGCCCATCCGGCCACCGCGCCAGGTACCGTCGCCGAATCGATGCCCTGTTGCGGCATGGACGTCGTGCTCTTCGCCTTCAGGTGATCGACCGTGAGCGCTCTGGGCGCCCAGCCGCTCGCGTTTAACGCGTAGAGCTTTCCTGCTTTCGCGTCCCAGTACAAGGCGAACAGATCGCCGCCGATGCCGTTGGCCATCGGCTCGGTCACCCCAAGGACCGCGTTTGCGGCGATTGCCGCGTCCACCGCCGACCCGCCCCGTTCGAGGACCTCGGCTCCTGCGCGCGACGCCTGCACGTGGCTGGTAGCGACGATGCCGTAGCGCGTCACCACCATGGACCGCGCATGCGACCGGTCCTGGGCAGATGCCGTGGTCAATAGCAGCAACAACGCGATGGTGAGCTTGGCTGGTTGGCGCATTGTGTCTCCAAGTCTATATCCAGGTCTCCGGCCGTTCACCGATTGCCTGCGTGAATGGCGCGGGTGAGCATGAGAGGATTATCAAGAGACAGCCACGCGGGGTCGCGGGTCATTGCCGTTGTTGCGATACTCTCATCAAAATCGCGGGATGCTATCCCGCGGCGGGCAGGCGCGACGGCATCGCGGCCACGTTCGGCGCGAGGCACACGAACTCATCCAGGGTAGGCCGGGATATCCGTCTTCGAGAGCGGCGGGTTCAACTCGTCAATCTCGCGGCCGTCGGAGTGTCGGCCGGCCTGTGGTTGGCCGCTCGCAGCCCGCGGGTCTCCGCGTCGCGCCTGCACACCCTCGGCCTGGCCTACGAGATCGTCATCTGTTTCATCATCGCGACGATCACGTTCTGGCAGTGCTACATCGTCAACGGGATCCTGCCGAATCTGACGTGGGTCCCGGTCGTCATCGTGCTGTTTCCCTTGACATGCCGGGCTCGCCGGGCCGCTGCTCGCCGGCGCCAGTCGGCGCGGGAGTTGTCGCGCCGCCTGGCCGATATCGAAGTGGCGAGCCCATGGACAGAGGACCGCGCTCGGGACTGGTGGGACCGGTACCAGTCGACGCCCCATTCGGACTGAGACTTCCTCGAGACGACAGCGCCGCTGTCTGACGAGGACGAACCTCTATGAACGCGACGGCCGCCGTCGGCGAAACGCTCCGAGCAGTCCAACGCCAACAAGGGTCAGCGACGCAGGCTCCGGCACGACGTCTGCCGTTGGAGTCGTGACGGCGGCGAAGAGAACGCTGGTGGCGGTACTGAGTGTGAGGGGACCGCTGGAGGTCGACACTCCCACGAACTGATCCACGAATGCTGATGCCGCGAAGATGGGCCCGATTGACGAGGTCAGATCGTACGTCGCAAAGGCGGGATTGCTCACATCGAGCAGATCGGCGTTGAGGAAGGAATTGAAACCCAGTATGACAACGGACCTGTTATTGAAGACACGGGTCGCTTCGGTGAAGGTCATCGTGCCGAGCCCGCTCAGATCGATCGTGGCGACGCTCGAGTCGATCATCGGAATAAGCGGATCGCCACCGAAAAAATACCGCGCGCTCGTGTCGCCCTCGGAAACGATCGTGAAGGCAGCGTCCGAGAACGGAATGCCGTTCAGGCTCCCGCTGGAAAGACCGCTGAACGAGAATGTAATGGGTGCGGCGTGAGCCGCTGGCGCAACGAACAGCATCGCGGCAAGCCCGGCAACGCCCCCCCACGTCTTCAGTCGCATCTCGTCTCCCTCGTCGCCGCACGCCGCCGCCACATCCCCAGCCACAGATCAGCTAGGTGGCTGTGTTTCACGGGATCATACCGCAGCGTTCAGTCGTCGGCGTGACGGCGCTCAGTGGGAGAGTTGGGCGCGATCCGTCGCGGATTGCGCGGAGGCAGGCGTGGCGTTGTGCCGTCAACGCACGACGATCGGCGGCTCGGCGAGCGCTGTCTCGAGCGGGGTCTCCGGTACCAGGCGCGACGGCGATTCGGCTGATGCGGCGTCGCGCTCTCGCCAGCCGCGTGGGACGCGATCGATGCGGATCGGGTAGATCGTGAGCGCTCCGTCGGACCCGATGTGGAGCCGGAGAAAATGTTTGAAGTCTTCGATGCGAAGCGCAGAGAACGCCTCCTCGCTCTGCCGTCCGAACACGTTCAATGAGATCAACAGATACAGTCCCATCAACACCGACCCCACAAGCCACGCGCCCGCGACGACGAGGATGCCGGCGATGAAGAATCGGGCGAGGGACCAGACCGGCGGCAGCCATCTCGTGGCCAGCATCGCGCTCCAGCCGATGATGAACATGCCCGACCAGTGCGCCGCGGCATGCGCGAGCCCGCCAAGCCACCGATACAGCTTCGAGTGCGTATCAGTGAAGATGACGAAGACGACGGTGACGAAGACCGCCCAGAGTGTCAGGCTGGGATTACGATTCCAGGCTCGAAGGGTGATTGAGAGCGCCTCGCGCACGCTGGCGGGATGCGGGTGGACCACCGTTGCACTCACCATCCAGATGGTCATCCCGTAGATGAGCGCGGGAACGATGCCGAAGCGCGGGTTCTTGAAGACGAAGAGCAGGTTCCCATAACTCAATCGCCGCGATTGCCGGACGCCCGGGTACGTCGCCTTCAGCGCAAAGCGTCGCCGCGGCTCTTCTGTCCCCGCACGCTCTTCCTCGAGCTCGGTGACGTCCTCATCGTGCGTTGGATGGAGGAACCCGCCGCCCCCACCCGCCGTGATTTTCTGAATGGGCGAGCCGGGGTCGAGCGGCGACATCTCTTCGTGGCGCCGGTAGTGATGGTAGTCACCCGAGAGGAACACCTTCATCTGCACACCGCGACGCGCGAAGATCTCATCTCGGAGATACAGCAGATCGGTCTCGTCGAACGAGCCGCCGTACTGGCGATACTTGTGCGCGTGGACCCAGACTGGTGCGCCGAGACACACGATGACACGATCGCCTGGTTCCATGTGACGTTCGGCGACGTATCGGAAGTACTCGATTTGCGGCGTGTCGATGTCGGCCTGGAGCTGACCATCGGATCCGATCAGCCACCAGTGCCCCGGCAGCTTCAGCGCGAAGTAGCTGCGATCCTGCCGCGTGCGCCAGCCAGCAAAGTATCGGCCTCCGAACTCCGAGCAGAAGAGCCGCGCGAAGGCGGTGAGGCCGTCGTACCAGTCGTGATTCCCGGGAATGGCGAACACGTGCGGCGACTCCTCCACATGTGTCTCGCCAAATGCGGTCTCGTAGGGCGTGATGAGGCGCCGGGAATACGCCTCGCGGCTCGGCGTGGGATAAACCTCGTCGCCGCCGAACACCAGCACGTCCGCGCGCGGCACTCGCCAGCGTGCATCGCCCTGATCGACGCCAACGTCGAGTGCCGGTTGTGCCAGCGTGTACGCGACCGCATACGTCGGGTTCCAGCCATCGCCGGTATCGCTCACGTAGTCGATCCAGATCTCCTCTCGGGAACGGGCACGATCGACAGACGGACCGTCGCGGCCATCGCGATAGTGGTAGGTGTAATCGTAGTAGTCGAGTTTTCGTGCCCCGAGCGCCTGAACGATGCGAGGATCCGCCCGCGCGCCCACGATCATGGAGAACAGCGTCTTGAGACCCGTGTCTAGCAACTGCCGCGGTTCGTACCAGCCGACCATTGGAAGACGCTCCACGCCGGAGCCTCGGCGCCAGAGCAGCGGAAATCGTCCTCGTCCGGCGCGCTCAACGGCGTGCGCGAGGCGGCGAGCGATCGGTAGCGCCGCGCGGTCGGTTTGGCCAGTCGAATCGGGCGGCGACGGGTCGGCGGGTGACGATGGCATGTGGCGGCGGCTGACGGTCGCTGTCCGAAGGGAAGCCGAGCGGGAGTATAGCCGGTCGTCGGATGGGGCGATTGCGGGCGTGGTTGACGCGCGCGCGCCTGTCGGGAACCGGGGTCCGGACACGTTGCCCGGTGAGCCACGCGGTCCGACAGGCGCACACGGCAACCGCCTGCGGCAGGTCAGGCTGGTTTGCGTCCCGCCGCCACAGCCGATGGCTCGGCTTCACGGCTCTGCGTACGGGACCGTCGTCTCGGGGCGATCGTGATGTTGTTCTGCACGTCGTTGATGGCCGGGATGGCCCACGCAATCTCGCCCACGTCTCGTTTGAGCCGCTTCTGCGAGACGGCGCCCGTCAACGTCGTTCGGCCGGCGTCGCAGCGTACCTCCACGTCGCCGGCGCCTGGCAGGAGATCGAGCGCGTCGTAGACGAAGTCCTCGATCTCCTGATCGTTGGTGGGCCCGGCCGGCTGGCCGCGTCGCACTGCGATGGCCATGACCAACGCGGGTGCTGTCACACCGACGTCCGGTCCGCCAAAGTGCGGAAACGGGACGTTCACCGGCGCCGGCACTCCACCACCGCTGAATGCATATGGTTCTCCCGGCGACGACGAACCCGGCGGTACGCCCGCCACTATTCCGCTCGAGATTCCAGCAGGGCCTTGCGGGCCGCCCATCGGGCGATTTGCGCCCATGGGTGTCTGGAACCAGGCGAGTCCGGGAAATGGGACGGCGGACCAGACCGGCGAAACCGTTCCAAATAGCGCTTCTGCCATGTGACGTCTCCTTCCTCGGGTCACATCACGTGGCTCGGCTGCGCCCCGAAGGCTTGAGGTCCAATCCCCCACGGCGCCGTCACTGGAATGCCCCCGAGGCCGGGACTCTGGCCGAACGTCTGATGCAACGGCGGGGGCTGCTGGAAGGGTGAAGGCTGCTGAAGCTGCTGGAGTTGTTGCGGCACGAACTGGATCAACTGTTGAAGCTGCTGCAGGTGAGCCGGAAGCAGCTGGACGATCTGCTGCAACTGGTGAAGCTCCTGGAGCTGCACCGACGCCAGCTGCTGCAAGTGGTGGAGCTGCTGCGGTACGATCTGTAGCAGCGGGAGCACCTGCTGCAGTGACTGCAGGCCCGATTGCGGTCCCCCCACCGTCGAGGCGAGCGGCGCACTCAGGAGCGGCTGGTTCTGCGTGTACTGCTGGAATGCATACGGATTGATTCCCAACCCTTGACTTCCCTGCGGGGAGGGTCCCTGCGGGGAGGGTCCCCAGGGGCTGAATTGAGAGGCGTAGTTGAACGGAGTACCGAACGCGCTGACCGACATTTGACCTCCTTCTTGACAACGCGGCAACGTCGAGTCGACTCAACGCCCGCCGTCTGTCCTCGCGCACGACGCGCGAGACAACCCGCCTCTCGCAACCTCCGTTCCCGGGGCACGTTCAAGAAAACGTTCGAGATCACGCGTGAAGATTGACGATGCGCTCTCGCGCCTGCCCCGCACGGTCGCACCGCGTCGGCCGACGCGCGCCGGCAAACACCAATCGCAGTGTGCCTTGCCACTGGATGTGTCGATCGGCCACGTCTGTGGCGATTGGCGACGCGGACCGGCCCCGAGGACGTTTAGCCAACCGCGGCTATTGAAAAAAAAGTGTGTGACGTTTGGGGGCCACGCGTGATGATGGTTCGATGACTTCAGATGTCACCGTCCTCGTCGTCGAAGACGACGAAGCGTTGCAGCGCCAATTGCGACACACACTCCGCGAGCGCTATACCGTGCTGACCGCGTCCTGCTGGACAGAGGCGCACGAGATCCGTGCGCGAGCTGATGTCGACGTAATGGTCGTCGACGTGAGTCTCACATCTCGCGACAGCGCCGGCCTGGACGCGCTGTGCGCCGACAAGAGAGATCTGCCCTGTGTGTTGGTCGCGACGTCCAATCGCGTGACCGACACCGGCACTGCCGTGGAAGCGTCCCCGCCGCTCCTCGCGTTTCCCGCGCGGCCCGTCGAGTTTCGAGAGCTGCCGCGCACGTTGGAAGACGCGATCGCCGATCGCCGCGCAGGGCGAGACCCGTCTTCCACCCACGCCGCGCGCCCAGACCTGACCGGAATTCTGGCCGGGTCCGGCGCGATGCGCGCGGTGATGCGGTTGATCGACCGCGCGGCGCAGTGCGACACGCCCGTCCTCCTGGTCGGGGAAAGCGGGACGGGAAAAGAGCTGCTGGCTCGAGCGCTCCACAAGCAGAGCCCGCGCGCACCCGGCCCGTTTCTCGCGGTGAATTGCTCCGCGATTCCCGAGACGCTGCTGGAGAGCGAGCTCTTCGGTCACCGGCGCGGCGCATTCACCGATGCTCGAGACGACCAGCGGGGGCTGTTCCAGTCTGCTCAGCGCGGGACGATCATGCTGGATGAGATCGGCGACATGGCGCCGGCCCTCCAGGGGAAGCTCTTGCGTGTCCTGCAGGAGAAAGAAGTGCATCCGCTGGGGGCGCCCGCACCCGTGCCGACGGACGTGCGCATCGTCACCGCGACGCATCGCGACCTGGCGTCGCTCGTCGCGGAAGGGCGATTTCGTGAGGATCTGTTCTACCGAATCAATGTGATCGAGGTGCGAGTGCCGCCGCTGCGCGAGCGGCCCGACGATCTGGATCCCCTGGTCCGACACCTGTTGGGCAAGCACGGCGCGAAGGTCGGCAAACCCTACTGCACGGTGTCCGACGAGGTGATGGCTGTGCTTCGACGGCACACGTGGCCGGGCAACGTGCGCGAACTGGAGAATGTGATTGAACGCGCGCTCGTCCTTGGCGCCGGCCCTCAGATTTCAGTCGAGGATCTTCCAGACATTCTCCGCGACCGACCATCCCACTCGGGGCGGGCAGGAGGGCGGCGGCTGGCCGACGTGGAACGCGAGCACATCGTCCACACGCTTCACGCCGTGTCGGGCAACAAGGCCGCCGCCGCACGCGTGCTCGGCCTGAATCGCAAGACCCTGTACCGGAAGCTCACGCAGCATCGGATCCCGACGCGGTAGCGTGAATGATGGGTTGGGCGCTGTCGGACCGGGGGGACGTCGACAACCGCCCGCTCGGTGGAAATGGTCAATCGCACGCACACGCACACAGCTGGGGCCGACATGCGGTGCGTGCGATTGTCCTTCTGAGCGGCTAGGCGCGCGTGACGTTCTCGGCGCGCGGCCCCTTTGGCCCCTGCCCGGTCTGGAATGTCACCGCTTCCCCTTCGCGCAGTTCATCGAAGGAGATGCCGTTCACCGCAGACTGGTGGAAGAAATACTCGTTGCCGTCCGGGGCTGCGACGAAGCCGAAACCTTTGTCGCTGACCAACCGTTTGATAGTGCCGTTTACAGATCCCATAGAGTGATGCTCCTACGTCGAGAGACGCACGAATGACCGCACGAAATGTGCGGCGATGGCTTTGATGAGTGGCTGGAGCGGTCAGCCGGCGGACGCCGGAGGTGCGACAGGGCCCAGGAAAGCGCGAAGGTGAACTATATCACATTTCGTGTCGTCACGCTCAGACCTCTCCCCCGCGGGGGTAGCGGGCAACTTTGAGCACTAGTCCTCGTCCTGTGTGGAGACGGGGCTTTAGCCCTGTGTGGAGGTGGGTTTTTTCCTGTGTGAGGCGGGGCTTCCACCTACGGCGGACTCGCGTAGCCTTGACGAAGGCGGTAAGCCCCGCCTGGTCAACTCGCCAGTATCGGTAACGGGACCAGCCGGCTCGGCCGATACTTCGGGACAGACCCCATGGATACGAGTGTCCCGAACGCGTTAACGACTGCTTCGGGGGCCGCCGATGTGCTCTTTGGCCCCTCGTCCGGTGCCCTGAGTTCGCTTGGCACGCCGGCCGTGATCACGGCAATGCTGGAATCGGGGAGCGGGATCAGCGATCTCATCTTCTCTCCCGGGCGCCCCCCGCAGGTCGAAAAGCACGGAGAGCTGACGGCTGTCGAGATCCCAGGACTCGCTGTGCTGCGAGCGGAGGACACGGCGCAGGCGGCGCGCGATCTCCTGGGCGGCAACGACCACGCCCTCCGAACGCTGAAGGAGCAGGGTGCGTGCGACTTCTCGTACGCCATTCCAGGACGCGCGCGCTTCCGCGTCAACGTGTTCCGGCAGCGTGGAAGCTTCGCCGCTGTGCTGCGTGTCATTCCATCGACGATCCCCACGCTCGCCGAGTTGGGCCTTCCAGCCACCCTTTCAGAAATCGCGTCGCTCAAAAACGGCATCATTTTGGTGACCGGCCCGACCGGCTCGGGGAAGTCATCGACGCTGGCGGCACTCATCGATCTGATCAATACCACGCGCGCCGAGCACATCGTCACCATCGAGGATCCGATCGAGTTCCTGCACGCTCACAAGAAGGCCACGGTGCACCAGCGCGAGCTGCACAGCGACACCCCGACGTTCGCCCTGGCACTGAGGGCCGCGTTGCGCCAGGCGCCTAAGGTCATTCTCGTGGGTGAGATGCGCGACCGCGAAACAATCGAGATTGCCTTGACGGCGGCGGAAACGGGCCACCTGGTGCTGTCGACGCTCCACACGATCGACGCCTCGAAGACGGTCGAGCGCATCACTGGCGCTTTCGAGGCGGGTGACCAACTGGCCGTGCGCACCCGTCTGGCGGCGTCCTTCCGGTATCTGGTCTCACAGCGCCTGATTCCTCGGAAGAGCGGTGGTCGCCTGGCCGTGCTCGAAGTGCTGAAGTCGACGATGCGTACGCGCGAGTACATCGAACGGGGCGAGGCGGATGGAAAGACGCTGCTCGACGCGATGCGTGACGGCGTGCTCGACGGCATGCAGTACTTCGACGGCGAGATCGAAAAACTGGTGCGGGAGGGCGTCGTCTCGTATGCGACCGGGCTCCTCTATGCCACAAACGCCGGAAATCTCAGGGTCCTGCTGGCGGACGTCTCCGACGACGAAGAGTCGCTTATCGTCAGATGACCGGTCGTCCGCGCCCCTCTGGTGCGGTGTCGGTCGGTCTCGTGATGGCCGCTGCACGAGCCAGTTACGTGCCAGCGCTTCGCGCGACCTCAGTCAACCCTGTCGAGGCGCTCAGGGCAGAGTAGGTCGCTGAGGCGCGACGAAAGGCGGCGCCTCGAGCAGGCGGCGCAGCTCCACCGAGAGGCTGATCCAGTAAATCTGCGCGCCAATCGCCGCGAGCACCACGATCAGGTGCACCTGGCCAACCAGCGCGAACGCGAAGATCCCATACGGCATGGTCGCCCGCGTCGCGCAGGGCGCAAGGCGCGCGACGAAGCGTGCCCAGCGCTTGCCGGCCCCGTGGAAATGGGCGATCGCCGTGCGTCGGAACTGCTCCGGCCGCCCGGCCGTCATGCGGTCGCGCAGCAGAATCACGAGCGCACAGGTGAGGAGGGCGCCGACGAAGAGGATGGCCCCGATGTGCCAGAAGCCCACCCATCCGGTGTGTCGCACGGCGCCGACGGTGAGACCGCCGAAGATTGCAAGGTAGTACGCGCAATCGCCGAACGTGTCGAGCCAGCAACCGAACGCCGAATCGGTGTACTGCAGCCGTGCCAGCTCGCCATCGCTCCCATCCAGCACGCTTGCTGGGCCGGCGTGCTAGTGTGCGAGGGCGAGCAGCGCCGCTCGGTCCAGCGACGCGATCAGCGGAGAGTGATCGGAGGCAGCTGGAGCGTCCACGACATGCCCGCGTACTGGCGTGACGTTCTTCACGAAGATCCAATCGATCGGATGACGCTGGCCGAGCGAGGTCGGGCCGCGCTGGCCGAGCTCACCCAGGGCGTCGGCGAATGCCGCGGCGGTGAGATGACCGAACATCGATGCGCCGGGGATCGGTCCGTTGTTGAAGTCGCCGGCAATGAGGACGGGCGACTGACGCGCGCCTTCGCGGGCCTGGTCGGAGAGGATCTCGGCCATCTGGCGCTGCTGGAGCTTCTCGTTGCCACCACTTTCGAAGTGCGTGTTGTAGAGAAGAATGCCGGCCGTCTGTGCCTTCAGCGCAATGCGCGCCCCGCGCCGCGGCTGGACCGGATTGATCGACCACCGCCAGCGATCCTGCGCGGCGAATCGAAGCACGTCCGTCTGGGTGATCGGAAACTTGCTCAGGATCGCCTGGCCTGTGATGGCCGGCCGATTGCCGCGGGCTTCGCCGATTTCCTGGAACTCGCCGGCGGCAATCCAGTTGACGTCGAGTGCATGGGCGAGATCGTGGGCGACGTCGCGGTAGCCTGTGCGGCGACAATCGCGATCGACTTCCTGCAGCAGCACGACGTCGGCATCGAGTCGGCGCAGCACGCGCAGGATCGCCTCGTACGCCATCCCGCGCTCGATGTTCCAGGTGATGACCTGCAGGTGTTCGGCGCTTCCCGATGGCCGCTCGACGCGTCGAGGCTCTCCGACCACACGATGAATCTCGCGATCGGTGAGCAGCGGGTCGGTGACGAACCCGACAAGACGCAAGACTCCCGAGAGCCCCATGGCGAGGCACAACTTGCCCATATTCTGAAACGCTCGATCGGTTGTAGAGGAGCGGCGCCTGACCAGCGCCGCACGGAACTATAGCACAGGTTGGTGGGAGGCACGCGATGAAGTCGGAAGTGTTGCGGGCGGCGAACGCGACCGAATTCGGGACCCCGGAACGCTGCTTCATTCTCGAGGTGGCAAACGACGAACGCGACGCCTCGTTGTCGATTTCCAGGGCGCGCGTGCCGGTCGGTGTGACGACCGAGTGGCATCATTTGATCGCGACCGACGAGCGATACGTAATCGTGGAGGGTGAGGGTCTCGTCGAGGTGACGGGGATAGATCCCACGCACGTCGGACCGGGTGACGTCGTCCGAATTCCAGCCTCCCGGCGCCAGCGCATCGCCAACGTGGGACAAGCAGACCTGATCTTCTTCTGCATCTGCAGCCCGCGATTCAGGCCAGAGTGCTATGTCGCCGGTTAGAGCCGCGAAAAGTCTGCCCTTTCTGGGCGTTGAGGACCTTTCAGTCGCTGTGGTAGCGTAGGCCCCTCGCTCCGAGACCGAGAACGCTCGCCTGAGGACGTGAAAGACGACCCCGAGTTCCGGGCGGCGGGGTTCGTCTCGAGCTGATTCCTGCCGCCAGGACGTCCGCGCAAAGGAAGAACACCGTGGCTCCCATCACCGATCAGCAGCAGACGGCCGAGACCCATGCCTCCGAGCCGGCGGACTCGCCGGCCACCGCCGACACCGGCACCGCCAGCCTGGACAAGGTGCGCGACATCCTGTTCGGCGGGCAGATGCGCGATCTCGATCAGCGATTCGCCAGGGTCGAAGAGCGGCTCACGAGAGAGACCGCCGATCTAACTGAAGATGTGCGCAAACGGCTTGCCGCCGTCGAGCAGTTCGCCAGCACCGAAGCGGAGGCGCTGGCCGCAACGGCTGAAGGGCGAGCACGAGGCGCGCACCGGGGCCACCACCGAGCTGTCGCGTCAGATCCAGGCGGCCTCGGGCGAATTCGAGAAGCGAACCGGCCTCATCGACGACCAGCTCGCGCGCGCTCAGCGAGAGCTGCGGCAGCAGATCCTCGACGTGCACCAGCAGCTCACCAACGAGATCCGGCAGAAGTTCGACGCCGTCCTCGCGCAACTCAGGCAGGAGGCGCTCGACCTGCGTGCCGGCAAGGCCGATCGCGTGACACTGGCGGCGCTCTTCACGGAGGTCGCGATGAAGCTCACGAACGAGCCCTCGGGCAAAGGCGACGAGGAGCCCCGGCGGTGAGCGATCGTGCGGTGCTTCCGGCGCGAAGCGACGCCGCGGACACCGCCAGCGGCGGCGGCCGAGACGACGACCTGTCGTCGCTCCGATCGATCCTGCTGGGCCCCGCGGAGGAGCAGCTTCAGAGACTGCAAGCGCGGATGGACGATCGCGCGGCGCAGGCGCGCGACATTGGCGCCGTGCTGCCGCAGGCCCTCCTTCAGCGGGCGCTCGATCCAGAGCTGGCCCGCGCGCTCACACCACCCGTCGAGAAGGCGATCACGGCCTCCGTCCGGAGAAATCCACGGCCGCTGGCAGACGCGCTGTTTCCGGTGATCGGACCGGCAATCCGCAAGGCGGTGGCGGCCAGCCTTGCGGCCATGGTCGAGTCCCTGAACCGCACGCTCGACGACAGCATCTCGTGGCGCGCGATGCGCTGGAGACTCGAAGCGTACCGCACGGGCAAATCGTTCGGCGAGATTGTGCTGCTCAACACGCTCCTGTACCGCGTGGAGCAGGTGTTTCTGATTCATCGCAAGACCGGCCTCCTGCTCGAGCACGTACGCGCAAGCCCGGCGCGGGTGGCAGACGCGCAGATGGTCTCGGCGATGCTGACCGCCATTCGCGACTTCGTGCAGGATTCGTTTCGCACCGCGGATCAGGACTCGCTCGACGCGCTGGAAGTTGGCGACCTGTCGGTCTGGATTGAGCAGGGCCCGTCAGCGATTCTCGCCGCGGTGATTCGCGGGACCGCGCCAAAGGAACGGCGGCAGGTCCTGCAGACCACGCTCGAGACCATCCATCTGCAGTTCGGCGAGGCGCTCGAATCGTTCGACGGGGACACTCACGTGTTCGAGGCGACGCGCCCCGCCCTCGAGGAGTGTTTGCAGGCAGAGTTCCGCGCGGAGAAGACCTCTCGCGGCCGCGGGCCGATCGTGCTCGCGGTCCTCGGAGTCGCCGCCCTTTGCGCGTGGGGCGCTTTCTCGCTGCGCGACCAGGCTCGCTGGACGCGCTACGTCGCGTCTCTCCAGCGCGAGCCCGGGCTCGTGGTCATTTCGACCGGCCGCAGTGGCGGCAAATACGCTGTTTCAGGCCTGCGCGATCCGCTGGCGCGCGATCCGCAAGCGCTCCTCGGTCAATCGGATCTGTCCCCCGAGGACGTGGTCGGCACATGGGAGCCGTATCAGGCCCTGGCGACGCCATTCGTGCTCGCGCGCGCCCGCCGCGTGCTGCAACCCCCTCCAGGCGCGACGCTCAGCCTCCGAGCGGGCGTACCTGTCGGCCGCCGGCCACGCGCCCCCGGACTGGATCGCCAACACCACGCGCATGGCGCCGTTCATCGCCGGCGTCGCCAGCTTTGACGCCGAGGGGTTCCTCGAATCCCAGTCTCGGTCGCTGACCCGGCGGATCGCTGCGGTGACAGTGTTGTTCGAGAAGGGCAGCGTCAACGTCGTGCCGGGCCAAGACGATCGCGTGCGGGCGGCCGCGAGCGACCTTCGCGAGCTCAACGGGCTCGCTGAGTTGGCACACCACGTCTTTCGGATCGAGGTTGTCGGACACACCGACGGAGACGGCGATGCGACGTCGAACGTGCCCTTGAGTCTCGCCCGCGCCGAGCGCATCCTGATCGCGCTGGACGTCGGAGCGATGCCGAACCTCGAGGTGAGGGCCGTCGGGGTCGGCAGCGCCGACCCGGTCGTCCCGGGCCAGTCGGAGGCCGACAAGCAGCGGAATCGGCGGGTCACCTTGCGAGTGCCGGCCACGGACTGAGGACGCCCGTCGATGATTCAAAAGAAGGTCTGCATGCTGGGCGGGTTTGCCGTGGGCAAGACGAGCCTTGTGTCGCGATTCGTGAGCAGCATCTTTTCGGACAAGTACCTGACGACTGTCGGCGTGAAAATCGACAAGAAGTCGCTCACCCTCAACGACCGGGAGGTGACCCTGATGTTGTGGGACATCTACGGGCAAGACGACTTCCAGACCGTCCAGGAGTCGTACCTCCGGGGATCCTCCGGCTATCTGCTGGTGATTGACGGCACACGGCGGGCGACGTTCGACACCGCGTCGAAGCTGCAGCAGACGGCCCAGCAGGTCGCCGGCAACGTCCCGTTCGTCGTCGTCTTGAACAAGGCCGACCTTGCGTCGGAGTGGAAGGTGGACGAACGTGGCCTTTGGAAGCTTGCCGACCAGGGCGCGTCGATCGTGCAGACGAGCGCGAAGACCGGCGAGGGTGTTGAACAGGCGTTTCTGAAATTGACCCGCGGAATGATCGACGCGTGAGACACGGCGTCCATCCCCGACTCCCATGAGAGACCCGCTCCTCACCGACCTCTTTCACGCGCTCGACCTGTTCGTGGCCGAGCGTCAGGCGGATTCCTCGTTCGTGGCCGTCACGCCGCCGCCCAAGTGGCTGGCGCAGTTTCTGGTCGCGGTGACGGATGGGGGCCCAGTCACCATCGCACAGGCCTTTCCATATCTCGACAGCTTTCTGAGCGAGGCGGAAACGTTCTGGCGGGAGGGGACCGAGCGGCGCCTGGTCTCCGGTGCGTTCACCGCCGCCACGGCGTCGGAGGAGCTTCTCCTCCGGGCGTCGGCGCTGAACGTGGGCGTGCACAGCGTCCTGGTGCTGGCACGGCTCCGGGGAGACGCCGACGCCCGCCCCTTGCTGCAACAGGCTCGCGAGAACGCGCTTCGGCACGAGCGCACCCGCGAGCAGCTCGACGCCTTGAAGGAGCCCGTGAAGACGCTCTCGCGGCTGACCAGCGAGTTGCTCGAGACCGATCTCACGAGCGGACAGCGTGCGCTGGCAGAGGGCATCAGCGCGGCAACCGGCCGCGTGCAGCGTGCGGCGGACGGCCCGGTCGGCGCGCCGGAGGCGCAGTGACGCACTGGGTACTCTCCGTGGTGACGCACTCGGTCCTCCCGTGGTGACGCACTGGCTACTCTCCGTGGTGACGCGCTCGGTCATCCCGTGGTGACGCACTGGGTACTCGCCGTGGCGACGGACTGGGTACTCGCCGTGGCGATCGCACTGGGTACTCCCGTAGGGGCGCACTGCGTCCGCCCGAGTATGCTCGGCAAGACATCGACAGGAGCCACCAGCATGATCCGTGCACGAGGACTCGCGATCGCTGCCTGCATCGCAGCAGTGCTGATCCCCACGCTCGCCTACGCGCAGCTGTTCACTCTCACCAAAGAACAGCTCACTGAGTTGAGCGCGCAGAACCCGTTCGAGCGCTTTGCCGACGGACGGCCGAAGGTGCCTGACGCCCTCATCGAGCGGGCGCGGGGTCTTTCGGCCGAGGAAATCTGGTCGGTCCTGCCGGGAAAGGGATTCCGGAATCAGTATGAGGACGGGTTCCAGATCCTGCACCCCGGCACCAAGCTGGTCGGCCGCGCCTTCACGGTGCAGTTCATGCCCGTGCGCCCCGATGTGGACGATGTGCTGCAGGCCAACGCGAAGAAGGCCGGCCTGCCGCGCCTGTCCAATCAGTTCGCCATCGACATGCTTCAGCCGGGCGACGTGCTCGTCGTGGATCTGTTCGGCAAGAAAGAAGGCGGCACCATCGTCGGTGACAACCTGTTCTACTACGTCATGCAGGCCACAAAGAGCGGCGGCATCGTGCTCGATGGCTCGGTGCGCGACCTGGAGGGCATTTCACAGATGCCGATGCCGGCGTACTTCCGGCACGTGCACCCGAGCGCCATCAACAACGTGATGCTGACCGCCGTGAATGTGCCCGTTCGCATCGGCAACGTCACCGTGATGCCCGGCGACCTCGTGTTCGGCGATCGCGAAGGCGTCTACTTCATTCCGCCCGCGCTCGTGACCGCCGTCCTCGACCGGGCCGACGAGACGCACATCCACGACGAGTGGACCAAGAAGAAGTTCGCGGAAGGCAAATATAAGTCGAGCGACATTTACGGCTCTCCGAAGGATCCGGTGCTCAAGGCGGAGTACGAGGAGTACTTGAAGAAGCGGCTCGAGGAGCTGCGCAAGAAATAGCGTTCAGGTCATTGCCCCACTGGAGAGCCTGCAACATGCTACTCCTTCCACGCCTCGTCGCGTTTCTCTGTGCTGGTGTCGCGATTGGCGCAGCCGACACCGTGCCATCCACGTTCCCGAGGACCGCGCCCGAGGCGCAGGGCATTTCGTCGGCGGCGACTCCTCGGCTTCATCGACGAGGCCGAACAGAAGCTGGATGCGCTGCACAGCATCATGGTGGTCCGCCATGGCAAGGTCGTCGCGGAAGGCTGGTGGGCGCCGTATGCCGCGCAAGAGCCGCACATGATGTTCTCGCTCAGCAAGAGCTTCACGTCGACCGCCGTGGGACTCGCGGTCGCGGACGGCAAGCTGTCGATCGACGATCCCGTGCTCAGTTTCTTCCCGGACGACGCGCCGGCGGAACCCAGCGCGAACCTGAAGGCGATGCGCGTCCGCGACCTGCTCACGATGACGACCGGGCATCACGAGGAAGACATCCGTGCGTTCCCTTTCAATTCCGAGGACAGCCTCGTGAAGAAGTTTCTGGCGTTGCCCGTTGCGCACAAGCCAGGGACATTTTTCTTCTACAACACGCCGGCGTCGTACATCCTCTCGGCCATCGTGCAGAAGGTCACGGGCCAGACCGTGCTCGACTATCTGCGACCGCGGCTGTTCGACCCGCTCGGGATCGTGAACCCGACATGGGAGGCCAGCAAGCAGGGCATCTCCATGGGCGGATTCGGTTTGAGCGTGCGCACCGAAGACATCGCGCGTTTCGGGCAGCTCTATCTGCGCAACGGCGAATGGCAGGGTAAGCAACTGGTGCCCGTCGACTGGGTCGAGACCGCCACGGCGCGGCACGTCTCGAACGGCAGCTCTCCGACGAGCGATTGGGAGCAGGGATACGGCTATCAGTTCTGGCGCTCCAGGCATGGCTTCTATCGAGGCGACGGCGCGCACGGGCAGTTCTGTCTGGTCCTGCCGCAATACGACGTCGTCATCGCGATTACGAGCGGCACGCGCGACATGGGATCGGTGATGAACCTGATTTGGGATCGTCTCGTTCCCGCGCTGAAGGAGGGATCGCTCGCGGCCGACGCCGTGTCCTATCGGAAGCTCACGACAAAGCTCGCAAGCCTGACGCTTCGCCCGCAGATGGGGATGACGGCCGTGGGGGCATCCGCGAGAAGCGTTGCGGGCAAGCGCTACGTGTTCGGCGCCAATCCCCTGTCGATGGAGTCCATCACGCTCGCCTCGACGGGCGAGACGGGGGAGGCCACGTTCACCGTGCGCATCGCCGGTTCCGATCAGCAGGTCGTGGCAGCGCCGGGCGCCTGGCGGAAAGGCACGATTCTGGTGAAGGGAACACCCGACCCGATTGCGGCCAGCGGCGGCGTGGACGGCCGACGATACCTACACTCTACAAGTCGTCCGTTATCAGACGCCGTTTGCGACGACCTACCGGCTGCATTTCGCCGGCGATCAACTGGTCGTCGACAGCGAGCAGAATGTCGGGACGGCAGACGCCCGCATGGCGCACGTCGAAGGCAAGCTCGATCCCGGCCCGTCGGGGTCCAAAGAGTGAGCCCCTTCGAGCTCGCCAGTCGGAGTGCGCTCGTCGGGCGGATCTTTTTCGGCATCAGCCTGGCCGTCTGGGGAATGCAGCAGTTTCTGTACGGCGACTTCGTGCCGGGACGCGCGCCCGCCTGGCCATCGCCTGATGCCGGGTCGCCTGGTCTGGGCCTACCTGTCGGGCGCGCTGCTGATCGCGGCCGGCGCCGCCATCGTGTCGGGCCGCCGGGCACGGTGGGCGGCCATTGCGACGGCCGCGATGATCTTCGTCTGGGCGCTCTTGCGGCACATACCGCTGGCAGCCGCCGATCCCGGCATCGGTGGCGCCTGGACGAATGCGGGCAAGGCGCTCACGTTCGTCGGCGGAGCGCTCGCCGTTGCCGGATCACTGCAGGCGGAGGACGGACACCACGGCGTGCTCCGGGCGCTATTCGTCTCGAATCGCGGCCTGATTTACGTCGGGCGATTCTGCCTCGGCGCCTTCATGATTCTGTGCGGCATCCAGCACTTCATGTTCGCCGAGTTCGTGATGTCGCTGGTGCCGGCGTGGATTCCCGGCCCGCTCTTCTGGACCTACTTGGCCGGCGTCGCCCTGATCGCCGGCGGCGCGGGCCTCCTCTTTCCTCCGACTGCGCGATTGGCGGCGGCGCTGTCGGCCCTGATGGTGTTCCTCTGGGTTGTGATGCTGCACATCCCCCGCGCACTCGCTGCCGCCACCGCGGACCAAAGCAGGAACGAGTGGATCGCCGTGTTCGAGGCGCTGGCGGTGAGCGGCATCGCTCTCGTGCTGAGCGGAGCCTTCGTCACTGGCTCGTTTTCCGGGAGACAGGGTCCGGCTCGCTGACGCGAGCGCTCGTGGTTCCGTCCGAGATCTTCACGTTGCGGAAGTACCCCTCCGTGCCGGGTCCGATCCAGAGACCGACGGCCCCTTCCGACTCACCGAGCTTGAGATCGTGCACCACGAGGCACGGCTGGTCAGCGTTTCCGACATACAGCGACGCGTTGGTGCCCTTCACCACGACGCGCATGCGTAGCCACTCGCCCGGCTGCATGTCGGCGTACGACTCGTAGACGCCGGGACTCTCTTTGCGCAGCCGCTCCCATGGCCAGTCGGGGGCAGACACATACTGTGTCGCGTGATTGCGGCGGAGCTGATCGTCCGCGCGCCCGTTGGTCGGCCGCACATAAAAGCTCTCGTAGTGCGAACCGTCGGCCTGCGCTCTGAACACGACGCCAATGAACCCGCGCGCGCCGGGTCCCGCCCCCGCCAGCGGCGCGCCCGATACTTCCAGATCGATGGTGCCGTCGCGAAATCGCACCTTGTCGATGAGGGCAATGACTTCGGCGCGATCGGGCCCCTCTTGGCTGAGCTTCAGCGCCTTTGTCCCGCGATGCTCCACGACCTCGGCCCGCGCGTTTCGCAACTGGAACCGGGATGGATCGGTAACCGGAATCTCCTGCGCTAATGCCGCAGGAGAACAAAACAGCGCAACGCCCACGACGAACGACGGACAGGTCGCAATGGTGAGTCTCACAAGGGCTCCTCGGAGAATGGTGCCTGGTGCGGAGCAAGCGCCATGCCCCCTTCGGACCGGGCGCAACGACTGCTGTAGACGCGAGGGGATCCGGGCGAGGCGTCCGCAACCGGGATCCGCCGTCCCACTCTGGGACACTCTGCGACGCCAACAATGACGCAGCCGGCGGCCGGCCTCCCGGGAAACCGGGCGGATCGAAAGGCGGGAACGTCGGCCCGGGCCCGCGCATCCAATGTCATGGAATGCCGCCACGAGCATCGACGACCCCGTCCCCACCCCCTTCCGCTCCCGCTCCTGTGACCGATTCAGAGCTCGTCAGCCGCATCGCGCTCGAGGATACGGCCGCGTTCGAAATGCTGATGCGCCGTCACAACGGCAAACTGTTTCGGATCGCCCGGTCGATTCTCAAAGACGACGCCGAGGCGGAAGACGCCCTGCAGGATGCCTACCTCGATGCCTACCGTCACATCGCCGATTTTCGCGGGGGCGCTCAGCTCGGCACGTGGCTCGCGCGTATCGTCATCAACGAGTCGCTGGTGCGACTGCGTCGTCAGCGGCGCGAACGGGTCGTTGTGCCTTTTGGCGACCGCAGCGCCCGAGACGACGATCGCGCGCAACGTGACGCCGCCGACGAGAGGACCGAATCCCCCTCGGACGCTACGTTCCGCGCGGAGATTCGACGTATGCTCGAGCGCAGGATCGACGAGCTGCCGGTCGCCTTCCGCACGGTCTTCGTGATGCGGGAAGTCGAGGACATGACCGTGCAGGAGACGGCGGACTGCCTCGCGATTCCCGCCGCAACGGTGCGCACCCGTCTGTTCCGGGCTCGCGCGCTGCTGCGCACGGCGTTGGCCCGCGATCTCGACCATGCCACGGTCGACGTGTTCGGCTTTGCCGGCCAACGCTGCGACAGAATCGTGTCTTCGGTCCTCTCTCGCCTGCGTATCCCGCTCTCCTGAGGCCCATGGGTCACCGGGAACGCAGTGACCCTCTCGCGAATCCAATGTGACATCCGATGCACCGCGCCTCCCGTATGTCCCGGTGAGGCTCGCGATCGGGCCGTTCTCTTTCTGAGGAGTGTGGTGTCATGAAAGTCTCAGCCATCATCGTTGCCGGTTGTCTCGGGTTGTCGACCGCCGCGCTCGCGCAGGGTGTCGACGATGCGCAGATTGCGTCCATTGTGGTGACCGCCAATCAGGTCGACGTCGACGCCGGAAAGCTCGCGGTGTCCGTGTCGACGAGCCCAGACGTCAAGGCGTTCGCTCAGCGCATGATCACGGACCATCTGGGCGTCAACAAATCGGCGACGGAGCTCGTCACGAAGCTCAATGTCACGCCGCAGGACAACCCGACGAGCCAGAGTCTGAAAGCCGGTGGCGAGAGAAACGTTGCCACCTTGAAGAGCCTTGACGGTGCAAAGTTCGACCGCGCGTACATCGACCACGAGGTCGCCTATCACGAGCAGGTGCTGGACGCCGTCGACAAGACGCTCATTCCCGGCGCGAAGAACGAGGAACTGAAGGCGCTGCTCGTGAAAGTACGCCCGGCGTTTGTTGCCCACCTCGAGCACGCCCGGCACATTCAGTCGACACTCTCGACGAGCAAGTAGTCACGTGCCACTGGATATCGTGCGAGGACCTCGCGGCCTCGCCATCGTCGCCGTCGCGCTGGGTCTCTGCTGGTGTAGCGGGGGCCCGGGCGCCGGCGGCGCACGCGGCGGCAGCCGCAACACACACGGTGACGATCGAGGGCACGCGCTTTGAGCCGTCGGCGCTCACCGTGAACGCCGGTGACACCGTGGTGTGGATCAACAAGGACCCGTTTCCTCACACCGCCACGTCAGAAACCGGCGCATTCGACTCGAAGGAGATCGGGCCGGAAACAACCTGGAGGCACGTGCCGACGAAAAAGGGAACCTTCGCGTACGTCTGCCGACTGCACCCGACGATGAAGGCCACACTTCAGGTCAGGTAGCGGCGACCCGCGGCGGATCGGCTACCAGATGTCCTTGTCGACGGGCAATTGATACCGGCAGTCCCTGATCTCGAGAAATTTCGCCCGAACAAGCTCCGACAGGTGCTCGCCGCAGGTTCCCGCGTCCAGATTCCAGAGGCGCTGAGCCTGCGGCAGCGTCAGGCTGAGCGTGGGTTGTTCGAGGAATGTCCCCGCGATTCGAACGAGCAGCGCTCGCCGAGGGTCATCCTTCGCGACCAGGAAGACGCGATTGGGCGCGGTCCGAATGAAGTTCGTTTCCCGCATGCCTGGAACCATAGCGTCGGCGGGTGACGTCAGTTGCACGGCGGTGCAACGTTCGCGGCAAATCACGGTTCAACGGGATCGTGTCGTCGTCCTGGCGGGTGAACGTGGCTGCCGCGCCCGGAGGAACAGGATTCGACGAACCTGCTCGGCGACGTCGTCGATTCCTGAGCCGCGGCGCTCACGCCGTTCGCGCTCAGGGATTCCGCTGACGATAGAGCTGCGCGTTCACGGCATCGGCCATGCGATTGACATCGAGCCCGCCCACGAAGCGGCTCACGCGTTCGGCGCACGCGCGCGGATTGCCGATGGCATCGGCATAGTCGACGAAGATCGTTTCGAAACAGGAGCGCTCGGCCAGGAGCGTGCGGACCCTGCGCACGTGCGTCTGGTACTGGGCCGTGAGCCCGGCGCGCGACGTCGGCTCGGTCGGCTCGCCCGCGCGCGCCAGCATCGCATCCTGCGACGCGATCACCTCCTCAAGCCTTCGCTGCATGAAGATGACGCGATAGTTGTACGACCCGGGGAGAGACGACAGGAGCGGCGACAGGATCTTCACCGCCCGTCCTCGCGCCTCGCGCAGCCATCGGCGGTCGGCAGCCTTGTCGAGATCCTTGACAGCTTCGAGCTCGAAATACCCTTCGGGGTTCGACTCGTCGGCCACACGCACGCCGTCGGTCACGAGCGGCAGCCCGCCGGCCGCCAGCATCTTCATCATCATCGACGTGCCCGACCGCGGCAGGCCGGAGACGATGATGATGGGGCGTCCGAAGCGGATGCGGCGCGACAGCCGCGAGAGGGCGCTCATAGGGTGGCGATTACTGCGATGCTGCGGTGCTGCAGTGCTGCAGTGCTGCGGTGCTGCAGTGCTGCAGTGCTACGGCGCACCAGTGCGACCGTGCGCCTGTTGCGGCCGTGCGCCTGTTGCGGCCGTGCTGCTCTACAATACCTCCAATCGCCGTGCTGTCCGATCCGCGGTCGCGAACGGTTCGTTCCTTCGATTCGCGGCGCTCCCTCCGTCTTCGACTCGTCATCGCCGCGATCGCGTGCGCGCTGGTGGCCATTCCCTCGCCCGCGTGGGCCTACATCGGTCCGGGCGCCGGCTTTGCCCTGCTGTCGTCGTTCTTCGGCATCGCCGCCACGCTCGTGCTCGCGATGGTGTCGCTGCTGCGATGGCCGTTTCGGGTGCTCTGGCGTATGGTCCGACGCCGCGCGCGCGGCCGCGCGCACATCCGCCGGCTCGTGGTCGTGGGCTTCGATGGGCAGGAACCCACGCTCACCGACGCTTTTCTACGAGCGGGTCACCTCCCGCACTTCGCCAGCCTGGCAGCGACCGGTTGTTACCATCGACTGCGAACCACGTCTCCGCCGGTCTCGCCCGTCGCGTGGTCCTCGTTTGCCACCGGTACGGATCCTGGACGGCACGGGATCTTCGACTTCATCGATCGCGATCCCCGGACGTACCTCCCACGGATCTCGTCCACGCGAATCGGCGCCGTGACGCGCGCGCTGACGCTCGGCCCTCTTCGGATTCCACTCGGGAAGCCGGTGATTCGGCTCCTCCGCAAGTCGCCGCCCTTCTGGTCGCTGCTCGGAGACGCGCGAATCTGGAGCACGGTGCTGCGGGTGCCGATCACCTTCCCGCCCGATCGATTCTACGGCGCGCAGTTGAGCGCCATGGCGGCGCCGGATCTGCTTGGGACGCAGGGCACCTTTCTCGTTTACACCACGCGGCCGGCGAAGGCCGGCGTCAAGGAAGCCGGCGTCCGCATTCTGCTGACCTTCGATGCAGATCGCGCCGTGACGCGTATCACGGGACCTGGTAACCCGCTCAAGGTTGGTGAGCCGCCGCTTGTCCTCGAGATGCGGCTTGTACGTGATCCGGCGAAGGGAACGGTCACGGTGGAATGGGCCGGCCAGCGCGTTCGCCTCGCCGTCGGCGAGTTGAGCGAGTGGATTCCGCTGGCCTTCCGCGCCGCGCCGTTCGTCAAGGTGCGCGGCCTTTGCCGGATGCAGGTGACGGAGCTCGGCGAGCACGTGACGCTGTATGTCACGCCGATCAGCCTCGATCCGGAGCGGCCGGTGATGCCGATCTCGCATCCGCCGTACTACGCCTCGTATCTCGCCAAGAAGATCGGCCCGTATTCGACACTGGGCCTGGCCGAAGACACCGGCGCGCTGAACGACGGGATCGTCGATGACGAGACGTTCCTGAAGCAGACGTGGGACATCGAGGCCGAACGCCAGGCGATGTTCTTTGCGGCGCTCGATCGGCTCCAGGAAGGCGCGCTCGTCTGCGTATTCGACGCCACCGATCGCGTGCAGCACATGTTCTGGCGCGACATCGACTCGTCGCACCCGGCCCGCCGCGGCCGTGACCGCGCGCGCCGGCCGAACGCGATCGAGGAGCAGTACCGGCGGAACGACGCCTTCCTGGGACGGGTCACCGCGCAGCTGGGCGACGGAGATCTGCTGATAGTGCTCTCCGATCACGGGTTCACCGCGTTTCGCCGCGGCGTGAACCTGAATCGCTGGCTGCTCGATCGAGGACTGCTCGCGCTCGAGCCAGGCGGCGATGCGTCTGCCGAGTGGCTGAAAGACGTCGACTGGTCGCGGACCCGTGCGTACGCCCTGGGCTTGACGGGCATCTTCCTCAACCTCAAAGGCCGCGAGCGCCATGGAATCGTCGAGCCCGGTCTGGACGCGGCGGCCCTGAAGGCCGAGCTGATTGCGGCTCTCGAGGCGCTGAAGGATCCTGATGTCAAGGGGACGGCGATCCATTCCGTACGGGACACGGCGGTCGTGTACGACGGACCCTATGTGGACCGCGGGCCCGACCTGCTCGTCGGATACAACGCTGGCTACCGGGTGTCGTGGGATTGTGCGTCCGGGATCGTGGCGGGACCGCTCTTCTCCGACAACGTCAAACCGTGGAGCGGCGATCACTGCATCGATTCAGAGCTGGTGCCCGGCGTGTTCCTCTGCTCGAAGCCGATCGATCGCGCCCCCGCCATCATCGACATCGCGCCGACGGCGCTCTGGCTGTTTGGGGTGCCCGTGCCACATCACATGCAAGGGCGGACGCTTTTCGACACGTGGCGCGCGAAGGTGCCTTCAAAGGCACCATAACCGGCTGGAGGGACCTGTCATGTTCTCATCCCGTCGCATCAAGCTGGATCCTGACCTCCTCGCCCGCGCCCGGCGGTGCGCCGAGGCCGCCGGCTACGCCTCGGTCGAGGAGTTCATCGCGCACATCGTCGAGCGCACCGTCCGTGAGCTGGAAGACACCGGCGACGAGCAGGAGCTGAAGCGCCGACTGAAGGGACTCGGGTATCTCTCCTGACCATTCTCAACGCCATCGCCGGTGCGCTGGTAGCCGGGTCTCCTCCGGCCGTTTCAGCACTGGCCGCTCGCCGGGCTGACGGCCGTCTCGCTTCTCACGGCAGGCGGACTCCTCCTGTTGTTCAAGCACACCTCGAATCAGCCAGCGCTCGCGCGCGCCAAGCGCCAGATACACGCCGGGCTGTTCGAGCTTCGACTCTTTCAGGAGTCGCCTCGCCTCATGCTGCGCGCGTCGGTCGACTTGTTCCGGCAGCAGGGCCGGTATCTTCGCCACGCGTTTGTGCCGTTTCTGTGGGCGGTGCTGCCTCTGTCATTCCTGGTCGCGCAACTTGCAGTCGCACTACGGGTACGAGGGACTTGTGCCAGGCGTGCGGACGATCGTGAAGGTACGGCTGACGGCTGGCGCCGCCGGCGTCGATTCGGCCGTTCGCCCCTCCCTCACGCTGGATGCGCCGGCGGGGCTGCGCGTCGAGACGCCCTGTGTGTGGACGCCCTCGCTTCACGAGGGCGCCTGGCGCATCGTGGCCGATCGACCGGGAGACTACGACCTTCGTCTGCGGTGGGAGGGGCACGTGGTCACCAAGCAGGTGCGCGTGTCGTCGCGTGTCGCCGCGCGATCGCCGGTCAGACCGCCTGCCAACGTCTGGGACGAATGGTGGCACCCAGCGGAAGCGCCGCTGCCAGCCGACATCGGGATCGACGCCATCGAAGTCACGTATCCCTCGCGATCGATCGACCTCTTTCATCTCCAGATGCCGTGGAGCGTGGTGTTCCTGCTCCTCACCAGCGTGTTCATGCTTCTCGGGCGCTCCGTTGTAGACGTTGTCCTCTGACGGCTTCACGTGCCGAGGCGGATAGAGGCCCTGGGTGGTGGCGCGAGTGCTATCGCGCGGCCTCCAAATCCTCAGGATGCTTGGAAATCAGCTGGTCATCGACGGTTCGGGCGTCGGGGCGAACGGCCGTTCGAGGGCTTTCGGATCGCGCAGGAACAGCTCGCCCCGACTGAACAGACCGGTCGGCTCAGTGCGAAGGATTGATACTAGACGACGTGACGCGCACATCACTGCTGCCTGTTCTGTGGTTCGCGGCCGCGCTGTCAGGCGCCTGTCGGCCTTCGGGTGCTCTCCTCCCACCGGCGGAAGCCGCCGCGCGGAGCGCCGTGCTCATCACGATTGACACGCTTCGTGCCGACCGGGTCGGCGCGTACGGCTACCCTGCGGCGCGCACGCCGGCACTCGACGGCCTCGCCCGCTCCGGTGTGCGGTTCGACCGCGCGTACGCGGTGGCGCCGATTACGCTGACGTCTCATGCCAGCATCATGACCGGACGCGACCCGCCCGCACATGGCGCGCGCCACAACGGCATGCGAATCGACCTCAGGATGGCCACGCTTGCCGAGCGTTTTGCGCAGGCCGGGTTCTCGACAGGCGCCTTCGTTGCGGCATTCCCGCTCGATCGTCGGTTCGGCCTCATCAAGGGGTTTCAGACGTACAGCGATACGATGCCGCGTGGACCCGACGGCCGCGCCGCCAGCGAGCGTCCGGGCCACGTGGTCATCGACGAGGCGCTTCAGTGGCTCGCGCGCCACCGGCACGAGCGGTTCTTCCTGTGGGTGCACCTGTTCGAGCCGCATGCGCCTTACGGGCACCCCGAAAACCCGGTCGACGCCGAGCGTCCCGCCAGCGCGCGCTACGACGAGGACGTGGCGGAGGCCGATCGCCAGATCGGACGGCTCCTCGAAGGTCTGGGGGAGGGGCGACAGCGCACGCTGGTCGTCGCGGCGGCCGATCACGGTGAAGCGTTCGGCGAGCACGGCGAGATCAGCCATAGCGTGTTCACGTACGACACGACACTGCGCGTGCCGTTGATGTTCGCGGGGGCCGGCGTGGCCGGCCGCGGCCTGCTCGTGCACGATGCGGTATCACTCATCGACGTCGCGCCGACGATCGCGGCCATCATGCAGATCGGCTCGTTTGATGCCGAAGGCGTCAACCTGTCGTCGGCGCTTGGCGGAGGCCGCGTGTCATCCCGCCGGCTGTACGCCGAGTCGTTTGCGCCGTTGCTCGATTTCGGCTGGAGTCCTTTGCGCGCGCTGCGCGACGGCCGGTGGAAGTACATCGCCGCGCCCCGCCCGGAGCTTTACAACATCGAGAGCGATCCCGGCGAGACGCAAAACCTGATCTCGTCGGAGCCACAACGCGCATCGGAGCTCGCCCGGAAAATCAATGCCATCTCGGCGGCCAGCCTGCCGTCGAGCGGTCCCGCGCCGGATGCAGACACGCTTGCCCGCCTGCAGGCGCTGGGGTACACGTCCGGCAGCCGCTCGCCCGCGTCTGCGCCGCCCGATCCCAAAGATCGCCGCGAAGAGGCCGCGCGACTCGCACAGATTACGTCCGGTGAGCTGCGAGGGCAGAGGCTCGAGCAGGCGCTCCGCGAGGTTCTGCGGGAGGATCCCGAGAACCCGCAGGCGAACGTTCGGCTAGCTTATGCCCTGGTCGAGAAGCAGAGATGCGCCGAAGCGATTCCGCATTTCAATCGCGCCATTGCACATCGTCTGCCCACCGCCGATGCGCATCTCGGACTCGCGGGCTGTCAGGTGGCAGCCAGAAATCTGGCGGCGGCCCAGCGCACCCTGCGAGCGGCCGAAACCGTCGAACCAGATAATCCCATCGTCGACGCCAATCTCGGGATCGTTGTCTCAGACAGCGGGCAGCCCGCCGACGCGGTCCGATATCTGCAACGCGCACTGGCGCTGGCTCCCGATCTCCACCACGCGCGCTTCTCCCTCGCGGTGGCCTACGGACGACTCGGCCGCCGCCAGGATGCCGCCCGGGAGGCAACGGAGTTACTGCGGCGCTTGCCTGCCGCGGCCCCACAGCGAGCCGAAGTCGAGCGCCTTCTGTCAGCTGTCCGGTGACTCGGCGGCTCATCACGGAAATCGGCGACTCGCCTCGGAAAGCCGTAGATTCGGCCCTCCTGAAACCAACTGATTGGATCCTTGATTGGACTCAGGCTGTGCGGGTAAGGCATCTGTCACAGATCATTGGCCTTTCAACACATTTCTCGGCCCTCTCGTCACCAATTCGAGTGGTGTAACGCTTGCTTTGTCACTGGTCCGAGTGGCCCGGCGGGCCGTTTCCATTCCATTTCGGGGGAGGCCAGATGAAAAAGATCATCATTGCGATGATCGCGCTCTGCGTATGTGCGGCAATGCCCGCGCTCGCGCAGCAGACGACAGGCAACATTCAGGGCCGGATCGTCGACGCACAGGGCGCAGCCATGCCAGGCGTCACGGTGACGGCAAAACACGATGCGACCGGGTTCGTACGATCGGCAGTGAGCGATGCGGAAGGTTTGTATCGGCTCACGGCCTTACCGGTCGGCACCTACGAGCTCCACGCGGAGCTTTCCGGCTTTGCCCCGTATGAAGGCAAGGGGCTGATTGTCAACATCTCGCAGACTGTCGACGCCAACATCGAGCTCAAGATGGCTGGGGTGTCCGAGACGGTGAGCGTCACGGCCGAATCGCCGCTCATCCAGACCACGAACTCGTCGGTTGGGGGCGTCGTCGACGTGCAGCGCATCGAGAACCTGCCGCTCAACGGCCGGCAGTTCGCGAACCTCGCGGCCACAGTACCGGGCGTCGGTCTGGGCATGCACTCGGATCCGACAAAGAGCACGCAGTATTCACCGCAGATCAACGGTGGCGCGGGACGCAACGTCAATTACCAGATTGACGGTGGCGACAACAACGACGACACCGTCGGTGGCCTGCTTCAGCTCTTCCCGCTCGAAGCGATCCAGGAGTTCAACTTCATCACCCAGCGCTTCAAGGCCGAGTATGGCCGCAGCAACGGCGGCGTGCTGAACGTGGTCACCAAGACCGGCACCAATCAGTGGTCCGGAAGCTTCTTCGAGCTGTTCCGCGACAAGTCGATGAACGCACAAACGCAGACCGAGAAGCTGGCGGACGTCGACAAGCAGGACTATCGCCGCAATCAGTTCGGCGGCAGCTTCGGCGGTCCGATCGCCAAGGACAAAGTGTTCTTCTTCGTCGCGGCCGAGCGGACCCAGCAGGACACGACGCAAGCGGTCAATACTGGCGGGCTGTTCCCGGACAAGGACGGTGTCTTTCCCATTCCCTATCGTGAAAACCTGATCACGGGCAAGTTCACCGCCAACCTGAATACGTCCCACTATCTGTCGGTGCGCTACGGCCGTAACTCGAACTCGCAGCCGTATGGGCCCGATGCGCAGACCACGTTCGACAATTGGGGCGACAGCACGAACGAGTTCAACTCGATCAACGTCAATCACAACTGGGTGCTTGGCGGGTCGAAACTGAACGAGATCGTCTTCCAGTACGCCGACTTCGGCAACCAGATTCTGGCGCGGTCGTCGGCGCCGAACGAGACGTTCCCGAACAACGTTACGACGGGAGCGAACGTTAATACGCCACAGACCACGCAGCAGAAGAAGTGGCAGTTCCGCGACGACTTCTCATGGCACATGACGGGCATGGGCGGTCTCGGTCACGACTTCAAGGCGGGCGTGAACTTCATCAACGAGCCCACGCTGTTCATCACGTTCAACACGGGGAAGGGCGCGATCTTCAACACGCACCTGACTAACGAGGTCAGCGGCCCGATCTCGATCGTCACATTGAGCGACGGCGATGCGTCGGCCAACATTCCCACCAAGCAGTTCGGCACCTACGTCCAGGACGACTGGCGCGTGACCGATCGCCTCACGCTGAACCTCGGCCTGCGCTGGGATCTGATGACCGGCTATCAGTTCGACGAATCGAAGAACCGGAACTACGTTGCGGTCGTCGCGGCGGCGAAGGCGGGTCTGCTCGGGGGCATCAAGGGCCTCGAGAATTTCTCGAAGAGCCAGCGGGACGACTACGACAACTTCCAGCCGCGTATCGGCGGCGTGTTCGATCTGCGTGGAGATGGCAAAGACGTCGTTCGCGCGGGTTGGGGCATCTACACGGACTTCGGCTACACGAACTCGAACGGGCTCTTTGCTGCGGCCGACTCGTCGGGCAAGGGATTTGGGACCGTGTTCAGCGTGACCAATCCTGACGGCATACGCAATCCCGACGGCAGCTTCTATCAGGCGGGCCAGCCGCTGGCCAATATCGAGAGCCAGAACGAGGTGGTGAGCAGCGGCGAGTTCCCGCTCTTTGGACAATATGTCGACCCTCGGCTCGAGCAACCGTACACGCGTCAGACCAACGTCGGCTGGTCACACGAGCTGATGTCGAATACCGTGCTAAGCGTTGATTACGTGCGGGTGGATGGTCGCGACCTGAACTTCCGTCCTCGCGTGAATCAAATCATCCCGGGCACCGAGATCCGGCGGCTGGGCGCCCTCGTGCCGACGCTGGACCCGAACACCAACGGCAACCGGCCGACCATCAGCCGTGGCAGGAGCCAGTACGATGCCTTGATCGTGTCGGGACGCCGGCGGCTCTCGCAGGGGGTCGATTTCGGCGTGTCCTACACGCTGTCGAAGGGGCGGAGCACGATCGGCCAAGCGGCTGACGAGCTGAACACGGCGAACATCCAGGATCCGGACAATCCGTTCGACGATCCGCGTCAGTTCGGTCCGAATCTCACAACGGATGCGCGTCATCGTTTTACCGCATCGGCCGTTCTCCAGGTGAAGGGCGGATTCACCGTGGCGCCCATCTTCATCTATCGCTCGGCGCTCCCCGTGTACCTGATCGACGGTCGGGATCTCAATCTCGACGGCGACACTCTGGACATTCCGACGAGGGCATTCCACGCCACCGGTTACGATTCGGATACGGACACCGCCACCATCGAGGAGACCGGCGCCTGCGAAACGGTCAACTGTGGACGGCTGTTCTCGCAGTCATCGTTCAACCTGCGCGTCTCCAAGTCATTCGCCCTCGTGGGACGTATGCGGGTTGAAGCGATCGGCGAGGTGTTCAATCTGTTCAACGCGCTGAACCCGAGCAATGGGCAAACGACGAATCGTCGTGTGACAGATCCCACGACAGGCCAGCCCGATGCGGACCTGCTGCAGCCGACGTCGTTCTCGGGCGACTTCCAGCGGCCCGAACAGCGCGTCGGGCAGATTGGATTCCGGTTCACGTTCTAGTGGGCCTCCTGGCCCGCGAGGGCCTCGGCCCGCTATAGACGATGGAGTCTCCGGCTCCGGCCGGACCTCTTTTGAAGGGGCGGCGCGAAGGCGCCGCCCTTTTTTGACTAGCGGACCGTTCAGGTCCACCTAGTCGTCGAGTACGAAGGTGATCAGCATGTTCACCTGATACTCCGCGACCTCGTTGTTCTCGAGCCGCAGCTGCTGTTCCTTGATCCAGGCACTGCGGATGTTGCGGATCGTCTTGCTCGCGCGCTTGACGCCCTTGTTGATGGCGTCTTCGAAGCTCACCGTCGACGTCGACGAGATTTCACTGACCTTTGCGACAGACATGACACGCTCCCTTCGATCGTGACTGGATGGTGCTTACCGGCCGACAGCCGCGCTCAGAGGGCGCGCGCCATCGAACGACTCCGTCGTCAGCCTTTCCCGTCCAGAGAATACCGGCCGGCGCCTGCCAGAAATATCGCGATGAAGGCACCGAGATACATGAAGGGCAGCTCACCGCCGCGCGGTCCGCTCAGGGCAGCGCCGTGTCCGCCACGAATGCTGTCGTCATGTTGATGATGCAGACGACCGCGGCGAAGCGCGTGAAGAGACCCGCGGCGATGAGCGACGACAGACGATCTCGGCGAAGACAGAAAGCGCCAGGCTTGCTGGCGCTCCGATGCCGAACGGATCGGCAAAGCGCTGCGACCATTTGTGAATAGGCGGACCCTTTAGCCCAGCCGTGGTTCATGAGCAGCATGCCGCCGAACCAGACACGCAGCACCAGGAGCGCCAGGTCAGGCATTGACGGGCAGAAACCGAAGGCCGAGAACGCGGGCTATGGAGGACATGGCAGCACGCTACCAGAGCGCGGGGCGCATGGCACTGCGACCTCCAGTGATGCCGCGTTGCGGAAATTCACCGCGTCGCCGGCGCGGTCCCCAACCCGAACTGATCGCCGGCGCGAATCGGCCGCCGGCCGTCGAAGACCATCTCGAGCAGCTTCTCGCTGCCGACCTCGCGCCGTCTCGTCCTCGAGCGCGACGATCCGCTTCTTGGTGCGCGTGTCGAACACCTCGCCGGTCGACGGATAGGCGTGCTTGCCGTCGATGCTGAAGGTGATCCAGCCAGGCTGATCGCGGACCTGGATCGTCGCGACCTGCTTGGGCGGCATCACCGTGTTGTCGAAGATGTGCACGGCGCTGTTGTGGCCGTCGCACACCCAGAGCTCGCGCTCGTCGGGCGTCAGGCCGATGCCGTGGCTCGGGCACCCGTGCCGCTTGACCGGGCCCTTCTGGTAGCCCTGCACCTCGACGCGATGCAGCTTCTTGCCGGTCTTGATGTCGCCGATCTCGAAGCCCGAGCAGCTCGTTGACGTTGACGTAGCACAGCGTCTGCGCGGCGTTGACGGTGAACGGACGAATGGCGCTGCGTGAACGGACCGACCGTCTGCACGACCGTGTGCGTCCTGGTGTCGGCGACCGACAGCAGCGGCGAGCGCAGGCCGGCCAGGTAGACCCGGCTGCCGTCCAGCGCATAGACGGTGTTGTGCGCGCCGGAGTTCGTCACGACCTTCGTGATGATCGTCGCCGGTCAGCGCGTCGACGACGTTCCAGTGCGGGCCCTCGAAGGAGGGCACGTAGAGCAGTCGTGCCGTCGGGCGAGATCGCCATGCCGATCGCAGCCGCCCTCGAGCTCCTTCTCCACACCATCTTCGTCGGTGACCAGGTCGATGCAGCCAAGGCGCTTGATGGTGCTGACGTAGAGCCGCCCGGTCCGCGCGCTTGCCGCCGACGCCCTTGACGTTCTCGGGCTGCTGCGCCGGCGGGCACGTCCCAGGTCGGGATGCGCTTGACGAACTTGTAGCCCTTGTCGATGTCGTAGACCAGCACGCCGACGCCGCCGTACTCGACGTAGTTGCGGATGCCGGGCTCGGCGACGTACAGGAACCGCCGCTCGCTCGCGGCGCGGGCGAGTCGCGAGACCGGCAGCGTCACGCCGCCGCCGCCGCAGTGAGGAAGTCTCTTCGTCGCATCACGGCCTCCGTGCGATTGTCGTGACCCCCGTCGAACTCCGAATAGAAGACTATCCAATTACACCGATTACACTTCTGTGTAATCTGTGGATTGACTTCTAGCCGTCATAAATCTATCGCGATGACCTCGTGGACATCGATCCTGGGCACGGTCACGGTCAGCATCGCTCCGGATTTCTTCACGTCGGGCGCGGCGCCGGCGGTGAGCAATCGCACGCGTTTGGGCGCGGCGTCGGCGGGCAGCCGGATCTGTACGCGCTCCGGTCCGATCGGAATCACCTCGCGCAGCGGGCCTTTCATCATCATCGGGTTCGTCAGGTTCACCAGGTGCACCGTCATCGAGCCGCGCTGCCGCCAGGCGGTGATGTCGAGCAGCCCGGGGCCTTCGACTTCCACCGGGGGCGGCTCGTTCGTCGCCCACCTCACGGCGTTCCGCAGCAGCCGGCCGTGATCCGGCGCACAGCACTTCCCAGAACGTCCGGTCGATGTCCCACGGGAATATAGACGACGCGGCTTGCGCCGAGATCGCGGAGGTACAGCTCGCGCGTGTCGGTGTGCGCGACGCGCGGGTAGACGTCCTCCATCGGCAGGTCCGGGATACGTCGGCACGAGCGTCACCGGTGACGGGAAGTCCATCGTCGGCCTCACATGCAGGCGGAAGACGCCGTTGATGATGCGCGGCGCGTCGTCGAGCCCGGCGAGGATCGGATGACGCCGGCCGTCGCCGGATCGGCGTCGAGGCTGAGATACGAGTTCTGCATCGGCCCGTCGATGCGGCCGTCGAAGCGACACGCCGAACAGATCCGCAAGGCCGAAATCGCTGCGGCGGCGTCCCGCTTCGTCGCACAGCGACGAGGCGAACGTGGCCAGCAGGCTGCCGCCGCGCTTGACGAACGTCGCGGATGGCGTCGCACTGCGCATCGGACAAGCGCCGCCGCGTCGGCGAGAATCAGCAGCTTGAAGCGGATCGAGGCGATCGGGTGTGAGGAATGCCTCGTGCACGAGCTCGAACGGCACGCGCGCCTCGATGAGCGCGTGATACATGCCGAGCACGTGGTCCTCGTGCCGATCGCCTTCGGCCGACGCCGGGGTGGTACGTCGCGGTCTGTTCCGAGTGGAGCAGCGCCACCCGCGCCAGCGGCGCCTCGTTGCGCAGATACCGTTCGTGGGCGAAGTGCCACTGATAGATGCGCTCGACGATCGGCAGCCAGCGCCGGTCGTAGAGCACGCCGGAGAACTTCGTCACCCAGGGGCGCATGCCGTTGGCCGTGCCCTCGGCGACCCAGAGCCGGATCTCCGGCTCGCTCTGCACGGAGTCCTTCCAGCGATACGGCTCCTCGACGCCGACGCTGAAGATCCCGCCGATCGGCCGCCGTCCCATGACCGAGCGGTATTCCTTCGCGCGGCGGCCGTTGGCCCATGGAGGCGTGACGCCGCGGCGCGCCTGATTGTCGGCGAACTGGATGTCGGCCAGCTCGCCGGCGGTCTTCAGATCGGGCGGACCGTTCGGAATGAAGCGCGCCTGCGGGTTGGCGGCGCGCACGGTCGCGTCCCACCGCTTCCAGAGCTCCGTCAGTCGCGCGTTGCGCCACTCGAGATACTCGCGGCGGAGCGGATCGCGTCGGGTCCGTCGTGCGCGGCAGGTCCACGCCCGGTCGCGGCCTTGAAGTTCTGCTCGCAGTGGACGCAGTAGCAGTCGCCGCCTTGCGGCGCCCAGCGATTCGCGAAGATGCCGTCGACCTGGTACGTCGAGACGATCTCGCGATGGACCTGGTCCATGAACTCGAAGTTGTACGGACCGAGCGCGCAGGTGACCCACAGACTCAGCGGTTCGCCCAGTGCCGCAGCGGCTCGCCGTCGCTCGTCACCGCGATCCAGTCCGGATGCGCCGCGCGCACCTCGTCGCGCACCGCGTGCGGATCGGTGCGCGCGAGGACGTGCATCCCCAGCGCGCGGCAGCCCTTGACCAGCGTGCCGAACGGATCGCTTTCTCCCGAGCCAGGCGCTGCGATGGTGAAGCGGGATCTTCGTCGGGTAGTACGCGACGATGCCGCCGGCGCTCAAGCGTGGCGGCGTCGGCGTGCAGGCGGCGGAAATAGTCGAGCCAGAACTGCGGGTCGAAGCGGCCGGGATCGTTCTCGACGAGCGCGAGCTGCACCCACCGCATCGGCCCATCGAACCAGCCCTCCGTCGCGGCGCCTTGTGGGATCGACCGGAGTGCCGGCGCCGGCTCCGCAGAATCCGGCCTCCGAGAATGGCGAGCCGACTGTAGCGCAGGCGCCGGCGGTCGTCGAGATGCGAAAGAAATCACGCCGGGAAATCGGGTCAGACGGCATCGGGGCACATTCTAGTGCGGCGGCTCCCCCAGAAACTCTTAAACTCATTCCACGATGTTGCCGAAGCCTCCCTTTGCCTGTGATCTGCCTCTCGAGCGCGAGCTGGCCGTCTTCGAATCGCTGAAGCCACGGCTCGCTGGCGTGTGGGACGCGCTGACCGATTGCGACGAGCGGACCTACACCTCGGTCGTCGTGCCCTCGATGACGCTCGACCAGCGCGAGCTGAAGAAGCTCGTCGGCGCGCCATTCTACGAAGAACGGCTGCTGCTGCTGCTCATCCGGCTCCGCAATCCCCGGACGCACATGGTGTACGTCACCTCGCAACCCGTGCACCCGATGATTCTCGACTACTACTTGAACCTGTTGACCGGCGTGCCGGCGAGCCACGCCCGCGGCCGTCTCACGATGCTCTGCGCGCACGATTCGTCGCCGCGCTCGCTGACTGAAAAGATTCTTGAGCGCCCGCGCCTCATCCAGCGAATCCGCTGGGCGATTCAGGATCCCGCCCGCGCCTACATGACCGTGTTCAACTCCACGCCGCTCGAGCGCAAGCTGTCCGTGCTCTGGGCGTGCCGCTGAACGGCCTCGATCCGACGCTTTCCCATCTCGGCACGAAGTCGGGCAGCCGCAAGATCTTCCGCGAGGCCGGCGTCGCGTTGCCCGCCGGATTCGAGGATCTCGTCCTCGGAGTCGGATGTCGTGGAAGCGCTCGGCGAGCTCAGGAAGGCGCGGCCGAACATCCGGCGCGCCGTGATCAAGCTGAACGAGAGCTTCTCGGGAGAAGGGAACGCGCTGTTCCGCTTCCCTGCGGAAGAGGGCCGCGACGCCAATCAGCATGCGCTGAAGGCGCTGGAATTCTGTGTGCCCGAGGAAGACCAACGCTCCTACTTCGAGAAGTTCTGCTCGATGGGCGGCGTCGTCGAAGAGTTCGTCGACGCGGCTGAAGAAGCACTCGCCGAGCGCGCAGTTCCGCACGGGCCCATCAGGAGACGTCTTCTTGATCTCGACGCACGACCAGATCCTGGGCGGTTCGACGGGGCAGGTCTACCAGGGCTGTCGGTTTCCGGCGCAGGAGGCGTATCGCACGAAGATTCAGGAGGCCGGGTACAAGGTCGGCCAGGCGCTTGCCGCGCACGGCGTGGTCAGTCGGTTTGGCGTCGACTTCCTCGCGTATCGCGACGGCCCGACCGAGGAATGGCAGCTCAGCGCGCTCGAGATCAACCTCCGCGTCGTCGGGACGACGCACCCGTTTCTCGGGCTGAAGTTCCTGAGCGGCGGCAAGCTCGATCCGTCCTCCGGCCTTTTCTTTTCGCTGGGCGGCCGCGCCAAGTACTGCATCGCGACCGACAACCTGCGTTCCGAGGCCTACCGTGGGCTGCTGCCCGAGGACCTCGTGGACATCCTGACCGTGCACGAGCTGCACTACGATCATCGAACCGAATCGGGCGTGCTCTTTTATCTGATCGGGGCCATGTCGGAGCACGGCAAGCTTGGCGTGACCGCGATTGCGAACAGCCCTGACGAAGCCGAGGCGCTGTACAAGCACACGCTGTCGATTCTCGACGCCGAGACGGCATTCGGACAGCCGACGGCCAAGAATCGGGAATCATCAAAGGCCTGAAGCCGGAGCCAAGCTCCGTCCTCCACGCGAACGGCGTGCCGACTGCAAGCGGCTCAATCGGCGGCGTCGACGACCAAGCTATCGTCGCCGTGCTCCAGCCTTCTGAATCGCCAGCTTCGCCATCCGCAGCGGTGCGCGCGACGCCTCCTGGCGCGACTCGTCGATTTGGGCGCGCATCACGTCGACGAGCGCAAAGCGCGTCGGCGGCGGCATGGGGCGCTCGTCTCCGCGAACGGAGAACCAGACGATCTGATTGAGGACGAGAGGATTCGCCACATCCGGCACCGACAGTGGCAGCCGTTCGGTTTCCTCTGCCCAGTGCCGCTCACTCGCGTTCTGCGGAGCCGACGAAGATCAGGTTGTCGTCGGCGACCTGGGGCAGGACGGCCGTGTACGGCGTCAGGTCGGCTCGATCCTGAAAGACGTCCATGGGAACGGCCGCCGCATCGATGACGTTCATCGGCTCGAGGCCGAGGAGCAGCTCCAGCGTTCGAATGAGCGAGACGGTGTTGTGAGGCGCGTGAACGAGAAGACCGGGTTTGTTGTAGGCGCTGATGACGAGCACGGGCGAGCGGTGGGCATCCACGTGGTCCGGCCCATCCTGCGCATCGTCTTCGAGCACGAGGATCGCGGTGTTCTTCCAGTACGGGCTGTGTGACACGGCATCGACGATCCGGCCGATCGCGTAGTCGTTGTCGGCGACGAGGAATTGTGGCGTCGCGTGACCGGCCTTCAGGCCGATCGTGTGATCGTTCGGCAGGTGCATGATCGAGAGCGCCGGGAGCCTGTCGGCCCGGCCCGCTTCGAGATCGGCGACAAAGCCGCGGAACTCCTCGAGCCACGTCGCCAACGCGTGATGTGCCGCGGAATCGCTCGTCGGCATGCTGGGTCGAAATGACCGGATCGACCGTGCCGCGTCGATATCAGGGCCGCCCGATAGCTTTCGGCCGTGAACGCGTCGGGCGTCCACATGTCGAAGCCGCGGTAGGCGGGGTTGAAGTGGTCCTCGAGCGTGGCCTTCGTTGGAAGAGCGACGACAGTGGGGGAGACGTCCGGATAGATCTTCTCCCTTCGCTCGTTCACCGCCGTCACGTCGTCGGCCGACAGCGTGCCGATGAACTCTCCGTAGTTGCGGTGCGTCAGCCCCGTTCGCGCCGCCGCGTCCCACAGATAGAGAGAGTCGGGCTCCGCCACGTCGCGCCCACCGTTCAGGTATGGCACGAAGCGTCTCATGAACGCGTCGAGGTCCCGGGCGGTGACCGGAAGCCGCAACTCGGGAGGCAGTCGCTCGCCTTCGATGGTCGGCGCGCGATTGAAGCCTTCGAAGTCGTACGTGCGGCCGCGGTCCGAGTAGTTCCACCGGAACGCCTTGTCGACGTAGTCCGTGGAAAAGGCGGCCGTCGACCAGTTGTGACCGTCGGGGCTTGCCTCGGAATTGACGAAGAATCGATCGAAGAGGCCGAACCGAAGCGCCAGCGCGCGGTGATTGGGCGTGATGTTCTGCGGTGGACCGCCGCGTCGACGCGCGGTGTCGCCCGCCGCCGAAAATCGCGAGCGAAGGATCGCCGTCGGCCGGCGTGCCGTCCCCCGATGCCGCGAGGTCGCCGAACACCTGATCGTAGGTCCTGTTTTCCTTGATCACGTAGATGACGTGCGTGATGGGGACGGCCCGGCGAACAGGCGCGTCACCCGCGGTCCGACGAGACCGTTCAGTTCCAGCACCCGCGCGGTCATCCGGGCCAGCGCCGCCGGATCCGGCAGCGGCACGCGGCGCACGCTGCTTCGCATCAACGAGACGCTATAGGCGCCTCGCAGCACATCGGTCGCCGGAAACGCGGCCGTCGGTGCATTCGGTCGCGCGGGCGCCTCTCCTTTGCCATTGCCGATGAAGAGATCGCCGCCAACGGCCGCGAGCGCCGAGGGATATCGGGCGGTCGGCATATATCCGAGCACACGGCTGCGTCCGTCCTCGTCATCTGCGTCCTGTCCGTTTGCTGTCCATCGTCCTCGTCATCTGTCGCCCCCGTCATCGTCGCATCGCTCAGTTTCACGATCGCGACCGATTGCGTCTGGGCGTTGGCCACGAAGAGCATGCGTTCGTTGGCGCTCAAGGCGAGTGCTTCGGGACTGTTGCCGAGCCGCTTCTCATCGACCAGTCCCACCGAGATACGCTCGAGCTCTCGGATCCTTCCGCGTGTCGATCACCGAGACCGTGTCGCTGTTCGCGCTGGCCACGAAAAGGCGCTGGCCGTCGGCGGTCACAACCATGGCGTTCGGGTGGGCTCCGACGGCGATACGGCCGATCACACGGCGAGATCGCGGGTTGATGACGACGACCGAGCTGTCGTTCCAGCACGAGACGTACACCTTCTCGCGCCGGCCGCGGCCCGCGGTCCGCACGTCGTATGGGTACTGCGCCTGTCGTGGACGGGCGGGATCCCGGAGATCGATTGTGCGCACGCGATCGGCGCGCTCGTCGCGAACGATCCCCAGTGAGTCACCGAGATTGTTCGCGACGTACACGTCGCGGCCGTTGCCGCTGATGGCGAGGCCAGTCGGGTAGAGCGGCTCCCGACCGCCGTTGTACGCGGCAATCGCCGACCCTGGTGCCATCGCCCGCAGGTCGATTGAGGGCGCCGTCAACGGTCCGGCGTCGGAGTCGTGGCTCGGCGCGATCGGAACCGCCGCTCCCACCGAGAACGCGAAGCGCCAGATACGATTTTCGAAGCCGCCGGAGGCATAGAGTGGCCATGCGCCGCTCCGATCCGGCCGCCGTCCGAATGCGACGCCGACGTTGACGCTCTGCGGCGATGGAAAATAGACCGACTGCACCACGACCGGCGCGGGCCGTGCCGCAAGATCGATGACCTGAAGCAGCTGCTGCCCCTTGTTGCCGGCGGACGTGAACTGGACACCGTAGCCGCTGTTCACGACGACCAGGTACCGGCCGCCGCCACCGGGCCCGGTGGTGTCTGGCGAGCGCACGAACGCGACCGGCAGCGACCCTTCCGACGGCTGGCCCCGCGCGTCGAGGATGACCTCGCCCCCGGATCGAGGGGCCGCTGATGCGGCGGAGCGGGTACGGACTGCGTCTGGAGAGGCGTCGTGGTGAGTTCGACGCTGATGAGCACCAACAGGAGCACGCGTGGCAGCATCATGCGAGACGAAGTACTAGCATTGATTGGCGTCGCGCAGCGCAGAATGCCGAAATTCGTTACAGTGCTGTCGTATCTCATGAACACCCATCGTCGTTCATTAACCGTGGCCGCGGTCGCGCTGGCGGCATCTGTTGTGCCCCGTGCGGAAACAGCCGTTCCCACCCCGACCGATCCCTCCGATGCCAACGGCCGTACAAGTCGCCTGGCAAGAGATGGAGACCAACGCCTTCGTCCATTTCGGACCGAACACCTTCACCCGTGTCGAGTGGGGCACTGGCCGTGAGGACCCGGCGATCTTCAACCCGACCGCATTCGATGCACGCCAGTGGGTGCGCACGTTCAAGGATGCCGGCTTCCGCGGCGTGATCATCACGGCCAAGCATCATGACGGTTTCTGCCTGTGGCCCTCGGCCCTCTCGACCCACACCGTGGCGCGCAGCCCCTGGCGCGCCGGCCGCGGCGACGTCCTGCGGGAGTTGTCGGATGCGTGCCACGACGCCGGCCTGAAATTCGGCGTCTATCTGTCGCCGTGGGATCGCAACCATCCCGCGTACGGCACGCCAGAATACAACCAGGTGTTTGCCGGCATGCTCGAGGAGGTGCTCGGCCACTACGGTCCGGTGTTCGAGGTTTGGTTCGATGGAGCGAATGGCGAGGGACCCAACGGCAAGCGACAGCTTTACGATTGGCCGCTCTTCGTGGGCACGGTGCGGCGGCTGCAGCCCGGCGCCGTGATCTTCAGCGATGCCGGACCAGACGTGCGTTGGGTGGGAAACGAGCGGGGCGAAGGCGGCCCGACGTCGTGGTCGCTCATCAATCGCTCGCGATACGTGCCGGGGACTGACCTCAGTCACGAGCTGACCGAAGGGTTCAGAGATGGCCCCGACTGGGTGCCTCCCGAGTGTGACGTGTCGATTCGTCCAGGCTGGTTCCATCGACCGACGGAAGACGACCGCATCAAGACCGCCAGCGACCTGGCATCGCTCTACGAGCGATCGGTGGGCCGCAACTGCCAGCTGCTGCTGAACGTTCCGCCCGACTCCCGCGGTCTCATTGCGGAGGTCGACGTCAGCTCGCTTGCCGGCATGCGTCGTCTGCTCGACGAACGCTACCGCGAGAACCTGGCGGTGAATGGTCGCCTTTCGAGTGCAGACCGCCGGGAACAGCCGTCGGACCTCGCGCTCCTCGTGGATGGGAACGCGGAAACGTTCTGGCGGTCTGGCGGAGAGTCTGCGGCACCGGAGCTCACAATCGCGCTGGCGAGTGAGGCACCACTCGATCGGATCGTGCTGCAGGAGCCCATTGCGCTCGGCCAGCGCATCGCCCGATTTCGCGTCGATGCGCACGTGAAGGGCCGCTGGTCGACCGTCGCCGACGGCACCACTGTCGGGTACAAGCGGATCCTTCAGATCGATCCGATCCTGACTGATCGTGTGCGGGTCCGCGTGCTCGACAGCCGTGCGACGCCCCTAATTGCGGAGATCGGTCTTTACTCGTCCCGGCGCCAGGTGTCCCGGTAGCTACTCCACTGCCACGACCACGATACTATCGCCACGGACAGACACGGACGAGCACGGATCGGGGATCGCCACGGACGGACCTGACGAACACGGATCACGGATCGCCACGGACACACACGGACGAACACGGATCGGGGATCGCCACGGACGGACACGGACGAACACGATCACGGATCGCCACGACGACCGACTACACTTATCACGGATCGCCACGGACAGACACTGACGAACACGGATCGCGATCGCCACGGACGGACACGGACGAACACTATCGATCGCCACGGACGGACACGGATTATCACGGTCGGATCGCCACGGACGGACACGGACGAGCACGGATCGCGGATCGCCACGACGACACGACGACACATCGTCGCCACCGGACACGACGACACGCATCGGATCGCCACACACACACACCGATCGATCGCCACACACACACACACGATCGATCGCCACACACCACACACGATCGATCGCCACACCCCACACACCGATCATCGCCACACACACACACACACATCATCGCCCACCCACACCACCAGATATCGGTGGTACCGTGTATCGGTGGCTATCCACACGCGTTACGTTCCGCAAGAAACGCAACACGAGATCAGGAGTCCTTTACGTTTTCTCATATCTCCTCTCCTGTTACCCTAAAACCGCCAAAATCACGATCGCCCACCCCTCCTCACTCCCTCACCCCTACTTCTCACTGTCCACTCGCCACTCCAGGCACTTCGCACTCTCCACCAGCACCTCGATCGGCCCGGCGAGCGAAGCGAGTCGCTCAGGGGATGACGACCGAGTCGGTGGTCTCGACGTTTCTCGACGCGTCGTAGGTGAAGCCGCTCTTTGCCACACCCGTGACAGCGAACGTGATGGTGCCGCGCTTCTTGACGGGTTTCGACGTCAGTACCGCGCGGCCGTTTGCGTCGGTCGTCGCGGCGCCCGTCGCCTTGACCAGGCCGGCCCACTTCCCGGAGACGGTCACGCCAGCGACCGGTTGTCCGTCAGGGCGGCGGATCGTGACCGTTGCCCTGGCGTAGCCGCCGGCACTGCTCGACAGCGCCTGCATGGCGATGTCGCCGACGAAGAGGATCGTGTTGGAGTTCTGTTGAACGGTAATCGCGAGCGCCCGCGCATTCGTACCGCCGCGATTGTCGGTGACGGTGAGCGTTGCCGTGTAGCTGCCTACGCCGTTGTAAGTGTGTGACGGACCGGGAAGCGTCGACGTGGTGCCGTCGCCGAACGTCCAGGCATAGGAGGCGATGTTCCCGTCAGGATCGTAGGACCCCGTGCTCGAAAATGCCACGGTCAACGGAGCGAACCCGGTCGACGGCGTCGCGCTGGCAACGGCGACGGGAAGCTGGTTGGGCGGCTGATCGTCGTTGAGGATGACGCCATCCCCCTGACCATCGAGGACCTCCATGCCCGACGAGGGCGCGCTCAGCATGACGGAGAACGTTTCGTCGGCCTCCTGGGTCGTGTCGCCGACGATCGACACCGTCACGACCTTCTGGGTTTCACCCGCCGCAAACGAAATCACGCCGCTTGTCGCGACATAGTCGGTGCCGGCCTGAGCGCTGGCGTTCACGGTCGCAAAACTCACCGACTGGGTGGACGCCGCGGGCGCCGACAGGTTGACGGGGAAGCTAGCCAGCTTCGTCCCCGCGTTGCCTTCAACGGTCGCCACATCGCCGATACTCACCGAGGGCACCAGGCCGTCGAACACGATCGCGGGTGGCGCGCCGAGGTAATAGTCCTTCAGTCGCAGGCTGCCGTTCGTGCCGAACCCGAGCACGAGGTCGTTGCCCGATTGGGTTTGCGAGACGTCGCCAGGCGCATATCCAGACAGGTCGATCGTGTCGGCGTCGTCGGCGCCATAAAGCACGTCGGTTCCAGTCGGGCGATTCAGGGCGTAACCTGCGAAGACGTTCGGATCCGCGTTGGCGTAGATCGTGTCGTTTCCGCCCGAGTTCACGACCTTGCGGATCGATACGCCCGGTCCGACGACGGTGCCTGCCACGAGATACGTCGTCTGATAGTTCGCCACCGTGCTCATCCAACCGAGCGGGTTGAGATCCAGACGATAGCCGGACGAACTCGCCGTGATGCCCGATAGATCGACGACGTTATATCCTCCGTTGTCCCAGATGGTCTGCTTGGTGGCCATCGACGGATTCAGGAAGAGCTGTCCCGACAGGCTGTACTGATCGATCGCCGCTCGCGTGAAAAGATACGAATCGTTCGACGTACGATTCGATCGGGCGCCGTAGAGGTAGTGCAGCGCAAGGAGATCGTAGGCCATCGGTGTGCCTGGCGATTCGCCGGGGAAGTTGTAGGACATCACCGTTCGCGTGTGGGTGTCCTCGGCGGCCGGCAGGTTCGGTGTGCTGTCGTGTGGGTGCTTGAGGCCGACAGCATGACCTATCTCGTGAATCAGGCTCGTATAGCCGTGTTCTCCCGCGGGCTGCTGGAATCCATTCGTGTCGACGAGCCGGTCGTAGCTTGGGTTCAGATGCACGTCGCCAGAAAGGCTGAAGAGCGTCGACGAGCTCGGATAGTACGCGTAGGCATACGAGGGCGAGTTCGAGAGCATGATGCGAACGTATCCGACGGTGCTGCTTGTTTCGGTCACCTCGACGAAGTTCAGGTTCATGAGCGTGCCGAGGTGCGCCATGATCGCGCGGACATTCGTCTTCACGGGCTCGCTGACCTCGCGCACGCCCGTTTCGGTGCCGTAGTACGCGCCGCCGAAGACGCCGTCTTCATAGAAGCTGTAGGTGATGGTGGTGATGCTCCACTTGTATCCGGAGAGCAGCGCGTCGATCCGGTAATCGCCCGTGGCCAGCGCCTCGACGGCCATCGTTCGAGCCGGAGCATCCGGCGGAACCCGCGCGTCGAGCTCGTCTTTCATTTTCTCGACCCTGGGCTTGTTCGCGGCGGATTTCGCGGACTGGGCATCCGCGTTGGTCCACGCAAACAGGACAGCCACCAGAACACCGGCAACAAGGACCGCGCGGCGCGCCTCGCGTTGAATCTCGCTCATGACGTGGTCTCCAGTCGGGTCCGGGTGACGCGTACGTTCCAGGCGCGGCACGCGCCCGTTCCTTCACGGCATGCGCGTGCGGGTACCGCCAGCCCAGCCGCGCTGTGGCAAGGGCCGTTCCCGGCGAGGGAATGCGCCAGAATGTGAACTTCGGAATGGCCGATCTGGCGGGTGACCGGACTTGTGTCGTGCGGGCGAGAACTTCGTCTGGCGGGGGACAGGCTGTCGCTTACATAGCGTAAGAACTCGAGAACTCGAGAAACCGAGAACTCGAGCAACCGAGAACTCGAGCAACCGAGCAACCGAGAAACCGAGAACTGAATCAGGAGGTGGTCGTGCGTGCGTGGCTGATCGTTTCGATCTGTGTTGGCCTTTCGGTCTCTGCCTGGGCGCAAGGGGTATCACCGGCGAAAGCGCGCGCCCGCGAGCTCGGATTGAGTGACGTCATCGGCGGCGCGCCTGGGACACTCGACGCGATCACCGACGTCGCCGGCGTTGAAGTGGGCCACACGACGCTCATTTCCGGGGAAGGCCGGCTCCAGGTCGGGAAGGGGCCGATCCGGACCGGCGTCACCATCGTCCATCCACGCGGCAAGTCTGACAACGACCCGGTGTTCGGCGCGTGGTTCACGTTGAACGGCAACGGCGAGATGACAGGCACTACCTGGCTGCGAGAGAGCGGATTGCTCGAGGGACCGATCGGGATTACCAACACGCACAGCGTCGGCGTTGTGCGCGATGCCATCCTGCAGTGGCAGGTCACGCGTCCAGGGCTGCAGCCTTGGGGGCTGCCGGTCGTCGCCGAGACCTACGACGGCGGACTCAACGACATCAACGGCTTTCACGTGACCGCGGCGCATACCATCGCCGCGTTGGATGGCGCAACCGGTGGCAGGGTCCCGGAGGGGAACTTTGGTGGCGGCACCGGCATGGTGTGCCACGGATTCAAGGGCGGCATCGGCACCGCGTCGCGCGTGCTCAACGCTGAAGCCGGAGGCTATACCATCGGCGTGCTCGTGCAGTGCAACTACGGCGCGCGCCGCGAGCTCCGTGTCGGCGGCGTCCCGGTGGGCGAGGAGATTCCCGATCTCACATCGTGCGTGTCGATCGCCAATCCCGCTGGCCAAGCGGGACGACGGCGCTGCACGGAGGCCGATGCCGTGCGCGAGGACGACGGCGCCGGGTCGATCATCATCGTGGTGGCGACCGACGCTCCTCTCTTGCCGCACCAACTTCAGCGTGTGGCCACACGCGCGTCGCTCGGTGTAGGCCGCATGGGTGGGAAGGGCGAAAACTCTTCGGGCGACATCTTCGTCGCCTTTTCGACGGCTAATCCTGGCCTTGCGGCGCAGAAGAACACTGCACGCGTCGAGATGCTGCCCAACGACCGCATCAACCCGATCTTCTACGCGACGGTGCAGGCCACGGAGGAAGCGATCCTCAACGCCATGCTCGCGGCCGAGACGATGACCGGGTCCGACGGCCTGCGCGTCTTCGCGCTGCCCCGCGATCGACTCCTGGCGGCCATGCGCAAGTACGGCCGCGGAAAGTAGCTCTACAGTGCGGCGCAGTCATTCTGGGGTCAGATCTTGAATTGTGAATTTTTCAAGATTCAAGACCTGACCCCAATCCGCGCCCCAGCGCCGTGCCGCTGACTTTGGACGCTCAACAGTCATTTCTCCAATGAAGTCTCACAAAGCTGCTGGGTTTATGGCCTCGATGCTCCGGTTAAGGTAAATCGCTTTCGGGCGCCGTAAATCGCTCCGTCGAATTTGACGGGTCGGGGCGTCGGGTCTTAAGTTCAACTGTCAGGCCACCGACGGTAGTGTCGGCTATGCGACAGTGCGCGGGGCCACGAGCCTCCAGAAATACTGGGAAAATTTCGATTTTCTGGTCGTCTGCCCTTCCAGTCACGTGGGAAACCATGGGAATCGGCCTTGCTTCAGCCGTAGGGAGTTACTTGTCCGTAGTGTCAGCCGAGTTCCCAAAGATGCTGAGTCCTCGACCTTCGTCGACCGAGAGCGACTGCCGCCAGACGATTCTGCCGCCAGGCGGAGGCGTACTGCCTGACGGCGAGATCGATCCCAAGGCGGTCGAAACGCTCCGACGCGCAGAACTGCAGCTTCGGCAGACGGTGAAAATGGAGGCCGTTGGACGGTTGGCCGGTGGCATCGCCCACGACGTCAACAACCTGATGACCGTGGTCACCGGATACGCAGAGTTGTTGCTCGAGGAGCTGCAGGACCGTCCCCGCCTGCACCGCATGACCGCCGAGATGAAGCGGGCCGCCGATCGCGGCACAGTCATCGCGCGGCAGTTGCTGGCGTTCTCCCGCAAACAAATGCTCAGCCCCGCGGTCGTGAGCCTCAGTGATACCGTGTCGTCGATGGAAGCCTCGCTTCGCCGGATCCTTGGCGATGACATCGACCTCACGTGCCAGATGCCGAGCGAGCCGTGCTCGGTCTATGTCGACGCGTCGCAGATCGAACAGGTGGTGGCGAACCTCGCGATCAACGCGCGAGAGGCGATGCCGTCTGGCGGTCGGCTCACGGTTTCAGTGGCGCAAGTCGAGCTGAACACCGCGGGATCGGTGCGTGGGCCCGAGATGCCGCAGGGACCGTACGTCGCGCTGGAGGTGGCCGACACGGGTCAAGGCATGGATCTGGAAACGCAGGCGAAGATCTTCGAACCGTTCTTCACGACCAAGCCGCGTGGGCAGGGCACCGGCTTTGGCCTGGCGACGGTGTATGGCATCGTCAAGCAATCTGGCGGATTCGTCTACTGCGACAGCGCCGTCGGCGTAGGGACGACCTTCACCGTGTACTTGCCTGCCGTGGAAGCGTCCCTTCCGGCCGGGTCCACCGGCCTCTAGGTTTTTTCACCCCCTCGACCAGTCATGGCGTCCGGCTGCGTTTGAGCGCGACGATCGCGCCGCCGGCGGCTACGGTCACGACGATCATGAGGACGGTCCAGAAGCCTCCGGGATGGTCGCGGAACGGCACTCCGCCGACGTTCATCCCGAACAGACCCGGAATGATCACCATCGGCAGCGTGAGGACCGTCACCGCGGTCAGCACGAACAGCGTGCGATTCGTTTGCTCGTTCACTTGCGCGGTCAGCTCTTCCTGAAGCAACCGTACGCGCTCAACCAGTGCGACCGAGTCGGCCACGGCCGCCGACAGCTCTTCCGCCGACTGGCGTAAATCGGTGCCGTCGTCGGCGCTCATCCAGATCGGCGGCCGATTCAGCAGCCGGAAGAGCGCCGCCGGTTCGGGCGCCAACAACCGCTGCAGACGCACCAGCACTCGCCTCAGCGCGCCGAGCTTCGGACGATGAGCCGATGCGCGGTGGACCATCAGATCGTCCTCGATGACGTCGACCTGCCGTGTGGCATCGCGGACGATGTGCACCAGCACTTCCGCCTGGTCGTGGAGAAGATGCGCGAGAAGCTCGCACGGCGACCGGAAGGGCTCGCTGGCCTTCACGGCGGCGCGAAGCCGGTCGAGCGCCTTGAGCGGCGTGGTGCGGGCGCTCACCATCATCCTGGAGTCGACGAAGATCGCGACCGTCGATGCCGCGGACGCCTCGAATGCGAAAAACTGCACGTCATTGAGAACCGCCAGCAACGCGCCATCGCCCACTTCGACGCGCGTCGACGTGCTGACGCCCAACAGATCGTGAAAATCGCGCGGCAGGTCCAGGTGCTCGGTCAGCCAGCGCTCTGAGGCGGTATTGGCCAGGCTGAAGTGCAGCCACAAAAACCCCTCCGCGCCGTGGGGATCGGTGACCTGCGTGGCGGCCTCATCAGCGGTGATCGGCCTGCCGCTCCCTCCAGGGCCGAACGCGTAGGCGCAGACGAGACCCGCTTTGTCGGATCCGTAGGTCATGTCGCCGATGTTCATGGGGTGATTGGCGTCCATGGATGCGCCACACGAGTGAGCGGACGGATGAGAACCGACCTCACATTGTGTCGGCACCCGACTCGCGTGGAGCGCGGTCAGCCCCGGGAGGCGGACCTAAGGGTCCGCTCTACACATGGAGAGAGCGCCAACACCGGCGAGTTCTCCGGACTCAGGATGTGTCGAGAGTACGCGTCGTTCGTAACGGCAGTGTAACGAAACCCGTTTACGGCGTTGTCGCGATCGGATGGTACAAGCTCGTCATCTCCGAGGAGGACCGATCCGATGCCCAGTCGCGCGTATGCGCTCACTCGTCTGGCGGCCTGCGCCGCTTGTGCTCTTATCTCTTTCAGCAGCCAACCGCAGGCTGCAGCCGATAAAGACATCACGCTCCAGCCGCTGGGTACGTACGCCAGCGGGACGTTCAACGGCAGCGCGTCGGAAATCGTCGCGCACGATCCTGGCACACAGCGCCTCTTCGTGGTGAACTTCGAGGCGGCATCCATCGACGTGCTGGACGTCAGCGATCCGGCGGCGCCGTCCCTGGACTTTGCCATCGATGTGCACCCGTACGGCGGACATCCGAACAGCGTCGCAGTGGCTCGGGGCATTGTCGCCGTGGCGGTCGAAGCCGTCGTGAAAACGGACCCGGGCAAGGCCGTCTTCTTCGACACCGATGGGGAATTTCTGGCGAGCGTGACCGTGGGCGCCTTGCCCGATATGTTGACATTTACGCCCGATCACCACTATGTGCTCGTCGCCAATGAAGCCGAGCCCGACCCGAGCTACACGCCCGATCCCGAGGGCTCGGTCAGCATCATCGATCTCGAGGGAGGCGTCGCAACTCTGACGCAGGCGGCGGTGACGACTGTTGGCTTCGAGTCCTTCAACCACGCTACGCTGGATCCGTCGATCCGCATCTTTGGTTCCGGCGCAAGCGTCGCGCAGGACCTCGAGCCCGAATACATCACGATCTCGCACGACTCCCGCACCGCGTGGGTCACGCTCCAGGAGAACAACGCGCTTGCGGAGCTCGACATCCGGTCCGCGACGTTCACGAAGCTCAGCGGCCTCGGCTTCAAGAATCACGCGCTTCCGTCGAACGCGTTCGATCCGAGCGATCGCGACGGCGGCATACACATCGGCACGTGGCCCGTGTGGGGGATGTATCAGCCGGACGGGATAGCCTCGTTTCGAAGCCGTGGCCGTACCTACCTCGTGCTGGCCAACGAAGGCGACAGCCGCGAATATAGCGGGTTCGACGAGACCGCCCGCGTCGGCAGCCTGACACTCGATCCTGTCGCGTTCCCGAACGCCGCTGCCTTGAAGGCCGCCGGCGCACTCGGCCGGCTCACGGTCACGAAGGCGACCGGCGACAGCGATCACGACGGCGACATGGATGCCCTGTACGTCTTTGGTGGCCGGTCATTCTCGATCCGCTCGACCGACGGCGCGCTGGTCTTCGATAGCGGCAGCGACTTCGAAAGGCGGACGGCCGCAGCGCTGCCGTCTGACTTCAATGCGACCAACGACGGCGACGGCTCGTTCGATACACGCAGCGACAATAAAGGGCCCGAGCCGGAAGGCGTCACCGTGGCGAAGATCTTTGGCCGCGAGTACGTGTTCGTCGCGCTCGAGCGCGTCGGCGGGATTCTCGTCTACGACGTGACGTCGCCGACGAGCGTGCGGTTCGTGCAGTACCTGAACACCCGCAACTTCGCCGGTAGCGCCGAAGACGGGACGGCGGGCGATCTCGGCCCCGAACAGCTCATCGTAATTGCGGAGGAAGACAGTCCCATCGGCGCGCCGCTGCTCGTCTCGGCCAACGAGGTCAGCGGTACGACCAGCGTGTTCAAGATCGTGAAGGCGAAGTAACGCCGGCGACGAAGAGCCGAGGGCGCAGAGACGGAATCAACGGCGAGACTGGAGCACGCAGAAGACTATTAAAGACGCCAGATCCAACCAGCGTTTCGTGGCGACCGCGGCGCTCACTCGGATAGACAGTCGAACACGAGGCGGTAGAACTCGGGGTGTGACTGCCACGTCTGACCTGTCACGATCCGTCCGTCGCGCACGGCCTGGTCCTCGGCTACGTATGTCGCACCTGCGGCTTCGATCTCCCAGCGGCAGTGTTCGTAGGCCGTCACGCGGCGGCTGGCGATCACGCCGGCCGCTGCCAGAATCTGCACGCCGTGACAGATCCCGAAGATCCACTTCTTCCGCTCGTCGAACGCGCGAACAATCTCGAGAACGCGGTTCGAATGGCGCAGATACTCGGGCGCGCGACCGCCGAGGACGAGCACGGCATGGTAATCGTCCACATTCACGTCGTCGAAGGTCAGGTCGGCTTCGGCACCGTAACCTGGCCGCTCCACGTACGTGTCCCACCCGGGCTCGAAATCGTGGATGACCAGATGCAGGCGGCGACGGCTCGGCGCCGCGATCCGTGGGACGCGCCGCGCTTCGAGCAGGCGATGTCGCGCATAGAGACACTCATAGCTCTCGCCGGCGTCGCCTGTGATGATCAAAATGGGGTTGGACACGGTCCGATTGTTTCCGGATTCGACGCGCGGGGGCAAGAGCTGGCGAAACGGACGCCGGGGCGGCGGGATTGCGGCCGGACCACGCTCCAGCAATACAATCTCCCTCGGGAGATGCGCGTGACCGACTGCTCGAATCAGTTTGGCGATCCGATTGGCGTCGCCGTGCCGGGCTGGGAGGAACGGCCCCGGCCGCCGCGGACTGCCATGGTGGGACGCTATGGCCGCGTCGAGCCCCTCGACCCTGAGCGCCACGCTACCGACCTGCACGACGCCAACCGCGAGGATGCAGACGGCCGCAACTGGACCTATCTTTCCAGCGACGCCTTCGACGATCTGGCCAGCTATCGCGCGTGGCTCACGGGCATGACGAGAGGCGCCGATCAGCTCTTCCACGCCATTGTCGATGGGGCCACCGGGAAGGCTGTGGGCGTGGCGGCGTACCTGCGCCTCGACCCGGCCATGGGCGTCATCGAGGTGGGACATCTCAACTTCTCGCCGCGCCTCCAGCGCACGCGGCTTGCGACCGAAGCCATGTTTCTCATGATGCGTCGCGCGTTCGATGAACTGGGGTATCGGCGTTACGAGTGGAAATGCGACAGCCTGAATGCGCCGTCGCGCCGCGCGGCCGAACGACTCGGCTTTCAATTCGAGGGTGTCTTCCGCCAGGCCGTGGTTTACAAGGGACGCAATCGCGATACGGCGTGGTTCTCGATTCTCGATCGCGAGTGGCCGGCCTTGCGGCCCGCATACGAACGGTGGCTCGCGCCCTCGAACTTCGACGCGGAGGGCAAGCAACGGGAACGTCTGTCGGGTTTGGTCGAGCAGGCGCGGACAGGGCACGAGACTGCCGGGTAGGTCGGACACTGCTGTGGCGGCGGGGCTTTAGGTGTGGCGGCGGGGCTTTAGATGTGGCGGCGGGGCTTTAACCCCGCGATTCCGAGACGCAGATCGAACGACGATGAAAAAGACCGCGCCCGCCGCTGGCACGCGGATCACGCACCGCGCCTTGAATCGAGCGACCCTCGCGCGCCAGATGCTGCTCCGACGCGAGAAAGCCACGCCCGTGGCGGTTGTCGAGCGCGTGGCGGGTATGCAGGCGCAGCTCGCCCGACCGCCGTTTGTCGGCATGTGGTCGCGCGTCCACGCGTTTTCCCGCGAAGCCCTGGTCGGCGCGATCGAACGTCACGACGTCGTGCGCGGCACGCTGATGCGCGGCACGCTGCACCTGGTTTCACGAAAGGACTACCTCGCGTTTCGGCCAGTGGTGCAGCCGGTGCTTGCGCTCGGCATGCAGGCCGTGCTGCGCGACCGCGCGAAGGGGCTGAACATCGGCGAGCTGGTCGCCGCAGCGCGCGAGTACTTCGAGCAGAGACCCTGCACGTTCGCCGAACTGCGGACGCATCTCGTCGCGCGCTTTCCCAAAGTGGACGAGCGCGCGATGGGGTATGCGGTTCGCATGCACCTGCCGCTCGTCCAGACGCCTCAGGTGGGATCGACGTGGGCCTATCCGTCCGCGTCCGATTTCGCGGTCGCTGAGTCGTGGCTGGGCGGTCAAATGGAAGCCGCGCGGCCCGGGGCGTTTGCGTTACGCTACCTGGCAGCATTCGGTCCGGCCAGCGCAGACGACTTCAGGACGTGGGCGGGCCTGGCCGACGCACGCGCTGTCATCGACGGCCTTCGCCCGAAGCTGAAGGTCTTCATCGACGAGCGGGGACGTGAGCTCTTCGACCTGCCAAAGGCGCCGCGGCCGTCCGAGGACGAGCCGGCACCAGCCAAATTTCTCCCGGAGTTCGACAGCCTGTTGCTCGCATTCTCGGATCGCACCAGAATCGTCGCCAAGGAGCATCGTCCCCATCTGGCCACGAAGAATCTCTTCGTGCCTGCGACGTTCCTGGTGGATGGGCTGATTTCGGGGACGTGGCGTGTAGAGCGGAAAAAGAAGATCGCAGCCCTCGTGCTCCAGCCGTTCGTGGCCCTGACGAAGGGGACGCGAAACGAGCTGAGCGAGGAGGGTGAGGCGCTGCTGCGGTTCATGGAGCCGGACGCGCAGACCTTCTCGGTGATCTGGCCGGCGAAGCAGACGGCAGCTCGGAGCAACCCATGACCACGATGATGCGTTCGGCCGACGAGTGCACGGTCGACGAGCTCAAGACGCTCCTCGACGGCACAACACCGCTTGTCATCTTCGACGTCAGACACCGCGAGGAGTTCGAGGCGTGGCGAATCGAGGCGGCTCGTGCCGTGCCCACGATCAACGTGCCGTATTTCGAGATGCTCGAAGAAGGCGGCGGCGACGAGATTCGAGACTCTGTGGTCGCCTACGTTCGGCAGAAGCTCGGTGCGACGCTCCCGTCCGACACGTTAATCGTCGCCGTGTGCGCGAAGGGCGGGACATCCGTGGATGTGGCCGCCGGGCTCCGCGACCTCCAGTATCCGGCCGTCACCCTCGCCGGAGGAATGCGGGCGTGGGGTGACTTCCATGAGGTTCGGCCCGTCACAGACACGCGGGCGCTCGGCATCTTCCAGATCGCGCGGCCCGCGCGCGGCTGTCTCAGCTACGTTGTCACGAGCGGCGATCGCGCGCTCGTCATCGACGCGCTCCGACACATCGACGTGTACACGCGCCTGCTGGCCGAACGACAGCTGACGCTCGTGACCGTGCTCGACACCCACGCGCACGCCGATCACATCAGCGGCGGTCCCGCCCTCGCCGCCGCCGCCGCCGTTCCTTACTATCTCCACCCGTACGATGGAATTCACCCGATCGACGGCGTGCCGGCCGAGCTGGCTTTTCGATACCTGTCTGATGGACAGGAGCTCTCGGTCGACAGCGCCTGCGTTCGCGTCCTGCACGTGCCCGGCCACACGTTGGGGAATGTTGCCTGCCTGGTGAATGACACGTATCTATGCAGCGGGGACAGCATCTTCCTCGAGTCTGTGGCTCGTCCGGATCTCGGCGGGCACGCCGACCGGTGGGCGCCGCTTCATGCCCGATCCCTGCGGCGTCTGGCCCAGTTGCCAGACAATGTGGTCGTGCTGCCGGGACATTTCAGCGGCGCCGCCGAGGCCGGGACAAACGGCGTCTTCTCGGCGCAGCTCGGCACTCTGAAACGATCGAACCAGCCTCTCGGCCTGGCGCTTCGGGACGAAAATGCGTTCGTGGCGTTTCTGGCGGACCATGTGCCGCGCTTTCCGCCGGAATATGTAGAGATGAAGCGCGTCAATGCCGGCCTCTCTCATCCGGACGAGGACCGGTCAGCAGAGCTGGAGCTGGGGCGGAATCTCTGCGCCACCAGCCGATCCTGAGGACCCATCGATGGACAACGTGAAGGTTGATCGCGTGCTCGATGCTCGCGGGTTGCAGTGTCCGATGCCGCTCGTGAAGGCACGGAAAGAGATCGGGCAGCTGGAGCCAGGGCAGGTGCTGAAGATCATGAGCACGGATCGCGGATCCGTGAAGGACTTCCAGGGCTGGGCGAAGGTCACGCCCAGCATCGAGCTGCTGGATCAGCAGACCGAGTCGAACGATGGCACCAGCGTCTACGTCCATTACGTGAAGCGCGCAGTCTAAGGCAAATGGATTTGGATGAGTGTTTGTTTGTGAAGGCGGGCCTTTAGGCCCGCGCGTGCCGCCGGTTGCGGGGGCTGACCGCCTTCGCCAAGGCTACGGCGAGTCTCGCCGAAGCTTTAAGCGTAGGCGGAAGCCCCGCCGCCATGTCAGCGGCGCGATGCCAACTGAAGAAGGAACCGCATGGCCAGTCAGAATCTCGCCGGAGCTCTCCCCGCGACGGATACGAGCCTCGAGTCGCGCGTCGCCGCGCTGACGGCCCGGCTCGCGGAAGTCGAAGCAAAGCTTCCGGAGGACCGCGTCGCGATCGTCGTCTTCTCGGGCGATCTGGACCGCGTCCTGGCCGGATTCATCCTCGCGACCGGCGCGGCGGCCATGGGGCAGCAGGTGACGATGTTCTTCACCTTCTGGGGATACGGTGCGCTGCGTCGCCAGAAGCGGTTGGCCGGAAAGACACTGGCGCAAAAGATGATGGCGGTCATGTCGCCGTCGGGCAGCCAATCGCTGCCGGTCTCCCGCATGAACTACTTTGGCGTCGGGGCGCGCATGCTGCGGGGCATGATGAAGGAAAAGAACGTGGCGTCGCTCGAGGACCTGATGGCCATGGCGCGGGACCTCGGCGTCCAGATCGTTGCCTGCGAGATGTCCCGCGACGTAATGGGCATCGAGGACGACGAGCTCGTCCCGGGCCTGGAAGCGGGAGGCGCCGCCGCGTTTCTTGGCCAGGCCCTGCGATCGCGCGTGACGCTGTTCATCTAAACGGACCCTGACATGCCGCTGTCAGAGCTGCTCAAAGACATCAAACACTCGCTCCGGATGTTCTGGCGAAGCCCGTCCTTCACCCTGGCCGCCGTCGCGGCCCTGGCGTTGGGAATCGGTGCCAACACCGCGATCTTCTCGATCGTCAATGCCGTTCTGCTGAAGCCGGTGCCGTATTTCGAGCCCGACCGGCTCGTGGTCTTTCAGCAGACCTCGTCCGAGGGCGCGTTCAGCGCCGGATCGCCGGCGAAGTTTCAGTTCTGGCGCGAGCAGACGAGTGTCGTGCAGGACGTCGCGGCGTACAGGTCCAACATCATCAACCTCACCGGCCAGGGCCTTCCCGAACAGCTCCGCGCGAGTCAGGTGTCGGTCGACTATTTCCGGCTGTTCGGCGCGCCGATCTTTCGAGGGCGCGCGATCAGCGCCGCCGAGGACCGGCCCGGCGGCGAGCAGGTCGCGGTGCTCAGTTATTCGTTGTGGACCCGCCGCTTCGGAGGCGATCCGGCCATCATCGGCAAGACGATTTCGCTGAGCGGCGATCCTCACGTCATCATCGGGGTCGTCGGGCCGAGCTTTGACGTCTCGGAGTTCGGGCCGCCGCCAGACCTCTGGGTTCCTTTCCAACTGGACCCGCACACGACCGACCAGGGGCATTACTTCCAGGTGACGGGTCGCCTCAAGCCCGGCGTCACGCTCGAGCAGGCCCAGGCGCGGCTCGCGCTCTCGGCCGCCGAGTACAACCGAAAGTTCCCGAACGCACTGCAGCGCGGCTCCGGGTTCTCGGTCGCGCGGCTGAACGACGAGCTCGTGAGAGAGGTACGTCCAACGCTATGGTTGTTGCTCGGCGCTGTGAGCTTCGTGCTTCTCATCGCCTGCGCCAATGTTGCGAATCTGCTGCTGGTGCGGGCGACCGGGCGAAAGCGCGAGATTGCGATTCGCGCGGCCATCGGTGCGGGCCGCGGCCGCATCATTCGTCAACTGCTCACCGAAAGCGTGCTGTTGTCGCTCGCGGGTGGGGCGCTCGGCCTGGCCGTGGGCATGCTCGGCATCCGCGCACTGCTGGCCGTCAATACCGCGGGCCTGCCGCGCGTTGGCGAAGACGGCTCGATCGTCGGCCTCGATTGGCGCGTGCTCGGCTTCACGCTTCTCGTCTCGCTCGGCACTGGGATTCTCTTCGGGTTGATTCCGGCGCTTCACGCTTCTCGTACCGATCTCAGCGGCACACTGAAGGAGAGCAGCAGCCGCGCCGGCACGGGGTTCCGGCAGAACAAGACACGCTCGATACTGGTGGTGGCCGAAGTCGCGCTGGCACTCGCCCTCCTTGTGGGTTCCGCGCTCCTCGTTCGGACGGCCGTCGCGCTCCGCACTGTTGATCCCGGCTTCGACCCGACCAACGTGCTCACGATGCGCATGTCGATGTCTGGCGAGAAGTACCTCAAATCGGAGGCCGTCGAACAGGCCGTCCGCCTGGGCGTCGAAAAGATCCGGGCGATTCCCGGCGTGGAACTGGCCAGCGCCACCTGCTGTGTCCCGCTCGAAGGCGGCTACGGCCTCCCGTTCATCATCGTGGGGCGCAAACTGGAGCAGGGGCCTTTCCACGGCGGCGGCGGCTGGATGACGGCGTCGCCAGGCTATTTCGAGGTGTTCAAGATCCCCGTCCGGCGAGGCCGGTCCTTCACCGACCGCGACACGAAGCAGTCCCCGCCCGTCGTCATCATCAACGAGACGATGGCAAAACGATTCTGGCCGAAAGGCGATCCGTTGAGCGATCGGCTCGTCATCGGCCGCGGCATCATGCGGGAGTTCGCCGACGAGCCGGACCGCCAGATCATCGGCATCGTCGCCGACAGCCGCGACGGTGCGCTGAACGACGATCCTGGGCCGAAGATGTTCATCCCGCAGGCCCAGGTGCCCGACCCGGTCAACGCGCTCAACGTGCGCATCACGCCGATGGCGTGGGTCGTCCGCGCGGCAAACAATCCGTATTCGCTCAGTGAACCCGTCCAGGAGGCGCTGCGCCAGGCCACTGGGCTGCCCGTATCGGAGGTCCGCACGATGGACCAGGTCGTCACACGATCGACCTCGCGCCAGCGGTTCAACATGTGGCTGTTGACCGTGTTCGGGCTGGCGGCCCTCACTCTGGCAGCCATCGGCATCTATGGCTTGATGGCGTATTCCGTGGAGCAGCGGACGCAGGAGATCGGCATTCGCCTGGCGCTCGGCGCCGATGCGGCGCGCGTGAGACGGATGGTCGTCGTTCAAGGGATGCGTCTGACGATCGTCGGGATCGTAGTGGGGATCGCGTCGTCTTTCGGCCTGGCGCGTTTGATCTCGAGCTTCCTGTTCGGCGTCAGCACGTCGGATCCCGTCGTGTTCATCGCCTCGCCGGTCGTGTTGACGCTTGTGGCGCTGGTGGCCGCGTGGATTCCGGCGCGCCGCGCCAGCAAGGTCGATCCGATCGATGCCCTGAGGTACGAGTAGGCACGTCAATGCCTGACGCCGCGCCGGCGATCGCACTGGCGGCCCTCGTCTGCGCCGGATCTCATGCCGCGCAGTCAGGCGCCCGGTTGTCGACCGACCGCGCTAATCTACGCACGATGATGGTCGAGGATCAGATTGCGCGCCGCGGGGTCACGGATCCTCGTGTGCTCGCCGCGATGCGTACGGTGCCGCGGCACCGGTTCGTCCCGCCGGAGCAGGCGTCTGCCGCCTATGACGATCGCGCGCTGCCCATCGGGTTCGCTCAGACGATTTCACAGCCCTACATCGTGGCGTACATGACACAGGCGCTCCGACCCGCGCCCGGGCAGCGCGTGCTCGAGATCGGGACGGGCTCGGGATATCAGGCGGCCGTGCTCGCCGAGATCGTCAAGGAAGTACACACGATCGAGATCGTGCCTGCGCTGGCCGATCGGTCGCGAGCGCTCCTTCGTGAGCTCGGATACGAGAATGTGTACGTTCGGACAGGTGACGGGTACGCGGGCCTGCCGAAGGAGGCGCCATTCGATCGGATCATCGTGACCGCGGCGCCCGATCACGTGCCACAGCCGCTCCTCGACCAACTGGCCATCGGAGGACGGATGATCGTCCCCGTGGGCGTGTCGCGCCAGCGGCTCACTGTCCTCACAAAAACCGCCGAGGGCGTCGTGTCGGAACCGACGCTCGACGTGTTGTTCGTGCCGCTGACCAGAGACCCGCACGACCCATAACGATACGGACATGCCCTGGGTCGTGCTGGGAGTACTCGTCGCCACCGGCATACTGGCGCACACCGCTCCGTTCAGGTTTCTTTTCGATTGGATGCGCCCCTCGCGATCCATCTGGCGCATGCCGCCGCAAGACCCGCCGACGGTCTATCTCACTTTCGATGACGGGCCAAACCCGACTGCCACGCCGGCGCTCCTGGACCTGCTGCAACGCGAACGCGTGCGCGCCACGTTCTTCGTCATCGACAAGCACGTAACCGTCGCGACGGCGCCGATCGTGCGCCGAATCGTCGACGACGGCCACGCGCTGGCGCTGCACTCGCATACCCGCCGGCTGATGATTATGTCGCCAGCCGGGCTGGCCGAGACGCTGTCGCTCGCGTCGTCACGCCTCGAGCACATCACGGGTCGGCCGCCGTGCGCCGCCTTCCGGCCGCACGCCGGCTGGCGGAGCTGGATGATGCTCCAGGGTGTCGGCCGGCGCGGTCTTCGACTGGTCGGCTGGGGATGGCGGCTGTGGGACTTCGACTGGTACCGAACGCCTCGTCCCGAGCGTGTGGCCAAGAAGCTGTCGCGTCTCGCCTCGAACGGGTCGATCATGGTGCTGCACGATGGGCATCACGTGAACCCGGCTGCCGACCGCCGCCACACGATTGAAACCGTGGCCCTCCTCATTCCTCGACTCCGTGCACGTGGCCTGGAGTTCGGCACGATCTGTGACGCCGGACGGGGCGCAGAGCTGTCAGACGGATGCCAGTTCTGTTCGCGACCAGGCGCCGGCCCGGACGACGCCGCGCGTGAATCGGCGAAGTCGGCCCGAGTCGACTGACCCGAGCCCGTGGCACACGGCTTGCGGCCAGCTGTTTCGCGTATGACTCGCTGCGCCATTTGCGGGCTCGAGACGCCGGACGGCACATGCGGCAATTGTGTGCATGGGAGCGAACCCTCGGAGCCACCAGACTCTTTGGTGGCGGGCTCCATCGGTGCGCCGTCCAGCAACGTACCGGTCGCGCTCGCGATCGTTCCGCCAATCACCCCTGCCGGTGCCGGACGGCGATCGCGGCACGTTGCCGCCGTTGGAGCAGCGGTCGTGCTCGGTGCCGTCGTGGCCGTCTCGCTGCTGAGCACGCGTTCGGCGGCTCGCGAGGAGCACGTAGCCATCGATACCCGGGCGGCGCGCTCCACAACGCCGCGCGCTTTGTCAGGAGCTCCACGAGTGACGCCCGTAGTCGCACACGTCTGGAGCAATGCCAATCAGGTCCGGTGGGTGAGCAATCACCCGAAAAGCGTCGCGTTCGAGCTTCCAGCCGACCACGACGTGCCGATCTGGATGCGAAGGGTGCACCCGCTGCTGGTCGTCCGCTGCCTCTCGCACAAGGCCGACGCTTTCGTCTTCATTGACTCACCTGCACGCATCGAGGCTGAAGACGAGAACCACACGGTCCACGTGGCCTTCGACGGTGAGGCGGAGTCGACCGAGCGGTGGCGGGACTCGGAGGAACACGATGCGCTGTTCGCGCCGGATGGCGCGGCATTCGCGCGCCGCCTCGCGCGTGCGCGCACCATGCGATTCAATTTCACGCCCCAGAATGCCCCCGCGGCGACGGTGCAGTTCAGCACGAAGGGCTTCGACGTGCTGATCGACGACGTCGCGGCGAAGTGCCGGATGTAGCGCATACCTCCATCCGTATGAGCACTCCCGACCGGCGAGCGTAAGCCCGGCCGGCCCTCCCCGCGATCGAAGCCAGCTCCCCTTCCGCGCCCGAAGGGCGCGGCCCCGCCCGCGAGCGTTGGCGAGGTGGCCACCCGTGAGCGAAGCGAGCGGGCCCGCACCGCTTCGCTCTGAGAGATAATCCCACCGAAGCTCTGTCATGCCGCTCGTCGACGGTACCTGGCTCGGACCGTATCAAATCGTCGCGCCGCTCGGATCCGGCGGCATGGGCGAGGTGTATCGCGCGCACGATGCGCGCCTCGTGCGCGACGTGGCGGTGAAGGTCCTGCCCTCGGAGCTGTCGAACGATGCGGCCAGGCGCCAGCGCTTCGAGCGTGAGGCCCGCGCGATTGCCGCGCTGAACCACCCGCACATCTGCACCGTGCACGACATCGGTGAGCAGAGCGGCATTGAGTACCTGGTCATGGAACTGCTCGATGGCGAGTCGCTCGCGGATCGACTGGCTCGCGGCCCCATCCCGTTCGATGAGGCATTGCCACAGGCGCTCACGATCGTCGAGACGCTGGCCGTCGTTCACGAGCGCGGCCTCGTGCACCGCGATCTGAAGCCGGCGAACATCTTTCTGACGCGGCACGGCGTGAAACTGCTGGACTTCGGGCTCGCGCGAGATCTGCAGCCAGCCTCGGTGGCCGACACGGCGGTCACGCAGACGGGCTTCGTGATGGGCACTCCGCGGTACATGGCGCCCGAGCAGCTGCGCGGCGGGATCGCCGATCCGCGGACCGACCTGTTCGCCGCCGCCGCCGTGATCTACGAGATGGTCGCGGGACGGCCGCCGTTCGACGCGCCGACCGTGGTTGATCTGATTCACGCCATCGCGTTCGAAGAGCCGCCGCGGCTGCCAGACGCCGTCGCGCCGCCGGCGTTCGAGCGCACCCTCTTCCAAGGGCTCGCCAAGGATCCGGAGCGTCGTCCGGCCAACGCCACGCTGTTTGCCGCGGCCTTGCGGGGCGTCGACAGTTCGACGCAGTCGACGGCGGAATTCGTGCCAACACGCCGTGCCCCCACGCGGCTCATCGTGCTGCCGTTCCGGCTGCTGCGTCCGGATCCGGAAACCGACTTTCTGAGCTTCAGCCTTGCCGACGCCGTGGCGTCGTCGCTCGCGGGGCTCGATACGATCGTTGTCAGATCGACGCTCACGGCGATGCAGTACGCCACTGCCGCGCTGGACCTTCGTGCGCTCGCGGAGCAGGCCGCCGTCGATGCGGCGTTGACCGGATCACTGCTGCGGGTGGGAGGGGAGGTGCGCGTAGCGGCGCAGCTCATCGCAGTGCCGCAAGGATCGCTCCTGTGGTCTCGGACTCTCCAGGCGCCCGTTCAGGATCTGTTTCAGCTCCAGGACACGCTCACGCATGCGATCGTCTCGTCGCTGCACGTCCCGCTCGCTGCGCGAGAGCATCACGCCCAGCGGCAGGATGTGCCGACAAGCCCGGCCGCGTATGAGCTGTATCTGCGCGGCAATCAGCTCATGACCGATTCCTCACGCTGGCCTGACGCGCGAAAGCTGTACGAACAGTCGTTGGAGCTCGACCCGGGATACGCGCCGGCCTGGGCGCGCCTCGGACGCGTGCTGCGCGTGATGGCCAAGTACGCCGGCACGGCCTCGGAAGGCGAGCACCTGCGGGCCGAGCGTGCGTTCGAGCGCGCGCTCGCGCTCAATCCCGACCTGTCGATGGCGCATCATTTGTACGCGCACCTCGAGGTCGAACTGGGACGCGCGCTGGACGCGATGCTCCGGCTGCTGACGCGGGCACACGCCCGGGGCAACGACCCGGAGCTCTTCGCGGGTCTGGTCACGACCTGCCGGTATTGTGGCCTGCTCGATGCATCCGTGGCCGCGTTCGAGCGGGCGCAGCACCTCGATCCCGCCGTGCGGACGAGCGTTGCATACACTTTTTACGTGCGCGGCGAGTACCGACCGGGCGATCGAGACCGACACCGGCAGCCCTGCGTTCGCCGCGCTGATGGCCCGCTTCCGGCTGGACGACGTGGGCGCGCTCGAGGCGCTCGCAGCGATTGAAGGGACGACAACGAACGAGGGCGTCCGGCTGGTCGCGGCGACGTACCGGCTCGCGATGGACGGCAAGCTCGACGCGCTTGGCCCGAAGCTGCAGGCCCTGCGTAGCAGCAGCTTCACCGATCCCGAGGGTTTCTATCTGATGGCGACGTACCTTGCGAAGGCCGGCGCGAGCGACGAGGCCAATGACATCCTCGACCACGTCGTTCGAGCCGGCTATGCCTGTCCTACGGCGATGCGAAGCGATTCGTATTGGGACGGTGTTCGCTACACGCCGTCCTTTGCGCGCGCCCTCTCGCAGGCCGAGGCCGCGTCGAACCGAGCCCGCGACGCTTTCGAGCAGGCAGGTGGCGCAGCCGTCGTCTCACCTCCCCGGTGATCCCTCTAGGAACAGCAGTCGGGGCTGCAGCAGGCCGCCGAGGGCTTCTGCGCCCGGATGAAAACGCTGGCGACTCGTCCTCCGACGTCAGGCGCCAGCCGGTCCACATCGATCCCGCTTTCGGCGAGGAACGCCCGCGCATCGTTCACGTCGTAGGTGCGCCACGGGTCCACTTCCACGCTCGTGAACCCGGCGGCTTCGAGCTTCGCGCGGTATTCGGTTTCCTCGAGGGCGCCGGCGATGCACCCAATCCAGAGCTCCATGCTGCGCCGGATTTCGCCGGGCACACGGCCGCGGACCACGACGTCGGACACGGCGAAGCGCCCTCCAGGCTTCAACACGCGAAACGCCTCGCGCAGAACGACATCTTTGTCGGGCGAGAGATTGATCACGCAATTGGAGATGATGACGTCGACCGAGGCGTCGGGAAGGGGGATCGACTCGATCGTGCCTTCGAGGAACTCGACGTTGGTCGCTCCTGCCTTGCGCTGGTTGTCGCGGGCAAGCGCGAGCATGTCCTTCGTCATATCGAGCCCGAAGACCTTGCCTGTGGGTCCGACGCGCCTGGCCGAGAGCAGCACGTCGATCCCGCCGCCGGAGCCCAAATCCAGCACCGTCTCGCCCTCCTGCAGCGCGATGAGCGCCGTCGGATTCCCGCAGCCGAGCGAGGCGGCGACGGCAGCCTCCGGCAGACCGTCGATCTGGTCCGCCGCGTAGAGATCCGTGGTAATCGGGTCACCGGCGCCGCAACACCCGACCGGGCCACAACAGCCCGTGGCTCCGACCGATCGCGCGAGGGCGCCGTACTTGTCACGAACCGTCGATTGAATCGCCGAATTGTCCGTCATGTCGATGTCTCCATCTATATTCGCGTGAACGTATATACGACGGTATGCGGCGCGTGGTATATTTGTCAAGGCGAATATATGGCCAATCAACTGACGGCGCTCGAAGACGTGTTCAAGGCCCTCGGCGACGCGACACGCCTGCGAATCCTGGGGCTGCTGCTGACCGGTGAGGTGTGCGTCTGCCACATTCACGAAACGCTGAAAATCCCGCAGCCGAAGGCCTCGCGTCACCTGGCGTATCTGCGGCGGTCCGGCCTGGTCGACACGCGGCGCGATGGCCTCTGGGTGTATTACCGTCTGTCGACGTCCGCCGATCCGATTCTGGGCTCCGTCCAACAGGTCGTCTCCCACGTTCTGCAGCATCTGGACGTCGTGCAAAAGGACGCCGATCGGCTCCACAGGAAAACGGGGTGCTGCAAACCGGAATCGGTTGCTGTGCCGACGCTGGCGTGCTGTGGCGGGGCCGAACCGACTGGCCGAGCCGCCAACGGCCGTGAGGCGGGGCGCCCATGATTGTCGACACGGCTCGGAGCGACGACCTCGGTGCGATTCTCGACCTGCTCACCCGGAACGGGCTTCCGCTGGACGGCCTCCGCGATCACCTAGCCACCGCGCTTGTCGGGCGGGAGCACGGGCAGGTCGTCGCGAGCGCCGCGCTCGAGATCTATCGAGACGGCGCACTGCTCCGGTCGGTAGCGGTGAGCCCCTCGCTGCAGCATCGAGGCCTCGGACAGGCGCTGACACGCGCTGCGCTTGCGCTGGCCCGCGAACACCACGTTGCGGCCGTCTACCTGCTGACGACCACCGCCGACGCATTCTTCCCCCGATTCGGATTCGTCAGGGTCACGCGTCAGGATGTGCCCGAGACCGTCCGCCAATCCCTGGAGTTCACGACCGCTTGCCCCTCGACAGCGGCGGTCATGCGACTGACAATCACGTGATACAGCTGGGCAATCAAGTGATACACCTGGGGTCAGATCTTGAATTGCGAATTTTTCAAGATTCAAGATCTGACCCCACTGTTGGAACGTCCGGCCCGGCCGGTCATCCAAGCCGGCACCGAGGAAGAGACGCGTGACACCCGAGCAGACCCGACTCGACGAGGCCCGTGACCGCACCGCGCACTGGAAGCGCTGGGGGCCGTATCTCAGCGAACGTGCCTGGGGCACGGTGCGCGAGGACTACAGTTCGTACGGATCCGCATGGGAATTCTTTCCCCACGAACACGCCCGTTCCCGCGTCTATCGTTGGAACGAGGATGGCCTGGCCGGCATCTGCGACCGTCATCAGAAAATCTGTTTCTCGGTTGCGCTCTGGAACGAGCGCGACGCCATTCTGAAGGAGCGGCTCTTCGGTCTCACCGGCAACGAGGGCAATCATGGCGAGGACGTGAAGGAGTGCTACTACTACGTCGACAACACGCCCACGCACTCCTACATGAAATACCTTTACAAGTACCCGCACGCGGCGTTCCCGTACGCCGCGCTGGTCGACGAGAACCGTCGTCGTGGCAAAGAGGTGAAGGAGTTCGAGCTCATTGAGACAGGCGTGTTCGACGAGGACCGCTATTTCGACGTCGAGGTCGAGTACGCCAAAGCGACGCCCGAGGACATCCTCGTTCGGATCACGGTCTCCAACCGCGGTCCGGAACCCGCACGCCTCCACCTGCTCCCCACGCTCTGGTTCCGAAACACGTGGTCGTGGGGTAGACCCGTAACTCGCCCCTCCCTGCGTCGTGCAATGGGTGATGCGGCCATCATCGAGATCGATGAGCCCGACTACGGCGCGCGGTGGTTGACCTGCGATGACACTCCGGAGCTCCTCTTCACCGAAAACGAGACGAACGCTCGCCGGCTCTTCGGGTCCCCCAACCAGACGTCCTACGTGAAGGACGGGTTCAACGACTACATCGTGCATGGCGCACGCGACGCCGTGAATCCGAGCCTCACCGGCACCAAGGCCGCCGCGCACTATGTGCTCGAGGTGCCCGCCCGGGCGTCCACCACCATTCGGCTGCGGCTGACGGATTTGCCGCCCGAGGCGCCGGGCGTCGGTGCAGACTTCGCCGCGGTGTTCACGTCGCGATTGAGCGAGGCAGACGAATTCTATTCCACGGTGATTCCGACGGGCCTGTCAGCTGATGCCGGGCTGGTCATGCGCCAATCGCTGGCAGGGATGCTCTGGTCGAAGCAGTTCTATCACTATGTGGTGAAAGAGTGGCTCGAGGGCGATCCGGGCCAGCCGCCCCCGCCTCCAGAACGACAGAACGGCCGCAATCACGATTGGGGGCAGATCTACAACGCCGACGTGATCTCGATGCCCGACAAGTGGGAGTACCCCTGGTACGCGGCCTGGGACCTGGCGTTTCACTGCGTGCCGCTCGCACTGGTCGACACGGACTTCGCCAAAGAGCAGCTCACGCTGATGTTGCGCGAATGGTACATGCACCCGAACGGCCAGCTCCCCGCCTACGAGTGGGCGCTCGGCGACGTCAATCCGCCGGTGCACGCGTGGGCCGCCTGGCGCGTTTACAAGATCGAGAAGAAGCGCAGCGGCTGCGGCGACGTGCAGTTTCTCGAGAAGGTCTTCCACAAGCTGCTCTTGAACTTCACGTGGTGGGTCAATCGCAAGGACGCCGAGGGGATGAACATCTTCCAGGGCGGGTTCCTTGGCCTCGACAACATCGGCGTGTTCGATCGGAGCCGGGATCTGCCGACTGGCGGGAATCTCGAACAGTCCGACGGCACGAGCTGGATGGCGATGTACACGCTGAACCTCCTCGCGATCGCGATGGAGCTCGCACGGCACGACTCGGCCTATGAAGATGTCGCCAGCAAGTTCTGGGAGCACTTCCTCTACATCGCGCACGCGATGAACAACCGGGGCAACGACGGTATCCAGCTCTGGAATGAAGAAGACGGCTTCTACTACGACGTGCTGCACTTGCCGGACGGCAGCCGCCATCCGTTGAAGGTGCGATCGATGGTTGGCTTGATTCCGCTCTTCGCCGTCGAGACGCTCGAGCCCGAGATGCTCGCGCGTCTGGGCGGCTTCCGCAAGCGCCTCGAGTGGTTCGTGGATCACCGGCCCGATCTCACGTGCAACGTCGCCAGCATGCGCTCGACGGGGAGAGGTGAGCGACGGCTGCTGTCGATCGTCAGCGCCGACAGGCTCCGCGCTGTCCTTCGAATCATGCTCGACGAGCGGGAGTTCCTGTCGCCGTACGGTATTCGCGCCCTGTCGCGCTTCCACAGGGCCCACCCGTACGTGCTGAACGTCAATGGCGAGGAGCATCGCGTCGATTACGAGCCGGCCGAATCGTCAACGGGACTGTTCGGCGGCAACTCGAACTGGCGCGGGCCGATCTGGTTCCCCGTCAACTTCCTGCTGATCGAGTCCTTGCAGAAGTTCCACCATTACCTGGGCGACGAGTTCACCGTGGAATGCCCGACCGGATCCGGTCAGATGATGACGCTGTGGCAGGTTGCCGCGGAGTTGTCGCGTCGATTGTCGCGAATCTTCCTGCGGGGCGAGGACGGCCGCCGGCCCGTGTTCGGCAACGTCGAGCGCTTCCAGACCGATCCGCACTGGCGCGATCTCGTCCTCTTCTACGAGTACTTCAACGGCGACGACGGGTCGGCCGTCGGTGCCAGCCATCAGACGGGGTGGACCGGCGTCGTGGCGAAGCTCCTGCAGCAGAGCGGCGAGACCGCGCCGGTGAAAGGGCGCAGGAACCGTCGCGCTGTGGCGAGGGCGTAGACCGGAGCTTCACCTCCGGCCGGGGAATGTTGCTGGACCCGCCATCTGTTCGAGGCGCAGCAACGCCGCAAGCGACCAGGCCTGAAACGGACACCCGCCGGGCGCGTGCGGCGGATCGCCGGACACGACTTCCGGCAAGTGGCCAAGGCCCGGTGCCTGCAGATGGTCGCGCAACGCCGACACGATCGTTGTCAACGTTCTCTTCGCGACCTCGGGCGGCCTGGTACGAGCGCAGGCTTCAGCGAACGCAGGCAGCAGCCACGGCCAGGCGGTGCCCTGATGATACGCACTGTCGCGTGCCTCGACGCCACCGCCATACTGGCCGATGTAGCCGGGGTCGCGCGGCGATAGCGTCCGAAGGCCCAGCGGCACCAGCAGCTCTCGCTCCACTACATCCACGATGCGGGCCGCCTGTTCGGACGAAACCAGCACCAATGGAAGGCCGCCGACGGCGAAGATCTGGTTCGGCCGCACGGATACGTCGGCCGTTCCGCGCGTGTGATCCACATCGACCACGTCGTACAGGCAGTCTCGGGCTTCGTTCCAGAACCGGTTCGTGAACGACCGGCGCGCGCGCTGCTGCACGTGAATCCATCGCGGATCCCGCGCGCCCGCGATAGCGAGCGCGTTGATCCAGAGGCACTCGATTTCAACGGGCTTTCCTATGCGACACGTGATCGCGCGTCCGCCCACTCGCGCGTCCATCCACGTCAACGGCACGTCGTGCTCGCCCGCCGCCAGCAGCCCGTCGTCGTCCATGCGAATGCCGTGTCGAGTGCCGGCGGCGTAGCCTTCGACGGTTTGCAGAATCGCCTGATCGAGCGTCTGGCGCTCCTGGCCGCGTACCGCGGTCCCGGCCCGCGACATCTCGTCGAGGTACGCCTGCACCGCGACAACGAACCAGAGCGTCGCATCCACGGCGTTGAACTCCGGCTGCGACCCGGTGTCCGGGAAATGATTCGGCAGCATGCCTTCCGAGATCGCGCCGGCCCACGTCGTGAGGATCTCGCCCGCGGCATCGAGGCGACCCGTGGCCAGGCAGAGACCCGGAAGTGCGATGAACGTGTCGCGGCCCCAGTCAGTGAACCATGGATAGCCGGCGACGATCGTGCTCCCGGAGCCGCGAATCGCGAGATAGGCTTCGGCGGCACGGTATATCGGCGTCGCGAAAGCGGCACGCCGGGATTGTTCCGCGGCACGGATGCCATCGAGGTCGGCCCCAGCGACGCTGCGAGCCGGTTCCGTTGTGAGCGCCCACCAGGCATGGCCTGCCGACAGATCCCAGGTGAAGGTACCCGGGCTTGCAAGATCTTCGACGCAGTCGAGACCGCGATCCCGCTCCGCCGTGTAAACGAAATTGCGATACCACTCGGGTACGTGTTCGTAGATGCCGTTCGACATGGCGCTCACCGCGGGCACACAGTCGTACGGTCGCCACGTGACGATGTGCTCGAACCTCTCGCTGTTGAAGCGCACCGAGCTGTTTTCGTGGTGCAGCGCGTGGTAATCGCGGCCCGAGAGGAATGGCCGCACTTCGAGCCGGATGGTCGCCCGAGGGGTCAGCACCCGCCAGTTCACGATCACGAAAGCGCGGCGCCACGCGAGGAAGATCTCCTGCTCGATGCGCGTGCCATCGCCCAGGGTGAACGTCCATCGCGGCCACGGCTCGGGCGTGAACGCTTCGATGCGCGTGGCCCCGTCTGGGAAGACGACATCCGGGCTGTAGCGCTGCGACGAGAGGGCGAGCCGGCCCGCCGGCGTGATCGCCCACGCATCGAATCCGTTCACGAGCATCATGCGCCCGGTCGGTGGCGTCGTCGCCACCAGCAGCAGTCCGTGATACCGACGCGTGCGCTCTCCGGCGATCGTTCCCGTGGCGAATCCGCCCAGGCCGTCGGTTTCGAGCCATTCCGAACGTTCAGGCGGCGATTTCAAGAAGTCGGGCCTCGTCAGCCCTGCCTCGCGCGTCGGATCTGGGCGGCATGATCGTGCGCATGCACCGCGTAGATCTCGAGCCACTGCAGCACGGTGTAGCGGCCCGATTCGGTGTGCGTACCTTCGCGCGCCCACTCGGCCTCGGTCATGCGTTCGAGAATCTCCGTGGTCGTCGCGCGGGCGCCCTTCAGAGCGTCGAGTGCTGCGTCAATCGGTCGATCGTAATGAAGCTTCCGCGCAAATTCTTCCTGGTCGTAGCCGACGATGACAGGGGCGTCTTCGGCGAGAAGGCGGCGAAGCCGGATGGCGGACGTCATCTCGCTGTCGGCAAGATGATGCACGATCTCCCGTGGCGTCCACTTGCCCGGCGCAGGTTGGCGGTCGAGCTCCTCGTGGGTCGCGCCGTCGAGCGCGCTCATCACCTGCGCGTAACCATCCTTGTACTTCGCGACCAGCGCATCACGTCTCGCGCGATCCATCTGACTCCCTCCTACGAACGTTAAGCGCGAGTGCGGGCGAGCACGGGCGCCTTCTCCGTTTCTGTCTCTGACTCGAGCACCGACTCGAGGCTGGAGCGAAGCTTGGAGAACGCCTCGTCCACGGTGTTCACGCGAACCAGGAGATCGGGATCCCTTGGGGCGATCGCCCCCCATTCGACGAGCGGGTCCATGTCGAGGATGCGGTCCCAGTACTCGTCGCCGTACAGGAGGATTGTCGTCCGGTCGGCCAGCTTCTTCGTTTGCTCGAGCGTCAAAATCTCGAACAGCTCGTCGAGTGTGCCGAACCCGCCAGGGAAGATCACCAGCGCTCGCGCCATGTAGGCGAACCAGAACTTCCGCATGAAGAAGTAGTGGAACTCGAAGTGGAGGCCCTTGGTGACGTAGGGGTTCGCGCCCTGCTCGTGTGGCAGCCGGATGTTGAGGCCGATGGTCTTGCCGCCCGCTTCGTGCGCCCCTCGGTTGGCCGCTTCCATGATGCCAGGCCCGCCCCCGGAACACACCACGAACCGCGCGCACTTGCCCGGCAGACTCGTCGACCACGACGTCAGGCGCCAGGCGAGCTGACGCGCGTCCTCGTAGTACCGGGACCATTCGATCGAGCGGCTCGCCAGCGCGTGAGCCTCCAGCGCGGTGCGCCCATCGAGCTCGCCACTGTTGACGGCGGCCAGCTGCCGCTCGGCCGCCTCCCGGCTTCGGATGCGCGCCGATCCGAAGAACACGACGGTGTCGCGGATGTGCTGTTGGCGAAACCGCCGCAGCGGCTCGAGATACTCGGCGAGGATCCGGATGGGACGCGCTTCGTCGCTTTCGAGGAACTCCGGGAACATGTAGGCCAGCGGCTGTCCGGTCTGCATACTGAACAGCACTCTACCACCTGCTATGATGCCGCCAAAAACGTGCCGCACCTGAAACGCGTTCTCGGCCTCTGGGACATTGTCGCGATGAATCTCGTGGCTGTCGTGGGCCTGCGATGGATCTCGCGAAGCGCTCGCGTCGGCGCGCCATCGCTCACGTTGTGGGTGCTCGCGTGGCTCGTGTTCTTCCTGCCGATGGCCGCCGCGGTCATCGAGCTTTCGAGCCGGTATCCCGAGGAGGGCGGATTGTACCGGTGGACCCGCCGCGCGTTCGGCCCCGTTCACGGGTTCATCTGCGGCTGGTGCGTCTGGGTCAACAACCTGTTCTACTTCCCGTCGCTGCTGCTCTTCGTCGCGGCAAACGCGTTGCTGGTCTTTGGCCCGGACGCCGCGTCGCTGGCCGAGAGCCGCCTCTATTCGACGGCTTTCGTGCTCTGCGGCCTCTGGTTCTGCGTCGCGTTGAACCTCGTCGGTCTTGGCGCCGGACGACGGCTCAACGCGATTGGGAGCATTGCCATGTGGCTGCCCGCCGCCCTTCTGATTGCGGCCGGCGGGGTCGCGCTCGCGACGGTCGGATCCGTGACGAGCTTTGGCGGCTCGAATCTCATTCCCCAGGGCCAGATGCTGGGTACCCTGAGCCTCTGGTCGGCGATGTGCTTTGCCTTTTCGGGCTTCGAGATTGGCGCCTTCGTCGGCGGCGAAGTCAAGGATCCGCGCCGTACGCTGCCACGGGCCACGCTCATCGCGGGCGGCATGGTCACCCTGATTTATATCGCCGGTTCCGCCTCCGTCCTCGTCGCCCTGCCGCCGGAGGCGCTCCAGGAGCGCAGCGGCATCGCCGATGCCGTCGAGCTGATTTCGAGCCGATTCGGGCTGGTCGGCCTCGGTGCAATCACGGGGGGGCTGCTCGCGCTGGGCTCGCTTGCCGGCACGAATTCCTGGTTCGGTGGCGCGGCGCGCGTGCCGTTTGCGGCCGGCGTCGATCGAGTCCTGCCCGCGGCCTTTGCGCGGCTGCACCCGCGCTATCACACGCCGGGCAATGCCATCCTCGTGCAAGGCGTGCTCGCGACGCTGATATTTCTCGCCAGCGTCTTCGTCTCGGTCTCTGGCGGCAGGACGACCATTCAGGAGGCCTACGACATCATGGTCAACCTGACGATCCTGATCTACTTCGTGCCGTATCTGTACCTGTTCGTGGCATTCGTGCGACTGCGCCGAGCGGCGGAGGCCGGCCCCGAAGATCCTGGCGTGATTCGCGTGCCGGGCGGCCGCGTGGGTCTGTATCTGGTCGCCATCTCCGGATTCGCGGCGACTGCCATCTCGGTCGTCTTGCTGTTCGTGCCGCCGGCGGGTACGGAGAATGTCCTCAACTACGAAGTCAACCTGATTGGCCAGGCGGCGATCGTGCTCGGGGCCGGCGGCGCGCTGTACTGGTGGAGCTCACGAACGACGAACGACGAACGACGAGCGACGAACGACTGAGCGACGAACGACTGAGAACGAGGAGCGCATGAAACAGTGATGCCGTAGGGACGCACTGCGTGCGCCCAGGGCATCCTTACTCCCGGCGCAACAACTCCATCGGATTGGCGTCCGCTGCGCGCTGCGCCGGCCACCAGCACGCGACCAGGCCGGTCGCAGACACGAGTGTTGCCGCCACGCCCAGGGCGATCGCGTCGTGCGGCTCGACGCCCACCAGAAGCGCGCCCACGGCTCGGCCGAGCGCGACAGCGAGCACGAGGCCCAACGCCGTGCCGCCCGCAATCAGCCAGAGCCCCTCATTGATGACGGCTGCTCGCAGGCGGGCGCGGTCGGCGCCGAGCGCCGCGCGAATGGCCAGCTCGCGTCTGCGAGTCGCGACGGCGAGCGTGATGACGGCACCCAGCCCGATGGCCGCGGCCGCAACCGCCAGCGCCGCGAACCCAGCGAATACCTGAACCATGAATCGCCAGGGCGCGCTCTCGCTCGCCACGACGTCGGACATGATCGTGGCGTCCGAGACACTGGCCGCCGGGTCGATCACACGCGCTCGGTCGCGAATCGTGGCCGTCACGTCCGCCGGGTTGCCTCGCGTCCGCACCATCAAGAACTGGACTGGGTGGTCCGATTGCGCGGCCGGCATGTACAAGTCGAGGCGCACGTCGGTCAGGCCCCGGTAGCGCACGTCCTGTGCGACACCGATCACGGTCTGCCATTCACCCTGACGTCCCGCTGCCGCACGATACGAGTCGTTGCGCATCCGCTGACCCAGCGGATCCCGTCCTGGCCACAAACGCCGCGCCGTGCTCTCGCCGACGATCACGGCTCCAGGCGATGCCGCTATGTCGTTGGCTGTGAAGGCGCGGCCGCGGACGATCCGAATGCCTACCGCATGGAAGTAGCCGGGCGTAACTGTCTCGAGATTGAGAAAGGGATTCCGGCCCCACGTCTTCACCTCTTTCGGTACCTGTCCGGGGAAAATCGGCTGACTCTCGAGCCCGATTGGTCCGCTGAGTGGGCGCAGATAGATGCTCCCAACGGCAATCACGTTGGGCACGGCGGCAGCGCGCCCTTCGAGCGCCTCGTAGAACGCCCGCCAGCGTGCCGGATCGGAGACTGGGGGGCTGACTTTCAGTGCAAGCAGGTTTGCGGGGTCGAATCCAAGCGCTGTCTGGTCGAGCGCACGTACCGTGCGAGCAAAGAGTGCCGCGCCCGCGATGAGCGTGAGCGAGACGGCTACCTGCGCGACCACGACGCCGCGTTGTACGCGGCGCCCGCGCGGATCCGCGGCAAGGCTTCCGCCGTGCGCGAGCGCCCCCACCGTGTCGAGTCGCGCGGCCACGAGTGCGGGCCACACGCCGCTCAGGAGAACCGTAATGAAAGCCGCGGCGACGCCGAAGGCCAGCACCCGACCGTCCAGGAGCGTCACGGTGTCGATTCGAGGCACGCCCTCGGGCGCGAGCAGCACCAGCGCGCGCGCCGACAGCATCGTCACCAGAACGGCGCCGGAGAGAGCCAGCGCTGTGATGAGCGCACTCTCGACAAACGTCTGTCGCACGAGCCGCCCGTTCGACGCGCCGAGCGCCACGCGAATGGCGAGCGCTCGCTGGCGGACGGTCGTCCGAGATACTTGTAGGCCCGCCACATTGGCGCAGACGATGAGCAGCATCAAGGTGGCCCCCCCGAACAGTGTCCACAGCACGGGTCTGGCTGGCCCAAGCAGATGCACGGCGATTGGCGTCACGACTGCGCTCGACGGCGGCTCGGGTCCACTCTTCGTGTCCGTGGTACGGATCACGCGCGTAAGGTCTGTCTCGGCGCCCGTCACTGTCGCGCCGGGTTTCAGCCGCGCGATTGCGAAGAATACGCGCAGAACGGCCAATGTCCCTTCGGGGTCGCCGCCGGCGGCAAGTCCAAACATGCGAATGAGCGGCGCCGCCGGCACCCAGATCTGGCTGCCACGCGGGTAATCGAAGACCTCCGGGGCCACGCCGATCACTTCAATCGGGACCGTTGGCCCGTCTGCGACGAGTCTCGCCGCCACCGCTCGCCCGACGATCGTGGGGTCTCGTCCAAAGCGGCGGACCCAGAGCCCGTGGCTGATCACGGCCACTTGCGGAAGCGAGCCCCGCTCGTCCGCGGACGAGAAGCCGCGTCCCAACACAGGCCTGGTCCCGACCACATCGAAAAACGGCGCAGAGACGGCGGCCATCGAGACGCCTTGTGGCTCGCCCTTTCCAATCAGGTCCAGGCTCCAGTTGACGGACCCGACCACGGCGATCTGCTCGAACGACCGCGAGCGGTGGCGCCAGTCGGCCGGCTCGCCGTACGCCACCTCGATCACCGGGAGCGCACGCCCCAGGTCGCGCTGCCAGACGATCACGAGTCGATCCTGGTCGTGAAACGGGAACGGGTGCAGGACAATCGCTTGAACAATCGCGAAGACGGCGGTGATCGCGCCAAGCGTGACCGCGAGCAAACCGGCGGCCGTCAGCGTGAACCGCCAATCCGCACCTAGTGAGCGGAGCGCGTCGCGCACGTTGTCGCGCATCGGCCGACGCTACCACAACGGCCACGGACGCGACGAGGATCGCCAGGGCCACGGATTCCCACGGTCAAGATTCGTGTACGTCCGTGGCCAACTCCTTTCAAACGATGCCTGGGGGCAACCTACGGCTGATGGGCTTCAAGACGGTGGTACAATTCGTTGTTTGGGGATCCGCCCCCCGGGCTCGCGGGGGAGCCAGGTCGCGCCGAGCACTCAATCCCTCGCCGGCCTCCGGTAACTGACGAAACAAGACCACATGGCTCACGACTGGATATCGGTCCGCGGCGCTCGCGTCCACAACCTGCGCAATATCGACGTCGACCTGCCGCGAGAGCGCCTCGTCGTCATCACAGGGCTCTCGGGCTCAGGGAAGTCGTCTCTCGCCTTCGACACTCTCTATGCCGAGGGACAGCGCCGCTACGTGGAATCGCTGTCGGCCTATGCCCGCCAGTTCCTCGAGCAGATGGAGAAGCCAGACGTCGATCTCATCGAGGGATTGTCGCCGGCCATCTCCATCGAGCAGAAGACCACCGCCAGCAACCCGCGGTCGACGGTCGGCACGGTGACCGAGATCTACGACTATCTCCGGCTGCTCTTTGCCACCATCGGCACGCCGCACTGTCCGAACTGCGGGCGCGAGATCGCCAGCCAGTCGCTCGAGCGCATCATCGACCTCGTGATGACCTACCCGCAGGACGAGCGCATCAACGTGCTGGCGCCGATTGTGCGAGGCCGCAAGGGCGAGTTCAAGAAGGAGTTCGAGAGCCTTCGGACGCGAGGCTTCAGCAAGGCCCGGATCGACGGCCAGTTCAGGTCGCTCGACGACGACATCAAGCTCGATCGGCACAAGAACCACACCATCGAGGCTGTCGTCGATCGGCTCATCGTGCGCTCCGGCATCGAGCGGCGGCTCACCGAATCGATTGAAACCGCTCTTCAACTGGCGTCCGAGATCGTCGTCATCAACAGCCTCGATGAAGGCGATCGCCTGTTCTCGCGGCGAATGGCGTGCGTGACCTGCGGCATCAGCGTGCCGGAGCTGTCGCCGCGGGCGTTCTCGTTCAACTCGCCGCACGGCGCGTGTCCCTCGTGCCAGGGGCTGGGCGCGACGTGGGATTTCGACCCCGGCCGCGTCGTCCCCGATCCCACCAAGTCGCTGGCCGACGGCGCCCTCGCGCCCTGGGCCAAGGGCGACCGCAAGCTGGTGGCCGATGCGCTTCAATCGCTGTCGGCGAACTTCGGGATCGATTTGAAGGTGCCCTTCGGCAAGCTGCCGAAGAAGCATCGCGATCTGCTGCTCTTCGGCCCGTCGGGGGAGTCGTCTGCCACGACCCGCCGCTCCACGAAGAGCTCGACCGCCACGGTTGCGCGCGCGAAGGCGCGCTCCTCAAAGAAGCGAAGCGAGTCGGACCCGTTCGGCAAGGACTTCGAAGGGCTGGTGCCGAACCTGCGGCGGCGTTACGCGGAAGCGACGTGGTCGGCGCAGGAAGAGATGGAGGAGTATCGGGCGCTTCGACCGTGTCCGGCCTGCGAAGGGGAGCGGCTGAAGCCCGAGAGCCGAGCGGTGCGAGTGAAGGGTCGGCGGATTGCCGACTACGTCAACCTGCCCATCGCGGACGCGCAAGGCGTGTTCGGGTCGCTCGAGCTGACCGATCGGGAGTCGATCATCGCCGGACGCATTCTGAAGGAGATCCAGGATCGCCTGCGGTTCCTGAACGATGTCGGCGTCGGGTACCTCACCGTCGCCCGCAGCGCCGCGACGCTTTCTGGCGGCGAAGGACAGCGCATCAGGCTCGCGACGCAGATCGGGTCGAACCTGACCGGCGTGTTGTACGTCCTCGACGAGCCATCAATTGGACTCCATCAGCGAGACAACCGCGCACTGCTCACGACGCTTGGCCGGCTGCGCGATCTTGGCAACACGGTGGTCGTCGTCGAACATGACGAGGAGACCATCCGGAAGGCTGATTACGTGATCGACCTCGGGCCGGGCGCAGGCGAGCACGGCGGCGAGGTCATTTTTCAAGGAACGCCGGCCGAGCTCCTGGGGATGGTGCCGCGCGCGGTGGAAGGCGGACAGACGCCCGCGCTGCCCGACTCCCTGACAGGCGCCTATCTTCGAGGGGAGCGCACGATTGAGACGCCCCGGGTGCGCAGACCGTCGCTCAAGGGCGACCTGGTCGTGCGCGGCGCGCGCGCCAACAATCTCAAGAACCTCAACGTCGCGATTCCGCTTGGGACGTTCACGGCAGTCACCGGCGTCAGCGGCTCGGGCAAGTCGACGCTCGTGAACGAAATTCTCTACAAGTCGCTCGCCCGCCAGCTCTATCGCGCGAGCGACGAGCCGGGTGCCCACGACGCGATCGACGGCATCGCGCTCATCGACAAGGTGATCGAGATCGATCAGTCGCCCATCGGCCGCACGCCGCGGTCGAACCCGGCCACGTACACGGGGCTCTTCACGTTCATACGCGAGCTGTTCGCCATGCTGCCCGACGCCCGCCAGCGCGGCTTCCGGCCGGGCCGCTTCTCGTTCAACGTCAAAGGCGGGCGCTGCGAAGCGTGCCAGGGCGACGGCGTCATCGCCATCGCGATGCATTTTCTTCCCGACGTCTACGTGACCTGCGAGGAGTGCAAGGGGAAGCGGTACAACCGCGAGACGCTGGAGATCAAATACCGCGGGAAGTCGATCGCCGAAGCGTTGGATCTGACGGTCGATCAGGCGCTGCCGCTGCTCGAGAACGTGCCGCCCATCGCGCACAAGCTGCGCACGCTGCAGGAAGTCGGCCTCGGCTACATCGAGCTCGGGCAATCCGCCACGACGCTCTCGGGCGGGGAGGCACAGCGCGTGAAGCTGGCGCGCGAGTTGTCGAAGCGCGGCACGGGGCGCACGCTCTACATCCTGGACGAACCGACGACGGGGCTGCACTTCGAAGATGTGAAGAAGCTGCTCGACGTGCTCGGAAAGCTCGTGGAGCAGGGCAACACGGTGATCGTCATCGAACACAATCTCGACGTGATCCGTACCGCCGACCACGTGATCGATCTCGGCCCGGAAGGCGGCGAAGCGGGCGGGTTCGTCGTGGCGCAAGGCACCCCCGAGGACGTCGCACGGACGGCCGGCTCCCACACTGGAGCTTTTCTCGGGGAGGCCCTCGGACTGACCCCCTCCGCGCGGCGCGCTGGATAGCCCGTGCATGGAAGGCGTCTGACCGTTCCGCGAGACCCTCTGTGGTTGGATTGCCACGTTTCAGGTCTAGATGACTGTGGCCAAACAACCACAACTTTGGATGACGATGGCTGAGATCTTACGGCCATCCCGATCCATAACCCGTTGATTCACAGTCAGTTGAGAACGGCCAGGCGTCTTCGCGACGGCCGGCACCCTGTTTGCTCTGGTCTGTGTGCCCGCTCCTCGCGAGCAGGGAGGATCATGGACGCACAGCGCACCCTCAAACGCTCGATCACCTGCGCCGGTATCGGCTTGCATTCAGGCAGGAAGGTCACGCTGTCGCTGAAGCCTGCTGTCGCGAATTCCGGGATCCGGTTTCGACGGACGGATCTCGGTGGCCTGGAGATTCCGGCGACGGTCGAGAACGTGGGGACGGTCGCCTATGCGACCCAGCTGATTTTCGGCGACGCGCGCGTTGAGACCGTGGAGCACGTCCTCGCTGCGCTGGCGAGCGCGCGGATCGACAACGCGATCATCGAGTTGAATACTCCCGAAGTGCCGATCATGGACGGTAGCTCGGCGCCCTTCATCTTCCTCGTGCAGGAATGCGGCGTGCGCGTGCTCTCCGAGCCGCGCAAGTATCTCAAGGTCGTGCGGCCGATCACGGTGACCCGCGGCGACAAGCACATTGCGCTCTACCCGTCCGATCAGTTCAAGGTGACCTACAGCATCAGCTTCGATCACCCGCTCCTCCGGCATCAGTCAAAGACGATGACGATGAGCGAGCACACGTTCATCGACGAGATCGCGCCGGCGCGCACCTTCACGTTCCTGAAGGAAGTGGAAATGCTTCGTCAGAATGGGCTGGCGCTGGGTGGTTCGCTCGACAACGCGATCGTGATCGGCGATACCGGTGTTCTGAACAGCTCACTGCGCTACGAGGACGAGTTCGTTCGCCACAAGATTCTCGATCTCATCGGCGACCTCGCGCTCGTCGGCCATCCCGTTGTCGCGCACGCCGTCGTGCATCGTGGCGGCCACGCGCTGCACACGGCCGTTGCCGCCGCCCTGCTGGCCGACGCCGACGCCTGGCAGCTTGTCGACGCACCGTCCGAGGTACCTTCGGCCATCGGATCGGTCCGAGTTCCTGTCGCGCACTAGACTCAGCGATCGCTGAGGCAGAGCCGCTTCAATCTGCGGGCGAAGGCCCGGCTTCTCGCTCGCGGTCGGTCGAAAGACACCGCTTTGCGCAGAAGGGCACCCCGCGGCCATCGCCCCCAGGCAGCCATTGTCGGTCGGCTGCACCGGCCGGGGCAGAGCCACTTCCCCAGGACCCCATAAAGCCACTTCGAAGACGAACGCTCGGCGGCACTCGCATCGCCACCCGTCGAAGTGGTAGCATCCGATCTCGTCAGATTCGGCGCGTACGAGATGGCCACCAGGAGCCGTGTCATGGGCACTGCCGCCTACCAGAGCCTCTGTCTTCGCATCGACCCGCGCGCGCGGGCCAGCCTCCAGCTGCAGATTTACGAGGGCGTTCGTCGCGCCATTCTCGAAGGCGTCGTCGCGCCGGGCGCGCAGCTGCTGTCATCTCGTGCGCTCGCCGGCGATCTCGGCGTCTCTCGCACCACGACCGTGCTGGCGTACGAGCAGTTGCTGGCGGAAGGCTATCTCCAGGCACGGCGCGGCTCGGGCACGTTCGTCGCCAGTGCGCTTCCCGACGATCTGCCCCAGACGATCGTGGTCCATCCAGGCGCGACGCCGAAACACCCGCCGCTGTCGCGACGTGGCGCGATGCTGGCGACTGTGCCCGCGGCGGCGCGACGGCTCGCCGGTCCGGTGCGTGCGTTCCGACTCGGCATTCCCGCGCTCGATCTGTTTCCGATCAAGCAGTGGAGCCAGCTCGTGAACCGCCGTCTTCGATCGGCAACCCTGGCGCAGCTCGACTACAGCCATCCGGCCGGGCGCGCAAGCACTGCGCGAGGCGATCGCCGATCACGTCTGCACGGCACGCGGCACGAAGTGCACCGCCGATCAGGTGATCGTCGTCGCCGGTGCGCAGCGCGGACTCGACCTGATCTGCAATGTGCTGCTCGATGCCGGCGACGAGGCCTGGGTGGAGGACCCCGGCTATCCCGGGATGCGCGCCGCGCTCATCGCGTGTGGCGCGCGGATTCGTCCGGTGCGCGTCGACGATCATGGCGCGGTCGTCGAGCGGCTCGCGCGCATCGCGCCAAACGCACGATTGGGGTATGTCACGCCGTCGCACCAGTTTCCCACCGGCGTGCCGATGAGCCTGTCACGCCGGCTTGCACTGCTGCGATGGGCCTCGAGCGCGGGGGCATGGATTGTCGAGGACGACTACGACAGCGAGTTCCGTTATGGCTCACGGCCGATCCCGTGTCTTCACGGCCTGGATGGCGACGGCCGCGTCATCTACGTGGGAACGTTCAGCAAGGTGCTCTTTCCGTCGTTGCGCCTGGGGTTCCTGATTGTGCCCGCCGACCTGCACGATCGGCTGGTCGCCGTGCGGCGTGCGACCGACTTGCATCCGCCGGCGCTCGATCAACTCGTGTTGGCGGATTTCATGAGCGCGGGACATTTCGACCGGCACATCCGCCGGATGCGTGCCGTGTACGGCGAGCGGCTCGAGGTGCTGGCCTCCGCCGCCAAGCAGTATTGCGCCGGCGCGCTTCGAATACGGCCGACGCAGACCGGGCTGCACGCGGTGGCCGACGTGGACGGTGTAGAGGCCGCGGCCGTTGGCGCGCAAGCGGGCGCGAGAGGCGTCGAGGTGATGCCGCTCTCGGAGTACTGGCTGGGCCGTCCGGCAGGGCGCGATGGACTGATGCTGGGATTTGCCGGCGTCCGGCCCGACGCGCTGCACAAAGGCATGGAGCGGCTCGCAGAGGCAATCGAGGCAGTAGCCGCCGGCGGCATGCAGCGTGCCGGCCGCTCGCCGGCCGTCGCAGTCGAGCGTCGGCGCTGACCCCGTCAAAACCGCTCGTTTAAGCGATCGTCCTGACGGGCACACGCAACGAGAGAAGAGCGGTGGGGCGCGGGCGAAGAAAGGTCCAACCGACCGTCGAGCGATAGAGCCAATTCCGAGATCCGGCCCGCGACTCGATCGAGCACGCTGGCGTGCAAAGGACACACGGGCTGGCGCGCTGGCAAACAGCGATCGTGTAATTCTGGCCAAATTCGCAGGCAGGCGCGGTCTGAAAGCTGGTATGACGCTTGCGACTGGAGGATCCGGGAAATCGCTTCTGCAGAGCTCAAGCTGTTGTGGGGGCGCCAGCTCAGGAGGGAATGAATTCCATGCACGCGATGAAGCCATTGATCACAGCGGGCCTCTTCGCGGCGCTCGGTCTTGCGCCTGCCGCTTTTGGGCAGAGCTCGAGCACCGCGCCCGCCACACCGTCCGGTCAGACCACCGCCGCGCCGCAAACGCCGTCCTCCGGTACCACTCAGGAGCAAACGGGTAGCGGCAACCAGGAAAGACAGGAGGCCGCGCGCCAGGCATTGGCGGCTGCCCGTCAATCGCTCGCGGAGTTGACAAAGCTGCCGGCGGCTACCTCTCTGCAAGGGGAACAGCGCACCGCGGTCGCCACCTTCATCAGCGACTTCAATGCGTTCGCCACCGCCCAGACCGACTGGCGAAGCAAGTATCAGGCAGTCGACGAGTCGCTGAACCGCCTGTTGGGTGACGCCTCTGCCGCCCCGTCGGGCGCGTCGAGCACACCCGCTCCGTCGACTACGCCGTCGACTACGCCGTCGAGCACGCCGTCAGCGACGCCGAATGCGGCAGGCGGCGCCGGGTCGACGGGATCAGCCGGATCAGGCGCGGCCGCTGCCGGCGGCGCGCTCGATCCAACAATCATCGCCAAGCTGCAGGAAGTGCGCACGCACCTCGACGAATTCGAGCAGGCCAGCGGCGATCCACTTTTTGCAGTCGACGCGATTCAAAAGCAGCTGGATGCCGCCTCCACGTCTGGGACGGCCAGCGCGGGCGTGACATTGAGCCCGGCGCAGGTTGAAGACATCCGTAAGCAGCTCGACACGATCCGCCAAGCCGCGAAGAAGTAGAGACCAGCAGAAGATAGTTTCGAAGGGCCTCGGGCCATCTCGGCCCGAGGCCCTTCACACGCCTCAGACCCCACCGTCGGTATCCTCGCAATTTCGCTCGAGCGGGTACATCGCTTGCACCGTGTGCTTTCCGATCGGGCCTCTGCCGAGGCTCATCGCGATTGGAGGTGGGACATGCCTGAGCGACAAACACTCGAGCGCGCACGCCGCGACAAGCGGCAGGGCAAATCAGCAACAACGCAGGCGGGTGAATTCGTCCACGAAGAAATCGAGCACGTCCGCGAAGGGAAGCACGGCGCGCGGTCGGCGAAGCAGGCCATTGCGATTGGCCTTTCGAAGGCTCGCCGCGCGGGCGTGAAGGTTCCCGTCCCGAAAAAGGGCGTCGCCTCGGCGAGGACGCGCAAATCGGCGGCGCGCGATCTGCGCGCGGGCAGTCGCCGGAAAACGCATCGCCCCTCGAGTCGGCGTTCCCAAGCAACCGAGCGGGCGCTGAAGCGCGAATCGACGAAGGTGGTCTCGCGCGCGGCGCTGTCGAAGCAGGCAAAGACCGCGGCAAAGCGCCGCAAGAGAGCGTCGGCGTCGTAGGCGCACTCGTTGCGACCCCACGGCTCAGTTGGAGTGCTACGGGGGATAATGTATAATGGCTGCTCTCTGGGAAACCCAGTCACCTGCTTCACTCGCGTCCAGCGTCGATCCGACCGTATCTCCGATCCTCCTGCATGCCCGTTGAAAGCCGAGCGATGTGCGTTCGGGCTGGTTTCCTTGTTAGTGGCTCCGCGGATCGCGGGCCGGCATCCCTCCGGGATGCAGGAGTAGAAGAAGATGAATCGTAAGCTTTACGTCGGCAACCTCCCCTACGAGACGGACGAAGCCGCTCTCCAGGACCTCTTTGCGCAGGCGGGCACCGTCGACACGATCAACGTGATGCGGGACCGCGACACTGGGCGCGCGCGCGGCTTTGCATTCGTGGAGATGGCCACCGAGGCCGACGCTCAGAATGCTATCAACCAGCTCAACGAGAAGCCCTTCGGCGGCCGCACGCTGGCGGTCAACGAGGCGCGCCCGCAAGCGCCGCGTTCCGGGGCGGCGGCTTCGGTGGCGGTCGCGACGACCGTGGTGGTCCTCGACGCCGGTCCGAGCCTCGCTGGTAGCGGGTACCGAATCACGAAAAATGGGAGAGGGGCGCACCGTGCGCCCCTCTTTTCATGTACGGGCCAGTCGAGCTCCCTGCTAGAAACGCAGGTCGAACCCGTCCCCGTAGCCGGCCGTAAACCCCTTGCGGTAACCAGCCTGGTACTCCGCTCGAGGTCCGAGGTCCGAGTGATACCCGGCGTCGGCTTGTTCGAGCTCGCGCTGCCCCTCGAGATCCCAGTCATTACGTCGGATCTTGTCCTCACGCCCGGCCTTGCGACCGTCCGCGAGGCCGCGTTCCTCTCCGGCGAGATAGGCTCGGCTCTCATCGTTGTCCCCGACGACCTCATAGCGGCTGAGCTCGCCGTCGTTGTTCCGATCCAGCCACTCGAACGTCTCCGCCCTGCCGGACCACTCGCGGCGTGAAATGCGACCGTTGCCATCCTCGTCGAGCGCCTCGAACCGAGCCGCTGGATCGGACTGCCATCCATCCGCATACTCATCGTCATCGTTCCGGGAGTCCCGGCGTGCGCTGGCTTGTACCTCGTCGCCAGAAATCACGCCGTCATTGTTCCAGTCGTGCCGGCGGAACGATTCCAGGCTCCCTCGCCACTCGCGCCGCGAGATCACTCCGTCGCCGTTGTCGTCCATGGCCTGAAAGCGTCGCGCGCCCACCTGGCCGAACGCCGGCGCAGCGAGGACGCCGGCGCTGATGAATACGAATGCGGTACGGAAGAATGCCTGAACAGGTAACTGTAGAGTCATTGCTCCTCCCTACGATTGAAGGCAGCAATCGACGTACCTCGCAGGAATCACGAGCGGCGCCGTTTCCGGCAATATGCAAGCGCGGCCGTGTCAATTGTTCACGACATCTGACCCTGAGGAGGACAGGCTAAGCGCGGCCGTTCCAGACACCTCTGCTGTAGCTGACTGAGCCTCACGTTGGAGTCCCGTTGCCCGGATGCAGAGTCGGACGCTGCGGGACGTTGCGGAAAAGTAAATTCATCCCGACCCGGAGTAGCGGCGGTTCACGGCGTCGATGACGGCGGTGCGCGTTTCAGTCGCCGACATGTGCGGGGCTCGCTCGATCGAGGCGATCTCCTCGGCCATCTGGTTGTCCTTGATGGCGTCGCGCATCCACTGTGAGTAGTCGCCACGCCGCAGGTGATACAGCCAGGTGTCCTCGTCGATCCCCTCGGCGATCTGGGTGAACACCGCCAGATTCTGCGCGCGGAGCCGCAGCTTGTGGTCCCCGCCCGTGAAGTAGAAGCTCTTGTCCGGGCCGAGTGTGCCTTCCGCGTACTTCCGCCGGTGGCGCAGCCGCTCGCCCTTTGGCACATCGGGCCGGACGGCCGTGATCGCGCTGTCCCGTGTCCACCACGTCAAGGCCTCGCCCGATTCGATCGCCGGCGGCTCCGGCGCGCGAACGCCGGTCGCGATCTGCGAATGCCTGAAGACTTTCGGCAGCTGTCGCGCCAACGGTGACGAGAAGATCGACCCGCTCCAGCACGGCCGGCGCAACCTGCTCCGGGTGCACCGTGATGAGCAGGACGTTATCGAGCGCGGGTATCGCGCTTCCGTGTGGAGGAGTCCACGACGACGGCAGGAGGTGATGCGCCTCGTCCAGCACGATCCAGTGCGGCCGCGCCACCCGTCCGCGAAGGGCGGTCAGGTGCGACAACAGGTCTTGAAAGAGCGCCGGCCGATCCTCCATCGGCAGGCCGAGCAGGCACATCACGACGTTGCGATAGGGCCGGCTGAGCACATCCAGCATTTCCGCAGCGGATGGGACGCGCTGCGCGTCGCCCAGCACGATGGCGCTTTCGAGCGCCGAGAAATCCCCTTCGGGATCGATCAGGCAGAACTGATATTCGTGCGCCGCAAGCTGTTCGAGGATCGCCGTGGCGAGGGTCGACTTTCCACTGCCCGAAGACCCGGTGACCAGGAGCGTGTTGCCGTACGAGGGAATCCGTAGGCGCGCGCCACTCTGATCCGTTCCAATCCCGACCAGATGACGCTCGGGAATTGGCGCAAGGTCGGCCAGATCGGATGCCAGCACCCGGTCAATCAGTTCGCTCACCCCCGCTCCGTGAGTTCTGCGAGTAACGAGATCAGCGCGCTCCTTCAGCTGCGGAAGAGCGTTGGCCACCGCGACGGCGCACTCGCAGATTCTGAGAAAGGCGTGATCGTTTTCCGCATCGCCCACCCCGACGGCATTGTGTCGCGACAGCGAGAGGTCATCGAGCGCCGCGAGCAAACCGCTGGCCTTGTTGATGCCTGGTGGCAGCACCATCACCGCGCCCTTGTTGAAGATGACCTGCTGCTCGAGACCCAGCTTCCGGATCTCATCGAGCACGACGGTTTCATGCGGCTCCCACGACGACACGATGACGTGGCCGACGGAGAGTGGGCTCACGCCACGCTCACGGAGTGCGCGAACCAGGACCTCTGGTGCCGATTCACCGAGTTGCGTGAGGCGCCGATCGGTCGGGTTGTACAGCACTCCTCCGTTCTCGGCGACGATGCGATCGAACAGATCGGATCGTGAAAACACGGTCAGGAGGTCGTCGAGCTCACGGCCGGTGACCAGGACCAGCTGTCGTCCGGACTGCCGCAGCCGCTCGAGCGCGGCGATCGTCTCGTCGTCAACCGTGCCGTGCGTTGCAATCGTGCCGTCGTAGTCGGTGGCGATCACCTGGTAGCGCATACCCTAGACTACCGTGCGGCCGCAGCTGGCCGCGCGCTCGGGCACTGTGGTGGCAGCGTTCGGTCCAACTCAGCAGCGATCGCGTGTCCGGTGCCACTGCACGGCCATCGCAAAATTGTCTCGTTTCCCGACGAAGGGCTGCGGGTCTCCCATGGCCGCGCGCTTGCAACGTCGGCCCTGCGGTCAGCTATTGCGATGGCAAACAGGATGCGACTTCAACCGACGACTGCCGGCACCCGGAGATCTCGCGCACGCGCCAGCGTCAATCGTCCTGCGGCGACATCGGCAGAATCGGCACGCGTCGCGCGCCTGCACTATGCCACTGACAAGAGACCAGGGATCTCGCGTCAGCGCGCAGGCAGCGGCTTCGTCTATCGCGACGCCAGGGGGCGTCGCATCCGCGAGGCGACAACGCTTGCCCGCATTCGCGCGCTGGTGATTCCTCCTGCGTGGCGCAACGTCTGGATCTCCCCGGACCCGAACGGTCATTTGCAGGTCACGGGACGCGACGCGCGCGGACGGAAGCAATACCGCTATCACCTGCGCTGGACCGAAGAACGCGACGGCGTGAAATACGGCCACATGATCGCGTTCGCACGGAAGTTGCCTGCGATCCGCCGCCGCGTGCGCGCCGACTTGAAACAGCCGCCGCTCTCCCGCCCACGGGTGCTCGCGACTGTCATCCGGTTGCTCGAGATGACCCTGATTCGCGTCGGCAACGAAGAGTACGCGAAGGCCAACAAGTCCTTCGGCCTCACCACGCTGCAGGACCGTCACGTGGAGGTGCGCGGGCCCGTGATGAAGTTCCGGTTTCGCGCGAAGAGCGGCGTCGTTCAATCGATCGATTTCCAGGACGCAATGCTGGCGCGAAGTGTGAAGCGGTGTCAGGACTTGCCGGGGCAGACGTTGTTTCAGTATCTGGATGCGGAAGGGCATCGCCAAAGCGTCGACTCGCGGGACGTCAACGATTATCTTCGCGAGATCGCGGGCGAGGACGTCACGGCGAAGGATTTTCGGACCTGGGCGGGCACAGTGCTTGCCGCCACGGCCCTCCGAGAGTTCGCGCAAGTCGATTCCCACACGGCACGAAATCGCAACATCGTCGAGGCCATCGAATCAGTCGCGAAGCGCCTGGGGAACACACGAGCCGTATGCCGGAAGTGTTATGTGCATCCAGCGATCGTCGACGCGTACCTCGATGGCACGACGATCGAGATAGTGACCAAGAAGGCCGGCGGGCAGCTCATGTCGCCCCCGCTGTCACGGCGCTCGCGGGAGGAAACGGCCGTCCTCGCACTCCTCACGCGGCGCCTGTCGCGGGCGAGTCTGGCGCGCAGGGGACGAGCCGCAGCGTGACGATCGCTACCTCGCGACTTTCCAGGTCCCACGTTCGACCGCGAGTTCGAGCGTGATCTCGATCACGATCCCATCGCGTGTCCCGCTGACAGTCGCAATCGTGCTCTCCGGTGTGGGAGTCGTGAGACCCACGACTTTGCTGTCCGACGGAGTATCGGCGCGCAAAGCCGCAAACGCGGCCGGACCTTCAGGCCCGCGGTACGCGGCGGCGGCAGACGCTGTCAGGGAGTTCAGAAATACCGGGAGCCGATTGCTCTGAATGGCCGCCAGATACGCCGTGGCCGCCAGCGCAGGCGGGCTGGCCAGAGACGCGGCGAGCTCTTCGGCCGTCGGTGGGCGGGGGATGGGCGCGGAGAATGTGGCCGCATACTCGAAAGTGACCGCCTGGAAGGTTCTCGGCCCCTCCATCGATAGCCGGCCCGAGATGCGCGATCGCTCGACGGACGGCTGATCGAAGCGATGCATGCCTGTGACCGACACCATCCCCTCGAAGGCGGGCGCGAAGATCGCGCCGCTGATCGGTTCGGCCTCGTCGTTCAGGACCACTTCCACGATGCGCGCCTTGCCGTCGCGCGCAAGGTGTATCAGCTCGAACACGTCGGCCCGCTGTGCATCGTCCAGCGGGACGTCGCTCAGGAGCACCCGGATGTCTTCGGCCTTCTTGTCGAAAAACCCCGGTTGGGCCGAGGCGTAGGCGTGCGTGAGTTGGACCGTGGCGCCATTCAGCGTCAGCGTGCCTGTGGCGGTGCCGTCTGGACCCCTGAGGGCAGACGGCACCGTGTCGGCGCCGACGAGCGCGACAGACGCTAGGAAGAGGACGACCAGCTTTCGCTGTCGAGCTTCCACGCGCCACCCTCTTTGATGACCTTCACCGTCCCGGTGGTCTTCTTCTTGTCCGAATCCAGGGCCTCGACGGTGAGCGTCGCCCCGTCCGCGGTTTTGGCTTCCTTGAGAATCTTGACGTCCGTGACCGTGCCTATCATCTTGATGAACTCGAACGCCTTGCCTCGCTCGGCCGCGGGCGTCTCCGCGACCTCATCGTTCGTCTTCTTGGACATCAAAGGCAGCAGCTCGTCGATTTTTGTGGCCTTGTCGAAGGCGACTCTATACGCCGTGTAGAACTGCGAAGCGGTCTGCGTCTGCGCAACGACCGGAGCCCACAGGCCGATGGCCAGGCACGAAGCGACTGTGATTGATACCAGATGGCGAGATTTGGTCATGCGGCTTCCTCCACGCCCCCGAACGTCGGGCGCGCCATCGTATCGCAAGTGGGGACGGCAGGATGGGGTTACGGGCGGGAAAGCGCGATTGGCGAGGCCGGCCCGGCGTCCTCCGCCTCGAGGCGATCGGCGACGGGGAGCCCGTCGATTGCCAAGTATTTGATGGTCATCAGCAAGTGCGCGGGGCCAAACATGCGCACGTGGGCAAACGACTCGAAGTGGACAGGAAGGGTCGAGCCGCCGAAGTCGGCATACCGCCGCGCGATGCGAACCCTTTTCAGCCAGAACGACGGGCTCTTGGCGAGGTCCCCTTCGACGCGCGACAGCTCGGCAGTGCGCTGGTCCATGGTGGCGATCCCGTCGATGAGCCTTGGATCTTCGCGGCGGGGCGTCAGCCCTATTTGCACGGCGTTCGGCAGCATGCCGCCAAGTTCGTAGTGGTAATTGTCGGTCGAGAACGCGGCCTCGCGCGCTTCGGCATTGCGGCTGGCTTCGACCTCGCGGTCGAGCAGGTTCTTGAGCGCCCGGTCTCGAATCCTCGAGGACCCGCCTTCCGAGATGACCGAGTAGGTCAGGCCGCGCTCAGGACTGAAATCGGTCCGGACCTCCATCCAACCGCGTTCACCCTTCTCGACCAGCTCTGCTCGCAGCGACCGGACCGCTTTGTAGGCGCGCGCAGGACGACGTGCGGCGCGGTCGAGTGCGCCCATTAGCCGTTCAGTCGCAACGCTCGTGACGCTGCTCGACGCCCCGGCGCTCACGGTAAGCCAGGTCGCGCTCACACAGACCGCCAGCCCAAGCGCGTGTCTGAGGGTGATGCGACGATCGGGTGTCACGCCCGATCGCTGAATCAAGATCGAGGCCAAGACTCACGAAAGGTCTTTTCTTCAGATTCGCTCGGCCGCTCTGGTGAGAGCATACGAACTTTCAACGTAGCTGTCGGAGTTTCGTGCATTTTTAGCGACGGCAGCGTTTCGCCGCTCGGCAATTGCTGCGCATCAACCAGGAGACCTGGTTGGGCTGCCCGCGCGCGGCCAGAGGCAGGGCGAACAGGCCGCTGCCGCATAGAGATCGAGTACCGATGGGATTCGCCTCCGGTGCAATCCGCCCTGGCCTATTCGTCCCGTAGCGCCATCATCGGGGCAATGCGAGAGGCGCGGCGGGCAGGAACCATCGCGGCGAATGCGGCGACAGTCGCGAGCGCAGCCCCAGCGAGGAAGATTGTCCACCCATCGGCCGGGGTGACGCCGTAGAGCTGACCTTGCACGTACCGGCCGAGCCAATAGGCTGCGCCAAAGCCCAAGAGCAGGCCGACGCCCACGAGCATGCCCGCTTCTCGAAGCACGCGATAGGCAATCTGTGAGGCGAGCGCCCCGAGCGCCATGCGGATGCCGATCTCACGCGTCCGGCGCGTGACCGTGTACGCCATCACCCCGTACAGCCCGATGACAGACAGCACGGTGGCCATCGCGCTGAGCGCGGACGACAAGCTGGCGATCAGTCGTTCGTTGACCACTGACCGCTCCACGCGATCCTCCAGCGTGGCGACGTTGTAAATCGCGAGGCCAGGGTCCAGGCTCGAGAGGCGTCGGCGGATTGTGCCCATCATCGCGTCGGCGTCTCCCTCGGTTCTGACGTACGCCGTCACGAAGGCAATCTCGTTCGCCTGGATGTACGGGAAGAACACTTGCGGGCCCTTTTCCTCGCGGATCGCGGCATATCTGATGTCCTTCACGACGCCGACGATCTCGATCGGCATGGGCGTCCCCGGATCGTCGCCAATGCCGATGTGGCGCCCGAGCGGGTTCCTGCCCTTGAAGTAGCGATCCACGAACGTCTGGTTGACGATGGCCACGCGGTACGGCCAGCCGTCCGGAGGCGGCTCGATTCGGTCGTCGCGTGCGTCGAACTCGCGGCCGGCGACCAGTGGAACGCCCATCGCCTTGAAGAATCCTGGGCTGATACCGTTGCAAGCCGACCCGGCGCCCTCGCCTGCCGCCGGCTGATAGCCTTCCACTGTAAACCCCATGCCCCAACCGCCGCCCTCGAGCAGTCCGAAGAACGCATAACCAGCCGACGAGGCGCCAGGCAGGGTTCGAAGCGTGTCGAGAAAGTCCCTGGCAAATGCTCTCGCACGCGCGGGCTCATAGCCGCTGCGCTCGAGATCGAAGCTGAATGAGAGCACCCGGCTCGTGGTGAACCCCGGGTCCACCGCGAGCAGGTTGTCGAGACTCCGCAGGAACAACCCCGCGCCAATCAGCAGCAGAAATGACAGCGCCACCTGTGCGACGACCAGCGTCTTTCGCAGATGCGGTTGCTCGTTGACCGCCCCGCCACCCGATCCTTTCAGCGCGGGCGCGAGGTCGACGCGAGTGCTGCGGAAAGCGGGAAAGATCCCGGCCGCGAGCGCGGTCAGGATCGCGAGGCCAACGGTGAACAGCAGGACTCGAGCATCCGCATCCGCCGATACCGCGATCGGGTTCTCGGGTGTGATGAAGAACCCGAGGAGCATGTCGGCGCCCCACGAGGCCATTAGTACTCCCAGAATGGCTCCTGCGATCGCGAGCAGAAGGCTCTCGGTGAGCAGCAGCCGGATGATCTGGCGACGGCTGGCGCCGACCGCGAGCCGCAACGCCAGCTCGCGATGACGCGACGCGCCCCGGGCAATCAGGAGGTTGGCGAGGTTCGCCGACACGATGAGAAGGACGCCTCCGGCGACTGCCATCAGTATCAACAGCGGTTCCTGGACCGATGCCTGTAGCCTTGAATGGCCGCGCGACGCATCGACGACGGTGAGGGCCCCCGCGAGGAATCGCCGTTTCGTGTCCGCCGATGCGCTTGCGAATGCTGCGTCCGTGGCTTCCCGCTCGAGAATCGATCTATAGAGAGGCAGCACGCCGGCCTGCGCCTGTGCCGCGGTGATTCCAGGCTTCAGGCGAGCGAACACCTGCACCCATCGGAACCGGCGGCCGTCAATCTGCAGCCACGACGGACCAATCTTCGGCTGCATCGTCACCGGGAGATACACCTGGACGGGTTGGCCGATGTCGATGCCGCGGAATCGCTGTTCGGCGACGCCAATCACCTCGTAGGGATGTCCGTTGACGATGATTCCCTTGCCGAGGATGGACCGGTCGGCGTTGAAGCGCGACACCCAGTAGTCGAACCCGAGCACCGCCACTGCACGGCCGCCGCCCACGGGGTCATCGCTCGGCGTGAACACGCGTCCGGCTGCGGCGCGAACGCCGAGGAGCGAAAAGAAATTGCCCGACACGAGCTCGCCCGTGGCGAGCTCGTTCCTCTTGTCGTACCCGACGTAGAGCGATGTCCCCATGCGGCAGAACATCCCCGAGAACACCCGGTTGCTGTCTCGGAGGTCGCGATACATCGCATAGGACAGTTCTGTCCCGTCACCGATGCTGCCGCCGTAGGTCTCGGTTCCCGCCGCGGTGAGCTGCACGATCTCGCTCGGATTCGCGATCGCCATCTTCCGCAGGACCACCTGATCGACCAGCGTGAAGACCGCCGTATTCGCCCCTATGCCGAAGGCGATCGAGACGACCGCCACGGTTGTGAAGAGCGGCGCCTTGCGCAGGCTGCGGAGGGCGTAGCGGAGGTCGGCGGCGAGATGAGGCATGTGGTCTCGGCGCGCAATTCCGATGCCATGCTGGCAGGGCTCAGCCGATGCAAATCCCAGGGATAACTCGCATCCGCCTGTCCGAAGGTGGGACGGGGGTGTGCGATAGTGAGGCGTCATGTATGCCATTCGCTTCGCGACAATCATGGGTGTCCTCGTCATCGGCCTCGTATCCTGCTCGTCCCAGGGACCGGTGCCGGCCTCGGCGCCGAAGAATCAGGATGCGGCCTTTCAGCAGGTGGCCGACGAGCTCCTCGCCGACTTCTTCAAGCGCAACCCGACGTCAGCAACCTATCTCGGGATCCACGACTACGACTCGGCGCTTGAAGATGCGTCGAAGGCAGGCATCGACGCCGACGTTGCGGCGCTGAAACAGTTCCGGCAGCGCCTTGCTGCGATCGATCCGTCCGGGCTCTCACCTTCCAACCAGCTCGATCGCGAGCAGGCCCTGTCGGCGATTGACTCGCGTGTGCTCGACCACGAAGTGATTCGCACGTGGGCGAGGAATCCGGACACATACAGCAGCGGCATCGCGCAGACCGCCTACATCATGATCAAGCGCGACTTCGCGTCGCCGGAAGTGCGTTTGAAGGCGCTCATCGCACGCGAGCGGCTGATGCCGGCAGTGCTCGAGGAGGCCAGGAAGAATCTGGAACAGCCGCCGGCGGCTTACACCGACATCGCGATCGAGCAGATCGACGGCACGCACGGGTTCTTCGCGGAAGCGGTGCCGGAAGCTTTTCGAGCTGTGACGGACGCGGCGCTCCTTGCCGAGTTCAAGCAGGCGAACCAGGCCGTGCTCGACGCGCTGGATAAATACAAGACCTTTCTACAGAAGGAGCTCAAGCCGCGCTCCACTGGCGCGTTCGCGATTGGCGCCGACGCGCTCGCAGCGAAGTTCCACGCGGACGAGAGCGTGGATTTGCCGCTCGACGAGCTGCTCGCGGTTGCCGAGAAGGACCTGACGAAGAACAAAGAGATGTTTCGCGCCACGGCCGCGAAAATCGCGCCCGGCAAGGACCCTCGGCAGGTACTGCTGTCGATTTCCGCCGACCATCCTGCGCCGGGCAAATTGCTGGCGACGACGCAGGGGATGCTCGACTCGCTTCGTCAGTTCATCACGGCCAAGCAGCTCCTCACCATCCCCGATGCACCGCCGGCGCGTGTCGTGGAAACCCCGCCATTCATGCGTGCAACCACGTCGGCGTCGATGGACACGCCGGGCCCCTTCGAAACGCGGGCCAAAGAGGCGTACTACAGCATGACCCTCCCCGATCCGGCGTGGCCCCGGGCGAAGGTTGAGGAATTCATGCGTAGCTGGTATCCCGCGCAGATTTCCAACGTCTCGGTGCACGAGGTGTACCCGGGCCACTACACTCAGTTTCTCTACGGCCCGCAGTTTCCATCACGCATCCGCAAGGTCTTCGGCGCAAATTCGAACTCCGAAGGGTGGGCGCACTACTGCGAGGAGATGATGCTCGACGAAGGCCTCGAGAACGGCGATCCGAAGGCGCGCCTCGCGCAGCTTCAGGACGCGCTCCTCCGCGACGTGCGCTTCATTGCCGGTATTCGGATGCACACGGGGAAGATGACCATGGACGAGGCCAGGCGGATGTTCGAAGAGGACGGGTATCAGCCGGGCCCTGTGGCGCTGTCGGAAGCCAAGCGCGGCACCTCTGATGCGACGTACGGCTACTACACGCTCGGCAAGCTGATGATCCTGAAGCTCCGCGACGACTATCGCGCAAAGAAGGGGGCGCAGTACTCACTGCGCGACTTCCACGACTCTTTCCTGAAGCTCGGTCCGTTGCCGCTGCCGCTGATTCGGAAAGCGATGCTGGGCGAGGAAGGACAGATTCTCGCCAGGTGATTCTTGGAGGGTGCGTCAGGTGCGTCGGGTGCGTCAGGTGCGACGGGTGCGCGGGTGCGTGGGTGCGACGGGTGCGACGGGTGCGCGGGTGCATGGTGCGACGGTGCTTGGATACGGGACACCCGAACGCGCCTGACTGCGTACCTCAGCACCTCCCGCACGGACGCACGAGGTCCTTCTCGCATCCGTTAATAGAGCAGAAATCTCTCTCGAATCTTGCGAAACGCGTTTTCTCCCGACTCCCAGCTCCCGACGATGGCAGCCAGCGAAGCCTGTTGTTCGATCTGTTCGCGGAACAGCGCCGTGCCGGCGAGGATGTCGATCGGCATCTTGTCGTGCTCGTACTGGTACGGCGCATCGCGCCACGCGAAACGCTCCGGCTGCGACGCGTAGAATTCGCGGATGAGCGACGCCCCCGCCGCGACCGGCTTGAAGCGGGTCCGATCGGTGACGTGCACCTGACAGCCGCCGCACGGGGTCCTGCAGTGCTTCTGAAACGTCGGCTCGAAGACCGCAGGACGGAAGTGGACGCCCACAAGTCCCACGTCGTTCATCCGTGACGCGAACCGCTCGGCCTCGATCCACGGCGCGCCCAACAGCTCGAACGGCCGCGTCGTGCCTCGTCCTTCCGACACCATGGTCCCTTCAAAGAGCACCGTGCCAGGGTAGACGACAGCTGTCTCGGCGGTGGGGACGTTGGGCGAAGGCATCACCCACGGCACGCCGGTGTCGTCCCAGAACTGATTGCGCGTCCACCCGCTCATGGCGACGACGTCGAGATCGGCGCCGATGCCGAAATGCTCGTTGAATAGACGCGCGAGCTCGCCAACGGTCATCCCGTGACGCATGGGGATCGGGAACTGGCCGACGAACGATTCGTTGCCATGCTCGAGGGTGGGGCCCTCCACCTCGACGCCGCCAATCGGGTTCGGCCTGTCGCAGACGATCACCTTGACGCCGTGGCGCCTGGCGGCACGAAGGCAGTTCGCCATTGTGTAGATGAAGGTGTAGATACGAGCCCCGATGTCCTGGAGGTCGATCACGAGGGCATCCAGGCCCGCGAGCATCTCTGCGGTCGGTTCGCGCGTTTCGCTGTACAGCGAATAGATGGGCACGCGCCGCCCGCGGTCCTCGGTGTGCGGCGTCTCGATCATGTTGTCTTGCAGGTCCGATCGGAAGCCGTGCTGGGGACCGAATATCGCGGCGAGCGCCACGTCGTCTGCGGCCGCCACGCGGTCGATGACATGACGGAACGAGCCATCCAGCGAGGCTGGGTTTGCGACGACACCCACGCGCAACCCCTTCAGGCGAGTGGATTCGAGGAGATGGTCGGAACCTAAGAACATGGCTGGTATTCTAACTGTGGCAGCCTTGTTATCGTGCTGTGGCGGCGGAGCTTTAGCCCCGCGCATACGCGGCCCCGACGGACCGCCACCACAGGCGGTTTGCAGGGTCCATTGACGGCCGTCGGTCGAGGCTTCAAACTGACCAGAACACCTGCCATGACGACCACCATTGGGACCGCGCTGCCGGGGTTGCTGATGGCGCGATTGCACGAACGGCTCGAGACGCCGCACGACGTCGCCGTACCGGTTTGTACTTGCGACGAGCTGGGCTTTCCCCATCCGGCACTCCTCTCGTACGCGGAAATTGTCGCCGACGCCCCCTCATCCCTGCGTCTCGCGGTCAACGCGACGAGCACGACGGCCAACAACCTGCGGCGCGACGGCCGCATCACGCTGAGCTTTGTCGACGAGCACGGCGCATGGTACGTGAAGGCGCGTGCGAGCGGAACCGACTCGCCGCACGCGACCAGGAACGGCGTCGTCGTGTTCCCGGTGGCAGTCGTGACCGTGCTCGCCGACCTGGTCGATCCATCGCGAGAATCGCCCGCGCGCATCGTCCACGGCATCCGCTTCCACCGCGCCAGCCCGAGTGCCAGTCCGTGACCTCCGTTCCTCGCCGGCTCATCGTCGGCATCACCGGCGCGAGCGGATCGATCTTTGGCATTCGCCTGTTGGAGCGCCTTCGAGCGATCGATATCGAGACGCATCTCGTGCTGAGCCGATGGGGCGCGCGGACCCTGGTCCACGAGACCAATTACACCGTGGAACAGGTGCAGGCTCTGGCCAGCGAGGTTCATGCATCGACCGACCAGGGCGCAGCCATCTCCAGCGGTTCGTTCCTGACGATGGGCATGATCGTGCTGCCGTGCAGCATGAAGACGCTGGCCGAGATTGCACACGGGACGGGCGACAGCCTGATTCCGCGGGCCGCCGACGTCGCACTGAAGGAGCGGCGCCGACTGGTGCTCGGTGTGAGGGAATCGCCGTTCCACGAGATACACCTCGAGAACATGCTCAAGTTGACGCGCATGGGCGTGATCGTGGCGCCGCCGCTTCCGGCCTTCTACAACCGTCCTCGCACAATCGCTGATCTCGTGGATCATGCCGTCACGCGCACGCTCGATCTCTTCGGTGTTCACGATGTGGCGGCTCCGCGCTGGGACGGCCTGATGGACGTGGGCAGACGCGCCACAGTCCCTGATGCCACCGATGTCTGACGCCGTTGTCGCATCGACACTCCAGGTGCTCGACAAGTACACGGGCGAGACGATCGGCGAGTTGCCCGTTGCGGATGGCGCCGCCGTCGACCGCGCCGTGCGGCGGGCGCGCGACGCGTTTCCCGGATGGTCCAGGACGCCTGCGCACCGGCGGTCATCCATTCTTCGATTGGCGGCCGACGCGATCGACCGGCAAAAAGACGAGATCACCGCGCTGATTGCCCGCGAATCCGGAAAGGCCTGGAAACACGCGGCAGGCGAAGTCGCCCGCAGCGTCGAGACCTTCACGTTCTCGGCGGAGGAAGCCAAGCGCATTCACGGCGAGACCGTGCCGATGGACGCCTCGGCCTTTGGCGAGAAGCGCGTCGGGTTTTATCTGCGCGTCCCCCTCGGCGTCGTCTCTGCGATCACGCCATTCAATTTCCCCCTGAATCTAGTCGCGCACAAGGTGGGTCCGGCGCTGGCCGCCGGCAACACCGTCGTGCTGAAGCCTGCCGAAGAGACGCCGCTGACAGCGGTGCGCATGGCCGAGTGCCTGCGCGACGCCGGGCTTCCAGACGGCGTCCTCGAGATCGTGCACGGCGACGGGCCGACCACGGGCGAGGCGCTCGTGCGCCACCCTGGCCCCGCCAAGGTGTCGTTCACAGGCAGCCCGCCCGTGGGTCAGCACATCCTCAGCGTCGCCGGATTGAAGCGCGTCACGCTGGAGCTCGGCAACAATTCCGGCGCAATCGTCGAGCCCGACGCGAATCTCGACCTGGCAGTCCCGCGGACGGTGATGTCGGCTTTCGCCAACGCCGGGCAGGTGTGCCTCAGCCTGCAGCGGCTCTATGTGCACGCGACCATCGCGGATGTCTTCCTCGAACGATTCGTCACCGCGACGCGCGCGCTCGAGGTCGGCAACCCGCTGGACCGCGCCTGCGACGTTGGTCCGATGATCTCAGACGAAGCCGCCGATCGGGCAGACGCGTGGATCAAGGAAGCTGTCGGCCAGGGAGCGAAGCTCCTGGTCGAGGGCCGGCGCCAGGGCCGGCAGCTCTGGCCCACCGTGATCACCGACACCCGCCCGGACATGAAAGTGATGTGCCTCGAGGCGTTCGCACCGCTCGTCTGCGTGATTCGCTATCGCGACTTCGATGATGCGCTGCGCCAGCTCGCCGACACGCCATACGGGCTTCAGGCGGGGGTGTACACCAAGGATCTGCACAAGGCATTCCGCGCCGTCGCGGCGCTCGACATGGGCGGCATCATGGTGAACGACACGTCGATCTTTCGAGTCGATCACATGCCGTACGGAGGCAATCGCATGAGCGGGATCGGAAGAGAAGGCGTGCGCTACGCCGTCGAGGAAATGACGAACATCAAGTTCGTCTGTTTCAATCTGGAATAGTGTCTCAGGGGTCAGACGCTGTTAAGCTGAATTCCGCTTGACAGCGTCTGACCCCTTCCGTCATCCCTTCAAAAAGATCTTCCTGTAGCCGCCGGCGATGAGCGCCGAGACGTCCGCGAGCACCCGCGGCAAGGCGAGCCCTCCCGGATACGCGAGGTATCGCGGCTCCCATACTGGATCGAACTTCTGCTTGTAGGCGCGGACACCCTGAAAGTTGTAGAAGGCTTCGCCGTGGCCGTACACGAATCGTCCGACCTTGACCCATAGCGGAGACACGGCCGACGCTTCGAGCCCCGAGAGCGGCGCCATGCCCAGATTGAACCACTGATAGCCTTCCGCCTTCGCCCAGTTCAGAATCCAGGCGAGCAAACCATCCATGACGCCTTTCGGCGCGGAGGGCCTGAATCGCATGAGGTCCAGCGAGACCTCGCTTTTCTGAACGCTTGGCCAGAGCGTGGCGAAGGCCTGGATATGTCCGCCGGACTCCACAACGGCGATCGGAAATCGAGAGAGATACGCCTCGTCGAAAAATCCGAGCGAGAATCCCTTCTCGGCGGCGGTCTTGTCGGCCAGCCACGCGTTCGAGACGGCGGCGAGCTCGCCAAGCATGCCCGGCACGTCCCGGGCCTCGACAATGCGGATCACTCCGCTCTCTTTCGCGATGCGGTGCATCGTGGTCCTGAGCTTCTTGTGGCCGCTGCCCTCGAGGGCGAAATGCGGCAGGAACACGCGCGCCTCCTCGCCCAGCTTTGCGAACGTGAGACCGAAATCCGCGTAGACGTGCAGCCAGTGCTTCGACGCCTCGTAGAAAACCGGCACGCCCTGGTAGTCGTCGCAGCGCTCGAGGAATGCCTTGACCAGGGGCTCGGCCGACTCCTCGGCGCCCACCGGATCGCCGAGCGACACCCACGTGCGGCCCTGCACGGCGTACATCATGAACGCCGTGCGGGCGTCGTTCCAGAGCAGCGCCTTGTCGCGCAGGAACACGAGGTTCGGCGAGGTCCGAGGCTGGCTCGCGATCACCCGCGCAGCATCGGCCAGTTCCTCGGATTCCGGCAGTCGGACCGTCGGTCTGGGTGGACGCAGGAGCTGCCGTACACCCACGAACAGCATCGCCGCCAGCACGCCGACCGTGGCGCGAAGGAATCGCGGGGCGTCGGCGTCCGCGGCGAACCTCCACCACAGCTCGTGCGAATACTCGACCCGGCGAAACGCGAACAGGCCGAGGCCGATCGAGGCCGCCACGACGGCGACGGTCCAGACAATCCAGCCGGTCGAAAACGGAATCTCGAGCAGCGCGGACTTGCGATCGAACTCCTCACGGCTCGCCGCCAGCGCCATCAAGAGGGCCGCGAGCACGGTCGCTTCCTCGTAGTCGGCTCCCTTCAGAAGCGAGACGACGATGCCCGCAGCCAGGCCAATCATGGCCAGGACATAAGCGGCCTCGAGGCGGCGTGCGAGTCCCCAGCTGACGATAAGCAGCGCGAAGCCGAGCAGGCTCCCGACGAAATGCGAGGCCTCGATAACCGGCAGCGGCACGAAATGGTTCAGCCATGCGACCCTTCCAGCCGCCGACGGTGTCGCGCCCGAGAACATCAGCACGGCGCCGCCAAGCAGGGTGAACACGGCCAGCAGCTTGGGTGCCACGGAGGTGGTCAGCGTGCCGAAGGCGTTCCCCCACTGCACCATCACATGCCGCCGGTGATAGAACTCGTCGACGATGAGCACGACGAGCGCGACGCCGAGCGGGGCGAGGTAGTAGATCAACCGGAACATCGCGAGCGCCGGCAGGACGACCACCGCCGGCAGCTGCAGCATCAGGATCATCAGCGATTCGAAGACCCCCAGGCCGCCGGGCACATGGCTCACGAGCGCGATGAGCTGCGCGGCCAGGAACACGCCGACGAATAACGTGAAATCCGGCCGCGGTTCCGGGAGGAGCACGTACAACACGGCCGCGGCCAGGCTCCAGTCGAGCGCCGAGAGGATGAATTGCGACAGCACCAGCCAGATCGAGGGGAGCGTGATGTCGAGGCCGGCGATCGAGATGGGACTGCGGCGGAAGAGCGCCACAACCGGGTAGGCGAACGCCGTTGCGAGCAGCATCCATCCGGTCGTGCGCGCCAGCGACGGCGCCACGAACGCGTCGAGGTTCGCTGCCGGTCCTCCGACGAGCGCCCATCCGCCGAGCACGAGCAGGCCCAGCCAGAACGTGCCCGAGTAGAACAGCACCACGCGCGAGATTTCTTGTCCGTTCAGACCCCAGCGTGAATAGAAGCGGTACCGCGCCGACGTTCCCGAGAGAAGCGCGAACCCGACGTTGTTCGCAATCGCGTATCCCACGAACGAGGCCATGGCGATTTGCCATTTGGCGATCGGCCGGCGGATGTAGATGAACGCGAGCTGGTCGTACCCGGTCAGAATCAGGTAGTTGAGGAACGTGTAGAACGCGGCGAGCGCCAGAGCGGACGCGGGGAACTGCTTCAGCGCCGCGGCCAGCTTGGCCGGCGGCATCTGGCGCAGCTCGCGCCCGAGCACGGCCAGAGCAGCCACGAAGAGCAGCAGCCCGATGAGGGGCGACAGGCGATGCCACCATCGGCCGATGCTCGAAGCAGTCGAGCTCGACATTCGGTCGGACCATTATTGGCCGATGCGCGCGTCAGCTACAACCGCCACGGATCACCACGAATTTTCGACTCGCCACGGATCGACACGGACGTCCACAGGAGATAGGGAGGTCAGGAGGCCTTTATGTTTCTCCTGAGCTCCTGCCCTGTGATTCCTGACGTCGCGACACGGGCTGCGGACCGAAATCGAGCAGTGTCTGCAGAAGTCGATCGACTTCCGATTGGTCGTGGATGAAAAAGGCCGCATGGGAGGTGCGCCGCTGCCCGACGCGCACGCTGATGAGACCCGCCAGATCCAGCGCGAACACGTCCTCGTCGGTACGGTCGTCGCCAATGTACAGGGCGCTCTCCCGTTCGAAACGCGTCAGATATTGTTTGAGGGCGGTACCTTTGTGTACGTCGCCGTTTGGCGCAATATTGAAATCGGCGTGGCGTCCGCCGAGCAGGCGGGCGCGGGGCAGTTGATGGGCGATGGCGTGAATCACCCTGGCCGTCGCTTCCAGGTCGGGCGCGTGGCGATAGTCGATTGTCAGCGACAGTCGCTTGTCTTCGATGATGATGCCCGGCAGCCGCGCGAGCTCGCGCTGAAGCACATCACGCCATCCCGCGACCAGCCGCTCGATCTCCGGATCGTCGCCCCATGGCTCCAGTCCGTGGTTGCCGGTCACGCCCGCGAGCGGCACGTTCGCGAAGCGCTGCTCGACATCAGCGCGCATGCGGCCCGAGATGAGAACGACAGGATAGAGGGTGGCGAGTCGTGCCAGCAGGCGACGCGTCTCGGGGCCGGCCTGGGCGAGCGCCGGCTGTTCGACGAGGGGCGAGAGCGTGCCATCGAAGTCGAAGGCCAGCAGAGGCCGGCTGGCGAGAAAGGTCTTGAAGCGATCTTCGTATCCCGGTCCGAACAGATACCGCATTCAGAGTCCCGTCAGGCTTCCAGTCCGGGCAGGTCCCCGGCCCGCCCTTCGAAGCGGCCGGTCAGCCGCTCTCGACGCCGCAGACGCTCGGCGTCACGGAGCATGCGGCCCGCCCATCGGTAGACATTGAATTCCGCGACGAACGCTCGCATGGCGCGCATGCGCACCCGCTGCTCGGCCTCGGGCATCGCGAGCGCGGCCGCGAGCGCGTCACTGGCTTCGTCGAGATCGTAGGGATTGACGATGAGCGACTCGGCCAGCTCGCGCGATGCGCCGGTGAATGAGCTCAGCACCAGCACCCCTTGCTCGTCATCGCGTGCGGCGACGAACTCCTTGGCCACCAGGTTCATGCCGTCGTGGAGGCTGCTGACGTAGACGAAATGTGCCGCCTTCAGATAACGGAACACGAGCGGAGGCTCGTGGTGCGTGCGCCGCAGAATGATCGGCGTGTAGGCGCCACTGCTGAATTCCGCGTTCACCCGGTCGACCACCAGCTCCAGCCGATCGTTCAGCGCCCGGTATTCCGGAATCGTCGATCGGCTGGGCGCCGCCAGCTGCACGAACACGAGGCGGCCACGATACTGCGGAAATCGCTGCAGCAGGCGCTCCACGGCGACCAGCCGCTCCTCGATGCCCTTCGTGTAGTCGAGTCGATCGACGCCCACGCCGAGGAGCGCGTCGGCGGGCAGCCCGAGCTCCGCGAAGATCTCGCGCCGGCACTGGTCCGCCGCCGGGGTCGAGAGCGCCCATCGGTTCGGCCAGTCGATCGAGATCGGGTAGGGACGGATCAGCGTGCGCACGCCGCCGTAGATGACGGCGTCGAACTCACGATCGATGCGCGCCTCGAGATACCGATCGACCGAATCGAAGAAGTTGTTGCAGTGGAACTGTGTGTGAAAGCCCAGGATGCTGCTGCCCAGCAGGCCGTGGAGGATCTGCTCGGTGAACGGGCAGATGCCCAGGCGCTCGAAGTTCGGCCACGGGATGTGCCAGAACGTGATGATCGTGGCTCTCGGCTTCCGCTCGCGAATGAGGCGCGGCGCCAGCGCGAAATGGTAATCCTGCACCAGCACGATGGCATCGTCCGCGTCCATTTCCTGGCAGGCTGCATCGGCGAACCGTTCGTTGACGTCGCGGTACGTCTCCCAGTCCGAATTGCGAAAGACCGGCCTGGTGTCAGCGATGTGGCAGAGCGGCCACAGCCCCTCGTTCGAGAGGCCGTAGTAGTAGCCCTGCTCTTCCTCAGGCGTGAGCCACACGCGCCGCAGCACGTACGCGCCTTCGCCGGGCGGGACCGCGATGTGATCCTGCGAGTCGACCGAGTCGCGGTCCGCCGAGCCGCTTCCATGTGCGACCCAGACCCCTGAGCACGCCCGCATCACCGGCTCCAGCGCCGTCACGAGACCGCTGGCCGGATGTTTCACCGAAATGCTGCCGTCCGGCTGCCGCTCGTGGATGTACGGCTCGCGGTTGGCGAGCACCACCACTTTCTCGCCGAGCAAGTAGCGCCGCAGCGAGTCCTTCAGCCGCTGCGGCGTCCACAAGCCGCCTGTGCCGTCGATGTCTCGTTCGACGCTGATCCGATCGATCAGCTCGCGGACGTCTTTCATCAGGGGCTGGAATTCGGGACGGTGCACGTCGCCGCGCAGCATCCGCTGAATCTCGATGGTCCATCCGTGCCACGACGCGCGACGGATGATGATGGTGAGAAGGGATGCCGTGCCGGCGAGCACCGCGAAGGTGCCAACCAGCAGCTGCTGGATGCGCGCCTCGCGCCGTTCGGCGAACCCGAAGTCGTGAAGCAGCAGGACGAACCCGAGCGGCGTGCCACGGTCAATCAGAGGCATTGCGCTGAGGTGCGCAGGCCCGCCTTCCATCTCCACACCGGAGCGCCACGTGGTCCAGTCGCTCGCGGGCGCGGCCGCAGCGGGCCGCACGTGACGCGCAATGGTGTTGCAGCTCACTTCGGCGGGCCACTCGGTGGTGGCGGCCAGAAGGGATCCCGTTCGCGAGCAGGCCGCCGCGGCGACCAGCCGCTCGTCGTGCGTCAGCGCGGTCAGCAGCGCCGTCATCCGCGTGGTCGACGTACCCGACCAATCCTCGACGAGCTTGTCACGCGCACCCGCCAGCGCCAGATCCGCCCGGCCGGCGAGATCCCGCTCGAACCACTCGTTCAGCGTCTGGCTGACGAAATACGAGCTGGCCAGCACCAGCAGCCCAAGGCCGGTCAGCACGACAAGAGTGATGCGAAGGACGCGAGACATGTAGTCGTAGGGGGCAGCCGTCCTGATGGGTACGTCCGCACCGAGAGGACCGCGACTGCGGGGATCGGTCTTCAGAGAGATTATTGAACGCTGCCCCGCGGCAAGTGTTCCACATTGCCGGAAAGAGGGTCAAGGCGGTTCGCCTGTGCCATCATGGCGCCATGCGCCGCATGCGGGCGTCCACTCTCGCCGTTTCGGTGTGCGTCTGGCTCGCCACGTTCGCCAGTGGCGCCGATCGCGCCGGGAGATTCGGCCCCGTCGACGACGTCGGCGCGCGTGAACTGCGCGAGCACCTGAACTACATCGCGTCCGATGCGCTCGAAGGCCGTGACGCGCTTTCGCCCGGATTCCGCGCGGCGGCGGAATACGTGGCGTCGACGCTTCAGCAGCGCCTTGTGACCCCGGGTGGAGATGGCGGCACGTTCTTTCAGGACGTCGGCATACGTCGCACCATTGTCGACGCCGCGCATGCGTCGGTGTCGCTCGGCGATGCCGAGTTCGCACACGGCGAGGACTTCCTGGCGCCCGCGCCGGGCTCGGCATCGGGTGCGCTCGTCTACGTCGGTCACGGATGGCGCGTCCCCTCGAAGACGCTCGATCCGTTTGCCGGACTGGACGTTCGGGATCGAGTGCTTGTCGTCTTGCCCGGCTCGCCCCCGGAGCTGACCCCGGTCGACCTGGCCAGGATGGTCGCGGGCGCCGATTACTTTCAACCTGAAGACAACGCGCGCCGTCTGGGAGCCAGGGGCATCGTGCGGCTCCCGTCTTCGTACGAGCTACGCCACTGGGACGCCGCACGCAAACTCGAGACGACGAAGGGACAGCTCGTCGTCGATCGGCTGACCCCGCCCGCCGCATCGCCGCTCCCACAAGTGATCGCCAGCGCCAGGCTCACGGCGGCGATCTTCCAAGGCGAGAAGGAGGACGGCGCGAGGATGTCGGAGCGCGCCTCCAGCCGTGAGGCGGGATCGTCGTTCGCGCTCAATCCTGCGAAGGTGTTGTCGTTCAGCGTGCCCACGATTGTTCGTATCGAGCACACGATGAATGTCATCGGCATTGTCGAGGGCAGCGATCCCGTGCTGAAACGCGAATACGTGGCACTCGGCGCGCACCTGGACCACCTCGGACGTGAGCCCGGCGACGGGCGCCGCAAGGGCGCCGACGACATCAACAACGGCGCAGACGATGACGGGTCCGGAGTGGTGGCGCTTCTGACGATGGCCGGCGCGGTGGCTCGCGGGCCGCACCCGAAGCGATCGCTGTTGTTCGTGTGGCACACGGGCGAGGAGTACGGCAGCTGGGGCGCGCGCTACTTCACCGCGTTTCCGCCGGTGCCTGTCGACCGGATCATCGCGCAGTTGAACGTCGACATGATTGGTCGCGCGAAACGTTTCGACGACTCGAGCCCGGGCGACGCCGCGCTCACCGGGCCGAATGAGGTGTATGTCGTCGGATCGCGTCGGCTCAGCCGGGAGCTTGGAGACACATGTGTCGCCGTGAACAATGCCTACCTGCACCTGCGGCTGAACTACAAATACGACGACCCGAACGATCCCGAGAAGATCTACACGCGCAGCGATCACTACGAGTACGCGCAGAAGGGCATTCCCGTAGCGTTCTTCTTCACGGGCCTGCACGGCGACTACCATCGCCCGTCCGATGAAGTGAGCCGGATCGACTTCGGGAAACTTCAGCGGGTCGCGCGCACCGTGCTCGCCACAGCGTGGACGCTGGCAAACGCGCCGACGCGGCCGCGGGTCGATACGGCCGGGCAGACGCATTGATCAATGTCACGCGAGGCGTCGGCTGCACGCAAACCTGAGGTCCGTGCTGAAACGCGCAGCCTCCAACAACACCTCACAGGAGATCAAAAGGTCCGGCCGACGGCTACTTCCGACAATCCCCCGCTTCCTCGTACCCCGCCTCCGTTGCCGATGCCTCGGTCAGGAACTGCTCCGAGCAGTTGCGGCAGTTGTAGTTCGGACAACCTGGCCGGTGGAACAGACGGCTCTTCACGTTGCCATGCAAGGGGCCCGCGGGGTTCGCGTCGAACGGCCATCGGGGGCGTGCCGCCGATTTCGCCTCGGATGATCGGGCGCGCGCCGATTGATCCGAGGGCGATACCTGATCGCCCGTTGGCTGGTGCTCTCGGCGCCACCGCCACGGGGGCTGCGGATTGCGGTCGGACCAGAGTCCACGAGACGCACGCCGGGCGTCCTCCTCCGCGGCCGCGATTGCCCGGTCCCCGCGGCGCTCGTCGTATTGCCACGCCAGGCCGGCTTTCACAATCGCCAGATTCAGATCGGTGCGCTCCACCAGGACGCGCGCCAGCAGCCGATCGAACCTGTCCGTCCCCGACCCTTCGACCGTCACGTTCCGGTTGAGCACGAGAGACGACGTGAACCGCCGGGCGTCGGCGCCCCAGGCCTGGCCCTGCTCCGGGCAATCGATGCCAACGAGCCTGATTCGAACGACAGTGGTGCCGGTCTGCACCGTGAGCGTGTCGCCATCATGGACCGACAAAACGCGCCCCGTGAACGTCCGAACGTACGTATCAGGGGCGAGGAGAGTGGCCGAGAGCGCGACCGCCCGTACGAACGTCGGAATCATCCGCGCAATTGTACGGCTCGTCCCACTCTTTGGAGGCCGACCAAACCGCCAGCCGGGTCTCGATCGTCTGAATTGATAGAGATTTCTTCCGAGGTGCTATCCATGTCATTCGACTTTTCCGAACAGCGCCCGTTCCGGCGCGCCACCGCCTGCACGGGCGCGGTGCTTCTCGTTCTCACGCTTGGCGCGGCCGGCTGGCAGGCCGCCGGCGCTCGAGCCGAAACTCCCGCCGCCGCTGACGCCCAGGCGCAGGCCACCTCCCGCGTTGGGATTCGTGGCGCCGGCGCCGTGACGTCGTACGCCGACACTGTCGCCCGAGTGGCGCCCGCGGTCGTGATGGTGCGTGTCGACCGCAAGGCCGAGGCCGAGCCTACGGAGTTTCAGGACAATCCGATGTTCCGCCGCTTCTTCGGCGAGCGGCTTCCACGGCCCGAGCGCCAGCCGCACGAGCGCGGCCTCGGATCAGGCGTCATCGTTTCTTCGGACGGTCACGTCTTGACCAACGCGCATGTCGTCGAAGGCGCGGAGCGAGTACGGGTCGTCATGAACAACGGGCGCGAGTACTCGGCGAAGGTCGTGGGCGTCGACGCTCCGAGCGATCTCGCGGTGCTCGACGTCACGGCCGAAGGCCTGCCGGCGTTGTCCCTGGGCGATTCAACCCGCCCGCGCGTCGGCGACGTGGTCCTGGCGGTCGGCAATCCACTCGGGCTGGGCCAGACCGTGACCATGGGGATTCTGAGCGCCAAGGGCCGCACGACCGATGTTGGCGACGGCAGCTATCAGGATTTTCTGCAGACGGATGCGCCAATCAACCGTGGCAACTCGGGCGGTGCGCTCGTCACGGCCAACGGTGAGCTGATCGGCATCACGTCCCAGATCCTGTCGCAGTCGGGAGGAAACATCGGCATCGGCTTCGCCATTCCGGCCAATATGGCAAAGCACGTGATGACCGAGCTGGTGACGACCGGCCATGTGCGCCGCGCGGTCATCGGCGTCGTGGTGCAGCCGGTCACCGCGGACATCGCGGCGAGCCTGAAGCTCGCGGATGTCAAGGGCGCGCTCGTCAACGGCGTCGAGCCGGACGGTCCCGCCGCGAAGGCGGGCATCCGGACAGGTGACGTCATCACGGAGTTCAATGGCACCGCCATCGAAAATGGCAATGACCTCCGCAACTACGTGTCGTCGACGGCGCCGGGCACACCCGCAAAGTTGACAGTCATTCGCAACAACAAACAGGAAGCGATCAGCGTGACGCTGGCGGAGCAGAAGCCGGCGGCCGCGGCGAACGAGAGTGCGGCTCCCGGTGAGGAAGGCCTCGGGATGTCGGTCGAACCCCTCACCCCGAGCCTCGCCGAGCGACTCGAAGTGCCCCGATCCACTGAGGGACTCGCCGTCACGAGCGTGGACCCCGATGGGGCAGCGGCCGCTGCGGGGCTCCAGGAGGGCGACGTGATCCGGCAGGTCGACGGCAAGGGCATTCGCTCGGCGGCTGAACTGCGACGCGCTGTGACCGCGCAATCCGGTCGCCCGGCGCTGGTCCTGGTGCAGCGCGGCGACAGGAGCTTCTTCGCGACGGTCGAACGGGGCTGAAAGAAGTGCTAAGTGTCTAGTGCGAAGTGCTAAGTGAAGTGGGCAGTGGGCAGTGGTGGGTTAACCCGTCACCTTGCCACTTCCCACTTCCCATTACCCACTCCACTTGGCACTTCGCACTTTGCACTTAGCACTTCCGCACGTGCGATGATCTCGCTAGGTGCCCGCCGATTCTTTCTTCGGACTCCTGATCGCGCTCGCGGCGGCGGCGATTGCGGGCGCCATCAACTCGATTGCCGGAGGCGGCACGCTCGTCGCCTTTCCAGCGATCCTCTGGCTCGGAGTGCCACCGCTCGTCGCGAACGCGACCAACACGGTGGCGCTGTGGCCCGGCGCGATTGGCAGCCTGTGGGCGTACCGCGCTGAGGTTGCCGGCGCTAAGGCCTGGGCTGGCCGATTCGCGCTCCCGAGCCTCCTTGGCGGCGCGACGGGCGCGCTCCTCCTCCTCCAGACTTCCGACGACCGCTTCGAGCGCATCGTCCCGTTTCTGGTGCTTGGCGCCACCGTCCTCTTCATGGCGCAAGGGCCGGTTGTCCGGCGTCTCCGCCCCGCGATCACGGGAACGGTGGACCTCAACGCTCGCGGCAGCGCGCTTCCGCCTCCTCCACTGGTGTATCTCTTCTATCAGTTCGGCGTCGGTGTGTACGGCGGCTACTTCGGTGCGGGCATCGGGATCCTGATGCTGGCCGTGCTCGGCGCCATGGGCCTGACGAATATTCACCGCATGAATGGCTTGAAGAATTGGGGCGCCCTCTGCATCAACGCCGTCGCGGCGCTGATCTTTGCGGCGAGCGGCGTCGTGAACTGGCCAGTCGCCATCGCGATGGCCGCTGGAGGACTGGTCGGCGGGTACGGCGGCGCATGGCTGGCACAGCGTGTGGCGCAAGTCTGGGTCCGCCGCGCGATTTCGGCGATTGGGCTCTCTGCATTCGTCTGGCTGATGCTGCGGTAGTCGCGTCCCAGCCACGCCGCGCGCGCTCCGACCAGGCGCTCGCCGGCCGGATACTGACGTGGATCTTTGATCCGGGTCGACCACCAGCGAACGGTCCTCGACGGCCGCTGACTACCCCCGTCTCACGAACGGATCAGGTACGTTTCCGCTCCTATCATGGTAAAACGCTGTGATAGGCACCAGTCAGGGGGTTCCCATGAAGCGGCGCGAGTTCCTGCGGTATGGCGCGGCTGCAGCCGGCGCATTCGTCAGCCTCGATCGATTCCCCTACCATCTGTATGCCGCCGACAAGGCGAAGAACCCTTACGACCTCGTGATGCTAGGCGAGACGGGGATTCAGGTTTCTCGCCTCGCCCAGGGGACCGGCACCAACGGCGTCAACCACAGCTCGAACCAGATTCGGCAGATGGGTGATCAGGGCCTGGCTGACCTGCTCGTGCGGGGCGTCGACAACGGCCTGCACTTCTGGGATCTTGCGGACCAGTATGGGAGCCATCCCCACGCCAAGCTCGCGCTGAAAACGGTCAAGCGTGACAAGGTCGTTATCCTCACCAAGACGCACGCGAACACTGAACAGGAGATGTGGGCCGATCTCGACCGCTTCCGCAAGGAAACAGGCACGGATCACCTCGACATCGTCCTGCTGCACTGCATGATGAACGCCAATTGGCCGCAGGAGAAGGCTGGAGCAATGAAGGTGCTGTCGGAGGCCAAGCAGAAGGGCATCATTCGAGCGCACGGCGTGTCCTGTCACGATCTCGGTGCGCTCAAGGTGGCAGCCCATACCGACTGGGTCGACGTCGATCTGGCGCGGCTCAATCCGGCCGGCGTCGCCATGGACACCGATCCGGCGACCGTCATCTCGGTCCTGAAGACGATGAAGCAGCGCGGGAAGGGAATTATCGGCATGAAGATCCTGGGGGCCGGGCAGCTTCGCGGCAAACGCGACGAGGCGCTTCAATATGCGCTGGCCCAGGACGTGCTCGATTGCTTCACGATTGGCTGCGAGAATCCAGGCGAGCTGCAGGATCTGATGACGCGCATCCCGGCTGCGAGCGTGCGCGCGTAGGCTGATAAGAAACCATCCGCGTCATCGACGTAATCCGCGGATAGCCTTTGGTCTTCAACTTCTTCAACCGGATGGCTCTGCCGTGGCGTGCTTGAATCAGCCGCCCGGTTCGATCTTGACGACCCGGTGATTCTCGCTGTCCGAAATGTAGATCGCGCGCGAGTGCGGCTCTACTTCCGCGCCGTGAGGCCGATTCAGCTCGCAGCGATCGGCCGGTCCGTCGAGACCGCCGGCTCCAGCCGTCCCGGTTCCGGCGACGCGTGAGATTCTTCCGTCAGCGGGCGAGTACCGCCGGATCACGTGATTCTCCGTATCGGCGATCAACACGCTCTGATCGCTGTCGTCGATCGAAATGTATTTCGGTCCTCTGAACTCGGCGCTCGTGGCCGGGCCGCCGTCTCCCGAAAAGCCGGGGTTTCCAGTACCCGCGACTGTGCGGATCCTTCCGTCGGGATCGACCACGCGAAGCGCGTGCCCTTCCCGCTCGAGGATGTAGAGATTCCCTCGCGCGTCGACGGCAACGGCACGGGGGTCGACCAGCGGTTGCGTCGCCGCAGGTTGGCCGTCCAGCGGAACACCTTTGTCTCCGTTCCCGGCCACGGTCGTGACGATGCCACTAGCGAGATCGATGGCCCGCACGCGGCGGTTGCCGAGATCGCACACGAAGAGCCGAGCACCCCGAAACGCGATGGCATAGATGCCGCCGAACTGCGCGTCTCTGGCCTGCCCGCCATCGCCGTCGAATCCCTTGACGCCGGTGCCCGCGACGCGGCTGATGATGCCGGTCTTCACGTCGATTCGCCGGACACAGTAGTTCGACGAGTCGGCTACATACAGATACCCGTCGGGACCGAAGGCCAGGTGATGCGGCCCGTTCAGCTGGGCCTTCGTCGCCGGACCGCCATCCCCTGAGAGTCCCGGCTGACCGGTCCCGGCCAGCACGCGCAACTGGCCGTTCGGATCGAGCACGCTGACGCGATTGCCGCCCATCTCGACGATATAGATGGCCGAGGCCGCGCCGAAGGCGACGCCAAAAGGCTCATGCAGACCGCCGTGGACCACGAGCACCGCGCGGCCGGGCAACGCCATCACGGACGTCGCGACGATTGCGGCCGCCAGGATCATCGTGCGCATGTCAGCTCACCCGTCGCGGACTGCGCAGCCGATCTTTGATGCGCGCCCGGAGGTCTGCCTGCGACAGCATGAATCGGTGCCAATCGTCGCGATGCGATGTCACCTGTAGCGGCTTCAACGCCAGCAGCCCGGTTGGCCCGATCGACTTGCGCAGATATTCGAGTTCCGACAACGCGTCGTGCAGATCGTCATTGACCGGCACTTCCAATCCGGCCTCCCGCGCAATCAGTCGCGCCTTGGCCTGCACCGCCAGCTCGAGCTCCAGGCGCAGCAGGCAGAACATGTCCGCGACGATCGCGCCGTCGAAGTGCGTCCTCAACTCTCGCAGATAGCTTCCGAATCGCGTGAGTTGAAAATGCTCCGACACTACCAGGTGCAGCAGCTCGAGATCGAGATCCAGCCCGGCGCCAACCCACTCGCGCGTTGCTCGGTCACTGCGCTCGAACACCGCCAGCACCAGCAGTGGAAGGACGATGAGCAGGAGGGCCGTGGCGACCAGCGGCGACACCAGGAGATGGTTATAGGCCGAGTGCACGACGGCGGCAAGCGCCCAACCGGGCAGCACGGCAAGTGCGCCGCGATCGGGACGACGGTCGGCGATGGTCTTGGCGAGCATCGCGACCACGGCCGTCGTGGCGCCGTGCAGGACCGCCGTACCCAACCCACGCACCACCCAGAGCACCAGCGGGGCCTGCCCGAGATCGCGGATGTACGCGAGGTTTTCGACGACCGCGAAGCCGGTGCCGACGGCAAACGCCTGGACGGCCGCATCGACCACGAAGCCAACGCGCCGGCGCGAGATCAAGTACGCCACGAAGAGGGCCTTCGCCGCTTCCTCGGTCAGCGGCGCAATGTATCGCGTCAGCACCTGAAGGTCGATCGCCGCGGATCCGAGCAGACGCTCGTGGATGGCGGCGCACACGAGCGCGCTCGCCATTCCGTACGCGAGCGCGAGACCTACCGACGCGGGCCGCACCAGCTTGAAGCTGTCCATGAGCAGGAGCGCGCCAAGGAAGAGAAACGCGGGCAGGACGGCGATTGCGACAAGCATTGAAAAACGAGCGGCTAACGCAGTACCTTCAGCGAGATCATGGCCTCGCGGCGGGGAGTATAGCCGTCTTCGAAGGCCATCGCGCCACCAACCGACATCGTCATATCCAGGACCGAGAGCATCGAGAAGCGAAAGTCGAGTTGAGCGCCGACATCTACCACCGCACGCCGCACTACGCCATTGTCCAGGTTCGTGGCCAGACCCGTAACGAAGAGCGCGGGCCGCATCCACGTTGCATAGAAGCCCGGGGTGCCCGCCCGCTCGAAGCGCCACGGCGGCAGGTTGAGCTCCACCGTCGACTTCAGGAAGTTGCGTCCGCCGATCTCGTTCAGCTCCGCGCCGGGAAAGGCATAGTATTCGCGGTACCGCTTCTCGTCAGCATGGTCCACGTAGTTGTTGCCGAAGCCGCCGAAGAAGAAGTTGGCGAACGGCTCCGCCCGATCCCGCGGCGAGAAGCCGGCCGACTCCCGGAACCACACGGACGAGTGCCCGATCGGCAGCGCGAAGCCTCGATGGAAGTCCGCGCGAAACCGCGGCACGAACCCGCCGTCGACAATATATCCTTGCACGTTGACGTTCCACTTGGTGCCGGTCTCATCGTCCACGCTGCCGAGTGAATTGCGGACATCGCCGAAGACCAGGGCGGCGTCGATGGTGGTGAGCCGATCGACGTCGATGGGGACGTTCTGATACTCGGGCAGCCTGTCGAGATTCCCAGACACGCTGGCATCGAGGGCGAGCTCCAGCCGCCGGGGCTCGTCGTAGATGAGCGTCTTCGTGTGACCGAGGCCAAAGACATAGCCTTTTCGACCGATCTTCGTCGGGCCGAAGAGATCGTAGAAGTCGGCGTTGTTCAACTCGGCGTAGCCCCGCCAGTCGTACCGCTGGTACTCGGCTTTGAGGTGCACGCGTTCATTGGACGGGAGGCCGCTCTCGGGCGTGAACGAGGCGGCGAGACTGGCGCGGTTCAGGCGAACCGGGTCCGAGAAATTCAGTCGAACACCGACTGCCGCCGTGTCCTTGTACCCCTGGAGAATCGGGTAGACCGATTCCGGCCGCAAGTTGCCCAGCAGGCTGTACGGCTTCAGCTCCTTCTTCAGGGAATCATACGGTACGGCCAGTGGCGAGCCAACGTTCCACGTACGCACGACCGGGTGCTCCTCGGCCAGGCGTTCGCCCAGGAACGTGATGGCGCTGACATCCTCGATGGGTTTCGCTTCGATCATCGTCGGGACGAACCCGAGGCCGGTGAAGCGGAAGACCAGCAGACGATCGTCGCCGAGCGGCACTGGGCGGACCAGACCCGTCTCCGTGTTGGTGACGGCGTCGACCTTCCCCGTCATGATCTCGTAGCGAAAGATGTTGGACACGCCCGTGTAGTACGAGCTGCCATAGAGATACCGGCCGTCGGGCGAGAAGGTGAAGTTGTTGGGAACCGACGGGCCGAAGTCGAAGCGTGCGACGGGCGTGGCGTCGCCGTGTCCCAGCGCCTCGACGCTCAGGATGCGGACATCCTGCTTGCCGGAAATCTCTCCGAACGAAGCGGCGATTTTCGAGCCATCCGGCGAGAGGTCGATGTCATACACAACCGTGCCGAACGGCCACGAGTAGACCTGCTCCCAGCGGGTGTACGGCGCCGGCACACGCACCAGCGTGCAGACGCCGTTGAGGTGGCGAATGCCCCAGAGCGCCTTGTCGCGCCGGCTGTAGACGATATCGCCGATACGCGCGTCCCTTTGGAGAAGCCGCGTTTTGCCAGTCGCGGGATCGAGACGCATCAGATCGCGCCACGTGTTGTTGTCGGTCGTGTAGTACAACTCGCGGTCGTCTGGATTCCAGGCCAGCGAGGCGACCGTGTGCATCGCCGGGCCCTTGATCGCGACGAGCCGCTCGATGGCGCCGCTTTTTGCGTCGATCGCGCCGACATGGCTCACGACGCCGGGATAGTTGAGGGCGGCGAAAATCCTGCCGTCACGTGCATCGTAGTACGCGCGCGAGACCGAGCCCAGCGCGCGGGCCGTGACGTCGTGACACGGGGTGACCGGATGCTGACGGATTGCCGCGAGGTTGGTCTCTTGAAACGCCCGTTCGTCTTTTACCCAGTCGGCCCAGGCGCGCGCGATGCTCACACCGAAGACCTGCTGGAACGCCGTTGCGTAGTATGCCCGGCTGCCGTTGCGACGCGAGGTCCAGGCGATGACCTGCTCGGGCGAATACCGCCGGGCGAGCCACGTCATGAACCTCGTGCCATACAGGTACGAGTTGGTCTCGAGCTGAAAGTCGATCTTCGTGCCTTCCGACACGAGTCCCAGCGGATCGTAGAACGGCGCATCGTCTTTCACCATCGAGCGAAAGACCATCTCGTCGTAGCCGCTCTGTGCGCGGCCGAGCCCGCCAGCCATCCACGTGTCGACGAAAACCGCGATGCCTTCGTGGAACCATCGTGGCGCGGCCACGCGCGGCGTCGTCAGATAGAAATAGAAAATCGATTCCGGTTGTTCGGCGACGGGCACGACCTTGCCACGGAACAGCCGCCGGAAGAACCGATCGCGCCCCGCGGACTGGTCCATCGTGGCAATGTGGACGAGTTCGTGATTCATCAGCGTGTTCATGCGCTCGTTGGTGGCGATGGTCTCGAAGATGAACGCGATCGGCGCGATCTGGACCGTCACGAGATCGTTTGGCACGGTCGAGGCCCCGGCATTGCCCTTGTCGGCCAGGTCGACGAGCAGGATCGTCACGTCGTCGTCCGGATTGAATCCGAAGAGCTTCTTCTGAAACGTCAGGGAATTGATCGCCGTGCGCGTCGTGTGCGGCACGAGAAACGTTTCGCTGCCTTCGATGTACAGGATGCGGAGCCCGGGCGTTTCCTGCTCGGTCAATTGCGCGGCGACCGGCCGGGCTGAGGCGACGACGAAGACAGCGGAAAGGAGGAGCGCGGAAGCGAAGCGGAAAGACGCGAGCATCAAGGGCCGAGGTGGCGCGATCCTAGCATGGCGTGGCCCGGACGCCCTCCGCACTCTGGAGGACGTCCGGGCCGGGCCAACCTGCCGACCGGCAATTACGGGGAGCAGATGGCGCCATGGCGGCGCCGCACGGTCGTCAGGCGTCTGGAACGGTTAGCGGCCCTTTGATCCGTCCGAGCCCGCGTCGCCGAACTTCGCGCTGCTCAGCGCCGAGGCGAAGCCGGGGCTTGCCAGTGCCGCCGCAAATCCGGGGCTTGCCAGCGCCGATGCGAGCGACGGGCTCGCCAGCGCTTTTGCGAAGCCGGAGTTCGCCAGCGCGGAAGCGAACCCTGGGTTCGCGAGCGCGTTCGCAAATTCCGGACTGGCGAGCGCCCGCACGAAGCCTGGGCTTGCAAGCGCCGCCGCAAACCCGGGACTCGCCAGCGCCGCTGCCAGCGACGGGCTCGCCAATGCCGAGGCGAATCCGGGACTGTTCAACGCCGCGAGAAAGTCTGGGCTGGCCAGGGCCGACGCAAAGCCGGGGCTCGCGAGGAGTGCACGGAAGTCCGCTTTGGCAAAGGCCGACGCGAATGCCGCGCTGCCGAGCGCCTGTGCGAGGCCGCTGGCATTCAGCTGCCGGAACCCGGGGCTGGCGAGGGCGGCCGCGGCCGACTGGCTGCGCAGCGCGGTTGCAAAGGCCTGGCTATTGAGGGCCGCTGCGACCCCGGGACTGGCCAGTGCCGCCGCAAGGCCCGGTGCCGCCAGCGCCTTGGCGAATTCAGGGCTGGCCAGCGCGTGACGGAAGCCTTGGCTGGCAAGGGCTGCCGCGAGGCCCGGCGCCGCCAGCGCCTTGGCGAAATCGGGGCTGGCCAGCGCGTGACGGAAGCCTTGGCTGGCAAGGGCTGCCGCAACGCCCGGCGCCGCAAGCGCTTTGGCGAAATCGGGGCTCGCCAGCGCCTGCGCCAGCGCCGGACTCGCGAGGACGGCCCGGAGCTCTGCGCTCGCCAGCGCATTGCGCATAGCCTCGTTCGACAGCATCTGGCGCACGTCGTCGTCACGCATCATGCGATCGAACGCGTCGCTCTGAATGAAGGCCTGGGCGCTCGTATCGCCGAGGGCGACGTCTTTATCGGCAATCTGCGGCGCCTGATAGCGCTTCGCTGCGCCGATTGTGCCTTCGGTCCCGTACTGCGGCGGCAGGACGCCCGTGAACTTCAACACCGCGAGCGCGATCACGGCGGCGGCCGCGAGCCCCCACATTACCTTCTTGCCCATTATCGTTCCTCCATCCATGCGCGGAGCGGAAGCCCCGCCGCGAGAAGTGGTCGAGCGAAGTGTCGCGAATTGCGCCGGCTGTTCGTTCCCGGCGGCGCTGCCGGACTGTGTCCCGATTGCCGTGAGGACCTGCCGGGCGAGGTCTGCGGGTGGATCGACCGAACCGAGCGAATCCAGGAGCTGTCCGAGTTGATCGAGCGCGGCCGCCCGGGCACGCGCTTCGACATCCGTCCCGAGCAGGCGATCGACTCGCTGCTGCTCGGCATTCGTGAGCGTGCTATCGAGCCGTCCCTGCAACAGGCCTTCCTGATCGGGAAGGAGCGTCATACCGTCCTCCATCCGAGAAGCAGCTCACCGAGCCGCTGCCGCGCCGTGTGAAGGCGCGACTTCACCGTCTTGGCCGGAACGCCGAGCGCCGACGCCATTTCGTCGTACGAGAGGCCACCGAAATGCCGCAAAACGACCACCGCGCGATAGTCGGGTGAAAGCTGGAGGAGCGCCGCCTGCACCTGGGCCCGTTGCTCGTGCGACGCCGCCGTTTCGAACGGGCTGCCGGACGCGGCGAGCGCCGGAGTGAGCGCTTCCTCGGGACGTCGATTACGAATCAGGTTCAGGCACTCGTTGATCACGATCCGGTAAATCCAGCTGAAAAAACGAAGCTCTGGATCGAACGTCGACAGCCGCTCGTACGCCTGGACGAACGCCGTCTGGGTCGCGTCGAGCGCGTCGTCCGGATTCGAAAGCATTCTGTAAGCCACGGTGTAAAGGGGACGTTGGTAGCGTTCGACGAGGACCCCGAAGGCGGCCTGGTCGCCCCCGAGGGATCGGGTGACGAGCGCCGCGTCGTCTGTGTCCTGAGAGAAATACACCGGAGCCGTTGAAAAGTTGGTGGGAGAGTGCGAGGGCACTCTAACACAGCCAAAATGCGGTGCTATAGTGCCCCGCCGGGCCGCCGACGGTGGTCGGACCGGACGGCTCGAACTGGTGAACAAGATGCCCGACTCCGGAAGTCACGCTCCACAGCACGAGTGGCGACTGGTCGTCACGCCGGTCGTGGGGGAAGACGAGACCACCCTGGTCCTCCAGGGTCGTCTTGGGCACCGGGCCGCCGGCACGCTGCAGCAGGCCGGCGCACAGCTGGTGGCCGAAGGCTGCGACCGCGTGGCGCTGGACCTGGCGGGCGTCGACTACATCAGCAGCGACGGCGTGCGGGCGATTGAGCGCCTCGCCACTGAGCTCGAGGCGAAATCGGGGAGGCTTCGCCTCCTGCACCTGGCCGACCCGGTCAGGCTCGTGCTCGATTTGTCTGGGCTGATAGCGCGGTTAGGGGACAGCTAAACAGCCACAGCCCGACAGTGTGCGTCAGGAGCGACTGGTGCGTCAGGAGCGACTGGTGCGTCAGGTGCGGCGGGTGCGTCAGGTGCGACGGGTGCGACGGGTGCGTCAGGTGCGACGGGTGCGTCAGGTGCGACGGGTGCGACGGGTGCGGCGGGCCGGCCTAGCCGAAGCTCGCCCGCCTTCGCGCCTCGAGCGAGGGAACAGCGCTACGGCGAGGCAGCCTTCGCTGGCAATCGAGCGAAGGCTGGTGCGTCGGGTGCGTCAGGTGCTACGGGTGCGTCAGGTGCGGCGGGTGCGACAGGTGGGTCAGGTGCGACTAGTGCGGCGGGTGCGTCAGGTGCGACGGGTGCGACGGGTGCGACGGGTGCGACGGGTGCGGCGGGCCGGCCTAGCCGAAGCTCGCCCGCCTTCGCGCCTCGAGCGAGGGAACAGCGCTACGGCGAGGCAGCCTTCGCTGGCAATCGAGCGAAGGCTGGTGCGGCGGGTGCGGACCGAGTCCGAAGTGGCGGCGGGGCTTTAGCCCCGCGTGTGCCGCCCAGTTGCCGGACTGAAGCCCCGCCGCGTGAGCGGTGCCTCGACGGGGCGTACGCCTCTACTGCCAGACGCGACGAAGGAATGCCACGAAGTTGCCCGACGCGACGTTGCCCACGTCGTCGGGCGTGTAGCCGCGGGCGGCCAGCAGATCCGGTATTCGCGACAAGTCGGCGATGGTGGCGAGATCGGCGGCCGTCTGCTCGCGCCCGAAGGCGCCATCCAGATCGCTGCCAATTCCGACGTGACGTGCGCTGCCGGCGACCTGACAGATGCGATCGATGTGATCGACCACCGTCGACAGTGTCGCCCCGGCGCTCGCCGGCGTCGAATGACCCCTCCGCCAGCCGGGCACCAGCATCCACGCATCGAGCGCCACGCCGATGACCGCGCCGCGCGCGACCAATGCGCGAATCTGATCATCACTGAACTGACGATTGTGCGGAACGAGCGCGCGGCTGTTGGAGTGGCTCGCCCAGACCGGACCGTCGAACACGTCGAGCGCTTCCCAGAAGCTGTCGTCGCAGAGGTGCGTCGCGTCGAGGATGATGCCGAGATGGCGCATTTCCGCGAGCAGTTCGCGTCCCTGCACCCCGATGCCGCCGGTGGCGTCCGTGCCCTGTGCGTAGGTGCCGGGTCCGTAGTGCGCCGGTCCGACCGCACGGAGGCCTGATTGATACGCGCGCTCGAGGTGCGCAACCGTGGCCAGCGAATCCGCGCCTTCGAGGCTGAGGATGTAGCCGATCGGCAGCCCGTTCGACTCGGCGCCCGACCCGTCGCCCCAGCGCGCCAGGTGCGCGTCGAGCGTCTCGCGCGAGGTGATGGGCGTGAGCTCGCCGCGACGCTCCATCTCGCGGTACCACGACAGCTGCCCCTGCGTCATCGCCCATGCCTGTTCGGGCGAGTGCCAGCCGGGGAGAGGATTCGAGCGCCTCACGTGCCGTGCGATCTGGGTGGCGACCGTCAGACCGATGCCACCTCGCCGCATCTCGGGGAAGCTGACCGTTCCCTGTCGCCGGTCGGGCCGATCCTGCATCTGCGCTTCGCGCGCGCGAATCTCCTCGATCGGCCGCGACAGATCGCGGTTCCACTCGAGCGCGTTCATGGCGAGGTCGAGGTGAGCGTCGAAGATGAACATAAACAATGCTAAGTGCAGAGTGCGAAGTGCCAAGTGAAGTGTGAAGTGAATAATGCGCAGTGGGAGCTACTCCAAGCGCGCGGGTGCATCCGGTTATCTTACTTCCCACTTCTTACTTGCCACTTCTTACTTCCCACTGGCCACTGCCCACTGCCCACTGCCCACTGCCCACTGCCCACTGCCCACTGCCCCCCACGCCCACTCCACTTGGCACTTTGCACTTAGCACTTGGCACTTCTAAAGTCCAGCCGCGGCCAACATGAGCACCGCCGCCAGCGCTATGACAGAAATGATGGTCTCCATCACCGTCCACGATCGCAGCGTGTCACCGACATCAAGGCCCAGGTACTCCTTTACCAGCCAGAATCCTCCGTCGTTAACGTGCGACGCGACGAGCGATCCGGCGCCGAGCGCCACGACGAGCAGCTCCCGGCTGGTCGACGGATCGGCCGCTGCCATCGGTGCCACGAGGCTGGCCGCCGTGGTGACGGCGACCGTCGCCGACCCGACCGCGACCCGCAGGAGCGCGGCGATGAGCCACCCGGCCACGAGCGTTGTCACGGGGAGGCTTGCCGAGGCCGCCGCAATTGACTGTCCGACGCCGGCCTGATCCAGGACGCGCCCGAACCCGCCTCCGGCGCCGACGACGAGCAAGACACTTGCGATGGGCCCGAGCGATTCTTCGGAGAAACGGAGCACCGCCTTCATGTCGAAGCCGCATGCGGTGCCGAACACACGCAGCGCCACCACCGTAGCCGCCAGCATCGCGACGGCCGGACTCCCCGCAAAATCGATCCATCGTCTCACCGGGTCTTCGGCGGCCAACGCAACGTCGGCGAGCGTCGCCGACAGCATCAAAAACACGGGAAGCAGGATCGTGAGCACGCTGGTCGCCAGTCCGGGTGGGACAGGCGCATCAGCACTGTCGATGAGGACCATCGACGCTTTGGTTCGCGCCAGGCGCGGAATTACGAGCCGGACGAAGATCGGCCCCGCGATTATGACGGCGGGCGTGGCGCACAGGATCGCGTAGAGAATCGCGCGACCGGTGTCGGCGCCCAGACGGTCGATGGCCGCGAGCGGCCCGGGATGCGGCGGCACCAGACCGTGAGACGCCGACAAGCCGGCAACCAGCGGCAGCGCCAGAGACAAGAGGGGACGACCGGATGCGGCCGCCAGCCCGGCGACAATCGGAAAGAGCAGCACGAGTCCGACGCTGAAGAAGACCGGAAGCCCGACGATGAAGCCAAGAGCAGCGACAGTCCACGGCAGGCCACGTGCACCGACAGCTCCTGTCATCGCGGTGGCGACGACCCGAGCCGCGCCGGATTCGGCGAGCAGCTTGCCGAACACGGTCCCAAGCCCGATAACGACCGCAATGAAGCCCAGCGTCGAGCCGACGCCTTCTTGAAAGGCGCGGATGGCCGCGGTGGGCGGCATGCCCGCGGCAAGGCCGAGGGCAATTGAAACCAGCGCGAGAGCGATGAAGGCGTGCAGCCGCGTTCGCGCGATCAGCAGCACCAGCGCAAGAACGGCGAGACCGGCCAGAAGCGGAAGGCGCACGGCATCGGACGCGAGCATGGCGCCCTGCCTCAGATCGTCAATCGGCGCTCGCGCGCCGTAATCCGCCAGCGATCCACGGCGCGATGATCGCGCGCGACGACCGCCTCGCTGTGAAGTGCGACTGTCGGGCACACGTGCCATGGGATGCCATAGAGCGCGTCTCCCACACGGAGCGACTCGGCCGCGGGCGAGTCGAACACGAGATGCTCCTCGCTGTGGCCCACAAACGCGGCGTCGAGAATCCGCGCGCCGAGCACGGTCTGCGCCGGGTGTCCGGCCATGGAGCTCGGCTGGATCAACAGCACGCGCGGGTGCGGGCCTTCCGAGGCGATGGCTTTGTGGCCGAGGTCGACGCAGACGCGGTCCGCCGCAGGCTTGCTGATGACGCGCGTCAGCACGAGAGCGGCGGAAAGAAACTCGAGGTCCGGCAGCTGCGTCGCGTAGCCGGCATCCCACAGCACCGAGGTGCCCGGACTGAGATCGACATCGCCCCGTTGCGCATGGATTGGAAACGTGGGAGTGCCGCCGGCGACGATGGAAGGCACAGGCACACCGTCGGCGAGAAGCGCGTCGCGTAACGCCATGACCGGGGCGAACGCTTCCTTGACGTTCACGGCCCTCGTCTCGGGATCGCGGTCTCGCAAGTGACCATCGTAGGCGTGGAGGCCGCGAGCGGTGACCGATGGCAGCGTCATCAGCCGGCGATAGAGCCGATCGGCATCCGGACCCGGCAGGACGCCTGTCCGGTGCATCCCCACGTCGAGATCGAGCCACAAGCCCACGCCGACGCCCTCTCGGGCAGCCGCGTTCGACACTGCGACCGATGTCCGCTCATCGTCCACGAGCGCCGAGAACTGCGTGCGCGGGAACGCAGCCGCCAGCGCGCAAAGCCTCGTGATATTCGGACCGACGGGCTGGTATGCCAGGAGGAGATCGGTCGCGCCGGACATGGCCGCCATCTCGGCCTCGGCGATCGTGGCGCACTTGAACCGCGTAACGCCCAACGCCACGTGGCTGTCGACGAATGGCGCGAGCTTGTGCGTCTTGATGTGCGGCCGGAGGCGTGCGACGCCTCCGGCAATGGCGATCATGCGCCGGAGATTTTCTTCTGCGCGATCGGGGTAGATGAGAAGCGTCGGCGAGGGGATGTCCGAGACGTTCTCGAGGGTCCACCACGGAGTATCGACCGGCATGTGGCGCTATCTATCAGTCAATCTCGAAAATGCCTTCGATCTCGACCGCGATGCCGTGAGGCAGCGAGGCCAGGCCCACGGCGCTTCGGGCGCCGACGCCACGCTCGAGCCCCCACAGTTCGGCGAAGAGCTCCGAGCAGCCGTTGATGACGGCCGGGTGCTCGCCGAACTCCGGTGTTGCCTGCACCATGCCGAGAAGCTTGACAACGCGTGTGACGCGGTCGAGGCTGCCGAGCGCGACGCGAAGCGAGGAGAGGATGGCGAGTCCAGTCTGCCTGGCCGCCTCGCGGCCGGCCGCCACGTCCAGGTCTGCGCCAACACGTCCCGTGATGTACGACCCGTCGGCGCGAAGGGGCCCATGACCCGAGACGTACGCCGTCCGGCCGCTGATCACGACGGGCTGGTAGACGCCGCCCGGCCCTCGTGGAGCGGGCAGGGCAAGCTTCAATTCGGCAAGGCGCTCCTCTGCCCCCACTGATGATTCCGACATGACGGCGCATCATAGCCCATTCACCAGGCCATCAGGCGCGTCCCGCGTGACTCCAGGAAATCCCTACAACGAATTTTTCGTGTGGGCTTTCCGAGGCGTCCCGTCTGTCCGCCTTTCGTGCGAGACGTCTCGAACGGCCGGGCTTTGTGAGCGCCCGTCCCGCGATTCGAACGAGTGGTCCGACAACGTGCGCCCGTCGGCGATCCTGGCCGCGATCTGCAGCGCCAACGGGGGGTATACTGCCCGACACCGATCCCCCGGTGTTCTGAAACACTATCGATACATCGCACGACTAGACTGCCTTGGTTGCTTCCCGCCTTCACTCGCCGACCTTCGGCAGAATGGAGCGGGCGCCCTTGTTGTTGCATGTTGTGGAGGAGAGAACGTGAGAACGCTGCTTCGTTGTACTGCAGCAGTGCTGGCGTGTGTGCTCGGCGCGATTCCGGCACACGCGCAGTCGCAAGCGACGACCGCTCAGGTCACCGGGGTGGTCACCGATGCGCAGGGAGGCGTCCTTCCCGGCGCCACCGCGACGATTACCAATGACGACACCGGCTACACGCGTTCAGCCGTGAGCAATGCCGAAGGGTTCTTCACACTGTCGCTCGTGCCCCCAGGCACGTACGATCTGGCGGTTGAGCTCTCAGGCTTCACTACTGCCAAACGCAGAATCATTCTGACTGTCGGCGCGACGCTCACCGCGAACACGACGATGCAGATTGGCGGCGTCGCCGAGACCGTGCACGTGACGTCGGAGTCGCCGCTGGTCGAAACGAGCGCAACGGTGCGAACGACCACGGTTGATGCCGACGCCATCGCGAACCTTCCCATCAACGGCCGGCGCTTCCAGGACTTCATCACTGCGACGCCAACCGTGCAGGTCGATCCGTCACGCGGGCAGTTGTCCTTTGCGGGTCAGCGCGGCATCAACGCGAACGTCAGCGTCGATGGCGCCGATTTCAATCAGCCGTTCTTTGGTGGGATTCGCGGCGGCGAACGTTCGAACAATGCGTTCACCGTGCCGCAGGAGTCCATTCAGGAGTTCCAGGTCGTCGCCGCCGGCTATTCGGCCGAGTTCGGTCGATCGACCGGGGGCCTTGTGAATGCGATCACGAAATCCGGCACGAATCGGCTGCGCGGATCGGCCTTCTACGTCAACCGCAACCGCGATTGGGCCGAGGATAACGCGTTCGGCCAGAGCGCGGCGCCAACCCAGCAGCAATTCGGCGGCTCGATCGGCGGTCCGATCAGCAAGGACAAGGTGTTCTTTTTCGGCGCCTACGAGCAGCAGATCTTCGAGAACACGCGGCAGGTGCTGTTCGATCGTCTCGCGGGCCTCACCCCGGCCGAGACGAGTCTTGAGGCGTTCGACTTCTTCAAGAGCCAGGAGCGGTCATTCGACGCCACCAATGACGCGCAGACGCTGCTCGGCCGAGTCGACTTCCAATTGCGCGGTGCGAACCGCGTGAGTCTGCGCTACAGCTATAGCAACAACAAGGCCCTGAACGCGAACGCCACCGGCAACGCCCTGGATCCGAATACGATCAGCGCGTTCACCAACAACGGCACGGAGAAGGACAGGACGAACATCCTGGTCGGACAGTACACGAGCGCCCTCGGCACGAACCTCCTGTTCGAAGCGCGGGGTCAGTACGGCTATGAAGAGCGGCCGCGCGAGGCAAACGACCCCCTCCTGCCCACGGTCGAATCGGTCATCGGCAGGTGGGGCGTCGTCTCGTTCCTCCCGAACAAGCAGTTCGACTGGCGCGCGCAGGCGGCCGCCAACGTGACCTGGATCCAGAGCAGCCATTCGGTGAAGGCGGGACTGGAATACAACCACGTCTTCATCGACCAGACGTTCGGCTTCAACCAGATCGGGCGGTTCCTATTTTCAGGAACCAACACGGCCACGCAGCTCGACATTCTGAGCGTCGGCGGTCCGATCGCAAACAGGTTCGACTCGGCCGACGTCACGTATCAGCGTCAGCTTGGCAACCTGCGGCTCGAGTTCCCGACCGACGAGATTGCGCTCTTCGCGCAGGACGCGTGGAAGATCCGGCCCAACTTCACCATCAACTACGGCATTCGCTGGGAAGGCGCGGCGAACCCGACGCCCGAGGCGAACAACGAGTTCATGCTGAACGCGGTCCAGGGGGTCAACTTCCCGCTGGGACGCACGGTCGATCCGACGCAGATTCCGGATCAATGGAATCAGTGGGGTCCGCGAGTCGGGTTCGCGTGGGACGTCGGCAACGACGGCCGAACGGTCGTCCGCGGCTATTCGGGCATCTACTACGCACGGTCGCCGTCGATTCTGTGGGCCGCGCCAATGAACAACTTCCGGGTGCCGGCCGGCGACCTGTCGCTGCAGCTCCCGTTGCCCGTGCCGTCAACAGATCCCAACAACACGGTCTACGATCAGCTCAACCTGATCGGCATCGACCTCAACACGTACCAGCTCGGCGATCTTCCGGTGATCTCGCCCGAGCAGCTGACCCAGGTCGCGGCGGCGCTGGGTCTGCCGCTGAACCCATTCTTTGGTGCGCAGCCCATCGTCATCGACCAGGACTACAAGAACCCGCGTGCCACCCAGGCCGGCGTCGGCTTCGAGCGCGAGTTCCTGCCCGGCATCACCGGCGGCGCCGAATACATCTACGTAAAGACCGACCACTTGCAGCGCAATCGTGAGCTCAACCTGCCCGCGCCGACGATCCGTCCAACCGACGTCGCGGAACGACCCTTCTTCGGCATCGCATCGGGCGTGGCACGGCCGGTCGCCGAGCTCGGATCGATTCAGGTGCGCGAATCGACGGCCGAATCGGAGTACAACGCCCTGGCGTTCACCGCGCGCGCCCGGAAGTCGTGGGGCCAGGTCTCGCTGAACTACGTCCTCAGCAAGTCCATGTCAGACGATGACAACGAACGGGATTCCGGCGGACAGGCTGCCGCGAACTCGTTCGACCTCGCTCCGGAATGGGGACCGGCGCGCATGGACCGGCGTCACCAGTTCAACGGGTTCGTCCTCTTTTATCTGCCAAGGCACGTGGATGTGACAACGAGCTTTCGCGCGCTATCGGGCCGGCCGATTGATGCCACCCTCGGCACCGACACCGGCGTCGGCAACGGCGATCGCATCAACACTGATCGCCCCTACAGCGCGCCGGGCGTGTCGTTCGAGCGCAACGCGTTCAGAAACGAAGCGATCAAGGAAGTGAACCTGCGGGCGCAGTGGGGATTGAACTTCAACGGCGAGAAGCGCGTGCTGTTCACGTTCGAGGCGTTCAATCTCTTCAACTGGGACAACATCGAGCTGTCGGGTACACCAGTGACCAACTACTGCTCGGCGCCAATTCCAGCCGACTGCGGATTCGGGGCGCCGTCGAACCCCAACTTCCTCTCGCTCACCGACCAGAATCCGTCGTCGACGCGAGTTAGGCAGCTGCTCTTGAACAATCTCCCGGGCAATCCGCGTCAGATTCAGCTTGGAGTCCGGCTGCAGTTCTAACCTGAGTCAACCTGTCAAACCTGACTAACCTCGCAACCCGGCTAACCTGACCACCCAGACCAACCTGACTAACTGCGGTTGGCCGGGTTGGCCGGGTTGGCCGGGTTGATCGGGTTCCGGCAAGTTAGTCGGGTTTGCTAGGTTCGAGATGGCTCGGTTTGTCAGGTTGTCGGGTTCGTCAGGTTAGAAGGGCTGCCGCATGAGCGCCGCGTTGCGGATGTCCGGACCGCAGAGCTGTTTTGCCGACTCGCCAACTTCGCGCGCGACGGCGAGGCCGACGCCGATCGCGCGCTCGGTTTCGAACCTGTTCTGTCCGACCCGAATCGTCCCACGCGAGCCCATCGTGGCCAGCAAGCGCAGGTTCACTCCCTCGATCTGTTCACGGACGTGCTCCATCTCGTGAGCAATGAGTTCCACCACGTCGCGCGCCGTGTGAAGGTGGATTGTGGCTACGAGGTCCCCGGAGCCGAACCGCGTGATTTTCGTTTCCGCGCGCGTCGCCCTGACGCCCGATCGTAGATCGAACGCGAGGCTCAGTCTGACGTCGCGTCGGTGTGCAATCGCGGCGTAAGTCCGACGGAACGTCGGCGATCGCTCCAACATCGTGCCGAGACACGGCTCGAGAAAAGCGCCGACGCGCACGTTCCGAGCGATTCCCACCGCCGGATGGGCGTGTTGCGCCTCGAGCCGCGCTGCCGCACTTGCCGCCAGCATCGCCGTCACCCCGACAACCAGACACACGGCACCCGAGTCGGCCATACGGGCCTCGCAATCGAGACACGCGCCAGACGCGGGCAGATCATGCGGACGATCCGTTGCCGTCCATCACGTGTTCAACAGCAAGAGACGAGTTCTTGGGTGTGTTCGTTGGGGAAGGCGGCAAATCGCAGGGACGAGCGCCTCGTGTCGGCCCTTCTCGGCGAATCTATTCCTCGGCCATGAAGGGGTAGCGGAAGCTTCGTGCGGGACTGAAGGTTTCCTTCACGCTGCGCGCGTTGACCCACCGCACGAGATTCAGCTTCGATCCCGCCTTGTCGTTCGTACCAGACGCCCGCGCGCCGCCGAACGGCTGCTGCCCGACGACGGCACCGGTGGGCTTGTCGTTGACATAGAAGTTGCCCGCTGCATAACGGAGGGCGGCGCCGGCCTCTCGAATCGCGGCACGGTCGCGGGCGAACACGGCGCCGGTGAGCGCGTACGGTGAGGTTGCGTCCACGAGCGACAGCGTTTCCAGCCAGCGGCTGTCATCGTACACATACGCGGTCACAACGGGCCCGAAGATCTCCTCGCGCAAGAGGCGATACGACGGATCGTCGGTCTCGACGAGCGTGGGCGCTACGAAGTAACCGTCGCGGTCATCGACCGTGCCACCGGCCAGGATCTTCGCATGTGTCCGCGCGTCCACGATGTAGTCGCTGATCTTGTCGTACGCCTTGCGATCGATGACGGCGCCCATGAAATTGCGGAAGTCTCGCGGGTCGCCCATCGCGATGCCGCCGATCATCCCAACGACGCGATCGCGGACATCCGGCCAGATCGAACGCGGCACGTAGACCCGGCTCGCCGCCGAGCACTTCTGTCCTTGATACTCGTACCCGCCGCGCACGATCGCGACGGCGAGCGCCTGCGTGTCGGCACTCGGGTGCGCCACGATGAAATCCTTGCCGCCGGTTTCGCCGACGATTCTCGGGTACGAGCGATAGCCGGAGAGCGATCCGCCAATTGTCTGCCACATCGAGTTGAACACGCCCGTACTCCCCGTGAAGTGGACCCCGGCGAGGTCTCGATGCGACAGGAGCGCGTTCGAGATCATCACGGCATCCCCCGGCACGAAGTTGATGACGCCGGGCGGGAGTCCTGCTTCCTCGAGCAGTCGATAGATGTAGTACGCGCTCAGCACCGCAGACGAAGCGGGCTTCCAGACGACGGTGCAGCCCATGAGCGCGGGCGCCGTCGGCAGGTTCCCGCCGATCGACGTGAAGTTGAAGGGGGTGATCGCGTAGACGAAGCCCTCGAGCCCTCGATACTCGAGCTGATTCCACATCGTGTGATCGGAAATGGGCTGCTCGCTGTAAAGCTCCTGCGCGTAGCCGGCGTTGAAGCGCCAGAAGTCGATGAGCTCGCACGCCGCGTCGATCTCGGCCTGGAAGACCGTCTTCGACTGTCCCAGCATCGTCGCCGCGTTGACCGTCGCGCGCCAGGTGGTCGTCAGGAGTTCGGCGGCTTTCAGAAAGACCGCCGCGCGGTCCTCCCACGGCCACGCGGCCCAGTCGTGACGAGCGGTGACTGCCGCGTCGACGGCCTGCTGGACCTCCTGCGGACCTGCCTGGTGATAGTCGGCGAGCACGTGGCGGTGCGCGTGGGGCATGACCGATTGCGCCGTCTGGCCCGTCCGAATGTCGCGGCCTCCGATCAGGAGGGGCACGTCGATGCGATCATCGGCCATGACGCCCAGGCGCGCCTTGATCTCGGCGCGCTCGGGCGACCCCGGCGCGTACGACTTCACGGGCTCATTGACGGGACGAGGGACGTTGCGGCGGCCGTTGAAGGACATGGAGAGATCTTATCAATTGCGGGTTGCGGATTGCGGATTGCGGATTGAGGACTGGGGACTGGGGACTGGGGACTGCGGATTGCGGGTTTGGAGATGCGGGGATTGCGGCGCTTCTGTCAATCCCAATCCGCAATCTGCAATCCGCAATCCGCAATCTCCCTTGCTGGTGGCGAGAAATGAGCGACGATTGATTCGTGTGGTCATGGGAGTGGGATCTCTCGGGCGGCCGAGGAGCCCGGCCCGGATTATCGGAGATCGGATGGAGACAACATGTCGAGCCCGTCAATAGAAGCCTGGCTGCGCGGCCCCGTCGCCGGAGTGCCGCCGCTCTTGAATCCCGCGGCCCACGCATTGCAGCATGCGGCGGAAGACGCCAATCGGGCACTCGCCGGGCTGTCGCTCGAGAGACTCTGGCAGCGGCCGGGCGGCGCCGCCTCGGTCGGCTATCACGTACGCCACCTTGCCGGGGCCCTCGATCGGCTGTTGACGTACGCTCGCGGCGAAGCGTTGAGCGACGAGCAGCGTCAGGCGCTGGCCCGAGAAAGTGAGCCTGGCATTCCTCCGCAGGACGGTGCTGCGCTCGGCGCCGAGGTCGGTGCGGCCATTGCGCGCGCGCTCGACCAACTCCGGCGCACGCCCGAAGAAACGCTGCTCGAACCGCGTGCGGTCGGCCGGCAGCAGCTGCCATCAACCGTCATCGGGTTGCTTTTCCACGCGGCCGAGCACGCCTCGCGGCACGCGGGGCAGGCGCTCACGACCGCGACGGTTGTTCGATTGCGCGCGTCGACCTTTTGACAGGCTAGGGTCTTCACGAGCGATGTCGAGAAAAATATGACCTGTGTGATCACTTCGCTTGACAAGGAGGTCGCGTGGATCGATAGTGCGCGTAGACGCCTCCGAAGGAGGGTTATTCGTGAGTATTGATCCACCGGGTCACGATCGGCCTGGACGGGAAGCCCGGGACTTGCGCCGCGCTGAAACGAATTCGTTCTAGCCACGCGGTCTCAGCCACTCACCCGCACTTCCCGTCCGGGCTGTTAAGTTCTCCGCTCGTCGGCCAACCGCACTTCTCAGGTTCCCGCTCTCGCCCTCCGGCGTCCTCCGTCATCTCGCCGTGAGCTCGTCATACGCCGCGCCCAGCACATGTGCGATCGCGCGAGGCCGAGGCCCTTCGTACTGCTCGAATTTCGGGATGACCTCGATCGCCAGAATCTCGTCGCGCGACTTGCCGCCGGCGATCCCCTTCTGCGCAACCTCCAATACGGCAGTGAGATAGCTGCGCATCGCCCTCAGCTCGGTCGCCGTGCCGCTCACGCCGAGCCCTTCCTTCGCGTGACCGAAGATGTAGATGGTGTCGTTGTCGTGGGCGCGGAGGACCTCGTCGAGGAGCACGATCCAATTCTTGATGGATGCCCCCGCCGAGCGATCGACGAAGGGGTGGCGCTCTCGAAACACCAGGTCTCCCATGTGCGCCACATTGGCGTTCACGAACGTCACCACGCTGTCGCCGCTCGTGTGCGCCGGACCGAAGTACTGAAGACGCAGGATCTCTCTGCCCAGTGCCTGCTGCCAGACCTTGTCGTACGTCTTGTCGGCATACGCCTGGTGGGCGGTCGTCGGCTTCTCGTCGGCGCTGCGCTTCTGGAGCGCCGGCACGTTCTGGTGCGAAACGATGCTGCGGACCGCCGGCCTGAAAATCACATTGCCCGCCGTGTGATCGCCGTGATGGTGGGTGTTGGCGAGAAAGTCGATGGGGCGCGACGATCGCGCCTTCACGCCGTCCAGACACTGCCTGGCCGTATCGGGATATTGACTGTCGACCACCACCACCGCGTCCGGCGTGATGAGCCAGCCGATTGTCCCGCCGCGGCCCGTGAAGAGTCCTACGTCACGTCTGAGCGACGTGAAGCTGACGCTCGCCGGGGCTTCTGTCTGTCCAGCGGTTGTCTGCGTGATGTCGGACCTGACCAGCCTCCGCCAAGGCCTACGGCGGTCCGCCGAAGCTTCGGAGCGAAGGCGGAGGGTCCGGTCTACTTGTGAGGTCCAGCCTGCATAGGAATTCACAACGGCGCAGAGCCCGAGGATCTCGCGGCGCGTCCACGCGCTCTTCACGTTCACGCCTCGGCGAGGAGGCGATTCATCCGCCCGATCGCTTCATCGAGCTGTGCGACGCTCGCAAAGCCCATGACGACCGCATCGACGCATCCGCAGGTCAGCGCGAACTTGAGCGCCCGCTCGCGATCGTCCGCGTTCGTGAAGTCGCCGTTGCCCACGAGCTTCATGCCGATGATGCCGCGGCCTTTCGCGTGCATGGCCGCAATCTCCTTCATCGCCGCGTCGCGGTTGCCCGGCTCTTTCCACTCGCCCGCCGCCCCGTCCATGTGGTGACCCTGCGCGTTCACGCGCGCCAGATGCACGTCGCACCAGTCGACGCCGGTGGCTGCCGTGAGCGCGGGCAGGCCATGGCACGACACGCCCTTCAGGCGGATACTGCCTTTGGCCTTCGCGGCGTCGAACGCGTCCATCATCGGCCGCAGATCTGCCGGCCACGTGTGTTCCGTTGCGCAGTGCAGCAGGAGGCTGTCGATGTACTCCACGCCGAGCTCGCGCCGGTAGCGGTCGATCGTCTCGGTGGGGTGCGCCGCGATCTCGGGGCGCGCCCACGGCATCTTCGACTGGATGAAGAGCTTCTCGCGCGGCAGGCCCTTGATCGCCTCCCGTATCATTTCGTGTGTCTTGTAATTGTCGGCCGTGTCGATGTAGGCGATCCCGCGATCGTACGCCTCATGAATGAGACGGCGGAAACCCTCGATGCCAAGGTCACGCTGCACCTGGCCGTTGTTGCTGCCGGTGCCGAGCCCCAGGCGGGTAATCGTCACACCGCTTCGTCCGAGGGGCACGCGATCGCTGGCGACTCGTCTGACGCGGGCGTGAACCGGCATGCCCACCGCGAGCGAGGCGCCGACCGCGGCGATAGAGGAACGAAGAAACTGCCGCCGATCGATGGTCATCATCCGAGGGCCTCCTGGGGTCGTGTCTATGGTCACACAAGATCCGCCTACCGGCGCCCGACGCTCGGCAGATAGCGCCGCAAGCGGTCGAGGCGCCGTTGGGGCCGGGTCCCACTCTTGTCTCTCGTGAGCCGCTCGGCCAGCGCGCGGCCCCTGTCCAGGCTCTCACGGGAATACTTGGCGACGAGATCGGATGTGACCTGCCGCCCATCGACGGTCCAGAGGACCATGGCCCGGCCGATCGCGTGAGTCCCGGCGTAGGCAATCGCCACCTTGGGGACGACCCCGAATACGGGGATCAGGCCGATCAGGCCGCGCGCGGCCTGGCGGAACAAGACCCCGCCGCCAAGCACCCCGAGGATTTCGGTCATCAGGGCCCTCGGCTCGGCATCGCGTCCCGAGGCGAGCGCGATGCGGTAGCACATCATCAGTTGATTCTTCGTCAGCACGACCATGTCCCCGAGGTTCAGCGGCGCGTTGAGCAGCGGAATCACCTCTGCGACGCCCGTCGTCAGGGCAAAGCTGGCGTTGGCACGCGCTGTCTCGTCGATCGTGCGGCCGAAGACGGTCGGCCGAAGCGGCGGCAGCTGCGCGGCCAATGCGATCCGTTGATCGCCATCAACGATATCGATGAGGGCAGCGGCCACGCGTTCGAGCGACTCGTTATCGAGCGCCGGGATCGCCACGCGTGTGCGCTCGCCGGCGCGCGCGACCGCCACATTCGGCGCCGTATCGCCAACGACGATGGTGACCACGGGAACGGCGGCGGCGGCGAAGCGCTGGACGGCCTGCTGAAGGGAAACGGGGAGGTCCGCCTCACGCGAGATGACCAGCGCCGCATAGGGATGGTCTACCAGCACTGGCGGCACGTCGTGGGCAGTGGTCGGCTGCAGCCACGGGTGCGGCTGCGCCAGCGGACCCGACAGGAGCGCCCGGAGCCGCACGGCGTCGTCGCCCGTCTCCGACACGAGCGCCAGCGAGAACCGCGCGCGGGCGGCGGCTCGTACCGAGGCGAGATCCACGTCACGAAGAACGCGCCAGAGATTGGCCAGCTTCAGTGGGTTCGGCATCGCATCTCGCGGCCGGCTCGTACGGAACTTCCGGAGAACCGCACGAAGGCCCGTCAGGGTTTGGCGGCCAGCTCCTCGTCGATGAGACGGGTAAAGGTGTCAAACGGCACCGCGCCTGACAGGAAACGTCCGTTGATAAAGAATCCCGGCGTGCCGTTCACGCCGTACCGAGACCCTTCGTCCGCTTGCGCCTGAATGACAGGCGCTGCCTTGCCGGAGGCGAGGCACGATTCGAACGCCGGGACGTCCACGCCCGCTTTTCCTGCCAGCGCCGCGAGCGTGAAGGCGTTGGGGTCCGCCTCCGCGTACACCACGTCATGAAATTCCCAGAACCGCTTCTGCTCGCCGGCGCACCAGCTCGCCTCGGAGACGCGCCGCGCCTGCGGGTGCAGGTTGTCGAGGGGAAGGTGCTTGTACACCAGACGGATCTCGGTCGGGTACTTGGCCAGCAGCTGCAGGAGCGTGGGCTGCACCCGCCGGCAGAACGGGCAATGGAAGTCCGAGGTACTCGACAATCGTCACAGGGGCTGTCTTCGGGCCGCGAATGGGGGAGTCGCCGACGTCGATGGTTGCCCGAAACACCGGAGGCGGCTTCAACAGGACCTCGACCTTCGATTTGCCTCGCAGTTCGTCGACGAACGCTCGCCGACGGGCGCTGGTGCGCTCGTTTTCGAGATACGCATGAATCTGCGGCCGGATCGCAGAAGGATCGCCGGGAAGCCGCGCGCGATTGGCCACGACGAACGCATGGATGTCTGCCTCGGTCACCGGCGCCACCTTTTTCGTGACTTCCGCCGCGACCAGCGCATCGACCGACGTGCTGCGCCGTTTCGCCTCGACGAGGAGGAGTCTCGTCGTGATCAGCTCCTCGAGCTGATCGCGCCGGATTTCATAGGCCTGCTCGTCGAGCTTCGCGATCTGCGGTGCGATGGCCGCGTCGAGGTCGCCTCGCGTTACTGGAATGCCGTCGACCACGGCCACGGGGTCGGCCGGCGTGGTGTTTGACCCGGGTGCGCCAGGCGATGACTGCGCGGCACTGCCGCAGCCTGCCGACGACATGCAGACGGCCAGCGTCGCCAGCACCAGAGCACCCGAGACGCTTCGTGAAGACATGATGTCAGTCTAACGCGACGGCGAGTCTTGCCGGCATGGTTCCTGCCCCAGGGATCTGCCAGTGACGGCTCCACAGCGAATCGGCGCCTCTGGCAGTGCGTGTACCCGGCCTGCGTCTGGCCGGCGATCTGCCCGACAAGTCTCCGCCCTGACGTGGGTTATTGCGGTTGCCATCGCGCTATCGGCGCCCCTCCCGGCAGCTGCGGCTCCCCAGGTGCCCGACCGGGCCACCGACACGTCAGTCGCTGGCCCGACATCGCTGCCGCTGACCCGGATCGCCCAGATCCGACGCCTCGACGCGGCCGTCATCGGCCGGAGGGTCAGCGTCACAGGCGTGGTCACGTTCTTCGATCCGATTTGGGGAATGCTCTTCGTGCAGGACGCTGACGAAGGCATCTTCGTGTTCATGCGCGGCGTCGAGACGCGGGTTGCCACCGGCGACAGGGTCAGGATTGACGGCCGCGCCGATCCCGGCGAGTTCGCCCCCTCCATTACCGAGCCCACCATCACTGTGCTCGGAAGGGCTCCGCTGCCGGCGGCCATCCGCCCAAAACTCGAGATCCTCGCGTCGGGTGTGCTGGACAGCCAGTGGGTGGAATTGGAGGCAACCGTACGCGGAATCTATCCGCTCAATGAGGGACACCTCTCGTTCACGGCACAGGTGGGACCGGTTCGTTTGCTCGTGTCGCTGCCGGGGGAATGGCGGCAGCCGTTTCCGCGGCACCTGGTCGACGCGCGAGTCCGGCTGCGCGGTGTCGTCGGAACGATCTTCAATTCCAACCGCCAGATGATGGGCGTGTCGCTGTTCACGCCGTCGCTCGAGTTCGTGACGGTCGTCTCGCCGGCGGCGGCCGATCCGTTCGATGCCCCGCGGCAGAGCACCGACTCGATTCTCCGGTGGACCGGTCAACTCTCTCAAGGGCACCGTGTGCACCTCACCGGCGAAATCACCTGGCGCAGTGGCGCGCAGCTCTCGATTCACGACGATCGCGGCAACGCCACCGTCACACTTTGGGATCCCGCCACCGAGGCGCGCGTCGGTGACCACGTCGATGTGGTCGGATTCCCCGAGTCGGGCAGCTACAGCCCGGCGTTGCAGGACGCGATTCTAAGGCCCAGCGGGCGAAGCGACACCCATGTGCAGCCAGTTAGCGTGCGGCCCTTAGATCTTCTGCAGGGACGGCTCGACGCGACGCTCGTGGCCCTCGATGCCGAGGTCGTGAACGTCGGGGAAGGCCCCCAGCCGATGCTCGTGCTTCGATCGGAAGACCGCGTCTTCACCGCGACCGTTGCCACCGCGGGCGCGTGGCCCACACCGCTGGCGCCCTCCGCCATGGTGCGCGTCACAGGCGTCTGCCGGGTACAGGTGAATCCGCTCGAGGGCGTTCCGCAATCATTTCAACTGCTGCTGCGCACGACTCGCGACGTCGTCGTGACCCGCCGGACACAGTTCTGGTCTCCGCGGCGGGCCACGGAAGTTCTGGGCGGCATGGGACTCCTCGTGGCCGCCGGCCTGGCATGGATCTTCGCGCTTCGCCGGAGAGTCGCGAGGCAGACACGCCTGATCAGCGAGCGGCTCGAACAGGAGAGGACGCTCCGCGCGCAATACCAGGAGCTGTTCGAAACGGCCAACGACGTCGTCGTGACCTGCGATATCAACGGGCGGCTGGTGGCGATCAACCGTGCCGGGCAGCACGTCACGGGATACACGCGGCGCGCCGCTCTTGGGGTGCCGCTCCGCGAGCTTGTGGCGCCAGAATCCCGCGAGCGGTTCGACGAGCATTTCGCTCGGAGCCTGGCCTCCGAGAGCGGCGGAACGTTCGAGGTCAACCTCGTGCGTCCCGACGAATCGCGGGTCTCGATCGAGTTCGACGCCCATGCGATCTTCGAGCAGAGCACCGTGGTCGGCATTCAGGCCATCGGGCGGGACGTCTCGGCCAGGAACCGCACGGCGGTAGAGCTCGAACGGGCGAAGGACTCCGCCGAAGCGGCCAACCGCGCGAAAAGCGAATTCGTCGCAAACATCAGCCACGAGCTGCGGACGCCGCTGAACGGCATCATCGGAATGAGTGAGCTCCTGCTGGCGTCGAAGATGACGGACGAGCAGCGGCAGTATCTCGACTTGATGCGCACCTCGGCCGACGCGCTGTTGCACGTCATCAACGACGTGCTGGATCTGTCGAAGATCGAATCGGGTCACTTCGAGCTCACGCCTGCGCCCTTCGAGTTCGTGGACCGGATCGAGACCGTGCTGGAGCCGCTGGCCGTGATGGCGCGCAGGAAGGGACTGACCTTCGACGTGACGATTGCGCCGGAGCTGCCACCGGTGGTCATCGGGGATGTCGATCGCGTCGGGCAGATCCTCACGAACCTCGTGGGCAACGCCATCAAGTTCACGCGGGAGGGGGGAATCCGCGTCACCGCGTCGCCGGGAATGCCCGAAGTGGGCGACCCAACCGGCGCGTGCCGCGTCAGTTTCGCGGTCGCCGACACCGGCATCGGCATTCCCGAGGACAAGCATGCGCTCATCTTCCGGGCGTTCACACAGGCCGATGGCTCGACCTCGCGCCGGTATGGCGGCACTGGACTGGGGCTGGCGATTGTCGCCTCGCTCGTACGGCAGATGTCCGGCAAGCTGGCGTTGACGAGCGCTCCCGGCCAAGGAAGCAGCTTCGCGCTCTCCCTGCCGTTCGTGCGGGCGCGACGCACGGCGCTCGCGGCGGATCCGTCCGACGGGCTGAGCCGGCTGCTGGGTGTGGCTGCGACGGTGAAGGCCGACTGGGCCGCCACGAAGGCCCATCGCCCGCTCGCGATTCTGCTGGTCGAAGACAACCCCGTGAACCAGCGTCTCGCGCTCGAAATCCTCTCGCGGCGCGGTCATCGAGTGACCGTGGCCGACAACGGCCTGCAGGCGCTCGAGCGGTTGGACGGTGTCAGCTACGACATCGTCTTGATGGACGTGCAGATGCCGGAAATGAACGGACTCGAGGCCACCCGCGCCATTCGTGAGATCGAGCGCGGCACGGGCCGACACACGCCGATCGTCGCGATGACGGCCCATGCGATGTCAGGAGACCGCGAACGCTGTCTGGACGCGGGCATGGACGACTATTTGACCAAGCCGATCAGAGCCGAGGCTCTGGTGACCTATGTGGAGCGATTGACCATGGCAGAGAAGACTGAAATCACGAAGGCACACGGGTCCTCGAGCAATCATGTCGAGGTGATGGACCTGCAGGAGGCGCTCGATCGCGTCGACGGAGATCGCGACCTGCTCGGCGAGATTGCGAACATCTTCCTGGTCGATGTCGCGGAGATGGTGCAGGCCGTCCATGCCGCGGTCGGGGCGAACGACGCGACCGCGTTGAATCGCGCCGCGCATCGCCTCAAGGGCAGCGTGGTGACTTTTGCCGCCGGGCCGGCAGCAGACGCCGCCCTGGTGCTCGAGCTGAAGGGACGCGACGCACAGATGGATGGCGCGGCCGACGCCGCTCGTCGCCTGGAGAAAGAAGTCGATCGGCTCATCGTCGCGTTGACGCCGCTCGTCAACCAGGAGCCCGCCGCGTAGTGGCGCATGGCAATGCGCCCGGTGGCGCTGCCCTGTTGCGGCGCGTTGCGCGCTACTGAATCGTACGGATCGCCACGTTGCGGTAGGCGACCGGATCGTCGTGGCCCGCAAAGCCGAAGTGGCCCACGCGCCGATCTTTTCCCGGGTGCGCCTTGCCGTCCAGGAACTCGGTCACCGTCGACACGTCCGCATCAACAATGCGGGTCCCGTTCAGCTCGACGCTGATCCGAGACCCCTTCACCGTCACTTCCTCGAAGTTCCATTCACCGACCGGGCGCAGGTATCCGCGGTGGGCCGCCACCATTCCGTAGATCGACCCATGGTATTGCCGTGGGTCGAGCGCCGAGTACTTCGGCGCATCGCTATCGAGCACCTGGAGCTCGCACATCCCGACATAGGCAGTGTCGCCTTCGCCCGGATAGCGGATCGCCAGCCCGTTGTTTCCGCCGGATGGCAGCTTGAACTCCAGCCGCACGCTGAAGTCCGCGTACTCGCGTTCCGTGTAAATGGTGCCACCCTGTTTCGGCTTGCACACGATGGTCCCGTCGACGATCGCGTACTGTTCGGTCGGCCCCTTCCAGCCCGTCCAGTCGCGGCCGTTGAAGATGCTGTCGTAGCCGGCCTTCTCGTGCGCGGTGAGGAGCCGGGTGGCCTCCTCCGGTGGAATGTCACGCACGCTGATGTTCCGCCAGCGGATCTCCCCGCCGTGTGTTTGGAGCTGGAACGGACCTCGTGGCCAGAGTGGAAGCTTGCGATCCCAGTAGTTTTCCATCCGCGCGCCATCGACCACGGGCTCGCGGTTCAACCACACCCACGTGCGCTCGCCCACCTGCACAATCCTGAGCTGGTTCCACTGCCCGAACGGCTTGTCGGCCTTCACCAGCGGGTCGCGACCGGGTGTGCCGGGCGAGTTGTTGAAGAGTCCTCCAGAACCGAACTGCGCGCCGCGATCCCACTTACCTCCGGCCTCGGTCGTGTCCCAGATCTGCACCTGCGGATTCCCTCGCAGGTAAATGCCGCTATCGGCCTTCGCCACCGTCCGGTATTCGAGGCGAAGCTCGACGTCGCCGAACTCGTCATCCGTCGTGGCGTATGGCCCTTCGCCGTCGTTTACGAGCGCGCCGTCCTCGACGCGCCAATGTTTGAGGAATTCTGAGTGCTCCTTCACTCGGGCGCGGTCGCGCCCCTCGGGTGAAAGCGCCCAGATGCTCCGCGGATCCACATGGCCGCGGCCGTGCCAGCCGGTGAGATCGCGACCGTTGAAGATCGTGCGGAAGGCCGATGCGGGCGCCGGCATCGAATCCGATGACTGGGTGTGCGGCGCTACGCCGAGGCCAACGAGCGCGGCCACCGTGAGGACGATCGGTAAGCGGAACGACATGTCAGAGATCATTCACCAAACCTCAGCGGCCCGCCAGCCGGTCGGCCAGCGTGGCGACGCTGAGCGCATACGTGTGCGCGCAGTTGTACCCAAGCAGCGCCTCGTAGTTGGCGGTCACCAGCCAGGCCCGGTCATTGATTTTCAGCAGTGACGCCGTGCGCGTCGAAGGGGGCAGCGCCGAGTGGCCCTTTGCCGCGAGGACGCCGAGCGTTTTCCACTCTCGAAGCGGACGTGGCTCCGACAGATCGCGGACGGCGCGGCAGCCGCTCATCCTGATCGGCACCTCCGAGACGCGGCGAGCGGCCTTCGCCGGCACGGTGACCGCGTAGCCCCAGCGCGTGCCTCGGACCCACCCGTGCCCGCGCAGATAGTTGGCGATCGACCCGAACACGTCCGGCTCCGACGACCAGATATTCCGCTTGCCGTCGTTGTCGAAGTCCACGGCCCATGAGAGATAGCTCGACGGCAGGAACTGCACTTGTCCCATGGCGCCGGCCCACGATCCTTTCATCTCGTCGTGCTGAATGTGCCCGCTGTCCAGAATGGTGAGCGCGTCGAGCAGCTCGCCTCGGAAGAGTCCCCTCCGGCGATCGTCGAAGGCCAGCGTCGCAAGCGCGGGAATGACCGGCCGCACGCCGCTGAACCGGCCGAAGTTCGATTCCAGCCCCCAGACCGCTACCTGCACGCGCGGCTCGACGCCGTATGCGGCCGCGACCTTCTGGGTGACGCTCGCGTGTTCCCTCAGTCTGCGCCGCGCAATCCGAATAGTGTCGGGGGTCAGCCGGCGCTTGATGTACGCGGCGAGGTCCAGCGTGAACTCTGCCTGCTGTCGATCGCGCTCCAGGACGAGCGGCAGCGGCTCGAGCCCTGTGAGCGCGATGTCGAGCGTCGAGGGCTTGATGCCTCGATCGAGCGCGTCCTTGCGAACCGCCTGCAGAAAGTCTGCAAACGGCACCGGTTCGCCCGGCACACCGACCTGCACCTGTCGCGCCGCTTGCAGGAGACGCCGTCCAGAGCGCCAGCGCAAGCGCCGCGGTTCGCCATGCGCGCTCTCTTGTCATGCTCGTGCGGCCGATTGTAGCAGGGAGCCCGCAACCGCTTGCCGCGCGGCGAAGCTTCTGACTACGCTAAGGCCCGTGGCGACACCCCGTCGAATTCTGATCATCGCGTCGGAAGCGGCGCCGTTTGCCAAGACCGGAGGCCTCGCCGACGTTGTCGGCTCGCTTCCGAAAGCGCTGGCGGCCCGCGGCCACGACGTTCGCGTGGTGATGCCCGCCTACGCCGCCATCGAAGCGGCCGCGTTATCGGGGCAGTGGGGCGTGGCGGCCAGTTCCGCATCGCTTCGCGTGCCGGTCGGCGGCGGAGTGATCGATGCCGGCGTGTTCCAGACGACCCTGCCAGGCTCCGGGGTGCCCGTCTACTTCATCGCCGAGCGAAACCTGTTCGATCGTCCGCAGATCTACGGCTATGACGACGACCCGTACAGGTTCGCATTCTTCAGCCGCGCGGCTCTCCATCTGGCGGTGGCCGCTCTCGGCTGGCGGCCCGATATCGTGCACGCGCACGACTGGCACGCTGCGCCGGCGGTGGCGTGGCTGGCGACGGCCGGCCAGGCCGACCCGCGCTATCGCGGCGTGCCGACGGTGTTCACGATCCACAATCTCCTTCATCAGGGTCGGGCCCCTCGCCACGCGCTGGCGTATCTCGGGATCGACGCGCCTCCCCTCGTCGAGGAAGGTCCCTCGAGCACGAACTTCATGGCGCGTGCGATTTATCACGCGACCATGATCAACACCGTCAGCCCCACCTACGCGCGCGAAATCCTGACGCCGGCATACGGTGAGGGCCTCGATGGCCTGCTGCGCTTCCGCCACTTCGACGTGCACGGCATCCTGAACGGCCTCGATTACGGGGTGTGGAATCCCGCGACCGACGCGCTGATCGCCTCCACGTACGATTCGACGACCCTTGAAAGGCGCGAGGCCAACAAACGCGCGCTTCAAGAGCGGCTGGGACTGGACGTGGCAGACGTGCCGCTTGTCTCGATGGTCACGCGCCTCGATGCGCAGAAAGGCCTCGACATCACCGGACACGCCGTCCACTTGCTGCTCAACGCGATCGCGGGCGAAGCGCAGTTTGCAGTCCTTGGATCGGGTGCGCCGGAATTCGAATCGATGTTCCAGCACCTGGCCGCATATCATCCCCGCAAGATGGCCGTGGTCCTCCGCTACGACGCGGCGCTTGCACCGCTCATGTACGCGGGCAGCGATCTCTTCCTCATGCCCTCACGGTTCGAGCCGTGCGGGCTCGGTCAGCTCATCGCCATGCGATACGGTGCCGTGCCAGTGGTGCGCTCCACCGGAGGGCTGGCCGATACGGTGCAGGACGGCGTCACTGGCTTCAGGTTCGACGAATACACGTCGGACGCGCTCTGGCGTGCCCTCGCGCGGGCGATTGCCGCGTGGGGCGGTGATCGCCCCGCGTGGCGGGCGATCCAGGAGCGCGAGATGAAGACGGATTTCTCGTGGCAATCCTCAGCGGGCGGCTACGAGCAGCTCTTCGAGTGGGCGATCGCGAGAGCGCGGGGGTGGTAGGGGACGAGAACTCGAGAAACCCAGAACTCGAGAACTCGAGAAGAAATCAGAACGCGCGCTTCAGGGCGCGGCCGGCGGTTCGAAACCCTCCAGCCACCGCGTTGCCGGCGGTGACGAACGCGCTTGTCACGGCACCACGCGGGGCTGGGCGCGCGATGAGTCCGGGCCGCGACGACGAGGCGGTGTCGGCCTGGCGCGACTCTCCGAACGCGATGTGTGGCGAGAGGAAGACCATCGATTCGGGCAGCGCGCGACCTGCTCCGAGCGGCGTTGGTGTTGCAGGGACACGAGGCGGCGCCGACTCCGCGGGGGCCGCACGCGCGTTGACGACCAGGGGCTCGAGGACGCGAGAGGCGCGGCGAAGCCCTCGGTCTGCAGACCTCATCAAGGTGGGCCGGATCGACTGCGGCGCAAGCGTGGGGGCGAAATCCAACGGCACGGCGCGGCCGATCGACGTGAGCGTATGGCGGATCGAATCGTCAGGGCGCGGCGGCGCGATGAAGTGAATCCCGGCGGCGATGGCCAGCACCACCGTCACGCCCAGGAACGCGACGCCGGCGCGTCGTTGTTCGGATGATGTCATCATCGCAGCCCCTGACGCGCGAGTCTGGCGCGTGCGTGATCGACTTCGCGCTGGAATGCCACCAGCGGGTCCGCGTTCGGCGCCTTCGTCGTGAAGTTCCACGTCTTTCCCAGTCGCCGTTTGACGCGAAGGTTCTTGGCCTTGTAGTTCACGTCGAAGACCTCCACATCGGCAAAGGGCATCGCCCAGGCGTCCTCCTGGTTCGACGTCTGATAGCGGAACCCCTTCACGTCGGCGACGAGCACGCCCTGACACGAGCCGAGCCTGTGCTTGTGCACGACCGGCACGCTGGCGTCGAGGACCACGGTCGCGAGCGACACCGACACTTCGGTTGGACCGCTCGCGGCGACGTCGATCGGACGCGTCACTCCATCATAGCCTTCAGCCGACACTTGAACGCGGTGCGGGCCGGCGGTGATGTCGCGCGTCTCGAGCGGTGTCTTCCCGAGAAATCTGCGATCGACGAACACGAAGGCCCCCGCGATGTCGCTCGTCACTCTGAGGACCGGCGTCTCGGGCGCCTGAATCGGCGGAGCCGGGGAAGTCTTCTTCGTGTCGGGCTTGGCGTCGCGGCGTCCGGAGCGTTCCACGGGAGCGGCTTGTGCCGTGGGACGAGTCGGCGCCGGCGTTGATGGTTCAGGAGGCGCTTGCACCGCCGGCATCGGCGCCGCGGGTTCGGGTGGTGGCGGCTTCAGCCACCAGGCGAGAAACGCACAGAGGGCGAATACGATCGCAAGGGCGACGATGGTGCTGAGCCTGGATCGTGCCGATCCGGGGTCGTCAGGGTCCGACGGGTCGTTCACCTAAGGCCGCTCCCGAATGGCCGCAATCTTTCGCTCGCGATCGTCGGCGACGCGTTGCACATCGCGGCGGTACTCGGACTCCATCGTCTCGCGCACGGCAGGGTCAAAAGCGCCAGCCAGAGCCGACTGGTGCAGGATCTGCAGCTCCGCGAGCCGCGCTTCCGCCACGCTGCGGACTTCCGCGATGGCGACCTTCTGGGCCTCGGTGACTGGCCCCGAGACCACACCGTCCTCCGCGTCTTTGCGGCGCAGGCGCTCCATGGCCAGCTCGTAAGCGCTCTTGGGGGCATCGTTACTCATGGTGAGATGCGGTGGCAGCATACCATCGGGCCGCAGGGGCTCACCTCATCCGTTTGCGCAATGAATTGTGGGTCGCTGCATCATGCGTCCAGCACGTCACCGGCGCTCTTGGCGATCTGGTCCGGCGTGAATGGCTTCGCGACGAATGCCACGCCCGATTCGAGCACGCCCTGGTGCGCGATGCCGGATTCGGCATGGCCCGACATGAAGAGCACTTTTGCTCTCGGACACAGCTGGCGGAACCGCTTGGCCAGCTCCGGACCGCTCAAGACCGGCATCGTCACGTCGGTCAGCAGCAGATCGATCTCGTCGGCGTGCTCTTCCGCGAGTCGCAGCGCTTCGCCTCCGTCCCGCGCCTCCAGGACCCGGAAGCCGCTTCGCGTGAGGCTGCGCGTCGCCAGATTCCGAACCGGCGTTTCGTCCTCCGCGACGAGCACCAGCCGCCCGCGCCCCTCAATCGCCGACTCCACGGGCCCTGCGCCGGTGGCCGTCGCGGCGGTGAGCTCGCGAGGCAGATACACGTGAAACGTCGTGCCAGCGCCGGGCCGTGTGACGACGCGGATCTCTCCTCCATTCTGAGTGACGATGCCGTGGCACGTGGCGAGACCGAGCCCGGTGCCCTTGCCCTGCTCCTTGGTCGTGAAAAACGGCTCGAAGATGTGCGCGGCAACGTCGGGCGGCATGCCCTCGCCCGTATCCGATATGCTCAGGCGCACGTAGTCGCCCGACAGCGCATCCACGGGTGACCGCGCGCCGAGGGTCTGGTTTGACGTTTCGATCGTCAGGCGGCCGCCGGCGGGCATCGCATCACGGGCGTTCACCGCCATATTCAGGATCACCTGCTGCATCTGCGTCAGATCGGCGCTGACCGTCCAGAGCTCGCCAGCCAGCTTCGTTTCGATCTGGACATCGTCGCCCAGCAGCCGATGCAGCATGCGTCCCGACTGCTCCACCAGCTCGTTCAAGTCGAGTGCCTGCCGCGCGACGACCTGGCGGCGCGCGAACGCGAGGAGTTGAGCGGTGAGGGCGGCGGCGCGCGTTCCGGCCCTCTGAATCTCGATGACGAACGGGCGAGCCTGGTGACCGGCCGGGAGTTCCTCGGAGAGCACGTCGGCATAGCCGAGAATGGCGGTGAGCAGGTTGTTGAAGTCGTGCGCGACGCCTCCCGCGAGCCGCCCGATACTCTCCATCTTCTGCGACTGGAGCAGTTGTTCCTGGAGGGCCCGACGATCCGTGATGTCCTGCAGGAGCGCGAGCGCGAAGGCAGGCTCGCCGTTTTCGTCGCGCACGAACGTCACGGTGAGCTCGCCCAAGGTGATGTGACCGTCCTTGTGCAGATAGCGCTTCTCGCGGTGGTAGCCGCTTGGCTCCGTCGCCCTCGACTCCAGCAGCGGTTCGTCTCGCTCTCGATCCTCCGGTGCGGTCACGTCTCGAAGGGACATCATCGAGAGCTCGACCGCCGAGTAGCCGAGCATGCGCTCGACCGCCGGATTGGCCCGCGTGATCCGCCCGTCGAGCGTGCTGATGAGGATGCCGATCGGTGATTGCTGAAAGACGGCGCGGAAGAGCGATTCGCTTCGCCGCAGCGCCTGCTCCACACCCCGCCGCGCGCTCAAATCGCGCACGACGGTGACGAGCACGGTCTCGTCGTTGAACGTGATCCGCCGGATGCTCAGCTCGACCGGCGCGACCGATCCGTCTGCGCGGCGGTGATTCGTGGCCGCGACCAGCTCGCCTGTGGACGCGGCCGCGTCGAGCCGCGCGCGTAATGCCGCCTGGTCCTCCACGGGCCCGAGGTCCTCGACGATGCTTCGACCAAGAAGTGCGCCGGCGGCGTAACCGTAGAACTCGTCGGCGCGTCGATTGGCGTGGACCACACGGCCTTCGGGCGACACGAAGAGAATGGGATCGTTCGCGTGGTCGAGGAGAGTGCTCGTGCGTTGTTGCGCGCGGGACGCGGCGTCGGCCAGCCGGCGCCGTTGCCAGAGCAGCAGGGCCGCGCCCGCGAGCGCCACCGACAGCCCGAGCGCGGACCACGCAAAGACCGTGGTCCGAATCACCTGGCGCGGGGCGGCCAATGCCTCGGCATCGTCCACCTTCATGACGAGCAGCCAGGGCGAGCGCGAGAGCCGGCGGGTGACGGTCAGCGTCGGGACCCCGCGGTAATCGGCCATTGGTTCGTCGAGCGAGTGCTCGGCCCTGTGGCGCAGTGCGGACGCCTCCACCGAGTCCGAGGCTATCGTCGCGAAGAGCTGCGGTCCCGCAAACTTGAGTGGTGACACATAGCGGAATCGCGCGCCCTCGTCATTGAGCAGATACGATTCGGCAGACTGAAGCCCCATGGACGATCGCGCGAGCAGCGCGTAGAGGTACTCGGTGGCCGCTTGCTCCAGGACCACGAACGGGTCACCCGTAAAAGGCCCGCGCGCTCGTGCCGCAAACGTCACCCACTTCCGCCCGTCGGTGTGCTCGTGCAGGCCAAGGCTCGTCGCGCTCCCGCCCGGCGGAAAGATCGTGCAGGCTGGCGCGGCTGGACGATTGGCCGCCCGGGCCACGATCTGCCCGTGTTGTACGACCAGCAGCTGTCCGTAGCCCTTGATGGTGACAAACGGCTGAAGGGCGTCGATCAGGTGGGCTTCGTTCGACGGGGACGCGCGTCCGTAGAACACCGCGCCATTGGAGCGGCCATTCGTGCGCACGAGCTCGAGGACCGAGGGAGAGCTCGCCACCAGCCGGGCATCCTTCAAGGCGTCGTCGGCCCAGCGGGCGAGCGTCGCGATCCGCGCGTCGGCACGCGTGCGGAGCGCGATGTTGATCTGCTGCCGCGCGTCGGCCTCGGCCCGCGGGCGGAAAATGACCAGACCGGCGAGAGGGAGGGCCACCGCCAACGCCAGGATGACGGCGACGAGGATCCGCCAGCCAAGAGCAGGGCGCTGAACGACCGTGGGGCTGAGCGGCATCGAAGCAGTACCTGATGAGCAAGTGGCTTGCCACGGACGAGGTTGTCACCCTACGGCGTTTGCGGATGGTAGGCTGTGCGCGACAATGAGCAGCCTCGTGCAACGCTGACCCGGGGATCGTGAGATGGCGCCACGCCGCCGTAGCGCCGCTGGACCCATTTCTGGCCAAAGGACTGACCGAGACCGGCTGCGCCTCGCAATTTCGGGGACCCTAGGCGAAACGTCTTTGCGTTCTCAGGTGTCCAAAACACGGAGGTCTTACATGTTCAGCTCGTCCAAGTCGCGAATGCCGTCGCCCGACGAGGCGCTACCGGGCCGCGACACGCCGATTGCCGTTCCGGCCGCGCACGCCGTCAGCGGCACGCCGCTCGTGGGGCCATTTCCAGCAGGCGTGGAGCAGGCGGTGTTCGGCCTGGGATGCTTCTGGGGCGCGGAGCGAAAGTTCTGGGAGTTGCCAGGCGTCTATACGACCGCGGTTGGCTATGCCGGCGGATCGACGCCGAATCCAACGTATCAGGAAGTCTGTTCGGGTCGAACCGGCCATGCCGAGGTCGTGCTCGTGGCGTTCGATCCGGCCGTCGTCACCTATGACGATCTGCTGAAGCTGTTCTGGGAGAGTCACGATCCCACGCAGGGGATGCGCCAGGGCAATGACGTCGGAACGCAGTATCGATCGGCCATCTACACATTCTCCGACGCTCAGCAGGAGGCGGCTCGTCGTTCGAAGGCGGCCTTCCAGGAGGCGCTCACGCGCGCAGGCTTCGGTGCGATTACGACGGAGCTCCGTGCGGCGCCCCCTTTCTATTACGCCGAGGGATATCACCAGCAGTATCTGGCGAAGAATCCGAATGGGTATTGCGGACTCGGCGGAACGGGCGTGACCTGTCCCGTCGGCGTCGAGATGCGGACCTAGCGACAGGATCCGCTAGGCTCCACCCGCTCGCGCGCGACATGGCGAGCTGACCTGTCGCGCGCGAGCGCCCCTTACTTCTTGCGCGTGCCGCCCTTGCGCCCGCGCTTCTTTGCCGTGCGCTTCGGCGGCACCTTCGCGCCCTTCTCCCGCGCCTCGCTCAATCCGATCGCGATCGCCTGTTTGCGGCTCTTCACCGTTTGTCCCGACCCGGACTTGAGGGTGCCAGATTTCCGGCGTCGCATCGTGCTTTCGACCGACTCCGACGCCTTCTTCGAGTACTTCTTCTTTGCCATTCTATTCCTCCCTGGGAGCGCTTCACTCTCTGTGGGATTGAGAAATGCAGGTCCCGTTCCAGACCGTCTTCGGAGGGACGCGTGGTTGGGCGGCAGGGCTCGGAGAGCTGCGGCACGACGGCATCGACGCGTTCGCGTCCTTCAACAATGACGTCGACGGTCATGCCGTCACCGATGCTCGGCGCTCCGTGAGATGCTGTTGGCGAGGGTACGGTCGCCGTCGAGTGGACGCCGGAAATAGGACAAATCTTCCAGCCTGTATCGATCCTGAACCGCGGCCACGTGCTTCTCGTGTTTCGCGTGCGACAATAGCGCGGTCAATGGCATATCTCATCGATCTCTTCCTTCATCTCGACAAGCACCTCGTCGAGCTCGTCGCGAACTATGGCCGCTGGATTTACGGAATCCTCTTCGCGATCGTCTTTGCCGAGACCGGCCTGGTCGTGACGCCGTTTCTCCCAGGAGATTCGCTGCTCTTCGCCTGCGGCGCGCTTGCGGCCACGGGCACGCTCGATATCGGGCTGGTCACCGGGCTGTTGATTGCGGCTGCGATCCTCGGCGACGCCGTGAACTACTCGGTTGGACGCTCCATCGGTCCTCGCGTCTTCAGCGCGCAGGACCGGACGGGCTTCTGGCACCGGGTGCTGAATCGTGAGCATCTGGCCGAGGCCCACGCGTTCTTCGAGCGGCACGGAGGCCGCGCGATCGTCCTCGCGCGGTTCGTGCCGATCGTGCGGACGTTCGTGCCGTTTGTCGCCGGCGCCGGCAACATGACGTATCGCGCCTTCGCGATTTACAACGTGTTCGGGGCCGTGCTGTGGGTGGGCCTCTGTGTGGGGGCGGGCTACGCCTTCGGCAACGTGCCGATCGTCAGGAACAACTTCTCGCTCGTGGCGCTGGGGATCGTGGTCGTCTCGGTGCTGCCGATGGCGATCGACCTGTTACGGCGACGCAAGTAGCGAGCGCTGCAGGAACACGAGGTCGAGCCACCGACCGAACTTGAAGCCGACCTCGCGGAAGTGCGCCACGCGCTCGAAGCCAAGACGCTCGTGAAAGATCAGGGAGCCTGTGTTGTCGGCGTCGACGCCGGCAATCATGACGTGCTTGCCGAGCGCCTCGGCGCGGGCGATCAGTGGCAGCATCAGCGCCGTACCGACACCGCGGCCGCGGTGATCGCGATGAATGTGCACCGTGTGCTCAACAGTGAAGCGATACCCGGGCCACGCTCGAAAGTCCCCGAACGACGCGAAGCCGGTGACCGTCCCGTTCTCGTCTGCGACGAGCGTGGGGAATCCCGGTTCGCGCTTGGCTCGCCACCATGCGACACGGTCGTCCAGCGTGGCCGGTGTGTCGCGATACACCGCCGTGGAGGTCGCGATCACATCGTTATAGATGTCGAGGATGGCGGAAAGGTCGTCTTCCGTCGCGTCACGGACCAGCATGCGGTCTCCGTCGATTGTGGAAGATAGCACGCGATGCACTCAGCCCGGTGATGCCCCCCGAACCGTTGCCATCGTCTCCGCCTCTAACAGGAGGGCAAGAGGTCAGAAGTCTGTCTGACGACAGCGCAACTTCTCAATCGCGTGCCCCCCTTTTAGGCCGAAGTCGAACGGGCCTGCCTTGACATAGTTGTTCTAATGAACTAGTACAATAGACCACGTGGCCATCATCTCCGTCGACCCGCGCGACCCGACGCCGATCTACGCGCAGCTCGAGCGTGGGTTGCGCGCCGCGGTTGCCACCGGCCGGCTGCGGCCCGGAGACCAGTTGCCGACCGTCCGCCAGCTTGCAGTCGACCTCCGCGTCAACGCGAACACCGTCGCCCGCGTGTACGCGGAGCTCGAGCGCGCCGGCGCAATCGAGACCCGGCGCGGCGTCGGGTCCTTCATACGAGCGACCCCTGCCGAGGCCCACCCGCCACGCGAACACGAACGCCGGTTGCGCGCGTTCATCACCCGTATGCTCGCCGACGCCGACGCAGCCGGCTTCACCGTCGACGATGTGATCGCGGCGCTGAGTGCCGATCGTCTGTCACAGGTCGCTGCCCGCCCCCGGAGGGGCGACAGGCAGCAAGGAGGAGCGTAAATGGTCTCGGTGGACTTCAACCGTCGTGCCGAAGGCGCGAGCGCCAATGTCTCACGCGTCAACGTCATCGCCCTGGCGGTCCTGATAGGGAGCATCACGCTCGGTGCCATCGGGTCGCTCCTCATCCGCAACCCGATCCCGCTCGCCGCGATGGTCCTCGTCGGCCTGGTGCTGATGCAGTCGCCTCGCATCGCCCAGCAATGGGAACGCGCGATCGTCCTGCGGCTCGGCCGGTTCATCGGTCTGCGTGGTCCGGGACTTTTCTGGGTGATGCCGTTCGTCGATCACGTCTCGTCGTGGATCGATCAGCGGACGATCACCACGAGCTTTGCCGCCGAGCAGACCCTGACCTCCGATACGGTCCCGGTGAACGTCGACGCCGTCCTGTTCTGGCTCGTCCACGACGCCCAGAAGGCCGCACTCGAGGTGCAGGACTATTCCGGGGCCGTGAGCTGGGCGGCGCAGACCGCGCTGCGCGACATCATCGGCCGCACGACCCTGACGGACCTTTTGCGCGGCCGCGAGCGCATCGAGGCCGAGCTCCAGCAGCTGATCGATCAGCGATCGAATCCCTGGGGCGTCACGGTGTCGTCCGTCGAGATGCGCGACGTGGTTATCCCCGGGGCGCTGCAGGACGCGATGTCTCGCGAGGCGCAGGCGGCGCGCGAGAAGCAGGCGCGCATCATTCTGGGTGAAGCGGAAATGGAAATCGCGCACTCGTTCGAGGAGGCTGCGAAGTCCTACCAGTCGAATCCGACGGCCCTCCACCTGCGCGCGATGAACATGCTCTATGAAGGGCTCAAGGAGAAGGGCGCGCTGATGGTGATTCCCAGCAGCGCCGTCGACTCGATGGGCCTTGGCGGGATGCTCGGGGCTGCGGCCCTCAGACAGGAGAGGCTGGTGGAGGATCGCGCCGAGACCAAGAAGCCAGACTAGATGTTGCCGCGCTACAGGAGGTGACACATGCAATCCAATGCGCCCGACTATCTGAACCTGCACTGGTGGTTCCTGCTTGTCGTTCTGGGGATGATCCTCGCCGCGGCGGGGTGGATCCGGTTCTTCAGTGGAGCCTGAGATCGACACGAAGCGGTGGTCCGTGGCAAAACGATTGTCGCGGGGTGGGCGAATGGATCTCCACTGACCAGCCGCGGGCCGCGCGGCAGCGTCGCTTGACGGCGAGGTCTTCTTCGCGAGGATAATCGCAGCTGTCATGCTCGGACGCGCGCTACGAGTCTCGCCGGCCGGCGTCCGCGGCATCGTTGGTCCTGGCCTGACGTGCGCGGCCGCCCTCGAGTTCAGTGCGGCATTTGCAGCCTTCCTCGCACCGGAGGGTCCGGTCGTGCTCGGACGCGACCCGCGCGCGAGCGGTCGGATGCTGCGAGAGGCCGCGCTCGCCGCGCTCCTCGCCTCGGGACGGGATGTCGTCGATCTCGGCATCACGTCGACGCCCGTCGTGCAGCACGCCATCCGGCGTCTCGGAGCCGCCGGTGGCGTGTCGATCGGGGCCAGCCACAATCCGGCAGACTGGAACGCTCTGAAGTTCTTCGGGCCGCACGGCCGGTACCTCTCCAGCAGTGAAGCGGGGGAGCTGCTCGACTTCTATCATCTGCGCCGGACGGCCTACGTCGAATGGGACAAACTGGGACGGCGACGAGAAGAGTCCGGTGCTCTCGACGCCTATCTGGACGAGCTCGCCGACGCGTACGACTTTGGCGCGCTCCGCCAGTTCAAGGTCGTCGTCGACTGTTGCAGCGGCACCTCGGCGATCGTGCTGCGCCGCCTCAACGAGCGTCACGGCTTTGACTTCGTCCTCATCAACGAGCGGCTCGAGCCGGTGACCTTCGCACACGAGCCAGGAACGACGGCCAGGATGGTCGCGCTGCAGCTCGCGCCACTCATACGCCCGCTCGGCGCCGCCGCGGGCTTCCTCTTTGACGGCGACTCGGACCGGGTCGCATTGGCCGACGATTCGGGTCGCGCGCTCTCGGAGGAGATCGTGCTGCCTCTCGTTGCCGATCTACTGGTGGCACGCGGGCCGGCGCGCCTGGTAATCACGAATCTCTCGACCACGGCTCTGGTCGACGTGATTGCCGCGCGCCACGGAGGACGCGTGTTGAGAGTGCCAGTCGGCCGCGCCGCCGCGATGGACGCGCTGGCGGCGCATCGGCCCGAGCAGGTGGCGGTCGCCGGGGAAGGCACGGGCGCCGTCATGATGCCGCGCTTCCGCTTCGTGTACGACGGTATCGCATCGATGCTGGCGATCCTGACGCTGATGCACGAGCGCCAGATGCCACTGTCGGCGATCGTCGACGACTATCCGCCGTACCAGATCCTGAAAGGCGAGGTCCCGCTCTCATCACCACGGATTCCCCGGCTGCTGGCCGACCTTCGCGAACGCTACACCGTTGGCGAGGGTGCCGGCACCGCCGACATCGTCGACGGCCTCCGCGTCGAGTGGCCGGATCGGTGGTTCCACGTGCGCGTCAGCCAGACCGAGCCCATCGTCCGGGTCATTTGCGAGCAGCGCGGGGCGTTGCCGCGGGTCCTGTTCGAGACGCTGCTCGAAGAGGTGCGGCGCCGTGCCTGACGGGTCTCGTCGCGAGCATCTGCTGAAGATCGGCGTCTCGGGTGTGCGCGGGGTCGTCGGTCAGTTCTTCACGCCGGCCATCGCCAGCGCCTTCGCGCAGGCGTTTGGCACGTACGTCGGCGGCGGGCGGGTCGTGGTAGGGCGTGACACGCGAGCCAGCGGCGAGATGCTGACGCATGCCGTCACGGCAGGCCTTCTTGCCGGCGGCTGTGACGTCGTGCAGGTTGGCATCATTCCGACGCCGAGCCTGCAGGTATATGTCGCCGCCACGCAGGCCCGGGGCGGTCTGGCGATCACGGCGTCGCACAACCCGGCGGAATATAACGCCGTGAAGCTGTTCAACTCCGAGGGACTCTTTTTCAACAACTACGAGCGATCAGAGCTGCTCGATCTCTATCATCAGCGGAGCTTTCACGAAGCGACCAACGTCGAGATGCGGCAGGTCTCGATCGAGACCGCCGACCCGACGCGCCACCACCTCGATCGCGTGCTGGCGCACGTCAACCTGCCGCGCCTGCGTGCGCGCAAATTTCGCGTGGCGCTCGACGCCGTGAACGGCGCGGGATCACTGGTCTCTCCCGCGTTTCTCCAACAGGATCTGCAGTGCGAGCTGCACGCCATTTTCATCGATCCAACGCAGCCGTTTCCGCGGGTCGCGGAGCCGAGACCGGACACGCTCGGCGAGCTCGCGGATCTCGTCCTCCGGAGCGGCGCCGAGATCGGGTTCGCACAGGATCCCGATGGCGACCGCCTTGCGGTGGTAGACGAGCTCGGCCACGTGCTCGACAACGACGATGTGTTGGCGCTCGCTGTTGACGCGGTCGTCCGGCGCATACCGGGGGACGTCGTCGTGAATCTCACGACCTCATCGGTGATCGACGACGTGGCGCGCGCGCACGGGCGGCGCGTCCACCGGACGGCGGTAGGCGAGGCGAATGTCGTCGAGACGATGCAGGCCGTCGACGCCGCGATTGGGGGAGAAGGGGCGAACGGCGGGATCATCGTCCCCGCCGTGCATCTTTGCCGGGACAGCTACACAGGGATGGCGCTGCTCATGGATCGGATGGCCGAGACCGGGGAGTCGATCTCGGCGCTGAACGGTGCGCTGCCACGGTATGCACGGCGATTTGGCACCGTGCCCTTCGAGCATGGCCGTCTGGGTCAGATGATGCAAGCGCTCGAGGAGGCGTTTCCCGCGTCGTCTCCCAATCGCACGGATGGGCTCAAGATCGTGGTCGCCGACGGCTGGATCCACGTGCGCGCCTCGAACACCGAGCCGATCATGCGAGTGGCCGTCGAGACGCGGCACGAGACGACCACGGATGCGCTCTACGGGAAGGTCCTTCAGTTGTTCGATTGACGGCCTCGGACGCTGGCGATCGCCAGCAGTCCTCCCGGCACGATGAACATGAAAAAGAAGGTCGCGCGCGTGTCAAGGCTGCACGATTCTATTGCGGATCGCGTAGCGCACGAGATCGCTGACCGAGCGGAGATGCAGCTTTCTCATGATGTTCGCGCGGTGGGCCTCGATCGTCTTCACGCTGATGCCGAGCGTCGACGCCGCCTCTTTGTTGCTCTGCCCTTCGGCGACGAGTTGAATGATCTCGCGCTCGCGGGCCGTCACGCCGGCCGGCGCGAGGTCGTCCCGCGCGGCGTCTCCCCGTCGAACATAGTCGTCCAGCACGAACTCGGTGACGGTTGACGTCAGGAAGGGCTTGTGCTGTCGAAGGCTGTCGACGGCCGCAATCAGGTTCTCGTCGGCGTCGGACTTCAGGACGTACCCGCGTGCCCCGGCCTGCAACACGTCGCGTGCGAGTTCCTCCGAATGATGCATCGTCAGCACCAGCACCTCGGTGTCCGGCGCGTCCTTCAGGATTTGCCGGGTGGCATCGAGGCCGTTCAGCTCGGGCAGGCTCAGATCCATCACGACGACGTCGGGCCGAAGTCGTCGGCTTTGTTCGACCGCGTCGCGTCCGGTCGTCGCTTCGCCGCACACCTCCCAGCCCTCGTGGCTTTCGAGCAGCGATCGGACGCCTCGCCGCACGACCGCGTGATCGTCGACGACGAGGATGCGCAGCGACATCAGCCGGCGTCCTTCACGAGCGGCAACCGTGCGCGCACGGTCGTCCCGTGATCGCCCGACGTGATCTCGAGACTGCCCGCCAAGCTGCTCGATGCGCTCGCTCATGCCGGCGATGCCCACGCCGACACCGCCTCCGCCGCTCATGATGTGCGTCGAGCGACGCCTCCGGAATGCCTTGGCCCCGATCGTCGATCTCCAGCACCAGCGTCTCCGCGTCACGCCGCAGCCGAATGCGAGCGGTCTCGCTCTCCGCGTGTCGATGAATGTTGATCAGCGACTCCTGAACGATCCGAAAGAGCGCCGTCTCGGTGTCGAGCGGCAGCCGCTCGAAACTCTCGGGCAGGTCGAGATCCACTTTGATGCCGCTGCGCTCGGCAAAGCCCGGCGGCGTACCACCGCAGCGCCGACAACAGACCCGTCTCGTCGAGAAATGGCGGATGAAGCAGGTAGGACAGCGTCCGGATTTCGGTCATCGACTGCTCGGCGAGCGACATGCTCTCGGTGAGGGCGCTCCGTTCGCTGTCGCTGAGACGGTTCGGCCGTCCGGTTCAATCGCGCGAGGAGCATCTTCAGGCCGGCGAGATCCTGGGCGGTCGTTTCGTGCAGCATCTGGGCGATTCGCCGGCGCTCGTCGTCCTGCGCGCGCATCAGTCGCCCGGTGAGCGTGCGCATCTGATTGTACGAGTCGTTCAGCTCGCGTTCCGCCGTCTCACGGGCGGAAATGTCTTCGTTGACGACCACCGCTCCCGTGATGCGCTCGTTCGCGTCCCGGATCGGGACTGCCGAGTTCTGGATGATCTTCCGAACCCCGTCGAACGCCTCGATCTCGAGGACTTCATTGACGGAGGTTTCGCCGTTGACCACGGCACGCGCCGATGCCCACTCTTCCGGCGCGAGTCTCTGTCCCGTGGCGTGCCACCACCCCTTACTTTCGGCGTAGCGCTCGCGTCCGGAGCGGATCGACCCGCCCCAGATGCGCTGCGAAGCCGGATTACTGAGGATGATGTCCCCGGAACGATCGACGACCGCGACGCCGACGGGAAGCGCATCCAGTACCAGTCGCAAGAGGCGCTCGCTTCGCCGCAACCCTTCTTCGGCGCGCTTCCGATCGGTAATATCCTGAAAGCAATTCATCGCTCCTATCAATTCTCCGTCGTCATTTCTCAAAGGAACGATGTTCACCAGCACCGTGATGCGCGATCCGTCGGGCCGCTCGATCACCACTTCCAGGTCGCGAGCCTCGATTCCGGTCCTGAGCACCTCCGCCATTTTCGATTGCTCGTGGGGCACCAACGTACCGTCGGGAGAATACAGGCGCAACGAACCGCAATGGCGCTGCGCCGGATCCCCCAGTGTGGGCTCGCGTCCCCATAATTCCACGGCGCGAGTGTTGTAGTTTTGAATGATCCCCGACCTGTCGCACACGTAGACCGCGACAGGCATCACTTCGACCAGCCGGCGAAAGCGCTCTTCGAGCTCTCGCAGAACTCCGTCGGCCCGCTGTGGCTCGGCGCTATCGCTCATACCTGTCTTCCGGCAAGAGGCTCTCTGGGACCTCGGCGGAAACTCGCGCAGTCCGCCTGCACTCACCTTACACCCTCGAGGCGGAGCGTCAACGTTGAGCACTACCTAGGAGGCCTTAAGGGTGTTTCGCACCCAGATTCGGTACTCCACCTGATGGCACCTTGCGGGGGCCTGCGGTCAAATCGAAGGCTGGCACCGTCGGCATCCCTCACAGGGAGAGTAGTGACCCCAGGATCCTCGGATGATCGCGATTTAATCGTCAGGTTCGGCGCCATTTTTTGGGAGGCCAACCCCGAGACGCTGCAATTTACCGCGGTCAGCCCGAAGGCAGAGGCCCTCCTCGGCTATTCGCAGTCGGCGTGGATGTCGAACCCAACATTCTGGGCCGACATTCTTCATCCGGACGACCGTGACCGGGCGCTGGTCACGCGCGCGTCGGCCATCAAACGGTGCGAGGACCATCGCTCCGATTATCGTGTCATCACGATGGACGGTCGCATGTGCTGGATTCGCGACACCGTCAGGGTGAGATGCGATCCCGGACAGCCCAAGCGTGTGTACGGCGTGATGATTGATGCGACCGCGTCCCAGGAAGAGGAGCAGCGCGAAGCCTACTCCGCCGCAGTGGTCGAAAGTGAACGCGACCTTACTTCGACGTTGGACGCGGTGCCGATTGGGGTCGCTCACATCGGTCTGGAAGGCCGCTGCCTCCGCGTCAATCGCCATCTGTGTGAACTCCTGGGATACGCTCCGGAAGAGCTGATAGCATCCAGTTTCATGGCGATCACTCATCCAGACGACGTCGAACGGGATACCCGGGGGTTGACACAGCTGGTCGAAGGCGCCCTCCGGAAATATGAGCGCGAAAAGCGGTGTCGACACAGAGATGGCCACTTCGTGCACGCGAAGGTGACGGCTATCCTGCACCGCGACTCAGCGGGGGCGCCAAAGCACGTCGTCCTGACGTTCGATGACGTCAACGACCGCGACCGCGTCGAAGGACAACTGCGCCAGGGTCAGAAAGTGGAGGCCGTCGGTCGCTGGGCCAGTGGCATCGCTCACGACTTCAACAATCTGTTGACCACCGTCATCGGATACTCGGAGCTGGTGCTTCAGCAACTCCCATCGGGAACCCCTTTGCATCATGACGCGGAACAAATCCGCCACGCCGCAACGAGCGCCGAGGCTCTGACCCGTCAACTGATGGCCTTCAGCCGCAAGCAAATCCTCCAGCCACAGAGTCTCGATCTGAACCGGATTGTGTTGGGCCTGAACACATTACTGCGCCGGCTGGTGGGTGAGGACGTTGCGCTTGCAACGCGGTTGGCCGCGACGCTCGACCGGGTCTGGGCCGATCCCGGGCAGATCGAGCAGATCATCGTGAACCTGGCGCTCAACGCGCGCGACGCGATGCCCCATGGCGGCACCCTGACGGTCGAAACAGCGAACGCGGAGTTGGATGCCCATCCCGGCTCTTCCGAAAGCCGCCAGGTCATGCTCGTCATCGGCCATACCGGAATACGAATGGAGGACACTGCTCAAGGGCCCACCTTCGAACCGATGTTCGCCGCCAAGGAGAGCGGTATGGGTACGGGACTGGGGCTGGCGGCCGTCTACGGAATCGTGAAGCAGAACGGCGGGTCGATCTTCGTCTACACCGAACCAAAGCGCGGCACGACCTTCAAGATTTTCCTGCCCCGCACGGAGTTGCCCACGGATCTGCCGAACGCCGCGCGGCCCGCGCCGCAATCCCTCGGCGGCACCGAGACGATTCTCGTTATTGACGATCAGCCCGACGTGCGTGCGGTGACGCGTGATGCCCTCGCTCGCCACGGGTACACGGTGCTGGAGGCCGCGAACGCTGGCGAGGCGCTGTCAATTCTGGAGAATGACGAACTCGAGGTTCGCCTGATCGTGACTGACGTGGTCCTGCCGGAAATGGGCGGTCGTGATCCCGCCAAGCCACTGGTGACCAGGCGACCGGCCCCGCGCATCCTTTACACGTCCGGCGACACGGACGACCAGATGGTGCATCACGGGGTTCTCGGAGCGGAGATGCCGTTCATCCAGAGGCCGTTTACGCCGAGCGTGCTGCTCGAGACAATTCGCCGTCTCCTCGATCGGCCGTAGCGTCGGCTACGCTACTGAGGATCAGGAAGGCGGCTAGGATGATGCCGAGGATGTCGCGCGCGCGCGTCATGTTCTTCTAAACTTTGGAGCCGCCGTGGTAGTTCGGAGGATGGTCTTCTGCCACCCGTCGGAGTGCCCGGGCTTCATCCCGAAAGGCCACGAGCAGGTTCAACATTTCGCTACCGGCGCCGAGTCCCGCTACATGCGCTGGCGTGGCTCCGTGATCCCGCGTCTCATCTAAGTCGCCCAAGCCAGTGTCTCGTAAGCGCCGCAACCGCTCCAACATCAGATCGCGAATTTCCTCTGGATTATCTACACCCCTGAACACTCCGACGTGCAGATTCACGCCGAGTCCGTCGCCCTCTCCGTGCGGGTTGCTGTTGCCGCCGCCCGCTGTTTCCACTCTTACGTCGGAAATTCCGAACAGCCGCTCCAGCGGCCCTTGCGCGATGCTGATGTTCTGAACGTTGGCGAAGGTCATCGTCATTTCGTGAACGTTCCAGACTCCCGATCGGATGCGGAGACTGCGATCCGTGATTTTGTACCAGCGCAGCTCGTAATTCAGACGCAGCCAGAAATACGTGACGATCGCTTGCAACAGAAAGACCAGTAGGCCAAGCACGGCAAGGCTTGCCGCGATGATCGCGGGCGCTCCCGCCCTGGAGATGGCGATGAAGACTGGCAGTCAGCCCGATGACCCCGCCGATCAGGACGGCAATCTGCGCGATTGACCCAGCCGAAGATGATGTAGCGCAGGTAACCGGGTGCCGCGCGAAACACGCGGAGGCTCTGGACGTCGCCCATCGGGTCGAGCGGTTCGGGGGGCACGTTGGCCAGCCGCAGAAGCCACCACTTCAGGCGCTCATACATCGTGCCGCTCCTCCGCTCGCTCACCTTTCGCCTGGCGCTCGAGAGCGATACGGGCCGCGCGCAACTCATCGACCGCTTCGCGTAACAACGCTGCGGGCTGCGCATCCTCATCTGCCACGGCGCGAGCTGACGCTTGCCGCGCGCCATGGGACCGGTCGCGATATCCACGCATGCGCGTATACAGGAAGTCGCGGATGGCCTCGAACTCCAGCAGCCCTTCGAGCGTCATCTCCGCGCCTGATGATCCGGAGGCGGTCTGAATCTTGACGTCCGCCAGCCCCAGCCATCGCTGGATCAATCCGCTCGTCAGGTGAATGTCCTGGATTCGCGCGTACGTGAGGTTGACCTGCCTTCGGAACAGGATCCCCCAGCGCATGTGAATCCCTTCCGCGTCGAAGCGAAAGCGCATCGTTTCGTAGCGAAAGAACAACAGCGGCACCAGGACCACGAGGCCGGGGCCAGTCAACACTGCGCGAATCATGTACAGCCACAGAAGCTTGGGATGCGGCCGCTCGATGGCGAAAATGTGAGATTCGGTTGCGTCTTGCCGCATTTCCTGTTCAGTCGAATCGCGCCGCTCGTTGACTGCCACGCTTTTGATGGAGCACGATGCCGTGCCGCGGCCCTCCCCGTCAACCTCAAAGGTTGAAGGAATTCAGCCAGTCGCCCGTGCCCGCAGCTCATGCCGGTTGGCTCTGGGGCTGCAATCGGGCGCGCCTCGCCGCGCGCTTCCGCCTCCTCCAACGCACAATCGCTCGCACGAGCCACGCGAACACGAGAAGAAAGGCTGCGACAAAATAGAGCAGTCGGGACACCACCCAGAGAGCGACTCGGACCGCAAATCGAAACTGCGTCGCTTGTTCGACGGAGGCGCCAGAAATCACGACCGGCTCGGCCCAGTCCATCGTCCTCAGCTTCGGCATGAATCCCTGACGGACGCAGCCTTCCAGGCTGTAGACGCCGACAACCGGTGTGAGGTGGCGGGCGACCCGCAGGTCACGCGAGAATTTCTCCCAGGTGAGCGGCGGGTACTTGGCGTCCAGCGCCGGATCTCCGCTGAGGGCGGTGCTGCCGACCGCGACGACCTGTGCCTCGGCGCCATATGCCCATATCAGGGCCGCGCCGAACGGTTCGCTCAGGCTGGTGTACAGCATCAGCACCTCCTCGTCACCTCGCACGTCCACCAGCCCAAAGATCCGTTGCAGCAGTGTGGAATTGGCCTTTCGTTCATCGGCGATGAACGGGAGTTGATGGGTCTGCACGCGATAGCCGCGCGCCTGCATGCGTCGAACCAGCGCCTGATAGTCATCGTGCGCGCGACCAACGCGTTCCCAGTCGAACGCTCGCCGGATGACAAGGGACATCAGGCGGCGCTTGTGGCCACTGAGTGCCCCGAACTCCTGCAGGATCGGTTCGATGTCGAGCCCGACCGCCTCCCAGCGCAGGCCGTTCTCGGTAGTCCACTTGTCGAATTCCGCAAAGCGCGCGGCCGTCTGAGCGGCATTGCCGACGTTCACGTAATAGCCCTGTTCCTTGGGCAATACGATCCAGGCAGTCATGCGAATGCCGGCGTCGGTCAGTCGGCGCACCACCTGGGCCCGGGAGCGGCTGAAGTCTTCCGTCGCGAGAGCGACGCCCCCGCCCAGTTCTTTCAGCTCCGAGACGAGCGCCGGCGTGAACAGGGCGTCGAGATCTCCGGTCTGTCGGTCGCACCCGAAGATCAGGTATGGACGGCTCTTGTCACCCTGGACGCGGACGTCGGCCGTTGCTTCGCGCGCGTCGGCGCTGGTCGATGTCTGGGCGAGAACGGCCGTGGCGATGAACGCGCATGTGCAAATCGCGCGCAAGTGGCTGCGGTTTGGTATTCGTCTCACTGGATCCTCCGCCACGCCAACGCCAGTGTGGCCTGCCCGACGTACATCCGGCAGGCCCTGTCATCCGTGGGTGGAGCGATCGTGAGGGGAAACGCACATGCTCACCAGTAGGAACCGTGATGAGAAGCCCGTGACATATGTCACCGCTGACGATCACGGGCGACAACCGTTCATCGGGATGCAGAGCTGTTGTTCCGGACAGAGAAACGAGGTGTGAAGGGAGGGCTAGGAACGAACGTGAGGGGACTCGAGCCCGAGGGCCGAAGCTCAGTGAGTGCACGAGCCCGAAAGCCGAGCGCGCAGCGCGACGGCTGAGTGCCTGAAGACCCCTTGACGCACCTGAGCGAGCGCAGCGAGCGATGGTGCGGAAGGGGGGATTCGAACCCCCACGTTCTTGCGAACGCCAGCCCCTCAAGCTGGTGCGTCTGCCAGTTCCGCCACTTCCGCGTTCAGATGAGTGAGCAGGCTTTACAATCGGTCGCCGCGCGAAACCCGAGTCAAGTATATGGCAGACACCGGATGCCGACAACGGAAGACGGATGGCCTTGCGCCAGCGTGAGGTCTTCTGCCTCTTCATCGCGCGGTCGACACGACTGCCCAAATTCGATGGTCACTGAAATGCGTCGCGCCTCAGGCGTCGGGTCCTGACCAGTCGAATCCGATGTGCTTGCTCGACCGCCCGGTGCGATCCCACTTGAAGCCGAAGGCGTCTGCCTTGTCTGCCGTCGATTTCCCGTAGGTGGCCACGCCGCCTGGACCTGTTTCGCAACCACCGGCGTTGTGCACTTGCACTCGCTTGCCCGGTGGCGTCGTCGGTCCGCCGAGCGCTTCGGCACTCGACTTCACCTTGCCGGGAATCTCGGCCCGCCACGATGCCAGGTCATCGTCGACGTGAAAGTCGATGTGGGCGAACTCCATCCCGCGCACTTCGCCGATGAAATTCGCGAATGTCCCTGGCCAGCCGCCGACGCGTCCGCCAAAGATCATCTGCAGCGCTTCGCGCTGGCGCTCGTCGGCGCGTTCGTCGATGAACATCGCCATCGATGCTTTCGTCTGCCCTTCCCAGATGTTCCCTTTGAAGGTGCCGAGCGCCATCACGCTGAGCCCGTCCAGGCGCACGTCGCCGTAATTCCCTTTGCGGATATGCCACGCCAGGATGCCCTCGCAGTCGCCATTGGTGGGCGGCTGGGCGAAGGTGCATGGACATGGGATGCTGCAGTTACAGGTGTCGAACCAGTCGCCCTGAACGCGCCACTTCGGAATGTCTGCCATAACGCCTCCGATCGCGGGTGGGGGAAGCGACCATGATTATGGATCTGTTCAGCGCACGAGCATCCAGAGTGCCGCGGCAATCAGCAGGACACCGCTGATTCGCGCGCCTTGCGCGCCGAACGGTGTCAGCTTTTCGAATGCCACCAACGCCGTCAGCGCCGCGATGACGGCGAGATTCATGACGCCGCCGGCAAACAGCAGCAGCATCAGCGCCCAGCAGCAGCCCACGCAAAGAGCGCCGTGCTCGAGACCCATACGGAACGCACCAGCCAACCCGGTGCGCCACCGGCTCATCAGAAATCCAAGCGGTGACTGGCAGGTCCGCAGGCAGGCCTGCTTGATCGGTGTCAGCTGATACACCCCCGCGATCAGCAGCAGCGTCGCACCGACGACAGGACTGGTGACCTCCATCATCGACGAGACGAACAGCAGCTTCGCCAGGAGACGCTGGAGCGCGGTTGCTCCGAGGCTGAACAAGGCCCACACCACCAGGTAACCGGCCGCGAGCGCGTAAATCTGACGCGACGCCGCGGACGCTCCGGTTGCGGAACGTCGCGCGACGCCGCCGTACAGCAGCAGCATCGGTGATGCGGACGGCAGCATCATCCCCACCATCATGACCGCCCACATGGCCCAGAGCAGCGCCAGATGCCGGGCGTCCCAGACAGCGGTCATCATCCAGGCGCTGGCGCCGGTCATCGGCCCGTACATGTCGCGCGCCATCACCACAATCCACATCCAGGAGACCAGCGGCAGCACGATCAGCAGCACCACGGCAGGCGCGCGGTCGTATCGCAGCGCAGACTCGAGCATCGTTGGCGGACGATCGTCCCGGGCTGTGGTATCGACCATCGATGGATCGTTACGCCAAGTGGGCTGGCGGCGCAACGAATTCGATGCGCCTGGCCATTTGAGAAATGGCAAGACAGAACCGGAAGCTGGTGCGTCTGCCAGTTCCGCCACTTCCGCGAGGCGAGTCGAGAGCGCGCTACTTCTGATCCGGTGGTGCAGGCGTCGATTTCGGCTGTGCAGGCGCAGGCGCCGGCGTCGCCGGTGGCGCAGGCTTGGTCGCGGCCGCTGGCTTCGGTATCGGCGCCGAACCGACAACGGAGCCCGGACCGCGCTGGCCGATGATCGACAGACCCAGCGCGCCGATCACGAAGAGCGCCGCGCAGACCCACGTCACCTTGGTGAGGAGCGTGGCACCGGTTCGGGCGCCGAACGCCGCCTGGCTGCTGCCGCCGCCGAATGCGGCCGCCAAATCGCCCGCCTTGCCCTGCTGGATGAGGACAACCAGCATCAGCACGAAACAGGCGAGCACGTAAAACGCGGCGATAAGGTAGTAGAGCATGGTTCGTTGGGACGCCCGATAGGGCCGCCCGAAACTCCTAGCTTATCACGCCAAGGGGACCGGACCGAAGCGCTCACAAGAGATTAGAAGCCCAGAGATTTCCGGCCCTCCTGCTCTCTTTGTCTCCTGTGATTGGCTTGTCTCCTGTGATTGGCCGACCTACATCTGCTGGACTTCGGCACTGCCGCGGGCTCGGCGGGACGTCCAGGCGGCCGCCCCGAGTACGAGAATGTTGGCGACCACGACCGGTGCGGCCTGCATCAGGACGCCGTAGGCGATCCACATCGCCGCGCCGGCCATCTGCACGCGTCGCAGCGCCTGCTCGGTGCGGCACGCATACGAGGCGACGAAGACACCGGTCGCCGCCCACCCGAGCCAGTCGGTCGTCACCATCGGACCCTCACGCGACGGCCGCGCCCGTCGGCGACTGTGGCCGCTCTTTGACCGTGACCCAGTCGGTGCGGGCCTTCTCCCACTCCTGCAGCGTCAGCCCGTAGGATTCGAAGAGCGCGCGGATGGCAGCCGGTTTCCAGCCCACGATTTGCTCGAGCACAGGCACGAGCACGCTGAAGGCGTTGTCGCTGAGAACTGTGCGGCGCGCAATCCGTGCGATGTGCTTGTTCTCGGAGACCGCGATGGTAAAGCCGTCGCGGTTGTTCACGTGCAGCATCACGTGCACGTCCGAGCTGCCATCTCCCACGTAAATCGTCCGGTCGGGGCTCACTTCGAGCTCCAGCTCGAGCCGCTCGACCGCGGCCACCTTGCCGTATCCCGCCGGAACCCGCTTGATCGAGCGCACCTCACCTGAGTGGGGGTCGTAATCGAGCTCGGTGCCCACGATGTGGTCGGGTGGCACGATGCCTTCGAGCGCGGCGAGAATCGACCTCGCGCGGCGCCGCCGACACGACGTAGAACGAGAACCGATAGCCGTCGAGGCCCCTGCTCAGGAAATCGACGAGTTGCGGAATGTGGCTGCGCAGCCGGACACGGCGGCCCGCTTCGGCCAGGTGTTCCCGGCGCACCGTCCGGAACGCGGGGTCGTGCCGAATCAAATACGCGAGCTCGCCGCCTTGCTGCACGAGATTGCTGTGCGCGAGTCCTGCCACCTTCTGGTCGAAATCGGAGACACCGAGCAGTTCGGCGAGCACAAGTCCCGAGTCGTGAAAGCTCAGCGTCTGATCGAAGTCCGACGCGAACAGGAAGTGCTTGATCGCTTCGTTGGGCTCCGACATGTCTGGTACTCCGGCAATACGAAGAAGACTCATTGATATATCAACTTTCCAGACATCGTAAGGTCAGGGTCGAGGATAAGTCAAGTTGTGTGACCAAATATTGCCGAATGACTCATATTTACACGCTGTTTCCATGATCAAAACCTGTATTGACCAATCCGAAGTGTTGTCATACTATCTCTGCTGAAATATGCGCTCCACCCTTCTCCAGACCCCGAAGTATCGACAGGTCTACGAGGCGCTGCTTCGTCAGATTGTGGCGGGCCGGGTGCCCGCCGGAGGCCGTCTGCCGAGCGAAGCCGATCTCGTGCAGCAATTTGGCGCGTCCCGGATCACCGTGGCGCGCGCCTTGCGCGAGCTCCAGCTGGCCGGGTTGATCGAGCGGCGCGCTGGATCCGGCAGCTTCGTGCGGCCGCGCGGTGGAACGGCGACCCACCCGCTCTCATTCGGCGTGCTGATGCCGGACTTCGGCGAGGTCGAGATCTTCACGGGCATCGCGCGTGGATTGATGGAAGCGTCCAGCGCCGTGCCGCACGCGCTCGTCTGGGGCTCGTCGGCTCGGTCTTCGGAGGGCGTCCACGACGCGCACCCTGTCGATCCCCGAGCGGTCTGCGCGCAGTACGTCGCTCGGCGTGTGGATGGCGTGCTCTTCGCGCCGCTCGAGCACACGCCGACGCGGCTGGAGGTGAATCGACAGGTGGCCGACACCCTGGCCGCCGCCCGCATTCCGCTCGTCCTGCTCGATCGGTCCATCGAGCCGTATCCAAATCGCGGTCTCCACGACCTCGTGGCGCTCGACAACCGGCGTGCGGGTGCGCGCATCACCTCGCATCTGATCGCGCAGGGGTGCGTGCGTCCCGCGTTCATCGGCATGCCTGAAGCGGCCTCGTCGGTCGATGCGCGGGCGGCGGGCTTTCGCGACGCGGTGCTCCAGGCGGGACTCGATCCCTCAGGCAGTCAGATCTGGCGGGAGGATCCGAGCGACCGCGACCGCATGGCCACGCTCCTGTCCTTGGCGCGCCCGGACGGCTTCGTCTGTGCCAGCGACCGAACCGCGGCGCTGCTGATGCACACGCTGCTGGCGCACGGGATCCGGATTCCAGATGATGTACGGATGGTCGGGATCGACGATGTGAGCTACGCGTCGCTATTGCCCGTGCCGCTCACGACGCTCCGCCAGCCATGCCGAGAAATCGGCGCCGCCTCTGTCGCCGCCCTTCGCGAGCGTGTGATGCGCCCCGATCTCCCGCCGCGCGATATCCTCCTGCACGGCACACTTATCGTCAGAGAGAGCTGCGGCAGAAGTGCCAAGTGATCAGCACTTCGCACTACTTGTAGGGCCACACCTTCCCATCCGCGCTGCGGACGCGCGGGAGTGACGTGCCCGACAGGGTCGAGAAAGACCAGACCCATCCTTCGCCTTCGAGATGGAGCAGGTACCCTTTGTAGAACTGCGCCTGGAACTCGGCGCGATTCGCGAGGCGCGCGAACGTGGTCCCGAGCGGCAGTGCGCCGGCGTGCTACCGGCGGCAGGCCCTCGTGGTCGCGGAACGTCTGCAGCGCTGCGGGGGTCGTCGGGGCCATCACGGTCGGGTGTCCGTTCTGGACGCGCACCCAGAATTCCGTTTGCACCTCCGCATTGGCGGACAGGTCTGCCCGGCGGCGCAGATCGCTCATGCGGTTGGGCGACACGAACCGGTACGTCACGTGGGCTTCCTCATCGTCTGCCACGTTCAGCAATCCGTCGGGATGAAGCCGTTCCACGTCGATGCGCTCGAGCCGCGCATCGTTTGCCCACGCCTGGGCGATTGTGACGGCCCACGGCAGCGCCGCGACGGCATCCAGGCTCGCATAGCCCGACGGCGGTGGTGTCACGTTGAGGGGATGGAAGCCCGGCGGGAGATCGTCGAGGCTGTTCAGCGTGACCGTGGTCGATGCCGCTCGACCCGTAGTCGCGGCGACCCTGATCGCATCGGCGGCTGTCTGCACGAGCGATTCGCCACCTCGCAGGGCGGAATACACCATGAGGCCCACGGGCACGAGGACGGCGAGGATGAAGACGGAGAAGGCGAGACGCGCGCCCGGCAGGTTCGCCCGAATGCCGGGCATCGCGACGACCGGCGAGGCCGGCCGGGCGTTGGGGAGGACGACAGCCCGATCGTGCAGCAGGCCGCAGGATGTGCAGCGGACCGATTCGTCCGGTTCGGCGGACGGAAGTGGCGTCGCGCACCGCGCACAATGACGAGGTTTCATTCGATAGCCCGCTGACGTTTTATCCGCGCGCGCGCTGAATGATCTCGAAGAAGCTCTTGATGACGAGGCTGGCGCCCCCAACGAGCGCGCCGTCGACGTCCGGCTGCCCGACCAGGTCGTGCGTGTTATCCGGTTTGACACTCCCGCCGTAGATGACGTGACATTCCTCCGCCGCTGCCGCGCCGAACCACTGCCGCAGCCGCTGGCGGATGTGCGCATGGGCTTCCTGGGCCTGAGCCGTCGTCGCGGTGCGGCCAGTACCGATCGCCCAGACAGGCTCATACGCAATCACGAGCCCGCCCACCTGTTCACCGGTGATCCCGTCGAAGCCGTCCTTGATCTGTCGATCGAGGACGGCGAGCGTGTCGTTTCTCTCGCGCTCCTCCAGCGTCTCGCCGATGCACACGATCGGCACGAGGCCAGACGCCATCGCGGCGCTGAGCTTGCGGTTCACACTTGCATCCGTTTCCCCGAACAACTGGCGCCGCTCCGAGTGGCCGATGATCACATAGTCGGCGCCGGCTTCGCGCACCATCGCGGCGCTCACTTCGCCGGTGAACGCGCCCTCGCGCTCCCAGTGCAGATCCTGCGCCGAGATGCCGACGTTGGAATTCCGCGCCGCCTCGGCGGCGCCGTGAATCGCCGTGAAGGCGGGCGCGAGAACGATCTCGACGTCGTCGATGTCCTTCACGAGGCTGCGGAACTCTTTGACGTACACGACCGTGTCGTGCACCGTCTTGTGCATCTTCCAGTTGCCGGCAATGAACGGATGACGCATGGGACCTTTGCTCACCCTACGCCTTGTCAGTCAATGCCGCAACGCCAGGCAGGACGCGGCCGCCGAGGAACTCGAGCGACGCGCCGCCTCCCGTCGAAATATGGGTGACTTTGTCGGCGACGCCCACTTTGTTGATGGCGGCAATCGAATCGCCTCCGCCCACCACGGTCGTGCCGATAACGGAAGCGACTGCCTTCGCCACCGTTTCGGTGCCGCTGGCGAACTCGGGGATTTCGAAGACGCCCATCGGACCATTCCATACCACGGTTTTTGCCCCCGCGATGATCCCGGCATACGCGGCGGCCGTCTTCGGGCCGATGTCCAGGCCCATCCGGTCGCCAATCGCCGCGTCGTGCACGTCGAGCACCGCCGTCGGCACGCCAGCTTCGAGTCTGGGCGCCACGACGTGATCGACCGGGAGCGCAAGCCGTACCTTCTGCGCCGCGGCCCGGACGACGACGTCCTTCGCGTGTTGCAGCCGATCGTCTTCGACGAGTGACTTGCCCACGGGCAGGCCCTGTGCCTTGAAGAACGTGTAGGCCATCGCGCCGCCGATGATGAGGGCATCGACGCGTCCCAGCAGGTTCTCGATCACCTCGATCTTGTCCGACACCTTCGCACCGCCGAGAATCGCGACGAACGGCCGCGTCGGCCGCTCGAGCGCCTCGCCGAGGTACTTGAGCTCCTTGTCCATCAGGAAGCCCGCGGCGCCTTCCCCGATCGCCCGGACGATGGCGTCGACCGAGGCGTGCGCGCGGTGAGCGGAGCCGAACGCGTCGTTGACGTACAGATCCGCGAGCTCCGCCAGCTTGCCGGCAAACACGGGATCGTTTTTTTCCTCCTCGGCGTGGAACCGGAGGTTCTCGAGCAGCACGACGTGGCTCCCCGCGCGCGCCTCGTCAACCGCCTTCATCGCCTCGTCGCCGATGCAGTCCGATGCGAAGACGATCGGTCGGCCGATGAGCTCCGACAGCCGCGCCGCGACCGGCCTGAGGCTGAACTCCTTCGCCGGCTTTCCTTTTGGACGTCCGAGATGTGACGCCAGTATGACCGTCGCCTCGTGATCCAGCGCGTACATGATGGTCGGCAGCGCGGCACGAATCCGCGTGTCGTCCGAGATCGTGCCGTTCTTGATCGGCACGTTGAAGTCAACGCGGATGAAGAGCCTCTTGCCGGCGAGATCCAGGTCCCGGATCGACAGTTTCACGCGCCTACAGTCCCTTTTCCGCGAGCAGCCGCGCGAGATCGACGCACCGGCTCGAATAGCCCCACTCGTTGTCGTACCACGACATCACTTTGACGAAGTCGCCGTCCATGACTTTCGTGTACGCCGAGTCGACGATTGACGAGTGACTGTTGCCACGGAAATCGATTGAGACCAGTGGCGCATCCTCCACTGCGAGGATTCCCTTGAGGGCGCCCGCGGCCGCCTTCCGGAACGCGTTGTTGATTTCATCCGCGGTCGTCTTCTTGCCGAGCTCGGCGACGAGATCGACGACCGAGACGTTGGCGGTCGGCACTCGCATCGCGATGCCGTCCAGCCTGCCCTTCAGCTCGGGCAGGACCTCGCCAACGGCCGACGCCGCGCCGGTCGTCGTCGGAATCACCGACAACGCCGCTGCCCTTGCGCGGCGCAGGTCCTTGTGCGGCAAATCGAGGAGCTGCTGGTCGTTCGTGTACGAGTGGACCGTCGTCATCCAGCCGCGCTTGATGCCGAACGTCTCGTGCAGGATCTTCGCGAATGGCGCAAGACAGTTGGTGGTGCAGGACGCGTTCGAGATGATGTGATGCACCTTCGGGTCGTACTTCTCGGAGTTGACGCCGAGGACGACCGTGATATCGGGCTTCTTGGCCGGAGCCGTGATCACGACCTTCTTCGCGCCTGCCGCCAGGTGTTTGGCGGCGGCATCACGGTCTGTGAAGAGCCCCGTCGACTCGAACGCCACATCGACGCCGAGATCCTTCCACGGAAGCTGCGCCGGATCCTTCACCGAGAGCACCTTGAAGCTCTCGCCGGCCACCGTAATCGTGTCGCCGGACGCCGTCACGTCCTCGTGCAGGTTGCCGAGAATCGAGTCGTATTTCAGGAGGTGCGCCAGGGTCGCGGTATTCGTGAGATCGTTGACCGCCACAAAGTCGAGGTTCTTGTCGCCGAGCGCGGCCCGCATGATGTTGCGGCCGATGCGCCCGAACCCGTTGATGCCCACTTTCAAACCCATGGATAGGATGCCCTCCGAGGTGACGCCGTCGCGTGGAGAAGGATGAGTGCGCCGAGGTGAGTGGCTCGTAAACCTCAGATTGTAGTGGGCCGGCTTGCACAGGGTCAAACCCGCGACTATACTCGGCGAAGCTTAAAGCCAGCCAAGTCCAAGTCTTAGCGGCATTCGTAACGCCTTGATGCACGCTCTCTACAGCGCTGCGCTCGCGCTGGCACTCATCGCCGGCGCGCCCTGGTTTCTCTATCAGGCCCTTCGCCGTCGGAAGTATCTCGGCAGCCTTCGAGAGCGTCTGGGGGCGCTTCCCGTGTCGCTCAACCTCGACGCCGAGCCCTCGATCTGGATCCACGCGGTCTCGGTCGGGGAAGTGCTCGCGGCCCGCCCGCTCGTCGACGACCTCAAATCGCGCTACCCGGGCTTCCGGCTCTTCGTCTCGACGACGACGAGCGCGGGACAGGAACTGGCGAAGCGGCAGCTTCGAGAAGCGGACGGTGTCTTCTATTTCCCGATGGATTTTGCGCAGGTGGTCCGTCGCGTGCTGGATCGCGTGCGGCCGCGCCTGCTCATCCTGATGGAAGGCGAGATCTGGCCCAACGTCCTTGCGGAATGCCGCCGACGCGAAGTGAAGACCGCCATCGTCAACGGGCGCGTGTCGGCGCGATCATTTCCCCGATACCGGCTCATTCGACCGTTTTTGCGCGCGGTCCTCGCCGACATCGACGTCTTCTGCATGCAGAGCGACGAGGCAGCCAGACGTATCATCGCCATGGGGGCGGACGCCTCTCGGGTGACGGTGACGGGCAGTCTGAAGTTCGACGCGGCCCGCCTGCCCGTGGTGCCTGCGCAGGGCCGCCCGCGCGACCGCGTGCTGCGCTTCTTCCGGCTCGCCCCACAGCGGCCTGTCGTGGTCGCGGGCAGCACGATGCGCGGCGAAGAACTCCCAGTGCTCCGGGCCTTTCGCCGGATCAAGACGACCGCACCGCAGGCGCTGCTGGTGATCGCGCCGCGACACGCCGATCGATTCGTCGAGGTGATGCACATCGCCAGGGGCGAAGGCTTTTCCGTGGCCAGGCGCTCGGAGCTGGCCATCGACGCCGAGCCTCGCGCCGACGTCGTCGTGCTCGATTCCATCGGCGAGCTCGCGCAGCTCTATCAGATCGCTACGGTGGCGTTTGTCGGGGGAAGCCTCGTGCCGACGGGCGGCCACAATATTCTGGAGCCTGCGGTGTACGGCAGGCCCATCGTATTCGGATCGTCGATGTCGAACTTCGCCGAGATTGCGGAGCTCTTTCTGTCGAGCGGTGCCGCCGTGCAGGTCAGCGACGAGTCGCAGCTCGAAGCAGGTACTCTCGGAGCTGGTGGCCGATCCTGTCCGGCGTGCCAGCCTTGGTGCGGCGGCGCGCGCGCTCGTCGATGCCAACCGCGGCGCGGCCGAGCGTACCCTCACCGTGATTGCCAGGCTCCTGCCGCGGCCCGCAGTCGTGCGGCCATTTCGCCGGGTGCACTGACACCACGTGAGCCTCGCCGCCCACATCTATGGAGCCGCCGCCCGCTATCGACGGGCGTGGCTCTTCGGGCATCCGGCGCGCGTCCAGCGGCTGGGACGGCCCGTTGTCAGCATCGGCAGTCTGTCGGCGGGCGGCAGCGGCAAGACGCCCGTCGCCGCCCTCGTGGCACGCCTGCTTCTCGACGCCGGCGAGCGGCCAGCCATTCTCAGCCGCGGCTACGCACGCACCGCACCCGATGACGGGGTGACCGTTGTGAGCGACGGCGTGCGCCTGCGCGCCGACCTCGCGCGCGCCGGGGACGAGCCGCTGATGCTGGCCCGCGCACTGCCGGGCGTGGCGGTGGTCGTTGCGCCGGATCGCTACCTGGCGGGGAAGGTCGCCGAGCTCCATCTCGGCGCCACCGTTCACGTGCTGGACGACGGCTTTCAACACATGGTGCTGGCGAGAGACGTCGATCTCCTCATCGTCGATCCGGCCGACGTCGACCGCCCACGGCTGTTGCCTCGCGGCCGTCTTCGGGAAGGGCTGGATGCGGCGCGTTACGCAGATGCGGTCCTTGTCGGCGACGGCGCGGTGGACGCGGCTGCCGTTGCCGATCGGCTGGGTGTGGCCGACTCCTTTGCGCTCGCACGCGCCGGAAGTGCGCCGATTGAAGAGACTCCAGAGCGGCCCATGCCGCTCGCGCACGGTACGCGGGTGCTCGCGGTCAGCGGCATCGCGCGCCCGGAACGATTCGAGCAGGAGGCGCGAGCGCAGGGCGTCGAGGTGTCGGCGACCATGCGGTTTCGCGACCATCATGCATTTACGGGCGTGGACATCGGGCGGCTATCCGCGAGACTGCGCGAAACGGGCGCGTCCGCGGTCCTCACAACGGAGAAGGACTTGACGCGCCTGCTGATCCATCGTCCCTGGCCGTTCCGAGTGGCGGTGCTGCCGTGGAGCGTTCGCGTCGAGCCGGAACGCGCTTTTGCGAGTTGGCTCGGGGACCGGCTCGCGCTCGCGCGAACTCGCGCAGGGATCGTCGCGTGAGACACCGCGCCGAGTATCTGGCCGTGATGGCCCTCCGCCGGCTGGTGCGGCTCCTGCCGCACGGGGCTGTCCGGATGATGGGCGCCGTGCTGGGCCTGTCGTTCTATGCGGTGGATCGCGTCCATCGACGGGTCGCCGACACCAATCTCGCGACTGCCTTCCCGAAGCGCACGCCCGCCGAGCGCCGCGAGATTACGCGGGCCATGTTCGTGCACTTCGGGCGGCTCCTCTTCGAGCTGCTGCGGTTCAGCACGCTCGATCGCCACGAGATGCGGCAGCGGATCGAGTTCGAGGGCGAAGAGCGGGCCCGGGCCGCGTATGCGCAGGGAAAAGGCGTGCTGTTTTTCACCGGCCACTTCGGCTACTGGGAAATTCACGCGATCGGACACGGCCTTCAGTTCCAGCCCATAGGCGTCCTCGCGCGGGCGCTCGACAATCCGCACCTGAACGGGCTGCTCGAGGACGTGCGCTCGAAAAGCGGCAACTGGGTGATTTATCGTCAGGGCGCCGTTCGCAAGGTGCTGCGCGCGTTGTCGTCGGGACAAGGCGTGGCGATGCTGATCGATCAGCACATGCACAGCCCCGATGCCATCTACGTCGACTTCTTCGAGCGCTCGGCGGCGACGACCTCCATGCTGGCGGCCCTGGCGCTTCGTACCGGTGCGCCGGTCGTCCCCGTGTTCGCGCTGCCGCTCGGCAGCGGGCGCTACCGCCTGATTTACGAGCACCCGGTGGCGCCGCCCGATCAGGATTCTCCCGACGCGATCCGCGAGTTCACCCAGCGGTGTACCGACGTGCTCGAGATGTACGTGCGCCGGCATCCCGCGTTGTGGCTGTGGATGCACCGCCGCTGGCGCGACGCGCCATTGCCCGCCGAAACCCCCGGCATGTTTCCGCATGCGCGTCCCGATGAGGGCGGGGGCGATTGACGGCGGCTGCCATGAAGGCCCCGCTGCGTCTGGTCGTGCTCGCGCCGAACTGGCTGGGCGACGCCGTGCTCGCGCTGCCGGCCATCAGCAGCGTGCGGCAATGGCAGCCGGCCGCGCACCTGACCGTGGCGGCGCGTCCCTCGGTGGCGCCGCTCTTCTCGCTCATCGACGGCGTCGATGCCGTGCTGACGCTCCGCAGCCGCGGGCGGTGGCGCGATGCACTGACCCTCGTATCGGATGCCAAGGCCCTGTCGACCGGGGCCTTCGAGATTGCCATGCTGCTCCCGAACTCGTTCCACGCGGCATGGCTCGTGCGCATCGCCGGTATTCCCGAGCGCTGGGGCTACCGCGCCGATCTTCGCTCGCGTCTGTTGACGCGCGCGATCGCGAAACCCCTCGGGTTCGTTCACCAGACGGAGTACTATCTTCGGCTCGTGCACGCGATGGGCGCTCCCCGCGTGGGACTCGTGGCCGCTCTGCGCCTTTCAGACGATGACCGGCAGCGAGCCGAGGATCTGTTGCGACACCAGGGGTGGGACAGCGAGGCGCTCATTGGCTTTGCCCCCGGCGCCGCGTTCGGCCTCGCCAAACGCTGGCCTCCGGATCGAGTCGCCGCCGTCGCGGCGGCGCTCGCGCGGAAATCTCGAATCACGCCGGTCCTCGTCGGCACGCGAGCGGATCGTGCGACGACGCGGGCCGTCGCACGCGCGTTCCGGCGCGAGCTCGGCCGCAGACGCGCGGCTCATCGATCTGGTCGGTCAGACGGATCTGCGGACGCTGGTGGCGGTCCTCACGATGTGTACGGCTGTCGTCTCGAACGATTCCGGCGCGATGCACGTGGCGGCGGCGGCAGGCGTTCCGGTGACGGCGATTTTCGGGCCGACAGATGAGCAGCGCACGGCGCCGCTGCCCCACCCGTCGGGCGCCGGCACGGCAATCGTTGCCGGGCGCGCCTGGTGCCGACCGTGCGAGCTGCGCGGCTGCCCGCTCGACCATCGCTGCATGACGAGCGTCAGCGTCGACAGCGTCGTCCACGCAACCGAGCAGAACATCGCGCTCAGGCGACGGACACGGGACGGACGGGGATGAAGCCGGCAGTCTTTCTGGATCGGGACGGGACGCTGATCGAAGAGCGCGGATATCTGAGCCGGCTCGAAGAGATCTCGCTCTTCGAGGACGCACCGGATGCGCTGCGGCTTCTCCGCGACGCCGGATTTGCCCTCGTCCTCGTCACCAACCAGGCCGGTGTTGCGCGCGGATTCTTCGACGAGGCGTTCGTGCAGGAAGCGCACCGGCACCTCGCACGCCTGCTGGCAAACGAGGGGATCGTGCTCGACGGATACTATTACTGCCCGCATCATCCCGACGGTGTGATCCCGGCGTACACGCGCTCGTGCCGCTGCAGGAAGCCGGGACCGGGAATGGTGGAGCAGGCGGCCGCCGATCTGGGCATAGCGGTGGACGCGTCGTTCGTCGTGGGCGACAAGTGGCTCGATGTCGAGTTGGCGAGGAACGCAGGGGCTCGCGGGCTTCTGGTCCGCACCGGCTACGGCGCTGGCGTCGAAGGCGAGGTGCCCGCGACGGCCACGCCCATCGCGATCGTAGATACGCTCCTCGATGCCGCGCACGCGATCCTGCGGCAGTCGTCAACCGCCGTCCGCTGATCGAGACCCTACTGATGCCACACCGCGCCGATAGCGTGCCGCTCGTGACCGCCGACCGGTTGCTCGCGCTCGTGCAGACGTTCCGGCGACGCCGCGTCGCCGTGATTGGCGATTTGCTCGCCGACGAGTTCATCTATGGCCGCGTCGAACGCGTCTCGCGCGAGGCGCCCGTGCTCATCCTCCGCTACGACCAGACCATCGTCGTGCCCGGAGGCGCGGGCAACGCGGCCAGCAATGCCGCCGCGCTCGGAGGGCGAATCGCGCTTGCGGCGATCGTCGGTCAGGACAGTGCGGGGAAGCGGCTGGTAGCCAGTCTCCCGCGAGGGATCAGTCGAGCATCGCTGGTTCGCGCCGGCGGATACGACACGCCTCTCAAGACGCGGATTCTCGCCGGCGGCATCCACTCCGCCAAGCAACAGGTGGTTCGCATCGATCGCATTCGCTCGGCAGTGCCCGATGCCGCGGTTCGCCGCGCATTTGATCGGGCGGCGCTGGACGCCGTCGCGGATGCCGACGCCGTCCTCATCTCCGACTACGGATCCGGTTTGGTCACTCCGGCGCTGGTCTCGTCGATTGCCACGCGGACGCGGCGCGGATCGAGCAGGTCTCGAGTGCCGGTGCTCGTCGACTCGCGGTACGACACGCTGCGGTACCGCGGGTTGACCGCGTGCACACCGAACGAGTCGGAGGTCGAGCAGATGTTGCACGTCGCGATCGATGACGATGCGTCGACATTGGAGCGGGCGGGGCGGATGCTCTTGCGCCGGACGCGCATGGATGCCGTCCTCGTGACCCGGGGCAGCCGCGGCATGGCCCTTTTCGAGAAGGGACAGTCCACCCGACACATCCCCATCTCGGGATCGGACGAGATCGCCGACGTCACCGGCGCCGGTGATACTGTCATCGCGACGCTGACGCTCGCCCTCGCGTCGGGCGCAAGCTTCTACGAGGCGGCCCGCCTGGCGAACTACGCGGGCGGGGTGGTCGTGATGAAGCGAGGCACCGCAACCGTTTCCCCCGCGGAGCTCCGCGCCGCCATTCATCGCGATCAGAGCGCCTGAACTGCATGCCCGTCGTCGCGCTTTCCGAGCTCGAGGAGATCGTCAATTCCGAACGCGCGGCGGGACACACCATCGCGTTCGCCAACGGCGTGTTCGATCTCCTTCATGTGGGGCACGTGCGGTATCTGCAATCGGCGGCGCAGCAGGCCGACGTCCTCATCGTCGCCGTCAATGACGACGCGTCCGTGCGGCGACTGAAGGGAGAGGGCCGCCCGATTCTCGACGAGCGAGGCCGGGCGGAGCTGGTGGCGGCGCTCGGCGGCGTGCAATTCGTGGTCATCTTTGGCGACGACACCGTCGGCTCCCTCCTCGAGCGGCTTCGTCCCGACGTGCACTGCAAAGGCACCGACTACACCGTCGAGAGCGTTCCCGAGCGTGCGATCGTCGCCGCCTACGGCGGGCGTACCGTGATCTGCGGCGATCCCAAAGATCACTCGACGCGCGATCTGCTCCGGAGGATCGCGGAATGAAGGTGCTGATCGTCCGGCTCGGCGCGCTCGGCGACATCGTACACGCCGTGCCCGCCGCGCTCGCCGTCGCCTCGGCGGTCGGCGGCGAGGTCGACTGGCTGGTCGATCGGCGTCATCGCCCGGTGCTCGATCTGTTCGATCTCCCCATTCGGCCGATCGAACTGCGGAGCAATCGGCCCGACGACATGTGGAAGCTGATTCGCGCGCTCAGAGGCGGGGAGTACGACGCCGCGATCGATTTGCAGGGGCTGATCAAGTCCGCGCTTCTGGCGAGGCTTTCCGGGGCTCGCCGTGTGATCGGCTTCGCGCGCTCGCGCGCTGCGCGAGCCGCTCGCCGGCCTCCTCTACACTGAAGGCCTCGATCCTGGTGAGTACGGCCACGTGATTCAGAAGAACGTGGCGCTAGTGGCCGCGATCGGAGCGAAGGCAGGAGGGGGGACCGCGGCGATGCCGCTCAGGGCGTCTCCGTCGACGCCGATGACGGGCGTCCCCGATCGATACGCGGTCCTCAACCCGGGAGCGGGGTGGCCAAACAAGCGCTGGCCGCCGGAGCGGTTCGGAGAAGTGGCGTCCCGGCTGCGACACGATCATGGGCTCCGGGTCCTGGTGGTGTGGGGGCCGGGCGAAGCCACGCTGGCGCGTGCGGTGGTGGAGCGGTCGTCTGGCGCCGCCGAGGAGGCGCCCCGGACCGAGCTGCCGGAACTGCTTTCCCTTGTGCGACGCGCGCGGCTGATGGTGTCGGGCGACACCGGCCCCCTGCACCTGGCGGCGGCGGCGGGCACGCCGCTCGTCGGTCTGTTTGGCCCGACCGATCCCCGGCGCAACGGGTCCTGGTCGGGCGCCGACGTCTCGATTACGCAGTTCCACCAGTGTCACTGCCATCACAAACGGCAGTGCGAGCGCGCGACGCGGTGCCTCGACGACATCAGCGTCGATGATGTGATGCGTGCGGTGGCCGTCCGTCTGGAACGTGCCGAGGCCGCCGCGCGCTGACCTTCGGCGGACCGCAGCGGCTCGATTGCAGTCTTACCCTTGTCGATGATGTCCGTCATTCACTTCCTCGCTCGCCGTCGTGTCACGCTTGGGTTCGCCTTTGCGGCGGGCGTCCTCTATTTCGCGCGACCCACGTGGCGTTCGCTTGCGGCGGGTACCGCCGTCGGGCTGGCCGGAGAAGCGGTCCGTGTCTGGGCGGCGGGGCACCTGGAAAAGAGCCGCGAGGTGACGATGTCGGGCCCGTACCGTTTTACGCGTCACCCGCTGTACGTGGGGTCGTCCATCATGGGCCTGGGCGTGGCGATTGGGTCGCGGTCGCTTGTCGTGGCCGTGCTGATGGCGGTCTACATGGGGGCCACGATTGGCGCCGCGATCCGGACCGAGGAAGCGTTCCTGCGGCGGCAGTTCGGCGACGCCTACGACGCCTATGCGGAATCCCGCGGACCCCTCGTCGAGCGCCGATTCAGTCTGCGTCGGGCCTGGCGCAACAAGGAATATCGGGCGATTGCGGGCCTCGGGCTGTTCGTGCTGCTGCTTGCGGGGCGCATGTGGCTCGGAAGGATTGGCGTGATTTGACGCGCCGGGAAGCTGAGGTTTATAGTCGTTGTTTCGGTGGCGCGTCGGGAGGCGAGCCTACTGGCCGGGCGGTTAGCTCAGTTGGTAGAGCACCGGCTTTACACGCCGGCTGTCACAGGTTCGAGTCCTGTACCGCCCACTAAAGAAGTGCAAAGTGGTAAGTGCGAAGTGCCAAGTGAAGTGCTGAGTGGGAAGGGCCTCGGTGTGGTCCCGGCCTTCCACTTCTCACTGCTCATTTCTCGCTCCACTCAGCACTTGGCACTCAGCACTTAGCAGTTCTGTTGGGGTCGTAGTTCAGTTGGTTAGAACGCCGGCCTGTCACGCCGGAGGCCGCGGGTTCGAGTCCCGTCGACCCCGCCAACATCCCTCGCTTCGCTCGGTCTGTTGATCAGGCTCGACGTTCTCAGGCACTCCGCCAAGACATCGGTCTTGGCGAAAGGGCACGAGTCCCGTCGACCCCGCCAACATCCTGCAAGTCAGCGACTTACACTGTTCAGATCGCATTGGGGACCTATGGCAGACAGCCGTAGGTCTTTTCGTCGCTGACACGGACCCTCACGGACTACACGAGATTTTGCGATCTCCCTAACCCACGGCTGCGGTGTAACGGCCGCGCCATGACCCGTCAATCACTGCCGGAGGCTGGCTGACGCATTCCGGTTTTAGGATGCGTACCACGATGGACCTTACCAACCTTGTGGAAGCATGCCCGCGACTGCGGGATCGGCGATGTCGACTCCATTAAGCAACTGGTTCGCCCAGCGGCAATCCTCCGTCCGAATCAGGCAGAGTCACTCTCCCTCTCGCAATCCCGAATCGGTGGCATTGTCGACAGACTACACGCAGCGCTACGTGCGCTATCGGAATATCCAGGTTCGGACGCGGCCGTGAGCGATTCGTTACCGGGCGCTCGCGTCGTTCGACGTGAGCGGCGCGCTCACCAATGGGATGCTGGCTTGCCGCAGCAGATCCTGAAACCGCGGGTCGGCGCGAAGCGAGTCCCATTCCGGCTGCACTTTCAGGCCGCGGACCCACGCGCCACGCTCCGCGAAGAGCTTCTCCAACCATCCCAGCGCGCGTTCGCGGTCGCCGAGGCGCACGTACGCGATGGCGACGGAATACGTTCGGACGTCGGGCTCGTTCAACAGATACTGCAGGCGCTGCTCCCAGAACCCCTTGATCCCCTCCCCGAGCGGCGGCGGCTCTGAGGTCGGCGACGGTGTCGCGGTTACTCTCAGAGAACGTGAGCGGCGTGATGTACGCATCCACCGCCTCCCGATGACGGCCTAATTGCTCGTAGGCACGCCCGAGACGGGCGTGGACCTGGGGCGTGGACCGGATCCAGCTCCAACGTCATCAGGCACATCGCGACGCAGTCCTCGTAGCGGCGCGCGAGGAACAGAATCCCGGCTTTGTCGCGAGTGGCGAGCACCGACGTCGGGTCCTGAGCCAGTGCCCGATCGGCCACCACCAAGGCCTCGTCGAACCGTCCGTCATCTGCCAGGACCTGAGCGTAGCAGTGCAGCACGAATGGATTCGTTGGATCCAGCTCGAATGCCCGGCGCATCTCGCGGTGTCCCGATTCGACGTCCCGATCGAAGTGAAGGAGGATCCGCCCCAGAACCGCATGCGCCTCAGCGATCGTCGGATCGAGCTCGAGCGCACGGCGCGTGGCCTGCCGAGCCAATTCGACGAACGGATTCGCGGGGCCCTCGAGCAACGGGACGGACACGTACGCGAACCCGAGGGTCGCATGGGCCGCAGCGGAGTTCGGATCGCGCTCGATCGCCTCTTCCAGCAGTTCCGCAGCGCGCTTGCAATCTGCGACGGTCCGCCGAAGAAGCAGATAGCGTGCTCGGAGATAGCTTTCGTATGCCGCGACATTCGTGGGATGTTCCGGCAGCGACGAGCCCTGGTTCGCGAGGCGAACTGCCAGCGCGCGGCTGACTTCCGTGGCCAGCGCGTCCTGCACCGTGAAGATATCGCTCCACGGGAGGTCCCACTGCTGGGCCCACAATGTCGTGCCGGTCGCGACGTCGAGCAACCGGGCCGAGAGGCGCACGTTGCCGTTCGCTCGCAGCAGGCTGCCTTCGAGCACCGCTTCCACACCAAGATCGCGCCCGGCCACAAGAGGATCCGGATGCTGCCGTGCGTAACGCTGGACCGCGTGAATCGACGGCACCCGCAGCTGCTTGATGTGACCGAGCCTGATGATGACGGCTTCCGAAAGGCCGATCTCGAGGACCTCGTCCGGCGCGTCTGCAATCAGGGGGCGAAACGGCAGCACCGCGACCGATCGTACGGGCGGTGTGGCGTCGCCGACGCGGGTGCCGCTCCAGACGGCCGCGAGGGTCACGCTTCCGACCAAAGCGGCGAGTGCGAGCCCGACCGACCGCCACGGGCGAACGGCCCGCGACACAGAGGTCGCCGCCACCGGCTGAGCGGACGGCATGATCGACGCTTCGGCAGCGATCGGGTGCACGTCGGCCAAAAACCGGTAACCGCGCTTCGGAATCGTCTCGACGAATCGTGGCGCGTTCGCCGAGTCGCGGAGCGACTGCCGGATTCTGTTGACCGCAACGTTCAGCGACGTATCGAACTCGACGAACGTGTCGTCGCTCCAGATTGCGGCGCGTAGCTGCTCGCGCGTCACGATCTGGCCCGGGTTGCTCAGCAGCAGCGCCAGGACTTGAGCCGGCTGACTTTGCAGCGCCACGCGCCGACCCTTGCTCCGCAACTCACTGGTCGAGACGTCGAACTCGAAGGTCCCAAATCGCACGACGCGCGGTGCGCTCATGATTCGAACGTCCTCCCGGCCCCGCCGAGTGTACACCAAGCCGTTAACGGACCCACGCAAAAGCTTGAGGGACAGACACTTATCGATTAACGGCGGCTTCAGCCGCTGTCTATGGTGCCCCTCGCCTCCGGCGCGGTAGTTTGCGCCCTCAAGCAGACCAATTCGGAGAGAGGGACACAATGACCAACAGACCCAGGTTCGTGATGGCACTCTTGGTAATCCTGGCACTGGCAGCGGGCGCGCACGCCGTTGCTCAGGAAAACAACGCGCTCCTCGGCCGCGTATCCGGCACGATCGACGACTACGTGTGGGTCGAAACAGGTGCAGGCGCGGGAGCCTGGCATGTGACCGGCCAGTGGACGGCACGCTCAAAGGGAGACAGCGGCAAAGGTGAGTTCAGCGCTTCCTTACTGGGCGTGCGCTCCGACCTGTGGGTGCTGCAGGCGGAGGCCGACCCTGCAAATCCGGCGCTCAGGTCGCCGCACACCCATCACGTCGCGCTGTATGACGCGGACGTCACCGTCATTCCCAACGGGATCCGGCTCCAGGGCACGGCGATCATCTCCGCCAACGGATCTGTAGCGCCGTACTCGAACTCGACCGTTCGCGTCGACATCACTGGCGGGAGCTGGCTGCGCTACTCCAACGTCAAGCTCACCTTTCTTGAGCACGCTGTCGATCACTTCGGGCCGCAACCATACGAAGGCGTCGTGGCGATCGGGCACTGAGCCAAGGGCGGCGTCGGCCGCGGCCTCGCCGCCTTTCACCTGAGCTCGATGATGATGTCTCGGCGCAGGGCGACGATGCACTCTTCAACGTGCGTGCGGCCTCGAGGGAGAAACACTGCTTCGGCGAACGATCGAGGAGTCGCCGTTGACGTGCCGTCGAGCGTTGCCGATTGGACCGTCCCCGGACCGAGGTAGACGGCGACGACGTCCTTGTCGTGAAAGTCCATCGCTCCGGTGCTCAATTTTCCGAGAGCGCTTGGGCGCCTCAAGGGTTCGCTCGCTTCGCCGCTGTCGCGCCCTTGACCCGCTCGGCGCGCCTCCCGAGTGATTGGCAGTTACCGGAGCGACGGCGGCCAGGTGTCCATGGTTTTGACGCGTGGCCCGTTTCGTGCTTTTATGTTTTTATGCGCACAACCGTGGAGTTGCCTCTCGAGCTGTTTCGCCGGGCGAAGGCCCGAGCAGCGGCGCGTGGCGAGTCACTCAAAGCCCTTCTGACCCGAGCGGTGGCCGCCGAGGTCGGCCAGGATCGCGGCACGATGGTGCGGCAGCGTGTGAAGCTGCCGCTGTTCGGTGATCCTAAAGGGCCAGCGGTGTATTTGCGCGCGTCGGATCTGGCCCGCGCGCTCGCAAATCAGGACGTCGCTCGGATCGGTCGGCGTCGCCGGCGTCGATGAAGTTGCTCGACGTCAACGTGTGGCTGGCGGCAGCCTGGGCCCGGCATCGGCATCACGTCGTCGCCAAGGTGTGGCTCGATCAGGAAGACGACGACCTCGCCTTGTGTCGCGTGACGCAGATGGCGCTTCTGCGGCTGATCACGAATCCTGCGGTTACTGGACGAGACGCCTTGACACGCCGAGCGGCGTGGGAGCTGGTCGAGCAGCTGCTGACCGATCCGCGCGTCCATTTTCTGGCCGAGCCTGACGGGCTGGTGCCGATGTGGGTTACATTGTCGAAGCGCGACGATCACGATCACTTGTTATGGACGGACGATTATCTGGCCGCTTTCGCCCAGGCGGCTGATGCCGAACTGGTCACGCTGGACCGCGTCTTCCGCACTCGGTACCCAGCCGTGCGCGTTGTGGTTCTCTCAAACCAGTGGCCCCCACGCCGCGTCTTCCGGCCCAAATTGCCGCCGGCCGCGGAAACGAGAAATTCGAAGTCGCTCGTCGCGGACGTCGGGGCTGAATCGACGCGCAAGACACGAAGTTGACCGTTGTCCAGGCTGGAGCGATCCGAGCGGGAGATCGGTCTGTCCAGCGTCGTAGCTGTGATGGAGCCCGTTAACCTGTGGACTCTCGACGATGCGTCCGGCCGAGCGCCGCGTCGCGGGTCGTGACGCCAGTGCGTTCTTGCCGAGACTCAGGTGCGTCCTCGTGTTCATGTGCAGGCCACGAGGTTTTGGCAGACGGCCCCCTGTTCGTTGCGCAGGAGGTCTCGCCGTTCAGACCACTGAGATCCGGCGCTGTCGGCGTCGAGGTGTTACATGGGGTGACGAGCGGCGTTGGCTGACTCAGGCTAAGAACCCGATGGCTACCTTCTAGGCTCATACCGCATCGCCACCGCCCCCGAGCCGAGCTCCAGCCGGCTCGACGAGCTTCAAGTCGATATGCTTCGATAGCCCCGCGAACAACGCCGGCCCGTGGCCGCCAGCCTGGGATGCACCACGAACTCGTACTCATCGATCAATCCCAGCTCCGCCAACGCCAGCGGGAGCTTCACGCCTCCCACGAACAGTCCCTTACCCGACTCCCGCTTCAGCTGCTGAACGGCCTTCCTCAGGTCCCCGCGGACGAGCTCCGCGTTCCAATCGACGCGGTCCAGGGTGCTCAACACGACGTACTTCTTTGCGGCGTCGATCGTCCGGGCGAAGGGTTCCATCCAATCAGGCCTCGCTCCGTCCGTGCTGGCGGCTGAAACGCTGCCTCCATCATTTTGTACGTTACCCGGCCAAAGAGGAGAGCATCGGCCTGCTCGAGGTTTTCCGTCGCGTGACGATGTAAGTCTTCGTCCGGGAGGATTGCACGATGATCGCAGCACCCGTCCAACGTGACGTTGATGGAATACCGAAGGGGTCGCATTACGTAAGCGTAGCGCCGATCGAAGGTTGGATCAGCGTTCGTAGCATTCGATCGCGCCACGCTTCCGTGGTCCTCACCGGCGCCGAGCCGTGACGATCCAGGCTCGCGAGCCGAGCCATACGCCGCGTTCTGAGGCCCGCGACTCGAGCGTCGCACGCAGGCGGGCGAGGATGGTGCCGGACGCCCACCAGACCGGCTCAGCGCATCGTTGCGTCCGCGAATCGGCGAACGAAGGCGAGTGCGGCGTCGACATCCTGCCGTAATAGACGGGCACATCGACACCTCGGAACTCGCTATCGGCGAAGCCTGGGGCCGCGAGGATCCGTTGGACGGTCGGAGGCTCGAGCCAGCGAGAAAGGATCCAATCCGGGCGCTGCTGCGACCCCGCGCTCTTCCACGCCGAGGCCCTGTTCGATCGCGAGAGCCCACGCGTTCCGGTCGTGCGCTTGCCAGATCATCATGACGAGGCGTCGACGGACTTGGACCGCACGCGCGATGTTCCGACGCCATATCGGGATCGCTGAAGAACATCGTGCCGAGCGGCTGATCGCTATGTTGAACGCTCCGGAACGAAAGGGACGTGCCTGCGCATCGCCCACCTCGATCCGGACGTTCGCACGCCTTCGCGATCCGCTAGTTCGCGGGAAGGCGACCATCCCTTCATCGATATCGACCCCGAGCGCATGCCGACGGAGGCTACCAGCGCCGCCTCTCGTCTTGTCTGGCCCGTCCCGCAGCCGATGTCCAGCACACGGTCTGCCGCCCGGATGCCCACTGCGACATGGAATTGCTCGTCGTGGAGCCGGAGCTCGGCGTCGAGCCGATCACGGCGCTGCAGCGCGCGTCAGCATCAGCCGATCCAGCGCCATCTCGGTGCCGCCGTTCACTGCCCGCCATTCCGTCCCTCACCCTGAACCTCGGCGATAGGCCTCCAATCGATTGGCCAATGCGGCGGGATTACTCAAGGCGACGATGTGTCCGCCGCCGATCGCCTCCGTCTCGACGCCGAGTCGCTCGCGGGCGACCCGGCGCTGAAGTCGATCGGAACATCCGATCGTGGCTACCGGCCAGCTTCCGGGTTGGGACATCGGGCCAGGCGCCCAGCGGCCAGGGCGCATCCAACGGCGTCATCGACTGGTCCTGCCACGTTCGCGCCTGCGCCTCGGCTCGGAGTCCAGCAGCAGGTCGCGGTAGTAGACGATTGCGTCATCCTCCGCCTCGCCGGTCGACAACCCGAGGCTGGCGAGAACTCGGCCCTCTCCGGTCCAGAGCCCGGTCCGCCCCCCAGGCGTTGAAGGTCTCGCCGGGCATTGGGATCATCGCGTTGAGCAGGACGAGAAGGTCGACGCGGCGCCGGGCGCAGACGATCGGCGCGGTGAAACCACCCATCGACGCGGCGACGAGGATGACGTCGGCGCGGTCATCGATTGCGTCGACGACCGCATCCGCGGACTCGGACCAACTGGCCGCGTCGTCGTCGGCCGGCAGCCGGACCGCGTCGCTTCCTGCCCACGGGACGCGAGCTCGGAGACGAGCCGATGCCACTCCCAGGGGTCGCCCCCTCCACCGGGAATCAGGGCGTAGGTCGCCAACGCTCTCCTCTCTAGGGAACCGGGCCGCTTACGGTTTGAGCCGGTAGCTGCTTCCCAGTGGCCCCGCGCTGT
>CAWHTD010000006.1:0-12695 GCA_963832135.1 Vicinamibacteria bacterium | reverse complement strand
ATTCGACGGCAGCCCAGGCTGCTCAATCCATTCAGGCAGCCGCAGCTTCCGCTCGAGGTTCGCGTCGTCTCGGAGCAGATTCTGTCGAAAGTCGGCCAGGAACTCAGCGGTGGTCAGCGACGTGAACGCGTGCCGATCGAAGTAGCCGACCAGCCATTCGTCGAATGGTGGGCGTCCCACCGCCTGCTCCACCATTCGCAGAAACGCGGCACCCTTTTCATACGCGACAGGCGTGGCTGCATCGTCTGGATCCCGGCCCGCGAGGTTCAGGTGCAGCACCTGATCTCCGGGCTCGTTCTTCAGTGCCGCAAGCTTGTCGACCAGGTCCCGGCGGCCGAGCGATTCGAGCATGACTGCGCGGTCCGGCCCGTACAGCGTCTCCATGATCCGATTTTCGAAATACGTCGTGAAGCCCTCGTTCAGCCAGAAGTCGCTCCACGTTGCGTTGGTCACGAGGTTGCCTGACCACGAATGCGCCAGTTCATGGGCAACAAGCGATGTAAGGGACCGATCGCCCGCAAGAATCGTCGGCGTCGCAAATGTGAGTCGCGGGTTTTCCATTCCGCCGAACGGAAACGAGGGCGGGAGGACGAGGATGTCGTAGCGGCCCCACCGGTACGGTCCGCCGAGCTCCTCGGCCGCTTCCATCATCTTCTCGACGTCGACGAATTCCGCTGCGGCCTTCTCGACGACCGACGGCTCCGCGTAGACGCCGGAGCGAGGGCCAATCGACCGGAACGAGATGTCTCCGACAGCGAGCGCGATCAGGTATGGCGGAACGGCCAGATCGAGGCGAAAACTGAACGCCCGTCCGCCGCCGCTCGGCGTTCCGTTCGGCGTCAACTGCTCGGCGCTCATGACGGCGACGAGCGGTCGCGGCACGGCGATGCGGGCTTCGTAGGTCTGTCGGATTCCCGGGCTGTCCTGTGTGGGGATCCAGGACCGCGTCAGAATCGCCTGGCCTTGCGAGAACAGGTACGGGTGCGCGCCGCCAGCCGTCTGCGACGGCGCCAGCCACTGCAGCGCGGGCGCCGTCGGGCTCGTCGTGTAGTGCACGACGATTCGACGCGGATCCTCGGGCAACGCGACGTGAAGCGCCTGACCCAGAGTCAGATCTGCCGGCCCCAGCCGATGCGTCAGCGGCCGGCCCTGGACGTCGGTTACGGCATCGATAGTCAGATCTTTTGTGTCCAACACGATCTCGCGAGCCGACGGTATAGCGTGCACGGTCAGCGTCGCGGTGCCCGACAGCCGGTGCGCATCGAAGTCAGCCACCAGGTCCAGCGCGATGTGCGTGACGCGGGCCTCGGCGGGAACCGCGTGGCTGTGCACGTCGCGTTGCGGTGCGGGTGTTTTCACGTCTGAACTCGTGGGGGTAGGGGCCGGGAGCGGCAGGCCAGAGGCAGCCGTCGCGGTCAGCAGCAGAGCTGCCGTCAGCCAACGGGCGGATCGCAAGGTTGGCCGTCGCGCCTCAGCGCGATGTGTAGACCCGCTGTTTGCCGCTCTTCTCGAAGGCGACGACGTCGTAGCGGTCGGCGTAGGAACCCTCCATGCCAGGCGAGCCCATCGGCATGCCCGCGACGGCGATGCCCGCAACGGCCGGCTTCTCCTTCAGGAGCCGCTGGACGACGTCGGCCGGCACGTGGCCCTCGATGACGTAGCCACCGACGAGCGCCGTGTGGCAAGAGGCCAGCTCCGGCGGCACACCGTTGGCGAGCTTCACCTCGCCGACGTTCGGCACGTCCTTGACCGTTACCGCGAATCCGGCTTTCCGGACGTGTTCCACCCACTTGGCGCAGCAGCCGCAGGTGGGCGACTTGTAAGCCGTCATCTGCACAAGCACCTGAGCGCGGACGGGCGAGGTCGCGAGCGCGGCGAGCATTGCCAGAGAAAGGACAGACCCTCGGAGCATTCCTCGATTCTAATCCATGAGCACGTAGGCCGACGGTACTACAAGCCGGTTGGTGTCAGGCGCTGTTAAGGCCAGATGCACGACTTAAACAGCGTCTGACCCCGTTTGCAAGAAATGCGTACTGCCGCGTTCAGAGGGCATGACGCGATACAGCCTGGCCGCGCTGGACCCCCGCCTCTACCAAATTGCGACGCTGGCGGGCCTCCTGACCTACGGGTGGGTCTGGCTGGATTTCGACACAACGCCCGCGCGGGTGGTGCTCCTCCTCGGCACCGTTCTCATCACTCAATACGGGTGTTCGAGGATATGGGGCCTGGATCGCTTCGATCCGCGCAGCCCGCTCATCTCGGGCCTCTCGCTCTGTCTGCTGTTCCGCTCGAACGATCCGCTTCTGGCGGTGCTGGCGGCCGTCGTCGCCGTTGCGAGCAAGTTCGTGCTTCGCATTCGCGGTAAGCACGTCTTCAACCCCACCAACCTCGCTGTCGTCGCGTTGCTCGTGATGAGCGACCGCGTGTGGGTCTCGCCCGGCCAGTGGGGCAGCGCCGCGTGGTTCGCGTTTCTCATGGCGTGCGCCGGCGGGTTGGTCGTCACGCGCGCGGCACGCGCCGACATCACGCTGGCGTTCCTGACTGCCTGGGTGCTGCTCGTTGGTGGCCGCTCTTTCTGGCTCGGCGAGCCGATGGCCATTCCAGTGCATCGGCTGCAGAGCGGCGCGCTGCTGCTCTTTGCCTTCTTCATGATCTCGGACCCGAAGACCACGCCCGATTCGCGAGCCGGCCGCGTGCTGTTCGCCGTTGTCGTCGCGCTCGGCGCGTGGTACGTGCAGTTCCGCCTGTTCCGCACGAATGGTCTCCTGTGGTCGCTTGCGGCTGGTTCGCTTCTCGTGCCTCTCATCGACCGATGGTTGCCAGGCTCCGCCTATGCGTGGCCCGGACGTCAGATTGCGTCAACAAAGGACATTGCCCATGCGCCGCTTTCTCGTCGCCGCCCTGCTCGTCCTGGCGCTTCAGCCCTGGCTCGCTGAAGTCGTCCGCGCCTTCTGCGGCTTCTACGTCGCCAAGGCAGACACGTCGATCTTCAATCACGCATCGCAGGTCGTCCTCGTGCGCGACGGCAACCGCACGGTCCTGACGATGGCGAACGACTTCAAGGGCAGCCCGACGGAGTTCGCCGTGGTGATTCCGGTGCCGACGTTCATTCGGCGCGAACAGATTCATGTTGCCGACAAAGCGCTCATCGATCACCTCGACGGGTACAGCGCGCCGCGGCTGGTCGAGTACCTCGATGAGAACCCCTGTGCCCTGTTCGGCAGACAGACCATGGCGATGGCAGCCTTGAAGGCGGACGGAGCCGCCGGCGGCACCGCCGACCGGCGCGCACGCGCGCTTGGCGTCTCGGTGGAGGCGCAGTACACGGTCGGGGAATACGACATCCTGATTCTGTCGGCGAAAGAGAGCACCGGCCTTGAAACGTGGTTGAAGGAGAACGGCTACCGAATGCCCGCGGGCGCCGCGAACGTGCTCGGCAGCTACATCAGGCAGAACATGCGTTTCTTCGTGGCGCGCGTGAACCTCAAGGAGCAGTCGCGCCTCGGGTTCAGGTATCTCAGGCCGCTGCAGGTCGCCTACGAATCGCCGAAGTTCATGCTGCCGATTCGTCTCGGGACGGTGAACGCCAACGGCCCGCAGGAACTGTTCGTCTATGCCCTCACGCGCAACGGCCGCGTCGAGACCACGAACTACCGCACGCTCCGGCTGCCGAGCGGCATGGATCTGCCGCCGTTCATCAAGGACGACTTCGTTCGTTTCTACCGCGCGATGTTCGACGAGCAGGTCCGCCGCGAAGACATGCGGACCGTGTTCATCGAGTATGCGTGGGACATGGGATGGTGCGATCCGTGCGCCGCCGATCCGCTCTCGGCTGCGGAGCTTCGAAATCTGGGCGTCTTCTGGGTCGACGACGCCGGTCCGCTTCCTGCGGGCCGGGCCTCACGCCCGCGCGTCATCCCCCAGACGCCGCAGGCGCAGAACGTCTTCGTCACGCGTCTCCACGTGCGCTACGACAACGCGCACTTTCCCGAGGATCTGGTCTTCCAGGAAACCGGCGACCGCGAGAACTTCCAGGGCCGATACGTCCTCCGTCACGCGTGGACGGGAGCGGACACCTGCCCTGCTGCCGCGGAGTATCGACGTGCCCTCCCCGCCCGCCGCGAGCACGAAGCAAAGGCGCTGTCCGCGCTCACCGGGTGGAGGATGGAGGAGATTCGGAAGCGCGCAGGCGCGATTGCGCCGCCTCAGGTAGAGGACGCCGCGTGGTGGAAAAGCATTTGGAAATGACGAACGACGAATGACGAATGACGAATGACGAACGACGAATGACGAACGACGAACGACGAACGACGAATGACGAACGGGGAACGACGAGCGAGGGAACGACGAGCGAGGGAACGACGAGCGACGAACGATGCATCCGCGTCGCAGAATCAGCTGCTTGTCCGGAATAGCGATGGAGCAGTTTTGTTCGACTCGCCCTCTTCGCCGCGGATCGTCACTGCGTCGCCATTGGCCATCTCATTTGGCGCGGTTCGTGCTCGACGGGATGAAATGGAGAATGGTCGATTGTCGGAGCTCACAGACAACGCGGCAGCCCTTACGATCTCGTTCGTTGAGGCGTTGCCTCATTCCCTTGTGTATTTCAAGCTGGGAGGGCAGCTGCTCGACAGCGGCACATCTACCGCAGCCAACTATAGAGCCGCACAGCGCGCGCGCTCGCCGGCAGACTTCGTGGCAAAGCTGAAGATTGTCGAGGAGGAGGCCGACGAGAGCATGTTGTGGGTCGACAAGCTTCGAAAGGCAGGGCTCTCATCTGACTTACGGGCGGACGCCGACCGGCTGCTGGAGATGTTCGATCAGATCGTGGCGCTCACTGTCCAGAGCATCAAGACAACCAGGAGGCGGCATCTGAGCCCGCCCAGGCGACGCCGTCCACCCCAGTAGCCCGTCAGTCGTTGACGTGTTCGTCGCTCACTGGCCAGTCGCCCGTCATTCGTGATTCGTCGCTCGTCATTCGTCGCTCGTCGCTCGCCGCTCGTCGTTCGTCGCTCGCCGCTCGTCGCTCGTCGCTCGCCGCTCGTCGTTCGTCGCTCGTCGCTCGTCATTCGTCGCTCGTCGCTCGTCGCTCGTCGTTGATTACGCCCTAATCCACCTCCACATCTCTCCCACCGTCACCCCCTTGCCTTGCATCAGGAGCCCCGTGCGCACGATGCGGCCGGCGGCCCACACGACGGCGACGGTGGCGAGCAGGGTGAGAAGTACGCCGGCGGCAACCTGCCAGGCGGGTGGGCGTTCGGGCAGGGCGAGTCGGAGCAGCATCAGAAACGGGGTGGCGGGCGGAAAGAGCGAGGCGCCGACGGCAAACGCGCTTTGCGGTGCCCGAGTGACGAGTGACCACGTGAGCGCCGGGATCATCAGAATCGTCATGGCGGGTGCCATCAGGTTCTGGGCGTCCTTCAGGTCGCTGCAGGCCGCGCCGATGGCGATGAAGAACGAGCCATACATGAGCACCGAGAGGAGCATGAAGAGGACGAACCACCCCACCATCCACGGATCCACGATATCGAGATAGCCCCACCGTTCGGCCGCCCAGGCCCCGCCGCTCAGGTACACGAGCGTCATGACGCTCGAGACGGCGGTGCTGGCCAGGAGCTTCCCCAGCATCAGCTCGAATGGGCTGACGGATCCCAGCAGGACTTCGCTGATGCGGCTCATCTTCTCTTCGAGCACGCTGTTCAGCAGCTGCGGCGTGGTCAGCACCACGACCAGGAACAGCACGAACATGAACGCGACCGGAATGCCAATCGTGCGGACGCGGTCCAGTGTTTCCGCTTCACGGACGGCTCCATCGTGGCCGCGCGTCAGGAGACCGAGCTCCTCGGTCGCGATCGGCTTCAGCAGGGTCGAGACGACGAGCGGGCTCACGTGGGCATCCACGAACCGGCGTGATATGACCTCCTTCAGGACGGCGCGCTGCAGCCAGTCGGGCAGCTCGCGGTACGCGGGCGCGCCCGAGTAGTAGCGGATCTTCTCCGTGGTTTGCGGTCCCAGCAGGCTGGCGGGCAGCTCGACGAAGGCGAAGAGTTCCTGGTTCCGCACCCGTTCCGACAAGGCGAGGCGTGTGGCCTGCCGGCTCGCGCCAGCCTCGATGCGCTCCACCGCGAAGCGCGGCCCGTCCGGCACGTCGGGCCCGAGATCGCGCTTGCCCCGATTCCACGCGGCTGCCGCCGCCGAAAGCGGCGCGAAGAGCCGGCCCGTGTCGTCGATGATCGCCACGCGACGTACGGTGCTGTTGGCCTGACGCTCGACCACCCGCTGCAGGAGCATCGCGCCGCCAAACAGCAGGGGCATCAACATGATGCCGATCAAGAATCCGCGTGCGCGGACGGCCGTGTGGAATTCCGAGCGTGCGATGATGAAGACCCTACGCATGCGCGGCGTCCTGGGCGAGCTCTTCCGCCGTCGGCCCGGCGATTCGCACGAAGATGTCGTGCAGCGACGGCCGCGTGACCTCGAAGTGCAGCACCGGGGCCCGCGCCACCAGCGCCGCGAGGAGCGACTGCGGATCGCCTGCCACGCGCAATTCCTGCAGTTGGCCGAAGTCGGTGACCGAGACGACGCCTGGCAGCGAGTCGAGGATGCCCGGCGGTCCGTCAATCTTCACGCGAACCGTGTCGCTGCCGTACGCCGACTGAATCTCGTCGAGCGTGCCGTCGAGCACCTTGCGGCCGCGGAAAATCATGAAAATGCGATCGCACATCCGTTCGGCCACGTTCATGTCGTGCGTGCTGAACACAACCGTCGTGCCGTCGCGGCGGACGGCGAGGATGGCGTCCCGAAGGACGTTCGCGTTCACCGGATCGAGGCCGGAGAACGGCTCGTCGAGAATGAGGAGATCCGGACGGGAAATCACCGACGCGATGAACTGGACCTTCTGGGCCATGCCCTTCGAAAGGGCGTCGACGGGCCGATCGAGCCATGCGCCCAAGCTCATTTGGTCAATCCACCTATTTATCTCGACATCAATCAATTTGACCGACTTTCCCTTCAGCGCGCCGTAGTAGCGGAGCAGACGACGGACCTTCATTTTCTTGTAGAGCCCGCGTTCTTCTGGCAAATAACCAATTCTCTCCCGAGAGAGGTCCGTGTTCGGATGGCCGAAGACTTCGATGCGGCCGGCGTCGGGCAGGAGGATGCGCAGGATCATCCGCAGCGTGGTGGTCTTGCCGGAACCGTTCGGGCCGATGAACCCGTACACGGAGCCGCCGGGTACGTCGAGCGAGAGCGCGTCGACGGCCACATGGCGGCCGAAGCGCTTTGTGACGCCGGTGATGTGAATGGCGTTCGTCGAGCGACCGGTGTGCACGGCGGAGATGATGTCACGCTCGCGCACACCGCAGGAAGTGGTGCTGGTTGACACCCCTCTTTGCAGGGTGATACTTCTTTCGACGGGCTCTCGCCTCAGTCCCTCACGTTAAGGAGCCTCGCTGGCGACGTTCGCAGCATGACGCGCCACGCCGGGGTTGTGGAACCGCCCGGACGCGATTCCAAGTAGACGACCGATGTCGCAGATCTTCCCACGCAGTGCCAACAGCTATGCCCGAGGAAGCATCATTGCGCTGGTGATTCTCGTGGGAGTGCTCGGCCTCACCATCGATACGCTGAGTCGCTCGCCGTATGCGACGCGCGCCAATACGGTTCGCGAACAGCCCGTGCAGTTCAGCCACCAGCACCATGCCGGTGGCCTCGGCATCGATTGTCGGTATTGCCATACCACGGTCGAGAAGTCCGAGTTCGCCGGCATTCCGCCGACCAAGACCTGCATGAACTGTCACTCGCAAATCTGGCTCAACAGCCCGTTCCTCGAGATCGTGCGAGCGAGCTATCGCGACGACGAGCCGATTCGCTGGACACGCGTCCACGACCTGCCCGACTTCGTGTACTTCAACCACAGCGTCCACGTGAAGAAGGGCGTCGGCTGCGCGACCTGTCACGGGCGGGTCGACCGCATGCCGCTCATGTATCAGCAGGCCTCGCTCCGGATGGAGTGGTGCATCGATTGCCACCGCAACCCGGAGCGCTACGTGAGGCCACGAGAGGCGGTCATGCAGATGGACTACACGCCGCCGTCAAATCAGCCCGAACTGGGGCGGCGACTCGTGAAGGAATACCAGATTCAGTCGCTGACATCCTGTTCGACATGTCATCGTTGATTCGATTGCTGGCGGCGAATCACAACAGCGTGAACGTGTACCGACTCGCATCAGGCAAGGCGCACCGCGCATCGCGCACGACATCCACATGAGCCGAGACCACACCTTCGATCTCTCCGCCACACGGACGCGGCTCGCCGGTGCCACGGGGAAGCAGTATTGGCAGAGCCTCGAGGAGCTGGCCGAGACCGACGGCTTCCGCGAGGTCCTGCACCGCGAGTTTCCCGCGCAGGCGTCGGAGTGGCTCGACCCGGTTGGGCGCCGCGGCTTCCTGAAGCTGATGGGCGCGTCGATCGCGCTCGCCGGCGCCACCGCCTGTACTCGGCAGCCCGACGAGCTGATTGTTCCCTACGTCCGGCAGCCGGAAGACGTCGTTCCTGGCAAACCGCTCTTTTTTGCCACCACGATGACCCTGGGGGGCATCGGCACGGGCCTGCTGGCAGAAAGCCACATGGGCCGCCCGACCAAGCTCGAAGGCAACCCGGATCACCCCTCCAGCGTCGGCGCGACGGATCTGTACGGCCAGGCGACGGTCCTCACCATGTACGACCCGGACCGGACCCAGTCGATCACGTATCGTGGCGAGATTCGTCCGTGGGGTGGTTTCACGCAGGCCATGCGCAACCAGCTCCGCGAGCTGCAGGTGGCAGGCGGCGCCGGCCTCCGGTTCCTGTCCGAGACGATCGGCTCGCCCACGCTCGGCGCGCAGATCCACGAGCTCCTCGCGGCCATGCCGCAGGCGAAGTGGCATCAATACGACCCGGCATCGCGAGAGAATGTCTACACTGGCGGGCAACTCGCGTTCGGCGCGCCGGTCGACGTCCACTACCGTTTCGAACAGGCCGACGTCATCGTCGTGCTCGATGCCGATCTCTTCGGGGCCAGCACGCCGGGCAATGTCCGTTACGCACGCGATTTCGCCAATGGACGCCGCGTGCGGCGGGCCAAGGCCGAAATGAACCGGCTGTACGTCGCCGAGCCCGCGCCTAGCGCCACAGGGGCGATCGCGGATCACCGGCAGCCGGTCCGCGCGAGCCAGGTCGAGGCGATGGTGCGCGCGCTTGGTGGGTCTATCGATGGGGGCGGCGCGCCGTCGGTCGGGGACGAAGAAATCGACAGGTTTCTCGCCGCGGCCGCCAAGGATCTGGCGACCGCAAAGGCCCACGGGGTCGTGGTCGTCGGCGAGCGGCAACCCCCGGCCGTGCACGCGCTCGCGCTCAGGATCAATCAGACACTCGGCAGCCTCGGCACGGCTGTGGTTGTCACCGATCCAATCGTTGCGGATCCTTCGCCGCAGACCGCCTCGCTCGTCTCGCTCGTCCAGGACATGAATGCCGGCGCCGTGAAGCTGCTCGTGATTCTCGGAGCAAACCCGGTCTTCACCGCGCCCGCCGATCTCGGCTTCGCCGAGGCGCTGAAGAAGGTCGACACACGGGTCCACGTCGGACTCTTCGACGATGAGACAGCGGCGCAGTGTCACTGGCAGGTCCCATCGACCCATTTCCTCGAAGAGTGGAGCGATGCGCGCGGGCACGACGGCACGGCGTCGATCGTGCAGCCGCTGATCGCGCCGCTTTATCAGGGCCGCTCGTACCACGAAGTGGTCTCGGTGTTCAGCGCGCAGCCCGATCGCAGCGGGCTCGAGCAGGTGAAGCTGTTCTGGCAGCGGCAGCCGCAGGCCGCAAACGTCGATTTCGATAAGTTCTGGCGTCGTTCACTGCACGACGGCGTCGTGTCTGGATCAACACCTGCCGGCAAGGCTGTCGGGCAGGCGCAGACGCCCCCGGCCGGAGCGGCGGGCGAGGCACCAAAGGGCTACGAAGTGATCTTCGCGCCGGACGCGACGCTCTACGACGGGCGCTTCGCGAACAACGGCTGGCTGCAGGAACTGCCCAAGCCGCTCACGAAGCTCACGTGGGATACGGCCGTGCTCCTCTCGCCGGCGACGGCTGCCAAGCTGGCGGTTGCAACTCAGGACGTTGTGGAGATTACGGTGAAGGGTCGCACGCTCTCGGCGCCGGTCTGGGTGCAGCCGGGTCACGCGGCCGATGCGGTGACGGTATTTTTCGGCAACGGCCGCAGCCGCGCCGGACGCGTCGGCACCGGGATCGGCTACAACGGCTACGCGATCCGGACCTCTGATGCCCCCTGGTTCGTGACGGGCGCCTCCATACGCAAGACCGGAGCGGTGCAGCTTCTTGCATCGACCCAGGGGCACAACACGATGGAAGGCCGCGCCATCGTGCGATCGGGCACGCTGGACCACTTCAAGGAACAGCCCGACTTTGCGCAGCATCTCGCGGAAACGCCGCCGCGAACGTTGACCCTGTACGCCGACCACGAATACTCCGGCTATTCCTGGGGCATGGCCATCGACCAGACCGTCTGCACCGGCTGCACGGCATGCGTCGTCGCCTGCGTGGCCGAGAACAACATCCCGGTGCTGGGCAAAGAGCAGGTGCTTCGCAGCCGCGAGATGCACTGGCTGCGCATCGATCGGTATTTCGAGGGCGATCCCGAGCGGCCTGATATTCATCATCAGCCGATGTTGTGCCAGCAGTGCGAGAACGCGCCGTGCGAGGTGGTCTGTCCCGTGGCGGCCACCGTGCACAGCAGCGAGGGCCTGAACGACATGGTCTACAACCGCTGTGTAGGCACGCGGTATTGCTCGCACAACTGCCCCTACAAGGTCCGTCGCTTCAACTTCCTGCTCTACGCCGATTGGGACACGCCCAGCCTCAAGCTGCAGCGCAATCCCGACGTGACGGTGCGGAGCCGCGGCGTGATGGAGAAGTGCACGTACTGCGTGCAGCGCATCAATCACGCGCGACAGGACGCCAAGGTAGAGGGCCGGTCGATTCGCGACGGCGACATCGTCACCGCGTGCCAGCAGGCGTGCCCGACCGAGGCCATCGTGTTCGGCAATATCAACGACCCGGAGAGCCGCGTCACCAAGCTCCGCGCGGAAGCGCACAACTACGGTGTGCTCGCCGAGCTGAACACCCGTCCGCGGACGACCTATCTGGCCGAGATCAAGAACCCGAACCCGGAGCTGGGGCACGAAGCGCCACACGAGGCGCCGCCGCACGCGCTGCCCGAGGCGCCGCCGTCGTCGACATCCGAGCGGAACAGCATGACGCACGCTCCGAAGTAAGCGCGAGTTGTTTATGGCTGATCGTCATCAACCCGCCCTGGAATCACAGACTGCCGCTCATCCTTCCGGGATGGCGCGCGCGGGATCCGATGTCGTCGGTCCCGGCCATTCGTTCGGCTCAATCACCGACAAGATCTCGTCGGCGGTGCTGCGGCCCGGATTCCGGCCGGGATGGCTCGTCGGCTTCACGCTGGCCTTCGGCGTGATGATGATGTTCTTCTTCGCGCTCACCTGGCTGCTGCTGAAGGGCACCGGGATCTGGGGGTTGAACATCCCGGTCGCCTGGGGCTTCGACATCATCAACTTCGTGTGGTGGATCGGCATCGGCCATGCCGGCACGCTCATTTCGGCGATTCTCCTTCTGTTCCGACAGAAGTGGCGCATGTCGATCAGCCGCTTCGCTGAAGCGATGACGATCTTCGCCGTCATGTGCGCGGCGGTCTTTCCGATCTTCCATACCGGCCGGCCATGGCTGGCGGCGTATTGGCTTTTCCCGTACCCGAACACGATGGACCTCTGGCCGCAGTTCCGGAGCCCGCTCATCTGGGACGTTTTCGCCGTGTCGACGTACGCGTCCGTGTCGGTGCTGTTCTGGTACGTCGGACTCATCCCGGACCTGGCCACAATGCGCGACCGCGCGCAGCACATCTGGGTCAAGCGCATTTACGGCATCTTCGCGCTCGGATGGCGCGGGTCGGCGATGCATTGGCAGCGCTACGAGACCGCTTCACTCCTACTGGCGGGCCTCTCGACGCCCCTCGTGCTTTCGGTGCACACCGTTGTGAGCTTCGACTTCGCGGTGTCGGTGGTGCCCGGCTGGCACGCCACGATCTTCCCCCCCTATTTCGTGGCAGGCGCCATCTATTCCGGCTTCGCAATGGTGCTGACGCTCGCGATTCCCATCCGTGCGTACTACGGGATGGAAGACTTCATCACGATGCGGCACATCCAGAACATGGCGAAGATCATGCTGGCGACGGGCCTCATCGTGTTCTACGGGTACGCCGTCGAGGCATTCATGGGCTGGTACAGCGCCAACCAGTACCAAACGTTCATGATCTCGAACCGCATGTTCGGGAATTACTGGTACATGTATTGGTTCCTGATCCTCTGCAATGGCGTGACGCCGCAGTTGCTCTGGTTCAAGCGTGTGCGGACAAACCTGCTGCTGTTGTTCGCGATTGCCATCGTCGTGAATATCGGCATGTGGCTCGAGCGCTACGTGATCATCGTGACGAGCCTGAGCCGCGACTTCCTCCCGTCGTCGTGGAGCATGTATGCAGGGACCAAGTGGGACTGGATGACCTACATTGGGACCCTCGGCCTCTTCACGTGGCTGCTGTTCCTCTTCCTACGGTTCATTC
>CAWHTD010000005.1:0-187845 GCA_963832135.1 Vicinamibacteria bacterium | reverse complement strand
AGCCGGCTGTTCATCGCTTGGGCAGCCGACGTTGATGTGTCGTTTGCCCCAAGGCGGTACCCGGCTTACCTGAAGATCGGTTGGTCTATTCGTCTGCCAACGCCTCTAAGAGCCGACTGACCTCCGCCCGGAGGTGCGGTACGCGCCGTTCCAAGAGACCCCAGACCGTCGCGTGGTCGACGGCGCTGTACGCGTGGGTGAGCTGATTTCTGAAAGCGATGATCGCCCGCGCATCGGTGATGCTGGCCGCCAGCTGAGGCTGGTGTTGCAGGGCAACGCGCAGCGCCTCACCCACGATCTCGAACTGACGCTCGACAGCCGACCGCAACAGGGGATCGCCGGCGTAGTCGGCGAACGTCTTGCCCCTGGTGAACTCGATCAGCAGGTCGCAGGCAGCCACAATGTCCGCGAGCCACGCCCGCGGGTCACGCGGCATAGACGAGCTCTCGGGACTCCTCGATTCCCCGACGCAGATACGGATTGCGTATTGCGCCCACCTCGACGAGATCGACACGACGTTGAAGTAACGCCTCCGAAGCCGTCAGAAAGCCGAGGTACGCGTCGGCCCGATCGGCGTACGGCATATCCTCAAACTGGACGAGCAGATCGACGTCGCTCGACTCTTCATCGAAGTCGCTGCGAGTCGCCGAACCGAACACCTCGAGTCGGCGGACGCGGTACTTCCTGCAAAGCTCTATGAGCTCCTGACGATGGCCTTCAAGCATGTCGGTCATGGGGCAGCTGAGACTTTACCATTGTCACCGAGATGGCCGGTCGTCCGCCGTGCAAGGGGCCGAGGAGGGGGACGCAGCCCCGGGGCGCGGTTGGCCCCTCTCAACAAACCGGTCACCCGGTCCAACCTCGCCATCGTGATGATCCACCCGGCGACAGCGTGCGCTGCAAGTCGTTGGACAGCGTCTTCTTCGCCAGATCGCCGTCGCCAGGATCGGGCGGCGCCCTGTGCCGCCCGTCGTGCGCCCCAGCACAGACGTCAGCGCAGTGATGGGGCGTGAGCGACCCCGCCCGTGGAGCCCAAAAGCCGTCCCAGGCCCGGCAGGCGGGGTCGCTCACGCCCCAACTGTCAGTGTCCGATGTCTGGGTTGTGTGTGCGGTTGCGCGTCGAGAAAGCGCTCACCAGGTGACCGCGATTTAGGCGAAGCAGCGATACATTCTAAGCAGTCAAGATGGGTGGCGTTTCCCGCTTCAAGTAAGGCACGTTTCGTGACAGATGGAGACGCTATTCCGGTTCGATTAGGCTACTCAGTTTTCTTCAGCAAACCGCGTCTCCTTGCGTCGTCGATCGGCGTGCCCCTCAAGGGCCGCCAACATATGCGGCTGACATCTCTCGTCAACGCACAACCCGACGAAAGAGGGCACGATTTGGACGACTGCTTCGCGACGCCAATACCTCGAGCATGGTGGGCGCCGACGATCGGAAACTGCACAGCGGCTGAAGCGTGAAATGTGGCCCGACTTCTCATCCGCACTGAACGCCACTTCGGCAGCCCCAACCGTCTGCATATGCCTCAGTTGAACGTACGTGCTTTGGCACGGTCAAGAGCCAGCGAAATTGTCCAAATGGTTCCGACCATTTCGAGCGTCGCTCCGATCCTGATTATGCGGGAGCGCTTGGACGCGTCAAGGCTCCGCTCGCTGGCGCTCGCCGCTGTCGCGGCCTTGACCCGCCCAGCGCGCTCCCAATGCTTTTTGCAACTATCGAAGCGACGCCAGAAGTGCGATCTCATTCGGCACTCATCAGCGGTAATCTTGCGTCATCTTGGGCTGCTGTCCGGCCGCAGCATCTGGTGAAAATGGTGCGTCGCCGGCCCGCGTGTTTTCGCGGGTCTTTTCACGTATGGCGGTTGTTGATGCCGAACCCTACAACCAGCACTATTTGGAGTGATTCAGCAACTCGCCGCGGCGACTGCGACCGCAAGTTGAGCATGCGCCCGGATTCGGGCCCGGCAAGGGGCAAAAGTCTTCATTAAGGCAGGTGCGTGTCGATGGACAGCTACGCCGGTCCTGGCTCGGATCGTTTGACGTGGGCTCAACGAAGAATGACATCGATCCGTGCTAGAGGACGCTCCTTCGAGCCTCAGACATGCGTGTCGTCTCATCGACCAAACTGGTACGACGGTGATTGCGCGATGTCGAGGACGACGAGACGGTGGAGACCGTTCTCTACTGCACACCGGCGAAAGTATGCCGTCCGGTAACTGTGCGGCGCTCGTGGCGAGCATCGGGCGAATGTCTCTGAGGTTCACCGCAAAAGCGTATCCCGACGCATCACCCGTCACTCACACGACGCCGCTGCGCGCGCCCGCTACCGCACCGGACCACTGCCATTGGCCGACTTCGCGTTCAGCCAATTGAGCAGGAACGTGAAGCTCTGGTCTCCCCCCACGCGCTCGAGCCCGAGGAAGCGCTGGCCGTCAGCGGTTACGCCGTACTGCGGAGTGTTGAGGTCCGGCGCGATATTCGTGGCGAACAAGCGCGTCGGCGGGCTAGCCGTGAACTCGGTGCGAGCATCCACGCGCACACTCATCATCGAGCCGTCGGGACCGAGGTAAAACAGTTCTCGGCCGTCCGCGCGCCATTGCGGCTGTACACCGCCGCCGTTGGAAATCTGACGCTTCGAGGTGAAGGCCGGAAAGGCGGCGACGTATACCTCCCAGCGCCCCGACTCGTCGGCGTTGAATGCCACCCACCGCCCGTCCGGCGAGACGTGGACTTCGTCTTCGATATACGGCGTATCCACGAGCATGCGTGGCGTGCGATCGCCGGTGAGCGCCGCCGCGTAGACCGCCTTGCCGAAGGTCCGGAAGATGATGAATCGGCCATCGGGCGTCCATTGATCCAGGCCCACAGGTTCATCAAAAGGAACGAGCGGGTCTTCCTTTCCGCTGGTGAGATCCTTCACGAACACGGCGGCACGCCCCGTGCGCCACGAGCACGAAGACCAGGGCGCGTTCGTCGGGTGCCCATGACGGATCGTTGTCATCAGCGGGGTGGGTCGTCAGCCGCGAGAAGATACCGCTCGCGAGTTCTACGTCCCAGAGGTCCGCCCCGTTCCCCTGCGCATCGCCGCCTCGCACGACCGTCGCATGACGACCGCGCGGCGACAGCACCACCTGAGAATAAGGCGCCGGCGCGCCCACTGTGCCCGTGCGCCGACCGCTATGGTCGAACCACGTCAGCCTCACCAGCGCGGCGCCCGTCGGGTGGTAGACGATCGTGCCGTGGTCGGACACCGAAAGGTCACCGCCGCGTTCGGTCATCAAGACCTCAGCCCCAGAGAGCTCTAGCCGTTCTGGATCGAACGGACGCGCGAATATACCCGTCCCCCGAGAGTAAAACAGGTGACGCGCCCCGTACACGGCCGGGGCGCCGTCCTCCATGATTTTCCGCACGCCCGGGGCATCGAGCGACGCGACGTACACGGCAGGGTCATCCACCACAGCGACCAGAAAGTGTCGGCCATCAGGAAGAAACCGAGGAAACGCAAAACGCCTCTGTCCTGGTTTCCACGGAAGCGTCTCGACAGCGGTGACCGTGCCTCCCGTGTCCGCGACACGATAAATACGTCCGTCTTCGGGCGCCATCAGGATCGTATCGCCCCGCCACGTGCTGCCGATGCTGCCGACAGTCAACCCGAACTTCGTGTCGGCGACTACTCGTACGGGTCCTCCCGGTACGGAGATCTGTTTCAGGCGTGCATCGAAGTCGAAGAACGCGACCGCCCGGCTGTCGGGGGACCAGAACGGATTGAAACCGCCCTCGGTTCCCGCGAGTACGACCAGTGCTGTGGACGCCATGTCTCGCAGGACCAGCCGTTGGCGCCCGTCGACCATGGCGTCGAATACGAACCGACGACCGTCCGGAGAGATCGCGCCAGTGTCGAAGACCCCCGGCCGCATCTCGGGCGGCAGAATCAGGTCGAAACGAACCGGCGGCGCCGTTACCACGGGTCGTGACGGCCGCAGGAGGGTCGTCGCGGCGAGCGCGGCAGGGATGCGGCAGCAACGGCCCAGGACACCCACGCCATGCGCCGTCTGGGACACAGCCGCCGGCGCCGCCGCGTCGACGCGAAAGCCTTGCGCCTGGATCCACTGCAGCTCCATCTTGACGTCGTGCGCGGTCTGCCACCGATCGGTGGGCGCCTTCGCGAGGCAGCCCTGGACGACGTGGTCAAGAGCGGGAGGAGTGAGTGGTGCGAGCGACGACACGACGGGCGGTTCCGTCTCAAGAATTTTCGCAATGAGACTCGCCTGCGTCGTCGCCTCGAACGCCCGCCGGCCCGTGGCCATCTCGTGCAGGATGGTGCCGAGCGCGAAGAGGTCGGTACGCGCGTCGGCGGGCAACCCCTGTACCTGTTCGGGCGCCATGTACGGCAGCGTGCCGAGGATGGTGCCCTGGGCCGTGGCTGTCCGTGGCGACGTCGCAAGCTCTGAGAGCGCCTGCCCGGCAGGGCCGATGGTGTTCTTCGCGAGGCCGAAGTCGAGGAGTTTGGTGCCTGCTGCGGTGAGCATCACGTTGCCCGGCTTCAAGTCCCGATGGACGATGCCCTGCCGGTGGGCGGCCTCGAGCGCGTCCGCGATCTCGAGACCGAAGCGGAGCACCTGGCTGAGCGGCAGCGGACCCCGCTCGAGACGTGCCGCCAAGGTCTGGCCCTCGAGCAGTTCGAGCACGAGATAGTCGGTGTCGTGCTCGCGACCGATGTCGTACAGCCCGCAGATGTGCGCGTGATTGAGCGCCGAGATCGCTTTGGCCTCGCGGGCGAACCGAGCGCGGAAATCTGGATCCACCGCCAACTGCGGCGCGAGAACCTTCACCGCGACGCTGCGGTCTAAGCGTGTGTCGCGGGCGCGATACACCTCGCCCATTCCACCTGCGCCAAGAAGCGAGACGATCTCGTAGGGCCCGAGTTTGGCGCCGGGCTGGACTGGCATACTTCAGTGTTCGCCGCCATTATAGGGGGCCAACGGACGAGCAGGAGCGAATCAGCGAGCGATACCGGCACTGCCGAGGTCCCTTCGCTTTCGCGACTACTCACTGTCAAAGAACGAGTTTCTGAATGAAAGCGCCGTCGCGTCCGACCGGTTCACGCGCGCAGTATCGCGAGCATCTCGCGGGACCGACGCCAGGCACTTGTGATGCGCAAATATTCCGTCCGGCCTTAAATTTGGCGGGAACGCGTCTGCCGGTGAGGTGTGCGAGGAACCTATCGTCGCCTGGCATGCTTCCGCATGCGGAAACCGTCGTCTTCGTCGATCGCCTTGCGGACTGTCGGCTGCCTGTTGCTTGATGTCCTGAGGTTCGGCTTCCGCTCACGGTCCCAGCTGGCGGCCGAACATCTGTTCCTGCGAAAGCCGCTGGCTTTTAGGCGGAACGTGGTCTCAGACCGTGATGGTGACTGACAGGTTAGCCATAACGTGCTCGAGGAGGCTGGCGGTCGACGTCCCCTGCCCGTTTCACGATCGTTTGCGACCTCGCCCGATCGCTTTAGCGAATAGCCTTGCCCAACTTTTCAACATCGTATTCGAGTCTGCGAAAATGTGCGGCCCCAGAGTCGCGTGAATCTAGGAATGGCAATTGCACGCGCGAATCGCGTCCTTCCGCTGTCTACGGAGCCCACGTCAATACCTCACGACGTCTCTTGACATGGGCCTCGCACGCGCGTAATTTCGATTTATCTCACGTGGCGATCAGTCGCCACCCCTCCACGTCGGTTCAGGATCACGTGGAGCACGCTTCGAGCTCGTCGCCCCAGGGCACAGCGAGAAGCACCCTCGCCGGTACGGTTGGTTAGGGTCGCAGCCGATTTGAGAAAACCCGAGACGGCCTGAGGCCACTCGAGGCAACGGCACACAACGCGACTCGCGATCGACTGCGGTTCGACCACATCGTCAACCGCACCGAAGCGCACCACCGAGGGGCCGGGAAATCAGCACAGAAGGCCTTGCGAGCGATTTCCTCGCCATACGAGACTTCGCCGCAAGCGCCCAGGACGTCGGCGCGTTCGAGCACATCCTCAACGCGCCAGCGATCCTCGTGAGCCGACCAGTGCGGACTGAGTTCCGCCGGCGCGACCAGGCACAGCCCTTGTCGATCGCCATCGCGCTCAAACCGGAATGGCATGTGCGGCTTCAGGCGCATGACCGCCGGTCCTCCGAGCCGGCCGCCGACGGGTGATCGACCTCAGGGCCCTTCACCCGCGGCGGCACCACCGGCTCGCGTCTTCAGTCAACGTCGGCGCCGCTGAATCGGCGGCGCCACAGAGTCTCGGAGGACGGCCATGAGGAAGAACGCGTACTCGGATCAGGAGCATACTCGTGACGAGCGTCAGCTGACGCTCGCAACGTCGCCCGCCATTGGCGCGCTGCCAAACCGCATGATGACGGCGTTCGAGGTCGCCGGGTTCGTCGGATGTCATGAGGAAACTGTTCGGCGCGCCTACCTGCGAGGTCTACTGACATCGCAGCGGTTCGGCGTGCGCAGCCGGCGCTTTCACCCGGCGGACGTGCTGGATTGGATCGGGCGCGGCGCACCCACGCGGCTGGCGTGACCACTCGGAAAGGAGAAGCCGAACCAGGAGCTGCCATGACGATCAGACGGAAATGCGAAGGCCGGCCGTGCAGTCACGGCCGGCGATGCCTCGAGCACTTGCAGTTCGACACCATGCACCGTGGCCGTCGTTACCGGATGATGGTCAACGACTTTGCGATTCCCCGCATGGAGGCGGGACGACGACGGCCCGTTGCCTCAATGGAGGAGGCACGAGACTGGGAACGCGTGTTCATCGGCGAGATCAAGGCCGGCCGAGATCCACGCTCGACTCCTGAGCCGCTTGCGCAGGCTGAAGCAGACCTTCGACACGTCGCCGGATTTCTCGACGCCTACCTCGATCGACAGGTCCGGCCGTCGGCGCTCCGAAGCATGCCGTCAATCAAGAGTCGTATCGGCGTCCTGAAGGAGTACTTCGGCGAGCTGCCCGTCAGAAGTCTTGAACGGCCGGACGAGATCAACCGCTTCAAGACGGATTCAGACTACGCCGACGAGGTGGAGATCGCCACGCTGCACAAAGTGCTCGCGACGCTGCGCGCAGCCATTCACTGGGGCATGGCGCAAACGCCACCGCTGCTCGACAAGTCGCCGTTCCATCGCTTCGGCGTCCGTTTGAACAAGAAGCAGGAGACCAGCCGAGACCGCCGTGTCTCGCGGGCCGAGGAGAAGCGGCTCCTCGACTCGGCACTCGCCATGAACACCTGGGAGCACCGGTACGTCGGCCGCTGCTCCATGACCGCATCATCGGCGCTCTCGAGCTCTGCTGTCGGCGCGGCGAGATGCTCCTGATTCAGAATCGACGCGTCGATTGGGAAGCCCACCAGATCGGCATTCCAGGACATACCACGAAGGACAGGGAAAACCGTCGGATCCCGTTCGATCCGGAAGGGCGCCTCGCCGCAATCTTGAAGCGTCGAGCGCACCTCGGGCCGAGCGCGTTCGTCTTCGGCACCGAAAGCGGGGAGCGCATCGATAACATCCAGACGGCCTGGGACACCCTACGACTGCTGGCGTACGGATTCGAGCCACGTCGAGGCCCAGAGGGCATCCTCTGGAACCGCGAGCAGCTTCGCGCCATCGATCTGCACTGGCACGATCTGCGTCACGAGGGCGCCTCGCGCCTCCTCGCCGACGGCGTCGACATCCGCATCATCCAGCTGATGCTCGGGCACGCGAGCGTGCAGCAGACGCAGCGCTACCTGAATGTGACCGACGACGAATTGCGGAAAGGGTTGGAGGTGAGTTGGAAGCGGGCGCGCGCCCTGCGGCTGGTCCAGGATCGCGCGGATGCTTCCGCACGATTGTCCCCAATTTGTCACCAAGGAACCAGAAATGTGGCGCGCCCGGCAGGATTCGAGCCTGCTCGCGGCACGCGAAGCGTGCCGCGGCGTCCCTGACGCCTACGGGGCGCAGCCACGCTGCAGTTTTGCGGCGTGGCGCGCCCGGCAGGATTCGAACCTGCGGCCTTTGGCTCCGGAGGCCAACGCTCTATCCAGCTGAGCTACGGGCGCGTGCGGTGGGACAACCAGCTTATCGGTAAAGACCTAGGCGGCGCAATGCGCACGGATACCCGTGCCGTTACGGCGCGGGCTCGAAGTCGAGCGCCACGCCGTTGATGCAATAGCGCAGGCCTGTAGGCGGCGGCCCGTCGTCGAAAACGTGACCGAGATGCCCGCCGCAACGACTGCAGTGCACTTCCGTGCGTTTCATCCCGAAGGCGCGATCGACGGTTGTGCCCAGTGCGCCGTCAAGCGGCGCGAAGAAACTGGGCCAGCCGGTGCCGCTCTCGAACTTGCGATCCGCGACGAACAACGATTGCCCGCAGCCGGCGCAGGTGAAGATCCCCGCGCGGTGCTCGGTGAGCAGGGCACACGAGCCCGGCCGCTCCGTGCCGTGACCGCGCAAGACGGCATACTGCTCTGGCGTCAGCATACGGCGCCACTCCTCGTCGGACTTCTCAACCTCGAAGTGTTCCTGTTGCGTCGCCATTCCATAGCAATACTGCGAGTGAAGGGCCCGCGTCCAGTCGTCAACCCAGGGTCCCGCCGACAAACGATGATCTGGCAGTTCCCAGCCCTACACTAGGCGGGTGCCGATCATCGCCCTCGGGCTGATTCTCTTTGCACTGCTCGCGGTCGTCGTTCTGATGCCGCTGTCGCTCGTCATGCGCTATCGCAGTGGCACGACGCGACGACCGGCTCGCGCCTGGGTGGCCACGCTCAATCTGGCCACGCTCGGGTTCTCGACGGGATGTCTCCTGCTGGGCGCCGCGCTGTCGAGCGTGTGGGTGCCATGGGCGTTTACCTACACGGTCGGTGGCCTGGCGGCAGGCTGTGTGCTCGGGGGACTCGGTCTCTGGTTGAGTCGCTGGGAAGCGACGCCGGGCTCGCTGTACTACACGCCGAACACGTGGCTGGTCCTGGCGCTGACGGTGCTTATCGCGTCGAGGGTGGTGTACGGCGTCTGGCGAGCATGGCACGCCTGGCACACGACGCCGGCCGACGCATCCTGGCTCGCCGCCTCCGGCGCCGCGGGATCTCTCGCTGTCGGCGCGCTTGTTGTCGGCTACTACCTCGCGTATTGGTTTGGAATACGGCGTCGCGCTCGTACTCATCGGGCAGTGCCTACGGCGCGGCCTGCGCGAGGCCGTTCCTTATGAGCCGTTCGGCCAGCGCCACCATCTCGGTATCTGCCTTGGCTGACGCCTCATCCATCTGGCGGCTCAGGACGTCCATCTCCGCCGACAACACGCGCATCTGATCGTCCAGACCGTTCATCGGCTGCCCGGCGCGCTCCATTTCGTCATTGAGCTTCTGCATCTCGCGATCGAGCGCCTGCATCTCGTCGTCGAGCCGCTTCCGCTCCTGTTCGATCTCGCGCTTCTCCGACTCGCTCGCTGCGCGCATCTCCCGCGTGGCGAGCGCCCCTTGTTGCGCGCCAATGGCGCCCTGCTTGGCGCCAATGGCTCCCTGACGCGCGCCAACATTGCCTTGCTTCGCGCCCACCTCGCCCTGTTTGGCCCCGATTGCCCCCTGCTTGGCACCGACCTCGCCTTGCTTCGCGCCGATCTCGCGCATCGGCTGGATGATCCCGTCGACTTCGTCGAGGGCCGCCGCGTCCCTGACCACGAATTCCTTGCCGTTCTTGCGGAACCAGAAGAGCCGCTCGTTCCCCTTTCGGAGTCGCTTGACTCGCCGCGCATCCGACGACGATCCCGACATCGTCATACCATCGTGATCGCCGGTGATGAGGACGAACTCGAGCCGTTCGCCTTTCTGGCGGGCGGCCTTTTCGTTCTGCGCGATCACCGGTGAGCCCTTGGCGTTCTCTGCCCATGGCCAGGCTTTCAGCTGCCGGGGCGCGAGCACAATTGGCCCAGACGAAGGGCGCGCCCCGAGGTGGACGGGAATGAGCGCGCAGACGGCCACCGCCGCCAGCAGCCAACCCGCCATACGACCGGGCAACGAGGGTGAACCATGACCGAGCATCGCGATTCTCCGTTTCAGGTCCGAGAAGGACTGGGATGTGCCCGCGGCAGCGAAACGTGCGCGCATCGGCGTCACGCCAAGCGTGAGTAGCAGCCGGCCGTAGTCGTGAGGCGGCGCGTCCAGCAGGCGAAGCACCTCACGATCGCACGCGGCTTCACGGGCCACGAGATACTCGCGCGCGGCGAGGTGCGCCAGCGGATGGAAGAAGAAGAGCCGCTCGGCCAGCGCCGGCACACAGCCAAGCCACAGATCGCGCCGGCGGACGTGCACGAGCTCGTGGCAAAGCGCCATATCCTGCTCCTGCATCGATAGCGCGCCGAAGCGGTTCGCTGGCAGCACGATCATCGGGCGGAAGAGCCCCACGACCATCGGCGCGTCGACTTCATCCGACACGCCAGCAGCGGGGACGTTCGGCAACCCGACCAGCGGACCGAGCTGCGCAATCGCGCGATGCACCCGCGCATCGACACGTGCTGTGTGCCCACGGATGCGAGCCGTGCGTCGCACTTGCCCGATCATTGCGACCATCGCGAACGTCACGCCGAGGATCCAGATCCCGGCCACAACCGCGCGCCAGGATGCTTCGGGCATCACGTCTCGCCCGTGGGCAGGGAGAACGGAACGCGTCTCGGCGACCTCAGTAATGTTCGACGTCCCAACGACACCAGGCGTTAGCGGCTGCTCCGGAAGCACGCGAAGCACGATGGGTTCAATCCAGACGAGTGCGACCACAAGCTTCAGCGCGGCGAGCCACCAGAGCACGCATCGGGTCGAAGGGGAGAGGGTTCGCGCGAACCGGCAGACTGTCCAGACGAAGAGAGGCACGACGATGCCGGCGATCGAGGCGGCAAGGAGGATCTCGAACAACCGCTCGAGCGATGTGAGAGTGCTGGCCATCGACATCATCATCGGGACTCCTTCTTCTTCGCCGACTGGAGGCGCGCCACGACGTCTTCGAGCTCTTTCAGCTCGGCATCGGTGAGCGCGGTCGATTCGCTGAGATAGGCCACGAACGGCGCAACGGATCCACCGAGATTCCGTTCGACGAAGCGGCGGATGGCGCCACTGGTCAGCTCTGCCGAGGAGGCGCGCGCCTGGTAGCGATAGACGCCATCAACGAGCCGGCGGTTCAGGAACCCCTTCTTTCTCAGCCGCTCCATCATCGTCAGGACGGTCGAACGCGCCAGGTCGTTAGGCAGGCCAAAACCCTCGGCAACCTTCCCGACGGTGGCGGCGTTGCGATCGGCGATATGGCGCAGCAGCGCTAATTCTTTCGCACCCAGCGTCTTCGAGGCCAAGCGTCCCTCCTTGCCTACAGCTGTAGTCAGGCTATCTTTGGCTACAATTGTAGTCAAGAAAAATTTGTCCGGGCGAACACTAGATCAGCGAACAGGAGACAAGGAGCTCAAGCTCAAGACGAAGCGAAAGGACTCCTTAACTCCTTGCCTCCTGTTGGCAGTCTTCGCGTTGCATTTGTCAAGCGGGCGAAAGGCGTCAGCTTTTAGTGCTATCGGCCTGGGGGAATCCCTTGCGGGCGATCGCCGACGAGCGAGGACCAAAGGCCAGGCCGACGAGAAAGACGACGGTGGCGCCGATCACGTTGTGCCACAGAAAGGAGATGTCCGGCCGTCCGGTGGCGACGGCCGCGACCGTGGCCATGCCTGCGAGCAGGCCGACGAACGCGCCAGTGCCGGTCGTATTCCGCGTGAGCGTCGCCAGCAGAAACACGCCGAGAATCGATCCGTAGAAAAACGATCCGAACCGGTTCACGACCTCGATGAGCGATCCAAGGCTGCTCGCATAGACGGCAACGATGCAGGCGAAACCGCCCCACGCCGCCGTGGCAATTTTCGAGACGCGCAACGACTCGGCGTCTGATGCGTCGGGACGAAAATGTCGCTGGTAGAAGTCGATGACTGTCGCGGTCGCAAGGGAGTTGAGCTCGGCCGCGATGGTATCCGTGGCGGCGGTGATGATCGCGACAATCCACAGGCCGACCAGGCCGATTGGCAGCACCGTGGTGATGAAGGTCGGAAAGACATAGTTCACATCCGAGTACCCGGCATCGCCCGCCGCCCTGCGCGTGAGCGCACGCGCACGATCCGTGACGCCGCGGACCGCCGCCTCGCGCTCGCGAAAGACGTCCGCTGCCCGTGCGGTGCGTGACGGATCGCCGCCTCGGTTCGCCTCGGCGACGCGTCGTGCGGCGTCCAGACGCGCGTCGAAGGCGCGCGCGAACTCCTCCTCCAGCGCGGCGTATTGCGGCGCCATCGCGCCCCGTTGCACAGTGCGCTCGTGCACCGGGTTGAAGAGCATCGGCGGACGATGGAACACATAGAACGCGAAGGTCAGGACGCCGACGATCAGCACCAGGATTTGCAGCGGGATCTTCCAATACGCCGTCATGTAGAGGGACGATCGGGCCTGGTCGAGCGAGCGTGCGGTCAGGTACCGCTGCACCTGACTCTGGTCGCACCCGAAGTACGAGAGCATCAGGAAGAGGCCGCCCAGAAGCCCGGACCAGACCGTGTAGGTCTCCGTCAGGCTGAACTGGAAGTTGAAGGCGTCCAGGCGTCCGGTGGCCCCCGCGAGACGCAGCGCGTCGCCGACGCTCGTGTCGGCCGGCAGCTTCAGGATGAGAACGACGACCGCGGCGAGCAGCACGAAGACTGTCAACCCCATCACCTTCACGTCGGTCCACGTGACGGCCTGCACGCCCCCGAGAATCGTGTAGATCACCGCCGGCGCGCAGATCGCCAGCGCGGTCAGGTTCACGTCCCAGCCCAGGATGACCGAGAGCACCACGGCCGGTGCCGCCACCACGGCGCCGCACGACATGCCGCGCGACAACAGGAACAGCAGGCTCGTGAGAGTTCTCGTCTTCACGTCGAAGCGCTGCTCGAGATACTCATACGCGGTGTAGACGCGCGCGCGATAGAAGAATGGCACGAGCGTCACCGCAAGGATGACCATGGCGATCGGCAGGCCGATGTAGAACTGGATGAAGCGAAGGCCGTCGTTGAAGCCCTGGCCGGTCGTCCCGACCAGCGTGATGGCGCTCAATTGCGTGGCCATCACCGAGAGGCCCACGGCCCACCACGGTAGGCTGCGGCCGGCGAGGAAATAGGATTCGGTCGTGCGCTCCAGGCTCGTGCGCTTCACGCCGTCCCAGACGAGCCAGGCGACGTACGAGACGACAATGATCCAGTCGATGGGGTGCACAGGCGCGAGGAACATTATGTCGCGAGGACTGCGCCCGGCGCGATCGGTTCACCGTCGCCACGCGCAGTTCAGATGGGTTGTCTTTGATCCGTGTCCATCTGTGTGATTCCGTGGCTGATCTTGATCCGTGCCCGTCTGTGTGATTCCGTGGCTGATCTTGGATCCGTGCCCGTCTGTGTGATTCCGTGGCTGATCTTGGATCCGTGCCTGTCCGTGTGATCCCGTGGCTGATCTTGGATCCGTGCCTGTCCGTGTGATCCCGTGGCTGATCTTGATCCGTGCCCGTCTTTGTGATTCCGTGGCTGATCTTGGATCCGTGCCCGTCTGTGTGATTCCGTGGCTTATCTTGGATCCGTGCCTGTCCGTGTGATCCCGTGGCTGATCTTGATCCGTGCCCGTCCGTGTGATTCCGTGGCTGATCTTGATCAGTGTCCATCCGTGGCCCCGGTAATCGAGCGCCACTGGCCCCGATTCAGAGCCTGTGCTGTTCGGGACACTTCCTCGCTGAGCTTCCATGTAACGTTATCCGGACGCGAGGTGTGTCCAAGTGCTCCACGAATTCATTGCTGTCAACCGAGAAGAGATCATCAGGCGGTGTCGACGGAAGGTGGCCACGAGGCTGCTGCCGCTGCCCACCGAGGCGGAGATCGATCACGGGGTACCCGTGTTCCTCACCCAACTGATGGATGCGCTGCGCCTCGGCCTGACGTCGAATCCAGAGATGGGGAAGAGCGCAGTCCGGCACGGGCATGACCTGCTCCTTCAGGGGTTTACCGTGTCGCAGGTCGTGCACGACTATGGTGACATCTGCCAGGCTATCACCGAGCTGGCGGTCGAAATGGACGCGCCAATCAGCACCGAGGACTTTCGTACGCTGAACCGCTGCCTGGACGACGCCATCGCCGACGCGGTCACCGAATACGGACGCGTCGCCAACCAGTCCACTCTCGATGGCGAAAACGCGCGCGGAAGTGAGCGGCTGGGGTTCCTGGCTCATGAATTGCGGAACCTGACCAACACCGCGATCGTCGCGTTTGACATTCTCAAGACCGGGAATGTTGGAGTCGGCGGGAGCACGGGCACGGTGCTCCATCGCAGCCTTGTACGAATAGAGGCGCTGATTCTCCGGTCGCTTGCCGAGGCGCGTCTCACTCAGGGGCGTCCAGAATCGGGAGCAATTCCTGGTGTCCGGATTCATCGAAGAACTCGAGCCCGCCGCAACTTTGGACGCAAGTGCCCGCGGCATCACACTCATCGTGATGCCGGTCGAGGAGGGAGTGGCGATCGAGGCCGACCGTCAGGTTCTGGCTGCGGTGGTGGGAAACCTGCTGCAGAACGCGTTCAAGTTCACGCGCCCTCATACCACCGTGACGCTCAGGATCGGCGGCAGCGCCGAGCGTGTGCTCATCGAGGTCCAGGATGCATGCGGTGGTCTTCCGCGTGGGAATGTCGACGAACTGTTCCACCCGTTCGAGCAGCGCGGCGTCGATCGGACCGGCCTGGGTCTTGGGCTCGCGTTCAGCCGATGGGGCGCTGAGGCGAATAACGGCAGGCTCTACGCGCGCAACCTGCCTGATACGGGATGTGTCTTCACCGTCGACCTGCCGCGAATCGCAGTTCCGGCAGGTGCCATGGCGTAGTCCACACCAACTGCCTCGCTGTGCATTTGAGGACACTTCCAGGGCGGCGTAGCTGGTACGCTCCCAGTTGGTGGATGTTTGCGACAAGTCGACCTCGCTTGCGCGGGGTTGGCACATGCGCTAGCTCGGCCACCTTCGCGCTCGCGAACGAAGAGTCGATATGCCCAAGAAAGACATTGCGCCGGAGCAGCCACACGATCGGCCGGCGTCCGTGCGAGAGAACCTCCACGACGGCCGTGAGGAAATTGAGCAGGGCCGGGGATCCGCAGAAGGACACGCTGTATCGGCGGAATCCGCCCGGAACGAGGCGGAACAGTTCAGGCGACGAGCCGAGGAAGCGCGTGAAGTGCGCGACCACGATCGCGAAGCCACCGAGACAATCCGGCAGGAGCGAGAGGTCTTACGTCAAACCGCTGAAGCGGCGCGTGCCGCCAGCGAGGAGGCGCGGGTTGTGGTCGACGCTGCGCGTAACGCCCTGGCGGAGGCGGTGCGTGCCAGCGCGGATACCCTGACCGCGACGCTCGAACAAATGAAGGTCGTGGAGGAAATGCGGCGGACGCTCCGCGCAATCAAGGACGTGACCAGGCTCGACTCCAACTGACAGGCCCACATAGAGCGAGGAGACGATGGCTGTATCGACGCGCAGTGCGGGGATGATCGTGCTGGCAATCTACCTGATTGTCGTTGGACTGGGAGGTATCGTTTCACTCGCCGTGCCCCTGTCGGTCACGGCGCTGCTGGCGCTCATTGCCGGAGTTCTCATCCTGATCGGACGCTGAGCGTACGTTGGCCCAGAGGAATTTCCGACGCACCGGCAGGTTCGTCTTCGAGATACGGGTGCGTCCGCCTTCACACGTCGATTTCGAGTCTGTCTGATGGATGACACATCGAAGTCATTGAAACCGTGGGTGACATTCGCGGGATGTGTGCTCGTCGTCCTCGTCCTGTATTGGGCGCAGGCCGTGCTCGTGCCATTCGCGGTCGCCCTCCTTCTCACGTTCGTGCTGACTCCTCCTGTCACCTGGCTCGAACGCCGGGTCGGCCGCGTCCCGGCTGTTCTCGGTGTGGTCACGCTGGTGTTTGTCGTCCTTGCGCTCGCCGGCTGGGGTCTGGCGCGGCAGCTGGACTATCTGGTCGAGGACCTTCCCCGCTACCGCGCTAACATCCTGGCCAAGATCGCGGACGTGCGTGGCGCAGGAAAGGGGGGCTCGGTCGAAAAGCTGCAAGCGACGATCGAAGACATCAAGACCGACCTTGGAAAATCGGAGGCGCCGAAGTGGCCGCGGTCGCAGCGAGTCATGGTCGCCTCCGAGGGAGTGTCGGCATTCTCGGGATACCTGTGGTTCGGTCCGATAGTCGGCCCGTTGGGAACCGCCGGGCTCGTGCTGGTGATGGTCGTCTTCATGCTTCTCGAACGGCGGGATCTGCGCGATCGGCTGCTCGGGCTGTTCGGCCATGGACGGCTGGCCATCACGACGAAGGCGTTTGACGAGGCGGGAGCGCGCGTCAGCCGGCAGCTGTTGATGCAATCCCTGGTCAATCTGATTTACGGCATCGCGGCCGGGGCAGGACTTTACCTGCTCGGGGTGCCGTACGCCTGGGTATGGGCGGCGCTTGCGGCGGCTCTCCGCTTCATCCCGTATGTCGGGCCCGTCCTCGGTGCAGCGGCGCCGATCCTGGTGAGCCTTGCGGCCCTCGAGGGCTGGACCCGCCCGCTCTGGGTGGTCGGTTTGTTCGTCGGCCTCGAGCTCGTCACGAATCTCGTGCTCGAAACGGTGCTCTATGCCGGGGCGGCTGGCGTCTCGCAGGTCGCACTGCTCGTGTCTGTGGCGTTCTGGACGTGGCTATGGGGGCCGCTCGGCCTGCTCATGGCGACACCGCTCACCGTGTGCTTCGTCGTGCTCGGCAAGCACGTGCCCGGTCTCGAGTTCGTCGGGACATTGATGGCAGATACTCCCGCGCTCGCTCCCGAGTTCGGCTATTACCAGCGGCTGCTGGCGCGCGATCAGAGCGAGGCAGCAGACCTCATCGAGCGCCACATGAAGACCGACACTCCGCGCTCGGTCTACGACGCGATGCTCCTGCCGGCGCTCAACTATGCGGAGCGCGATCGTCTGGAGGCGCGATTGTCGGTGGATGAAGAGGCGGCCGTCCTGGAGGCGACACGAGAGCTCGTTTCAGACGCTGCAGACTCGATCCGGCGCCTGAATCCGTCGCCCACTGGCCCCATCCGATGATCTGCCACCGCCCCGGGCCTCGCAAGCCGCTGCGCGTGCTCGGGTGCGCAATCAACGGCGTCGCCGACGAGCTCGCGCTCGGCATGCTCGTCCACCTGGTGGACGATTTGCCAATCACCATCGACGTCACTGCCGCGCGCATGCAGGCATCGGAGCTGGTGTCGCTCGTGCATGAGCGGGAGTTCTCGGTGGTGTGCTTCGCCGATCTCCCGCCGAGCGCGCCATCCAAGACGCGCTATCTCGTCAAAAGACTGAGCGCCGCGTTGCCCGAGGTGCGAATCCTGGTCGGGCGCTGGGCGCCGCCGGCGCTGGCCGACGAGAACACGCAGGCGCTGCGGGAAAGCGGGGCGAGTCACGTCGCTTCTACGCTGATGGAGACGCGGGCTTACCTGGGCGAGCTCGTGGACATCCCGCGCATCCCCCTTCCTACCGCGCCGGGCGTGCAGGATGGAGCGGCTCTCATTACGGCCTCGGACTAGCCACGCATTTTCAGGCCAACGTTACCCCTTGTCACTGTCCATCCGAATCAGGTCGCGCGCGTCGGAGGCGGTGAGCGGAGGTTGAACGCCGATTGGCGTCCCGACGGCGACACGCCGCCGTTTCGCGGCAATCGTCCACACAATGGCGAGTGCCACGAACCCCACGAGCACCAGCAGCGGCACGTCCAGATCACCAGCAATCCCGAGAGCAGACAAGGCAAAGAACGCGAATAGGATCCAACAAGCCGAGGTCAGCGCGCCACGGGTGGATGGCATCGATCAGTACTCCCAGACAGACTGGTGACGAGTGATACAGGGTGGCGCCTACAACTGAGCCGCTCACCAGTTTCTATCAGCAAGCGTGGGTGCGACCCTCCAGCGAGACTACAGCCCCTCGACGGCAGCGTGCTGTTCACAAGTGCACAGCCAGCGCAAGGCATTTCAGGCATTATCGTTTCGGCTGGGACACGACATTGATGTTTCATCGCGCCGATCGGGCGCGGTCACGTTCAGTCAGAAGAGAGTCGTTATGCTTTCAACGTTGTTGGTGGTGTTGCTCGTCCTGTGGCTGCTCGGGCTCGTGAGCTCCTACACGTTCGGAGGATTCATCCACATCCTGCTGGTGGTGGCCCTTGTCGTCGTCCTGGTGCGCGTGCTTCAGGGTCGACGGGTCGTTCTTTAGCAGCTCGCCTGTAGGCCGACCTTCAGATCAAGCAAGACTCGCACGTCGTCGCCTGTAGGCCGGACCTTCAGGTCCGGCCACTCTTCCGAGATCATTTTGCACAGGGTGAATTATGTTTCGATCAGTCAGCCTGGCCGTGTGCGTCGTATTGGCGGCGTCCGCGGTCGAGGCCGGAAGCAATGAAGAAGAGCGCCTGCAGAACGCCGGCGTCGTCATGGAGGAGATTCTGGGTGTCCCGGACAACATCCCTCAGGACCTGCTGGACAAAGCTGAATGCGTGATCGTCATCCCCTCGATGGTGAAGGTCGCCGTGGGCATTGGCGGCAGCTACGGCCGCGGCGCCATGGTCTGTCGATCCGGTAAGACGTTTGCCGGACCATGGGGCGCACCCGCGATGTACGCGCTCGAAGGCGGCAGTGTGGGATTCCAGCTTGGTGGAGAAGCCACGGACCTGGTGCTCCTGGTGCTGAACAAGCGGGGCATGGACGCACTGCTCAACAGCAAGGTCAAGCTCGGAGGCGACGCCTCGGTCGCGGCCGGGCCCAAGGGCCGCGCGATCGCGGCTTCAACCGACGCGTCTTTGCGCGCCGAAATCCTCAGCTATTCCCGTTCGCGCGGGCTATTTGCCGGTGTATCACTCGAGGGGACCACGCTTCGCCCGGATAACGACGCCAGCAAGCAGGTCTACGGTCGCAAGATCACGGCGCGACGTATCGTGACAGGCACGAGCATCACCGTTCCGGCGGCAGGCCGTCGGCTCGTGGACGTCCTGCAGAAAAATTCGCCTCGCAATGAATCGAAGAAGTTGACAAGACTCGATTCAGACGAAAACTAACCTTTCTCTCCTCGACATCGACGCGTCGGCAGGAGAAGAGGCGGCACTCCATCGTCAAGAGCAGAGGGCTCCATCCCGAGGCAGCCGTTCGAGCAACTCCGCCAGATGCGTCAGATCGACCGGCTTGACGAGGTGAAGGTCGAACCCGGCCTCTTCCGCACGCGCGCGATCCGCCGGCTGCCCATATCCGGTCAGCGCGATCAAGACGACCTCTCGTCCGCGCATCGCTCGCACCTGCCGCGCCACTTCATACCCGTTGATGCCCGGTAACCCGATGTCGACAAACGCCACGTCCGGCGCGGTACGAGCGACGGCGTTCACAGCGGTGGGCCCGTCGTCCGCCTCGGTCACCTCATGGCCCGCCAGCTCGAGAACGAAGCGCATCATCTCTCGTGCATCGGCCTGATCTTCCACGAGCAGCACCCGCCGCCGCGTCGGAGACGAGGGGGATGCGGGCGCAGCATCGGACGACACTGGCAGCGCGGCGGGGAGCGACACGGTGAAGACGCTCCCGAGCCCCTGGCCCTCGCTCGCGGCCGATACGGTCCCGCCATGCAGCTCCACGAAGTGCTTGACGAGCGTGAGCCCCAGGCCGAGACCGCCCTGCACACGCGCCGGACCGCCATCGGCCTGAATGAACCGATCGAAGATCCGCGGCAGCAGCCCAGGATCGATGCCGACGCCGGTATCCGCGATGCGGAGGACCACACGATCGGCATCGTGCGCGGCCTCGATGCGGATCGACCCCCCCGGAGGGGTGTACTTGAGGGCGTTCGTCATCAGGTTCGAGACGATCTGCTCGAGCCTGGTCGCATCGCCTCTGACCCAGAGGGGCGCCGGACCCATGTCGACGTGAATGGCCGGTCCGGCGCGTTTCTGGCTGGCGACCGGCTTCAGATCCGTTGTGTCGACCGCCCGCGATACCAGCGCCACGAGATCGACCGGACGACGATCGAGCGTGACCTTCCCGGTTGTGATTCGTGTGAGATCGAGCAGGTCATCGACCAGCTTTGCCAGGTGTTTGACCTGGCGGCTGATGATCCGCTGCGCCTGGTCGGCCGTCTCGTCGCGCGGCTCCGCAACGGTCAGCACGTGCGCGGCGGTGGCAATTGTCGAGAGTGGATTCCTCAGCTCGTGGCCGAGCATGGCCAGAAAGTCGTCCTTCGCAGAGCTGGTCGTCTCGGCGTCGATTCGCGCGGCCTGCTCCCGGGCGAGCAGCTCCGCTCGTTCCGACTCGGCGCGCCGGCGTTCCCCGACAACGGCCGCCATGGGCAGCATCGTGGCCGTGACCGTCGCGATGAAGGTCTCGAGAATCAGCAGGGCGTTATTCGAGGAGACCACCGCGAAAGGACCCGACCCGCGCACGGTGTTCCAGGTCGCCACCGCGGACAACAGCGCGAGGGCCAGCGAGGTCTGCCGGTGGCCGAATCGAAACGCCGCCCAGGCAAGCGGAGGAATGGTGAGGAATGCTAGGGGTGTGTGACTGGCCCAGGGTCCATTTCCGCCGAAAATCACGGCTGCCGAGACGCACACCAGCGAGAACAGCAGGACGATTTCGACCGGACGGACACGCTCGGTCGTCGTCGAAAGCCGGGGCTCGCTCCAGGCGAGCACGAGCGGCACGAACACGAGGGCGCCGGAAAGATTGCCGAGCCACCACGTCAACCAGATCGAGCCAAAGTCGCGCCAGAGCGCGTAGCCCCCGAGCGCGAGCGTTGTCACGCCGAAGGTCGCCGAGAGCGCGGTCGTTGGCGCCATGAGCGCCACGAACCGGAAGATCGTCGGCGCTCGATCGAGCACGCATCGTCCGCCTGCCCAGCGGTCCAGCAGGTAGGCGCCGGTCATCGCTTCGACCGTGTTGCCGAGCGCAATGCCGAGCGACGTCGCGATAGAGCCAGCCGTTATGGCGTTGATGGTGAAGGCCGCCGCGAAGATCGCCGGCAGCGCCGGGCGGCCCAGGAGGAGCACGCCGGCGATGGCGATGCCGGTCGGTGGCCACACGGGTGTCGCGCTGGGGTGGAGCGACGCCAGCGAGAGGCCAAGCTTCGCCGTCGCGAGGTAGGCGACGAAGAGCGCGAGAAGCGCAGGGAGTCGCCGCATTGTCCAGGTCGAGGTGGCCATCATGACGCGCCCGGAATCATCGCGTCAAATGCTGAATCGCGTCGCTTCGTGGTCACGCCCTTGCACGCCGGTGCCGTGCGATAATCACCGCCACCGCCGGACACCCCGAACCTCTGACCTCTCGTCGTGCGGCCCGCTGTTCGCGGCCGCTTCTGCGCCGGCGTTGAATAGAAGAGGAGACCCACAAATGAGCGTCCAGGCGGACTTTTATGAAGCGAAGGGAATTTTCCAGGCCACCGGAGTGGTGACGTGGAACTGGAGAATGGCCGATACGAATCGGTTGATGACCTATTCCGTGGTGCCAGGACAGGCCAATCAGTCCGTCTCCGTTGCTGCTCCGGTCGTCGTCCAGGACAACGCGCTGCAACCCTCGGTCGATCTCACCGTTACGTTGGCGCCGTTCGATCGAGGTGGTTCGCCGCCCGGCCTCATCAACTTTTTCGCGGCACGCATTCCTCCGATTTGATCGGAACGGGGAAACATATGAACCTGCACGTGCTCTTTGACCGTTCCGGTAAGGTCCTTGCGGCCGTGAACCTCGATCGCGAAAGGGACGCGCCAGGCGTGCCCCTTCCACGGCCCGTCGCTCAACGCGGCCAGCGAACCGCGGAGGTCTCGGTCCCCGACGAATTCCGCCAACTCAGTTTCCTGGAAGCGTGCACCCAGCTGGTTGTCCAGACGAAAGGGGATCGCGCGATGCTGGTGTCGCGAAAGCCGAAGCCGCGCGCGACGTCGCGAGCCCGTCCCAAGAAGAAAGCGGTTCAACGAAAGAGCCGAAGGCGCTGACGATTCAGGAGAGCGAAGGCCCGGCTTCGGGTGGGCCAGTCAAACGACGAGCAACCAGGACCGTCATGTCGTCGAACTGCGGCGTGCCGGCGACGAAATTGTCGATCGCGTCGAAGATGCTGTCGATGATCGCGCCGGCAGGCTGGCCCGTCGATGCACGCAGGATCGCCTGCAGACGCATCTCGCCGAATTCTTCTCCGATGGCGTCGTGTGCGTCGGTGACCCCGTCGGAATAGAGCACAACCGCGTCGCCCAGATGGAGGACCTGATCCGTCTCGCCGTAGGGGAGGCCGGGCGGCAGCAGGCCGAGCGGGGCGCCGGTGGATGCCAGCGGCACGATGGTGCCGTCCGCGCGGAGGATCACGTTGTCGAGGTGCCCGGCGCCGACGAACCGGACAACACCGGTCGACGGCACGAGCTCGGCCAGCGCCGCCGTCACGTACTTTTCGGGTGACGTCGCTCCGTAGAGAAGGTCGCTCGCATGGCCCGCAAGGGCTGGCAGCGACGCCGTGCGGCCGAGCAGTGCGCGCAGCGTCGCCTGCATGTTGCTCATGACGAGCGAGGCGGGCAGTCCCTTGCCGGAGACGTCCGCGACGCAGAGCAGCAGCCGCGGGTCGCCGTCGGATCCGGTGATCGCCAGTGCATCGTAGTAGTCGCCGCCGCACCGCCGCGCAGGTCGATTGCGCGCCGCCAGCTCGTAGCCGTCCGTTGGCGGCAACTCGGCCGGGAAGAGATCGTGCTGGATGCGGGCGGCCAGCGTCATTTCACTTTCGAGCTTGGCGCGCGCCACCTCGGCTTCCTTGTGGAGCGCCATGAGCCGCTCGCGCTCCCGCGCCGCCTGCACCGTGCGCTCGAACAAGCGGGCGTTTTCAATCGCGGTGGCCGCCTGCAGCGCGAGCGTGGTCAGCAACTTCAATTCGGCGGCGGTGTACGCCATCGGGGTGCTGCTGCCGATCGCGATGATCCCAATCACGCGTTCGCCCACTTTCAGCGGCGCGCAGATCAGCGCCTTCAGCGTCGTCTGCTCCGTGACGCGTCGAGGATCGCTGTCGACGTCGTTGACGATTTCGCCAACCCCGTTCGCCGCGACCGCGCCGAGTATGCCTCGTCCGAGTTGGAATCCAGTGAGCTCCGGCAACTCTTCGCCGAAGCCGGCCACGGCCGAGAGCGCGCCGGTTTCGTCATCGAGCAGCATGACCACGCCGTCGGTGGCGACGATCAGGTGTCGCGCTTCCTGCAGTGTGAGGCGCGCCACGCGTTCCAGATCCAGCAGCGCCGCCAGCTTCTCTGAGAAGCTGTAGATCAAGTTGATCTCGCGATAGAGGTGCAGCACCTCGGCGCCGAGCGCCTTGCGCTCGACCTCCTTGGCGACGAGGTGCTCCAGCAGGGCGGCCACCGATCCGACGCGATCGGAGCCAGACACCCAGCCGAGGCTGGCCAGCTCGTGGATCACGGGAAACCGTGGCTCCGCAGGGACTGAAAGTGCCTGGCCGTGCAGCAGCCGTCCGTCGCTGTCCTCGATCGCGACGGGTGAGCCCAGGGCTTCGGCGATGGCCGACACCAGCGCTGCGGTGTCGGGCTGGCGCCCGATGATCTGCCGGAGCGCGATGCGGGACATGCGCTACATCCCGAGCACGTCCCGCGCCTTCTGCAGGAGGGCGTCGGGGTCGAACGGCTTGGTCATGTAGAGATCGGCGCCGACATCCTGACCCTTTTGCCTGTCGAACTCCTGCCCCTTGGCGGTCAAGAGGACGATGTAGACGTCTTTGAGGCCGAGCGTCTGCTTGGCCCGGCTGCACACGTCGAAGCCGCTCAACTTCGGCATCATGACGTCGAGGAAGACAAGCTGCGGCTTCACCGACTCTATTGTCGCGAGCGCTTCTTCACCGTTGGAGGCCATGAGCAGCTCCACGCCTTCGTCTTCCAGTTCCTCGAGGGTCTGTCGGATGAGCGAGCGCAGGTGCGCCTCGTCGTCCACGATCAGGATGGTCGGTATCACGGAGGCTCCTTACTGATAAACCAGGAAGAGGACGTTCTCCATCCCCTTTTCGAAACGCAGCATCTGCACGGCGTCGGACCGCGCCGAGGACACCGAGTTCAGCATGATGATGTCGGGCTGCAGCGCGACTGCGCGCTCGAGGAGTTCCTCTCCGCGCGCTTCCGTCACGCTGTAACCGCGCGACGTGAGAACATCCGTGAGCGTGCGGACAGTGGAGGCGTCTTCGTCCACCACCAGCACACGCCTGTGCGATTTCTTCTGCTCGATGAGCGCACCAACTTCGCGGAACAGCAGATCGGTATCAATCGGCTTGGTGAGATAGCGGTCCACGCCCAGCCGGAAGCCCCGGTCGCGATCCTGCACGATCGACAGGATCACGATCGGAATATCCATCGTCTGTGGATCGTTCTTGAGCACGGCGGCGACATCGAAGCCGTTCATCTCGGGCATCATCACGTCGAGCACGACCAGATCGGGCCGGTCACGCCTGACGGCGGCGACGGCCTCGCGCCCGTTGGCCGCAAGGTCCACGAGATAGCCGGCCTCGGTGAACTCCTGCAGCAGCAGCTCGCGGATGTTCGGGTCATCGTCCACCACAAGGATGCGCGGCTGGCGCTCACCGTTACGCGGAGTCGTCACGATGACCTGCTCGCGCAACTGGCGGATGAGCGCCGCCAGTTCCAAGGGCGGCGCGCCTGTGGCAGCAGCCTGGTCTGCGGTCACAGGCAGCGAGAACGAGAACGTGCTTCCGTGTCCGATCTCGCTCTGCACCCAGATGCGCCCGCCGTGATGCTCCACGATCTCCTTGCAGATCGGCAGGCCCAGGCCCGTGCCCTTCGGCTTGTCGGTGAGCGTGTCGCCCACCTGCTTGAATCGCTCGAAGACCTTGGGCTGATCCGCGGGCAGGATGCCCATGCCCGTGTCCACGACGCTCACCACGATCTCATTACCTCGCCGCGCGGCGCGACAGGTGATCGTGCCCGCGTCGGTGAACTTCACCGCGTTCGAGATTAGATTGATGACGACCTGGATGAGACGATCGGGGTCGCCCGTCACCACGGGCAGACCCGGTGCGATCTGCTTCTCGAGGAGGAGCCCCTTCTGCTCGAAGAGCGACGACGTCGCCGCCGTGGCGCGATCGACGATGTCGCCGACGGTCACGCCTTCCATGTGCCATTCGAGCTTCCCAGCTTCGATTTTCGCGAGGTCCAGCACATCGTCTATCAACTTGGTGAGCCGTTCGCCTTCGCTGACGACGACCTTGAGGTTGTCTTCCACCTGCTGAATAGTCTGGACGACCTTGCGGTCGTCTTTCGGGACCAGTGGGAAGATGCGGTCCTCGAGGCGTTTCTTGATGATCTTGGCGAAGCCCAGGACGGAAGTGAGCGGTGTGCGCAGCTCGTGGCTGACCGTGGAGAGGAACGAGCTCTTGGCGGCATCGGCCTCCTCGGCGATGGCGCGCGCCCGCTCGGCTTCCTCGAAGAGACGCCGGATTTCGACCTCGTGCTCGTTCAACTGTCGATAGGCGTGCGCGTTGTCGAGCGCGATGGCGGTGTATGACGCCAGGCTTTGCATCACGTTCAGGTGATGCTCGGTGTAGGAATGTTTCTCGAAGCTTTGAATCGTGATGATGCCGAGCACGCGGTCGTTGGCGACGAGCGGCAGGTAGATGATCGACTGCGGCTCCTGCGACATGGAGCCGTCTTCGAGCGGCTGGCTCGTCGCGACGTAGCGGCTGATGTAGCGGCCGTACTCCGCGGGCAGGTCGTTGATGAAGACCGGCTCGCGGTGCTCGATGCACCAGACCGGCAGCTGCTCGCGATCCGTCGTGTCGCGCGAGTAGGGCGCGTAGCGCTTGCCCTTTTCGATGGCGAGGCGATATTCGATTTCGTGCCGCTCCGAGTGATACAGACCGACGCCGAACACGTCCGCGTCGGCGAGCTGATTGATCCGCTCGTACAGCTTGCCGAAGATCGTCTCGAAGTCGAGCGACGAGGTGATCTCGCGGCCGATCTCGCTGAGCAGCTCGACGTTTCTCTTGCCCTCGCCCTCCGAGCGTGCCAGCGCCTCCGCGGCCTCGGCGCGCAGCTTCGCCTCGGCAAAGCGCGCCCGCTCACGCTCCTTGCCCACCACGCGGCGCCGCTGCAAGCGGTCCACCACGAACACGGCCAGGGCGAGTAGCGCCAGATAGCCGGCGTAGGCCGACCACGTGCGGTACCAGGGCGGGAGAATGGTGAAACCGTACACGGCTTCTTCGCTGATCGCGCCGGTAATGCTGCGCGCACGCACGCGGAACCGGTAGTTGCCGAACCCAAGGTTCGTGTACTCGCGCAGCGACTCGCGGGCCCACGCGGACCAGTCAGTGTCCAGGCCGTCGAGCCGGGACTGATACTCCGTCGCGCTCTCGTCGATGTAGGTCGCGGCCGAGAACTCGAAACGCAGCCCATTGGATGACGCCGCGAGCCGTGTGCCCACAGGAACCGGTCCGTCCCCGCCAAAGAGTTGCCGGTCGGGAGTGCCGACGACCTTTCGGACGAGGACGGGGAATGACAGAGGCGCGTCGGGCTTACGTCGCGCGTCGAAACGGACGAAACGGCCATCGCCAAACAGCAGCCACGTGACCCCACCATCGGGAAACACGCCGGACACCGGAGTGGTTCCCAAACGGGCGAACGTTGATCGGTCGATCTCCCACGTGCCATCCGGTCGTCTGGTCAGCACAGCCGTCTCACGGCCCATGTTCAAATACAGGCGCCCGTCTCGCCGACCTACGAAGAAACCACCGATGACGGGGTTGACGCCGACCGTCCCGTCCAGCGCCTTGTCGCGGACGAACGTGTTCGATTTCTGATCGAATTGCACGATATGCGGATCTTCAACTCCCGTCTCGAAGACGGGTACGTCGCCGACGCGCGTCACAAGGACGCCGCCTGGCAGCAACCCCTGCGCCTCGCCAAAGTGCTCGACACGCGCAGGTGGTCGGACGGACGTCGGTCCCGGCCGGGATGTAAAGCTGACACGATAAATCCCCGCATCCTGCGTTCCGGCCCAGATCGATCCCTCAGGGTTCTCGAAGATTGACCGCACCTGGGCGTCGATGCCATCCACGCGGCCTTCATCGATCCATCGGCCGTCGACCCAGCGGAATGATGCCAGCCCGTCGAACAGGCCAATCCAGAGCCTGGTGGGATCCAGGGTCGAGACAGTAAGAACGTTCGAGCGGAAACTCAGATCGCTGGGAGCCTTGATCGGGACCGCCGTCGCGCCCCGAACCTCGAACAGGCCGTCGCCGCATGCCGCGACCACCGCCGCAGGCCTCTTTCCTTTTGCATCCTTGATGCTCGCGAATGCCCAGCATTGGGATCCTGCGCCAGCGAGCCTCTCGAAGCGCGCGGGCCTGCTGTCGGTTGCGGGCGTTAGGTAGGCCGCGCCGGCCTGCAGGCCCACATAGAGGCGGCCGTTGACACGCTCGGCAGACTGGACCGTGCTCAGCAGCCCGTCGGCCTGATCGAAATAAGAGAGCGGAGAAGGGATTTCGACGCGCGAGACGCCGTTGTCGAGCCCGACCCAGAGGGCGCCTTCGCGATCCGGTGTCACGAAGTACACCGAGTCCGACGGCAGCCCGTTGCCGCGGTTCACCGCCACGACACGATGGCCCTGGCGGTCGAGAATCGCCAGGCCAGCGTTCGTCGTGGCCATCGCGAAGGTCTGGTCCGGCAGGACTGTGCCCCGATACAACTGACTGGACTTGAAGAAGGGATCGAAGTCCGTCGGAAACGCCTCGAGGCGTGCGCCGTCATAAAGAAACAGTCCGCTCGTTCGCGTGCCGACCAGCATCCGCTTGTCGTCGTAGTGGAGGAGGACCGCAAAGGGTTCGCTTTTCAACCGATCCGTTCCGGGCAGCGGCCGCAGCGTGTTCCCGTCGAGGACGTTCAAGCCGTTTTCCGGCGTCGCCACGTAGAGTCGTCCGTCAACGAACGACGCGCGATTGAACCGTGTTGCCGGCCTGATGACGGTCATCGTTTCGCGGGCCCACCGGAAAATCGCCCGCTCGGTCTGAAACAGCACACCATCCTTCGCTACGAAGACGCGCCAGACTTCACTGAAGGACGGCGCGTCGGCGGGCAAGCGATCGTTCAACGAGACAAACTGCAGGTTGCCCGTGGCGTCGGGCGCGAGGTAGCCAAACGTTCCAGTAGACGCGACGTAGATGCGTCCGGCGTCATCGATGTCCAGCGATCTCACGGATCCACCGATGCTCCCTATCGGGATGCGTCGCCACGAGGCGCCGTCGAACTCGAGCACGGCGGAGTTGGTCCCGATGTACATCACGCCGCGACGATCCTGCAGGATCGACCACGTCTGACTGCCGCCCCCGACTTCCAGAGGTTGGTAGCTGCGGATGAGCGGACGGCCCTCCTCGGGGTGTCGGAGGCTGCTCGAGGGGGGCGGTCCCGAGGAAAGTGGGGGCGTGGGGCCTTGCGCGAAGGTCGGCGCCGCAACGAGCAAAAGGAGCGCGGACACCAGCAATTTCGTCATTCGGTCGGTTCCAGGCCGCAAAGCTGACAAATCCTTCCCAGGCGAGCACTAGCCTCACGGTGCCAGCGTCCGTCCGGTTCAGCTTAGAGATTCTAGCCCAACTGGCTGACGCCTTGGGGCCTCGAGGGAGAATGGTGTAAGTTCGCGCCCGTAGGGCGCATCCGAATGAACCAGGACGCGGACGTGCATCGAAGGATAGAGGACCTGATCGGCCGACACGTTGAGTCCGAATCGCTCGCCGGGCGCGCGCGCGAGTCGATTGCGGGGGGCGTCGTGTCGCTCAACCGCAAGACCGACCCGCCCATTACGTTCGTCCGCGGTCTCGGCAGCCGCGTGTGGGACGCCGACGGCCACGAGTACCTGGACTATCACGCGGCGTTCGAGCCGCACGTCCTGGGGCACAACGACCCCGAGGTCTCCGCCGCGGTGACGGCCGCGATCGACGGCGGCGCCGCGCTGATGGGCTGCGGGACGACCACGTGGGAGATTGCGCTCGCGGAGCGGCTGCGCGCCTGCGTGCCGTCGCTCGAACGGGTGCAGATCGCCAACACGGGCAGCGAGGCCACGGCGCACGCCATTCGACTGAGCCGCGCGTTCACGGGCCGCGAGCACGTGGTGCTCACGCTCGGCGGCTACAACGGATGGCACAACGACGTCGCGCGGCAAGTGATGCCGTCGCTCGAGACCTTGGGCTCGCGCGTGTCGCCGGGCGAATATCCGTTCCTTCCGAGCTCGGCCGGCATACCGGATGCCACCCGATGGCTCGTTCACGTCGTCAACTTCAACGACGCCGAATCGATCGAGTGGGTCCTCTCTCGCTATCCGGTGGCGTGCGTGATGACCGAGCCCGTCCTCCAGAACATCGGGGTTGTCCCGCCCCTAGCGGGGTACTTCGAGGCCGTGCGCGCGAGCTGTGATCGTCACGGGTCGCTTCTCGTCTTCGACGAGGTGAAGACCGGCTTTCGCTCGGCGCTCGGCGGCTATCAGTCGTTGTGCGGCGTGCGGCCCGATCTGTCGGTCTTTGGCAAGGCAGTGGCGAACGGTTATCCGCTTGGCGTCATTGGAGGACGCGCCGATGTCATGGCGCTCTTCGACCATCCCGATCAGGCGCGCCGCGTGCTGATCGCCGGTACCTACAACGCACATCCCGTTCCGACCGCGGCGGCCATCGCGACAATCGATCGCCTGCGGCGGGACGACTGCCTGGTGTTCCGCGAGCTCGAGTCGAAAGGCGCGCGCCTTCAGCGAGGGCTCGAATCCCTCTTCACCGAGCGCGGACTCGAAGCCACCGTGAGCCGCGTCGGTTCGGCCTTCTGCGTCTACTTCATGGATCACGTGCCGGCGGACTGGCACGATCTGGCGACGAACCACGATTTCGATGCCGACCGCCGCTATCGCCGTGCGCTCCTCGAGCATGGCATCTTCCATTTTCCGATGGCGTGCAAGCAGGGCTCGATCAGCGCCGCGCATTCCGACGACGATCTGACGCGGACGCTCGAGGCGACGCGCGAGGCGCTGGGCCATTTCTGATCTCCGCTCACCCACGACCTGAAAATGGATCTCGACGGCGCACTGCTCGTCGAGCGCCACGTCGCCGAATGGCTGCGCGTGCAGGCCGTCGTGCCTGGCGTCGAGCTCCACGACGATCCGGACATCGTCTGGGTCGTCCATCCGGGCCGCGCATGGAGCAATGCCGGCGTCATGATCCGCCTGGCGAAGAGGTCGGCCGCCTCGCGAGTCGACACGCTCGTCGATCGGTATCGCGCGCACCGGCGGGGCATGGGCCTATGGGTCTCTCCGGCGCGCCACACCCGAGACGCTGCCGGATCTCCTGAAAGCGCGAGGCCTTCGCTGCCGCAAGCGCTTTCCCGCGATGCGGCGCGACCTGTCGAAGACGATGCCTCGAGCGAACGGCACCCGCCGGCTGTCACCATCCGCCCGGTCACCGATGTCGACCGGTTTCAGACGACGCCCCATCCTTCGATTGGGCCGCTGACGACGCCGCTGCGCCGTGCCGCGTTCGAGAGCCTTCGCGCCATTCGTCAGGGGCGAGCCGGACCGGTGTCGGGCGTTTGTCGCCTGGTCGGGCGCGACGGCGGTCGGCGCGACGCTGGTCTTTCTGGGAACCGAGTGTGCCGGGCTCAACGACGTCGACGTGCTCGAAGCGCATCGCGGCCGCGGCATCGGCGCCGCGCTCGTGGATCATTCCTGCCGGTATGCGGCGGAGAAGGGCGCATCGAGCATCGTGCTGCTGGCCACGGGCATGGGACAGCGGGTGTACGAGCGATGCGGCTTCTCGGAAGTCGCGCGGTTCGGGTATTGGTATCGGAGCTTTCAGCGCCGAGGCCACTGATAGGGCGAAGACTTCGCCGGGCCACGGATCCACACGGATCAGATCAGCCACGGACTCACACGGACGCTGACGGATCAGGATCAGCCGCGGACACACACGGACAGGCACGAATCCGGATCAGCCACGGACACACACGGACAGGCACGAATCCGGATCAGCCACGGACTCACACGGACGCTCACAGATCAGGATCAGCCGCGGACACACACGGAAGGCACGGATCAGGATCAGCCACGGACTCACACGGACACTCACGGATCAGGATTGGCCACGGACGGACACGGACAGGCACGAATCCGGATCAGCAACGGATGGACACAGACAGGCACGGATCAAGATCAGCCACCGATGGATACGGAGGTCCACAGATCAGCATTCCGTCGATGATTGGACAGGGCAGGCATAGTTCGGTCGCTTGAGGGGGCGGGGTCCCGGCTCAGTGGCCGATTCGGGCCGTTCGCGCTGAAAGCCGTTGGAGCAGGCCGGCAGATGCACGAAAAACGCGGCGGAGGCCTGCGACAGGGCATGGGGATGGGGACCCATGCCGCGTTCGGGAGACGATAAGCCGGAGCCGCGTTTTTCCGGCCTGCGGAACACGGCTTTCAGCGCGAACGGCTCGAATCGGCGTGCGCCTCGAATAGCAACGCGCGAGCCAAATCTCGGGCCCGGTGAATGGAATAAGAGGCGGACTCTACGGTCAACTCCCCACGATTTACTCGAAGGCAAAATATGACGCGATTGGGCGCTGGACTGTTGTTGTTTGCGTTTCGCGGCGACGACCGCCGGTCAGGGACAGAAAAGCGGCAACCCAGAAGAGCACCTGCCGCCGAACATCACGCAACTCACCGCCTTCGGCGAACGCGCGTCCTGGTCGCCGGACGGGCGCCGCATCGCGTTCATGTCGAAGAGCTTCGGCGACGCATTCGTCGTCGACGTGGACACGAAGGCGATTCGACTCCTCACGCATTACCCGAATCCCGGCTATCTGCGGGTGCAGTACCTGCCCAATGGCGACTACTTCCTGATTGGCGCCCGGACGTTCACGGATATCCGCACCACTCGGGGACGCGACCAGGAGATGTGGGTGCTCGACGCGGGCGGTCACGGGCAGCCGACACCACTCGAGCACAAGATCTCGGAGGGCGTCGCCATCTCACGGCGCACGCCGAAGATCGCGTGGTCCAACACCCACGGGCAGTACCCCGACCTTCTGGCCGAAGGCGAATCCGTCATCTACACGGCCGACATCGTCAAGGAAGGTGACCGGTCGACGCTCGCGAACAAGAAGGAGGTCATCCGCGCGCGCGCGCCCGAGTGCACGCTCGAAGCGCAGGACTTTCGAACGAGTGATACCGAGTTGATTTACACGTGTTACCGGTCGCCCTTTGCCGACGTCTTCGGCATCGACTTGAATTCGGGAAAGGTGACGACATACCGAAAGCTTGCCGATGAGTACAACGAGGTCGAAGGCATCTTTCCGGACGGTGGGCACGCGCTGGTCGAATCGAGCCGCGAACAGCTCCAGCAGAATTCCAACTACATCGATATCTGGAAACTGAAGCTCGAGCCGAACAGCACCGATTTCGTCCGCATGACGCGGTGGGGTGAGTACGCAGGCTACAAGGCGTCGAACCCCGTCGTGAGCCCGGACGGCACGACGATCGCGTTTCAATCCGCGCGCAACAGCGACCCGGCGGGCGTCGGATACGGGATCTTTCTTCTCCGCGTGCGGTAGGGCCGCGCAGCCCGATACGCCAGACTGGTTTCTCGGGTTACCCAGGTCGTCTCGGGTTACCCGGGTTACAGGTTGATCGGGTTGGCCGGGTGGTAGCGTTGCCGAACCCGATCAACCTGACAAACCCGCCGAACCCGAGCAACTGGAGGCTTCGCGTGGCCGGGATGCACTCTGCGGGGGCGCATTGCCATACGCCCCTACAGGGAATTGCCATGCGCCCCTGGAGGGAACGGAACGGACCTGCAAGTGGCGGGATAGTTGAGCTGGTGGTAGCATCCGACCGCGCAACCGTAACCGGAAACGCGCAAGGAGGTAGTCATGAGACGAGGTTTGTTCTTGATGCCCGCAGTGCTGCTGCTCGCGACCGTGGCGCCTGTTATGGCGCAGGACCCAGTGAAAGTCGACTCCACGCATTACAAGCTGGAGTTCGAAAACGATCAGGTGCGAGTCCTTCGCATCAAGTACGCCCCTCACGAGAAATCCGTGATGCATGAGCATCCGGACAGTGTCGCCATCTTTCTGACCGACGGGCACGGGAAATTCAACCTCCCGGACGGTACCTCGCAGGACGCGCCGTTCAAGGCCCACACGGTCCAATGGACGCCCGCTGGCAAGCACCTGCCAGAGAATGTCGGCGACACGCCATTCGAGCTGGTGCTGGTCGAGATGAAGAGCAAGCCAGCGGCCGCGAAGTAGCGAGCCTTAGCTCCGTCTGCGACTTCACTCGAGGGTCCTCCCTATGCGATGCACACTTGCACTACTCACACTCGTCGCTCTGTGCACCGCTTGTGGAGGACCCTGAGCCGGGTTCCATCTGACAGACGGAAGGCCTCAGGCTCCAGACTTCAGGCTCCGGGCTATGGGCATAGCGAGAGAACACAGCGATAGGGGATCCGATCATCGAATGAGGCTCTTGACCTTCTGAACTCCTGTTCACCATTCCTTCGTGGACGCCGGACGTGCCCACGCGGATCCGACACAGATCAACCCGGATACACACGTACTCACACGTATCTGTTTGGCGTGTTTGGATTAGCAGGACGGCAGAAAACTAAGAGAAAACACACAGGACTCTTGACCTCGTGATCTTCTGGTCGCCGTTTCCTCCAGTCACTTGTCAACAGCCGAGGAGCGACGATGGCGCCGGAGCACGGCGTCGATTACTTCGATGCCGGTCAGGTAATCGACGGCGTCAAGATCCGCGCCCGCGACGATCAGCCGCTCGAGAGTTGGCACGTAGTCGGCCGGCGCGCCGCTGTGGACGGCGCCGTAAACGGTCGAGTCCAGCACCGTCCCGCCGTAGATGTTTCGCGCCTCGAGCGGTGCAGACGCGGCGATCAGCACCGCCATCGTGTCGAGATGCCGGTTCCATGACGCCCAGTGGAGCGGCGTGAATCCCTGATGATCGTTCACGTCCAGCGCGACGCCGCGATCGATCAGCAGCTGCACGACTGACGTGCGGCCGTGCATCGCCGCCCAAATGAGCGACCAGTCGACATGGACCTTCCCGTTCGCCGCGAGCCGCGGCCAGCGGACGGCCGTGACGGGCGCGTCCGATGTCAGGCCGCCATTCCCGTCCAACCAGCCGCTCACCAGATCGACACGACCGAGCGCCGCGGCCGCCATGATGTTCGGAATCCTGGCGCCGCGACGGACAAGCGCCTCTGCGGCGTCGGGATAGCCGAACGCCAGGGCCGTCATCAACGGTGAACCGTCGCCCTTCAGCCCGTCTATTGCCGCGCCGAAGTCCACGAGCGTGTCGACCAGGGCGACCTGAACGCCGGCCTTCGCAGGATGGATGCTCGAGACCAGCAGGTCCATCGTGGTGCAGTCGCCGCCGTACATGTCGGCGACCGCGTCGACCTCGGCGCCGCCCTTCAGCAGCAATTCCGCGAGGCGAGCCGCGTTGGCGGGTGATCTCTGACGATAGTCCTCGACGCCGTTGGCAGACGCGTAGTGCAGCAGCGTGGCGCGGTGCACGCGGGTCGACCGTGCACGCGCGAGGTCGGGACGCTCATTGAGCAACCGCTCGAAGCTGGCCGCCTCACCGTCGACGATCGCATCCACTGCGGCTTCGAATTGCGTAACGGCGGAGCGCGTGCGGGCAAGGCCCTCGATGTGCGTCGCGAACGTCGGCCAGCTCTCGAAGGCATGCTCCCTGGCAATGACGAGTTGCGCGTCGGCAAGCGTGAAGCGGGCGGTGTTGGCGGCGGCGCGTTCGACCTTCGCCGGGCGAGGATAGTGTGCCTCGATGCGCCGAACCGCTTCGGGATCGCCCGACGCGCGGCTCTTGACCAATTCTTTCGCCTCCTTCGTGTATTGCTCGAGGCTCGGGCGGGCGGGTAGCGCTTTCGCGTCCATACGAACATGCTAGACCGAGACTCGCTTGACTTGATGATGCAGGAACGCTGGTGCAGGGCCGTAGAGGAGGCCGAGCACCCCGAATTTCAACGCAGAGCTCGCGGAGATCGCAAAGGCACTAAAAGCCCTCTGCGGGCTCCCAGAGCGAAGGCGCCATCTCAAGTCGTCACCCAAGTTGGCTCTGGGTTTGAAGCGAAAAAATGGATCGACTGCGACCCCTGTTGTCGATTTCGCCCCCCGCCAGACGACTATGTCTGACGTGACCGGCGGTTTTCACGAACTTTGGAGGCATCCATGAAGTATTTGTGCCTGGTGTATGTCGAGGAAAAGGCCCTGCAGGGAGCTTTGCCCATAGCTGTGATCGTGCCCAAATGGCGGCGGCCTTCACTGTTGGCTCGGAAATGGTGATGTGCCCAGCGTCTCATCCACTGGCCGCTTCGCGGCCAGCGCCGGTCATCGCGAGGGCGTCAAACGCCGATGTGCTGGGAATGCTGTTCAGAGTTCAGCGCCGACTGCCACGATCAACCCGTAAGAATCAATGCAATCTGTGAAATCTGTGGAGAGCTTCTGTCCGTCGGTACTCCTGGTGTGCACTTCGAGGCGCTTCGCCATAGAATCTCGGCGAGACATGTTCGTCAGCGACGGAGGATTTGGCAGCGACGCCTACGACTGCTTCGTCATCGGCTCCGGTCCCGCGGGCATCAGCCTCGCTCTGGCCCTCGCCAAGGCGAGGAAGAAGGTGCTGATCTTCGAGTCCGGCGACGAGCACCGCGTGAGAGGTGAGCTGGCGAACTCGATCGGGTACGGGCACTACGCGGGTGAGTACTGGAATGGGCACTCGATCAGGGCCCTGGGCGGCAGCTCGAACGTGTGGACCGGGTGGTGCCCGACGCCAAGAGATCTGGATCTCGACAATCCGGCCGTGGGTGTGCGCTGGCCAATCCGCCGATCCGAGCTGATGCCGTATTGGCGGCGGGCCGCTCCGATCCTCGACCACGACCCCGCCTTCCTCGACTTCGAGACGCCCCTCTCGCCCGGCTTTATCTACAGGCCGATCGCCGCAGCGCCGCCGGTGCGGTTCGGCAGCAAGTACCTGTCGACGCTGAAAACGTCCAAGGCCGTGGATGTCGCGACAGGACGTTCGGTCGTCGGCCTCGGCGCGAACGAGGCGCGATCGTCACTGACGAGAATCGACTACGTCGAGCACCATTCAGAAGCTCGTCGCCGCGTGGCCATCCGTCCGGCACAATCGGTCATCGTGGCCGCGGGAGGCATCGGTAACGCGCAACTCCTGCTGCAGCCGCAGCCGGACGGCGGGACGCCCGTCGGAAACGAGAGCGGCCAGGTCGGCAAGTTTCTCATGGAACACCCGCAGTTCAACCGCGGCGGGGAATGCGTCCTCGAAGCGGAGCTCGATCGCTACTGGCCGTCGACAAACAAGGGGCGGGGCATGCACGCGATCATCGCGGACAATGCGGTGGCGCTCGAGCACCGGCTGTACGGATGCAGCCTGCAGTGCTACCGGAAGTCAGCGGATCATGACATGGCTCGGTTCCTTGCGAAAGAAACCGGGAGGGCTTTCTATCACTATGAGATCACGCCTCGTGCCGAGATGCTGCCGTCGCCGGCGAACCGGGTCTTCCTGACTGGCGAGCGCGATCCGTCTGGACTCTATCGGCCCGCCGCCCGATGCGTGCTGGACGCCAGAGACTTTCTGAACGTGGAATTGACGCTGCGCGTGTTCGGCGAGTCGCTCCTCCGCCTGGGCAAGGGGAGAGTGCGGGTGAACAACGACCGTATTTACAAGGAGGTGTGGGGCGGGGGCCACATCATGGGGACGACACGAATGGGCCAGAGCCGGTCCACCTCCGTCGTCGACACGGACGGCCGCGTGCACGGGTATCACAATCTCTTCGTGGCTGGTTCGTCGGTCTTTCCGAGCGGCGGGGGATATGCGAACCCGACACTCACCATTGTGGCGCTGGCGCTGCGCCTCGCCGATACGCTCGCGAAGGGTTCGTAGGGGCGGCCAGATATGAACACTCAGGTCTCCAGACGAGCCTTTCTCGCGGCGAGCGGTGGTCTCGTGGCGCTGGCCTCGGGCGCGATTTTCTGGAGGTCCGGAACGTCAGGCTCGCGCGCTCGTCGAATGGCGGCTCCGCCGCTTTCCGACCGTTATGTCGACCACAACGGCTGGATGCTGACCGCCGCCGACAAGAAGAAGGTGATGGAGCAGCCACTCGTGGCCCCTCCGGCTCCATAGGTGATGCGCGCCCGGCAGGATTTCCTCTGGGCGGCTGCCGCCGGGGTTGCTGCGCTCGCCGTCTACGTGCGGACGCTCGCTCCCGGCCTCGTCGGCGCGTCGGACACGCCGATGTTCCAATTCGTGGGTCGCGTGCTTGGCGTTGCCCACAACCCCGGTTATCCACTCTACGTTCTCCTGACGTACCCGTTCTCGTACCTGCCTGTTGGATCCCTGCCGTACCGCATCAACCTGTTCTCGGCGCTGCTGGGCGCGGTGACAGTGTCGCTCACATGTGTCATCGCGCGACGACTCGGATGCAGAACCACAGTCAGCCTTGCGGCCGCGCTCGGCCTCGCATTCGGGCAGGTGTTCTGGTCGCAGGCCGTGATTGCCGAGGTCTACACGCTGCACGCGGCCATCATCGCGGGCGTGCTGCTCGCCATGCTCACGTGGGCGAGCACGGGCCGCGCGGCATTCTTCTTCACCGGCGTTGCGCTCTTCGCCGCGGGTCTTGGCCATCACACGACCATCGTGGGGTTTGTCCCTGGCATCGCGATCTTCGTGTGGCTGACGAATCGCCAGTTCGCCATGCGGGCGCACACGCTCGCCGCGACGGCCGTGATTCTTGGCGCCGGCCTCCTGCAGTACGGATTCATCATTCTGCGATCGCGCCAGCCGGGGGCGTACGTCGAGTCGCGAGCGACAACGATCGCCGATCTCGTCGACGTGATGACGGCGGCACAGTTCAAGGAGCGATTGTTCGCGTTCCGATGGCACGACGTGGTCTTCGCGAAGCTGCCGTCGCTTGTGGATCACGTCCTCGCGCCGGAGCTCACGCTGGTCGGCCTGGCCCTCGCCATCGTCGGGGCCGCGTGGCTCGTGCGCCGTCGCCTCGCCGAGGCCCTCCTGCTCCTGCTCGGCGGCGGCGCCATCCTCGGGTTTGCCGTCAACTATGCGGTCGTCGATACGCCCGTGTTTCTGATTCCGACGATCCTCATCCTCTGGCTGCTGGCCGCGGTCGGAGCGGAGCAGGCGATTGGGATTGCGAGGCGGTGGCCATGGGCGGCGGTGGCACTGGGTGTTGCCACGCTGTCGCTGCCGGCGTGGAATCTGACGCGCAACTTCGCCGCGACCGATCGCAGCCGCGACACGAAATCTGCGGTGATGCTCGACGCCGTGTTCCGGGTGCTGCCGGACCGGACCGCTCTGGTCCACGAAGACTTCCTCGTCGATCGGATGGTGATGTTCAAGCTGCTCGGCGATCGGGCCGCCGCGGGACGACGCATCGAGCTCGTCGATCGCGATGCGGATGTTGTGCGAGGCCGGTGGGCTGCCGGCGCCCGCGTCTTCGCCTTCGGTAAGGCGGCGAGGCGACTTCGGTACGACGCCATGAACTTCGCCTTCGCGCCGCTGCCGTTGACGGGCGGACGTTTGACCGAGCTGCTGTCCCGTCTCGTCGACGGAACCATCGTGGCACTTGCCGTACCGGCTGGGCACGCGCCGCAGTTTGCGGCGGCCGGCCTGTCGCTTGCGGACATCGGCGGGCCGCGGGACCTCGCCAATTCCGGATTGTCGAACGTCGCGACCATAGGCGTGCGCGGTGCGCGGCGGGGCGCGATCCTGCGGATCGGTCCTTCCGATGTTCACATCGGCGTCGAGGCCGCGTCCCACATTGGCGAAACGGGCTTCGACGCGCCTGAGGCGATCGACGTGCAATCCACGGCGGCGGAGGCCGCGATTCGACAGGGCGCACGCGACATCGTGCGGACGGTTGCGGGCGCGGCGGTCGCCATCTGGAGCTCGGATGGCACCCTGGAGGACGCCTTCGTCCTGCAGGCCGACGACCAATTTCGCGTGCCGCTTCGGGCGGGCCCGCTGTCGCTCTTCCCGCTGCGCGGAACCTGGTGGAGTCAGGAAATCCGGTCAGAGTGGGCCGATGCCCTGAGCGCGTGCCGGACCGGAAGCGTGATGGCGCGACTGGCGGCCGGGCAAACGGCGGTCCTGTACGTCGGCGACGGGGCGCCGCTCGCGCCGCGCGTCATCGACAGATCGTCGGAGCGGGTGAAGACTCGTGTCACCCGTCTCGACGGGGCCACGGGCGACACCGGTCGGACGCGGCTCGAGTCGGAGCGGGTGCGGAGTGCTGGTATTCGAGAGGATCCGCACGTCTACCGAATCGAGATGACGGTGTCGGGAACGAGGGCGGCCTCGGTGCTGCTGGCGCTCGGCGGTGTGCCCGCTCACGCGGTCGGACGCGTGAGCTCGTCGGCCGTTTCGCGAGCAGCCGAGTTGTTCAGCGTCGATACACAGGGGCTCCTCCGGACTCCGGATCGCGTGTCAGAGGTGCTGTTGATGGCGCGCGACGATCAGGCGCAGCTGACGGGCCATGGATGGTCGGCCGTCGACTGGGACGACTACAGCGCCTACCGGTGGATGACCTCGACGGAGGCACAGTTCCTCCTGCCGATCGCCCGAGGCCCAGCCAGGCGCATCAGAGTTCAGGCTCTGCTTGGGGAGCATGCTGTCCCAACAATGATCGGACTCCGGCTGAACCGTATGGAGTGCCAACCGCAGCCGTTGCAGACAGGCTGGCACGCGTACGAATGGATCGTGCCACCGGGAGCACTGTCGAGCGGTACGAACGAGGTGGCCGTGATTGTCGATCGACTCGTCGCCCCGACGGGTGCTCGTGTCGCGTCCAAAGAGATTGGGATCACGGAGATCCGCGTCATCCACTGACTTGCCCATCGCCGCGGCCACGGGGCGATGCCCGCATCCGCCGGGGCTGAAGCTCCGCCTCTACAGCAAGACTGTTGACGAACTGTGGCGGCGGGCCTTAAGGCCCGCGTGACGCAGTCGCGGGGCTAAAACCCCGTCTCCACAACAGCGGTGTCGTTAAACGGCATCGCGGTTGCACACCTCCTGGGACGACCGGCGGGAACCACAATCGCGCGTCGGGCGTCTCCAAAGAAAGGCTCTCGACCGAGTCCCTAAGCTCGGCGTAGCTGCCAGCGCGACCGGCAATCTCGACAACTGCAGGCCAGGCATCAGCACGGCTGTCGATTCCGCTGCCCGCTGTTCGTCAATCAAGGGAAGGTCCGACGCCAAGGGTGTCGGACAAGCCGGCGTGATTCCATCGCCGCGACAGTGAAGGTGTCTATGGTCAAACGGATGATCCTGATGCTCGCCCTGACAGGCGTGTTCATCGCAGGCCTCGGCTTCGTGAAGTATCGCCAGATCCAGTCAGCCATCGCGCAAGGCGCCTTCCAGCCGCCTCCCGAAGCGGTGACGACCATCGTCGCGCAGCAGGAGTCGTGGCCCTCGACGATTAGCGCGATCGGCACGATCGCGGCCGTGCAGGGCGTGACCGTGAGCGCGGATCTTCCGGGCACCATCGCGCGGATCGCTTTTCAATCCGGCACCTCTGTGCGCGAAGGCACCGTGCTCGTGGAGCTCGACACCCGGCAGGAGCGCGCGCAGTTGGCGGCCGTCCATGCGCAGCGCGATCTGGCGCGGATCAAATACGAACGGATGCTGCGCCTGGTGAAGGAGGGCGTCGTCTCGCGGGCGGACTACGATCAGGCCTCGTCCGAGCACAAGGAAACCGAGGCGAGGGTCGGCGAGATCCGCGCGACCATCGATCGCAAGACCATTCGTGCCCCGTTCTCAGGGATCCTCGGGATCCGGCAGGTCAACCTCGGACAGTACCTCTCGGCCGGCGATCCGGTCGTTCCCCTCCAGTCACTGCACCCGATCTACGTGAACTTCGGTGTGCCACAGCAGGAAGCCGTGCAAGTCCGAACAGGGCGTTCGGTGCGGATCACTGCCCAGGATCTGGCGGGCCTCGAATTCACGGGCCGTGTCAGTGCGATCAACTCGGTCGTGGACGAGGCCACTCGCAACGTGCAGGTCCAGGCGACGCTCCCCAATCCTCAAGGGAAGCTGCGGCCGGGAATGTTCGTGCAGACGCAATTGCCGCTTGGCGCCAGCCGTCCCGTGATTGCGCTGCCGGCATCGGGTATCAACTACGCGCCTTACGGCGATTCGGTCTTCGTCGTCACCGATCTGAAGGGTGAGGACGGCAAGATGTATCGCGGCGTCCGCCAGCAGTTCGTCAAACTGGGAGGCGCCCGCGGCGACCAGGTGGCGATTCTCTCGGGCGTCAATCCCGGAGACGAGGTCGTGACCTCCGGCGTGTTCAAGCTCCGCAACGGCGCCGCTGTTCGCGTCAACAACAAGATGCGCCCGCCAAACAATCCGGCGCCGAGCCCGGAGGACAGCTAGATGAAACTCACCGATCTGTTCATCAGGCGCCCCGTCCTCGCCATTGTCGTCAACCTGGTCATTCTGATTGCGGGCCTGCAATCCATTCGTGCGCTCACCGTCCGGCAGTATCCGCGCAGCGACATCGCCATCGTCCGTGTCACCACGGCATATATCGGCGCCAACGCGGACCTGGTGCGCGGGTTCATCACGACGCCGCTCGAACGGGTCATCGCCAGCTCTGATGGCATCGACTACATGGAGTCGTCGAGCGCACAGGGGGTCAGCACCATCACGGTTCACCTCACGCTGAACTACGACACCAACGCCGCACTGACACAGATTCAAGCGAAGGTGGCGCAGGTGCGCAACGACCTGCCTCCCGAGGCTGAGGCGCCCATCATCGAGCTGGAAACGGCCGACAACCAGTTCGCTGCCATGTACATCGGATTTTCATCGAAGGATCTGGACCAGAACCAGATCACCGATTACCTGACGCGTACGGTGCAGCCGAAGTTGAGCGCCATCAGCGGCGTGCAGCGTGCCGACATCCTCGGTGGCCGAACGTTTGCCATGCGCATCTGGCTCAAGCCCGAGAGGATGGCGGCTAACGGCATCTCGCCGGCGACACTGCGCGATGCCCTGGCGCGCAACAACTACCTCTCGGCCCTCGGTCGGACGAAGGGTTCCATCTCCGTGAACCTGGTCGCCAATACCGACCTCCGGACCGCCGAGGAATTCCGCCAACTGGTCGTCAAACAGGAGAACGGCGTGATCGTCCGGCTGGGCGATGTGGCCGACGTCGTGCTCGGCGCGGAGAACTACGACCAGGATGTCCGCTTCAACGGTCAGGCCGCGACCTTCATGGGCATCTGGGTGCTGCCCACGGCAAACTCGCTCGATGTGATTCGCCAGGTGCGCAACACCATTCCGGGCATCGAAGCCCAGTTGCCGGCCGGGATGAAGGTGGGCATTCCGTACGACTCGACAGAGTACATCCAGGACGCGATCGACGAAGTGCTCACGACGCTTTCCGAAACGCTCCTCATCGTGATTGTCGTCATCTTCCTGTTCCTGGGATCGGTTCGTGCGCTGATCATCCCTGTTGTGGCGATCCCGATCTCGCTCGTAGGCGCCGTGTTCCTGATGCTCGTGAGCGGCTTCACCATCAACCTGCTCACGCTGCTCGCGATCGTGCTCTCGGTCGGGCTCGTCGTCGACGATGCGATCGTGATGGTCGAAAACATCGAGCGCCATCTCCATGGAGGCGCGCCGCCGGTTCGGGCGGCGATCGAGGCCGCCCGGGAACTGGTCGGCCCCATCATCGCCATGACGATCACGCTGGCGGCGGTGTACGCGCCGGTGGGCATTCAGGGAGGCCTGACGGGCGCGCTCTTCCGCGAGTTCGCCTTTACGCTGGCCGGCGCGGTCATCGTGTCGGGCATCGTCGCGCTGACGCTGTCGCCCATGATGGGCGCGAAGATGCTGCGATCCGGAGACAGCGAGCGCGGCTTTGCCGGCTGGATCAACCGCAGGTTCGACGGCGTGCGCAGTACCTACACACGAATGCTGGCCGGAACGCTCCGCTTCAGGCCCGTGGTGCTCGTGTTGTGGGGGATTGTGGCGCTGCTGATGGTGCCCTTCTACATGTTTTCGCAGCGGGAGCTCGCGCCCACGGAGGATCAGGGCGTCGTCTTCTCGATCGTCCAGGCCGCGGGCAACTCCACACTGGATCAAACGAAGGTCTTCGCCACCGAGATCCACGACGTGTTCCGGTCAATCCCCGAGACGGCCAGCATCTTTCAGATCACCCTGCCGACAGGCGGGTTCGGCGGATTGGTCACCAAGCCGTGGAGCGAACGAACGAAGACTACCCCGCAGTTGCTCATGGAGGTGATGGGGCCGCTGTCGCAGATTCCCGGCCTGCGCGTGATTCCGATGACGCCCCCGGCGCTGCCCGGTGGCGGGGATTTCCCGGTCGACTTCGTCATCGCGTCGGCGGCCGAGCCCGAGCAGCTCGCCGAGCTCGGCAATCGGCTCGTCCAGAAGGCGTTCGCCAGTGGCCTGTTCATCTTCGCCGACGCCGATCTGAAGTTCGATCAGCCGCAGGCCGAGGTGGTCTTCGACCGCGACAAGCTCCGATCGCAGGGTGTCGATCTGGGCCAGGCCGGCGAGGATCTGTCGACGCTCTTCGGAGGCGACTACGTGAATCGCTTCAGCATCCAGGGCCGCAGCTACAAGGTGATACCTCAGATCAAGCGCACGGATCGGCTGACACCCGACCAGCTCGCAAACGTCTACGTCACCGGGTCCGCGGCCCCCGAGTCGACGAACGGGGCGCCGAAGCTCGTGCCGCTCTCGACCTTTGCCACGATTCAGACCACCACCGAACCGCGCGAGCTGAAGAAGTTCCAGCAGCTCAATGCCGTTCGCATCCAGGGCGTCGTTCCGCCGCCAGTTCCGTTGGATCAGGCGCTGACCGCTCTCGAAACCGAAGCGCGGGCCATCCTGCCGCAGGGTTTCACCATCGACTACGCGGGCGAATCACGGCAGCTTCGCACCGAAGGCAGCAAGTTCCTGACGACGTTCCTGCTCTCGGCGATCCTGATCTATCTCGTGCTCGCGGCGCAGTTCGAGAGCTTCCGCGATCCGTTCATCATCCTGGCGGGGTCCGTCCCCCTGGCGGTATCCGGGGCCCTGCTGTTCTCGTTCCTGGGCTTGACCACGCTGAACATCTACAGCCAGGTGGGCCTGATTACACTCGTCGGCCTGGTCTCGAAGAACGGCATCCTGATCGTGCAGTTCGCAAACCACCTGCAGGAGACAGGATTGGACAAGCTGCACGCCGTCATCGAGGCGGCCGGCACACGACTGCGTCCGATTCTGATGACCACGGCGGCCACGGTCGTCGGCCACACGCCGCTCATCCTCGCGACAGGGCCCGGTGCCGGCGCGCGAAACAGCATCGGGATCATGCTCGTGAGCGGCATGATCATCGGGACGGTATTCACGTTGTTCGTCGTGCCATCGATCTACGTACTGCTGGCGCGCAGGCACGCGTCGGCAGATGCCACAGTGCGCGAGGAATCGCAGCAGGCGCTGCCCGGACTGGCGAAGGCGACGTCCTAGCGCGCCGGAGATGAGACCAAAGGTGAAGGGCTTCGGCCGCGTTCAGACTAGAATTCATTCGCCGCCGCGACCAAGGGCGGATCAGGGAGAGATGTCGCCTTGCTGATGCTGCCGGTGAATCGGGCATTCTACGTCGGCATGGCGCTGGCGTTGGCGATCACGGTGGCCGTCGGCTTCGGACCCACGTATTTTGTCCGCCCGTTGTTTCACCCCACGCCACTGCCGCGTCTGGCACAGGTCCACGGCGTGCTATTCGTTTCGTGGATCGTGCTGCTCTTGGCGCAGACGACCCTGGTCGCGGCCCATCGCACCGATCTGCACAGGCGTTTTGGCGTGGCCGGAATCGTCCTCGGCGTAGCAATGCTGCCGGCCGGTGCCCTGCTGGCGCTCGAGTCGGCGCGTAGCGGTCTGAGTCCCGGCGCGCTCGACCCAGTCACCTTCCTGGCCGTACCGCTCGGCGCACTTGCCATGTTCGCGGCGTTTCTGGCCGCCGCGATCTGGACCAGGCGACGTCCGGCATTCCACAAGCGGCTCATGCTCCTTGCGACGATCAGCATCGTGACACCCGCGATCGCGCGCCTATGGTTCGTGGGGCAGCGCCCGGTGATTGCGCTTGCCCTGACGAACCTGTTCGTCGTCGCTGCCATCGTTCACGATGTCAGACGCGATCGTCGTGTTCATCCCGTCTACATCTGGGGCGGTCTGGTCCTACTTCTGTCGGGTCCTGTGCGCATCGCCATCGGCCGCACGAGTCTGTGGCACTCTTTCGCTGGATGGTTGATCGGCTGAGCGGTTGAGTTCCGGTGCTCGCTCCTGTGCTCAGTTGTGACGCTGAGGCTTGGGCCTGGCTTAGTCGACCCGGAGCGCCTGCATCGGTTCGATCCGGCTTGCGCGCCACGCGGGCACCCAGGAGGCGACCGCTCCAACGATCACTAGAATCGCGACAACGCCCGCGTAGGTGGGCGGATCCAACGGCGTCACGCCGTACAGGACGCCTGAGATAAGTCTCGAGACGCCAATGGCGGCCGTCGTGCCCACGAGGATGCCGCCCATCACCAGTGCGAGCCCCTTGCGAACGACGAGCGCCAGGAGATCTCTGGGTCGCGCGCCAAGCGCCAGACGCACACCGAATTCACGCGTCTGCTGACTGACGGCATGCGAAATGACGCCGTAGATTCCCACGGCGGCCAGCATCAGCGTGAGCGCGCTGAAGAGCGCCATCATCGCCGCTGACGATGTCTGCACGGTCAACGAGTCTGCGACGAGCTGGTCGAGCGTTTTCACGTGATAGACGGGCTGCGACGGATCGAGCGCGCGAATCTCGGCCCGGACGGCGCTCGTGAGCGCCTGGGGATCGCCGCCGGTCCGCGCGGCGAGCATCATCATCGGGACGGGAGCCTGCGCCTGCGGTACGTAGAGCTCGGCGTTCGGCCGTTCTGTGAGCTGCTCGTGGTGCACGTCGCCGACCACGCCGACAATCGTTGCGGCCGGACCGGTAAAGTGGTCTGTACCGATGCGCAGCCGCTGGCCAATCGGATCCTGTCCGGCGAAGATTTGACGAGCGAGCGCCTGGTTCACCACGGCCACTGGACGACCGTCTGCCCGGTCCCTGGAATCGAGTGCGCGTCCGCGCACGATCGGAATCTCCATCGTTTGGAAGTAGCTCGGCGTGGCGACGCGAAAGGCAGCCGTCGGCTCGCTTCCGGCCTCCGGCGCGGGCTGTCCCTCGACGACGAATCGCGTGCCGTCGTCGTAAGTGCTGAGCGGGAGGACGTTGACGAAAGCGGCGGAGCGAATGCCGGGCAGGCGGGAGATGCGATCGGTTGCCTGCTCGAAGAAACGCCGCTGGGTGTTCGCGTCGCCGTACCGATACGCAGGCAGGGTGACCGTCATGGTCAGTACGCCTCTGGGATTGAAGCCCGGATCGAGTCGCAGTTGGCGTTGGTAGCTCTTCACCAGCAGGCCCGCGGTCACGAGCAGCATGGTTGCGAGCGTGACCTCGAATACAACCAGCGCTGACTGAAGTCGCCGGGTCGCCTTCCCGCCGCCGAGACCGGCCGATCCCTTGAGCGTGTCGTGCACGTCCAACCGCGCTGCGCGCCAGGCGGGGATCATGCCGAAGATGAGCGTCGTGGCGAGACACAGGCCGGCCGTGAACGCAAGCGTCGTCGCGTCGAGTCCCAGCGCATCGAGATTGGGCTGGGTGGCCTCGATGAGCTCCGGCAGCGAGCGGCGCAACACACGAAGCGCCGCGAACGCGATCGCCGCGCCAGCGATCGCTCCTGCGACGCCAATCAGCAGGCTCTCGACGAGCAACTGTTGGGCCACGCGCAGTCGCGTGGCTCCGAGCGCGGCGCGGATGCCAAGCTCACGCTGGCGAGCGACCCCGCGCGCGAGCAGCAGGTTGGCGACGTTGGCGCACGCCAGCAGCAGAACGACTCCCACTGTCGCCATCGAGATCCAGATCGCCGGGCCAGCGAATTGCTCGTCCAGCCTCCCGATCTCGACCAGCCGCGCCCCGAGCGTACGATTGGTTTCGGGATGGTCCGCGCCGAGCCGTCGCATGATGGTGTCGAGCTCGGCCTGCGCCTTGGCGTAGTCGGCGCGCTCCCGGAGGCGCGCCACCACGACGGCGCCGTCGGCTGTGGCCCGATCCGGTGTCGGAGCCGCCGGGTCGAACTCGAGCGGCGCCCACAGGTCGCCTTTGAAGTTGAATACCGGGAACTCGAAGCCCCTCGGCATCACGCCGATGACCGTGTACGGCTGTCCGTCGACCTGCACGAGCCGTCCGACTATTGAGCCGCTTCCGCCGAATCGTCGTTGCCAAAGGCCGTGGCTGATGACGATGGTCTTCGGACCGCCAGGCAGACCTTCGGTGCGCGTGAAGGTGCGTCCGATCGCTGCCGGTACGCCGAGCAGCGTGAACGTGTTGGCGGTGACGCGATAGGCCTGGACGCGTTCCGGTGCATCGCCGCCGGTGAAGATTGCGCTCCAGTACGAGTAGGCAGCGAGGTCCTCGAGCGTCTGAGTCTGCTGGCGCAGATCGGCGTAGTCCGCAAGCGACAGATTGAAGCGCATCGACTGCCGCTCGGTGTTCCAGCCGAGCACGAACGCGACGCGGTCAGGCTCGCGGTACGGCAGCGGCTTGAGCGCCATGACGTTCACCATGCTGAAAATCGCGGTGTTGGCACCGATGCCGAGTGCCAGCGTGCCAACCGCCGCGAGCGTGAATCCGGGGGAGCGCCGCATGAGCCGCACGCCATGGCGGAAATCCTGAAGCAGGTGTCGCATGGGATACTCTCCTCGAACGACAGGCTGTTGCCCGGCGAAATCGGCGCGGCCTCGCAGGTGACCGAGCCGATGCCACCAATAGATCCAGACCGACGCGCAGGCGAGGCGACAATAGCGGGCGCGGGAGGGGTGCGCCGCTTCAATCCACTCCTCGTCCAGATCGCCCGCGATCGCTTCGTGCGGGTCACTCGGGAGCAGCAGCCGCAGCAGGCTCGCCGCCAGGAGCGGAGGTCTGCTCATGGCATCTCCAGCTTCGGCCTGAGGCCCTTCATCATGCGTCCCAACGCGTCCTGCGACTGCCGAAGCGCGCGAGTGCCCGCCGACTCGAGGCGGTAGTAGCGCTTGCGCTTGCCCCCACGTTGCGGCGTTGGCTCTCCCAGCCACGACGAGACCAGGCGTCGACGCTCGAGACGGTCGAGTGCGGTGTACACGGCGCCGGGCGACACGGTGCGCCCGGTGCGCTGCTCGATGACGCGCCGAATCCGGGCGCCATACGCGTCGTCTTCCAGGTGGACCAAGGCCAGGAGCAGGAGGTGTTCGAATTCACCGAGAAACGTTCCCATAGTCGTACTGTAGGTAATATACGGAGGTCGGGTCAAGAATGTTGCCACGGCGGCGAGACCGGGTCATCTGCGGCTAACACGTTGCGGTATATTGCCGCATCACATATGCGTACCGCGTTCCTCGTCCTTCCCCTTCTCGTTCTCACCACTTCGTCGTCGACTGATTGGCCCCATTATGGCGGCGGGCCCGACCAGACGCGATACTCACCGCTGACCGAGATCACGCGAGCCAATGTTGCGACGCTCAGGGTGGCCTGGACGTACGACACCGGCGACGCCTTCGACGGGTCCGAGATGCAATGCCAGCCCGTGGTGGCCCGCGGCGTGCTGTATGCGACCTCGCCCAAGCTGCGCATCTTCTCGCTCGATGCAGCGACCGGCGAACAGAAGTGGAGCTTCAATCCGAACGAGGACGTGAAGAGCCTGAACCGGACACGCATCCGCGGGCTGATGTACTGGGAGCGCGGCGACGAGCGCCGCATCTATTTCGGCGCGCGCCACTGGCTGTATGCGCTCGATGCGACGACGGGGAAGCCGCTCGCCGGCTTCGGGCAGAATGGCCGGATCGATCTGCGTCAAGGGTTTCGCGGGCGCGATCCCCGTTCGCTGAGCGTCGGGCTGAACACACCGGGGGTCTTTTACGGCGACCTGCTGATTCTGGGATCGATCGTGCCCGAAGGGCTCCCGTCGGCGCCAGGCGACATCCGTGCGTTCGACGTCCACACAGGCCGGCAGAAGTGGGCATTTCACACGATCCCGCATCCGGGCGAGCTCGGCTACGACACCTGGCCGAAGAACGCGTGGCGGTACAGCGGCGGCGCCAACGCGTGGTCGGGCGTGTCGCTCGACGAGAAGCGCGGCTTCGTCTATGCGTCGACGGGGTCGGCGTCGTACGATTTCTACGGCGCCAACCGCCACGGCGACAATCTCTTTGCGAACACGATCCTCTGCCTTCGCGCGGAGACAGGTGAACGGGTCTGGCACTTCCAGGCGGTGAAGCACGATGTCTGGGATCGCGATTTTCCCGCGTCGCCGGCGCTCATCACCATCAACAAGGACGGTCGTCCGCTCGATGTCGTGGCGCAGATTGCCAAGAACGGCCGCACCTACGTCCTGGATCGGGAGACGGGCCAGCCCATATACCCGATGGAGGAGCTTACGGTGCCGGCCTCGGACGTGGATGGGGAACGACTCTCGACGACTCAGGTGCTGCCGACGCTGCCGCCGCCATTCACGCGACAGAAGTTCACCGAAGACCTGATCACGAAGCGGACACCCGACGCTGAGAAGGCCGTGCGCACCGAGTGGCTGAAGCTCAGAAAGGGCGGTGAATTCGATCCGCCGAGCACGCAAGGCACGGTTCTCTTTCCAGGCATGGATGGCGGAGGAGAGTGGGGCGGCGTCGCGTACGACCCGCGCTCGAGTCTCCTCTACGTCAACGCGAACGAGATGGCCTGGAACGTGAAACTGGCCGAGCGCAAGATGCCGGACGGAGAGTCGGCGACGGGGAAGGAGCTCTACGAGCGCTACTGCGCGTCGTGCCACCGGACGAACCTGCGCGGCAACCCGCCGGAATTTCCGTCGCTCGTCGGCATCGGCGCGCGGCGCAACGTGGACGAGATCGCCGACGTCGTCCACGACGGCGCCGGCCGCATGCCCGGCTCGTCGCAGTTACATGGCGCGGTACGGCGCGCCATCGTGGAGTACGTGGTGAGCGGCCGATCGGAGAAGGTCAGAAGCGATGCCCCGACGCCCTTCGACGTGAAGTACACGCTCGACGGCTACGTCCGCTTCACCGATCCCGACGGGTTCCCCGCGATTACGCCGCCGTGGGGCACGCTGACGGCCATCGACATGAACAAGGCCGCCATTGCCTGGCAGGTGCCGCTCGGCGAAGTGCCTGGATCGGGCCTCACCGGGACGGGCAGCGAAAACTATGGCGGGCCGGTCGTGACGGCGGGCGGGCTGGTCTTCATCGGCGCGACGAACTACGACAAGAAGTTCCGGGCCTTCGACGCGGCGACCGGCGCGGTGCTGTGGGAAACCACGTTGCCCGCCGCGGGCAACGCGACACCCGCCGTGTACGCGGTCAACGGTAAGCAGTTTGTGGTCATTGCGGCCGGTGGCGGCAAGTGGGGCGCGCCGTCGGGCGGCAGTTATGTGGCGTTCGCGTTGCCGTGATCGTAGAGAAACCGAGAACCCGAGAAGACGTTCGTCTTGAGGCGCGCCGCTCAGTGGCGGCGGGGCTTCCGCCTACGCATAAAGCTTCGGCGAGACTCGCCGTAGCCTTGGCGAAGGCGGTCAGTCCCGCAACGTCGCGGCGCACGCGGGCCTAAAGGCCCGCCGCCACAACGCCGATCCTGGCTTCACCGTGTTGTGCACTTCGCATCATCGCGGTGCACAAAGTACGCACGATACGCCGGCGACTTCTTGTCCATACACCCCGACAGGTTCAGCAGGCGGATGTTGCGAAACTCCACGGGCTGACTTTCCGCCTGCAGGCCGATGTAACCGTCTTCGAGGATGGTGCCGTCTTTCTTGATCGCCGGATCGAATCCGGTCGCGACGCCGCCCCCGATCATCGGCTTCTCGTACTGGAGCACCGTCTGCCCGTCGATCAGGTGCCGCACGCGCTCCGAGCCGAGCACCTCGACCTCGACGGCGACCCACTCGGCGTTTCCGTAGATCTTCGAGGTGGAGTTCACACAATGCGGCTTCACCATCTCGCCATTCATCAAGATCTCGGTGCCGGGCGTGCAGACGTTCATGGTGGTCCGTCCGCCCGCCAGAAACTGCGCCTCGACCGAGATGGGCCAGTCCTGGTCCTTCAGGATCGTCTCCGGCGCCTGTGAGTGCACCATCACGCCGCTGTTCAAGCGCGCATAGCCGGGACCACCCCTGGTCTGGTCCCCAAAGAACCGATATTCCAGCGCGAGCACGTAGTGCGAGAGTTTCTGCTTGTAGAACAGATGTCCAAAGCGCGCCCCGAAGTCCCCGGTACTTGTCGTACACGACGCGGATGGTGCCGTTCTCCACGCGGAACGTGTCGGCGTAGTTATCTCCAAGCTCGTGGTGTGCCAGCTTCACGACCCAGCCGTTCAGATCGCGGCCGTTGAAGATCGTCTGCCAATCCGACCGAGGCGCCGACCGCCAGTCCTCGGCACCGCGCAGGGCATAGGTCGAGCCCAGCAGCATCAAGACGACCGTCGACGCCCACAGGACTCGACCGCAGCGACTGCTTCGCAACACACGAACCTTCCGACCCATCTTCCTCATTCCGTCCGCAACAGCATGACTGGATCGACCGCCGCCGCTCGCCGCGCCGGGAGATACGACGCCAGGATGGCGACGCCGCCTAGCGCGAGCACCGTGCACAGCAATGTGATCGGGTCGAGCGGGTGCACGCCGAAAAGCAGGCTTCGCAGCGCCCGCGTCGCCGCCACGGTCGCGACAAGGCCAACCACGATGCCCGCACCTGCCAGCCGCAGGCCATCGCCGAGCACCAGGCGCAGCATATCCGAGGCAGTCGCGCCGACGGCCAGACGCACGCCGATCTCCCGATATCGCTGGCGCACCAGTGTCGCCATCACGCCGTATAGCCCGACTGCAGAGAGCAGAAGCGCGGCAACACCGAATACGCCGATCAGCAGAGCTGTAAACCGTGGACGAGCCAGCGGGCCCTCCATCATCTCCGCGAAAGGAGCGACGCGCATGACCCGCACTCTGGGATCGACCGAACGCACCACGGTCGCGCGCCAGCGCCGTGATCGACGCCAGCGGCGCGCTGGAACGGAGGACAAGGATGGGGGCTGAAAACTGGAACTGCTCGGCCGGCAGGTAGAGCGTCGGCCGCGCCACGAGCAGCTCGCGATAGCGTGTGAGACGCGCCACGCCGACGATGGTCCACCACGGATCCGTCGACGCGACGCCGCCGAACTTCAATCGGCGGCCGATGGGATCCTGGCCCGGCCACGTACGCTCAGCGACGTCCTCGCTGACGATCGCCACGTTTGGCGCGCCCGACCGATCTCGGTTCGTGAATGCCCGCCCCGAGACGATGGCGATCTCGAAGGTCCCGAAGTAGTTCGGATGAATCGCCTCCAGGTTGAGCGACGGGTTTGCTGCCGCACGCGCCGCATCCTGGCCCTCGGCCGTGAACGCGGGCAGGTCCCATCCGCCCGTGCCGGCAAACGGCGGAACGTTGACGGGTGTCGCCGCCGCAATTTCCGGCGACGCCTCGAGTCGCTCGACGATCTCTTTGAGGAAATGGAGATGACGCTCGCGATCCCGGTATTCCCGCTCCGGTAGCGCGAGATCCACCAACACCAGCCGATCCGCTGCCATGCCCATGTCCACCGATTGCAGTCGGAGCACCGTGCGTGTCAGCAGCCCGGCAGCGGCCACGACGGTCACGGTGAGCGCCACTTGTGCCACGACGAGCACGCTTCGGCCGCGTCGCATGACAGTCGGCGTCGCGCCTCGACCGCCGCCGCGCAGCGTGGTCACGAAATCGGAGCCGGCGGCCAAGAGCGCCGGGGCCAGTCCCGCCATCATCGCACTGAAGATCGCGATCGCCAGCGTGAATGCCGCAACGCCAGCGTCCAGGCGGATGGAGTCGACGCGCGGCAGCCCGTCGGGGACGAGCTGCACAACGGCCTGCAGCGTCCACCATGTTGCGCAGAGCGCGACGACGCACGCTGCGACGGCAAGGACGACGCTTTCGGCAAGGAGCTGACGTACGAGGCGGCTGCGCTTTGCGCCCAGCGCCGCGCGCACGGCGAGCTCGTGTCGTCGCGCCTGCCCTCGAAAGAGGAGCAGGTTTGCGACGTTTGCGCTCGCGATGACCAATACGAGACCGACGGCGCCGAAAAGCACCAACATCGCCGGACGCACATCACCGACGACGACGTCCTCATAGGAACGCACGACTGGTGTCAGGCCTGGCACGGCATCTGCCGCTGGTGTGGATGCGACTCGAGAGGCGAGTGCGCCGAGCTCGCTGGTCGCCTGACCGATCGTTGCGCCCGGCCGCAGCCGCGCAATCAGGTCGACGTCTCGTCGCGCGGCCCACCCGAAGGGCAGTTCCAGCGACACGGACGCGATCGGCCGCCAGACCTCGACGCCTCGAGGGTAGCTGACGTCGGGTGGCATCACGCCGACGATGGTGAATGGCTGGTCGTCGAACGACAGCCGTCGCCCAATCACGTCTCGCGCGCCGCCGAATCGCCGATGCCACAGCGCGTCCGAGATCACCACGACGCGCTCCGCGCCGTCCACATCGTCTGTCCGCGTCAGCGCCCGTCCGAGGGATGCCTTCACGTCCAGGACATCGAAGAGGCTGCCCGCGACCAGTGCCACGTTTACGTAGCTGGCGGCGCCATTCTCCATGGCGACGGTCTTCAGAGCGCCGTTGTAGCCGATCGCCGCGACGCGCTCGAGCGTGCGGCTCTCGCGCGCGAGTGCTTCGACATCGCGCATCCGGAACGGATAGTGCGTGAGAGCGGCCGACCGATTCTCCAGCCACGAGACGACGAGCCGATCGGGATCCCGCACCGGCAGCGGGCGGAGAAGCACCCCCTGGATGAGCGCGAACATCGAGGTCGTCGCCGAGATGCCGATGGCCAGTGTGAGCACCGCGGCTGCGGTGAAGCCCTTTGCGCGGAGGAGGCCCTTCCACGCGCTCCGAAGATCTTCCCAGGGTTGTTCGACCATCTTGTTTGCGCCGCTGTCGATCCAACGACAAGACTACAACTGATATGACCTGGAGGCTGGGTTTCGCCTACGCGTCCGTGCCAAACGGACGCATGCCGGTTTCAAGACGAAGATCGCAGAGGCCGTTCAACGCGGAGATCGCGGAGCCAATTAAACGCGGAGATCGCTGAGTCCGCCGAGTCTTTGAAAGATCTCTGTGTGCTTTGCGGCCTCGGCGTTGCCATCGTCTCTGCGTCCGCTGCACTCTCAGCGCCCACCAACACCACGTTTTTGCCGGTACGAAGCTACGGCGGACTCCCTCCACAACCGCATCAAGCGATTTGTGAAGACCGTCAATTCTAAACCTCGGACCGCTGGGCCGCTCGGTCGATAGGATTCGGGTCGGACGCGTGCTAGGCTGGGCGGCATCGAATCGGCCTCGCGCATGGGACTACGCGTCTGCGCGCTGCGGGATCAGAGCGGGCGGGGCGCCCGTGAGGGTGGTCCTCTGGCCATATATAGGAAACATTCTCCAATCCCAGACGCCTGGTTCCGCCTGGGCGTTGTCGGCGCGCTGTTCGCCTCCAGCGTCGTCTTCATCCACGTACCGATCAGTCTCTGGGCCGGCAACGTCCCGGAGTTTCAGTCCAGACCGCTGCAATTCCTGTGGATGGGCAGCGCCGCGGTGGTTGCGAGCCTTCTCGCCGTCTCAGTTCTTCTCGGGATCGCGCCGCGCGCCGCGCGTCGTGGCATCGCGAGCGTCTGCTGCGCGGTTGGCCTTATCGCGTGGGCCGACGCGTACTTCCTCGTCGGATCGATGAGCCCGTTGAACGGGCACGACACGCCGATCGATTTTCAGTCGGGACACGCGGGGTGGGAGATGGTTGGCGTGACGGCTGCTTGCGCGCTGACGGCTCTGGCGATCGCGAAAGCACGTGGTTTGGCGACCGTCGCCCTGCTGACGCTCAACGTTGGACTTGGCGGGCTGACGGCCGCGAGCGTGCTGAGATCTCGGCCACCGCGGGATGTCCCAACGGTGGCACCCGGTTCGGGGATTTTTCGCTTCTCATCTCGAGAGAACGTTCTCGTCGTTCTCCTCGACGGCCTCGAATCCGATGTCGTCGATGGCATCTTTCGCAGCGATCCGACAATCAAAGACGCCTTCGACGGCTTTCGGTATTACCCCGACACAGCCGGTGTCGCACCGACGACCTTCCTGAGCCTGCCGGCGATACATTCCGGGACCGTCTACGCGCCACCCGCCGTGCCGGGCGAGTACTTCCACGACGCCATCGTACGACGGTCTTTCATGAACCGATTCGCGAAGGCGGGGTACGACACGACCCTCATCAATCCCGTCGAGGACATGTGTCCGGCACGCGTCGCGGTATGCACGGCCGAGGCAAACCTTCTGCGTTCTCCATGGTCCGAGTTGAAGCGCGAGAGCCTTCAGCTGTTGGACCTGTCGCTTTTCAGGATCTCCCCAACGCTGCTGAAGCGACGCATTTACAACGACGGACAATGGCTCACCTCAGGACGCATGGATGTCCCTCCGGAGATCGCAAAAGTGATGGACGGCAACCGGCTGCTGGCGGAAGTCTCCGAACGGCTCACGGTAACCGACGGCGCGCCGACACTTAAGTTCCTGCACAGCCTTTCGACGCACAGCCCGTACGTTCTGAGCGACGACTGTCACACGTACGCGTCGAAGTCCTTAGATCGCCTCGTGCCACAATCGCGCTGCGCGCTTCTGGCCGTCCGGTCGCTGCTGGAGCGTTTGAAGGCAAAGGGTGTGTATGACAACAGCGTGATCCTCGTGCTGGCCGATCATGGCGTCGATCCCGGAATGTACGGTTCAGACGCACGTGACCAACGCGGCTCCAGATGGGCTCTTCTGGCTGGCGTGGCGAATCCTGTTTTTCTGTTGAAGCCGCGTGGCAGCAGGGGTGTGCTTCAGAAGGAGCATGATGCCGTGTACGTGCCGGATGTCGGCGCCATGCTGTGCGCTCTGAGCAGTGCCTGCAAGGTAAGGACGCCGATGCCGGTTCCGAAGGCGGTCCTCACCCGCCCGCGCCGCTTCAACGATTATGAATGGAAGAACGAGTTCTGGCAGCGAAGGGCGATCGCGCAGGTGACGCCGTACGAGATTCGCGGGCCCGTAAGGCGTTTCGCTTCCTGGAGGCGGCCAGGTGTCGTAACTGCCTATCACGTCGGCGACGCGATCACGTGTCGTGCAGTGGACGACGGACTGGGGTTCTTTCAGCTTGGATGGATCGCGGATGATGGCGAGTGCCGGGCCTCCAATCGCCTCGCGTCTATCGCCATTCCGATTGCCGACCGGATCGAGACGCCGCTCGAGCTGATCGCGCGCGTCTCGCTCGACCTACCGCCGGCAGTCAGTCAACAGGACGCGACCTGGCTCGCCGACGATCGGGTCCTCGGCACATGGCGGTTCGCTGCTGGTGAAACCGACGTTGAACGCCGGTTGCAAATTCCGCTGGAGGCGTTCAATGACCAAGCGGAGCTTCTGTTGCAGCTTCGCTTCAGCGTGCCACGATGGCGCGGAAGCCCCAGCGCCCTGACTGATGACTGGCGGCTCGGCATGGCGATCCGCGAGATGAAGCTCGTCGTGGCCGCACCGCAACGGTAGAGCACACGTCGCGCCAAACCATCACCCGCGCACGGGTTCGATGTCCACGGCGATGTGCCGCCAGCGGCCTTGCCGGAACCGCAGCACGCTCAGGACGGCGCGGGTGAGATGGCCGAGGACGATCGCCAGCCAGATGTCGCTGGCCTCCAGACCGCGCAGCGCCTGCAGGAGCGCGCACAAGCCGACGGGCACGGCCATCTGCGAGACGATCGAGATGTACAGGGGGCTGCGCGTGTCGCCGGTGCCCTGGAGGCCTCCGGTATAGGTCAGCGCCACAGTGATGAAGAACCCCGACACGCTCAGGTAGCGCAGCAACTGTCCGCCGATGGATGTGACGAGCGGCTCGGTCATGCCGAACACGCCCAGTAGATACTCGGGAATCAGGACGAACATCGCCCCGATCGCCGTGGCCACGACGAGGCCGATGCGCGCGGCCGCTGCGACGCCGTGCATCGCGCGGTCGGGGTTACCGGCACCGAGATTCTGGCCCGCGATGGTCGCGGCCGCGCCCATCAGGCCCACGGACGTCCACGTGATCAGCGAGAAGAGCTCCGTGTAGCCCACGGCAAAGGCCGCCTGCGCCGCCGCGCTGTGCTCGAGCGAGCCGATGAACCGCAGGAGCATCACGCCGGCGATGTTCATCGCGATCCCCTGCACGCCCGTCGGCAGGCCGAAGCGGAAGAGCGACCGGATGATCGTGAAGTCGGGCGCCGCATCCATGGAGCGGTGGAAGCGGATGGCGGATCCCGGCGCGAACATTCGCCACACCCCATACACGGCGACGATCGTGCTGCTCGCGATCGTGCCGAACGCGGCGCCGACGGTGCCGAACGCGGGAATCAGCACGACGTTGAAGGCGATGGTGAGCACCGTCATCGTGAGGCCGAGCCGCAACGGCGTTCGCGGGTCGCCTGCCGCGCGAAACGCGCCGCTCAGCATGAAGAACATCATCAGCCCGAAGATGCCCAGGAACATGGCGCGCAGAAACGGCAGCGCCTCACGCTTCACTTCCGGCGCGGCATGGACGATGTCGAGCAGCGCCGGCGACGCGAGGTAGCCGACGACGCCCATGAACGCCGAGAACGCCAGCGCCATGAGAAACGCCTGGTAGACGACGCGGTTGACCTTCTCCGGGTCGTTCGCGCCCGCAAACCGCGCCACAAGGACGGCCATCCCCGTGAACAGCGAGCTGATGAACACGATGACGACGAGAATGATCTGCCAGCTGACACCGATGGCGGCGTTGCCGGTGTAGCCGACGAAGTGGCCCACCATCGCGTGGTCGATGATGCCCTGCAGGCCCGCGATGACGTTCTGCAGCATCGTCGGCCAGGCCAGGCGCCACACGGCGGGACCGAGGGGGCCTTCGACGATCGATCGGTCAAAGCGCTGAGTTGCTTGCTGGGTCGGGCCGGCCATCCTATGTCAGATGTTCTGGGGTTACTGGGCAAAGGTCAAACCATTCCACTCGCCCCCGTTATGAGAGACTCTGTCGAGTGGCACTTTTGTTCGCGGGGGTACAGCGCGTTCTGTCGCTTCCGATTCTCGGCCTTGAACCGGCGCCACGCTTCGGGATGGCCTGTCCGACTCGCATTCGCTGCCGGGGATGGATCTTTGAATTTGAGGGTATCGCAACGACGACTAGCGGCCTCCGCAGTGCGAGGAGGCCTCATCACCGCCTCGAGTAACCTTCCTCTTCGCCGAAGTCTCGGGGCCTACGCGGCGACGGACTCTACGTCGTGCCCCTCAGCGGGCATCTCAACTTGCATCGTCACGGCTTCTTCGATCGCAATCAGCGTCCACCAATACGCGTCATCGGGCGGCAGACTGCCGCGCAGGAGGCGCTCGGCGAGCGCCTCGCAGACGGCGCCGCACTCCAGCCGTGCTCTCGTCTGTCGGTCCACCTGGCCCCACATCTTGTAACCTCTCCCGGCTTCTGCCGTTTCCGATCCTGCCCTGGTTGCTGCAAAACGGAGACCGTTCCTTCCGCGCACAATATGCTGATTTTCGCGTGTAAGTTCGGCCGTAGACCGGTGCGCGACAGCGCGCCACAACCACTTTGGACACTTTGGGCTGCAGGCGGACACATTGTCCAGGCTGCCTGTTACATCTCGTGCGCAGCCGGCCGCAGCGTGACGAAGAATCCGAATCCGATGTTCACGCGACGGCCGTATACGGGTTCAAGCGTTTCTGGTACGAAACCGGCCGAGACGGTCCCGCCGAATCCCGGCTTCAGACGGTGCCAGGCGTCCAGATAGCGCGTGTAGCCTGCCTGGAGCTTCGCGACGGTCAACACCTCGTCCAGTTCGTGCACGTCGAGATCGGATGGCGACTTGCCCCCGACCTCGAACCGGCCGAACCATGCATCGCGTTCGTCGAGCGTCAGGTTGGTCTCCACGAGAAGCGCGTGTGTCGCCTCGTTCGCTTCCGAGTTGCGGCCCCAGGCAATCGTCGTCGCCCAGAGGCTATCTGTCCGGAGCCGCCGATGATACGTCGCCGACAGCGTGACGCGATCTACGTCAACCCGCGGCCCGTCATCATGCCCAGCCTCGGCCTCCTGGAGGTGGCCGGCCGACACCTGCAGGACAACCGAAGGAGCCGGGGCAAACCACAGGCGGCCCGAGACTGAATCGAGCGCGCCGAAATCGAAGTCGGCGCGATGTTCGTCCGGCTCGCGTCCGTTGAACACAGACGCTTCCGCCTTCCATCGGTCGTCAGAGAGACCGGCCGTGATGACCCCGAACGTGATGTGTGTGGCATCGAGCCAATGGTGTGAGAGGGGCGCGAGCGGGTTCGGCATCGCCGACACGCGATGAGGGTAGGCGACGGGTCCCAACGCAGGCTCGCCGGCAAGCCCTCCATACAGGTGCCACCGTAGAGTGCCACGGAGTGGCCGATCGTACTCGGCGGCCAGCTCCATGAACAGATCGTGCGGATGCTGGCGATCGTGGATCGCCTCGCCCTCGCACCGCTCGCCGCTTGCCAGGAGGTCCGGGTAGCCGCAGCCGCCAATGGTCCATGGCTCCAGACTCATCATGCCTCTGAAGCCGAGCCGTCCGCCTCTGGCGCTGCGCCTCGCCATGCCCATGAACCAGTTGATGCTGCCACCCTGGTCGTTTCCGCGATCGCCACTTTCGTGAAGGAACTGCGCGAACGCATTGCCGTGCCACATCAGTTGCCAGGCCCCCAGCTGCTGTTGAACGCCGTACATCGGCGTCGTTTCTGGCAGCCACGCCGTTCCAGACGCGTCGCGAGGCGAAAACTCCATATCCTGCATCTTGTGCTGGGAATGATCCTGCACGGGCGCTGGATGCGCGTGCCCATCCTCTCCCGGTTCGACTGGTTGTGGCTGGTGCTGCTCGTGCGAAGGTGGCGCCGCGGGGGACTGCGCAAAGACTGGCTCCACAGAGCCTGCCATCATCACGAGCAGCGCTGTCATCGAAGAAACGAACACACAACTCGCGTACATCGACTCGCTCCCTCCGCAGAAGAACTATCTGGAAGTCGGGTGGGGCGGGCGATTCAGATTCGGAGTTGTTTGGAGAGCTGTAGACGTCGTGGTGGGCTCGGCGCGGGATCGCACGCATCGGTTGCGGGCTGCACCGACCTGTGGAACCCCAAGGCAGTTGGAAGCGCGATGGACGCGGGAGGCACCGGCGCCCGCGGAGCGGTCCTGATTGCCGCCGTCACGTCGCCGTCGCCATGGTGGCAGAGGGCGGCTGCTCTCGTCAGCGCTGGCCCGTCCGGAGCCGCGTCAGGTGCGTGACAATCGGCAGCTGCCGTGGTGCGAGCGCTCTGACGCTGCCGCTGCAGACAATTCAGGTCGCATGCGGCGCCCGCCACCGGCGGCCCCATAAGGCTGACGAGGAGCATCAGCGCGACGAATCGCATTCCAATAGAGTACCACCGACGGCCTTCCCTCGATTCCATCTGCCACAGCGCCGAGCCAGCCGTTTATGGGCGCGCAGGTCCCGTGGGCGCAACTGGCCCGGATCAGCTTGACGCCTGGCCCTTCGATGATTCGTGATGAAGGCGGCCGCGCGCTGAGAAGAGGTACGCTCAAGGTATCCGGGGATGGCCATCTGATGGCGTCGAACGAAGAAGTGGTGACCCAGGTTCGCGAAGCTGAAGGGGTGAGGCACGCATGAGACCTGTGCTCAAGGCGTTTCTGCTGCTCCTCGCACTGGGGGCAGTGCTCGGTGCGTTGGGCCTCTGGTACTTCGTCGGGAGTGGTGTGAGCGCGAGGGAGCGGCCCGGGCGCGTCGAGGAGTTCGTCGCGCGGCGGGTGCGGAACATGGCCATCGCGCAACGAGCGAAGTCCCTGACGAACCCCGTCGCGTATTCGGGCGACGTTATCGCTGAGGGGCGAGCGCACTTCGCGGACCACTGCGCGATCTGCCACGGGAACGACGGCGGCGGCGATACGCCGATCGGTCGCAGCCTGTGGCCCAAGGCTCCTGACATGCGTCGGTCCGAGACGCAGAACTTGACCGACGGCGAGCTGTTCTGGATCATCGAGAATGGCATCCGGTTCACCGGAATGCCGGCGTGGAGTACGGGCACGAAAGAAGGCGAGACTGCAAGCTGGCATCTCGTGCACTTTATCCGGCGGCTGCCAAAGCTCACGCCGGAGGAGCTCCAGGAGATGGAAGCACTCAACCCAAGATCTCCGGCGGAGATCCGGCAGCAGATCGAAGAAGAAGAATTTCTGAAGGGCGGAGGCGATCAGCCGCCGCCAGCACCTGTAACCCCACACGTACATCCCGGAGGCCACGATGACTAGACGATTGGCTGCGATTTTTGTTGCGCTGTGCGCGATCACACTGATCGCACCGCGGCTTGTACGCGCGCATGAAGGGCACGACCACAAAGTGATGGGGACAGTGAAGTCGATCCAAGAGAAACATCTGGAGGTGCAGGACAAAACCGGGAAGACCTCGATGGTCATGATCACCGACCAGACCAAGATCCTTCGTGGCAAGACGGCGGCCGCGCTGGCCGACATCAAAGTCGGCGAGCGGATTGTGGTGATCGGGACGATGGAGAAGGCCGGCACGAGTGCCAAAGCAGATCAGGGCAGCATGGTGACCGCAAAGGAGATCCACCTGGCAAGCGCATCAAAGACGGACAGTCAGTAAGGTCGCCCGCACACATGGAGATCGCCGAGCCGCTTTCAACGCGGAGATCGCGGAGGCCGCCGAGTCGTTGAAGGATCTCTGTGTGCTCTGCGGCCTCGGCGTTGCCATCGTCTCCGCGTCCTCGGCTCTCTCTGCGCCCGACCACGACTGTTGCCCGGCACGGCGACGGGCGCAGAGCCGATTTCACCACGCATTTGGCATCATCGCCGTGCCTCCCCGTGTCCGGTTTCAGTCCAGTGGCGTACAGAATCGAGAGTATTGGAACGATTGGCGACTACCCCACGGCGTGTGATGAATGTAGGGCACCGCGTCTACCAAGGAGAACTCGTCGCCCAATTCCACCGCCACCAGTTCCGGCGAATAGCGCACCACCGGAACCCCGCTACACGTCGCAGGGCCGTCCGGGGCGAACGTCGCCACGATCGCGGTGCCGTCACGTTTCAGTGTGTGGCGCAAGTGCGCGCGGTATCGTATCCGGTCTTCTGCTGTCGTGAGGAAATGGAACACGGCGCGATCGTGCCAGATGTCCATCGGCTTCAACGACCAATCATCTCCAGCACGCCGATGATTTCGCCGATGCCCCGGACGCGCGGGGCGAGGCCGGCTTCCGTTACGGCGTGATGCGAAGCGTCCGATCACGCGGCAGAAATTGTAGTGCATGTAGTGAAGCGCCACGGCCGCCGCGTGAATTCTCCTGCTTTTGCTGAAGCCGTTGGTCAGGCGCACAATGCGGCGACGCATCGAGATCCGCGCTTTTCAGAGTGCTGACCACTATCCATGGTAGACGTCAGTAGACCTCTGCGGCCCAACATGGCCGCCGGAGGTGCGCCTAGGTCGAACGGCGAAAATGCGGCGCCCCCCGGTCCGGCGCCATTTGCGGGCCGAAGGGTTGTAAACTGACGGCATGGCAAGAGATGTCGAAATTAGCCTGCGGGTGCCGAACATGAAGGTTCGTGCGCTCGACAAGACCGGCCAGAGCATCGACCATGCCTCCATGCGGTTCAAGAAAATGGTCACGCTCCCCGCGATGCCGAAGCTCGGCGAGACGCTTCGCCTCACCACCAGCACGGGGAAGACGTTTTCGGCCAACGTCGTGAGAGCCGACTGGCACGAAGAGCGGGAGCTGTTCGTCCTCTCGTGTCAGTTCGGCAACAGAGGCATCACCGCGGAAGAGTACGGCGACCTGGTGAACGATCCCGACTGGGCGCTCAAGCCGCTCGTGGAGTAGCGCGCTTGCGCTACTCGAGTGACCTCGACATGGGGTTTCCATGAGGCCTGTGATTCTCAACCTCCCCACTTTCGCATTCGTCGTCAGCACGCGCGCGGCGCTCGCGGCAGGTATCGGCTTGCTCGTGTCGGAGCGGCTGCCTGTCCCCACACGCCGGAGGGTTGGTGTGGCGCTGGTCGCCATCGGCGCGGCCACGACGATCCCCGCCGCCATTTCCGTGCTGCGGAGTGTCCGGTCATCCCGTCACGTTTCTGCCCACTCGCCCGTGCGTCGCGACGAGCGCCTGATTGGCGCCACGCGGTACCCTCGTAAGGGCGACGATGACAGCGTGTAGTGTCGAGGTACGCTCTCTCGGTGTTGATCAGTGGTGCGGCGGAGCGGGGCGTGTCATCAACCACGGCACGAGCAGAAAGACGATCATCAGAATCCCGACGATGAAGATCCAGAATTCGACCGACATGTTCCTTCGCCAGCGGATCTTCTGAACACGCTTTCTCGAGCCGCGATCGCGATAGCTTGCGCCGAGAAGCGTGTGGCGGTGGGATTTCATGGCGGAACGGTTGCGGAGGGGCCGGCGATCTCACATAGCCGGCCCCTTCGAGCCACGTCAGAACTTGACGTTGTAGACGAGCGCGAACCTGCGTCCCATTTCAGGGGCGAGATCCTTCAGATAGTTCAAGTGGTTGTGGTAGAGCTCGTTGGTCGCGTTGTCGAGCCTGGCGGTGATCGTGTTGAAGACGCCGGCCGTCGCAAACGAATAGGCAGCATACACTTTCAACAGGTTGTAGCCGTCCGTCGGCGTCTCCCCGATGGTCGTTCCGGAAAACCCCAGCGCGTAGATGCGGTCTTGTTTCGCCGTGAAGATGCCCTCGCCGCCCGCCTGGAATCCGTTCTTTTCGACACGCACCCCTGCACGCCCGCGCAGGGGTGGAATGCGGGGCATCGGCGTATCGAGGCCCGTCAACTCACCACGGACGTAATCGAGCCCGCCTTCGACCCACACCAGCGGGTGGACCTTGACGTCGACGTGCGACTCCATCCCCACGAGACGACCATCGGCCTGCGCGAAGACAGTCACGGGAAGGTCCTCTTCCACATCGCCGGTGAACTGTCTGAAGATGAAGTTGTTGATGCTGTTGACAAAAAAGGCGATTTCACCGGATGCCCTGGCACCGCGCCATCGTACCGATGCGTCGAAACCGAGCGCGTGCTCGGAGTCCAGATCAGGATTGCCGTTTTCGATGGCGTTGTTTCCAGGGTGCGGGCCGTGAAAATACAATTCCTCGAGCGCCGGGTTCCGCGACGCATGCGCAAGGCTGAACGCAATCGTGGTCTGGTCGGTCGGCAGGAACAGCAGTCCCACCGAACCCGAGAAGTTGGTGAAGTCGCGCGGGGGTTGTTCGGCCTTCGGATCGAATGACGCGTGCTCGAGGCGTCCGCCGAATTGGAGCTGCACATGCGGCGTGGCCGCGACCTCCTCGTAGAGGTACGCGGCGCCGCCACGCTGATCGACTTCCGGGGACAATGATTCTTCACCGATGGCTGAGAAGTTTCGCGTGAGAAAATTACCGCCGATCGATCCCTTCATCCGCCCGACATTGCGGTGGTGAGCGAGCACCTCGAGCTCGGTGGTGTTATTGACGAATGACGTGGCCACCACCTCGCCGTCGAGCTCGTCGTGCTTGTAGCGGCGCACGCCAAACGACCCGCGGATCCCGTCGAAGAATCCCTGCATGTTCCGTGACTCGCCGCGCACGGTGAAGTTCTGACGGCGTGGATCGAGATTGGTCTCGCCTTCCTCGACGAATGGGATGCCGTAGTGCGTCCGGTCGTAGGCGTAGCTGGCACCGAAGTAACCGCGGTCCGACGTGTAGGCGGCGCCCACTTCGCCATACGCAGACCGACTGAACGAGTTCGGCACGGTGCCATCGGGAGAGTCGAAGTCGTCGAACCGGTGGCCGCTGCCGCTCGCGTGAAGCGCGAAGCGGCCGTTTCCGACAGTCACGTCCCCGCCTCCACCTCCTCCCGGGGCGCCGGAGCCGGCGTCGAGGGTGATGGAGCCCGTCGGCTTACGGACCGGAGCCGTGGGAATGTCGTTGGTCACCACATTCACCAGACCACCAATGGCATTGCCACCGAACAGCAGTGTGGCGGGACCGCGCACGACCTCGATACGGCTTGCCGTCGCCGGGGTTGATGTTGACCCCGTGATCGCCTGATTGGCTGGACAGATCGCCCATGCGAAGGCCGTCCTCGACGATCAGCACGCGGTCGCCATCCAGCCCGCGAATCACCGGGCGTGCCGGTCCGGGACCGAAGCTGCGAAGCGCGACTCCCGGTTGCGTCTCCAGCGTGGCACCGAGCGTCCCCTGCAGCTCCTTCAGGAGCTCTTGTCCCCCGAGCACGTCGGTCGACTGGAACGACTCGAACTGGCTCCTCCCCTCGGGACTGACGGACGTGACTTCGCTGAAGTGCAGTTCGGGATTCAGTTGGATGTCCGCGGTCGCGGGAGTGGTTCCAACGATGAGATCTGTTCGCGACGGGAGGTAGCCATCGATGCGTACCACCAGGTGATACGTGCCAGGCGGGACGTCCGGCACCGAGAACTTGCCATCGACGCCGCTTTTCGTCTGCCGATTTCCGGTGGGCGCCTCGACGATCACGGTGGCGTTCGGTACCGGCCCCCCGGTCGACGTGCTGGTCACCGTGCCAGAAATCACGGTGGCCTGCTGGGCGCCCGCACGCCAGGGGTGAGCGACGAGTGCGAGTACAAGAAGCAGGAATATCGGGCGTAATCTCATGAAACTCCTCAGTCCGGCACGTTACCAACGGTTCGCAGCACCGACGACCGCAACGCCATGAGTGGTCGAAAGAGACACACGAGCGGCATCTACACGCACATGAACGCGCCGAGTGGCGGGCGGCCGTTAAGGTTGTCGCAGCTGCCGAGGTCGTCGGAGATCGGGTAGTTGGCTCGAAAGTCGCGGTGGGGGGGGCGGATATCGGATAATCGGTCTGACTCGAATGGTCGCAATTCCACGATCGAAGCGCCGGCTCCTCTCAACCCTGCTCTTCATTGCCGCGACAGCGGCCCCAGGGCTCCTCGCACAATCCGCGCCTCTTCCCAATCGGCCGGACTCGCTGAAGTTTGCGGCGATCGGCGACAACGGCACCGGCGATGGGCCGCAGTACGACATCGCGCGGCAGATGGTGCTGGCGCACGAAAAGTTCCCCTTCGGCCTCGTCATCATGCTCGGCGACAACATGTATGGCGGCCAGACGCCCGCCGATTTCGTGAAGAAGTTCGAGCAGCCGTACGCGCCGCTGCTCCGCGCCGGCGTGAAATTCCAGGCGTCTCTCGGCAACCACGATCGGCCCGAGAACGTGTCGTACGGGCCGTACAACATGAATGGGCAGCGTTATTACACTTACGTTCGAAACAACGTCCGGTTCCTCGCACTCGACAGCACCCAGATGGATCAGCAACAGGTCGCGTGGGTCGAGACCTCGCTTCGCAACGCGCGGGAAGACTGGAAGATCTGCTATTTCCATCACCCGCTCTATTCGAATGCCGAGCGGCATGGCGCCTCGGTCGACCTGCGCGTCCTGCTGGAACCGATCTTCACGCGGTACGGCGTCAGCGTGGTCTTCTCGGGCCACGACCACGTCTACGAGCGGTTGAAACCGCAGAAGGGGATTTACTATTTCGTGTCGGGTTCGGCGGGACAGCTGAGGAAAGGCAACATGAACCCGACCGACCAGACCGCCGCGTACTTCGATCAGGACCAGAGCTTCATGCTCGTGGAGATTGCGGGGACGGACATGTTCTTCCAGGTGATCTCGCGCGCGGGCAAGACCGTCGACTCAGGCGTGATCCGGCGGCAGCCGAAGGTGGGGGAGACCGGTCTCAACCAGGGCGATCGCCCACGGGATGAACGTGCGGCGCCGAGCTCGGGCAGTCTGCGGGGCCCAGGATGACGGATGACGCTCGGCGGGCCGGCGGGCGACGTCATCGCGTCTGGCGATCCGCGTTCCCACGGCTTTCGCGCTTCGCGATCGAGCATCTGCTCCTCTTGCCGCTCGGAGCGGCGATCGCGCTGGTGTGGGTCAATACGTGGCCGGAAAGCTACTACCGTTTCACCTACGCGATCGCGTTTGCGGTCAACGACATCGCGATGGTGTTCTTCTTCGCGCTGATGACCAAGGAAGTGGTCGAAGCGACCGCGGCGGGCGGGGTGCTCCACCCACGTCGACGGGCGTGGTTACCCGTGGTCGCCTCTCTGGGCGCGACGATCGTTCCGGCACTGATCCACATCCAGGCCGTTGGCCTGCTCGACGAGCCCATGCTCGCCGAAGGGTGGCCGATTCCCTTCGCGACCGATATCGCCGTCAGCTATTTCGTGGCGCGGGTCATCTTCCGACCGCATCCCGTGATCCCGTTCCTGGTCCTGCTGGCGATCGCGTCCGACACGCTCGGGTTCGTGGCGCTCGCCCTGTTCAATCCCACGCGCGACCTGCATCTCACCGGTGGCGTGCTGCTCCTCGCAATTGCGATGACGCTGGCCAGCGGACTCCGGCGGGCCCGCGTCAGAAGCTTCTGGCCGTATCTCGCCGCCGCCGGAAGCCTCTCCTGGTTCGCCCTGTACTGGAGCGGTCTTCATCCCGCGCTCGCGCTCGTGCCGATTGTGCCGTTTCTGCCGCACGCCGCGCGCGATCCGGGCTTCTTCGTCGACGCGCTGCCCAACGCGAAGGACACACTGAGTCGATTCGAGATCTGGTGGAGATATCCGGCGCAGGTGGCGCTGTTTTTCTTCGGAATAGTGAACGCGGGCGTGCCGGCGGGCGCTCTGGAGGACGGGACGTGGGCGGTGCCGATCGCCGCCCTTGCCGGGAAGCCCATCGGCATTCTCCTCGGGGCGGGCCTCGCGCTCGCGGCTGGCCTGCACCTGCCGCATCGGGTCGGCTGGCGCGAGCTCATTGTCGTGGGATTCATCGCCTCGGTCGGGTTCACCGTCGGATTGTTCTTTTGCGCCGCGGTCATGCCTCCGGGCCAGCTGCGATCCGAGCTGAGCATGGGTGTGCTGCTGACACTGGCCGGGATCCCACTGGCACTCATCTCCGCCAGGCTGCTGCGCGTCGGGAGGTTCGCGCGTTAGCGCCGCGCCGGTCTGGCGCTGCTGGCGCTCGGTTCGAGAGCTGGCTCGATGGCCTTCGCGACATCCCGCCAGCGGAAGACGAGAAAGTTCTGCGGCCCACTGTTCATCGCGACCATGATCCCGTCGGGCAATCCGGGCCCTAGATTGCTCGACGAAATGTCGAGCCCGTCGGTCGAGTCGGCGCCACCGCGCAGCACGGCAATTTCGCGCGAGTGGTCGTGCGGGTTTCCAGGCGCCCCTTCACGGGCGTACGCGTGATACTCGCTGTCTCCCTCGAGTTGATCGGTGCAGAGGATGTACCCCGTGCCATCCGGCCGGGCGTAGATGGCGATGCCCTCGCGGTCGCCGCGATAGCCCGTATGGCCGAAGTGGGCGAGCTCTTTCGCCGCATCCGGGTGGTCCGGATCGGCGTGCCACTTGTGGATGCCGTCGCCCTCGTCGGCGTAGTAGACATAGCCCGCCGCATCGTCTACCGCCACGGCTTCGATCTCGCTCTCCGTTCCGACGGTGTTGCCACTGAAGCGGCCAAAACGCCGCACGAAGGTCGCCGCGATGCGCCCGCCGCGCGCGCTCAGCCGGTACTGCCACAGATACCCGTCGCGCGGGCCGGTCTTGGGCGAGACGATTGCGAAGATGGCCCCGTCTCTGGATCGCTTGTAGAGCGCGATGCCCATGGGTGCGCCGAAGTCGCCCTTCTGCCCATCGAGCACCGGAACGCCTCCGAGATCGACGAGTCGTCCGTCCGCCGGCCGAATGCGGAAGACGCGAAGCTGGCGTCGATATCGCTCTGTCGCGACGGCGATGTCGCCGGGAGACCCGTCGAAGGGCAGCCCGTACTCGACGTCGACGTTGTTGGGACGATCGATGCCCGAGATCGTCTGCCGGATCCGGCCATCCACTCCGAACACCACGATCGCGCCAGCCGGGGCGGCGACCTTCATCGTCGCGAAAATGAGGCTCAGCGCGGGATCAGTCGCGTGTACCCAGATCGCGGGATCATCCGGATCGTTCGGCAGGCGGTCTGTGGCGTGCGCGGCCTCGATGTGTCGAGCCGTCGCCGGTACAGCCGGCGGCGATGCAGCGGCCTTCACGACGTCATCGCCGGCCTCGGGAATCGGCTCGCGGACGCAAGCTGACGCGCCCGCCAACAATATCGTCAACGCGGCGAGAGCCATTGCACCCAAATAAGTCCTCGTCGGGATCAGAAGTGGAGCTTCATGCCGAACTGCGTCCACCACCGATAGTACTCCTCTTGAATAGGTCGAGTGCTGAAGCCCTCGTAGTACCGGAGGGGCGCGTCGCTCAGGTTCACGAAGTCCGCAAAGAGCCGGACGTTCTTCGTGACGGCCTGGCTCACAGAGATGTCCACTTGCCGATGGTTGTCATAGTACACGTCGGTCAGGGCATCTTCTCCGACCTGATCGATGTACTGCCCATGCACGTTGACGGACGCTCGCGCGGAGAGGCCGAACTTCTCGTACCACACCGAGACGTTGCCGACATGCCGCGACTGACCCGGCAGGGGCGAGTCGGCGATCCGATCGGGCAGCCGCGTCGTGGAATCCGTGAACGTGTAGTTCGCGTAGACGCCGAGGCCGTTGAGGGCGCCCGGAAGGAATCGCAGCGGCGCCTGTGCCGCAAGCTCGATTCCATAGAGCGTCCCGTTATCGCCGTTTCGTGGCTGTCGAACTCGGAACGCGTCGCCGTCCCGATCCTCCGAGAACGTGAAGGGGAAGATGATGTTCGACAGCCTCTTGTAGAAGACGCCAGCCGACACGACGCCAACCGACTGAAGGTAGTGTTCCGCCATGACGTCGACGTTCCAGGATGTGGTCGGATCGAGCGCCGCGTTCCCGCGCTCGATCTCGGCATCCTCGTCGAAAATCACCTGGTAGGGCACCAGATCGTAGTAGTTCGGCCTCGCCAGGCTGCGCGTGGCCGACGCCCGCAGATTTGTGTTCGGCTGTACGGCGTACCGGACGTGCACGGCAGGAAGCAGCTGCTGATACGAGTCGCTGCCATTGAGACTGCGCGTCGTGTCGTAGTCGCCGTCTTCGTTGAACGTCACCTCGTAGCCGGTGTAGTCGAGATTGGTCGCTTCCAGTCGAAGCCCTGATAACACCGCCAGCTTCGACCCGAGGATCAGCTCGGTCATGCCGTACACGGCGAACAGGTTCTCTCGCGCGTTGAAGTCCGCGGCGTCCGTTTCATAATCGAACCCGGTCTCGAACGGAAGCCGGGCAGTAAAGGCCTTTGCCGCGGCCGGATCCACGAACTGGCCGGGTGTGTAGCGCCCATGCAGGAGATTGCGCGGGTCGAAGGCGCGATCCGTATAGTCGGTCAGGAAGATATCGTCCTCGGGGGTCGAGACGCGAGCGTTGTCGTCTTGTTCCTTTCGCTTGTTGCGGAATTTACCGCCGAACTTCACGAAGCCTGCGAAGCCGTCGCGGGCACCAAGCGGCAGCCGCACGTTGAAGGCCCCGACGAAGTCGCGCTCGCGGTTGAAGTTGTCGCTGAGCTCCTGTTCGTCGAGCGTGAAGGCGGAAAAGTCCTCGTTCAGCGGATTGGCCTGGATGTTGTCGGGATCGATGGAGGTCGGCGTCACGTTCGGCGCAAACTCCACGTCCTCCTGCAGAAAGCTCGTGTTGTACTCGTCTGGCCGATCGTTGTCGGCATATGACCCGTTGATGCGATAGTCGACGACCGCGCCGCCGCCGAGCAGGTGCTCGCCGCCGCCCGAGAGCGACGCGATTCGCTCGGACTCGAAACGGTCCTTGAGGTTGCGGGCAATCTCGTGGTCGCCGACCCCGTAGAACAGCTCGCGCCGGTACTCGTAATCGCTGAAATAGTTCGAGACGCCGCGGAGGTAGTAGTTGCTCGACGGCGACTGCCGAAAGTCCAACGCCCAGTTCACGCCGGCCCGCTTCCGGTTGATGGTGTAGTCGCGAACCCCGAGCTCGTCGAGGTCTCCCTCGTCGTAGGACGGCTCGAAGTTGTCCGATCCCCGGTGAGAGTTCATCGCCGATCCAGACACAATCGCGCCGAGCTTGCCCCCCAGCAGGCGGGTCCCCCACGTGAAGCCGCCCTGGAACTGGCCCGAATCGCCCATGAGCCCGTTGTAGCCTCCCGCAACCGTCGCCAGCAGCGCGCGCTCCTGCGGCGCCTGCTTCATCACGAGGTTGACCGCGCCGCCGATCGCGTCGGCATCCATGTCGGGCGTCAGCGCCTTGGTCACCTCGATCGCCTGGAGGAGGTCTGCGGGGATGACGTCGGCGGCTACCGAGCGCAGCTCGCCGTCCGGAGAGGGAACCCGCTCCCCGTTGATCATGATCGAGTTCAACCGCGGCTCGGTGCCGCGGATGATCACGTACCGTCCCTCGCCCTGATCACGCTGGATCGAGACCCCAGGAATCCGTTGTACGGCTTCGACGGCGTTCGGATCGGGAAATTGTCCGATCTGATCGGCCGACACCACGTTGGTAATGTTGGGGGCAGTGCGCTGCTGGTTCAGTGCGCGCGCGTCCGCGTCGCGGATGTAATCGGCCGTGACCGTGACCTGATCCTCGAAGGACGGGCCGCCGGTCTCCATCCGGACACTCTGCGCGACGGTCTGGCCGGCCGACACGTTGATCGGCATCCGCTTCTCCGCCCGCCCGAGGTAGCTGACGATCAGGATCCGCTCTCCTGATGGGACGTCGGGAAGAACGAACCGCCCCTGCCGATCAGTGGCCGCCGTTAGGACCGTGCCCTCGATGGCAATCTGGGCGCCAGGCAGCGCGTCGCCGCTTGCGCTGTCGACCACCTGGCCTTCCACCACGCCGGCCCCGCCAGTCGTCTGCGCGCCTGGCCGCGCCATTATTCCAAGAACCATGAGCCCCGTGGCGATCACCTGCAGGGCACGACGTGTGAGCATGACTCCTCCGGAAATCTGCAGGTCGGATGTACGCCGCGACGTCCAGAGGGACTGCCGCGCGTCCGACGCTGAGGATGCTTATCACGCCGATGATCCAGCGGTGTAACGAGCCGCGACGAGCGGTGTCGAGATCGTTGTGGCGCCGCGCACGTGGCGGCGGGGCTGTAGCCCCGCACCGAGCGGCGCACGCGGGCCTGAGGGCCCGCCTCCACAGTATCAACATCGTTGGGCCCTGTTGTGACGAACTCCGGTTCTGAAGGCGCTACGCGTAATCTGAACTCGTCCCAGCCGCATGACAGAATGGTGGCCGGACCACATGCCCCACGAGCCCGTCATTCACGTCGCTGCCATTCGAAAGACGTACGGGAAAACCGTTGCCGTCGACGAGGTCTCCTTCGACGTCCAGCAGGGCGAAATCTTCGGTCTCATTGGTCCAAATGGCGCCGGCAAGACCACCACGCTGGAGTGCGTCGAAGGGCTGCGCATGCCGGACCGGGGCAGCATCTCGGTGCTGGGACTGGATCCGGTGCGGGACATCTACAGGCTGCAGAACCGGATTGGCGTGCAGCTTCAGGAGGCGCAACTCCAGAAGCGCATCAAGGTACGGGAGGCCGTGGGCCTCTGGGCCTCGCTGTACGCTCACCCGGTGGACGGCGATCGCCTGCTCCAGCAGCTCGGACTGAGCGACAAGCGCGACGCCTGGTTCATGACGCTCTCGGGCGGCCAGAAGCAGCGGCTGTTCATCGCCCTTGCGCTCATCAACGATCCCGAAGTGGTATTTCTCGACGAACTGACAACAGGACTCGACCCGCAGGCGAGGCGGGCGATCTGGGATTTGGTCCGCGGCATCCGCGCTCGGGGCAAGACGGTCTTGCTCACCACGCACCTCATGGAGGAGGCGGAGCGGTTGTGCGATCGCGTCGCGATTATCGATCGCGGCCGTATCGTCGACATCGCCACGCCGGCCGAGCTCGTGCGCCGGCACTGCCCCGAGCGGACTGTCGTCGTCACCATCGACGATGCGGCCGCGGGCAGGCATTTACGTGCGCTCTCCGGTGCGAGCGCTGTTATTGGAGAAGGCGCGCGCTTCACGATTCGCGGGACCGATGCGGATCTGGTCGGTCGCGTGATCGGCTGCCTCGCGGATCACCGGATTCGAGTCCTCGACTTCCACACCGAGCTGCCGACCCTCGAGGATGTGTTTCTCGAGCTGACCGGCCACTCGATTCGCGACTGAGGCGGACGGCATGCTGCGGGGACTCTGGCAACTGACGTGGCTCGAAATCAAGATCTTCGTCCGCGAGCCGCTGGGCGTGATCGGGACGGTGGCCATCCCGGTGGTGGTCTTTGTTGCGCTGGGCCGTATGTTCCGCGGGCGGATTCAGTCCACGGCCGGCGATCCGTCGCGAGTCGTGGGCGTCGACCTGCCGATCCTCACGTCGATCCTGATCGCGCTCAGCGCCGTGCTGTCGCTGGTCACAATCATCGCCATCTACCGCGAGAGCGGCATCCTCAAACGCCTTCGCGCCACGCCCCTCCGTGCCCACACCATCCTGAGCGCCCACGTCATCGTCAAACTGTTGCTCACGGCAATGACACTCGGGATCACATTGCTGGTGGGGCGCCGCTACTATCCGGTCGGCGCCGACGTCCCGCTGGTGGCCTTCACACTGGCGCTCCTGTTCAGCACGTTCAGCATTCTGTCGATCGGATTCCTGATCGCGAGCATCGTGCCTACCGCCCGGTTTGCGCAGCCCATCGGCTCGATCATCCTCTATCCGATGCTCGGGCTCTCGGGGCTCTTCGTGCCGGTCGCCTCGCTGCCGCCGATTCTGCAGGCTCTCGCGCGGGTGCTGCCGCTCAGCTATGCGGTGTCGCTGCTCAAGGGCATCTGGCGGGGAGACGGGTGGCTCGCGCACGCCGGAGATCTCGTGGCGCTGATACTCGTCTTCGTGGTGTGCACGGCGCTGTCGGCGAAGGTGTTTCGGTGGGAGTAGCGTGTGGCGGCGGGACCGCCGATGACGTCGATGCGATCGAGGTCTTCCAGGCCGGCCGGCTCATCCATGCGCTGATGAAGCATGATGACTATGAGTTGGCGGGCCTCGTCGAACGACAACACCCGCTGACGACGAGGTGACGGTCGCTGAGGTCGTTCGGCGGCGTCTGAACGTAGACTCGCAGGATCCGCGAGGCAGGATCGCCGCTGGTTCAGCACCTTGATGCGGGTGACCAGGCTCACTGGGATGCTGCCGGGCCACGCCGGCCCGAGCCCTCGAGTAATGAGGGCCGTTCCGCAAACGTAGTCTGTAGAGAACCTCATATATCCCGTCTCTAAATGCGCAGCCCTGATACCGTCACCCCGTCGAACCCCCCTCCTTCACGGCTTCGGCATTGGATCGCCGGCTTTGCACTGCTTCTGCTGGGCGCGGCCGGCGTCTGGTACTGGGGCGGCGAGGCCGCACCATCGCCCCAGCAGGGCGGTGGCGGCCCCTTTGGCGGTCCCGGACGCCGACCGAACCAGCCCACGCCGGTCCGCGTCGTACCTGTGCGCAGCGAAAGGATCGAGGTGCAGATCCGTGCGCTCGGCACGGTGACCCCTCTGAATACGGTGACGGTCCGCCCGCGGCTCGATGGTGAGCTCGTGCGCGTCCTGTTCACCGAAGGCCAGCGGGTCTCGGCCGGGCAACTCCTGGCCGAGATCGATCGGCGCCCCTACGAAGCGGCGCTCGCACAGGCGCAGGGCCAACTGAAAGAAAACGAGGCGCGGCTGAAGAACGCCGAGGGGGACCTTGTCAGGTACACGAAGCTGGCGGCCGAAGGGCTCATCACCGGGCAACAGGTGACGACGCAGGAATCCTTGGTACAGCAATACCGCGGCGCGCTGCAGGCCAACGAGGCCCAGGTGAACACCGCGCGCCTGCAGCTCTCGTTCACCCGCATCGAGGCGCCCATCGAAGGGCGCCTCGGACTCCGGCAAGTGGACGCTGGCAACCAGGTCCGCGGCGCCGACACCAACGGCATCGTCGTGATCACACAGATGCGGCCGATCTCGGTGCTCTTCACGGTGCCAGAAGCCGAGCTGCCCGCCGTGCTGGAAGGCTTGCGCAGCGACAGGCGAATGTCGGTCGAGGCGTGGGATCGCAGCGACAGGATCAAGATTGCCGATGGCGTGTTGCGGACCGTCGACAATCAGATCGACACCACGACGGGGTCGATCAAGCTGCGCGCGGAATTCGTCAACACGGACGACCAGTTGTTTCCGAATCAGTTCGTGAACATCCGGCTTCGCGTGCGAACGCTTCCAGACGCGACGGTGATCCCCTCCGCTGCCGTGCAGCGCGCCTCGTTCGGCACGTTCGTCTACGTCGTGAAAAGTGATCGCACGGTCAGCATCCGCCGTATCGCGCTCGGGCCCGGACAGGACGCACGCGTGTCGGTGGCCTCTGGGCTGGCGGCCAACGAGCGGGTGGTACTGGAAGGCGTCGACGATCTCACCGAGGGCGCGAAAGTCGAGGTGATCGCCGATGCCGACCCGAATGCTCCGCCGGAGCCTGCGGCCCGACCGGCCGTGCCGGCGGCCAATCGCCGGCCTGCAGGTCGTCGTCCATGAACATCTCGCGTCCCTTCATCGAGCGGCCCGTCGCTACGGCGCTCCTGATGGCGGCTCTGCTGCTGTCGGGTGCACTCGCCTACCGATTGCTGCCGGTCTCGGCACTGCCGCAGGTGGACTATCCCACCATCCGCGTCCTAACGTTCTATCCGGGCGCAAGCCCCGACGTGATGACGAGCGCGGTGACGGCGCCGCTGGAGCGGCAGTTCGGCCAGATGCCGGGACTGGATCAGATCTCGTCGACCAGTTCAGGCGGGGCATCTGTCATCACCCTCCGATTCGCCCTGGAGAAACCGCTCGAGGTCGCGGAGCAGGAGGTACAGGCGGCCATCAACTCGGCGCAGAGCCTGTTGCCGAACGATCTTCCACAGCCGCCGGTCTACAACAAGGTCAACCCCGCCGACACGCCCGTGCTGACGCTGGCCGTCACCTCGAAAACAGTGCCATTGCCGGAGGTGCATGACCTGGTCGACACGCGCGTCGCGCAGAAGCTTTCGCAGTTGCCAGGCGTCGGTCTCGTGGGCATCGCCGGCGGTCAGCGGCCGGCCGTCCGCATTCAAGCCAATCCTCAGGCGCTCGCGGCACACGGGCTCAATCTGGAATCGCTGCGGGCGGTGGTTGCCGCGGCCAACGTCAACCAGCCGAAAGGAAACTTTGACGGCCCCGAGCGCTCGTTCATGCTCGATGCCAACGATCAGCTCCGGTCGCCCGATGCCTATCGCGATCTGATTGTCGCGTACCGTGAAGGCGCGCCGCTGCGTCTCTCGGACGTGGCGCAGGTCGTCGACGGCGCCGAGAACCGCCGCCTGGCCGCATGGACCGACGATGCGCCGGCGGTGCTCGTGAACGTGCAGCGTCAGCCGGGTGCAAATGTCATCGAGGTGGTCGATCGCATTCAGAAGCTGCTGCCGCAGCTCACGGCCAGCCTGCCATCAACGCTCGACGTCGCGGTCGTGAGCGATCGCACCGGCACCATCCGTGCCTCGGTGCGCGACGTGCAGCGCGAGCTGATCTTCGCCGTCGCGCTGGTCGTCCTGGTGACGTTCCTCTTCCTGCGGAATATCCCGGCGACGATCATCCCCAGCGTGGTCGTGCCGCTCTCGCTCATCGGCACATTCGGCGTGATGTATCTCGCTGGCTTCTCGATCAACAACCTCACCTTGATGGCACTGACGATCGCCGCCGGCTTCGTCGTCGACGACGCGATCGTGATGGTGGAGAACATCGCACGCCATCTAGAGGAAGGCGCCACCCCGATGAAGGCGGCGCTCATCGGCGCAAAGGAGATTGGCTTCACGCTGGTCTCGCTGACGATTTCGCTCATCGCCGTGCTGATTCCGTTGCTCTTCATGGCGGACGTGGTGGGGCGCCTGTTCCGCGAGTTCGCCATCACGCTCGCCGTTTCGATTCTCATCTCCCTGGTGGTGTCGCTAACGCTCACGCCGATGATGAGCGCACGGTTGCTCCGGCACCAGAAGGCCGGGGAGCAGGGCTGGTTTTATCGCCGCACCGGCGCTGTGATTGATCGGATCATTGCGGACTACGGCCGCCAGCTCGAATGGGTGTTGCGCCACCAGCCACTGACGCTCCTCGTGGCGCTCGCGACGCTGGCTCTGACGGCCGCCCTTTACGTGGTCGTGCCGAAGGGCTTTTTCCCCGTGCAGGACACCGGCGCGATCCAGGCCATAAGCGAGGCGCCGCAGTCCGTGTCGTTCTCCGCGATGGCCGAACGGCAGCGCGCGGCCGCGCGCACGATCTTGCAGGAGCCAGACGTCACGGGGTTGTCGTCGTTCATCGGCGTCGACGGCAGCAACCAGACGCTCAACAGCGGCCGGATGCTGATTACGCTGGCGCCCCACGGCGAGCGTACCCGGACGGCCTCCGAGATCATCGCCAGCCTGCGGCAGCGCCTGCAGCCCGTGCCGGGCATAACGCTCTACTTCCAGCCGGTCCAGGACCTGACGATCGAGGATCGGGTCAGCCGGACGCAGTTCCAGTTCATCATGGAGGACCCCGACGCCAATCGGCTGAGCGCGTGGGTGCCGAAGCTCGTCGAGCGGCTGAAGCGGGCGCCGCAGCTGCAGGACGTGGCTAGCGATCTCCAGGATCGCGGCCTTCAGGCGTTTCTCGACATCGACCGCGATGCCGCCGGCCGGCTCGGCATCAGCGTCTCGGCCATCGACGATGCGTTGTACGACGCGTTCGGGCAGCGGCTGATCTCGACCATCTACACCCAGGCAAACCAGTATCGCGTCGTTCTCGAGGTCGCCCCGCAGTATCAGATCGGTCCCGAGGCGCTCGGACAGATTCACGTGGCGACGTCATCCACCGGCCGTCAACCCATGCCGTCCGCCGGCCAGCAAGACCTGACCGCGGTCGGCCAGCAAGACCTGACGGTGATGGGCCAGCAGGTGCCGTTGTCGAGCGTCGCACGCGTCGACGAGCGCCACACGCCGCTCGTCATCAACCACGCCGGGCAGTTTCCCGCGGTTACGCTGTCGTTCAACCTGGCGCCAGGCGCCTCGCTCGGCGCTGCCGTCAGCGCCATCGAGACTGCGCAGCGCGAGATTGGGCTGCCGGCGAGCATCCAGACGCGGTTCCAGGGCGCCGCCGAGGCATTTCGGGCCTCGCTCGACAGCACGCTGCTCCTGATTCTCGCCGCAGTGGTGACGATGTACATCGTGCTCGGCGTCCTGTACGAGAGCTACATCCACCCGATCACGATTCTCTCGACGTTGCCGTCGGCCGGCGTCGGCGCGCTGCTGGCGCTGCTTCTCTCGGGGACGGATCTCAGCCTGATTGCGATCATCGGCATCGTCCTGCTCATCGGCATCGTGAAGAAGAACGCGATCATGATGATCGACTTTGCGCTCGACGCCGAGCGGCAGCAGGGCATGACCCCGCGCGACGCGATCTTCCAGGCGGCGTTGCTGCGGTTCCGCCCGATCCTGATGACGACGCTCGCAGCGCTCTTTGGCGCGTTGCCGCTGATGTTCGCCTCCGGGTCGGGCGCCGAGCTGCGCCAGCCGCTCGGCCTCGTCATGGTCGGCGGCCTGCTGGTCAGTCAGGTGCTGACACTCTTCACGACGCCCGTGATCTATCTGTTCTTCGATCGGCTGGGCCGCCGGTGGCGTGCGCGCGAAAGCGCGCTGGTCCACGGCGACGCCACGGCGTGAGGACGGGATGAGCCTGTCGTCAGCGTTCATCTATCGGCCCGTTGCGACGACGCTTCTGAATCTGTCGATCATCCTGGCGGGCGCCGTCTCGTTCGCGATGCTGGCCGTGTCGCCATTGCCGCAGGTGGACTTCCCGGTCATTTCGGTGAGCGCGAACCTGCCGGGCGCAAGCCCCGAGATCATGGCGTCGAGCGTCGCGACGCCATTGGAGCGTGCCCTGGGCACGATCGCTGGCGTCAACGAGATCAGATCGAACAGCTCACAGGGCTCGACCCGCATCTGGGTCCAGTTCGATCTCGGCAAAGACATCAACAGCGCCGCGCGCGAGGTGCAGGCCGCGATCAACGCCTCGCGATCGCTTCTGCCCAGCGCCTTGCCGGGGATGCCGACGTACCGGAAAATCAACCCGTCGCAGGCACCGATCATGATCCTGGCGCTCACGTCGAATACGAAGACGATGAGCGAGATCTACGACCTGGCGTCGACCGTCCTGGCGCAGAAAGTGGCGCAGGTGTCTGGTGTCGGCGATGTCGAAGTCGGCGGCGGCTCATTGCCCGCCGTGCGCGTCGAGCTCCAGCCGAATGCCCTTGCGCAGTACCAGATCTCGCTCGACGAGGTCCGCCGCGCGATCGCGACGGCAAACCTGCTGAGGCCCAAGGGCGCTGTGGAAGACGGCCAGCGGCACTGGCAGGTGCAGGCGAGCGACCAGTTGACCCGTGCCGAACAGTATCAGCCGCTCATCGTCACGCACCGGAACGGCGCCGCCGTCCGGCTCTCGGACGTGGCGCGCGTCTATGACGGGGTCGAAGACCGTTACAACACCGGCTTCTTCAATCGCCAGCCGGCGGTACTGCTGGTAGTGAGCCGGCAGCCGGACGCGAACATAATCGAGACCGTCGACGCCATCCACGCGCAGATGAACGCGCTCCGTGCGTTTCTGCCTGCCGGCGTGGAGCTGAGCATCGCAAGCGATCGGTCGCCCAGCATCCGCGCCACGCTGCATGAAGCCGAGCGGTCGCTGTTCATCGCGGTCGTGCTCGTCATTCTCGTCGTGCTGCTGTTCCTGGCGAGCGTTCGCGCCGCGATGATCCCGGTGGCGGCCGTGCCCGTGGCGCTCGTCGGCAGCTTCGCCGTCATGTACTTGTGGGGCTTCTCGCTGAACAACCTGTCGGTCATGGCGCTGATCGTCGCCACCGGCCTGGTCGTGGACGACGCGATTGTCGTGCTCGAGAACGTCTCGCGCCATGTCGAGTTGGGGAAATCGCCATTCGAGGCGGCAATTGTCGGAGCGAGCGAGGTGGGGGCGACACTCCTGTCGATGAACCTGTCCCTGGTTGCCGTGTTCATCTCGATCCTCTTCATGGGCGGGATCGTCGAGCGGCTGTTTCGCGAATTCTCGATCACGCTGGTCGCCGCGATCATGATCTCGCTCGTCGTGTCGCTGACGCTCACGCCGATGCTCTGCGCGCGATGGCTCGGCCGGCGCCGCGAACGCGAGAAGCGCAATGTGTGGCAGCGGGCGAGCGAGGGTGGCTTCGCGAGCTTGCTGCGGGGCTATGACGCGTCATTGGGGTGGGCGCTCCGTCACGCTCCGATCGTCATCTGCATGCTCCTCGGCGTGATCGGGTTGAACGTCTATCTCTACGTGGCCGCACCGAAAGGCTTCCTGCCGCAGCAGGACACGGGGCAGCTCGGCGGCTTCATCCGCGGCGACGACGGGCTGTCGTTCCAGGTGATGCAGCCGAAGATCCATATCTTCCGGCGGGCAGTGCTCGCCGACCCGGCGGTCGAAAGCGTCGGCGGGTTCATCGGCGGAGGTCGCGGCATCAACAACGCCTGGACGTTCGTACGGCTGAAGCCCCTCAAGGAGCGGCGCATTTCTGCCCAGCAGGTCGTCCAGCGGATCCTTCGCACGCTGCCCTCCGTGCCGGGTGCGCAGTTGCGCCTGTTCGTCGATCAGGACATCCGGTTCGGCGGTGGTGGGGGAGGCGGCAGCTACGATTACACGCTGCTCGCCGCCGACACGCGGTTGCTGCGTGTGTGGGGCGAGCGCGTGAGTCGCGTGATGAAGGAGCTGCCGGAGCTCACCGGGTTCGACGACGAGCTCGTCTCGAGCCAGCAGATCTCACTGGCGGTCGACCGCTCCGAGGCACGACGCCTGGGGGTCGAGATGGCGACGGTCACCCAGACGCTGAACAACGCGTTCGGGCAGCGGCAAGTGTCGACGATCTACAACGCCTTGAACCAGTACCGGGTCGTGATGGAGGTCGCGCCCGAGCTGGCCGAGGGACCGGAGGCGCTCGATCGCCTCTACGTCATCGCCGACAACGGGCAGCGTGTGCCGCTGTCGGCGTTCAGCGGATACGAGCACGGCGCCGCCGAAGATCGGGTGAGCCATTTGGGGCAGTTTGCGTCGACCAGCATTTCCTTCGAGCTGAAACCGGGCGTCAGTCTCAGCCAGGCGAAGGACTCGATCGACCGCGCCGTCTCGCGCCTCGCCATGCCCTCGAGCGTGCAGGGGCAGTTGCAGGGCAACGCGCGGCTCTTCGAGGCGATGCAGGGGAACCAGTCGCTGGCGATTCTCGGCACGCTGCTCATCGTCTACATCGTGCTGGGCGTCCTGTACGAGAGCTACATGCACCCGCTGACAATTCTCTCGACGCTGCCCTCTGCCGGCGTCGGCGCGCTCCTGGCGCTGCGGGTGGTGAACACCGAGTTCAGCCTCATCGCCATGCTCGGCCTCTTCCTTCTCGTTGGCGTCGTGATGAAGAACGCCATCCTCATGATCGACATCGCCCTGCAGCTCGAGCGCGAGCGCAATCTGACGCCATATGACGCGATCCGCAAGGCGTGTCTTTTGCGGCTGCGGCCAATCCTGATGACGACCATGGCCGCAATGCTTGGTGCGACGCCGCTGATGATTGGCTCAGGGGAGGGCTCGGAGCTTCGCCAGCCGCTCGGCATTTCGATTGTCGGCGGCCTCATCTTCAGCCAGGTGCTGACGCTTTACACCACCCCCGTCGTCTACCTGTATCTGGATCGGCTTCGTCTCTGGGGCGCCCGTGGGCGCCACGATGCGGCTTCTGCGACAGCGTAGGGAACAGCATCGCGCTCCTCGCGGCAAGTTCCTATGCGTCAGCGCCCCGGCCGGCACGGTATTCCGCAACCTTCGCGGCGATTGTGCGGCGGCCCATGTCGATGCTTCCGCTCACGTGTGCCCCCTCTTCGATGGCGATCTGGTCGGCGCTCAAGCTGCCCTCCACCGACGACGAGGGCCGGAGGTCGATGCGCTCGGTCGCGGTGATCGCGCCGCGGACCGTTCCGTGAACGTACACGCGTATTGCCTTCACGTCAGCCTCGACATACGCAGACGCCTCGATGGTGAGCGTGCCCTCGCGCACGGTGACCCGGCCCTCGACCGACCCTTCGATCGTGAGGTCGCCGTCGCAGAACACCTCGCCGGAGATGACAACGTGGGGTCCGATAGTGGTCATCGACCTCGTGCCGCCGCGTAGAACAGAGGTTCCATCAGTCAAGGATACCGCTATGATGCGCGCTGCGGATCCTGACGAGCCACAACCGCCACCACATGTCTCATCACGGTCGCACCCTGGTCCGCGGCCTCGGCCTGATGGCCGCGACCTCCATCGTCATCGGCGACGTGGTGGGGACCGGGGTCTTCCTCAAGGCCCGCGTCATGACGTGCAACGTCGAGACGCCGGCGATGGTCATCGCCGTCTGGGTCGTGGCGGGACTGCTGTCGCTGGCGGGCGCGCTCACCTATGCGGAGCTGGCCGCGATGATGCCGCGCGCGGGCGGCGAGTACGTCTTCGTCCGTGAAGCATACGGTCGCGTCTGGGCATTCCTGTTCGGGTGGATGCGATTCTTCATCGGGAGCACCGGCGGCACCGCGGCGCTGGCGGCCGGGCTCGGCATCTTCCTCAACGTGCTGGCGGGGGGCGCGCTGGCCGGCCGCGTCTACGCACTGGATCTCTTCGGCGCGCAAGCCAGCATCACTGGTGTCCAGATGGTGGCCATTGGCGCCCTCGCCGTGGTGACGGTCATCAATTGCGCCGCCGTGTCGGTCGGCGGCCAGATCGCGTCCGTGCTCGCCACGCTGAAGGTGCTGCTGATTGTCGGACTCGGCGCCGCAGCGCTGCTGTTCGGATCCGGCGACTGGGCGCACTTCGCCGCGTCCGGCGCCGGCGGCACCTGTGAAGGCGTCTCGGCGGCGGCCCGCGGGGGCGTGGCGGGCTTTGGTGCGGCGATGATGGCCGCGCTCTGGGCGTACAACGGCTGGAACGAGATGACGTACGTCGCGGGCGAAGTCCGCAACCCTCAGCGCAATCTGCCGCTGGCACTCATCGGCGGCATCGCCATCGTCGGCGCCCTTTACATCTTCGTGAACGCGGCCTACTTCTTTGTGCTCGCTCCGGAAGCGGTCGCGAGCGTGGCGCTCTCGTCTTCGGTCGCGACGGAAACGCTCGCGCGCTTTCTGGGGCCCGCGGCGGTGAAAGTGATGGCCGCCGCGCTGGTGATGTCGATCTTCAGCGCTCTGCAGGTCGCCTCGCTCGTCTGCGCGCGTGTGCCCTACGCGATGGCCACCGACCGCCTCTTCTTCCCGAGTCTCGGCGTCGTCTCGGCCCGCACGCGCGTGCCTATTCGAGCTCTCGTCGCACAGTCCACCTGGTCGAGCGTGCTCGTGCTCTCGGGTTCGTTCGATGCGCTGACGGACTACGCGATGTTCTCGATTCTGCTCTTCTCGGCGCTCATCACCAGCGCCCTTTTCATCTTCCGGCGCCGGTTGCCCGGCGTGGAGCGGCCGTATCGCGCGTGGGGATACCCGATCACGCCAGTCGTGTTCCTTGTCGTGGTCGGATGCCTGCTCGCCAACACGTTGATGACGAGTCCCGTGCAGGCGTTTACCGGCCTGGGGCTCATCGCGGCAGGATTGCCGTTCTACTGGTACTGGTCGCGGTCGCGCGCTTTGGCCACGAGCAGGGCCGAAGAGACGGAGCGCGCCTCCGACGCTCGCTAGACTTGATGATGCAGGAACCTGGTGCACTTCGCAGGGAGCCGAGCACGCAGAGCAGGCCGAGCACGCAGGACCGATCTCAACGCAGAGGTCGCCAAGATCGCAAAGTACCAAGACCACTTCGCGGGCTCCGCGTGCTCCGCGTTTGGTCCGCTCTGCGAGCTCCATCGCCCATCACGCGAGCTCATCAGTATCTTTCGCTGTGAGAGCTGGCTCGAGCTGTGAGCGCTAAACCAATCAGCGCGCCGCCGGGCTCAGCGATCCGTTAAAATTCCATTGCGCTTGTGTTCGGGGTTGCAGTCGAAGGACGCGCGGCCTCGCCCGTGCGATCGTGTTCAAGGAGCCCGATCATGATGACAACCGTGCGGCAGATGCTCGCCGGCAAGACCGGCCTCTACGCGGTGAAACCCGAGTCCACGATCTACGAGGCCCTCCGCCTGATGGCCGAGAAGAACATCGGCGCCGTCGTCGTGCTGTCCGATCAGAAGGTCGAGGGCATCTTTTCCGAGCGTGATTACGCTCGAAAGGTGATCCTCCTCGGCAAGACGTCGAAAACGACGGCCGTCAGCGAGATCATGACGACGAACGTGATCTGCGTGGAACCGAGTTGGACCGCCGATCAATGCATGGCGCTCATGACCGAGAAGCGCATACGCCATCTGCCCGTCGTCGAGAACGAGCAGCTCGCCGGGATCATCTCGATCGGCGATGTCGTCCGTGCCGTCGTCGACGAGCAGCAGTTCACGATCCGGTCGCTCGAGCGCTACATTATGAGCGGCTAGTGGCCTGTAACCACTGAATCGATAGTGGTATACTGCAGCGCCATATGGCGCTGATTGTGACGGCCGATGAACGGACGGAATTGCAACGGCGGACGCGTAGCCGGAGAATTCGGGCGGAAGACGCGCGGCGCGCGCAGGTCATCCTGATGCTGGCGGACGGCGAGTCGTTCACGACGATCGGTAAGGCCGTGGGCTGCTATCCGGCGTACATCACCCGATGGCGAGAGCGGTTCGAAACCGAGGGCGTGGCCGGCCTGCGCGCGAAGTATCGCGGACAGCCCGCGACGGTGCGGACCCCAGCGCTGGAGGCACGGGTCTTGGCCCAGACGCGTCAGAAGCCGCCCGATGGCAGCACGCACTGGAGTACGCGCAAGTTGGGCAAGGTCCTGGGTATCAGTCACATGCTGGTCGCACGCGTCTGGCGCCGCGCCGGCTATCAGCCGCATCGATTGGAGCGCTACATGCTGTCGGACGATCCGCAGTTCGAGCAGAAGGCGGCAGATGTGATCGGCCTCTACTTGAATCCGCCCCAGCACGCCGTGGTCTTTGCCGCGGATGAAAAGACGGCGATCCAAGCCCTGGACCGCTTGGATCCGGTATTGCCGCTGTCGCCGGGCCGTGCGGAACGTCACGGGTTTGAATACTACCGGCATGGCACCCTCTCGCTGTATGCGGCCCTCAATACGAGCACCGGTGAGATCGTCGGCCAGACCGTGCCACGGCACACCAGTGCCGCGTTCGTGGACTTCTTGGGCGACCTGGTGGCGTCGCAACCGCGCCGGCGTGAGATTCATGTGATTGTCGACAACCTCGCTGCGCACAAAACCAAAGGCGTGGACGCGTTCCTCGACGCGCATCCGCGCGTGCATTTGCACTTCACGCCGACCTACTCCTCCTGGCTGAATCAAGTCGAACTCTGGTTCGCCAAGATCGAACGCGACCTGCTCGCGCGCGGGATCTTTACGTCGCTCCCCGATCTCGCGCGCAAGATTCGCCGATACATCACGCGCTACAACGACGACCCGAAACCGATCCGCTGGACCTACAGCAATCCAGCGCATCGAATAACTACCGATTCAGCTGTTACAGGCCACTAGTCTCGGGACACGAGGTTTCAGTCCAACCGGATCATCGTCAAAGCGCCTGGCGACGCCGGCGCCTTGCGACGCTGCCCGCCAAACCGGCCAGTCCGCTGACGAGAAGTAGTGCCGATGTTGGCGTGACTGCTCACCCTCTCGCCGACTGCGTCGGTGCGAGCAGCTTCCAGGACCTGATGCGCCCCACGTTGCGGGCTTCAACAGGCTCGATCTCATGGCAGCGACTCTGGCTCTGGTGCCCGAGCGCCTGGTGGAATGCATTGCTCAGCACCACCTCGCTCGGTCCAGCAAGCGCCAGAAGCCGCGCGGCCACGTTGATGCAATCGCCAATCGCACCGATATGCATCCTGCTGAACGGGCGCAACGAGACGATCTGGAGATCGCCGAGGGCGACTCCGACATGCACGCCCGATGCATCCTGGGCGCGGTCGATGCGCCGCTGCCAATGCTGAGAGACGGATTCGCCTATTCTGCAGAGCGCGCACGCCGTGTCGAGCATCGCTTCGGCGAACCCATCGGGCTGATCGGGGATGCCGAACAATCCAATCACTTCGTCGCCGGCGAACTGATAGAGCATGCCCCCGCTGTTGATGATCTGGTACCGCGCTTTCGAATAGAACGACGTTAGGCTCTCGCGAACGATGTCGTGGTCGGCGGTGTCGCGGACGTAGCTGGAAAACGAACACAGATCCGCGAGCAGGACGGCAACACCTCGGTACGATGCGGGGGGTAAGATGTCGCGCGGCGTCTGTCGGCCGGCGCTGCGAAGATGTTTGAGGCGCCAGAACCCAAAATGCCACAGCAACTCGGCCTTGAGCGGGTCGTGCTCGTACTCGGCGAGGGAGCGTGCGCCAAACGCATGGAAGCCTTTCGCGCGATCAATGGCCTGTCGCACGTCCAATAAGGCGTCCGGAGTGATCCCCGGAATAACGACGCCGAAACGTTCCGCGAGCAGCGAGAGCAGCCGGTCTTCGTCCCACACCTCCAGCTCGAGCCCGACGTGCAGACACGCCCGCAGCTCCCGTTCCAGCGGCTCCCAGTTTGCACGGCCCGTTCGGTCGATGACCAGAACAACCTTCGATGCCGCCGCGCCGCCCGCTCGTGATTGGTACTTGCGAGCGAGGTGGCGCACCAACATCTCGCCGGTGTAGCCGAACTTCACCTCCACGAAATACGGCAGTTGACCGGCTGGCGCGACGCGGATGTCGGCGAACGCTCCAGGTGCTCCGAGCCAGAATTCGCGATCGATGCGGACGGTCTCGGGGCCAAGCCCATCCCTGATCACATGCTCGAAGCGGCACAAGTCGCAGCAGAGTTCCTCCAGAAGCAGCCGGAGCTCGCCGAGGTGGCCGTTTGCTTGGACCATCGATCGTCCCTTCCACGCTGGCCGGGGCGCAAATCGCCGGCGTTCTGAAGCGTCGCGGATGACGCTGTTTGCGCAGCGACGGTTCGAAATTATCGCAAATCAGAAGCCATCGCCCGAGGCGCTCGCGACGCACCGCGACGAGCGTCCTCGATTGCCAAAGCCTATTGAGACCGATTGCACCAGTAATTGCGCTGGCGCCCTGAGAGGCGCACAGTAAGGGGCATGGGGAGAGCGCCTTACGCGTTGTCCGCATCGTGGCGGGTCGTCATCCCGATCGTCGCGCTGCTCACGCTGCCTGCCTGCTTTCTTGTTGTCTCCACAGGTCCGACGCCCCTCGCCGGGGCCACCATCGTGTTCGTGGCCATTGATGACCGCGGCGCACTCGTGGCGTCGCTGCGCATCTCCGTCGCTGACATCGAAGGACACTGGCGCGGCGACGGCGTGACCGCGCGGGACGGGTCGTTTCGTTGTGACGTTCGATCCGGCGTCATGCGCGTGCACGCGGAGGTGACACTGCCCTCGGGTTACGTGCTTGCCAGGTCTGATCAGTGGCCCCGCCAGCTCGATGTGCCTACCGGGGGCAGCCTGCGCGTCGAGATCCGCGTCACTTCGGTGGCGGGCCCTCAGGATTGAGCGTCCCTGATCCTTGTCCCCGTTGCCGATTCTGATGCGGACGAACGGGGGCGCGGTCGGCAATGAGGGACCAGGGGTCGGCTCTCCCCGGCCCCTGCCCGCCTCATGCTCACTCGTCTACTTCCTCGCGAAGGCCAGCACGTTCTTGACGGTTTGCCCTTCGGCGTCCGTCCCGTTCTGGGTCACTGTCAACGTCTTCCCATCGGCGGAGACTTTCCTGTCCCACGTCTGGACGACCTTGCCGGCCTTCTTGTCGATGCTCCGCGTGGACGTGGCATCGATGCGCTTCAAGGAGACCATGTCGACACCGGCAACCCCGGTGATCGGATTATCCTTGCCGTCGCAATTGCCCGTGTACTCGGTGTGCTGCGCGAAACCTTTTGCGTCGACGATGTCGGCCACCACGTGGATGCCCTGGCCGGCCGCCTCGAGCGTCACCGTTCCGCTCGTGGCTCCTGGACCGGGACTGAATGTGGACTTCGCGACGTTGAGCGTCCGGTCCCGATAACGGGATCGCTCGCCTGCGCGGAAACGTGGGCGGTGAACACCCCCGCGGCGAGCATCAACATTGCGACGAACAATGCGCGCACGCATAAACGTCCTCGAACTCGGATGCGGACCTCCTTCTCGCGGAAGGACGATGGCCGTGCCGGCACCCGACGGGCTCTGTCCGTCGAGCAGTCTCCTGGTCTTCTGCTCTCCTGTGAAGCCGACAATCGTAGCCTAGCCCAGGCCACGACCAGATTCCGGCGGTCGCACCTCCGGAATAGCGCCCTGCTATCCGCGATGTCGCACACCGGGTCGAAACTCTGCTCGGCTTACACTTGAGCACTCGATGGGATGCCGAAGTCGGCAACGGTCGGTTTTACCAGAGCCTCGAAATCGGCGTAATCCATGCGGATGGCTTCACGGTGCGAGCCGGCGTTGAACACTATCTCGGGATCCGTTGTCAGCGTCTTCTCGACGAGCACCCGCTGCCCGTACAACGGCCCAAATGGGGGCATGGCGCCCAACTCACAATCCTGATAAAGCCGAGCAATTTCGGCTTCAGTTGCGAGCCTGAACGACTTTGCGCCCACGAATCGCTGCAGCCGCGCCAAGTCGACGGTGGAGTTCGCTGACAGGACTGCGAGAATCGGCACGTCGTCTGCCATGCAGACAACCGCCTTGGCCCACTCGCTGCCAGGAACGTGACTGAGCACGGCTTCCTCCTGCGCCTTGTATGCGACGGGATGCTCGATCACCGTGTAGTGCACGTGATTCCGCCCGAGGTAGGCGCTGATCGCAACAGGAATGGCCATGAGGCCTCCTTTCCCAACCGGTCTTACTCTGCCATCAGGGCTTGCGCGGCCTTCTTGACGTCGCGCGGAGCCACCCAACAGAGCGCGCCGAAGCAACCGTCAGCGCACACGGCATCAATAGCGATGATGTTGATCTTCGCATCTGCCAACACGCCAACGATGTCCGCGATCGCGCCCACATGATCGTCACCCTGAATCAGGAACGCTCGCTTCGGCCCGACGAGCTTCCACTTGTTGGCCTTGGCCACGGTCTTGAACTCCGCGACATCGGCGGGGATGAAATCGAGCTGTCCGCGGCGCCCCTCCGGGAAGCCCGAGAACGCGACGAGGTTCACGCCTGCATCCTTCAGCGCCCGTAGGGCCCTCGCTGCTTCGCCCGGTTTGTGGGGTACCAGTACGTAAAAATAGTCGACCTGGCGAATCGTGTCTGGCATGGCCTTACCCCCCGCGCTCAGTCGAGACTGCACTGGATGGAAGACTCCGCCGGTGGGTGCCGAACCGCCAGCGGCCAGGGCTGTTGCGACGCTCAAAGGAACGCGTCAGCAGGTGACGTGCAGGATCGCGTTGGTATCCTTCGATTGTTTTTTCAGCGTACCGATGGCCTCGGCAGTCGGCAAAATCACGAGCTCGACGTTGAGCCGCGCTGCCTCGCCTTTCACGTCGTCCAGAACTGGGAGGTTGCCGTACGACCCGGTGCCGACAACGAGCCGGCGGCACTTCCACGGAATCTTTTCCTCGGCCGAGAGGGGCGTATGTCCCGAGGCCGTACGGAATTTCCTGGAAGGCTTCTTCTTCCGTCGCCGGATTTTCCCGTCGTCGATGACTACATCGTGCTCGTAGGTGATGCCATCGATTCTAATTCGACCGAACGAGAAGTGCTCGATCCGCATAAGCGCCTCCACCCGGATGAGTCGAGCGTCCGCAGCGGGGCTCACTGATGCCCGAAGCAAGAATTGTAGCGCCGATGGCTCTCCGCCCGACAGGGAATACGCAATGAGTGCCCTTGCCTCATTTCGATGGCGTCGCGACTGCCGCCAGCCGCTCTTCCGTCCCGAGCCGTCCCGCATACCGCCAGCGTCCTACGGCGGAGAGCGCATAGAACGCGACGGCCACGAGCAAGAGGGTACTGAAAACCCAGCAGCATGGAGCTGTACTCGGCCAGGCCCCCGAACATGGCGCCAGCGATATTGGCCCCGAACGCACGATCTGGATTCGCTGCGCGGCTGAACGAGACGGCGAAGACGACGCCGGCGAACAGAACCGGCGAGAAGGCCAGAGCGCACGAGCCGATGATCTGCGCGGTCCGGTCCATGCCGAGAAAATAGTCCATGGGTACGAGGGCGTTCGCCACAAGGCTGACGAGCAAGGCTCCGTACCAGGGTCCGACGCGTTGGGGTCCGACTGCCAGCACGAAGAGGTTCGCCACCAGAATCATCAGCAGCACGGCGACGAACACCACCGAGTTGACGACCCAGGTGCTCCCGAACAGCAGCGCCATGTGCACGACGGCTTTCGTCTCGATCAGCATGAACCCGGCGCCCAGGAAGAACATCTGCATCGCAAAGCCCGGACCGCCTGCCGCGCCGCGCACGGGCTCAGCGTCGGCGGCGCCGCGCCGGAAGAGAAACGGCGCGATCAGCAACACCGCCAGCAGTCCCATGATGCCCATCCCGCGCAGGCTCAAGGACGGGATCATTGGCTCGCGCAGATAGAGGAACGGCCAATCGTCGGTGGCGAGTCGCAGGCCCCCTTTCGGCGAGTCCACGCGCGTCGGGTAGAACCGCATCCAGCGGCTGGCCGCGCGCGTCTGCTCGGGCAGCGCGCGCCACGCCGATCGCTCGGCCCCGGTCGGCATCTCGAATCCGTTCGGCTTGTGTGTGTCGGGCGCCACGCCGGCCCGCAACCAGTACTCCTCGTGTCGGTCGAAGGCCTTGTGGAGCGGATCGGTGGCGCCGGCGAAGAGCACGGTGAACTCGCCGAACAGGACTTGATCGGGCGTGACCTTTGGCCTGGCCGGCAGGTTGAGCACGAGTGAGTTGTGGGGCCCGAACGTCTCCTCGAGCGACTGGCGGAGGCGCGCCACCATCCATCCCTGCCGGAAGTAGTTGTACATGACGAAGACGCCGCCCGGGTTCAACCGCTCCTTGACGTCCTCGAACGCCTGGGTCGTGAACAGATAGCTCTCGAGACGGATATTGCTGTAGCCACTGTGCAGGACCAGCGAATCGACGAGCGCGTACACGATCAGGTCGTACTTTTTTCGGGTCGACCGGAGAAAGTTCCGCCCATCGTCGAGGTGCACGGCGACGCGCCGATTGTCGTACGGCCGGTCCGGGTGGTGCTGCTTGCCCAGCCGATAGATCACCGGATCGATTTCGACGGCGTCCACCCGTTGCGCGCCCCATTCGAGCGCACGGCTGACGTCGTTCCCCGAGCCGGCGCCGATAATCAGCACCTGTCTGAACCGAGGCCGCCCCGCATCCCGGTTCAGCAGGTGCGGCAACGCGTAGGCGGGGAACACTTCCCGCCGCGAGACCATCTGCTGGTGACCGATGAGATTGACCGTAATGACCTTCGGGTCGGTCTCGTAGTCGATGCGGTAGTACGGGGACCAGAACTGCTCGGCGGACACATGGCCTGCCGGTGCCGCCCACGGCGCGCTGCCGGATCCGGCCAACACGAGGACGAGTGCCGGACCGAGGCCGAGCGCCATCGCGCGAACCGGCGCATCCGGCATCAGGAAGTACGCGAGCCCGACGAGCACGATGAGGAACCACCAGATCGGCGAGAGCTCGTACCAGGCACACAACGCGAACAGCGCAATGCCCACGATGCTCCCGAGAATATTCAGCGTGTAGGCCTCGACCCGGTTCCGCACGCGGTCCAGCGCCCGACCGAGCTGCTGGCCCGGTCCAACGAACGCCAGCGCAATCACCAGGAAAAAGAAGCCGCAGACCACCTCGATCGGGATCACGAAGCTGGAGACATTCCCGACCTGGTACTCAGTGCCGAAGAACACCAGCTGGGGCGACGCCTGGTTCCCCACATCGACGATGCTGCCGCCCTGCCGACGCTGGAAGTCGACCAGGTGCGCCGCGCCAAGCGCGAGCGCGAGGAGTCCTGGCGTCCAGAGCAGGTAGTTGCGACGGGATCCTGCTGCGAGGCAGCCCACCGACATGCCCAGAAAGCACGCGAGCAGGACGGTGTTCGTGAAAAATGTCAGGAACAGCACGTGCGCGGGGAACCACCGGATGCAGGCCAGCTCCAGGAAAAGAATCAGCAGGCTCACCAGGAAGATATCCAGCCGCGCACGCGCGGAGGGCCACAGGTCATTCATGATTGGTTGATCGCCGCCGTGATGGCTTGTTTGCCGTGATATGGTACCGCCGCTTTCGAGCGCTCGCAACGAAGGCGGCGCTCCCGATCCCTCTTTATAGGATGACGGCATGAGCCTCCCATTGAGTCGTCGCCGATTCCTGGCAGATCTTGGCAGTTCGGGCGCCGCGCTGGCGGCCGGGTCGTGGTTGAGCGCGATTGGATACGCGCAGACCAGCGGCGGTCCCGCGCGGGCGGTCGTCAATCGCGCGCGCTATGTCGCGGACTTGGACCGCCGCGTGCTCGGCGCGTTCCTGGAACATCTGGGCAGGGCCATCTACACGGGGGTGTATGAGCCCGACTCGCCGCTGGCGGACAAGAACGGGTTCCGCACGGACGTGATCGCCCAAATCAAAGAGCTCGGCGTCCCGATCATGCGGTATCCGGGCGGGAATTTCGTGTCCGGCTACAACTGGCTCGACGGCGTCGGACCGAAGAAGCAGCGGCCGACCGTGCTGGAGCGCGCGTGGAATTCGCTCGAGACGAACCAGTTCGGGACCAACGATTTCATCGACTGGTGCAAGCTCGTGGGCACTGAGCCGTTGCTGGGCATGAACTACGGTACCGGCACCGCGGAGATGGCGGTCGCCTACGTCGAATACTGCAACGTGGACAAGGGCACCAAGTGGAGCGATCTGCGGCGGGCCCACGGGTACGAACAGCCGCACAACGTGCGCTACTGGTGCCTGGGCAACGAGATGGATGGTCCGTGGCAGATAGGCCACATGCCCGCCCGCGAATACGGCCGGAAAGCGCGCGACACGGCCCAGCAGATGCGGGTCATCGATCGTGAGCTGAAATTGATTGCCTGCGGCTCCAGCAACCGGATCATGCCCACCTACCTGGTCTGGGATCGCGAAGTGCTCGAAGAGTGTTATGACCAGGTGGACGCGATTTCCCTCCACTGCTACTACGGCAACACGAAGGAGCTCAGCGGCAACAGCAGCGCGCGATTCCTTGCGATGAATCTGGACATGGAGCTTCAGATTCACGAGATTGCGGCGGTCTGCGACTACGTGCAGGGCCTGCAAAAATCGCCCAAGCGGCTGTGGCTGTCGTTCGACGAGTGGAACGTCTGGTATCGTGCGCGCGAAGGAAACGACGTCAATGGGCAGCGGGCGTTCGCACCGAAGCTCCTCGAGGAAGTCTACAACCTCGAGGACGCACTGCTCGTTGGCGGCTTCGTCAATTCGCTGCTACGCACGTCCGACCGCGTCCGCCTCGGCTGCCTCGCGCAGATCCTCAACGTCATCGCCCCGTTGATGACGAACAAGACGTCGGTCCTGCGCCAGAGCATTCTGTACCCCTACGCGTGGGCCCTCAAATACGCGCGCGGGAGGGTTCTCGATCTGCAGGTGCAGTCAGAGACGTATCCAATCGTCGCAGAGGGCTTGCGGGCCGATTTCGCCCGGGACGATCAGGTGCCGTTTGTCGACATCGCTGCAACCATCGATCCGCAGAACGGGCAGGTTGCGGTGCTGATGCTCAATCGCGATCTCGAGGCCGAGCGGGAGCTGGTCCTCGAGTGGCGCGATCCGACGCCGACGCGCGTGCTGGCCTGCGAGACGCTGACCGGGCCGGATCTGAAGGCATTCAACACATTTGAGCAGCCGAAGCAGGTCGTGCCCAGGCCGCTCGATCCGCCGGCGGTGGGCTCGCGCATGACCTTCAAGCTCCCCGCCCGGTCGTACAGCGTGGCGCACATCGCGACGACATGACTCCGACCGCCGGGGGACCGTCCCGTTGAAGCGCCCGGTTGTGCTGAGCCGGTCTCCCGTTCCCGCTGTTGCGTTCGGCGTCCTCGCGTTGGTCGGCCTCGCCGGGGCGCGCGAGACCCAGGCGCCGTCGACCCCGGCGGCTGCCTTCCCCGTGGTCATCCGCGTCGATGCCGGCAAGTCGGAGAGCCTGCTGAAGCCCGTGTGGCGCTTTTTCGGCGCCGACGAGCCGAACTACGCCTACATGAAGGACGGGCAGAAGCTGATCGCCGAGCTCGGCCGGCTGGCGCCTCAGAAGGTCTTCTACCGCGCGCACAACCTGCTCACGTCGGGCGACGGCACGCCCGCGCTCAAGTGGGGCTCGACCAACGCCTATCGCGAGGACGCGCAGGGCAATCCCATTTTCGACTGGACAATCGTCGACCGAATCTTCGACACGTATCTTCAACGCGGCGTGAAGCCGTATGTCGAGATCGGGTTCATGCCGAAGGACCTGTCTATCAAGCCCGAGCCTTACCAGCACACATGGACACCTGCCGCGAAATACGACGAGATCTATCGCGGGTGGGCCTATCCCCCCGACGACTACAAGAGGTGGGGCGACCTGGCGTACGCCTGGGCCAAACACTGCGTGGAGAAGTACGGCCGCGCGGAAGTGGAGCAGTGGTACTGGGAGGTCTGGAACGAGCCCAATATCGGCTACTGGCGCGGGACCCCCGAGGAGTTCCGCAAGCTCCACGATTACGCGATCGATGGGGTGCGCCGCGCCCTCCCGAGTGCGCGAGTAGGCGGTCCCGATACGGCCGGCCACGGTGGCCAGTTCACACGCGACTTCTTCGAGCACGCGCTTCGCGGCACCAATTACGCCACTGGCCGGGTCGGCACGCCGCTCGACTTCGTCGCGTTCCACGCCAAGGGACGGCCGACCTTTCTGGATGGCCACGTGCGGATGGGGATTGCCAATCAGCTCGCCACCATCGACGAGGGCTTCCGTATCGTCGCGTCCTATCCTGAGCTGAAGGGCAAGCCGATCGTGATTGGCGAGTCCGACCCAGACGGCTGCGCGGCCTGCCAGGGCCCGCAGCTCGGTTATCGCAACACGACGATGTATTCCAGCTATACGGCGGCCAGCTTCGCGCGCAAGCACGACCTGGCCGAGCGGCACGGCGTGAACCTGGAAGGAGCCCTCACCTGGGCGTTCGAGTTCGAGGACCAACCCTATTTCGCGGGATTCCGAGTGCTGGCGACGAATGGTATCGACCAGCCGGTGATGAACGTGTTTCGCATGTTCAGCCGGATGGGCGCTCAGCGGGTCGCTGTCACGAGCGACGGCGCCGTGCCGCTCGACGACATGATCAAGGACGGCGTGCGGGGACGGCCCGATGTCTCTGCACTCGCAAGTCGCGACGACAAGCGGCTGACGATCCTGGCCTGGCATTACCACGACGACGATGTAGGGGGACCAGCAGCGGAGGTCGAACTCGCGATCGACCGCCTGGCGATGAAGGAGGGACGTGCGAGGCTCCAGCACTTCCGCATCGACGCCGAGCACAGTAACGCCTACTCGATGTGGCAGCGCCTGGGCTCGCCGCCGAAGCCGACGCCCGAACAGTATGCGCAGCTCGAGAGGGCGGGCCAGCTCGCGGCCATTCAAGGGCCGACGACGATCGAGGTCGCGGAGTCGCGCGCCACGGTTCGCTTCGCGCTGCCGCGCCAGGCGGTGTCTCTTCTCGTCATCGAGTGGTGAGATCGCTGTGCTTCACCGTATAAGCAAGCTCGGCACGGTATCGTTTCTCCTGTCACTCGCGCTGGCAAGCCCGGCCCCAGCGCAGCACTATCAGAGTGACTTTCCGCCAGAGGAATTCAAGGTGCGGTGGCAGCTCCTGTTCGATCGGATGGGCACCAACGCAGTCGCCGTCGTTCAGGGGATGTCCGTGACCGACGGCTACATCTTTCCGCGGCAGTACAACACCTTCTACTACCTGTCCGGCGTCGAGACGCCCGGCGCATATCTGCTGCTCGACGGCCGCACACGGCGCGTCATCCTCTACCTTCCCCGGCGAAACGAAGCGCTGGAGCGAGCCGAAGGCAAGGTACTGACCGCAGACGACGCCGAACAGGTGAAACGGCTCACCGGCGTCGACGCGGTCGAAGGTCTCGAGAAATTGACCGAGCCCGACTGGCCGATTGGCCGATTGACGCCCGAGGGGCGGACACGACCCGCCGTCTACGCGGAGTTCAGCCCGGCCGAAGGGGCCGGACAGAGTCGGGGAGAGCTGGTCGCCGCCGCGACCGCGCGCGCGCTCGATCCATGGGACGGCGAGACGACTCGGCAAGCACGGTTCGTCGAGCTGCTGCGCGTCCGGCAGCCACGCGTCGAGATTCGCGATCTCACACCTATTCTCGACGCCATGCGCACGGTGAAGAGCCGACGCGAAGTGGCACTCATCCGGCGCGCATCGCAGCTTGCAGGCTTCGGGCTGATGGAGGCGATGCGGAGCACGGAGCCGGGCGTCGCCGAGTATCAGCTCGAGGCGGCGGCGCGCTTCGTGTTCCTCGTGAACGGCGCGCGCCTCGAGGCTTACCGCTCCATCACCGCCTCCGGCACCGAGAACATCAGCAACATGCACTATTACCGCAACACGGCTGTCCTCAAGAACGGCGATCTCGTGTTGATGGACTACGCTCCTGATTACCGCTATTACGTCAGTGACGTCGGGCGGGTCTGGCCCGTGGACGGCAAGTTCAGTGCCTGGCAGCGCGAGCTGCTGCAATTCGTCCTCGAGTACCACAAAGCCGTTCTGTCACGCATTCGCCCGGGCGTTACGCCGGCGTCGATCCAGGACGAGGCGAAACAGGCGATGGAACCGGTCTTTGCGCGGACGAAATTCTCGAAGCCCATTTACGAACAGGCCGCGCGGCGGCTCGTCGAGACGGGCGGCGGTGTCTTCTCGCATACCGTCGGGATGGCTGTGCACGATGTCGGCGGCTATCGAGAGAGCTTGAAGCCAGGGCACGTCTTTTCGGTCGATCCTCAACTCCGGGTGCCGGAAGAGAACCTTTATCTGCGCTACGAGGACACCGTGGTGGTGACCGACACCGGGGTGGAGAACTTCACCGATTTTCTCCCGATGGAGCTCGACGCGATCGAGCAGCTCGTGCAGGAAAAAGGAGTAGTTCAGAAGATGCGCCGCTTGCGACGTTCGCAGCGCCGCCCTAGGCCCTGCTTACCCCCGCGAATCATGCGGTCAGGACACTCTCTCAGAACGTCAGCTTTGCGCCCACCTGCCACCAGCGTGGCAGCTGCTGGCTGATGGCCTTGCCAAAGCCTGGCGATGCCAGATTGTTCTCCAGGTACAGATTCTTGTTGTTGAACAAATTGTACAGCTCCAGCCGCAGTTCGAGATTGAGGCGGTCCACCAGGTGTGTTCTCTTGTAAAACGCCACATCGGTCTGGGCGAAATTCGGCTGACGGAACTGCCCCGGGTCTTGGTTCCCGTTCGTTCCGGGCGTCGGCGCAGTGAACTGTCCAGCCGTGAATACCCCGTTCGTCAGATAGTCTTCGAACGACCGTCGCATGTCGTAGCTTGTGACGTCTGGAAAATCGTAGTTGTCGCCATCGGCGTTATAGTCACCGCCGGCCGTGAACGGCGCGTCGGTAAACACCGTCAGTGGATAGCCTGACTGGTAGATGCCGATTGTACTGACGCCCCATCCGCTGGCCAACTGGTTCAAGAACGCGCCGCCGTTCGTGTACGCAGGAAACGTGTAGCTGAACGTGACAGACAAACGATGGGGCACGTCCCACGGAGACGGGCCGTAGAACTGGTGCGGGTTTATCGCCGTGGGGTAATTGTCCGCGTCGTCTTTGGCGCTCGAGCGCGTGTAGGAGACGTCGAAGAAGAGTCCCTTCCCACGCCCTCTCAGATCGAACGTCACGCCGTTGTAGTTCCCCACGCGATCGTTATCCGCGTAACCAATAGGGCCGAAGCTGGGATTGAGGCGCGTTGGGGGGGAGCCCGGCGGCTTGGTCAACAGGTCGCCCGGCCTGGCATTGATATCGACGCCGTAGCTGACCACACCGGCCTGGTTGCCGTTGCCCACGAGATTCTCGGTGTGAGAGCCGCTGTAAATGATGCTGCCCGCCAGGTAGCGGCCAAGTTGGCGTTCTACCGCCGCGCTGAAGATGTAGGCCGTCGGAGACTTCAGTTCCGGGTTGATGCCCCCGATTGCAAACTGCGCGCCCCGGATGCCTCCCTTTTCGTCGAGACACGGTGCAGTGGGACAGAGCGGCGATCCTCCCAGCGGCGGGAATTGGAATCCAAACGGCGGCGTGTCAGTCGTCCCCTGCACGAAGATCGGCGGCGTGGAGGTCCCTTCGAAGAAGGTTGGAAGGATCAAACCCGGCGGGTTGCCACGGAACTCCTCCTGGACGTTTGCGGGCGTCAACCAGTTCGAGTAGATGCCCGCCCCGCCCCGCACGACCCAGTTACCATCTCCAGTGACATCCCACGCCACGCCGCCGCGCGGATTCCACACCTTGGGCGAGCGACGGAGCGCTTTCTCGGTCGCCTGGGTTCGGCCGTTCGCGACACGTTCCTCGAAGGTGCTGCCCTCTCCCAGGTAGAAGTTGCCGAATACCGTCGTATCCGCCCGCGACCACGGGTTGCCCTGATCGTCGAACCTCAGCCCGAGCGTCAACGTCAGATTGCGGCGGGCCTTCCAGGTGTCCTGGACGAACGCGCCCCACGTTCTCGAGGCCGCGTCCCACTCCCAGAGCTTCTGCTGGCCGGTGATCGGGTCGTACATCACGCCTCCCTGCGTGTGCGGGGCGTCTTGAGCGAGTTTCAGGAGATTGTCGAAACTGAACGCAGGGTGCGACCACGGGCCCTGAAACGGCTCGACATCGTCGCCGAACCAGCCTTCGACGCCCACCTTCAGGACGTGTGCGCCACGCACGTGTGTCAGCACGTCGCGCCACTGGTAGTTGTGTTGGATGAATTGCCCCTGAGAGAACCCCACGCCATACCCCACAGACTGTCCAGTCACGGTGATATTGGGGATCGTGAAATCGCCCGTCTCGCCGATGACCCCCTCGATCCGGTTCTGCGCGAAGATCGCCTCGTTCAAGGTGTTCGGTGAGAACACGCGCGTGTAGTTCAGCTGAAAGGCGTACTGGGTGTTGTGGTTCGTCGTCGAGAACTGTGGGATGACGTTTGGACCACCGTACCGGAGCAGCGTCCGGAAAAAGCTGCCATAGATCCGGTCGTTCTTGAAATGCTTGTCGGCGCGGATGAAATACTGTTCGCCGTCGCGGAAGTTGCTCGAGTTGAAGATCCCCGAGTTAATCATCGGCAGCGAACAGGGCAGATTGTTTGTCGCGGCGGTTCCGCACGTCGACGGAAAGATGTCGCTCGCCCGCTGGGATACCGTGGTTGCCGTCACGCCGGTGGGCACGTACGTGTTCAGGATTTCGGTACCGAAGGTGTTCGGGTAGTTCTGTCGCGCCCATGCCGCAAATTCGGCGTCCGGGAAGAAGATCGTCTGGTTTCCGGTCGACGCGGACGAACGCAGCGGTTCGACCGCGAAGAAGAAGAACAGCCGCTGCTTCCGGACAATCGGCCCGCCAATCGTCGCCGAGAAATTGTTCGTGCTGAACGGGTTGTACTCGTCGTCTTCGCCCATGAAGACGGTCTTCGCGTACATCTTCTCGTTGTTGTAGTAGTTGCTGATCAGACCATGGAACTCGTCCGACCCCGACTTCGTGGTGCTCACCATCTGGACTCCGCTACCGCCGCCGTATGCCGACGAAAAGGTGTTGACCTCGATGCTCGTCTCCTGAATCGCGTCGGGGTTTGGCGTGAGAGTCAACACACCTTGCCGAATGGCACTGTTGACGTTGAGACCGTCGACGATGAACTTGTTGCCCACCGTGCCCTGTCCATTCGCGCTCGCGTCGACAGCCGTTTCCGTCGAAAAGTTGTCCACTCCGGATCCCGGCGTGCCCGACATGCCCGGCTGTCCGCCGCCCATCGTGCCCAGACCTGACACACCAGGCGCCTGAACGACGAGAGCGATGTAGTTCCGCCCGGGAATTGGCAAGGACGAAAGCGCCTCGGTCTCCAGCGTCATCTGGTTCCGCGTCTCGGCCGTGTTGACGAGCGGAGCCTGTCCGCTGACCGTCACCGTCTCTGCCAGGGTGCCGACCTCCAGGGCAATGGGGACGTTCAGGGTCTGATTGGTCTGAAGTGTGACGGTGGCCTCGGCCTTCTTGAAGCCGTCGGCCTCGGCGGTGATTTTGTACGATCCGGGAGCGAGGCTCAGAAAGCGGTAATTGCCTGACCCATCCGACGTGGTGGTCGCCGATACCTGCGTCGTGACGTTGACCAGTTCAACCTTCGCGTTCGCTATCCCGCCGCCGCTCGGATCTTCGACAATTCCCTGAATGTCGCCGGTGTACTGAGCGTAGCTGACCCCGCACATGAACAGGACGGCGATGAGTGAGCAGCAGCTGCAGCCAGCAATCCGTCGGGCTCCCATGTCTCCTCCCCGTGCAAGCACTTGAGCAGACGTCGACGAATACGCGTATCGGAGCTGGGACTGCGTAGACGTTCAGGCCAGCCGCCATACGTAGCCGGGGCGACCGTGAACGTTCACGGCGCCAAGCGTGGGCGAAAATAGCGCCAGGACTTGGCGTTGTCAAGCGATATGGTTAGCTCTGCGTATAGGGTCTAGGCGTGTAAGCCCAGGGTCGCCGCTTACTTCGTCCAGCCCCGATTTGGCACCACGCCCGCGCCTTCTCGCAGCGTAATCAGCTGGTTGGCGGGAAGACGTTTGAGGGTCTCGTGCAGACCATTGGGCCAGTACACCTCGACATCGGCAAAACCGCAGCCGCCCATCCCGAAGTGGAGCCGTGGGTCGTTACACGAGTAGAAGCTCGACTGACTCACGACCGCCTGTGCCTGGATCCTTTGGCCGCAATGGACGAGGACTCGTGCCCCAATGGCGCTGCGATTCGACTTCACGCCTTCGAGCTTCACTTTGATCCAGTTCTGTGTCCCCGTGAGGTCATTGCGCAACAGTGATGGAGGCTCGTTCAGGTTGACGATCAGCACGTCGACATCGCCGTCATTATCAAAGTCGCCAAAGGCACATCCGCGGCTGCAGTGTGCCTCCGCAACGCCTGGCCCCGCCTCCTCGACCAGCTCCTCGAAGTTGCGGTCGCCGAGATTACGGAACACGGCACGCGGCGTCTTGTTGGCATATTGCGGCAACTTCCGCTCCACTTCTGGATAGACGTTGCCGGTCACCACGAACAGATCCGGGTAACCGTCGTTATCGAGATCGACAATCCCGGCACCCCAGCCGACGTAGCGGGTCTCCACTGCGACGCGCGTCGCACGTGTCACGTCGTCGAAGTTCCCCGTACCGTCGTTGTGGTACAGACCGTTCGCGTCGTCGGCAAAGTGGGTTTTGAGGAGATCGAGGTGCCCATCCGAGTCGTAATCGCCTATGCCCACTCCCATACCGGCCTGTTCAGCGCCGTCGTCACTGAGCGCGACGCCCCGGAGCACGCCTTCTTCGCGAAAGGTGCCGTCGTGGTTGTTCATGAACAGGAGACTGGGAGTCGAGTCGCACGCGACGTAGATATCCGGCCATCCATCTTCATCGAGGTCCGCGGCCACCACGGTCATTCCGTAACTCGCGGTTGCCGCTGAAATGCCCGCGTGCTCGCTGACGTCGGTGAACGTTCCATCCCCGTTGTTCCGGTAGAGCGAATGTCTCCCCGGCGGAAGCCCGCGTGGCCCACACACAACGGGGATCCCTTTCCAGTTGCAGTTGGTGTTCTCTCCTGGAACCGGGGCATGTTCGAAGGAGAAACGTATGTAGTTGGAGACGAACAAGTCCAAGTGCCCGTCGCGGTCGTAGTCGACGAAACTGGCCCCCGCACCCCATCGAGGCTGCGGGTTCCACAGTCCGGCGGACCGCGTCACATCCGTAAACGTTCCGTCGCCATTGTTGCGATAGAGCCGGTTCTGGTCGAACGCCGTGCAGAAAAGGTCCTCGAAGCCGTCGTTGTTGTAGTCGCCCACGCAGACTCCGGACGCCCACCCGACGGCCTCCAGCCCTGATCGCGCGGTGACATCGCTGAATGTGCCATCACGATTGTTCTTATAGAGCCGGTTGGTGGTGCCGTCGGGATGTCCTTCCAATCGCGTGCCGCTCAAGAGGAAGATGTCCATCCAGCCGTCGTTGTCGTAGTCGAAGAACGCGCACCCGCATCCGATCGTTTCGACGATGTACTTCTTGCTGTCTACTCCTCCATATACGACGGGTGCTCGCAGCCCAGCCTCAGACGCCACATCCACAAAGTGGGCGTTGAACGGGCGGCCCGACGGAGCTGGCCTCGCCAGCGGCTTCGCCGAGTGAGTCGAGACGCCCTGCGCGAGAACCTCGTGCACTCTCGCGGCCATCACAGAGGAAAGAGACAATCGCACAAACGTGCGGCGCGTCACGGTGCGTCTCCCACGACCAGCTTGTAGCGGTAACGGTCCCTCTCTTCCTGCGTCGCCTGCTCGCGAAGCGATGCCAGGCGTTTGAGCAGATCAGGAATCTCCGCCTTGTTGCCGGACTTTCTTAGAGCCTGTATCAGGCGGTACAAGGCGGTCTGGTCCTTCGGATCGCTGGCGAGTGCCTTCCTGCATTGTTCGATCGCGTCCTCGTACTGCCCTGCTTGCAAGTGCAGCTTCGCCAGCACCGCGCGGGCGGTGGCGAGTGTTGGCTGTAGCGACACCGCCTTTTTCGCCGACGCCAATGCCTTCTGGAACTCGGGTGTGCCTGGTTCGGGGCCCTTTTGCGCGAGAATGTCCGCCTGAAGATAGAGCAGAAACGCGTCGTTCGGCTTGCGCGCCAGCTTCGCGCCAATTGTCGACAGCGCGCGATCGAGATCGTTCGACTGCGCCGCGGCCAATCCCTGCGCGGCCGCGCTCAGCGCCTGACGGGGATCGAGCTCGTTCGCCTTTTCGAAATCAGCCTCGGCCTTGTCGTAATTGGCCAGTTGGACGTACAGAACGCCGCGCGCCAGGTACAGCGGCGCTGCACCGGGCTGCAGACCGATCCCGTCGTTGATCACGTCGATGCCGGCCTGGAACGACTGGTGCGCAAAGGCGATGTTGGCGAAGTCCAGGTACAGATTGATGTTCTTCGGGTCCAGCAGAATCGCCTGACGGAGCGCGTCAACCGCGCGTGGCGTGTCGCCCGCCTCCTCGTAGGCTGCCGACGCCAGGCCCAGGGTCTCGGCGTCCGGGCGAGTCCGCTCGAGAACGGGCGTCAGCGTCGCAACCGCGTCATTAGGCTTGCCGGCCATCAGTTGAATGGCCGCCAGCAGCCGGCGCTCGCGCGGATCGTCTGGATTGAGAGCGACTGCGCGCTGAAAGACGCGCGTTGCTCCGTCGAGCTGCTTCAACCTGACGAGGCAGGTCGCGTGGGCATGAAGAGCATCGAGCTGCGAGTCGATGACCGGACCCGCCTGTTCGAAGTGCCCGACGGCAGTCCGACAATTCCCCTCCCGGAATTCCAGCACCGCCAGCATCGCATGGCTGGTCGGATCGGCCGGACGCAACCGCAATAAGCGGGTGAGGAGCGGCACGGCTCGCCGACTTCCAGCCTGGTAATAGAGTTGAGCGGCGCCCTCGAGCGCCGCGACGTAGGCGGGTGCGAGTTGCAGCGCTCGCTCGAAAGCCTTCAGCGCCTCATCATTGTTGCCCTTGCTCGCGAGCGCAATGCCTTGCAACGTCCATAGTTGGGCGTCGTTCGGGTGGTCCCGCAAAGCCGAACGGCTCCGCGCTGCGGCACCGTCGAAATCTCGCGCGCGCAGTGCGGACGTGATCGCGTCGACGTGGTCTTTCTGGCGGTTGGGGACCGCCATGCCGAGCGATGCCAGGACAGCACATGCGAGCCCCGCGCGTCTCCACTGAATCATTGGGACCCACCAGAACAGGGCCTTTCGCCGCAGGTCAGGCCCATTTCCCGTCCGACGTGCACCGTGAACGTTCACGATTATACTGATCGGCGCCCTGCGGACGCCTCTGTCCGCCCGCGAGGCGGGCTTTGCGACACGAGCCCTTCCACCGTCCCGTACGGATGAGCGGGCTCCGGGAACATCGTCCTCTGGTGCCGCGCCCACCGGCGCGATACGGCGAGGTGTTATGCCTCTCAGAAGAACGGCCGCGACCGTCGGCCTGGTCCTCGGATTCGGCGCGACGGCGCTCGTCACCTTGGCAGTCCGCGCGCAATCGGGCGCATCGCCGGCCGCGCCCGTCGCCTCCAAGAGCGATTACCCGGTTCAGCCGGTACCGTTCACCGCGGTGCACCTCGACGATGCGTTCTGGGCGCCGCGCATCGAGACCAATCGTGTCGAGACGATCCCCTTTGCCTTCAAGCAGTGCGAGTTGAGCGGCCGCGTCGACAACTTCATCCGCGCCGCAAAGGCGCTCCGCGGCGAGCCGTTCGAGAACAAGCAGCCGCCCGGCTATCCGTTCGACGACACGGACGTCTACAAGGTGATTGAGGGTGCGTCGTACGCGCTGAGCGTTCACCCCGACCCGAAGCTCGACGCCTATGTCGATTCGCTGATCCAAAAGATCGCGGCGGCACAGGAGAAGGACGGATATCTCTACACGGCACGCACGATCGATCCGGCGCACCCGCACCCCTGGGCAGGCACGACGCGGTGGGAGCACGAGCGCGACGACAGCCACGAACTCTACGACCTTGGTCACCTGTATGAAGCGGCAGTCGCGCATTATCAGGCCACTGGCAAGCGCACGCTGCTCGACATCGCAATCCGTACCGCCGATCTCCTCGTCGAGACATTCGGCCCAGGCAAGAAATCGATCTGGCCCGGGCACCAGATCACAGAGATGGGCCTGGCCAAGCTGTACCGCGTCACGGGCAACGAGCAGTATCTGACGCTGGCGAAATTTCTGCTCGACGAACGTGGCCCCACTCCCGGTGCCAAGACGAACCCGCGAGGGCTCGACTACAACCAGGCGCATGAACGCGTCTTCGAGCAGACCGACGCCGTGGGGCACGCCGTACGTGCCACGTACATGTATTCCGGCATGGCGGACGTGGCGGCGTTGACAGGCGACACCTCGTATCTCAAAGCGGTCGACGCCATCTGGCAGAGCGTTGTCGGCAAGAAGCTGTACCTGACTGGCGGAATCGGTGCGACCGGTCAAGGCGAGGCGTTCGGAGGCGACTACGAGCTGCCGAACATGACGGCCTACAACGAGACCTGTGCGGCGATTGGAAATGATTATTGGAACCATCGCCTGTTTCTGCTGCACGCCGATGGCAAGTACATCGACGTCATGGAACGCACGCTGTACAACGGGCTGATCTCCGGCGTGTCGCTCGACGGCAAGTCGTTCTTCTATCCGAACCCGCTCGAATCGAATGGGCAGCACGAGCGCAGCCCGTGGTTCGGTGTCGCGTGCTGCCCGGGCAACATCACGCGCTTTCTCGCCTCGGTGCCTGGCTATGTGTACGCGCTCCAAGGGGACACGATTTTCGTGAATCTTTTCGCGAAGGGCAACGCCGACATTGCGCTGCGGAACGGCCGAACAGTGAAGCTCACCCAGGACACGCAATACCCGTGGGACGGAACGGTGCGCATCACTGTCGAGCCCGATACACCAGGCCCGTTTGCGTTGAAGCTGCGGATTCCGGGCTGGGCTCGCGATGAGGCGGTGCCGAGCGACTTGTATCGATTCGCGGACACCAATCGTGAGGAGGTCACGGTGCGTGTAAACGGGAGCGCCGTCCCCGCGGCCCACACGAGCGGGTACGTCGACGTCCGGCGCGAATGGAAGTCCGGCGACGTCGTCGAGCTCGTCCTGCCCATGCCGGTACGACGCGTCGTCGCGAGCGACATGGTCGCGGCCGATCGCGGCCGGGCAGCCTTGCAGCGCGGTCCAATCGTCTACGCGGCGGAATGGCCGGACAGCCCGAACGGAAAAGTGAGAAATCTCGTGCTGCCCCTCGACGCACCGCTGACGAGCGAGTTCCGGCGGGATCTGCTCAACGGCGTGCAGGTGATCAAGGGCCGCGCGTTCGGTCTCTCCTATGACGCGCAAGGCAAGGTGGTGAAGGCCGAACAGGAGTTCATGGCGATTCCCTACGCGACCTGGGCGAACCGAGGACGTGGTCAGATGATCGTCTGGCTGGCAGCATCCGACGACGCCGCGCGGCCGACGCCTTGGCCAACGGTGGCAATGAGCAGCACCGTCACTACGTCCGTCACGACGAGCGCCATCACCGCCTCGCCGTCGCGTCGAAGCGCGACAGCGATCAACGACGGCGAGGAGCCGCAAGCCTCCGACGATCCGTCGTCCTACTTCGACTGGTGGCCCCGCAAGGGGACGACGGAGTGGGTCGAGTACGCATTCGCGAAGCCAACCCGTGTTTCCGAAGTCGAGGTCTATTGGTTCGACGACACGAACCACGGGGACGTGAGGGCGCCGGCGTCGTGGCGCGTGCTCTATAAGGACGGCGGCACATGGAAGCCGGCCGACGCGCGCGAGCCTTATGGCGTGGAGAAGGGTCGGTACAACAGCGCGCCCTTTACGCCGGTCACAACGAGCGGGCTCAGGCTCGAGCTGACCATGCAGCCGGAGTGGTCGGCGGGCATTCAGGAGTGGAAGGTGAGATAGGTGGTGAAATGCTGCGCTGGCGCATAGCCGTGCTGGTCAGCGCGGCCATCGCGATCAGCTATCTCGATCGGCAGACCCTGCCCGTGGCGATCAAGGCGATCGAGCAAGACATCCCCGTGACGAACGAGCAGTTCTCGTTCCTGCAATCCAGCTTTCTGATCACGTACGCCGTCATGTACGCCGCCGGCGGCAAGTTGATGGATGTGGTCGGCACCCGCGCGGGCTTTCTGCTGATCATGGTGTTCTGGTCGCTTGCCTGCGCGAGCCACGGCCTGGCCACGAACGTCTCGATGCTCGCGGTCAGCCGGCTCTTGCTCGGCATCGGCGAAGGCGGTGGCTTTCCAGCCGCCACGCGCGCCGTCGCAGAGTGGTTCCCTGTCCACGAGCGCGCGACGGCGATGGGCATCATCAACGCGGGCACCGCGGTTGGTGGGGTCGTGGCCCCTCCGGCCATCGCGCTCGTGTTGACGTGGGGCGACTGGCGCACGGTGTTCTACCTGACCGGACTTGTGGGTGTGGTCTGGACGATCTGGTGGTGGCGCGGATACTTCGTGCCGGCGGAGCACCCCCGACTCGGCCCCGCTGAGCGAGCGTTGCTGGCACCGGTGATCCATGCGAGCGCGGAAGAGCCGACACCGCGGTGGTCGAACCTCCTGCGCGTGCGACAGACGTGGGGACTGGTGTTCGCGAAGTTCTTGAGCGACGCGGCCTGGTACTTCTACCTGTTCTGGCTCCCGAAGTATCTCTACGATGCCCGCGGTTTCGACATCAAGGCGGTCGGCGCGTTCGCCTGGATTCCGTACGCGGCCGCCGGCGTCGGCTGCCTGGCTGGAGGGTGGCTCTCGAGCTGGCTGCTGACGCGGCACGTGCCCCTGGACCGTGCGCGCAAGATTGCGCTTGGCATGAGCGCAGTCGTGATGCCTGCGGTCGTGTTCGTGCCAAGCGCCCCGGTCGGATCGGCGCTGGCGATCTTCAGCCTGGCGTACTTCGGCCAGCAGTCGTGGTCCACGCTCGTGATGACCCTGCCCGCCGACATGTATCCCCGCAACGCCGTCGGCGCCGTGGCCGGACTCGTCGGCTTCGGCGGCGCGATGGGTGGTGTTGTCTTCGGCCAGCTGGTGGGATATCTGCTCGATCACGGCTTCGGCTACGGCGTCGTCTTCACGCTGGCGGGATCGTTCCACGTGATCGCCTTCGCGATCATCTGCGTCACCATTCCGACGATCCGACCCGTGCCGCTTCTGGCGGATGTGGTAGATTGCGCTCCGTGAACGTTCACGGTACCTGGCCGCGACCGCGTCACGATCAAGAAGCCGACGTTGACCATGAGGCGAACCATGTCCTGGAGTCGTGACGTGTCATTGCCGATGGGGGGAGCGGTGGCCCTGTTGGTGGCGAGTCTTTCTTCGGCCCCCATGCAGGCGCCGGCGGAGACGGGTCCCAGGCCGCTGCGGGTGCTGTTCCTGGGACATGCTGCAGGAGCATCATCCCTCTTCCACTCTGTTGCCACTGCTGGCTGCGCCGCTTGCGCGGCGGGGCATTCAGCTGACGTATGTGATGACGCCGGAGGAAGCGCTCACACCAGAAAAGCTGAGGCACTACGACGCCCTGATGATCTACGCCAACCACAAGACGATCACGCCGGATCAGGAGAAGGCGTTGCTCGATTTCGTCGAGGGTGGCAAAGGCGTCGTGGCGATCCACTGCGCGTCGTTCATGTTCACGGAGTCCGAACATTACATCCCGCTGATTGGCGGCCAGTTCCTGCGGCACGGCACGGGTGAGTTCACGGCGGAGATCGTCAACGCGGAACACCCGGCGATCAAGGGCGTGAAGCCGTTCAAGACATGGGATGAGACCTACGTCCACACCCGGCACAACACGGTGAACCGGACGGTCCTGATGGAGCGCGTCGACGAGGAGGGACGTGAGCCGTACACGTGGGTCCGCACGCAGGGACAGGGACGCGTCTTCTACACCGCATACGGACACGACGAGCGCACGTGGCGGCAGCCGGAGTTCCACAAGCTGATTGAGAAGGGCGTGGCGTGGGCGGTCGAGGACGCCGCGCGGCGTGCGTGGCAGCAGCTGAAGATGCCTGACGTGAACTACGTCGACGGCTTCAACGTGCCGAATTACGAAAACCGCGACCCCGCTCCGCTTTATCAAATGCCGTTCGATCCGCAAGACTCGATGAAGTTCATCCAGCATCCTGCCGAGTTCAGGCTGGAGTTGTTCGCGAGCGAGCCCGATCTCGTCAAGCCCATTACCTTCTCGTTCGACGAGCGCGGGCGGCTCTGGGTGATCGAGGCCATCGACTATCCGAACCGAGTGCTGAGGGGCGAGTCCGGCGAGGACCGAATCAAGATCCTGGAAGACACGAACGACGATGGCCGCGCCGACAAAGTCACGGTGTTCGCCGATCGGTTGAACCTCGCCTCGAGCCTGGTCTTCTCCAATGGCGGCGTCATCGTCGCGGCCGCGCCGAACATCCTGTTTCTCAAGGACACCGACGGCGACGACAAGGCGGACGTTCGCCAGGTCTTGAGCACGGGCTGGGGGATCCAAGACAGTCACGCCGGGCCCTCGAACCTCCAGTACGCGCCGGACAACCAGATCTGGGGTGTGGTCGGCTATTCCGGGTACGACGGCGAGATGAACGGCAAGCGCATGCAGTTCACCCAGGGCGCGTACCGTTTCAAGCCGGACGGCTCTGATTTCGAGTTTCTGACCGCGTCCACCAACAACACGTGGGGATTGGGCTTCTCCGAGACATTCGATGTGTTCGGGTCGACCGCGAACAACGAGCCGAGTTTCTATCTGGCCATTCCCAACCGCTACTTTGAGGGCGTTCAGGGCCTCGGCAGCGGGGGCGCGCGCCAGCAGCGGTCCCGGCTATCAGAACGTGACGCAGTTCTATGCCGCGCACTACGTGACTCCGTACATCCGGCAGGTAGACGTGCATGGCGGCTACACGGCGGCCGCCGGGCATCACCTCTACACGGCGCGATCGTTTCCGAAGTCGTATTGGAATCGCATTGCGTTCATCTCGGAGCCGACGGCTCATCTCGTAGGACAGGGCATCATCGAGAAACAGGGCGCGGGGTTCGCGACGCGCGATGGCTGGAACCTGCTGGCCGGCGCGGAGGAATGGGTCGCGCCCGTGCAGGCGCAGGTCGGCCCCGACGGCGCGGTGTGGGTGTCCGACTGGTACAACTTCATCTCTCAGCACAATCCCACGCCGATCGGGTACAGCAACGGCCCCGGCAATGCCTATGAGACATCGATGCGCGACCGTCATCGAGGCCGCATTTATCGGGTCGTCTACAAGGACGCGCCGCGAGCTGCCCGGATGTCGCTGTCGAAGACCGATCCGGCAGGTCTGCGTCCGTGCGCTCGCGTTCGGACAACATGCTCTGGCGGCTCCACGCCCAGCGTCTGCTCGTCGAACGAGGCGAGCAGAGACGTCGTGCCGCAGCTCGTCGTCCTTGCACGCGACACGTCGGTCGACGCCGTCGGGATCAACGGCGCGGCGATGCACGCGCTCTGGACCTTGCACGGGCTGGGTGAGATGGCGAATCACGACGAGTGAGGCCGTTGGCACGGCGGTCGCGGCGTTGAAACATCCCGCTGCCGGTGTTCGGAAGGCCGCGGCGATGGTGCTGCCTCGCGGCGCAGACTCTGGTGCCGCGATCCTGAGCGCCGGTCTGCTGCAGGATCCCGACCTGCACACACGGCTGGCTGCGTCCTGGCGCTGGCCGACATGCCCGCGTCTCCGGAGATCGGCAAGGCGCTCTATACCGCGAGCCTTGAGGCAACGAATTACGGTGACAGGTGGCTGAGCCGGGCATTGTTCATCGCTGCGTATCGGCATCGCGACCGCTTTCTGACGCGAATATCGTGCCGATGCCCAGGCGCTCCCGTCGAACGCACTGCCCGTCGCACTCCGCCTCGGAAATAGCGTGCCGGACTGGCGCAGCCCCGACGCCGCTTCATTGGCCTCGGACTGGAAAGAGATGAAAGCGCCCGGCAACTGGGAATCGCAAGGTCTGCCCGACTTCGATGGCGTCGTCTGGTTCACGCGCCGTGTCGAGTGGCCAGCGGCACCGCCGGCCACGAGCCTGACGCTCGGGCGCGTCGGGAATGCCGCCGAGGTGTGGGTCAACGGAAAGCCGCTCGCCGCGCCACCGGCCACACACGTGAGGCGGGCCTCCGCCCCGCTCTACCCGCTCGTCGCCGGCGTCGTCGGTCCGGGGACCAACACGATCACCATCCGGATCCGGAACAATCGTGGCGACGGCGGATTCCTGGGCCCGCCCGAGGCGATGTCCGTCCAGAGAGGCAAGCGCACGGTGCCGCTGGCTGGAACGTGGAGATATCGCGTGGAAAGGCAGACCAACGCCGCCCCTCTCTACACGAAGTCGGGAGAGCTGGCCGCTCATCTCGCCTTTGCGACGTCACCAGCGGCGGTAGAGAAGAAGCTGAGCGCGGCGGAGTCGACCCCAGACGTCATCGTGAGGCTTGGTGTCATCCCGCATCAGTTGAAGTTCGACAAAAGCGAATTGACAGTAGCGCCAAACCAGCTGGTGGAGCTTGTGCTCGCGAACCCGGACGTGATGCAGCACAATTTCCTCCTCGGAACGCCCGGATCGCTGGCCCAGATCGGGTCGGCCGCGGATGCACTCATGGCTGGACCGAACGGAATGGCGCAGCAGTATGTGCCGACGATCCCACAGGTGCTCTTCTCCACCACGCTGGTCGATCCCGGACAAACGATAACCGTGCACTTCAGGGCGCCCGCCGAGCCCGGCCGCTACCCATACGTCTGCACGTTCCCCGGTCATTGGCGTGTGATGAACGGTGTTCTGCGCGTGGTGCTGCCGCGGACCGGTCCAGGAACCGGACGAGCCGAAAGCGGCTCGCCCGGCCGATAACCCTCGACAAAGGCGAGAGTGATGCCAGAGACGATGCACCGCACCAGGCTCTTCACGGGCTGTGTCGTGGCCCTCGTGGCCACGTCATTCGGCTTTGCCGTGCGCGCGGCGATCCTCGGCCAGTGGCGCGCGGAGTTCAACCTCAGTCAGGAGCAGATTGGATACCTGCTGGGTGCCGGTCTCTTCCCGTTCGCGATCTCGATCATCCTGTTCAGCCTGATCATCGATCGTCTTGGCAACGGCGTCTCGATGGCCATCGCGTTCACCCTCCATGTGCTCTCGGCGGTCATCACCCTCGCGGCGCCGCTCCTCCTCGCAGATCCTGGCGCTGGCCCGGATGCGGTCCTGGCGGGCCAACGGAATGGCTTCGCGCTGCTCTACCTCGGAACGTTCATCTTCGCGCTCGGAAACGGGACAGTCGAGGCGGTCGTCAATCCGGTGACGGCCACGCTGTACGACCGCGAGAAGACGAAGTACCTCAACATGCTGCACGCCGGATGGCCCGGCGGGCTTAGTGCTCGGAGGGCTTGTCGCCATTGCGGTGAGTTTCGTGAATCCCGCGAGTGTGCCGGGCCGCCTCTGGCAATGGCAGGTGGGGCTCGTGCTCGTGCCGACGCTGGCCTATGGTCTCATGCTCCTGAAGCAGCGTTCCCCGTGCAGGAGCGGGTGGCCGCCAATGTGCCGTATTACGACATGCTGCGTGAGTTCGGCGGAGGGAGCTGCTTCATCGTGTGCTTCTTCCTGGTGGCGGGTCTCAACCAGATCCTCGTCATCCTCGGTGTGCCCACATTCGCGCTCGTCGCGCAGCTGGCGATCGCACTGGCCGCTCGCGCTGCTGTTCACGTTGTACGTCAGGAGCTTCGGGCGACCGATGTTCTTCCTGCTGCTCCTGATCATGGTGCTGCTCGCGACGACGGAGCTCGGCACCGACAGCTGGATTTCGGACATCATGCACACGGTCCTCCAGAGTCCGACGCTGGGCACGTTGTTCCTCGTGTGGACGTCTCTGATCATGTTCGTGCTTCGGTTCTTCGCTGGACCGATCGTCCACCGCATCGGTCCGCTCGGACTCCTCGCCGCCAGCGCAGCCGTCGCCGCCATGGGCCTGCTCTGGCTCTCGAAGGCCGGCACGTCACCCGTGATGCTGTTCGCCGCGGCCACCTTCTACGGCTTCGGCAAGACGTTCTTCTGGCCGACGACGCTCGGGGTGGTCAGCGAGCAGTATCCGCGTGGCGGGGCGCTGATGCTGAATGCCATCGCCGGCGTCGGCATGATTTCGGTGGGCACGATCGGCAATCCCGCGATCGGCGCTGTGCAGGACATCGCGCTGACCGCCGAGATCCGCGCCGCCGATCCGGCGCTCGCCGAGCGGCTCATCGTGGCGCGTCCGGGGCTTTTCGGTGAATCGTCTCGCGCCTCGATCCCGCGCAGCGTGCCCTGTTGGCTGAAGAGTTGGCAGCGTCGGCCGCGCGGATCCAGGAAAGCGTGCCACCGGAGATCGCTGGCGAATCGTTGGAGGGCGTGCCGCGGCAGGCGCTCTCGACCGATCCGCACTACCAGGAGCTGTCGCGACAAAGCGCGTTGCTGGCAGCGCTCGACAGCCGCACGAAGCAGGCGACGCTGGGCAGGATTGCGCTGCTGCCGGTCATCATGCTCGTCTGCTATCTGGGGCTCATCGCGTATTTCAGGGCAGCCGGCGGATACAAGCCAGAGCGTCTCCTGCCCGAAGCTGGCGGAGTCGCTCGTCCATAAAGGGCGGTGCAACGGTGCTGCAGTGCGCCCCTAGACCGAGACTTGCTTGACTTGACGATGGATAGCGCTGGTGCCATACGCAGAGGAGGCCGAGCACGCGGAATCGATCTCAACGCCGAAGCACGCTGAGATCGCAAAGTACTTAAAAGCACTCTGCGGGCTCGGCGTGCTCTGCGTTTGATCCGTTGATCCGTCTCTCTGCGGTCTCCACGAGCCGAATGCCATTCGACTCATACTCAAGTGGACCCTGGGTTTTTAGGTATCCATTTCGCGGCGAGGAGATCTCTCAATGACCACGGACGGGAAGGTGAGAGTCGCGATCGTCGGGCTCGGATTCGGCGCCGAGTTCATTCCAATCTACCAGCGCCACCCGAACGCCGAGATGTACGCGATCTGTCGCCGCGATCGTAAGGAGCTCGATGCCTGCGGCGACAGGTTCGGTGTGAAGGTGCGATACACCGACTACGCGCAACTGCTGGCGGATCCGAATGTCGATGCCGTGCACATCAATTCGCCGATAGCCGATCACGCGCCGCAGTCGATCGCGGCGCTGAATGCTGGTAAACACGTTGCCAGCACGGTGCCCGCCGCGACCGCGATCGACGAGTGCCGGCAGATTGTCGAAGCACAGCGACGAAGCGGCACGGTGTACATGATGATGGAGACCGTCGTGTACAGCCGCGAGTACCTGTTCGTCAAAGAGCTCTACGACCGTGGCGAACTGGGCCGGATCCAGTTCCTGCGGGGGAGTCATCAGCAGGACATGGAGGGCTGGCCGGGCTATTGGGAAGGATTTCCACCGATGCACTACGCCACGCACTGCGTCAGTCCATGCCTTGCGCTCTTAGGCAGGCACGCCGAACACGTCGTCTGCCATGGGTCCGGTCGCATCGACGAGACGCTGATTCCGAAATACGGCAGCCCTTTCGCCATTGAAACGGCGACGTTCAAGCTGCGCGACTCCGATGTCTGCGCTGAAGTCACGCGGAGCCTGTTCAATACCGCGCGGCAATACCGCGAGAGCTTCGATGTATACGGATCGAAGCAGTCCTTCGAGTGGCAGCAGGTGGAACACGAAGAGCCGGTGGTCCACACGAAGAGCACCCGCGAACGACCGCTGAGCGAACCGGACATTCCGAAGCGGGTGAAGGTGCCGGACTATGCGCATTTGCTTGCCGGAGCCGATTCGCGCGTTCACGCAGCCGGCCGCCATCCAGGATGCCGACCACCTGTCGTTTCTGCAGGGCGGCGGACACGGCGGCTCGCATCCGCACCTTGTCAACGGCTTTCTGATGGCGTGCCTCGGCATCAAGCCGCCCATGCCTGACGCCGAGACGTCCGCGAACTGGACGATGGTCGGTATATGCGCGCACCAGTCGGCGCTCAAGGGCGGCGAGAGGATCGCTATTCCTCGGTTTTGATCCGGCACTGAACGGCTTGCTAAAGCAGGGCCGAGCAAGGGCTGGTGCAGTGCGCGGAGGCGGCAGGTACGAAGAGCCGATCTCATCGCAGAGCACGCTGAGATCGCAAAGGACAAAAAGCACTCTGCGGGCTCGGCGCGCTCTGCGTTTGATCCGTCTCGGCGGGCTCCGCCGGGCGAATGCAACAACATCTCGAGTCATCTACCCGGCGAAGTCTGGGTTTAAAGAGGGCCAAAACCCCGCCTCCACCACTGTGGGCACAACATTGACCATGAAGCTTGGGGTGAACACGTTCATCTGGTCGGCCGAGTTCAGCCGCGCGCAGCTGGCTCTTCTGCCTCGAATCAAAGAGCACGGCTTCGATGGTGTGGAAGTGCCCATGTTCGATCCCGCGGACTTTCCGGCCGCGGACATTCGCGACGGCGTCGCGGCCGAAACGATCTCGAATGCACGGTCTGCTCCATCATTCCCACGGGGCGAAGCCTGATCAGCGACGACGCCGAGGTGCGGCGGCGCACGCGCCAGCACCTTCGAGAGGCGATAGAAGCCACCGCGGAGGTCGGTGCTCGCGTCATCGACGGCCCGCTCTACAGCCCCGTTGGGTATCTCCCTGGCCGGCGCCGCACACCAGACGAATGGCAATGGGCCATCGAAGGCTACCAATCAGTCACGGAGACGCTCGATGCGTGTGGCGTCACGCTGGCCATCGAGCCGCTCAATCGCTTCGAAACGTACTTCCTCAACACCGCGGCCGACGCCGCCGCCCTGTGCGACGAGGTCGGGCATCCTCGTGTGGGCGTGGCGTTCGACACCTTTCACGCAAACATCGAGGAAAAAGACATCGCGGGTGCGTGCCTGCGGCTCGGCCGGCACTTGAAGCACGTGCAGATCTCGGAAAACGACCGGGGTACTCCAGGAAGCGGTCACGTCGAGTGGGCCCATCTGTTTCAGGCGCTCCGTGACCTTCGATACGACGGTTGGTTGACGATCGAGAGCTTCGGTCCCTCGCTGGGTGCGTTCAGTGCCGCGGTCGCCATCTGGCGAGACATCGAGCCGACGCCGGATGCCATCGCGTTTGACGGCATCGAGTTTCTCCGGCGAGCAATCGCGTCTCGATAGTGACCGCTTTCGGGCAATTCACGATGATCAAGAATCTGGCGTCTCCAATCCTGTCCTCTCACCGGACGAAAGTGGGCCGCCCACCAAGCACGAGATGTCGCCCGGCCCAAAGCGCTCAGCAGCTTTGCGATCAGTCGCGCGCCTGGCAGGCCATCGACGCGCTCACCTGGAGAGATCGAGGGCCATGATGCTCTTCCGATCGCGGATGTAGAGCCTCGAGCCCGCCAGCGTAGGCGGCGTCCACGAAACCCGCTGCAGCAGCTGGACCTTCGACTGCACCTTGAACCCATCACGCGAGGCGGTCGCGAGCGCCAGAACACCGTCCTGATCGAGGATGATCAGCTTGCCGTCGGCGAGCAGCAGTTGCGACTTGGCCATCTCTCGACCCGAGTTCCACAGCATCTTGCCCGTCTTGACGTCGAGAGCCGTGATCGGAGCGGGCCCATCGTGGCCACTCGCACCGTAGAGCGTGTCGCCGTCGCGAATCATCGTGCCGAAATGCACGCGCACGCGCGGGTTGTGCCAGATCTCCTTCACGGCTGTCTTGCCGCCCTCTTGCGACAGGTGGAGCGCGCGCGTGCCCCCCTCGTACGACGAGGAAACGACGAGGATGTTGTCGGGCCCCCACACAGGCGTGCTGATCGCCAGGTCGGTACTGGGTCGGATGCGGGTGCTCCCAGAGCTTATTGCCTTTCGTCGGATCAATGCCGACGACCTGCTGGCCCATCAGGGCCACCACCTGATCCTGGCCGTCCACGTTGATCAGCAGCGGCGAGGAATGGGAGTTCGGGTAGCTATGGCGCCCCCACAAGACCTTGCCATCGGCCTGATTGAATGCCATCAGCGCCTTCTGTGTGCCACCGACCATTACGATCAGCGTGTTCTTGTACGGCAGGGCATGAGAGGAATAGCCAAATTGCATTCGCGAGCCGCCGAACTCCTCGTAGAGGTCGTGCGACCACACAGGCGTACCGGTCCGTTTGTCGAGCGACAGCAACCGCGCGCCACCGTCCACGGTCACGAGGCGATCGCCCACGACTTGGGGCATGGCATAGGGCCCGTCGCCGAGCTCCGCACCATCGTTTCGAAACGATGAGTCGTACTCGTGCTCCCACACGGTCTTGCCGCTGCTCGCGTCCAAGGCAGTGACGACCGTGCGGCGGCCCCAGAGAATGCTCGTGATCATCGAGCGTCCCACGCTGTAGGTGGTGTAGACGCGGTTGCCCTGAACCGCCGCAGCGGAATGGCCCTCTCCCAAGGCGCGGCTCCAGATACGGCGAGGACCGCAGGCGGGCCAGGTCGCGGCCAGGCTTCGCGAGGACGACTTGAAATCGCGATTCGTCCCTCCCCAGAGGAACCAGTCAGTCCCACTCGAAGTCGACGCCTGGGCATTCACTGCGGTTTGCGCCGACCCGCCAATGCCAGACGTCACCGCGGGCAAGTCGACCGAACACGCGAGCACCGTGATTAACGCTGTGGCCGCGACGGACCATGCGGCCAATGGGTTCGCGGGTGTCCAGCCGACGCGCGTAGAGCGTGCCATCAGAGCCTCCCTGGGCCCAGAGCGTAATTGTGTTGGGCGCCCGAGTCTGATGTAGCGCGCGGCTTCAGCCCCGGAGGCGGACCAAGCCAGCCTCCGCCGAGGCTCCAGCGGTCCGCCGACGCTTCCCGAGCGAAGGCGGAAGGTCCGCTCTACATACGAGGTATCGCCAATACAAGCGGGCCTCTGCGCCTAAATCCGTTGTGGCAGGCGCAAATCGTGTTCCAGGATCCAGCCGGTGGAGCCGTGCGATTTTCACAGCGAACGCCGCAACGCCGTCCTCCAGCGGCTGCGAGCGCTGTTCGTTTGCGGGACGTGGCAGTTCGATCCCGGGCGGCTCAGGCGCTCCTCAAAAACGGCGAGCGTCTGATGAGGCCTGACGAACTCTGGCGTGTGTGCAGTGCCCGGCGCAGACGGGCCGACTGCTCATCGTGCAATCGGCACGCGAATCGTCAGCGGATTCGAGAGCGTCACCGTCACGGCCGTGCCTGTCGCGAGCCGCACTTCTTCGCCGCGAGTGCTCATCACGACACCCGTGCCCGCGCCGGCCCCGACGCCGGCGCCAATGGCAGCGCCCTTACCGCCCCCGAGAATTCCGCCAACGATCGCGCCAGCGCCGGCGCCAATCCCGACCTTCGTCGCATCTTTTTTCTTCGTGCCCCGCGCCTCGCGTGCCACACGGCTGGTCGCGATGTCATAGCGCTCGTCGTCCACCGTCAGCGCATCGAAGCGGAACGCCACTCGCGCACGGCCTTTTACCTTTCCCGCGCGTTCGACCGCGGTAATCTGTCCGGTGAGCGGAGTGCCCGCGGGAAGGACGGTCATTGCGCCGCGGACAACGGCGCGACGAACGACCGCGCGAACCGGATCTTCGACGTGGCTCGTGTCGGACGCCACCGGACTTTCGAGGCGGAGGGCAAGCTCGGTACCCGCTGGCAGCGTGACTTCCCTGAAGCGCGGGGGAGCAGGGGTGACCGCGCGTGGAGCCGCGGCGGTCGCCGATGGTGAGAGTTGCGATGCCGTCGGCCGAGCGGCAGGCGGAGCCTCATCGTGCGGCGCGTCGACCGGGCCAGAACCCGGGGGCGGCTGCTGATCGGCCGGTGCCGGGGCCTGCGGCTCGGCCTCGGGTGCCGGGCTGGCGGGGGGCGGAGGCGCCTGGCTCGTCGCTGGAGCCGGTTGATTCGCTTTGTCGGAACACGCAGAGGCGATCGCAAGCGCAGACACGAGCGCGAGCAGGGTGCCATCGACGCGCAACTTGCGCACGAGAGGAGTGATCCAGACTATGCCGAACATGACATTCTCCTTCGAGACAGACGGGCCTCACGCGCGCCGGGCGGCCGCTCGCCGTCGTGGCTTCGTACCGGTCGCGCGGGCGGCGACGCCGCGTGCCACTGCGCGCCGCACCGTCGTGCGGTTGGCGCCGGGCCCGGGGCTGGCGGCGTCGAGATCGACGGGGAGGCGCTCGAGGAACAGATCGAGATTGCTGCGCATGACCAGATGCGGCACCACGCGCAGGCGTGACGGAGGCCGCGTGCCGTTCAGAAGAAATTGGTAGAGCGCCTGGAGCGCCAGACGTCCCTGACTGAGCGGCCGCTGGTACACCGTCGCGGCGACCTTCCCGGCGCGGATCCACTCTACCAGCTCCGGAAAGAGGTCCGTCGTCACAACGGTGAGCCTCGAGAGATGTCCCTCTTGCTCGGCGGCGCGCAAGACGGGCAATGAGTTCACCGTGCTGATGTAGATCCCCTTCAGGTTCGGGTGCTCGCGGAGGACACTCAGCGTCCGGCGACGGCCCTCGCGTTCATCGTCGTGGGCTTCGACGATCGGTCCGAGCTTGATCGCTGCGCCCGTGGACTGGAGGCTCCATTCGAATCCGCGGAGCTTGTCGGCGTGGTCCTGCGTGGCCAGCCATCCCGTGAAGAACGCGACCTGCCCGCCGCCCGGCAGAAATCGCCCAAGGAGCTCGCCTGCGACGGCGCCGACGGTGAAGGGGTCGGCGGAGACCGACGTCAGACGCTGACTCTCGGGCGCGTCCGTGACGACACACACCACCGGGATCTGCCGACGCGCCGCTTTGCGCAGCTGCGCGGCCAGCCTGACGGGATTGCCCGGCGCGATGATCAGCCCGTCCGTGCCGTCTCGAAGCGCGTCCTCGAACAGGGGAATGTCGCCCTCGCCCAGGCTCGGGTAGGTACGGAAGTCGACGTGCAGAGCCGGCGCAAACGGCGCTGCGGCTTCGCGAATCCCTTCGCGCAGCGAGTCCCAGAAGAGCGCGATCTTTCGGGGCAGTTGGACCGAGATGCGGAGCTGCTTTCGTGATTGCAGGTAGCGCGCCGCGAGGTTCGGCCGATACCCCAGCGTCTCGGCCATGTCGAGGACGCGATCGCGCGTCGTGGGACTGACGTCTGGCTTGCCGTGCAGCGCGCGATCGACGGTGCCCGTGGAAATGCCGAGGGCACGCGCGATGTCCTTGATGCCCACGGGCGGAGGCGTCGGAGGCCGGGTCTTGGCGTCGGACGGCATGCGACGCCATATCTTAGTCCCTACTCATTACGCATGCGCCTTGGCGCAGGACGTTTTAGCGGGAACCCCCACGATAAGTACGCGTCGAATATCGGAAGCGGTCCTGACTCATCGTCGCCGGCCGTGGGTGCGGACCTCAGCCGGCACCTCGTGCGTCGCGCCGGGATCGCGTCGATGGTCCGACATCATCGTGGTTGCTATGGGCCGATGTCAGACCTGACGCGATGGCGCTTGTCCGGAAGGCGGCTCCGTTGTGCTGCCCAGCTAGTTGAAACAGATTAAGCTTGACAATACTTTAATTTGGCGCTAATTTCCGCGACATTGCCAGCCGTGAACGTTCACGGTGCGCCCCCGGTGCTGACCGAAGAGTCGTGGTTGTTGGCCCAGAGAAGTTCGCTGCGAACGGCCACGCGCCGCTCGTTAAAGGCCGTTTGCAAGCGAGCTTGTCCGACCTTCAACCGGAGGTTGACATGACGAGGCCCTACCTCGCGGTACTCCGCGTTGTCATTACCGCTGCCTGCGCGAGTGTCTGTTTCAGCAGTCCCCTTCTGGCACAACGCTCCGACCGAGCCACGGTGAGCGGCGTCGTCACCGACGCACAGGGTGGAGCGGTTCCTGGCGCGACGGTCACGGTGCGCAATGAAGCGACCGGTGTGAACACCGTTCTTACGACTAATGCTGCCGGCGCATACGCAACTCCGCCCCTGGTACTGGGCCAGTATTCGGTGACTGTCGATCTGCAGGGATTCAAGAAGTCCGTGAGTTCGGGAATTCTGCTCGAGGGCGGAGACGCCATCCGCCATGACGTCAGCCTGGAGGTTGGCGCGCTGACGGAGTCGGTTGAAGTGAAGTCCGCTTCGGGACTCAACGTCACCCAGCCGGATGTGAGCCACACGGTAAACGAAAAGTACTACCAGGACCTCCCGATCGTCACGGCCGGCGATGTCCGCCTCGCCGAGTCCGTGCTTCTGATGCAGCCCGGCTACCTGCCGATGAAGCCGAATGGCGACCCGATGTTCCGCGGCAGCCAGTTCAATTCCCGCATCAACGGCGGCCAGACGATGGCGAGTGAGAATTTCTTCGACGGCGCCGCGTTCGGCTACGCCAGCGGGCACCAGCAGAGCCAGGAGAGCACGCCTCCAGTCGACTCCGTCCAGGAAGTGAAGGTCATCACCACGAGCTACTCGGCGCAGTACGGCCACACCAGCGGCGGCTTCATCGAGTACACGTCCAAGACCGGCACCAACGCGCTCCACGGAAGCGGCTACGGGTATTTTGCCGACGATACGTTCAATGCGAAGGGCTTTTTCGCCCTCGGCAAAACGCCGCTTGAGCAACAACAATTACGGGTTCACGCTGGGCGGACCCGTCGTGATCCCGAAAGCTGTACGACGGGCACAACAAGACGTTCTTCTTCACCAACTTCGACTACACGCGGCTTCGCTCGGGCATACTCCCTGGGTTCGGCAACACGACGCCGATCGACGCGTTCAAGGCCGGCGACTTCAGCTCGCTGCTGACAACGAATCAGATAGGAACCGACGCGCTGGGACGGGCCATTTTTGCCGGGCCAGATTTTCAATCCCTCCACGACCCGCCTGGTCAACGGCGTGCCCGTGCGCGATCCGTATCCGGGCAACGTGATTCCCGGAGACGATCCGCTGCGAAGCCAGGTGGCGGCAAACATTGCCGCGCTGATGGTGCAGCCTGACAGGGCCGGCATTGCGAATCAACGTCGCGGGCAATCCGGCCGGAGACCAGACGTGGGAACTGGACGCGCGGAACATCCTCGTCCGCGCTGACCACAACTTCTCACCAAATTTCCGGAACAGCTTCAGCTTCTATTGGAATCGCCGGCCCTCCATTCGCAACTGCGGCGGAGTCGGCGGCTGCACGACCGAGTTCTCTGGCGAGACCGAGCCGGCGAAGCAACAACACCTACATCGGCGAAGGATTTTACCAGCGGATTTCGACGCATCACGCCCACCAGCAGTTCGACTGGATCATCCGCAACAACCTGGTGAACCACTCCACGGTCGCCTGGGACCGCTGGTTCATGGGCGGCAACTCCCTGTCCGCGGGCGTAGGCTGGCCGCAGCAGCTCTGGGGCGCCAATCAGGGCGGCCTGCTGGACAACAACGCCGGGCCGCCGTCATGACCTTCGGCGGCAACACCCCGTACAGCACGGTCGGCCAGAACTGGCAGAACTTCGGCTTCGAGAAAAACGATCGCTGGCAGTTCTCGAACGACCTGACGTGGGTGAAGGGCAGGCACACGGCAAAGTTCGGGTTCGAGTACCGCCATCACCAACTTCCCGAATCGCGGCTGGGGCGACGAGCACGGGCGGGCAATTCAACTTCAATCGCCTGACGACGGCTGGCTATGACAGCGCTGGCAACAATCTCGGCCCGACCGGCGATCCGTTCGCGTCGTTCCTCCTGGGGCAGGTCCAGGATTCCGACTCAGACGATCCCTGTCTACCCGACGTTCAACGAAGCGTACACGGCGGCGTGGGTCAACGACGAGTTCAAGGTGAACGACAACCTGACGCTGACCCTCGGGCTGCGCTTCGACTATCAGTTCGCCCGGACCGAAAGCGACGATCAATACTCCACCTTCGATCCGAACACGCCCAATCCCGGGGCGGGGAATCTGCCCGGCGCGCTGATCTTTGCCGGTGACTGCGCGGGATGCTCGGGGCGGCGGAAGTTCGAGGACCCGAAGAAGGACGCGTGGGGGCCGCGTGTCGGGTTCGCGTATCGACTCGGCGAGACGAAACGCGATTCGTGGCGGCTACGGGATCTACTACGCAGGCGTCGCGTTCTCGCAATTCACCGGGCAGCCGACGCTTGGCTTCGCGGCGAACCTGCTGGCGCCGAACCTCACCAACGGCGTGCGCCCCGCATTCTATCTGGACGATGGGTTCCCTGCAGCGAACGTCGTGCGGCCGCCGTTCATCAATCCGACATTCGCCAACGGCACGTCGCCGCTGGCCGTGGCGCCCGATGGGTTGACACTGCCGCGCTTCCAGAACTGGTCGCGTGACGTACCAGCGCCAGCTCACCGACAACATGATGCTGGACGTGTCGTACATCGGCAACCGCGGCAGTCGGCTGAACCACCACTTCCAGACGGTGGGCGTCGACGCCAACATGAACGACCCCAGCGTGCTCGCGCCTTGGCGCCGCGGTGCTGCAGTCGGACATCAACTCCCCGGCCGCGCAGGCCGCCGGCATCACGCCGCCCTATCCAGGCTTCGTGGGGAACGTCGCGCAGGCGCTGCGAAAGTACCCGCAGTACCAGACTGATCCAGTGGCGCGGTGTCCCAACCGGCGAGAGCCAGTATCACGCGATGGAAGTCGTCCTCGAGCGGCGGTTTCTCGCGCGGGCCTGCAGGCGCGCGTCGCCTACACCTACTCGCGGCTGCGCAACAACGGCGCCGAGAGCGCCCAGGGCGACGACGGGGGCAACGGCCTGATGCAGAATCCGGGCGACCCGCTCGAGTGGGCGCTCAGCGCGCGACGACGCGCCGCACGTGTTCCTCACGGCGTTCACCTGGGAGATCCCGGGCTCGGCGCGGTGGAGTCCGCGTGGTCGAAAGCCATCGCTCGGCGGGTGGAATGTCTCCGGCATTCTCCGTTACGAAAGCGGGCGCCCCTTCAACATCGTGATGAACAACGATCTTGGAGGCTTCCTGTTCAATGGCCAGAAGCGCCCCAATCGAATATCCCGGTGTGGATCCTGTGGCGGCCGGCGGCGATTTCGATCCGAATACCGACTCGGTACTTCAACCCGGCGGCGTGGAGCGATCCCGGTCCGCTGAATTTCGGGAGCGCCCCGAGCGCGATGGAGACGGTGCGAGGGTTCCCGATCTACAGCGAGGACGTCAACGTCTTCAAGGTCTTCCCGCTGCCGGACGACATGAAGCTCCGGTTCCAGGCGAGTGTTCGGCAACCTCTTCAACCGGACGCTCTTCTGCGATCCGGGCGAAGGGCACCAACTGGAGCTCCGGCAGCTTCGGCAGGTCGGTCACGCAGTGTAATCAGCCGCGGTCGGTTCAGTTTGCTTTGAGGTTCGACTTCTAGCGCGGCGCAGGGACCATCAGTCGGTCCTGACCGGCGACGGCAGATTACGATAGGGATGTGGTTGGACAGATCGTCTTCGCGCGGGCACACCGAGCATATGGTGCTGTCCGCGCGATTCTGTTCTGTGGCCCTCCTGGCGCTGTTTCCACTGCGAGCCCTCGTAAGCGCCGACCGCGCCATCGACGGCCTCTTCAGAAAGCGGCCATGCTCGTTCAGCAGGGCCGCCTCGACGAAGCCGATCGGCAGGCACGTCTCGCCCTCGCAGATCCCGAGACGCGAGCCGTCGCGTATTCCGTCCTGGGCGCATTCGGGTTCAACAGAAGCGTCCCGACGAGGCGCCAGGTTTCTCCGAGAAGGCTATTCGGCTCGAGCCCCGCCTGCTTGGCGCCCATCTTGACACTCGCTCAGATCTACACGCTTCAAGGAAAACACGAACCGGCGCTCGGATGTTCCGGCGCGCCCTCGAGCTGGATCCGGCGAATGCGACGGCGAGCTGGCGCTGGCGCGTTCGGCGATGGAGAAGGGGCATTACACGCAGTCGTTGGACTCGCGCAGCCGGCCCTCCGCATTCAGGCAGTCGCCGGACGGGTTGCTCGTCCTGGACACCGATCTTCTGAAGACGGCGAGCGTGATCGCCATCGGCTCATCAAAGACTGGTCGCAGCTTTCCGACGTGCCCCTGGCCTCGTCGATCAAGCTCGCACTGCTGCTGGTCGAAGAGGAGATCGTCGCCGAAGCGATCGAGATCCTCGAGCACGCCCAGCAAAGCGGGCCGCCCGTCGTACGAGCTCGCCTTCAATCTCGGCGGCGCGTACCTCTTGAACGGCGATCCGGCGCGGGCACTCGACGCCTACGATCTGGCGTTGAGCCTGAAGGCCGACTCGATTCCCGCGCTGCAGCAAGCGGCCGCGATCGCGGAGCAGCGCGGCGAGCTCGAACGCTCGCTCTCGTATTGGGTGCGAGCCAGAAAAATGGCGCCGAATGAGCCGGAGATCCTGCTCGGATTCGGCCGTGTCTGCCTGAAAATGGATCTTCTGGACGATGCCGAACCCGCCTTGACCAGTGCCGCCGGCATGCGGCCGGGAGTCGCCGTGTATCAGTACACGCTGGCCGCCGCGAAGGTCGGAAAGCGACAGTTCGAAGCCGCACAGGCTCTGCTCGAACAGCTCGTCCTGAAGCAGCCGGCCGACGCGCAGCTTCAATATGCGCTGGGATCGGTCCTGCACATCCAGGGGCATCTGGCTGAAGCGGCCAAGCATCTCCGGGAGAGCATTCGACTGGAGCCGCAGCAGCTTTCGTCCTACTACTACCTCGCACTGGTCGCGAGAGACCAGGGAAACGATGCCGAGGCGATCGGGGCCCTGGAGAAAGTCCTTCAGCAGTATCCCGATCACGCCCCATCATGTGAAGCCCTGGGCGGATTGCTCATGAGCGCACAGCGCTACACGGAGGCGGAAAGCAACCTGCAGAGGGCGGTGCGCCTGAATCCCAAATCGGTGAAAGCGAACTATCAGCTCGGGCTGCTGCTCGCACGAATGGGCCGGAAAGAAGAGGCGGACAAGCAACTCGCGCTCGCGAAGTCCCTTCGTCAGGAAGACGAAGCCACGTCGCGCCTGCAGCTTCGCCTCCTGGAGCCCAACCAATGAAGGGCTACGGGACTCTGGCGGCCCTCGTGCTTTTGGTTCTCGGTTCTGTCGTCACGGCCGGGGCGCAGACGGCGGGGAAACCTCCTGTCTCCGTGACCGAGCTTCAAGCGGCGATCAAGCGCGATCCCGGCAATCCCAAACGTCATGTCGCACTCGGGCTCGCCTATTGGGATCGCAATGATTACCCGCGCGCGCTTCAGGCGTTCCAGCGCGCGGTGAAGGTTGGGCCGCGATCCGCGGAGGCGCACAACTGGCTCGGCGTCGCACTTTCGGAGAAATCCGATCTTCCCGGCGCCATCGCCGCGTTCAGGAAGGCCGTCGCCCTCGATCCGAAATATGGAAGGGCCTACACCAATCTCGGCTCTGCGCTGGCACAGAGCGGCGACTTCGGCGAAGCCGTGGAGGTGTTCAGGGAGGCACTGGCGCTCGAACCGAACAGCCTCGGCGCCCATTTGAACCTGGGGATCGCACTTCGGGAGAAGGGTGATCACGAAGAGGCGCTGACGCACTTGCGGCGCGTCGCCGCCGCCGATCCCAACAACGCGAAAGTGCAATACGAGCTCGGGCAGACACTGCGGCAAAGCGGTGACCTCGCCGCCGCGATCGCAGCGTTCGAGCAGGCGATCGAAATGGAGCCGGAGCTACGCGAGGGCTACTACGCGCTCGGCATGGCGCTGAAGCAGCAGAGCGCGCTCGCGCGAACCCCGCGGCCGCCAGTCAGCAGCCCGGCCGACGAGTCGTTCAAGAAGGCGCAGGAAGCGGCCGAACGTGGCGACCTGAACGCGGTCCGCCAGCAATTGACCGAGGCGCTGCGCGTTGACGAACAACACGCCGACGCGCACAACATGTTGGGCTTCATTCTGGGACAGCAGGGCGATCTGCCGTCCGCGCTCTCGCACCTCGAGCGCGCGATCGCGCTCCGGCCAGAGTCTGCAGAGGCCCACTACAACCTCGGAGTCGCCCTGTGGTACAGCGGCTCGAAAGCGAGAGCCTTGAGCGAACTGCGGGAGAGCGTGAAGCTGGACCCCGCGGCGGGTACCAGCCATGCCTTTCTCGGCACGGCCCTGCGCGACCAGGGAGACCTGGCAGCCGCGCGAGCAAGCCTTCAGCGTGCAATCGCGCTCCTGCCGCCAACGGCTGCCGTCTATGTCGACCTGGGAATCGTCTTTCTGCGCGCCGACAAGCTCGAGAACGCGTTGGGACAATTCGAGGCCGGTCTGAATGCGCCATCACCGTCGATGCCCATGCCCGATTGGGATGGCGCCATCGCCGGCCTTCGTCCCCTGCTGACCACCAAGGCTGCGGGGGCGGAGGCGCACAACGTATTGGGGCTCTTGCTCGGCCGGAAGGGCGAGCCCAGCGATGACGTAGCCGCGCAATTTCGCGAAGCCATTCGGCTTCAACCTGATTTCGCCGAGGCCCACAACAATCTCGGTCTGGTGCTGATCCAGGCAGGCGACGACAACGGCGGCGTCGCGGCGTTGCGCGAGGCGGTCCGCGTTGCCCCGGATTACGCAGATGCGCATGCCAATCTGGGCGCGGCGCTCACGCCAACCGACGCCGAGGCCGCGATTCGGGAGCTCGAAAAATCCGTTGCGTTGGCGCCCACCTCGGTCAAGGCGCAGTACAACCTGGCACTGGCCTACGGCGCCCGACCCGGCGCGCCACCAACAAAAGAAATCGAGCAGTTACGGAAGGTCATCGCGCTTGCTCCGACGTTCGCGCGCGCGCACCTGGCACTTGGCAAGGCGCTTCTTCAGGAGTCCAAGGCGCCTGAAGCGGTCGAGGCACTCCAGGAAGCCGCGCGGCTCGAGCCGCAGAATGGAGAAGCCCACTATCAGCTTGGCCTGGCCCTCGCGCGGGCCGGACGCAAGGAGGAAGCCGCGTCCGAGCTCCAGAAGGGCCGCGAGCTCGTGGCCGCCAACGACCGCAATCAGAATGCCACACTGAACCTCGCCGAAGGCCGCGCCGCGCTCGAGAGAGGCGATCGTGAGCAGGCGGCCGAAAAGTTCCGCCGTGTCCTCCAGCTCCAGCCCGATTCCGTTGAAGCCAAGCGCTATCTCGAAGACGCGACACGTGCACCCACCGCCGCAGTCGACCCAGTGGACGACCCCGCTCGAGTGGCGGAATTCGAAGGCTATATTCGAGAGGGCAAGTTCAAAGAGCTCGAGCCGATGCTTGCCGCGTACGTGAAGGAGCGGCCCACGTCGTCGTGGGCGTGGTACGCGCTTGGCTACAGCCAGTTCGCCCAGCAGAAGATCGGCGACTCCATCCAGGCGCTGGCAAAGTCTCTCGAGCTCGATATCCGCAACGCGGAGGCTCACAAGATCCTTGGCCGCAGCCTGATGATCATCGGAAGATTCGACGCCGCGCAGGTCGAGTTCGAACAAGGCATCCGCTACAAGCCAGACTCTGCCGAGATTCACTACAACCTTGGCAAGCTGCTCTCGATCCAGGACAACTGGGAGCCCGCGCGCAAGGCATTCGAAGCGGCCCTTCGGATCGATCCCTCGTACATCGAGGCGCTGGATGCTCTGGGGTTGGCGATGGAAGCATTGAGCGACGATGCCGGAGCGGTGGCCAACTATGAGAAGGCGATTGCGCTGAACGAGGCGCGACATGGCAGCTTCGCTTCCGCCCACGTGAACCTCAGCGCGTACTACAACCGGACGGGAAACCCCGAGAAGGCGCTTGACTACGCGAGCAAAGCGCTGGCGCTCGATCCCAAGTCGGACCGAGCCTTGTTTCAAAAGGCGAGGGCGGACGAGCGCCAGGGGCGGCTGGACGACGCGGTCGATGCGTTGAATCGGGCAATCGCTTTGAATCCGCGCGCATCGTCGTACTACTACGTGCTGGCGGGCGTCTACAGGCGTCTGGGCTGGACGGACGAGAGCAAAAAGGCGCTGGAAATGTTCAAGCGCCTTGACCGCGAGACCAGCGAACTGGACAAGAAGCGGCGGACCGCCGCGACCGTCGCCGCCACACCAACGCCGGACGAGAAGCGTGAATAGCGGCGGCAGCGGCCCGTCGCGTCGCGCGTTTTTCCGGAGACTCCTGGGTTGGGCTGGCGCCGCGTCGGGCCAGGCGTTGTTGGCCCCCCGCCTCGTCGCGACACAATCGTCCAAGGCGTCGGACGAAGGGCCGGCGGCCGTATTCACCGACGTCACTGCCGCGGCCGGTCTCTCGCGAGCGCTGAACGTTTCGGGCAGCCCGGATAACAAACAATTCCTGCTCGAGGAAATGGGCTGCGGCGTGGCGTTGTTCGACTACGACCACGACGGCTGGCTCGACATCTTCCTGGTGAACGGAACGAGCTTCGACCCGAAAGTGCGGGACAGTCACCCTGCCGGCTATCTCTTTCGCAACAACCGTGACGGCACGTTCACCGATGTCACGTCAAAGGCCGGCTTGTCCCATTCCGGCTGGGGGCAGGCGTGCTGCGTCGGCGATTACGACAACGATGGCTTCGACGATCTCTTCGTGACCTACTGGGGCCACAACGTCCTCTATCACAACAACGGCGATGGCACCTTTACGGACGTCTCGGAGAAAGCAGGGGTCGCAGGATCGGGAAACCGGTGGGGAGCTGGCTGCTCCTTCCTGGACTACGATCGTGACGGTTATCTGGATCTGTTCGTCGCCAACTATGTGAATTTCGACGTGGCGAAAGCGCCCAGGCCCGGTCAGTCAGGTTACTGCAGCTACAACGAGATTCCGGTCCCCTGTGGGCCGCAGGGATTCGCCGGCGGCACGAATGTCCTCTATCGGAATCGCGGGGACGGCACATTCGCCGACGTCTCGGAAGCCTCGGGGATCGCCCGTCCGCGCGGGCCTGCCTCGATGGTGTTCGTCCCCAGCAACTGGCAGCCGACGGGGTCTTACGGGATGGGCGCTGCGGCGGCGGACTTCGACAACGACGGATGGCCGGACATCTACGTCGCGTGCGACACTGCGCCGAGCCTGCTCTATCGCAACAATCACGATGGGACGTTCCGTGAGATCGCGGTCCCGGCCGGCTGCGCGCTCGACGAGAGTGGCGCGGCGCTGGCTGGAATGGGCGTCGGCGTCGGGGATTTCGACGCTGACGGGTGGCTGGATCTCGTTCGCACGAATTTCTCCGAGCAGGTGACCTCGCTCTACCGCAACTATGGCGGCGGCGCCTTCTCCGATGCCAGCGTCAAGTCGGGACTGGGAGCGAATCGCAAGTATCTTGGCTTTGGCGTGGGATTCTTCGACTTCGACAACGATGGCTGGAAAGACATCTTTATCGCGAATGGCCACGTCTATTCGCAGATCGCGAACCGGCATCTGCACATCAAGTACAGGCAGCCAAAGGTCCTTTACCGAAATCGGGGCGACGGCCGGTTCGAAGACGTATCCGCGAGGGCGGGGACGGCAATCGGCGCAGAGAACCTCGGTCGCGGCTGCGCCTTCGGGGATTTCGACAACGACGGCGATGTCGATGTGATCGTCAACAACCTCGACGGGCCCCCGTCGCTCTTGCGCAACGATGGCGGGAACAGGAACAACTGGATCATGATCAAGTGCGTGGGCACCCGCTCGAACCGGTCGGGCATCGGGACCCGCGTGAAGGTCACGAGCGGTGGACGCAGCCAGATCGACGAGGTGATGAGCGGTTCGAGCTACTATTCGCAAAGCGATTTTCGACTTCACTTTGGACTGGGCCGCGCCACGAAGGTCGATCTCGTCGAGCTCGCCTGGCCGTCCGGTGTCAAGGAGACCTTCCCGGATCTCGTTGCCAATCACCTCTTCGTGATCCACGAGTCGAAGGGGATCGTCAGCAGCCGGAGATTCGAGTAGCCGCGCGTGATACAACCCCTGGCTCGCAGAGATAGCGGGGCTCGCACGGCCCTTTGTACCTTACCGTTCGGCGTGCTTGTCCTGCTCCTGGGGGCTACTGCCGCTCCGGACGTACAGTTCACCGACATCACCCAGGCGGCGGGGATCGCCTTCACACACGGAAACTCCGCGACGTCGAACAAGTACCTCGTTGAGACCATGGGTGGCGGCGTGGCGCTGTCGACTACGACGGCGACGGCCGCCTGGATGCGTTCTTCACGAACGGAGCGAAGATTGACGACCCGATGCCGCCCGGCAGGCTGCCCGACAAGTCGGGCCCGACGTTCTGGAACAGGCTCTATCACCAGAATGCAGACGGCACGTTTACGGACGTGACCGAGAAGGCCGGCGTCACGGGCATGCCGCAGAACCGCTACGGGATGGGCGTCGCGGTTGGCGATTACGACAACGATGGCTTTGAGGACATCTACGTCACCAACTACGGTGGCAACACGCTCTATCACAACAATGGAGACGGCACGTTCGCCGACGTCACGAAGCGCGCGGACGTTGCCGCTGGCGGATGGAGCACGAGCGCCGGATTCTTCGACTACGACAACGATGGCGCGCTCGACCTCTTCGTCACTCGCTACGTGGACTGGAGCTTTCAGAACAATCGCTACTGCGGAGAAAAAAGGCCCGGTTACCGCGCGTACTGTCACCCCGACAACTTCGAGGCGATCACCAACGTGCTGTATCACAACAACCGCGACGGCACGTTCACGGACGTCTCCTCCAAGGCGGGCCTGACCGCAAGCGGCAAAGGGCTTGGCGTCTCTTTCGCTGATTACGATGACGATGGGTTCATCGATGTGTACGTCGCGAACGACTCCGTGCAGTCGTTTCTGTATCAGAACACCGGCTCTGGTGCGTTCACCGAGGTCGGCTTGCTGGCCGGCGTCGGATTCAATGAGGACGGAAAGACCTTTGCAGGGATGGGCGTGGACTTCAGCGACTACGACAACGATGGTCATCCAGACGTCTTCGTCACCGACCTTTCGAACGAGCGATATAAGCTCTTTCGGCACAACGGCGACGGCAGCTTTCGAGATGCGACCGGCGTGTCTGGCGTCGGCGGCGCCACGCTCCCTTTTTCCGGTTGGAGCACGCGCTTCGTCGATTACGACAACGATGGATGGAAAGACATCTTCGTCGCGCAGGGACACGTGATGGACACCATCGAGAAGACGTCGCCCAATCTGCGATACCTTCAACCGCCGCTTCTGCTGCGAAATGAATCTGCGCGGTTCGTCAGGGTGGTCCCGGGAGCCGTTTTTCAAACGGACTGGGCCGGGCGCGGGGCAGCCTTCGGTGACATCGACAATGATGGCGACACCGACGTGGTGATGACCAGCGTCGGGCAGAAGGCCGTCGTCCTCCGCAATGATGGGGGAAATCGGAAGAACTGGCTTGGGCTGCAGATGGTCGGCAGGAAATCCAATCGAGACGGCATAGGCTGCCTCGTGAAGGTCGTCTCCACCTCGGGGCTGAGCCAGTACTTCACTGTCAATACCGCGGTGGGTTACCTGTCGGCCAGTGACAAGCGGTTGATCGTGGGTCTGGGCCGGGATTCCACCGCGACACTGGTCGAGATCCGGTGGCCTTCCGGAGCGGTCCAGAAATTCGAGAACGCCAAGGCAGGACAGATGCTTGTGGCGACCGAGCCCACGCAATGATTACGCGCCGCGAATTGCTCGCCCTGCTCGCGGCGAGCTCGGCCGGTCCTGCCTTCGCTCAGGGCATCTCGTCCCGAGGCGTCAAGCCACTGCCACGCGGAAAACCGTCGGGCCGTCCTTTTCCGTCGCGCTTCACGGATGTCGCCAAAGAGGCGGGCCTGATCGAGCCGACCATCTACGGCGGCATCCAGACGAAGAGCTACATCATCGAGGTCGTCGGGTGCGGTGTGGCGTTTTTCGACTACGACAACGATGGCTGGATGGATCTGTTCGTTCTGAGCGGAACTCGCCTGGACGGTCCGCCGGCCGGTGCGACCAATCGACTGTACAAGAACAACCGCGACGGCACGTTCACGGATCTCACCGAGAAGGCCGGCCTGGTCCGTACCGGCTGGGCCTCCGCGGTAACGGTTGGCGACTACGACAACGACGGCTTCGACGATTTGTTCATCACCAGCTATGGTCACAACGTCCTCTATCACAACAATGGTGATGGCACGTTCACCGACGTCACCGAGAAGGCCGGTCTCCGACAGGACACGGAGCGATACGGGTCCGGCTGCACCTGGGTCGACTATGACCGCGATGGGCACCTGGATCTGTGTGTTGCCAACTACCTGAACACGACGCTCGAGAAACTGCCCAAGCCGGGTGAGAACGCGGATTGCACCTGGAAGGGGATACCCGTGAACTGCGGTCCACGCGGTCTCCCGAGCGGGTTCGTGCAGTTGTTCCGGAACAATGGCGATGGGACGTTTGCCGACGTCAGCCGGCAATCCGGCATCGCGGCGGCATCCGGCTCCTATCCGATGACCGCCGTGGCCGCGGACTACGACAACGATGGCTGGCCGGACATCTACATTGCGTGCGATTCCACTCCGAGCTGGCTGTTCCGGAACCAGCACGATGGGACATTTCGCGAAGAAGCGCTCGAGCGCGGCGTGGCGCTGAGCGAAGACGGGCTGGAACAGGCGGGTATGGGCGTCGGCATCGGCGACTACGATCTCGACGGCAACCTCGACATCTTCAAGACGCATTTCGCCGACGATACGAATGTGCTGTATCGCAACGACGGCAAGGGGAACTTCGACGATGTGACCATCCGCGCGGGGATTGGCGTGGAGACCAGATACGTCGGGTGGGGCGCGGGGATGGTCGATCTCGACAACGATGGCTACCCGGACCTCTTTCTCGTCACCGGGAGCGTCTATCCCGAGGTGGAGCGACGGCTTCCCGCTTATCCCTTTCGCACGCCGCGGCTGGTCTTCCGCAACCTGGGTGACGGCCGGTTCGAGGAGCTGATTGACGAAGCGGGCGCGGGAGTTGCGGCGACACACGCCAGCCGCGGCTGTGCCTTCGGCGATTTCGACAACGACGGAGACCTGGACGTCGTTGTGATCAACATGAACGAGCCGCCGTCGCTGCTGCGCAACGACGTCTCAGGCAACGGCCACTGGCTGAAAGTGCTTCTCGTCGGTGTCACGTCGAACCGCAGTGCGATTGGCGCCCGCGCGACGATCCGATACGGCGGACGTACTCAAGCCCAGGAAGTGACCGCGCAATCGAGCTTCTACTCCACGAACGACCGCCGCCTGCACTTCGGGCTCGGCGCCGCAACGGCTGCCGACCTGATCGTCCGCTGGCCCAACGGAACCACGGAGACCGTCGGGAAGGTCGAGGCGGACCAACTCGTGGTGGTTCGCGAGGGAGCAGGAATCCTTCGGAAACAGAAGTTCACGAGGCTCTGATGTCTGCATTCACTCCCGCGCTGCCGGTGCTGATCTTCATTGCGCTGTTCGCTGCCGGCGCTGCTCCTCAAGGACCGGCACCGCGACCGCCGACGGTCAATATCGACATCGATGCAGGCACCGTCGAGAGCCGCATCAGCCCGCTCCTCTATGGCCAGTTCATCGAGTTCATGTTCGAGGGGATCAAAGGGGGCCTCCACGCCGAATTGATCCGCAACCGCAGCTTCGAGGAGTCGCCGAACGCGATTGGCCTCTCGCGGTACTGGGAACGCTATCCCGACGACCGAATCGACGACTACGCGATCTCCTTCGGCTGGGATGACGGCGCGTCGTATCCGGAGACGCCGGTCGTGGAAGGGACGAGCAAGGGGCGCTCGCTCCGCGTCGAGCTGAAGCCTGGGATCATCGCGCGTCACGGTGTTTACCAGCCAGGCGTGCCAGTCAGGCAGGGGCTCGATTATCGCGGCTACGTGTGGATCAAGAGCGACTCGTTCACCGGCGAGGTGAGCGTCGCCCTCGAAGCCGACATGACCGGGGGGACGCGTCCACGACCGAGGCGCGCCTGACGAGCGTCGCCGGCGGCTGGAAGCAATACGCGTTCACGCTGAGGCCATCGTCGAGTGATCCGCTCGCACGCTTCGCGATCCTCTTCAGTGGGTCGGGCAAGCTATGGGTGGATCAGGTGTCGCTCATGCCCGGCGATGCACCGGACGGGGTTCGCGCGGATGTCATCGCAGAAAGTGCGGGCGCTTCGGCCGTCGTTCATCCGCTGGCCAGGCGGTAATGTCGCACAGGACTATCACTGGCAATGGGGCGTCGGCCCACGCGACGAGCGCCCGACGTGGATCAATCTGTCGTGGAGGAACGAGCCAGAGCCCAGCGATTTCGGCACCGACGAGTTCGTTCAATTTGCCCGCAACGTCGGAGCGGAGCCGTCGATTACCGTCAACGTGGAGGGGCGCGGGGCGACGGTCGACGAGGCCGCCGCATGGGTCGAGTATTGCAATGGCCCGGCGACATCCACCAACGGCGCGAGGCGCGCGCGCAACGGGCATCCCGAGCCGTACCGCGTCAAGTACTGGGAGGTCGGCAACGAAATCTGGGGCGACTGGGTGCGCGGCCATTCCGATGCCGAGACGTACGCCCGCAATTTCACCCGCTACGCCGCCGCGATGCGTGCCGTCGATCCGTCGATTCAACTGATCGCCGTCGGCGACAACGACATGGCATGGAACGACACGGTGCTGCGGGTCGCTCGCGAACGCCTCGACTATCTGGCAATTCACCATTACTACAGCCATCGCGACATGGACGGGGACCTCGGGAACCTCATGGCGCGCCCGCTGTACTACGATCGCTTATACGGCGAGATCGACGCGGCGTTGCGCAGGCTGGCGCCCGATCGGCCGGCCGAGCCTGGCAATCAACGAGTGGGGCCTCGACCTCCCGGAATCGCAGCAGCACTCGATGCTTGGAGCGCTCTACGCGGCGCGGCTGATGAATGTCTTCGAGCGGCGAAGCGACGTCGTCGCGATGAGCGCGGTGTCTGACCTGGTGAACGGCTGGCCAGGCGGCATCATCCAGGCGAGCCGCCACGGGCTATTCGTTACGCCGACATATCTCGTCAACCAGCTGTACGCGACACATCTCGGCGCAGAACGTCTGGCCGCGAAGATCGACGGCCCGACCTTCTCGAGCACTCGAGAGGGCAAGCACGTTCCGCTGGTCGATATCGTCGCGAGCCGATCGGCGGATGGTCGCAAGATCTTTCTCAAGGCGGTCAATACCGACATGCAGCGGCCGTTGACGGCGCGAATCCGTGTGCGCGGCGCTCGCGTGTCGCCGAGTGCGGTCGTGGAACGCGTCGTTGCCAATTCACTGACGGCGGCGAATGGCTTCGCGACGCCCGATGCCGTGAAGCTGACGCGGCGGTCGATCGAAGCGGGCGCCACCTTCTCGCTCGAATTGCCACGGCATTCCGTCTCCGTCCTCACTCTCACGGTTGCACGATGACAACATGCGGCGGCGCCAGACGGAGAATCGCTTCACTTGATGATGCGCCAACGCCGGTGCAGTGGGCAGGGAGGCGAGCACGCAGAGCAGGTCGAGCACGCAGGGCCGAATTAACACAGAGGCCACAAAGATCGCAAAGTACCAAGAGCACTCAGCGGGCTCGGCGTGCTCCGCGTTTTATCCGTCTCCGCGGGCTCGGCCGAGCGAATGCGCCATTTTGAATCACCTGCTCAACTGAACTCTGGCGAACCCTGGGTTCAAAGGCACCACTACACCTTTGGACGACTCATCCCACGTACCTGCTCAGCCTGCCATATAGCTGCGTGCGCGTCAGTCCGAGCCGTCGTGCAGCTTCCGACTTGTTGCCGCGTGCCTCTTCCAGTACCGCGCGCGATGGTCCGCCGCTCGATCGTGGCGAGGTCGCTCGGGCCCGGTTCGACGCCGGCGACCCCGGGCGGAAGCGTACGTTCAGCGCCAATCGACAGATGGACGGCATCGATGGGCCCGCCGTCGCAGACGATGAGCGCTCTTTCGAGCGCATTCCGCAGCTCTCGCACGTTGCCTGGCCAGGCGTGCCGAAGCAGCACGTCCCGCGCCGCGTCGGTCAACACGATCGGCCGGCCGCCGTTCCGCGACGGTGCAAACTGTGACAGGAACGCCGAAGCAAGCAGCAGGACATCGTCTTCGCGCTCGCGCAGCGGCGGCAGCGCAATCTCGAACACCTGCAGCCGATAGAACAAGTCCTCCCGGAATTCGCTGCGCTCGATGGCCTGCCGCAGGTTCCGGTTCGTGGCGGCGATGACGCGAACGTTCGCTTTGAGCACGCGCGTGCCGCCAAGCCGCTGGAACTCGCGCTCCTGCAGGACGCGCAGGAGCTTGGCCTGTGCCATCGGGCTCATGTCGCCGATCTCGTCGAGAAACAGGACACCGCCAGCCGCGAGCTCAATCTGCCCGGGCTTGGCGTGCGTGGCCCCCGTGTATGCGCCGCGCTCGTAGCCGAAGAGCTCGGCCTCGAGAAGCTCATCGGGCAGCGCCGCGCAGTTGAGCGCGACGAACGGGCCGGCGTGACGTGTGGAGGCGCGGCGGATGAAGCGCGCAATCACTTCTTTGCCGGTGCCCGACTCGCCAGTCAGCAGCACCGTGGTGTCGGTCGGCGCGACCTGCGTGGCGGCCTTCAACACCCGCTTCCACGCCGCCGACTCGCCGACGATCTCGCGCACGCCTGTCGTTCGATCGAGCTCGTCGGTCAGGGTGCGGACGCGTACCTCCAGTCGATCCGCGCGCTGCCGCGCCTCGCTGGCCTCGCGGGCAGCCTCGGCCAGCCGCTCGTGGGAGACGCAGAGCGCGACGTGGCGCGCGATCCGCCGCGCGATCGGCCCGTCGGCGGTCGTGAAGGCGCCCGACTGCCGGGACCAGAACTGCAGCGCGAAGGCCTGGTGGCCCGCCGGCAGCTTCACGACCAGCAGCGATCGATATCCGGCCGCGACGAGGCGCTTGGGCAGATCGGCGGGCTCCACGATCTGGGGCGGATCGATGGCGAGATCGTCGATGATGCGCACCGCGCTCGTGTCGGGGACGCCAGACACCACGATACGCAACTGATCCATCAATGGCCCTTCGGTGTTCGATGTGGCGTGGACGATGGCCACGCCGTCCCGGTGGTGGAGGGACATGGTCAGGCAATCGTGCGGCAGGACCTTCGCGGCGATCTCGGACACCCGCTGAAACACCTCCCGGATGTCGAGCGAGCCCGCGATGGCATCCAGCAGCTCCTCCGATGCGTCCATGTTGGCGGCGTGTTCACGCTCGACGGCCTGGCGTTTGATCTCGTCGGCGAGACGCTGGTGCGAAAGCGCGAGCGCGACGCCGTCGGCGATACGCTCGACGAGCCATACATCGGTCTCCGAATACGCGTAGGGCGCCCGCGACAGGAAGACCAGCACGCCGACCCGTTCGCCGCCGAGGCCGACCGGCGCCTGCACGCCGACCGAGAACGGCCGGCCGGGAGACGGCTGAAACACCGTTGCGCGGTCGAGCGGGAGCGCAATGCGGTGATCGCAGGGTTCGATCTCTTCCGGCCCATCCACGCACGTGCTCGCGTAAAGCCGCAGGCGGGTGCCCGCGGGATCCACGAGCGCGAGGGCGGCCTCGTCGTGGTGGACCACGTCGCGAGCCGCGGCGCTCAGCTGCGAGAAGATCTCGCGGATGTCGAGAGCGCGAGCCAGCGTGTGCACCAGCGGACCCAGCGCACGGATGCCGCGCTCGTCGTCCAGGCTAGCCGGTTTCGTCGACGGCGGCGCCAAGGTAGGGCGCAAGCGCGGGCAGATCGTATGGCGCGGCCACGGGATCGCTGTCAACGGCCGCCAAGTTCGGGATTGGCATCTCCATCTTCCTTGAATGAGTGCAACGGACCGCGCGCGCGCAGTCCCCTTCAGCCGATCCGCCAACCGTGGAGTTCACGTTGAGTCCAGGCGGCGGACTCTTCTTCACCAAAAAGCCGCATCCTCGCGGCGGTTCCGGCACCTGCCTCTTTACGTTGACGCGTCAAACGACGCTGCCGGTTCCGGACGCGGCCCGAATCGCTCAGCCGTAGCGGGGCCACGCAACTCACGTTGGATCCACCACTCGCGATGGAGAGACGCATGAGGTCTACCTTTTTGATTGCGCCCGTGGATGAGGCTTGCGTTACCATCGGCCACGCCCGGCACATCCGGGACGCCGATGCAGCAGGCAACCCGACGTCATTTCGAAGACCGCGGATATCTGGAGCCGGTCCCGATCTTCACTCCCCCGGAATGTGGCGTGATCCTCAGCCGGCTGCAGCGCGCCGCAGGTCGTCCGCCCATGGACTGGCAGAAAGGGCGCGCCGCGACGTCCCCTGAGTACGCCGCGATTGCGGCCGACGATCGCATTCTCGACCTCGTGACCGCCGTGATCGGGGAGGACGTCATCCTCTGGGGCGTGTCGCTTGTCGTCCGGAAGCCAAACCAGGTCCATCCCTGGCACACCGACATCGAGTCGGCGTGTCCCACCGGAAAGACCGTCTCTGTCTGGGTCGGGCTCGCACACACCACCGCCCTGTCGTCGCTCATCGTCGTCCCCGGCTCGCACCGGTTTGGCGTCACGTTCCAGCAAGTGTTGCAGGAGGAGCGACGAGAACACGCGCCCGCGACCGACGAGGACGTGGCCTCGTGGGCGAAGCGCCGGGATGCCGAGAGCGGTGTCATCTCGTTGAACACGAGCGACGGGGAAGCCGTCGCCTTCGATGGAAGGCTGTGGCATGCCTCGCACAATCGCAGCCAGGCACAGACGCGATTCGCATTGCTCCTTCAGTACGCGAGTCCGGAGACCGCCATTCGCATTCCGAACTTCAATCAGCTTCGATGGCCGTTCGAGCTGTACCCGTCGCCGAAACCCGCCTGCATTCTCGTGAGTGGACACGCCATGGAAGGCCCGAACCGAATCGTCCCCGCTCCGCTCGCCGCAAACGGAGAGAACCTGCCGTCGCTCAGCAGCCGTGTCCATGCCCTGCGGCTGCCGCTCGGCCGCGATCCGGAGCGGGGATTCACGCCGCACCCGCTCTTCCGCGGTTCGACGCCTGCCATTCGCAGCATGGGGTGTCACGTCTCGGTCCTCGATCCCGGACGGCAACCGCACTCCCCGCACGAGCATGTCGAAGAGGAGGTGCTGATCGTCCTCGACGGTGACGCCGAGCTCATGTTCGCGGATCGGGACGCCGGCGCCGTATCGGCTCACCGCGCCCAGGCCGGCACGTTCGCCTACTACCCTGCCGGATTCACGCATACCATCCGCAACGCATCGGATGCGCCCGTCACCTATCTGATGTTCAAGTGGCACACCGATCGCAACGTCGCGAAGGCATATCTGCCTCACTGTCTGAAATCAATCGGAGACGCGCGTGCACCGACCGACGTGCCCGCCTCGAGCATGCGTCAAACGCGGATCCTGGACGGCGAGACGGAGTACCTGCGCCACCTGCGCACGCACGTGACGGTGCTTCAACCCGGCGCCGGCTACGCGCCTCACATCGATGCCTATGACGTCGGCATCATCGTGCTGGAAGGCACCGTCGAGACGCTTGGCGAGCGGGTCGAGCAGCACGGACTGATCTTCTATGCTGCGGGCGAGCCCCACGGGATGACGAATGTCGGCGCCGTGCCAGCCGCCTACATTGTCTTCGAGTTTCACGGCCGTCATCGCGACACGGAGGAGCCGTACGATCCGCGGCTGTCGCGGCGATTGGTCAACGTTCTCCGCGATCCGGATCGGCTGAAGGCTGCAATCAGGCGAAGGCTGCGCGGATAGTGCGGATCCTGTTTGCCACGACGCAGGCCTACCTGCCGCAGCGGGTCGGCGGATCGCAGTTGTCGACCCACGAGCTGTCGATTGACGAATCGTCCCGGCGGAAGCTGGCTTACCGCGCCCGATCAGTCCCGCACCTCGAACACCCGAATCTCCGCTTTCTGCCTTCCCCGGTGTGGAACCGCGAGATACAGCCGATTCTGATCCGGCACGAACAGTGACGTGCGGGCGCCCGCAGCCGTCGGGATGTGTCCCACGCGCGTCAGGTGATCGGGATCGCTCTGCTCCAACACGTCGACGAATCCCTCCCCGCCACTCACGTACAGACGCTTGCGGGCCGCGTCGTAAAACAGATCGTCCGTGTCGCCGACAATGTCGACGGATCCGACGATCTTTCCGTTAATGGTGTTGTAGATGAGCACCTTCGCAGGCCGGCGGCATCCGATGAACAGACGATGGTTGGTCTCGTCGAGCGCCATCGGATAATTCGATTGAGCACCCACGACCGGCCACGTCGTCAGGACTGTCATCGCCCGTCGGTCGATCACGGCCACGTGTCCGGCGTCAGGCACGTTGACGAACACGCGCGGGCCCGCGCTTTCCAGTTGGAAGGACTCGGGGTGGCCAGACAGGGCAATGGTTCCGAGCACGCGCCAGGTTGTGGCATCAATGACGGCGAGCGCGCCGCTTCCGTGACCGACATACAACCGCTTGGCGGCCTTTTCGTAGCGCACGTTGTCTGGATCCTCCGACATCGGCACTGTTTTGGCTGTTTGAAGCGTCGCGCCGTCGAGGATCTGCAAGGAACCCGACTGGCCGTTCGCCACCGCGATCGCCATCTGCTCCGGGACGACCTGAAGGCCCTGCGGTTCATGGAAGCCGCCGAGGCTCCGGGCGCGGATTCCCACTGCGAGATCCACCACCTCGATTGAATCGTTGCCGAGCGCCGCAACGAAGAGGCGATTGTGATCGCGGTCGATGGAGAGGTGGTCGATTCGCCCTTCGACTCCAGGAAGTTCGATGGACTTCAGAAGCACGAGCGGCGGCAGTGTCGCCGCTAATCCGGACGCGACGATCAGTATCGCCGCGCACCCTGATAGCAAGACGTAAGGCATTGCCGCAACCTCTGAACTCACCCGTGGGGGAGAGATCGACGTGGCACCCTGTTGTACGACGTTATCGAAAACGCGAGCGCCATCGTCAACGCGACGGTGGCCATGATTTGAAACATGCGGCCGTACCCGACGGCGGCGACGAGGACACCAGCGACAATCGGACCCATTGCGTCGCCCACGTCGTAGATCGTGCCGAAGACGCCGTGCGCAGCGCCGTAGCGAGCGCGGCGAGTGACATCGGTGATGAAGGCGCTGGTGGCGGCCGTCGTTGTCGCGACGCCAGCGGCGTACACAACGACCGCGGCAAAGAGTCCCAGCGGGCTGGCGGCCATCGACACCAGCAGCACGGCACCGCTGCAGACTGCCAGGCCACTCGCGATAACCCAACGGCGTCCGGCGCGGTCGGAGACGAGCCCGATGACCGGCCGCACCGCCAACGTGGTGATTGTCTGGACTCCGAAGAGCCATCCGATCTGCGCCATCGTGAATCCCAGTACGTCGCGGCCGTAGAGCGGCAGGAACGCATTCAACGTGCCATTCAGGACGAACTGCGCCGCTTGTGCGGCGCTCGTGGCAAGGACCAGGCGATCACGGACCACTTCCGAAACGCCTTGCTTCACGTGGTGCCATCGCGCCTGGTTCGGCGCCGTCTGGGAGGAACTACGCCAGCCGACGATGATCATCGGAGTTGCCAGGCCGATCACCCCGGCGGCGACGAATGCCAGATCGACGCGACCTGCCGCGAGCAGGTAGCCCGCGAGTACCGGGCCCAGTGCCTGGCCGGCTCCCTGCGCAGTGGAATAGGTGCTGAGCCAGGTGCCCCGACGCGACGCGGGAGCGACGTCAGAAAGACTCGCCGAGGCGACCGGACCGAAGATTGCGGTCGCGCTGCCGTGCACGAATCGCAGCAGGACGAGCGCTGTGAGCGTCGAGATACCCAGATAGCCGAACGGCAGGGTCGCAAAGACCAAGGCGCCGGTCATGAGCAGTGCCCGACGGCCGAGAATGTCGGACCAGGCGCCGGCCGGGAGCTTCACGAAGATCCCGGTGAGGGTGGAGGCCCCCATTACAACGCCAATGACGGGCGGGTCTGCGCCCAACTCGCGCGCGAACAGCGGCAGCAGAGGGGCCCGACAGATCGAGTAGCTGCAGTAGGCTGCGAACCCCGCCGCACACAGCCGCACGAGCGCCCGCCGAGGGTTGGCGGCGCTCGAATCGCCAACGGGTCGCAAGGCGTCGGTCACGCGTGGCGACTGTGCAGCAATGGGTCCCATCGGAGGTTAGCCGCGGCGCCGCCCAGGCGGTCTGCTCCGCGTCCGTGGTCGCGCTACCGGTCGAGGCGCGGCGGCCCGAGTTGACTGCTCAAAGGATCGATGGAGGGCGTCGAACAGTGTGATGCCCTGCGTCAGGAGCTCGTAGTCATCGTTCTGCGCCAGTTGAAGCCCTTCGATCACCCTGCCGACCGTGGCACACTCGGGCGCGCCGAAGCGGCCATCCTTCAGATCCAGGTCGTGGACAATTGTGGCGACGCGCGCGACGGCCGGCTCCTGAATACCGAACCGTGCGCAGAGCGTTTCGAACGTGCAGCCTTCGCCCTGGTGAGTGAACTCGACACCAAACATGTCGAACGGGATGGCCTGTTCGGGAAGCGCCTCTCTGTCCTGGGCGAAGTCGAAACGTGCCTGCGGATCGATGGAGCGGCGAATGAGCCACGCGGATGCCATGCGATCAACGCCGGGCCGGGGACGCGTCACCCACAGGCGGCCCTGATATGTCTCGGGCACGTCGTTTCTGGGGGACCTCGCCACCACAGCACGGCGCGTGCTGCCGGCATGTTCCTCAAGTTGTTTCAATAGCGCTATGACCCGATCGCGACCAGCGCTGCCGAAGAAATCGACGCTCTCGATGGCCGTCAAGCGTTGTCGGAACACGCCCAGAAGGCGATGCGCCGCCGGCGCCCGCGTCCCGCGTCGACGACGTGTGGCGCTCAGTCGGCCAAGCACCTGTTCAACATCACGGGCAAGGGCCGTGTAGGCCTCTTGCCGCGACCGCCTGAACTCCTCGACGAGAGCATCATCCGACCAGGTATCTACGTTGTCGGCCGCAAACACCGTGGCATCGCCGCCGGCGTCCTTGATCTCCGTCTTCAGCCACTCGAAATCTTCACGCGCGCTCGGCGAATCGGGCAGCGCATAGACCGCCTGCTTGACCGGAACCGCGCCGAGTTGCTGCATGCGCCGCCACGTGCGGACCCGCAAGTTTGATGGGGTTGAGGGCAGCTGATGGACGAACAACAGCCATCGGCGAGCGGCCTTCTGGGCCAATCGGACGGCAGACGACTTCTGTTGAGCTACGGTGCGTGACGTCATCGTGGAATTACCGAACGACTTGACCTCGTAACGGTAGTTTCAGACTATAGGTGAAGCGTTACGCGAGTCAATTTGTTATTTTGGGGGAATAGCGATGATGTTGAGGCGAGCCGCGATTGGCGTCACGATTTCTGCTGGCCTGCTCTGTAATGGCGTGGCCACCGCACAGGAGATGCCGAGCGAGTACAAGACTGTCCTCACTGCGCTCGGCAAGACCGGAGACTTCAAGGACGGCGTGTTGAAGGTGAACATTCCCCGCAAAGATGTGGCCGTCACCATTGGGAAGCGTCCCGCGCCGACGCCGTTCGGCTTTGGCGGATGGATTGCGTTGACCAAGGGCAGCGAAGGTCACGACGTGATGATGGGCGATCTCGTCCTCACGGAAGATGAAGTCAATCCCGTGATGTCGGCTCTCCTGGACAACGGACTGGATGTCACCGCACTTCACAATCACTTCTTCTGGGAACAGCCGCGCATGTTCTACATGCACGTGCACGGCATGGGAAGTGCCGCGGATCTGACTCGGCGCATCAAGCCGGCAATCGATCTCATCGATCAGGCCGCGAAGCGAGCGCCGCAGTCAGCGGCTGCCGGCACACCGGCGTCGAGCCCTACGCTCGACGGCGCGAGGCTTGCCAGAATCATTGGGCATGAGGGAGAACTGAGCGGCCCCGTCTACAAAATCACAATCGGCCGGCCGGACCTCGACGTGCGCGAGCATGGCGCAATCATCAACGCGCGAATGGGATTGAATACGTGGGCGGCGTTTACGGGGACCGACGCTGATGCGATGGTAGCCGGCGACGTGGCGATGCTCGAACACGAAGTGACTCCGGTTCTCAAGGCGCTTCGCAGCCATGGGCTGAACGTTGTTGCCATTCACCATCACATGACGGAGGTGAAGCCCATGGTCGTCTTTCTCCATTACTACGGCACCGGGCCGGCCGCCACGCTCGCAAAGGGCGTCCGCGCCGCCGTCGATCGACTGGGAAAGGCTGTCGTCAGTGGACAAACGATTCCTCGCGTTCTCTTCATCTGCCCTCATGGGGCTGCCAAGAGCGTCCTGGCGTCTGCCTACTTCCAGCGCATGGCGAAGGAACGTGGACTCAGCGTGCAGGTGGATTTCGCTGGAACAGAGCCCGACAGGGCGGTTGCACCAAAGGTGATGGAGCGCCTGAAAGCGCGTGGGTACGCAGTTCCCACGAGTCGGCCTCGGCGAGCGACGGCGGAGGATGTGGCATCGGCAGATCTGGTCATCTCCATCGGCTGCGACCTGACCGGCTTGGTGCCCGCGACGAGCGCGCTACGACGCTGGGACGACGTTCCCGCGCCGAGCGAGGACTTCGACGGGGCCGATGCCGCGATCTTGAAGCGGGTCACCGAACTGGTCGAGGAGCTCACTCACGAAAGAAAGCTAGAGACGCGGTGATTCCCTCGATTGCGTAAGAGGCGCAGCGCACGGCGCTCGCGCATGGGCTTCGTGCCCCGACGCGTCTGAAATTTTGTTTTGACCGGCCAGGACAACGCGATCACCATCAACGCCCCGCCTTCGGATGCGATGCTCTCGAGCGAGGAGCGTGCGGGAGTGGAATTCGGCGGCTTTTCAGGGCCAGCTGACTGCTAGTCGCGCCCGCGCAGGACCCGCTGCATCCGCTCGACGCGCGGGAGAATGAACCAGAGCGTGACGTAGACCGCGAACACCGCGGTAGAAAGAAGTGCGCCGCCCACGCCCCCCACGATGATGCGCCCGATGAGGTACATGTCGAGGCAAACGCCGACGGCCAGTGGCACGATGCTCCAGAGGAGGAGCCGCGTAGACAGCCGGAGGAAATCGCCAGTCACTGCGCGCGGTGTCGTCTGCCGGTGATATGCGGCGGGCGTCATGATGATCGCAACGGCCATTGCGACCAGCGCGATGGCCGCCAGGTGCAGTTGCTGCTCCGCGGCGCTCAGCTTCTGGTCAAATCCCGGATTGAACACCACGATCAACTGGAAGCCGAAGAGGGCCTGGATGCCTGGTAGCACCATTCGGCACTCGTCCAGCAGGTATCTGGCGGCGTCCGACAGCGTGAGACTTTCGGTCTCGCCCTCGGTTGAGTCCATTTCGTGCGCCATGGCGGCGAATCCTCCGGGACGTTGCGGTGTCGGCGCGGGCTGCTAGGCGCCGAATTGACGGAGGTGGTGATCCATGTGCAGGTACGCCCACCGGAGCCAGTCGGCCTCGGACATCCTGCCGAAGATCGGATGCGACGGCCAGCCGAAGCGTCTCCTCTCTGCCGTGAGCACCTCCACGAGCGCCTCGAGCTCGGCGACGTCCGCCGCAAAGTCGGTGGGGCACGTTCCACCCGCCTCCTGATCGATCTCCGGCCTGGTCAGGATTCCTGAGGGCCAGGGCAGCGGGGTGTACAACGCGATCCACTTGACGACCGTCCGTTGCAGCATTCCCGTGGCGCCGCTCACAGGCTTTTCGCCGGTCGCCATGCGACAGGCGTCGGTGAGATGGCACACCATCTGGTGCGCCGACATCCGTCCCCAGCGGCGAGGGCTCTCAGGGCCCACCGTTTTCAGCCGTCGGAGGATCTCGGCCTTGCTGCGCTCCTGCGCCAGCGTGTTCATGCGTGCTCACATCGAACGGATCGACGGCGACCATGGCACTTGTCGCGCTCGGAGGTTTAGGACCCGAGAAGCCGCTCTCCGCCGGCCTCGCGGAATGCCGCGAGGGCGTGCTGACGGCCCACCTCAGCTTCTTCCAGCAATACGCGGAAAGCGGGCTCGCTCCGCAACGCGTCGAACTGGGGACGGCTCGAGAGCGTCGATGCCGCGAAGTACCCCTTCTTGACCGCGCGCTCAAGCTGGCGAAGCCCCGTCTCGTGCTGCCCGACATCGCACAGCAGCCATCCCTCCTGGAAGATGGCCTCCGGGTCATCCTGGATCTTCAACGCGCTGAACACGATCATGCGGGAGGACATCTCTTCAGGACGGCGATCGAGCCAGGCCATCAGGTACTCGACCCAGTCCTGGAAGATCGGAATCCGAGATGACTCGCGCATGTCGAGAAGCTTCCGGCGCGCTTCGTCTCGACGGTTCGCCAGCCCCAGCCCGATCACCCGAATGCCATCGTCGGCGCCGGCGACCACGCGCGGCCGCTCCACGGCCAGGAGACGGTCGATGTCGCCAGTCATCAGCAGCGTCTGCTCGAAGCTCGTAGGGACATTGGGATCGAGCCGGCGTGCCTCGGCGTGTGCGGCAATCGATTGCTCGAGGAGTCCGCAATAGCGGCAGGCGTGGACGAGTCCTGCGAAGAGCTCCGGATCGTTGCCGTGTCGGGCCGCCTCGCCCAGGAGGCGCACGAGTGCTCCCTCGGACTGGCCGATGTCCGCCTCGAGGTTCGCGTAGAACTTGTGCGCAATGGACAGCCGCGGGCTCAACGCCAGCGCACGGCGGAAGGCCTCCTCGGCGCGCGCCTCGCTGTCGGGCGCTGTGTCGATGAACTTACCGATCACCCTGTGGCATCGGCCGAGGTGGGCCCAAGCGGGGGCGAAGCGTGAATCCAACTCGAGACAGCGTAGATACATGTCCCGCGCGCCGGGAAGCCCGTCGTACGTGCGGGCGAGCTCGTTGGCCCGTAGATACAGCTCGTAGGCGCGCGCGTCGTGTGGGGCGTCCGGCGTCGACGGCGCCGCCCCTCCGCTCAACGGGAGCGACAGCGCTTCCACGACACGCCGAGCGATGTCATCCTGCAGCCGGAACAGATCGCCCAGCGACGACTGAACCGTGTGCGACGTGAGCAATGTACCGCTTGGCGCTTCTACGAGCTGCGCGGCGGCTCGCAGCTGGTCGCCCGACCGCAGGATCGTCCCCATCACCACACGATCGACGTCGGCCTCTGCCGCCAGCGCCTTGAGATCCGGCGTCTCCCCGGCGAACCGGGCGGCCACGGCGCTGGACCGCAGGACGAGTGACTCTATCCCCGCGAGCGACGTCGCGATGGCGTCTGGCAGGCTGAAGGCCAGAAAGTCCGTTTCTGGATCGGGCCGCAGGATGCGAAACGGCAGCACTACGAGCCGCGTGAGCGGTGTGCGCGAGTATTGGCGTGTCGATAGTGTCCACGCCGCTGACATCGCGAAGCTCCTCGGCCATGGCAGCGGCCGATGCCGGCCGCTCTTCAGGCCGCTTGGCCAGCGCTCGGCGAATTACACGGTCCACGGCGGCCACGGCCGGTGCGCCCGTGAGCGCCGGCGGCTGTTCGTAGCGCGTGGCGTGCAGGACCTCGGCGATCGTGCGGCCCGCGAACGCCGGGCGCCCGGCGAGCATCTCGAAGAGGATCGCGCCTGCGGCGAACAGGTCGCTCCGGGAATCGACAGTCTCGCCGGTCACCTGCTCGGGCGCCATGTAGCGCGGCGTGCCCAGCACAACCCCGGTGCGCGTCAGGTCCGTGACCTCGCTGAGCGACCCGTCCAGCTCGGGCCGCGCGAGGCCAAAGTCGAGCAACTTCACGCCGTGGGCCGTCAGGAACACGTTCGACGGTTTCAGGTCGCGGTGGACGATGCCGCGGGCGTGCAATGCCGAGAGCGCGGCCAGCACTCCGACGCCGATCGGCACCGCCTCCGCCGCGCTCAGCGGTCCCCGTCGCAGACGCTCCGCGAGGACCTCCCCCTCGAGAAGCTCCATGGCGATGAACAGCTCGCCAGCATCCTCGCCGATCTCGTAGATCTGACAGACGTTCGGATGATTGACGCTGGCGGCGGACCGCGCTTCGCGCCAGAAGCGCTTCCGCGCCGTCTCGTCCCTGGCGATCGACGACATCGTCTTGACCGCAACCGTGCGGCCGAGCCGCTCGTCGCGGGCGGCGTACACGACACCCATCCCGCCTTCGCCCAGCTTGCGAGCGATCGCGTAATGCCCGATGCGCTTGGGCACGACCTCTTCCGTGCGATCGCTCAAGGCGTCCGGCGATGAAAGGGGAGTCGTCGCGCCCGTCAGCCACTCGTAGAGGGCGCGCAAGGGTCTCCTGGCGGTGTTGTCGGTCAGCTTATCGGCCACGCGAACGTCGATCATACGCTGTGCCGAACCGCGAAGATCCTACGGCCTGCTGGACGGACGGAGGAGCAGCTGGGACGAAGGTTAACGCCGCGGATCGGATCCGGGATCACATAACGTGTCGACGAGGGCCCGACGCCGGTGATTTGCGAGTGGTCCGCACGACCACTATCGGGAGCGCGAAGCGTTCAGCTTGCGTCCGTCCTCGATCCGCACGATAGTGATTTTCGGGCTACATAAATCGCGTCACGCTCGTGTGACGCGACAAGGAGGAAATCCCGATGGCGAAAGCAGCGAAGGCCGTGCCCGATGGATATCACACCATTACACCGCAGCTGACCCTGGACAGCGCTGCGCAGACGATTGACTGGTACAAGAAAGCGCTCGGCGCCGAGGAAGTGAGCCGCAGTGCCGGTCCCGACGGCAAGATCATGCACGCCGAGCTCAAGATCGGTAACTCGCGCTTCATGGTGAACGATGTGATGATGGGCGCCAAGGGACCGCAGAGCTTTGGTGGATCTCCCGCGTCGTTGTGGCTGTACGTGGAGGACAGCGACAGGCTCTTCAATAGCGCCGTGAGCGCGGGCGGGAAGGTGCAGACCCCGATGGACGATCAGTTCTGGGGCGATCGTGCCGGCGCTGTCGAGGATCCGGCCGGCTATACCTGGTGGATCGCCACGCGCAAGGAGGACTTCACGCACGCCGAATTGCAGCAGCGCGCGGCGGAAGCCTTCAAGCAGATGGCGTAGACAATACGGCGATCTGGCCCGTCCCTGGCGTCGCGATCAGGCGGCCGCATCAGCGGTTCGGCCCGACCGTGAGGACGTCCTGATCGTGCGCCTCGCCGCTCCACCATCTGCCGCGTCGGATATCTCGAATGCGAAGGCCGACCTGTTCGTGGACATGCCGTACGAACGTCTCTTCAAGGGCGACCGCCGCTTCGGGCATGGTCGCGTCGTTCAGCCGGCACAGTCCCGAGGAGTGTGCCACACCGAATGACATGAAGCTCCGGCCGGCATCGACGCCGGTACGACTCTCGTCATTCAGCAGGAAATAGCTCGCGACACAGACACCGCCCGGCGCAAGGAGGCGCGAGATCTCGCGGAGGTACTGTTCGACGGCATCGGGCAACATGTGCGTGAAGACGGACGCCAGGACGATGAAATCGAACGTCTGGTCCGGGAACGGAAACCTGTATGCCGAAGGCGAGACCCGGCCGTGGGGGTTGTAGGCGCGGCTGGTCAGATCCGCCCGATGGAACCTGAAATCGGGGTGCCGTCGCGTGATGCGCCGCTGGCACCACGCGACGGCCTCCGGGTGAATCTCGATCCCATCGTAGCCGCCGCGCAGATAACCGATCAGGCCGATCGGAAGGTTGCCAATCCCGGATCCGATGTCGAGTACGCGATGCTCCGGCCGCAGGCCGCGGCTGGTGAGCTCGGTCCGTGCGATTTCGCACGCGCGAGCGAATACTTTCGGGCTCCATGTCCGGTAGTAGTAGATGCGCAGGTGCGCCGGCGGCAGGAGCGTATCGCTCCTCCAGCGGGCGATCCGATCGAGAGGCGTGGCGAGGCGATAGAACGCGCCTCGCGCACGGCTGGCAAGTCGCTTCCACCTCGGTCGTGTCTCTGAGTACGACGTCGCCATGCTCCGAATCCACTGCCGGTCGGAATCGAGTCTATCACCCGGAGTCGTAGCGCAGCGGTTGCGCCGCGAACAGGGGCTCAGGAGAATGGGAGCTGCGACGGGAGAAGGCACATGAGCGAACACGCGGAGCCGAGTGGTCCGGATCTGACCGTGGGCATCGACGCGTCGAGTCTCCGTCCAGGCGAAAAGTTGCTTGGGCACGCTGGCAACGACGCGGTCCTGCTCGCGCGAGTTGGCGACGAGTTCTTCGCCGTGAGCGCGCGCTGCACGCATTACGGCGGACCGCTTGCCGACGGGATCGTCGATGGCGAGACAGTGCGGTGCCCATGGCACCACGCCTGTTTCAGCTTGCGCACCGGCGAAGCTCTTCGTGCGCCGGCACTCGATCCGGTGGCCTGCTGGAAGGTGGAGCGGCGCGGTGAGAGAATCGTCGTGACCGACAAGATCGAGCGCGATCCGCTCGCCCCGAGCTATCCGTCCCGCGTCGATCGCGGCGCCGCGCTTCGTGCGGTCGTCATCATCGGTGCGGGCGCAGCCGGAAGCGCCGCGACAGAGATGCTTCGCCGCTCGGGCTACGACGGTGGCATCACGGTGGTGGACGACGATGAGGGCGCGCCTTACGACCGGCCGAATCTCTCGAAGGACTACCTCGCCGGAAGCGCTCCGGAAGAGTGGATTCCACTTCGCCCCGAGCGGTTCTATGAGGAACACGGCGTCGCGTGGATGCGCGGTCGCGCGACGCGAATCGATCCCGCCGACAGGACGGTCACGGTCGCCGGGGCCGCCCCGATCGCATACGACGCGCTGCTGATCGCGACCGGCGCCGAACCGGTCCGGCTGGCGCTGGCGGGCGACGACCAGCCACACGTGCACTATCTTCGCTCGCTGGCCGACAGCCGCACCATCGTGGGTGCGGCGAAAACGGCCACGCGCGCCGTCGTGATCGGCAGCAGCTTCATCGGGCTCGAGGTCGCGGCGTCGCTGCGAGCCCGGAACCTGGAGGTTCACGTCGTCGCGCCGGAGAAGATACCGCTGGAGCGGGTCCTCGGCGCGTATCTGGGAGGTTTCATCCGCGCACTGCACGAGGAACACGGTGTCGTCTTTCATCTGGGGCACACTCCGCAACGGATCGATGGCGACGGCGTTGTGCTGGACGACGGGTCGCGGCTCGAGGCCGACCTCGTCGTGATTGGCGTGGGGGTCAGGCCCCGCCTCGAGTTGGCCCAAGAGGCGGGGTTGGCGATCGACAGAGGAATCGCGGTCAACGAGTATCTCGAAACGAGCGTGCCAGGGATCTTCGCGGCAGGCGATATCGCGCGTTGGCCCGACGCCCACAGCGGCGAGCGGATTCGCGTTGAACACTGGGTTGTCGCCCAGCGTCAGGGCCAGACGGCCGCGCGCAATATCCTTGGCGCACGGGAGCGGTTCGATCAGATACCGTTCTTCTGGAGCGCTCACTACGATCTAAGCATCAACTACGTTGGTCACGCGGAGAAATGGGATCAGGTCGACGTGGAGGGCGACGCGGCGAAACACGACGTCGCGGTGCGGTTCACGCGGGCGGGGAATCTTTTGGCGCTGGCGACGCTGTTCCGCGACGAGGAGAGCTTGCGGACCGAGATCGACATGGAGCGACACCGCGCCAACCGCCGCACGTAGCAAGCGGCACGTCGGTTCTAGAAGATGAACTTCAGCGCCAGTTGGACAACGCGAGGATCACCGGCGGTAGTGATCGTGCCAAAATTGGCGGCGCCCAGCACGGCGGCCGGGGCACCAAGCGGTGGCGTGTTCAGCAGGTTGAAGGCTTCCGCCCGGAATTCGATCACCTGGCCAGAACCGATTGGCACTCGTCGCATCAGCGCGAGATCCACATTACGGTAGGACGGACCGCGGACCGGGTTCCGCGAGGCTGACCCGATGGTGAACTGCGGCGCGACGGCAAAAGCCGCCGTGTCGAACCACTTGCCGGGCGTCCGCTGATCGGCCGGCAACGTCGGATCGCCGACCAGATTCGGCCGCTGCACGCCAAAGCCGGCAAACGCATTGAAGTTGGTGGTCTGGGTGACCGCGATGGGGATCCCCGACTGCAGCGTCACAATCGACGTTACCGTCCAGTCGTTGGCGATCGCGCCGAGCACGCCGTGAAGCTGCCGGGCGCGGCCAACGCCAGCAGGAAGGTCCCAGACCAGGGAAGACGCGAAGACGTTCGGAATGTCTCCGGTCGAGTGGTCCCGCTCGAGCCGCCGGTTGAAGCTGTCGGCCACGGGATAATTCGCGATCGGCCCGGTCAGGATCGACGCGTCAAAGACGGATGACGCATCGTCCACCAACTTCGAGCGGGTGTAGGCGATCGAGTATGTCAGGCCGCGCACGAGCCGTTGACGGAGGCTGACTTCGAACCCCTGGTATCGCGTGGTGCCAACGTTGTTGCGATAGAGGCTCACCGTGGTGTACTCCGGGTATGGCTTGAGCAGTTGCGCGACGGTGATGGTTGGATCGCCCAGCGAGGACGATCGTGGAATGGTGCCAAAAAACGGATTCGCGACGCGCCTCAGCAGCGCCGGCCCCTGCGACAGCTGATCGACTGTCAGCTGATTGAGGTTCGTGTCCGGGATGCCGACGTGCGTGATGATCGAGCCGACGTAGGCGATCTCGAGCGCCGTGTTCGTCGTCAGCTCCCGTTGGACCGCCGCATTCCACTGCTGTGCGTAGCCGGATCCCAGCGTGCCGTCGACTGAGAACACGCCCTGACCGAGCCCCGCCGTCGCCGTAGGCGCGATTGCCGCAACGCTTGGACCATTCTCCAACATGAACGCCGGCGCGATCGTGTCGAGCGCTCGCTGGGAGACCGTCTGCAGAAACGGGAAGGTTGGCGTGGTGAACGGCGTCGTGATGCCGGCCATCTCGATCCACACGAGACCGTACGCCGCGCTCAGGATCGTCTTGTCCGTCAGTCGATAGACGGCGCCCAGCCGCGGACCGAAGTTGTTTTTCTTCAACGGGCGCACGGGACTGGTTCCCGGGTAGTCCAGCTGCCGGGTCTGCCGGTTGAAGATGGCCGTCTGGCCATTGATCTCGGTCGAGGGGAAGTTCAACGTGTATCGCACGCCGGGATTGACGGTCAGGCGGTCTGTGACTTTCCAGTCGTCCTGGATGAAGTACTCCTGGAAATGTGCGCGCTCCTGGATTTGATCCTGCTGCAAGTCGACGGAGAAGAGCTGGACCTGGCCGAGCAGAAAGCTCGCAAGCGGCGTGCCCGTGCCGGTGACGCCTGGCAAGTCGCTGCCGATCGCGTTGAAGGTGAAGGATCCTGTCGGCGAGGGCGGCTGGATGACGTCGAGCCGTTCCCAGCGCCAGTCCAGGCCCATCTTCAGCGTGTGGCGTCCTTTCACCCACGTCAACGAGTCAGCGAGCTCGGACACGCTCGTCTTGAAGTTCGACGCCGTGTTCGGCGGCGAGCCGAGCTGCTGATGGCCGCTGACGAGAAATGTCGGCAGCGTGTTGGGGAACCGCGCGGTGGAGGGAATGCCCGGAATATTCAACGCGAATCCCGCCGACGTCGGCAGTTCGGCGGCGGTGCGGCCGACTGTGCGGCGCGTGTCGCCAATGCGCAGCTCGTTCAGGAGGTTGGCCGAGAACGTGTGCTGGTAGTTCGACGCGAAGGACCACGCCGTCGTGTGCTGGGGCCCCAACGTCCCGGTGGTCACGCCGCTTCCGTCCGGCAGCGGTGTCACGGGCTCGAAGTTGTCGCGGAAGTTCGAGATGCGGCCGAATACCTGGTCGCGGCCGGGTCCGAACTTCTGATCGACCCGCGCATCCCACTGATTCTGATTGTTCACCTCGTTTGCCGTCCTGCGATAGTTGTTGGCGGTGCCCGCCGAGACCGGCAAGGGGTACCGCTGCAGGAGTGCCAGTGCGACGGAATCCATGCGTTCGATCGGAATCGTGTTTTGTGGAAACTGGGTGCGACTCGAGCCCCCAGTCGCTGGATCGTAGATCGGCGGAACCTTCCCGGCGATCGACTCGGTGAACACGCCATTGCGTTGCAGCATGGTCGGCACGGTCGAAATCACCGTCCGGCCGATCGACTGGCGCTGCCCCTGGTAGTCGACGAAGAAGAAGGTGCGGTCCTGCACGAGTGGCCCGCCGAAGGTCCCGCCGAATTGATTGCGCCGGTAGTGAGGCTTCACCGGGTTCGTGGACTGAAAGAAATTCCGGGCGTTCAAAGCCTCGTTGCGGAAGAACTCGAACGCGCTGCCGTGAAACGCGTTGGTACCGCTTCTGGTCGTCAGATTCACAACGCCGCCGTTGAACCGGCCGAACTCGGCGGGCGGGCTGTTGGTTTCGACCTTGAACTCCTGAATGGCGTCGATGACGGGGAAGTACGCCACCTGCCCGGGCTCGGGCTGCAGCACCGAGATGCCGTCGTACAAATACTCATTGGTGCGCGGTCGGCCGCCGTTGATGCGTGGCAGCTGAGAGTTCGGGGGCAGGGCCACGCCCGGCGCAAGGCCGGCGAGGAGGATGAACGTCCGCCCGTTCAGCGGCAGCTGCACGACCTGCTCGTGTTCCACGACGGACCCGAGGCTGGCGCTTTCGGCGCGGAGCATCGGCGCGTCGGCCGACACCATCACCAGTTCGTGCACCTCTCCGACCAGAAGGTCGAAGTCAACACGCGCTTTTTCGCCGGTGGTGAGGCGGATGCCCTCCCGCCGCGTTGGTTTGAAGCCGGCGAGCTCGACGTCGACTCGATACAGACCGGGCGCCAGGCTCGGCGCGGCATACACGCCATCCCGTGTGGTCGTGACGACGCGCTGGCGTTCCGTCTGGACCTCCGTGACGGTGACCGCCGCGCCCGAGACCGGCACGTTGTCGTGGTCCTTGACGATGCCAGTGATTTCACCGGCGGCCACCTGTGCGGCGACGGTCGTGGGATTGGCCGCGGCCGCCCACGCACCAAACACAGACAGACGTACCAACCAGGCACTCGTGACCCGCATTCCGGCCTCCGCACGACGAAAGGGATCACTCTAGATCGGATTGAAACAGTATTACAAATGCGTTGAATCGACTTGAAATGACTAGATATTGTCGGGTCACGAATGGCCGCGGCGAGGAAGGCGAGGTTACGGGAGTGCCCGGCAGTCAGGCGTCTGGCGCCTTCGGCCCGGGATATGATTCGACCGCATCGGGAGGCCCGGGTATGTCGCTGTTAACGGTACGAGCCGCCGCCGAGCGGATGGGCGTCGGGTACTCGACGCTGAAGCAGTGGATTCGTCAGGGCAAGGTGCGCACGACGCAGACGCCTGGTGGGCATCACCGGCTGTCGGAGGCGGAAGTCGATCGGATGCTGGCGAGGCAGGCGCCGTCTGCCCGACCACGGCGACCCCACGCCACGGGGCCGACGCGATTGATCGTCGCGTTGAGCGGCCGCAACCGGCTACGAGGCTTTGTGGACGAGGTCCGGAGTGAAGGTTTGATGGGGCAAGTGCGCCTCCGGATCGGGGACCAGCTGCTGACCGCCGTGATTACGGCCGATGCCCTGATCGAGTTGAAGCTCCGTCGCGGGGACGAGGCGCTGGCGATCATCAAGTCGACCGAGGTCATGATCGCGCGCGAGGCTGACCCGCCGGAGTTACCCGCAAAGCGCCGCGGCCGACGCCGTTGAGGCAGGCCAAGACGCCTCCTGGCCGTCACTTCATCACCATCACGCCCACGCCGATCCCGCCAGGCACGAGTGCCGGTGTACCACGCGGTGAGACGGGCCCGGATCGACCACTTCATACGCTCAGCTTCCGCACGGGGCGGAGTGGCCGTAGGCGCCGATGATAAAGTTTGGAATGGCCACGCGCGATCCCTGAAGGCAGGCCACTCTGGAGACTCTGATGCGATATCTTGCGCTGGCCTGTTTCATCGCTGTTGTAGGCTGCGGCGGCGAGAGCCCGACCAGGCCTTCCGCAGAAATACTCGATCCGAGCAAGGGCAATCTCGTTCAAGCTCCTCCTGATGCTCACACTGTCCGCATTCCAGTCGGCGAAGACAACCTGACGGTCAAATTCTGGTACGAATACAGCCCTGCGAAAGACACTTCGGTAGAGACGGGGGAGTCTTACTCCATAATCCTGCACTGCCGCCGCTCAGCTCTCGCCGACTATGGGTTGGTGCTGAAGTCCACGCCGGTGGCTTCTAACGGCTCGTCAGACTCGACCGCCACTGCAGTCTTCGGGACCGGTGAGAGTGTGGATGTGGCGACCTGTGAAGCGGGGAGCCCGAGTACGCGCTCAGGATCGATTCCCCCCGACTTTGCCGGGCTGAAGGAGGCACGAATCGAGGCCTGGCTGCAGGACCGGCAGCCCGGGACCTCGCCGCCTCCGGTGACGGGGGCAGCCCAGGCGGCAGCCACGGAAGCCATCGACTGGACGGAGAATTGACGCCTCTTCCGCTGCTTGCATCCATTGCGCCGCACGGCGAAAAATGCGGTCGTGGCGCGCTCTTTCCCCGCGTGGCTCGAGCCCATGGCGGCGACCCTCACGCAGCAGCGGTTCGCGGGACCCGAGTGGATCTTCGAGCGCAAGTTCGACGGCATCCGCCTGCTCGCGTTCAAACATGGCCGCGATGTCCGGCTGCTGTCGCGCAACCGGCTGCCTCAGAACGCGTCGTACCCGTCTGTGGTCGACGCGATCGCCGACCTGCCCATTGATGACGCGATCCTCGATGGCGAGGCCACAGGTGTCTGGGGCCGACAGGGAACAGTGGCGTACCACGTCTTCGACATCCTCTGGCTGGACGGGCGTGACGTGACGTCGCTCCCGCTCGACGAGCGTCGCGCGCTCCTGACCACCATGCCGTTTCGATCGCCGCTGAAACGTGTGGGGCTCCTGGAAGAGGCAAAGCCATGGGAGCGCGCGTGTAAGGAGGGTTGGGAAGGCGTCATCGCGAAGCGCCGTGATTCGCCGTACGAGCACCGCCGCTCCAAGCTCTGGCTGAAGATGAAATGCGAAGCGTCGCAGGAGCTCGTGGTCGGCGGCTTCACGGATCCGCAGGGCGGCCGCGTCGGCCTCGGGGCGCTGCTCGTCGGCTACTACGACGGCGACGATTTCGTCTTCGCGGGCAAGGTCGGCACGGGTTTCGATACGAAGCTGCTGCTCGATCTCCGCGCGCGGCTGGACGCGACCGAAATCGAAGCGCCGCCATTCACCAGGACGACGGGGCTGCCCCGCCTGCGCGCGCACTGGGTACGGCCCACCATCGTCGTGCAGGTCGCCTTCATCGAGTGGACCGTGCACGGCAAGCTCCGCCATCCGCGGTTGCTCGGCATCCGACCGGACAAGTCTCCGCGCGAGGTCGTCCGGGAGATGCCATGATCACGCACCCGGAGAAAGTGCTGTTCCCGGACGACGGGATCACCAAGGGCGAGCTGGCTGCCTACTACGAGGCGGTCGCGCCCATGATGGTGCCGCACATCCGCGCGCGTCCTGTCACGATGGAGCGATACCCGTCTGGCATCGCCGCGGAGGGCTTCATTCAGAAGGACGTCTCAAAGGGATTTCCAGCGTGGCTGGAGCGCGTCGCGGTGCCGAAAAAGGGCGGCACGGTGCACCACCCGCTCGTGACCAGCTCGCGCTCGCTTCTCTGGCTTGCCAATCAGAACAGCATCACACCGCACGTGTGGACCTCGCGCGCGCCTGACCTGTATCACCCTGACATCTGCGTCTTCGATCTCGATCCGGCCGGCGACGATCTGGACATGCTGCGGACAGCCGCCCTGGCGCTTCGGGACCTGCTCATCGAGCTGGGCCTGCCGACCTGGGTAAAGACCTCTGGCTCGAAAGGCTTCCACATCGTCGTGCCCCTCGACCGCAAGGCCGACTTTGGCGAGGTGTCGCGGTTCGCACACTCCGTCGGCGCGTTGCTCGTGAAGCGTGATCCCGATCACCTCACGCAGGAGTTCAGCAAAGTCGAGCGAGGTGGCCGAATTTTCGTCGACACAGGTCGTAATGCGTACAGCGCGACGTTCGCGGCTGCCTACGCGGTGAGAGCAAAGACTGGCGCCCCGGTATCGGCGCCGGTCACGTGGGACGAGATCGAAGGCGGCATGGTCGGGCCGCAGACGTTCACGCTGCGGACAATGGCGGCGCGCGTCGCAGAGGTGGGCGATCTGTGGTCGGAGATGCGCAAGCGCAGGCGTTCATTGCGCAACGCGATCGAGTCGCTGCGTAAAACGCGCGACGCGTGAAGTCAAAGCTTGGAACGCCGCACGACCCACGTCGTCATGCAGCGCTGGCCCTGTACGATCGTCGTCTTCAAGGGATCGATCAGCTCCGCGCCCATTTCCGAGGTCAACGCAAGCAGCAGATCTTCGTCCACAAGAAAGCGATCCGAGCCGTCAGGCAGGTGATAGCGGCGGCCGCCAATGAGCTCGATGCGCCCTTCGAGTCCGATCGACGAAGCCAGCCGGCAGAAGAGCATGCCGCCCGCCCGTACCGTGCGCCAAGTCCCACGCAGCATGGCGCGAAAATGCGACTCGTCACGCGCGAAATGCAGGACGGCGCTGCTGATCGCCACATCCGCGCAGCCGTCGGCGAAGCTCATCGCCTCGATGGGCTCGCATCGGAAGTTGCTCGACGGCAGGTGCGGCGCCAGCTTCGCGGCCATCGCGCGGACGGCGGCGATCGCCTCCGGCCGCTCGTCTGCGGCCAGTACCGCGTGCCCCGTGCGGAGAAGGTATACGAGATTGCGGCCGTTGCCGCAGCCGGCGTCGACGACCGTCGCGCCTTGCGCAATCGCATCGCGCAGCAATTGATCGAACAGGTAGATGTCGATGTCGCCGAACTGCTCGCGGAGCGTGATCACCCTAGGGCTCACGGGCGAAGCGATCGTACTCCTGCTGAAGCCGCTCTCGAGTCAGCTCCCCGTCATTCACGAGAATACGAAAGCGAAACCGGACCGACTCGCCGGCGGCCAACGAGAGCGTGGTGGGCGGCTGCTTCGGATCGAATGCGTGCCGGCCGAGCGGGTTTGCGGCGAACAGGCCGTAGCCCCGGGCGTGCCAATACGTCGGGTGGCCGTGGCTGGAGGGATGATTGAAAATCGCGATCGTCACCGGGTGGCCATCGACCACTCCAGTGAGTCCCAGCCAAGGACCACGCGTGCCCCAGACGGCCTCGCCGAGGGTGCCATCGCTGCCGAGATAGCGGCCGGTCACGCCCGTGTTATCCAGCCGCGGCACCGTCTCCTTCTCGCCCTTGGCGCTGACGAACACTTCGGCCTCTTTCGATGGGTGCTCGAGCGCGCGCGCGACGCGGATGCCGAAGGCGCCCTCTTTCGTATCGCCGAAGACCACGCGTCGATCCGCCGCCGTCCACGTCGTGACGCGGTCCACCGCCCGCCGGTGAGGGCCACCTGAAAAGACGAACCGCGTCTGCTCGTGGATCAGGACCGATCCATCGGGCACGACCCAGTCCGCCTTCACCGACAGCTCGCCGCGCGTGGCGCCGCTCTCGACGTGTGTGATCTCCTTCTGGACGATCGTGCCCGCCCTCGATCGCAGCTCGGGAGGCGTTTCAGACGAATGCCCCCAGAAATCGTAGCCGTTGACGTCACCGTAGTTGAACCAGTGTCCGACATGATGCGGGTGGTCGGCGCGTTCTCCAGGCCTGGGCGCGAGCGAAAACCCGCGCGTCACCACAGTGCCGCCGGCCGTACGAATCGGATAGAGCACCGGCTTCTCGAGTGACGCCGGGTAGAGGTACGAGGTGAACGGCTGGCCGCCGATCAGCACGTCCACGCGTCGCTCCGACGGCTGGTTGGTCAGCGTGACGGCCTGCTCCTCCTCAGGGCTCTCGAGCGCGGTCACAGCGCCGCCGCACACCGCGAGGACAAGGGAGGCGAGCCCGAGTGGCTTCATCGGCCGCATCCTACCATTCCGCTTCAGGCACGCAATAAATCGGGCCGGACCTGAGGGTCTGGCCTGATGCGCTGCCTTGACGAACCCTCCGGATGCACGCCGTGTCCATTCACCGAACATCGATCTGAAGGCGAAAGCGAGTAAACGAGAAGCAAAGGGGGAATCCGGAATCGGCCCCGACTTTGCGTCTTACCAAGCCGTGCAGGAGGACGGGCGCGTTCAGACAGCTATCCCCGGCATTGGTGCTGCGATCGCACCAGGCAGAATCGTCCCCGTCGCGTGCCCCAACTGTCAGCAGATTGGACGAGTGCGCGCGTCAATCCATACGACCGCGCGCACGTATCTGTGTGCATTCTGCAGGGCACGATGGCAACACGGCACGGCCGGTTCGTGGCATGAAACGCCGGAAGAACCGCGCGGCGCATGACATCAGCGCGCGTCCGTCCCTTTTTCCATACCCGCAGAGTTCTGTGCGCTCTGGCGCTCGGCGGCGCGCTCCTGAGTGAACGGCCCGTCGCCGCATACTCGATCCTCGCGCATCAGGGCGCGATCGACGGCCTGTGGGATACCGACATTGCGCCGCTGCTGCAACACCGATTTGGCCGACTCACCAGCCAGCAACTGGCCGACGCGCGCGCGTATGCGTACGGCGGCGCTCTCATCCAGGATCTCGGGTATTACCCATTCGGCAGCCACCTTTTCACCAACTTGACGCACTACGTGCGGTCGGGAGATTTCGTCGAGGCGCTCATCCGGAATGCCGCTGACGTCAATGAGTACGCATTCGCGCTGGGCGCGCTTGGGCACTACACGTTCGACAATGCCGGGCATCCCCTTGCCGTGAATCGCGCCGTCCCGATGATGTATCCGAAGGTGCAGGCCAAAGTGGGACAGACGGCGCTTTATGTGGATTCCCCAACGCGCCATATCATGGTCGAGTTCGCCTTTGACGTGCTCCAGGTCGCCCGAGGCGGGTACGCCGCGCAGGAGTTCCGGGAACGTATCGGATTTGAGGTGTCGAAGCGCCTGCTCGAACGGACAGTCGAGGAAACATATGCCATCCCATTGGATGATCTGCTCCTGAACGTGGACCTTGCGATTGGCACGTATCGGCGGGCCGTCGGCACGACGATTCCAGAGCTCACCCGGATCGCATGGCAGGAAAAGAAGGACGAGATCGCGAAGAGAACCCCGGACGTCAGCGAGCACGCGTTCGTCTATATGCTGTCTCGCCGCGATTATGAGCGGGAGTTCGGGAGCACTTACCGAAAGCCGGGAATTCTGGCTCGCATGCTGGCCTTTGTCCTGAAAATCCTGCCGAAGATCGGTCCGATGCGGCCGCTGGCGTTCGAGCCCCTCACAGCCGACGCGGAAGGCTTGTTCCTCGACAGCGTGACAGCGGCGCACGCACGCTATCGGATCGCCCTCCAGGCCCTGAGACGTCGCACGCTCGTGCTGCCAAACACAGATTTCGATACCGGGCGCGATCCTGTGCTCGGCACGAACCATCTGGCGGACCAGACCTATGCCGACCTGCTCCATAAGCTCGCACGCCGGAACTTCGTTGGCGCCACGCCGCGATTGCGCCACGAATTGGACGCGTTCTTCTCCGACTCGCGCATGCGTACCGAGCAGCTTTTCATCCCGGAAGACCAATCGTCTCCGTGGCGAGCTCGCGCTGCTCCGAGGTCGCCGCTGAACGTACGGCCGCAACCAACGTCTGAAAATCAGCCGGATTCACTTGCCGGGGCCGGCAAGGACTTCTGCGCGTCGAAGCGCCTCTGCCGGTAGGGCTCGCCGCCAGCGCTGACATCTGAACGGGACTGAGGTTGAAACGGTTCCGCTGGCCACTACTTTGCACTGCGCGAGAGTGAACGGCATGGGGCCGTAGGAGGTGTCACGAGTGTCTACAATTCTCGTTGTCGTGCTCGTATTGCTGCTGCTCGGAGTCGTCCCCGCTTGGCCGTACAGCCGCGGCTGGGGGTATTACCCGAGCGGAATTCTCGGACTGTTGCTCCTGATTTTCCTCGTGCTGGCTCTGACGGGCCGAGTCTGACGCAGTTCCGATGAAGCAATCCAGAATCGATTGCTCGAGTCTCTGCATTTCGTGACAGTCAGCGGTGCCAAAGGCACGACGTCGCGTGGTCCGCATCCGCCATGCCGTCGCGCCTTCTGGCCTCGCGGGGGCCTTCGATTTGCCTCCCGTGGGTAACGCGACGCCGACGTGCAGGCGAACTCTTACTTCTGTTTCGCCTCCGCGTCGCGCCGCGTGCATTCCCTCGAGTCCATAACACGCCCACATGTCTGCCATTGATACAGCGTTTTGGATGCCGCAGATTCGGAGCCAAAGCGTTCCTGAATTGATGCCCTGGACGGCACCCGCATTGCTCCAGACGACGGCCCGGCGTCCGACCAAGCTCCGGCCGGCGTAAGAGCAATCAGCTCTCGTTTGATCTCCGTCGCATTCGAGGTGCACCTCGAGGAAACGCGCGACCAGATCGCGCGCCTCGAACAGGTTTGCGACGGCATCATCGACGAAGGCAAGTCGATCATGTCGGAGGACTTCGACGACGTCCTCCATCGTCAGTGTGCGCCACTTGTCACCGACGATTCTCTCGGCTACCTTCGAGCAGCTCGTCGATTGGTCCGCCGCGGCCCCACCGCCGGTTCTGGACACTCGCCAGCTCGCGCACATGCTCAGGTAAGTGCGTGGATGCTCAACGTTTCAGTTCCCGCTGCCGTTCGGCTTCCTCGAGCCACTGAGCCATCTTCTCGTCGCGCAGGGCGTGGCGCGCCCACCCCGCCGCAGTGCTCCCCCAGCGGTAATCCTTCATCGTCAGGTCGATGCCGCGGTCGATAAGGAATTGCATCCGCTCATACGGGTCCGGCAGGAAGACGAGATGGTGCAGGATGCTCGCGGGCTCGTGCGAGTTCCAGTTGGTGCTGACGTTGGCGCCATGTGCGAGCAGGAAGTCCGCCATGTCGAAATGACGGTTGATGACTGCCCAGGCGAGGGCGGTGTCGAGAACCTGCTGCACACCGACCTCATTCCATGGTCGCCACCTGCTCGTGGTTGGAGTCTGATAAGCGAGGTCGCCCAGTGCCGGCTTGCCCTCCTCGTCGAACCAGCGCTTCACGCGCGAGAGGTCGCCCATGCCCGCCGCATGGACAAGGTCGTCTGGTACTGGCCAGATGCGCGTGAGTAACGGGAGGAGATGCGTTGTGGCGTAGGTCAATGCCTGTTCGATGTTTTGCGACGGCGGTGGCGGCTGGCGCCGCAGTATCGCAGGATGGAAGTCGAGAAGCGCGCTGACGAATTTTTCAAGACCGTCGTTGAGCGCCGCGATGCCAATCAGCCGGTCCTGAAACCACACGAAGTCGTCACCAAGCAGCCACGGCTCACGCTGCAGCTCGCCGACGAACGCCGTCAGGTCACGCTCATGAACCGCTTCCGTGACCTGCTTCATGACGAACACCTTCCACAGTCCGACCGTTGTTGCTTGACCGGCGATCTCCCGAACGTTTTCGGGTTGCGTGTCGATCAAGGACTTGACGAAGGCGAGTTGACCGACGCGTCCATCAACCTTCTCGCCGAGTTCGGGATCGAGGATGATCGCTCGTTCGAGCAGGAGTAGCGCCACTGCCTCGTGATGGAAGAGGCAGGCACGCACGAACGCTTCGTTGACCACCGACGCATCGTTGCCGTTCTCGCCGAGCGCGGCGCGAACAGCATCAAGATCGCCAAGTGCCGCAAGGAACTTCAGCGTGCGCGGCAGCAGGCCTTTCCGCTGAAACAGCTCGAGCAGCCCTCTGGCGCGCGATTGAAGGATGCTTTCGCAGACCGATGGCGCCACGACTGCGCCGGCGTCGATCAGCAGCTCTGCGCACGCACCGCGCGTGAACCACTCTTCTCGCTGCGGGTCGCCGGCATCGCCATAGGCACCCGTCGCCATTCCGAGCAGGCCGCGGCCTTTCTTGTCGGCTCGCCACGAAAGTAGCGCCGGATATTCGGCCAAGAGTTGCTGCAGGCGTTCGGTGTCGTTGTCGTGAATGAGGCGATCGGCCTCGGCGACGGCCCACTCGAGCCCAGATCCCAAGCGCTTGCTGACCTCTGCGATGAGGTCCTGCCAACCGGCGTAGCCGTACTCACGCGCGAGCGCGAGCTGGGCGTTGCGCAGCGATACCGATCGATCTCGCGCGAGCTTCTTGGCCTGTTTACGGAGGGATTCTAGAGACGGACGAACGGGGAGAGACCTGAAACCGGTCATGGCAGCCCTCTTTCATGAATCGCCTGTACCCGCTGAAAACCAGGCCTGAAAGAAGGTGCACACGCACACGACTCAGATCAAACAGGTGGGAGTGTTCCCTTGCCGCGGGTTGGTGGCGCCCTGTCAGCGCGCTCCCGGCAGTATCAAGGGACGGCCCCTTCGATGTCAACGGCGGAAAAGTCGAAGAGGGCGGCTCGAGGCTGGACAGCGTTCTGGCGGGCACGGCGTGTCGCTCCACGACCGTTCCGACATCGCCAGCACGAAGTCCGTGCTCAGCGCGATAGAACGTGGCCTCGTCGACAAGCGGCTCGAAGTCGCCCTTCGTCGAGACGCCGTAGTCCGAACTCTCGACTCTTCCGACGTAGATCGGATTCTGCATCATCTGCCCGACCGGCTCGACGAGGCGCGAGGAACTGACGTTCGCGCAGATCGACCGCCACGCCGAGGCCGTCGACGAACTGGATGTACAGGGCATCCTGGCGTTTGCAGAACGCATTCTGCCGCGCGCGTCAGACCTGTGGGTGCAGGCGTCGCTCGACTACAAGCAGCGCCTGCAGGAGCTGTTCCCTCGCTGGCAAGGGGCGCATCCGGTGTCCTATAGTAAGCGCTGACAGCGCGCGTACCGCTCATGCCGCGAGCGCAATGCGCGTTCCCCGAAGGCGCCGACGATCGGACAGGGCATGGAAAGCGATCACGTCTCGCGAAGATCACTGCTGAAGGCAATCGCCCTGGCAATTGGCGCGGGCGGCCCACCGCTTGGTTGGGAAGAGATCGTGCGAGCCGGTCACCAGGCGCATGCCGCGGCACACTCGGCCGGGGTTGCGAAGATTTCATTTCTCACTTCAACCGAAGCGGCGGACATCGAAGCCGTCGCCGCGCAGATCATTCCGACTGATGACACGCCCGGTGCGCGCGAGGCCGGCGTCGTGTACTTCATCGACCGCGCACTTGCCTCGTTTCTCTCGCACCTGGCCAGCGACTATCGCGCGCGGCTCGCCGAGTTTCAGGCGACGTTTCGCGAGCAACATCCAGGCGCCCCGTCGTTCGCGTCGCTCACGTCCGAGCAGCAGGTCGAATTCTTGAAGACGGTCGATCGCACGCCATTTTTCGACACGACGCGGCTGCTCACGCTCCTTGGCATGTTCTCGATGCCGTCGTACGGCGGCAATCGCGACGGCGTCGGCTGGAAGCTCATTGGTTTCGAGGTGCAACATATCTTTCAGCCGCCGTTCGGCTATTACGATCGCGACTATCCAGGCTTCGCCATCGATTCGGCACCGTCGAAATGAACCTTCACACTTATCGGGACACCGAGACCGTCGACTTCGCCATCGTCGGCTCCGGCGCAGCGGGTGGAGTCATCGCGCGCGAATTGGCGCAGGCGGGACTCTCCGTCGTGCTCCTTGAACAAGGGCCACGACACTCGCCGGGCGCCTTCGAGCACGATGAGCTCAAGTACTGGCTCCTCGGCGGCATCACCAACGATGCGGTCAAGAATCCGCAGACGTTTCGGAGCGATCCGGCAAAGACGGCGGCGCTCGCGACATTCAGGCCGACGCTCTGGTACGGACGAGGCGTGGGTGGCGGGAGTCTGCACTACACGGCGAATTACTGGCGCTTTCACGAGATCGATTTCATCGAGCGGAGCCTACTGGGTGCCATTCCTGGGACCGGCTTCGACGACTGGCCGATCACGTACGCCGATCTCGAGCCGTATTACACGAAGGTCGACTGGGAGATCGGCGTGTCGGGTCTCGCAGGAACCAGTCCCTTCGAGCCGCCGCGCACAAAGCCGTATCCCATGCCGCCGCTCCCGGTGAAGTCGTCAGGCGTGATCCTGGAACGAGGGGCGCGCAAGCTGGGCTTGCATCCGATCCCGGCGCCGATGGCGATCAACTCGGAGCCGTACGGCGGTCGCCCGCCGTGCGTGCATTGCGGCTTCTGTCACGGCTTCGCGTGTGAAGTGATGGCGAAGGCATCGACGCTGACGACCGTCATTCCGCAGGCGGAGGCGACAGGCCGCTGCGAGGTGCGTCCCGACAGTTACGTCTCGCGGATCGAAACCAACAAGCAGGGACGCGCGACAGGCGTCGCGTATTTCGATCGCAATCGGCGCGAACGGTTTCAACGAGCGCGTGCGGTGGTCGTTTGCGCCAACGGCGCTGAGACGCCGCGGCTCCTCCTCATGTCTGCAAGTCCACAATTCCCACAGGGTCTTGCAAACTCGAGTGGGCTCGTCGGCAAGTATCTCATGTTCAACTACACGTCGCGCGCGCTCGGCGTATTCGAGCACGAGTTGAACGAATACAAGAGCGTTCAGGTCACGCGCATCGTGCACGATTTCTACGATTCAGATCCGAAGCGCGGCCACTATGGCGGCGGAGGCCTTGATGGGCGCATCGGACCGCAGCCGACGACATGGGCGATTCGCACGGCGACCGAGGGGCCTTCCTGGGGCAGTGCCTACAAAGCACGCTTGCGAGAGTTCCCGCGCAGCATGCAGGTCGCATGTCACGGCACGTCGCTCCCGGTCGCGTCCAACAACGTCACGCTCGATCCGGAGGTGAAGGATGCGTGGGGCCTCCACGCGATTCGCGTCACCTACAAGGATCATCCAGACGATCTCGCGAACGCACGATTCCTGCAGGACCGCGGCGCCGAGATTCTCGAGGCCGCCGGCGCGCAGCGGGTCACCAAGGCTCCGGTCACCGAACAGAATTTCGCCATGCACCTGCTCGGCACATGCCGCATGGGCAACCACCCGGCGGCATCGGTGGTCGATAAGTATCAACGCAGCCACGACGTCCGGAATCTCTTTCTCTGCGACGGCAGCAGTCTGGTGACCTCCGGCCGCGGCCAGCCGACGATGACCATCCAGGCGCTCGCATTCCGCGCCGGCGAGCACATCGCGCGATTCGCGAAGCGCGGAGAGATTTAGATGACGAGCGATGGACGCCGTCGAGCGTGAAGACGGCCCGCGGCCCTCGATCGCCCGGCAGGCGTAAAGTCGCCCTCGTCGTCGCGCTCGCCGCCTCCGCGACCCTGGCGTACGGTTACTGGCACGCCATCACGCACGGGTCTCTGTATCTGTCGGTGGCGGATGCCTCGGATCGTGAACGCCAGCGTCCCATCGTCGAGGGCGAGCTCTGGCTGCTCGATTCTGCTGGCCGGGTGCTCGCGCAGGCAACCGCAACGGCTCCGTACGGGACTTTTCTCCTGTCGAACCCGGCGTCGTATTCGTGTCGAGAGCTTGAGGTGCAAACGTCGTACTCGACCGAGGCGAGGGATGCCTGGCGAACCTGCTTCGAGCGGCAGTCGCGATGGCTTGTCACCTGGGTACCGCGGGTCACGCACGCCACTCTCAAGACGTCCGATTGTTCCTTACGCCGGAAGCCGGTCAGCGTTTTCATACGAAGGGATGATTGGTGGCTCTGGTGGGTGCCATTGCCGCACGTCGGAGGCACGCCATATACGAGCTTCAGCCTGTCGTTGACGTTCGACCGGAGCGACTGCGAATCGACGTCGGCGTCGCCAAGCTTGCAGCCTCGGACATCCCGGCTGGGAGAGGCCGATCTGCTGAAACAACTCGATGAAGTTCGGCGGGCGCCGTTGATGACGAGCGACACCCGTCGACTTTGCCTCGCCTGACAAGGTTGACGCGCGCGAGGCGTCGTCCGAATATGATGGGATATTCATTGGGCGGGCTGCGCTGCAGATCCTGCTCGACCGTGGCTGGGCGCCGCTGGCGCGGCCATCGATTCGGCTTCTACTTTCTGCAAAATCCCGGAGATCTGCGGCAGCACCCGGCGGAGATGAGAAAATGACCAAGACAACGACGATTGACGCCGACACGATTCTGAAGCGGGCAGCCCCCCTGGTGCATCAGCATGCGCACGAGATTCAGCCGTACGGACACCTCGTGAAGTTGCCGATCGCACTCTCGGAGACGGCCTGCAAACAGGGAGTCGAGAACCTGAACCAGCTTCTTGCAGATACCATCACGCTGCGCGACCTGTACAAGAAGCACCATTGGCAAGTCATCGGCCCGACCTTTTATCAACTGCATCTACTGTTTGACAAACATTACGAACAACAGAACGAGCTGGTCGACGCCATTGCCGAGCGGATCCAGTTGCTTGGCGGCGTCAGCATCGCGATGGCGCACGATGTCGCAGAGATGACGATCATCCCGAGGCCGCCCAAGGGACGCGAGGAAGTGCCAGTGCAGATCTCGCGGTTGCTTCACGCCCACGAGATCGTGCTGAAGGAGAGTCGTACCATGGCGCGGCTCGCCGCAGAGAGCGGCGACGACGGAACCAATGACTTGGTCGTCAGTGACGTGATTCGCACGAACGAACTGCAGGTCTGGTTCGTCGCGGAGCACGCTGTCGACGCGCCACTCGTACACGCGGTGTAGTGCGCTCAGAACTGTTCAACAACGCGGCACGAGTGGAGGGCTATTAACGCCTGAAGGGGAAGTCCATGTCAGAACAGGAAACGGATGAACGCGTTCTCGGGAAGATTCAGCGTCTCGTGGATGAAGAACACGCGCTCTATGGCGACAAGGATCTCGACGACCACGGGCAGGTACGGCTCGAGAAGATTCGGGTCGAGCTCGATCAGTGCTGGGATCTCCTGCGGCAGCGTCGAGCGCTACGCGAGTTCGGCGACGATCCCGATCGCGCCAAGGTCAGACCCGCAACCGTCGTCGAGAACTACGAGCAGTAACTGAAGATGCGCCAATCTCGCGCGACAGGCGCCATTACCGACCGCTCACGTTCGCCACCAGTGGGTAATGATCCGACGTCCCGTCGACACGGACCGTATGGCCGTTGCGGCGCATTCCGTCCTTCACGAACACCCAGTCGATGGCGTGACGGTGGTTGATCGACGTCCGACGGTTGTCGCCGGCGTCCAGGGCGTCGACGAAACCGGCCTGTGCGAGGCCCGCAAAGGGAAAATCCAGAAGCGGAGCGTCATTGTTGAAATCGCCGGCGACCACCACGTCGGCCGTCCGCTGCGACGGGTCGGCGAGTACCTCGTGCAACTGACGCTCGCGCAGCGCGTCGCGTCCGAGGCTTTCGAGATGGACGTTGTAAACGAGGAGGCCAGCGGTCTGCGCGCGTAAGCCCATCCGGCCGCCGCGCCGCGGCTGGAAGGGATTCAGCTGCCAGCCGAGCATAGCCTGATTTCTGAAGACCACGCTCCCGGCATCGGTGATGACGTCTCGGCTCAAGATGGCCTGGCCCGTAAGGGCCGGCCGGACGCTGTGAGATTCACCGACTTCCTGGAACTCGCCCGCGCTGACCCAGTTCATCCCGAGCGCGTGCGCGAGATCGCGCGCCACGTCGCGACTGCCGCTGCGACGGCAAAACCGATCGACCTCCTGAAGGATCACGACGTCTGGAGTGAGTGACCGCAGCGTCTCCACTATTTCCTGAAACTGCACGCCGCGCTCGATGTTCCAGCTCACCAGCCTGATGGAACGTCGATCGATCTGTCCGGGCGCAACCCTCGCGGGCTCGCCCGAGATCGCATGAATGCGCGCGGGCGTCAGCCGCGGCTCAGTGAAATACCCCGCGACCCTGAACAGCGCGAAAACCGCCAGCGTCGCGAGGGGAGCGGATCGCATCGTGGCTCCGGCCCTGCCATGTCATCGTGCGGACTGCCACCAACGCAATGCCCAGCGCCGCCCATGCCAGCGATCGCGCACGGCGCGCGAGCGACAGGCTGAGACCATGCGCGCCGCCGAGCCGCAGACCGTCGGCCAGCATGGTCGCGGCCGCTTCGCTGACGCCGAGCTTCCCCGGAACGAACTGCCCGGCGCTGTTCATCAAGCGGCTGAGGCCTTCGAGCACCACTACCGACGCCAGTGTCGGCGCCGCGCCGAGCCACCCGAGCACCAGGTACGCCTCGGTCACGTTACTGGCCTCCTGGGCGGTCGCGCAGAACGCCAGAGCCAGCCAGGTCCACTTGTTAAGACGAAACCGGCCCGAAAATCGCTTGCCATAACGTCGTCGCCGCGAACGCGACCAGGAGGACGGCAGTCAACCCGACGAGAAATCGCCCGACGAAATGGTACCGGACGGCCGCGATCGCCACTGCAACAGGACCGAGTGTCGCCGCAGCCAGCGTGTAGGCGAATCGTTCGACGATGGCCGCTGCCAGCGCGCTGCGCTCGGGCGTCCGGTGTCCGACGAGGAGGGCTTTCGTCGGCTCGCGCGACACGGGCCCCCAGGCGAGATAGCCGACGGCCTCGCCGGCAAGGACGGCAGTGAACGCGGCGCGCCAAGTCGGACGCTCCGATGGCGTCATCGCGAGCCGCCAGCCTAGAGCCTGCAACAGAAACCGCACGCCCGCGAGCACCAGGAGCAGGGGAAGCACCGGCGCCAGCGCGCCGAGCTGTTCCAGCATCGTCGCCGGCCCAACCGACAGCACTGTCCAGGCGAGGAGCGCGATGCCGGCGATCGTCGCACACGCGAGAAGCCAGTACCGGCGCGAGTCTGTCGACGCGCCGGCGTGGTGCCGCATCATGCAGCGCGCTTCCGCGATGCCCCGTCCACGATGCCCGGTGCGATGGCACGCTGGGCGCGGTCGAGGTCCTCGGGGAAATCGATCTCGGTCCACGGCAGCCCATTGGTCGTGATCGCGTGCAGCGGCCATTCCTGCGCCACCGCGCGAAACGCCAGGGGCGCCCACGCGTTCAGGTGGCCCGCTCCGATCAACGCGTCGAGGTGGCGTACGAGGCGTCGTGCGCCCTGAGGGCCGAACTTGACGAGGCCGACGTTCTCACCTGCGGCCTGCCGCGGCGACAGGGTTTTGGCGAAGTCGATCGCGAACCCTTGCCACGTCTTCACCTTCATCTCTTCGTTGCCGAGCGTGCTGCCGGTCTCGATCAGCACCGCATCTTCAACGGGCGCTTCGATCAATCGGGCGACCAGCTCGTGCGACACCAGCACGTCGGAGTTCATGATCAAGGTGCCCTTGACGAGCGCGTCACGCGCGAGCCAAAGCAAATACAGACTGTTGGTGTCGCGGTAGCGCGTGTTCTCGATGAACCGCACGCGAGTGCGGAGGTGGTCGCGCAGTCGATGGTGCTGATGACCGACCACAAGTGTGGCATCGACGAGGCCGAATGCCGCGAGCGCATCGAGGGCGCGGTCGATGAGCGTCCGACCCGCGACCTCGAGCATTGCCTTCGGTCGATCCGCGGTCAGCTGCCCCATCCGCGCGCCGATGCCGGCGGCGAGGATGATAGCGCGTAAGGGCTGCATGATGATGACTCCCGTGATGAATCAGGGCGTGATCGCCTGCCGATGCGGCTGGACGCGCACGGTGCGGATGATCTGCGTCTGCACCGTGATGACAATCAATAGCCCTGCGATTGAGCCGCACGCCCAGATTTCCAGGAGCGCGGGCAAATGGCCGATGAGTGCCTGAAAGAGAATGAGATGGGCGAGGAACGAGCGCTTGATCAACTGCCGCGCCCACACGGCGAATCGATCGATCCGAGTGCCCCGGCTGAGCTCCGCCGCAAGCGCGTCGTCGAACGCGCCAGGGTTCAGCCGTGCGACCCGCGCGCGGAGATACGCGACGATCGCCATGATGGCGATAGACGCCACGGACGCGACAATCGCTTCGACGATGTGGTGGTGGAAGCCATGCCGCGAGAAATCAGCCCAGACGATGCCGCCTATCACCGCGAGATACGACGCGTAGTCGGTGGCGGTCTCGAGCCACGCGCCGAATGACGAGTCGGTGAGCGTCGCGCGCGCGACCTCGCCGTCGCTGCAGTCGAGCACCATGCTCGCCCAATAGAGCACGGCCCCGGCAATCCCGGCCCAATACGTGCCGAACGAGAACGACAGCCCGGCCAGAAGCGCGAGCGCAAAGCCGGCGACGGTGACGTGGTTCGCGCTCACGGACAGTCGCAGCAGGCGCCGGCTCACCGGAATCGAGAAGAAGCGGATGTTCCTCGTGAACACCCCCTCGGCGCTGCCACCGTTCATGTGACGCAGGTACTTGGCTTCTAGCGGCGCGAGGTCGCGACTGTCCCGGATGCGCGCGATGAATCGTGGCGCGAGCAGACTGGCGCGAACGACGCCTGGAACACTCCCCTGGAGGATGGAGCTCTCCAGGCCGGGTACTGCGCGAACCCGCTCGACGAGGGGAGCGGACAGCATCATCAGGCCGGTGTCGCGCCCCCAGTCGTCGGCGATTACGACAGCGTCTTCCTCTTCATGAAGCCCGCGCCGCAACGCGTCGGTTATGGCCCCAGGCTCGACGATCAGCCGCTCCGGAAGAACGAGCAGGACCTCTACGGTGGGCGCGTGCGCAAACGGGTGTGTGTCATCGACAGTCTGCACGTGCTCGATACCTGCGCGGCGAAGCAGCTTCTCCGCGCGTTCGGCGAGGTCCAGACCGGCAAACCGGAGCGGGAATCGACCACGAACGACGAGGGCGGCGATGCGTGTCATGGGACTCGTCATCAGATCCGGGCGTCGTCGTCGAGAAACAGCTGCACTTCGAACCACCATCGCGGCCGGTAGACGGCATGCACCGGTATGCCTGCCAGTTCGCCCGTGGTGCCGTAGGTCAGTTGGAACGCAGTCTTCTCGCCCGTGCGACGGTTCAGGACTTCGAAATCGCTCCGTGCGAGATCGGCGTACCGTCGACCATCGATGCTCGCTGTCTTCAACCGCTCCGACGAGGTCAGCGTCAGGTCATAGATCGTGCCGAAGTAGACGTACTGGACGACTCGAGGCGACGGCTCCGTGGCGGCGGGGGGCCGCCGAACATGCCCCTCGACGCTCTCCTTGACGAGATCCGAGAGCGCCAGGAGAAAGCCGGGACGCGTGCCGTTCGGGAGTGACACCGTGCGGCGGCTGACGCCGTCACGGCCGTCGCCAACAAGAGTGAGCAAAGGACCGATGTCCCGATACGTGAAGTCGCGCGCCAGCCGGACCGTTGTCACGACGGCGCTGGCGTCGTGATTCTGTGGCGGTCCCCTGGATCGCTCGGAACACGTACTTGCCTTGGCCGGCTTCCTTCTCGAGTTGCGACTCGGCCTCGGCGGGGGACCGCTCGTTCGATTGCTTCATCACCCCGATGACGCGCGCATCGGACCCGCGCACCTGCTCGGCGATGTAGCCCCATCGATTGATTCGCCGCGGCGCACGCTGCGGGTCGGATCCAATCAGCAGGTCGAGCCCGAACGCGCCGCGGTCGTCTGCACGCCAACGGATCCGCGCACCGCCGACATCGTCCTTGCTGATCCAGAACAGCAGGGGTCTGGCTTTCGCCAGCATGCGGTACGTGCGCGATGAAACGACCGGCATCTCGATGACGCCGGAAGGCGCGCCCGGAGGCACCTGAGGATCAGCGGAATCGGAGTTGTGCGCCGAGCGCCCCGTGTCGCGCGCCACGCCGGCAGGGGGCATTGGCTCCGTCGCAACGCGCGCGGGTCCGGCCGTCGCGATCAGCACGAGGACGAATCCACCGGCACGAAGCAGCCTCATCACTCCCTCGCCCGGCAATAGGGCAAGCGGAGGGCCAGCATCCAAGGAATGGGCAGGACTCGCTGGTTCTGGCTGAGAGACAAGGAGTTAGTAGCCGAGTCGATGCCCTGGCGGAAACCCGTGTGGACCGGGTCTGACTGCGCGCACGCACACAGGTGCGCCTGAGGGCACATCGAGGGCACCAGTAAGATGTCCGCGACACAGGTCTGGGTATCGGGACGGCTCGCCGTCCAGGCGAATCGGGTTCAGGCCTCGCCGGCATGTCGGTCGGCGCTCGATTCGGGAATGACTTTCACCGCGGTGGGTTCTGCTTCACCCACTCCACCGCTTCGACCAGCGCCGCGCTAAACGTCGACTCACCGCCGCCGAAGCGGTGATTCCGTGCATCGATGGCCACCAGGCGTCTCACCGTCGAATCGGATCCGAACAGCTCCCGTGCGCGAGCCGCCGGGAGGTAGCTGTCTCCGGCGGCCTGGATGACGACCGCGCGCCGCGGCGCAATCCGCGACAGAAGCGGATACATCGCGATCGGTCGTGCGTGCCGTTCATCGGTGACGCCTGCCGGCTCTTTCGGACCCTCCCCGGCGTCGTCGTCGCTCTCGCCTTCGATGTCGAGCCGCTCGTCGGCGGCGAGGCCGATCGCCACAAGGCCGATGACACGGGGATCGACCTCACGGCTGCTTGCGACGAGAACGCCCAGCGAGGCACCGCGTGACCAGCCGGTCAGCACTACTGGAGCGTCCGGCGATAACCGAAGTTGCGCACGGGCAGCATCGATGATGTGCTGGTAGTCTTCGGCAACGTGCGCCACGCTCAGCGGCCTGGCCCAGCGGTGTTCGATGTGCATGAACGCTTTCGTGCTGAAGCCCACCGTGGGAAGTCCGCTGCTGGCGATCGTGCGGTACATCCCCACGGCGGCGCCGAACCATCCGCCGTCGCCACTGGCGTAAAGCACGAGCGGCGTGGATGCAGACAGCGGTGTCCGCGGTGACGAAAGATGCAGCGTCAGCGCTTCGTCGTGCACCGCGACCTGCGCCGAGAACTCGTGCATCGCGTCCTGTCGCAAGCCCCTCGTCGAGATCAGCGCGCTGCATCCTCCGCTCAGCGCCGACGTGAGCACAATGACGAGTGCAGCGGCAGCCGAGCGTTGGACGCGATTTCGAGATCGCATCACTTCACCGTATGCGTGAAAGCCTGGCTCGCGCGAATCACCCACTGCAAACCGTAACCCCGCCTGCGCGCGACTTTCGCGGGCACCGCGTAGCCCCCACAGGAACGAAGGCGACGACTGTGGCACTTATGGTCCACAGGCACCAACGTGCCTCGGTCGCACGGATCGTTCGCCACCAGCGGTCGAAGCTCAGCAGTCGCGCCTCAGCAGGATGCTCAATTCAGACGGGGCGGGGGGAAGCTGTGCTCGCTAGACGCCGGCGTCATGTACTCATCGGCTATGTAGGCGCCGACGAGCCCTACGACGAACGCCGTCAGGCCGAGCACAACGATCGCCGCCACGACCATAGGCACCCAGCGGGGAAAAACAATCTGCCTCATGACTCACCAGCACGCAAGCGAGCGGCCATCGAAAACGGGCGCATCGCCGCTCTCGGCGCGACGATGGAGTTGCACCACGGGTTGCTTAGGCCGGCACGACCGGTACCTTGTTTTTGCGCAGCGCCTCCATCACCGTCGGGTCCAGCTTCAGGTGCGCACTCACCAGCTCCGGTGGTGTCAACGCCATCCACTGGTCCAGCGACACGTCGGCGTAGTAGCTGCTCTTGAACATCTCCAGAAAACGCAGCGGCGTCGTGCCTCGATTCTCGATGTAGTGGCCCATGGCGAAGGGCACATACCCGACATCGCCAGCGTGGAAATCAAACGTGCGCGCCTGACCGGACGCACCGAACACGCCCATGCGCGCCGCCTCACCCTCGATGAAGTACAGCCACTCGTCGGCATTGGGATGCCAATGCAGCTCCCGCATGGCACCGGGATTCACTTCGACAAGGGCCGCAGCGGTCGTGGTCGAGGCCGGGAAGACGCTGGAGTCGGCGATCCGCACGGTTCCGCTCTTCGTCCTGATCGGTTCCTGGGCCATCATCCGGTGGCTGAAGCTTTGCGACACCGCCGTTGCGCCGGAAATCCTGTCCGAGTCGAGCGGTCCCGGTACCGCGGAGGCGAAGATATAAAGTTCAGCGGGGTCGGGCGTGTGGCCGAACGATGCAGCCGGCGCGCCGAAATTCTTGGCCAGGACCTCGTTCGGCGTGTGCTTGAACCAATCGCTGATCAGGAAGGTGTTGTCTTCGTCGAATCCGCCATCATCGAACACCAGCAGGAACTCGCAACCGTCCGGACCGAGTCCCTGGATGGAGTGCGGAATGCCGGATGGGAAGAACCACAAATCCCCCACGCCGACATCGTCGACGAAGTTCCGTCCCTGGGCGTCGATGGCCGTGATCCGTGCGCTGCCGTACAGCATGAAGGCCCATTCGGTGGCCTTGTGCCAGTGCAGCTCACGCACACCGCCAGCATTCAGGCGCATGTTGACGCCGGCGATGGTCGTCGAGACGGGGAGCTCCCGCATTGTCACCTGTCGGGTCCAACCGCCAGACGACAGCCGCGCGTGCGCGTCGGAAAATGAGAAGCGCAGGTTCGGCAACGTGCCCCGATCGGTAGAGGGTGGGACGAGCATATCGGGGTTCTGTCGGTCCCGCTCGAGGTTGCGTGGACCGGGATCCGTTCCGCCCGCCCCAGGGCGCCGCGGCTGTGGTATGGATTCGCCCGTCTGCGCGCGTGCCACCGTTGCTGCCGTGAGCATGCCTCCGGTGGTCGACAGCATGTGGCGACGTGAGATGCGCTTCATGACAACGTCTCCTTTGCGACAGTGCGGCACGGACCGCAACTGCGGAGCCGCACACCGATGGTGGGCAAGGAAGGTGCCTATTCTTCATGGCCTTGGACGATGCTGTTTTCAGTCCTGGACCGCGGCGATGTGCGCGAGAACAACCACGAGTGCTCACCGACACACAACGCTTGCCATCAAAGCGCCGGCGAGTGGAACGAGCACGCCTGGCGTGGCCCTTGCTGGTCCGTCGACCCTGCGCGAGATGATCTCGAGCTGGTCGCCCCTCGACCTGGCTCGGAACGACCGGATAGCGGGACGTGCCCTCGCAGTGCTGCTGATCGTGCTGTGGTCGACGCCCCTCCTCGCGCAGGCTGATCGCACAGCGACCGGGCCCAAGCGCCCGGAGTATCAGGATCGTCGCTTCGACGAAGATTGGTCGGCGCTGAAGGGCGTCGACGTGAGCGGTCGCGATCACGGATGGGATCGCCTCAAGTTCATGCCGTTCGATGAAGACGAAGATGTCTGGCTCACGCTCGCCGGACAGGTCCGCGAGCGCACCGAGTATTACAACGAGTTTCAGTTTGGTGACTCGCAGCCCGCGCAGTCGGGTGGCTTTCTGCTGTCGCGCATCCGGCTCAGCGCCGACCTGCACGCGAGCCAGTACGTTCGCGTCTTTGCCGAAGCCAAAAGCTCGCTGGCCACCGACCGCGATCTGTCGGGCGGCGGCAGCGCGGGCTTCGTCGACAAGCTCGACCTGCAAAACGGTTTTGCGGACGTCATGATCCCCGTCGGCCATCCCGGCGCGGTCACGCTGCGCGGCGGCCGGCAGGAGCTGCTGTTCGGTGCCCAGCGGCTGGTGGGCCCGAGCGACTGGACGAACCCGCGCCGCACCTTCCAAGGCGTGTCAGGCATCGTCCACGCCGGGAGTTGGCACGTCACGCCGTTCTGGACCGAGTTCGTCGTGGTCAACACGGACCGGTTCAACGAGGCGAGTCCAGACAACACGCTGTACGGCGTGTACGCGTCGGGTGACGCGACGATGACGGTGAAGGCGGACCTGTACTGGCTGGGTGTCGATAACGCCTCGACGACTTTCAACGGGACGTCCGGACGTGAGCAGCGGCAGACGGTCGGCGGACGTCTCTCACGTAACGCCCCGGCCCGCGCGGGCTTCGCAGTCGGGGCCGCCGGCCAGTTTGCCTTCGATCTCGAGGCGGCCGGTCAGTTTGGCACGCTGGGCGCCAATGACATCCGTGCATCGATGTGCTCGCTGAACGGCGGATACACGTTCGACGCGCCCCTCAAGCCGAGCCTCGTGGTGACCATGGATTTTGCGAGCGGTGATGGGGACGTCGGAGGCGAGGTCGGCACCTTCAACCAGCTCTATCCCACCAATCACACGTACCTCGGGAATACGGATTACGTTGGGCGGCAGAATATCCTGAGTCCGAGTGCCGGCGTCAGCCTGCGGCCGGCCCCCAGGCTGACCGTGTCGGTGCTGCAATACGGCTTCTGGCGCGCCAGCATTCACGACGCGCTCTACAATTCCGGCGGATCGGTGCTACGGCCTGGAACGGGCACGACCGAGCGCTACATCGGCGCCGAAACGGATCTGGTCGCGACGTACCAGTTCGACCGGCACATGCTCGGGTACGCCAGCTACAACCACTTCTTTCCTGGAGACTTCATCCGGGCGACGGGACCTGCTCGCGGCAGCGATTACGTGTATGCCGCGCTGCAATACACGTTCTGACGCGCAGCCTCGTTCCGATGAGCCGACGCGGACCATCCAGACTTGCACCCGCCCGTCTAGCGGCCGATTGTCAGAACAACTCGAAAGCGCGCCTTGCCGCTCATCATGCGGTCGTAAGCTTCGGAGGCGCGCTCCAGCGGGAAGGTTTCGTTCATCGACCGCACGCCGCTGCGCGCACTGAAGGCGAGCGTTTCCTGGGAGTCGATCGATGTCCCCGAATACCAGCCCTTGATCGAACGACGCCCCACGAGCAGAAAGAAGGGGGACACTTGCATCGAGGCTAGCCGCCCCGACGATCAACAGAGTGCCGTTGACGGCCAGGCCGCCCTGCACGGCGCTCATGGCCTCGCCGCTGGTCGCCGTCGCCAGAATGACTTTGGCGCCGCCCAACTTGAGGAGCTCCGCCGCGGGGTCCTGGGCTTGACTGTCGATGTACAGCGACGCGCCCAACTGGCGCGCGAGCGGCTCCTTGTCCTTGCCGCGCGCGATGCCGACCGTGTGGAAGCCCATCTTCGCAGCGTACTGAACTCCGAGGTGGCCGAGCCCACCCAGCCCGAGCACGGCGACGACGTCGCCCGGCCGTGCGCCGCTGTTGCGCAGCGCGTTGAACGTGGTGAGGCCGGCACACATCAGGGGGGCCGCCTCGATGGGCGGAAGTTCGGCCGGCATCAGCGCGACCGCGCTGGCGGGGGCGATCATGTACTCGGCGTAGCCGCCGTCGTAGGTGATACCGGTGATCTGACCGGTCACGCACGCGAAGAACTCTCCACGGCGGCAGTGGTCGCAATGCCCGCAGTATCCGCCGTTCCACCCGACGCCCACCTGCTGGCCCTGGTGCCATCCGGTGACGCCGGGGCCAACCGCATCGATCACCCCGGCCACCTCATGCCCGGGCACCCGTGGGTACTGAATTCCCGGGTAAGTTCCCTCCTTGGTGAGCGAATCGCTGTGGCAGATGCCGCACGCATGCACTTGGATCCGTACCGAGCCGGCGCCCGGCTCAGGTATTTGCCGCTCAACGATCTCGAAAGGCCCGTTAGGGCGCGAGACCTGCACCGCGCGCATCGTCGCCATGAACTCCTCCGCCTCGTTGTGTGGTTCCGATGTTCACCCGCAGGGAGGTTGCATCCGCCGCGGCCGAATCAATAATCGGCCGATCTCGATGACCAAATACGCGAGCGGTGCCTGCAGTCTATCGCCGTAGCAACCTGTGTTCAATTTGATGAGAGGGCCCTGCGTCGGCAGGTGGCCGTGACGGTCGACCCGGGCGCAACCGCGTGCGACGGAGGTCCGCAGGACCAGGGCCCTCTCTAAGACCGCTACACGGGCGAGACCCACACTTACACCCCTCTCCGCGCTCCTTCAGCGCTCCTGAGTCATGTTGTCGCAATTTTGGATAGGCGCGGTGGTATCTCCCTTTGCTCTTGCAAGCAGTTCAGCGAGGCTGACCATGCTGGAAGCGAGTGCGCATCTTCGTTACCTCGACGCGGCCCAGGTTCTCAGTCCGATCGGTGACTTCGAGGATTTCCAGCTATGTGATGCCGCGAATCGCGCGGTCGGCAAGCTCAAGGGCTTCATTGTCGATCCTGCCGCTCGACAGCTCCGTTACTTCGTCGTTGAGGCCGGACAATGGCTGAGGAAGCACCGGTATCTCGTCCCTTTGGCTCCGGCGACCCTCGAGTGCGAGCGTCACACCGTGAAGCTCGAGTTCGGTGACGAGTTCCGCAAATGGCACCTGTTCGACGACCGGCTCTTTTCTCGTTTCTCCGACGAAGACCTGCTCGACGCCTTGTTCCGGAACTCTCGATCAGCGACTGAACTCGCTGAAACGCAGGATGAGGTGTAGTTCGGAGAGCCACGCTCCGGATCGCAAGGGATGGAGGCGCCCAAACCCCTGCCCAGCGGCGTCACAGCGGATGCCTCAGGGGTGTTGGCATCCACTGTTGTTGGCGCTTCTCCCACGCCAGAAATGCGATTCGCGGGGCGTGGCTCCCGATGGAAGTCTCACCATCGACGATCGCCGATGATTCATCGATTTCATGTGTTGCCCTGCGACCGACGGTTCTGAGCGGCGATGGTCTCTTCCGGATCGCGTGCAGAAAAGCGGCCCGCGAACACCCAGCCGTAGCGGCTGGCCACAGCGCCGATCAAGAAGCAAACCCCGGCAATCGGCACTGAGTCGAAGATTCGCAAAATGAGTGGCACCGGCCCGGTCAGCAGAGCGGCGGCCCGCAGAAGCAGGCCTGGCGTGCCGTGGTGGATCGCATGCGCCGTCGCACTCTGACGATCGATTTCGATCCACACGCCGACACCGGTCTCCACGGCGGCAATTGTCATCGCGATCGCGTTCAGAGCGGCAAGGCGGAACCCGAGCAGCTCGAGGATGGCCGCCGCCGAACCGAGTCCGACGATGCCGAAGTGAAAGGGCAGGAGCTTGTGATGGGCCGACCAGACCGGGACGGCCGTGGCGCCGAGCAACACCCCTGTGTATGTGGCGAGGATGACGCCTGACAACGCCGTGCCGGCCACGAGGGCAAGCGCACTGGCGCGCAGAGCCGTCGGTGGAATACCCCACTGCATCAGGACGTCCCAGGCTGCGACCAGCACGAACGCCGATCCCGCGAAGCCGCTGAACAAGAAGAGCGTCCACACGCCCATCGACATGGCGGAGCGCCACTTGAAGACGCGGAGCATGTTGAGGAAACGCGTTGGCCGGCCGAGATCCCAGATCAGCAGAACAGGCGAGATCAGCGCGCCTGCGAAGGCCACGCCGAGGGCGACGCGCGCGAAAGCGAGTGGCTGACCGGTCACAAGACCCGCCAGCGCAATCACGCCGCTCATACCAGCCGTGCCGCCGACGAACAAGTACAGACCGATCTGCCATGTCCACACCGGTGGCTTGACGATCGGCTGCCCATAGTAGCCGGAGGCCAACACTGCATCGCGCGGAATGGGCCCACCCACGATCGGGATGCCGGCAGCCGCGACGTGGCCGGTCCGGCGCGCTTCCTCACGCAGCGTCTCCAGGCGATCCTCTGTCGCGCGAGGGGTCTTGAGCGGCTCGCCCGGCATATCACCCTTACAGCAGCGCGAACGCCAGGCACGCGCCCGCTAGCGTCAGTACCGACGTCATGGCCGCCGACAGCCACGCGCCCCGGAGATACACCGTGGGCACCTCCGGACGCGGCGGCAGGCCGAATTCCTCAGGCCGTCCCAGCAGCAGGAAGAACGCGTGGATGCCGCCAACCGACGTGTCCACCGGGTTGTAGATCCGGGCATCGGCAACGCCGCGCGCATGGAGATCGGCGACTCGCTTCTCCGCGCGCGCGTGGAGTTCGTCCAGTGGTCCGAATTGGATCGATTCTGTCGGACACGCCTTCGCACACGCCGGCGTGAGGCCGTCGATCTGACGGTCGTAGCAGAACGTGCACTTGAACGCCCCTCCCGCGCCCGGCAAGGGTGGCGGCCGGCGGTCGATCACGCCGAACGGACACCCGACGATGCAGTAGCCGCAGCCGTTGCAGATATCGTCCTGGACGTAGACCGAGCTCACTTCCGTTCGAAAGATGGCGCCCGTCGGACATGCCTCCAGGCAGCCGGCGTGTTCGCAGTGCTTGCAGACATCCGAGAGAAAGAGCCACCCGAACGGGTTCTGTGTCCCGTCCGTCGCCGGACCATCGACCGCCGGTCCGACCTGTCGATCCAGCTCCCGAAACTTCACGTGTCTCCACGTGGCACCGCCAAGGCTGCCCGAATTGTCGTAGGAGTGTCCCGTCCAGACGAGGCCATCCTCGGGAACCTGGTTCCATTCCTTGCAGGCCACTTCGCAGGCCTTACAGCCGATGCAGACCGTCGGGTCCGTGAAGAAGCCGACGGTCCTGCCTTCCGCCACGTAGCTGTGGCGCGCCTGGTTCGAGTGTAGGACCGGGGCTTCGGTTTTCATGGACACGTCCTCATGTCAGCCTCGTACGCGCGGTCGTTGCATTGTTATGACGAGCTGCTCATATGGGCGCGCCACAGCTCGAGCGCTTCACGGCCACGGGGCCTGCGTCCCGGCAGGACGTCGCAGAGGAGCCCCTTGGCTTCCATGATGCGGACGTTTGGTTCTTCGGACATCGCAATCAGATCGTTAGCAGAGTCGCCAGTCACGAGGCCACGCGATCCCCAGTGATAGGGCACGCCAACCTGATGGACCGTCTTGCCGTCGATGCGGAGCGGTCGCATGCGAGGAGTCACCAGGGCGCGCGCTTCGACGATGCCGCGCATGGTGATGATCGTGAGCCAGCCTCCAGGCTCGATGTCGCGCTCGGCCGCCAGCTCCGGTGAGATCTCGCAGAAGAACTCGGGCTGCAGCTCCGCGAGATGGGGAAGCGTGCGTGACATCCCGCCGGCCGTGTGGTGCTCCGTCAGCCGGTAGGTGGTCATCACGTACGGAAAACGCGGATCAGGAGAGCGTGCGTACTGGTTGTCCGGCCGCTCCTCCTTCATGGCCGCCGGGTTGATCTGTTGTGCCGGGTAAAGGGGGTTCGCGACCGGAGACTCGAGCGGCTCGTAGTGCGTCGGCAACGGACCGTCAGCCAGGCCCCTCGGGACCCAGATCCAGCCGACGCCGTCCGGATGCAGGATGAAAGGCTTGTCACCGGCGAGCGCGGCGTCTCCCTCGGCGTCATGCGGCGGCTGATAATCCGGCGGTTTCGTCTTCGTGAAGTCGGGCGTGTCGAGACCGGTCCACTCGTGGTTGAGCGCGTCCCACCAGACCAGTTTCTTTCGCTCGCTCCACGGACGCCCGTCCGGGCCAGCCGATGCCCGGTTATAGAGGATGCGCCGGTCCGCCGGCCACGCAAAGCCCCACCCATGGCCGTGGGCATCGCGGGCCTCCCGTTGGTTCGCGCGGTTCTCAGCGACGCGCGGGAAGACACCCGAATAGATCCAGCAGCCGCACGTGGTGGACCCATCAGCCTTCAATTCGCCAAAGCCGCCGACCAGTGTGCGATCGGGTCCCGTGTATCCGTTGATCTCTTGCAGGACCTCTTCGACCCGTGGCTCGCGTTGGGCGCCCGTCACAGAATAGTCCCAGGTCAACGCGTTGAGCCCCGCGTGACGCGGCCTCGGATCTCGTCTGGCTTTCTCTTTCAGCCTGGTCCCGAGGTGGTACATGAACCAGGTCTCGCTTCGTGCATCCTCTGGAGGATCGACGGCCTTCTCGTGCCACTGGAGCAGGCGCTGCGTGTTCGTGAAACATCCCTCCTTCTCGGCGTGACCGGCTGCCGGCAGCAGGAATACCTCGGTGCCAATCTCCTCGGTCCGCATTTCGCCTCGCTCGATTTCGGGCGAGTCGTACCAAAAGGACGCCGTCTCCACTTCGACCATGTCGCGGATGACGAGCCATTTGAGCTTGGCCAGCGCCTTGCGCTCCAGCCGCGCGTTCGGGGCCGCCACGGCGGGATTCTGCCCCATGACGAACAGGCCTTCGACCTTGCCGTCCATCATGTCCAACCAGTAGCCCTGATGCGAATGATCGCCTGTCACTCGCGGCAACCATCCGAATCCCCAGTCATTCTCTTTGGTCGCGGCATCGCCGTAGTACGCCTTCAGCAGGCTGACAATGTACTTGTCGAAATTCGACCACCAACCGGTTCTATCTCGATACTTGTTGATATACGCGGCCAGCGTGGAGGAATCCGGCCCGAACCGCGGCATCGCGAGATAACCGGGAAGGATGTCGAAGAGGGTGGGAATGTCGGTTGAGCCCTGGATGGAGGCGTGGCCGCGGAGGGCCAGGATCCCGCCTCCGGGCCGCCCGATGTTGCCGAGCAGCAACTGCAGGATCGCTGCCGACCGGATGATCTGCACGCCCGTCGAATGCTGGGTCCATCCGACCGCATAACAGATGGCGCCGGTCTTCTCAGGTCCGGATGCGGAACAATAGCTTTCAGCAATCTCGAGGAACCGTTCCTTCGGCACGCCGCAGTACTGCTCGACCATCTCCGGGGTGTACCGGGCGAAGTGTCTCTTCAAGACCTGGTACACACAGCGGGGATGTTCGAGTGACGGATCCCGGTCGTAGCCGGCAACATCGGCGGCGGGTCTGCCGCTGTCTTTCGTGTGACCACCCGAGATCTGCGCGTCAGGCGAAGGCGATTCCCCGCCCGCCGCCGGGCTTCGCTGAAAGAACCACGAGTCGGGGTTGTATGTGCCGCTCTTCGGATCCCAGCCGGAGAACAGACCGCCGAGCGCCTCCGGGTCCTGGACGTCATCTGGCAGAATCGCCGATGCGTTGGTGTAGTGCACGACGTATTCGCGAAACGCCTTCCCGCGATCGAGCACGTAGTTGATGAGGCCGCCAAGAAACAGGAGATCCGACCCGGCTCGTAGTGGGGCCCACATGGTCGCCATCGCCGACGTGCGGCTGAACCGCGGATCCACGTGAATGACGTGCGCGCCCCGCTCGCGTGCTTCGATGACCCACTGGAAGCCCACGGGATGGTTCTCCGCCATGTTCGACCCCATGATCAGGATGGCCTCTGAGTTCACGAGATCGCTGGGCGCCGTGGTTGCGCCCCCGCGGCCGAATGACGTGCCCAGACCGGGCACGGTCGAGCTATGTCATATCCGCGCCTGGTTGCTGATGCAGACCATGCCGAGGCCGGCGGCGAACAGCTTCTTGATCAGATAGTTCTCTTCGTTGTCGAGCGTTGCGCCACCGAGGTGCGCCATCGCGGTCGTCTGCATGAGCGACTGCCCATCACGTGCCTCCACGAACGTGCGCTCGCGCGTGTCCCACACACGGTCGGCGATCATGTCCATCGCGTCTTCGAGGTCGAGCGTCTCCCAATGCGTCGAGTACGGCTTCCGATACTTGACGCGCGTTTGCCGGCCCGCGTGTGTCAGCAGCTCGAAACTGTTCGAGCCCTTCGGGCACAGCCGCCCGCGGGAAATGGGCGATTCCGGGTCGCCTTCGATCGACACGAGCTTGCCGTCGCGGTGATACACGAGCTGACCGCATCCGACGGCGCAATACGGACAGACCGACCGTGCGAACGAAGCGCCGCGATTTTTCGGGGACAGCGCACGAGTCCGGGCGCTTCTGGCCTCGAGTCCGGTGCCATCGCGGCCGTGGAGTATCTGCTGTGCCAGAGGCCAACCGTCGAGCAGTTGCTTGAACATCAGGCTTTCCTCCCCAGCGCAGGTTGCGGCTGGCGTGAGGAGATTGCGGTCGTACGGCTCGACGGGTGGATCATCAACGGGATGATCGCGCCGACGAGCATCACGCCCGCCATCACATACAGCGCCTCGGTGTAGTGGCCCGTCGTCTGGCGGATGTACGCGATCAGGGTCGGCCCGGCCACGGCCGCGAACCCCCACGCCGTCAGCATCAAACCGTAGATCGATCCGACGTTGGCTGAGCCGAAGAGATCCGCGGCAAACGCAGGCATGGTTCCGAAGCCACCGCCGTAACAGAGGAGCACGACGAAGGCGAGCAGTGCCAGCGCTCCGAAGTGCTCGACTCGGGAGAGCAGCACGAAGATGATCGCCTGCAGGACGAACATGGTCAGGAACACCTGGCGTCTGCCCGAGAAATCAGACAGCCAGGCCCAGAGCAATCGACCGGCGCCGTTGGCAATCGAGATGAGTGCCACCAGCCCGGCGGCCGCGCCCGCTGTGACGTGCGTGATCTCCTGCGCCATCGGTGCCGCCTGCGAGATGATCGAGATCCCGGCGCTGGTATTGAGGAACAGTATGCTCCAGAGCGCGTACCACTGCCAGCTTCGAAGGGCCTCTCCAAACGTGTAGTCGCGAGCCGCGCGTGCCGCGCGCTCGGTCGCCGGCGGTTGCCACCCGTCTGGACGGTAGCCGTCCGGCGGGTTCTTCATCCAGAGGGCGGAGCCCGTAACAAGGACGAGGTATGCAGCGCCGAGGATCGCGAACGTGTTCGGGAGGCCGACCGAGGAAATCAGCCGCTCTGCCACGGGCGCGGTCACAAGTGCGCCCGCTCCGAACCCTGCGACGGCAAGCCCCGTGATCATGCCCCGCCGGTCGGGGAACCACTTGATCAAGGTCGCCAGCGGCACGATGTATCCGAGCCCGAGCCCGATGCCGCCGAGCACGCCGTAGCTGAGATATAGGAAGCCGATGTGTCCGCGGGCCTGCCCAGCGAGGATGGTGCCCGCGCCGTAACAGAGACCGGCCACGAGCGCCACTCGCCGCGGGCCCACCCGGCGCATCCACGCGCCGCCCGCAAACGAGGCGAAGCCGAGCACCAGGATCGCGAGCTCGAACGTCAGCGTGACCTGGGAGATCGTCCAACCATACGTGGTGGTCAGCGGGATGCGAAAGACGCTCCACGCATACACAGCACCGAGCGCGATTTGCATGACCACGCCTGCCGCTGCCATCAGCCATCGATTCGGATTGCCTGACTCCATATATCCGTCCCGTGCTCTAGTGCCAGTTCGCGAGCTCACTTCTATTGACCGTTGTAGAGGCGGGCCTCTAGGCCCGCGTGCGCCGCGAGTTGCGGGGCTGACCGCCTTCGCCAAAGGCTCTGGCGAGTCCGCCGAAGCTTTACGCGCAGGCGGAAGCCCCGCCGCCACGTGAGCGGCACGCCGTCACAAATGAGCTCTAGGTCCTAG
>CAWHTD010000004.1:0-427902 GCA_963832135.1 Vicinamibacteria bacterium | reverse complement strand
ACCGACGTCATTTCACCTCGCCTTCGCACTCGGGACACTGAGTCTGCACGTAGGCGAGCCTATCCATTAGCTCCTGAGGCGGTGGTATGGTCGGCGACGGCTGACTTGGCGACGACAAGAACGACCTCACCCCATCTGTCGGCAATGATGACCCCAGGACTGAGGATTCCCGGCACTGGGTCTTGGGTCATGACACATTCAGCGTTGTGCGCCGTGAACTCCGGAATCCAAGCAGTCAGCTGAGGGACGTAGGTCGCCGGAGAACCAGCGTCCGTGACAGGGAACGTGACGAGCACAAGATTCTTGCGCTGCCAGACCGTCGCATACCTGAAGAGCTCGCCTTGGAGCGTCTTCACTTAACACAATCGCCTCGCTGCAACATGGCGCTCTCCGTCAGTCAAGGCCTCCGCTGAAACCTGACAATCAAGGCGAGAGCAAACGCTGACCTTCTCGGAAGTGCGCGACGCGCACGTAGTGTGTGTGATCGCGCGTAAACCAGCCATCGACGCTCAGTCCACGCGCGGCGTCGCGGACATTTTCGATTGCCTCCGCGTAGCGAGTCACTGTCAAGCGGGCGGCGGCCGGGACGAGGCTGATCGTATACACGTCCGCGCGAGCGGTGCGCGCTGAGACCAGCACATCGCCGGCCTGCGGTACTGCCCCAGACGTCCGCGGCAATTCCATGTTCTGCGAGTGGCGTTCTCCAAAAGTAACATCAGCGGCCTGCCTGTTCATGCCCGAATGGCTCCTTCACGTTCAGTGTGCGTGCACAGAAATTGAAGGCAAGTGTTGCGCCAGCATCGCGCGTGTGGATTCAGGTTCCGGCGAGGCTCCGCCGTGCGTGCGATTGGCGCGACCATTCAGATTGAAGCACAACATTTCATGCTGAATGGTCACTATGCAGCGTTCTGTTGCTAGCGCTTCAAACACCAATCAAGTCGATCGAAGCCCCACGCGGGACTGGCAGGTGGCTTGCCGAGTTCATCGGGAGGAGCCGTCCCTCAGATGCAGCGCTTGTCACCTTTTCGTCTGCCGCAGCTCCAGATAGGTAGACGAATCGTTTCCGAAGGAGCAGCCATGGGATCGCGATTTGTGACGGTGGGCAAGGCGGCGGATATCAAGCCGGGTGAGCTCGCGGCGTTCGAGGTCGAGGGCGTACGTATCGCTGTTGCCAATTCAAACGGGCGCCTTTTCGCGATCGGCGACACCTGCACGCATGAGCAGTGCTCACTCGCCGAAGAAGGGACTCTCGAAGGCACCGTGGTTACCTGCGGGTGCCATGGAGCCCAGTTCGACGTGACGACAGGCGCTGTGCTGGCGCCACCGGCGCTGGAACCCGTGGAGGCCTATCCGCTCCGCATTGAACAGGGCAGCCTCGTGATCGAGGTGTGACATGCCGCCCACGTTCGTCATTGTCGGCGCAAGCCTGGCGGGCGGGACGGCCGCCGCCACGCTCAAGCAGGATGGGTTTGAGGGCGACGTCCTGCTCATTGGGGCGGAGCCGCAACCGCCATATGAACGCCCTCCGCTATCGAAAGGGTACCTTCGCGGTGAGCTGCCGTTCGAGAACGCGTTGCTGCGGCCCGCCGGTTTTTACGACCAGAACAAGATTGCGACCTGTTTCGGGGTTCGCGCGACGCGTGTGTCCCCCGCGGAGCGAACCGTTTACCTCGACGCCGGCCGCTCCGTGCACTACGACAAACTCCTGATCGCGACAGGCGTCCGTAACCGCCGCCTGCAGATCCCCGGTCAAGACCTCTCCGGCGTCTTCGATGTCCGGTCGGTGAACGACGCGGATGCTCTTCGAAGCAGAATTGTGTCGCGCGGTAAGGCCCTGGTGATCGGCATGGGATTCATCGGGTGCGAAGTCGCTGCGTCGCTTCGCCAGATGGGGGTGGAAGTCATCAGTATCGACCCCTCCCCCACACCACTGTTTCGTGTCCTCGGAGAACGCGTGGGACAGGTAATGGTTGTGACGCATCGCGACCATGGCGTCGACACGATCTTCGAAGATGTGGCGACGCGCTTCGAGGGAAATGGACGCATCGAAAGGGTCGTCACCAAACGCGGCCGTCGAATCGATTGTGACTTCGCGGTAGTCGGCGTCGGGGTTGAGCCTGTCATCGACTTCATCGTTGGGAGCGGCATCGAGATCGACAATGGGATACTCGTGGACGAGTACTGCCGCACAAACATAGACGGCATTTACGCGGCAGGTGATGTCGCCAATCACTATCACCCGGTCTTTGACCGACGAATGCGCGTTGAACACTGGCAGAACGCGATGCAGCAGGGTGCCGCTGCCGCCCGGAGCATGCTCGGCAACGGAAAGCCGTACGACGCCGTCCACTGGTTCTGGTCGGATCAGTACGACGTCAACCTGCAGTACGCCGGATTCCACCGGGAGTTCGACGAGATCGTCGTGCGCGGAAATCTCCACGCCAGAGAGTTCGTCGCGTTTTATCTCAACCAGGGACGAATCGATGCCGTTGTCGCGTTGAATCGCGGGAAAGACGTACGCCGCGTCATGCCGTTGATCAAGGCCCGCAGAACCGTGGATGCACGTCAGCTCCGCGATGAAGACGTGGACCTGCGCAGCGTCGGACAGGCCCACGTCACTGGAGGTAAGACATGAGCCGTTCCCCTGTGGATGTGATCGCTACGCAGTCGCGACCTGACGGACCGCACGAAAGCGATTCCGACAATCCGATTCGCGCACTGCAGCGATTTGGCCAGTCAGTGTGGCTGGACGATCTGCGTCGCAGTCTCTTCACGAGCGGCGAGTTCAGTCGGCTGATCACCGAAGACGGGCTCCGCGGCGCAACGTCGAACCCCTCGATTTTCGCGAAGGCCATCGCCGGCAACACCGACTACCTGAATGCCTTGCAAGACATCGAGTCGAGCCGCGAGATGGAGCCCATGGCTCTGTACGAGGCGCTCGCAATTCGCGACATCCGCGATGCCGCCGATTTGCTTCGGCCTGTGTACGACAGCACAGGCCGCGCCGACGGCTTCGTTAGCCTGGAAGTGTCCCCGTACCTCGCCTACCGTACCCAGGCAACGATAGATGACGCGCGTCGGCTCTGGAAGGCCGTTGCTCGAGAAAACGTGATGATCAAGGTGCCGGCCTCGTTGGAAGGCCTGCCCGCCATTCGTCAATTGACCAGCGAGGGCATCAACGTCAACATCACCCTGCTCTTCGGTGTCGACCGCTATGAAGAAGTGGCGCGCGCGTACATTGACGGCCTTTCCGCCTTCGTCCGGAGGGGCGGTGACCCGGGCCATGTGAGCAGCGTGGCCAGTTTCTTCGTCAGCCGAATCGACACGATGGTCGATGGACTGATTGCCAAGCGACTGGCTGCTGCTCTCGATCCGAGCGCCCGCACGTCACTGACCAGTCTTCTCGGAACAGTCGCGATTGCCAACGCGAAGCTCGCGTACCAACGCTACCTGACGCTGTGCCGGACAGTGGAGTGGCAGCGGCTGGTTGGCTGCGGAGCACACCCGCAACGTCTCCTGTGGGCGAGCACCAGCACAAAAAATCCGCGTTACCGCGACGTGCGTTACGTCGAGGAGCTGATCGGGCCGCATACGGTGAACACGATTACGCCAGCAACGCTGGAGGCCTTCCGCGATCACGGGCAACTTCGGGCAAGTCTCGAAGACCATGTTGACGAGGCGCGCGAGACGACCGAGGCTCTGGCGCGCACTGGGATCTCCCTCAGCAACGTGACCGACAGGCTGCTGGAAGACGGCGTCACGCTGTTCAGCGAAGCGTTTCAGACGCTACTTGCAGCCGTGGATAGAGGACGACGCACCAAGAATCAAGAGGTCTTGCCATCATGAGGACGCATTCGTCGCCGCAGATATCACAACCGACAACACATTGGGCAGCCTTGAGGTTTCACAAACTGCTGGACGCGATCTCCATGCTACTGGGGCCCTTTCCTGATCTTCGCGATGCTTTCAACGCAGACGACCTACCGATCGCGTTCATCCTGAAGAGAGACTCCGTCCGTTCGCAACCGCAGTTCAGGCGGCCAAGGCGGCCTTCTGCGCCCGTAAATGGCATGGACGGTCGGCGGCCAAAGACGAAGCGCGGACAACATCGCGCCGGTGGGCGAAAGCAGCCTCAGAATGACTAACAGTGCTGAGGTCATCGAGGTGGCGAGGGGCGTCTCAGGGAGACGCAACGCTTGATCGATGGCGAAATGGGCATCCATTTCGTTATGCGTCTTCAGCTTTCAAGTTGAAAGCATATCCGCCGCACGCACGTGGGACGCTCCTTGAGACCTGGTCGAGCAAGTCCTTTCGGTAACACCAGTTCCGACAATCGGTCGAGTCATTACTGCACTGGCGCGTCCCTTGCGTTGATAGCGGTTGTGTCTTTCGAACGATCCGCTCGATTTGCGATTCAGGAGTTACCCATGAAGTTTTCAGTCGTCGCCGTCGCCGTCGCAGGTGTGTTCTCGTTGCCGATTGCCCTGGCCTCGGCGCACGGCGTCAATGACGCGCAAATCGCGTCGATCGTCGTGACCGCGAATCAGGTCGACATCGATGCCGGCAAGCTGGCGACTTCACAGTCGACGAGCGACGCGGTCAAAGCGTTTGCCCAGCTGATGGTTTCCGATCACACGGCTGTGAACAAATCGGCGACCGATCTCGCCGCCAAGCTCAAGGTTACTCCGCAGGACAACCCGACCAGTCAGAGCCTGAAGGCTGGTGGCGAGGAGAATCTCGCTCGCTTGAAGAGTCTGAAAGGTGCGGCGTTCGACAAGGCATACGTCGATCAGGAAGTCACCTATCACCAGCAAGTCATTGATGCCCTCGACGAGACGCTGATTCCGAACGCCGCCAACGAGGAGCTCAGGGCTCTCCTGGTGAAAGTCCGGCCGGCATTTGTTGCACACCTCGAACACGCGAAGCGTCTGCAGACGTCCGTGGCGCAACACTGACCGTGCGCATTGCCACCTTCGCAGTCGTCGTCACCCTGATCGTGTGCGCCATTGGTCTCGCCGCCGGCGAAGGGGCGAAATCGAAGACGCACACGGTCACCATCGAGGGCATGCGGTTTCAGCCGGAGCGCCTGACGGTCGCAGAGGGCGACACGATCGTCTGGGTCAACAGAGACCTGGTTCCACATACAGCCACGTCGAAGGCCGGCGGCTTCGATTCACAGATCATTCAGGTGGAACAATCCTGGACATTTACCCCCAGGAAGAAAGGCGAGTTCGCCTACGTCTGCACGTTCCATCCGACGATGAAGGCGACGCTGAACGTGAGGTAGCTCATCGCGACCCAATTCGAGATGTGGGACGCGATGTCACCCTTTCACTTCTGAACAATCTGATTGGTGATGGCTGTTGTGATCACAGAATCGACGCTCGTAGGAGAGGTCGCGCTCGGAGCTGAAGGGTCTGAGAGTTTCGCACCTGGCTGGCCGGGCATACCCGCCCGCTGGACGTCGAGCGCGAAAAGCGGCATCGGGACGGCGGTCAGCCGAGACAGCCGGGTCTGGTTCACGTTGAGCCATGGCATCCTCAACGAAATCTACTACCCCCGTGTCGATCACGCATGCACCCGCGATCTCGGTTTTATCGTGACCGATGGGCGAACGTACTTCTCGGAGGAAAAGCGAGATGCACGGTCGGAGACGTCACAGGTTGCGCCGGGCATTCCGGCATATCGGGTTCACAACACGTCCGTTGACGGCCGCTATCGGATCGAAAAGGAGATCCTGACAGATCCGTGGCGGGACGTCGTTCTCCAGCGCGTTCGCTTCGTGCCCCTTAAGGGCACACTCGCGGATTTCCATCTCTACGTGCTGCTCGCACCTCACCTCGCGAATAGAGGCAGCGGCAACACCGCGTGGGTTGGCGACTACAAGGGCACGCCGATGCTGTTCGCCCAGCGCGAGCACTATGCCCTCGCGCTTGCCTCCTGCGCACCTTGGGTTACACGGTCCGTCGGATTCGTCGGCGTTTCTGACGGATGGCAGGAACTGAAAGCCAACCGACGATTAGCCCGGACCTACAGGCGCGCCGAGAACGGAAATGTTGCGGTGACCGGCGAAATCGATTTGGCCTCGTGCGACGGCACGTTCGTGATGGCTCTGGGGTTCGGTCCCACCGCGATGGAGGCCGGTCAGCACGCGCTCATCTCGCTGTTTGAGGACTTCGACGAGACAGAGGCCGAGTACATCAGAGCCTGGCGGGACTGGCACGCTCAACTCAGGGGCGGTGTCCCTCCGAAGGCACGAACCTCGCTGTATCACATCAGTGCAGCGGTGCTGCGGACCCACGAATCCAAGCGCGTCGAAGGCGGGATCATCGCGAGCCTCTCGATCCCGTGGGGGTTCTCCAAGCCGGACGATGACCTGGGTGGATATCACCTTGTCTGGCCGCGAGACCTTGTCGAAACGGCAGGCGGGTTCATCGCCATGGGCGCACACGAGCACGTCAGACGGGTCCTGCGCTACCTGCAGGTGACGCAAGAGCCCGACGGCCACTGGTCGCAGAACATGTGGCTCGACGGAACCCCGTACTGGCACGGCGTTCAGATGGACGAAACGGCCCTGCCAATTCTGCTGGTCGATCTTGCAGCGCGCGAAGGCGTGATCGATACGAAGAGTCGAGACGCCTTGTGGCCAATGGTGCGGCGGGCCGCCATCTTTCTCGCGCGCAATGGTCCCGTCAGTCCGCAAGATCGGTGGGAGGAACAACCGGGATATGCGCCGTTCACGATCGCGACCGAGATCGCCGCCCTGCTGGTCGCGGGTGATCTCGCCGACGCGTCGTCGGACCAGACCGCCGCCGACTATCTGCGCGAGACTGCTGACGCGTGGAACGCCAGTATCGAGCGATGGCTGTATGTGGAGGACACCGAGCTGGCGCAGCTACACGGTGTCGAGGGCTATTACGTCCGCGTCGCCCAGCCCGATCGCGCAACCGCCGCCTCGCCGTGTCAGGGGTTTGTCCCAATCAAGAACCGCCCCCCGGATGACGCGACCGGGCCGGCGGCGCTGATGGTCAGTCTCGACGCACTCGCGTTCGTGCGCTTCGGCCTACGTGCGCCCGATGATCCGCGCATTCTGAGCACAGTCAAGATTATCGATGCCATGCTCAAAGTGGAGACGCCGCGTGGCCCGGTCTGGCATCGATATCAAGGTGACAGATATGGCGAACACCCTGACGGGAGCGCGTACGACGGGAATGGCGTGGGACGCGCATGGCCGCTCCTGACAGGAGAGCGGGCGCACTACGAGCTCGCGGCCGGACGCGTGCACGTCGCGGAGCTTCTCGCTCAGGCGATGGAGACGATTGCCGCGGGCGCCGGCCTACTTCCAGAACAGGTCTGGGACAGCGCCGATATTCCCGATCGCGGCTTATTCATCGGCCATGCGTCAGGCTCTGCGATGCCACTCGTCTGGGCGCACGCCGAGTACCTCAAGTTGTGCCGGTCGCTGTTGGATGGTCACATCTTCGATCGGCCGCCCCAGACGGTTGAGCGGTACCTCGTCAAGCAGTCGACCTCAGACCGAATTATCTGGCGGTTCAACAACAAGGTGCGCGCGATGCCAACGGACAAGACGCTCCGCGTTGAGACGTTGGCGCCAGCGGTCGTGCATTGGAGCGTCGATGACTGGCGCACGGTTCACGACACCCAGACACGCGACACGACGCTCGGTGTACACGTGGCCGATCTCGGGACTCGGCACCTGTGCCGCGGCGACCGTGTTCATTTCACGTTCTACTGGCCAGAAGTCGAACGATGGGAAGAGGTCGACTTTCTCGTGTGCGTCGAATGACAGCCGCGGCGCGGGTTGATGATCGTTGTCCCCACGCCGGTTTCGCCGTCTCGACATACGTGCCTGCACTACCGGCGAACGAATGCCGCAACGAGGCCTTTTAGAGCATTGATGAACGTCAATAGATCGGGCCGGTCGTCTCCCGAATCCGGCGAGGTCTCACGGCGGAAGGACAAGCGCATGACCAACGTCGCTATCAACGGACTAGGGCGGATCGGCCGAGCCACTCTCAAGATCGTCATGGACACGCCCAACCTGAACCTGGTCGCCGCGAACGACATCGGCGCGTCCCACAGTGTCGAATACCTCTTGAAATATGACACGGTCTACGGGCGGTATGAGAAGCCGGTTCAAGCAACAGATGACGGACACTTGAAGATTGGTGACCACCGCCTGACGCTGCTCCGTGAAAAGGACCCGGCACGCCTGCCCTGGAAAACGATGAACGTGGACATCGTGTTCGAGTGTACCGGGGTATTCACCAGACGAGAGGACCTCGATGCTCACATCCGTGCCGGAGCGGCGTTCGTCATTCTGTCGGCGCCGTCGAAAGACGACGATGTGGAAACGATCGTCCACGGAGTGAATACGCCACAAGGAGATACCACTATTATCTCGTGCGCAAGTTGCACCACGAACTGCATCACTCCCGTGATGGAGATTCTTGGGCGGCGTATCGGCGTGAAAAAGGCGATCATGACTACCGTTCATGCGTACACTGCCAGCCAGGCGGTCGTAGACACTGCACACAGCCGCCCCAGAAGAGGTCGAGCCGCCAGCGTCAACCTCGTACCTACATCCACTGGCGCAGCGGCGGCCACTGCGAGGGCGTTGCCCGAGTATCACGGTAGGTTCGATGGCGTCGCGGTCCGTGCTCCGGTTCCTGTCGGGTCGCTTGCAGATATCGTCTCTCTCATGGCCAGACCAACGACCGTCGACGAGGTGAACCGCGTGTTCGTGGAGGAAGCCGAGAGCGAACGGTATCGCGGAATCCTCGGCGTAACCGCGGATCCGGTCGTCTCGTCCGACATCATCAAAGATCAGCGCGCCTCGGTCGTGGATCTCGGCATGACGCAGGTCGTCGATGGCGATTTGGTCAAGGTGATGAGTTGGTACGACAACGAATGGGGGTATGCGAGTCAGCTGGTCCGGGAGGCTGTGCGAATCGCCCGAGAGAACGCTCACGGCGTGACGCGCAAAGGTCTTTGACGGCTCGAGCAACTGCTGACGCAGCAGCAAGCGATTGCGGAAGCGACTTGAGGAGAGACGACATGATGGAGCCTAGACAGGATCAGAAAACGAACGAGCACGCCGCGCATCGCGCACCGCTACCCGGCTGGGTGCCGAGACCGGTAAAGCGAGCGAGCGGCCGTACGGAGACGTCGCGAACACCGGCGCACGTGCGCGTGATCGGGGTCGAGCTCACTGACGACAACCGTGCCCTTATCCGGCGAAGACTGGGCATGAAGCTCGGGAAATTCGCGACGTCGATCGAGCGTGTGACCGTCCGTGTCTGCGATACCAACGGGCCACGCGGCGGGGTCGATCAGGTGTGCAACGTGAAGGTGGTCCTAAGCGGCCTCCCGAGCGTGGTGATCGAGCGACGAGACGTCGCGCTGCACGCCGCCATCGACGGCGCGCTACGCGCGACGGAGCAGGCGGTCGGGCGAAGCGTGCGTCGCAGGCGCATGAAGCCGCTTCGACGCACGAACTCAGCGACTTGGTAGTCTCCATGGTGAAACGACGCACCCGAAGCGTGCCATTGCGATTTTGAGACGGCGTTTCATCCTGAAACCAAGAAGCACTAGCTCATCCGCCAAAGCTCCAGAACATACGCGATTTTTCTGGAGCTTTCTCTTGCTCTTGTCATGAGCGACGCCGCACGCCGATCATCGTCACCGCTCGCGCTTCGTCGAAGGAGCAATATCTTGAAAGCCCCACTTCGAATCCTCTGTGCGATTGATGCGTCTCGGCCCGCAGGGTCGGCCTTTGAACAGGCTCTGGCTCTGAGCGCGCGCCGCGGGGCACAACTCGTCCTCGTGCACGCCGTATCGAAGGATAGGCGCCTACAGTTGGGGCGCCGTGGAACGGGTGGCAGCCTTGGCGGCGCTGCGTGAACGTGCGGAAGCCCTGAATGTTCCCGTGAGGGTTCGCGTTCAACAGGGCGACACGGTGGGCGTGATTCTGCTCCACGCAAGAGCTCAGCTCCTGACCTCATTGTGCTCGGCTCCCACGCGCCCGTGGGCCTCGCGCGTTTGCGATTCCGATCGATTGCCGATCGCGTCGTGAAGGGAGCGGCGTGTCCTGTGCTGCTCGTTCCCGCAACACACCACACACGTCACGCCGACCTTTCGCATCATCCTCTGTGCGATCGATCTTTCTTCACGATCGCCGACGGCTCATAACGAACGCCTCACGTTTCGCCGAAGACCCCGGTTGGATGACATTGTCTCCACGTCCTCCACGATTCTGTGCCGACACCACTACAGACGCTTCTCGTTCAGGAGTTCTCGCGCGCAACGACCCGCGACACTCGTCAGCGGCTTCATCGATACTGGACAAGCAGAACTTGCCTCAGACGTTCTGTCACTGTCAGCTCCAACTCTGTGCATGATGAAATCCTGCGCGATTGCAAGCGAGATGAAGGCAGATCTCATCGTATTGGGTGCGACTCGAAAGGCGGGCCTGCGTCGGCGGTTCCTTGGTTCCACCGCGCTCCGGGTAGCCGCCGCTCGCCGTCTTCCCGTATTGATCCTTCCCGCTGTACACGTCAAGCGGATTTGAGCACGCTCGACGAAGCAGTGCTCGGTTGGGCGGCATGATACACCCGAGCCGCGCTCACCACTGCGCCGTTTGAAGTGGTGAGGTGTGGCCCTAGATCGAAATGACAACGCCGCGGCCTGGACGATCGCCAGTAGCGATGACAACTCGATTTGGGGCGTGAGCACCTGGCAAGACAACGCCAACCCGCGCTCTCGAACATCCATGGAGGCGGTCTCGATCACAGGAACGGATTCATATATGCCGACACGAACAGCACACGCACGATGGGAAGGCACGATCAAGGAAGGCACGGGCACGCTCGATTTCGGAAACGGCGCGTTCAAGGGCGCATACTCGTTCACCTCGCGGTTCGAGCGGGGTGCGGGGACGAACCCGGAAGAGCTGCTCGGCGCGGCTCATGCCAGCTGCTTCGCGATGGCGCTGTCGTTGGTCCTGGGTCAGGCTGGCTTCACGCCTAGTTACATCGATGCCACTGCCCACGTCACGATCGAGCCGCAGGGCGGAGGCTTCACAATCACCAAGAGTCAAATCGTCTGCAAGGCCAGCGTGCACAACATCGATCAAGCGACGTTCGCAAAACATGCGGAGGCCGCGAAGACGAACTGTCCGGTGTCGCAAGCGCTCGCGGGGACGGACATTACGCTCGAGGCAACGCTCGCCGGCACGTGACCGGCGCTATTCGGCGAGCGAATGTATCTACGAGGCACGAGTTCGGCGAGTAATCCGATCAGGAAGAACAGCGTGGCGTCGATGCCCGCGGTCACGTGGTGACACTGAGCAGCGACTGTGCAGAGAGTTTCTGGAGGGAGACCCTGTTCTACGCCGAGCGGCAACGTGCCGCGCTGGCCCGCACGGAGGCGGTCACGCTCGTCAGCGTCGATCACGTGCCGGACGAGGTGAAGGAAACACAACATGGGTCACCGCCAAGCGTCACTCGCGTTCACGCTACGTCCGGTTCCGCCGTTCCGTCTCGATCTTACAGTGTGGGCGCTCAGACGCCGTTCCCGCAATCTGATCGACCGCTGGGATGGCACGACGTACCGACGTGTGATCGTGTTGGCAGGACGGCCGACCGAACTCGCGGTGCGGCAGGCAGCCTCGTCTGCTACGCCGACAGCTCATCGTAACGGTGACGCCGCCGCCGCAGACGCTGTTGGAGAAACGACGTGTCCGGTCCGTTGTTGATCGGCTGCTCGGCCTTCGGATCGATCTGACTGATTGGTACCACATGGCCGCTGGTGACTCACGGCTGCGGCCGCTCGCCGACACATTCCGAGGGATGAAACCGCCCCGGTTCCCGACGATGTTCGAAGCTGTGGTCAATGGGTTTGCGTGCCAGCAATTGTCGCTGGAGGTGGGCCTCGAACTGCTCAATCGTCTCGCGACGATCAGCAGCGCGAGGCTAGGGAGATTTGGCGACGTCCGGTACGCCTTCCCCACGGCGCAAGACATCGCGCGGTTGCCGCCGGCGAAATACCGAGCGATTGGGTTCAGCCGTCAGAAGGTCCGCGCGCTTCTCGATCTCGCGCGCCCGATCACTCGACGGGAACTAGAGCTGGAGTCCCTCGCGCGAGAGGACGACGCCGTGGTCCGGCAGCGCTTGCTCGAACTGCGCGGTGTCGGCCGGTGGACGGCCGAGTACGTCCTGCTACGAGGCCTCGGGCGCTTGCAGGTGTTCCCTGGCGATGATGTGGGCGCTCAGAAGCGATTGGCTCGCTGGCTGGGGCGCTCGCGGCCATTGGATTACGCCGGCGTTCGCCGAGCGGTCGAACGATGGCGGCCCTACGCCGGTATGGTGTATTTCCACCTTCTGCTCGATGGTTTATCGCAGGTCGGCGCTCTGGAATCGACGTCGGAACATGCCTAGAGGGGTTCCCGACGGAACCAGCCGTCCAAGCTTGAAGCCCCGTGACAAGACACCGCGCGGTGTGTCGACTAGCCACCGGCGATGAAACAGATGGGCGATGAGACTATGGCTGGGATCTGTACCTCTGCTATCGACGTCGTGCGCGCGTGTTGTGCTGCGGCGGCCCGATCGACCCACCAAACCAACGTTCCTTCTGTGAATCGGACACCGGCCGCCGGGTAGGTGTTCGGTCAGGGACGCTGGCGAGTACATGGTGCAACGCATTGGCCTTCTTCGCCCCTGTCACGAGGACATAGATATTGGTGGCCCGCGTAAGGGCTGGCAGGGTGAGTGTGAGGCGCAACGGCGGATTCGGCCGGTGTCTTCACGGCGACCACCCAACGGGTCTGTTCGTCGAGCACGAGGATCCTGGGAATAGAGAAGCCGTATGTCCCTCTTCGCCGAGTCCGAGAAGGAGGAGGTCGAAATTCGGCCACTCGGTGCCGAAATAGGTCCTCAACGTCTTTTCATACTCTCGCGCGGCGGCGTCCGATGATGGAAAGTGCGTTGGCATCGGATGGATATTGCCTGCCGGACACGGGACGTGATCCAATAGTCGCCTTCGCCATCCGGTAGTTGTTGTCTGGATAATCAGGCGACGCGTAGCGCTCATCTCCCCAGAAGACGTGCACAGATGCCCACGGGATATCATCTGAAAGTCCGACGCCAGCAGGCCGTGGAACGTGCGCGGAGTGCTTCCACCGGACAGTACGAGGGAACATCTGCCCGTGGCTCGCACGGAGACGTTGATCGTGTGGACCGCAGCCATCGACGCACGCAGGCTTAGCTCGTTCACGTCAGCACGTACGCGCACATCTGGTTTCACATGTCCTCCAACGCGACAAAACGGCCTGTCAATGGTCACCCGAAGTCGAACGTTCCGATCTGATCAATACGCTTTCTCGGCGACTGAAAACGGCTCAGCGAGCGCGCTCTCTGCGACACCTGCATAGCGTGGCCTGCGCAGCTGCGACAGGATGTGTTCCACGATAGCGTTCGGTGGTGCTGATACCCACGATGATCATGGACAATCCTGCCGTTCCCGAAACGCGCTCTCCTTCAGCCATAACCTGACTCACGCCGTGTGTGCTCGAAGAACAATCCGCTCCATCGCCCGCGCGAAGCCGTCTTCCGTATTCGATGTCGTCACGAAGGTGGCTGCGTGCTGCACGTCGGGGCTCGCGTTGCCCATGGCAATGCTCACGCCGCTCCGCTGGAACATGAGGACGTCGTTCGGCATGTCCCCGATGGTCGCGATCTGCGTGGTGGGAATGGCGAGCAGAGCCGACAAGGTGCTGACCACCTCTCCCTTGTTCGCCTTCGGATGCGTCACGTCCAGGTAATACGGTTGGGACAGGGCAGCAGACACGTGCTGACCGAACTGCCGTTGCACCTCGGTGACACAGCGGGCCATCACGTCATGGTTGTCGCTCACACCGACGATCTTGACGACTCGATCCAGTAGACCCTCGTAGGTTGACACGACGGTCGGTGGAAACTTGACCGTCCACTCTTCGCGATCCACGTGAGGGCCGTGGCGTGACCTGACATACCAATCCTTCGCGCCGTACACCCAGACGTCCAGCGTGTGCTTCGTCAAGATGTCGATGACGGCGTGCGCGGCCTCTCTGGGGACCAGTGCTCGCGAATGACCGAGAGATCCGGCCGCACCACCAATCCACCGTTGAATGCGGCAATCGGATCCTGGAGTTGGAGATCGTCGATCAATGCCTTCATACCCAGTGGGGGGCGGCCGCTGGTGATCGTGAAGGCGATTCCCGCCTCGATGATTGTCCGGACAACGGCGCGTGCCCGCGGGGTCAGGATCTTGTCGGGTGTCACCAGGGTCCCGTCCACATCTGCCACGACCAAACGGACACCGCTCGGCACGTCTTCTTTACTGGCCATCACGTCCGCCTCTCACAGCCGCCAATCTCGTGCCGGCACCGGCCAGCGCTCGATTCAGTCGTTTCGCGTGATCTGCAGCACATGGACACCCCGTTCGTCGTCGACGATGACTCGAGATGCCAATCCAGAATAAGCCGTGTTCGACGACGCCGACCATTCGGTCCAGTTGCCGTTGCAATTGCTCGGGGTCGTCATCGCCCGAACCCGCAGTCGAGGATGTAGTGGCCACCATCGGTGATGAACGGTTGTCCCTCACGTGTCGTTCGTCGCGTCAACTCGCGCCGAGACTCTGCAGCTTCCTGCGGTGCGTGCCACCCGAATGGCACGACTTCTACTGCCACGGGACCGTGGACGCCGAGACGTCAACGAGTTTGGTCTCGTCGACGACGATAATCAGTTGCTCGTCACGCTGGCGATGATTTCTCGCGCAGGAGCGCGCCGCCGCGCCCTTCAGAAGATTGAGACTGCCGACATCGACCTCGTCTGCCCCGTCGATCGTGACGTCGATCTGATCATGTTCTGCCAACGTGGAGAGTGGAATACCCAGACGACGAGCCTCGCGCTCCGTCTGCTCTGATGTGGGAATGCCGATATCCGCAGGCCAAGCCTCGTTGACCGAGATCTCTCGGCGCGCAGGGCGTCGATCCCTGCGCAGACAACATTTGGTCGTCTTCGACCAGCGCCGCTGCGGCCTGGGCGGCAGCCGCCTTCAAGCGATCGACTTCGGTTCTGGGGATCGAGGACATGAGAACTCCGATTGCCAGGGTGATTCCGTCCGTCATGCATTGGCTGGAGCTCCGGGGAGATTCCGCTGAGCAGACTGGCGCGCCCGTTCGAACACCGCCGCCCACTCGCCGTAGCGCTGGGCCACTCGGGACGCGGCCTCTTGTCTGCTCGCCCTGTGCGCCTCGTAGTCGGCCACCGCGTCCCAGAAGGTCGTGCGCCCAACCGCAAAGCCGACGAATCCCGGCACGGACGCGGCGGTTTCGAGCCAGCCCGCCACTTCCTTCTCATTCGCACCGCGCCCCAGAACGATGCAGCCGACCTCGTCCCGGCCGTCGCGCCGTGCTGCTTCAACGACGCGCTCGCAGTCCTCGCGACGATCGAGCCCTTCGACTTTCCAGACATCGGGCTCGACGCCGGCGTCCTGCAACGAGCGGATGGTCTGGAGCATCAACTCGGGACGAATCTGCAGGTCGTAGGTTTACCTGTCCGCCCGGACGCGATCCATCTGTGCCTTCGTCGCCGGCACCAGCAGCTCGAACATGAACAACCGATTCGCCGACCGACAGTAATCGGAGAGCTGTTTGAGCCTCACCGTCTGACGCCGATTGAGGGCCGCATCGCCCGCCGGGTTGTAGCGCACCAGCACTTTCGCGAAGGTCGGACCGAAGGCTTCGATGTGCTCGGCGAATGCCGCGCCGTACTCGAACTCGAATTCGTCGGCCCCGCTCTTCTCGGTCGATAAGGCTGTCACGTAGCCGCTGTTGACCGCATCGCGGAGGATGTCAGCGCCGAATTCCTCGTCGACCAGGATGGCGGCCGAGGGTATCGGCACATCGTTGCCAACCGCCTGCCGGAATCCGTCATAAATCACCCGCTTGCTGTCGACGACGGCTTCGCGTTCGCCAGCAGTCAGCGGTGGTGTGAAATTGAACATGCCAGTCACGTACGAATGGCGATGATCGAATGGCAATAAATATAGCGGTCGGTTGTAGCCGAGGCTCATGAACGTTTCTTCTTTCAGTCTCTCCCGACCTTGATGCGGCGATAGCGTCGGATCAGCGCGTTGGTCGAGCTATCGTGTGCCAGCACCGCCTCGCCACGGCTTACCAATTCTGACGTCCGCGTCCCCCTCTTACCCCCACTTGCGTCATGCTGCCACCCATCGTCCGAGGCCGATCGTCCCGAGTTGCACGTGGAGCAGTTCCCTTTATGATTGCGGTGTCTGCGTGCGTCAGGAACAGCATGATGCACTGTAGCTGGTGGGCGACGCTGCGGTGTCTCGGTTTGGTCCAATACCCAGGACGGCCGTAATGCTGGTAGAGACCCTGTTCCCGTTGACGATCGAGTTGTGCCGCCGAGTCGTACGGGGGCGCATCTTTGACAGCCTGGCGCGTCAGATCGACGGAGACCTTCGCTTCTGACCAACTTACGTCCGTTATCCATTCCGGCGCGACGAGCACGCGATGACCGCCCCACCAGTTGCTCGTGTCCACAACCAGATACCGAATCGCCCACGTGTAATCGTCGACGAGCAGATCCTCCAGGTGGCCGATGGCACCGTCGGTCGCTTGAATATGATGGCCAATGACGGCATTACTGCTGCGCAAATGGCAATCATCAGCCGGCGCCGGCGCCACCTGAGCCCGGTGAGCCTTCAATTCTTCGTCGATCCTGCCTTCGGTGGTCAGGTTGCCCGGGTACCACCCATGCCCCACAGACCCGCGCCACCCCAGTAGTACGGGTACCCGTAGTAGCCGAAGTACTCGGCTTCGTGCTGCCGTGACACTGGCTTTTGGGTGTCGATGTCCGGACTGTGCTCCACCTGCGCCTTCGTCAGGGACACCGGAAGCTCCTGGGCAGTCCAGTCCGGCCGGCCGATGGCGATAGGCGAGATCAGCACTTTCCTGCCGGACAGCCAGCTGCCCGTGTCGATGACGAGATAGCGAATGCCCCAGTCTTTGTCATCAAAATAGAAGTCGTTCGCTGTGCCAAGGACACCGTCGGTCGCGCGGATGGCGTAGCCCCGCAGGTTCTTCATGTTGCGTAACATCGCTCTTCCTCCTTCAGGACATAGCTCTTTCAGCGTACTCTTGAGGTCCTCGACGATCAAGCGCTCGGCGAGCGCTCGGTTACTCGCATTGCTGCCGGCATCCATCGCACGATGCAGCCCGGCATCGTCGTCGGTGCTGCCGCCAATCGCCTTGTCGAAAATGGTCGGGTTGCTGGTCACGCCGCCCAGACCGCCCTCGTCGATCAGTCGCTGCCTGCGATCAGGTGACGGCTGATATTGTCCAACCACACGAACTGACCGCGTTGATTCAATGCGAGGAGCGGGTTCATAAGGAGCTCTCTGTTTACCTGCGTCCGCTGCCCAACGAGCTGACTCACGTTCGTCTGTGTGGTCGAACTGCACGCTACGCGCCAGATACCCAGTGCGCAGAACGGGCCAACTCGGGTAGCACCGCCTGATCATCCGGCGCGGCGAATTCAGGATGAACGGCAGGCTTTCAAAATGAAGGGAGTAGCCGCATCGATCCAGAGCATCCGAATCGAGTTGATGCAGAGGTCCTCCAGTCCCTCTCGAACGACCTGACAGCTCCCGACCGATCGCTGCGCTTCTTTCCATCATCGACCCCTCGCCATTCTTCACGCGGTGAGATTGATCCGATCCCGTGGACATCTGCCGAAAGGCGGATACGATGGCCAGAATGGGATCACGAGGTCGACAGCGGCACGACGGTAGGCCATGGAACCGTCCACGCCAAGGAGCAGCGCATGTCCGCATCGTTGGAACGTCTCGAGGCACACATTCGTGCGGTTGAAGACGAGCTTGCGCGCGACGTCGCCGAGCAACAGCAACGGTGGCGCTATCAGGTACCGCTGGCCGCGTGTGGTTCGACGACGAGGCCCGCCGAGCGCATGCGCGTCTGAGACAAGCATCGCCGCCTAATCTTTGCGAGGCGTGCCTGGGTCGTGATCCGCTCGATCATTTTGTCCGTAGAGGCGCTGCTCCTCGCGGACCAGGCCGTCGATCTTTTCCAGAACCGATTCGTCCGACGTGTAATGCGCCATGAGTCACCTCGCAAATAGACAACGTCCGCCGCCGTGCGTCAGACCATCGTGTCACGCGACAATCCGGCGGACAGCAAGAGCGAGCATCAGCCGAGTGATGCCGCTGAACAACATGCTGATCCCGACGAGCGTGCCGATGACCCAGGCAGCGCTCGAGGGCCACGTGCCCCAGATCATTGCAGCGAGCACGAGCGTGATGATCCCGTCGACCAACAACCAGCCGGTGCCGGGGGCCGGGCGGAGCTGAACGACAGGATGAATTCCAGAACGCCTTCGGCAAACAGGTAGATCGCGACCGCGAACGTCAGCGATGCGAGGCCGGCCTCTGGGCACGCCAGCAGATAGAAGCCGATGGCACCGTCGCGAGACCGAGCAGAATCTCCCACACCACGACGCCGGCCCTGCCCGTGCGCCAGGCGAACGCCAGGTGCAGAGCGCCGCTGACAATCAACAGCCAGCCCACGACTGCTGTCACCGCTATGCCGGCCACCATCGGGAGACCAATCGCCAGAAGGCCGGCGACGATCATCAGCACGCTGAGCGCGATTGACCACGTTATCGCCCGATGCACACCAGCTGTCACCGAGTCCGCCATGTCCAGCTCCCTTCGTCAATCACCGAAGCCTGCGTTTCTCTCACGCGGATCGTCACTCCGCCCGGACAACAGGGGTATCTACGACGTGCTCGGCGACGAACCAGACCTGCAACTCGTTGGTGCGAATCACATCGCTGACCAACAAATCATTCGTGCCATCGTCCTCGCGCTCGGACGCCAGGCGCGCCATCGTGCGAGCCTCCTTGAGTACGATTTCATGGGCGTGAAGCAGTCGTGATATCTGCACCGGAACGGACTCGCGACCCTTGGGAGGCCTCGGAATGAGCGTCGTCTCGGCCACATCCGCCGCCATCGCGAGGCTCACGCCGCCGAGCAACTGGATGCGCTCCGCGATGGCGTCGATGAGCGCCACCTGTTCCGCGTAGTGCTTGTCGAACAGCAGATGGAGTTGGTAGAACGTCGGCCCGGATACATGCCAATGATGTTTCTTGTACAAGTCGCGCAATGTCATGGTGTCCGCGAGCATTGATTGAGGTGTTCGACGCTCTCCTTGCACGCCGACTCCGCCAGCGCGATCGGCATTCTGATCAAGTGCCCGAACGGCTGAATTTCATGGCCTGTCTGGTGCACGACCGGGCTCGCATGCTGCAGGATTTCGTCGGCATCCAAAATCGCTTTACTCATCTCTGCCCCCTTACAAAGTCAGGAAACACATCGCTGGTTCATGAGGATCGGACGCGCCGCACGTCGGCAGTGCTGAACGGCTGCAACGTCGCCTCGGGCCGGGCCCGCCTCGTCCCTTCGGGCTCCGAGTTGCTTGGTTGCAACCCCGCCTTGGCGGCGCGCGGACGGGAGGCCTCTCCGTCTGTCACCCGTGCGTAGGTACCGTTCGACTTGAGGCACAGGAACTTCGCATCGACCAGCGAGTCGAGCACCAGTCGGCCAAGCGTGGGTTCTACACCGCACAGTCGTTGCATTTGTTCAGGCGTCAAGCACAGGCCCGGCATTTCCAGATACTCCGCGCGGATACGCTCAAGCAGTCTTTCAGGCGGAGGCACACTCATGATGACCTCCCGACACAATCACGCTGCGGTGGACGTCGCCGCATCTCGCAGTCCGTTCTCTGCGAGCAGCCAGTCGTCCAAGTCGCGTCCGTGCTGACAGACACGCTGTTCGTAGAGCTCGTACGCACGACGAGCGGTGTCGCTATCTGTCACCGCGGCCGGGAGGGAGGGATTGCGCAGGTCGTGAGCCGGCGTCGTATCGTGCTTGGTCCGTGGTCGTGGCGTCGTTTTAGCCATTGTCGACCTCCCTTGACCTCGTTGTTACGATCGGCTGAGCCATCTGATTCCTTCGACCCTCGTCGTATTGGCGTCCGGCGATTGAGACGCCTTCGCCTGCTCTGTCGAAGTGCACGCGGAGTGCCAGATACTCGTGCCCGGAATACGCGTCACGGCGAGCTGTGTCCTCGCGGACATCCGATTCGATGATTCAGAATGAAGTCGCACGCTTTCAAAAGGAAATCAGGTTCTTTGCGGATGGCCAATGGCGGGGATCGACCCTTCTGGCGCGTGGTTTGCGCTGGGACAACGACTCGTCAATGGAGAAAAGATGACAGGCGAGAACCTCGGCTCAACCGCAGCACTCTCTTCTGCTCGGGTGCTTGCCGATCAAACGTTTGCGCGGGCCGCGGGCGCACCGCTCGTGCCTGGAAACACAGTACGAATCCTCAAAGATGCCAAAGAGAACTATCCTGCGTGGCTCGAGGCGATCGCATCAGCCAGGAGCACGATACATTTCGAGACGTACATTATCCACAGAGACGACATCGGGCTCCAATTTGCGGAAGCGCTCGCTGAGAGGGCGCGACACGGTGTTCGCGTTCGACTGCTGTACGACTGGCTTGGCTCGTTGAGCTTCAGCCTGCGCGGCCGCTGGCCGATGTTGGCCCGGGCGGGTGTCGAGGTCAGGTGCTTCAATCCACCGCGGTTCGACCGGCCCTTCGGATGGGTGAGCCGAGACCATCGCAAGGTCATTACCGTTGACGGGCGGGTGGCATTTGTCTCCGGGCTCTGCGTCGGGCACCGTTGGATAGGGGATCCCGAGCATCACGTCGAACCATGGCGTGACACCGGAGTGGTGATCGAAGGCCCTGCAGTCGCGGATGTCGAACTGGCGTTCGCGGAGACGTGGGCGATTGCAGGAGTGCCGCTTCCGGCGACGGACCTGCCCGACCGGACATCCATCCCCGCCGTGGGCACGGTGATGGCGCGCGTGGTGGCAAGTACACCGACGACGGCACAGCTCTATCGATTGGACCAACTTATCGCCGCGGGCGCACGTCGCTCGCTCTGGCTGACCGATGCCTACTTTGTCGGCACGACGATATATGTCCAGGCCTTGAAATCGGCCGCGATGGACGGCGTCGATGTCCGGCTTCTGGTTCCTGGAGCCAGTGACGTGCCCTTTGTCGGATCACTCTCGCGTGCCGGCTATCGGCCGTTGCTGGAGGCCGGAGTCCGGGTCTTTGAATGGAACGGATCCATGCTGCACGCGAAAACAGCCGTCGCCGACTCTCGCTGGGCCAGGGTGGGATCAACAAACCTCAATCTGACAAGCTGGATAGGCAACTGGGAACTCGACGTGGCCGTTGAGGACGAGCCCTTTGCTCAGGCGATGGAGGCGATGTACCTGGAGGACTTGTCGCACGCGACGGAGGTCGTGCTTACCGCTCGACGACGCGTGCGGTTGAGCCAGCAGCCAGAACCGCGGCGGCGGTCCCAGGGACTCGCGCATGGAAGCGGGGGACGCGCTGCGGCAGGAGCGTTCGGGGTCGGCAGCGCCGTCGGCGCCGCGATCAGCGACCACCGAGTGCTCGGTCCCGCCGAGGCCCGAGTGATGGCGAGTGCAGGACTGCTCCTCCTGGCGGTGAGTGGTGTGGCCATGACGTGGCCAAGAGTCGTGGCCATCCCCTGGCAGTGATACTCGGATGGGTGGCGCTGTCGCTGTTCTTCAGAGCTGCCACGCTGAACTTTCAGAGGAAGGCGGGGCGCTTGCCGTCCGACGGCGCGTCCGACCCGACGGGAGCTCGCGACAACTGACATTGTGTCCATTTCGTGATCTTGTGCAGCGCCGACCCCTTGTGCATGGCGATGTGCTCAGTCTTATCGCTCCTGATCTCGTACTGCGGTTCATCCTCCTTGGCGTGGCGCGGATGACCCTTGTACTCGGTGTCGTGAGTGTGGACCTTGCTGATTCTGCCGGTCACATACCCGGCCTCCGAATTCCAGCGGACGTGATCGCCGACTTTGAACTTGTTCGCCATGATTCTCCTCCCAGGTTACGGTGCCTTCGATTCAACGTACCGCTGATCGAATCCGATAGTCATGACGAACGTCTCCTCGAGGTCACCGAAGCAACGCCTGAGCGCGGGCACAGACGTTGTCGACGGTGAAGCCGTATTCCCGCAGCATCACGTTGCCGGGCGCGGAGGCACCGAAGCGCTCCACGCTGAGCACGTCGCCGCATCGCCGACGTAGCGGTGCCAGCCCTGCGCCACGCCCGCTTCGACCGCCAGGCGCGCGCGCACCGACGGCGGCAGCACCGCGTCGCGCTCGTGCTTGCGGCAGCGCATCGAACAGCTCCCAGCTCGGCATCGAGACGCAGCGCACGGCGATGCCCTGCGCCTGCAGTCGTTCCGCCGCCGCCACGATCAGACCGACCTCCGAGCCGCTCGCGATCAGGATCAAGCTCGGGCTTGCCGTCCGGCGCATCGGACAGCACGTAGGCGCCGCGGCGCAGGCCGTCCGCCGCCGCGTAGCGGCTGCGATCGAGCGTCGGCACGGCCTGCCGGGTCAGCACCAGCGCCACCGGACGATCGCGCGTCTCCAGCGCGACCCGCCACGCGACCGCGGTCTCGTTGGCGTCGCCGGGCCGGATCACGGTCAGGTTCGGAATCGCGCGCAGCGCGGCCAGCTGCTCCACCGGCTGGTGGGTCGGACCGTCCTCGCCGAGCGCGATGCTGTCGTGGGTGAACACGTGCACGACGTGCAGCCCCATCAGCGCGGCCAGGCGGATCGGCGGACGCATGTAGTCGGAGAAGATCAGGAAGGTCGAGCCGTACGGCATCGTCGCCGCCGTGCGCCGCCATGCCGTTGACGATCGCGCCCATCGCGTGCTCGCGCACGCCGAAATGCAGGTTGCGTCCGGCATGACTCCAGCCGCCGCCGGCCGAGCCCTTGCGTATCGTCCTCGTCGTCGGCCGGCGGATTGAAGTCGCCGAGTCCCTTGAGCGCCGTGTGGGTCGACGGATCGAGGTCCGCCGAGCCGCCGGTCAGCGCCGGCAGCCGCGGCGCGATGCGCATTCATCACCTTGCCGGAGGCGACCCGCGTGGCCATGCCCTTGGCGTCGGCGGGAAAGACCGGGATGTCCGCGTCCCAGCCGGGCGGCAGCTCGCCACGCAGGCTGCGCCGCAGCTCCTGCGCCAGCTCGGGGAAGGCCTGCGCGTAGGCGGCCATGCGATCGTTCCATGCCGCCTCGTCGCGCGCGCCGCGCGCCAGCGCCTCGCGAAAGTGCGCCAGCGCCGCGTTCGGGAATCAGGAACGGCGGCTCGGTCGGCCAGCCGAGCGTTCTGCTTGGTCAGGCGCACTTCGTCGACGCCGAGCGGCGAGCCGTGCGCCTCGAAGCTGTCCTGCTTGTGCGGCGAGCCGTAGCCGATGTGCGTGCGCACCAGGATCAGCGACGGCCGCGTCGTCTCCGCGCGCGCGGCCTGCAGCGCGGCGTCGATCGCGGCGAGGTCGTTGCCGTCCGCGACCGACACCGTGTGCCAGCCGTAGGCCTCGAAGCGCCGGCGCGATCCTCCGTGAACGTGATGTCGGTGCCGGCGGCCAGCGTGACGCGGTTGTCGTCGTAGAGGCAGATCAGCTTGCCGAGCCGCAGATGCCCGGCCAGCGAGGCCGCCTCCGCGGCGACGCCCTCCATCAGGTCGCCGTCGCTGACGATCGCGTACGTGGCGTGGTCGATCACCTCGAAGCCGGGCCGGTTGTAGCGCGCGGCGAGCTGCGCTTCGGCGATCGCCATGCCGACCGCGTTGGCGAAGCCCTGCCCGAGCGGTCCGGTGGTGATCTCGACGCCCGGCGTATGCCCGCGCTCGGGATGGCCCGGCGCCTTGCTGCCCCACTGGCGGAACTGCTTGATCTCGTCCAGCGACAGGTCGTAGCCGGTCAGGTGCAGCAGGCTGTAGAGCAGCATCGAGCCGTGCCCGGCCGAGAGCACGAAACGGTCGCGATCGAACCAGCCCGGATTGCGCGGATTGTGCTTGAGCAGGCGCGTCCACAGCACGTAGGCCATCGGCGCGGCGCCGAGCGGCAGGCCCGGATGGCCGCTGTTCGCCTTCTGCACGGCGTCCACCGACGAGGAAACGCACGGTGTTGATGCAGAGCTGATCGAGTTCGGCCGCCATGATCGCTCCCTGAAAAAAGTCATTCGTCGACTGCTGCACGAGTCTCCGCTCCCGTTATGGCTCCGCAAGCGCGCGGGCGACGAGGTCCTGCGCCGCTCGATATAGGCGTCGAGGAGCCTGGAGACACATCGACCAGTTGCGCACCCTGCGCAGGCTGACCGGCCAGCGCACTGATTCGGTTGCCCATCGGTGGGGCTCCCGCAACCCGCGGTGGCGCCGGATCACCGCGCCCTCGGGGCGAACGGCTGTGCGCATGTCCGCCGTCACCGAGTCCGTTGTCCAGCGTCTACGAGCAGCGCACTCTTCTCGGTCGATGCGCCGCAGGAGCTCCTTCCACGACCTCACGAACGCCTGCGCGCCGTCACGCTGCAGCTGTTTCGCGAGTGCGTCGACATCGATGCCAGCCCGCGTAAAACGTGCGAGCACCGCTTCGGCATCGCCGCCGTCTTCGGCCATCACGCCTTTGAGCTCGCCGTGCTCCGCGAACGCGTGTAGCGTCTTCTCGGGTATGGTGTTGATCGTGTCGGGCGCCGCCAACGCTTCGACGTACAACGTGTCCGATGCCTTCGGATCCTTCGTTCCGGTGCTGGCCCAGAGCAGACGCTGCGGCCGGGCGCCGGCGGCGGCGAGCGTACGCCACCGCGGCGACGCCAGGAGCTCGCGATAGACCCGATAGGTGCGCGCTGCGATCGAAATGCCAAGCCGATTACGCAGATCCGTCGGCACCGTGTTGCTCACCGCCTTGTCCCAGCGGCTGACGAACAGCGAAGCGACCGACGCGACCCGCGGATTAAGACCGGCGGCGAGGCGGCGTTCGATGCCACGCAGATAAGCTTCGGCGGCGGCGAGGTACTGCTCACGCGAAAACAGCAGGGTCACATTGATCGGCACGCCAGCGAAGATCGATGCCTCGATCGCCGGAACACCTTCCGGGGTACCCGGAATCTTGACGAACAGGTTGCGCCGGTCGGCCTGTCGGTAGATCCAGACCGCCGCCTCAATGCTGTGTGCTGTATCGTTGGCCAGCAGCGGCGACACCTCCATCGAGACCCAGCCATCGACTCCATCGGTGGCGTCGTATATAGGTCGGAACAAGTCAGCGGCGCGGCGCAGATCTTCGAGCGCCAGCTCCACGAACAGCCCTTCTCCTCGTTGCCCAGCCTTCGCTTTGTCGTGGATGCCCTCGTCGTAGGCGTCGGTGTTCCCGATCGCGTGGTCGAAAATGGTCGGATTCGAGGTCAGACCGGTGACCGAGAGCTCGTCGATGTAACGGTGGAGCCTGCCGCTGTTGAGAAGCGGGCGGGTGATGTTGTCGAGCCAGATGCTCTGGCCAAGATCGTGAAGTTGTTGGGTTTTCTTCATGCTGTCTCCTGCGTCCGTGCTGCCGAGAACAGCGGCGCGGAGCTAAGACACGGAGGCTGAACGGTCAACGGTCTCTCATGCGCCTGGATGATCCAGCCTGATGAGGAGCAAGGACCGATCCGGCAGGCAGTGTCGTCTGGCCGCACCTTTTGTCTTGCGCGCATCAGCGTCGCATTGCAGATTTCGATGTTGCGTTTCACCATGAAAGATCAGTTGGTTCGACGGTTTGCGGACGGACGCATTCAGAATGAAACGGTCGGCTTTCACAATGAACGGAGCTCCTGCTCACATGCGGTTGTGGAAGAGCGACGACGGCGGTCACCAGGAGGGTTCACGGTCGGAGCTCTTATTGCACCCTTCCACGGCGAGCGTCCCTGACGTTCCCCGGACCGCACCATGATCGATGTGATCTCGACGACAACGGTTGCCCGCCCGCTAGCCGTGCCCAAGACACGCGTCGATCCTGTGGCCGACGGCGATAGTCGGTGGGTGAGGCTCGTGTTCAGCTACGTGGCCTGGGCAACGGCGTGGCTCCTGTTCGGCACGTTGGTTGGCGAGTACCTGGGCATCAAATTCGTCGTGCCGGATATCGATCACGTCTCGTGGCTGAGTTTTGGAAGGCTTCGGCCGGTACACACAAACACGCTCTTCTGGGGCTGGTCGAGCCTGGCAATGCTGGGCATGGCGCTGTACGTCGTTCCAAAAACCAGCCGGCGTCAGCTCTTCAGCTTTCCACTAGCGTATGTGAGCCTGGTGCTTATCAACGTGTCCGTGTGTGTCGGCGACGTGTTGCTGATGAACGGCATCAACAACGGCGGGCAGGAGTACCGCGAGGTACATCTGGCCAGTGCAGGCGGTCTTCTCCATCGGAGTAGCCCTCGCCGCCTACAACTTGATTCGGACCATCGCCGCGCGCGGCATCGAGGAGATCTACATTTCGAACTGGTACATCATGGGCGGGTTTCTGTGGACCATTGCCTTGCTCGTCATCGCCTACCTCCCGTGGTACCAGCAGAACGGCATCAGCGAGACCGTGATTCAGGGCTTCTACATGCACATGGGAGTCGGCATGTGGTTTACGCCGATCGTGCTTGGGCTCACCTACTACACGCTTCCGCGCCTCCTGAACAAGCCAATCTACTCATACTCGCTTGGAGTCCTGGCGTTTTGGACGCAGATGGTCTTCTATTCGATGATCGGTGCACACCACTTTATCTTCGCGCCCATCCCCTGGTGGTTGCAGACGGTCGCAATCATCTTCAGCGTCGGCATGGTGGTCACGCTCGCCGCCGGCACGGGCAACTTCCTTCTGACGATGCGCGGATCGGAACACGCGATAGGACGGAGCTACAGCCTGCCCTTCATCCTGGCCGGTGTGCTCGCCTACTTCCTGTTTTCCTTTCAGGGCACGCTCGAAGCTTTCAGATCGCTCCAGGCGCTGTGGCACTTCACCAACTACACCGTGGCACATTCACACCTGACGATGTACGGCTTCGTGGGATTCCTCATATGGGGCACCGTATACGGGTTGCTGCCACGTATGACCGGACATGAGCCTTCCGCTGTGTGGGTCGGCGTCCACTTCTGGTTCGCGCTGGTCGGCTATCTGCTGTACAGCGGCGCGCTGATGATCGGCGGCACCATGCAGGGCCGAAACTGGATCTCCGGCAGTCCCTTCGTCCATTCCGTCACGGACATGCTGCCCTATTGGTTGTGGCGCGCCGTAGGGGGCACCCTCATGTTCTTGTCCCATCTGGTGTTCGCTTACAACGTATGGTCGATGAGGCCGCGTGAGCGTGCGACCATCCGGGCCGGGATCGCCGCGAGTGCTGCAGGATGACAATCGACTTCGGCAAGAGTCATTGGCTCCTCTTCGGCGTCTCGTTCTTCGGGTTCATCGCGCTGGCATACCTGGTCGGGATCGGCCCGGCGATCTGGGTGCAGAACCACACACAACCATTACCCGGATCGGTGGCACCGACTGCGCTCGAGACCGAAGGACTCAAGGTCTACATCTCCGAGGGTTGCGTCTATTGCCACACGCAGCAAGTGCGGCCTTTGAAGATGGACGCGGTCTGGGGAAGGCCCTCGGCCCCTGGCGACTACGCGTTCGTGCGACCGGTTGGAGTGTGGCAACCGTACGCCTCGGCCATCCTCGGCAGTGAGCGTACCGGGCCCGACCTCTCCAACGTCGGTACCCGTCAAGCCAGTGACGTGTGGCAGTCCCTGCATCTCTACAATCCCCGCTCCGTGGTCGAGAGCTCCATCATGCCGGCCTTCCCCTGGCTGTTCGACGTCAAGGCTGCGGCCGGACCAAACGAATTTGTGGTGCCGCTGCCACCGGAGCATGCGCCGGCCACCGGCGTCGTCGTCCCCAACGCACGCGGCCGGGCGCTGGTTGCCTACCTGCTCAGCCGACGCCAGGTTCCGATCCAGGGTTACGGAGGAACGCGCTGATGATGGCGGTCGCCTTCATTGTGCTGGCACAACAGATCCTCGCTCTCGCCCAGTCGAATGATGTGTTCTCCCAGTCGACGGCAGTTCATTCGATGTCACCCACCCATACGTGGGCACAGCTCCTCCTGGTCGCCGTGGGTTTCATCGCCGTCGCCGTGACGACGGCCTACACGCTGCTGTGTTTCATCCGCCCGGGGGAAAGGGGTGAGGGCCACATCAAACGACGCATCCTCGACGAGGCATGCGAGTAATCCCGATGGCAGACGAATCGCAACAGGATCTCGGTATCACCAGCACGCGCAACCGAATCGACATCTTCCTCGACGGCTCCGCAGAACCAATCCTGAGTACAACTCCCCCCTTGAGCTTTGAGTTGCACACCTCCCGCATGGAGGACGGACCCCACGTCCTGCGAATTGAGGCTTACGACGGCCAAGGGATGAAGGGCACTCGCACGATCGACTTCAGCGTCCGCAACGGCCCCGGGATTGCCGTAGCGGGCATCAAAGAGCACGACGTCCTCGACGGCACGATCCCGGTCATCGTTAACGCTTACGGCGGAACATCGGTCGTCGACTGGGAACCGTCCCAGGCCGAAACGCCGGCGCCCTCACCGACATGGGCCTGGGTGTTATTGCTCCTCGTGGGGGCCTTCGGCGTCTTTTACGGCGTCCAGCAATGGTCGCCCACGCCCGATTTCGCTCGTACACCGACCTACGGCACATTCAGCGGATCCGGAAGTGCAGTCGAAGCGGCTGCCGACGCGGCGGTGCCCGCAGGTGCCAAGTCGTGGGCGCCCCCGGACACCGCGCCGGCGGGAGCGACAACGCCGTCGTCGATCCTGACGTCCGCAGACGCCGCGCGAGGCGCGGCGTTGTACTCAGTCAACTGCGCTGCCTGCCACCAGGCGACCGGCCTCGGTTTGGCTACTGTGTTCCCACCACTGGCAAACGACCCGATTGTCCAGGCTCCGGATCCGACCGATCACATCAGGGCCATCCTCAACGGTAAGCAGGGCTCGGTGATCGGAGGGGTCACCTACGCGTCACCGATGCCGGCCTTTAAGGACCTCCTGAATGACGCCGACCTCGCGGCCATCGTCAATCATGAGCGTACCAGTTGGGGTAACTCGGCTCCGACCGTCAGCGCGTCCGAGGTCGCGAAACTACGCGATTGACGAGGTGCCTGAAGCGTTACAGCGACTGCCGTGATCCTTCGGCTAATGTCACGGCAATGTCCAGGGCGGATCTGGCGATCTCACACGGTCTTGTGCTCGGGTCTTTCTGGCCACGCAATGGTCAGGAGGAATGCACTCTGCGCCAGCGCCTCCACGTCGTGAGGTAAGCCTTGGCCCAGCGCGAGCAGCCCTCCTGACCGCAGCTCGAAGGTTCGCCCCTGCGCATGCACCCGAATGTGCCCCGCGACGGTGTGTATCGAGATCTGCCCCTCTGTGTGGTGCTCTGGAATTCTCGAACCGGCCTTCAAGGCGATCAGCACAATCCGCAGACCGTCGTACTTAACGAGCGTCTTGGCGTTATGCCCAGACTGCCACTCGGCCTCGTGATCGAGCTGCTCCAGTTCCCTCGCAATATCGAATTCGAGGTACGGCGCGGCCATGGTTTGTGGATGAGGACGTCTGTTTTCATTCGCCGCATCTGACATCGTGAGTCTCCCGGTATTCCTGCCGGCTGAACCCGATCGCGCGGGAACCAATCGCACAGTTAGACGCGTAGACCTGCCAACGCATCGATGACCGACCGGACGAGGTGTCGCTCTGAGCGCGTGCGTAGCGACTGCGTCGCCATCACGATGAGACGCGGTCTAGAACTCATCTCATAAATAGCCGGCACCGGCTCCAACGATAGACGCCGATCGTGCTCTCCCATTCGCAGCCGCGTGAATAGAAATACCCTGGGCGACTACTCAGGATTAACACTACCTTGTCACCTTCGCAGCGGCGCGTTGCGACGGAAGCTATCGAGCATGCCGAGTAGCCGGCGGTTGTGGATGACGTAGAGCAGGCGCAGGATTTCACGGAGCCAGCCCCGGATGATGGGCCGAACACGCGGCGACCTTGACAGCAAATTGGCGTTTCGCCACCGTGTCAACGATCTCGGAAGTAGTATCCTCTTGCTGGAGCGACCCGATGAATAATTCGATGGAACAGACCGCGCGCAGTTTTTTTGAGGCTTGTGAAGGCGGGGAGGGTTGGCAGGTGTGCTCGCGGTACTGCAAGCCGGATGCGTCGTTCGCGGCGCAGGCCGAAGCCCTGGCCGACGTCACGACGCTTGAAGCCTACACGGATTGGATGAAAGGGCTCTATACGTTCATGCCGGACGCGGGCTACGACCTCAAGTCTTGGGGCGTCGACGCCGAACGCAATAACGTTTGCGCCTATGCAGTCTTCTTTGGGACGCATACCGGGGAAGGCGGCCCCTGCCCGCCGACAGGGAAGAGCGTCCGTTCCGACTACGTGTACGTGATGTTTTTCGAGGGCGACAAGATCGCTCACCTGACGAAGATCTGGAATTCTGCGTACGCGTTGAGGGAGATTGGCTGGCTGTAGCGGCGGCGGACGATGGGCGGAGTCCCATTCAGCCTCGAGGGCTATAAACCGCCGCGATAGACTGGTCGCCTACAATTCGTTAGGCAGACCACATGATCTACACAACATCTCACCGACGAGCCGTGACACTCCGTCGGATTGTCTTCGTCCGAGCCGATTCTGCTTCATGAGGCCTGAACCGGTCACCGCATCCGCCAGTCCGTTCTCCTCCCGAACCGTTCGAGTTCGGACGTCGTACCGCCATGCTATCGGCCTGCTCCTTCTGGCGGTGTCGGGCTGTTCGCCGTTGGCGGCGCCCAAGGAGTCGAGTGGGAGCCCCCATGTGTTTGTCTGGGCCTGGGACGTCGACAAGGACGCTGACGATTTTCTGGCGGTCGTGGACGTGGATCGCCATTCGGCAGCCTACGGGCAGGTCGTCCGCACGTTGCCGGCGCCGGGTGGGCGCGGCGCGCACCACGTCGAATACGAGATGACCACGAGCCAGCTTTTCGCCAACTCGTTCGAAACGGGGCACACGTTCGTCTTCGACCTCAGCGACCCCGTGCACCCGCGTCTGTTCAGTGACTTCGGCGATGCGGGACCATATTCCCATCCACACAGTTTCGCCCGCACGCCGAGCGGTACTGTGCTCGCCACCTATCAAAGTCTCGCCGCCGATCACCACGCCACTGGCGGGTTGGTTGAACTGGACGACCGTGGGCGAATGCTCCGAGCCGCGAGCGCAACAAATCCTCTCGATCCGGATGTGCGCCCATACAGTCTGGCCGTGGTCCCCAAACTCGACCGCGTTGTCACAACGTCGGCCGACATGCACGGAGTGGCAGTCGGGCGGTCGGTTCAAGTGTGGCGCCTTTCCGACCTGACCCTGCTGCACACCGTGCTGCTGCCGCCAGGACCTCGCGGCAACGAGCACCTTCATCCCGCCGAAGTGAGAGCCCTTGGCGATCAAACATCTGTGATGGTCACAACGTTTCGATGCGGGCTGTACGTGCTCTCCGAGCTCGACGGAATGCCCGTCGCCAAACTTGCGCGTTCCTTCCCGTGGTCGGCGGTGGAGGGCGAGGACACGGATTGTAACGTGCCCGTGCGGTCTGGTCGTTTCTGGGTTCAGCCCGTCGGCACCACTGGCTCGCTCGTGGTGCTGGATGTGTCCACACCGGAGAAGCCGGTGATCGCAGACGAGCTCGCTTTCGGCGTTGATGCCCGCCCACACTGGCTCGCGCTCGAACCCGGAGGAAAACGCATCGTGATGACCGGCGGAGGAACACTGGCCGGTGGCGTTTACCTGATCGACATGGATCCACAGACCGGAAAGCTCCAGCTCGCCCGCGATCTTCCAGCCACTGGATCCGGAATTCCCGGAATCCGCTATGACCGTGATGAGTGGCCCCACGGCAAGACCGGTCCGGCTTTCGCGCATGGAGCGGTGTTTGGTTCCGTGAAATGATCTGACACTTACGCTGTGGGCGACTCATGCCGCCGTAATCAGGTAGTTGCCAATTCCGTCCCTGACACCCAGCCGAACGACGATAAGTATCGAGCAACGCCGGTGCGGCTCCTGACCGCTCGCCGACGGCAATAGCCAGAGTGGCCCCCACGCCCATGGATGGATGGCCCTGTTTGCTGCGCCTCATCCCCGTGACCTCACGGACGAGCAATGGGACTTCATTGGGCCCTTCTTGCCCGAGCTGGCGCGCCGCAAAGACGGTCGAGGGCGCCCGTGGAGGGAGAACCGCGCCGTGCTCAATGGCATCCTGTGGATCTTGAGGACCGGGGCCCCGTGGGCCGACCTGCCGGACCGCTATCCGTCGTATCAAACCTGCCACCGTCGGTTTCAGCAGTGGGTCCGCGCCGGCGTGCTGCGGACCGTCCTCGAAATCCTCGCGCAGGCCCTCCACGACGAAGGCTATCTGGATCTGCATGAAGCCTTCATCGACGGGAGCTTCTCGCCGGCCAAGCGGGGTGGCACCTGCGTGGGCAAGACGAAGCGCGGCAAGGGGTCGAAGATTATGGCCATCGCCGATCGTCAGGGGCGTCCTGTCGCCGTCCACATCGAGAGCGCCACGCCCCATGAAGTCAAACTGGTACACGCCACGCTTGCTGATCGGTTCGTCCGGCAGCTTCCAGCCCGTCTCATTGGCGATAACGCCTACGAGTCAGACAAACTGGACGCGGAATTGGTACACCTGGGCGCGGAGCTAATCGCTCCGCATCGGAGGACTCGGAAGCAGCGGACGCAAGACGGTCGCCCGCTGCGTCGCTACGGACGGAGGTGGAGGGTCGAGAGACTCTTTGCTTGGTTCCAGAACTTTCGGCGGATTGTCGTGCGTTACGAGCGTCACTCAGAGAACTTCCTGGGGATGCTGCACCTCGCCTGCTGCTGCATCCTGCTGCGGGGTTTATGAGATGGCTTCTTAGGTCAACGCCCACCTGACGCAGCGCGAGCTCGGTCGGATCCCTTGACGCCGATCATACGCCGGTACGCATCGATCGATCCTGTTGCGCGCACGGCGGCGCAAGACCCATACGGTGAGGGCGAGCCGAACCGGCGGAGCGGACCGAACGATCAACGCACATGCCGTGCCGGATGGCACATCGTTACCGGGTCGCTCGTCGGGCTCGTTGCGATGTGCTGGATTTGCCAGATAACCGGCGTCCGCGCCTCTTCGCTTGCAGGTATTCCTTTAGCGCGACCGCATTGTTGTGCTCCTCGTCATGGGAGCTGTATACGAGCGTCACCGTGTGGCCTCTGGCTGCTGAGAGGATCGGCCGCCACGACTCGGGACGCGAGTCGAGCTCTCGAAAGTACCGCGCACGAAACTGCGACCACTTCTCCGGGTCGTGACTGAACCACTGTCTGAGGTCGGTAGTTGGTCCGACGTCCTTGAGCCATGCATCGAGGTGCAGCTTCGCCTTCGAAAGACCGCGAGGCCACAGACGCTCGACGAGGAAGCGCACGCCGTCGGCCCTCGTGACAGGCTCGTAGGCGCGCTTCAGTTTGAGCATCGTACTTCTCCTTTGTAAATGGCGTAGCGATGACGTCCGCCCTGTCGCCGGCGCATTAGGTGGCAAGTCGCGACACGATGGCAAATCCTCGGTCCCTTCGACGGCCACCGTCCGTTCAGGAATGTAGACGCAAGCGGCGATCCAGCGAGAGCTCAAAGGGCGGTCCGAAACGACGTGAAATGAGAAGACTTCAGCAGGGAGCATCAGCAGCTGACCGATCCTGCTGCGCCGCCGTTTCATTGTGAAAGCCTGCAGAACATTGTGAAAGCTACACGTCGCGTGCTTGCTCATACGACAATCCGATGCACATCGACTGCCTGCCTCGCTATCCGGTGGCCTCTCAACCATTTGGCGTCTGGAACGTCGCCGCGGGCGTGGCTGTGTCCGAATAGTTGAATTGGAATGTCGGAGGCGAGATTCGACGGGCAACGGCGCGAAACGTGCAGTCTCGATCGTTCAATGAGAACGGGCTGTAGATTCATGACACGCGACGTGTGGCTATACCTCTGGATAACAATCTCGCTCGTGACCCCCGTGGTGAATGGCCGAGACCTGCGGGGCGAAGACAGGGACACGCGCCACGCACAGGTCCAGAGCGTAGCCTCGCCTCTCGCATCGGACAACGACACGGCGGTCGTCGAGGAATTTCAGCGTCGTCTTCGGCAGTACGATGCTGTGCGGCAGCGGCTGGATGCATCCCTCCCCGTGCAGTCCGTGTCCTCGAATCCCACTGTAATAATTGCGATTGTCGAAGCCCACCAACAAGCAATGCGCGCCGAGAGACTTACGGCCAGACAGGGCGATATGTTCTTCCCCACCATCACCGAGCTATTTCGTCGCTGGATCCTCGAGTCGCTACATGGGATGACGGCGGACGAGTTCCTCGTGATGATTACTGAGGACGATGCACCACCAATGGCCCCACCGAATGTCAACGCCTCATACCCGGACGGTGGCGCGTTGACGACCATGCCGCCGCAACTCTTGCAAGTGTTTCCGAGATTGCCATCGGGGCTCGAATACAGATTCATCGATCGCGACTTGATCTTGTGGGATTCCCACGCGAATCTGATCATCGACTTCATCCCAGAGGCGCTGTCGATAGCGGATGAGAGCTAACGTTTGAAAGATTTCTGTCCGCAGAGATGATGCGAAATAGTCGCGTTTTACGGGTCGCAATCGTTGAAGCTCGCACTCCGCGGCAGTTCGTCGGATGGGTCGGCCGATGACACCGACGGGAGGTTCGTTGGCAGGACTACCTCACGATCTCCTCGTTCGCATCCTGGACGATTCACCAGATGCGATTCTGATCTGCGATGACTCGGGCACGGTGCGGTACTGGAACGCCGCGGCGGAGCGGGTCTTCGGCTTCCGCGCGACGGAGGCGCTAGGAGTCTCGATGAATCTCATCATCCCCGAGCGGCTCCGGGCCCGCCACTGGGCCGGATGGGACGCGGCAATGAGGACGGGCGTCAGTCGCTACAGTGAGGGCCAACTGCTTGCCGTGCCAGCGTTGCACAAAGACGGCCGCCAGGTTTCCATTGAGTTCTCCATCCAGTTCATGAAGGACGGCAACGGTCAGATCGAGTGGGTGGTGGCGATCATCCGTGACGTGACGGAACGTTATATCCGCGAGAAGACCCTTCGGGCGCAGTTCAAGGCCCTTCAGAACAAGACAGCTGGCCTGGCATAGACGAAGAACCGCGAAGGCCCATTCCTGCGGCCACCGCGCGAACCACATGTCGTGAATGTCGAAGCCGCCGGTCCACCCGATTCGACTGTCGGACATCCTCGTCCATCAAAGCGGCGCTCGCGGCGTGCGCTACCATCACGTTGTATGGCGAGCCGTCTTTGAAGGAGCCGACCAGGTGACAACCGTCGCGCGCCAAATGCCGGATCCGAGCCGCTCATACCGCCAAGACATTGATGATGTCATTACCGCGCTAGGGACGGACGTACGGAAGGGTCTCAGCGGCGACGAAGCTCTATCGCGACTCCAGCAGCACGGGCGCAACGAACTCGTCGGCGAGAAGCCGATTCCCGCCTGGCGACGGTATCTGGCGCAATTCCAGGATGTCCTCGTCATCCTGCTGCTCGTGGCGACGGCGATCTCGGCCGGTCTGTGGGCCTTCGAGCGTGACGCGGCGCTGCCCTACGAAGCGATCGCCATCTTCGCGGTCGTCCTCCTCAACGCAACAATGGGCTACGTCCAGGAGTCGCGCGCTGAGGCGGCTGTGGCGGCTCTTCGTGCGATGTCGGCTGCTGACGCGACGGTTATTCGCAACGGCGAACGACGGAGCGTACCCGCCGCAGAGGTCGTCCCAGGCGACATCATCGTCATCGAGGAAGGCGACACCATCCCAGCCGACGGGCGTGTGATTGAATCGAGCGCCCTTCAGACGGCCGAGGCGGCGCTAACCGGCGAGAGCCTGCCGGTCACCAAGGACATCGGTTCCATCGGCGAGGAAGTGCCGCTCGGCGATCGACACAACATCGTCTTCAGCGGGACGACTGCCACCTATGGACACGGTACCGCCGTCGTGACCGCGACCGGGATGTGTACAGAGATGGGCCGCATCGCCGGGTTGCTGAGAGAGACGCACGACGAAGCCACGCCGCTGCAGCGCGAACTTGATCGTACGGGCAAGGTGCTTGGCCTCGTCGTCGTGGCCATCGCCGTCGTCATGATTGTGACAATCATCCTTGTCGAAAACGTGCGCAGCCTGTCTGCGATTTTCGATGTTCTGATTCTCGGCGTGGCACTTGCCGTCGCGGCGGTGCCGGAAGGCCTGCCGGCCGTGGTGACCGCTGTCCTGGCCATTGGCGTACAACGCATGGCCAGGCGTCACGCGATCATTCGCCATTTGGCGGCCGTGGAGACACTCGGTTCGGCGAGCGTGATCGCCTCCGACAAGACGGGCACGCTCACGAAAAATGAGATGACGGTACGAGTCGTGGTCACTGCCAGCGGGCGCGTCTCGTTCGAGGGCTCCGGATACGAGCCGAAGGGTGAGATGAAGCGTGATGGCGGTGGACCGATCGACGGCCTGCTCCGAGTCGAGCTCGAGCGCGCCCTCGCGGCGGCGGATCGAGCGAATAACGCGGTGGTGCAGGAACACGAGGGCCGGTGGACCGTGCAAGGCGATCCGACCGAGGGGGCGCTGCTCGTCGCCGCTCGCAAGGCCGGCCTCGATTCCGAGACACTCGATCAGCGGCTCCCGCGTGTCGGCGAGGTCCCGTTCTCCTCCGAGCGGAAGCTGATGAGCACGATCCATCGCGACATGGAACAGCAGCGCGGGATGGTGTTCACGAAAGGGGCGCCCGATGTGCTGCTGACGCGTTGCAGCTTCGAGGTGCTCGGCGAGGAGCGGCGCCCGTTGACCCCCGCGCGTCGCGCCGAGATTTTGCAGGTGAACGAAGCGCTTGCCGGCCAGGCGTTGCGGACCCTAGGTGTCGCCGGTCTGTACCTGCCACCTGACGTCCTCAGTGAGTACGCGGCCAGTCCTGACAGCCGCGTCGAACAAGGCCTGGTCTTCGCAGGGCTGATCGGCATGATTGACCCGCCCCGCCCGGAGGCAAAGGATGCCGTTGCGCGGGCCAAGGGCGCAGGCATTCGGCCGCTGATGATTACCGGCGATCACCCGCGCACGGCCGGGGTGATCGCCCAGGAACTCGGCATCAGTGAGGACGGCCGAGCCCTCACCGGTGGAGAACTGGAGAAGCTGTCGGAAGCCCAACGCACCCGGACCGTCGCCGAGGTCTCGGTGTACGCGCGGGTCAATCCGGAGCACAAGCTGCGCATCGTGGAAGCGCTGCGGAGGACTGGAGCGGTCGTGGCGATGACCGGCGATGGCGTGAACGATGCGCCCGCCTTGAAGAAGGCGGACATCGGCATCGCCATGGGCATCACTGGGACTGATGTGTCGAAGGAAGCCGCCGACATGGTACTCGCCGACGATAACTTCGCCTCGATCGTCGCCGCGGTTGAGGAAGGCCGAGCGATTTTCTCGAACATCCGAAAATTCTTGCGCTATCTGCTGTCATCCAACATCGGCGAAGTGCTAACGATGTTCTTCGGGGTGTTGCTGGCGGAGCGCATCGGCCTATACGTCGAGGGCGGTGGACTCGTCCTGCCACTCCTCGCGACGCAAATCCTGTGGATCAATCTGGTCACCGATGGGCTGCCTGCGCTCGCGCTCGGCGTCGATCCTCCCGACCACGGCCTCATGCATCAGCCGCCGCGTCCTGCCGGCGAAGGCGTTCTCACGCCGCGGATGTGGCGCGGTATTGTCTTCGTCGGCGTGATCATGGCAGCCGGGACGTTATTCGGTACTCGACGCGTCACTGCCGGGGGGCTTCGTCGAGGGTTCAGGCGACCTGCGCTACGCACAGACCATGGCCTTTACGGCACTAATGCTCTTTCAAATGTTCAACGTGCTCAACGCCCGTTCAGACGAGCGAAGTGCGTTCTCCCATCTGTTCACCAACCAATGGCTCTGGATGGCGCTCGGCGTATCACTCGCGCTCCAGGTCGTGGTTATCTACGTGCCATTTCTCCAGCGAGCATTCGGGACCGTCAGCTTGAGTCCGCAGGACTGGATGTTCTGTATCGCGGTTGCGAGTTCAGTGACTGTGGCTCCAGGAGATCAACAAGTTGATCACGCGAGCCGTTCGCCGCGCCTGAAGTTCGGGCCCACAGTGTAACGCCGCGCGAGTGCAATTGCCCGTAACTCACTGGTGTGCCTGACGGCAGCGACGTGCACGGGCATCGTTAGGCTACGGCCTTGTCCGGCACGTCGAGACGGGTAACCAGAGTCCTGTTAACCCGTCGTCTCCGTTTTGTGAACGGTTTTGAACATCGCGAACTCTCCTGTCCCAGTAACAGCGCCACCGTAGCATACTGAAGCGGATCGGCGCCATCCGCTCTGAGTGTATGCAGACCACATTGGTCGATTCCGCAAACCTGTTCCGTCTCGTCCATTTCTTCGACATTCTTGCGGCTGTCGTGTTCGCCGTGTCCGGAGCGCTCGTCGCGTCGCGCAAAGGCATGGACGTGATGGGGTTCATGTGGTTCGCCGTTATTACCGGCGTCGGTGGCGGCACCGTGCGGGATTTGATTCTCAACGTGCCGGTCTTCTGGGTTCAGAATCCAGTTCACGTGTCCGCCTGTCTTGTGACTGCCGTCGTGATGCACTTCGTGGCACCCCTCGTCGAATCACGCTACAAGACGCACTTGTGGTTCGATGCCTTCGGATTGGCGCTGGTCACGATCGCTGGCACGGTCAAAGCCTCGGATGTGGGAGCGCCCGCGCTGGTGGCAATCGCAATGGGCGCCGTCACCGGGTCCGTCGGAGGAATCATTCGCGATACGCTGGGCCACGTACCGTCGGTCCTGCTCGGTCATGAGATTTACGTCACGGCGTCGGTGCTCGGCGCCTGCACATACGTCGGATTCAACGGACTCGGCATCGGGCGTCTGCCGGCGATGATCGCGGGGTTCCTTGTGGCGTTCGGGGTTCGGGGTTTGGCGATCAAGTTCGGCTGGTCGTTGCCCGTCTTCCGCGAATCGACGAAGCGCGAGCGTTGGAAGAGCGAGCGCAAAGACGCGACGAGAGATTAGCGACGATGACTCAAGAGCCAGCTCCGTATCGCGGCAACGACACGCTCCTCTTCGGCATCATTCTGGGTGTGCTCGCCTTCTGGCTGTTTGCGCAGACCACCCTCAACATCGCGCCAGCAATGGCAGCCGACCTCAGAGTCCCGACCAACGTCATGAATATCGCCGTGGCTATCACGGCGTTGTTCTCGGGCATCTTCATCGTCGTGGTTGGCGGGTTCGCCGATCGGATCGGACGGGTGAAGATTTTAATGTGGGGATTCATCCTCAGCATTGTCGGCTCGCTGCTGGTCGGGATCGCGCCACCCGGCGCGCTGGCGGTACCGCTGCTGATGCTGGGCCGGATCTGTCAGGGGCTCTCGGGCGCGTTCATCATGCCCGCGAGCCTGGCAATGATCAAAGATGTACTGGGACGACGCGGGCCGTCAACGCGCAGTGAGCCTCTGGTCGATGGGCTCCTGGGGCGGATCTGGATTCGCCGCTCTCTTCGGCGGCCTCATGACAGAGAACATCGGATGGCGCTGGATCTTCTTCGCGTCGGCGGCGGTATCAGTGGCGGGGATGCTGATGGTGCGCGGGACACCGGAGAGCAAGGCCGCCGTCGAGAAGGACTACCGGTTTGACACGATCGGTGTCCTGACGTTCATGGTGACGATGGTCGCGCTGCAGGTGCTGGCCACCCAGGGGAGTGAAATCGGTTGGACGAATCCGATCACATTGGGCTTGACTGCGAGTGCGGTCGTCGTTGGGGTCATCTTCTTCAGAGCCGAAACCACAGCTCGCAACCCGTTCGTGAACTTCGCGCTCTTTCGCAACCCGACGTACACGGGGGCGACGATTTCAAATTTCATGTTGAACGGTGTCGCCGGGATGCTGTTGGTGTCGATGATGCTGGTGCAGCTTGGCGGCGGCCTGTCGGCTCAGGAAGCCGGGCTGCTGACGCTCGGGTATGCCATCGCGATCGTCGCCTTCATCCGAGTGGGCGAAAAGCTTCTACAGAGGTTCGGTGCGCGCAAGCCAATGATCTGGGGAAGCCTGATCGTCGGGCTGTCGATCGCGATGCTGATGCCGACCAACGTGTTGATCGGACAGTACACGATGCTCGCCGTCGCCGCCTACACACTCTTCGGCCTGGGTTTGGCGTTCTATGCGACGCCCTCGACCGATGCGGCGCTCTCGAACCTGCCCGACGATCAGGCTGGATCCGGTTCCGGCATCTACAAAATGGCCTCGTCACTCGGCGCCTCGTTCGGCGTCGCGATCTCGGCCGCTATCTTCACCGCGCTCAGCGCTGAGAGCGAATCGGCCCACTGGCTGGAGGGCGTGCTCACGTTTGCCGGTCGTCAGGACAACGTTGCGATCCGTCAGGCAGCGCTGATCGCGTTGGCGTTCAATCTGCTTATGGTGGTGGCGGCCATCGTGTCGATCATGCTCACCGTGCCGAAGGGCCGCAAAGGCGAAGTCATGCAATGAATGCCTCGCGACGTGCTGTCGTTCATCGACCGACTATTTCGCGAGCCACGCGTGCGACGCGACAACCATGGCCGCGACGCCGATTTCGAGTGTCGGATGCAGAACTGGTGCAAAGCCGGGATTGTGGTTCGTCGGAATCTCGCGAACTCGCCCCGCCTGCTTGGCCTCGGCGTACTTCTTCGGGTCGGTCCCGCCGACGAACCAGAAGACCGATGGTGTTTGCCACGCAGCCCCGAACACGCCGAAATCTTCGCTTGCGGATGTCGGCTTGGCTTCGCGGACTCGATCGCTACCGAAATGCTCCCGGAACGCGTCGACGACCCGCCGTGTCGCGTCCGGGTCATTGGTAATCAGAGAGTAGCGATCCAGAGCCGTGATCTCCGGCGGCTTCGGCGCACCCGACGCGGCAGCTTCAGCGTTGACGATTCGCGTGATCGCCGCGAGTACGCGCGTCCGCACATCCGCGTCGAACGTCCGGACGTTCAGCTTTATGACCGCTTCGTCGGGAATGACGTTCTCCTTGTCGCCCGCCTGCAACGACCCGACGGTCACCACGGCGGCCTCCGAGGCTGCGAGCTCGCGTGACACGATGGTCTGCAGCCGAAGCACCGTTGCGGCAGCCATCACGACCGGGTCGACGCTGGCTTGCGGCATCGACCCATGCGCGCCTCGCCCGAACATCCGGATCTGCAGGCTGTCGGCGGCGGAGGTGATCACGCCCGCGCGAGTGCCGATGGAGCCCGCGGGTCCGACCATCACATGCTGGCCAAGAACAACGTCAGGTTTAGGGAAACGGGTGAGCAGTCCCTCATCGACCATTGCTTGGGCGCCCCTCCCGGTTTCCTCCGCCGGCTGGAACACCGGCATCAGCGTCCCTTTCCAGGTATCTCGCGTTTCAGCCAAGAGAGTGGCCGCGCCGACAAGCCACGTCACATGCATGTCGTGACCGCACGCGTGCATGACGGGGACGGTCTTGCCTGTGCTATCGGTCGCGGTCTGTGTGCTGGCATAGGGCAGGCCCGTCTGTTCTCGGACCGGTAAGGCGTCCATGTCCGCACGGAGCATCACGGTAGGCCCTTCACCGTTACGCAGGAGCCCGACGACTCCGGTCTGGCCGATGCCGTCGGTCACATCGTATCCGGCGCCGCGCAACCGATCCGCCGCGACACGCGCGGTGCGCGTCTCCTGCATGGAGAGCTCGGGATGCGCGTGGATGTCGGTATAGACGCGCTCCAGCTCGGGCAGGAGATTCTGAATTCGCGGTTCCATTGCGCGTAAGGACGTCGCCATTGAGATGCTCCTCGTCAGTCGCTCGCCCGTTGGCGCCTCCCTGAAGGAGCGTCCCACGGGACAATCAGCACTGCCCACGCGGCGCGTCGGAGCACACGTTCTCCGACCGAACCCTCTCGGAAACGCTGCCAGCCGCGCCGCCGGTTGGAGCCAAGGACGACGAGATCGGCCTTCCTCGCATTGGCATGCAGCACGATCACTTGCGCCGGATCGCCGTGTTGTTCGACGGTGCGAACCGAAACGCCCTCGCGCTCCGCACGTTCCCGCAGGCTGGTCAAGAGTTTGAGGCGTTCGCGCTGGCGCCATGAAAACGGATAGTCAGCGGGCACCGCGTGAAGGATGTAGAGCCTGGCCTTGCTTACCCGAGCGATGCTAAGCGCCCGATCGAAGACGTTGCGGCTTGCCTTCGTGAGGTCGATTGCGCACAGGATCTTCGAGATCGTCGTCACCGGTACCTCCTGACCGATCAGCGTCGGCGTTCCTTTCGCGTTCGGACGCCCTTCCGGCGAGGCGACGTCACACCAAGCGTCCACGGCGGGGCGTCACTGGCAGGGAACGAGTCGGCGAGAATCGCATCGATTTCCCTCTCCTCGGCCTCGAGGTCAGTCGGGTGCTCACCTTGCCGCTTCGGCATGTCTTGGTCATGCGTGACAGGGGAACGTTTCACGTGCGGCTTCCTTCCGCGTTCTGGTCCATCTAACGATCGCTCGTCACACCTGCCAGGAGCAACGTCAGACCCTCCGCGGCAGTCGGGTGAGTGAACAAGGCATCTCGCAGCGCTAGTGTACGGAAGATCGCCGAGCATCGCAGTCTGGACTACTGCCATGAGCTCGCTCGCTTCCGTGCCGAATACGGTGAATCCGAGAATGCGATCGCTCGCTTCATCAATGAGGATCTTCATGAACCCGCGCGGCTCTGAAGTCGTGCGCGTCCGCAGTACCGCTGCCATCGGCAATCGGGCCGTCCGGTACGTGATGTTTCGAGCCATTGCTTCGGATTCGTTCAATCCTACGCGCGCCAGTTGGGGATCGGTGAACATACAGAAGGGTATCAGCCTGTTGCGGGTCGTCCGATTGCCGCCATTCAGGTTGTCTCGCACGATTCGGAAGTCGTCGAACGCCACGTGCGTGAACTGGGGGCTGCCGGCACAATCACCCATGGCCCACACGCCAGGCGCCGTCGTTTCGAGGCGCTCGTTGACCTTGACATAGCCGCGCGAGTCCAGTTCGACACCGGCCAGGTCGGCTCCAATGCCTTGCGTGTTCGGTGTTCGACCGGCGGCGACGAGGAGATGCGAAGCTTCGATTGTCTGCTCGCCGTTTTCGACCACCGCGCGGACTCGGATCCCCTGCCCTGAGCGTCCGCCAACGTGTCGGACTTCCGTCTTCAGCCGGACGTCTATCCCTTCGTCTCGAAAGAGCTCCAGAAGCGCCGCCCCGACATCAGGGTCCTCTCGGCCCGCAATCTGCGGCCGCCTCTCGATTACTGTCACCTCGGAACCAAATCGCCGCATCGCCTGCGCCAGCTCGAGACCCACGTAGCCCCCGCCGAGCACGATGAGATGAGCAGGGACCTGTTCGAGTTCGAGAGCTTCCACATGCGTCATCGGCGCCGCATCACTCAACCCAGGGACGGCGGGTATCGTCGCTCGTGTGCCTACGTTGAGAAATACACGGTCGCCAAAAAGCAATCTTCCGTCGCCGCCCTCGCGGTCAACAGCAACCCTTCGCGGGGCGGCGAAATGGGCGCGGCCCATGATCAGGTCCACGCCGGCGGCTTCGTACCGGTCGAGATGGACCTTGATGAGATCGTCGACCATCGTGCGTTTGCGATGTTGGACCGCCCGCATATCCGTCTCGAGCGAGCCGGTTTCCAATCCAAACGTCGACGCACGTCCCGCCAATGACTTCACCTTGGCGCTATGGATGATGTTCTTGCTCGGAAGACATGCGACGTTCGGGCAGGAGCCACCGATGAGCTTCTGTTCGACGACAGCTGTGCGGTGGCCAGCGCCAGCCATCGTCCAAGCTAGGTACTTCCCCGATTCCCCGCTTCCGAGTACGAGAATGTCGTAGCTGTCGACGTCAGGCACGCTAGACCTCTTCGTGAACTGATGCGCTTCGACGATGTGCGCTGTTGAACGGCGTATGGTAGCTCTTTGCGCGCAGCGCATCGGAACAAGAGCTCTAGAATTTACTGTCGACGTGGCTGTTACTTCAGCACGGAGGAGGAACCCATGTACGAGACGAGTAACGACCTGGGATTGACAACGCGTCGATCGGCGATCGAACTGCTCAACGAGCATCTCGCCGATGCCATCGATCTGCAACTGCAGGCGAAGCAGGCGCACTGGAACATCAAGGGGCCGAACTTCGTTGGCTTGCATGAGCTGTTCGATCGGGTGGCCGCCCAGGCGGGCGAGTACTCGGATCTGATCGCCGAACGGGCCGTCGCCCTCGGTGGAGTTGCGCGCGGAACACTACAGGCAGTGTCAGGGCAATCACAGCTCCGCGAATATCCCCTCGAGGTCGGTGACTGGCGCGCCCACGTGCAGGCGATGCAGGATGCGCTCGCGACGTTTGGCCGAGGAGTACGGAAGGCCATCGATGACGCCACAGCGTTGAACGACGCCGACACCGCCGACCTGTTCACTGAGATCTCGCGCGGTGTGGACAAGTCTCTCTGGATGGTCGAAGCGCACGTGCAGGACGCCCCAGGGCAAGCGAAGTAGGTCGAGGAGCCGTCCGCCTCGCGCGAAGGATCGCGATAGTGATCATTCGCAGTGGGTCTACGCTCGTGAGCTGGAGGACGACATGACCGGATTGAACGGGAAGGTGGCGATCGTCACAGGAGGCGGGTCTGGCCTCGGTGAGGCGATCGCGAAGGCGCTTGCAAGCCAAGGTGTCACGGTCGTCCTGTCCGACATCAACCTTCAAGGCGCCGAGAGGGTCGCTGAGGAAATCAAAGGCACAGGCAGTACTGCGACCGCCGTGCAGCAGGATACGGCTCGACCGGAGGACTCCGAGAGAGTTGTGAGGCACGCCGTTGCTACGTACGGCGCACTGCATTATGCCGTCAACAACGCCGGCATCGGCGGCGCCCGGGCACTCACCGGTGAAGTCGATCTCGCGGACTGGGAACGTGTCATCAACATCAATCTGAACGGCGTTCTTTATGGCATGCGCTACCAAATCCCCGCCATGCTGAAGGCAGGAGCACGCCGCTGCGCGATCGTCAACATGGCCTCAATCCATGGCACGGTCGCGGCCATCGGGAACGGAGCCTACACGGCCGCCAAGCATGGGGTCGTCGGGTTGACCAAGAACGCGGCGGCCGAGTACGGGCCGCAGGGACTCAGAATCAACTGCGTGGGTCCGGCATACATCGAGACGCCGCTCCTCGCAAACCTTCCGGACGAACACCGGAATGCGCTCGTTGCACGTCACCCTCTCGGCAGGCTCGGGCGGCCCGATGAGGTCGCGCCGTTGGTGTGTTTTCTCTTATCTGATGAAGCGTCGTTCATGACGGGTGGGTACTACCTCGTAGACGGCGGGTATACCGCGGTCTGACCAGTTACGCCGCTGATCCGCAGCACGCTGTGGCTGTACGCCTTCTGCCACCTCCGGTTCCACTACTCTCGAGGCGCAGACTTCACGACCTGTCCACGACTCGTAAAGGAGACCCCGGCGTTGCCGCTCTGACCGAACATGACGGCTTCAATCAGGGGCTCATCGACGTTCGCCGGCCCGTCCCAGCGAATCAGAAAATTGGCTCCGGGCCCACCGGCCGTATCAGAACGCTGAATCACAAACTCGACTGAGCCGAGAGGCGGAAGCGCGGATGGTTTGTCCAGATAGTCCCTCACCTTTTTCCCCGACGAATCGTAGTACCGCACCCAGTGGAGGGTGATTGGATGCACAGAGCTGGTATTGCGCACGCTGACCGTGGCAGCCAAGTCGACGGTCTGGGCCCTGGTGCTCACGCCGAGATAGAGACTCGAATACACGGGTACGTAAACAATTGTGCCGTCGGTGGATGTAGGCGTACCCGCCGGTACGGGCTGCAACCGCTCGCTCGCGCTGCCGTGAGTTGGCTCACCGCGATAGCGGTACGAACCGAGAAACAGACCGCCTCCGAACAGCAGAATGGCGAATGCTATTCCCTGCCAACTGATTGGCGACCGCATCCGAGACCCTTTCCTGCTCCACGGCGGACATTGATGACCATCCGGGATTTGCGAGATCCAATCTCGGCGGGGCCGTCGAGCACGTTGGCGGGATCCGCGCTGAACCTGATACCGACGCAGGATATCAGTTGTCTCGTTTAGGGAAGGCGATCGATCGAATTGTCGAGCGGCTTCCGAGCGTCAGTCACACTGGCCAGCGCGTGTCGGTCAAACAGGCTCGCGCCTTTTGTGTACGCGCTCACCGACGTAAGCGTTGGACTTTATCGGTAGCCATGCGGCTCATCTGACGGTCCCCTTTTGACGCACCGACGATGAGTGGCAGCCTGAAGTATGCTGCTCTTCGGCAGTCGTGTGCGCCGCTGAGGGATGTCGCAATATCGAGACCGCTACAGCAGTTCGTGATTGCGTCAGAATGAGCCGTCCTCCGCAGCTTCTCGGCCCGATGGCGGCGCCCGCACACGGAATCGGCCGTTGCACGTCGAAACGGCTGATTTCACACTGAAACCTCCGCACGAGGCCGCCCGCCGCGCCTTCGAGCGGCAGTCAAGAGCCCGAAAGCGCACGTGCCGTCTGCAGCACTTCACATCGCCGTCATCCTCGCGCCCTTTCTGGCGATGCCGCTCGCCGGCTGGTTGGGCGGTCGACGTGTTGGGTCACTGTTGCTCGCCGCCGTCCCGGCGGCGCTCACAGGCTACTTCGCGCACACCTTCTTGGTGGTCAGCCGAGATGGGCCGTTCAGCGTCACGGCAAGTTGGGTTCCAGCGCTCAATCTGTCGCTGTCGTTTCGATTCGATGGCCTTAGTGTGCTGTTCGCGGTCCTCATCACTGCCGTCGGCACGCTGATCGTCATCTACGCGAGGAAGTACCTCGAGTCCCATCCCTACGTGGCCAGGTTCCACGTCGCGTTGTTCGCCTTCATGGGGTCCATGCTCGGCCTCGTCCTGAGCGACAACGTCATCCTGCTGTTCGTGTTCTGGGAGCTCACAGGATTCACATCATTTCTGCTCATTGGGTTCGAGCACGACCGACCGGCAGCACGTCGCGCTGCCACGCAGGCGCTGATCGTCACCGGCGCGGGAGGCCTCGCGCTGCTCGCCGCAGGCATTCTCGTGGTCGCGGCCGCCGGCACGCCGCTGTTGTCGGATTTGATGAACTCTGGCGGCCTCGTTGGTCATCCGCTCTACGTGGGCATCGTCGTCCTGGTGCTCGTCGCCGCGTTCACGAAATCCGCACAGTTCCCCTTCCACTTCTGGTTACCCAACGCGATGCAGGCACCGACACCCGTGAGCGCTTACCTGCATTCCGCAACGATGGTGAAGGCTGGCGTGTACCTCGTCGCACGCATGACGCCGATCCTCGGCGGCGCGCCGATCTGGACTGGCACGATCACCGTGATCGCCACGCTAACGATGGTGATCGGCGCGATCCGCGCACTGCTCGAGACCGACCTGAAGCGTGTGCTCGCGTACTCCACGATCAGCGCTCTGGGGATCCTGATGCTGCTGTTCGGGATGGGGTCGCCGCAAGCGGTCACGGCTGGCTTGGCCTATCTGCTCGCGCATGCTTGCTACAAAGGGGCTTTGTTCCTCGTGGCGGGAGCAGTGGAGCACGAGACCGGCATGCGAGACGTGGCGTCACTGGGAGGACTGCGCCGAATGATGCCGAGGACCGCTGCCGGGGCCGCGCTGGCCGCCGGGTCGATGGCCGGCATCCCGCTGTTCTCCGGTTTCATCGCGAAGGAGCAGTTCTACGAAAGCGTCCGCATGTCGGCGCTTCCCGGCGTCTGGAGTGGCATCCTCATCGCGCTGGCCGTGGGGGCGAGCATGTGCCTCGGCGCGGCTGGATTCATCGCCGGCATTGCGCCGTTTCGTGGCCGTTCGATGACCACTCCAGCGTCGCATGATGCACCGGCGTCGCTCTGGCTCGGGCCGCTGATCCTTGGCGCTATTGGTGTGATTCTGGGCGTCCTGCCGGCGCTTGCTGCAGGCCCTGTCGCTCTCGCGGCGGCATCCGTGACTCGCCGCGGTATCGACGGTCACGTTTGTACTGTGGCATGGCTTCAACACAACCTTTCGTGCTGAGCATGCTGACGCTCGCTGGGGCGGTGGGGCTGTTTGCGTTGCGCTCTCGCCTGTGGCGGCTTAGTTGGCCCGCTGCTCTGCACGCAGAGCGCCTGTACTCATTCACCGTCTCCACCCTTGATACCTTGGGCCGCCGCATCGCTCCCGCGCTGCAGAGCGCGTCGTTGCGTTCGTACGTGCTCACCGTCGTTGCGACCGCGATTGCACTGGTCACACTTGCGCTTGGCGCCGACGGTGCGCTTCCGCCACCGCGGCGCTGGACACCCGTCGCGTTTCACGAAGGCCTACTGGCGGCCCTCATCGTCGCGGGCGCGCTGACAGCGGCGTTCGCCCGGACTCGTATGGCCGCAGTCTTATCACTCGGTACGGTTGGCTATGGAGTGGCGGTGCTCTACGCACTCCTCGGCGCGCCGGATCTCGCGATGACACAGTTCGCGGTCGAGACGCTGACCGTCGTGATCTTCGTACTCGTCTTCTACCAGCTGCGCGGATTCGGCGATCTCTCGTCTCGACTGATCAAGACGCGTGACGCGATAGTGGCCGCCGCCGCGGGTGCCCTCGTCACCACCTTGGTGTTGTTCGTCGGTGCATCTGGCACGACGTCACGGCTGGCCGACTATTTCGCGGACGCAGCGCCGCGTCTGGCTCACGGACTCAACATCGTCAACGTCATCCTCGTCGATTTCCGCGGTTTCGACACGCTGGGCGAAACCACCGTGCTCGTCACCGTCGCGATCGGCGTACGAGCCCTGCTGCTGATCGGGAGAGAGCGTCGCCAATGACATCGACCATTCTGCAGACAGCTACTCGCGTTCTGATGCCGCTCCTGCTGCTCTTCGCGGTGTTCCTATTACTGCGAGGGCACAACCAGCCAGGCGGTGGATTCGTCGGCGGCCTCGTGGTCGCGTCATCGTTCGTGCTGTATTCGATCGCATTCGGAGTCGACGCGGGCCGGCGCGCGCTTCTCGTCAGGCCCGCCACGCTGCTCGGCGTGGGGCCTCTCGTCGCGTTGACGAGCGGTCTTCCCGCCGTCATCACCGGACAGCCGTTCATGACCGCGCAATGGACGGAGGTGCCCTTAGGGCCGACTGCTGTTGCTTTAGGAACACCGCTCGTGTTCGACGTCGGCGTGTTCCTCGCCGTGATCGGCGTGGTGCTGACGATTGTGTTCACGTTGGCGGAAGTGAGCCTCAGCGAGGATTGATATGGAACTCCTACTCGCCATTCTCGCGGGTGTGCTCTATGCGACCGGGCTGTACCTGATGCTGCGACGACGACTCGCCCAGCTGATCATCGGGCTCGGTCTGCTTTCGAACGGGTCCAACATTCTCATCCTGGCGGCAGCGGGCGTGACGCGGGCTAAGCCGCCGCTCATCGAGGATCCTCCCTTGCCAGCGGATCAATTCGCAGATCCCGTTCCGCAGTCATTGATCCTCACAGCCATCGTGATCGGCTTCGGAGTGCTCGCATTCGCACTCGTACTGGCTCACCGTGTGCATCGGTCGGCCGGTTCCGACGACATCGACATGATTGGACCGGACCGGGCGTGATGCTGCTGGCGCTTCCAATCCTCCTGCCGCTCGGCACCGCGATCGCGCTGCACTTGCTGCCGCAGCGACGCCGGCTGCTGCGAGTGATCGCGTTCGTTGGCGCTCTGCTGATCCTCGGCGTCGCGGCGGCCATTCTCGTCCGCGTGCGTTCCGAAGGTATTCAGGTGCTGCAAATCGGCTCATGGCCGGCGCCGTACGGCATCACTCTGGTTGCCGATCTCTTCAGCGCACTCATGGTGGTGATGGTCGGCATCATTGGCGTGGCGGTGACGGGGTCGTCGTTCTCCGGTGTCGATCCGCGGCGCGAATCGTTTGGCTACCACGCGCTGATCCACGTGCTGTTGATGGGGGTCTCGGGGGCCTTTCTGACTGGCGACATCTTCAACCTGTACGTGTGGTTCGAGGTGATGCTGATCGGCTCCTTCGTCCTCATGTCCTTGCACCGCACGCGCGCTCAGCTCCATGCCGCATTTACGTACGTTGGCCTCAACCTGCTGGCGTCAGCCTTCCTCCTGACAGCCATCGGACTGTTGTATGGACAGGCGGGCACTCTCAACTTTGCAGATCTGGCCCGCGCCTGGCCGGAGCGACGTACGCCAGGACTCGACGCCGCCCTCTCGATGCTGTTTCTGACGGCGTTTGGCATCAAGGCCGGCTTGTTCCCGTTGTTTTTCTGGCTTCCGGCTTCGTATCACACGCCGCCGGCTGCCATTGGGGCGCTCCTCGCAGGCCTGCTCACGAAGGTGGGGGTCTACGCGATGATCCGTGTGTTTACGTTGTTGTTCCCTGATCCGACTGCCAGCGTATATACGGCGCTGTTGGTGATGTCGGGCGTCACGATGGTCGTTGGCTTGATCGGCGCCCTCGGCCAGCACGATCTGCGTCGTGTCCTGTCCTTCAATCTGGTCGGTCATATCGGCTTCACGACCGTCGGTCTGGCGTTGTGGACGCCAGCTTCCCTGGGCGGTTCCATCCTCTACGTGCTGCATCACATGCTCGTGATCTCGACGCTCTTCCTCGTGAGTGGGCTGTTCTTGCGGCAGAGGCGCACGACAGACCTGCGCGTGCTGGGGGGCCTGTATCGGACGCAGCCGTTTGTGGCGTGCCTCGCGATGGTCCCGCTGTTCTCTCTGGCGGGAATACCTCCACTGTCTGGATTCCTGGCGAAGCTGGCCGTGGTGGGGCCCATGATTGGCCAGCAACAGTATGCGCTTGCGGCGATCGCACTCACGGTGAGTCTGCTGACCGTCCTCTCGATGGCGCGGGTCTGGGAAGAGGCGTTCTGGAAGCCAGCGACCGATCATGCCTCGGAGCCGGCTCACCAGCCGCGTCTTGGTGGGGCGATTCTCGCGCCCGTGGCGTTGCTGGTGAGTCTGACGATCGGCTTCAGCGTGGCCGCAGGTCCCGTGTACGGCCTGGCGACCCGCGCGGCACAGCAGCTCCTGGACCGCGACGAGTACGTTCGTGCGGTGCTCGGAGAAGGGGGGCAGCGTGCTGCTCGGTAACATGCTCCTTGCGTTGGCGTGGGCCGCACTTCAGGGAGACTTTTCGCTCGCCACGTTGGTGACCGGGCACGTTCTGGGGTACTTGATCCTCCTTGCGCTCGTCCGCGGCGGCGTCCTGCACACGTCGCCGTACATCGGACGGGTCCATCGCGTGGTCGGCCTGGTGACGTATTTCCTGTGGGAACTCGTTCGCGCCAACCTGCGGCTCGCCCTTGACGTGGCGACGCCCCGGTATCACATGAAGCCCGGAATCATTGCCGTACCACTCGATGTCACGCGGGACACTGAAATTCTTCTGCTGTCGATGTTGATCAACACGACGCCCGGCAGCGTCGCGCTCGACGTGTCGCCCGATCGCAAGCTCCTCTACGTCCACGTCATGTACATGACCACGCCAGATGCGGCGCGGAGCGAAATCAAGACGGGGTTCGAACGCCGCGTACTCGGCGTTCTCGGCTGAGTGTCGACCATGGGTGCACTGACCACTCCGTCCGTCGTCGCATTGACCATGCTCGCTGCGGCTGCTTGTTTGACGTTCATCAGACTGCTGAAGGGACCAACGCTCCCCGATCGAGTCGTCGCCATCGACCTGATCGGCGTGTTGATGGTGTGCATCCTTGTTGTCACGGCCGCCGCGACTGAGCAGCAGGCCTTTCTCGATGTCGGAATGGTGGTCGCGTTGATCAGTTTCGTGGGGACCGTCGCGTACTCACGCTACATCGAGCGGATTCGATCATGACGGAATGGCTGTCAGGCGGCCTGCTCATCGCCGGTGCGACGCTGGCGTTGCTGGCAAGCATAGGCGTACTCCGAATGCCGGACGTGTTCACCAGGATGCAGGCGTCGACCAAGGCATCGACGCTCGGTCTCGGGTGCCTGCTGGTCGGACTGGCGATACGAAATCCCGAGTTTGCCTTTGTGGTCCGCGCCGTAAGCATTGCGGCGTTCATGGTGTTGACCACCGCAGTGGGCGCGCATGTCATCGCACGAGCTGCCGCTCTCGCCGGTGCGCCGCTGTGGAAGGGGACGATTGTGGACGAGCGTCCAACCGACACGACAAGTGCCGATGGTCCACGGTCCTGAGGCGAAGCCCACACGTCGCCGCCGATGTTCACCATCAGACACGTTCTCTGTCCGGTTGATCTTTCAAGAGCCGCAGCCAAGGCCCTGCGCTATGCCGCCGCGCTCAGCTCCGCGCTCGGTGCAGAGTTGACGGTTCTGTTCGTCGATTCGGAGACCACCGAGCGTCCTCGAGACGTGGAGTCGCGAGAGCTACGGCGTTCATCGCAGCAACGGTAGGGCCCGCTGCCGACGTTCACCCGATTCAGCGGCAAGGCGAGCCGATCAACGAGATTCTCCGTACGTCTGCTGCGCTTGACTGTGACCTGATTGTCATGGGCACACATGGTCGCACGGGGGTGCAGCGTTTGTTGCTCGGCTCCGTCGCGGAGAACGTGCTCCGCCGTTCACCGACGCCAGTTTTGGTGGTGCCGCGTTGCGATGGCGAAGCGTGAAGACTTGGCACTGGTCGACTCGGTGATCTGCGCGCGTCGACTTCGCCGAAAGCACACAACGTGTCGTGGAGTATGCGGTGTCCGTCACCGCGACCACAGGTGCCCGCCTCGTCGTGGCACACGTTCTCGAGTGGTCGGAGGAGTCGGACAGTCTGCCCTCACCCGATGCTCACGGCTTTCCTACGTCCGAGGATGACGCTGTTGCGCGCCTCAATGCGCTGATCACGAGCGAGATGCGGGCGCGTTGCAGCCCAGAACTGGCAGTAGGCTACGGCTCACCGGGCGATGAGCTGTTGCGCCTCGCGAAAGAATGGGGCGCCGATCTGATAGTGCTCGGCGTTCGACGCCGCAATGCCCTTGATCTCGTCTTATTTGGATCGACGGTGCGGCGGGTGCTTCGTGACGCCCCCTGCCCAGTGCTCACGGTGAGCACGTCTGGCTGAGCGTCACGCTGCGATTGGCGCGGTCGTGGACTGTGACGGGACGCCGGCCATCACGTCGTCGACGACCGCGTCTGACCATTCTTCTGCACCGCCCACGACCGGTATGAGCAGAACCGGCACCTCAGCGCGGCGCAGCACGCTGCCAAGCGTCGAACCGAACAATGATCGATCGAGCCACGCACGAGGAGCAACGCCCATCACGATGACGTCCGCGTTCGTCTCGGAAGCCGCACTCACGATGCCAGCGGCGGCGGCGCCAGTGACAATGTGCGCCACTGCATCCGCGTGACCGAATCGTCTCGCCTGAGATTCAAGCCGTTTCGCGATTTGCCTTTGTCGGCCGGCCAGTTGCTGTACGACGCGCCATGCCTCGCTGCCGCTGAAAACGGAATTCCCGGGAAAGTTCTCGAGCGCATGAAGCATCGTCAGGCGCGCGCCGTGTCGAGCCGCGAGAGCGACGCCGGTTCGCAGCGCGATTGCGGACGCGAGCGTCGTATCGACCGCGGCGACGACCGCGCTGATGTTGCCGCGCGCCCACCGGTCGAGCGCGGGTCCCTCTGATGGCAATGCAAGGACGGGTACAGGCGACAAACGGCTCATACGGGCCACGACTGCGGTGCTCCGCCATAGAGGAGTTGTGCCGTAGTGGCGGTCCACGACGATGGCACGCGCTCCGGTAAGTTGCGCGTACCCCGGAATGATGGTTTCATCCTTTCCTCGCAGACGTACGTCACGAATAGTGGCTTCGTTTTTGACCGACAGCGTGGCAGTCTCGGTTCGCACCGACTGATTGGCCGCGAGGACCCTGGGACGTCCGCGCCAATCGTCGAGCGCGAGCCATTGGGCCGTCGGCATGACATTGAGAATGTGAATATCGGCGGCCCCTGGCGCCGCGAGTGCCGTTGCAACTTGTGTAACGAGTTCAACATTCGTACCCCGATCAGCGGGGACGAGCACGACTGAACGACTAGACATGATTCCTCCTCTAAAACGGCGTTCAGCGCGCATTCGGCGCTACGCTGCGGGCCGATAGTGGTCTGCCCCCTCCGATGCGGGTAAGGCGTCCATGATGGGGACGACGAGCAGTGCACGCTTGTTATCACGCAGCACACGCAGAGCGGTCGATCCGAGGGGCCTGAAGCGACCGCTGCGGCCCACGACGACGAGATCCGCGTTAACCGCCTCCGCTGCCTTCACAATCGCTTTGGCGTGGGAGCCCGTCGCCCAATCTGGACCCGTGTCTCAATGGCGCTCGGAACGTCCGCCACGACGGCTTCCAGCTGACGTCGCGCATCGTCGAGAACATGCGTCCGGTACTCCGGGACCATCCATGTCGCCCGGCTCTGAACCGGAGAGGCCGAGTCGATGCCTTTTGCCGCGTGCACGACAGTCAGCCGCGGCGGGTCGTCTCCGGCCAGTTCCACTGCGAAATCCACAAGGGCCTTGGATGCAGGTGAAAGGTCGACCGCAACGAGCAGGTCGCCGAAACGGGATTCGGCGTCATCGTCGATCGGAACGATCAACGTGGGCTTTGTCGTTCGGCGCAGCACGCGCTCGGCAATTGAGGGCCGCCGCAGCCATCTCGAACCGAGGGTTCGGTCTGCCCCCATTACGATCAAGTCCACAGCCCGTGCGTTGGCATGGAGCTCGATGATTTCTGCGGGATCGCCGTGCTGCTCGACGGTCCGCACAACGACTCCGGCCTGCTCGGCGCGGCTTCGGAGTTCGGCGGCGCGCTTGAGCCGATGGGTCGCGCCGACTGAGAACGCCTGATTGACGGGGACGGCGTGAAGAACGTACAGCTCCGCCCCAGACGCACGTGCGAGCGCCAGCCCGCGCTCGAAGGCCGCATTACGTCCATCTGTAAGGCTCGCCGCGACTAGAATTCGCTTGCTGTTCATCGAGGTTGTCTCCACCTCATATAACAGCAATATGTAGACCAAGCATGATGGAGTTAACCCACTGGAGCGCAACGACATACCTGGCTCCCCCGCGCGCGCATGTATTTCAAAATGAAATGGTATTTCCCGCCTGTAACGCCCGACCGCACGGAAACGGGTGAGCGCATCACCGCCGGCGGCCGCACTCAATTCCGAGGGTCCACCTGAATGTTGTACTCGGCCATCTGCGTTATGTGGTTGTCCCGCACGACGTACTTCTGCACCCACTCGTTCCGGAACGCCGCTCCCGTGTTCCGGAGGGTCCCTGACTCGCTACCAAACACAACGACAGTGTCGCCCTGTACCACGAACTCGATGGTCTCGAACGCCTTCAGCTCGAGCCGTCTGATAATGGCCTCGAAGAAACGCCTCACGTTTGCGTGACCCACAAGTTCCGCCCTGGTCGGCTTGGGATTAGCGCCTACATAGATCCAGCGGCTATCAGAGTGAACAGTTTCGAGAATTCCATCGAGATCGCCCGCTCGGAACGCCGCGAACATGCGCTGGACAGTCCCCAAAGGGTCGTTGGTTGCCATAGTCGTCCTCCAACGGAGAGCCCTGACACCTCGGTCCGGGTGCTCCGCTCCGCGCTTATCGCCTTCAGCTATTGCTCGCGATGCTGATTCCCATCGAGCATCATCGGCCACCGCCCTTCCCGCGCTTGCAGAAGTTCCGCGAGTCTCCCAAGTGAATTTCGGTTATTGTCAACTTACAGACCATTCTTTCCCAGGAGAAGAGGTGCCGCCGCAGCCTCGGTCGTCCGCTGGGGATGCTCTGCCGCAGCATTGTCAAGCGATAGAGATCCGCGTCGCAGAGCTGCGGCAGCTCTTCAACGCCATCGATCCGTCTCCGTTCCGCCAGCGCGATCTCGACCCGCGCGCCGAGGAATTCATCGTCGAGTGGGCGCGCGATCTGCCGATGGACAAGCCATGGGCCTTGGTGGTGCATTTGGATCGCCCGGCGGGGCGCTCCGACGAAGCTGCGGCCCTCCGAGAGGCGATTCACGAGTACTTCGGTCAGCGAGTTGTTGCTTCCGGGCGGAAACTTCGGGAGCTGTTTCGTCGTGGTCGCATCAGCCTCGGCATCGCGCTGGCATTTCTCACAGCGTGTATAGCGGTTGGCGATGTCGCCGCCGCCTACCTCGGCGAAAGCCGTCTTGGCGGAGTGATTCGCGAAGGGTTCCTGATCGGTGGCTGGGTTGCGATGTGGCGTCCGCTGGAGGTGTTCCTGTACGACTGGTGGCCCATTCGAGCCGAGGGCCGCCTGCTGCAACGCCTGAGCACGATGCCTGTCAGGATCGAGTACAGAGAGACAGCTCCCGCTGATGCCTGGCGCTCGGACTGGCCTGAAGTGCGAGCCGCAGAAGGTCCACGGGCCGGCTGACGGAACCACGTCCATGCAATACGGTTACGAACGCGAACCGAACGATGGCACCACAACAGACAGACCATCATCACACGCCAGAGGAAGAGCGCCGGATTCGGGAAGCCGCAATCCGACAAGACGAGCGCCTTCCAGCGGGTGATCCTCCGTCATCAGATACCAATCCCCGACGATCATTCAGCGATTGAACGTGACCGTCCAGCTGATGCCGATCCAAAACGTCCGAACCCGTAGGGCAAAATCGGCTCGTGACTCAGACGATGTGGTCCTTTCGCCGCTGGCTCCTTACATTCGAGACGACGATTCCTCCACCCGAGCTTTGAGCGCGTGGTTCATGGCCTCGAATCGCTCCCGCGTGACAGAGTCGAGGCTCTTGCGCAACACTGGCACCAGGAGGCCAGTAAATCGTTCGCCCTGGATGAACTTCGTGCGGCGGCCCCCGTTCAGCGGCTCGATCTTAAAGAAGTGCTCTCCGTCGAAAATACCCGGAAGCACGACGCGCCCCCGCCATCGCAGCTCCTGGTCCGGTACGGCACGAAGGACGCGCGGACAAAATGTCATGCCCATACCGCCGGCCTGTTGAATAAATACTCTCAGCGTTTCACCCTCGTGCGGAGATCCCTCGATACTGCGAACGAGAGGGTTCCACTGCGAGTGCGCCCGGAAATCCACCAACACCTTCCATACACTTCGAGGCGGCGCGTTAATTTCCAACGTGGTAACGATCTCGTGCATTTCGCACCTCACGTTCCGGTTTGCGCCCGTGACGCGTCATGGTCGTCTCCCGCACAGCCTCGCTGCGTGAGCTGCGAGCACGGCGATGAGCTCGTCAACACGCTCGTGAGCAATACTGATCCTGCGCTTCGCTCGCTGTCATGGGTCAGTGGTCCGCCTTGCAGAGGCGGCCCCGACATGCCCCGCGATGTTATCGCGGGGGCGGACAAGCCGAAGGGGTGAAGCATGCTGAAGAAGGCATCTGATACCCGCGTATCCCTGGGGAAGATCCGCCTCATCGCCATACTCGGCAGAGTCGGTCGGTGGACGCTTGTCGTTATCGTCCTCGGCCTCGCCCTTATTGGGTTCCTGCATCTCACACGCGGTACGGCCGTTCGCCACGTCCGTGGCGTGACCGCCGACGGCGCACCAATCAGCGTCAGCGAACCAGAGTTTCCACTCATGGCGACGATGGCCACCGGCGCATGGCTCGCGCCCGGCAACCGTGTCGAGGTCATGCTGAACGGTGACGGCACCTATCCGCGCCTGTGGGAAGACCTGCGATCGGCACAGCGGTCGATCACTCTGCAGTTGTATTACGGCGCCCCCGGACGTATGGCCGACACGCTCAGCGAGATATTGCGTAAGCGCGCCAAAGCGGGCGTCCGGGTGCTCGTCCTCTACGACGCCTTTGGTACGGTGGACATCCCGGCGAACCATCGCGACGAACTACGGGCTGCCGGCATTGTCGTTGAACCCTTTCGGCCTATCCGTGTCTCGACACTCCATCTCGCTCAAAACCGCTCGCATGTGCGAGGGATCGTCATCGACAGTAAAGTGGGTTGGGCCGGCGGGTTCGGCATCGACGACAAGTGGCTTGGCGACGGACACAGCAACGGTTCGTGGCGCGAAACCAACGTGCGCTTTGAGGGCCCGGCCGTTCGACAACTCCAGGCGGCGTTCGCTGCGGCATGGGTCGAGGCGACCGGCGTGATGTTCACGGGCCGGGCCACCGTAGAGTCGGAGCGGAATGGGGCAACTGCGGGCCTCTTGTACACGGCACCAACGCTGGGAAGCACGGCCGCCGAGCGCTTCTTCGCGCTGTCTATTGCCGGCGCGCGGAAGACTTTGTACGTAACCAACTCGTACTTCGCGCCCGACCGCAACTTCATCGATCTGCTCGCGACGGCCGCACGACGTGGGGTCGACGTACGGATCCTGACGGCCGGGAGCCGCACGGACGTCAACGTCGTCCGACTCGCCGGCCGAGCGTGGTACGACACGCTGCTCGTGGCAGGCGTCCGTGTATACGAATGGCAACCGACCACGCTGCACGCCAAGACATTCGTCGTCGACGGCGAGTGGTTCACCGTGGGGTCGATGAACTTCGACAACCGTTCCATGGCGCTCAACGATGAAGCCACGCTGATGGTGCTCGATCAAACGGCTGGTCAGAACATGAATCGGATCTTCCTCGATGACTTGCGCCATGCTGAGGAGATCACGCTCGAGACGTTCAGGAGCCGCTCCTGGCTTCAGCGAATTGCGGAGTGGGCCGCGAACTCCCTCACACGGTTGCTGTGATGCAGCGTGAACTGTGGCAACCACCGCAGCGGTTGATGTGCCTCAGGTGTTGATGAATCGTCGGACCGCCCGGGAAGAGTGATAGCTTCAACAGCAGGAGGACCGATGGCACACTACAAGGTCGGCTATTTCGTCGGCAGTCTCGCGACCAAGTCCATCAACCGGTTGCTCGCGAAGGCCCTCGTGAGCGTCGCTCCGCCGCAGCTTCAAATGACGGAGATCTCGTTCAAGGATTTGCCGCTCTACAGCTACGACTACGACACGAACTATCCTGCGGTTGCGACCGAGTTCAAGGATGCCATAGCGGCGGTGGATGCCGTGTTATTCGTGACACCCGAGTACAACCGTTCGATTCCGGGTGCGTTGAAGAATGCTATCGACTGGGCGAGTCGGCCTTACGGCAAAAACGCGTTCACACGAAAACCGTCCGGCGTAATCGGGACGTCCCCAGGAAAGATCGGCACCGCGATTGCACAACAACACCTCCGCAGCATTCTTGCCTTCTGCAATTCGCCACTGATGATTCGATCGAAGCGTACATCCAGTTCGAGGATGGTCTGATCAGCGACGATGGGCAAGTTTCAAAGGAGTCGACGAGAGAATTCCTCCAGAACTACATGGCGGAGTTCCACTTTTTCATCGCGCGCGTGTATACAGTGTTGCCACGCAATGCGTAGGTGCCGGCACGACTCCGACGCTGGTGACGTTGGGAGGATCGATGGACACGAACACAACTCAACAGGCTTTTATTCACTATCCGACCAACCGTGTTGTCGGCACAATCGTCGATGCGGCCGACGCGCATGCCGCGATCGAAGCACTCCTTCAGGCAGGTTTCGATCGACAAGACATCGACATTCTGCACGGCGAAGCCGGTATTAATCGCTTGGATCCGACAGGCGCAGAGCACGGTTTCCTAGCACAGTTCCAGCGGACCTTGATTCGAATGGCAAGCCCCGCTGAGGAATTCAAGCATCTGAGTCGTCACATCGACGACGTGCGAGAAGGTCGGATCGTTATCATGGTTCTGGCGAAAGAGCGTGAGAAACGGAACGTGGCTGCGGACATCTTGAACTCGCACGGCGCCGAATTCGTGGGTTTTTATGGCAGGTGGGCATGGCAGTCGCTGCCGGGCGCTTCTGCAGACCGTGCGGGACGCGGAGAGCCTGGCGACGCAAGAACAACGACCGTGAACCTGGAGGCCAATAAGGCCACCGCCACGGCGTTCTACGATTTGATGTTCAATCAGTCCGACCCGGCGGAGGCCGTTCGCCGGTATGTCGGAGACGCTTACACCCAGCACAACCCCACGGTCGCGGATGGCAAGCAAGCATTCATCGAGTATTTTCAGCGCATGGCGCACGAGTACCCAGGAAAGCATGTGGAGTTTCGACGGGTTCTCGCCGATGGTGATTTCGTTGTTCTGCACTGTCATCAACATTGGCCGAACGACGGTGACTGGGCGGGCGTCGACATTTTTCGGCTGGACGTGAACGGAAAGATCGTCGAGCACTGGGATGTGCTGCAACGCATTCCGAAGGAATCAGCCAACCGGAACACGATGTTCTGAGTCAAGCGTCCCCGCGCGAGAAAGAGGCGCGCCTTACCCCGCAGCAACACCCGAACACGCTTGGAAAAGCGAACGCGCGGAGGCAAGTGCAGGTGCTAGCCACCAGTCCACCCCGAGCGGAGCGGCCGTCGGTGAACGCTGACTTAGGAGCCGCTCTTCGTGACGTAGGCGGCGAGCCGCTCCCCGGCCGTCAGGAGCTCCTGTTCATTCACGATGTTGTAGCGGTCAAAGACCGCCCGCGTCTTGTGGCCGGTCAGCAGCATGGCGATTCGCTCGGGTACGCCCGCGCGAATCAGGTTCCGCGCCGCAGTGCGTCGACAATCGTGGAGGAGTCGGTGTGGGACCTTGGCCGTCCGACACGCGTCGCGAAGCGCGGTGCGCCACTCGCGAACGGGCACGCCGTCCCGGTTAAACACGCGCGCGTTCTGCGCCTGTTGCCGGCGACGGCGCCGCGTGAGCACCTGCTGCAGGGGTGGGGAGATCGGCAGGACGCGGCCGGTTCTCGTTTTGGAGCGCCGCGCTGGGAGCCGGATGACGCCGCCCTTCATGTCGACCTCGTCCCATGTGAGCTCCAGGATCTCATTGCGTCGCCAGCCTGAGTAGTAGGCGAAGTCGAGGACGTCTTGAAAGGACGTGGGCACGAGTGCCCGGACTTTCAGGAACTCGGCATGTTCAAAGAACCCGTCGCGTGGGGGATTCTCTTCGAGCCGCTTCGGAAAAAGCGGCATCCGCTCGAGCTGTCCGCGCCGAATCGCCAACTGAAACATCCGGCTGAGCGCCGAGGTCTCGCGGTTGACGGTCGCCGCTTCCGCCGTTTGCTTGCGACGGTGGAGCTGGTAGTTGCGCACGCTGTCCGGCGTCATGGCTTCGGCGGCCCACCCTCCAAAAAAGGCGCGCAGGTGCTCCACGCGGGCGCGGGCCGTGGTCAGCGTCCGATAGCGCTGCAGTACGTAGTCTTCCAGGTACGCCTGGGCCATCGTGTCGAACGTCAACGGCGCGCCGTCCGGCACGGGAACGATCTCGAGGGGTGGGTTCTTCCGTCCGCGCATTGTCGTGTGACCTCCGCTGGCGGTGGCCACGACCCGCGGCCTTCCGGTCCAACATCGACACATTCGCTCTCGTGGGGCTTGGATGGAAGTCTTTTGTTCTTGGTCATTTCCGCAGAAATTGGTCACCCCCGTTGACCTTCGGCCTGGCACGCCAACATCGGCGCCCTTACTGTCGACCAACGCCCCCGCTGCCGGCAGCGAGCCCGAAAGAAGGTCCGCCCGCGCCACCACCGACCTGCACCTCACGCGCTGACCGGGCGGATCACGCATCAGCCTGGGAACGGCTTGTACCCTCCATACCGGAACTCATTAGGCCGACTGCTATCCTCCCGGTCATCGTCACTCGCGTCGTCCTCGAGCTGCCGCCGGAAGATCTCTCCGGCCGAGAGCCCCATCGATCGTTGACACCGCAGCAACAGTTGGGTCAACGCGTCCACGTCGTCGTCGTGGGTCCCGTGGGGAAACGCGGCACACGTATCGATGAAGTCTTCGACCCACGCATACTCGGGACGGAGCCGACCATCGGGCCACCGCGGCTGCGGCAAGAACACCTGGCCAGCTTCAAGCTGCGGCAGCACGGCCGCCGCCCGCGCCACCTTCGACCCCTGCGGCTTCACGCCGACGATGCCTCGGATCTCTCGGTGCAACATGCTGAGCAGGGCGGGACCGTTGGCCGCGTCCTCGACCAGCACCACGTGCGGCGTCGGGCCGCTGGCGACCATCTGCTTCATCGCCCGCAGCGTGTCCACGAAGGACGCTTTCGCCTTGTAGCGGCCGAGCACATAGACGCAGGCGCCGACGCGGCAGGCGACGAGGCCGACTACCCAATCACTCCCGGCGCTGTCGGTGAAGGTCAGGTCCCACGACTGCAGGACCTCGTCACACCGAGCGGGAGGTTGGTCAAAGAATCGCCACCAGTCCCGCCGAAAGAAATCAGCGGTGGTCGGGACCGGCTGCTGTTGATACTGGGCGGAGAACCCTCGGCTGCCCAGGACCTCACGCTGCCGGTCCAATTGCGGCAGCCCCTCTCGCTCAAGCCACAGCGGCGTGTCGGCCTCGCGGACGACCTCCCGTTCGGATCGCGGGAACCGCACGGTCATGCGCGTGGGCGCCCGCGCGGGCAAGCACAGGTGCTCGAAGCCGTGTTCCAAACACTCGGCCGAGAGGTCGAGCACATGGAGACGTTGCATGACGAGCACGATGGCATCGCGGCGGGGGTTGTCGAGCCGCGTCGAGAGCGTCTGGGTATAGAAGTCAATCGCATGCGCCCGCTGCAGGTCACTCTCGGCTTGCATCGGGTTGTGCGGATCGTCGATGACGATCCGGCCGCCGCCCTTCCCGGTCACGCTGCCGCCCACGGAGGTGGCGAGCATCACCCCGCGGCGCGTGGTATGAAACTCCCGCTTGGCGTTCTGATCCCGGGTGAGGCGCACCTGGTGGCCCCAGGTACCTGCTGGTACCACTCGCTCGTCAGCAGGCGGCGGCGATCGAGCGAGAGACGACCAGCGAGAGACTCCGCGTAACTGACGAAGAGCCACCGCGTACTCGGTCGCTGTGCCCATTCCCAGCACGGCCAGAGCACCGACACGAGCAGCGACTTCCCGTACCGGGGTGGCATGTTGATGACCAATCGGCGCACGTCGCCCGCGGTCACCGCTTCGAGGTACTCGCACACATAGTCGATGTGCCAATTGGGCAGAAAGGGCGTGGCGGGCTCCAGAATCGGCCAGGCCACCTCCACGAAGAGACGCAGCGACCCCATGGCCTTGCGCGCGAGGAGCTCGGCTTGCATCGCAGCGCGTTGGCGCTGATCACCGGTCGTCATCACTGACCTCCGACGGTTGGTTGGTGGAGGGCACGGGAGTCACGACGGGGGCCTCGGTCCGTTGAAGGAGGCGGGTCTGCCGTGCGATGGCCGCTTCCAGCGCCTCGTCCGTCATCGACGCAAACGGCGTGGAGGCCTCGATCGCCATGCGCTCCGGCGCATCCATCCCCCACAGCTTGCGGCTATCGGCCAGGGCCTTCCGGGCCTCGTCGAGGTAGCGCGGATCTCCGAAGCGATTCTCAGACATGAGTTCGGCCACAGTGGTGCCATCACCGCTGCCCCCATCGGTTTTCCGCTGCCGCCGACGGAGGAGCTCCTCCTTGCTGTGTTGCCAGGCGTGGATGGCTTGCTGGTAGATGAACTCGAGGCGCAGGGTGTGTCGGGCACGCTGACGGTCCACCTGGTACGCGAGATCCTCCAGGAGTCGTTCCTCCACGCGACGAACGATCTTCGAGACCGCTGGCTGACTGATGCCGAGGGCCTCCGCGATCTGGTGCTGGGTCCGCCCTTCGAGCAGCTGCTCCAGCACCTGGACTTCGCGAAGCCGTACGCGGGCCCGGGGCTCTTGGCCACCCTTGCCACCGCGACCCCGACGGCGCGGCCGGCCCGTCACGACCGCCTCCGTGACATCGGCCGGCCCACGCGTTGCGCGCGACGGCCGGTGAACTGTTCCCAACGCGTCAGCGCGACCTGCACGTACTGCGGGTCGATGTCCATCACGTACGCCACGCGGTTCGTCTTCTCAGCCGCGATGAGTGTCGTGCCGCTGCCCACAAACGGGTCGTAGACCGCGTCACCGGCCTTCGTGTGATTCAGGATCGGGATCTCAAACAGGCGGACCGGCTTCTGCGGTACTGTGCCCGGTGGGCGCGTTGTCGGCGGTCCGCGCGCCCCCCATGGCGTTCAAGTTGGGCACCGCCCACACTGTCGACTGAGTGCGGTCGCCCTGCCACTGCGAGGTCGCCCCCTTCCGCACGGCGTACCAGCATGGTTCGTGCTGCCAGTGGTAGTCGCCCCGGCTCAAGGCGAAGTGCTGCTTGACCCAGATGACCTGCGCGCGCAGCACGAAGCCCGTCGTCTCCAGGGTCGTCGCCACGGTCGCCGTGGCGCGCGCCGCGTGCCACGCGTACACGACCGAGCCCGGAAAGAGCTGGAACGCCGCCGGCCACGCGGCGGTCGTGTCGTGCGGCACCGGGCCGACCGCCGTCCGTTGCTGAGGATACGCGCGGTGCCGCCAGCTCGGGTCGTACTCGACGCCGTACGGCGGGTCGGTGGTCATGACGGCCGGCACGACGTCGCCCAGCAGGCCCGCGACATCGCCGGGATCGGTCGCGTCGCCGCAGAGCAGCCGATGGCGGTCGAGCGTGAAGAGGTCACCACGCGTGATGGCCGTCGGGCCCGGCGCCAGCACGTGGTCCTCGGCCGGGTCCACCGGCCCGGTCGGCACGACGAGCTGCGCCCATTCCTGGTCGGTCCAGAACGCGGCGAGATCCAGCCCCTCGGTGCGAAACTGCGCGAGGACGTCCGGGTCCCAGTCCAGATCAAGCTCGGCGATCCGGTTGTCCGCAATCGCCAAAGCACGGGCACGGGGATCCGCGTGCAGGTCGAGGTCGTCTCGCTGCACGACGATGAGGGTCCGGCCGTCACTGGGCACGATCTGGATCGGCAAGCCCAAGGCTTTCGCCTGAGCCACGGTTTTATTACCCGCGATGACCCGGCCGTCCCGATCGGTCAGCACCGAGCGGCCGGCCCCGTTTGTTTTCAGCGATTCGCCGAGCAGTTGCTGGCCACGCGACGTGCCCCGATTCGCGTTACGATCGTCCAAGATGAGATCTGTCAGTCGAGGCACACGCCCTCGACGAACTTTCACGCAATGTGACGGTGAGCGACGAGCCATACACACCTCCTCCAGGGCAGTCCCGCACCGTCTTGGCACGGGACGCTCTATCTGGAGGACGGTTGGCCGGGGCTGGCCTAGATTGTGGTAACGAATCCGTCAGGAATTCGGCGACGTCGGCCCAACGCGCATCGGTCCGCGCCGTGCGCCCTGTGCCTCAGGCTTCCCGCGTGGTGGAAAGCCGGATCCGGTCCGCTCGTGGCCCGGCGGTTGCCGCTCAACGAGGACAGGGACGGAGCGCTGGACCCGGCCTTCGACCAGATCGTCGGAGGGGCCGTGGGCGATCCGGTCGAGGGCACCGGTATCGCGGAGAGCCCTGACTGGTCCGGTCAGATGGCCGAGGCGGCCCTCATGGGGATCCTCACCTCCATGGACGCGGCGGTGTTGACCGCCGCGTTCAGCCTCGGGGAGGGCGGGCGTTCTTGGCGGGAGCTTGGTCGTCGCGTCGGCTGTTCTCATCAGCGTGCGCAGCGCGCGTTCCTCCACGCGATCCACAAGTGGCATTCCGACTGTCAGCTGACCGATCGCCTGGTCGAGCACACCGAGGTGCTGGTCGTGCAGATTCGTGGGCAGCGGCAGCGGGAGGTCTGGCAGCAGCGCATACGGCAACTGGGCACGCGTCGGACGACACAGCGTGAACTTATCACCGAGGGCGAGCAATACGAGGGCGCACTTGCCGCGAGTGACGGCGCGAGCGGGCACGCCTACTGGCCGCTACCGACCAGCCCCATGAGGGAACTGCTCTACGCGCTGGCGATACGACTCTCGACGCAGCCCGATGCTTCGGACGCCGTCTGTGACGCGTCCGACTGGGGGCACAACCTGCGATGGGCGGAGCGGAAGATTAGGCGCGCACGCCGTTCAAACGACGCCATCGTGACGTTCCGCGAAATTCTCCGCGCACTCGCGCGTGGCTGTCACCTCTGCGAGAACTGCCACACGCCGATCCTCGCCGGCTGTTGGATCGACGAGAGGCGGATCAACCGGGCCAGACGATTCTGCGGTCCGTCATGCAAGATGCAGTGGAGGCGCAGGCAAAGCAACAGGAGAGTGGACGGTGTGGCCCCGAGCGCGCAGTCGGACGTCGTCGCACGATCGTGATGATTCGATCGCTGGATTCTTCACAGCAATACTGGGTGTGCTTGAGGCGTCAGCATCATTCGGTTATCAGCCGCGGCTCCGAACATCGCAAGTTCGCACCAATTGTGGCCAATATTCGATCGCGAAGGCTGGCCCGGCGAGGCCTGGATATAACCGCCTGATATAACCAAACGGGCGTTGAGAAATCTCCGGATTTAGGCCTGTTTTGAGGCCATGGACGCAGGGCCTTCTAAGCCGAGGGTCGCAGGTTCGAGTCCTGCCGGGCGCGCCAATTCCTAAAGAATTCGACGATTTCGCCCGCAATTAAATTCGTGGGCGAATGTTCATCGAACAAAGTGATCAGTCTGGCGAGTTCGCGCCAGAACCGCGCGAATTGCGTGACCGACGCATTTCCTGAGTAATATTGCGGGACACATCTTCTGCCCTCCGCGGAGACCCATTAAAAATGTCGGTGATCACCGGCCTGGTATTCCGGAGGTCGCTTTACGTCGTGGAGCCGTGAGTGGCACGGTGTGGACGTGAACGAGCTGCGTGAGCTGCGCCGCGCGGCAGATTTGTCGCAACGACAGCTGGCCGACTTGCTTGACATCCCGGTCAACACGTTGCGGATGTGGGACAGTGGCTTGCGACGTCCGCCTGCGCACGTCGTCACTCGGACTCGCGACACGCTCGCCGCAGAGGCGAGGCGGCACGAACTCTTGCCACTGGCGAGACTGGCCAGAGAACTCGGCGTGCACATCCGCACGCTGCAGGCGGCGGCGCGCACAGGACGGCTGAAGACGCAGTTCAGCGCGCGGTCGGTATTCGGTCGCCCGATGCGTTTCGCCTCGCGGGACGCCGGCGAGCAGTTCATCGTCCGGTACTACCGCTGCTTCAGTGGGCAGGAGATATGCCCCGCTCCCCTGCCGACCGTACCTGACGACTATGACAAGCGGTTACGAGACATACGGCGCCGGAGAGGCCTCACCCAAGGCGCCTTGGCGCGACGCATAGGCGCCGCTGGCAAAGCCGTCGTGTATCAGTGGGAATCACGGAAGCGCACGCCGTCGCCAGTGCTGTGGCAGCGTGTTCTCGAACTAGAAGGCCGGCCAGCCCCGCGTTAGAGCAACACCGCGGCGCTTATCGCGGGTAACCGCTTGCCGCCCGTCGCCGCGAGCTACAGCTTTCGGCTGTCGTATGCCCAATGGAGCACGGCCTGGCGCTGTCGCCTGCGGCACTCGCAATCACCAGGCTCGCAGTGCTTCCGGATGGCCGCGACATGGCGGGCGATCGCCCGCCACCGCCGGACTTGACGCCGGTCGTCGGCAGTCCGGCGACCCATGTAGTAGCGGCAATACCATTGGAACCAGCCGCGTGGATCCTGCAGGTGAATCCAGCCGTTCCGCCGCCACACGGCGAGCGACTGCGAGGCGTTGACGTCAAAGTAGTTGAGCCGCGGATCGCGGCGTGCGTCCGCGAGCTTCGCGCGCACAAACCAGGCAGCGGGGAATTCGTCGCGGCAATCCGTCATGTATTTGCCGCCGAACACGCCGAGCTCGAGCATCTGCTTCGGCGTCAGCTGCGGGCGAAACTGTGGAGCGAAATTTCGACCGATAGGCTCGGTCCGATAGTAGCTGTAACCGGTCTGCATCCGATCGTTGACCACTACGCGTTGCCTCACGAGTCCCCGCTTTCGGCGCTGCAATCCGGACCGCTACTGAAGTGTCATCGGCCAGCGCCGCGTCCGCGCGCGCTGGGCCGTGCGGTTCAACACCGCGCACGCTCCAGCACCACATCCGGACGCCGTCGCGAGCCGTAAGAACGGTTAGCGGCTCCCCAGAATCGCTTCGCGAACTGACATCGCCGGAGGAGTGCACTGATGAGAGACGATACTACGGTCGATGCGCGAGAAGGGGCGAAGCACGGAGCGGGGGCAAGGAAACACGCTCGAACCTCATTGACATCCAACGACACGAGAACGATCACGTCAACTTTTTGGTCGGCGCGCTCGGTGGCAGCGCACGGCCGAAGTTGGTGGCCCTCACGGGATGGGGTAAAGACGAGGACCGCCACCGATCAGACGACGCGGGCTTTGACGCCCACGTGGTGAAGCCAGTGGACGTCGCCAAACTTCTGGCCGACATTGGCGCCGCCCGACAAGGGTTACGCTGTTGACAGTAGGACTAAGTAGCAGGCCGTGATGCCGTTCGAGGTAGGCGCACCGTGAGCGTCGTGCCGTCGGCTTCTGAAGAAGTCACCGAGATCTTGCCTTCGTGCCCCGTGACGATGGCTCGCGCGATAAACAAGCCAAGTCCAATGCTATTCGTATCTCCGCTCAGGCCGGCGGTGTGCCGCACGAGCGGCTCAAAGATCGCGTGCTGAAGGTCCGGAGGGATCGGCACGCCGCCGTTGTGGACCGTCAGCACGACATCTTCGGTCAAGCCGTGCGCCTCCAACGTGACGGCACTCCCGACGCCGTGCTGAATGGCGTTCCCCACGAGATTGGACAACATTTGAGCAAGCCGGTCGCGGTCCCATTCACCGCAAAGATCGCCGCTCGATGTGAACTCGACGACGCCGCCCGGGTGGGCGGCCTGAGCTTCGAGCGCCACTTCCTGACACAGCTGCCCCAATTCGGTCGGCTCGCGCTTCACAGGGATCTCGCCGCCAAGACGAGCCTGCGTCAGGTCCAGCAGGTCATTGATCAGACGCCCCATGCGGTGCGCACTCCGCAACATTCCGGAGGCCACGTTCGCCGTTGTGGAGTCGGCGTCGGCCCTTATGGTTAGCAGGGTGGCCCCCGACGCGATCGCGTTGAGGGGATTCCTCAGATCATGACCCAGAATTCCAATGAACTGATCCCTGTAGCGGTCCGTCATGGCGGTATAGCGCGTCATCGACTCTGTCAGCGCCTCATCTATCGCCTCATTGAAGCGCCGCACATCGGCGAGATCCGTCGCACCGCTTTCTTCGTAAAGGCGCAGGACAGATGCACGTAGCGCCCGAAACTCGGCGAGCAGCTGCGCGGGTTTGAAGCCGTGTCGAATGCGAGCGTCGGCGTGTAGATGACCCGATGCTTCCATGGCGTGCGCAGAGCCCATGCCCATCGATTTCTTGGACTGTTCACGACGGCTTTGGCTGTCATCCATGTCCGCGATGAGCGCCCTGAGCATCTCGTGCGCATGGTCGCGAAGCTCCGATGGGACCATGTGGGCGCCGGGGGGCATCATCGTTCTCGCGAACGCCTCGAAGGCGTTGATGATCTCGTCGGTGTGCAATCGGATGAAATCGCTCAACGCCATTCATGCCTCCCCCAAAGCCGTGTTCTCGACTTTGATGCCTACATCATGTGCCACAGGCGTCGCATCCCTAACGTTGCGCATGAACGTCGCCTGCGAAGCGTCAGGGATTGGACTGGCCGGCCCATCGAGCACCGATTCCTGTACACCTGTCCAGTATCCCAACATCTGAGAGCCAGCCCGGCCGCACAGTGACTCGTCGATCGGAGTCAGTAAAGGCGCAGTGCTGCGCAGGGTTGCTGCTCGGCAGCGTTGTTGCAGCCTGCATGTGCGGAACGTGGTGCGCCATCGGACGGTTGCCGAAGAGCGCGCCTCGAATGAGGTCAGCAAGATGAATGGCAGGTACGTGAAACAGGTTTTTCGAGTGGTTCTTCTCGCCGGCGTCTGGACGGTGATGGCAATTCCCTCGGTCGCGCAAACTCCCGCAGACAACACGACGGCCAACGCACGGGACCGAGCGAAGGGCGCCGTGACTGCCGATCAGCAGAAGGAGAACGCATCTGATCGTGAAATGGCACAGAAGATCAGGCAGTCGCTCATGAATGACAAGGGCTTGTCTACCTACGCGCACAACGTGAAAGTGATCGTCCGGGACGGGCAGGTCACCCTCAAGGGCCCGGTGCGGTCGAAGGACGAGAGACACGCGGTCGAGACGAAAGCCATCGAAGTGGCTGGCGCCGGCCATGTGACCAACCAGATCAGCGTCGCCCCTGCCCACTGAGTATCTACAACCAATCTCTCAATTTCTGACAATGCGGTGGTCGTTGACGCGGCCCCCTATCGTTCAATACACGAAGGAGTCTGACATGGAAGACAAGAAGACGGCTGTTTTTGCGATTTTTTCGGGCGTGCCGCAAGCTGAGCGCGCCGTAGACGCGCTGGTGGAGGAAGGCTTTACGAACGAGGACGTGTCGGTGCTCATGGCCGACCACGATGCCTCGAAAGGCTTCGCGCACGAGAAGCAGACGAAAGCGCCCGAAGGGACCGCGACGGGAGTGGCCGCCGGTGGAACGATTGGTGGAACGCTGGGCCTGCTCGCCGGCATTGGCGCGCTGGCCATTCCCGGCGTCGGCCCGCTCATCGCGGCGGGCCCCATCATGGGCGCGCTCGCCGGTCTCGGTGTGGGCGGCGCCGTCGGCGGGATCATTGGTGCGCTGGTCGGGATGGGGATTCCCGAGTACGAAGCTAAGCGGTACGAAGGTCGGATCAAGGATGGCGGGGTTTTGGTATCCGTGCACTGCGACACCTCCGACGAGATCGGTCGCGCCAAGGACATCCTGAAGCGAGCCGGAGGCGAAGACATCGCGTCGGCAGGTGAAGAGCGCGTGGTCGCCTACACCGCGCCGGCCGACGGTCCCTGGAAGTTCTGACGCTCGAGTCAGTGCAGGGACACAAACAGAAAAGGCTTCTTGAATGCGTTACATCGCCGCTTGGCTGCTTGGTGTGCCTTTTGGTCTCATCGTGATTTGGTATGTCGTCGGCCATGTCGCGTGCGGCAGGTAGAGGTGCACGTTCGAGTTCGATCACAACACGAGCGGGGGACGCCCCCGCTCGTGTCGACATCGTGGCGACGGGATGGTCTAGAAAAACACGGAGGGAGAGGCAACGATAATGGCTGAATCTGGAACTCTACACGACGCTTTCCTTGACGAACTGCGCGACGCATACGACGCGGAAAAGCAACTTTTGAAGGCCCTTCCGAAGATGGCGAAAGCTGCCAGTGCGGACGAGTTACGCGCCGCCTTTGAAGCGCATCTCGAGGAGACGAAGGTCCAAGTGGACCGGCTCGAACAGGTGTTCGCGAGTTTGGACGAGAAAGTGACGAGGAAAGCACTGCGATGGCATCGCCGGCATCATCGAGGAAGGCAAGTCGGTGATGGAGGAGAGCTTCGACGATGCAACGATGGATGCGTGCCTCATCGCATCGGGTCAGCGGGCGGAACATTACGAGATGGCAGCGTACGGGACACTGATCGCGTGGGCCCGCACGATGGGGCACACGCAGGCCGCACGCCTTCTTCAGCAAACGCTCGACGAGGAAAAAGCCGCGGACGAAAAACTGTCACGCCTCGCTGACGACGGCATCAACCAAGAGGCCGCCGGTGCCAACCACCCATCGGAGAATGGTGGCGAAGCACCACGGGCCGCATCGAAGAGGGCGACAAAGCCCGCACGTCGGTAAAGGCAAGATGCTCAGAGCCTGACGTCGAGCACCACGTGCTTGATCCGCTCCCGGCCCCGACGAGCAGAAAGTGCCGGCGCCGGCCGCGGAATGCCCGCGCTCGGATACCTCCCGATCCTGCGCTCGCACGACCGCTCCAATCCGATCGCTCGCAGCACGCGCATGGCCTGGCTCCGATCAGGAGTGTCGGCTTCCTCGTGCGGCCTCGCGGTCCATATGTGAGCGCATCAGGCTTGCGCCGGCCGACAACACGCTCATAAGAGAGGGCTGGAAATTCGAACCGGTTGAAGGCAAGGAGTGGGCACGTATGTACATCGATCACGCCACTGCCGATCTTCGCACCGACGCTGAAAACCGATATACCGCGAGCAACGCTGTCATGCAGTGATCGACGCGGTCGTTTTGCCGACAGACGCGTCGGCTGGAGAGCAATGGACGTGAGCATTTTGCTCACTGGCGCTACGGGATACATCGGCGGCCGCCTTCTTCGGTCCTTTGAAGACAGCGGCCACCCCGTTCGTTGCCTGGCCAGGCAACCAGAGAAGGTTGTGCCAATCAAGCTGACCACTGAAGTTGTCGCTGGTGATTGCCTTGACGAGGCGTCGCTCGACGGCGCGCTGGCCGGTGTGCGTTGTGCCTACTATCTGGTGCATTCGATGGCAGCCGGGTCGCACTTCGAGGACCTCGACCGTCGCGCCGCGTATAACTTCGGACGCGCGGCCGCGAGGGCCGGGCTCCGACGCATCGTCTATCTTGGCGGACTGGCCGACAACACCAGTTCTCTCTCGGCCCATCTGCGGAGCCGGGCCGAGACGGGCGACGCGCTCAGGGCGGGTGGCGTTCCCGTCATCGAGTTTCGCGCATCGGTCGTCATCGGCGCCGGCAGCTTGTCGTTCCAGATGATTCAGGCGCTCGTCGAACGGCTGCCGGTGATGGTCTGTCCGCGGTGGGTCGCGACCCTCACGCAGCCCATCGCCGTCGATGACGTGCTCGCGTATCTAGTGGCAGCACTGGATCTGCCCGAAGGCCGTGGAAGAGTCTTCGAAATTGGCGGGCCGGACGTGGTGTCCTACGGTGACATGATGCAGGAATATGCACGGCTTCGGGGGTTGCGTCGCCTCCTGCTGCCCGTGCCGGTTTTGACGCCACATCTGTCCGGCCTCTGGCTTGCACTCGTCACGCCCGCGCAAGCGCGTGTCGGTCGCGCCCTCGTGGATGGACTGAAGAACGCCACCGTCGTCCGGTCGGCTGAGGCCCGAAAGGCGTTTGAGATCGAACCGATGACACTGCGGACGTCCTTCGTGAAAGCGATCGACGAGGGCGCGGAGGCGCGCTGGAAGATAGACACCCGAACGATTGTCGTCAGCGTGCCGCCGGTCCGGGCGTTCGAACCCGTTCGGCGCCTCGGCGGTGCCACTGGTTGGTACTTCGGCAACCTACTCTGGAAGGCACGCGGGTGGGTGGACCGACGACTCGGAGGCGTCGGCATGCACCGCGGGCGCCGCGACGCTGACTGCTGCGCAGTGGGAGACGTGATCGATTCGTGGACAGTCGAGGCCTACGAGCCCGATCGGCGGCTGCGCCTGTCTGCGGACTTGAAGCTGCCGGGCCGTGGTTGGCTGGACTTCGAGGTGACGCCGCTCGACGGTGGCCGATCGTTGATCCGTCAGACCGCGACCTTCGACCCGCGAGGCCTGCTGGGTTCCGCCTACTGGTACGCGATCTATCCTGTCCACGCGCTGATCTTTCGTGGACTGCTGCGGCGCATCGCCCAGCGCGCGGAAAGCGACGTTCTGTCGCATTCATCCGCCAGCTAATCTCGACTGACCAGCGAGAGCAGCGGCCATCCTGAAAGTGGACCCATATGTTTTTCCTCTTCTCCAATCGTCTCGGCTGCCTCGGCTCTCTCGTCGTTTCGGTCGTCCTCACTGTGCTCTTGGTCTTTGCTCTGCGGGCGTGCAGCGCAGGTCCTGCATGGTAAGCGCGGGCGATGCGCGAGGACGTACGGTGTCATTAGCCGCAGGGCGCCGTACCACAGGGTAGCAACACGCCGAGGTTGCCTGATTGAACGATCACGACTGCAAAGCAACGAAACAGCCTCGCTTCCCGATCCCCTTTTACTCCTCACGCGGCCCAGCGATGTATCAAAGCGCACGGTGTTTGGTATTTATCCCAACGTCCCGCAGGCGAGCGGGGCGGCGACGCCCTCGTGCTGCGAGCCTTGCGGATCAGGCACCGAGATGTCGGCGGTCGAAAAGCGTCTGACATCCAGTCAACGCTGGCCCGCTCTCAGAAGCATGATGAAGCTACCGGTAAAGATGTAATGGCCGTACAGGCTGTATTGATGAGTTGGCTAGGTGACAGGGACTCGAACCAATAGACCGGCGGCTGGCGCAGACGGCCTTTGGAATGGACTGCGACAGATACGGTTGGTCCTGGGTAGTCGCCAAGTGTTTACTCTTGAACGGATTCCGGACGCATTGTCGCGAGCGCCCGTAGCTCACTTGGATAAAGGTCCCGCGATCACTGAGCTTCTAAGCCGAGGGTCGCAGGTTCGAGCCCTGCCGGGCGCGCCAGATTCTTCGAGATTCCGCGAATTCCTTCGGCATCTCACCATCTCCCATTCCGTCATTACCCGTCATTTTCGGCATGGCACCTGGCATGGCACCCATTCCGGAGGCGTTTTGCCGGCGCCGGCATGGCACCTGGCATGGCACCCTGACGATCAAGTGCGATGACTCGCTGATGTCATCCCAGACGCGATGGGCACAAACGCCCAGGATGCCGGTCCCACCGGCGGCGTGCAGCAGCGTTCAACATCTCGCACCGTTACAATTGCGAAGCTGGTCCCGAAATTGACTGACGACTGGTTTTCTTCTGGATACGTCCCGCCTCCACAGCGCCCCGAGCCGGTGACGCTCGGCGAGCCGCTCTGGAAACTGATGAAGGGCGATTCACACCGCGGAGGCGCGCGCGCCATCGCCGGCATCGGCCTGGAGCTGCGCTTCGAGTGGAATGGGGATCTTCGGGCGAGCCAGGCCTTCAAAGGCTGGGACGAGCTCGAGCAGATGGCGAGCGTGAAGCGTGCCGAGCTCGAGGCGCGGGGGTGCACAGGCTGACGCGCGCGACGGAGTTGAGGGGGACACACGCGATGGACGATGTGGAATGGCGGCGCCCGATGGGGGCATTCGCGTACACGATCGAGAGAGACCTGGTGCGGATCATTGTGCCCTTCGCACCGACGCCTGCCGCGTTTGAAGCGACACTGCAACGTGTTCTGATCGATCCGCGCTTTCGGCCCGGTATGGGCATTCTCTATGACCGACGTGCCGCAGTGACGCCGACGCCGGAGTACCCTAGCGGCCGTCATGGCGCTCACACACCAGTACGCGGAACTGCTCGGCCACTGTCGCTGGGCGGTCGTGGTGCGACAGGACGATGGAGAGACGTTTAGCCTCGTGAGGAACATCGCACCGACCATGGCACGCAGTTCGGAGCCCTGGTCGTTCACGGATCTCGGCAACGCCCTGGAGTGGCTGCGAGGTGCGCCCCTATGACGAACAGTGAATGGTGGGACCAGGTGCGCCGAGGACGAGCGGAGGCGAGCGCGCCTGTTACCGAGCTACAGCTTTGGCGGCTCGCGAAGGGCCGCCACGTCGCCGAGGCGAAGGTGCGCGGGGTTGTCGGCATCGGCGTGGAGCTGCGGTTGTTGCTCGATGGCGATTTACGGGACGGTCGCGTGTACCGACTGGCATCGGAGCTCGAGGCGGCGGCCGAAGAGAAGCGGTGCGAACTCGAGGCGAAGGGCTGGGCCGCGGCATGAGGCGGTCGCTGGTCGTGCGGCGGCTGGACCCGGTGCGACCATGACGAATTACACGTTCGGGCTCCCAGTAACCAGTGAGCAGCTCGAGGCTATCGGCATGGTCGCAGCCGAGTGGTCGTACCTCGAGAGCGTTATCGACGCAGCGATCTGGACCAATGCTGACATCTGGAATGAGGACGTCGGCAAAGCGATCACAGCGCACCTCACCCTAAAGAGCCGGCTTGACATTCTGGAGACCGTGCTCAGCCTCGCCGTGAATCAAGATGAGCCAGACAATCGGCTCGTCGCGTTAAAGGCGATCCGCAGGGTAATCGAGGGAGGATTGTCTGGGCGCCGGAACGAGGTTATCCACGGGCGTTGGATAACTGGCAGCTACGGCTCGCCGATGACGTACACCGTCCAAGCCCGTGGCGTGTTGAAGCATAACAGGCGCTGGATTGCGCCTGAGGAGATTCGAGCTATCGCTGAACTTGCGGCCGAACAGGCTGTCAAGCTGCGCGAGTTATTCGGAATCGATGAGACCGAGGACGATGACTAAGGAGGCCCCGGCCGATTGCGCGGACGGAGACGCGGCTACCCTGAGTGATGACTACATCAACGCGTACCAATTCCCAAGACCGACTCCTGATACTCCTATAAAGCAACTGTTCGTTCGTTTCTGCTGGTCCTGTGTGCAGCACTATTCTTCGCGGCGGTGGGCGCTCGCGCGGCCACCATGATTCTTGCGCGTCCAGACCGCGCATCTCGCCCCGTAGCGTCATATCAACAAGCATTTTCCTGGAGAGTTGCGGTCGCGTCGCAGATCATTGTTGGGCTAACTTTTGGAGACAGCCAATGTCGATGGAAGAAAACAAGGCGATCGTCCGTCGCTTTTTGGAAGCTCTTGACCAACAGAACTTCGATGCACTGAAAGGGCATCCGGGACTGTATGCAACGGTAGTGCGACAGCCAATCATCCGCGCCGCGTTTCCTGATCTTAGGACGACTATCGAGCATCAAGTTGCGGAAGGCGACACCGTCGCGACGCGAGCCACACTTCGCGGCACTCATCTTGGAACCCTGTTCGGCGTCGCGCCTACGAACCAGCAACTGACGTGGAGTGTTCTGCTCATGGACCAGATTGTTGACGATAAGATTGTGTTGCACTATGCGAACGCAGACTGGATCGGCGTGCTGGCTAAACTTGGTGTGATTACCCCGCCTGGCGGAGAGATACCGCGACCTTCCGCCCCAAGCAATAGGTGACCTTTTTCAAACTGAATCACTACAGGAGGATTGGCTCAGGCTGGATTCGAACCAGCAACCCTCCGGTTAGCAGAAGCGACCCCGATGTTCCACTGAGCGAGACTAGAAGCTATCTCATAAATGGCTGCCTCAATCCGACAGCCTGCGGCGCCCCGATAGGTCAACACTGCGCGACTAGCGTGGAGTAATGCGCCACGCGAGGGAACAAGCACCTGGTCGGCGGTGGGCAGCCGGCTAGAGGGGCTGACGGGGTGCGAGGTTGCACCCGGTTGAATCGTACGTGCTGTTCACTGCTTGTCGTGGACCGCGACGCTGTCCATCCTCTGTGCAGCGCGGCGACCGCCTGTGGCAAATCCGGCGGTATAATCCGTCGCACTCCCATGTCCCTAGGGGCCACCCGGTTCTCGGCTAGATACCGGCCAACGCGTTCGCCCGCTCGGAGCGGGGGCGCGTGACACGCACGGCCGGCGATATTTGGAAGCGCGACAACGTGGCCACCTGATGCCGCTCACCGCGGGTGCGACGCTCGGCCCCTACGAGATCCTCGCCGGCGCCGGCGGGATGGGCGAGGTCTACAAAGCGCGCGACACCCGCTTGCACCGCACCGTCGCGATCAGGGCACATGCACGCGGGCGCTTCGTGAACACGAACCTATCAGACATCGCGACTCGTGATTCACAATTAACGTTAAGTCGACGCGCACGGTCAGCCAGTTCGTGCGGTAATGATCGAGAATTTCAGGTGGCGGGCGCGTACTGCGCCGGTCTACGGCTCTCCCTTCGAGACCGTCCCGGCCATCACGGGTGTCGGCCAGTCTGCCCACGGGAGTTGCGCCACCGCGCGGATGAATGCGAGCCGGTGAGGCAGCCAGACATAGCGATCGGCCATGCCGAAGTTGCCGCCGGTTTGCGGGAGGACGCCCGCCGAGCGACCCTGCCAGTCGTTGTAGCGAATCGTTGTCCGGACCGCCGACGTCAACCGCTCTGAACTGATCCCCAGATGTTGCAGGGTCAGCACCGCGATCCCGTCTGCCTTGAGCTCCAGCTCGCGCATCCGCTCGTCGTCCTGGCGTTGGATCGCCGTCCAGTACGCGTCCCAGTCGGCATCATGCCCCATCTCGTGAGCCGTCAGCGCGGCGAGTTCGTCTGCGCTGAGGAGCGCCAGGGCCCTCGCCGAAACGAGCACTACCACTCGGTGATAGAGGCCCACGAATGCGGAGTCAACGTCGATAACCTTGATCGTGACGCTCCTGGCCCGGCTATAATCCAGAACCTGTTGAGCTGCTGATAGTTTCTCGCCGTCTTTCCGTGACGGGCGCACCTCGCCGTCCTTCGGGAGGCTGGCGATAACTTTTGCTCGCGAGTCCTCGTCGAGCGGAGCGGGCCGGAGACGCATGAGGAACGCGTCGATCGTTTCGTCGCCATGGCCTTCGAAGATCGCCAGGACCTTCTGGCTCGTTCGTTCTCCATCTGATTGTGTTCTCGCCCACGCAGGCATCGAAAGTCCTACCACCGCCGACGCCACAAACAATGCCGCAAGCCGCTGCCCCATCGACCACCTCCGGGTTCGGGGCGGCATGGAGCCGCGGCTCGATCAATTAGGGCGGCATCGGCGAGAAAGTCTTTGGAGGCGTCGGAGAAACGCGACGGACTTTTCTTAGAAGCGTTTGAGAGCGTTCTAAGAGGGAAAATGCGCCAGAAATCGAGCATTCGAGCGGATGGCCGCTCCACGAGGCCCGATGGCGGGAAGGTCGGATGACGTCAGGCGGGACGCCCTCCTACCAGTTCGGAGCCTTCCGGCTGGACCCGGCGGAGCGATTACTGCTCCGCGGCGGGCAGCCGGTGTCTCTCACCCCGAAGGCGTTCGACCTGCTGATCTACCTCGTCGAGCATCATGGCCGGCTGGTCGAGAAGTCCACCCTCATGTCCGCGCTCTGGCCGGACACGATCGTCGAGGAGGCCAACCTCGCGTTCCAGATTTCTGCGCTGCGCAAGGCGCTGGACGATGGCGCTGAAGGGGAGACGCTGATTCAAACCGTGCCCACCAAGGGGTACCGGTTCGTGGGGGTCGTCAAGCCATGGGTCGTTGACGCTCCCGCCCCGCGTGTACGGCAGCGCTATCGCAACATCGGCCTGATGATCCTTCTCGCGGCTGTGGGAGCTTTACTGCTCATTGGCGTCCGGTTTCGGGCAGGATCGAAAGGAACGGCCGCGCCGGCAGGCGCACGTGTCGTTCAACTGACCACGCAGACCGGCGTCGAGTTCCACCCGGCGTTCACGCCGGACGGGACCCAGGTCGTGTACTCCCGGCTGTCAAAGGGATGCCCTTCTCGATGGTGTGGCCCGCAAACTGAGCACAGCGGGCTATGGCAGATGGTGGTCGGCTCCACCGAGGTGCGACAGCTGACGACGGGGGCGGGTTTCGATGTAAACGCTCGGTTCTCGCCTGATGGGCGTCAGATCGCATTCGTCCGCAGGCAGGATCAGCTCGGCAGGCGCCGCATCATGCTGGTCTCCGCCGTCGGAGGTCCCGCGGCGAAGCTCTCGGATTTCCCGGCTGCTGACGCCGCGATCGCCTGGTCGGGTGACGGGAACGCCATCATCGCCGGACGTGATCCCGTAGATGATCCGCGCGCCGATCGAGGCTTGTACGCGGTCCCTCTGGCGGGGCGAGCACCACGCGCCATTACCCGGGCAGCACCGCCGATGGTGCACGTCGATCCCGCTCTGTCCCCGGACGGCCGCCGCCTCGCGTTTGTCGCGTGCCGATCGGCAGTACCTCATGCGATTCGACTGCGACCTCAACGTGGCCGACATCGCTCCGGACCTGACGACGACATCGCCGCCGCGTCGCGTGGTCACGATGCCGATGATCTCTGGCCCGGTCTGGGGGCCTGATGGCAAATCGCTCATGTTCGCCGGAGATCCCGAAGGTGGGTTTCTGTTTCTCTGGAAGCTTGACGCGGACAGGCTCGGCTCCCCCGAACGCATAGAATCTGCGGGCCGCAGCGTCGGAGAACAGGTGGCGGTGGCCCAGGGAGGCCGGCTGGCGTTTTCGCGCCTAGAAGACGATTACGAGATTGTTCGCATCGCGATCGGGCAGCCTCCGGTCCCGTTGATTTCGTCGTCTTCAACCGAGGCGCAGGGGACCTACTCCGAAGACGGGCGTCGCATCGCCTTTAGCTCCGATCGCTCAGGCCGCACCGCCGTGTGGGTGGCGGAGGCGGACGGGTCTGCGCCACGCCAGCTGACGCACGGACCGAATCTCCACGACGCATCGCCGAAGTGGTCGCCGGATGGTAAGCGCATTGCCTTCGATGCGCAGTCAGCAGACGGCCACACGCACATCCGGGTCGCCGACGCCGAGGGTGGAGCAACGACTCGGCTCACGTTCGGCCCTGAGGATCAGAACCTCCCGTTCTGGTCGCGCGACGGTCAGTGGGTGTACCTACTCGAGCGGCCATGGCCAAGGCATCGCGCGGGTGCCTGCACGGGGCGGTGCTCCCGAGCCGATCATCACCGGCGGTTCGGGACTAATCGCGTTGGAATCGACGGACGGGCGATCGATCCTGTTTCAGCCGAAGAAAGGGGATTCGCCGCTGCTCGAGCGCTCTCTCGCTGGAGTGCCCGTCCGCCAGGTGCTCCCGTGCGTGCAGGCCGGTGCATTCGCGGTGCACGCGAAAGGCATCTACTACATACCGTGCGGTGCCGGGCCCGATCCCATGGTGCATCTGCTCGGCACGTCCGATCATCAGGATCGGCCGGTTTTCTCGCTCAAGGCATACGCCGGCTACGCCGGCTGGAGTCTCTCGGTGTCGCCCGACGGGAACGCAATGCTTTACAGCACATTAGCCAGCATGCGAGGCGACCTGTGGATGATCGAGAACTTCAGGTAGCCGGCCGACCGCTTGCCGCAAATCGCCTGCGCCTTCCCCCACTCGCGCAGCTGGCAGAACGTGCCCCTGGACGTTGGTCACTTCCTCACGTACTTCGTCACGCACGAAGCCCACCATCGTGCACAGAGCCTCACCCGAGTGTCTGGCCTCCAACAGCGCTGCCCTTGTCACGTTCCGGCCAGCCCTGCTAGGCTCCTTGCTTTTGTATGCACTCGCTCGCGGTTCCTGTAGTGCCGAATGATCCTGCCCGCGCAAACATGGGGCCTCTAGTTGCCCGGGATGCGGCTCTTTCAGCCCGAATCGAAACGTTGCTGTTTCGGTACGAACAGCCTGAGGAGATGGCGTGGGGCGTCGACCATTCCCGCGGGTTCCAATTGGAGACCGCACACCCGTCCCGGTGATCGAGTCGTCATCCAACGTCGATGAACCGCATGTCTCGCCGGACGGCCGATGGCTGGCGTACAGCGGCAACGATACCGGGCAATGGGAAGTGTACGTACAGCCGTTCATGCGGCCAGGCGCGGCTGAAGCCGGCCGTTAGGCCGAACAGAGCCATGGATCTAAAACACCAATCCGTTCTATACCGTCCGGCTGACCTCCGGGCCTGGCAGGCAGGCCGTTATCAGGTCCTGAAGCAGTCACGGGCTTCGGAATTCATCAAGCAGATCCTTTTTGACAAGGCGAGGCGTCGTCGGAAAGCGCGGCTTGAGTCGGGCAAGGGCGGCGACCGGCGCTTCTTCGGGGAAGCTATTGTGGCAGCGCATCCCGCGTTTGCCCATCGAGCAGGGTGGTACGCTTCGTTCAAATGGTTGAGCGCGCCAGCATGGTGTGCGGCGACAGAGTCCTCCCTTTTGGGGTATCGTGATCAGTTCCGAGCCGCACTCGACAAGTACGTCCTGAACCTGAGACAGGTGCAGTCAAGAGAGAAGCTCTTGCGGTCCCTGCTTGGAGATAAACACGCAGTCGCTCCGGACTTGTGGCTCTTCACCGGCCGCGAGCATCGCTTCATTGAGGTGAAGTTGCCTGGGGATCGTCTCAGAGACTCCCAATTGGCTGGCTTGGCCCTAATCGCCAGCTGCTTGAAGTCCGCACGTCCGGTGTCGGTGGAGGTCGTGAGCGTGGTGGCGGATAGTGTGGACGGCTGCGGCTTGTCCGAAGGCGAGCGCGAGACGTTCAAGTCATTCTGCGAAGCGCTCACCGCAGCATGGCGCTGGCGTGAGGGAAGCGTAGACCGCAGCCGCGAGCACATCGAAATCCGAATTGGCGACGCATCAAGGTCCGAATATGAACAGTGGCTTCCCGTGGCTCTTGTCGGAAAACCTGTGCGGAGCGTCTTCCCAGTACAGTGGCTCATAAACCCCGATGGCCAGCCTGCAACCGAGGTGCGGCGAGAACTCGACTTCTATCTTATCGAGCACCCGGCGAAATTCTCTCACACGGGGGACCCTTGGGCCTACGCCGTGTACCACTGCGGGACTGGCGCCAACATGTACTCTTCCGTGCATTGGTCGCATTTCCCCGAGGGATCGCGCGGCGACAGACACTCAAGCACGGTGGTCAAGCTAACGTCAAAGGAGGCCGCCAAGCTGTTCCCGCGATAGTGGGTAGTGCACGAGCACCATGGCATGCCCAAGGCCCGGATGAATTGGTCGGCCTAACACCGCGATTGAGCCCTCAACGCCAGTTCAGTAGTAGGCGCCGCGGCTCATCGCGAGACGTTAGGTCACGATAAACGCCGCAGTGGCGACCGAACGGCGCAAAGCGGATCGCTCGCCAGTAGGCGACAAGGCAGGAGCTATCAGTGGACCGCTGACCACGGGTTCGATTCCCGCAAGGGCACTTCCCCCTGCCGCAACGGGGAACGTCGGTGGGGAGCGACTTCGCTGACGTGCTGAAAATTGCGTAAGCCACGGCCTCGCCACGCTCGGCTTGATCCGCTGACGCCAGCGTCACGTTCAGTTCTTCGCCCCTCTCGCGTTGCTCGGCAGGCTCTCCAGCCACGCGAGGACGATCATCTGCAGCGCGATCCGGCGATCGGAGAAGCTGTGGTCGGTCTCCACGGCTGCGTGCTGGAGCGCGGCGGAGCCGTTCTTCCGCAACGCCGCCGCTAGGGCGTCCATATCCGTGCGGTTCTGATCGTCCGCTGTCACGATCAGCAGCGCACGACCGCGCAGGGCGCCGGTCCAGCGCACGTAATCCCAACCGGTCCCATGCCGCGCGGCCTCGGCGAACAGTTCCGACGCTGTGACGCCGCGGACCGGGTGCAGCTGCGTGCTCCACCGCTTCAACCGGATCTCCCGTTCTCTCGGGTCGGCGTTCAGCGTGCCGAGGTTGGTATCGCGGCGACGATGATGACGCGGGTCACAGGCTCACCTGGCGGTTCCTGCCGATCATAGCCGCAGGCGTTCTGGCATACGCGGTCGACCAAGCGGTCCACGCCCGGTGCCGGCGCGTTCGACCGGTTGCGTAGCCGCCACTGCGGCCTAAGTTCTTCCGCTCTAGACTGCGGGTTCCACCCGTGTGCCCCTACTCATTCAGAAGGACACCACATCCCTAGGAAGTCGCTGAAAAACGACTAATCATGCGCTCGATCTCTGTTGCGTGTGTGGGCAATCCCTCGAAACAAGGACGGTCAGTGTTCCGTTCGTCGCGCTGGACCGGAGCGAATCGTGACGCCGGCGTCGCGTCTCATGCGGCCGCCGCGCGCAACGAGACGAGCCGTTTGATGTTGAACGCAGCGCTGGCGAAGACGAAGAGCGCGTCCACCGTCGCGAGGCCGCGCAGCTTCACCTTGCGCAGGCCAGCAATCGTCTTGAGCCACGCAAACGCCCGCTCGATGCGAGGCCGGGCATGCTGACTCATCGCGTAGCCGGCGTGTCGCGTCGTGCGGGCATCGATCGCGCTCCCACCGCGCCGGCTGTCGTTCTGCGCGACGTGTGGCGTCATGTCGACCTCGCGCACCTGGTCGACGAAGTCGACCGTGTCATAGGCTTTGTCGGCCCCGACGGTGCGAGACCGCCGCGGCGCAAACCGCCAATGCGTACTGAGCATCGTCGTCGCGGCCTCGCGCTCGGCAAAGCCGTCGGCGACCGTCGCTTGCGCGTCGACGATCAGCCCGTGGCGATTCTCCATCAGCAGGTGCCCCAGATAGGCGAGGCGCGCCTCCGCATTGTGCGACTTCCGATACAACCGCGCGTCGGGATCCGTCGTCGACGCATGCGTGTCGTTCTTCCGGTCCTGCCCCCGGAAGTCGCGCCCATCGCCATCGGTATCCCCGTCTTTCCGCTGGAAACTCTTCTGACTGGCCCACGCCTCGAGCAGCGTGCCGTCCACGGTGAAGTGCTCGTCCGACATCAGATCGGACGCGCGCGCGACCACGCGCTGGAAAAAGCTGTGGGCGACGGCGTGCTGCAGCAACCGATCGCGGTTCTTGGTGAACACCGTCGGCACCCAGATCGGTTCGTCCATCTCCAGGCCCACGAACCAGCGAAACAGAATGTTGTAATCGAGTTGCTCCATCAGCAGCCGCTCACTCCGAATCGAGTAGAACAGCTGCAGCAACTGCGCTCGCAGGAGACGCTCGGGCGGAATCGACGGGCGCCCGTGCTGCGCATAGAGCGCATCGAACTCGCGCGTCATCTCCCGCAGGATCTCATCGACAAAGGTGCGAATGGCGCGGAGCGGGTGATCCGGGGGCACACGCTCTTCGGCGGACACATAGCTGAACATCGCACGCGGCTGACGATCGTCTCCTCGCATGGCCGCCATAGTAGTACGCGATCGCGGATCTGTCGATCCCCTACGATGCGTTTTTCAGCGACCTCCTAGTTCACTTTGTCAATCCGTAGTTGCAGCTTTCCTTTTGCTTGTTCCATCCAATGCATGTAGCGCGGCTTGGCCGCAAACAACAGCGCGGTGAAGATTTCCTGCACGATGGCGCGCGTGGCCGGGAACGTCAGCCGCGGTCCGCGCTGCGGTCGCATCCGCTCGCGCTGGATGAACGCGTGCGCCACGGCGGTCAAGACGACGTGATGCTGCCAGCCGGGATAGGTACACCCTCGAAGTGGTCGAGGCCCAGTTCGCTCTTGAGTTCCTGTGTGTTGTTCGATCGCCCATCGTTGATGCGCCAAGATCGACCAACGCTCGCAGCGACGCCGTGGCGGGCAGATGGACGAAGTGTATTTCACCCGTGGTTTCGTCCCGGCTTCTTGTTCGCACAGCAACCAGACTTCGGGTGCGAGGCGGGCCTGGCGCCACTCGTGGGCCGGGGTCACGCGGACGGCGGCGAACCGGGCGGTGCGCGTCGGTTGTGTGCCATTGCGCCAGATGATCGGTCGCCATCGCGCGCGCGGCAGTTGCGCGGCCCAGTCGCGGACGGCGATCGCGGTGACCGGCGTCATCATGCGCACGCGCGTGCGAGGACGGCCGCGGCGATTGGCCGCGGGGTTGTGATGTGCGGCCGTGTGGTGAAGACGCTCAGATGCGACGAATGCCGACCGCATACGGCAATCGCAGCCGATGCAACGCCGCGCGTCGCGGTGACGTCGCCGAATTCGGCGTCGGCGAGGACCGCCGTCAGCGTGAGACCAGCCGCGCGGGCTTGCCGGAGCAGGCTGAGGGCCAGCCGCCACTTTCTTGAAAGCGGACCGACGCCGGAATGCGCGCCTGCTGCCGAGCGCTCGGCGTCACCCATTCCTCGGGCAGATACAGCGCCGCGCCAAGGCACCGGCTCGCGCCGCCGGTCCACAGCGCCGCCGTCACGGCGACTTGGCATTCGCGATCTTGCCGAGCGCGCCACGGTCCTGACGCGCCACGCCGACTGCGGCCTAAGATCGTCCGCTCTAGACTGCAGTGTTCCACCAGTGCGCCACCTACCGATTCAAAACCACACCACATCCCTAGAGCACCTTTCCAGGCCCCGTCGGCCTGCCGCTTGAATATTCGAACCAGGTTCGCGCGGATACGTTTCTCCTCGCTGCCCGGCGCGACGACGTAACTGCTCGTGAAGGTGCCCCACTCGAACGCCCAGCCATCGGCGGTCACCGTAAGATCCTTGATCTCTGGAACGTAGGTTACAGCCCGAAAGCCCGGGTTCGCAGTCCTCCGGCGTTGGTCGGCCGCGGTCAGCGTTTGCTTGCCGATTTCGGCCTCCGCACCTGGTTGGAGTCGCACGATGTCGTCGGTCCAGAGGTTGGCGAGCGCCGCCAGATCGCCGGACAACGTCGCGGCGACGTCCATGCGGTGCAACTTCTCGATTTCCGCCCGGTCCCGCTCGTTTGTCATCGCGTCCCTGCGCGCGTTCCAGACGGAACGCACTGTGGGAACGACGCCCGCATTCTGCAGAACGAACACCCCAACTCCGATTGCAACGAGAGCCAACGACACGAAAGATCGATCGCGCATGTGTTCTCCAGCGTTGTGGTGGCTTGTGTCATAAAGAGACGGCTCGTTGGCAAGTTGTGCGATCGCAGCAGCTGGACCAAACACCCAGCCGAACGACGATAATCGAGTAACGCCGCAGTGATGACCGGCTGCTCGTATTGAATCGCTCGCCACTTGGCGACAAGGGTAGAGTAATCTGGCGACGCTGCAGACGTTTACGTTGTGATGGTTCAGTGAGGCGAAACCTGGCCTTGCTAAAATCGGGCCAGTCGATCGATCCGAATCGTGCCTAAACTGGTCCGGCAGAACCTTCAGTGCGACTTCACGATTTAGCTTGCTGTCTTGGGCTCGATGCACTTCGCCCATGCCGCCGAGTGCGCTTGCCCGTGAATTGAAGGTGTCCCGAGGGATTCTGTTTGTGGCGGTACAAACAGGAGGGTAACCGCAGGTCAGCGCACATTGAGACAAATGGGCGTACAATGCACAAAAACGTTGCGATCGGCCAATCTTTGCGCCAAGGGCGCGATCCGTTTGTCCCCCTCACTGAGGTATCGCGATGGTGCGACCTTGAACAGGAGCGTGAATCATGGCGACGCAGCAACAGTGGCGCATGCGCGGCGATGTAATGGAGGCATGCAGCTGTACCACCTCATGCCCGTGCAATTTCGCGAGTGTGCCAACTGAGCTCCCGTGTGGCGCAGTCGTCGCATGGCGCATTGAAACGGGGAATTACGCCAATATCCGGTTCGACGGATTGAACGTCGTTCTCTACCTGCGCATTCCGGGCTACGCCTTTGACGGTGGGTGGACTGCCGGCGTCTTTTTTGACGCGCGAGCGAGTCGAGAGCAGATGGAGGGATTAGGAGCCATTTTCTCTGGCCAGGCGGGTGGCTGGCCCGCAGCGCTGAGCGGGCTCATTGCAAAGCAACTACCGCCCAAACAGGCGCCGATTACGTATGAAATCCGGAACGGTGACTGCGACATCACAGTGCCAGGCCTGTTAGAAATCGGCACCGAACGGGTTCCCAATCCCATGCCGGGACAGCCGCCTCTGGACCCGGGTGTGACGGGTCTGGCGGTGCCGTTCTACGCAGGCACGGCCGCGGTTCGACGCTCCCGCATTCTGAGGCTGACGGACCCGGAAATGAGCTTTGAATACTCAGGGAGATCGTCCCTTATCGGGAGATTCGAGTACACCGGACCGTAGGTTTCCTTCTCGCTGATGCCGGAACTCGCCAAGGCTCATCATGAGGCTGAACAAGGCACAGTACAGACCCGGACAATTTCTTCCGGCTGAACCCGAATATCGCGCCGGCGTCCATCGCGGCCGCGTAGTATGCCGGTTGCAGAAAGCGCGCGCGATTATAAACCCTTCAGCGCACGAGCATCCAGAATCCTGCCGCGATTAGGAGCACGCCGCTGATCCGCGCGCCGTGCATGCCAAACGGCGCCAGTTTTTCAAATGCGACAAATGCCGTCAGCGCCGCGATGACGGTCAAGTTCATCACGCCGCCGGCAAACAGCAGCAACATCAGCGCCCAGCAGCAACCCACGCAATAGGCGCCGTGCTCAAGGCCCATACCAAACGCACCAGACAATCCGGTGCGCCATCGGCTCATCAAAAATCCAAGGGGGGACTGGCACGTCCGCAGGCAGGCGTGCTTGATCGGCGTTAACTGATACACGCCCGCGATGAACAGGAGCGTCGCACCGACCGCGGGACTGGTGATTTCCATCATCGGCGAGACAAGCAGGAGCGCCGCAAGCACACGCTGAAGCGCGGTCGCCCCTAGCAGCCTGAGGTGGAAGCCATGTCTCGCGCACCGATGTCCACGGCGCGACATCTCGCGATCGAGCGATCTTCGAGTGGTGAGGTCCGCCGATGCGCGTGGCAAGCTCGGGGAGCGACCCAATTAGTGCGAGCAGCGCGGCCACGAATGCGTTGACGCGCCCCTGCAGGCCACGCGGCGTGCCGACGCCAATCAGCTGCCGCATCAGGAGCCCCAGATTGAAGCCGCCCGTGTGAATCAGCAATCGCTTCAGAATGTTCGTGTGCCCCCGCAGGTGCACGCGGCGCATGCCGCCTGTCTCGTAGAGATGCGCGAAGGGCCGCTCCAGGCGTTCGCCGCGAAGCCGCAGCAATCGCAGGCCCCGCGGGCCACGAATGCGCCGCCGATTCCGATACACCGCGGCACGGGCCTCAGGCGTGTTTTTCCAGTTGCGTCGCCCGCGATCCGGTTCCGAGATGTAGCTCCGGACACCCACGGCTTCGAGATCCACGAGGGACTGATTGCTGTGATAGCCCTTGTCGCCGACGACCTCTTGCAGGCCGTCGCCCTTGGGCAATACCGCTTCGATCTGCTCGGCGGCGGTGATCAGCGTCTCGATGCTCGTCTCGGCGTCGCCATCATCGGCGTCCTGCACGGTCACCCCGACGATCGCGCCTGTCTCCAGATCGACCGCATGCTCCGCTTTATGGGCCAGATGTGTCCGCCCGTCCTTCATCTTGGTGATCTTCGCGTCTGGATCGTCCGGATGCGTCCAATTGGCGTTCGAGCCCTTCTTCTTCCGTGTCCGATCGATCCGCGCGAGGTCGGTACGCGTCGGCGTCTCGATGCCCGAGGCCTGCGCCAGCTTCGTCAAGAAGTCGTGATAGCTCTCGCTCATGTCGCGCCGCACAATGCTGCGCAGCGCCGCATTCGCTTCCAGCGTCGTCGCATCGATGCCGACGGTCTTGCCCTTCACCAGGCCCGCGTCGGCGAGTCGCTGCAGCATCCAGGTGAAGACCGCCTCGTGCGTCTCGAGATCGATCAAGCGCCGCGTGCGGGAAATCGTCGAGTGATCAGGCGGCGCTTCGGGCAACACCAACCCGAGAAACTCGCGCAAGGCAAACGAATCGGCTGCGCGCCACGCCATTGCGCGCTCCGCGTCCAATCCTTCGAAGTAACCGATCAGCAGCAACCGGAAGTAGCGGCCCGGCGGCAGGCCGGGGCGACCCTCGTCCGCGTAGAACCGCTCACACAAGCCCTCGACGAAGCTGTCGAAGTCGTGCTGGTCGAGGATCTGATTCAGTCGCGCGTAGAACGGGTGGGCGGCACTGCGCGGCAGGTCCTGGGTTGCCACCCACATCGAGGCCTGATTCGCATGCCGCTTTCGTTTGCCCATCGCCATCGGCGCAGTGTAGTACGCGATAGGGCTTGCGAGAAACAAATTTCTTCAGTATTGTTTAGTATATGGCGAGGCGTGAGTTCTTGGGAGGCTTTGAGCTCCTGGTCCTGCTGGCATTGATCCGACTCGGAGACGATGCGTATGGTGTGCCGATCTCAGAGGCGATTGAAGAGAATAGCGGCCGTGAGGTCGCGCTTGGAAGCGTCTACATCACCTTGGAACGGCTCCAAAACAAAGGGCTCGTCTCCTCGGAATTGGGTGAACCCACTGCGGTGCGCGGGGGACGAGCGAAGACGTACTTCCGAATAACGGCCAGAGGACTTCGAGAGGTACGTCACGCACAATCCACCTTGATCAAGTTGTGGCGAAACGTGCCTCAGCTCCACGGAGGGTCAGCATGAGCGCCTCTCAACCACCGCGCCTTGCCAGCTGGCTGTTGCACCATCTGGCATCCAGCCCTCAGCGGGAATCTTTGGCTGGTGATCTGATCGAGCGATACCACCAGGGACAGTCGGCGACCTGGTACTGCCGGCAGGTGCTTGCGGCCATCCTGGCGGGGGTGATTCGGGACATCCGAGATCACAGGCAAGGAACTCCCATGGATTTACATATCAAGAAGGTCTGGTTGCCTGGAGCAGCGTCCTGCCTGTTGTTTTTTGGCTTCTATTGGATCCTCATCTTATTGCCTTTTGACAAGAATAGATTCCAATTCATTAGCATCCCATATCTAGTGCTGCCATTCGTTGGCGCCCTCGGCGCATATTTGTCGCGCCGAATGAATGGTTCAGTCGTCGAGCGCATCTTGGCCGCTTTGTTCCTTGTATTCACATTTGTCGCGCTATTTGCCGTGAGAATTGTGTATGGATTGTTCTTCGAGGGCAAACCTTATACTCTGCCCCATTTCCTGTCCGGACTTTCTGTGACCCTTGTTTTCATTATTGGTGTAGGTGGGCTGTTGCTGGTGCTTGGCGCATGGCCGTTCTGCCGCCCGCACCTCAGAGAACAGTCGCCAAAATGACCGGGCACTGGTCGCAGGAGGGCCCGGAGCAGGACCGGCGGCGCGGGCGCGAGGGATGATCCTTCCAGAGGCCGATCTCGCCGCCGCGATACCGAGACGGCAATTCGCAAGTCTTGATGCGGCGCTCAAATACTTTCACCACAGGCTGCTAGGCTGAACACGGTCCAGACGATTAGATAGCCGGCCGCGAGCGCATAAAGCTGGCGCGCTGCCGTTCCTGGTGCAGATCGTCGCGCGACGACGCCGTACAGCAGCAGCATCGGTGAGGCGGACGGGAGCATCATGCCCGTCATCATGACTGCCCACATCGCCCAGAGCAACAGCAGATGCGGTACATCCCAAATCGCGGTCATCATCCAGGCACTGGCGCCCGTCATCGGTCCGTGCATGTCGCGCGCCATCACGAAGATCCATGTCCAGGAGACCAGCGGCAGCAGGGCCAGCAGCACCACTGCGGGCGTACGGTCGCACCGCAACGCGGCTTCGAGGACTGTGGGCGGCCGGTCGTAACGAGCCGCAGGATCTACCATCGATGGATCAATGGATCAATAGCGGAAAACACCTGGGCTCGGCAAGTCGCGGGCTGACGACGCCCAGAGCCTCATCACTCCGCGCATGGCGACTTCCCAGTCGCTGTCATGAACCCGTCGGATGATCAACGCGCGTGCCATTACGCGGCCCGCCGAAACGTCGGATGCTCGATAAGTCACGATAAACGCCGCAGTGACGATCGACTGCACTGGGCAGGTCGCTCGCCACTTGGCGACTTTACGGGACCGACCAGGAAGTTGGCGCGCGAAGCCGGGGGGTGGCTCCGGGGGAACGCGGTGTGCAGGTCGGCCTAATCCAGGAAGGGATTGTGCCCTGACGTCTGGAACGATCGTCCGGACAGCGATGTGCGAGCCTTTCGACGCGGAGTCGATTCCGCGTTATGCTGCGAGCCTGTCGGGAACCGCCGATTTAGAGTGGTCAGCCTACGATTAGTTAGGCGCACCACCATTCACTCTCCGCTCGTTGGCGCTCTTGCATCAATCAGGGAGAACACATGCACCGCGAAGTAGAGCGCCTTGTAGACCTGTATGACGGTGGCGGCCTCTCGCGCCGCCAGCTGCTGCAAGGGCTGCTCGCGCTCAGCATCGGTCCGCACGTCGTCAACCCTCTCGGTAGAGCCCTCGGGGAGCCCGGGCAGACGGCGCCGCTATTTCACACGCGTACGCTGAACCATGTGACCCTCTATGCCTCGAACGTCGCCCGCTCGAAGGCTTTCTATCAGCGGCTCACAGGCCTGCCGATTCAGGCTGAGGACAAGGATTTCTGCGAGTTCCGGCTTGAAGGTGGCTTCTTAGGCATTTATGCGCCTGATGCCGGCCAGCAACCAGGATTCAATCACTTTTGCTTCGGCGTCGACGCCTACAACCCGCAGGCTGCTCTCACCGCCCTCAACGTGGCCGCCCCCGAGGCGAAACCCGCTCTGGAGAATCAGGATCAGGTATATGTGCAGGATCCCGACGGCGTCCGGGTTCAATTCGCGGACGTGCGCTACAAGCGTTAACGCGAACCGGTGGGCGCCTAACCAGCGCGCCAAACGACAAGGACTTGGCGGGCGTGGTCTATCACCTCGTCTCAGTTGTTTGCGTAAAGTATCCGGCCGATTGAGCAGCCAACAGTACGCTCGGAGTCAATTGCCAGACGGCACACGCGGCAATGGTGGACGTGGTGAATGACCGAAAAGGCCGCTGACTCGGTGCGGCCCAACACCAACTGGAGCCGACGGCGCGATGTTTAGCTTACGCGCCGCGGCTCAGTTGTTGACATTCGGTCCTCATGAACGCCGCACCGATTCCCGAAGACCCGCAAACGGGTCGCGCGTTCCTTGGCGACTGCTCGTTAGCAATCGGTGAGCAGTCGCTAGAAATTCCCGCGATTAGCTTCGACCTGCTGACCGGCTACGGCCTCGAGGTCACCCCCCCGCTCACGGGAAACTGCGGCGACCCTTTACGATTCTCTGGCGTGTAGACGGAGGAGGTTCGATGTACTTCGAGAATCACCTGACCGCGGACGACCTGCAGCGGGCGCACGACATCTGCCCGAATCCGCCGCCGGCAAAACTCATGGCGGGTTCGTTCTGCGCGTTGCTCGAGGCAATCGACACCCGACGCCAGCACGTCATCCGCGACCCACACCCGAGTTCCTGCGGGAGCATTTGCCAGGGGATGCCGCTGCGGAGGACAACAGAATGCCGGTGAGACACGCGCGATCAGAGACGCGCGGCCGTCCGCCCTTCGGCCGACGTGGTGGAGTTGGAAGGAGCGGTTCGACAAGATCCCACAACGGATCTGGAAGTAGCGCGGCGGCCATACAATGTTCACACTACCTCGCCAACGAGGGTCAGGTTTCTGAGGTTTTGTTACGCGCTCTTAGCCGCGGGCATGGCACCTGGGCATGGCACCGCCTGTAAGTTGCTGAGTGCACGGCCATTGAGGCATACGAATTTCGCCTTCTAAGCCGAGGGTCGCAGGTTCACGCGGCGCCTCGCTTCGCTCGTCGCCAGCGGGTTCGAGTCCTGCCGGGCGCGACAGTTCCTAAAGAATTCGCCCTGTTTCTTCAGACAAGAAATTCGCAGGCGAAGCTTCATCGAAAAAGGTGACCGGTCTCGCGAGTTCGCGCCAGAACTCCGCACATTCGTGATCGACTGATTTCCTGAGCAATATGCGTGGAGCACATTTTGGCGGAACGCCACGACACGACAAAAGTGTGGCTGATCATCGGCCATGAATGCCGAAGGTCGCTTGGCGCCTGCCGCGACGAATGGCATCGTGTGCGCAGCACGACGGAGGTTCGCGATCTACGCCGCGTCATTGGTCTCGGACAACGAGCGTTCGCCGCACTCCTGTCGATCCCATTCGAGACTTTCCGCACCTAACCCCGCGAATGTAGAGCGCATTCCGTAGCGGACGAGCGGTGTCCAGGCCCCCGAAAGAGCCGAGCGCACACTGGTTCCGCATGAACGGCATGCGGGGCGAACAGGCCTCGCCAGGGTGCTACCGTAATGTGTCGTTGATCCACGTCTGGATACTGTGCGTGTCCAGACGGTTGTTGTTGTTATGGCGGCGGCAGTCGCGGCCACCATCGCTCACGTTGGCGGCCAGTACGTCCCCATTGACCTCAGTTCGACTGGGATTCAGAAAAATGCCGCCACCAGAGTCGCCTGAGCAAACGTAACTGGGTATGGACCAGAGTGCCCAAGTCTCGTCGATCACTCTTCGCAATGTCGAATTCCGCATGCGCCGCTTCCCGTCCCACATCGCGATGATCGCGGTGCCCGGGGGTGCATTCCGGCGCGGCGTCGTGGTGCCGTATCCCACGATGGTCATTTGCGCTCCTTCGGATCTGTCGAGCGTGCCGGGCGCGGCGAAGCGGGCCGGCTTGATACCGGGCGGCGCGTGTGCGAGGAAGACCAGCCCAACGTCGGCGATCCCTGGCTCGAGCGGCGCGACCAACAGGTCGTCTGTCGGATCGCATTGAGGCGGCGGGGGACAATGCGGCATCGAGGGGTGCGTCGCTTGCCGGACGACGGGAATCCACGTCTTCGGATCCTTGGCGTCGGTTGTCTCTCCATTACGACGACGCTCAAATTACACCCGAACGCCGGAATCCGGTTTATGCACCGCCGCGCCCAAACGCGGGGCGAGGTCCCCACAACGGCTTGGACAGTTGGCGATTCCACTGCTGCCACAAATCACTGAGCTCCTTTACCTTGTCCGGCCGCGCGGCAGCGCGATTTCGCGTCTCGCCCATGTCTTCAGAGAGATTGTAAAGACCGGCGTCCGAGAGATCGCGTAGCGTCGGCGGGTCCACGTCGACTAACGGGCCTTCGCGCGTCTTTACCAGCTTCCAATCTCCTCTGCGAATCGCCATCATGCCGCCGAGGCGCCAATACAGCGCATCGTGCGGTGCGCCTTTCGCTGTACCGGTCAGATATGGCAAGAGATTCACGCCGTCGAACTCCGATGCGTTGGTCGCGACGCCCGCGGCAGCAAGCACCGTTGGCAGAACGTCGAGCTGAATGATCGGCCTGTCATCCACTCGTTCTGCGTCGAGGTGTCCCTTCCACGACATCGCGAACGCGACGCGAATGCCGCCTTCCCAGGTCTGCCGCTTCGATCCACGCAGCGGACCGTTACTCGATCCATTGATCGTCGTCGTCGGCATCGTCGGTCCGCCGTTGTCGTTCAAGAAGATCACGAGCGTTTTCTCTTCAAGTTTCTGATCGCGCACGGCAGCTAGCGTTCTCCCAATCGCATCGTCCATCGCGGACATCATGGCAGCATACGTGCGGCGCTGTGAGTCTGTAATGTCCGGGAAGCGAGCGAGGTACTTCTCAGGCGCTTCCATCGGCGTATGTGCGGCGTTGAAGGCGAGATAGAGAAAGAACGACTCCGACGCGTGCTGCTTGATGTAACGGACGGCGCGATCGCCGAGCGTGTCCGTGAGGTAGGTCATCGACGAGGCGGGCTTCATGCCATCGAGCAGCGGGTCCGGCATTTTCGTGCCAACATCGATATGGGCAACATTCACATACGAATGGTCACCGCCGAGGAACCCATAGAACTCCTCAAAGCCGCGACGCATCGGGTGTAACCGATCCGCCGAACCGAGATGCCATTTGCCGAACAAGGCCGTGCGGTATCCGGCAGCTTTCAGCCTGTCAGCCATGGTCGTCTCGGTTAGCGGTAACCCGTAATCCGGCGATCCATCCGGGTTGAATTCGTAGCCGAAACGTTGCGGATACCGTCCGGTCATGAGACCTGCGCGGGTTGGGCTGCAATAGGGGCCGCTCACGTAGGCGTTTGTGAAGCGGATCCCGTCGTGAGCGATGCGATCGATGTGTGGTGTTGGAATATCTTGGCTGCCGTAAATACCGATGTCCGCATAGCCCACGTCATCGGACACTATCAACACGATATTCGGTCGTTGAGTCTGACCGTTCGCCGTTTGGTGAACAACGCAGACGATGGTGAGAAGGATGGCGGTCGCGGCCAGCACCCGCCCGCGTGGTTTCATGTTCCCTCCAGCGTCGTCAGCGAGTCTACTCATTCTCTTCCGCCATCACCACGTCGCGATCAGCGGCGAAGCTCCAGCCTGGCCGTGCTTCGTCCGCTGCATCTCATTGTTCGACGGCCTGCTCGACCCTTTGGCTGACCATATGGCTGGCGCCGATCTTCCACCGACCGTCCTCTCGCACAAGGACATCGACCCCGCTCATATGCCAAGTCTCACGCTTGCCGCGCGCATCCGTTCCCGAGACAACGTTGCGATAGCTCAACACGGCGAGTTGCCCGAACAGTTGCAACACATCGTTCTCGTACCTGGCTGAGGCGACGGTCTCGGCCCTCTGGACCCGATCACCCCGCTTTAGGTCCGTCGAACGCCATGCGGCTCACCCGCGGCGGCCGCGCACAATATCTCAATGATCTCGTTGCTCGCGCGGCCGCCGTCGAATGCAGCCGCCGTTAGGCGGTATAGCCGTTTTTGGCGACTCCGACCACGGCAAACAACTCCGCCTCCATTTGGCGGAGGGGTTCGCCATGCCCATGCTTCCAGTCACGAAACGGCTGCCAGAACCTGAAAACCCGCGCGCGCCGAAATGGTTGAAACACTACCGCCAACGGGTTGAACTCCTGATCACCACCGAAGTGACGGAACGCCGCCGCCGCTAAGCCAAATCGCCAGTGCTTGCGTTGGGACCAGTTGAGGACGACGGCACGCGATCGCACGAAGGGCAGAATCTCATTTTCGATGTGATGTTCCCACACCGGGCTCTCCGAGTACACAAACAGAATCTGGCGTCCGCGTGGCAGCCACCAGCACCAGACAGCCGCGTGAAGGCAGACACTGGTGGCCAAGCGAAGCAACAGCACGATCAGGACCAAAGCCAAGATCAACGGGGAGGAGATGATCAGGAGAGCGATCGCCCACCACGGGACCGTCCGAGCATCACCTGACTGGCCCATCGCTTTGTCCGCCTAACCAATAGTAGGCCGACCCGCATATCTGGGCCCGCCGTACAGCGCTTGCAGCATAACGCCGAACCGCCGGCAATGCGCATCCGCCAGGCGATTGACTGCTGGATACTGGTCCGGAATTGCGTTCTATGGCGGGGTGTCCTTGAACTAGAGGGCCAGCCAGCCGCACGGCAGGTCAACACTGCGGCGCCGTGACTTGATTCTGACTAAACCGTAAACAGATCGAGCGTCGCCTTTCGCCGTTAGCGACCTGCCGCTCGAGCGACCCTCGGCTTGCGACTCGACCCGGACTGAGGTGAAATCACACGACAAGATAGCGCGCGGCTCGTCGGGTGTGGCGGCATGTTAGCCGGCTACTCTGAGTCGTCTTCTGTAGTCAATCGAGCGATTTCCCGGCGGACCGCGTCTACGTCGAGTCCCTTCTCGACCAGCACTCGGCCGGCAGCTGTTTCACGTTCACGCAGAATGCCCAGCAGCAGGTGCTCGGTGCCGATGTAGCGATGACCGAGGCCCTCCGCTTCGGCCGCCGCAGATTCCAGTATGCGCTTGGTATCCTGACTGAACGGAATCTCCACTGACGTCGAAACTCTCGCGCCGGGTGGCACGCGCGACCGGATTTCATTTCGCAGGGTGTCGAGGCCCACTTGCGCGCGTGCGAACAGGTCGCTGGTAAAGCCCTCCGCTACTCGTAACAGACCGAGCAGCATGTGCTCTGTTTCGATTGCAGTTCCGCCAAGCGCGCTGGTTTCATAACGCGCAAAGAAGAGGGCCCGTCGCGCACCTTCGGTATACCGCTCGAACACCAGTGCCTCTCAGAGGTATCCGGCTAACACTGGATTAAGCTGCGAGCGCCGCTCCAGCTTGCCATGCGGCGCTCGTTAGCTTCAATCCATTGTGAGGCGGCTTTCTGAATGGGGTTACCAATTCTGGTGGCTCCTGAAGGCCGCGTGTTGCGGTATTCCCCTGCATTCGATCCTGCCGTTCAGCGGCGGGCGGACGAGGGAACGCAGCGACCGACGCGCGCGTCCGCTGTAACGGCGGGTTGCGCAGCAGCCGTCAACTGAAGCGAGCCTTCATTTCGGCGCTATCAGGGTCGACCTCGGTCCTGTATGTGCCATCCCCGTTAGGCGTGTGAACCTTGTAGGGCTCTCGGGTTCGGTTGGTTTTAGCTCTCACACGATGGAAGGTGGACACATCCCCTCGCAGAAATCCCAATGCGTATCTCTCGAGATCCGCCCGCATGCGCTCGACGAGATTTGGAACAGCAGCCCCAGCCTCGAGCGGGTATCGGACGCCTCTGAATCTCCTTGATCCCTCGCCAATCGCCACAGCGCGACACCATTCCAATCGACCTCCGGCCACTTGAGGTCCCCTTCGCCGAGAACAACGTTGTAATAACTCGGCGCATCGCGCGGATCACAGTTCGCGGACAAGCGGACATATCTCGTGCCGTTGGTGAACGAGACAGTTGCTGTCCACCGACCGACCTCTCTCTCCCCTTGTGAAAAGCCGAAGCCGGCAAGCCACGGCGCGATCAGATCGCGAGTGCCGGCAACGAAAGACGCGATTCCCGCCTCGATTCTCGCGGACCCTTTTCGACGCACCATCACGAACCGTCCCTGTCTGCCCAACTGATGGTAGACCGACCTGCATATCTCGGCCGATCTTGCGAAGCTCGCAGTGTTTTAACGACCAACGTCATCATTCAGCGAAACGATCGTAGCGCGCCACTTGCGCCACGAGCTCGCCTGACCGTGCGCCCGATGAAAGAAACAACTGCCTGGGATGGTAGCTGTACTTTTGGCTGAACGTGACCAACATATCGAGCCGACCGTCACGGTCCAAGTCACCCGCCCAATGCACCGTGAAGTGCGGCTCATCGCACGAAACCACCAACGCCGGGTCATTCGTGGTGCCAGGTCCGGCCGCGTCAAACAGTTTTTGTCTCCGTCCGCCCTGGGTGAGGGTGATCACAGCATCGCAGTAGTTCGACTCTTTGGAGTCCAGACGAATCCTGTACCGTCGGCTGCCCAGCCAAAACTCCGCTTCACGCTTCTCGCCTCCGAGGTCGATGTCCTGGCTCACCGTTATCGCTGCGCCCGCCGAGAGCCGCGGCACTCCCGACAGCAGCAGCACCGCGCCTGGTGGAGCGGTAACGAGTCGATACACGGTCGGCCCGGACTCTTTTCGTGGCACGAATCTGACGCGCGTGACCTCCAGATGCGATTCGCGCGTCTGCTGGTCAGATGTCCCCCCCTTGATGAACAGACCGAGCCAGGTGGTCTGCTCACGGACCACGGGCGGGGGCGCGTCGTAGTAGTTGTCCCCGATGTCACCGCTGGACAGAATCACCGGACCAACTTGAAGCAGGCCGATGAGCGCCATCGCCACGACCATGAGGCGGATTGCCCAATCAGAGAACCACATAATGCTGCCGACCCCCCAACCGATCAACGCACCCGCGCCGGCTCCGTACCACGATCGAACAATCGCTGCGCCGCCGGCACCGATCGGGAAGCAGCCATCGCTGCATGAAGCGGCACCCGCGGCAGCTCCGACCCCTGCGCCGACAATGAGACCGAACCATACAGGATGTCGCTCCATCCAGCGCTTGTTCTCCGGAGCCGACTGCTGAGCAGCCGTCTGCAAACTCCCATCTCGCGAGGCGATGCAGATCTCTTCGCGCAGGGTCTTCCGGGCGAGCGGTCGTTGAGCCGGTTCCTTCATTGGAATGCCGACTGCGGGCGGCAAGAGCAGGACGGGCTCGGCTGCAACGACCGAAGAGCAAAACAGCAAACTGGCAAGGATCGCGGCAATTGGGTCGTAGGTACGGGCCTTGCGGCACTTCGGGAGGTCGCCAATGCTTCCTATAGGCGCACAGCCCAGGCTCGCTCGCACTCGAGAGTGACGGAGGTCGGCTGCGCGCTCGAGTCGCGAAGGTTGACGTAGGATGGGCCGATGTGGAACGCGATCCATTCCGGCCGGAATGAGGAGACCGCAATGAAGTCAAAGGGTATGGGAAAGCGACTCGGTGCGATGGTGCTCCTCCTGACGGTGGCCGGACTCGCGGGCCCGTTCCCGGCCGCAGATGCGGCGCCGGTTGAGATGGTCACGCGGGCGCAGTTCGAGGCGTGGTTCAAGGAGATCTCCAATTGGGGGCGGTGGGGCAAAGATGACGAGCTCGGAACGCTCAACCTGATCACAGCGGAGAAGCGCAAGGCGGCCGCCGCACTGGTGCGCGACGGCGTGTCGGTGTCGCTGTCACTGGAATTGAACAAGACGGCCGACGCCCTCAACACCAACCCGTTCGAACAGACGCTCACGGTGGGTGAGTTCGGCGGCCACGCCGTGGCCGAGGATCGCTACTCGGTCCGGTACCATGGCTTTGCACACTCGCACATGGACGGCCTCACGCACTTCGCGCACGACGGCAAGCTATACAACGGCGTCTCCGCGGACGTCCTCGAGAAGGGCGGTGCCCGCAAGCTCGGCATCCAGAACGCGAAGGACGGCATCTTCACGCGTGGCGTGCTGGTCGATATTCCCTGGCTGCGCGGCGTGGAATTCCTGGAGCCCGGCACTGCGATCACGAGCGAGGACCTCGAGGCGTGGGAGGCCAAGACCAAGGTTACGATCGCGAGTGGAGACGTGCTGCTGATCCGGACCGGCCGCTGGGAGCGCGTCCGGCAGAAGGGGCAATGGAACTTCCTGGAGGAGGCCGCCGGTTCTCACGCCTCGCTGGCCCGCTGGCTGAAAGCGAGGGACGTGGCGGTGATCGGCTCCGACGGCGTGAGCGATGTCATGCCCTCGGGCGTCGAGGGCCTGGTCAATCCGCTGCACGAGCTGGTGCTGGTCAGTCTCGGCATGCCGCTCCTCGATAACCTGGATCTGGACCCACTGGCCCGCGAAGCGCGGCAGCGGGGTCGCTGGACGTTTCTGTTCGTCGGCTTGCCGCTCCGCGTTCCGGGCGGCACCGGCTCTCCGCTGAACCCGCTCGCGATTTTCTGAGCGCAGGCGCAGCACGGTTGTGCTGCCGCAAGACTGCACGGACCCCGAAGGGCGCCTTGGCGCCCACCGCGACGAATGGCATCGTCTGCGACAGCGCTACTGAGGTTCGTGATCTGCGCCGCACCATTGGTCTCGGGCAACGGGCATTCGCCGCGCCCCTGGTGCGAGTCGAGACCTTCCGCCCTGCGTGTAACAGCCCTCCGCAGAGCTCTCGATTGCTCGCGTGCTACCGTACAGCTGTGACTCGATTCAGTTTCACGGTCCTTGTCCCTCTTTCTATAACGATTAGCACTGTCCTCTTCTACCCCACGACGGCCAGCGCGCAAACGTCGCCTGACCTCACCGGCCACTGGAGGCTCAACCCCGCGCTCAGTCAACTCCCGCAGGAGCTCGGCTTCGACGCGGACTACTTTCAACAGCCGTCCGGAACTCAGCAGGAGTCCGCGCAAGGTGGCAGCCCAAGCCGGCGTGGCTCCAGCGGCCGCTACGGCAAGACCCGGAACTTCATGCCTCGTCCGGAGAGCGCGGACGAGGCTAAGCGGCTGCGTCAGCTGACCGACGAGGCGCGCCACCCGCCGCCGGACTTCACCATCTCGACTGCGTCCGGCGCCATCACGTTTTCAGATGGCCGCGGCTACTCGCGCACGTTCCACCCGACCGGGAGCGAAGAAGTCATCGACCTCGCCGGCGTGCCGGTCGTAACAATCACGCGGTGGGAGAGCGGACAGCTCGTGATCCTCTACGAGGTCGAGGAAGGCCGGCAGATCCGCTATGCGTACTCGCGCACTCCCAATCCCGATCGCCTGACCGCGGAGGTGCAGTTCATCGACCGCGGGACCGCCGATAAGGTCACGCGCGTGTACGAGCCCGCGAGCGCCACTGCGGCCGGGACCACGGCAGCCGCACCGGTATCATCGAGCGGCGCTCCGCCCGGAACAGCTCCCGCAGGTCTGCCACCGGGGGCGTTCCATCAAAACCCGGGCGCGGAATTCAGAGGCCTGACCGAGGTCGGCCTCGTCGTCGAAGGCTTGCCGTCGTCAGCGGCCTGCGGCCTGACCGAGGACGCGATTGATTCGGCGGTGGCGACGTACCTGAAAGCCGCTGGCCTCAAGGTGTTGCGTAACAGCGACGAGGACACGTACGTCTATGTGAATGTGAACACGGCGACCGTCTCGAACGGCCTGTGCGTCTCACGCTACGACGTGTATCTCACCACGCACACCACCGCAACGATGTCGTATCAGCCGTCGCAGCCGCCGGTGCTCGTCGAAGTGTCGCTCTTCCACAAGGGCAACCTGGCAGGCGGGGCCCCCGCCGCGCACGGCGAAGCGGTCAAGAAGGGCGTGCTCGATTACGTCGATCAGCTCACTGCACTGATCAAGGACGCGAATAAATAGTCTTCGCACTTCGGACTTCGCAGCCAAGCGGCGACGGGCGTGCACGCCGTCGCCAGTTCTGTGGCGTAGCAGATGCAACAGCGTGTTGTGCCGCGCCTTTACTCCTTCTCTCGCTTCTCAACCTTGTGATTCAACGCCTCGACCTCGGCCAGCAGCCGGTCGAGGTCGGCGCGCCGGTAGAGCTGTCCATCGGCGACGACCGCACCGATCTTCTGCGTGTTGCGGATGTTTTCGAGGGGGTTGGCGTCCAGGAGCACGAGATCGGCGAGCTTGCCCGGCTCGATCCTCCCCAGCGAGTCCGCCAGGCCAAGCACGCGCGCAGGATTGAGCGTGGCCGCCTGCAAAGCCTCGAGTGGAGTCAGACCGGCTTCGACCAGCCTGACCAGCTCCTCATGCAAGCTGAGGCCCGGGACTCCCATCGGGATGTCGACGTCCGTCGCCGCCAGCAGCACGACTCCGGCCTTAGTCGCGAGACGAACATTCTCCAGTTCGAGAGGGGGGATCGGCCGAAGGATCGATTGGAGCTCCCGAGTCGTTTCCGAGTCGAGCAAGTGCGCCCAGTTGCGACGGACCGCCTCGGGGACGAGTCGCAGGCGGGCGGTGTCCGAAAGGATCTGGTCCGCCTGCACGATGTAGTGATAGACGAGCAGATCGGCAGTGACCGCCACACCGCTGTGTCGGTACGCCTCGAAGGCCGACGCGCAGGCGACCGGATCCCGGCTGTCGTAGAGCGCGCGATAGTGTTGGATCTGCATCAGCAGGAGCTTCTCGCTCCCCGCCAGCCCGTGGTAGTTGCCGAGAACTCCCGCGAAACGTTCCCGTTCAGCGTCGGCCTTGGTGGAGCAACCCGTTGCGAGTGCCTCCGGATGCTCGACCGTGCGCTGACCGGCGGCGGCGGCCTCTTCGGGAGTGATGCGGAAGGGGACGTGACCGTCCACGGGGATCTTTCTGCGCCTGGCCTCGTCGATGATCGCGAAGTAGGCCTCCCTGGAGACGTTCTCGTAGACCTTGACGAGATCGGCGCCATTCGAGGCCAGCTGTTCCACCACCGCCCGAGCCTCCGGCGCGGTGCGCACGATGACCTTCTTGCTCATCCCCAGGGGAGGATCGCCATCGACCGCGGGGCCGGCGCTGAGGAATCGGGGTGGGCCGCGACGACTTCCCTCCGCCAACTGGCGCTTGATCGTGTTTGTCAGCTCGAGCGTCACGTCGGCGGTGCCGTCGTTCATATTGCGAACGCCGGTGACGCCATAAGCGAGGAACAGAGGAAAGTGCCAGTCCTGGGCTGCGATCGACCGGTTGGCTGTGTCAACCCCCACGGGATTCACCGAGTGGACGTGCATATCCCACAGGCCGGGGATGATGTAGCGGCCTGCAGCGTCAACCAACTCCGCATCGCGGGGTATCCGGACTTGGTCGGCCGGGCCCACGGCCGTGATGCGATTGCCCGCGACAACAACGGTCTGTTTGCCACGGAGGGATCCATCCATCACATCGACGACGGTGACAGCTCGGATGGCCACGGCCGGGGCCCGCGTCCGCGCCTCGCGGATGGCCACCGTTGGCGCCCGCGGCGTGCATTCGATGAGCAGCAGGCAGGCAATACCCGACAGGACCTTCATCACCTTACTTCCTGAACGTCCTGCCAGAAGGGAAGTCGTTGAGCGGCCATTCGCAGCTTGGCGCCGAGACCGTCGTCATGATACCCAGCCTGTCAACGTCGAACAATGCTCCTGTGCAATCGCCGAGTGTTTACTCTTGAACGGATTCCGGAGTTGTCGCGAGCGCCCGTCGCTCACTTGGATATCTCGCGCGGTTCACCTTCGTACCGACAACGGACACTGTGGCCAACCGGTACTCAGGCGCGAACGCCGCGACCATTTCGGCAGCGCTCGCCGAATGCTCGTTTGCCAGCATCTCGCCGGAGTCAACGGACGGTTAGATCGCCAATCATTGTCGTCAGCCTCATTTCACCATCATGAGTCTGAAACCCGCGCGTCATCGCGACCCGAATCCGGCGCTGCGTTTCAGGGTCGCGCGCGCACTCCAGGAAGAGATCCGAATCGCGACGGAAATCGTCGGTCTGCGCAAGCGCGATCGCATTGATCCGATCCTTGAGCACGGCGCGACCGGCGGCTGGAAACCCGGCGATCCGATGCGCGAGCGATCGGACGAACTCACTGAGTGCCGCGTTGGGCAGCGCTCGATTTATCCAGCCGTATCGCTCTGCCAACTCCGCATCGTAATCATCCCCGCTCAGCATGACCTCCAACGCTCGCGCCCGTCCGAGAAGACGAGTCAAGTGCTGAATACCGCCCGCGCCGGGGATCAGGCCGAACCCCTGTTCCGGCTGACTGAAGATCGCCGATTCCCGTGCAGCAAAGCGCATGTCGCATGCCAGCACGAACTCGCTGCCGGCGCCGCGCACGCGTCCTTCGATCTGCGCAATGGACACGAGCCGGCTGTTACTCAGGTAGCGAAACAGCAGACCGATCGAGGCGTCGCCAGTCAGCTTCGCGGCCTGTTCCCGATATTCAGCGATCCGCGTCACGTCGACGTGCGAAATGAAATAGTCCGGGTCTGCGCTCCCGAACACGAGTACGTGGCACGCGTTGTCGGCCTCGGCTCGCTGAATCAGCGTAACGAGATCGCGGACCAGTTCGGTCCCGAGCAGATTCATCGGCGGGGCCGAGATGTTCGCAAACAGAACGGGCCCTTCCTGACGGACTTGCAGCGTTTCGAAATCCACGGTGTCTCCTGTCGAACCCTACCGAGGTCGTCGCCCTACCGCCGCATCCATCTCGTCGGCGGCTTGCACGTAGTCGAGTTGTGATTCGAGCAGCGCCGCCTGCGCCTCGAGTTCCTGGGCCGCGGACTCCTTCGCCTGCGAGCCAAGCGCCCCGCCCTTTGCGAGCAGTTCGGCGGCAACGCGCCTGGACTCCCCGCGCAGCGCAAGCAACTCCTGTGCGACGGCAACCATCTGGCGCGTACGTTCCATCTTGTTGTAGGAAGTCTGCACGCGCAGCTCGACGCCGTCAGCAATCCGCGCGAGGTTCTCCTTGGCCTTGGCCAGCTGGGTCTCGCGCTCGCGTAAAACAGCGCGCTTTCGGCCGCCATCGAAGAGATCGACGCTCGCGCGAACGCCGATCGTGCCGAAGCGGTCGGCGAGGAACGGCACGTTGTTCTGAAAGCTGTAGCGCGCGAACACGTCTACATCCGGGACGAACTCGTACTTCGCGAGACGGACCGCCGAGGTGGCTCGATCGACCTGCGCGCGCGCTTCCGCGATCTCCGGATGCGAGTCGAGCGCCGCGCGGACGCAGGCTTCGCGCTCGCAAGGCTCGGAAAGTGTGGACACGTTCGGATCGAGCTCAAGTGGCGTTGTCAGAGGCAAACCGATGACGTCGTTGAGCCGCATCTGCAGATCGGAACGCTGCAACTCGGTCGTCAGCAGCTCCTGCCTGGCCTGCAGCGCATGGGCGCGGCTCTCGATGAGGTCGGCTTCGAGCGCGCTGCCGTATCGCACTTGCTGGATCCGCTCGTGCTGCAGGTCTTCCGACGCCTGGATCTTGGCGAGCGCCGCGCGGCGCCGGACGTCGGCGATCAGCATCTGGTAATAGATTTGGTGGACCCTCAGCGCCGTCTCGTCTTCAACGCCGCGCGCCTTGCCGCGTGCGGCCTCCGCCTCGGCGCGCGCGACGTCGTTGTTGGCTTTCACTCTGAAGAGTTGGGTCAGCGGTTGGACGACGCCGGTTCCGTTGGTCACGGCACTCAGGCCACCCTGATTGAGGATCAGCGTCTGCGACGGAACCGGAGTGACCCCGACGACGCCGAGCCCGCCGGCCGGAATTTCGACCAACTGTGTATCCGTCAGGTGTACCAGCGTTGTCTCGTTCCGCACCTGCGGAAGGTACGCGCTCTTCGCCACGTCCTTCGCGCGGTCCTTCTCGTCAACCGACAACCGCGCGAGGCGGACCGCATGGTTGTTCGCAAGCGCGAGATCGACGGCTTCAACGAGCGTGATGCGCCGGGCCGCCGCCGGTTCCGCTTGTTGGGCGGACGCCGCACACGCACCGGCGGAAAACAGCAGCATCAAGAGCGAGGCTCGAACCATCATGACTGGTCTCCGGTGCGCGGCTGCTGAGCGTCTACCTCGAGCGCCGCAAGGTCGCGGTAGTTCAACGGAAATCTTCGGAGCGTCGCAAGCAGGATCAGCATGGCGACGGACATCCAGGCCATCAGACGAAACGCATCGATGAAGGCGAGCGTGTAGGCCTGAAGGCGAACGTCGCCGGCGATGAGTCCGACCGCCCGGCCGGCGGCGGCCGCCGCATCGGAAGACCTGGCGGCCAGCCCCGCGGTCAGGAGTCTCAGCGCGTGCTCCGTGCTCCAGTCACCCGATTGAACGTGGAGCCCGATCAAGTGTGAATGCACTTTTTCCTGCTCGGCGATGAAGCGGAGCATCAGCGTCACGCCGATCTGTCCGGCGAAAATACGCGTGCAATGGAAGAACGCGGAGAACGTCAGTATGCGGGATGGAGACCCGAGGGCACCGGAGAAGAACGACTGCAGGATGATCGAGGAGACGAGGCCGACGAACGCGAACGACTGCCCCACCGCCATGAGCAGCTCGGTCCGGAAATAGTTCTCGGCCGCCCAGGCACTGGTCATATTCGCGTTCATGAGGCACACGCTTCCCATGAGCGCAAACCCGCTCGCCATCAGCAGCCGGGAGTCGAGCCCCTTGTTCAACAGGTGGGCTGCGAAGAACGCGAGACACAGCTCCGGAACGGCCGTCCACAACACCGCTGGACCGATTTGCGCCGCGTCGAATCCGCGGACGGTCAGGGTTTGCGGGATGACCAGCGCGGTCGCGAGCAGGCAGAAACGGAAGGCGAACACGCCGAATCCCAGGACGAGTGTGTTCCACTTGCGGAGGAAGAGGAGATCCACCAATGGATTCGGCCGGCTCAGACGGCGAACCGCCGCGCAAAGAAGGAAGAAGATCCCTGTCGTGACGAGCGCCGTGAACACACTGGAGCGCCACCAGTCGAGCCGCTGTCCCTGATCGAGCGCGGCGAACACGAGGGCGAGGCCCGCGCTGGCGTACAGGAATCCGGCGAAGCTCGGTGTTGGTCCCGATGGCCTCGGCCGGGAGGACGGTGGAATGCCGTAATAGACGCACGCCGCCATGAGCGGCGTTGCGAGAGCGGACGTCCAGAACATCCACTCCCACGATAGGTGATCGCGATAATAGCCGTACAGCGATGGTGCAAAGTTCACGGCACCCTCGATACAGGTCGCATACAGGCCTAACGTGACCGCCAGGTATCTGAGCGGAATGTTCTGCAGCGCAAAGCTGAGCGTCAGCGGATAAAACGTCCCTGAGCTGAGACCGGCAATCACCAGCAGGAGGATCAACACGCTATAGCTGTGTGCAAACGGCAGACACACCGAGACGATCGCGAACACGCTGGCGCAGACCAGGAGTACGGGCCGGGTGCCCAGCAGCGCGCCGAGGTACACGGTCAGCGGGCCGATAAACATCGTGGCGGCGTTGAACGCCGTGCCGATCCACGCGCCCTCGTCAACTCCGATGCCGATGTTGCCTTTCAGATCGGCGAGCCCCAGCGACAGCAAACGCGCGGCGAGCGTCGCGATCCCTGCGCCCATGTTGACCGCGACGATGCCGAGGAGCGGGGTGTGGGACAGGTCTGCGGGCAGCGCGGGCGCGCGGGCGAGCGTGCCGGACGGATTCGTGCCAGGGTCGACTGCCGCGATGGGAGGGCTCGACATGGTCCCCATCGCTTGCCTTACGGCTTCGTTCGAACGGTAACGACCGTGGACAACCCCGATCGCAACCGCGTGGTCAGCGTCGAGTCGTCGAGCGCGATTTTGACCGGCACGCGCTGCACGACCTTGGTGAAATTGCCAGTCGCATTGTCCGGCGGCAGGAGCGCGAATTGCGATCCGCTTGCCGGCGCGATCTCGATCACCCGGCCGTGCATCACCTCGCCCGGATACACGTCGATGCGGACCTCTACCGGATTGCCGACCGTGATGTTCGTCAGCTGCGTCTCGCGGAAATTCGCCTGGACCCACGCGGTCCCGCCGACGAAGGACAGGACCTGCGTGCCGGGCGATACGAGCTGCCCCGGGCGAACCTGCCGTTCGCCGACAGTACCGTCGGCCGGCGCGACGATGCGCGTGTAACTCAGGTTTACGTGCGCAACGGCCAGCGCCGCTTCCTTGGCGTGGAGATCGGCGACAAGCTGTGCCTCCTGCGACTCGATCACCGCCTTGGTGCGGCGCTCGGTTTCGACAGCCAGCTCGTTGCTCCTTAGCACCGTCCGCGCCTGGGTGACATCCGCGTCGCGACTTGCGAGTTGCGCAGCGAACCGCCCTTGATCGGCAACTGCCGCCTCCACGTGCTGCCGCGTCGCCGAATTGGCGGCCAGCAAGGCCTCCTGGCGCGTGCGTTCAGCGCGGGTGCGGTCGACGTCCGCTTGCACCGCCTCCCTGCCTGCTTCAGCGGCAGCGATCTGGGCCGTGGCCTGGTCGATACCGGCGAGCGCGCGTTGAATCCGTGCGTCCTGGAGCTCGCGCTGACGGTGGTTGTTTTCGAGTGCCGCCTTCGCCCCCTCGACCGCGGCGACAGCCTGCGCGACTTGCGCGCGATAATCGTCGTCCGCCAGCATCACCAGCTCGTCTCCTTTGCGAACGCGCTGGTAATCACTGACCTTGACTTCACGAACGAGTCCGACGACCTTCGTGCTCAGGGGAGTGAGATCGCGCCTGATGTAGGCATCGTTGGTCACCTGCTCGGCACGTCCGCCTTCCCACGCATTCCAGTTCCGCATCATCGTGAGCGCAATCGCGAGCGCCATAAGCACGATGAGCGCGGGCGTGACAAATCGCCGCCAGGCGGCCTTCGGCAGATTGATCGTCTGTTCAACCTGCGGGCGTGGGGCAGCAACGATCGGGGTTGTGGCCATTTCGATGTTCTCCGTCGACAGCCGCACTGCAAGTAAGTCAGGTCGTCCGGACTTGAACGCTGCCCTTGACCTCTTGCCCATTCCGAGCTTCGATGGCCTTGATGGTGTTTCTGAATGCCTTTTCCAAAACGCCTTTGCCGACGGTTCCGAGCACGAGGCCGAGCATTCGCCCTTTGAGGGTCTTGCCCTCGCGTACCACGACGGCATCCACATCGGTCATTCCGTCGGGCCGCCGAGTGAAGGTGTAAGTGTGGCCCGAACGGCCTCCCCATAGATTCGAGTCGGTGGTCGTCATGACGACGCGGTTGGGATCGGACCAGTCGTAGTGGAGGCGTTCCCAGATGCCGCCCGAGCCCTCCGTGACGTCCGCGTCAGAGGGGCCACGGCGATGCACCTTGAGGTACTCGTCCGCGCTGTTGCCAAAGAGCTTCGAGCGGCCCGGCCCGAAGTCGATGAGCGCAGCGAGGAACTGCTCCGGCGTGGAAGTGGTTGTCTGGCGGAAATGGATCGTGGACATGCTCGCTCCTCACAAGTGGCCGATGGTGCGGGCGGCGAAGGGCTGCCGCCGGATCCAGATTCGAGGTCTCTCGCACCGTGAACGCATACGTGCCGTAACCGAGCGGGCGATTGAGCGTCAGCGCCGCGCTCGTCCATTGCCCCTCACGCTGCGACAGCAGCAGATGGAGATGGCCGTCGGTGTCAACCCATGCGTTTCGCGCGTCGCAATCGTTCGGACCGTGCCGATCGATCCGCGTCTGCACGATGTGCCACTCATAGCCGCTGAACGTCAGCGTCTTCGGCGGCGCGAGGCCAGACATCGTAAAGACGCGAAGCCGCTGCAACGAAAAACGCCGTCCGGGAATTGTGAATTATTGATCGCGACGGCGTTGGGCGGGCATGCTCTCATTACCCGTGATGGGTGTTGCCCCGCGGCCCATTATCTGCGGTGAACCTGTCGTCTGATGGCAGTCCGCCATGCGCGGCTGGGCTTCGCGGCGACCGACTCTAGCCACAAACGGCTGTGGCCGTGGGAGATCGATCATGGTTCTGGCGTTATTTGGGATAAGTGCGCTGATGAGCCTGGTGGGTTCATCGGTGCTGGCAAAACTCTATGTTTGGCCATGGCTTCAAACGGCGCACCGCGACCGAGCCCTCGAAGCCCTCGTAGCGCCTCACCTGTTGTTTCGTTTCATCGGGCTCAGTTTCCTGATACCAGGCGTGGTGTCGCCTTCCCTGCCGGCAGCCTTCGCCGCTCCGGCTGCGTATGGCGATCTCATCGCGGGCATGCTGGCTATCATCGCTGTAATCGCCTTGGCGACACGAGCACCCTGGGCCATTCCGGCTGTCTGGGTGTTCAACGTCTGGGGTGCGGCAGATCTCGTGCTCGCCATCTATCAAGGGCAGCGTGTGGGAATTGAGCCCGGCGCCCTTGGTGCGGCCTTTTTCATCCCCACCGCCGTCGTGCCGCCCCTCCTGGTCACGCATGCACTGATCTTCGTGCTGCTCGTCCGGCCTGAGGGACGCTGAGCATGATCCACTCACCGGTGGCTCCCCTCCGTGGCGCGCACCATCATCTGCTGATGCAAGCGCTCGCCGCGGCGGTCGGCGGGCTGGTAGCGCCGGACCTCAGTGACGCTCATGAAGATGCGAGATGGCCGAGTCCCATTCTTCCGAGCAGCGACTTGAATCTGGGGTCGTTCCGCACCGGATCGAACTCGACCGCGGCAGTGATCAGAATCAACGAACCATCGCGTTCTTCGAACCCACGCTCGAGGCAGTGGAAGAGGCTCTCGAGATCGGATAACCCGAGGTGGATCAAGGCGCTCCATATCGCTGGCACATAACCCTGAGCGGCACGCGCCGTCAGCTCGCCGAGACGGGCCTTCGCGCGATCGCGGTGCCCCGCGCGGCCATAGGCATAGCCGAGGACGCCGACGTGGTTCACCGACCTCCCGGTCAGGGCAATCGCGTGGTCGAATTCAGCGAATGCCCGCTCGAATTGCCCCTTTTGCGTGCACGCATCGCCCAGCGCGTAGTGCGCAAAGGCGAAAGTCGGCTCCAGCGCCAACACCTTTTCGAACTGCTCGATCGCGCGATCGACGTCGTGACGGAAATGGTGGATGTACCCGATCTGCGTCTTCACCTGGAGGTCGAGAGGGCTCAACCGCTCGGCCTCTTCCAGCTCGATGAGGGCCTGGTCATGCCGCCGTTCGAGAAGCGCGAACCGCCACGCGTTCCAGAGATGCGCCGCCGCCGAACCGGGACCGAGCTGGAGGGCGCGGGTGAGCCCCTGCTCCGCTCCGTGGCGATCCCAGTCGTGGTTCATGGCGATGAGGGCCCGAACCCGGTGAGCATCTGCCAGCGTGGGATCGAGCTCCAGCGCTTTCTCGATGGCCGATCGCGCCTCGGGCACGGCATCGTTGGCTGAAAGGACGCCGAGCCCGGAGTACAGCCAGATGTTGGCCTCGGCGAGGGCAGCGTATGCGGGAGCGAAGCCGGCATCCCGAGCAATCGCGTCGCGGAAATCGGCGATTGCCTTCCGCATCGAGTCATCCGTCCATCTGTTCAGCGCGTACATCCCTCGCAAGAACGCATCATGGGCCAGAGGATCGAGCGAAGCGAGCGCCGGCGGGGGCGTCGCAAGCCCGACCTGCAGCTCCGTCACGATGGTTGCCGCAATCTCGTCCTGAATCGCCAGGACGTCCGACAGCTCGCGATCGAAACGCCGCGACCAGCGCTGATAACCATCCTCGGTGCTGACAAGCTGAGTGGTGATGCGCACGCGGTCGCCGGCCTTCCGGACGCTGCCCTCGAGAGCCGTTCCGACCCGCAGTCTCCGACCGATTTCTGTCACCTCCAGATCCCGGCCATGGAACGCGAACGCCGACGTGCGGGAAATCACCCGCAACCCGGGGACTCGCGCCAGGCTGTTGATGATCTCCTCCGTGATGCCATGGCAGAAGTACTCCTGATCCTGTTCCCGGCTAAAGTCGACGAACGGCAACACGACGATCGAGGCCGGCATGCCGCGCTCGGCCCCGCTCACCCCCATTGCCGCCGGCGTCGCCGAACCAGCGGTGCTGCGAGGGCGAGACAAATCGACGCGCCGCAGATCGTCGAGGAACTCGTTCGCCGATCGATGGCGTTGTTCGGGGTCCTTCTCGAGCGCCTTGTCGATTACGCCGGCCAGCCCAGTCGGGAGCTGGGGATTCAACGTCAAGGGCGAGAGCGGCTGCCGGTTCAGAAGATGATCAAAGACCGCTGCGGGCGTGTCGCCGGCGAAAGGCGTTGTCCCGGTCGCCATCTCGAACAGCATCACTCCCAGCGCGAACAGGTCCGTGCGTGCATCGAGCGTTTTGCCAAGCGCCTGTTCGGGAGACATGTAGCCCACGGTGCCCACTGTCATCCCGCCGCTCGAGATCTCGCGAGTCGTCGACGCGCCTTTCCGCGTCGTCGTCGCGGCTTCCGGGTCCCACAGCGAGGCAGGCGTGAAGAACTTCGCCACGCCGAAGTCGAGAATCTTGACTCGGTCGTCGTCGGTAATCATGACGTTGCCGGGCTTCAGATCGCGGTGCAGCACTCCAGCGGCATGCGCACACGCCAGCCCCGCGGCGATTTGGGAAGCGAACGCCAAGACTTTCGGGAGCGGCAGCGGAGCGTCTTCGCGCAGCAGCTCGCGCAGGCTCCGGCCATCCACGAGCTCCATCGTCATGAAGATCAGGCCATCAGCTTCCTCCACCGAGTAGAGGTGAACGATATTGGGATGATTGAGGGCGGCCGCGGCTTTGGCTTCCCGTCGAAACAGCGCGAGACGATCGATGGACGCCGCCACGTCGCGGCGAGGAAGCTTGAGGGCCACCCGCCGGTCGAGGTGCGTGTCCTGGGCGACATACACGTCTCCCATGCCGCCGCGACCGAGCTCCGTCAGGACGACGTAGTTGCCGAGTTGTTGACCGATCACAGATCGCCCGCCCTCGCCTCCTCGACGGTCAAAGCCGAACCGGCGGGAATGCGCTCTGGCCGCATTTGCAGCGCCCAGCATCCGGGGTTCCGCGGTGCCAGACACGCGTCCGGCAGCTTGGGCACGACCACGTGTCGTCGAGCGCGGCAATGCGCTCCAGCGCGGCTCTCACCTCGCTGCCGCCAGGACGGCCGCGGCTGGCATGGACGGCAACGTTCAGTGTCGCGCCGACATCTGCCTCCAGATTCTTGAGGAGCGGTTCGAGCGCGTCCAACTGGGCCTTCGCTCGCTCCTTCAGCGTACGGCGCAATCCCCGGAACAGCTCACCGATCTCCCGCCTGTCATTCGCCTGGCCACGCCGGAAGGGCAGCGGGGCCCACAGCGCTTCGCACACCTCCTGCAGCAGTTCTTCGAGCGCGCGACGCGCCCTGGCCGCTGCATCATTGACGTCTCCGCGCTCGAGTCGCTCGCGGGCATTCCGAAGGATGTCTGTTGTTTCGTACTGGGTCGTCCTTGGCCCGGACTCGTGGCTCCAGGACGTGAACTCCACCCTGCGCCATGTTGGCGCGCGCCGGCTCAGATGTTCGAAGAACTGCTGGTCGTGCGTGAGAACAATGAGCTGCCATCCGGAGAAGCCATCGGCCAGCAGCTCGGCGAGCCGTCCGCGGTGTTCAACGTCGAAGCTGTTGATCACGTCATCGAGCACGAGAAATCCAATCTGCACGTTGAAGGTTTCTGCCACGGCTAGAAACAGCGCGATCGCGAGCGAATTCAGGTGCGACTCGCTGAGCACGCCATGTGGCGGCCGTTGACGCGAGCCGTGGAACTCGATCGCCAGCTCGACCCCTTTCGCTGTCCATGGCTCGACGCTCACCGCGTCCAGGTCCTCGCCGGGATGGAGCGCAGTGTAGATCTGGGCGACGCGGTGGCTGATCCGCTTCAACAGCTCGCTCAGGTCGTCCTTCTGCTTGTTTTGATATGCGTCGAAGACCCGTTCGGCGAGCTCGAGCGCACGGCGGGCGCGAGTCGCTTTCTTTTCCGAGAGCCGCCAGGCATTCAGCTGCTGACATAACGCCGCCAGCGCGACCAGCTGTGAGTCGCGTGTACTTGGTTCCGCAGGCGACGCCTTCCGCGCAAGCGCACCAGCCGATCGGTCCCACTTGCGGAGCTCGGAGATCGCGCTCGCGATCTCGTCAATCTTGACCGGCGCCAGCGTCTCCACCCTGTCTCTGAGACTGGCGTGCGGGAGGTCGGTCACCGGCGGCAACTCGAGCGCCATTGCCCGCGCGCGCGTATGAATCGAGAGCCGCTTCTGGTGTGCCACCTCGAGGTCGTCCGCCAGTTGGGCGACGGGGTCGCGGACGCGCTCGTGTTCTCGAGACGCCTCCATCACGTCCACCAGGGCGTTCTCGATTCGCTGCGCCAGGCGATCGCCGTTGACCTTCTGGCCACAGAGAGGGCAACGTTCCTTGTCGATCGCCCCGGATTCGAACAGGCGTTTCGCCTCCCGCACGAGCGAGGCGCGCGGCAGAAGCCTCGCCCGATCGGATGACATGAGGTCGTTCCATCCATCGACCGGACTTCGGTCAAAGGTTGGTGGGCTCAGTGCCTTGATCTCTGCCAGCAGACGGTCGCGGCCGGACCCCTCCGACGCCGCCGCGCTGGCGCCTACTGCCGCCGCCAGCCACGACGGATCGACCGCTTCGTCGAGACTCCGGGGTGGATCGACGCCGAGCATCGTGCAGATCTGCTGAAGATTGGCAAGAATCGTCTCGTCGCTGACCTCCTCGGACCCGGAAGCCAAGGCTCGACGGTAGGTGCGAACCTCATCGTCGCGCGCCTTGGAGAGCTTTCGAAGCTCGTTCCGCGCTCGCTGCAGGTCCTCTCGAAGACTCTCGATGGCGTCCAGGCCGAGAATTTCGACCAGCCCCTTCCACTTCTCAGTCTTCGTCTTGTTGATGAAGTCGGCGAGCGTGCGTCCGCGAAGCAGGAACGTCTCGCAGCGGACGGCCTGTAGTGTCTCCGGGTTTCGTTCGTCCGGGAAGAACACTGTCCCTCCGAGCGTACCGCTTGTGTGGATTTCAACCGAGGTCACGCTGTCGCCCTGGCCGCCGACGTAACACACGGCGTGCTGGCGTCCTTCATGCGACAGAAGCTCGATCCCACCGGTGAAGTACCACTCCAACGCGTCGGCAATCGTGCTCTTGCCGGTCCCGTTGTCCCCGTAGATGACCATGCTGTCGCCCTTCCCGAAATCCACCGTCATCTCACCGGGAATTCCGCGGAAGGCCCGCATGCCGAGTCGCTGAAGCCGCTCAGTCAATGGCCGAATCCTCGAGAAGCTGACGGATGGCCTGTGGACGGTCGGCCTCGCCCTTCTTCAGGATCTCCTCGAAACGCCGGGCGAAATCGGCCGGCAAGTCATCCAGTGTCTCGAGCAGCGTCTGAAGGAACTCCTCGGCGTTCGGGCGGTGCATGGCGAGGTCTCCTCGTCCCGTTCAAAGAGGGGCGAAATGCCGCCGAAGCGTACGAGCTAGTCTTGCCGGGCGTCAACCTTCACGGATTAGGACGGCAGATAGGATGCCTGAGGTTCGATGTGTCAGTGAACGCGTAATCTACAGGCGGTCTTTCCATGGACCGACGCCCGTGATCTGCACCAGCACAGGGTCCGTGCCCGTCCGCGCAAAGTGATTGGCACCCCCAAGGCGCCGAGTACACGCTCTCGGAGGCAGGCTCCTCAACGCTTGCTCGTCGAATCGGTCGCCATAGCTGAGGCACCTCCGCCGACTCGTCCGGTGCCCCTATGTGGTCTTGATGAGGCCGCCGTCGATGACGTAATTCGATCCCGTGACGTTTGCGGTGAGAGGTGAAGCGAGCAGAACGGCAAGCGTCGCGACCTCGTCGGGCGTGGACAGCCGGCCGGTAGGGACTCCGCCGATGCTCGCGAGCACGTTCTTGCGCGCGGTCTCGGGGTCGACCTCGGTGGCACGCGCGACGGTATGGGCGACGCCGCTTTCGCCCAACCAGAGATCGGTGCTCACCCCCCTCTGTTCTTCCCACGGCTTACACTTACGCCCAACCGGTGGAGGAATTATTGCGAAATCGCGCGGCTTGCATGCTTTTCATTTGCATTCTGGGAGGATTAGCAGCCGCCCAGACATCGACACTACCCGAACTGCGAACAGCGGCCGCGACGATGACGCCAGGCAATCTGCTGCGCCATGTCCGGGAACTGTCCTCTGACGCATACGACGGCCGCCTCCCTGGCACTCCTGGCGAGGAAAAAAGCGTCGCATATGTCATCTCGCAGATCAAAGACATCGGCCTCCAGCCTGGCACACCGACAGGCGGCTTTGTGCAGAAGGTGCCTTTGTACGGTACTCGCTCGCGAGGGACCTTCGCGATCACCGCTGGCGGCACGGACATTCCGATGTCGCCGGCCGAGGACCTTGTCCTGTGGTCGAATTTACCTGACGAGCGGATCGAAGTCCGTGATTCCGACGTCGTCTTTGCCGGCTACGGAGTCGTGGCGCCCGAATACACATGGAACGACTACGCCGGTATTGATGTGAAGGGCAAGACTGTCATCGTCATCACCGGCGATCCGCCCGTCGCCGACCCCGGTGACTCCGCCAAACTCGACGAACGCGTTTTCTTGGGCAACGCCCTGACCGTCTACGGTCGAACCGGAACAAAGCTGGCGACCGCGTTCAACCATGGAGCAGCCGCAGTCCTCCTTGTTCCGCACGCCCAGCCGTTTCGTTACGTTTGGGAAAACAACGCGCGCGAGAACATGACCCTGCGTGACGGCAACGAACGCCAGCAGTTAAAAGCGCAAGTTCTTGTCAGCTTCGATAAAGCCGCCACGATATTTGCTGCCACCGGCAACGATTTCGAAAAAGCACGCGCCGCGGCCGCCGCGCCCGGCTTCCGGGCCTTCGCACTGTCTGCGCACGTCACCATCGCAGTGACCAATCAGGTGCGCAGCTTCGAATCGCAGAACATTCTGGCCAAGATTGAAGGCAGCGATCCGGCTCTCAAGAACGAGTACGTGATTTACAGCGGCCACTGGGACCACCACGGTCGGGAAGGGAATCGGATACCGTCGCGAATATCAATCTCGACTATTTCAGCAACTGGGGATGGGGGCGCACCAGAGATTTCGGCATCGTCGGCATTGGCAATTCCACTCTGGACGATCTCACGGCCGAAGCCGTTCAACGCCAGGGCCGCATCCTGACCGGAGATACGGCGCCCGAGATGGGCTTCTACTTCCGTTCCGACCATTACGAATTCGCCCGCGTCGGCGTCCCATCACTGGAAACCAGTCCAGGCGTCGACCATGTTGGGAAACCCGCTGGCTTTGGAGAAGCGAAGCGCGCTGGCTATATCGCCAACGACTATCACAACGCATCGGACGTGATCAAACCCGATTGGGATCTACTCGGCGCCGTGGAAGACCTCCAGATTCTGTTCGAAGTCGGCTACCGCGTCGCCCAACAACCCGACCGCCCCACATGGAAGCCGGACGCGGTTTGGCGCCCGCGGCCTTCACGGTAACCTTTGCCGCCACGAGTCCCCGCCGGCCCGACAAGATTTGCCCGTCCTGAAGGTGCTCGGCACAGATAACTCAGGGACCGCCACCGCGCGTTCGACAAGACCATTGTCGACGTCTAATGCGTGATCATCCAGGAAACGCCAGCGTAACCGAGATGAGATGTCACGCCTGGATTCCGTGCGGCAGTGCCGTTATTCGAAAGATGATGAAGCCGATATCCGACCACTAGGGCCCAGCGCTCGGCAACACGAACCCGAGCACCAACGCCAGCGTGTTCCGAAAAATTTAGACGCGTGGTGTTTTCCGGAACATCCCGATTTGTGACGATCATCCCTGCCGCCGCATCGACGAACGGCTGAATCGCGCGATATTGACGAAAGTTCCAACGAAACATGATCGGCGAGAATCCCGCGCCCTCGGCATCGCCTGACTGAGATGCCACGAACACCGGAGTGATGTCGATCACCATTTCGAGGCGTCCTGCGAGCACACCGGGACCGTGCTCGCCGGTTAGGGTGCGGCCCCACTCAACCGACTGAAAGGCCACCTGGCGATCACTCGTCGAGCGCGCGTCACTTCCGACGCCCCCCAGGACAAGCCATTCGCTGTGGAACGGCGCGGCGTCTCCCGACGATGGCTGCGCGGTTGCGACGGCGGCAGGACAGCCAAGCAACGTCGCGACCGCAACGGTCATGCGCCACGTGCGCAGGCTCATTCCGACGCCCCATTCGGCGCTCGGAGGTTTACGAGGACGGCGCCATACACGCGGTGGCCATGACGGGCGTGATGCCCAAAAAACGCTGGGCCGTCGTCTTTCGATTTCACGCTCAGAAATCGGTAGTCGGTGCGAAGACCCCAACGGCAATTGCGGGCGAGCCATTTGACGCCTCCGCCCACGTTGCCCACGAAGTACGTCTGTGCCTATCCATGGGCCAGTTCTTCTCGCGTGAAGAGCACCAAGGCCCCTACGCCGGCTGTTGTGTACGGCACGATGGACGATCTCGAACGTGCCGAAAACACGAGATTGCCGTTGTAGTCGAGCAGGTTCGGCGCCCTGGACTCCAGCCCAGACGCGGTACTCATTTGCAGCTTCTCAGGCCCACCGAACGAACCGCCGATCTCGCCTTCTACGCCGATGAAGCGGGAGAGATTGACCGTAATGGCAGCACCGAGGCCGTAGCTGCCGAAGTCCGGCTCGGCCTCCTTCTCGGCGAAGAAGACAGCGCGGGCAGGACTGAGTGCGAACTCCAACAGCGGCGGATGAGCCGTTGATTGCGCATGCGCGCTCGACGAGGCAAGGCTACAGACGATGACGAACGCGAGCGGCGATGGACGCACGTGATTGACACCTCGGCTATGGAAACCGAGGGCAAGGACGGTGCCGCGTTCGACGCGCGCAGATGCACAAGGATTCTCGACACCCGCTGTGACTCTGCGCGTAGATACGCAGTCCTGTTCGTGCGTCACACATATCAGGCGTCGCGTCCACCGGTGGTCGCGGTCAGTTCGTTTGTGGACACACCGGATGAGTGTTTTCGCACACTCGCCAAGGGCGTGGATGTGCTGTCCACCCGAGCGGCACGGTCCAATCTTTGCAGCTACGACGAATGCCACACCGCAGTGAGCGGTCGCTGGCGATGGAGTGAGTCATGGCAGAGAAGAACCACGCTGGAAACACTGACGTCAGCAACTGGACGTTAGCGACAGCGACCAAACCCGGCGAGCGGCACGTGTACTCAGGCAACACTGATAAAACCGCGCGCCATGTGTTACCGAAAGCCACCGCATAACCACCTGACGACCACACTCGGTGTCGCCTGTGGCGGATCGTATGTCCGAAGTCCCAGCGACTCCGACGGAGACGTATGGCCAATGTTTTCTGGGACAGACTCGTGCTGCGGGCAGTCACGCCCCAGACGGGCTCTATCTCCCTTCGCGAGCGCGTCAGCGTCCCTGGCGATGCACTTGGACCGCTGCTCCACCGGCTCCGCCAATCAGGTCCCGCGAACGAGTGGCTGGTGCTCTCCACCTGCGGCCGGACTGAGGTGTACGCGGTCACGCCCGAGGATGCATCGTCTGCGATCGAAGATGTCATCGCCGCATCATTGCTCGCCGTTTGCGCGAAAGAGACATCCCCGTGGGCGTGGCCAATCCGCGCGTCTGGAGTCGATGCGGCACGACACCTCCTTCGCGTGGCCGGGGGAATCGAGTCGATCGTGCTGGGCGATGTCCAGTTAGTCGGGCAACTGCGTACCGCGTATGCAGCGGCTCGAGCGCAATCTACGACTGGGCCGCTGCTCAACAGGCTGTGCCAGGCTGCCCTCCACGCCGGCAAACGTGCGCGCGCAGAGACCGGAATCGCGCGGGGCGCGGCTTCGATGGCGGCCGCTGCCGTCCACCTCGCGATCACGCGCGCCGGGGGCATGACGAGACGCCGCGTTCTGATTGTGGGTGGCGGACAGATGGGACGTGCGATCGCGACTGCGCTGTTGCGCCAGCCCTGCGAGAGTGTCACCGTGGCAACCCGTGATCCCGCAGCCTTTATGACTGCTGGCGGAACCCGGCATGCGTGTGCGGTCCCCTCAGAAAGCGTCCCCGGGCTTCTGCCGGACGCCGACGTCATATTCACAGTCAGCGGCACGCGGACGCGGCGCATCACGCGTCAGGAGGTCAGACGAGCGATGGCAGATCGTGCGACACGACCGCTGCTGATTCTTGATCTGGCGATGCCCGGGGAGGTCGATCCCGGCGTCGCCTTTGTCCCCGGCGTTGTCCTCGTCACGCTGAACATGCTCGAGCGCGCAATCGAGCGGGCTGCGCAATTGCGAGCCGACGCGATCTCGGATGTCGAGCGAATCGTCGATGAGACCCTCGATCGCATGCTGGCCTGGTCGCCCGGCGTTCACCGGGCGGCGTAACGATTGCCCGCGAGTGTGTCTATTCCCCTATTGAATTCCCCACCCGCGCCGTTGATCGCCAAAATCGCGCTCGCACTCGTCATCAGCCCGATTGATCTGGAGGCCTTTCCAACACGATGATGGTCTCATCGTCCTCTGGCACGCTTCCTCCACGAAACTGACTGACAGCCTCAACGAGCTGCATGCCGAACGTTTCCGCCGAAATTGGGTCCAACGCTCGGGCCAGCGTCATGAGATCGTCTCGACCCAGCTCTTTGCCCGCAGGGTTGGTGGCTTCGGAGACCCCGTCGGAATACAGCACGATGAGGTCGCCGGGTTCCGGTTTGACGATCATCCGGTCGTAGGAGACGTTCGGCAGCAGGCCGAGTGGAGTGCCCCTGACGCCCACGCCCTCCTCTGCGCGATGCGGTTCGAACCAGGCCCATTCGTCACGATTTGCCCGGTACCAGAACGCAGGCGGATGGCCGGCATTCGTCATCACGAGGAGCCCCCTGCGGCCGTGGAAGCCGGCGGCCACCATAGTCGCGTAGTGGACCCCATCGAGTTCCGCCACGACTGCCTCATTGAGATCCCGCATGAGATTTGTCTGCTCGAGGGCCGTGAGATACTTTTGCATCAATTCCCGAAGCTTGGCACTCAGCGACACGACGGCGCTTCCGTGGCCACTCACGTCAGCGAGGGCGATGCGAGAGACGATACAGCTGGGACAAACGGAGACGTAGTGGACGTCGCCCCCGGCCCCACCAGACCCGAACGGCATGGAGTGGACCCAAACCCTCAAGCCCGGCAAATCTGCGACGCTCGAGGTCTCCTGGTTACTGGCCCATGTCTCGGCGCACTTCAATCGGCGTGGAACTGACACAATCGCCAGCTTACTCCCCTTCGACGGGACGCCAGAGGACGAGCGCCTTATCCATTGCCTCAACCCGCTCCGGGTGAAACCATCGGGAGCGCTGATGCCGTTCATTCCCGTGATCCAAAGCCTTCTCGACACGGACCTGTACAAGTTCACGATGCTGCAGCCGTATCTGCATTCGTTTCCGGCGAACCATGCCGAGTACCGCTTCATCTGTCGCAATGAGCCGGGCTACCCGCTTTCCGAGCTGAAGGAGCAAGTAGAGGAGCAGCTCGAGCACCTGTGCACGCTCCGGCTCACCGAGGAAGAGCTCGCCTTTCTCGGAACGAAGAAGTATCTCAAGAGCGACTTCATCGACCTCCTGCGCATCTTCCGGCTGCAGCGCCGCTACATTTCTGTCGTGGCCCACAACGACCAGCTGGTCATCGTGGCTCGCGGGCCGCAGATTCATGTGACGCTGTTCGAGATCTATGTTCTCGCGATTGTGAACGAGCTCTACTTCCGCCGCTTCGCGACGCCTGCCGTGATGGCCGAAGGCCGGGCGCGCCTTGCCCGCAAGATCGAAATGCTGCGTGATTTCGGCCGCGGCCACTCCCCTTACGCCAGCGAGCGTGAGCAGCCGTTCGAATTCTTCGAATTCGGAACTCGCCGCCGTTTCTCGCGCGAGTGGCACGAGGAAGTGGCGGCGACGCTTGCACGTGAGGTGCCGGAGTACTTCAAGGGCACATCCAACGTTTATCTCGCCTGGAAGTACAGCCTTGCCGCCATCGGAACGATGGCGCACGAGTATCTGCAGACCTTCCAGGCGGTAGGCGTGCAGCTGAAAAATTTTCAGAAGGCTGCTCTGGAGCACTGGGTGCAGGAGTATCGCGGCGATCTCGGAATCGCACTGACCGACGTCATCGGCATGGACGCATTCCTGAATGACTTCGACCTGTACTTCGCCAAGCTCTTCGACGGTCTGCGTCATGATTCGGGCGATGCAGAGGTGTGGGGCGAGAAGGCACTTCGTCGCTATCAGGAGCTCAGGGTCGATGCGCGAACCAAGCGTCTGGTGTTTTCGGACGCCCTCGATATCCCGGTTTCCCTTCAGCACTACAACCGGTTCGCGGACCGGGCGCAGACCGGCTTCGGCATCGGCACGAACCTGACGAACGATCTGGGAATCCCGGCTCTCAACATCGTGATGAAGCTCTTCGAGTGCAACGGCCAGCCCGTCGCGAAGCTCTCGGACACGCCGGGCAAGACACTGTGCACCGACCAGACGTTTCTTGCCTACCTGCAGCAGGTGTTTGCGCAGACCCGGGTCGGCGCGGACCGCCTAGAGGATGAGATCGACCTCCATGCTTAGCTCTCGATCGCTCAGATCAACCCGACCATTGGCGCTATCGATGGCAACATCGCGCTCATGCGCACCGGGGCGCTGAAGGCTCAGGGGGAGGCCTCAAGGCTCGTGATCTTTCCTGAGCCCGCGGATACGATTGCAGACGGGGATTACTTGCGGCCGAGCCGCTGGCGTCCCAGCATCGTTGGGACACAGCGGTAACCGGAATGGCCGCCGCCCAACCTGCTGTCGGAGGAACGGATGGACAAGCCTCGCATCTTCCTCGGCTCGTCAGGAAAGCAGGAGAAGCTGCTGCAGGCGCTGACACGCGGTCTCGAAGACGTCGCGCATGTAGAGCCCTGGACGACATCCTTCAATCCTGGGACCACCACCCTGGACCGCCTTCTCGAGCTCGCGCATGAAGTCGACTTCGCCGCGTTCGTGTTCGCTCAGGACGACTGGACGACACCCAGCCTGCCCGCATCCCCATCCACGGAATCCGGTCAGGCTTCGCCGCGAGACAATGTCGTCTTCGAAGCCGGCCTTTTCGGTGGAGTGCTCGGCATGCGCCGAACCTTCATCCTCCATGCGAGCGGATCGAAGCTTCCGAGCGATCTCCTCGGGCTCACGTGCGTACGGTACGGCGAAGCGACGACCCCTTCCGAGATGAGAGTCGTCAACCAGAAGCTTCGGAAGGCGATCGAGAACGAGGGCCGCGTCGCACGCATCGAAGGACTGTGGTGGCAGTTCTCCCTGACGGAGCTCGGCCCTCTCGAGCGCTCCGCCGTGAGCCTCCTTCGAATCTCGCGAGACCGCGACGGCGCGCTGGAGGTGGCTGGCCGCTCATGGCAAGAGGATGGCAGGCTGTCAGCGAGATACTGGTGCGAAGCGTCGAGGGAGAGGAAGGAGCCTTCGGGCATCTTCTACTATTGGAAGGGGGAACGGCCTCGGGATTCGAACGCACCGCAGCTGGACGGGACGGGAGAAATCCTGCTGGAGTCCGCCGATCGCGCGTCCGGATACTTCACGACTCGTTCGGACGCGCCCGCGAGCGTGATGCGCGCGGACGGCCGGTGTTTTCTGGCGCGCCGATCCTGAGGACATGAGTATCCTGGACGGGGGCGACGATCGGCAACGCGCCGAGTTGATCGCGGAGCGGCTGAGGCGTGGAAGTCGATCACGAACGCCTGAGATCAGGCCAGCTGGATCGGGCTCCCTTAGAGCGCCCACCCGTCTCGGTACTGGATGCGGAGCAGGGCGTTCGCCTGCTCGTTGTTGGTGAATCTGAGGTTCTGACTGTCCCAGTCCAGCCGCTGGTCCTTCATACGGATGGCAAGCACCCCCAGCAGCACCATCTCGGTGAGGGCGCCGCCGTATTCGAAGGGCGAGCACGGCGGCACCCCATTTGGCCCCTCCTTGCAGGCGCGGATCCAGTCGCCCTCGTGGCCTTCGGTCACCCGGCGCAAGTTCTTCGGTGGCCGCTTGTACTCCTGCATTCGCGTTTCGGGGAGTAGGCGCACGCCGTCGGCCCCGTGTGACCCATGCAGGATCGTGCCCTTGTCTCCGATGAGCAATGCGCCGCTACCGGGCAGCGACCGGCCCGGCTCCAGCTCCGGCGGCGTCGGCGGCAGGAGGCGCCCGTCGTACCATGTGAGCTTTACCGGCGGCCGGTTGCCGCGGGCCGCGAACGCGTACCGCACGATCGACGCCCGCGGGTAGGTCTCGGACGCAACCGCCGGCTCGTAGTGCGTGGACGTGGCCTCGACCGACTGCGGAGGTCCGAGCTCGAGCGCCCAAAAAGCCGGATCGAGGATGTGGCAGCCCATGTCGCCGAGCGGGCCCGTGCCGAAGTCAAGCCAGGCTCGCCATTTCAGCGGGTGATACGCGGGGTGGTACGGCCGGAACGCCACCGGCCCGAGCCACTTGTCCCAGTCGAGCGTCTCGGGCACCGGCGGCGTGTCGCTCGGCCGTGCCATCACCGCGAAGTCGGACCACGGGTCCCCGCCGACTGGCCGGTCCGTCCACGCGTGGACCTCGGTCACGTTGCCGATCGCCCCGTCGTCCAGCCACTCCTTCAGCAGTCGCATCGACTCGAAGGAATGCCCCTGGTTGCCCATCTGCGTCACCACCTTGTTGCGGCGCGCCGCCTCGGTGATGTTGCGCGCCTCGAACACGGTGTGCGTCAACGGCTTCTGGCAGTACACGTGCTTGCCGGCCTGCAAGGCAGCCATCGTGATCATGGCGTGCGTGTGGTCCGGCGTCGCGATCACCACCGCGTCGATGCCCTTCTCCTTCTCGAGCATCACGCGGTAGTCGGTGTAGAAGGTCGCCTTCGGGTAGAGCGCCCTCGTCTTGGCCGCGTAGACCTGGTCGACGTCGCAAAGCGCGATGATGTTCTCGTTCTCGCACGCCTTGAGGTTGGCGGCGCCCATCCCGCCGATGCCGATCGCGGCGATGTTCAGCTTGTTGCTGGGCGCCTGCCCGCCCAGCACCCGGCCGGGGACGATCGCGGCGGAGAGTGCCGCCATGGCCGTCCTCGCGGCAAACTGCCTGCGGGAGAGAGCGCGGTTCGAGTCGTCGGTCATGGCTGGTTTTCTCCCAAGGGCGCTGGCCCGGTCACGTCGACCCGGCTGCAGGCCTCATGCTACTGGAAGGCGAGGCAACCGAAAACGACCAAGGGACCACTCGTCGCCCATTCGCACGTCGTCGTACATACGATCGGCCCCGGAGGTAACAGGAAACGGATCGCAAAGATGTCGGCGTGATCGGCGATGAAGGTCTGTCTTGCCCATCCGTCGGGCGAGAGCGGGCCCACCCCTGCAGCGCCCGCCACTGCGCTCTTCAGCAACCCGCGCCTGTTCATCTCGTCCTCTCGAGAAGGTCGAGGGTTCTGCCGCCCTCCGATTCCCAGTTGGTCAACTGGGACACGGGAATCGTGCGCATACCGATGTGGTGCCCTCCGGTGTAGAACACGTACGCCAAGCCGTTCCTGATCACCATGCGCGGCCAGCCCGTCCAGGTTGAGTCGAACTGGCTCTTGCTGATGCCGCTGGCGGGTAGCGCGGGGTTGCGCGGGTAGTACTCCCACGAGAGGAGGTCTTTTGATCGAGCTAATCCGACGGTGTCCCACCACCCCGGCCGGACGATGTCCGATGCGTTCGAGGGCGGATCCCAGTGATTCGTACCCTCGTACCACAGGTACCAGGTGTCGCCGATCTTGGTGAGGCTGCGCGGTCGAACGTGAATCGCGTCCCAGTTGTCGAGCGTCTCTGGCCCGAACGTCGGATTGGACGCCTGGGGCGTCCACTGGATCAGGTCATCGCTGTAAAGCAGGTAGCCACGATCTCCGGCGGGACCACGGCGCGGAGCGTCGGTGAACCCTGAATAGAACAGGAGATAACGACGGCCCGGTTCGTCCGTCCGGACCAAATCGAACTCATGCGCATGCGTATAGTGTTTGTAAACAGGGTTTCCCGCATGCTTGGTGAAGGGCCCGAGCGGGTGCTCGGCCACTGCGAGGCCGAACCCCATCCACAACGGGAACTTCTGGGCCGCGTACATCACCGCAACCTTCCGGTCGGGCGTGACCACTGCGCCTGAACAGTAGAGGCCCGTCGGCTCCCAGGAATCCTTTCCGCCCGTTCTCAGGATCGGTTCCGCCTCAACAATCCAATTCACCAAGTCCGCGCTGTGAGCGACGCCAATCTCCCGGGCGCCACCGCCTTCCTGGCAACCGTGACGAGCACCGCTGAAGTACCTGGTAGTACTTCCCGTCGTACTCGACCAGGCCGCCCACGAGGACATGGTCTTCCTTGAAGGTGCCGTCCGGGCCTGCCTTGATGACCGGTTCGGCGACGGGTGAGAGCCAAGGCAGCTCGGTCAAATGTGCCGACTCAATAGAGCCCTGAATGCCCAAGTAGCCGTTGATCGGCTCCGACTGTGCCTCCGGGTGATTGGTCTCGAAGACCCCCAACGGATCGCTGACCCACCCGGCCACGTCTGAGACCCAGAACCGGAAGTAGTTACCCTTCTTCAGCAACCGCACGTTCCAGGGGCTTTTCCCGATGCCGGGGAACTCCTTCAACACGGTACGGGCGCCTTGGATGCTGCGCGCCAATACAACCGAGCCCGGCGAAAGCTCCAGCACCGCCTCGTTTGACACCTCCTCGCGACCCGAGAAGGAGACGGCCGCCCGCGGTCCGCTCAGCCGCGCCCGCAACTCGTAGTTACCATGGACCAGATGTCGCAGCCGCTGCGTGTCCGTCGATGTGCCCTGCCAGCTTGAGATGTCACGTCGACCGCTGACGGCCAGGAGTGCTGCGACCTGTGCCGACCACCTGCACCATTCGCGTCGATTCACGGTGTCTTCCTCCGATTGGCCGTGGACTCTCGCGACACCGTGCCGGCGCCGTACGGTGTCCCTTCGCCGCGGCGGTCCAGCTCCGGCTGGATCGCCATCGCGTCGCGTACTTCGGCAGCGCCCAGTTCAGAACGTGAACCGTGCACTCAGCTCAATGTTTCGCGGTGGACGAATCGAGTTTCCCTTGTTGTCGGACAACTGCAGTAAGAACTGGCCAAAGCCCGGTGCGAAGATCCGGTTCTGTGGCATCTCGAACTGCGCGTGGTTGAAGGCATTGAACAGGTCCGCCCGGATCTCAAGACGCCGAGCTCCGCCGAGCGCGACCTTTTTTGACGCGGAGATATCCCAGTTGTTGATGCCGGCGCCTCGGAACGAATTCGGCGGGACAAGCGGATCGGAGGAGTTGAAAGTGAACAACTTCGGATCGAAGAAGTAGCCGGTCTTGCGGAAATCCAGCTGCTCCAGCGCGGCTTCGCCTCCTGGGGCAAAGTGCGCGACGCCAAAACTGGATAGGTCGAGCGTCATACCGGATTGGAAAGTAGTGACCCAGGCCACCTGCCATCCGCCGATGAGGGCGTCGACGCCGCGGGACACATCACTGCCGAATCGTTGCCCGCTCCCGAACGGTAGCTCGTAGCTGCCGTAAGCCACGAACCGATGTGGCACGTCGAGCAGCGACCGCTTCCGCTGCAGCAGACGCGGATCAATCAGCCCTTGGATATAGGTTCCACCTTGAAAGATGTCGTTCGCGACCGAGTCAAAGCCCGTTGAGAACGCCTGCGACCAGGTGTAGTTCGCCCCGAAGGCCAATCCTCGGGTGACTCGTCGGTCGACGCGCGCGTAGAACGACTTGTAGTCGCTCTCAGCATCGGTGGTCTGCGCGAAGATCGGTCCGAAGTTCGAATAGACTCGAATCGGCTGACCGGAAACGGGATCGTTCTGGCAGGGCTGACCGAACGGGACGTCGCAGACGTTAACCTGGTTGAAGTTCGGCAGATGTCGGCCCCACTTGCCGGCGTACCCAATCTCGGCCGACAAATTCCCACCGAACGTGTGTTCCACCGCAAACGTCGCGTTCACGAGTCGTGGCGTCACGTTCTCGATCAGTGGCACTTGGTTGAGACTCACCACTCCTGGTGCGACCGGCTCTCCTGATGACCCCGACAACGGCGTCCATGCATCGGCAAGCTGGTAGTCCGATGCGCCAACGACTGTGCTGGTGGCCCGGATCTGGTAGCCGGTCCCGAATGGCGGCTGTGTGACGAGGCCCGGCAACTGGTACTGCTCTGCCAGGCTGTAGAACACTCCGCCGCCGGCACGGATGACGGTGCTGCGCCCGAGCAGGTACGCGACCGAGACTCGGGGCCCGAAATTGTTTCGATCGGGCGTAATCCCGCCCGTCCGGATCTTCTTCTGCCCGGGATAGGGATTGACGATGGGATCGGCGGGAAAGCCGGTGGCCACGCCGTCGGTCACAAGGCATCCACCAGCGGTGGGACAGCCGTCGGTCACCAACCACGACTGCCGACCGTTGATCTCACCCACGGGCGATTGGTAGTCCCAGCGTAGTCCAAGGCTGACCGTCAACTTGTCCGTGAGCCGCCAGGAATCCTGGCCGAACAAGCTGACCACAGTGTCGCGATAGGCGAAGTCACTGGACCCGAGCCCGTAATCTTCGCTGACGATCTGTCCGAGCAGGAGGTCCGCAATCGGCGAACCGGTGCCGAAGACCGGCGCAAATCCGCCGACGAACGCCTGAGGATCGGTCGGGTTGAACTGGAGCTGCGAAGTGAATGCCCCGTTGAACTGCAAGGTGGCGGCGCCGGCAGGCGTCGCACCGATGGTGTCCCAGTGGCGACGGCGGATATCGGCGCCGAACTTGAGGGAATGCCGGCCTCTGACCCAGGACACGTTGTCGATGAACTGGAACTGCTGCTGCAACTGCCCCGTCCCGCCTGCCAATATTCCAGGCATGTTGGTGAAGGAAGGCGTGCCGGTCGCCGACTGCAGCAGCAGGACGGGAAGCAGGTTGTATGAGATCGGGTTGGTGATCCCCACCGCCTGTTGCAGGTCTTCGCTCGCCGCGACTGGCGGCACGTTCTGGTCGCGCTGGCGCGTGTACCCCGCGCGAAGTTCGTTCAGGAGCGATGACCCGAACGCGTGGGTCCATGTCTGGCCGATCAGCTGGTTCCTGAGCGACTGCGTATTCTCGGCGGCACCGACCAAACTGCCTGAGATTACATACGGGTCGCTGAAGCTGTATCGAGTCGAGAAGTTGTCTTTGCCCCAGGCGTGATCGAACTTCACTGCGTACTGATCGACCGTGAGGTCGTTGGCCGCCCCGCCCTGTATGTTCGTGGGTAGCGCGAAGGCCGTGGGAGTTGGCGCTCCAGCCACTGCGAAGAACTGCTTCGCAATCGCGCTGATGCGATTGGCTGGAATGATGTTCCCTGGAAACGGCTGACGTGCACCAGTGACCGGATCCGTCGTGGCTGGATCGTAGATGGTGACGAGACTGCCATCGGCATTCCGAAGACCCGAAAAATCGCCATTGAGCTGAGCTGCCGTCGGATACAGCCCAGACACAATCGTGCTGTTCGGACTGCGGGTGCCCTCGTAGCTGAAAAAGAAGAACGAGCGGTCGCGTCCGTCGTAACCGGGCAGTCGCACCGGTCCGCCGAGCGTGGCTCCGAACTGGTTGAAATGGACCGTGTCCTTCTCGTCCTTGAGGAATCCCCTGGCGTTCAGGCTGGTGTTCCGGATGTAGTCGTAGGCCGACCCATGCCAGTCATTCGCGCCTGACCGCAGTTCCATAATCACCTGGCCGTCTCCTTGTCCGTACTCAGCCGAGTAGTTGTTGGTGAGTATGGTGAACTCCGCTAGCGAATCGAGCGGCGGCTTCTCCATCGGCGTGTTGTACACCCGGTTATTGATATTCAGCCCACCAACGGTGAAGCTCACGGCCTCGCCTCGGCCGCCGGCGATTGTCGGCACGTTCGTACCGAGGTAGGGGGAGGACACGGCAGCAACGTTCGCTGTTCCGCGCTGCACGACGGTCGGGGCCAGCAGCGCGAGCCGGAGCGGATCCCGCCCAGCGGTCGGCAGGCTCTCGATCTGCTGCTGCGTGATGGTGTTCGACACTGTCGCGCTGCTGGTCTGCAGTTGCGCGGTATGGGCGATGACCTTTACCGACTCCGATGCCGCCCCTACCTCCAACGAAAGGTCCACGCGCACGTCTGCGCCGGCGGACAGGCGTACACCCGACGTTGTGGCGGTCTTGAAACCGCTCAGGGTGGCGGAGATGTCGTATCGACCAATGGCGAGTTGTGGCGCTGAATACGCTCCAGACTCATCGGTGACCAACGCCCTGGACACGCCAGTGTCGTGGTTGACGACCGTGACTGTGGCGCCCGGCACGACTGCGTCCGAACTGTCTTTGACCGTGCCGAAGATATTCCCGGTGATGACCTGGGCGTGGACGTGCCAGCAGGTCAACGACAGAATCGCTGTCAGGACTGCCCGAACCAGCAGACTCCGGTTGCACATAGACTCTCCTTGGCGAAACTCTCGGATGGGCCCTGAATATCGCTAAGCCTGCGCTGAATAGCAAGTTACCGGAACGAGACTTAACCGTGACGCTAACTGTGATATGGTCCCGCCAAGCCTGAAAGGGCCGTTATGGGGCGCGTCGTCGTCGGTGGTGCCGCCTCGTCGATGGTGTTGATGTCGTGTCACAGCGAAGCGGCGGCATTGCGCTCAGCCGACGCTGGTGAACGGCTGCGGGACGCATCGTGCGGGTCATCGACGTTCTCAGCCTGGGCCCGCTTGGGCATGGTTGGCCTGCCCACGAGATGCTCCATGTCATGAGGATTCGGCGCGCCGGCGCCCATCTCACTGCCGGGCTGGGTGTCTATTAGCCGTGAAACCCCTGCCGCTACCCGTCCAGGTCGCCGAACCGAGCGCCGAAGAAAGGCGTCGGCAAGTGGAGCGCATTAGTGGTTCGCCCGTCCTTCGGAACTCGCCTCTCCTGCAGCGGTTTTTTGAGTTCATCACGTCGAAGGCCGGAGAAGGCCAGGGCGAGGACCTGAGCGAATACACCATCGCCACCCAGGTGTTCGGCAGACCCGAGACCTTCGACCCGGCTTCAGACACTATCGTTCGCACCCAGGCGTACCGGCTACGCACAAAGCTCAAGGAGTACTACGCGAACGACGGCAAGTTCGACCCTGTGAGAGTCGAGATTCCGAAAGGGCACTACGTTTCGTCGTTCACCTACCGGGCCGAAAAGCACTCCGATGTGCTGGTTGGGGATCCTGACGTGCCCCCACCACAGCCAACCTCTTCACGTCGAGCTGTTCCATCGTCGCGGAGGCTAGGGGCGCTTGCCCTGCTCGGCGCCTCGCTGCTAGTCGGCTTGGGTTTCTACGCGGGCGTGAGGTGGGGTTCTGGGAGTGCTCGGTCCTCGAGCACGGTCGACGTCCCCCAGCTCACTAAACGGTTCTGGGGCGGTCTCGTCGGTGGCAACGCCATCATCATCGCCTACACGAATTCAGTATTCTTCGAGACCGAAACCGGGGACCTGCTCCGCTTCAGGGGTGGAGCAGTGGCTGACAGGGGAGCACGTGCAGGCAGAGAGACGACCCTGGCAACCGCTGCCAACCCCGCGCTGGTTGAACGGGCAGGCCCGCTCTACTACGAGGATGGATATACCGGCACCGGGGAAGTGCTCGCCGTTCATCGGTTGACGAGGATCCTTGCGGCTCTTGGCGCGAACGTGATCGTCAAGCGCAGTCGGCTGATCACGGTTGACGATCTCCGAAACCACGATGTGATCTTTCTCGGATCTCCGTTCGAGAACCAGGTATTAGGCGAGATGCACCTACCCCAACGCTTCGTGTTTCACCAGCCCCACGACCCTCCCCTTTTATGGACCGGCCGAATCCTCGACCAGAAGGCGTCGGGTTCGCAACCGTCGTTCTATGCCCTCGAACGCGACCCCGACCAGTACGTCATACGAGCTGACTACGCTTTGTTCAACGTCGTGCCGGGTCCGGCTCCGGGAAGGCGCATCGTCATACTCGCCGGCCTAACGACGTCTGGAACACAGGGAGCTGCGGAATTCGCCACGTCCGAAGCGGGTTTACAGCGGATTGTCGAGGCCCTGCGCACGGACTCGGAGGGACGGCGTGCCTTGCCGCCGTACTTTGAATGCCTCGTCAGAGTCGACGCTGCCAAGGGACTCGACGCCCTTACCGTCAGGTATGTGACAGGCAGCAAGGTAGAGTCCGTCGAGTAGCGCGTATCCCTTGCCGACCTTCCCTAGCCCGGCGTCGAGGTTAGGAGCGCCGCCAGATATGCCCACACCTGTCAGAATCCTCAGTCTGTGCCGATGACCGCCCGGATCTGCGCGTCATTCTGCAGCGTGAGGAGTCGTTGATCCGCCCGTAGCTAACGAGGGACGGTCATCCAGAACTGACGCCATGGCTATGGACTCGACAAATCCGCGAACCTGGTTTGGAAAGGGTACGGGCACGTGACCGTCGGTCCCACTTGAATGGCTGCTCCGCAGCCATCCTGCCTGCAACTTGCTCAAAGCCGCCCTGTTGAGCGCACTCATATTCGTAAGCCATACGAAGGACGAACGGCATGCGAGAGTTCCACGACGGCCGGATGATGCGCTACTGTACGCCGATGGCACCTCGTTCCTGGGCTGCGGCTCTGCTCGTCGCCTTCGCCGCTGGAGGCGCCTGCGGCGGTGGCCGCGGCGCGATGCCATCGCCCACGCCGACACCCGCCAATGTGGCGGGCACCTGGGGCGGAACCGTCAGCTTCACGGCCGGCGGCGTCGCCGGTGAGGAGATCTTCCAGATGACGCTGACGCAAGCGCCGGGCAGCACCACCGTGGCCGGATCCTACGCGGCGGGCCGCTTCAACGGGAATATCAGCGGCGAGACCACCGAAACGGCGTTCAACGGCACGTTCGACTTCAACTCGAACGCGCAGGGACAAATCTGCGTGGGGACGTTCAACGTCTCCGGTCCCGCGGGCGGCAACACGCTGACCTGGACGAGCCCCGCCATCGTCGGCGCGCCGTGCACGAATACCCCCATCAATCTCGTGATCGAGGTCCAGCGCCAGTAACGTTGATCCGTCCTCTCCCGCACGTCCCGAGCAAACGGTTCAGCAAATCTCTATAGTCATGGCATGGGCGGCGTCGAATTCCGCGAGGTGTCGTTCGGGCATTCCCGCCAGACGCCCATTCTCGACAGATTCACCTTGGCTGTCGATGCCGGCGAAGTTGTGGCCCTGGTCGGGGCAAGCGGCGCCGGCAAGACGACGGTTCTCAAGCTGGTCAATCGACTGCTCGTGCCCGACGCCGGCGACGTGCGCGTACGGGGCAGAGACACGCGGGAGTGGGATCCGATTCGCTTGCGACGCTCGGTCGGTTACGTGATTCAGGAGGTCGGCCTGTTTCCGCATCTGACGGTCGCCGACAACATCGCCGTGGTGCCCCATCTCGAAGGCTGGGAAGAGCATCGTGTAGACGACCGTGTGCGCGAGCTGCTCGAGTTGATCGGGCTCGCGTCAGACACTTACGCCGCCCGCTGGCCCGATGAGCTGTCGGGCGGACAGCGTCAACGCGTCGGCGTCGCGCGCGCGCTCGCCGCAGATCCTCCCGTGCTGCTGATGGACGAGCCGTTCGGGGCGCTCGACCCGGTCACGCGGCGCCAGCTGCAGGACGAGTTCCGCCGCATCCAGGCGAGGCTGCGGAAGACGGTCTTGCTGGTCACGCACGACATGGCCGAAGCGATGGCGCTGGCCGACAGGATTGGAGTCCTGGATGCGGGCCGATTGATCTGGTGCGGGCCAGCGCACGCCATCTCCGAGTCTCAGGATCCGCGCGTCCGGACGTTTCTCGACGCCGTGACTCTGCCCGCACGCTCGGGCGCGGAGGACGGACCCAGGTGACACCGGTCGTCCGATTCTGGCTCGCACACAAGGAGGAGCTAGCCGCGCTCGTCGGCGAGCACGTGCTGCTCGTGGCGATCTCGACCGCCATCGCAATCGCGATCGGCGTACCGATCGGGGTGTTCGCGGCGCGGCGTCCCAGGCTCGCGTCGCCCCTCGTGACAATCGTCAACGTCGTCCAGACGGTTCCGAGCCTGGCGATGTTCGGGTTCCTGCTGCCGGTGCCGCTCATCGGCGGCGTCGGTGCGCGCGCCGCGCTGGCGGTGCTGGTCCTGTACGCGCTGCTGCCCATCGTGCGATCGACAATAGTCGGCATCACCGGCATCGACCGATCGATTCGCGAAGCCGGTGTCGCGATGGGGATGACGCCGCGCGAGCTGCTGCGGCAGGTCGAGTTGCCGCTGGCCTTGCCTTCCATCATTGCTGGCGTCCGCGTCGCGGCCGTGGTCGGCGTCGGGTCTGCCACGATCGCAGCGGCGATCGGCGCCGGCGGATTGGGGCAATACATCTATCGCGGCCTGTCGATGGTGGACACGACGGTCATCCTGGCGGGCGCCATCCCCGCCGCGCTCCTGGCCCTGATCGTCGACGGCGCGCTCCTGTGGCTGGAGCGGCAATTGTCGCCCCGTCGCCGCAGCCGGCCACGCCGGGCGGCGCTGACGGTTGCCGGTTTGCTCGCCGTCCTCACGCTCGCTGGCGGCGGGGCCCTGGCCGCGCGGTCCTCGGGCGCGATTGTCGTGGGATCGAAGAATTTCACCGAGCAGCTGATTCTCGGCGAGATCGTCGCGCAGACGATCGAGCGCGAGACCGGGCTGTCTGTCCGGCGGCGACTGAATCTGGGCGGCACGCTGATCTGCGATCGCGCGCTCCTGACCGGCGATATCGACGTCTACGTCGAGTACACCGGAACCGCGTTGACGGCGACCTTCCATCAGCCGCTTTCCCAGGATCGGAACGTCGTCATGGAGACGGTGCGCCATCTCTACGCGGACAGCGGACGTACGCTGCTGCGGCCGCTCGGCTTCGACAACACCTTTGCGATCCTCGTTCGCGGGTCGGATGCACGCGCGAAGAGCCTGCGGACCATAGACGATGTCGCCAAGGTTGCGCCGCAATGGCGGGCAGGCTTCGGGTACGAGTTCCTGGAGCGCCAAGACGGCTACCCCGGGCTCGCGAAGATGTACGGCCTGGCGTTTCGCAGTGCTCCGCAGGTGATGGATCTGACGCTCAGCTATCGCGCGCTCGCGTCGAGCCAGGTCGATCTCATCGCCGGCGACGCCACAGCCGGGTTGATCAAGAGCCTGGACCTCTTTCAACTCGAAGACAACCGGCACTACTTTCCGCCGTACGACGCGGTGCCGGTCGCGCGCGCGTCGACGCTGCTGCGGTATCCGCAGGTGCGGAAAGCCCTGGAAGGTCTGGGGGGTCGAATCTCCGCGGTTGACATGCGGGAGATGAATCACGCCGCCGATGCGCGGCGCGAGAACCCGGCCGACGTCGCCAGGCGCTTCCTCGACCGACGGCGATGATTCCAGGGGGGCGTATCCATATGAATGAATCGACCCGAGCTCTGCGCGATCACCTCGAGCGCGTTCTCGATTGGGAGGACGCACATGTCGGATTCGACAACGCCGTCGAGGCGATCCCGCTTGATAAGCGCGGCGCCCGCGCGGCCGGCTTCGAGCACTCGCCGTGGCAGCTCGTCGAGCACATTCGGATTGCGCAGGAAGACATCCTCGATTTCTGCGTCAATGCCGCATATGAGCACACGATGAACTGGCCAGACGACTACTGGCCGAAGGATCCGGAACCGCCGAACGAGAAAACGTGGACGGACAGTATCGAGTCGTACGCCCGATCACGCGAGGCGCTGAAACGCGTCGCCCGTGACGTCGAAGATTTGACGGCGAAGGTTCCTACTGGCAAAGGCAACCAGACATATCTGCGCGCCATCTTGCTCACCGCCGATCACACCGCCTACCACGTCGGCCAGCTCGTCGCCGTACGGCGCGCGCTTGCTATCTGGCCAGCCAGCGGATAACCGATGCACCCGCCACAGCCAGTCGTGAAGCGCGCATGATAAGAACATGGCCCTGCATTCCGATCCCGCATTTCCGATTCTGACGCCCGCCCAGCTCGATCGCGTCGCCGCGCGTGGGCGCGCGCGCCAGCTCCACCGGGGCGAGGTGCTGTTCAAAGACGGCGACCTGGTGGTGCCGTTTCTGGTGATCAGGAACGGACACATCGAGATTGTTCAGCCGACGGCGATCGGCGGAGAGACACCGATTGTCGTACACGGTCCCGGGCAATTTACCGGCGAGGTGAACATGCTCTCGGGCCGCCCCTCGTTGGTTCACGGACGCGCCGTTGAACCCGGCGACGTGATCGAGATGGATCGTGAGCAGATGCTGGCGCTGGTTCAGACCGACCCCGAACTCAGCGAGATCATCATGCGAGCCTTTATTTTGCGGCGCGTCGCGCTCGTGGCGCGGGGGCTCGGCGACGCGGTCCTCGTTGGATCAACTCATTGCGCGGGCACGCTGCGCATCAAGGAGTTCCTCACGCGCAACGCGTACCCTCACACGATGATCGATCTCGACCGCGACCCCGGCGTGCAGGAGCTGTTGGACCGGTTCCACGTCGGCATGGCGGAGGTCCCGGTGCTGATCTGCCACGGCAAGGACGTGCTCAAGAACCCAAGCAACCAGAAGATCGCCGAGTGCCTCGGCTTCAATGACGCTATCGATCAGACCCACGTGCGAGACATCGTAATCGTCGGCGCCGGACCGTCCGGGCTGTCCGCCGCGGTCTACGGCGCGTCGGAAGGACTTGACGTGCTCGCTGTGGAAACCCACGCGCCCGGCGGGCAGGCCGGATCGAGCTCCAGGATCGAAAACTATCTCGGCTTTCCCACGGGCATTTCGGGTCAGGATCTTGCCGGTCGCGCCTACACTCAGGCGCAGAAATTCGGCGCGCAGCTGCTGATCGCAAAAGCGGCGATACGCCTGGCCTGTGACCGCCGGCCCTACGCGATCGAGATCGACGAAGGACCGAAGATTTCCGCGCGCACCGTGGTTATTGCCTCGGGAGCGGCGTATCGGAAGCTGGCGGCCGACAACATCACGCCGTTCGAGGGTGCCGGCATCTACTATGGCGCCACGGCGATGGAGGCGGGGTTGTGCCGTGACGAAGAAGTGATTGTCGTTGGAGGAGGAAACTCGGCTGGCCAGGCCGCGGTCTTTCTCGCGCAGACGACCAAACGGGTCCACATGCTGGTGCGATCCGGCGGCCTTGCCGACACGATGTCGCGCTATCTGATTCGCCGGATCGAAGACAACCAGGCGATCGATGTGCGCACCCACACCGAGATCGAAGGGGTTGAAGGCAACGGCCACGTGGAGCGCGTCCGCTGGCGGAACAAACAGGACTGCACCACTCAAACGCACGACATCAGACATGTCTTCGTCATGACCGGCGCCGATCCGTGCACGGGCTGGCTTGCCGGCTGCGTCGCGATGGATGCCAAGGGGTTCATCAAGACAGGTCCCGATCTGTCAGCCGAGGACCTGGCGGCCGCGCGCTGGCCCCTTGCGCGCCTTCCATACCTTCTGGAAACGAGCCTGCCGGGCGTCTTCGCAGTGGGCGACGTCCGCGGAGGCAACATCAAACGCGTGGCGTCAGCGGTCGGCGAAGGATCCATTGCCGTGGCATTCGTTCACCGGGTGCTGCACGAGTAGGAGGGCACGATGACTGGAGCGGCGTGCGCGCACATCGCAGGGATTTCCGAAGTGAAGCATGAGGAGCGGCGGGAATGCGAGGAGTGCGTGAAGATCGGCTCCGGATGGGTACACCTGCGGACGTGCCAGGAATGCGGCCGGACGCTGTGCTGCGACAATTCTCCTCACCGGCACGCGAGCACGCACGCGAAATCGAGTGGACATCCGGTGATTGCCTCGGCGGAGCCCGGCGAGAACTGGCTCTACTGCTTTCCGGATGACGCGTTCGCGGAGTACTGAGGGCATGTCAGGACCTCCCTATCCTGCCGCCCGCGCTGTCGCCCCCATAATAGAGGCCTACTTCCGCCGGCATGCCGCCGAGGACGAGCCTCACCATGACGCGGCGCTTCTTCCAGACGCGGACGCCATCGAGGGCATCATCAACACCGCGTTCTGGGCGAGTCTTCGACGCGAGGAAGGCTATGCCCCGAAGATCTCCCTCGCGTTTCTTCGACCTGAGCAGACGGTGTCCTCGCTCATGTTCGAGCACCCGCTGCCGCTTTCGCCCGCCGCCCTCGCCCGTCTATCGCCGGCTGTCGAGCGCCCCGGTATCCACTTGGGCGTCTGGCGCGAAACGGGAGAGTTGCGCATGTGGGGGACGACTCGGGTCATCCCGACGTTTTGCTTCGTGCTCGAGGTCGTGGGTCCTGGCCTCCTGGTGGTCAAACATCGGCGGAGCGAGTCCGGCAAGTTCGTCAACGTTTTGGTCGTGGAAGGCGACCAGACCAAGGTGGTGGACGAGAGTGCCTCGAGTCTGCCCGACTGCCCCACGCTCCTGACCTCCCTGCTCGGGTTCCACACCCTCCGTACTTCGGTCGAAGACGTCAATGTGCTGGTGGAGCTCGCCGTCTCGATGCGCACGCATGGCCGGGGTGGATCTCTGCTCGTCGTGCCCGCGGGAACCAAGTCGTGGCGGGAGTCGATGCTGCGGCCGATCTCGTATCCCGTGGCGCCTCCGTTCACCGAGCTCGCGGCGTTGATGCGTGAAGAGGCCGGCGAGCGGCACCAACGTCGCTGGCAGGACGCGCTGCACCCGGCGATAGAGATGGTCGCTGGTTTGACCGCCGTGGACGGCGCAACCGTGATCACCAACGAGTACGAAGTGCTGGCCTTCGGCGCGAAGATAGGACGACGTGACGGATGGGCACGAGTCCATGAGGTTGTAGTCACGGAACCGATCGAAGGCAGTGCGGCTGCGATCGTCCATCCGGCCGAGCTCGGTGGCACCCGACATCTCTCGGCCGCGCAGTTTGTCCAGGATCAGCGCGACGCGCTGGCGCTCGTCGCATCCCAGGATGGACGCTTCACCATCTTTGCCTGGTCCCCCCGCGAGAACATGGTCCACGCGCATCGCGTCGAGTCATTGCTGCTGTAGGGTGAGGCGTTTTCGCTTACCATCTCTGCCGTCAGCAACGTCGAAACGTCCGAACTCACCCTGCGCGTGAAGGTGAGAGCCGCTCGCGGGTGAGCGGCAAGTCGTCAGGGCATCGCCTATGGCAGCGACGCAGGAACTTCATCCCACGGCGGCAATGCTTCTTCCGTACGAAGAGCGCCTCAAAGACGACATGTCTGTACTTCAGAAAACTGGGCGTGAAGTACGAAGCGGACGCGCTCATTGACCTGCTAAGGCGCGAAAAGCCGAAGTCGGCCATGCCAGTCGCTTGCCACAGTTTGGCCGACCTGAACGCAAAACATGCCGTTCCAGTGCTCAAAAGACTAGCTGACTATCCAGTACAGGACGTCAAGGCGGCGTCAGTGCTTGCGGTGGCCAGACTCGCCGGAAGCGACGAGACACCGTGGCTCGTTGAATGTCTTTCCAGGGCGGGGACGTTAAAGGGCTATGTGCTATGGGCTCTGGCCGCGGTCGGAGATCCCGCGGCATACGGGGCCGTAAAAACATGGTTTGAGAAGCTTCTTCGGAAACTCGAGAGAAATCCCACGAGTGATCCACTGAGAAATATGATGTTCGCCGTTGCGTACCTTGAACAAATGACAGAACACCACCCCGAAGTCATGGGGTTGCTTGATCGGTTCAAAATTGTGGTGCTAAAGCTCCCGGGAAACATTCCGTCACAACTTGGCCACTTCACCCGAATGTTTGCAGACGGGAAACACAAACATCGGCAGGGTGAGAGTGATGCCTAACGATCCGGTCCACACCGCTTTTCGCGTACTATCTCTGCCTTCGGGACGCTGGACGCTCCGCGTCTCGAGCAGGCCATGAACACCCCGATCACGCCACTCGAGTTCGCCCGCCGCGCGCGCCGGCTGTTCGGCACGCGCGAGGGCGTCGTTGATGGCGATCTGCGACTCACCTATGAGCAGTTCTTTGACCGGTGCGATCGGTGGTCAGCGGTGCTCCAGCGCCTGGGCGTGCAGCCCGGCGACCGTGTGGCGTACATCGCGCCGAACATCCACGCGCAACTGGAATCCTTCTACGCGGTGCCGCAGATCGGCGCCATTCTGGTGCCGATCAACTACCGCCTCGCCGCCGATGACTTCGCGTACATCCTCGCTCACAGCGGCGCGAAGGTTGTGTGTGTCGCCTCCGAGTGTCTGGCGGCAGTCGACGGTATCCGCGCCCAGCTTCCTGCGGTCGCCCACTTCGTCGCGCTCGAGGACGTCCACGAAGGCTGGGTCGACTACGAGCAACAGATCGTCGCGGCCGCTCCGGCAGGCGTACCGCCCGCGTTCGAGCGAGCGGCGATCGACGAAGACGACGTCCTGACGATCAACTACACCAGCGGAACGACGGCGCGTCCGAAAGGCGTGATGATCACGCACCGGAACGCGTGGTTCAATTCGATCGGCGTCCTCGTCCACCTGCCGATGGGGCCCGCGGATCGGTACCTCTGGACACTGCCCATGTTCCACGCCAACGGCTGGACATTCACCTGGACGGTGACCGCGGCCGGCGGGATGCACGTCTGCCTGAGGCAACCCGCACCGGCGCGTGTCTTCGACTCGATCGAGCGCGAGGCGATCACGAAGTTTTGCGCGGCGCCGACGGTCCTCATCGGCCTCGCCAATGCGCCCGACGAGGTGCGCCGAGGCACGCGCCGTGACGTTCAGGTCATCACCGCCGGCGCGCCGCCAGCGGCGGCGACCATCGCACGGATCGAAGGCGAGCTCGGCTGGACCGTGACCCATGTCTACGGGCTGACCGAGACGGCCCCCCTGATCACGATCTGTCAGTCGCTGCCGGGCCACGCGTCACTGGAGGCCGACGAGCGCGCGGCGATCAAGGCGCGACAGGGCGTCGAGTTCATCACCTCGGGCGAAGTGCGCGTCGTCGACGAGGACGGCGGCGAGGTCCCGCACGACGGCGAGACCGTCGGCGAAATCATTGCGCGCGGCAATCTCGTGATGAAGGGCTACTTCAATGACCCGGAGGCGACGGCCAAAGCAATTCGCGGCGGCTGGTTTCATTCGGGCGATGCGGCGGTCGTTTACCCGGACGGTTACATCGAGATCCGCGACCGGATCAAGGACGTGATCAAGAGCGGCGGCGAAAATGTCTCGTCGATCGAGATCGAGGGGGTGATGCTGGGGCACGCGGCCATTCAGGAAGTGGCCGTGGTCGGCATGCCCGACGTCAAGTGGGGAGAATCGCCGCACGCCTTCGTCGTCCTGCGCAGCGGCGCCTCGGTGGACGCACCGACGCTCGGCGAGTACGTGCGCTCGCGGCTTGCCCACTTCAAGTGCCCCACCGCGTATCATTTCGTGAACGAACTGCCCAAGACGGCGACCGGCAAAGTGCAGAAGTTCGTCCTGCGCGGTGGCCGTCCGGCGATCAGCGCGCAGTAGCGGCGGAGCGAGCGCCCTGCCGGGCGCAACTCCCTTCCGGATCAATGCACCTTGGTAAACCGCGCGACATAGCCGCCGCCCGGCGCGAGGCGTAGCATGAGCGTTGTGCCTGGCCCCACCTCTCGCCTGTCGATTCGATAATCTGCGGCATAGCGGTCGGCGTTCATCCCGTCGGACACGATCGTGGCGGCATAGGTGCCGGCGCCCAGGAACGCGAGCGGCACATCGAGAGTGCGCGCCGTCCAGTCGGTCATTGCGGCGACATACCAGTCATTGCCCGAACGACGTGCCACCACGAGGTAGTCGCCCACCGCACCATCGATGGCGCGAGTTTCGTCCCACGTCGTCGGAATCGCCGCGAGCTCGCGGGTGAAGTCGGGCGCGGAGCGGTAATCCGACGGCGTGCCCGCGAGATACTGCAACGGGCTCTCGTAGACGACGTACTGCGCGAGTTGCTGCGTGCGCGTGCCCTGGTTCATCGGCTGCTCGAAGACGACGCGAAAGGTCTTCTGCGTGCCGTTGTTCATCGAGCCGCCTTCCCAGTCCATCGGTCCAGCCGCCATGCGCACGAACGGCACTGTGAGCGCGTGATCGGGTGTGGCGCGCTCGCTCCACATGTTCCACTCGTGTCCGAGCACGCCTTCGCGCGTGAGCAGGTTGGGAAACGCGCGCTGCAGGCCAGTAGGCTTGAAAGCGCCATGCAAATTGACGACGAGGCGCCGCTTGGCCGCGGCGCGCGCGACGCGCTCGTAGAACCGCACCATTTTCTGGTCGTCGCGCTCCATGAAGTCGCACATGACGCCGCGCGCCCCCCAGGCGGCATAACGGTCGAGCGCTTCGTCCAGGTTACGCTCCAGGGCGAGGGCCTCGTTCCAAAGGAGAACGCCAACGTTTTTCCCGCGCGCGTAGGCGATGAGCCCGGGCACGTCGATATTCGGGTTGAGTTTCGTATTGTCGTCGTTGTCCGACCAACCGGCGTCGAGCATCACGTATTGCAGCCCGAACTCGGCCGCGAAATCGATGTAGTAGCGGTAGGTGTCGGTGTTGAGGCCCGAGACGAAATCGACGTTGTAGAGCAGCCGGCTCGTAATCCATTCCTCGGTGGACTTGCCTGGCCGAATCCAGGAGACGTCATCCAGCGCAAGCGGCCGCGCCAGACGGTAGACGAGGTCGTTCTCGATCAGCGACGCCGCGTTCGGCGCCACCATCAGCACGCGCCACGGAAAGGTGCGGGTCCCATCCGTTCGGGCAATGAAATCGGCGCGCTTCGTGACCCGGAGCTTCTTGAATTCCGTGCCGAGGGCGCGCTCCTCGAGCGGATAGCGAGCAAAGTCGGCCGTGAGCACCGGCTGTCCCCGGACGCCGCGCAGCCAGAGCCCGGGGTAATCCCACAGATCCGACTCGGTGAAGACGAGGTGCACCCCTTGCGTTTCGACGAGAATCGGCAGGAACGCGAGACGTTCGTTCGGGACTTCGCCGACGGCCATGCGAACGTACGTTTCCTCGAAGCTACTGTGAAAGCAGTCGGCCTCGGGATCGCAGGTCGACAGGGCGATGTAAACGGAATCGGCATCCCCCAGGCGTAGGCCGGCACGCTCGCTGCGAATCGTGACAGTGCCGGCGAACGCAGTCTCGAACCGGTACGCCACACCATCGTCGTAGGCACGAAACGTCACGGTCACCGACGGGCCCATCGACAGCCGCAGCTCGTTGTAACGGTCGGCGATCAGGGTGCGCTTCTCGGGAACGGTGGGCCGAATTGTGGTATCCACCTGTCGACGAGCGCTTTCGGTCACAACCGGTAACGCATCGGCGCGCAGCAATCCGTCTACCTCGAGCCCAAGTGGCGGGGTACTGGCGATCGTGCGGCCTCGGTAGCGCACTTCGAGCGTGAGATCGCGACCCGCCCGGACGATGGCTTCGAGCGGTTGGTCAGGAGCGCGTAACGTGAAAGTCTGAGCGTCCGCAGAACGTGCGACGCAGAACAGAGGGAGCAGCAGACACGCGAACAGAGGCAGCGGACCTGCGAGCGCTCTTGGCACGACTCCGGAGATAATTGTCTTCCCGTCATGGCCGGTCAAGAGTTGATTGAAATGCGGGAGTCCAGATCGTGAGACAGTTGATCTCCAGCGGCAGCCCGTACGAGCCTCGTGTCGGGATCTCACGTGCTGTTCGTGTGGGATCGATCATCGCGGTGTCGGGAACGGCGCCGCTCGGACCTGATGGTCGCACCGTCGGGAAGGGCGATCCTGGTCCAGCGACGTGCCAGCCCGAGACATGACGAGGGAGATCCACCATGTTGTCGCACTGTCAGAAATCCGCCGTTGTCTGTGCGGCCTGCGTCGGCGTGCTGATGACGTGGCCCGCGCGATTGTCTTCTCAGAACACCAGCACCACTGTGCCTCCGGTGATTGACGTTCACCACCACGCGATGGACGAATCGTTCCCCGGGCTCGGTCCAATGTGCCCGAACACGTCCGCGTTCACCGCGTCGGATCCGAAGGCCACCGAAGCACCGTTCGGCTGGGTGCAGGAGGAGTGCACGCCCAAGCTGTATCCGTCCGCCAAGGGTGAATACGTGAAGGACGTGGTCGCCGAGATGGAACGGCTCAATGTCACGGCCGTCGTGTTTGGCGATCCGAAGAGCGTCCAGAAGTGGATGGCTGCGGCGCCGAAGCGTGTCATCCCTGGCACCGGTATCAACCAGGGGTTCCAGCCGGGGGCACGGGTCCCGCTGGAGCAGCTGCGCGAGAGCTTCACGAAGGGCGGGTTCAAGGTGATGGGAGAGATCGGGCTGCAGTACGAGGGGCTCTCCCCAAGCGACCCATCGGTGGACGCCTACTTCGCGCTCGCCGAGGAGCTCGATATCCCCGTCGCTATCCACATGGGCACAGGCGGCTCAGGGCGCGCCAACGTCGCCATGCCCAAGTTCCGCGGCTCGATGGGCGACCCGCTGTTGCTCGAGGGCCTTCTTGCGCGCCACCCGAAGCTGCGTGTCCAGGTGATGCACGCCGGCTATCCGATGATCGACAGCATGCTCACGTTGCTCCAGGCAAACTCGCATGTGTACGTCGATGTTGCCGGGCTGATCTGGAGCTATCCGTTGAAGGAGGTCAATCGCTATATCGAGCGCCTCGCCGATGCCGGGTTCGGAGACCGGATCCTGTTCGGGACCGACCAGCTGGCCTGGCCGAAACTCATGGTGTATTCCATCAGCATCATTCAGAACGCCGACTATCTGACGACGACGCAGAAACGCGACATCCTCTACAACAACGCGGCGAGGTTCCTGAGGCTTGACGTCAAGCCATCGAAATAGGCGAGGCGTCGCGTGAAGAAGCGCCATGATCAAGGCGATGTCTTTGATGCAGGGGGTGGAGGTCGCAGTCAGCGCATGTCGACATCCGACGATTCAGAATCAATTTCGCGTTCAGCCTGCAGCCAGTCTTCGAGCGCTCTGCCATGCTCGCCGCCTCGAGCCTGATAGATCTCGTGAGCACGGCGCGCGATTCGATTCAGCCGGGATTCGGGAGGCGGGTCCACAGCTCCGGGCAACGACGTGTTCCTTTCCATCGGTCCTCCTTCTCTGCCGCGCAGCGCGAGTCAGCGTCCGCAGGGCCCAGTATGCGCCTGCAGCGGTCCCAAGGCCCATCGCCGCTGACACCCCGGGGCGCGAAAGTTCTGGAACATCATCGGTGTAGCGTTCTGGAGCCGGGTGTTGCGATTCGCCTAGTCCTCACCACATCTCGGTTCGCACCTCCAGCGCGGTGCGCCGCTCATCGCCAGACACACGTATCGTCTGCTGATTGACGCCGCCTGGCGCGCACCGAATCCACGCGGGTGGCACGTTTCCCTCCTGACCTCCCGTTCCTGTTGATCCATGGCTGTCCGATTCGCGTTGCGCTCAGCGCCGGCAGGTGGTACTTCATTCCTCTCGGACCTAGACTCGACGTTCCTGACAAACGGACTGCCACATGAACCCAGGCCAGCCCTCCCGGCGGTCATTCCTGAAGACATCAACAGCGCTCGCGGGGATTTCGCCGCTGACGGGTCTCTTGAACCAGACAGGATCGGGCGAAGCCGGCGGGGCCCTGGTCGCCTATGTCGGGACCTTCAGCTCTCCCCTTCGCGATACATTGAAGACCCAAGTCGATTTGCCTCCCGGAAATGGTCGCGGCATCCATCTCTTCCGGGTGGATCGCGCCACCGGCGCAATGACGCCGATCGGCGTCGTTGAGATGGGAACGAGTCCGAGCTGTCTCGTCGTCAATGCCGCAGGCACCGGCCTCTATTCCGCGAATGAAACCGATCGGGTCGGCGACGACAAGCAGGGCACCGCGAGCGCCTTCGCGATCAATCGGGCCGATGGAAGACTGGAGCTGCTGAACACCGTGCGCTCCGGCGGCGCCGGCCCCACGTATGTCAGCGTCCATCCGGGCGGACGTCACCTGCTGGTGGCCAATTACTTCGGCGGTTCGGTGGCCGTGCTCCCGATTCTGGCGGACGGCCGGCTGGGGGACGCCTCGGACGTCAAGGTCGATGCCGGGACGATCGGACCCACCCGGGCGACCCACGCTCCGCCGGGCAGCTTCGCCCGAAGCGGCCACGATCGGACGCACGCCCACATGATCCAGTCCGATCCCTCGGGGCGCTTCGTGCTTCACGTCGACCTGGGCCTCGACAAGATCTTCGTCTGGAGGTTCGACGCCCAGCACGGCGCGCTGGCTCCGAACGATCCGCCTTCGGTCTCCTTACCCCCCGGAGATGGGCCGCGGCATTTTCATTTCCACCCGAATGGCCGCTGGTTCTATTCGATCCAGGAGGAGGGGTCGACGATCGTGCTGTTCGATTACGACTCCGCAACGGGACGCCTGAGCGAGCGGCAGACGATCTCGACGCTGCCTCCGGGCTTCGCCGGCAGTAACTTCTGCTCCGAGATCCTGGTGTCCGCCGACGGGCGGTACATCTACGCGGGCAACCGGCTGCACGACAGCATCGCGATCTTCTCCGTCGGCTCCGACGGCGGCCTCACGGTCGTTGGCGAAGAATGGACGCGCGGGAGCTATCCGCGCAGCTTCGCCTTCGAGTCGACTGGCCGGTTCCTCTACTGCTGCAACCAGCGCGCCGACGCCGTCACAGTCTTCCGTGTCGATCGGGCGAGCGGCGGCCTCTCTTTCACCGGCCACTACACACCCGTCGGCAATCCCTCCAGCATCGTCTTTGTCGACCTCGCGTAGACGGGCGGAAGACCTTCTCACGGCGGGCCCGAAGCCCCGTCCTAAGCAGGTTGTTCCTGCGCGGCGACGACGCCGATCACTCCGGCCGGGTGCGGCGAGCTCTGACGCCTCGCGAAGGATCATCGAGGCTGCGGGCTGCCATTGAAACGCGTAAGATAGGCGGCGGCCTGCCGGAGAATAGCGCGTAGACTTGCGGAGTGCCGCACAGCACCAAAGGAGATTACCGATGTCGAAGGTACTTATTACTGGAACGAACTCTGGCATCGGCTTCGAGACGGCGATCATATTAGCCAGGGCCGGTCACACCGTCTATGCCACGATGCGGAACCCCGAACGAGGCGCCGCGCTTCGGAAGGTTGTCGAGAAGGAACAACTGCCGATCTCCATCTTGACGATGGACGTCGATTCAGACGAATCCGTGGACGCGGCAACGTCCGCCATTCGCGCCCAGACCGGATGTATCGACGTGCTTGTGAACAATGCCGGCATTGAGCGCACAGGGTCGATCGAGGGATTGGCGTTCGACGATTTCAGGGCCACGATGGAGACGAACTACTTTGGCACACTCCGCTCGATTCGAGCCTGGCTGCCGGACATGCGAAAGAGGCAGAGCGGGTGCATCATCAACGTGACGTCAGTGGCTGGGCGCATCGCCTGCTCGCCGCTCGCGCCATACACCGCCTCGAAGTTTGCGGTCGAAGCGCTCAGCGAAGCGCTCGCCCAGGAGGTAAGACCCTTCAATGTCCGCGTCGCTGTCGTTCAGCCGGGGATCATCGACACTGCCATGGCCCGGCGCGTCGAGGATGCACCCATGGACGCCGCGTACCCGCAAGTGCGCCGCTTCGGCCAGATGTTCGAGGCGTCGCTCGAGAAGCCGACGCCGCCAACAGTGGTCGCGGAAAAGATTCGCGAGATCATCGAAAGTGGCACACAGAAGCTGCGACATCCTGTCGGCCCGGACGCGGAAGGGTTTCTTGGCTGGCGCGCGTCGATGAACGATGAGGACTGGGTCGCGTGGGGGTCCCTTCCTGACGACGCGTGGTATGACCGCGTCGCCAAGGACTTCGGCCTCGATGCACGTTCCAAGGGACGGCGCGCCGGCCACTCCTGATACAGGCGCGTGCCGATCACGTCATGTGGGGTGGTTGTCTACAGGGTAGGAGACTTCAGACCTTGAGTCGATTCGAGCTCGGCCTGATGTTGAGCGCAGTACTTGGCCCAAGGGACGGCCTCCAACCGGTTCTCGGGGATCGGCTGGCCGTCCACAGGGCATCGGCCGTATGACCCGTCGGCAATTCGATTCAACGCCGAACGTACAGCGTCCAGCACGCTCCCGTCGGCCTCGTCTTCCATAAATAGTTTGGCCTTCTGCTCGTCCTCGACGCTGTCGTCGCCCACGTCGCCTACCGCATCGCTAGGCTCCCGTTCCTCGGCTCCGGTCCGTAAGCGCCGTGCGACCAATTCGCGCTCCTTCGCCAGCAACAGTTCCCTGTAATGATCGAGATTCACGGCTCCCCCTCTTTCGACGCATGTACGAACGAATGCTCTGAGAGACAATTCTAGACGCATGGGTGGGTCCTGACGCACTGGCTACCTCTTCTGACGTTTCTGTTTGACAAGCCACGGCGATGCTTCTATACGTCTGCCGGCTCCTCTAGAAAGGAGAGCTTCGATGCGCAAGCTCGTGCTCTATGCCAGCGCCCTGGTGGTGGCGATGCTGGCCGCGCTCCCAGGTCAGGCCGCCGCGACGACGTACGAGGTTGGCCCGGGTAAGACCTACGCGAACGTCGGCGACGTGCCGCTCGAGTCGCTGACGGCCGGCGACACGGTGCTCATCTACTTCCGGGCCACGCCGTACAGGGAGAAGTTCGTCCTCGCCGCCGTCGGCACTCCGAGCGCGCCCGTGACGATCCGAGGCGTCCTCGGTCCGAACGGGGAGCGCCCGATCCTGGACGGCAACGGTGCCACGACCCGCGCCCAGCTCAATTATCCGAGTCGCGTGCGCGGCGTGATCAAGATCGGCGCGTCCGTGGTGCCCTTCGCCGACGGGACGTCGGTCATGCCGCAGTGGATCGTGATCGAGAACCTGGAGATCCGCGGCGCGCACAACCCCAACACGTTCACCGGTCCCAGCGGCGCCACCGAGACCTACACCTCACCGGCCTCTGCGATCTACGTCGAGTTCGGCGAGAACATCACCGTCCGCAACTGCGACATGAACAACAACGGCAACGGCTTCTTCGTGTTCTCGTCCGACACCATTGCCAGCCGCAACATCCTCGTCGAGGGCAATTCCATCCACGACAACGGGAACGTCGGCAGCAATTTTGAGCACAACGTCTACGTGGAGGCCATCGGGATCACGTTTCAGTACAACCACCTCGGCGCGCTGCTTCCCGGCGCAGGCGGCAACAACCTCAAAGACCGCTCGGCAGGCCTCGTCGTCCGCTACAACTGGATCGAGCACTCCAACCGGCAGCTCGACCTCGTGCACGCCGAGGACAGTGCGCTCGTGCGCGCCGACCCGCGCTACCGGGCGACGCACGTCTACGGGAATGTGATCATCGAGCATCCCAACAGCGGGAACAACGACATCTGCTTCTACGGCGGCGATGGCGGCTCCACGCAGAAGTTCCGGAAGGGGACCCTTTACTTCTACAACAACACGGTCGTCTCCGACCGGACGGACAATACGCGGCTCTTCCGCATGGCCACCAACGACGAGAGCATCGACGCGCGGAACAACATCGGCTACGTCACGGCGGCCGGTGGCAACCTTCAGGTGCTCGACAACTACGGCAGGCTGACGCTCACGCAGAACTGGTTCAAGACTGGTTGGACGCCGTTCGTCGTCAACAAACCGAAGGGCACAATCACCAATAACGGCACTGTCACTGGCACGTCTCCCGGCTTCGTCAACCTGCCGACACAGGACTTCCATCTGACCGCCGGCTCGCAAGCGATCGATGCCGGAACCATCCTCAACCCTGCGGTGCTGCCGGACAACAACGTGGTCCGCGAATATGTGAAACACCTCTCCAGCGTGGCGCGTGCGGTTCACGGCGCGATCGATATCGGGGCGTACGAGTTCTGACTCTCCCTGGCGCGCCATGTCGCTTTGCGACATGGCCGCGCCCGGCAGTCTTCAGCTCATGCCGCGACCAGCCTACGGCTCGTCGCGAGCAAGTTCTGATCGATCTTCGAGCCGGCCGCGACGCGCCCTCCGGCCGGCTCAGTTCAATTTATCGTTTGAGAACCAACGTGCACGGCCGGGCAGGGCAAACACCAGGCCGATGGCGGTCCAGGCAACGGCCGCCAGGACAATGCGGCAAAGCCGTGTCTTGAACCACGCATCGGCGCGTGGGGCGCTCACTGGCGCGCCAGTTGAATCCCCTCGTGATCGTCGAGGCGCAGGATCACTCCCCATCCGTAGAAATTGTTGGCGATGGCAATCGCGACTTCATTGTCGCCCGCATTCAAGGGCAGGACAAATGAACCGTTCTGCAGTGACAGCCGGCCATCCGGCGGTTTCCGCGCGGTCGGAGGCTGATAGAGATTCTTGTCTGCGTAGACGCGCTGCCCGTTCACGAAGACCCAGACTTCACGACCCCATCCGATCGCGGCTTTCTTCGATTGGCTCTTGCTGGACGAGATAGTGGTCTTGAGCCAGGTCAGCGAGCGGGTCGGCCTCTCGACAGGCAGCCCGTACACGCGGCTGATATTGACCAACCCGCCGCGCTCGGCGGTCAGCGCGCGCCACGCCGTCGAGGGTGTCGGCAGGTCCGCAGCCCTTGGTTCGACGCCGTCTGCAAGCGAGGAGTACGGCGCGAGCTGCCACTGCCTGACGAGGCCTTTGTCGCCCGCCGTTGGATCCGCCGAGGCTTCAGCCGCCAGTCCCTCGACGGCGTCCGGGGTCACGGTGAAATTTGCAAAAGCGCCGGGGCCGATGAGCGCCAATTGCCCTTCCTGCGCATCGCCCTCGAGGCTGCCGACCGCCAGCGTTGGAGATGTCGCGCCGTTGACGAACACGTTCATTCGCCGGCCGGAGACCACCACCTTCACGTGGTTCCAGTCGTTCGGGCGCAGCGGAGCCGGGGACTGATACTGCGGAAACATGTCCCAGAGCAGCACCTTGTGGGTGAACGGCGCGTATTGCGTGCAGTCGGGCGCGGTCGCGCAGCCCGCCTGAGGCCTGAAGTACAACATTTCGAATGTGCCGAGGTCCAGCATGCGGAGTCCAAGTCCGGCGCCCATCGCCGCAGGCTCGACGTCGAACTGGATAGTCCCGTTGCGGAACACGAGATCACCGAGCTTCGCAACGCCTTCCGCCGTGAACACGAGAGCCTGTACACCCTTGTGCTCCTTGAATTCTGGCTTGCCGAACATCGTCTGCCAGCGGTCCGCGTTCATCGGAACGTCGACGCGCGGCGCGCGCGCCGCGATCCCTGCGGCCGACCAGAGACTCAGCACCAGAGCAACCGGACCGAGGGTTCGCAGCATCAGATTCGTCATGGTCGAATCGTGCTCACCGCGCACGCCATGCGACAGCGAAATGTCACGGGCCGGACTGGCGTGTTGCGGGACGGTCGTGGGGCGCCTTAGCTCGACTGTTGAGCTGGCGGCCTGGAGGAAGGACCCGCAGACACCACAATCAGGGGAGCCAAAATGCCGACCCGTTGTAGACTGCGCGGCATGTTCAGAATAGCCGTGCTGAGCCTGACGCTGCCGCTCCTGGCGTCGAGTGCCGCCTGGTCGCAGGAACCGGCGACGCGCGAAGAAGCCGACCGTCAACGGCGCGAACAGAAGGCCAAAGACGCCAAGGCCTACCAGCCGAACGGCCTCGAGAAGGCCATGGACTTCGCCGAGGACAAGGCCATCTTCATCCTCGACCGTGAGGGCTTCCATCCAAAACTGGGCTCGCTGACCACGGGCAGCGGGTTCGCCTACGGCCTGGGCTTTCGCGATCGCGACCTTTTCTCCAATAAGGGGGCGCTCGAAATCTGGGGAGCCGGCAGCATCAAACGCTACTGGGCGACCGAGGCGCGCCTGATGTTTCCGCGCCTGGCAAACAACCACCTGCACCTGGAGACCTGGGCGAGCCACCGCGACTACCCGCAGGAGAACTTCTTCGGCCTCGGACCTGATTCAGACCGGGACGATCGATCCGACTACGCCATTCGCACGAACCACTTCGGGGGTCGCGTCGGGGTCAGACCCACCGCCCGGCACCTGCTCGCCGGCGGCGGGATCGAGTACCTCGAGCCGCGACTGGGCCAAGGAAAGAACGATCGGTATCCGGACGTGACGGAACTCTTCCCTCCGTCAGAGGTCCCCGGCATCGACACCCAGGCCAATTTCCTGCGGTCGGAAGCGTTCATCGAAGTCGACTATCGCGAGCCGCGCTATCCGAGGAAAGGCGGCTGGTATCGCATCGACTTCTCGCATTACGACGATCGCACCGCCGGCCTGTTCACGTTCAACCGCATCGATGCCGACCTCCGCCAATTCGTCGGTTTCCTGGCTGGCCGTCGGGTGATTGCGGCGCGGCTCTTCGTCTCGACCTCCGACACCAGCGCCGGCCAGACGATGCCGTTCTATTTCATGCCGACGCTCGGCGGGAACGATACGCTGCGCGGCTTCCGAGAGTACCGATTCCGCGGACCGCACGCGATCCTTGCCCAAGGCGAGTACCGCTGGGAGATCTGGAGCGGCCTCGACGGAGTGCTCTTCTACGACGCCGGGAAGGTCGCAGACCGCCGTGAAGATCTGAATTTCAAGGATCTCGAGACCGACTACGGCATCGGGTTCCGCTTCAATACCAACAACGGCATCATCCTCCGCGTCGATGCCGCGTTCGGGAGCCAGGATGGCAAACACCTGCATATCGTTTTTGGCGGGGTCTTCTAAGATGGCGGCCGCACGACGTCTCGCGCTCGCCGGGTTCGTCGGCCTGCTCGCCTCGGGCACCGTCGCCCTGCCACGGTCTGCCACGCCGCGCTTTTATCCCGACGACCCGCTGTGGACCGACAATGACCGCGCCATGGACGCGTCGAAGGCCGGATCGATCGAGGACTCGAACGGCTACGACTTCGTCGTCAATACGTTCGGACATCCCGGTGAGCGGCGCGATGTTCGCGCGCTCAACGTGAACACGGTCGACGACGTGCCTGACTCGAGCTGGTTCACCAGCCGGATCGGCCGCAAGGAGCTGAGCGTCGCGGATATCGCGAAAGGGCCGGATCGCCAGGAGCGCGTGACCATCGACGGCTGGACCGTCTCCGGCGGCAAGACAGGAGGCGTGCAACCGGGCTTCCGCATGACCGACCGCGAAGGCCAGACGTACCAGGTCGAAGTCGACCCGCCGTCGAATCCGGAGCTGGCCAGCGGCGTCGAGATCATCGGCACCGCCTTCTATCATGCGATCGGCTACAACGTGGTGGACGTGTATCTGGCCGAGCTCGATCGCGAGTCGCTCGTGATCGGGGACAAGGCCACGATTCGCGATCCGCTGAACGGCCGGCGGCGCCGGCTGAAAAAGTACGACCTCGACAACGTTTTTGCTCGCGCCGCCCGCCTCGCGAACGGACACTACCGTGTGCTCGTCAGCCGCTTCGCGCCGGGAAAGCCGCTTGGCAACTTTCGCTATTACAGCCGGCGCCCTGACGACCCGAACGATCTCGTCGCCCACGAGCACCGGCGCGAGCTGCGCGGAGCGCGGGTCTTCGGCGCCTGGCTGAATCACGACGATTCACGAGGCATCAACAGTCTCGACATGCTCGAGACGACCAACGGGCGCGCCTGGATCAAGCACTACATGTTCGACTTCGGCTCGATCCTGGGCAGCGGCACCGTCTACGCCCAGCGCCACCGGTCGGGCAATGAATACATCTTCGAGCAGAAACCGGGGTGGCTGACGCTGGCCACGCTGGGCCTGTATGTGCGGCCGTGGATGACCATCAAATACCCTCACGTGCCCCGATCGGTCGGGCGCCTCGAGGCAGAGCGCTTCGACCCGCTTACGTGGAAGCCGGAATATCCCAATCCCGCCTTCGAGAATATGCGGCCGGACGATGCATTCTGGGCCGCGCGCATTGTCTCGAAGTTCTCGGACGAGGCGATTCGCGCGGTGGTCGAGAAAGCCGCCTACAGTGATCCGGCGGCGACCGAATACATGAGCAAGACGATCACGGCGCGCCGCAACAAGGTGGTGGCCGCCTGGATCAACCAGGTCTGCCCCGCCGTCGATGCGGTGTTGTCGGCGGACGGAACGTTGACGTTCGCCAATGCGGCGGTCGACGCCAACGCCGCGACCGCACCCGAGCAGTATCAGCTGGCGTGGTTCCGGTTCGACAACACGACCGATCAGCGGACGCCGGTCGGCGAGCCAACGACGGCGGCGGGCGGTTCGGCGCGTGCGCCCGACGGCCTGCTGTCAAGCGACTTCGTGGGCGTCAGCGTGACCGCGGCGGACGCGCGGCAACCTGGATGGGCAACGCCGTCGACCTTCATCTTCCGGCGCGGCGGCGCCGGCGCGGCGTCGGGTGGCTGGTCGCTCGTCGGCGTCGAACGAGGACCGGAGAAGCCGGCATCAGCGGCCGCTCCGGCGCCGGTAACAGGCGGCCACTGATCTCCGATACGCGATCGCCGGGGATCAGCACGTGGCCCTTGGACCAGTGCACTTCCGGGTTGCCGGGCTCGATCGGTGCAGCGACGAGCCCCGCCAAGACCCATACGGGAACAAGCCGTAGACATTCTACGTCCTAGGCTGTAGCCTGTCTACGACTATGGCCAAGTCTCCCGACGATCCGCGCCTCGAGCTTCTCCAGGGCACACTCGACATGCTCGTGCTTCGCACCCTCCAGTGGGGACCGCAGCACGGCCACGGCATCGGCCAGGCCATCCGTGCGCAGTCGGACGACCTCCTCAAGGTCGAAACCGGCTCCCTCTATCCCGCGCTGCACCGCCTCGAGAGGCGCGGGTGGCTGAAGTCCGAGTGGGGGGTGAGCGAGGCCAATCAGCGCGCGAAATACTACCGGCTGACCGCCGCGGGGAAGGCGCAACTGTCGCGTGAGCAGGATCGGTGGTCGCAACTCGTACACGCGATCGGCCGCATCATGAACCCGGCGCCAGCGGGCGAGGAGTAGCCGATGCGGCCCGAGGACCTCGATCTCGACGACGAAATCCGTGGCCACCTGGCGCTCAGTCTAAAGGAACGGATCGAGCGCGGCGAGCGTCCCGAAGCCGCTCGACTCGCCGCGCTGAGGGAATTCGGTTACATTCCGGCCATTCGCGACTCGATGCGGCGGGTTTGGTACAGCCGCTGGTTCGACGGGGCCGCGGCCCTCGGACAGGACATGCGAGTCGGCCTGCGCTCTCTCCTGCGCGCCAAGGGTCTGGCCGCCACCGTCGTGGTCACGCTCGCCCTCGGCATCGGCGCCAACGCCGCGATTTTCAGCGTCGTCCGCGGCGTGCTGCTGCGGCCGCTGGTCAATCGCGGCGAAGACCGCCTGATCTATATCCGCCAGAGCGGACCAGGAATCGGCGCAGAGAACATGACGTTCTCGGTGCCTGAGATCGACGACGTCAAGTCGCGCGTCACCACCATCAGCACTTTCGGCGACTTTTCGACCGTGGACTTCACGATGATTGGCCTCAGCGACGAGCCGCGTGTGGTCAAGGCGGGCGTCGTCAACGGGTCGTTCTTCGACGTGATGGGCCTTCGCCCCGTGCTCGGCCGCCTGCTGAACGCGCACGACGATGGTCCCAAGGCGGCGGGCGCGGCGGTTCTCACGTACAGGTTCTGGACGACCTCACTCAACAGCGACCCGACCGTCATCGGCAAGACCATCCGCCTCGGTCCGCGCAGCGCCACGGTGGTCGGCGTCCTCGAGCCATCGGTCCCGTATCCGGCCGACACCGAGATCATCGCGAATGTGGTGACCAGCCCTCATCACCTCGGCGCGACGATGGTCACCAGCCGCACGCACCGGATGACGGAGCTCTTCGGCCGCCTGGCGGCCGGAGTTTCTCTCGAAGCGGCGCGCGCCGAGCTGATCGCGGTGCACGCCGCCCTCCTGCGCGAGCACCCCGAGGCGTACTCGGCGAAGGCCAATGTCCAGCTGAGCGTGAAGAAGCTCCGCGATCAGATCGCGTCGCCAGCGCGGACGATCCTGCTGGTACTGCTCGCCGCTGCAGCGGTCGTGTTCGTCATAGCGTGCTCGAATGTCGCCAATCTGATCCTGGCGCGATCGGTGCGCCGCGAAGGCGAGCTCGCCGTACGGGCCGCGCTCGGTGCCGGCCCCGGCGCGCTCCGGCGCACGCTGCTGGCCGAGAGCCTGGTGCTCTGCGGCGCCGGTGCCGTGCTGGGCCTCGTGCTGGCGCAGCCGCTTGTGGCGATGGTCAGCAGCTATGCCGGCCGCTTCTCCATCCGCGCGCTCGAGGTCACCGTCGATTCGAGCGTGCTCTGGGTCGGCGCCGGCCTGGCGATGGCCGCGGCCGTGCTGCTCGCGTACGTCCCGCGCCTGCCATCGCAAGCGTCCGCCTCCGGCCTCGGCCTGGCGAGCGGCAGCGTCCGGATCACGCCGGGCACCAACCGCCGCCTGCGGATCTTCGCGACGACGCAGATTGCGTTTTCGTTCGTGCTGCTTGCCGGCGCGGGCATGCTCCTCGCCACGCTCGTCTCCTTGCAGACGGCGCATACCGGCTACGACATGCGGCAGGTACTCGTATTCAACGTCCCGGCGTCAGTGACGGGCGTCGGCGATGAGCGGACGATCGCTTTCTATCAGGAAGCGACGCGGCGCATCAGCGGGCTGCCCGGCGTTGAGGGCGCTACGGTGGGAAGCTTCGTGCCCTGGCGCGATGCCGGCAGCATGGGTCCTGGCTTCCTGTTTACCGTCGAAGGCTACACGCCCGCCGACGGAGAGGAAAATCCACGCGGGCGGATGCGCATGGTCGCGCCTCGCTTCTTCGCCGTGCTCGGCGTCCCGATAGTCGCCGGCAGAGACTTCACCGACGCTGACGGCGGCGGCAGCGAGCCGGTGACGATCGTCAGCCAGAGCGTCGCACAGCGGCTGTTCCCGAACGGCGACGCGGTGAACCGGCACCTGACGTGGACCGATCCGATCTTCAGCTACCGCGGGAAACCCGTACCGTCTCGCATCGTCGGCGTCGTCGCCGACGTGGACGACGAGAACGTGGTGCCAGGACCGGCGCTGACCATCTATCAGCCGGCGTGGCAGGTGGGCGTCGCCGGCCGCCTGTTCGTGCACGCGGCGGGCGATCCGTACGCGCTGGTGCCGACCGTGACGCGGGTCATCCGCGAGATTTCCGCGGACCAGCCCGTGGAGCGCGCCGCAACGCTCGAGGACGTCCGCGCCGAAGTGCTCTCGCCCGAGCGGCTGAACGCCTTCGTGTTCTCGGGTTTTGCCGGCATCGCGCTGCTGATCGCCGTCGTGGGTGTGGCGGGCGTCCTCGCGTTCTCGGTGAGCGCACGCACGCGCGAGTTCGGCGTGCGGCTCGCTGTCGGGTCCGCGCCGCGGCAGCTTCTGGCCCGCGTGCTTTCGGAGGGCGTCGCGATTGCCGTGATGGGAATCGCGGCGGGCACGGCGGGCGGCTACGCGCTGGCGCTCGTCGCGACGAAATTTTTCGGGCAGGTGCAGCAGCCGGGTCCTCTGCCGGTGATTGGCGCCACGGCCGTGCTCATCGGCGCCGCCGTCCTGGCGTCGCTGACGCCTGCGGTGCGGGCCTCGCGCGTGGACGTGGTGCAGGCGCTGCGATCGGAGTAAGAGAATGATGCGACGGTTCCCGCAGCGCTCTACCGCTCTGACGTACTCTCCGAAAAGATAGGCGCAGCGGGCTGCACCGGCGTGATTTCCGGCATCGGGAGCGGCGCCGGCGTCGGCAATGTCGTAGGAGGCTGCCCCACGACAACCGGCGGCGGTGGCGTCAGCGGGGGCGGCAGCAGAGTGATCGGCGGCGGTGTGGGCGCAACGGGCTCTGAAGCCGGCTGCTCTGCCGTGGAAATGCGCGATGGCGCTACTGGACTGGAATCGCACGCGATCGACGTCCAGGACGCACATGCCAGCCACAGGCAGACGGTGAATCGCGATGCCACCCGCCGGGACGAATAGCCGTGCTCGATCCGTGCTGATCTGTCGATGCGGCTCATGGGATACCTCCTCGAACCTAACGAACGACAAGCGCCTGACCAATCGCCAAACCGGAAGCGTTATGAAATTCTGACCGCTTTTTCCATGCTCACATGTCGTACCTTCCCCGGTCAAAGTGAGCAGCAGGCCTGCCCGTTGAGTTCGGTCGCGCCCCTCACGGCACGCCAACTCTGGTAGCATCGGCGTCGCCTCGCGAGTGACTCCCAATTCAACGAAGGGTCCATGCCGAACGGCGAGCCTGTCATCACCACTTCCCCTGGCACCCGGATCCTGGTCCGCGCGCTGGTCGCGCTGTTTGTCGCGTGCCTTTCGGCCATCTTCGCCTTGACGGCGGCCGCGGGTCTGACCGGATCAGTAGCCGCGGCTGCGGTCGCCGCCGTGGCGACCGCTGTGATGGTGGGCGTCCTGTTGTGGAAACGCCCTGTCGTCGATCCCGATTGGACCGGCCACTCTCGCGCGTTCGCGGTCCTTTCGTGCGTGGCTGCGGTCGTGGCGCTCGCGGAGATCTCACGCCTGGCCGTGTTCATGGTCGATCCCTCGAAGGTCTGGTACTCCACCGTGCCATCGAGCGATTTTGAGGTGCGCCACTCCTGTCTCACGGCCTATTTCGTCGCCGCAGACGTGGTACGGCAGAGGCCCAACGTTTACGACCCGTCCATCTATGCCGCACCAGACGACGATCCGAACCGTGCGAGGAAAGCGCGCATGATGGACGGGTTCCGCGTCGACGCATACGAATATCCGCCGCCCTTCCTGCTCCTTCCGCGTCTGGTTGCTGTGGCGGCGCCAGATTTCGTTCGCATGCGTCCGTTGTGGTTCGCGCTCACCGGCGGGGTGATGCTGATCGCGCTGCTCGTCGTGGCCAGAAGGCTGGGACACACCGCCGGCGCGCGCGCACTGCTCCTCGCGCCATTAGTGTGGGCGGCCTTCCCCACTGTCAACACGCTGCAGAAGGGTAACGTGCAGTTGCTGGTGATCGCCGCGTGCATGGTCGCCATGGTGCTGTTCGAACGGAGACGCGCGGTGGCCGGAGGCGCGCTGCTCGCCTTCATGACTGTGTCCAAGCTGTATCCGGGCCTGCTCCTCGTGTACCTGCTGGTGCGGGGCGAGTGGCGCGCGCTCCGGTGGGCGATCGGGTTCTCGGCGCTCTTTCTCTTCTTGACGGTCGTCGATACCGGATGGCAGCCGTTTCTCGCCTTCCGCGAACACTTTTCCGGACTCCTCAGCGGCGAGGCGTTTCCGGCGTTTCGAAATCCATCCGCGGTGGCCATCAACCACTCGATCCCGGGGATTGTCTTCAAGTTGAAGCTGTTCGGCGTGCCCGGCATGGACTTCGGCGCCGCTCGGGTCGTAGGTACGCTCTACATGCTCGTCGCGGTTGCCGCAACAGTAATGCTTGGACGTCGCACGGTTCGTGAGAACGAGCATCCTCTCGTCTGGTTGACGATTCTCATTCTCGCGACGCTGCGCAGTCCGTTCCTGCCGCAGGCGTACGCGCCGTTTCCGGCGATCTGGATGCTGACGCTGCTGGTCGCCGTCATGGTGCCTCGGCCGTGGGCTCCCTGGCTGTTCGCTCTCGCGTGGCTCACCCTGAACATCGCGGTGCCGATGGATAACGGGTTGGATCCCCGGATTAGTGCGGTGATCAGCACGGTCCCGCAGCTGCTCATGATCGCTCTTGCGGTTGTGGGATGCCGGCTGCGCAGGCAGCAGCCCGATCTCGCGACGCCGATTCCATCGCGGGCGCCGACCCCCACTCTCGCATAGCATGCGATTAACCGCTTCATTCGGCCAGGTCCGAGCGGACGTGCGTCGCTCGAGCTTCTGTCTCTACCACGTCGCGCCGATGAGCTCCGCACGGCGATATTGAGCGATGATGGTGGAGGCTGGAGGCAAGGAGTATGGGCCTGATTCGGACGGTGCTGCTGCTGGCCATCGGGGCGATCGTCGGAGTCTTCGCGTACAACTACTGGTCGGGACACGGCTGGACACTGCGTCCGGTGTCGACCTCGACCGGTGATGACCTGGCTGTCGTCAGGCAGCGCGGCGCCGAGCTGTCGCGAGAAGCGACCAGGAAGGCAAGTGAGTCCGCGACGAAGCTCGAGGGCGCGATGAGCGAAGGCGCGATCACCGCGAAAATAAAATCGAAAATGGCCCTGGACGACTACGTCAACGCCAACGCGATCGCCGTGGACACATCTGGCAGCCTTGTGACTCTGACGGGATTTGTCGCGTCGAGTGACGAGCGCGAGCGTGCCGTGCGACTCGCGCGGGAGACGAAAGGGGTCACACAGGTGATCGACAAGCTCGAAGTGAGGACACCGTAGCACTCTGTTCATCCCAATCTTGACTGAGGGCACCCCCACCCTTCCCTTGACCGCGGACCGTTATCCCGTGGTCACACCGTCGCTATACTGACCGCGTGTGGATGGCGTGCCTCCACGTCGCAGCGCTGTGGGCGATTGCCGTCGCACAGCCCCTGTTCGACCTCCTCGGCGCCAATCCCGAGTTCTTCATCGCCCACCGCGCCGGGAGAGCCGAAATCCTTCTCCTGACGCTCGCTCTTGCGGTCCTGCTCCCTTCCGTCCTGGCAGTGGTCGTTTGGCTGATTGGGCTGATCGGCCCGGCCGCCCGCTCTGTGGCGCTGGGGGTGGTTGTGGCGGCGCTCAGCTGCCTGCTGGCGATGCAGTTGGTCGTGCACGCAGGCGCGGCGACTTGGGTCGCGATCCCCATCTCGGTCCTCGCAGGCGCCGTGGTGGCGATGGCCCATCGCCGCCTGGCCCTTGTGCGGACGTTCTTCTCGGTCCTGTCGGTCGCCGCACTTGTCACTCCTGGCATGTTCCTGCTGAAACCAGGAATCCGAACCCTGGTCTCGGGACAGGCAAGCGACGCCGGGAACCACGATACCCCCGCCGTCCCCCGCGGCACGTCGATCACAACACCCGTCGTCCTCGTCATCTTTGACGAGTTGCCCTTGCTGTCGCTGCTCGATGCAGACCGTCGAATCGATCCCTTGCTCTACCCGAACTTCTCCGCGCTGGCTGACGACGGCGTCTGGTTCCGGAACGCGACGACGGTGAGCGACTTCACCCGCTGGGCGGTGCCGGCCATCGCCTCAGGCAAGTACCCGCGACACTCGGAGCTGCCCTCGGCCGTCGATCACCCGCACACACTGTTCACATTGCTCGGCCGCACGCACCGGCTCGAGGTGTCGGAACCGCTGACCGATCTCTGTCCGCCGACGCTGTGTCCAAGGGACATGGAGACTTCCCTCGGCCGTCGCCTTGCCGCAATCAGCCGGGACCTGCAAGTGATCTACCTGCACAGGATCCTGACCGGCGACCTGACGGCGCGGCTTCCGGACCCGACGACGACGTGGGCTGGGTTTGGTGGTGGCGGTGACGCGTCGGCGCTGGCGGACGGCGGCGGTCAGCTGCGCGCCCGACGCCGGGTGCTCACTCGTGCACGCGACCCTAAAGGGCCGCCGCCACAGCTACTCGACAACCCGAATGACATTGCCGCGGGGACCGATGACGACGCTCAGCCTCCGGCCGCCGACGCGGCGCGGCGGCGCTGGCGGCACGGAATGGAAGCGGCGCGCGTGACGCCCGTCCGCCAGTTCATCGAGCGCATTGGCGCGGACGATCCTCAGCCGACGTTTTACTTTCTCCATACGCTAATCTCGCACTACCCGCACCACATGCTGCCGAACGGCAGGCAGAACGGCACCTTCGCCACCGTGCCCGCAAAGTTTGGAGGGCGCTGGCGGAAGGACCAGGCCTGGGCCGTGGCGCAACAGTATCAACGGCATCTGCTGCAGGCCGGGTTCGTCGACCGCCTCCTTGGTCGGCTCGTCCAGCGGCTGAAGAATATCGGCCTCTACGACAGGTCCTTGATCGTCATCACTGCCGACCATGGCATTTCCTTTACGCCGGGCGCGCCGCAGCGGAACTTCGCCGGCCAGAACGCCGCGGAGATCATGCGTGTGCCTCTTGTCATCAAGTTTCCGGAACGCATCAGGGTGTCGCAACGCGTCAGCGACGTGAACGCCGAGACGGTCGACATCCTGCCGACGGTTGCCGACGCGCTCACGCTCGACGTGACGTGGCCCATCGACGGTACGTCACTCCTGGCTCCGGCGAGGCCCAAGCCACCTTCGAAGGTCATGCTGCCGGCAACAACCGGGAGGCGCCGTGACATCGACGCTGGCGGCCCCGACATGAAGCCCGCGCTCCTGCGCAAGCTGGCGCTGTTCGGTGACGGCACGCACAACGTGCATCGCGCCCCGCGAGTACGTGCGTTCGACGAAGTCATCGGCCGCCCAGTGGGCGAGCTACGCGTCGTAGACGGTGGTGGACCCGTCGAGATCTTGCAGGCCTGGGAGTATGGCGACGTCGATCCTGCCGCCTCCGACGCCGCCTTCGATGTCGCTGGGCGGTTCGGATCGCCACGCCCCAACACATTCGTTGCCGTCGCCATCAATGGACTGGTCGAAGCGGTGACCCGGACGTGGGAGTCGAACCCGCGAGGCTGGCTGGCGACGCCGAGGTTCGATGCCTGGAAGCGAGGACGTAACGCAATCGGCGTGTTCGTCATCGAACGCGACGGGAAAGGCGTGTTGTTGCGACGCACGTCCGTGGGGCAGGTACGCCCGGCGACTTGAACCTGATTCTGAACGCCGCCGCCAGCGACTGGGGCGTACGCCAGTGGGGCTTCCATCCGGTCGAGGGCCCGGCTGGCGGACATCAGTTCCGGTGGACGCGCGAGCGCGCCGAACTCTCCAATCTCTTCACCCACAACCCGCCGCGTGCGGTCGAGATCGGCGCCATCATGGTGCCGGGGGGCAAACCCAAGGCCCTGAAGATTGAAGCGAACGACTGCACGCTCTTCGATGGCATCGTCCACCGTGGGTGGTCGGCTATGCTGTCGCTCGAGCGCTGCGACCTCTCCGGCGTCGGCGTCACGCTCCGCTTTACCACCGACGCGCCCCGCGCGGCGGACCGGCGGCGGCTCGGGATCGCGATGTCCCGCGTCGTCCTGAGGTAATACGTCGCATCGGCGAAAGGGTGCATGAAGTATCAACATCGGGTTCTCGTGATGCTCTCGCTCTTGTCGATCATTACGTACGTAGATCGGGTCTGTATTGCGGTGGCTGGGCCGCGGATGCAGGACAGCCGGCACATCAGCCCACAGGCGTGGGGCTGGGTGACCAGCGTATTTTTCCTCGCCTACAGCGCGTTCGAAATTCCCACCGGCGCGTTGGGGGATCGCATCGGCCCGCGGAAGGTGCTGACCAGGATCGTGCTGTGGTGGTCGGCCTTCACGTCATTGACCGGCACGGTCTCGAGCTATCCAGTTCTGTTGCTTGGTCCGGTTTTGCTTTGGCATGGGAGAGGCCGGGGCGTATCCGAACGCCTCCGCGGTGATTGCGCGTTGGATTCCGCCGCTAAACCGGGCGCGCGCGTGGGGGATCGTCTGGATGACCAGCCAGATCGGCGCGGCCATTTCGCCGCTGCTTGTCGTGCCGATCCAGGCGCGCTACGGATGGCAGGCGTCGTTCTTTGTGTTCGGTTTTCTGGGGGTCATCTGGGCCCTGGCATGGTACGCATGGTTTCGCGATTCCCCAACCGAGATGAAGGGTATCAGTCCAATCGAGCTGGAGGAAATCGGCGCCGAGCCGCCTGTCCGCCACGGGGGGTTGCCCTGGGGCGAGGCTCTGCGGAAGCCAGAGTTCTGGCGCATCGCGGCCATCGGCGCGTGCTACGTGTATACGCTCGGATTCTTCCAGGGGTGGCTGCAGACCTATCTGGTTAGAGGACACGGATACACGGAAGCGGCGCTGGTGCTGTCGTCTCTGCCGTACGTCGTTGGTGCCTGTGCGAACGGCATAGGCGGACTCGCCAGCGACTGGCTGGTTCGTAGATTTGGCCTGAGGACGGGACGACGGGCTCTTGGCGTATTCGGACTTGGTTCCGCGGCTCTCTTCATGGCGGCAACCATCATGACGACCAGCGGCGGCTGGGCGTTGGTCTTCCTATCGCTGGCCTATGCCGGCATCCTGGCGCAACAGCCGAACCTCTGCGCGGTTTGTCTCGATACCGGCAGGAAGCACGCCGGAGCCGTGTTCGGATTCATGAACACCGCGGCAAACGCCGCGTCAGCGGTGTCTTCGATCGCGTTCGGATACCAGGTCGCGTACTTCGGCAACTACAATGCGCCCTTTTTTGCCATGGTGGCGACGCTCTGCGTGGGAACATGGTTGTGGCTGAAGGTCGATGCGACGCGCGAGCTGTTCGACGAGGAGCCGGCCCTTCCGATCGCCACGGCCACACTCGCGGTGTGACCTGAGCGCGGCCTGCCGCACTCAGCGCCCGAGCCGATCGCTCAGGGCCGCGAGCGAACGGAACCCCTGCGCAAGCTCTTCCCGCAGCCGCGCCTCCTCGAACTCGCGTTCAGTGCTCAGGGCGTTTAGTTGTTGCTCGAGCGCGCTCATGAGACGATTCACCTCCGCATCCGTGGATCCCGAGGCCCAGGTTCGCAGGAGTCGGATCTTCTCGAAATCCGCGATTCCTTCGCGCAGCTTCTCGAACCGGATGCTGCTGTGGCTTCCGGGATAGACCAGAAATGTATCGCCCGCCGGCCACAGCACGTGCCGGGCGTCGCGACCCGGGTCTGCGGGCCACGCGTCATACGCCCATCGCAGAAACCCGTCGTAGCCATGGGCCGCCGTGTACCAGCCCAGAAATCTGGCCTCGACCGGCGGCGAGAATACGAAGGTATTGGGCTTTGGGGGCGTGCAGCACACGTAGTACGTGGTGGTCGAGCTCTTGGCTGATCGGGCGCGAACGTCAGCCATCGCTGGCTCTTTGCCCGCCACCGACGAATAATCGTCAACCAGGCCGTCCAGCTCGGGGTGCCAGTCGCCCGCGTAGGTAATCCTCCACTGCGGCGAATGTTCTTTGATCACTCTGATGGCGGCTAATGTCTGCTCGAGCGGATTCTCGTTGATGCCAAGGTACGTCCTGGCCAGCCAGCCTTTGCGCTCCAGATGCTGTTTCAGGTCATCGAGAAACGCACGCCAGACAGTCCTGAAAATGTCGGACTCGGGCGGCCATGCCTCGGTGACGAGGTTGCCCGTCGGTTCGTCCACGTACCGAAACCTGTTCGCCCAGGGCAAGGGCGTGTAAATCGTGATCGCCTTGTCGACGCCCGTTTCCATCGCCAGCGCCACATACTGATCGAAGATTCCGTAGTCGAATCTCCAGGAGCCATCCTTCTGTTTGATCCACTCGATCATGCCGCCTTCAACTGTGTAGGAATTGTCCTGCCATGGAGAGTGGACCGCGTAGGTCGTGATGTATTTGCCGCCGGCGTCCGCATAGAGCTTCAAATGCGGCTTCAGTAGCGTCTTGTGCTCGTCGGACCATGGCGGCAGGTCGTAGTAGCTGGCGATCACCCACGGGTTCTGCCACAGATCCAGTCTGAATCGCCACTCCGACGGCGGTGGCAGCACAGGCGCCTGCACCGTGACTTTCAGGCGGAGTGCGACAGTCGCGGCGCGGGTCGTCACGGCGACAGAACCCTCGTAGGTCCCGGGCTCGGCTGCCGACGGTATGTCCAGCGAGAGCCAGACAGGCCTGACGGTCCGCGCAGGCGTGTCAAAGCGGTCGAACGCCTCCAGCCTGTCGGGGAGCAGCCACGCCTGTTTCGATGTTGCGGCGTCACAGCTCGCATTCGTGGCGCCCGCGGGATAGTTGGACAAGACGTACCGCACCATCTGCAGACCGATGCGGTTGCGGCTCAAGACGCGACCCTTGGCATCCGCCAGGTCGGTCGGTTCCAGGCGCACCTGCTCCAGCGGCTCCGGCGACCAGACAAGGATGATCGCGTTCAGCCGCTCTCCCCTCCAGCCAGTCGCTTCCCACGCTGTCGCGTCGCTTCTGACCGAGGGCACTTCGCTTCTGAAATAGATTTCATCGGTCGATCCGAAGGACGCGTGCAAGCCCGGAGTCTCGCCCGCCCAGCGCTGTGGATCCGTAGGCGCGTCGAAGACGTGTTCCGGCTCGAAATGCGGAGCGAGCCCCGGCATGTGATTGGAATCGACCTGGCCAGGCGACGTCTGGCCGAACGCCACTCCCGCGAGGCATTGAAGGATGGAGCAGATATAGAGCAGTCGTCTCATGATGGGCAGGCCGTGTCGAGCGTGGCAACGGCGCTATGCTTCCAGGCGCGTACGTTCTCGCCGTTCAGAGGGACTGTCAAGCTCGACCTGATAAGGATTCAATCGCATGACGCTCACGACTGCGCTGCCCGTCGCAAGCATTGGGCTGCTGGTGATGGCGAACCTGCCGACCGGCGAGGGCCGGCCAGCCTCGGCCCCGTCGACTACGCGTTCCCAGGACTATCGTCTGACCCATGACCTCGTGCCGTGCGGCCCCGTGCCTACTGCACTCGATCCAAATGGCGTCTACCCCTACGTCAGCTATTGCGAGACGTCGAATCGCCCCGTTCTGAAACGATATGACTTCATCGTCCTGGAAAACGATCACATTCGCGTGACGGTCTGTCCAACACTTGGCGGCAAGGTGACGTCCATGGTCCATAAAGCCTCAGGCAAGGAGGTCCTGTATGTTCCAGACGTCGTCCGTCACACACGCATCCTGCCCCGTTTTTATTTCGTGGCGGGCGGCATCGAGGTCAGCTTCCCCATTTCACACTCTCCGACGCAGAACGAGCGCGTGCTCTGCCGCGTTGACTCCGAAGATGGGCGCGCCTATGTCACGTGTGGTGAGCGAGAGCTGCGCTTTGGCATGCAATGGTCCGTGGAGTACTCGATTGGACAGGCGGATGCCTTTCTCACCGAGCGCGTCGTGATGCATAACCCCGGCTCGTCGGCCCACCCGTGGATGTCATGGTCGAATGCCGCGCTGCCGTCGGCTCCGGACACCGCATTTCATTTTCCCGGCGGGAAGGTGCTGTCGCATTCCTCGCGAATCGTCACGATCGATTGGACGACGCAAGGGCCGCGCCATGAAAGTGACGTCAGGGAGATGACGGGGTATTTCTGGGCCAGCAGAGACGCGAATGCCTTCGGCACCTACACGCCGTCGCGCGGCTCGGGGCTGTATCACGTCGCAGACGAGCACATCGCGCCAGGGATGAAGCTGTGGAGCTACGGCATCGGCGAGGATCGCGAATGGGCGTTGCTGAGCACCGCAAGTCGTCAGCCGTATATCGAGATCCAGGGAGGACCCATTGCCGATCAATCCATCAAGCTTGAACTGCAACCTCGCGAGACACGATCGCACACCGAATACTGGATACCGACCGACAAGGCTCTGGATATCCATACGCTGAAGGTGCCCGCCCCTGATCTTCGGCCCCTGGCGAGTGTGCCCCTGTTCGGATGGGCGAGAGACGAGGAAGTGCACACCTGGAACGCGTTGGACGAGGCCTATCAGGCGAAGGGCACCGCGCCGGACCCGCCTCGGATTGAGGACGGTCACTGGGCGCCGTCCGGCATGGAGACTCTGCAGCCAGCCTTCGAATGGGCCATCGAACGCGCCAGCGGGGACGACCAAGATCTGTGGAGATGTCATTACGGAGCATGGCTCGCCGGCACGGGCGAAATCGACAAGGCGATCGATACCTTGTTAGCCTGTGAGCGCGGCGTGGGCAGGGCCCTTCTGGGAAGACTCCTCGCCTCGAAAGGTGACATCGACGGAGCGGCCAAGGCGTTCGCGGGCATTCGTGAGCGGTGGCTTCATCTCCATCCGCAGATAGTGGTCGAACGCGACAAAGTGCTTCGCCGTCTCGGGACAGAGACGCTGGCCGAGCGCGAGCGCTGGCTGAAGGCAGTGGACGCGCTGCCGGATGAATGGATCACGGAGCGGAGAGTCCAACTGCTGATCGACAAGGCCCAGTCGCGCCAGGCCAGACGGCTGCTGCTGACGACCCGCTTTCAGCACGTACATCAGACGTACAGCCGGACCGGCTTGTGGATGCAGATCTGCAAAGCCCTGAAGGAGCCGTGCCATCCGATTCCTCGAGGTTTGGGGGAGGACCGGCTGGCGAGATTCGGCGCGTACCGTGAATTCGAATGAGGAGTTCGCAGGGGCGAGATGCGCGTCCGCCGATAGTCGTAGCGCAGCCTCAACAATATAAGTGGCGACGCATCAATAGCCTCGAAGGGTGAGTTAAAGCAGAGCTACTCAAACGTTTTGGTGGCCTCTCGCAAGGATTTTCGAATCACACCTCCGTATAATGCCTACGCACGATGGCGGGAGGACGGCAATGAAATTCGCACGTATGGGCATGACTTCACCATTCGTTGCGTCGCTGGTGCTGGCGCTGCTTGTTGGAACGACGCCCACGCTGGTTGCGCAGGTCACTTCGGGTTCTCTCAACGGGACGGTCAAAGATGCCACAGGAGGTGTCCTGGCAGATGCGACGGTCACCGTGACGAACCCGGCGACGGGAGTCACACGCACCGTTTCCACCAGCGAGTCGGGCGACTTCGTCGTCCCCAACCTCCCTCCTGGCACTTACACGATCAGGGTTGAGGCGCAAGGTTTCAAAGCGTTGGAAAAGTCGGGCCTACAGCTGAGCGCCACCGACCGTCTCAGTGCAGGCGTCTTGGAGCTGGAACTGGGAGGCACTGCCGAAGTGGTGAACGTGTCCGCGGGAGCGGGCGAGCTCCAGCTGCAGGCCAACTCAGGGGAACGATCGGATCTGATCACCGGCAACCAACTGAACAACCTCGCCCTGAACGGCCGCAACATTCTGGACTTCGTGAAAGTCGTGCCTGGCGTCGTCACCGACGGTACCGGCATCGCCCAGTTCAACGTGAATGGCACGCGCGCCAACCAGCACGAGTTCACGATCGACGGCGCCTCGAACGTCGATACGGGGAACAACGGCGGCACGCACGTCACGCTGAACCCCGACGCCGTGGCCGAAATGAAGATCCTCACGTCGAACTACCAGGCGGAGTTCGGCAAGGCCGGAGGCGGGCAGGTCGTGGTCACCACAAAGAGCGGCTCTCGCGAGTTTCACGGCAACGGCCGCTACTTCGGCAGAAACGAGGCGCTGAACGCGAACAGCTGGTTTGCCAATCAAAGCGGGACTCCCAAACCCGAGTACCGGTACAACTACTTTGGCTACGCTTTCGGCGGACCGGTGCTGATTCCAAAGACCGGATTCAACAGCAACAAGGACAAACTCTTCTTCTTCTGGAGCCAGGAATACTACCGGCAGCGCGTGCCGGGCGGCTTGGACCAGTTCCGCGTACCGACGGAGCTGGAAAGGGCAGGAGACTTCTCCCAGACCGTTGACGGCAACGGCAATCCGCTCGTCATTTACAACCCCGCGACGGGCGCGCCGTTTCCCGGCAACAAGATCGACCGCAATGCTCTGACGCCAGAGCAGCAGACAGTCTTCGATCAGGTCTCGAAGATTTTCTCGCTCTACAGCCTGCCGAATGTCTCCGGCAACAATCAATACAATTTCGCCTCGCAGTTGTCCTACGACAGCCCGATACGCGAAGATCTCCTGCGCCTTGATTACCAGATTAGTGGTAGCCATCGCATCTTCGGTCGGTGGATCCACAACATCACCGAGTTCGAGAGTCCCATGCAGACGTGGAACCTGAGCTGCATGGGACAGCTCCAGTACCGGGCGGCTGCATTGCAAAGTCCCCGTCGTGGAATCTGGCCCTCAATCTGGTCAGCACGATCACGCCCACGCTGATCAATGAAGCGACGTTTGGACCGAGCGTGACTCGCTCGGATTGGAGGGGGAACAACGGCAACACGTCCCGAGGAACCAATGGAATCGGGCTCGGACTGCTTTTCCCGGTCACGCCGGATGCGAACGTGCCCGACTTCGGCTTCAGCGGCAACGAGAACATTTCCTATCCGTGGTCGTACCTTGGCGCAAACCCCTGGTTCCAGGCGAACACGACGATCAATGTCAGCGACACGCTGACAAAGGTTTGGAACAGCCACACGATCAAGACCGGCATGTTCTTGCAGCGTGCGCGCAAGGATCAGATCGCGTGGGGAAACTTCAACGGGGGCGTGAGCTTCGGCAACTGCGCGACGTCCAGCGATCCCGTTTCCTGTTCTGACAATTTGAGTGGCAATGCGTACGCCAGCGCGCTTCTCGGCGATTTCACAAGTCTCAGCCAGTCCAGCTCACGGCCCATTGGCTTCTTCCGTTACACGAACCTCGAGTTCTACGTGCAGGACACGTGGAAGGTGATGCCGCGGCTGACGCTCGATTATGGAATGCGCTTCGCCTGGTTCCAGCCGCAATATGAGGCGCGCGATCAACTGGCGATCTTCGATCCCGCTAGCTACGACCCTGCCAAAGCCGTGCGCCTTTACATGCCGGCGGTCGGCGGCGGCGCATTCGACCCGGCGCACCCGGAGACGATTCTCAATGGCAATCTGATCGGATCGATCGTTCCCGGCAGCGGCGATCCGTTGAACGGGATGCGCTTCGCGTCGGACGGATATTACAAGGGTGGCTGGAAAGACCGCGGCGTGATGCCCGAGCCGCGCGTCGGCTTCGCCTACGCGCTGACCGGCGACAGCAGGACCATCCTGCGCGGCGGCTTCGGCATGATGCACGACCGCATTCAGGGGAACCTGATCTTCAATCCAGTCTTTACGAACCCGAGGAACGTCGTGACGCCGCGAGTGAGCAACGGAAATCTGGCCAGCCTGGCTGCGGTGACGCCCGACAGCACTCCGCCACTGAGCGGTGTCGTCGCGGCCGCGCCGGACGGGAAGGTCCCAACGATCTACAACTACAGCATCGGCGTGCAGCGAAACCTCGGATGGGGCACCACGATCGATGTGGCGTATGTCGGCTCGGTCTCGCACCACCTCGTCACCTCGCGCAACCTCAATCAAATTCCGTATCTGACCGCGTTCAGCCGCGAGGCGCAGGACCCGTCGAAGTACTCTGGTGGCGTCATCCCGGACATCGAGCCCGACCTGCCTCAGGCCTACGTCGATGCCGGCCTCCGTTACAGCGGAAACTACGCATTCGACGCGCCATTCCTGGTGCCTTACCGCGGTTACGCGCCGTTCATCCAGTACTACAAGTTCGATGGCAACGCGGACTACCACTCGCTGCAGGTGTCGCTGCAGCGGCGGTTCAGCAAGGGCCTCACCTTCGGCGCGGCCTACACTTATTCGCGATCCCGGACGACGGCGAACGCAGACGAAGATCAGCAGGACGCATTCGACACCAGGAAGTACGATTACCGGCTCGCGTGGTGGGATCGTCCGCACGTGCTCGTGTTCAACTATGTCTACGACATCCCGAACGTCACTGAGAAGTTCGGCGGGCCCAAGTGGCTGGGCTACATCACCGACAACTTCCAGCTCTCGGGTATCACGACGTTCGAGAGCGGCGCGCCGGTAGACACTGGCCTGTGGTGGGTACCGGCGATGACGATCAGTGGCACCTACAACGCGGACGCGATCAGCTGGAGCCGCGCGTACGTGTACCCGACGATCTCATCCGACGTCGATCAGCAGGTCGGCACGTCGAAGTTCAATCCCGCGGCGTTCACGCCCCCGCCCGTGGGTGTGCCTCCCACGCCTTCGCGCAATGGCCTGCGCGGCGGCGGCCTGCAGAACTGGGACATGTCGATCTTCAAGAACATCCCGCTCGGGACCCAGGAGCGCTACCTGCAGCTCCGGTTCGAGGCGTTCAACGTCTTCAACCATCCGAACTTCAACAGTGTCAACATGAACTGGCAGGTGAACCCTCCCGCCGGCGACGCGCCGACAACGTTGACGACCAACACGCGCCCGGCAGGAGATGCGGCGCTCTACGGCAGCTACTTTGGCGAGTATTCGAACACGTACTCGGGCACCGGAGGCCCGCGAGTGTTTCAGTTAGCGGTCAAGGTGTACTTCTGACGGGTCGACGAGCGACGGAAGGCGTCTTTCGTGAAGAGTGTTCTGCTCGAACGCGTGGGCGAGTTGCAGGACGCTCCACTCGTCTCGATGACGCCCGACGATCTGCAGGCCGACCGGCAATCCGCCGACGGTAAATCCGGCCGGCACTGATATCGCCGGATTCGACATCATCGTCACGTACCAGCACGACCGCATCCAGTCGATGTACGTCGCCATCGCGGTTCCCTCGATGTGCGTTGGATACGGGGTGTCGACGTCGAACGGCTCGACCTGCGTCACGGGCAGAATGAAGTACTGGTAACGCTCGAAGAACTGGCGGCTCTGGTCGTACATGCGCGCCTGTCGCGCCAGCGCGCGACCGACATCCGCACCAGTGGTCCGTTCAGCTTGCGCGACTTCGAACTTGATCGTGTCCTTCACCCAGTCCGGTCGCTCCCGGATGAGTGGCGCGTACTGCGGGTAATTGGCGGCGAACCGAAGCACCGGGAACGCTTCGTCAATGCCGGAGAAATCCGGCTCCGCCTCCTCGACAACGCAGCCCAGGTCTTCGAACACTTTCCGATTGCCATCCACGACTCGGCGGATCTCAGGCTCGAAGGGAATCCCACCGAGGCCCCGCCACCACGCCACGCGAACGCCTTTGAAATCCTTCTCGAGGGGCGCCCGAAAGCGCGCGCCGTCTTCCTGAATCGAGAGCGGATTTCGAGGATCGGGTCCGGCCATGGCACTCAGAAGCAAGGCGACATCGCCAACCGTTCGGGCGATCGGTCCAGAGACGGACAACGGCGACCACGACGTCGACTCGCCTGGCACACGCCCGGGTGAGGGGCGGAGTCCGACCACATTGCAAAATGCGGGTGGGTTACGAAGCGAGCCGCCCGTGTCGCTGCCTCCCGCGATCGGCAACATCCGACATGCCACGGCCGTTGCCGCGCCGCCGCTGCTCCCCCCGCACGTCCTGGCGACGTCGTAGGGATTGCGCGTGGCACCGAACACCGCATTGAACGTCTGCGAGCCGGCGCCGAATTCCGGCGTGTTCGTCTTGCCCACGGTGATGGCGCCCGCCTCGCGAATCCTCGTGACGATCAGCGCGTCGCGCGACGGCACGTTGTCGCGGAAGAACAGTGATCCGCGAGTCGTGCGAATCCCCGCGGTGTCCACGAGGTCTTTATGGGCGACCGGTAGGCCGTGCAGCACACCGATCGGGCCGCGGTGCGCAATCGCCTCGTCTGCTCTGGCCGCCTCCATCAGTGCCTGCTCGGCGACCAGCGTGACGATAGCGTTGACTTTCGGGTTCACGCGGTCGATCTGCGCGAGATGCGCAGTCATGACGTCACGCGCCGATACCTGCTTCTTGCGGAGCCGCTCGACGAGCTCGACGGCGCTCATCTGACAGAGTTCGCTCGTGCCCGGCCGCGCCTCTGAGCCGGAGGCTGCCGCACCAAGCAGCTGATGTAACGCCGTGCCGACCGTCCCGGCCCCTACCGCGGCGTTGAAGCCTCTGCGACTCACCGGCTTGCGCCGGTTTTCGCGGGCGGCAGTCGACTCGGCACGATCCGGATCATTCGACATGAGCATTCCTCAAGGTCGCGGCGGCAGGATGGCGGCGCGCCCTTACTTTCGGGCCGGCGGCAGCGGGCCGATCTCGACCCGGCGGAACTCGACCTCCGCTCCTTCGGCCTGGAGCGCGATCTTGCCGCGGTCAGCGGTCGCGTTGAACCCGTTGTTGACCAGGTCGCCATTGACCCAGACAGTTATCGCGCGGCCACGAACCTCCACCACCATCGTGTTCCACTGCCCCAACGGTTTTTCTGAATTGTCCGTCAGGTTCAGAATGCGGCGCGCGTCCCCTTCGGCGCCGCCCCATTTCTCGCCCAGCTTTCGCGGCCGCCGCGTCGTCATCTCAGCCACCTCGATATTTTCCTGGATGCACCAGAAGTCGCCCGCATCTCCGCTGTTCATTTGCACTTCGATCGACTGCGGGAACATCTTGTACAGTGCGCGCGGGCGTGAAGCGTGAATCAGGACACCGCAGTTGCCGGCTTTGCCAGCGAAGCGATACTCGAGCTCCAATCGATAGTCGCGGTAGGTGTTCCTCGTCAGCAGATGGCCTTCGGGGGTCCCGAGGCTGACGAGCATCCCGTTGCGGACGATGAAGCTGTCCCGCACGCTCTTGTCCGAGTCGCGCGCCGGAATATCGGCCTGCCATCCAGTGAGATCCGTGCCGTTGAAGAGCGGCACGACACGGGAAGGCGTAATCGCGTCATCCCGCAAAACTGCGATCGACAAAACAAGACCGACGAGGAGCATGGCCTGCATGGTGACGAGAGCCTAACACGAGCCTACAGCCGGAGTACAAATCCGCAGTGTCGAAGAAATTGCCGCCCCGAGCCGCGGCGACGCTGTCGAGGCATCGTCTGATATTAAGATTGGCGGCACCGGGGAACCAACGGCGGGGCTGAAGCCCCGCCTCCACACCGTGACCATTCGACTCCACACCATGACCACTCGGCTCTCGGTCCTCGTCGCGTGCGGCCTCGTGCTGACCGTTTCAGGTGCCGCTCGTTCACAGACGCCCCCTGCTGCTGGCGGCACCGTCGAGCGCATCAAGGTGCACGGTCGCGCGCTCGAGAGGAATCTCGAGGGCGATTCACCGGATCGCGACGTGATGGTGTATCTGCCTCCCAGCTACAAGACGATGGCCCGCCGGCGCTATCCGGTGGTCTACCTGCTGCACGGCTTCACCGACGATACCGACCACTGGTGGGGCGTCGTGCCGCACTTCGTCAACGTTCCGAAGGCGATGGACAGGGCGCTCGAGCGAGGCGTGTCGAAGGAAATGATCCTCGTCATGCCGAATGCCTACACGCGGTACCTGGGGAGCATGTACTCGAGCTCGCCCGCGACTGGAGATTGGGAAGCGTACGTGGCGAACGAGCTGGTGACGTACATCGACGCCCACTACCGGACGATTCCCGACGTGAACAGCCGTGGCCTGGCTGGGCATTCAATGGGTGGGTACGGGACTGTTCGCATCGGGATGAAGCGTCCGGACGTCTTCTCCGGGATCTACGCGATGAGCGCGTGCTGCTTGTCGCCTGGCAGAGGGCCAGACGCCGAGCGTGGGCGTCGCGCGGAACAGGTTCGGACGCCGGAGGAAGTGAAGGACCTCGACTTCGGCATGAAGGCGATGTTCGCGTCGGCGGCGGCCTGGTCGCCGAATCCCAGAAACGCTCCGCTCTACCTCGATCTCCCAACTAGCGACGGCCAGCCGCGGCCAGACGTGCTCGCCAAGTGGGCGGCCAATGCTCCCCTGGCGATGATTGACCAGTACATCGCGCAGCTGAAACGCCTGCGCGCGATCGCCTTCGATGTCGGCACGAAGGATGGGCTGGCCCCCGGCTCGAAGGCGCTCGACGAGATCCTTACGGCATACGAAATTCCGCACACGTACGAGACTTACGAGGGCGATCACCTCAACCGGGTCGAAGAGCGTCTCGAGACCAAAGTCTTTACGTTCTTCTCCGAGCGCTTGCGGTTCGCTCAGCCATCAACCCGCTGAGGCGCGGCCCTATTTGTGCCCGGCAGGGGCACCCTGGAAGGCGGAGCCCCAAAATGAGGACAGAATGGACCTTGCTTGAGCGCTGATCGGATCGCCGCCCTTACCCCTCCCCCTCAGTCGGCGGTGCGAACCGCGCTGGCAGGCCTGATCGGCAACGTCCTCGAGTGGTTCGATTTCGCCGTCTACGGCTACTTCGCCAGCGACATCGGCCGGCAGTTCTTTCCGCAATCGAGCACCACTGCACAACAGTTGCTGGCCTTCGCGGTATTCGCGCTTGGGTTCTGCGCGCGGCCGGTCGGCAGCCTCGTACTTGGCGTGGTCGGCGACCGCATCGGACGCCGGGCGCTCCTGACGCTCTCTATCGCGCTGATGGGCGGCGCGACGCTGCTGATCGGCCTGCTCCCGACCTACGCGCAGATCGGCGTCGCCGCGCCGATCCTCCTCGTGACCCTCCGCGTCGTCCAGGGCTTCTCGCTCGGTGGCGAGTTCACGGGATCGATGGTCTATACGACGGAACAGGCCTCGCCTCGGTGGCGCGGCCTGATCAGCAGTTCCACGGCGGCGGGGACGACGCTGGGATTCATCCTCGGATCCGCGTCGGCCTGGCTGGTGAACGTGTCGCTGGGCGCCGAGCAGGCGGCGGTCTGGGGCTGGCGCGTTCCGTTTGTCGCCAGCGTCATCCTGTGTGCAGTCGGATGGCTCCTGCGTCGGGGCATTCACGAGTCGAGCGAGGGGCTGAAGGCCGCCGAAATCCGTCAGCCGCTGCTGCCATCGATCGTCGCCGACTGGCGGCCGATCCTCCAGACGTTCGGGATCGTCGCCATGACGAACGCGGCGTATTACCTGACGTTCACGTACGCCGTCGAGCGGCGGAAGCATCTGACAGGCGAAGGAGGCGAGGTCTTCCTGCTCGCGAATACAGCGAGCCTTTTCGTGGTGCTCTTCAGCAAGCCGCTCGGCGGCTGGCTGTCGGACAAAGTCGGCCGGCGCAGGCTGATGATGACGCTGACAGTCGTCACGATGTTGCTGATCTACGCGGCGCTGCACGCCATGCTCTACGGCAGCCCGCTCCACTTCATCGGCGGCCAGCTCCTGATGGCGGTGCCGCTCGGCATGGCGCTCGGCCTTCAGGGTGCGATGCTGGTGGAGATCTTCCCGTTGCGGACCAGAATCACGTCGATGAGCCTTGCGTACAGCGTGACGCTGGCGCTGGCGGGCGGTACCGCGCCGCTCGTCGCGGCGTGGCTCATCGACACGTTCGGGCAGCCGCTGGCACCTGCCTCCTACATCATGCTCTACGGCGCGATCGGCCTGGCGCTGATGTGGCCGATGAAAGAGACCAACGCGCGCCGCCTCGACGAGTAGCGAATCTCCTCCGGAGCAACGCGTGCTCACGCTGGAGCTGTGTGAGATCGACCTGCGGCCGGGGGGCACGTGGCGTTACGTGCTTCGCGCGCCCGATGGCAGCGAGCACGGGTTCACGGGCGTCTATCGCGAGATTGTCGCGCCGGAACGCATGGCCTTCTCGTTTTCCTGGTGTCGCTCGCAATAATGCTTCCGCCTTTAGGGATGGACCTGGGCCCGGAAGTCCTGGTTGGATGGGCCAACCGAATCCTGATCCTCGCTCATTGCGCGCGGTTGATGCCGGTCGCGTGGCAGGCGAGCAGGCCACCTGCGTAGTTCACCCCTCATCGGCCCCTTCGGGCTCCCTTGTGAATTCTCTCGTGGACCGTCGGCTCGCTCGCACGAGCTGCATTCCCGCACTCACATGATCGTGTGGGTGACCGGATCCACGATGCCACGCTAGACTCAGCGGACGGCCTTCAGGACGTGGGTGTGCACGAGCCCGTTCGCGTGACGATCATCGAGGATCAGCAGCCGATCCGCGATGGCTTGCGGTTTCTGATCGAGAACACGCCCGACTATCAGTGTGCCGGCGTCTTCGGCTCGATGGAAGACGCGCTCCCGGCAATCGACCCCGCGCACACCGATGTCGTGCTCGTCGATCTGGGTCTTCCTGGCATGTCGGGTGTGGACGGCATCCGCGAGCTGAGCAACCGACATCCCACGCTTCGATTGGTTGTCCTCACCATTTACGAGGACGACGAGCGGATTTTCGACGCCTTGTGCGCCGGCGCCGCGGGCTATCTCCTGAAGAAGACCCCGCCCTCCCGTCTGCTCGATTTCCTGGACGATGTGATGAGAGGCGGCGCCCCGATGTCTCCACAGGTGGCGAGCCGGGTGATTTCGCTCTTTCGGGAATTCAGCCCGCCGTCGAAAGCCGATCACCATCTCACGCCGCACGAGGTCCGCATTCTCAGCCTGCTGGGAGAGGGCCACACATACAAGACGGCTGCCGCCGCGCTGAAGAGCACGATCAATACGGTGGCCTTCCACATGAAGAATATCTACCGCAAGCTGCAGGTCCACTCCAAGTCAGAAGCCGTCGCGAAAGCCCGCCGGCGCATCGTGCGCTAGCGCCGTCGCTTCGAACGCGACAAACCTACTTGAACAGGGGATTGTCGTGAATGTGCCCGCGACGCACTCTTGAGCCATGAAAGGAACGAATACGGGGATGATTCCGATTGCGATATCCGTGATGATTTGCACGCTCGGCTGCGGTCGAGAGTCGCCGCCAGCCTCGAGCACTCCTGCGGCGGCAGAATCCCCGCCGCCCGCCCCTCAGGCTCAGCCGGCACAACCCGCGGCTCAGGCACAGCCGGCACAGCCCGTTGCCGCGCCGGCCGCCCAGGGCCCCGCTGCTCTCGCGTCGGCTGAGGGCGAGCTGCCGGGCCTGCAAGTCGAAATCCAGGAACTCAAGCGGACGGCCGGCGACACCCTGACGCTCAAGCTGGCCTTCGTGAACACCGGGCAGCAGAAAGTCGTTATGGACCAGTTCGGCGGACCCGGGTTTAACATGTGGTCGCTCGCTGGCATCAGTCTTGTCGATATCGTGGGCAGGAAGAAATACTTCGTGGCCAGCGATTCCGAGGGCAAGTGCCTGTGTAGCCTGGATATCTCCGCGCTGCAGCCCAAGGCACGCGTGAATTTGTGGGCCAAGTTTCCGGCGCCACCCCCGGACGTTCAGACAATCAGCGTCTTGATTCCGCGCTTCGCACCAATCGAAGAGATTCCGATCAGCTGATGAGTTTCCTGGTCGCGTCCCTGTTGCTCGTCGCGCTGGCAGATCAACTTGTCGGCCCGCCGAAGTTCAAAGTTGTCGATATCGTCTTCAAGATCGAGGATCTCGAAACCAAAGTTAGCAACCTCGAAGTCAAGGAAACGGATACCGAGATTCGCATCGACGTTGCGGCCGACGTGCTCTTCGACTTCGACAAGTCGAACATCCTGCCCAAGGCCGAGCACACGCTAAGAGAGGTGGCCGGTGTGATTCGAGAGCGTGGTCAAGGCACCATTCGCATCGAAGGCCACACCGATTCGAAAGGTCGGCATGCCTACAATCAACGTCTCTCGCGCCAGCGTGCCGAGTCCGTCACGGCATGGCTCCGCAAGCAGCCGGGGCTGGCGGAGTTCCAGTTCGTTGCCGAAGGATTCGGTGCGACGAAACCAGTCGCGCCAAACACCAAACCCGACGGCTCGGACGATCAGGAAGGACGCCAGAAGAACCGTCGAGTCGAGATCATCATGAGGAAGGGGTGACGCTGGTCGGTCGTGGACCGTGTAAGAAGTCTCCAGGGATTGATTCACTCCGCAAAGCGCCGCCAGTGTCGGTCACGGTTTGTGGTCTTTCGAGAGATCGGTGTGACGGTACGCGTCTTGAACTGGGCGCGCTCGACCCAGCCGTATGCTCTCTCTGCGACCACCTGGAGTGTGCCTTGCCGTTGTCGTGATGATCGGCGTCGCAGGAGATCCTGCGTACTCCGAGCGCCTCCCGATCACGCGTTACACCATCGCCGACGGGCTTCCGCACGATCGGATCTACCGAATCGTCCGTGACTCTCGCGGGTTCCTGTGGTTCTGCACGGCCGACGGCCTCAGCCGGTTCGACGGCGACGAGTTCAAAAACTACACCCGTGCCGATGGCCTGCCACATTCACTGATCAACGACCTGCTCGAGACTCGGGCTGGTGTCTATTGGGTGGCCACCAACGGCGGCGGGGTCGCCCGCTTGGAACCGACTCGCAGCGAGGCGGCTCGAAGTAGATTCGCGCCCGTGACCGTGGGCCCCACGCCGGGAAACCAACGGGTGAACGCCCTGCTCGAAGACAGCCTCGGACGGATCTGGGCGGGCACCGACGATCAGCTGTTCGTTGCTCGCCCGCACGCGCGTCAGACGACCTTCGAACGGGTGGAGTTAGGACACGCTCCAAGCGATCGCGCGCTGCACGTGTGGGACATCGTCGAGGACAAAGCCGGCGCGGTCTGGATCGCGACGGGTGTTGGGCTGAGCCGCCGCCTCCCCGACGGGCGGATCACGAACTATCAAGCGCACCCCACGCGGGCAGGAGGCGCCGTCTGGGCGCTGGCGCGCGACGACAGGGGCCGCATCTGGGCCGGGCTCGACGATGGCGTCGTGGTGTTCCAGCCACCATCGGTCGACGAGACACGAGGTCCGCACCCATGGGAAGCGCTCGTCCACGAGACGATTCCCGACATGGCCGTCGCACGTCGTCCTGTCGAACGAGAAGAACGGAACAGGCGCCGTCTGCCAGAAGCGGGCCCCGCGGCGCACTGGTACACCCTCTCAGAGCGGCCCGATCGCAACTGGATTCGAGCCCTGCATCGGACATCGGACGGGCGTGTCTGGGCCGGTACGTCGTCGGGTTTCGTCTACTGCTTCGATGGCGAACAGTTTCGCCCGTACACCACGAATCACAAGTTGACAGCCGACAAGGTGCTCGCGCTCGGCGAAGACATCGACGGGAATTTCTGGGTGGGCACGTACGCGAGCGGCGCCATGAAGCTGGCTCGCGAAGGCTTTACAGCGTACGGCCAGTCGGATGGCTTGAGCGGCGGCGTCGTACGCTCGATCTCTGAAGACACCGCCGGCCGGGTGCACGTGGTGACCGACGATCTGCGCGTGCATGGGTTCGACGGGACTCGATTTACCGCCGTTCGGCCGAACGTGCCCGATCCTGCCGACGCCTCGCGTCTGTGGCACACGGCATTACAGGATCGACAAGGAGCGTGGTGGATCACGACCGGCGAGGGGCTGTTCCGATTTCCTCGCGTCGGTGGGCTCGAGGAGCTCGCGACGGCGCGGCCGGCCGCCAGGTACACAGTCGTCGGCGGACTCCAGCTTCATGACGTACGGCGGACGTTCGAGGATTCACGGGGAGACCTGTGGCTCCGCACTCGGGCCGCGACGACGCTCGTCTTCTGGAACCACGTCACAAAGACGTTCCACGGATTCTCAGCGTCGGAGGGCCTGCGGCCTTCGCTCACAGTGAACGCCGTGGCCGAAGATCGCACCGGCCAGATCTGGGTTGGTTTCCGCAACGGTGGACTCGTTCGTCTCCGGGACGGCCGGTTCGAGCATATGGACACGCGGGAGGGCGTGCCTGAAGGCGACGTTCAAACGCTTTATGCGGATCATGCGGGGCGACTGTGGATCGGGACCATTGGGGGAGGCGCCGGCCGTATCGACGATCCGGCCGCCGCCGGAATTGTCGTGCGAAGGTACACGACGTCCGAGGGTCTCTCGAGCAACACCGTGCGCTGCTTCACCGAGGATCGCTGGGGTCGGATTTATCTCGGCACGTCGAGGGGCGTCAATCGGCTGGACCCAGACAAAGACCACAGTGACATCCGGCAATACACAACGGCCGACGGACTCCCGGCCAACGAGGCCCACGCAGCGTACCGCGACCACGAAGACCGCCTCTGGTTCGGGATGTCTACGGGCATCGCGACACTGATGCCGGAGCCTGAGCATGCAACTCGCCTGCTGCCAGTGAGAATCAGCGGGATCCAGACGGCCGGCACGGTCCGCAGCGTGTCGGACTTCGGGGCCGTCGAGGTCTCCGACATCGAGCTCGGGGCGACTGAGAACCAGCTTCGCATCGGATTTCTCGCGCCGGCGTTTGTTCCAGCAGGGTCACTCCGTTATCGGTATCGTCTCGAGGGAGCCGATCGACATTGGAGCCCACCAACGGATCAGCGTGTGGTCAATTACGAGCGGCTCGCTCCGGGACGCTATCGCTTTGTCGTTGCGGCGATAACGGATGGCGCCCTGAGCGATCGCACGGCGAGTGTCAGCTTTCGCATACTTCCTCCGGTGTGGCAACGCTGGTGGTTCCTGGTGTCGGCCGCCGGCGTCATGGGCCTGGCGTTCTCGGCATTCCACCGCAGTCGGCTGCGGAGGCTCCTGGAGATGGAGCGCGTGCGCAGCAGGATCGCAACTGATCCGCATGACGATATCGGATCCGGACTGTCGCAAATCGCGATCCTGAGCGAAGTCGCGTTGAAACAGGCCAGCTTCAATCAGAGCGTCGGCGAGCCGCTTTCCCGAATCGCCGCGACATCGCGTGAGCTTGTCGACACCATGAGCGACATCGTCTGGGCCATCAACCCACAACAGGAGCTGGTGGGCGACCTGACGCAACGGATGCGGCGCTTCGCCAGCGACGTGCTGGCCTCGCGGGAGATCGCGTTTCGTCTCCACGTGCCAACGGCGGCCGATCAGACAAAGCTCGGGCCCAATCTCCGGCGGGAGGTGTACCTGATTTTCAAGGAGAGCTTGACCAACATCGTCCGCCACTCGGGTTGCACGGAAGCAGATATCGACCTTCGCCTTGATCGTCACCAGCTGGTCCTGCAGGTCCATGACAACGGGCAGGGCGTACCGTCGGCTTGCTCGGGCAACGGCCTCGCCAGCATGCGCGCCCGGGCAACGCGGCTCGGCGGCACGCTGGCCGTGCGCTCTCAGAACGGTCGCGGTACCACACTGACGCTCACACTACCGCTCCTACCGCGCATCCACTGACACACCTACTGACGCAGCTCGGGCCCAACGGAGCCATTGGCAATCAGCAACGCGCATGTGCAGCGCCTTGCCCTTCGCGAAACGTGACGACATGAATGCATGCTCGTGCTCTGGAACGATGCTCATGAGATGTGATGGCAATTTACGGGAGTGGTAAGCCTTCTCTCGAGGAGCGTAAATTCCGCGCGGCCTCGGCGCAAAAAAACAGGCGTTCGCGCACCGGAGACAAGGCAGTGAGTTTGCGTGGGGCCGGCCGGAAAGGAGAGACCCATGTCCCTTCGCACGTCGCTCATCATCGTAGCACTCGCGTTGGCGGCCGGCTGCGACCGCAACGGATCGTCGCCCGCCCCTATGCCTTCGCCTGCGTCCGATTCTTCCCAGCAGGCCGCCGCCGCCACGCAAGGCGATACCCCGATCGCTCCTGCGAAGGTAAAGGGGCATCAGGAACATCTCGTGAACATGCAGGACGCCTGCGATCCAGAGACATTCAACGCCGTGCTCGGCGCCGGGACCTGCCTGCGCTCTGGCGGCGTCCGATTCGAGAACTTCATCGCCCTGCTCACGAAGCACGGGTCGGTGGGCGCGTGGCTCTTCGCGCCGAAAACTGTCAAGGTCCGCGAGGGAGAAACGATGGTGGCCGTCAATCGTGGCGGCGAAGAGCACACGTTCACCGAAGTTGCGGAGTTCGGGGGTGGCATCGTTCCCGATCTGAACGAGCTCGCGCACGTTCCAACAGTCGCGCCCGAGTGCGCGGCGCTCGATCCGGATGATTTCGTCGCGCCTGGAGGAACGTATCGCGAGGAGATTGACGGTGCCGGACCTGTGAAGAAGTTCCAGTGCTGCATTCACCCGTGGATGAAACTGGAGACACAGGTTTCCGAGCCCTGAATTCTCGCCGTCCCGGGGGGCGCACGCGGTGCGCTCCCCGGATCAGATCTCTACTCCGCGCCCAAAACGGGCTCGAGCGTGTGGCCGCCCTCTGCGCATCGCATGAGCGCCGCTTCGAGGTCGTCGAATCGCACCGGCTTCATGACGTAGTCGTCCATTCCAGCCCTCAGACATTTCTCGCGGTCACCCACCATCGTTTCGGCGGTCATCGCGATGATGCGTGGCTGCCGCGAGATACCAGGGTCGCTCCGGATCAGACGCGTGGCGTCGAGACCATCCAATTCCGGCATCTGTATGTCCATGAACACCACGTCATACGGCTGCCGCCTCACCGCGTCGAGCGCCTCACGGCCGTTTGCGGCGACGTCGGGACGATAGCCAAGCCGATTCAGCACGAGCACACCAACTCGCTGGTTCACCGGGTTGTCCTCGGCGAGCAAAATGCGCAACGGGAGCTCCAGCGCCATCTCGCCGTTCAAACTGCGCTCGATCCTCGCGTGCTTGGCCACTCTATCTGGCACCAGGATACCGGTCAGGACGTCAAACAACGCCGACGCTTTGATGGGCTTGGTGAGTTGCGCCGTAAACAGCTCGGACGCGCTGGTGGCCTCTGTTCGCCCGAGCGACGTCAGGAGCACGAGTGGCAGTTCCTTGCTGCACTCGTGCACGCGAAGGTGTTGCGCGAGCTGGAGACCATCCATGCCAGGCATCTGCATATCCAGGACGGCGAGGTGGAAGGTCTCGCCGCGGCCGACACACGCAAGCGCCTCGATCCCACTGCTGACGCTCCGCGGAATGAGGCCCCAGCTCTCGGTTTGACGTTCCAGAATCCGACGGTTCGTCGCATTGTCGTCTACGATGAGCAGCCGCTTGCCCGCGAGTTGAGGAAGCGCGTCGGCCTGGTGTCTGTGGGCCGGAAGCGTGGCTCCAGGAGCGCTGATAGTGAAGAAAAACGTCGAGCCCTTGCCAACCTCGCTCTCAACCCACATCCGCCCGCCCATCAGCTCGGCCAGCCGCCGACTGATTGCGAGTCCCAGCCCCGTTCCGCCGAAGTGGCGAGTGGTCGACGCGTCTACCTGACTGAAGACCCTGAACAGCCGGTCCATTCGATCCTGGGGGATCCCGATGCCGGTATCGCGAATCTGGAACGTCAAGTGATGCTGGCCAGAAGAGGCGCCATCGCCGCTCGAGGGCCCGACCGTGACCGTGACCTCGCCGTGCGGCGTAAACTTGATGGCGTTGCTGAGAAGGTTGACCACGATCTGTCGGAGTCGCGTGACGTCGCTGACAATCGCCGCTGGTGTGCCCCGTTCGAAGAGACACGCGAGCTCAATGCCTTTTTCGCCGGCGCTCACCGACATGAGATCCACTGCCTGCTCAACACACTCGCGCAGGTCGAACGGCTGCTGTTCGAGTTCGAGCTTCCCGCTCTCGATTTTCGAGAAATCGAGAATCTCGTTCAGGATGTTCAAGAGCGAGTCGCTCGACGATCGCACTGTCGAGGCGTACTCCCGCTGCCGATCCGAGAGCTCGGTATCGAGCAACAAGCCGGTCATGCCCATCACGCCGTTCAACGGCGTGCGGATTTCGTGCGACATGTTCGCGAGGAACTCCGATTTCGCACGGTTTGCGGCCTGCGCCTCGTCCTGGAGTGACGCCGACAAGTCGAGCTGCGCCTGGATGACGGCCGTTTGTGCACGCACGCGGCGCTTCAGCACGAACACCCACAGCGTGCCCGCCAACGTCACGACGCTCATCACCGCCAGCAAGGCAAGGACGTGGCTCAAAGTCCACCACGGTGCTGCGGTCAGCACGCTCACGTCGTCGCCACCGCGCAGCAGTAACGTAAACGACTTCGTGAGGGGTTGACCGGTGGTGCCAGGGACTGATTGGTCGGATTGGACCATGCAGATTCCAGTCACCGCCACGACGCTCCCGTTGCGTAGACCGGCGAGACGATCTCCGACGCGCTGTGGGACAGTCGCCGTGAATATGTACCTCATCCGATCGGAGCGTCAGTACTTGCTCGAGCGAGCTTTGCATCGTTCGATCGAGCAGGACCGCTTCCATCTGCACGAGTCGACCTTGGTAATTTCCGCTCAGCGCCTCTTCGAGCGTAATCAACATCGGCAACGGTGGCGATCCACTGGAGCGCTTGCGGAGACTGGCACCCTGAATCACCGGCGCGCCCTCGCCAACAACGGGGAACCCCGCGACATCGACACGATCTCCAGGGGTCAGATGAACGCGCTCTGCCGTGCTGACGTGCAATCCGCTCGTCTCGTCCTGAATGAAGAGCGACGCATCGCCGACCTGCAGGGATACGATCCCTTGCACGCGAATGCGATGCCCCTCGCCGCCGGCGGGGTCGAACTGCAGCAGCGCGCCGATACGTCGAATCGGGATTCCGAAGGGATCCACTGGAGCCGCCCGCTCCACAATCACGTCGCGACCATCCGGCACCAGCAATTGGATCCCGACAAGCTGTCGGTTCTGGTTGAAGATGGTCCCGCACACACCGCGCAGGCGAACGCGCGCGTCGATTAAGTTTGCCGGCAGACGAATGCCCGGAGGAACGATCGCGCGGAATGGGTGGGTCCCCGCCACCAGGCTGATGATGGTGTGCGCGCTCTGCGCCGGCACCGCATCCTGCGCGGTCGTCGTGATGGTCTGGACGACGCCTACCGTTTCGACCAGATCGCTGTCGTGACGGCCGGCCATCAGAACGTCGAGCGTCAATTCCTTCGCTACAGGCATCGGAGAGGAGCCGACGACGCGGATGTGAGGATCCACCACCATCGGCGCGAAGCCGCCAGGCGAGCTGCGGCCGACAATGTCGACGAGGTCGCCTGGTTTGAGAGCGGACGGGATGTCGGATTTCCCCGCCCGTACGTAGATGCCTTCTGTCGCGTCCTGAACGAACAAGGTGACCCAGACCGGGTCGTAATAGCTGACGGTGGCGCGGAGATGCACTGGGTAACGCCGCTTGGCTTCGATTGCCGTAAGTGCTTGCACTGCGGCCACGGTCTCGAGCACAGGCAGCAGTCCCGTTGAGCTATCGAGAGGCCCCGGGGTTGCCACGCTGCCGATTTCGCGCACCAGCGCCTGCTCGAGTGTCGTCGGCGTTGTCTCAGACAGGAACCCACTGACGTCGACTCGGTGGCCGCGGTCGGGCAATGTAAGCTGTGAGGTCTGGACCAGCGCCTGTCCGGTCGCATCACGGACCGCGAGTTCCGCGTGAGGACCCGCCACCAGCTCGCCCTGCACGTGCACGCGATGGCTTGCGCGGGGTCGCGTCGGGCCGGAGGTCAGTGCCGCGATCGCGCCGACCGGAATCGAGAACGGGTCTTCAGGCGCCGCCTTGGACACCACGAGTTGCTCGAGGGTCGGAATGAGGATCTGGCGCCGAATGGCGCGGCCCAGGGCATCAAAGACGGTGCGCGCAACGCCTCGCACCGTCACGCGAGAGTCGACCAGGAATTCGCTGTCTTCCTCGTATTCCTCGGCGAGCCGAGCGGTAAAGCGACCGCTATCGGCGACAATGTCGAACGTGAGCTGGCCATCGGCTTCCAGGGCGGCCGCTCGCACGATCCCTTCGGCTTCCACCCAGCGGTCCGCAAACCGGTTTGCCTCCAGATCAGCCGGTGTCACGCGCAGCGGCGGCGGCATCCCGGTACCACCCGCGACGGTCGCGCGAGTCACCACGAGCAATCGTCTCGCACCGGCGACAAGGGTGTGACCTTCGAGATCGATCGTCTGTCCGGGTGTGATGAGCGGCCGAACGGCGGAAAAGTCGGCCATTACAGCGCCAGTCTGGTCCTGGAGGAAGCCACGGGGATCCTCGAGCCGTGCATAGGTGACCGTGGCCCGGAGGCGGACAGGGTGGCCCGCACCGGCGTCGGCCGCCGAGAGCTGAGCGATTTGCCCGATGGCCGTCAGGGGGGGCTTCTCTGCCCGCTGGAACCCGCCGGAGCAGGAGCCGGCTGCGGCGAAAAGACCGCCAACCAGCAGAAACCGCACGGATCGCTGGCATATTTGCCACAACGGCGACGAAAGGCCGATAAGAGGTCTCGACGGCACAGGTATCCGTACCTCTTATCGTCCGGCGTCGCCGAACGCATGAGAGGCGGAGCGGCGCGCGAACGTGGAACGACGAGACTTCAGGGGGCGCTATGACGGCCGATCCGTCGCAGGGGCGACGTCGCGGGTCAGATTGTGGGCGGTATTGACGAGTGCCACGTGCGAGAACGCTTGCGGGAAATTACCGAGGAAGCGTCTGGCGATTGGGTCGTATTGTTCCGACAGCAGCCCGACATCATTCCTGAGCGCAAGGAGGCGCTCGAAGAGGGCCTGCGCCTCGTCTCGCCGCCCTTGAAGGACATAGTTGTCAGCCAGCCAGAACGTACACGCGAGGAACACCCCTTCACCGGCGGGCAGTCCGTCGATCCGTTCACTCGTCGGTTGTATGGGATACCGCATCAAGAAGCCCTCCCAGGAGAGCTCGCGCTCGATCGCTTCCACCGTCCCAATGACACGCGGGTCGCTTGCGGGAAGAAACCCGACGAGCGGGATCGCCAGCAAGCTCGCGTCGAGCTCCCTGGATCCGTAGAACTGCGTGAAAGTGTTGCGCGCCGGATCGAAGCCTTTGGCCGAGACCTCCGCGTGAATCCTGGCGCGGATCTGCCGCCACTCGTCGACCGGACCTTCCCGACCGAAGCTCTCGACCGACTTGATGGCCCGATCCACCGCGACCCAGGCCATCACCTTCGATTGTGTGAATTGCCGGCGGGGACCACGCACTTCCCAGATGCCCTCGTCGGGCTCGCTCCAGATTTTCCCAACGAAGTTCGTGAGCGCGCGCTCGAGGGGCCATGAGATTGAGTCGGTTTCGATGCCCAGCCGTCTGGTGAGATACAACGCGTCCATGACCTCGCCGTACACGTCGAGCTGCCGTTGCTGCACCGCCGCGTTGCCGATTCGCACGGGCCGGGACCCTTCGTAGCCAGGCAGCCAGGAGAGCTCGAGTTCCGTGAGCCGCCGCTCGCCGGCCGGCCCGTACATGATTTGAAGGTCGGCCGGATTGCCTGCCGCTGCACGCAGCAGCCAGTCCCGCCAGGCTGTGGCCTCTTCGGTAAATCCCCCCATCACGAGCGAGTACAACGTAAATGTGGCGTCGCGCAGCCAGCAGTATCGATAGTCCCAATTCCGGACTCCCCCGATTCGCTCGGGCAGCGACGTCGTGGGCGCCGCAACCATTCCCCCGGTTGGCGCGTACGTCAGCGCCTTGAGCGTCACGAGCGATCGTACGACCGCATCACGCCAGGGGCCCTGGTAGGTGCACCGCCCTGCCCACTCCTCCCACCACTGCTCGGTGTCGCGCACCTGTGCAAGCGGGTCGACCCGCTCTGGAGCGAGGTGCGACGGGTGCCACACTAGAAGGAACGGTTGTTGCTCGCCCGCTCGTACCGTGAAGTCGGCACAGGTCGTGAGATTCTGGCCATAGGTCGCGACGGGCGCCCAGAGCGACAGCGCATCGGGCCCGCCAATTGCGCGCAGGACGCCGTCCAGATTGCGAACCCACGGGACAATCGACCCATAGTCGAACCGAATCACCAGCTCCATCCGCATCGGCACATCGCCGGCGACGCCCTCGACGACGCGGACGAGATCGGGCTCAGCCTGTCGAACCGGCATGCAATCCACAACCCGGACCGTGCCCTGGTCCGTCTCGAACTCCGTCTCCAACACCAGCGAGTTGCCTCGATACCGCCGTCGAATCCGGCGAACCTCCGCAGACGGCGCAAGCAGCCAGCGGCCGTGACCCGAATCGCCCAGGAGCGCGGCGAAACAGGCTGCCGAATCGAAGCGCGGCAGGCAGAGCCAGTCGATCGACCCATCGCGTCCGACAAGCGCGGCCGTCTGCGTATCACCGATAATTGCGTAGTCCTCGGTGGGAAGGGCCATGATGTCAGAGTATGCGTCAGGTCTGGCGGCGGACCTGACGAGGTCCGCGAGAGTTTCGTGGGCCCCTGCTTGCACGCCTTTTGCTGGAAAGTTCACATCGGAGGCCGGGTGTCTTCCATTCTCCACCAGTCCACGCCGTATGGCAGTCGCTGCGACGCCGGTGTCGAGCTCGCCTCGCGGCTCCGACATTATGCCGGCCGGAGCGACGTGGTTGTGCTCGCGCTGCCGCGCGGCGGCGTGCCGGTGGCCCACGAGATCGCACGCGAACTTGGCGCGCCGCTGGACATCTTTCTGGTCCGAAAGCTCGGCGTTCCCGGGCACTCGGAGCTGGCGATGGGCGCTCTCGCGTCGGGCGGTGTTCGCGTGTTGAACGAGGACGTCATCCGCTGGTACGGCATTCCAGAAGCAGTCGTCGATGAGGTCACGCGTGAGGAGCATCGTGAGCTGGAACGTCGCGAGCAGGCCTACCGGGAGGGACGAACACGCGTCCCGCTCGGCGGCCGAACGGTGCTGCTCATAGACGATGGGTTAGCGACGGGCTCAACGATGAAGGCGGCGGCGAAGGCGATAAAGGTCCACAGACCGAACCGGGTCGTCGTGGCGGTGCCAGTGGGTGCATCCGAGACGTGCGATGAGCTCTCGGATGTCGCAGACGAGGTCGTGTGTGCGCGCATACCACCGCACTTCAGAGCCGTCGGTCAGTGGTATGTTGACTTCTCTCAGACGACCGATGCGGAGGTACGAGACCTTCTGCGACAGCACGACGAGACGCGAGGACTCCGGACGCGAGGTTGAACATGACGATACGTGATGCGCTGGTTGAAGAGTTCGATCTCGAGCTGCCGTTCACACGGCGCTGCCTGGAGCGAGTGCCGCTCGACAAGTTCAACTGGAAGCCTCACGAGAAGTCGATGACACTGGGCTGGCTCGCCACGTTTCTCGCGCTCGTACCGAGCTGGGGTGTCATGACCATCGAGAAGAGTGAATTCGATCCCACCGCGGTTTCGGGCGGACAACGTCCCAGTCTGCCGACGTCGTCCGATCAGCTTCTCGCGATGTTCGACGAGAACTACACCAAGTTCCGTGCATCGCTGGTCTCGACGTCGGACCAACACCTCCAGGGCTTGTGGACCATCAAGTCGGGCAGCGACGTCTGGTTCACACAGAAGCGCTGGCTCGTCCTGCGCACCTATATCCTCAACCACATCGTCCATCACCGTGCCCAGCTCGGCGTTTATCTGCGGTTACACGGCATCTCCGTGCCCGCGATTTACAACGACTCGGCGGACGAAAAAGGCGGACTCTTCCGATCCTGAAGTCTGAAGCCTGCAGCCTGGAGCCTGCTACCATCCCCGGCACCATGTTCGCGCCGGTCCGTGAGCGCAAGGAATGGCAGTTCTTCTCGGTGCTTCCGAAGGCCGACCGCTCGCTCGCCATCCTCTGGTGGGCGATGCTCCTGGTCCGCGGCATCCTGCCCGCGGTCTTCGCCGTGGCGATGGGCACACTCGTCGCCGCGGTGCAGCGGTCCGACAGCCTCGCCGGCCCGCTCACGTTCGTCGGCGTGGTTTTCGTTCTGCTTCAGATAGTCAGCCCCATCCACTATGCGATCAGCGCCAACCTCGGTGATCGCACGGCCGCCTTTCTCTTCGATCGATTGACTCACGCCTGCGTGGGCCCGCCCGGGATGGGTCATCTCGAGGATCCAGCCCTCACGAGCGATCTCACCGTGGCCCGTGACTTCGATCTCGGCATGACAGGACCGCCCCTGTCCCTGTCGCTGGACTTCATTGCGGGCGGCCTCGCCGAGATGATTGCCGGCATCGCCTGCGCGATCGTGCTCGCGGCCTATGCCTGGTGGGCATCAATCCTGCTCGCGGGCGCGTGGCTGGCCACGCACTGGCTGCTGCGAGAGAGCGGAGTCTGGCGCGACCGCAACACGGACGAGGTCCGGGCCGCACAGCGCGATGCCGATTATGCGTATCGTCTCGCCGTGGATCCGCCGGCGAGCAAAGAGCTCCGGCTGTTCGGTCTGGCCGACTGGACGATAGACCGTTTCATTGCGCGGCGGACGCGGCTTCATCAACTGCAATATGCGGCCACGCGGCTTCGCGAGCGGCCGCTTGCGTGGAGCGTCCTGCTTGTCGTGACTGCCAACGTCGTCGTCCTTGGGTCACTGGCTCGAGCCGGCCTCAGCGGCAGCCTCAGTCTCGGCGCGCTCGTGATGTTCGTGCAGAGCGCGCTGGCGACATCCCGGATCGCGTTTGGTGGCTTTAATTGGGCGCTCGATGGCGCGTCGGCGCCGGTCGCGGCCGTGCTGCGCCTGGGGCCGGCGATGCGTGTAAAGGGCGCGCTCCAGCTCGGGAACGGCGACGCGGGCGACATGCCCACTCGTCACATCCGTTTCCGCGATGTCACCTTCGCCTACCCTGGCGGCGCGCCGGTCCTCGAAGGCTTCGACCTGACGGTTCCCGCCGGATCGTCACTCGCGATCGTGGGTCAGAACGGTGCCGGGAAGACGACCCTCGCGAAGCTGTTGTGCCGCCTCTACGACCCACAGACGGGCGCCATCGAAGTCGACGGCGTGGACCTGCGCACCGTCTCGATCGAGTCGTGGCGTACGCGCGTGACGGCGGTGTTCCAGGACTTCGTTCGACTCGAGCAGCCGCTGCGCGACAACGTCGCGCCGGCCGGCGCGCCAGATGCGGCTGTCCTCGCGTCGCTGGAATCGGCGGGTGCCGCGTCGCTGGCGACGCTCGACACCGTGCTTGCCCGCGGTTACGAGGGCGGAACCGATCTCTCAGGCGGTGAGTGGCAGCGCGTCGCGCTCGCACGGGCGCTCTGCGCCGTCTCCCTCGGGGCTGGCGTGGTGCTCCTCGACGAACCCACCGCACAGCTCGACGTGCGCGGCGAGGCCGAGATCTTCAGCCGCGTCCTCGCGGCCACACGTCACTGCACGACGATCCTCATTTCGCATCGTTTTTCCACGGTCCGGCAGGCCGACCGCATTTGTGTGCTCGAACACGGCAAGGTGATTGAGCTCGGCACGCACGATGAACTGATGGCGCTCGGTGGCCGCTACCGGACGATGTTCGATCTGCAGGGCCGTCGATTCACTGCGACCGAGGACGAGGAAGGGATGACGTATGACGTCCTCGGCTGATTGCGAACACGACGACTCCGTCCCGAAGGTGCGAGACGATCTCCCGCCGGCGCTCGCCTCCATGTGGCGCCTCTGCAAGCTTGGATATCACCACGAGCCGGGACTGATGCTGGCGGCCTTTGCGTTGTCGCTGCTGGCGGCGCTCCCCGATGCCCTCCTCGCCTGGTGGCTCAAGCTGCTCGGCGAGGGCGTGGTGGCGGGCGAGGCGCGAGTGGTGCGGATGGCGGCCGTTGGTCTCGCCGCGTCGGCAAGCGCGACGTGGTTCCTGAGCACCGTGAGTACGCGAGTGCAGCGGCGCTTCCGCGACAAGGTGACGATTGCGCTCGAGTCACACGTGGCGCGGCTCCAGGCGACCGTGATCACGATCGCGCATCAGGAGCGGCCGGACTATCTCGATCGGCTGTCAGTGTTGCGTAATCAGGTTTTCGTGCTCGATCACATGTACATGTCGGTCTTCTCCACCTGCGGCTGGATCCTGCGGCTGGGGATCACGGTGGTCCTGCTCGCGTCCATTCACCCGGCGCTCATGCTGCTCGCCCTGTTCGCCGTGCCAACTGTCCTGACGTCCACGTGGCGGCCGGCTGTCGAGCGGATCGCCGAGGAGCGTGGCGCGCCGTTCAGCCGTCTCGCCCGCCATCTCTTCACGATCGCCACGACGGCTGCGCCTGGCAAGGAAGTGCGCGTCACCGGCATCGGCGATCGACTTGCCGGGCAGCGCCGCGACGCGTGGGAGCGTTGGTACGGTCCCGTCGCGCACACACGCTGGACATCGGCCGCGTGGCATGCGGCCGCATGGGCGGTATTCGGCGGCGCCTACGTCGCCGCCGTCGTCTTCGTCTCGGCGGGTCTCCAGTCGCCGCCGGGCGATGTGCTGTTGGTCGTCGCGGCAGGTGCGCGGCTGTCCGCGTATGTTGGGGCCACCGTGGGCGAGATTGGATTCCTTCGAGGCATCTGGATGGATGGTTCCCGTCGCCTCGCATGGCTCGAGGACTACGCGGCGTCCCTCGCCACCGCCGCCGATCTCGACGCGCCGAAGGCGCTCCAGCGCGGCATCCGCCTCGACCACGTGTCGTTTATCTATCCCGGCACCTCACGACTTGTCCTGGACGATGTGTCGCTCTTCCTGCCTGCCGGATCGGTCGTCGCGATCGTCGGGGAGAACGGCGCCGGGAAGACGACGCTGGTGAAGCTGCTCGCCAAAATGTACGAGCCCACGTCGGGCGCGATCCTCGTCGACGAGACGCCACTGGCGCGCGTGCGGGCAGACCAGTGGCGATTGCGCCTGGCGGGTGCATTCCAGGACTTCTTCCGGTTCGAGCTTCGCGCACGGCAGGCGATAGGCCTGGGGGACGTCGTGCGATTGAACGACGAGGCCGCAGTGCGGGGAGCTGTCGACCGCGCGGGCGCGAGCGATGTCGTGTCGCGGCTGCCGGAGGGCCTCGAGACGCAGCTCGGCCCAACGTGGCCGGGAGGCGTCGACCTGTCGTTCGGGCAGTGGCAGAAGCTGGCCCTCGCGCGCGGCTTCATGCGCGACCAGCCGATGCTCCTCGGTACTCGACGAGCCGACGGCCGCCCTTGACGCCGAGACCGAGCATGCGCTGTTCGAGCGTTACGCCGCCGCCTCGTGCGACAGAGCCGGTCGCGAACGGGGATCGGTCACGCTCCTGGTGTCTCATCGATTCTCGACGGTCCGGATGGCCGATATCATCGCCGTGCTCGACGGCGCTCGACTCGTTGAAGTTGGGACGCACGAGGCGCTCATGGCTCGCGCCGGACATTACGCACAGCTGTACGCGATCCAGGCCACCGCGTATCGCTGACAGAAACGCGCCTGGTCGTCTCTCCATAGGCGCGAGCTCCCGTCCTTCACTCCGCCAGCGCTTCCATCGGAGAGATACGGGATGCACGATTCGATGGCAGCACACACGCGGCAAGAGCGACGGCACCCATGAGGACGGTCGTCGCGAGGAGAGTCGGCATGTGAAAGGCCGACACCTGGAACAGGACGGCCTGCATCGCTCGCCCGGTCGCCCAGGCTCCGACGATGCCGAGAGTCGTCCCGACCACGAGCAGCCGTCCGGCGAGCGAGACAAACTGGCGGCGGATCTGCTGCGGCCGCGCGCCAAGCGCAAGACGCAGGGCAATCTCGCGACGGCGTAGCGCAACGGCGTAGCTCAGCACTCCATACGTGCCGATCGCGATGAGCAGCACGGCGATACCCGAAAAGGCGCTCGCGAGCACGGCCGGCGATCGTCGGCTCACCAGACTGTCGGCAATGCGCCCCTCCATCGTCAGGAGGTCCGCGACGGGCACCTCGGGGTCAAGACCACGGACGACCCGCTGCAGCGTGGTGGCCAGCGCCTCGGGCGGCACGATCGTGCGTGTCACGACGAAGATGTCGCCATCGACGCGATAACGGTACGGATAGAACACAGCTCCATGCGCTTCATCGTCTGTGAGCGCTGCCTGTTTCACGGCTCCGACCACGCCAACGATGGTGAAGGCCTCCGAATCGGGCCCCTGCTGGGAGCCCATGAAGAGCCGCTGCCCGATGGCATGGCCGCGTGGAAAATAGCGGCGTGCGAAGTCGTCGTCGACCACACAGACGCGATCGGAGCGGCCGGAGTCGGCGGCATTGAGGATCCGGCCCTCACGCAGCGAGAACCCCATCGCGTTGAAGTAGTCGCCACCGACCCCATACGAGTAGATCCCGTGTGATTCGCCCGGCTTGGGGACCTGTCCTTTGATCGCTGCCGCGCTTTTGCCACTGTTGCCGCTGAACGGCACGTTGGTGGCGACGCCGGACGCAAGGACTCCCGGCTGGCGGTCGAGCGCGCCAAGGAGCCGCTCGATGAAGGCAAGGCGCGACGGACCATCCTGGTAATTCTTCCACGGCAGCGTGATCTGACCCGTCAGGACGTTTTCGGCCCGGAATCCAGGAGCCACCTCCATCACCTGCTTCAAGCTGAGGCCGAGCAGCCCCGCTCCCGAGAGCAGCACGAAGCCCAAAGCAATCTGCGCTACGAGAAACCCGTGGCGCATCCGCTGCGCCCCTCGACTGGCCGTGCTGACGCGCGACTGGGTCTGCAGTGCGCTCGCCGAGTGGCCGTGAAGGTTGTACCAGACGATCGGCACGCTGATCGCGATGCCGACGACGATCGCGGCGACGATCGCGACAAGGGCCACGCGGGCGTCGAACGCAATATGTGTCCCCAGGGGCAGACGATCGGTGCCCAGCAGCGTGAGCAGCCGAATGCCGCCCGCGCCAACGGCGAGCCCGAGGAGGCCTCCTGCGAGGGTGAGCACTGTCGTCTCGACCAGGACTTCGTTCACGACGTGTCGCCGGCTCGCGCCGATTGCCTGGCGAACGGCAAACTCGCGAACGCGTCCGGCGGCGCGGATGAGCAGCAGGTTCGCGACATTGACCGCGCCGATCACGAGAAGCGCCAGGACGCCCGCCTGGACCAGGAGGAGCGTAGGACGGATCGCGGCGACGTGATCGGCACGGAGAGGCACGACCATCGATCTGAAGCCGACGGCCGCCATCATCTTGCCCTGCGGACTGCCCTTCTCCATCGCGGCATTGTGCGCGTCGACCTCCGATTGTGCCTCGGCGAGCGTGACACCGTCTTTGACGCGCGCGATCATCTCGGCCTGGCTTCCCCAGTGGCGTTTCTCGGGCCCGCGCTGATCGGTGTTCGACGCCAGCGGGAAGTAGAGGCGTGCCTTCGACGAGAGAAAGCTGAAATCCGCCGTCAGCACACCCACCACTGTCTTTTCAAGGCCGTCGACGCGGATCTTCCGGCCGATCACGCTGGGGTCGGCGTTCAGGCGCTGACGCCAGTAGGCATCCGAGAGAATCGCCGCGCTGTCGGTCTGATAGGTCGTTTCGCGCTCGGTGAATGCCCGCCCGACGGCGGGTCCGATGCCGAGCGTTGAAAAGAACTCCGGAGATACACGGGCGACGAATTCACGGTCGGTCGAACCAGGCTCGCCGATGATGGCGACACCTTCGCGATAGATCGCCAGGTTCGTGAACGCGGCAATCCTGCCGCGGCGCTCGTAGTAGTTCGTGAGCGAGCAGCCGTCGTTCGGCACGCTCGCGCCCGGATAGGTGTTGAACAACTTCACCAGCCGATCGGCGGCCGGAAACGGCAGCGGCCGGAGCAGCACGGCGTCGACCACGGCGAAGATCGTCAGGTTGGCGCCCAGGCAGAGAGCGAGTGTGGCCAGGGTCGCTGCCGTAAATCCCGGCGTCCGTCGCATCAGGCGGACGGCATAACGGAGGTTCTGCTCGAGCTCGTCGAACAGCCACAGGCCGCGCGCCTCCCGGCAATCGGCGCGGACATTGTCGACGTTGCCGAACTCTATGCGCGCGCGGCGCATGGCCTCGTCGCGTGCCACTCCCGAGCGCACGAGGTCCTCTGCGTACTGATCCATGTGGAATCGCAACTCCTCGGCCATCCCGTCCTCGAACTGGCGCCGACCAGTGAGCAGGCGAATCAAGGAACGCACGGGCATCCTCATGTCACACCTCGTCCGGGGTCGTGTTCAGGGCCGCCGCGATGGCGGAGGTCAGGCGGTTCCAGCCCGCAGTCTCCTCACGCAGCCGGCGACGGCCTGCGGCGGTGAGGCTGTAGTACTTCGCCCGCCGGTTGTTGTCGCTCTGGCCCCATTCCGCCGTGATGAGCGCCTGGTGCTCCAGGCGATAGAGCGCCGGATACAGCGAACCCTGCGGGATCTGGAGAGCATCGCCCGAGATCTGGCGGATTCTGAGGAGCACGCCGTACCCGTGCAGCGGCCTCAGCGAGACTGCCTTGAGGATCAGCATGTCGAGCGTGCCTGGAAGGAGTTCCGCGGATTTCGCCATCGTTCGGTCCTGAGCGACAGTTGTGGGGCGGGCCTTCAGGCCCGCGTTCGCCGCGAGGTGCGGGGCTCATTGCCCATGCGCCCCTACTAGACAGACTAGGAGTGTGGCGCAGTCTCTCCTAGTCTGTCAAGGAGAGACTTGTTCCCGGCGGCGCCTTTCGGCATTATCCCGTGGTGCCCGTTACGGTGAGCGACCTTCGACGGTTTGCCGTCGGCCGCAGTCTGTTCCAAGCGACCACACTCAAACGTGCCCTGGACCGCCTCGGGTTCGTCCAAGCCGATCCAATCCGCGCTCCCGCACGAGCGCAGGATCTGACGCTGCGGCACCGCGTCAGGAACTACCGTGCCGGCGATCTGGAGCGCCGCTACGCCAGCCTTGGCGTGGAAGAGGACGTCTTCGTCAACTACGGCTTCGTAACCCCCTCGCTCCAGGCGTTGATGCATCCGCGAGGCGGCCCGAGGCCGTGGCCGGCCGGGCGCGCGAAGCGGGTGCAGGCGCTGGTCGAGTTCGTGCGGTCGCGCGGAGAGGTGCATCCACGCGAGGTGGACGACTACTTCTCGCACGGCACGGTGAAGAACTACTGGGGCGGCTCGTCGAACGCCACCACCCACCTGCTCGACGGCATGCACTATCGCGGACTGCTGCGCGTGGTGCGGCGGGAGCAGGGCATCCGCATCTATGCACTCCACGAGCACGCTGCTGTAGCCGACGGCGCGGCTGTGCGTCAGGCGCGCATCGATGCGCTCATCGACGTGGCGGTGCGGAAATACGCGCCGCTTCCGAGTGCGACGCTGTCGTGGCTGGTGAGCCGGCTGCGGTACGCGGTGCCGCAGTGGCACCGCGGGCTGAAGCGGGCGCTGCAACGGGCAAAGGAGCGCCTCTCGCACGCGCGTGTCGAGGGGATCGACTGGTACTGGCCCACGGAAGAGCCCATCGAGCCCGCCGCACCTCCGTCGATCGTCCGCCTGCTCGCGCCGTTCGACCCTGTCGTCTGGGACCGCCGGCGCTTCGAGGTGCTCTGGGGCTGGGCGTATCGCTTCGAGGCGTATACGCCAGCCCCGAACCGTAAACTCGGATACTACGCGCTGCCGCTTCTTTGGCGCGACCGTGTTATCGGGTGGGCGAATCTGTCGGTGAGCGACGGGACGCTTCGGTCCGACTTCGGGTACGTGGCCGCGGCGCCGCCACGCGAGCGATCCTTCCAGCGCGAGCTCGAGGCCGAGATGTCACGCATGCGTGTGTTTCTCGGGCTCGATGACTGACAAAGCACCACGGTCACAGACGATCAAGAGATGAGGAGTTTTTTTCCTTCGGGAGGCAATCTCCTGATTTCCAACACTCCTGTGAGGCAGTCAGTTGGCCCGGCGGTGCCACAGGCGATCAGGAGACCAGGAGACCAGGAGCGGTTGTTTAGGAAGCACCCTCCTGGCCTCCTGCACTCCTGTGAAGCGCTTGCCCTGGAATTGATGCTCAGCGCGTTCGGCGGGGCCGTCCTCGGCCGGCCGTGCGGTCGCGGTCGCCTTGTCCAGGAGCCGACGGACGGCCGCGTTGAGCGGCGGAACGCCGTGCCGCGGTCACCTGCGCCCGGGCGCGCTCATCGCGTTTGCGCTCGCGGATCTGCGCGATTCTCTGCGCGAGCGGCACTTCGAGCTTCCCCTTCGGCCGCGCGGCGTAGTCGAAATCAGGCACCGTCACTCGCGGCAGCCTCCGGCCAATCGCGCGCTCGATGTCCCGCAACGCGCCCTCCTCGTCGGGCGCCACCAGCGTGAAGGCTTCCCCTGTGGCCTCGGCGCGGCCAGTGCGCCCCACCCGATGCACGTAGTCGTCCGGCGCCTTGGGCACGTCGAAGTTGACGACGTGCCCGAGCTCGTCGACGTCGATGCCGCGAGCCGCGATGTCGGTGGCGACCAGCACCGGGAAGCGACCGGCCTTGAATCCGGCGAGCGCCGCTGTCCGCTGCGATTGCGAGCGATTGCCGTGAATGCGCTGGGCGTTGATGCCGCTGCGGACGAGCGAATCGGCCAGCCGATCCGCGCGGTGCTTCGTGCGTGTGAACACGAGCGCTTGCGTCATGGTCTGCTGCGTGAGGAGATGGACGACGAGTGCCGACTTGAGGTCCTGCGGCACGGGATAGACCGCCTGCGTGATCCCGCCGGCAGGCGCGGACTGGCGCTGCAGCCGGATGTTCGTCGGGTCGCGCAGCATCTCGCCGGCCAGCGCCGCAATCGGCGGCGGCATCGTCGCGCTGAAGAACATGGTCTGGCGGCGAGCCGGCAGGTGCCCCAGAATGCGTCGGATCTCTGGGAGGAAGCCCATGTCGAGCATCCGATCGGCTTCATCCAGCACGAGGTGCTCGATGTGATCGAGCTTCACGTACCGGGATCGCAAGTGATCGAGGAGCCGGCCGGGCGTTGCGATGATGACGTCGACCCCGCTGCGGAACGCATGCTCCTGCGGCCCCATGCCGACCCCACCGTAGACCGCCGCCGCCGTGACGGGCGTATGAACGGCCAGTGCGTTGAGGTCTTCGAGAATCTGGGAGGCCAGCTCGCGCGTCGGTACCAGGACCAGCGCGCGGGTCGTCCGTCGAGGCTTGTCGATCAGATGATGAAGAATTGGCAGAAGGAACGCGGCGGTCTTCCCGCTGCCCGTTTGAGCACACGCAATGACGTCGTGCTTGCCCATCGCGGGAGGAATCGCCTCCGCCTGAATCGGCGTCGGCCGAACGAAGCCGAGCTCTTTGACGCCCGCGATCAGGGTAGGATGCAGCTTGAGATGCGTAAATGGCATCCCTCGATTATCTGCGGATACGTGCGCGGTGTCGAAACACCGTCAAACCACCAACAGAAAAGCTGTTCACAGACTGCAAACAAAGACTATCCACAGACTACTCAGATTTCACGGATTCTTCGGGGTTCAGTGTTGCAGCCAGGAGAAAAGAGCCACTTCACTATCGGCAGATGTGGCCGACAGCGTGACCGGCGCCGGCCGCGTAGCGGCCGGTTGATGAGACGAGATCGGCGACGGAGATGAGCCGCACTCGAATTCAGTGAGCGGTTCATCTCCGTCGCCGATCTCGTCTCATCGCGCCGCCGTCACTCACCGCATCCGTTGAAGATTGCCGCGATTTGAGCAAGACCCTGCTTCTCAGCAAGAATGAATCTGTGCAATCGGTGTAATCGGTGGATGGATTTTTTAGTCTGGAGCATGAGTCGAACTTCGGTCGGTGAAGTGACCTCACTTTGCTCGCCTGTCGTAGCTTCCCGCCGCCGCGCGCAACAGCTTGAGGAAGACGTCGGTGTTCTCGTAGACACCGGTGAACTGCCACGCCCCCGGTCCGGTGGCCGAGAGCGGCACGTCTGTCGCCGTATGCCCGGCGAATGTGTGGCCATCCGACGCGGTGTCGCCGGGACACCCGTCCGGGGCGGCGCACGGCGTGGCCCCGTTTTCGATCGTGCCGCTCACGAGAAAACGTCCGACGGCCTCTCCGGCGTCCCGCTCGGGGTTCGCGACGGCCACCTCCAGTCCCGGCTCTCGCTTCTCGACGACCGCCGCCTCGGTCATGAGGCGATTGGCGAGCCAGTTTTCATAGTGGTCGGTCGCCGCGGCCCATCCCAGGAGCAACTTGCGCGACGGATCGGGGTTGGTCGGGAAACCGCGCGCGTCGACGGTGTAGTTGGGAACGAGCGGGAGCTGCTGACTGTTGCGGTCGAACCGGAACACGGCCGCATAGTCGCGGGCGGTGTGCCCGAGCCGGGTGGGCTGGTAGCGCTCGTTCCCGACACCGATGATGGCCAGGCCGCCACATTCGTGATCCGCGGTCACCAGCACGAGCGTGTCGTTGCGCGGGTCACGGTCGGCGTTCGCGCGGCGCGCGAAATCCAGCGCGACCGCGACCGCGCGATCGAACTCGATGGTGTCCCAGATCGTCCGCTCCGCATCGGCCGCATGCGCGCGCTTGTCGATGGACGCCCCTTCCACCATCAAATAGAAGCCGGCCGGCGAATGCGCGTCGAGGGAACCGAGCGCCAGACGGGTCAGGTCCTCCAGCATCGGCATGTCCCGATATGCGGCATTGGCCTCCCGGGACAATTCATCGCTGTAGCTACTGGCGCCGACCTTGTCGAACGCCACCGGTAAATGCGACGGGTGGAAGAGCCCCAGCACCGAGGAGGGCGGAGTCTTTCTCGCGAGCAGCGCATTGACCTCCGTGCCGGTCGCGACCGGCGTGTAGCCGGCGCCTGTGTACTCCTCGCGGAGATTACGCGCGTCTGTCCTCGTCCCACCCACTGATGTCGGCACGAAGTGCTTCGATCCGCCGCCCAGGAGCACGGTGACGCCGTTTCGTGCGCGCTCGTCGAAGAACCGCGCCGCGATGCCAGGGCCTGCGGATCGATCCGACGTGTGCACGGCATTTGCCGCGGGAGTGGAATCCGTCACGTCCGCGGTCGTCACGATGCCGACATGGAAGCCGACGCCGCGCCTGCGCCTCAAGAGCTCACCGAGATACTCGAATCGAGGATTGTCGAAGGCGTCACGCGTGTTGTCGGGAAACACGCCCTCCTGGTTGTTGTTGCTCTTCTGGCCGGTCACGTACGCAGACATTCCGGGCGACGAGTCGGTGATCACGGCGTTGAGCGACGCGGTCATGACAAGGCCGGTCACGTCGAGGGTGTCCATGGCGAGGCGACCTCCGGCCTTGCCGTTCCGCACGCCGCGCGAGACGATGCGCGCGGCCGTGCGATGCGCGAGACCCATGCCGTCGCCGAGGAGGACGATGATGTTTCTGGCGCGCGGCACACCCGGCCGTGCGCGAGTCCAGGCGTCGACCCTCAGACGCGATTCGGCGTTCGCGCCGTCGGCAGTCCGGGCGCGCACGATCACGGCGCCGGGCGAGTCGAGGCCGAAGCCGCGCACGAGAAACACGGCAGAGTTATCGGGGGCGCCTTCGCCGGCCCGCGGGTCACTCCGTGAGGTCACGTCGCGTCCGTTCACGAATACTCGCAACCCTGTGGGTCGCTGGCCACTGTCGGACGTCGCTTCGACTCGCAGGTCGAATCGCTGGCCGACGGCCAGCGTGGCGCCGTCCGGCGGCATGATACGCACCGTCGTGGCGGCCGAAACAGGCGCGGCCGTCCACAGCAGCATTGACACGCTCATCGCGACGAATTGAACTTTCATGACGTCCATCCTAAGCTCGCGTGAGAGCTGGCGACTCATCGTCGCTCGGAGTTTACGTCGCGACGCGTGAGGCAGCTCGGGAGGCACGGATGGAGACCGTTCGGATTCACTACTGCAAAGTTTGAAACTATCGCCCGCGCGCGACCCGTGTGGCCGCGCTCATCAAGGAAGCAACCGGCATCAATGCCGCCCTTGTCGAGGGCAGACGCGGCGAGTTTACGGTGTGGGTGGGCGAGGCGCTGGTCGCAACGAAAGACGGGCGCGGTTTCCCGCCGGAAGAAGACGTGGTCGCCGCGGTTCGGCGGGCGCTGCCGACTCAGTGAATCGGGAATCGCGCGAGGGTGCCCTTGGTCGCGCCGCGGCCCCACACCTTGTCGTACACCTTCTCGAGGCTCTCGCGGCTCACGACGCGCATCGCGATCTGGTTCGCGAGCGCCTCGGTCTGCAGGTAGGGGTGGTGCGTGAAGATCCACACGTGTCCGAGCTCGTGCGCCACCACCGCCCGCAGGTCATCGTCACTGAGCGCGTCGACAAACGCGTCCTCGAACGCGACCTGATAGGCGCCGTCATACTTCTTCGGAGACTCGACCGACACCATCAGCGGGTTCTGCGGGACGATGGAGACGGTGACTTCGCGGGGCAATCCGAGCTCCGCGCGCACATCGTTCACGACGTCCTGAATCCGCTGAGCCTTGGCCATCGCGGCGGCCCCGGCGGCGGCATTGCCATTGGCCGAAAGTGTCAGCGGGAGACGAATCAGAACCGCCAGGGCGAGTGAAAACGCTGAGGATCGACGGGCGTCGGTCTGAGGGGCGGGGCGTTCGACGATGCGAGCGTTCAACATAGGGTCGCGCGGAGCCTCGAGAGTGCGTGGTGCATGTCGGTGTCTGGTGCTTAGTGCGCCGTTCTCTTCTTCTATCGGCCCGGCCAAGGCCTGACGCTATGGTTGAGCGGCATTTTTTTGACTAGGCAAGCTCTACCAATAATACCGCAGAGCTTTGGGAATGTCCCGGGTTAACCAGGTATTTGCACGACCGGGTAGTTTCGACCGCGAAAGACTTGCGCACCTGCGTAGTGTTACTGACCGGCGGCTTGCCCAAGTCTCCGAAATCCGGGCGCAGTATCGACATATCCCTTGGGCATTCAGCTGGCGCGACCCTTGCGAGGTGGTGAGTGCCCAGCAAAACCCGGAGGAATCAAAATGAACATTCGCCGAGCACTGCTCGCTCTTGCCGCCTTCGCACTGGCGATTGGCATTGCCCCAGTCGTCGCAGCTCAGGACAGCCAGCCCGCGGCTCCGCCTCAGCAGCAGCCGACCACCGCGCCGCCGCCCGAAGCCCAGGCTCCTGCGCAGCCGGCCGACATGGCGAGCGACAAAGCCACACAGAAGGTCGAAGGCGAGCTTCTGAGCGTGGACGACGCCGCCAAGTCGCTGACGGTCAAGACCGCCGACGGACAGGAAGTGAAGATCGCCTATACCGACCAGACAGAAATCTCCGGAGCCAAGGACCAGGCCGCCGGCCTGGCGACCGCTACCGGGTCCAAGGTGAGCATTACCGTCACTGGCGAGGGCGAAGCCCGCACCGCGACGAAGATCAAGATCACGCCAAAGGAATAACCACGCGTCAGGCGCTGCCGGGCAGGATTGTCCGTTCTCCCGGCGGCGCCGCCGCACTCTCTCCCCGCACCCTCAGCACACCCTCACGAATCGGATCGCGTCATTCGACCGGGCGTAGCATCCGCGCCATCGCGCCAGCCATTTCCTGCCACTTCTGCTGTTCCGCGGCCAGCTGCCTGCGCCCTTTCGCGGTAAGGCGATAGAGCTTCAGCTCGCGCCCGGGCTCGACTTCCTCCCACCGCGAGGTGATGGACCCGGTTTTCTCGAGACGCTGAAGGGCGGGATAGAGCGAGCCGTGCTCGACCTGCAGCACATCCTCGGATGTCGCCTGGATGTGCTTCGCGATCCCGTGCCCGTGACACCTGCCGAACAGGAGCGTCCTCAGGATGAGCAGGTCCAGCGTGCCCTGGATCAGGCCTGCCCTCCCGTTGGCGCGCGACATGGAAGACAATCTACCATACTTGGTAGTTTGTCTACCATGTGAATTCGCGTCAATCCGCGCCCTAGCGATCCGGGCTGGGCGGCGGTTCGTTCACGACGGCCCAGAACTGCCCGAGCGCCTTCACGGCTTCGATGAAATCGCTGAACACGACGGGTTTGACGACATACGCGTTGACCCCCAGGTCGTAGGTCCGCACAAGGTCCTGTTCTTCCCGCGATGAGGTCAGCATCACCACGGGAATGGTCTTCAGCGTCGGATCGTTCTTGACCTTCTGCAGGACCTCGAGGCCGTCCACCTTCGGCATCTTCAAGTCGAGCAGAATGAGCCCGGGGTTCTCAGGCGGCCGGTCGGCGTACGCGTTCCGGCAATACAGGTAGTCCAGCGCCTGTGCGCCGTCTCGCACCACCACCACGTCGTTGGCGACGCGGTTCGCGCGCAGGGCGCCGAGGGTCAACTCGACATCGTTGGCGTTGTCCTCGGCAATCAGAATCGTGCGGACCGCGGCTATCATCACGTCTGCCCTTTCACTGGAAGTCCGACATAGAACGTGGCGCCCTCGTCCACGCGACCCTCCGCCCACACACGGCCGCCGTGGCGCTCCACGATTCTGCGGACATTCGCCAGGCCGATGCCTGTGCCATCGAACTCGTCCGCGCTGTGGAGCCGCTGAAACACGCCAAACAGCTTGTGCGCATACTGCGGATCGAACCCGACGCCGTTGTCGCGCACGTAGACGACCAATTCGTCCGGTTCGCCGTTTGACCTGCCGATCTCGATGCGGGGCGCTTTCCGCGGCGACGAATATTTCACGGCGTTCGAGAGCAGGTTGACGATGGCCAGCCGGAGCATGGCGGGATCGGCGTCCACCTCCGGGAGATCGGCAATTTGCCAGGCAATGTCCCGACTCGCGCCATTTTCGGAGAGGATCTCCTGCCGTGCGTCCCGGACGAGCTCGTTGAGATTGACCTTCCGCCTGACGACCTGCCCGCGACCCATTCGTGAGAACGCGAGCAGATCGTCGATCAGACGGCCCATCCGTTTCGCCGATTCGGTGATCGTGTGCAAGTACTTGCGCCCCTGGTCGTCGAGCACGTCCTTGCACTGCGCTTCGAGCAGCGTCGCGAAGCCGGTCACGTGGCGCAGCGGCGATCGGAGATCGTGCGACACCGAGTAGCTGAAGGCCTCGAGCTCCTTGTTGGCCGAATTGAGCTCGGCGGTGCGCTGACGTACACGGTCCTCGAGCTCGAGGTGGGCGTTGCGAAGCGAGGTGTCGCGCTGCTGAATCTGGGTCAGCATCTCGTTGAATGCCTCGGAGAGCACAGCGATCTCGTACGCCACGTTCGGCGCCAGTTCGGCCCGAACCGAAAAGTCCTTGGCAACCGTGACGTGCCGCACGGTTTGCGCGAGATGCTCGATGGGTCGCGACAGCACCCGTTGGGACAGGCGCGTCAGCAGCATGGCCGCCATCAGCGACGCGAAAAGGACGGTCAGCCCCATGTTGACGTATTCACGGCTGCGTGCGTCGAGCGCCTTCAGGTCCGACCGGATGGCGATGGTGCCGACGTGCTTGCCGTGGAAGAGAATCCTGCGCAGGACGGCGATCTGGCCGTCTCCGACATCGTGGCGCTCCACCTCCCCGACGGGGACGGTCAGCGGTCCTGGCGCCGCCACGTGCCGGTCGCGCTGGTAAAGCGCGAACAACCCGCCGTCGGGCGTGTAGATTTCCCCAGACACGATGTTCGGCGCGGCGTTCAGCGCTGCGAGGGTCCCTTCCGCCGAGCGACGGTCGTTGAAGACCAGCGCCGAAACGCTGTTGGACGCGGAGATTTGCGCCTGGGTCGAAAGGTTGAGGACGATCCGTTCACGGAACGAATTGCGATCGTAGACGCCAAAGGCCACGCATGCCAGGAGCAGGGCCACGCCGCTGATGAGCGTGTTCACCGTCGTGAGTTTCCGGGCGATCGACGAGCGTTTCGTGGCTGGCATAGGCTTACACCTTCGGCGCGACGCCTTTGGTCACCTTCACGGCGACTCGCAAGAGATCGGCGCTCAGCGCCAGGCCTGCGCGCTCTGCCGCGGTCAAATTCACCTCGAAGCGGACGTTTCTGCCCTCGTTGACGAACTGAATCATGCCTCCGCGCGCGGTGAAGCCCGGCGCATCGCTCACCGTGAGAATGCGCGCGTCGCCCAGACTCTCGAGAATCGCTGGCATCTTCGACTTCTCCGAGCCGCTGACGAACAGGATCCGGCAGGCGAGCGCCTCCTCCACCTTCTTGATTGCTTTGGCGACGACGGCCCTCCCGTCGACATTCTCGCCGGCCAGCGTGTCTTTCAGGGCCGAGCCGAACGGGTTGCGCCCCAGGACGCAGACGCTGAACATGTCACCCTGTGCAGGCGTCGGTGGAGGCCAGGTGACGAACCGACTGAAGTTGAAGAGATAGGCCGCCTTCACCTCATAGTCCAGCGGCTTGGCGGCCTGAGCGTCGAGGCCGGCGCCTGCGAGCAGGACGAGCGCGCACGTCACCGAGACGAAGAGTGCGCCGGCGCATATAGTGCGGCGCCTCACGCGGCGGCCCGGCACGTCGCGAAAGGTGGAGGGATCTGCTGTGACATGGCGCTCGGCGCGGTCACCGTCTCCACGTGAGCTGCGCGTACACGCTGCGCCTGATCTCGACCGTGGGCGGAGGGTCGTGCCCAAACTCCGCATGATGCGCGTCCAGCAGGTTCTGGCCGATGACAGAGAGCTCGAGCTGCTTGCCGACGAAGCGCCCGACGCGGAGGTCGAGCGTCGCGTAGTCGTCGACCTGCCTGGCCGGCAGCGCGCTCACATAGCGGTACGATTGGTCGATCTCCCAGGTATCCCGGATGGTGAACCGCGACTGCACCTGGACCTTGTGGTGCGGGCTCGAGCCCTCGTACTGGCTGAGCACGCCGACGTTGGTGTATCCGGGCCGATTCTCGAGATCGATGTTCAGATAGGAGTAGGCGCCCGTCAGCCGCCACCAGTTCGCCGGCCGCCATTCCGGCGCGATCTCGATGCCATCGGACGACCCCTTGATCCCGTTTTCGTACGGGAACGTGAGCAGCACGTGAATTGGCGCGGGCGAGGTCTCAATCGTCGCCGCGAACGAGCCGAAGCTCCCGAGGTAGTTGTGTTCGTTGTGGAACGCCGCGACATCGACGTACAGCGTCGATGTCACCGACTGCCTGAAGCCGATTTCATACGCGACGAGCTCCTCCGAGTGGAAGTCGCTATTCCCGAGAACACGCAGATACGTCAGCGGGCTCGGGGCGACAAACGACGTGAGATCCACGTCACGCTCGAGACGTGACGGCGTCCGAACGGCACGGGTGACCGACGACCAGAAGGAGCGGGATGCGGCTGGCGTCCACAGGAGGCGAACGGTCGGCTGCACCTCGACGCCCGTGTAGTTGTTGTCCTCGATCTTGGCCCCGAGTGTGAGCCACAGACGATCGCGCGCGACGGCGATCTGATCCTGCGCAAATGCGCTGTATGTGCTGGCGGTTCGCTCGTGGGGCACGAAGTCGATCGTGGCGGCTTTCTGGTTGATCTCGCTCGGGCTCACACGAAGCCCCAGACCCCAAATCAGCTCGTGGCGGCTTCGGACCGTGAGGCGGTGGATGAAGTCCGCGTCGAAGGTGTCTCTCCACTCGCCGAGCTGCGGCGCCTGAAGCGACGTGCGATCGTAATACACCTGGCCAGTGATGTCGCTGCCCTTGCCGAGATCGCGGCGCCAGCGCGCGACGAGATTGCCTCCCACCGCGTCCAGCGGACCGTAGACCTTGCTCTGGGACGGCGGCGAGAACAAGGCCACCGCCGTGCTCCCTCCGTGCGCACCCTTGTAGAGATCCCCGGAGAGAGTGACGGTGTCGCGCTGCCTGGTCCAATCCGCACGGAAGCCGGCCTGTCCCGTTTTCCAGCCGTCGAATTCTGGATCGCCGTTCTGATGATGCTCCGGTCCGCGATTGAACCCCTTGCCGTAAACGCGATAGTCGAAGCTCGTCCCGTTTCCGCCGCCGTACCGGACTCCGCCGACGCCGTACTCGACGTTGCCGGTGCCCGCGGTGACGAGGACGCCGTGCGTGTCCTTCGCGTGTCGCGTGATGACGTTGATGATGCCGTTGACGGCATTCGCGCCCCAGATAGTGCCGCCAGGTCCCCGAATCACCTCGATGCGTTCGATGTCCTCGATGAGCGTGTCCTGCACCGACCAGAAGACGCCGGCAAATAGCGGCGTGTAGGCGCTGCGCCCATCGATCAGGAGGAGTACCGATTTCGAGAACTGGTCTCCAAACCCCCGGATGCCGATCGACCAATGATTGGAATCGGCGCGGGCCACGTCGACGCCCGGCGCCAGTCGAAGCGCTTCGGCGAGCGTGGTCGCCCCCGAGCGGCGAATGTCGTCCCGGGTAATGACATGGATCGCGGCCGGGACGCGCCGGACCGGCTCCGGTTCCTTCGAGTTGGTCGTGACCTCGATATTGCCGAGCGCTTCCAGGCTCAGCGTTTTCAGGGAGGGTGCGGCTTGCGGATCCAGCCTACTGGTCCCCTGCGCGGCCACTGATGAGCTGCACACGACAGCCATCAAGAGCAGCGCTCCTGGAACGACGGCGGGAGTGATCATGAGTGGGGCTGAAAGGGGTATCGGCGATTGGGCGCGCGCCGATAGCAGGCCCGCCGCGGGCGTCGCCCTGCGGGCCGCTCGCAAGTGTAGAGCCGGAAAGGCCGCCAGGTTCGTCTACATTCGAGCCCGTTGCACACTTTCGAGATCGAGACTGTCGATTTGCGTATCGTTTCCGCCAGTCGCATCCGATAGTGGGGCCTGGAACGCGTGCGCCACATGAGCAAACCCCTGAAAGTTCTCATCGTCGAGGACTCGAGGCTCGATGCGGAGCTGCTCCTGGATGAGTTGGCTCGCGGCGGGTACGACGTCTCCTATGAGCGCGTCGAAACCGCGGAAGCCATGCTTGGCGCCTTGGGCCATGCCGCGTGGGACATCGTGCTGTCCGACTACAGCATGCCGACTTTCAGCGCTCCCGAGGCGCTCAACCTGCTGCAGACGACGGGGTGCGATCTTCCCTTCATCATCATCTCGGGGACCATCGGCGAAGAGACTGCCGTCGCGGCGCTGAAGGCTGGGGCGCATGACTTTCTGGTCAAGGGCCGCCTGGCCCGTCTCATCCCCGCCATCGAGCGGGAGCTCGCAGACGTAGCGGCCCGCCGCGACCGCGCTCGGCTCGAGGAGCAATTGCAGCAGTCGCAGAAGATGGAGGCGCTCGGCCGCCTCGCAGGTGGCGTGGCGCACGACTTCAACAACATGCTCACCGCCATTCTCGGGTACGGTGCCCTGCTGACCGATCAGATTCCATTGGACACGCGGGCCGGCAGGGATCTCGGGCAAATCATCGCAGCCGCCGAACGCGCGTCGGCGTTGACGCGACAGTTGCTCGCGTTCAGTCACAAGCAGGTCTTCACCGCGGTGGCACTGGACCTGAACACGGTCATCCTGGACGTCGAGCCGATGCTTCGCCGGCTGATTGGTGAGCGCATCACGGTGAACACGCGGCTTGATCCCGACCTGCACCACGTGATGGCGGATGCCACTCAACTCGAACAGGTGCTGTTGAACCTCTCGGTCAACGCGCGCGACGCGATGCCCAACGGCGGCGTGATCACGATCGAGACACGCAACACGGACCTTTCAGAGGACTTCGCGGTGACGCACGCCGGCGCCTCCGTCGGACGTCATGCCCTGCTGAAGGTCCATGACACCGGCATCGGCATGACGCCGGAGATTCGCGCCAGGATCTTCGAGCCGTTCTTCACGACGAAGGAGAAGGGCCTCGGGACGGGACTGGGACTGGCGGCGGTCTACGGCATCACGCAGCAGCTCGGTGGGTTCATCTCGGTCGGGAGCGAGCCTGGGCACGGCACGACCTTCGAGCTCTATCTTCCCAGGACGGAACCTACGGGCGACAGCCCCGCACCGCGTGCGCCCTCCGGCGCGATGCTGACCGGCACGGAAACGATCCTGCTCGTCGAGGATGAAGACGCGGTCCGGGCCTTGATCACGACCATGCTCGAGCGACACGCGTATAAGGTTCTGGAAGCGCCAAGCGCTGAGGCGGCCCTGGCACTGCTCGAGCGGACCCGGGCCTCCATCGACCTGCTCCTGACTGATGTCGTCCTGCCGGGAATGGAAGGGCCGGAACTTGCGGCACGGATCATCGCCGAGCGGCCGACCGTGAAGGTGCTGCTCATTTCGGGCTATGCCGACCGTTGGGTGGGGACCTCGGACGCGTTCGGCGTTGGCTGGCAGCTGATGGCGAAGCCGTTCTCGGCGCCGGCGCTCCTTGCCCAGATTCAACAATTGCTCGGCCACCGGGCCCTGTAACCGAACGGCCCGAGCGGCGGAACGGCCGTGTCCGCGAACGAAACCTGCCGCCGACTCGTATCCTTCTGCAGCCTTCCCCTTTTTCGGGAGCCATCATGTCGCTGCTGCAGAAACTTTTCGCCCGTAAGCCGTCCGCACCCGCTGTTCGCGTCCGCGTCTGCATGGAGTGCGGCATGCCAGTGGAATCGCATGCCGACTGGTGCGCAATCCTTCGCACTCAACAGGAAATGGACCTCAAGCGCGCCCAGCGCGAGAGTACGGGCTCCTGATTCTTCTCCTCCCCGACGGGAATGGCCGCCTTTCAGGACTCTGATTGGCGGGTGCGGCTCGTGCGTGGCCCGCAGCTCCTACTGCAGTGACGCTCACAACAGCGAGCGCACCAGATCGCGGATGACGAAGAACGCAAAGAACGCATAGAACCCCGAGCACGCCAGCAACCCAGCCTCGCGCCAGAGCGGCGGTCTCACCGCCCGCGGCAGAAATCGGCGATTCACGAGGAAGATCTGCACGCCCGCGATGAGCAGCACGATGCCTGCCATGTTGGCGAGAATCTTGAACAACTGGAACGGGGACGCCGAGCGGATGACGAAGGCGCCCCACACGGAAAACACCACCAGGATGCCGTAGTAGATCGCGCGGATGCCCAGGCGCCATTCGCGCGCCCGGGGGCTCGACATCCAAACGGCATCGGTGATGGTACGGACCAGGATGTCGGTGTTGCCGAGCTGCGTCTTGAAGAGAATCCAGAACCCATTGAAGAGCGTCAGGAACCAGAACCCTGACCAGATCTTGCTGAGGTATTCGGCCTGATACGCGCCGGCCGCGAGCCCCTGCAGGTCAGTGCCCGCAGGAATGACGGCTGTTGCCAGATTCACGTTGAGGAACATCCCGAAGAAGCAGAACAGGCCCCACACCCAGATTTGATCCGCGTGCACGTAGCGCATCCACTCGCGCCAGCGCACCAGATTGTCGGGTGTGGCCGGGAACACCAACCCGACGTGCGAGAGCTGGATCGCATGACCGCCCACGGCACTCGGGATCGCACCGACCTTCGAGGCCATGCCAAAGCCTTTGTCACGCATCCAGTTCGTGACGGTGAGATTGCCGATGCCGCCGGATCCTGCCGTGGCCGCCAGTGCGCCAATGAGTCCCCAGTCGATTGGATGTGGAATGCCCGAGAAGCTGAAAAATCCTACGAAAGTCCGGGCCCAGTGCGCCACCGGCACGAACGCCACGTTCACGACCAGCAGGAACAGGAACACGACTCCCAGCATCGTCCAGGCGAAGTACTCGAGCATGCGTTCGATCGTCCCGCCGAACGACAGGATCAGCACGACCAACACGATGAGCGCCGTGGCGATCCAGGTCTGGATGCCCTGATCGGGTGCGCCGGGCATACGGCCCATCCACGCCCCGAATAACGTCGCGGCCGCGCTGCCTGCCAGCGCCGGCCAGCCGAGTTGAAAAAACCCAATCACGGTGTAGAAGCCGGCCCAGAACTTCGGGCCCGGCCGAAGACGCATGATGCCGCCGTAAATCGGCTCGCCCGTGTAGAGGGTGTAGCGAATTGCCTCGAGATTGAAAATCACCTGCAACACGATGGCAACGGTCGCGATCAAGAAGATCGACGACGAGGTACTTGACTGCCGCGGCGGGCCCGACGAGCCATTCACCGCCACCGATGGACGTGGCGGCCATAATGGCGCCCGGCCCGATGACTTTCAGCAGGTTGCGCGCGCCGAAGGGCGGCGGGGCCGGCAGCTCGGCGACGTCCCAGGCTGACAGCAATCCATGGCCTGGCGGCAGCATCGGATCGCCGGCGTTCCTGGCGCGAGACGCGAAGGCAACCGTCGTCGCTTCCTCGCCATCGGCGGGGAGCTTGTTCGACATAGCAGCGGAGGATATCGGTTCGCGAAATGGGAGGCAAACACCCAGGGCGGGCAATGGGATGGTGCGGATTGTGAGGGGAAAGCCGCGGGGCGAGGCGAAGGCCCCACCCCGCGGTCCGTAGAACGAGCAGGTCTTCCGGAAACTAGCTCTCTAACGCCTCGAGATCCATGCGGGCCTCGTCGCGGGCGCGCTTCGCCTCCCGCGCCGCGTCCACGCCAGGGTTCGACTCGCGGATGGCGGCCGCCAGCGACTTGCCTTCAGTGAGCACTCGATGCTTCAGCACCATGAACGGCACTTCGGTGTTGCGAGCGGCGTGCGCGAGCGTTGCGAACTGCTCGGCGTTTCGGAAGCCTTCGGCGGCAATGTCCATCTTCGTGCCTTTGTTCATCACCGGCTTCAGGCGCTCGTACAGCTCCGGCGAAGACGCCGGAATCGCGGAGACGCTCTCACGAGATGCCGCGCGGCTCGAGGCTCCAGCCCCCGGCGCCTTTGCCATCGCCTGTGGCTTGCCAGCCTGGGCGGGTGCGGCCTCGTGTGCCGCACTATTACGGTCGCTGCCGATCGCGGCGCGGTCCGTGAGATACGGACCAATCCATACTCCAACTGCCATGGCGACCACGAAGCCCATGGCGAGTGCCAACGATTTTCCAAGCGTCATTCGGCACCTCCATGCATCCTGACCTGAACCAGACCAGTGCAAGAACCGTGACGCCCTGTTTTCCTAAGGATCTTGCGGAATCGCCTACATCCCCCCGAACTGCAGAGCCGGCAACCAGGCAGTATTTTCACTATAGGGCAGGTGCCCTGGTTGGGGTCAGATCTTGAATTGCGAAAAATTCAAGATTCAAGATCTGACCCCTGTGGATTACCTGTGCATAGTTGGAAGAAACTGCCCACCGCGAAGGGTCCAGGAGGAAAACGTCTATGAAGAAGATTGTGTTCGCGGCGGTCGTTCTTGCCGCACCGCTGACCGTGTCGTATCTGCTGCGCGCCCAGGCGCCGCCGCCCATTGGATTCTTCATCACGAGCGCCGGGCCGGGCAAAGGGGCCGACCTCGGAGGACTCGGGGGTGCAGACAAACATTGTCAGGCGCTGGCCGCGGCAGCGGGTGCCGGCAATCGCGAGTGGCACGCGTATCTGAGCACCAGCCCCGCGGGGAATACCGCCGCCGTCAACGCGCGCGATCGCATCGGCACGGGACCATGGGCGAACGCGAAGGGCGTCATCGTCGCGCAAACCGTCGCCGAGCTCCACGGAGAGAACAGCAAGCTTGGGAAGGAGACGTCGCTCACCGAGAAAGGCGACGTCGTCAACGGTCGCGGCGACACGCCCAACCGTCACGACATTCTCACCGGCTCTCAGTTGGACGGGACCGCCTTCACGAGCGGCGAGAACCTGACGTGTCAGAACTGGACCAGCGGCGGCGAGGGCAGCGCGCAGGTGGGCCACCACGATCGCCAGGGCGGCGGCGCCAACCCCACGTCGTGGAACTCTGCGCACGCGTCGCGTGGGTGCAGCCAGGAAAATCTGCGCGGCACCGGCGGCGACGGGTTGTTCTACTGCTTTGCCGTCAAGTAGCCGCGTGCGGTCAGCGTGACCATTCCACCTTTGGCGACCAGTACGCGTTGATCCCCAGTGCCGCCCAGCGCGGGGCCTGTGCGCCGAGCCGTATCGTGAACTCTGCCCACTGCCTCGCGCTTTGCGGCGACCACGCCACTTCGGCAACGGCCGCCAGCCGAGGGAATGCCATGAACTCCAGGTCGTCCATCGTCGCCAGTGTCTCGGACCAGATAGGCGCCTCGACGCCAAGGATCGCGTTCTGGGGGACCTTCGGGAGGAGCGTCGCCGGATCCCATGCGTATGGCACCTGCACGTCCACGTTGCCAGCCCAATTCAATCCGAGAACCGTCGCATCGTCGTACTTCATGTCGAGATAGATCTTGTTTGCGGGCGAGAGCACGAGCTTTGTCGATGGGGCCGGCGTGATCGACGCGTCGGGCCGCCAATACTGCACAACGGTATCTGCCAGGAGGGTCGCATGCGCGATCTCGTCCCAGCCGATCACCTGCTTGCCGTGCGACTTCACGATGTCCTGTACGCGCTCGATGAACCGCCGGTACTGCTCCGGCGTCAGCGTCTTCACCTCGTCGCCGCCGATGTGGAAATAGGGGCCCGGCGTCATTGCCGCGATTTCGCCCACGACCTCGTCGATGAACTTGTAGGTGATGTCCTTGTCCAGGCAGAAGGCGCTGAAGCCAACTTCGATGCCGGTATAGAGGGCGGGCGCCGTGCCGTTGCAGTTCAACTCGGGGTACGACGCGAGCGCGGCGTTGATGTGGCTCGGCATGTCGATCTCGGGGATGATCGTGATGAATCGCTCGCGTGCGTAGTCGACGAGACCGGCGTAGTCCTTTTTGGTGTAGAAGCCACCCGGGCCCCCGCCGACGGCCGTGCTGCCGCCATGCGTCGTCAGGTTGGGCCACGCCGCGATCTCAATCCGCCACCCCTGATCGTCGGAAAGGTGCAAGTGCAGCTGGTTGAACTTGTACAGCGCGAGGAGATCGATGTAGTGCTTCACATCGGCGGGCGAGAAGAAGTGCCGCCCCACGTCGAGCATCGCACCGCGCCACGGGTAGCGGGGGCGATCGAGGATGCGCCCGGTCGGCACCGACAGCGCATGCGGGCGCGCGCCGCGAAGCTCCACGGACGCGGGCAGGAGCTGGCGCAGCGTCTGCACACCATAGAAAACGCCGGACGCTGTGGCCGCGTGTATGCGAGCGGCGCTCGAATCGATCGTGAGCTCGTAGGCTTCATCGACCAGGTCAGCGCTCGGCGCGCCGATTTCGAGTCGGATCGCGGCTCCTGACGTCGATGGCCCGCTGACGCTCTCGCGGACAGGAATCGTCGCGTCGAGCGCGGGGCGAAGCAGCTCGGCGAGCTCACGCCCGATTCGCTGCAACTCGGGGTGGCCGGATGAGACCTCGATGATGGTCTCCTTCGTGATCGACAGACGGTCGTTGTCGCTGAGCGTGACCGACGACGGCCATGGAATGAGCGGAAGATTTCGAGGCATCTTCTGGGGCTGCGGCGAAGCGGAAGGCGCACCTGAGCGTGCGCCCGGATGTGCGCACGCCACAGCCGCCGCACACATCAACAACACCGATCTGCGGAGCAACCAAAGAGCAATCGATGGATCGCGTCGGTTCACCATGACCCGACAGCTTATCCGCGCAGCCGGCGGGAGTCACGCCCGAGCCATCGCGCTCGACGCGCCCATCGCCAGTTCTTTCATCCGAGGGTCAACAGATGTGCTACGGTGTTACGGCCCGAGGTTGTGGCGTGACCCTCCTCAAAGTCATTCAGCCGATTGCCCAGCGCCCGCAGCCACTCTTCCTGGCGACAACGGCGGCCGTGTCGTACGGGCCCGGATTCCACGAGGAAGAGCGAGAAGACGGGCAGGCATTCCGCTGGATGACCGAGCGCGGGACCGTGATGTTCGCGCCGTCGCCCCACCCGCGTTTTCTGGAGCTCTGGGCGCTGTCGGAGTTTCACGATCTCTCGCAGCACCTCGTCGTCGGCGACCTGGTGACCGGCGATTACCCGCTCGTGCACGGATGGGCGCCAGTCTCCATCCCCATCGGCGCCGGCACCGATCATCTGCAGCTCCACGCGAGCCGCCTCTTTCCCAATGCCTTTCATCCGGACGATGCGCGAGTGCTGGGGGTCCGCCTGCGCGGGCTGCGGCTGCATCAGGATGTGGAGCGGCACACGTTCGTCAGGCAGCAGCATCTCAACGCGGTGCTGAACCTCAGCGAGGTCCTGGCCGCGCGCACGACGCTTCAATCGACGCCGCCAAGTCTCGGTATCGACCTTCACGGTGTGTGCAACGTCAAGCCGCCGTGTGTGTATTGCGAGTGGGACTACAGCAAGGACCTCGAAGGCGACAACGCCGACACCCCGTTCACCCGCGAGACGCTGAGCGAGTGGGGGGCCTTCTTCGATAACGCCGTGCACCTGGTGAACTGCTCGATTGGCGAGCCGTTCATGATGCGCAACTTCGACGAGCTACTCGACATCTTCGGCAACACCGGCAAGGTGCTGGAGATGACGACGAACGGGCAGATCCTGACCGACCGGAACATCCAGAAGCTCGTCGACCGTCATATCGATCTGTACATCTCGCTCGATGCGGCGACGCCGCTCACGTATTCGCGGCTGCGCAACGACACGTTCGACAAGATCCTCGGGAACCTTCGGCGCCTTATCGCCGCCAAAGGCGGGCGCGGCCGCTTCCTCACGTGTTCCTCGTGTTCATGCCGATGCGCTGCAACGTGCACGAGCTCGACGACTTCGTGCGCCTCTGCGCGGATCTGCAGGTGGACCGCATGGTCCTCAGGCCGCTCAACTTCTCGCCGTCGAGCGTCCTCGATTGGGATCGAGGCGGCCATCACTTCTCGTACCAGGATGAGCTCCTGCCGTTTCCCGAGCTGGTCCGCGTGAGCGGCCGCGCCGCGCGCATCGCCCAGGAGCTGGGCGTGGAGCTCTCGGACCAGATGGATTTCGGCGGTGCGATGCGCGAGCTCTTCGAGGAGGAGTTCGCGCGTGGCGCAGGTCTTGGAGATCCAGCCGCTGCGCCTGCTCCATCCCTGGAAATCCTGGACGAAAGTCCCCCGGTTTCGATCGTGCCACCCACAGCCGCGCCGACCGTCAACGTCGCGCCAGCCATGACATCGCCACCGCTATCGACTCCGGGCGCCGACTCGTTTCCCTCGTTGGGTGGAGATCGTCAGCCGGCGTGCCTCGAACCCTGGAAGAGCCTGTACATCCTTCGGCGTGGGGTCATGCCCTGTTGCTACGGCGGCGAGCCCATTGCCCCGATGGAGGAATATCGGACCGCCTGGAACTCGCCGCTGATGCAAGGGATCCGCGGCGAGCTCCTGAACGGCCGCTTCCACGACTATTGCCTGCGGTCCACGGCGTGTCCGATTGTCCGCAAGTTCGATCAGGCCAAGGCCCTGCCGTTTCGTCAGCGGCTGCTCTTGAAGTCGCGCGAATCGTGGGCGCGCCTCGATCGCCGGCTCGGCGGGTCGCTGAACCGCTGGTGGCGACCAACCCGTGCGTCCGCCGGCCGTGCTGTCCGCTTCGCCAGGAGTCTGCGGCACCCGTTCGCGAAAACGCGGACGGCGGGCCGCACCTCAACGCCCGATTCCACCTCTCGGCATAACCCCTTCGACAAGCGCGAGTAATCCTGCAAACAGAAGTGATCCGTGGACATCCGTGTCCGTCCGTGGCTGATTGAGATCCGCGACCGTCCGTGTCCATCTGTGGCTGAACGAGACCCCTCACCGTCCGTGGCCACGGATTGGTCCGTGCACGCCCGTGTTGATCCGTGGCTGATCCGATCCGTGAAATGTCCGTGTGAGTCAGTGGCTGATATGGTCTGTGGCTGCACGGCGTGACAGGCGTTGCCCCGCTTGCCGCGCTCGGCCCATCGCCGTAAGATTCCCGCATGACGACTCATCGCAAGAGCCGCCGCGATTTCCTGAAGGCGTCACTGGCGTCCACCGCCGCCGCTCCCATCGTCCATGCGGGCGTCGAGCGAGTGCGCGCGCAGGACGCGCCCGCGCGGCCGCCGCGGATTCGCTTCGCCGCGATTGGTCTCAATCACGGGCACATCAATGGGCAGGTCGAGTCGGTCATCCGTGGCGGTGGTGCGTTTGTCTCCTTCTACGCGAAGGAGCCGGACCTGGTGGCGGGCTTCACCAAGCGATTCCCTCAGGCCCGCCTCGCCCGCAGCGAACAGGAGATTCTCGATGACGCCTCGATTCAATTGATTGTCAGCGCGTCGATCCCCAACGAGCGCGGGCCACTCGCCATCGCGGCCATGAAGCACGGCAAGGACGTGATGGTCGACAAGCCTGGCACCACGACGCTGGAGCAGCTCGCCGACGTGCGGCGTGTGCAGGCCGAGACCAAACGGATCTATTCGATTCTGTACAGCGAGCGTCACGAGAACCGCGCGACCGTCAAGGCGGGCGATCTGGTGAAGGCCGGCGCGATCGGCCGCGTCATCCAGACCGCGGGTTTCGGGCCGCACCGGATGAACCCGAAGATACGGCCGCCATGGTTCTTCGAGCGCGAGCGCTATGGCGGCATTCTCTGCGACATCGCTTCGCACCAGTTCGACCAGTTCCTGTTTTTTACGGGATCGACGAAGGCCGAGATCGTAGCGTCGCAGGTCGGCAACGTGAATCACCCGGACCATCCCGGCATCGAGGACTTCGGGGACGTGATGCTGCGCGGCGACGGCGGCAGCGGGTACATCCGCGTCGACTGGTTCACGCCCGATGGGCTCAGCACGTGGGGCGACGGGCGGTTGACGATCCTCGGCACCGCCGGCTTCATCGAAGTACGTAAGAACGTCGACATCGGCGGCCGCCCCGGAGGCAATCACCTCTTTCTCGTAGACGAGAAGGAGACGCGCTACGTCGACTGCACGGGTGTGCCACTCCCCTACGGCGAGCGCCTCGTCGACGACGTCCTGAACAGGACCGAGACGGCGATGCCGCAGGCGCACACGTTCCTCGCACAGGAGCTGGCGCTCCTCGCGCAGAAGAACGCGCGCCGGCTGACCTGATCGACCGTGCTCCGGCCGCCGCGCGTCTTGTCGGTCGACCTGCTGCGCGGGCTCGACGTGCTGCTGATGCTGTTCGTGAACGAGATGGCCGGCGTCACCGGAACCCCCGCGTGGCTGCGTCACGTGCCGGCTTACGCCGACGGCATGACTCTCACCGACGTCGTCTTTCCTGCGTTCCTCTTCATCACTGGCCTGTCGATTCCGCTGGCGCTCGGCCGGCGGCTCCGTGCCGGGGAACCGCGCCGCGGGGTGTTCCGGCACGTCTTGGCTCGCAGCGCCTCGCTCATCGTCATTGGCGTCTTGATGGTGAACGCGGAGCACGGGATCGCGCCCGGCGTCCTGTCGCCGCATCTCTGGAACGTGCTGATGACGCTTACCGTGCTGCTCGTGTGGCAGGCGCCGTCGGAGGCGCATCGAGGCTGGCGCCCGGTTGTGATCGGCGCCGGAATCGTGACCCTCGTCGCGCTGGCCTTTGCCTACCGGAGTACCGAGGCGACCGGCCTCGTGCAGCTCCGCCCTCAGTGGTGGGGCATTCTCGGCCTGATTGGCTGGTCGTATCTGGTCGCGGCGATCGTGTACCTCGTCGTGTCCGACCGGCCACTCCTGTTGCTGGCGGCCACCGCGCTCCTTTACGCGCTCTACTTCGCCGATTACGTCGCGCACGCGTCGTGGCTGGCGGTCACGCGGCCGTATCTGAGCATCGGATCGACTCTGGGGTCACACGCCGCGCTCGTGCTGTCTGGAACGGTGGCCACGGCGTGGATGACACGGCATCAGGGCGAGGGCGGCGGGCGCGAGGCCTTCGCCTGGCATGCCATTGCCTACGGGGCCGGACTCGTTGGCGCCGGCTGGCTGCTGCACCAGTTTCGATCCGTCGACCCGGCATTCTGGATCAGCAAGCCGCACGCGACACCGGCCTGGTGCCTGATCTCAGCTGGCATCACGTGCACGGCCTGGGCTCTCCTTTATGACTTCGTCGACGTGAGAGGGTGGCGCCGCTGGCCGCCGGCGGTCACCATCGCCGGGCAGAACGCACTGCTCGCCTACCTGTTGGCACCGCTACTGCTTTCGATGCTGGCCTTGTCGGCGGCAATCACGCGCGGTGTCAATGTCTACGGTGCGCTGGGCGATCATCTTGCGATCGGGACGATTCGCTCGATCCTCTTCGCGTGGCTGGTCGTGCGCTTGTGCGGCTGGCTTCGCGGGCATGGAGTCGCGCCGCGGCTGTAGCCACGAACAGACACTGACCACGGCTACCAGGGATTGACATGGCTCAGGATCAGCCACGGACGGACACGGACGGTGCGCGGATCACTGGCCGAGGCGCAACGGAAGTGCTAAGTGCCAAGTGCAAAGTGCAAAGTGGAGTGAGAAGTGAGCAGTGGAAAGTGCGGGCCTCGGCCGCCCACTTCTTACTGCCCACTCAGCACTTCACTTGGCACTTGGCACTTTCCACTCGGCACTTCGATCGGTTTCCAACCACCAACACTCTGGAGCCACGATGAACACCACACGTCTTGCAGTTGCCGTTGGAGCCGCCGCATTGCTGATGGTCTCTGGCGAGCACCCCACAGCCAAGGGTGGCCGGCCGGCGATCATTGCCTACGTCTTCGCGGAAAACAACCTGATCGATCCGACGACGATCGCCGCCGAGAAATTGACGCACATCAACTACGCGTTCGCGAACATCCGCGACGGGCGCGTGGTCGAAGGCTTCACGCGTGACCGGGAGAACATGGCGCTCCTGGGCGGGCTGCGTCAGCGATCTCCGCACCTGAAGCTGCTCATCTCGGTCGGAGGGTGGACGTGGTCCGGCGGCTTCTCTGATGCCGTGTTGACACCGGACAGCCGGCACCGCTTCGTCGAGAGCGCCATAGACTTCGTCCGCCGGCACAATCTCGACGGATTCGACGTCGACTGGGAATATCCCGGCCTTCCCGGATTCGGCAACCCGCATCGTCCCGAAGACAAGGAGAACTTCACCGCGGTCATGGCCGATCTTCGAGCCGCCCTGGACGAAGAAGGGCGGAAAAAGAACCGGACGTACCTTCTGACGTTTGCCGCCGGCGCCTTCTCGGATTTCATTGCGCACACCGAGCTCGACAAAGTGCAGGCGGCGGTCGACTTCGTCAATTTGATGACCTACGACTTTCGCGTTGCGGAGGGCGATCCGATCTCTGGACACCACGCGAACCTGTTCCCGAATGTGCTGGACCCCAAACAGCGCTCGGCCGATCGCGCGGTCCGCGAGTTCATCGCGGCGGGCGTGCCCGCCGCGAAGCTGGTGCTGGGGGTGCCGTTCTACGGACGCGCGTGGGGCGAGGTCGCCGCCGAGCGAAACGGGTTGTACCAGCCCGGCAAGCCGCTTCCGGAACCGATGAACCTGGACTACGTGCGACTCGCCGCGGACGTGATCGGCCGCGATGGCTTCGTGCGCTACTGGGATGCCAACGCCCAGGTCCCCTACCTCTGGAATGCCAAGCGACGGATTTTCATCACGTATGAAGACCCCGAATCGCTCGCGCGGAAGGCCCGCTACATCCGTGAGCGCGGGCTCGCCGGCGCCATGTTCTGGGAGTACAACTCGGACCCCTCGGGCGTCCTTCTCGGAGCGTTGTACGACGGCCTTGGGGAACCCTAGAACAAGAAAAATCGAGAACACGAGAAACGGAGAACACGAGAAACGGAGAACACGAGAAACGGAGAACACGAGACACCGAGAAACGACCCTCACTCGAACCGGAACCGAAGAATCCGAATCTGGCGGCCGCGCCGAGTCGGGCGCAGGCGAATTTCCGTCGCGTTGGCGTCGGGGTCTGGACGAAACGCTGCCACAAGCAATTGCACGTTTCTCTGAGTCTGCGGAACCGCTGTCAACGCGATTTCGCGACCAGCAACTGTGATTGATAGCGGCGGGACTGCCGACGGAGCGCCCCGCTCGACGATCTCGAATTCCAGTCGGACTTCACCCTGTGCGAGCGGCGGCACAAACACGCTCGCGCCGCTGGCCGGTAACAGCAACCCTCGCTCGCCGGATTTCTCCTGAACCCACTCCGACCCGAGATACGGCGTGGCCTGCGGATCGCCGAAGGCCACGTCCGCGCGCTCGGCTGCCGCCGGCAACTTCGGGGGGATGTAGATTTCGTAGTCGTACCCGGAGTGACCCGCAAAGGCCGTCTGCTGGGCGTGCACGCGATGCACGAGCTGCAGCCGAGTGAGGCCCGGATTTTGAAAAAACGGTTCCGGCACGACGATCCAATTGTTGGCGGCAAGCTGATAAATGCCCCCGCTGAGCGCGGCGCCCAGATTCGGCAGCCTGCGCGCCTGCAGGTTCGACCGGCTCACGTCGAGCCAACCGGCTCCGAGGAGCACGACATCGCCGTGCGCGGCGTGCCCCTGAAGCCATGCTTCGAGAACTTCATGCGTCGATGGCGTGAGCCGCCGACTCAGTTCGGAAACGCTGGTCCAGAGCGGTTGCACGAGCGCGCCGAGAACGAGAAGCACGCTCGCGAGACGCCACGAGACCCGGGCGCCACGACTTCGTGTCCAGATCGGCCATGCCCGGAGCGCGTTGATCAGGCCCACCAGGCCGGCGGCGCCGGCTACCGCGGCGAACGGGACGACGGGATACGCCCATCGCGGTAGCTGAGAGGGTCGCTGGCTCATGAACCAGACGTACATCAGAGGGACCGTCCAGAAGATCCACAGCTCGCGCCGTCGAGTCGCCAGTGCGTACGCACCGAACGCGACGCCCAGCAGGAGCAACGCCCACCCAGGCCCGGCACCGCCGAGTATGCGGGGATAGAAAGCGGCCGGGTTCGGCGTGGCCGCCCAGTGTCCCGATCCGGTGATCGCGACCTGATCGGAAAGCTGCCGAATGAAATTCGCGAAGTCGGCCCACACGAAGTGATTCGTCATCGCAACGGCGACGGCAAACGCCAACACTGTGAGACCCACCCGGCGAAGCCGCGCGCCAATGGATCCGTCGAGGGCGGCGGCAAGGGCAGCGGCGACCAGCGCGAAGGCACTCGAGTACTTGATGGCCGTGGCGACGCCGGCGAGCGCGCCGGCGATCACCGTCCACATCTGCCTGTCAGACCCGTAGGCGACCATTGCGGCATAGACGGCCGCTACCAGGACCAGCGTCTGTCCGGGGTCGTTGCGGAGCGCCATCGTGGTCTGGACACTCAGCGGCACGATGGCCACCACACCCGCGGCCAGCAGGCCCGCGGCCGGCGTCGACACGCGCCGGCCGAGCAACGCTGTGACCACGACGGTCGCGACGCCGACAAAGACGTTGGCCGTCCGCCCGGCAAGGACGAACAACTCCAGGGGCATCTGATGGATGTCTCGAATGACGCCGCTTGTCAGCGCCCGCATATACGCGACAAACGACGAAGCCGTCAGCAGCCAGAAGACGAGCCCGGGATAATGCTCGACGGTCTGATGATCGATCTCGCCGGTCACGAAAAAGTGCTTCACGTTCGCGGCCAGACGATGCTCGTCGATGTCGAGCGGCACGTGCCCCAGATCCCTGCCGATCCCAGGCACCCGAATCAGGCACGCCACCACCATCAGGGTCGCAAGCCCCACGCTGAAGCCGTAGCGGTGAGCGAGCGCCTTCCAATCCTGTCCGAGGCGCCTCGAGAGGCGGATCTGCGCGAATCTCACTCCGTCGATCGCGATCAGGCCGACGAGGATTCCACCCAGCCAGACCACCGGAGGCAGCCACGTGCGGCCCGCGCCTCCAACTCGGCCAAACAGCGCGAGGGCCACGATGACGCGCAACAGGGTCAGGGGTCTCATGAGAGACGATCACATCCGAAAGGCTCGATCGATCGGAACAGGATGGCGCCGAATCGTGCTGGTGTGGTCAGACGTCAGGCGTTTATAATGCCCGCGCTTCACATCTGCAACCCCCGACGGGAGGAACGATCATGAACCGGTCGAGCCAAATCGTGGCGGCGGTCGTGGCGGTGGCTCTGGGCGGTGTGCAACACCTCGGCGCGTCCCAGGCCACGCCGGCAAAACTCGTCGCGCCGATGCACGGCGAAGCCAAGGTCGAAATTACGAAACCCAGCTCAAGAGTCGTGGGCAAAGAGGTCGTAACGACGATCATGGTGAGGAATATCGAGAAGGCGCCGATTGCCGGCTTCAAGGTCGAGGAGTACTGGTACGACAGGGCCGGCAGCCCGCTGGGTGGCGGCGTGTACCGTCATCCGCGGCCGCTGCAGCCGGGAGAAATCATCACCGTCACCCTGAAGACCCCGAAAAGCTCGAACCTCGATCGCAATCAGTGCGGGTTCGTGCACGCGTACGGGCCGGTCAAGAAAACGGTGGTGCCCAGGCTCGTCGCCCCGAAGCCGGGAACTTAACTGATACGTGCAGTGCCAAGTGTTGAGTGCAAAGTGCCAAGTGAAGTGATGAGTGGGTAAAGAGAAGTGGCGGGCAACCCCTCAGGTCGGCCATTGCCCGGCCGAGAGGGCAAGCGACCACTTCGCACTCCCACTTTGCCACTCCACTTTGCACTTCGCACTTGGCACTTAGCACTGCTACTTTCCGTAAACAATGGCGCTTTCGATTCCCAGCGTGCCCGACGCCTTGCCGTTTGCCGACTGCATGCGAATCTGCACGGTGTGGGCACCAGGCTTGAGGCCGGTGACGAACCAGTAGTAACTGTCGTCCACGTTGAACACGTCGCTTGCGTCGATCGTCCCTGCCGGCGAGCCGTCGAGCGTCACGTCCGCTTTCCCGCCCTTGTCGTCGTAGTTGCCCTTGATGACCACGCCGGTGCCGCTGAACTGCAGCGTGGCCTGCGCGTCGGCGCGATCGGACCACTTGATGCGCCCCATCCCCGCCAGTCGCTCCTGCCACCCGTCGCTCCAGGTCCACGCACCGCCGTATGAGAGCAGCGAGGCCGTCGGCGGGTCGACGTCCCACTGTTCGAGCGCGGGCGCTTTCGGCGCCTGGAACGGCACGACGATCTCGGACGCCGTCACCTGTCCGCCGGCCCGCTCGACGACCTTCAACGCGCGGGCGACCGTTGACGCGGTGATTTCGTTGAACGTGTAGTTCGTGTAGTCGAACTTCGTGTCGGCGATCGCGGGAATCCCCGACTTCCACTCGTCGGGAATGGCGGTGTACCCGAACATCACGCCAAGAATGCCGGCGGCGCTGGAGGGGTTGCAGTCGGAGTCCTGCCCCGATCGGGTCGACACGTCGAGAGTTTGGCTGAAGTCGCCCTTCCCGTAGACGAGGCCCAGCGCCACGAACGCGCCGTTCAACCGGGCGTCGATGTTGAACTCCGACAACGCACCGTCCGGGCACGCGTCGTCTCGATCCCACTTCTCGGTGAGCTTGCGCCACGTTTTGCGCCAGTCGGGCTCGGTCGCAGACCAGTCCAGCACGTCACGGATGATCTTTCCGTAGCCACTGTCGGCGGGAATCGACGCGAGGCCGGCCTCGACGACCTTTCGTGGATCGGTCTCGAAGAACGCGGCCGCGTACATGCCGCTGAAGAACATGCCGCCATAGAGCCCGTCACCGTAGTTCATCACGCGCCCGACGCGATCGGCGATCGAGTTTGCGACCTGCGGCAGGCCTGGCGTCATCAACCCGATGAAATCGGACTCGATCTGGAAATCGATGTCGTTGGCGTGCGCGTTGTACTTCGGGTGGCCCGACCACGGCGCCTTGATGCCGCGATTCAGCAGTCGTCGCGCCGACGCGTTCGCGTGCCAGAGCTGGTACTTCGAGTCCTTGAACATCTCGCCGAACTGCTCGGTCGTGGCGTCGAGGCCAATTTTGTCGAGCACTTCCGCGAAGGTCATCTCGACGTACAGATCGTCCTGCTTGATCGAGTTGGTCACGGCTTCCGGCTTCCAGGTGATTGGCCAGCGGATGATGCGGCGGTTCGAGACGAACTCGGTGGGCGCGCCGTAGGAGACGCCAATCATCTGCCCGGCCCACCCGCCGCGGATCTTGTTCTCGAGTTCGGCGCGCGACAATCGGCGCGAGGCGCCATCTTGTGCCCTTGCGACGCCGGCGGCCAGACCCACGAGCGCGGCGGCGATTACCAGTGCCCGAAAATTGCGCATGACCTGTATCTCCCGTAGCAGTTGTTGTCAGGAAGTGTGTCGTGTGTGCCGGTCGGCCAACGCCGCGCCACACGACGCGCGGACGATGAGTGTGGTCTGGAGCGCGAGGCGACGCACGGGACGGTGCGGCTCGAAGATGCGATCGAGGAGGACCCGGGCGGCCGAGACCCCCAGATCGTAGGTCGGCTGCGCCACCGCCGTGAGCGGTGGATTGAGCCGCGCGCCCCACGGAATGTCGTCGAACAGCACGAGTGCCACATCGTCGGGCACGCGTAACGAGGCATCACTGATGGCCCGCAGCGCGCCCATCGCCATCAGGTTGTTGGCGACGAATACGGCCGTTGGCCGCGGGGAGACGCGCAGCAGCTCGGCCATCGCCTGATAGCCGCCCTCCTCGCGAAAGTCGGCGCGCTGCACCAGCGCGGGGGAATACGGAAGACCCGCCTCCTCGAGCGCCCCGCGATAGCCCTGCTCTCGCTCGAGCGCGACGTTCGTGGAAAGCGGGCCGCCCACCAGGGCGATGCGCTTCCAGCCGAGGCGCGCCAGGTGCAAGACGGCGGTGCGCGCACCCTCCTCGTTCGTGACGCCGACGACATCGACATTCAGACCGACGGGCGATCGATCCATCGCGACCACTGGCACGCCGTGTCGGGCGAGTTGTTGGTATGCGTTCGGCTCGGCATTGCACGGCACGACAAGCAACCCGGCCACCTCCTCGGCACAGAGCGTATCGAGGCAGACGCGCTCGCGGTCCGGGTCGCCGTCGGAGTTGGCGAGCAAGAGTGTGAACTTCTGCGCCTGCAACGCGTCCTCGATGCCCCGGACGACGCTCGTGAAGAACGGGTTCTGGATATCGGGAATGACGACGCCGATGGTGCTCGTGGCGCGGGCGCGCAGGTTGCGCGCGACGTGATTGGGGCGGTATTCGAGGTCGCGTACGGCGTCCCAGACACGCTCGGCCAACTCGCCGCTGACGAACTTGGTGCCCGACAGCACGCGCGAGACGGTGGCCGACGAGACGTCGGCGCGCTTCGCGACTTCGTGAATCGTTGGGGCCGACGCGCGCCAGGTTTTGTGAGAGGGGCGCGTGCGCTTGGTGCTTCGAGCGTGAATCGTCATCCTGATGCGCCGGTGAGGGTAATCGATTGCCCTGCTCCGGTCAATTGTCGTGGGTGGCAGCCGCTCCGCCCAGAAGCGATCACCCAGGAGAGTGTAAGGGATGCCGGCTTGCTTTATCGATAAAGAACATGACAATCCGCAAATCCAAGGCTTGACTTTCACGCTGGCCCGACTAAAACCGGCCCTCCGCTGCTGGTCGGCTCAGCCGGAAATCGATTGCCTGAGGGGAACCAGTATGCGCTCGTCTTTGATCCGTCTCCTGGTCCCGGCGTCCGCCTGCCGCGTGTCAGCCGCCGCCCTCGCGCTCACCGTCGGCCTCTGGGGCCTGTGGCCTGGCGATGCGGGCGCGCAATTCGCCCTCCGCAGCAAAATCGAGGGGAACGCTGACCGGCTCGACCGGCGCGGTCCCGCCGAGCGGTGCGCCGACTCGCCGACGCTCGAGCGTTTTGGGGGTCGATTTGACTGTGAAACGCCGGGTAAACGATTGCCCTGGCTGGCGTAATCGAGTCGCAGTCACGCTGAGCTGTCAGCCTGGCGGCCAGGTCGGCGATTGCCCGTCACTGGTCTGTCCTCCAAGAATTCTGGCCAGGGTATTCGATTGCACGGACTTGACAAGCCGCGCAAGGGCGATAGAATCAGCCCCCACAACGGCGTCAGCCGTCGTAGGAAATCGATTGCCCAGTCCATCCCTCGGAGGTCTCCGATGCGTCCGTCCTTTGCACGTTCCCTCGCGACCGCCATCGTCGGCCTGGTTTTGACGAGCCCGCTCGTCGATGCGCAGTTCGCGCTGCGCAGCAAGATCGAGGGCACGATCAACGACACGACCGGGGCCACCCTCCCCGGCGTCACCGTCACCCTCACGGAGACAACCCGCAACCAGGTCCAGGTCGCCACCACCGACGACAGCGGCACCTACGCCTTCTCGAACCTCGCGACCGGCGTCTATACGGTCAGCGCCGAGCTTTCGGGGTTCGTGAAGGCCCTGTCGCAGCCCGTCACGCTCGGCAGCGCATCGACGACCCGCGTCGATCTCGTCATGAACGTCGGCGTCAGCGAGACCGTGCAAGTGGTGCAGGAAGTGCCGCTCGTGCACACCGACCAGATCGCCATCGGCGTCGCCGTGGACAAGGCCTTGATCGACACAATCGCGAGCAAGGGACGCAACTTCACGAGCTTCGTGCAGCTCGCGCCCGGCATCACCACACAGCCGCGCTCGGACGAGGCCGGCACCTGGTCGGCGGGCTCACATCACACCATCGGCGGGATCGACTACGTCGCCGGCGGGGGCGGGAACAACGGGTTCTATGTCAACGGCGTCAACGCCAACGACAACTACGTCGGCGGACAAAGCTACTCGCCCTCGCTCGAGGCCGTCGACGAAATCAAAGTGGATGTCGCGAACTTCTCCGCGGCCAACGGTCGCGACCTCTCGACGCTGAGTGTAACGACCCGCGCCGGCACGAACCGGTATCGGGGCGCGATTTACGACTACCTCGAGAACGAGGCGCTCAACGCCTGGAATCCGCTCGATCGGCAGCGGGTGACCGAGGGCACCGAGAAACCGTCGCTGAACCGCCACCAGTACGGCGGCAACATCGGCGGACCGGTGTTCAAGAACAAGCTGTTCTTCTTCGCGAATCTCGAGCGCACGTACAACCAGAAGGGGGACGAACCCCAGTTCTACCGCGTACCCACGGCGGCCGAGCGGCAGGGCGATTTCAGCGGCCTGCTCTCGCGCTTCCCCGATGATCCGAATTACGTGCTCTACAATCCCTTCACTACCGTCATCAGCGACGACGGCGAAAGCATTCGGGTGCCGATCCCGAACAACGACATGCGAAACATCACGCGTCCGGATGGATCGCCGTCCATCGATCCGCGGGCCCAGGACATGCTGAACCTGTTCCCGATGCCGAATTACGTCGATCCGTCGGATCCGAACAATCTCCAGAACTACCAGGCGCTCGGGACCAGGAAGTTCACGTCGCACCGCTTCGACGGCCGCGTCGACTTCGCGCTCAGCGCCAACGACAACCTATACGTGAACGTCTCGCAATCCCAGGGGCGCGACCAGAATTCGGGCGGTCTCATTCCCGAGATCGAGGGCAACGTCGACGACAAATCGTGGATGACGTCGGTCAGCTACGCCCGTATCTTCACGCCGACGCTGACGAACGAGATCGTGGTCGCGTTCGGCCGCGGCGAGCTCTGCACGCCCGACCAGGAGAGCGTCGACTACATGCATCAGACGGACACGCTCCGCGCGAAGTATTTCCAGAACCTCGGATCGGGCGCGGATCAGGGTCTCTACGCGATGTCGCTCGGCGATTATTACGACTTCGGCTCGTTCGAGGTGTTCTGCGCCGCAAATCCCAGCTTCCAGGTGTCGAGCAATCTGAACTGGATCAAGGGCGCGCACTCGATCAAGGGAGGGTTCAACTTCTTCCGCAAGAAGGAAAAGGATTTCGACTATATCCGCTACGTCGGCTTCGACTCGCAGTTCACGCGAGCGGGCAGCGTTGACGGCGGCATTGGCGGCGACAGCGTCGCCAGCTTCCTGCTCGGCGTGCCCAGCTGGATGCAGCAGCGCTACAACCTCACCGACGGCGACGACACGCTCAATTTCGTGATGCCGTACTGGGGCTTCTACATCGAGGACAAGTGGCAGCTGAGCTCGAAGTGGACGTTGTCGGCCGGCATGCGCTACGACCTCGGCATCCAGACCTACTCGGGCAACCGCTATGGCAACGCCATCGTCGACATGAACTACGACGGATGGCAGCTGGCGATTCCCGGGCGCGCCTCGGGTCTCGACCTTCACTACCTCCCAGCCGACAAGAACAACTTCGCGCCGCGCGTCAGCCTGGCATTCGAGCCGCGCCCGGGCTGGGTGATCCGCGGCGGCTACGGTCTCTTCTACGACCTCGGCATCACGACGACGGGGGTGTCGCGACTGGGCGACGGATTCGGCGGCGTGCCGGGCTACGTTGGCGACTTCTACGACAACGCCCGGTTCGATGCGCCTGACGATGTGCCGGTGATGAGCCTCGACAATGTCTTCCCCGCGCCAGCGACGGTCGCGGTCGGCACGTATCCGATCAGCACCGGCGAGGGCACCGGCTACTTCGACTACCCGGCCAGCGTGCGCTACATGGACCAGGAATCGGGCGATACGCCCTACTTTCATCGGTTCGTGGTCTCGACCGAAAAGCAGATTGGTCCGCGCACGGCGGTCTCGGTCTACTACACGGGCAGCCGGGGACGCGATCTGCCCTACTACGTCAATCAGAACCTCCCGGCGTACCAGACCGGGTGGAGCTCGGAGGACGCGTTCAACGACGCGCGGCCGAACAACAACGGCCGATTCGCCGATGTGCGCGTGCTGCGACACGGCCTGACATCCACCTACAACGCCGGCACCGTGCGCGTGGATCATCGGATGACGAGCGGCCTGACGTTCCTCTCGCACTACACCTATTCGAAGACGACGACAGACCGGTATCAGCTTGATGCCGCGATCGACGATCTGACGCAGCCCTCCTGGGACTGGAACCTGCAGCTCGGTCGCGGCGAGGCGCGCTTCTCGCATCCTCATCGGTTCATCGCCGCAGCCACCTGGGACGTACCTTACGGCGACTCGCTGACGGGCATCGCACGGGGAGCGCTCTATGGGTGGCGCGTGTCTGGCGTCTACACCGCGGAGTCCGGCGATGCGTTGACGGTCTTCAATGCGCAGAGCAGCGCCCGCGACTTCGAGCCCGACATGCCGAACGTGATCGGCGACCCGAACGATGGGCCGCGCACCACGCTGGAATACTTCAATACGAGCGCCTTCGGCGACCCCGGCCAGGACGTCAAGGGCAACGCGCGCCCCGGGATCCTGCGCGGCCCCGGCATCAACAATCTCGACCTCTCGCTCGGCAAGACGTTCGGGATTCAGAGCACGAAGCTGCTGTTCCGCGCCGATCTCTACAACGCGCTGAACCACGCGCAATGGCGCTACCTGGACACGGACTTCAACACCGGCGAGGGCAGCACGTTCGGCCGCGTGACCGGCGCCCGCGAGGGTCGGATCGTGCAGCTCAGTCTGAAGCTGACGTTCTAGACCAGAACTCACTTGTGTTCGTGAGCGTCAGCTCCCAACCTCCAACGCCCAACTACTAAGAAGTCCTGCAAATCGCGGGGCAAGCACGTTGGGAGTTGGGAATTGGGAATTGGGAATTGACACACTCGAGTGGGCTGAAGTCCCGCCCTACATGACCAGATGAATTTCCACCTTCCATCGTTCGCGGCATCTCTCGCTCTCGTGTCGGCGGCTCTACACACCGGCGATCGCAGCATCCGGGTGCGACCCGCCGTGCCGGCCGGAGTCGACGCGCGGTTCGTCCCCGCCGCGCTCGACGAGCAGACCATCAACGGTTTGCTGGGCGATCGGATGACGGTCAATCTCAGCGAGCGCCTGCTGGCAGGCGTCGACACCAACGTGATCCTGAAGGGTTACCGGCAGCGCCCAGGCCAGCACGCGTGGATTGGCGAGCACGTCGGGAAGTTCATCGACGCCGCAACGAACGCGTGGGCCTACACCGGCGACGCGAGACTGAAGACGAAGCTCGATGGCGCGGTCCGCGATCTCATCGCCGCGCAGCTCGATGACGGGTATCTGGGGACGTATCCTCCGCAGGACCGCTTCATCGACTACGGCGACAAGGGCTACGAGCCGGCCGAGAACCTGCCGCTCTGGGACGTGTGGGCCCACAAATACAACCTGCTCGGGCTCCTCAACTACTATCGCCGTACCGGCTTCGAGCCGGCGCTGCAGGCATCTCGCCGGATCGGCGATCTTCTCTGGAGGACCTATGGCGATGGCGCCGGCCAGAAGAGCATCGTCCGCAACGACTGGCACGTCGGCATGGCCAACACCAGCGTGCTGGAGCCGATGGCGATGCTCTATCGCTATACGGGTGATGCGAAGTACCTCGAGTTCTGCCGGTACATTGTCCGCGCCTGGGACGAGCCGAAGGGGCCGAAGATTGCCACGACACTCGTCGCCAGCGGACACGTGAACGAGGTCGCCAACGCCAAGGCCTACGAGATGACGTCGAACCTCGTCGGGCTCCTCGAATTGCACCTCGCGACCGGCGACCTGGCGTATCTCCGGCCGGTCCTCCGAGGCTGGGACGATGTTGTCCGCAATCGGTTGTATCCGACCGGTACCACGAGCTGGGGGAGCTGTTCCGAGGCGATCATCTCCTCCGTGCAGACGGCCGGGTGGGTGAAGGGTGCGTCACGACGACCTGGATGCAGTTGAATCTCCGGCTGCTGGAGCTGACGGGCGAGGCGAAGTACGCCGACGAGATCGAGCGGACCATCTACAACGCGCTGCTCGGCGCGCAGCATCCAAAGACCGGGCTCGTCTGCTACTTCACACCGCTGAACGGAGAAAAGAAGTACGGCGCGGTCGATCAGGGTGTGCCTGGCGTGAACTGCTGCACGTCGAGCATCCCGCGCGCGCTCAGCCTGATTCCATCAGCCGCCTGGGGCGTGCGCGGCGGCGGCATCGCCGTGAACCTGTTCGTGCCGGGCACTGCGCGGCTCACGCTGCCGACGGGGGACATCACGCTCGAGTCGAAGACGCGTTTCCCGGTGGACGGTGATGTCACCCTGATACTGCGCATGGCGCGGGCCGCCCGCTTCCCGCTGTCGATCCGTGTGCCTGGCTGGTGCCGGACGTGCACGGTCACTGCTGCAGGTCAGACCTGGACGGGCGGCAAGAACGGATACGTGGACATCGATCGCACGTGGAGTCCGAACGACCAGGTCACGGTGCGTCTGGATCTGACACCGTCCATTCTCGAGGGCGGGCCGACGTATCCGGACCAGATCGCCGTGCAAAGAGGTCCGCAGGTTCTGGCGGCAGACGACCGGCTGAATCCAGGCTCCTCGCCGTGGACGACCGACCTCTGGCTCACGGGCCTCGGGTCCGCGACGCCGACGCTCCGCGATGCAACCGCCTCCCTGCCCTCCAACTGGGTCGGCACACAGGCTTACGCGGTCCCGGGCTATTTCGGCAATGTCGTACTGGGAAAGCGCCAGGTCGATCTCATCCTTGTCCCGCTCGCCGACGCGGGACAACTCGGCGGCGAGTATCGCGTCTGGCTGCAACGCCCGTAGGGGCGAACCGCCTGCGCCCTCGACCAATATGGACACAATCGATCGCAGAGATTTTCTTGGTTTGATTGGCGGCGCCGCGGTCACACCGGTCCCTCAGGATGCCCGTGGAGGCGGGGCTTCAGCCCCGCCCGTTAAGGCCGCTCAAGTCAGTCGCGTCGCACCGTGGCTCGAGTCGCTCGCCAGCTCGACGCCGATCTTCCTTCGCCCCCGCAAGGGCAACACGGACGCCGTCTTCCCGCTGAAGCCGTGGGACGCGGCCGAGCGGCGGCTGGAGGAGTTCCGTGACGCGGGCATCGGCATGGTGGAGATCTACGCGCCGGCCGAGGCGGGCAACAGCTTCCTGGGCCTCGACACCATCGACCGCTTCAAGGTGGACTCGCGGATTGGCACGCTGGACGACATCCGCCGCCTCGTAGATCTCGCGCACGCCAAGGGCTTGAAGATCGTCAGCATCGACAACTTCGGGTACTGCAGCGTCGAGGCGGTGGACTTCCTGAAGGCGTGCGACGACGTGAAGGCGGGGCGCGAGACGCGCGAGACGCGGATGTTCCTGTGGGCCGACTCGGCCGAGGCGCCGCCGCCGGCAGGCGCGGGCAGGCCCGACCCCTACTTCATGGTGCGCCCGACACACCTGGGCGGGTACAACGCGGCAAAGGTCGAGATCTGGGCGCCGAGCGCGCGCGCCGGCAAGCATTACTGGAGCCGGTGGGACGGCGTGGACCTGGCCGGCAACCGCGTGCGCCTGCCGCAGTACAACTGGTTCAGCGAGGAGTTCCAGGAGGAGTGCGAGAAGGTCGTCCGCTTCTGGATGGACACCGGCGTGGACGGGATGATGATTGACGCCGTGAACTGGTACGTCGGCTGCGACTGGGCGAAGAACCGCAAACGAATGACCGACGTGATTAACAGCTACGGCGTGAAGTACAGCCAGCCGGAAGGCGCCGGCGCGTTTCGTGACGACCCGGTGCCGTGGGTGACGGACGGCGGGTGGGCCTGCGTGCAGGACTACGGCCTCGGCATCCTCTGGGAGAAGGGCACCAACGTCATCTCGAACGCCATCGAGACGGGCGACCCCCGCCCCCTCGAGTCGGCCCTCCGCAACTACCACGACCGCGTGGTCGAGGCCGGCGGCATCCTGTTCTTCGCGCCGCTCCGGTTCGAGGACGCGGCAAAGACGCACCTGGCGATAGCGGCGACGGCGGCCTTCGGCGACCTGCTCTCCTGGTCCGCGGTCTTCGACGGCCTGTGGTCGCCCGTGATCCCGGACGCCGAAGAAGCGAAGGTGATGAAGCTGAAGGCGGCGCACCCGGCGCTCTTCAACCGGAGCCGCCGCCTGCAACTGCCCGTCGCTGCGCCCGAGCGGCACTACGCGTTGCTGCGTGCCGCGCGCGACGGCAGCGAGCGGGTGATCGTCGTGCTGAACTTCCAGTCGGAGGCCCAGGCAGCGGAGGTGAACCTGAGTGGCGTCGACTTCTCGACGGCGACGGATCTGCTTGGCGGCGCGGTGTCGGCGCGCGAGCCGCTCTGGCGCGTGGAGCTGCTGCCGTTCGGCTACCGGTTTTTTCAGCTCGACGCGCGGAAAGATGGCCGGGCATGAGATTCGGACTGGCACTGGCGCTCGCTGGAGCCGCAGCGCTGTCGGCGGCTCGCGGGGCTGAAGCCCCGCCGCCACAGGCAGCGGAGCATCTTCGGCCCCGCTACCACTTCACGCCGCCGACGAACTTCATGAACGACCCGAACGGGCTGGTGTTCCTCGACGGGGAGTATCACCTCTTCTACCAGCACAATCCCCAGGGCGATAAGTGGGGGCATATGAGCTGGGGGCACGCCGTCAGCCGGGACCTGCTGCACTGGGAGCATCTGCCGCTGGCGCTGGCCGAAGAGAACGGCATCATGATCTTCTCGGGGAGTGCCGTCGCCGATCCCGCAAATACCAGCGACCTGTGCGGGACGGCGGGCGCCTCGTGCCTGATCGCGATCTACACCGGGCACACCGAGAAGAAGCAGACGCAGAACCTCGCCGTGAGCCTCGACCGCGGGAGGACGTGGAAGAAGTACGACGGCAATCCGGTCATCGATCTCTCACGTGGTGACCACCGCGATCCGAAGGTGTTCTGGTACGAGCCCACTAAGCGCTGGATCATGGTCAGTGTCCTCGCTGGCGCGCGACGCGTGCGCTTTCTGTCCTCAAAAGATCTGAAGCACTGGGAAACGCTGAGCGACTTCGGCCCTGAAGGCTCGACCGGCGGCGCCTGGGAATGCCCCGATCTGTTCGAGCTGCCGGTTGAAGGCGAGCCTGGCGCGACGCGCTGGGTGCTCGATGTCGATTTGTATCCCGGCGGCCGTGTCGGCGGCTCGGGAGCGCAGTACTTCGTCGGACGATTCGACGGGCAGCGTTTCGTCAACGAGAACCCGGACGATCTGACGCTCTGGGTCGATTACGGCAAAGACTTCTACGCGAGTCAATCGTACGCGGGAATTCCGTCGTCTGACGGTCGGCGGATCTGGATTGGGTGGATGAGCAACTGGCTCTATGCCGATGTCGAGCCGACGCCTCCCTGGCGCGGCGTGCAATCGCTGCCGCGCGAGCTCGCGCTGCGGCGGACGTCGAGCGGCATCCGCCTCGTTCAGTCGCCCGTTCGAGAAGTGTCGTCGGTGCGGGCGACGACCGAGCCGCGGCGGATCGAGTCGCGCACGGCGCTGCCGGGATCCGCCGACATCGAGCTGGAGATCGCGCCAGGCGACTGGTCGGAGGCGGGGTTCCGCTTGAGCAACGCCGCGGGCGAAGAAGTGACGATGGGCGTCAAGGCGCAGCCGCTCGAGGTCTTCGTCGATCGACGCAAATCGCGCACGACGCCATTCCACGACGCGTACGCCGAGCGCCACGCCGGTGCCGTGCGCTGGGTGAACGGACGCGTCACGCTGCGCGTGATCTTCGATCGCACCACGCTCGAAGTGTTCGCCAATGGCGGCGAGCGCGTGATTTCCGACCGCGTCTACCCGACGCAGCCGTTCGATCACGTCGAGCCGTTGGGCAATGGAAGCGGCCTCGCGTCGCCCATTCGGCTATGGGAGCTCACTCGGTGACCAGCCCGACGCGCTTCTCGAGGCTCGCGGCTGCGCTAGGACTGACTGGACTCCTGGTCACCGTGAGCGGCACTGTCGCGAGTGTCGGGGAATCCGCGCTCGCGGGGCTGAAGCCCCGCCGCCACATCGCAGCGCATGACGCGTCGCCGCTGCCACCCCCTCGCACGTGGCGGCGGGCCTTCAGGCCCGCGTCGGCCCGGGCGGCGTCGTCGTTGCCATCCCGCTGGTGGGAATCGGCGCCGGCGATCGCGCGCGTGGGACCGCGAGGGAAGAAAGGCCACGGGTTCCCGCTCGATCGAGCGCGCGTTGCGGCCGCGTTGGACGATCTCCGGAAGGCCGGCTTTACCGCAGTCGAGGTCTTTGCCCCGGCCCACGGGGGCAAGAGCTTCGGCGGCCTCGATACGATCGATCGCTACCGGGTCGATCCCGCGCTCGGCACGATGGAGGACTTCCGCGGCCTGATCGAGCTGGCGCACGCGCGCGGCATGGCGGTCGTCGCCTTCGACAATCTTGGCTACTCCAGCGTCGAGGCCGTCGACTTCCTGAAGGCGTGCGACGACGTCAAGGCGGGCCGCGCGTCGAAGGAGGCCTCGTTCTATCTCTGGAGCGATCGCGCCGACGCGCCACCGCCCGGGCACCAGGCCGGCAACACGTTCTTCATGGTGCGCCCCACGCATCTACCCGGCGGCAAGCCCGGCACCTTCTACGATTCGACGAAGCACGAGTTCTGGGACTGGAGCGAGCGCGCGGGCAAGTATTACTGGAGCAAGTGGGCGGGCGTTAATCTCGCCGGCAAGGACGTGCGGCTCCCGCAGTACGACTGGGGCAGTCCGGCTTTCCAGCAGGAAGCCGAGAGGATCGTGCGCTTCTGGATGGACACCGGCATCGACGGCATGGTCATCGACGCCGTCAACTGGTACGTCGATCATACCTGGGCGCTTGGACGGCGTCGCATGACGGACGTCATCGCGTCGTACGACAACAGCTACAGTCAGCCGGAAGGCGCCGGCGGCTTTCGCGAGGATCCGGTCGCGTGGATCACCGAGGGCGGCTGGAACTCGGTGCAGGACTACGGGCTCGGCATCTGGTGGGAGTCGGGATCGGACGTGATCCGCAACGCTATCGAGACGGGCGATCCGCGGCCGATCGAGCGCGCGCTCCGCGACTACCACGATCGCGTTGTCGCGGTGGGCGGCACGCTGTATCAGTACGCGCCGAAGTTCAAGGACGCGCCCCGGCAGGCGTTCGCGACCGCCGTCGTGGCCGCCGTCGGCGATCTCCTCGGCGCCCACTACCCCGACGATTTTCCGCTCGCGCCCGAGACGACGCGGCTCCTCGAGCTGAAGCGACAGCACCCGGCGCTGCAGCAGCTGAGCACACGCCGCCAGATTCCGACCAACGCCGACGACAAGTACTATGCGTTTCTCCGCACCGCCGCCGATCGCTCGGAACGCATTGTGGTCGTGATGAACTTTCAGAGCGCTCAGGCGTCGGTAACGCTCGACCTGAGCGGCATCGCAACGACCGGGCTGACAAATCTGAGCACCTCGGCGGCGATTCCACCCCGGGGAAAGCTCTCAGTAGACCTGCCGCCGTACAGCTACGAGCTTTTCCGCCTGCAGTGACGCATCGCGGAGCCGTTCATTGTGAAACTTGCTCTGCGTCCGTCGCCGACGTGCCGGGCAAGAGTCGTGGGTCGGGCCGGAGAGTGAGCAGAGGACGCAGAGACGATCGCAACGCCGAGGCCGCGGAGCACGCATCTATGAAAGGGCCCCTCGCGTCAAGACACACGTCGAGTGAGCGGAGCGCGCCCGGCGTATCAAGCCATCCGGGCGCGCGCAGCGAACGGGTAGAAACGACCGACGAGGTTTGCTCGTTCACACATACTCCGGGCGCCTGACGTCTGCAATGCATCTATCCGAGTGCACCACCAGAGGCGCACGCACTCTCAGGTTGGCCCACGTGCGGCACATTCAGAGATCGACGCCGGCCCTGCGGGTCCGGCATCATGCGTGCTCGCGACACTCCGCACGTGGAGAGGACGTCACGACTCCACGGTCTTCTGCGGCCAGGTGCTCACGACCTGGTCGCACAGCACACGCGCCAACGCGACGCGCGCTGTGTAGAGGCCCTTTCGCACGGCCAGGCGGCGCGCCCAGCGCCCCACCGCATCCGGCCGTTTGATGGCGTGCCGTGCCATTTCGACCAGCGCCCAGCGCAGCCACGGTGACCCGTCGCGCGTGATGCGCCCGTGATACACGCGATCGCCACTGCTGTCGACGCGCGGCACCAGGCCGGCATAACACGCCAGCGCCGGCCCGCGCGTGAACCGCGCGATGTCGCCGATCTCCGCGCGGATCGTCAACGCCATCACCGGCCCGATCCCGACCAGCTCGGTCAAGGCCCCCGCGATCGGGTCGGCGGCGGCCCGTTGCCGCACCTCCGCATCGGCCGCCTGCGCGTCGATGTGGATCGCGCGATACAGGCGCTCGAGCCGCCGCAGGGTGCGGTCCGCGTCGGGCGGCAACGACACCGCGGCCAGCCACGCCAGCGCCCGCGGGGCGTACAGTCGGGTGCCGGGCGGCTCGCCGGCATCGCACCGCAACAGCAGCGCCCGAATCATCTGCGCGAGCCGCGTGCGCAACCGCACCACTTGATGCCGGCCCCGACACACCTCGCGCAGTTCGCGGATCGCCGGCGGCGGAATGTAGATGCTCACGACGCTCTCACGCCGCAGTGCATCCGCCAGCCGGCGGGCATCGAGCCGATCGGTCTTCGCCGCGAACCCGGCCTTGAGCTTGGTCTTGCGCGGATCGACGACGCAGACCCGCGCGCCGGTCGGGCGCAGCGCGTCGACGAAGGCCCACGTCGGACCACTCGCTTCAACGGCCACGACCTGCGCGCTGCCGATGCCCCGCGCGATAAACCGCGCCACCCCCTCGGATGTCCGCGGGAACCGCCCCTCCCACGTCCGCTCGCCGGTGGGCCTCAGCGCGCACGCCTGGAAAAACGCCTTGTGCAAATCAACACCGATATATTCTTGGGTCATGGGCTGTCCTCCTCTCACAGCCCGGAGCATGCGGGGTTGAGCGACTGCATTATCTCCGGCGCCGCGAGTGGGCGACGGCCCTTTCATTTGATCAGAGATCGTTCAAAGGCTCGGCGGGCTCCGCGATCTCTGCGTTGAAACCGGCTCTGCGAACTCCATCCGTCCCTACCACCCGGGCATGTACCTCGTCGCGACTGGGCCTGTCCAGCTGGAGCGGCGCCTCGTCGACCCCGCGCGACGACCCCGCGTCGTTGCTCATCATGAGCGTCTGTATTACCGTAACTGTTGCGGTTGTCGACGTGGTCGGACGTCACACCGCCCATCGCCACCCCGACGAATCCTACGAGGACTCAGACGTCGACCTTTCAAGCGCGACCGTGCTCGACATCAGCGGCGCCATGCACCGGGCCGACACCGGCCGCTGACGCCTCATGAACCTGTCGACTTTGTTCGGCCTGGCCGCGGCCCTCTCCTCGTTCGCGGCTGTCGATTCTCTGCAAAATCCGCCCGCCTGTCAGGAGTGGCGGGAGTGTCGTGACGAGGCGCTTGGAGCCGCGGCGCGCGGTGACTTCGAACGTTTTCACGATCTTGCCTGGCGGACGGTGCAGAAGGGCCCTGCCCACGATCCTGACCTGATGTATCTGCTGGCGCGCGCCCAGAGCCTCAGCGGACGCCCGCACGACGCGCTGGTGATGATTGGCCGCCTCGCCGATGCTGGCGTCGTGACAGACGCTGCCACGAGTCGAGATTTCGCGGCCATCCGCATATTGGAGGATTGGCCCGCGGTCAGGGCGCGGGCCGAGCAGGTCTGGCTGAAGGCCGCATCGGCTCGCACTGTCGTTCCCGATCTGCACGGATCGCGAATGCCCGCGCGCAGGAAACGGGCCTCTCGTGCCACGCGTGCCGCGGCCCCGATCCCGCCACCGAGCGCCACTGCTTCGGAGGTCGGGCCGCCGGTTTCCGCAAGCCCGCCCACTCATAGCGAGAGCCCTGCGCCCCTCCCGCTCCCGCGTCGTCTTCGCCCGCGGTCGCCGTCACGCCGCCCGCGCCGACAAAGCCGGCGCTGACCGCGGAGGAAGCCGTCCGCCTCCCATCGATCACGATGACACCGTCCGGCCTCGCCTACGACCGCGTCTCCGGGAGATTCGTCATCGCCGATCGCCTGCAGCGGAAGCTCGTGATCGTCGACGACCGATCGCACCACGTGGTCGATCTGGTGGGGGCCGAGTCAGCGGGCTTCAACGAGATCACGGCGCTCGTGATCGATGCCCGACGCGGCGATCTCTGGGTCGTCAGCGCCGGCGAGTCGGGCGACGAGAAGGTGCCGGTGGCGGTCCTCCACAGAGTGCAGCTCGTCTCCGGACGACCCCTTGCGTCGTGGCCTGTGCCCGAGAGCTTCGGACCCGCTCGGTTCGGCGATGTCGACGTCGCCGCCGAAGACACAGTCTTCGCGCTCGATGTGATCGGCAAGCGCATCTTCAGCGTGGCCCCTCGGACCGGCCATTACAGCCGGCCGACGCGGTTGCCATTTGAGCACCCGACGAGCCTGGCCGTGGTGAACCAAGGGACGGCGTACGTTGCGCACGACGCAGGCATTTCGCGAGTGTCACTGCCTGCCGGGGCCGTCACCCCGCTCCGCGCCGCACCGGGCGTTGACCTGAAAGGGTTCGAGCGAATCCGGTGGGATGGGCATGCGCTGCTCGGGATTCAGCGCACCGACGACGGATCGCTCCGGGCGGTTCGCCTTCGGCTCGGACGTTCCGGCGGCCGCGTGCTCGCCGCCGACATCATCAATCCGCTGCTGCCGATCCAGGACGCCAGCACCGCCTCCGTGTCCGACGATGCGTTCTACTTCGTGACGCGAGCGTCAGTGGACGGCGGCCTCGTGGTGCACCGCACCCGCCTGCGGTAGGGCGTTCTGGCGTGCCGTCACGCAGGGGTCACGACCACCTGTCGATCCGGACGAAGCAGCCTGCCGACGGCGGCGATCTCCGACATCGTCACGATCCGGAGACGCATGAGCAGGATCGCGTAAACGAGCGCGGCCACGACGAACAGCACCGTGTTGACCGGCCACTGCGCCTTCAACAGCACGAGTGGAGCGACGACCGACGCGAGCCCGCCGGCCTTCATCGCCCCGGCCACGGAATACGCCAGGTCACGCCGCATGCGCGACGTGATGTAGATCGCATAGAGCGCCGAGCTGAAGAGCGCGGCCACGGACGCGGCAAGGCTGCCGCCGAACGCGGCGGCGATCGAACCGACTATCCAGAACGCAGCCAGCTCGATCGCGGCGGCTTTCGTGGCAACTCCGGGCCGATCGAGCGCGAGCGAGACGAGCCGTCCGATGCTGCCGATCGACAACGTGAAGAGCGCGAGCGTCATCGGCAGGAGATTCCACACCACTCGCTGATACGCGGGTCCGAGCACGAGCGGCACCAGATCCGGCCCTACGAAAACGACCGCAAGCGTCGAGAGGGCCGCGACGATCGTCATGGATTTGAGGAGCCGCTCGACCCACACCACGACTGCGCCCGTATCGCCCCGCTGCAGTGACATCACCAGATAGGGAGTGAAGGAGATGCCGAACTGCCAGAGCGCGTTCGCCCCGGTGAGATAGATGCTGGACGCGGCTCCGTAGAAACCGACCTCGACGTAGTCGCCGGTCGACAGCCGCACAAGCGTTTCGCCGCTTCGATGCACCAGCGCCAGAAGCAGGTTGCCGACCGCGAAGTAGGTGCCAGTCTTGAGGTACGGCGATAGGTAGCGGCGCGTGGGATCGAAAGTCGACCAGCGGATGTAGGGCCGCGCCTGCGCCAGACCCACGGCGAGCACGACGAGGTTGGCGGCGAGGTAACCGAAGCAGGCGCCGCGGACACCCGCGATCGGATAGCCGACCAGTGTAAAGGCCAGCGTCAGCCAGCGGCGCAGCAGCTCGCCAATGCCCCACCGCGCGGCGCGATTCAGTCCGAGAAAGACCGAGAAGCAGAGATTTCCAACCGTCCAAGCGAAGACGGCGCCGGCGACAAATGCCGCCGCCACCAGATCCGGCTCGCCCAGCGCGAAGACGATGATCACGAAGTACGCCGCGGCGGAGAGGACCGCCGTCCCGCCACGGAAGGCGAGAAGGTTCGTGACGAGCTTCTGCAAGCCACTGAAATCGCCGCTGGCCGTGAACTGCGGGATGATGCGGGTAATCAGGGAAACGGCACCGAGCCCGCTCAGGAGCGCGAACCACATCGACACCGAGGTGAGCAGGGCGTACCGGCCGTAAACGGCCGGCCCCATCAGCCGCGGCACCAGCACCGCGAAGACGGCCGCGCCGACGACATGAAAGCCCCGCTGGGCGATCAGCCATCCAGCATTTCGCACGATGAGACGAACTTCGCTCACGCGCGGCAGAATGCCACAGCTTCGCGCAAAAGCCCCGCCTCGACTGTGAACGAAACCAAGCCGGTCAATTGGCGTCTCCCAGGGCTGTGGCGGCGGGCCTTCAGGCCCGCGTGCGCCATCAAACGCGGGGCTAAAGCCCCGCCGCCACAGGCGTAGGGATACGCTGAACCGGTAGGCATTTCGTGCGCGTATGGAGCATTTCGCCACGCTCGGGCGACCACGCGCCTGGCTCGAGGGCGTGGTGCGAGGCTTGCAAACGAGCTATTTGAGGAGTTTGTGCATCATGACACGACCATCATTCACCATTGCGGCGGGCGGGCTCATCCTGACCTCTCTTTTCTGCGTGTCGCCCGTACGTGCCGACACATCGGAGCGGTTGACCGCCGCCGCCGAGACAGTTCAGTCGTTGACGAAAATCCCCGAGAGCGACAAAGGCATCCCTCAAGACCTCATCAAGAAGGCGCGGTGTCTCGTTGTCGTGCCGTCGCTCAAGTCTGCGGCGCTGGGCATCGGGGGGGAATACGGCCGTGGATTCGTTTCGTGCCGGAGCGGAAGCGGTTGGACGGCTCCGGCGGCCATAAAAATCGAGGGCGGCAGTTTCGGATTTCAGATTGGTGGCAATGAAACCGAGGTCGTGATGCTCGTGATGAACGAGAAAGGCATGAACCGCCTGCTCTCGAGCAAATTCACGCTTGGCGCAGACGCTACGATTGCCGCCGGGCCGGTGGGCCGATCGGCCGAAGCCGCGACCGATGCGGCAATGACGGCGGAAATCCTCTCATATTCGCGGTCGCGCGGACTCTTTGCCGGCGTCTCGCTCAAGGGCGCGACGCTGCGGGAGGATGAGAGCGCCATCAAGGACTTGTACAAGAAGCCGATTACGAATCGCGAGATCCTGACCGGCAAGGTCAAGGCGCCGTCAGACGCCCGCTCGCTCGAGATGGCCTTGAGTCGTCTTTGACGAGAACGCGCGACACGCAGTTGGACGGGTTATACAGGTTCATCAGGTTGGTCGGGTTCGCGCTGAATCCGCCAACCTGACTAACCCGATCAACCTGGCTAACCTGATCAACCTCAAATTACCGTTAGGTCAGAACCCGACGCCCAGTTTGATGGAGACGGTTCGCCCGTCCTGTGGGATGGCGTCCTGCACGAACTCGGCGCCGACCGCGTCGGCATAGGCCTGATCGAACAGGTTGTAGACGCCTCCCTGGAGGAAGAACGGCTGATTCCTGGGCTGCCAGGTCGTGATGAGGTTCGAGTGCACGAACGCGCCGAGCCGCGTGCCGGACATTGTCAGGCGCGGGCCGACCAGGGCCGAGTCGAGCGCGACGGTCAGTTGCCGCGAAAGAACCGGCAGGGCGACCTGGAGTGTCGCCAACTGCGACGGTGCGTTCGACAACTTCTTGCGCGTATCCGCGTCGTAGGTGCGTTGGAGGACGACGCTACCTCGAATCAAGATGCCCGCCGATGACCGGTGCTCGGCTTCGATCTCGATGCCAGTCGAGTTCGCGCTGCTCCGATTGTCGTGAAACACGACGCCATCCTCGGTTTCGACCTGCTCGATCGAGATCCTCGATGTCCGTATAGAACGCGGCGACTGTCAGACGAAGACGGCCGCGGAGGTATTGTTCGAACACCGCCTCGGTCGTCCGCAGCGTCTCTGGATCGAGGTCCGGATTGCCGCGGCTGCCGACCTGGTTGTAATAGAGCTCATAGACGTTCGGCGCACGAAATGCCTCTCCATACAGCAGCTTGAAGGCCGTGTCGCGGTCGGTGCGGTAAACGAGTCCGGCTCGCGGCTTCACCGCCTTCGGGCCGACGCTCCACCAGTCGGCGCGGGCGCCGACGGTGGCCGTCCAATGCCGCGCCAGGCTGATCTCGTCCTGCACGAAGATCGCCGCCTGCTGGGAGCTGCGTTTGTCGTGGATGAAGACCTCATCGGTCGTGAGGTCCCAGTTCTTCTGTTCCTGATTCAGATGGTCGCGGTACTCGATGCCCCCGGTCACGCGATGCCGTTGCGCGACAAGGCGTGAGGCGGAAAAGTCGCCGCCGAACCATGTGCCGCGGCTGAGATCCATGTTGACGCTGCCGTACGGGTCGGGATAGTCGCCGGAATAACCCATCCGATCGACGAACCCGTGGGCCATATACCGAGTACCTGCGACACTGCGATCGTAGGTCGCATCGACCCAGCCGCGATTGTCGTTCGTCTTGAACCGCGGATCGTCAAAGGCGGTCGACCATGCCGCCGTCGGCACGTGCTTGGTCCGCGTGGAAAACCCCGCCTGGAATGACACGCCTCCGATGCGCGCGTTGGTGAACACCGACGTGTGCGCGTCGGCGTCGAGGTGCGAGGCACGGCCGAAGTTCGTGGAGGGATCGTCGAACTCGGGATAGAACAGGTCGGGCACTCCCCCGCTCTGATAGTGCGTGCCCGAGACCAGCAGGTCGCGGTTGTTCCCGGAGGCCCAGCCTGCCGTGGCGCGCGCGCGATACGTGTCCTGGCTTCCGGCCTGCAGCGCCCCTTCGACGCCGCCAATCGCGCCCCCGCGGCGCGTGATGATGTTGATCACGCCGAAAAACGCGGACCCGCCGTACAGCGCCGATCCCGGACCGCGAATCACTTCGATCCGATCGATCAGATCGACGTCGATGGGCGACTCGGTGCCGATGTACGCCGCGTCGTACACGTTGTCGTTCAATCGGTGTCCATCGATCAGAAAGAGCACGCGGTTGTTGTAGTCGGTCGGCCGCCCGAAACCGCGGACGCCAAGATAGCTGTAGTTGCGATCGTAGGTGGTATGGAAGCCGCGCACGCTTCGAAGCACTTCGCCGAGGGTGCGCCAGCCGAAGGTCTTGATATCGGCGGCGGTGATCACGGTGACCGACGATGGCGCCTCGGTGACGCGCTGTTCGTGCCGTGTCGCGCCGGTGACTGACTCGACGTCGATCGTCATCAGCTCTTCGAGGCTCTTGTCGGTGAGCCCCTGGGCAGGCGCGTCGCTCGGCTTGGCCGGCGTTTGGGCCGACGCTGGTCCCGCCAGAAGGGCGAGGACGCAGCCGTAAAGGAAATGTCGAGACATCATGCCACTCCGTGAATCGTCATAACGCTTAGCCAACGATCCTCGCGATGCGCAGAAGGTGCGAGCTCAGACGAAGCCGCGAGCGGGCGGCGGCGGCGGTATTGGCCTCGAACCGCACGCGTTGACCCTGCACGACCAGATTCAGGACCACACCGGATTCCGAGTAGCCCGGCGTATCCCCCACCGTCAGGACGCCCCGGCCATCCAGCTCGCGCAGAATGGCGGCAAGCTGGCGCTGCTCTGACCCTGAAATGAACACGAGATGCGCGTTCGCCACGTCGGAGACGTGAGGGGCGATCTGCACCACGACTTTTCGTGCGCCGATCGTCCGATCCGCGGTCACGCTGCGGAGAGTGGCGCCGAACGAGTCCTCGCCGATGACCGCGATGAGGTACGGCGTGGTGCCGTTCGGGAGCCGGTCGGCCGGCCATTCCACGAACTTGAGGAAGTTCAGGAGAAATGCCGCTTTCACCTCGTGCTCGGACGCCTGGTCGGCACAAAGTGTCGCTGTACCGACGGTGACGAGCGCCAACCCGAGAAGGGTGAGCAGGGTCGCGCGCAGCATACTGCGCGGTTTTTGCCGATAAGCCTGGGACAACGTGGACGACATCAAGCGGTTTGAGGTGTTGGCTGCAAGCGAACTGCCACGCTCCTCAGGGCCGGCGGAGGGCTGGCACTGGCATTGCTCTTTGACTTCGTCAGATGTCAGATCGTCGCTGGGGTTTTTGCGATCTCTCCGTCCGCCTGAAGGTGTGGGCACTGGCCGCATTGACCGCGACGGCGGCGCTGCTCGTGGCTGGCGCTGGTATCGTGGCGTACGATGTCGCGCGATCGCGGAGCACCCTCATTCGCGACGCCGACAGCCTCGCGGTGCTCATCGGCGCCAATAGCGCCGCGGCCTTGACGTTTGGCGACGATTCCGCCGCACGAGACACGCTCAACTCCCTGGCCGCCCGCCCGGATGCGCTGTCGGGCGCGCTCTACGATGCCGCCGGCCATCGGCTGGCGATGTGGCACCGGACGACGGCTGCCGCACCTCCTACCCGGGCGACCGCACACGAGGTCACGCAGTTCGAGGCCGATTCACTCTCGATTGTTCGACCGATCGTCTTTGATCACCGTCGGATTGGATCGGTCTGGATCAGCATCGACCTGCGGCCGCTTCGCGCCAATCGCCTGCGCACGATTCAGATCCTGGGCGTCGTGCTCCTCGTATCGCTGGTGCTCTCCGCGCTCGTCGCCGAACGCCTGCAGCGGCCGATCGTGGAACCACTTCAGGCGTTGTGGGCCGCCACGCGGAGGGTGTCGGCAACCAAGGACTACTCGCTGCGGATCGACAGTGACGGGCGCACCGACGAGATCGGTCAGCTTATCGCGGCCTTCGACGACATGCTGCGCCAGATTCAGGTCCGCGACTCAGCGCTCGAGCGGCATCGGGGTCAGCTCGAGCAGCAGGTGGCGGAGCGGACCGCCGAGCTCACAATCGCACGCGATCGCGCCGAAGCGGCCAACTGCGCGAAAAGCGAGTTCCTCGCGAACATGAGCCACGAGCTGCGCACGCCGCTCAATGGCGTCGTGGGCATGACCGAATTGGTGCTCGATGCCGAGCTCACGCCGTACCAGCGCGAGTGTCTCGACACGGTTCGCTCGTCCGCGGACGCGCTGCTCGGCATCATCAGCGACATTCTCGATTTCTCGAAGATCGAAGCGGGCAAGATGGAACTCGATGCCACCGACGTCGAGCTTGAACCGTACGTCGAGGAGATCGCGCGGTCGATGGCGCTTGCAGCGCATCAGAAGGGGCTCGAGCTGTCGTGCGACCTCGACGGAACCCTGCCGTCCTCGATCCGGACGGATGGCGCGCGTCTGCGCCAGGTCGTGCTCAACCTGCTGGGCAATGCCGTCAAGTTCACGTCCCAGGGGGAAGTCTCGCTGAAGGTCATGAACGCGGGCACGACCGAACAGGGACAGACTCTTCTCCGTATCCTGGTCGCCGACACGGGCATCGGAGTAACGGCGGAGCGTCAGAAAGACATCTTCAACGCGTTCACGCAGGCCGACGGCTCCACGACTCGCAGGTTTGGCGGCACGGGCCTCGGTCTCACCATCTCGGCTCGCCTCGTGCGCCTGATGGGAGGCCGGATCTGGATCGAGAGCCAGCCGGGTCGAGGCTCGACGTTCCTCATCGAGTTGCCCGTCGAAACAATCGCGGCGCGCACGACCCGGTCGCCTGTGCCGATTGCCGACCTCGCGGGCACCCGCGCCCTGGTCGTCGACGACAACCCGACGAACCGAACGATCCTGCACCAGCTATTGCAGCAGTGGGGCATGGTGACCGAGCTGGCCGACTCGGGTCACGAGGCACTCGCCGCGATCGACGCGGCACGTGCCGCCAGCCAGGCGTTCGATGTCATCGTGCTCGACTACCACATGCCGGACCTCGACGGCCTTGCGTTTCTCGCCGGCCTCCGCAAGGAAGGCGGCGTCGTTCCGGCCGTCCTGCTCCTCACATCGGTCGACGACCCTGAGGTGGCGGCCGAGGGCCGCGCACTTGGTGTCGAAGGGTACCTCGTGAAGCCGGCACGCAGATCGGAGCTTCACGCGGCGCTGAGGGCGGCCATGGGTCGTAACAAGGTGACGCGGGCAGATGCCTCGACCCCGCTCTCACCCATTGCCGCGGGGACGGGACGCGGGAGGCGGGTCCTTCTCGCCGAGGACAATCTCGTGAATCAGAGGGTCGCCGTTCTGCTCCTCCAGAAGCGAGGATACGACGTGACTGTCGCCGCCGACGGGCGGCAGGCCGTCGAGGCCTATCGCACGGGGCACTTCGATGTCGTGCTCATGGACGTGCAGATGCCGGAGATGGACGGCTTCGAGGCGCTCAAGGTCATCAGGGCGCTCGAAGACGAGACGGGGCGGCGTACGCCCATCGTCGCGCTCACAGCCCACGCGATGGCCGAAGATCGCGACAGGTGCCTCGCCGCGGGCATGGACGGCTTCCTCTCGAAACCGCTCAACGGCGCGCGGCTGCAGGAAGCCATCGAGCAGCTACTGTCCCGCGCCGCTTAGCTGCGCCTCTTCGGACAGATTTCGCACCGCCAGTCCCGTCTCGCGCACCATCTGAACACAGCCATAGGCGAGCCCCACGACAGCTGCGGCGCCGATGATGAACGCCACGGTTGCAACAAACCAGAAGGCGTGCGGGTATTCGGAGGCAGCGACCACGGACCCGAGCCCCAAGAGCAACGCGGCGGCGGCAAACGCCCCCAGGGCCGCGTAGAAGCTTCTGAGCGCCTGGAGCAACAGTTGTGCCCGCGCCGCCAGCCGGCGCCGCTGGCTTGCGCGCAATTCGTACTCCGTGGTCCCGACCTGAAAGGACGCCAGCTCCCGGCTGACCGTGCGGCTCCTGTCGACCACTCGCGCGAGCCGGTTGCTCGTGCCCAATGCAAGCACCGAACAGGCGTTGGTCAGCACAGCCGGCCCCGCCACCGCGGTCAGGGCCGCAAACGGATTCACCGAGAGCGCGGAGGCGTCAGGCACGAACCCGCTCCTTCAGAAGACTGCATGACCGATTGTTGCACGCGCCCGGATCCGATCAACGGAAGCGGAGGCAGCATTACAGTGTCGAGGGCCACCGGCAACACGGACGGGCACGGAACAGGAATCAGCCACGGACTGACACGGACGACACAGACAATCCGCTGGCCACGGACGGACACGGAAGTACACAGACGATCTGCTCGCCACGGAATTACACGGAGTCACACGGACGATCTTCCTGCTATGCATGCACGAGATATTTGAGCGGCGTCACTCTGCGGGTCGGTCGCGCCGCGCGCAGCGCGGCCAGAAGGCTCGACCGGCGACGATCACAAGCACGCTTGGCGCACGTGTCGCGTGTTTGTGATCGCCGCCGGTCGGGCCTTCCGGCGCCGGCCTGCTGGCCGGCGCGCGACCGACCAGTCCGTGTAGATCCGTGTCCGTCCGTGGCTTAATTTTGATCGTGGCGCTCACCGGCTTCTCTAGCCCTGCCGTAGCGCGTCTGCCGGATTCACGCGCATGGCCCGGACGGCAGGAACCAGCGTCGCTAGAATGGCGGTCGTCAGGAGCACGGCCGCGACCGACGCCATCGTCAATGGATCGCCAGGAGTCACCTCGTACAACATCGACTGCAGCAGACGCATCAGCAGCACGCTGGCCGATAAGCCCAGCCCAAGGCCGAGGGCGGACTGCAACAGGGCCTCGCGCAGCACGAGCGCCATCACCCGCCGTGGCGGGGCGCCTAGCGTCATGCGGAGGCCAATCTCGGAGGTCCGAAGAGCGACCAGGTGGGCCATCACGCCGTAGATGCCCGCCGCGGCGAGGACGAGGGCCAGGAGCCCGAAGGCGGCCGTCAAGGTCAGCGCCGCGCGGCGCGAGGCGACCGAGTGCCGGGTCACTTCTTCCATCGTGCGGACGTCCGAGACGGGCAGGTCACGGTCGAACGACTGGACCACCGGGCCCACCGCAGACGCCAGCGCGCGAGGATCGCCATCGGTGGCGAGCACGAAGCTCATGTCCTCCCATGGAAATTGAGGCGCCGGCACATAGATCTCCGGGTTCACGCGGCTATCGAGTCCCCAATGCTTGATGTCGCGAACGACCCCGACGATCTCGCGCATGGCGGGCGTCCTGCCGATTCTGACACGGCGCCCCACCGGCGACGCGTCGGGCCAATAGCGCTTCGCCATCGTCTGATTCACGATTGCGACAAGCGGCGCGTTCTCGCCGTCCTGTCGTGAGAAGCGCCGGCCCGACACAATCGGGATTCCCATGACCTGGAAATAGCCTGGCGTGATCACGCGAGGGTGCGCACGCGTCGGCTCGTCCGTCGATTCGCGGCCCTCGATCGTGACGCCCAGCCGGGAGTCGCGACCGCTGAGCGGCAGGTGGCTCGTCGCACCCACCGCGCGTACGCCGGCAATCGCGGCGAGCCGCTGCTCGAGCGCGCCAACAGCCTTGATGATCTTCTCGTCGTCGCTGTAGGCGCTCGAGGGAAACGTCAGATACGCACTCAGCACGTGCTCGGGACGAATCCCTGAGTCCGAGTGCAACAGGGCCTGAAGACTTCGCAGGCTGAGGCCGGCACCCACGAGCAGCAGGGAAGCCAACGCGATCTCGGACACGACGAGCGAGACTCGCAGGCGCCTGCGGATTCCGACAGGAGAGCGGCCGCCATCCTTGAGCCAGACGTTCGCGTCGGTGCGAGCAAGTTGCCAGGCTGGCAGCATCCCGAAGACGAGGCCGGTCAGCAGCGACAGTGCGAAGCCGAACGCGAGCACTCGGCCGTCGAGCGTCAGACGATCGATGCCAACGAGCGGGAGGTCCTCCGGCACGAGTGCGGGGAGCAGGCGCATGCCGATGGAGGCCACGGTCAGGCTGGCCACGCCGCCCATCAGGCCCAGGAGCAGGCTCTCTGTCAGCGTTTGTGAGAGTAGGCGTGCGCGCCCGGCACCAAGGGCGGCCCGCACGGCCATTTCCTGCCGTCGCGACACGGCCTTCGCGAGCAGCAGGTTCGCGACGTTGACGCACGCGATGAGCAGCACGAATCCTACGGCACCCATCAGAAGCAGCAGCACGAGTCGCACGGGTTGCGCGAGCTGGCCTCTCAGGTCCACCACGTGCGCGCCATGACCTCGATTCTCGGTTGGAAACCGGCGTTCGAGCTCCTTGCCCACGCGGTTCATGTCGTCGCGGGCCTGGTTCAGCGAGACGCCCGGACCGAGCCGGCCGTACACGCTCAAATAGTGAAGCGCGCGCGGCGCCGGCTCCTTCCCGCCCTCGAGCGCGAGCGGAACGAAGATCTCGGCCAGGCGGTCGGGAAACTCGAACGACTCCGGCAGCACGCCCACGATCTCGTGCGGGACCCGGTCGAGCACCATCACGCGGCCGATCACCTTCGGATCGCCTCCGAAGGCGCGTCGCCACAGCGCATGGCCCAGAACCACGACGCGGTCGCGGCCGGAGGTGCCCTCCTCATCACGAAATGCTCGTCCGAGTAATGGGCTGACACCCAGCACCGAGAAAAACGACGGCGATGCGGCGCTTGCCGCCACGCGCAGAGGAGCGCCGTGGCCGGTGAGATCGCGCGGCACGGATGTATACGCCGCCAGGCGCGTGAACGCGCGGCTCATGCGCGTCCAGTCGAGGAAGTCGGCCGGTGAGACGTTGTTGTCGAAGACACCCTCGGCGGCGCGCTTCTCCCACACCATCACGAGGCGATCCGGTTCGGGATACGGCAGTGGTCGCAGCAGGACGGTATCGAGGGCGGAGAAGATGGCGGTGTTGGCGCCAATGCCCAGCGCCAGGGTGACGACGGCGACGATCGTGACGCCCGGCTGCTTGAGGATGAGCCGAATGGCGTAGGCGACATCCCGCATGAAAGCCTGCATCGATCACCTCCGGGACGGTCGATTCTACACGGAGCCGCGGACGGGCACAGACGATGTTTCAGCCACGGACCCGTACGCACAGGGGCAGCCACGGACGGACACGGATCTCCACGGATCAGGATCAGCCACGGGCGGACACGGATCTCCACGGATCAAGAATCAGCCGCGGACGGACACGGATCTCCACGGATCAGGATCAGCCACGGGCGGACACGGATCTCCACGGATCAAGAATCAGCCGCGGACGGACACGGATCTCGACGGATCAGGATCAGCCACGGGCGGACACGCATCACCACGGACCAAGAATCAGCCGCAGACGGACACAGATCTCCACGGATCAGGATCAGCCACCGACAGACACGGATGTCCACGGATCAAGCATCTGCGCGGGCGGACGCGATTCACACAGACGATCCTCTTAATTGTTAATTGCATTCTCGCGATATTGAGCGGCATGACTCTGCGGGTCGGCCGCGCCGCGCGCAGCGCGGATGAAGGCTCGACCGGCGACGATCACAAGCACGCCGGGTGCGCGTATCGTGTTTGTGGTCGCCGCCGGTCGGGCCTTCCGGCGCCGGCCTGCTGGCTGGCGCGCGACCGACCAGTCCGTGTCGATCCGTGTCCCTCCGTGGCCGACGTTTCCCAGATCGCGCCGCTCATATCGTTACGAGCCCGCTACTGTGCGATGCGCCGTATTGTCGAGCCGCGGCGCCGATCTGGTCACACGACCGCACATCCGTACGACTCTTGGGCGTAAGCTACGGCACGTCGCGATCCCGCGATCTCAAGGAGCCTCGCATGCGCTTCGCCCTTCTCGTGGCATTGCTGATCCTCTGCGCCGCGCCAGCCTCCGCGCAAACGTTTCGCGGCGGCATTCAAGGCACGGTGACCGACCAGACCGACTCGGCGCTTCCCGGCACCATCATCACAGCCACGAGCGTCAGCACCGGCCTCAGCCGGTCCGTCGAGACCGACTCGACCGGCAACTATTTCTTCTCGGAGTTGCCGCTCGGCGAATACACCATCGCGGCGAGCCTTCCCGGATTCGCCGCGCAGACCGTCAAGGGCGTCGCGGTCGAGGCGTCGGCGAGCCGGCGGGTCAACATCCAACTCCATCCCGGCGGCGTGCAGGAAAGCGTGGAGGTCGTCGCGCGCACGCCGCTGATCGATTCCACGCGCAACGTTCAGGGGGGCACGATTTCGGGCGCGCAGGCGGCCGAGATTCCGCTGAACGGCCGGGATTTCGTGAAGCTCCTGTCGCTCGTCCCGGGCACCGCCGCCGACCCCAGCGGCATCAACGACTCGCCGGGATCGTTCGGCCTGTTCAGCATCAACGGGAATCGCGGCCGGTCGAACAACTACCTGCTGGACGGCACCGACATGAACGACGGCTACCGCAACCTGCCCGCGATCAACGAGGGCGGCGTCTTCGGTACGCCCGCGACGGTGCTTCCCATCGACGCGGTCGCCGAGTTCCCGGTGCTTTCCGGTGCCGAGGCGGAGTACGGGCGCAACGCCGGCGCCATCGTCAACATCGTCACGAAGTCGGGAACGAACCGCATGGCCGGCACGGCCTACGAATACTTTCGGGATGATGCCCTCGGCGCGAGGAACTTCTTCAACGCGTCGCCGTCGCCGAAGAACGAGTTCCGCAACAACCAGTTCGGTGGATCGATGGGCGGCCCGGTGAAACAGGATCGCACCTTCTTTTTCGTCGCCTACGAAGGGCAGCGTGAAAACGGCGGGTTGCCAGGGCCCGCGCGCGTACCGACCGACAGCGAGATCGCCGATGCCATTGCCGTCAATGGCGGCGCGGTGAACCCGGTCATTCGAGGGATCCTCGACCGTCACCCGTGGCCGGCGCCGAACCAGGCGCCCGATGCGAACGGCAACAACCTGCAGGCCACGACGCTCTTCGAGAATCGCGTCGACAGCCTGATCGCCAAGATCGATCAGCACGTCGGGCCGGTCGATCTGCTCACCGTGCGGTACTTTCTCGGCGACAGCGATCAGAGCTTTCCACTGGGCCTCCTCGGAGGCGGGTTCCTTCCCGGCTACAACACCGACACGCCGACCAACGTGCAGCTCCTGTCCGGATCGTTCACTCACCTGCTCTCGACAAAGCTGCTGCTCGAAGTCCGCGCAGGGCTCAATCGATTCGACGAGGACTTCTTTCCGGAGGACAAGGATTTCGATCCCGGATCGATCGGCCTCGCCACGGTCACGAACCCACAGGACTTCGGGATGCCACAGATTCGCGTCTCAGGCTTTGCGAACGTCGGCGCCAACCTCTCGCTGCCTCGCGGACGGGTCGACAGCAACTACCAGGCTTTTGCGAACCTCTCGTACAACGCGGGACGGCACAACTGGAAGGGCGGCTACGAGCTTCGCCGGACGACCGTCGACGGCTTTTTCGATGCCGGTTATCGCGGCCGGCTCGACTTCGACAGCCTCGAGGACTTCGTCGCCGGGCGTCTGGCAGGCGGCCGGCAGGCGCAAGGCGACTCGCGCCGGTTCACGTTTCAGAACAGCCACGCGTTCTATCTGCAGGACTCCTTTCAGGCCCGGCGCAACCTCACGCTCAACTGGGGCGTTCGATGGGACTACTACGGCGTGATCGGGGCTGACGACGATCGCTTCAGTGTGTTCGATGCGGCGTCGGCGCAGGTCACGCCGGTCACGCAGTTGTTTGACAAGGACTGGAACAACTTCTCGCCGCGCATCAGCGCGGCCTGGGATCTCACGGGCGAAGGCACGCGCGTGGTGCGAGCGGGCTACGGCCTCTATTACGACGCCTTCTCACAGGACTTCTTCGTCGGCCAGCTTCCCTGGAACACGTTCAATCCCGGGCCCGCGTATAACGACATCCTCTTCAGTTTCGAGCCCGTGGCGGAGATCGTGCCGGGCGCGCCGGTGTTCGCGGACGCGAGCTTCAGCGCGTCGGACGTGTTCACCGTCGACAAGGGCCTGCGCACGCCGTACGTGCAGATCTACAACGTCAATTTTCAGCAGGAGGTTGGCCCGCGCGCCGCGATACAGGTCGGATACGTCGGATCGCTCGGGAGATCGCTCTTCCGTTATCGCGACATCAACCAGCTCGATCCGGCGAACGGCTTGGCGCCGTACCCTGATTTCCTGTACATCAACCAGTTCGAGTCCAGCGCTCGCTCCCGCTACAACTCCCTCCAGGCGAGCCTGCGCATTCGCGAGTGGCACGGTCTCACCTCGACGATCAACTACACGCTGTCGAAGTCGATGGATACGGCCAGCGACGGGCAGGACTACGTGCCGAACGCCTCACAGCCGGACGACAGTCGCAACCCCGAGGCGGAATGGGCGCCGTCGAATTTCGACGCGCGCCATCGCTTCACGTGGTACTTCACTTGGAACATCACGCCGGTCGCTCGTGGACGCGCGCTGACGTCCGGCTGGTCGCTGAACGGTGTCGTGACACTCGCCAGCGGGCAACCCATCAATATCAATTACCTGTTCGAGGATGACTTCAACGGGAGCGGCGAGTACTTCGGCCGCCCCGATCTGGTCGGCGATCCGTTCGAGGGAACAGGCGGGCCCGACCGGTTCCTCAATCTCTCAGCGTTTGCGGCCCCGTGCACGCCGAACGGCGAGGGGGGCTGCGCCGGCGGACAGCACTTCGGGAACCTGCCTCGGAACGCGTACTACGGGCCGTCGTTCAAGAACGTCGACCTGTCGCTGGTGAAGAGCACCGACCTCGGCGGCCACACCACGCTGCAGCTGCGGCTCGACACGTTCAATGTCTTCAACCACGTGAACTTCACGAACCCGATGCTGCCGAACTTCGCGATCGACTTTCTGCAGAACGGGATCGATCCGGCAACGAACCGCGGCATCGGGTTCCTGCCGATCACCGCGACGCCGGATGTGGCCGGCGGAAACCCGTTTCTCGGCGGCGGCGGTCCGCGTGCCTTTCAGCTGGCGGCGCGCGTCACGTTCTGACGTCACATGCCTTCGTCGGCGCTCGGGCCGTAAATCGCAGGCACGGTCGAGCCCATCGGGCGCAGATACGTGGAGATCTGTCCGCGGTGATGAACCATGTCGAACAGGAACGTCCAGGCGTTCTCGTAGCCCGATTCAGCCATGATCTCCTGACCTTGGAACGTGAACGGCACCCGCGCTTCCCAGCTGGCAGGCGCCAGAGCGCGCAGCTTGCTCGTGGCGTTGTCGTGATGGCGATCGTAGGTCGCGAGAATCTCGGTGCAGGTCGTCGGCGCCGGCAATTCCTCCCACTCGATCACGCCTTTCCCGAGTCCCTCGGCCAGCACAATTTCCTCGCGTACGATGAGCCAGGCAATCTCACGCGCCGTGCGTGACTTCGGGTCGGGTCGATAGTCGGAACCCTCGGGAATGCGCGCGATGACCTTGCGCATCGCAGTGGCTTCCTTCTCCCAGAACTTCAGGAACAGAGCCTTCTCGTCCATGTGTCGACCTCCATTCGGCGCGTTCGGCGACGCCAGGAAAGAGAACTATATGGCGAACAAAAGACGAATGTCAACATACCCCGCCGCCTCGTCCCTAATTGATTGGGACCGTAGCGGCATCAATGGATGCCAGGAATCTCGCCAGTTTCGCGCGATCCGCAGCATTGCTCAGGGTATCGACGCCCGAAGTTCCAGCTGAGCGATGGGTCACGTTCTGGAGCACTAAATCGAACGACGCGGCGGCACCGTTGTGGAACTGTGGCGGCACGAAGGCAAACGTCGCGAGGAGTGACGGCGGCACGAAGCCGGCGGCGCCAAGCGGCGGGGCGGCGTTCTGGCGGACCTCATTGAAAGCATTGGAGTCGAAGGTGCCGACGTCTCTCAATTCGCCGATGATCTGACCGGCGACCACGAGGCTCGAGTCCGGCGGCGGTGTGAACCGCACCCGCGCGGTCGTCCATGATCCGCCACCGTGGCATTGCTGGCAATTTGCGGCAGTAAACAACGCGCGTCCCGCGACGACGTCCGGCTCTGTCTTCGACACCGGCGAAATTGGCGCTCGAATGCCGAACTGGACGAAGGCCTTGATCGCGTCCCATCCACCGACGCCACGAACTTTGAGCTGGTTGCGGCCGCCGTTGGCCAACGGCACGAGGTCGCTGACGTTGGCGTCCGGCGTGGCGCTATTGGCCAGCACGATCAGACCCGCCCCTCCGGACACCGCTCGGATGTTCAGCTCGAAGTCTTCCTGCTCGTCGCGATTGGCGGACCAGTTCAACACACGCATCGTATTGCGCGTGGGATCGATAGGATCGAAGTCAGCGTGCTGCGGAATGGTCCTGCGCGGACCGGCCGGGAAGATCCATACCACTTGATCGGACAGCCCAAACGGATGACACGCGGAGCAGGCGCCCCACCCGTTGGCCGACATTCGTCCCTTGACCGGCTGCCCTCCAGGCGTGGGCGGACTAAAGATGCCCACCGACGTGTTGTAAAGCTCCTTGCCGATGTGAATCTTGTCCTCCAGAGTTCCCGGGCTCGGCAGGGACGCCGACGACACCGTCGCCATGACCTGCTCTTTGACGCCGGTCAGGTTGATGATGCTCACATCGCGCGACACGTAATTCATCACGTAGGCTCGTGTATCGGCCGCGTTCACGACGATGCCGCGCGGATTGCGGCCGACAGGCACCTGCAGGACACGCGTCGCATCCAGCGGATCGCTCTCGACGGTGGGTTCTCCCGAGACCGCATCGACCGAGACCTTGACCACGATGTTGCTGGCGGCGCTGACGACATAGCCTTCGTTCTCTCCGTACTTGAATGCCATCGCCCAAGGCTGCGTGATGAACAGCTTCGGGCTGCCCGTCTGTTGCGCCACGGCCCTGTGCATGTTGATCGTCTGCCCGGCGTCCTGGTTCGTCGTTCTGTTGAGGACCGCCAGCAGACTCTGCGTGTTGACATCGAACCGCACCGGCCCGTTCGGCGAGGCGCCTGTGTTCGGCAGATACGCGAACGCGCCTTTGATTGCAATGTTGTTCAGCTGGTTCGGGTACGCACCGGTCGTGAACGTGAAACTGGCCGGGTTTGCCGGGTCTCCCGGCGGAGTTCGCGCAAGGGCGTCCCCGGTCGCTTTGAAACCGGTGTCGGCGATGGGTTGAATCGCTGCGGTCCCGACAACCACGTTCGTTCCGGTCGACACGACGGTCACGCGCCCCTGCTTGGCATCGTCGGCGCCATCGACCTTTCCGGCAACGGGCGCGGCAAGGAAGGACGTGACGTACAACGTTTCGTCGGTGTCGTCGGCGTCGCCATCGTTGGTGATGGCCATGCCACGAGGCTCGAGGAGGCTGGGGATTCCAATCGTCGCGATGACGGCATTGGTCGCGGTGTTGATGACCGAAATCGTGCTCGAACGCGCGTTAGCGACGTACAGTCGCGTCCCGTTTGGCGTCAGCACGAGCGCGTATGGCTCGGTGCCAACCGGAATGTGCACGCCCGGCTTGCTGATGAGACCATTCGCGATGTTCACGTTGATGACCGAGACCGTCCCGCTGACAGTGTTGGCCACATAGGCGCGAAGGCCATTCGGAGAGAACACGACGCCGTTGGGCTCGACCTGCACGGGTACTGTGGCGACACGCCGATTCCTGTCTGCCCGGAGATCGAAGAAGCTGACGCTGTTGCTGTCTGGATTTGCGACGATGAGGAAGTCTCCGTTCGCCGAAAGCGCGAGCGGCTGAGAGGACGTCGGTCCTGAAAAGCGCGTCGCGCCTTGCGCCTCGAGCGCGCTCTGGCGCATCGTGAGAATCGCGCTGAAGGTCAGCACTGCCACAGTGACGAGCGGGACCAGCCAGCGCCCCGTCGCGGTTCGCTCAGCAACCTGATGGCGATTCATAGGCCTCCTTACGGGTGGAACACGAACATCTCCTGCACGCACGGCTGCGTTCCAGGCGTTTCGTACATTGCGGATTGATTTGGCGTGCTCGGCGAACGCGCGTTCAGCGGCGTGAACGACGACGGATCGCCGCGATGCCAAAGCCCGTCGCCATCAGCAGCAGCGTTCCGGGTTCAGGCACCGGAGCGGTAGCGGCGTCGATGCGGAGATATCCTGAGCCTCCGGCACTAGGCGCTTGGAGGGCAGCGATTGTGAGCGAATGATCACCTGCGGCGAGCGCCTGGACGAGCGTGCTGATTCCGGGGGTCGCGAAGCACGGCACAGGGTCATCATCACAGTCGACGGCACCGGCCGCAGCGGGCATTGATGTGAACGCGATTGGCATGCCGAAGTCGAGAATCTCGAACTGGTCGCCAGACGTGAACGCGTCGGTGACCAGCAGCGTCGCGCCGGTTGCCGGCGCGGTGAAGGTCCACGCCGGCGCATCGAGAAAGCTGGTTGGGGTTCCGGAGCTCGGGATACAGAAATTCCCGGCGGGATCGTCGGGGAAACAGCCGGTTGCGCCGACGCCGGGGTCTGTGAAGCCAAACTCCAGCCACTCGCCGATAGGAATCGGCCCGGCGCTTGCGCGTGCGCTTGCGATTACGCAGACGAACAGAGCGGCGAGCACCACGACAGGATTCACGTGCGCGGAACGTTTGCTGGAGGACATGGCGCGACGATCCTTTCGATCCGTTGCCTTCGAATGGCGGCGGAGTATACCAGAGCATAGTGACGATGCGCACTTTTTGTGCTTGCATAGACTCGCCGTTGCAGAGCTTTAAGGATCAGCTTTGGACATCGATGCGAATCCACGGCACCCGATAAAATGGTTGACGACGCTTCTCGCAAAGCCAACGGTAAACTCCGCCCGCAGCGCGCCCGGCTCGAAGCGCCAGAGCCGACCGTCATTTCCTTTTGGAGTATCGAGATCATGAGCATTCGTTCCATGGCAAGGACAACCGTCGTCGCCGTCTTGATCAGCTGGGGCAGTGGAGCGTCCGCCGCGCCACCAGCGCGCGTCGTTGCGATCACCGGCAACGATCAGATGAAATTCGACGTGATGGCCATCACCGCCAAGCCTGGCGAGATGTTGCACGTGAAATTGAAATCGGTGGGCACGCTGCCGAAGATCGCGATGGGCCACAATTTCGTGTTGCTGGCGAAGGGCACCGATGCGGTTGCCTTCACCAATGCCTCGCCGATGGCGTCGGCGACTGCCTATATCCCGGCGCAATTCAAGGCCAAGGTGCTCGCGTCGACGCCGCTTGCCGGTCCTGGCGAGACCGTGGAAGTGACCTTCAAGGCGCCGACGGCTCCAGGTCGCTACGTCTATCTCTGCAGCTTCCCCGGACATTTTGCAGCCGGCATGAAGGGTGTGCTGACCGTCAAGTAGCGGGAGCGCGATCGGTCGCATGTTCGCCGGATTACGGGGCCCGGCACGCCGCTCACGTGGCGGCGGCGCTTCCGCCTACGCAGCAGGCGGCACTCGCGGGCCTAAAGGCCCGCCTCCACAGCTGAACGGGCGCCGAATCCCAGGACTGCTCGCCAGCCGAGCCACCACGCCGACGACATCGGCGCCAGGTTGCGGCGATCCGTCTTCATTCAGCGTGCTCACGAGGACGACAGGCGTCCCGAAATAGAGAATGGCGGGCTCAATCGCACGGTGCATCAGACACTCCAGGATGAAGGGCCGGTCGAGTCCGGCCTGCTTCAAACGGTACGCGCGTCGCCGATGCCGTCGCTATCCGAACCGTGCGCTTGAAGTGACGCGCGTCAGCGGGCTGTGACGCCAGTGGCCTGATCGATGACGACGACCGTGTCGACGCGCGGCACGGCGTACGTCACCGTGGGCCCGTTCGCCCATCGCACGTCGAGCGATGAGACTGCGGTCGCCGCTCCGAGGCCGAAATGGACCCGCAAGTCTGACTGAGAGATCTGCCCTCGCCCGCTTGCGACCTCGCCGCGCATCCGCTGCCCACCCGCGGTGACAAACACCACCGATCCAATCGCGTCGCGAGGGCACTTGCGCGCAGGATCGCCGCGAAGCTGCACGGTCAGCCAGTGACCGCGCCCGGTCCCCTCGTTGTGCGCGAGAAGCGGTGAGCCATCGATGGTGTTGACGACGAAGTCGATCCCACCGTCGTTGTCGAAGTCACCGGTCGCCGCGCCTCGGGCGACACGAGGCGTGGTGAGGGCAGCGCCTCCGGCGGCGCCCACCTCCTCGAACCGCTTCCCTTCGAGGTTGCGCCAGAGCAGCGCGCGCTGCGCGTACGAGGTATTCCAATCCATGCGATCAGCCGCCGGGTAGACGTGCCCGTTCACGACGAGCAGATCGCGCCAGCCGTCATTGTCATAGTCGAGAAAATCGGTGCCCCATCCGAGAAACGGGATCGAGACCTGCGCAGTCCCGAGTTTGAAGCTGACGTCCGAGAAGCTCGTGCCGTCGTGATTGTGATAGAGCACGTTGAAGTCGTCGGCGAAATTCGTGATGTGCACGTCATCGCGCCCATCGTTGTCGTAGTCGCCGATCGCGATGCCCATGTGTGCCTGATCGCGTCCGTTGCCGTCCAGCGCGGCGCCGGACGGATAGCTGATGTCGTCGAAGGTGCCGTTCCCCAGATTGCGGTACACGTAGTTTGGACCGGAGTCGTTCGCCACCAGCAGGTCCAGCCACCCGTCGTCATCCATGTCGAACCAGGCGACGCCGAAGCCATACAGCCGCTTCGTGTCGGCCACGCCGGCCTGGGTCGTCACATCCGAGAACGTGCCATCGCGATTGTTACGAAAGAGGTGATCGGGTGCGCCCTTCAGGCCGCGCGGACCGCACATCACCGCCTCGCCGCGATAGGTGCAGACTGACGCCCCGGCCGTGTACGACGCCCCCATGCCCGCCCCGCCACGCGGCTGTGGAGGCGGGGCCTGCTCCTGTAACGCCTGTGGCTGTTGTGCGGCGGCGGGGCCTGCTGCGGCAGCGCCTGCGACTGCTGTGGCGGCGGGGCTTCAGCCCCGCGAGGTTCGGCCTTCGCCCTTCCCGACTCTGGGGCTCCACCCCCGCGCGGCGCCGGCGGCAGGTTCTTCAGGTCGAGGCTCACGTAGCCTGCAACGTAAAGATCCAGCCAGCCGTCGCCGTCGTAGTCGCCGAACGCGCACCCGGTCGACCAACTGTCGACGGCAACTCCTGCCGCGGTTGCCACGTCGGTGAAGCGACTCCCATCCACATTCCGGTATAGCCGGTTCGTGCCGAAGTTGGCGACGTAGAGATCCTCCTTCCCGTCGTTGTCGAAGTCGCCGGCACAGACGCCTTGCCCCCAGCGTTCATTGGCGAGTCCTGACGCGTCGGTGTTGTCGCGGAACGTCTTGTCTCCGTTGTTCCTGAAGAATGCCGCCTTCGGAGCAGGAGAGCCATTCTCGATTCGATCGAGCGAGGAGCCATTCAGCAGGTACACGTCCACGAAGCCATCGTCGTCGAAGTCGGCCATGGCCACGCCGGAACCCGTCGTTTCGATCAGATACCGCTTCTCTGGAGAGCCGGAGACGTGCCGAAAAGCAGGCCAGGCCCGCGGCAGCCGTGACGTCAGCGTAGCTGACGTTCGCCGCCGCATGCGGCGACGCAGGCGGCACCAGCGTCGTCGGGACGGACTGCGCCGCCGACGCGACGACGCACACGACGAGGATGAGCGGCAGGAGACGTGTGGTCATCGGGGCGGAGGTGGCGTCGTGGACGGCGTTGTTGTCGGGACCGGAGCCGGCGTCGATCGTTCCGCCCAGCTGTTGCGCCTGCTGGAAGGCTTTCTGCGCGAGAGCAGGCTGCCGCGCCGATTGGTAGGCCATCCCGAGCGCGTAGTAGGCCTCGCCCATCTTCGGTTCGAGCGCGATCGCCTGCTGCAGCTTCGGAATCGCGTCGGTCGCCCGCCCGGCCTTCGTGAGCGACGTTCCGAGGCCGACCCACGCCACGGCGGCCTTCGGATCCCGGTCGAATCGCCTCCTTGAAACGCGACGATGCTTCCTCGTCTCTCTGGAGATATCCGTAGCACACGCCAAGCCCGTATGCCCCTTCGAACGTGGGCCGTATCGTCTCGGCCTTTTCGTACAGCGCGATCGCCTCCTCGCAGGCGAGCCGGATGCGCTTCAGCCTGCCGAGCGCAAGAAGCGCGTCCATCAGATCCGGTTTCACCTTCAGCGCGGCTTCGTACTCGGCTTCCGCCGCCGACCGCTTCTCCTGCGCCTCGAGCGATTCGGCCTGAAGCTGGTGCACCCTCGCCGACTCGGGCGCGATCTGCACGAGCCGTTCGAACTGCCGTTCTGCCAGGCGGCCGCTCACCAGCCCGAGATAGTAGAGGACATCGACGTCGCGGGGCGCCGCACGCACTGCGCGTCGCAGCTGCAGATAGGCGGCGTCGAAGTCTCCACCGCTGATGTGACGCGCGCCGCCACGACCACGAGGCGCGCGGGTCTGCTGGATTTGCGTGAGATACGCCGGTGACCGAGCACAAGCGCGCGAGCCGCATCGCCCGCCGACAAGGCGCGCGCCGCCTCAGCAACCCGAGTATCCGCGACCGATCGCCGCGGCGCCTGCGCCTCCGTGATGAGCGGCGCGGCCGCGACGAGTGTCAAGGTCGCGATCGCGCCGAATATCTGCAAATCCACAATCCGCAATCCGCAATCCACGATCCACGATCCGACAATCCGCAATCCGCAATCCGCAATCCGCAATCCGCAATCCGCAATCCGCAATCCGCAATCGGACTATGGCACCACCTCGATGATCCGCAAGAACTCCTGCGCCTGTTCCGCGCGCTTGTCCTGCAGTGCCGCGAGTCTCGCCGCCTGCGCCTCGCGGCGCGGATCTCTGGTGCGTGTGTAGAGCGTCGTGAGGTTGACCGTGGCCAGGTAGTTGTCCGGGTCGAGCGCCAGGGCCTTGCCCAACGACTGTTCTGCCTCCGCGTACTGTGCTGCGCGCGTTTGAAGCAGGCCCAGCTCGGCCCACGCGTCGGGCGCCTTCTCGTTCGCTCGAAGAGAGGCCTCGATCTCCCGGCGTGCCGTCTCGAGGTCGTTCGACTGCCGCGCGATGCGCGCCAGGAAGTAATGCGCGCCGGCGGCGGTCTCGGGATGGGTGGCTGCCTCCTGAAGACCTACGCGGGCCTGGTCGAACTGGTTGCTGTAGAACCGGGCGGCCCCAAGAGCGAAGCGGCCGCGCGGATCGTTCGGCACGAGCCGCACGTACTTCTCGAAGTACGGCAACGATTCCGACGGTTCGTGTCTGTGCATTGACACCGCGCCCATGGCGTAGTTGATGAGCGCGTTCTCGGGAGCGAGCGCCACGGCCTTCTTCAACGACTCGTAGGCTTCAGCGCCGAGGTTCAGCTCCACGCACACCATGCCGAACAGGAAGTGGACGTTCGCGTTATTCGGATCGAGCTCGCGCGCGTGGGCGAGGTAACCCAATGCGCCCTTGTGATCGCCGAGCTTCACGGCAGCTCGCGCGAGATCCATCAGGATCGGCAGCGTGGCGCCACCAGCCGCCGCGGCCCGCTCGAGCACTGCCCGGCTATCCGCGAATTTCCCCTGACGCGCGTAAAGCTGTCCAAGACGATGAAGCAGATCTGCGGAAGCGAGATTCCGACGATCCAGCGCTTCGACGAGCGCGCTGGCAACGCGATCGTCCTGCACGCGGTCGAGGGCCGGCGCGATCGACACCACGTCGGCGGCGGCCAGGTCAGGATGCGCTGCGAGTCGTTCGACAACCGCCATTGCCGCGGTCGTGTCTTTGACGCCAGCCAGGTCGACGGCCATGACGGCCAGGGCCTGGGGACGTTCCCGGATCTCCTCGGGCAGCCGCTCTATGAACGCACGCGACTCGCCAAACTGACCTTCGAGCGCAAGGAGAAATCCGGCCTGGTAGAGGCCTTCGGTGTTCGACGAATCAATGGCGAGGAGACGCTGATAGGTGTCGAGTGCCTTCTTTCGCGCGCTCGCATCCGCAGCCGACCGCTCCTGATAGAGCCGCCCAAGATTCTCGTAGGGCGCGGCCGCACGAGGCGCAAGGCGAATGGCGGCTTGAAAATGCGACTCGGCGACCTCGAAGGCCCCTCGCTGCGCCTCGATGACGCCCGCGTAATTCTGCAGCACCGGATTAGTGGGCTCGGCGCGCAAGGCGCTGTCGACTGCAGCTTTCGCGGCCGGCAGGTCCTGGGCCTCGATCAGACGCGCGATCTCCGGCACCGGGTCGATGGCCGCCTGCTGCGGAACCGTGCCGGCGACGACAGGCGCCGAAGATCCCGCCAGCACCAAACAGGAATCCGAGCGCGCAAATGGTGTCGCAGGGCGTCATCGAGCGCCGCTCTCGCGTTGCGCGTCGTGCAGACGTTGGAATGTCGCCAGCGCCTCCTTTGCCTCGTCGAGCCGTCCCTGACGACGATAGATCCGCGCCAACGCGTAGTGCGGATCGGCGTAGGTCGGATCGCTCGCGGCGGCCTGCGACAGCGCGGCGGTCGCTTCGTCGATCCGATTCTGCTGCTCGAGCAGAGCGCCGAGCTGGTAATGGGCCTTGGCCAACGACGGATCGAATTTCACCGCCTGACGTAGAAGGACTTCCGCCTCGGCGAGCTCGCCCCGCTGTCGAAGCAGAGTCCCCAGATTCAGGAGCGGCCACGGCGATGGCGTGGCAGACTGTCTGGTTGAGGGACAATCGCCTGACGGTAGAGCGCAATCGCGCGGTCCGGTTGATTCAGCGCCTCGTAGCACAGGCCGAGATTGTCGTAAGCGCGCATGAACTTCTCGTCGCGCTTCACCACACTCTCGAATCGTCGCGACCGCGGCCGCGTACTGCCCCGCGTCGTAGTCGAGCCGTCCCAACCAGTACTCGTAGAGGGCATTGGAGCTATCAGCGCTGACGAGTCGCTCGAGCTCGGGCCGGGCCCAGTCGCCGCGCTTCATGGCGACATAGGCGAGCACCAGCGTGTAGCGCGTGGCGTTGTCGATGGGCCCGAGCGCTTCGGCCTTCTTGATCGCGATGGCCGCGTTCAGTGGCTTGCGATCGGCAAGAAAGACGCCGGCCAGGATCTTCAGCAGCTCGGGAGATTTCGGCGCCGCCTCGATCTCCTTCACGAGCAGCTGCTCGGCGCGCTGCCAATCACGCGCGCGCAGCGCGCGATCGAGCTCGCTGCCGCTCTCAACGGCAGAAGAGCCGGCAACAGGAGCCGCAAGACCTGCGGTCGGGAGACGGTGGCCGCTGTTGCGCATGCGCCGGCGGCGGAGAGAGAAACAGCGCCACGAGCACGCTCGGCACGAGACCTGCAATCCACAATCCGCAATCCGCAATCCGCAATCGTCAGCGCCCTTTCAACGCCTCGATCTTCGCCTTCAGCTCGCGCGCCTCTCTGCTCTCTGGCGCCATGGCGAGCTCCCGTGTCTACTTCGCGCGCCGCATCGTCCCATCGTCCCTGATCGGCGTGAAGCCGGGCAAGCGCCAGGTGGATCTCGGGAAGCGCCGGGTCGAGCGCAGCGGCGCGCTCGAAGGCCTGGACCGCCAGGTCGGAGCGGCCCTGCCTGGCGTACTCCGTGCCAAGCACCTGACTGAGCCTGGCAGACTGCGGATCGACTGCGTGAAGCCGCTCGTACGCTGACGTCGCCAGCTTCAGATACGCCTTCCCGAGCCGATACGCAAACTCCTCGTTCTGTGGCGAGATCTCGGCCAGGCGTCGATACTCGTCGACGACGTCCTCGATGCGGCCGAGGCGCTCATACGCGTCGGCGAGCTGAAGGTGGCCTTGAGGCTCCGATGGCATCAGGCGCACGGCCCGCTCGAGCGCGACGACCGCCTCGCTGTCACGGCCCAGCGCAATAAGGCTCACACCAGCAAGCAGTCGCGCGGGGCCGAACGTTGGGTCGAGCCGACTGGCGGCACGGAATTCGACCAACGCGTCCTGATGCCGGCCGCGCTGCTGCAGGACGACCCCGAGATTGTGGTGGACGAACCCGCGTTCGCCGCCTTGACGGAGCACTTCACGAAACGCCTGCTCCGCCCCATCGAGCGTCGCCAGCCTTCAGCGCGGCCACGCCCGCTGGAGAATCGCTGGGCGAGCGCGGGCGCCAGCTCCTGCGCCGGCAGGGCGCGGGCCGTCAGGAGCAAGAGAAGAGAAAGTGTCAGTACGCGGAGTCGGTGAGTCATGACGTCGAAACGAGAAAGGCGCCGCACCCGCCATTCGTGACGGAGGCGACGCCTTCTTATGTTACGTCCAAGCCTCAGCGTGGACGTCGAACCAATCGGCCGGTTAGAATTCGAACCGCGCCGCGAGCTGAATGCTCCGAGAATCGGTTACGGTGCCGTTCCACCTGCCGAAATCCGGGCTCGACAGGTCCGTATTGAACGCCGCGATGCCGTTGTTTGCCGACCCCGGCGCGCTGAAGTTGTGCCAGTTCCACATGTTGAACGCTTCGATGCGGATCTGCACGTTCATGCCAGCGGGCAGTCGCGTGTTCTTGATCAAGGAGAGGTCCTGATTTCGATACGCGAAGCCACGGACACTCTCTTCGATCCGGTTGCCTTGCCCGGTGTAGAAGTTGAACGCGCCCACGGACTCAAAGGCGCCGATATTGAACAGCGGACCCGCATTCGGATCGAAATCGCCCTTGTCCTGCGCGAACACCGCGTCGGGGTTGACGATTCCGGGAATGCACGATGCCCGGAACGGTCCCGGCACATTGCACGCCGTTCCTCCTACTCGGAAGAAGGTTGGCAGTGCAGACGAATAACGGAAGACAGTGCTGACCTGCCAGCCGCCGAGAAGCGTATTGGTGACGCCCCCCTCATTCAGATACTTCTTCCCCTGTCCGAACGGCAGCTCATAGACGAAAGCCGCTGATAGCACGTGAGGAGTGTCCTGCAGAGAGATCGTGTCGTTACGCTCGCGCTCGAATGGCGAGATTACGCCCTGAGCACCGCTCCAGGTCAGCGCGTCTCGCTGCGTGTTGTCCGAGCCGCTGCCAGTCATCTTTGACAGGGTGTAGGACACGAGTGCGAAAAAGCCGTGCGAAAACCGCTTCTCGAGCTTCAACTGCAGCGAGTTGTACTGGGACTCGCCGTGATTCTCGTTCAACCCTTGCAGGTTGTCACAGTACTGCGGGAACGGTCGTAGTGCCTGCGCAACCGATGGCGCGCAGCCCGTCATCTGCTCGACCCAGCCGGCGTAAGGGAGCGGAACACCGTGCAGGCTGGCCATGCCTGGCGTGAACTGGTCATTCAGATCGTTCCCCATCGACAGGAATGCCGGATCGATCGCGTTGATCGGATCGATGCTCGACGGTAGCCGGCGGCCTGCGCTGCCGACGTACGCCACGCTCAAAGCAAGGTTGGCCCCAAGCTCGCGATCCACCGTGATGTTCCACTGGTGCGAGTACGGCCGCTTGTTGCCGTCGGCCGGGCGGTACAGGATGCTCTGACCGTTCCGGTAATCCGACCGAATGATTGGCGGCGCCTCGAAATTCTGTGGGAAGCCCTGATCGAGGAAGAACGCCGGCTGGATGCCGCCCAGGGTGCTCGAAAAGCTCGGCGTGCTCGAGAAACCGTCCTGGCTTATCCCACCTCCCCAGCCCGGGTAGAACGCCTGCGTATAGAAGATCCCCCAACCGGCTCGAAGCACGGTCTTGTCGTTTATCGAAAAGACGCCGCCGAGGCGTGGCGCGAACCCATTGTAAAAATCCTCTTCCGGATAGCGCGCGCCGAAGCTCTCCGCTCCGTAGCCATCGCCTGCAAAGGCGAGACGTCCGGGCCGACCTCCGGCACCCGGGTTGGCGCCAACCGGGGTCGAAGAACGAGCAGCCGATCGTATTTCTCCGACGATGGCGAGAAATAGTCCCAGCGGAGGCCGTAGTCGAGGGTGAGCCTGTCGTTGACCCGCCACGTGTCACCCGCGTGGAGGATCCACGCACTCTGGCGCGGGTATGTGGAATCGACCGCGCGGAAAGCTGTATTTGAGTTATCCACGGCGCCAAGCAGGAAACTGGCGATTGGGCTGCCGCTATTGACGCCCACGAGACCCGTCGCCCCCGGGCCGAACACAAAAGTCCCCGCCTGATTGCCGTTCGCGTGGAGGTTCCCCATGATTTTGCGGTATTCCATCCCGAACTTCAGCGTGTGGGCGCTCTTCGTCCACGTCACCATGTCGTTGATGATGAACGTCGGACGTGTCGTGATGTTTCCCACATTGACGCCGGCGTTACAGCCGAACGAGCTGAACCCGGATCCGGGAAGTCCATCAGCGGTGGGACGTTATGTGCCGCCACGCCATTGATCTGGGGAAACTCGTCGACGAAGTCCTGATTCACACATCCATAGCCCTCATTACGATTGAGGTAGCCCATGGACATGTGGTTCAAGAGCGTGTTGCTGAACGTCCGGTCCCAGTTGAAACGGTTGACCCAGGAATTCTGCGGGTCCGAGTACGATTTCGTGGCAATCGACTGGGGAAGCGTGGACACAAACTTGGCTGGTGCACGCTGATGCCAGAAGCTGGCGAACATGTGATCGCTGCTTCCGATCTGAAGATCGTACCGACCGAGGTACAAGTCGCTGTTTCCGAGGATCGTGTCCGGGATTGGAGGCGCAAGGAAGTTGTTGAGGGGGCCAGTCACTCGTGGGCGTCGGCAGTGCCGCGAGATACGACTGGACAAGTGGACTGATACGATCCGGGCAGATTACGTTCGGCGACCCCGTCACAACTGAACTGGTCCTTGATGAACTGTCCCGGCCGATTCGGATCAGGCCGGATTGTCAACGGGTCGTAGATCGGAATCAAGTTACCGCTCGCGTCGCGCCAGTCCGTGAAGTCGCCGGTGCGCTCCCTCAGCGACGGGATCGACAGCGTCGGCGAATTCGAACCGCCGGTCTGCCGGTACCCCTCGTAGTCGAAGTAGAAGTAGCTCTTGACGCGCTCGCCAAACAGACCAGGAACCTTCACCGGCCCGCCGATGTTCACGCCGTAGTTGTCGCGTCTGAACTCCGGCTTTTCCGCTTGTCCCCACTGCTTCGCCTTCAGCGAGTCGTCCCTGTGGTAGTCGAAGACCGATCCGTGGAACGAGCTTCCACCCGACTTCGTGACGGCCATGATCTGGCCCCCCGTCGTCGCGCCATACTCAGGCGCGTAGTTCGAGGTCAGCACCTTGACTTCGCTGACCATGTCCGGCGTCATCGGGAAGTCCTGGAAAATCGAGACCATGCCGCCCTGGCTCATGAAGCCCTGCTGCATGCTGACGCCGTCGACCGTCGCCTCGTCGCCCGACTGCAGGCCGCCGTTGATCCGCGCGTCGAAGGCATTGGCCGCTCCTCCGGTACTGACGCCGGGCATGAGGATGGCGAAGCCGGCGGCGGCGCGGGGGCCGCTATTCATCAGGAGTGGCAACTGCTGCAGCGTTTCGGGCGAGATGCCGTGTTCCTGTGTGCCGGTGACGCTCAGCACGGAACGTGCCGCCGACGACCTCGACGCGTTGCTCCTGTGTGCCCACGGGGAGGGTGATCTCCACCCGCTGGACCGAACTGAGCGTGACGTCGACGTTCGAGTTCGTGACCTGTTGGAATCCCTCTTTCGTGGCCTGCACCTCGTACTTACTGGGCGCGAGATTCCGGAACGCGTACTCGCCGTCCGGGCCCGACACCGTCGTGCCCACTATCTGGTCGGTCGCGACGTTGCGAAGGGTTAATGCGACATCCGGGATGACGGCCCCCGATGCATCTTTCACGACGCCGACAATGGCGCCGTTGAAGCTCTGCCCCCACGCGGTGCTCGACAGGGCCAGAAGGACCCCGAGCACCAATCCCAGTTGCTTACATCTCTGCATTAGCCTGCTCCTCGGACGACCACATCCGCCGGTAGGGGGAAGGCCTCTGGCCTGGCGCTCTCGCTAATACGAAAGCGTTAAAGTGGTCAATTTGTGCAGGGAGTGTATAGCACTTGTGGACAGACCAGATCAAGGGGTGCAAGCGCTTACCCTCGCAGAAAACCGCAAGTATTAGGAAGACTTTGCGTGGGACCTTGCGAAAGTCGGCTCGCTGCGCTCCAGCTAGTGTGAACAGACCAGAGGCTCTGGACCCGGCCCTCCGGCTGAGCCAGAACGCCACCGCCTGCAAACGCTTACATGGGCCGGAGCAGCCCCATCGGGCGCGCCGTGCAACATCTCGACCGCTTCGAGGCCCGCTTGCGAGCCTACGAGTCTCACCACGGCCAGCTGACCCAGAATCGATCCGTCAACATCGGGGCAACGGTCGTGGTCGGGCGCAGAGCGAGCATCTATGAAAGGGCCCCTCGCGTCAAGACACACGTCGAGTGAGCGGAGCGCGCCCGCGTATCAAGCCATCCGGGCGCGCGCAGCGAACGGGTAGAAACGACCGACGAGGTTTGCTCGTTCACACATACTCCGGGCGCCTGACGTCTGCAATGCATCTATCCGAGTGCACCACCAGAGGCGCACGCACTCTCAGGTTGGCCCACGTGCGGCATCATTCAGAGATCGACGCCGGCCCTGCGGGTCCGGCATCATGCGTGCCTCGCGACACTCCGCACGTGGAGAGGACGTCACGACTCCACGGTCTTCTGCGGCCAGGTGTCTCACGACCTGTCGTCGCACAGCACACGCGCCAACGCGACGCGCGCTGTGTAGAGCGCCCTTTCGCACGGCCAGGCGGCGCGCCCAGCGCCCCACCGCATCCGGCCGTTTGATGGCGTGCCGTGCCGATTTCGACCAGCGCCCAGCGCAGCCACGGTGACCCGTCGCGCGTGATGCGCCCGTGATACACGCGATCGCCACTGCTGTCGACGCGCGGCACCAGGCCGGCATAACACGCCAGCGCCGGCCCGACGCGGAACCGCGCGATGTCGCCGATCTCCGCGCGGATCGTCAACGCCATCACCGGACCGATACGGACCAGCTCGGTCAAGGCCCCGGCGATCGGGTCGGCGGCGGCCCGTTGCCGCACCTCCGCATCGGCCGCCTGCGCGTCCGATGTGGATCGCGCGATACAGGCGCTCGAGCCGCCGCAGGGTGCGGTCCGCGTCGGGCGGCAAGCGACACCGCGGCCAGCCACGCCAGCGCCCGCGGACGCGTACAGTCGGGTGCCCGGGCGGCTCGCCGGCATCGCACCGCAACAGCAGCGCCCGAATCATCTGCGCGAGCCGCGTGCGCAACCGCACCACTTGATGCCGGCCCCGACACACCTCGCGCAGTTCGCGGATCGCCGGCGGCGGAATGTAGATGCTCACGACGCTCTCACGCCGCACTGGATCCGCCACCCAGCGGACATCGAGCCGATCAGTCTTGGCCGCGAACCCCCTTGAGCTTGTTCTACTGAACGGATAGGCGATGTCGACCCGATCCTCGCCGGTGGTGCGCAGCGCGCCGACGAAGGCCTACTGCGGACCACGCGTTTCAACGGCCACTGACCTGCGCGCTGCCGATGCCCCGCGCGATAAACCGCGCCACCCCCTCGGATGTCCGCGGGAACCGCCCCTCCCACGTCCGCTCGCCGGTGGGCCGTCAGCGCGCACGCCTGGAAAAACGCCTTGTGCAAATCAACATCGATATATTCTTGGGTCCATCAGAATTGATCCGTGGAGTCTGTGCTCGTCGTGGGAGGCCCATCTCTGGATTTCCGTGCCTGTGGCCAGAATTGTTCCGTGAACCTCCGTGTCAGTCCGTGGCGAAGTCCGCCGCAGATTCGTGTGATCCGTAGCCAACACTGATCCGTGAACGTCCGTGTTCGTCCGTGGCGAGTCTCTATCCGTGGATGCCCGGCGTTCGTTCCGTCCGAGTCCGCGGCCCGGCGAACATCACCGGTTCACGCGCGCGCCACTCCCCTCGGTCACGGTCACACTCTGATCCGCCGCGCCGCCAGCGAATCGCTCCCGGACGCCGCCCGGCCACCTGACTTCGATGGCGTCATATTTCACCGCGGCGCCCAGACCCACGTGCACGCGAGAATCGTTCTGCGAGAGAAAGCTCGACCCGGTCTGGATTTCGCCGGAGACCGTATGGCCGTTCGCCTCGACGGCGACGCGTGCGCCAATCGCATCGCGATTGACCGTCGTGCCCACCGCGCGCACCAGCAGCCAGTGCTTCCGCGGCCCAACGTTTTTCAGCAGGCTCGGGCGCGCGCCCAGATTGCTGACGACGACTTCGAGTGAGCCGTCGCCGTCGAGATCGCCGGCGGCCGATCCACGCGATGTCCGCGGCTCCAGCAAGGCTGGTCCTGCGTTCCCCGAGATGTCCTTGAACCGCCCGCCGCCGACGTTCCAGTAGAGCAGCTTTGGCTGTCGATAGTGCACGCCGGGCAGCCGCTCCACCTCGGGGTACACGTGCCCATTCATCAACAGCAGCTCCTTGCGTCCATCGTGATCGACGTCGAGGAAGTGCATGCCCCAGCCGACGTACTGCATGTAGCCGCCAAGGCCCGAGCGGAACACGCGATCTTCGAACAGCCCGTCGCCGGAATTGTGAAAGAGGTTGGGCACGTCATCGCTGAAGTTCGTCTTGGCGATGTCGATGTCCCCGTCCTCGTCGTAATCGGCGACCGCGACGCCCATTCCCCCCTGCTCCTGCCCGTCGTCATTGAGCGCGACGCCGGCGAGCAGTCCCGACTCCTCGAAGGTGCCGTTGCGGAGATTGCGATACAGCAGGCTTGGCGTCGAGTCGCACGCCACGAAGACGTCGGGAGCGCCGTCGGCATCGACGTCGGTAGCGACGGCCGTGAACCCGTAGCACCCGCCGGCCTTGCCAACGCCGCTTTTCTCCGAGACGTCGATGAACTTGCCACCACCTTCGTTGTGGAACAGCCGCTGCGGTGAGAACGGCAGGCCGCGCGGACCGCACATGACCGGCATGCCCTTCCACTGGCAGTAGCTGGTCGCGCCCGGCGCTGGAATGCGCGATCGATCGAACTGCAGGTAGCTCGTGATGATCAGATCGAGCTTGCCGTCGAGATCGTAGTCGAAGAAGGAGCAGCCGGTGTCCCAGCGCGGCCGGTCAATCGCGAGGCCCGAATCCGCCGCAACGTCACGGAACGTGCCATCGCCGTTATTGCGGTAGAGCGCCGTCTGCCCGAAATAAGTCACCAGCAGGTCGCGGTGACCGTCGTTGTCATAGTCAGCCGCGCAGACGCCTTGTCCCCAACCGACCCGCGTGAGTCCGGCGCGTTCGGTGACGTCTTCGAAAAGGAGCCGCCCACGGTTCCGATAGAGGTGACCGGTCGCGCGTGCGCCCTCGCCGTCACCGTCGAGCGTCGTCGCATTCGCGACGAAGACATCGGGCAGGCCGTCGTTGTCGAAATCGAAGATCGCGACGCCCGTGCCGGTCGTCTCGAGGATGTACTGCTTCCGCTCGTCGCCACCCGAGACGATGGACGCGGTCAAGCCCGCAGCCTCCGCCACATCGTGATACTGGACCGTGATGGGCGGCAGGTTCGTCTGAACGACCGGAATGGGCCGCGGCGCCCGAGTGGTCCGACCCATTCCCTGGAATGCGCCAACAGTCCAACCCAGCAGAAGGACCATCACAACGATAACGACCGTAGAGTACCGATAAAGTTCGTTAGGCAAATTGTGTAATGACTGTGGTGGCCTCGCCATTATGTTTCGCCTTATCATCGCTTGACAGACCAAATATCGTATACGATATATCACCGTCGACTTGCCCGGGTCGACGACCGAACAAGTCTCTCACCCCACCGTCTTGCGGAGAGGTGCCATGACGAAGCGCAGTGCGTACGTAGTGGCAGGGCTCGCAGTACTCCTTCTCGCCGTCACTCCCGATCCCGCGGCGGCCCAGTTCGCGAGCTCCATTGAAGGCACCGTCACCGATGCGAGCGGGGCCATCGTGCCCGGCGCCACGATCACGGTCATCAACGAAGACACCGGCACGGAACAGTCCGTGACGACGACGAACGCAGGGTACTACCGGGTGCCTGCGCTGCCGGCGGCGCTCTTTACCGTACGAACGACTCTCAGCGGTTTCAAGACTGCCGTGCAGGAGCACGTGCGCCTCCAGGTTGCCGAGACCAAGACCATCAACGTCACGCTCGAGACCGGGCAGGTGCAGGAGGAGGTGACCGTCAGCGCGACGGCGCCCCTCGTCGAGACCTCGCAGGGCCGAATCTCGGGTGTCATCGAGGAGAACCAGGTCAAGGACCTGCCGCTCCTCGGACGCAACTTCTTCAACCTCGTCGTCCTCACTCCAGGCGTCACGGGCCGGGCCGCCGGCGGCGGGCAAGCCTACGCGCAATCCAACGCCGACATCTTCATCAACGAGTACGGCGTGAACATGAACGCCAACGGCGCGCGCACCGAGTCGAACAACTTCCTGGTCGACTCCTCTACCGTCAGCTCGAGCCAGCGCAGCGGCGTCGCCAATATCACGCCGAATCCCGAGGTCGTCGAAGAGGTTCGCGTCGCCGTCAACAACTTCTCGGCCGAGACGGGCAGAAACGGTTCCGTGCTCGTGAACATTCTCACCAAGAGCGGCAGCAACATCTGGCACGGGAGCACGAGCTTCTTCTATACGAACCAGGACCTGCAGTCGAAGAACAAGTTCCAGGAACAGACGGCGGGCTTCAAGCATCCCGACTTCGGGCGCAAGGAGTATTCGTGGGGCCTGGGCGGCCCGATTCTCAAGGACCGCACGTTCTTCTTCACGTCGGGCGACGTCCTCCGCTCCGACGTCGCGATTAGCCGGGCCGCGCGCATCGTCACGCCACAGTTCATCGACTTCATGCAGCAGAGCCGGCCTGGCAACGTGTCCACGTACGTGATGAATACATTCCCCGCGTCGTTCAGCGCCGAGCGGAACTTCCTCACGGCTGGCCAGCTGCTCAACTCGTCATGCTCGGGAGGGACCGCCATCACTTCGCCGGTCGGCAACATCCCGTGCAACCTGCCAGTCACGGGCGAAGGCACGTTCAACACGACGTCCCCCCGCAAGGGGCTCCAGTGGACAGCACGGGTCGACCACCATCTCAACGAAAGCAAGGACCGCATCTATGGTGCGATCAACCGGACGACGGTGGACAAAGTGCTGTTTGGGACGCCTGATGTCTATCCCGACTTCAATACGATCTCACCGACGAACAGCCTGCACTTCAACACGAACTGGACGCGCATCGTCTCGCCGAACATGGTGAACGAGGCTTCCTTCTCGTTCGTGCACGTCTACGGCAACCTGCCCCTGAACCGGCCCGACGTGCCCGGCATTCAAGTTACCGGCATCGAGCGTTACCAGACGACCTGGGGGCCGAACGACTTCGTGCAGAACAATTTCGAATGGCGCGACGTGCTCAGTTGGACGCGAAGCGCGCACAGCCTCAAGATCGGTGGCGGGTTCACGAGCGAGCACGCCGACAACGAAGGGTCGCGGGTCTTCAACCGGCCGATCTATACGTTCCCGAGCGTCTTCGACTTTGCCGCTGACGCCCCGAGTCGTCAAGACAATCTGGCGATCAATCCGCAGACCGGCGGCGCCGTCACCGACCTCCTGCGCCAGCACCGCACGAACTCGATCTCGGGCTTCGTGCAGGACGACTGGAAGCTCAAGCCGAACCTCACGCTCAGTCTGGGCCTGCGGTACGAAGGCTATTCGAACGTCCATGATTCGGCGGGCGACGTCACCGCCATCGTGTTCGGACAGCGTTCCGGATCGCTGCAGCAGGACCTCGCCACAGCGACACTCGTCGAGCGGCAGTACATGCAGGACGGCGGTCTGTGGGGCGGCCAGCACACCCTCGCACCCCGCGCGAGCATGGCCTGGGACCCGACGAAGGAAGGACGCATGTCGGTGCGTGCCGGCGTTGGGCGGTTCTACGAGCGGATGTCGAACCAGCTCTGGGATTCGGAGTACACGAATCTCCCCGGCTTCGCGGTCACCTCGGCCACCACCTTCGATGTGGTGAAGCCCGTCTTCGGGCTCGGGCAGACCGCTGATAAACCCTACAACTATCCACGGCCGTCGGGTCTCACTGCGGGGCTCAATCCGCAGGGCGGTCTCGTCAACGGCCGCGCAAAGGCCGACGTACTCGACCCGACGATTGGAAACATGTACCTGGATAACTGGTTCGCGGGAGTCCAGCACACGCTCGGAAAAAACGTTGTCGTCGAAGGCGACTACATCGGATCGCGCGGCCACAACATGTATGTGCGCTATGACGTCAACCGTTTCAACGGCGACCTGCTGGATGGCCGCTTCGACGGGATAATTCCGGGCGTCTCACAGTTGCTGTACGGCCAGGCTCTCGACCGAAGCCACTACAACGGCGGCACACTGTCTGCGCGGCTGAACCGGGCCGATCTGCAGTTCGGCGGCGCCTACACGATCGGCAAGGCCACCGACTACTCGAGCACGGCCACGCCGCCTGCGCGCCCCGATGCCAACGGGCCGGCCTCCCAAGACAAGGGGCCGTCGGACGCCGACATCCGCCAGAAGTTCGTGGTGTCGGGCAACTGGATGATTCCGGGACCGAAGGAGGGCCGGGCTGCGCTTTTCCTGGACGGTTGGCAGGTGGCCGGCACCTTGCTCGCCCAGAGCGGCTCGCCGTTCTCTGTCGTGTGCAACGGCCGCTCGTTCAGCCCGATTCGCGACCCGTCGGGCGCCATCATCGGCAACAGCGGGTGCGATTACAACGCCGATGGCGCAGGAAACGACCGGCCCGACGTGGCGTCGTTCGGCTCGGAGATCTCCGGTTTGAACAACGACGATTTCCTCTCCGGCATTTTCAAGGCGTCGGACTTCCCCACCCCGGCGCCCGGGGTGCCAGGGACGTTGGGGCGCAACACGTTCAGAGGTCCGCGCTATTTCAATGTGGATGTGTCGCTCATCAAGAGCGTGAAGATCCCGTGGACAGGCGGGAACTCCGCGAGCGTGCAGTTCCGGATCGAGAGCTTCAACCTGTTCAACACGACGAACCTGGATTTGCCGGTCGGCAATCTCAGCGACCCGCTGTTCGGCCGATCGGTATCTGCGGGGCCGGGCCGCATTGTGCAGTTTTCGGGACGCTTCCAGTTCTGAGCAGCTCGGCGGCCGCTGGCAACGGCCGCCCGCCCCGGGGCGATCGCTCCCGCGCGCGATCGTTCCGGGGCACTCACGAGTAGGATTGGACGGTGCGGAGCCCCTTCAGGCCAACGACAACCCGCGCACGAACGGGCCGGGCGTACGCTGCGTTCGTCGCTTTCGCACTGATCCCTTTCAATTGCTCCTCTCTCGCAGCCGAGCCGCGGCCGTGCTCGGCACCCGTCTACGACTGCGCCGTTGCCCTGGTCGAACAACAGGACTTCACGGCCGCTGTCACGGTCCTCCAGGGCCTGGTACGCCAGGCGCCGTCGAACTTGAAGGCCCTGAACCTCCTCGGGATCGCGCTGACGGGCGCGGGGCGGGTGACCGATGCGAACGCGACCTTCGAGAAGGCGCTGGCGCTCGACGCCAGTTTCTATCCTGCACGAAAGAATCTCGCCATCAACGAATTCAATCGCGGGCGACTGACGATCGCGGAACGTCAACTCGACGCGCGTGCTCAAAGACGCGAATGGCGACGAAGCCGCGCATCTCTATATGGCGGAGATTGCGTTTCAGCGGAAGCAATATGAGAAGGCGTCGCCGCATTTCGGCGCAGCCGGACGACTCGTATCAGACAATCCCGATACGACGCTTCATCATGGCATTTGTCTCATCGAAACTGGACGCGCCCGCGAAGCCGTCGAGGTCTCTGAATGCGCTGCCAGCGGGTGCCGCGGCACAGCGCTTCGAGGCCGGCGTAGCTCTTGGACGGGCGCAAGCCTTTGCTGACGCCGCCCGGTTGTTCGCTACCGTGCGTGGGTCGTACACGGATCCATACGCCGCCGGCTACAACCAGCTTCTGATGCTGGTGCGGGCCGGTGATCATGCCTCAGCGGCGGCCCTCGCTGATGAGCTCGTCGTCGTGGAGCCCAAGCGGGCAGAGCTTCAGAGTCTGGCGGCGCAAGCTTTCAACAAAGCCGGCCGCGTGAAGGACGCATACGACGCACTCAGGCTCGCGACCACGCTCGAACCAGACAATGACGAACACTATCTCGATCTCGCGGGAATCTGCATCGAGCACGACAACTACGACCTCGGGCTCGAAATCGTCGGGATCGGACTGCAGCAGCGGCCCGACTCCTGGGTACTGCAGCTACAGCGCGGCGTCCTCTGGGCGATGAAGGCACAGCTTGTCCAGGCGGAAGACGCGTTCGAGGGCGCGCGGCGCCTGGCGCCGGATCGCTCGGCGCCCTACGCGGCGCTGGCGATGGTGTGGATGCAGACCGGCCGCACGCCGAAGGCTGTCGAGACGCTTCGCACAGAATCTCGCCGCCGCACCCGCGATCACGTTGTGCCGTACATGTTTGCGGTCGCCCTGATGCGGTCGGGGGCCGATCCCGTCGGAGTCGAAGCGACAGAAGCCGTGGCGGCGCTGAAAGCGTCGATCGCCGCTAATGCGTCCTTCGCGCCCGCACACAGCGAGCTCGGGCGCTTGCTCCTCAAACGCGAGGATGTCGACGGCGCGATTGAGGAATTGGAGAAAGCGACCCTCCTCGATCCGGATGCCACAGCGGCTCTTTACAATCTCGCTCAGGCGTACCGTCGGAAAGGCGATCGCACGCGGGCCGCTGAGCTACTCGCGCGCGTCAACCAGCTCAATACCGAGAAACGCGGAGACGATCCCGAGCGCGAGCTCCGGCAGATCGTCGTCCGCATCGTCCGCGAAGGCTCAGCGCCCAGTCCCGCTGAAACGCCCTGACGCGTTCCATGACCAGGCCCAACCGAGGTCACGGGGACCGACGACGCCTGCTGGCGATGGGATACCTGGTGACGTCGTTTCTGACGTTCGCGTCGCAGGCGTACGGCCACCAACAGCCGATCCCAAGTGCGGATCATCGCCAGCAGGGTCTGACCTACCTCAGTCAGGGCCAGTTCGAGCGTGCCCTCGTGGAGCTTCGCGCCGCATCGGAAATCGATCCCGACGATGGCGTGGTGCGTGACGCAATCGGTGTGGCACTTGGGGAAATCGGGCAGCTCGAGTCCGCGCTGATCGAATTCCGTCGAGCGACGGAAGTCGCCCCCGACCTTGCTGAGGCGCACTTTCATCTGGGACTTGCGCTCGAACGCACGGGTGACACTCGACAGGCGCTCCTCGAATACCAACACGCCGTCCGCCTGAAGCCTGCCTTGCTCGAGGCGCGGCACGGCCTCGGATCGGTGTCCGCGCGGTTGGGCGACTTCGATGGCGCGATCCAGCAATTCCAACAGGTCGCCGAGGCGCTTCCTGACTTTGCCGAAGCCCGCTACAACCTCGGGCTCACGCTGTGGAGCCGGTACAAGAGCGCCACTGGTCCGCGGCACATGCCTGATCTGGACGGTGCCCTTGAAGGCCTGAAATCCGCGGTGCGGCTCGCCCAGGGCGAAGCGAAGTACCACGCGGCGCTGGGACAGCTCCTCGCCGACAGGGACAACCTCGCTGGGGCCGTCAACAGCCTGCGCCAGGCTCAAATGCTGGCCCGTGGTCGCCCCGACTTCTGCGTACGACCTTGGGCTGGTTCTGCGCAAGAGCGGCGATTTGGTCGGCGCCGAAGCGCAGCTTCGGCGGGCCATCGCCGGATCCCCGCGTCCACCCGGAGCGCATCGTGCGCTGGGTCTGGTCTTGCGACAGAAAGGTGACCTCGAGGGCGCGGCGGTCGAACTTCGCGCGGCCGTTGAAGAGCGGCCTGACGATGCGCAGGCCTATCACCTGTTGGGCGCGACGCTGGTAAAGCTCACGAGAATCGACGAAGGTCTCGTGGCCCTCGGCCAGGCGATCAAGCTCGACCCGCGCTTGACCGAGGCGAGAGTCGCACGCGCTCAGGTGCTGGCCCGCCAAGGCCTCCTCGTTGCTGCACGCGAGGAACAAGCGGAGGTGCAGCGTACCAACACGGCGAACGCGGCAGTCGGCCGCGCAATGATTCTGATCGAGACCGGCCAGGCAGATGCGCGCGAAGGGCGACGCGCGCAGGCGATCGCCGCGTTTCGCGAGGCCGCCGCGACGAGCCCGCAGCTGGCGGAGGCGCACTATCAACTCGGACTGGCGCTGACCGCTCCGCCAGAACAGCCGACGGAGGCTGAAGCCGCATTCAATCGCGCGATCGAGCTGGACCCCTCGGCCGCCGAAGCCTTTTACCGGCTCGGGGTGCTGCGAGCGAAACGCGGCGAGGACACGTTGGCGATCGAGGCGCTGGTCAGGGCGACCGCGCTCAGGCCCAGCCTCGTCGACGCGCAGCGCGCATTGGCGAACGTGGCTCGAGCCCGGAAGGACTGGACGATGGTCGTCGACGCACTTGACGCGGTGCTGGCGTGGGATCCCGCCGACGCTCGAGCGCGCGAAGAACGTCAGCGCGCGCTCGACGCACGGGCCTACGAGGCGCGACGTCAATGACCGGTCGCGGCCACATCGCGCCGCGGCATTACTCGCGTCCGGGCGCGTTGTGGCGTGCGATCGCGTTGTGGCGGCGGGGCTTTAGCCCTGCGTCTGCCTGCGTGATCGTCGCATTGTTCTTGCTGCCAGAACCTGTGCGGGCGCAGATGGCGACCGCCGAGCGAGTACAGCAGCCAGGCTGGTGGCCCACCTCCCCGCTGACGTCCAGGGACGAATACGTCGGCGCCGCACAGTGCGCCAGCTGCCATCGCGCCAACGTGACGAGCCAGCAGACAACGAGCATGGCGCAGACCGCCTCGCGGGCGAAGGACTCTCGCGTCCTGCGCGAGCATCAACTCCTGACGCTTCGGGCTGGCGGCTTCAGTTACACGATGGGACGCAGCGGGGACGTCACGACATTCAGCGTGACCGACGGCACCCGGTCCCGTTCCGCGCCGCTGACCTGGTCGTTCGGCCGGGGCAACGTCGGGCAGTCGTACCTCTTCGAGCGCGATGGAAAGCTCCACGAAAGTCGCATGAGCTATTACGACGCCATCCAAGGACTCGACTTCACGCCCAATCGCGCGCTGAAGGGTCCGGCGACCATCGACGAGGCGATGTCGCGCCCCATCGACGAGCCCGAAGCGCGTCGGTGCTTCGGCTGTCACACGACAGGCTCCGCAACCAGAGCCGGGTTCGACGTGACCCGCGCACTCCCCGGGGTGACGTGCGAGGCGTGCCATGGCCCCGGGCAGCGGCACGTGAGTGCGATGGAAAAAGGCAGTAATCGTGCGCGTGCCGCCGAGACCATCATGAATCCGCAGCGGCTCGATTCCGCTGACTCCGTGGACTTCTGCGGAGCGTGCCACGCCACATTCTGGGACGTGCAGTTAGCAGGCGAGCGCGGCATCGCCGCCTTGCGATCGCAACCGTTTCGCCTGCAAAGCAGCAGATGCTGGACGAGCGGCGATCCACGGATTACCTGCGTCGGCTGTCACGACCCGCACAAGCCGCTTGTCCGCGAGGCAGAGTTCTACGATGCGCGTTGTCAGTCATGCCATGGGTCGGACGGTCAGTCGGACACTCGGGTGAGCGAACTGCGCGCCTGCCCCGTTGGGAAGGTGCGCTGCGTGACGTGCCACATGCCGAAATACGACGTGCCGGAGATGCACTATGCGTTTACGGATCATTTGATACGTGTTCCGCCTCGCTAAGAGGGGGGACTGTCCCTCAAAGTCCCCCTCCCCAATCGGAACTGGAGTTAGATCGCCTGCCGAATCCCCTCGACCTGAACGCGCCAGCGCCCATCGTCCGGGAATCCGGGCGCGTGGGAGGCGGGTCCGCCTCGCCATCCCGCGGCCATGAGTGCGGCGGCATAGAGCAAGCCGCCATTGCCGGGGAGATACAGCGGCAAGCGCGTCGACTGGTGGTTGTGCCCATTCGCAAGATACCGATTCTTCGGCGTGTCCATGAGGAGTGCGTCGATGGCACGCGCCGGATCCCGAATCCGCGCCGCCGTCATCGCCATCATCGGGTAGTCCCAGCCCCAGGTGCTCGCCCAGTCCCACCGGGTCCACACGCCGACAAGTGTCCGCCTCATGATCGTCTCGTCGACGAGCGGCGTTTCTGGCAACATCCCCAGTGCTGCGAGCATCGAGGGGTGATCGGCGTAGAGTGTGAAAGGCTCGGACGCGATCGCGGCATACATTCCATCGCGAACCGTGGGCCGTGACAGCCCGCTGACAATGCGCGCCCATCGTGCATTGCGGGGCCTGCCGAGCCGTTCGAGCCAGCGCTGGGCGGCGTCGAGCCCCCAGCGCCAGTACGCCAGCTCGAATGTCGGATTGATGACGCGCCCGCGAATGGTCCCATAGCTCTCCTGGGCCGGGATGAGCGGCGGTCCGAGCACGAACCGCGACTGTGCCACGTCGAGCGCGGCGTAGGACGCCATGAACTCCGCCGTCACGAAGACGAGATCGGCATACCGGACGAGCGTCGCCCGCGTCGGCTGCGCCCGGTACAGGAGCTCGGCGAAGAAGATCGGGTGCGGCTGCTGCCAGATGAGGAACACCCCGATCTCGCTCGGCGCCTCGTAGCCCTCTGGCCCTGCCATCTTCGGCCAGCGCGCACCGGCATACCCCTGACGCCGCGCGATGTCGCGCGCCCGCGGAAGAATCCGTTGGTACCACGCCATGCTGCGCTCGAGGAGAGGCGCGCGTCCCCAGAGCGGAAAGTGCGCCGCGTGCCACCAGTGCATTTCCAGGTGGTGCTTGCCATACCAGCTGTTCGTGACCAGCCCGGTTTCCTGCGGCGGAATCGACCCGGCGCAGTTCACGGCGGTCAGGTATTGCGACAGAACGAGACGCCGCTCGAGCTCGTGCGCTCGCGGATCGGTACTCGCCGACAAATCGAGCGCGCCGCCTTCCGTCCAGAACCCCGCCCAGTTCGCTGACGCGGCTCGCGCCGTCTGATCGAAACGGGGCGGGTCGAATACGTGCGAGGGGCTGAACGCGACGGTGAGATCCAGCGTTTCGTGGCCCATCGCCGTCAGCTCGAACGCGTGATCGCCGGACCGCCGAAGGCGCGCGCCATCCGACCACGAAGCCGACGCGACGTAGTGCGTGTCGTCGAGCGATCGATCGAAGAGCATGCCGAACGCTCGCTCGGTTGCCTGGGTGTGATGCCGTTCGGGGCGGCCCCAGTCCGCGGCGCGCTCCCATTCTTCGGAGCCGTAGGGAAACGCGATGACAATACCGATTTGGCCCGATGCCACAAGCGGCGATCGCACGCGGACGGCGAGCAGGTCCAGCGTCGGATGGCACATGGTCGTGACCGCCACTGGCACGGACTCGATCAGGAAGCGGCTCTCGATCGTGCCCGTCCAGAGATCCAGCTCCTGGCGCGGCGAGTGGATATCACCGATGGTCGCCATTCCGTCAGCTGCGAGTTTAATCAGCAGGCCTATACGACCAAGATGCAGCCGGTGCGGGTTCAACCGCTGCCACACGGCTTCTCGCGTCATGCCGGTGACCGCGACGTCGCCGCCGGTGTCGCCGCGACCGTCGGCGTAGGTCACCATCCGGCCGTGCGAGTCGTACAGGCTGTAGATAGCGCCTCCCGGGCCGCGCTCGGTCCGGCCCTCCGCCTTCGACTCGCTTCTAGGGACGCTATGCCACCCCCACTGCGCCATCGTCCCAAGCGGCATGGCTCCGTCGTGCATCGCAGGGAACGTCTGGAGGCCTGTGATGTCGACGGTGACGGCGAACTCGCCATTGCCGATCTGGCAGGGCGATTCGATATCGGGGCCCATCAGCACGACGTTGTGCCGTCGAGCCAGCGCTCGGCGGTCGATTCCAGTGCCGGAGACGAGCGACAACACAGGGGCGACGACTGCAGTTCGGAGCACCTGTCGTCTGGTCAGCACGGTGTCGCTCGGATGGCCGTCTCTCGACTGGGCTCGAGACGACCCTGAGGCTCTGGAAGGGTCGGGCACAATCGCTCGAGCCCATTCTCTCCCGCCTGACGCATTCCAGGGTGGAGGAGGATCCATGTCGACTGCTCTCACCGCCGGCGTCATGCCGGCACCACATGTTCGCGAGCACAAGAGCCTGCTGGCCGCTGCGGAAAAGCGTGTGCTCGTCTGGATGGCGGAGCGGATTCCCCGGGCCGTCAACGCTGACCATTTGACGGCCATCGGCGTCCTGGGCACGCTGGGCGCCGGACTTGCCTTCGCGGCCGCGGCATGGTGGTCACTGGCCCTTGTGGCGGTGCCGGCCTGCCTGGCCGTGAACTGGTTCGGCGACAGCCTCGATGGGACGGTCGCGCGAGTCCGCCAGCAGCAACGGCCGCGATACGGCTTCTATGTCGATCATGCGGTCGACCTCGCGAATGCCGTCTGCCTGTTCACCGGCATGGCCTGCTCGGGACTCATGCGGCCATCGCTCGCGCTCGGAGTCCTGGCCGCCTATCTCCTGGTCTGCGGCGAGTCGTTCCTGGCAACGCACGCGGTCGGCGTCTTCCGCATTTCCTTTTCGGGCATGGGGCCAACCGAGCTGCGGATTCTCCTCGCGGTCGGCGCGCTGGCCGCCGTCAACCGGCCGTTTGTGACGCTCTTCGGCATTGGGCCGTTTGCGCTGTTCGACGTCGGCGCATCAATCGCGATTGGGGGAATGCTCGGCGCCTTCGTCATCTCGGCGATCCGGAACGGCCGCCAGCTCTATCTGGCCGAGCCGCTGCCGCGGAGCGTGCAATGAACGCGCGCACGCTCGCGGAAGCAAACGCCGAGATCACGTGGAGGCGGGGCCCTACGCCATTTATGTGGAGGCAGGGCTTCAGCCCAGCCCTCGGCGATAGATGCGGGCCTAAAGGCCCGCCGCCACAAAGGCTGCCCTTATGAACGCACTCCGCTGTCGTTTCGGCAGATTCGCGGGCGTCGGTCTGCTGGGGTTCGCTCTGCAGCTGGCCGTTCTTCAAGGCCTTGCGATGGTGGGCGTAGGCTATATCGTCGCCACGGCCGTCGCCGTGGAGATCACCATCCTCCACAACTTCGTGTGGCACGAGATGTACACGTGGAGCGATGCGGGTTCTCCGGGAGGCAAACGGTGCGCAGTGCGCCTCGTCCGGTTCAACGCGTCGACCGCGATCGTGTCGGTGGGAGGCAACGTGATGCTCACGTGGTTGTTCGTGTCGGCGCTGCACTTGCCGTTGATTGTCGCCAATGCACTCGCCGTTTGTGTGCTGGCGGCGCTGAACTATGTGGCGGCCGATCGCTGGGTATTCCGCATCCGCGCGGTGTGAAGCCCATCTATGTGGTCGGGACGATCGGCACCAGCACAGTGCGCTCGGAACTCGCCCCATGATATTTTGCCTGGCGAACCAGTTCGCGCACGACTTCAACAACCTGCTCTCGGTGATCCTGAGCTACACGGAAATCCTGCTGCCCGAGCCCGGACTGTCTGCGCGCTGCCGCGCGGAGCTCGAGGAGATCAAGCGCGCCGGCGAGCGTGCCGCTGATCTGACGCGTCAGATGCTGGCGTTCAGCCGCCAGCAGGTCCTCGAAGCGAAGATCATCGATCTCAATGACGTGCTCGCGAACCTCTCGAAGATGCTCGGTCGCGTGCTCGGTGAAGACGTGGAGCTGAAAATCCTTCCCGCGCCGGTGGGCTTTAGCCCCACGTGCTAGTGGCCTGTAACAGCTGAATCGGTAGTTATTCGATGCGCTGGATTGCTGTAGGTCCAGCGGATCGGTTTCGGGTCGTCGTTGTAGCGCGTGATGTATCGGCGAATCTTGCGCGCGAGATCGGGGAGCGACGTAAAGATCCCGCGCGCGAGCAGGTCGCGTTCGATCTTAGCGAACCAGAGTTCGACTTGATTCAGCCACGAGGAGTAGGTCGGCGTGAAGTGCAAATGCACGCGCGGATGCGCGTCGAGGAACGCGTCCACGCCTTTGGTTTTGTGCGCAGCGAGGTTGTCGACAATCACATGGATCTCACGCCGGCGCGGTTGCGAGCCACCAGTCGCCCAAGAAGTCCACGAACGCGGCACTGGTGTGCCGTGGCACGGTCTTGCCGACGATCTCACCGGTGCTCGTATTGAGGGCCGCATACAGCGAGAGGGTGCCATGCCGGTAGTATTCAAACCCGTGACGTTCCGCGCGGCCCGGCGACAGCGGCAATACCGGATCCAAGCGGTCCAGGGCTTGAATCGCCGTCTTTTCATCCGCGGCAAAGACCACGGCGTGCTGCGGGCGGATTCAAGTATAGGCCGATCACGTCTGCCGCCTTCTGCTCGAACTGCGGATCGTCCGACAGCATGTAGCGCTCCAATCGATGCCGCTGATAGCCGGCGCGGCGCCAGACGCGTGCGACCAGCATGTGACTGATACCCAGGACCTTGCCCAACTTGCGCGTACTCCAGTGCGTGCTGCCATCGGGCGGCTTCTGACGCGTCTGGGCCAAGACCCGTGCCTCCAGCGCTGGGGTCCGCACCGTCGCGGGCTGTCCGCGATACTTCGCGCGCAGGCCGGCCACGCCCTCGGTTTCGAACCGCTCTCGCCATCGGGTGATGTACGCCGGATAGCAGCCCACGGCCTTACCGATCGTCGTGAACGACTCGCCGTCCGCCAGCATCAGGATGACCTGCGCGCGCCGCGCGTCTTCCGCCCGAATTCTCCGGCTACGCGTCCGCCGTTGCAATTCCGTCCGTTCATCGGCCGTCACAATCAGCGCCATATGGCGCTGCAGTATACCACTATCGATTCAGCGGTTACAGGCCACTAGTGCCCGAGCCGCGGCACGACCTGCCCGCCGAAAATGACGGTGTTGATCCTTGTCGTATTGTGAATATCCGACAGTGGATTGGCGTCCAGCAGCACGAGATCGGCAATCTTTCCCGCGCTGACCGTACCGAGATCGGCTGATCGGCCGATGAACTCGGCAGGCCCGAGGGTCGCCGTCCAGATCGCCTCGCGTGGCGACAGCCCAGCCCCGACGAGCATCGCCAGTTCATCGTGGAGCTTCGCGCCGGCCTGCGCCCACGGCCCATCGGTACCGGCCAGCAACTTCACGCCCGCCCTCTGCATGGCCAGGACAATGGCAAGCTGCTTCTCCTGAATCTTCGAACCGTATGCACGATCGTCGGGCTGCAAGTCCTTGCGATCCCACAGTCCGCGGATCGCTCCAAGTGTCGGGGTGTGCCAGGTACCGTTCCGACGGAATCGTGCGAGAAGCATCGCCATGCGCTCGTCACTGAAACTATCGAGCAACGATTTGGTCAGCGCCGCGCGAAGCTCGCCAGGGTCGGGCTCGCGGTCGGCGAAGACTGCAGCGATCTGTTGCGTCTCGATGGCGACGAGCTGCTCCCGAAGTTCCGTTTCCCTGGTCGAGCAGCCGACGAGCACGGCCTGATGCGGCCCACCAAGGTGCTCGATGCTCCGCTGGCCGGCATCGGACGCCTCGGCCGCACTCACGGCCGGCGGGACGTGGCCGACGAATGGAATCCGAGACTCTGCAGCTGCCCTGGCGACGGCAAAATACGTGTCTCGCGAGAGGGAACTCGACACTTTGACAAAGTCGACGCCTGCGTTGTTCAACGATTGAACGACTGTTCCAGCCTGCGACGGGTCGTCAATCGCCCTGAGCAGCGCCATTGCCGCCAACTTGGGCGGCAGCGATGGAACGAGCAACGGCCCGCCCACGATCAGGTGTGGCGCTCGAGCGTCTGGCTCGCGAGATTCGACGCGAAGACGAAGCGCGTCCTTCAGCGGCGCCCCCATGTCTCGTAAGCCGGTGATCCCGTTCGACAGCACAGCCGGTATGGCCTTGGCGGCCTGGCTCATAGCTCACCGCGTGCACGTGCATGTCCCATAAACCCGGTATGAGAAATCGACCAGCGCCCTCAATCACACGCGCGCTGGCTGGGACTCGCACCGTCTCGGCGATACCAAGCGTCGCGATTCGGCCTCCCTCGATGACGACCGTCTGATCCGGTGTGGACGGTCCGCCGCTGACGTCAACGATGGTCACGTGCGTGATGGCCAGGACCGGCACGGCGGGCACCGCGCGGAGCTCGACGAGTACCAGGAGCAGCAAGGCTGTGAGGGGGCCGACGGTCGCCGATCGCCTCAAGGGGGAGCCTAGACACGACATACGGGGAGGTCTACGGTCGGGCTCATCCGCTTGTTCCAGTCGACCAGGAGGTCGTCGTAGGACCGCGGCCTGTGGCGGCGGGCTTTAGCCCCGCCTCCACGACTGTTTCAGTGCCATGCGCCCCTACTCATATCGCAGGGCAGTCGTGGGGTCGACGCGAGACGCGCGCCAGGCCGGCACCGCGGTCACAACAATCGCCATCGCGGCAAGGAGCGTCGCTGCCGAGATGTACGTCGACGGATCGGTCGCGGTGACGCCGAAGAGCAGCGTCGACACGAGGCGCCGCAGCGCCATCGCGAGCGCAATGCCCATGATCAGACCCACGAACGTCACGACGGCGCCCTGAGCAAAGACGTCCCGAAAGACTTCGCCGCGCCGGGCGCCGAGCGCCATCCGGATGCCAAACTCGTGCACGCGCTGGCCGGCAACGTAGGCCAGCAAGCCGTAAACGCCGATCCCCGCCAGCAGTCACAGCGAGCGCAGCGAATGTCGCCACCATGGCCGCGTAAAGACGTGGCCTCGCCAGCAGGTCTTTCACATACTGTTCCATCGTCTTTACGCCGGCGATAGCCTGGCTTGGGTCGACATCCTGAATCGCCGCCCGAATGGCCGCCGACTGCACGGCAGGATCTCCGGTCGTTCGCACGACGAGGTTGGTGATGTAGCCCGGGGACTGCGGGTGCAGCAGAAAGACGGTCGGCGCCACCTCCGACGTCAGCCCGTTGTGACGGATGTTCCCGACGACAGCGATGATCTCGGCCGGTGGTTGATCGATCGAGTGCACCCGGATCCGGCGGCCGAGGCGCGCCGTCTGGAAAATATTGTCTGGCGAATGCCTGATTCACGATTGCCACGCGCGGCGCGACAGCGGTGTCATGGCGACCGAAATCACGCCCTTTCACGAGCGGGATGCCCATGGCCGCGAAATAGCCGCGGCTGATGAGTGAACAGTCGGTGGCGACGTTCCTCCGTCCTCGTCGTGGGCGCGCGATCTTCCAGCCAGACGCCCGTTCCGCAGTTCATGCCCGACAACGGCAGGAACTGAATGCTGCTCGCGGCCTTCACGCCCGGGAGGGCTCCGACACGATCGAGGATGCGATCGAGGAGCGCCACGCGAACCTCCGGCGCGCGGTCTCCCAGAAAGAGTCGCATCGTGATCGTCTCTGACGGCTGAAATCCCACGTCCACATGCACGAGCGTCGAAAACGTTCGCAGCAGCAATCCCGCGCCGACGAGCAACACGACGGCCAGTGAGACCTCGCCAATCACGAGCGCTCGCTGGACACGATGCTGCCGGCGATCGGCGGTACCGCCCCTCGTCTGCCGCCCCAGCGCGGCCCCTGGCTCGACGCGGCTCGCCTGCCACGCGGGCACGAGCCCGAAGACCAGCGCCGTCATCGTGGAAAGCCCGATCGTGAACGCCAGACAGGTCGAGTCGAGACGGATAGGCGCGGTCGTCCCGATCGTGAGCGCGCCTTCGGTCAGCGACACGAGCGCGCGTGTCGCCCAGGACGCCAGGAAGAGCCCGGCCGCGCCGCCGATCGCGGCCAACACGAGGCTCTCGATGACGAGCTGCCGCACGAGGCGCGCACGGCTCGCTCCGAGCGACGCACGAACGGCGAGCTCGCCGCGCCGGCCGACGCCCCGCGCCATCAGGAGCACGGCGAGATTCGCGCAGGCAATCACCAGCACCGTCGCAACGACAGCCATGAGAAGGCGCAGCGCCGGACGGCCCTCACGGACGAGATATCCGTGGAGATCGAAGACGACGACGCCATAACCGTCGTCGAGCGCGTACTCGCGCGCGAGGTGCGAGGCGATCACGTTCATTTCCGAGCGCACGGTTTCGAGACTGACACCTGGCTTGAGCCGGCCGTAACATTGAAAAGAGCGCGACCCAATCGATCCGGGATTCGTTGGATCAATAGCGAGCGGAGTGTAGACATCCGGCTCCGCCGGCCCAATCCTGATACCCGGCATCGCGACGCCGACGATCGTGAGCGAGCCGTCGCTTGCAACGAGCCTCTGTCCGAGGACCGCAGGACTGCCGCCGAAACGGCGCTGCCAGAATCCGTGTCCCAGAATAGCCACCCGCTCGCTGCCACGGTCGACATCTTCTTTCGAGAAGCCGCGCCCCAGCGCAACGTCCTGACCAAACACGCGGAAGAACGCCGGGGTCGTCTGGGCCTCATTCACCTGCTCGGCGCCGTTTGCGCCGAGGATGTTCATCGGGATCGTCTGGACGAGCGCAAGCGCATCAAACGATCGCGAACGGGAGCTCCACTCGAGGAAGTTCTGCGGATGGACGGCAACCGTGTCGGGAGCGGCGAGCGGTCGCTCGCGAAGCGTGACCATCCGCTCCGCGTGAGGGTACGGTAGGGGCGTGAGCAGCACGGCGTTGACGAAGGTGAAGATCGTCGTGTTCGCGCCGATACCCAGCGCCAGGGAAAGGAGGGCCACGCCTGTGAAGCCGGGTGTGCGACCGAGGGCGCGCACCGCATAACGCACATCCTGCACGACGCTGGCAATGAAGGTCAGGCCGCTCGTGTCGCGGCACTCCTCCTTGCGCTGCTCGAGCCCGCCGAAGTCCCGCAGAGCCGCGGCCCGGGCCTGGTCTGGTGGCAGACCCGCAGCGCGGTGGATGTCGATCTGCCGATCCAGGTGGTAGCGCAGCTCCTCGTCGAGCTCGGCATCGACCCGAGACGATTCCACGAGCGAACGAAGGCGGAGTCGAAGTTTTCTCAGAGCACGCATGATGATCTGACTCACCCGACGACTATCGGGGCAACGCGATCGGGGCGGATTGCCATGCGCCTCGACTCGCGAACCTGACCAACCTGACCAACCCGACCAGAACTGATTCGACCCGTCGCTTGTTCAGGCCGTTCGCACGATCATCGAGATGGCCGCCGAGAGCCGCTCCCACTGCGCAGCTTCCTGCGCCAGCGCCTTGCGTCCATCACGGGTAAGCGCGTAGTACTTGGCGCGCCGGCCGTTGTCGCTTTCGCCCCATTCGGCCTCGATCCACCCTTGGTGCTCCAGCTTGTGCAGCGCCGGATAAAGCGATCCCTGTCCCACTTGCAGAACGCTGTTCGACATCTGCTTGATGCGCTGGGCGATGGCCCATCCGTGCACCGGCTCGTGCGCGATCACTTTCAGGATCAGTAGATCAAGAGTGCCCTGCACGAGATCCGTCGGTTTGCTCACCCGCCCTCCCCTCGCTTACCTACAAGAGAATACGTCAGTCTCCTGTCGGTAAGCAAGGGGTGGGCGACAGAACGACGAGTGACGAACGACGAGTGACGAATGACGAACGACGAATGACGAGCGACGAGCGGTGAGCGACCAGCGGCTGAACGGCGCACACATTCTGTCCACAATCGCCCGGCATACTCCCTCAGTGGTGCAGGCAAGGCTGTAGCCCGCGCACACGCGGCCCCTGAAGGGCCGCCGCCACAGCCGTTTTCGTGGAGGCGGGGCTTCAGCCCCGCCGGGGATCAGGCGGTCAGCCCCGCCGGATCAGAGAGGTCGATCATGTATAGCAGTAACAAATGGTGGATGTTCGCAGTCGCGGTCCTGGTGGCTGCGGGCATCGGGTTCGGGGCCTACAACTTTGGCTTCTCGCAGGGCGTGATGGAAAGCCCGCAGGTGGCAGCGGCCATGCGCCGCGGTGGCTACGGGTATCCGTACGGGGGTATCGTCCGTGGCCGTTCGGGTTCTTCTTCCCGTTCTTCTTCTTCGTGTTCTGGTTCATCGTCGTGCGCGCACTCTTCTGGCGCGGCCGCTGGCACGGACGGCGTCACTGGATGGGCCACGACCGGGTGCCACCCATGTTCGACGAGTGGCACCGCCGCGCACACGAGCAGGGCAAGGGAGAGGCAGCCTCGTCGTAGCATGATCGAACAGCACATGAAGACCGTCCTTGTCGTAGACGACGAGCGCCAGATCGCGCAGATCGCGCGCGACTACCTCGAGCACGCCGGGTTTGCGGTCATTACGGCGGCCGACGGCGGGCGGGCGCTTGATCTTGCCCGCTCGCGGAAACCGGATCTGATCGTGCTCGATCTGGCGCTTCCCACGATGGATGGTCTCGACGTGGCCCGGGAGCTTCGCCGCGAGTCGAACGTGCCGATCGTCATGCTGACGGCGCGCGTCGACGAGTCGGATCGATTGGCGGGCCTGGAGCTCGGCGCCGACGACTACATCACCAAGCCGTTCAGCCCGCGCGAGCTCGTCGCGCGGGTGCGCGCGGTGCTCCGGCGAAGCGACCTCGGGTCGGGACGGCGTGACGTGTTCGACGCGGGCGACCTGACGTTCGATGTCCCGAAGGTGCGGCTGACACGCGGCGGCGGGCCCATCGATCTCACGGGCACGGAATTCGAGCTGCTTGCGACGCTCGCGCGGCAGCCAGGGCGCGTGTTCACGCGCGCCCAGCTGCTCGACGCCATTCACGGCGTCGAGGTCGACGCGTTCGAGCGCGCCATCGACACGCACATCAAGAACATCCGCCGAAAGATCGAGCTCGACACCAGAAGTCCGGCCTACGTGCTGGCGGTGTACGGGATCGGCTACAAGTTCCGAGACGCATGACCCTTCCACAGGCTCGGGGCGCTCCCCGACGCTTCGGCCATCGCGGCGGGCCGCCACACTGGTGGCCGGCAAACGAGGCATGGCCGCCGCCAGACCGCGGCCGCGTATGGCGCCGAGGGCGCGGGCGCTTCCTCCGTCGCATCGGTTGCCTGCTGATCCCCGTGTTGGTGTTGACCGCCATCGGCACAACGACGGTCGTCAGGCTGCTCGTCGAGCGGACGGCCGGAGGTGTTGTGCCGGGCATTTCCGGTGTGCTCGGGCCATTGGCGGCGCTCATCGTCCTGGCCGCTGCATTCATCGTCGTGATGCGGCGCGTTGGCGTGCCGGCGGGGGATCTCATCGGCGCCGCCAACTGGGTCGCGGACGGCGACTACTCGGTTCGAGTGGTTGAACGCGGTCCTCCGTCTCTTCGGACGTTCACACGGGCCTTCAACCAGATGATCGAGCGGCTGCAAACACAGGACACCTTGAGACGGCAGTTGATGGCCGATATCGCGCACGAATTGCGGACGCCGTTGAGCGTCATCCAGGGGCGGCTCGAAGGCCTGCTCGATGGCGTGTACCCGCGTGACGATGAGCGGCTGCGGCTGGTGCTGGAAGAGACGCGCGTCCTCGCACGCCTCATCGAGGACATGCGGACAGTCGCCAATTCCGAAAGCGGCACGCTCACGCTCGAGCGCGAGCCGACCGACGTCGCCGTCCTGGTGACCGACACCGTGCGGTCGCTGATGGCCCACGCCGACACGCGCGGCGTGAGGCTCGTGACCTCCTGCTCGAGCGATCTGCCGCTGGCCGACCTGGATCCCCTGCGAGTGCGAGAAGTGCTGACGAACGTGATCGTCAACGCGATTCGCCACTCCCCAGTCGGCGGGACGGTCGCTATCGAGGCCACCGCGGAATCCAACCGCCTGCGACTGCGGGTGACTGACACCGGCCCTGGAATCGCGCCGGACGATCTGCCGCGCATCTTCGACCGGTTCTACAAGGCTCCGGATTCGCCGGGATCGGGCCTCGGTTTGGCAATCGCGCGCGCGCTCGTCACGGCGCATGATGGCGAAATTCGAGCCGAGAGCACGCTCGGCCAAGGCACAACCATTACCGTGATGCTGCCGCTCGGCGCGAACACCGACGAGCGGTCATAACCTAGACCGAGACCCGGTTGATTGATCTGCGGGAACGCTGGTGCGGTGCGCAGGAGGCCGAGCACGCCGAATCGATTTCAACGCAGAGGCCGCTGAGATCACAAAGTACCAAAAGCGCTCTGCGGACTCGGCGCGCTCCGCGTTTGATCCGTCTCTGCGGTCTCCGCCGAGCAAGTGCGCCTTCTTGAGTCGTCCACTTCCAGTGAACTCCGGCGAACTCTGGGTTTAATCAAATTCTGCCAGGCACTCGACTAGAATAGCGTCGCGCTTCGCCTTCGCGGGAGAACAGTGCCTTCAGCCGTGCTCACCCAGATCTGGTCGGCCGTCAGACGCCTTGCCCTGGGCGTGATTCTGATTGTCCTGGCATCAGCCATCCTTCTTCTCTCGGATCGCAGCCAACGTGCGTCAGGTGCCGGCCGTCTCCTGCGCGTCGCCATCGTCCAGCACGCCTCGACGCCCGTGCTCGACGATGGCGTCAAGGGCATGATCGACGGCCTCGCGGAGCTGGGATTCCGCGACGGCGATACCATCCAGCTTTCGACCTACAACGCCCACGGCGATCTGACAACGGGCAACGCCATCGCCCGGCAGGTCACCACGGGCGAGTTCGATCTCGTGCTCACCTCCAGCACGCCATCGATGCAGGCGGTCGCCAACGCGAATCGCGACGGCAGGACTCGTCATGTCTTCGGCCTGGTGGCCGATCCATTCAGCGCCGGCGTGGGCCTCGATCGACGCGACCCGATGAAGCACCCGCCAAACATGGTGGGCCAGGGCTCGTTCCTTCCCGTCGCCGAAGCCTTCGAGCTGGCCAGGCGCTCGTTCCCTGGCCTGCGCCAGGTGGGCGTCGCCTGGAACCCCGCGGAGTCGAATTCCGCCGCGTTCACGGAGAGAGCTCGAGAAGCGTGCAGCGAAGCTGGGCCTGACACTGCTCGAGACCAACGTCGACAACAGCTCCGCCATCGTCGAGGCCATCAACTCGCTCGTGTCGCGCGGCGCCCAGGCGCTCTGGGTGGGCGGCGACAACACGATGCTCTCGGCGATTGCCACCGTGGCCGCGACCGCGCACGCCGCGCGAATACCGGTCTTCACTATCACGCCGGGCGCGCCGGATCGCGGGACGCTTTTCGACGTCGGTCTCGATTTCCACGCCCTGGGTCGACTGCACGGCCTGCTCGCAGGCGAAGTGCTCGGAGGCAGGGACCCGGCGACGATCCCCATCCGCGACGTGCTGGCGGACGTGCCACGGAGGGTCGTCATCAATACGCTCCTCCTCAAAGGCCTCCGCGATCCCTGGCACATTCCCGCCGACGCGATCGCATCGGCCAACATGGTGCTGGACGAAACCGGCGCGCACGAGAAGGCATCGCCCGCGACCCGCAAGCAGTGAGCGGCGGCTGTCCAGGATCTGGCGCGTCGACCTCGTGCAATACGTCAGCGTCCTCGACGTGGAGGAAGCCGAGGAAGGCGTGAGAGCGGGCTTGGTCGAGTCAGGACTCGTCGATGGACGCGACTACGTCATCACGATCCGAAACGCCCAGGGCGACATGGCGACGGTCAACAGCCTGGTCGACGCGGCATTGGCCGAGCGCAGCGATCTCCTGATCACGTTCTCGACACCGACGCTGCAGGTGGCGCTCCAGCGCGCGCGCGGCATCCCGATCGTGTTCAACTACCTGGCGAGCCCGGTCGCAGCAGGCGCCGGCCGAACCGACACTGATCACCTGCCGAACGTCACCGGCGTCTATCTGAACGGCGCGTACGACGAGATGCTCGAGATGATCCGCCGATGCCTTCCACGAGCGCGTCGGCTGGGCACGCTCTTCGTGCCGTCGGAGGTCAACTCCGTGTTTCATCAGAGCAAGCTCGATGCGGCGGCCCGCGCCGCGGGCTTCGAGCTCGTCTCGGTTCCGGCCAACACCAGTCCGGAAGTCGCAGACGCCGCGCTTGCGCTCGTCAGCCGCGGGATCGACGCGATCTGCCAGATCCCCGGCAACCTGACGGCGTCGGCGTTTCCGAACCTCGCACAGGTGGCGCGTCGGGCGCGCGTGCCGATCTTCGCGTTTCAGAGCAGTCAGGCACACGCGGGTGCCGCGCTGGTGCTCGCACGCGACTATCGCGACGGCGGCCGGCTGGCGGCGCTCCTTGCCGCGCGCATCATGCGCGGCGAACGTCCTTCGGCGATGCCGTTTCAGCAGGTCACGAAAACGCGGATGCTGATCAACCCGAACGCCGCACGCGAGGCCAACATAACGATCCCGCCGGCGATCCTCAGCCGCGCAGACGAAGTCGTCTCGAAGTAATGGACATTCGCCGTCGCGCCGCAGACGGGTGGCTGGAGCTGACCATCGAGGGTCGCCTCGATGGATCGTGGGCCGACCATCTCGACGCCGAGCTCACGGAAATCGTCCGCGAGGGCAATCACCGGCTGCTTCTGGACCTGCAGGGCGTCAGGTTCCTCAGCTCGGCGGGAATCGCCGTCCTCGTGAAGTCGTACAACCAGCTCACGACCATCAAGGGCCGTCTCGTGATTGGCAGCGCGTCGACGCAGGTCCGAACCGTGCTGGAGATCACGCGCCTGGCCGACCTGCTGATGCTGCGTCCTGATGAGGCCAGCCCCGAAACGCTTACGCAGGGCTCGACCCTCGTTCGCGATGGCCTGGTGGTGCAGGTGTTCGATCTCGCGCCCAGTGCGCAGATCACCTGCCGCTGGGGCGCGGTTGACGCATCGGTGGGATCAGTGGCCGACACCCCAGGTGACCCGATCGTCCTTCGCTGCACCGAGTCGCTCGCCGCCATCGGCATTGGGGCGTTCGGCGAAGACGCACGCGAGTGCAGCGAACGGTTCGGCGAGTTCGTGGCCGTCGCCGGCGCCGCCGCCTACCTGCCTGCCGACGGCTCCGAGACACCCGACTACTTGCTCGGATCGGAAGCGCGGCCGGCCGAGCTGCGCGTGCTTCGCCATCTCACGTGCGAAGGCGGATTCGCCCAGCTCGCACGCTTCGAAACGATGAAGCCGCGGACCACGGTGTCGCTGTCGGATCTCGCGGCCGGGTGCCTGCACGTGGCGCGCGTCGATGCCGTCGGGGTGGTGGCGATCGCCGAAACCTCCGGCCTTGTTGGTGCCGCGCTTCGACAGTCTCCCGCGCGCAGCGGCACCGGAGACTTTTTCGGATTTCCCGACATCCGCACCCGCCTCAGCTTCACCGCGGAACGAGCGTTTTCACGGTCACTCGCGCTCATCGTTGGCGTCGTTCAGCGCGGCGGTGGTCCCGTTCCCGCGAGCGAGGTGCGACCGCTCGATCGCGACCGCGGCCTCGAGGGGCACTTCCACGCGGCCGTCTTTCCGTATCACGCGTTCAAGAAGGGGCGCCTCGATCTCGGCGAGACTGTGCGGACGCTGTTTCAGACGGAAAGCCTCCAGGGCGTCCTGCACCTCCTGAACGACGACCGCGAGATCGTCGGAGTCGGCCAGAGCGAATTCACGCGGGGAGCGTGCTGGATCGGACGCCTCGGGGCGAAGCGATGACGCTGCTTGTCGGCGCCCTGACAATCGGTCTGATCCTGTCGCTCCTCGCGCTCGGCGTCTTCATCTCGTTTCGGATCTTCGAGTTCGCGGACATCACCGCCGACGGATCGATCACGCTCGGCGCAGCGCTCGCGGCGGCGCTCCTCGTGCACCATGTGCACCCCGTGCTCGCGACATCCGCCGCGCTCGGAGCCGGCGCGCTGGCCGGCGCGCTCACCGCGGTCATTCACACGCGATTCGGGGTCAACCGCCTGCTGTCGGGCATCCTCGTGATGACCGGGCTCTACTCGATCAACCTGCACATCATGGGCCGCAGCAACGTGCCGCTGCTCTCGGAACGGACGCTTGCGACGATGGCCGAGGGGGCGGGCGCGATGCTTCTGGGCAGCACGGACGACGTCCGCATCGCCGGGTGGACGATTGGGCTGCGCGACGTGTCGATGTTCGCCGCGGCGATCGTCATCGTGGTGGCGATCGCGGTGCTTCTCTACTTGTTCTTCCGGACCAACCTCGGGATGGCGATGCAGGCCGCTGGCGACAATCCGCAGATGATTCGGGCGCTCGGGGTGAACGTCGACACGATGATCGTGATCGGACTTGCGCTGTCGAACGGCCTGATTGCACTCTCTGGAGCGCTCCTCGCGCAGTATCAGGGCTTTGCCGATGTGCAGATGGGCATCGGCATGGTCGTGTGGGGCCTTGCCAGCATCATCATCGGCGAAGCGCTGGTCGGCGTGCGGCAGTTGGGGCTGCTCATCGCCGGCGGCGTGCTTGGATCAGTGCTCTTCCGCCTCCTCGTAGCAATCGCGCTCAGGGGCGGGTTGAATCCGAACGATCTGAAGCTCGTCACGGCCGTCTTCGTGTTCGCCGCGCTCGTGCTGCCGACGTTTGCCCGCCGTGCGGCGGTGTGGCGCCGCGCCAGGCAGGCCTGATGCTCACCATCAACCGGATCACGAAAGTCTTCGGTGCCGGAACGCCGAACGAAGTCCGCGCGCTCGAACACGTCGATCTCACGATCGAGGAGAGCTCGTTCGTCATCATCATCGGGACGAACGGCTCCGGCAAGTCGACGCTCCTCAATGCCATCGCGGGCACGTTCCAGGTCGATTCAGGCCTGATCACCGTGGACGGCCGCGATATTACGGGATGGCCGGAGCACCGGCGCGCGGCGCTCGTCGGCCGTGTCTTCCAAAACCCGTTCAGCGGCACCGCACCGGCCATGTCGATTGCGGAGAACCTGGTGCTCGCGGCGCGCCGGGGCCAGGCTCGCGGGCTGGGGTGGGCGCTCAGGGCCGACATGCGGCAGGAGCTGCGCGAGCGGGTGAGCCGCCTGAATCTCGGGCTCGAGAACCGGCTCGATACGCTCATCGGGACGCTGTCCGGCGGTCAGCGGCAAGCGCTCACGCTCCTGATGGCGTCCTGGCTGAAACCGCGCCTCCTTCTGCTCGACGAGCACACCGCCGCTCTCGATCCGAAGAGCGCCGACCACGTGATCCGTCTCAGTCAGGACATCGTCTCGCGCGATCGTCTGACGACGCTGATGGTGACGCACTCGATGCAGCAGGCATCGAACCTGGGCGATCGGTTGATCATGATGCACCGCGGACAGGTGCTGCATGACTTCACCGGCACCGAGCGTAAGCGGCTGCGACCGGAGGACCTGCTGGCACGATTCGAGGCGGTTCGTCGAGCCGAACAGCTTGACGAGACCGCCGCCGAGATGCTTCGGCGGATGTACACCTGAGCCGAGCAGCGTCTCGTGCGTCCTCCGCCTTTTCCTTTGCGCGAGCGCTGTCGTTCGTCAGGATCGGAATCGCCAGCAAGACGAACAGCAGTCTGAATCGAAAAGCAACGCCTTTATGTTCCAAGTCCTTGCCGGCTGGAGCTTTCCGGTGAAACACTGAGGGCGGGATCAGATCCCGCCCTCAGCCGCCTGCGCTGGGGAGTGATGGGTTATTTGAACTTCACGTCGTACTCATGGGTGGTACCGTCCCTCAGCGTCACGCGCGCGACCCGGCACTGGCCGGCGTATTCCTTGGGCGTCTTCCAGTTCCACTGCCAGTTGCCGTTGCCCTGATACAGCAGTCCAGAGTTTCCGGAGAAGTCCTCAGGCACCGGATCCGTAATGGCCGTTGCCCACGCGCCGCACGAGACCGCATACGACGTGAAGCTGGTGAAGCTGCCAGGATCCGACACCCCGACGCCCGCTGTATCCACGATTCGCCACTTCGTCGGGATGGCTGATCCCGCCTTCGCGCTGTTAATCGTGGGCATATTGTCTACCGGACTGAAGAAGCCGGTGAACGTGTAATTCACGACCTGCGGTGCTGATGTCGTCCCGGTGCTGGTGTTGAAGTTGCCATCTCCACCGTAGATCGCGGTAATCGTATGCGATCCCGCGGCGAGTGACGACGTCGTCAAGGTGGCGTGACCGCTGGCATTTACAGCGCCGGTGCCGAGCGTCGTTGCGCCGTCCTTGAACGTCACCGTCCCGGTGCGCGTCCCCGCTCCTGGAGCGACTGCCGTGACCGTGGCGGTGAACGTCACCGGCTGGTTGAGCAGCGAGGGATTCGGCGATGAGGTGACGGCCGTCTGGGTGTTGGCCTTGTTCACCGCGTGCGCAGCACTCACCGACGTGCTGCCGTTGAAGTTGCTGTCACCAGCGTAGGTCGCCACGAGCGTCCTTGGACCAGCAGACGTGAAGGTGATTGAGCAGCTGCCGGCAGCGACGGTATCGGTGCAACTCTGCGTGCCATCACTGATGGTGACGTTGCCGGTTGCCGTGCCGGCGCCCGGCGCGTTGACGGCGACCGTGTAGCTGATAGTCACTGGCTGCCCCGTCACCGACGGATCTGGGGTATCGCTGGTGACCGTGGACGTGGTGTTCGCCTTGTTGACCTGGTGCGGCTCCGCAGCGGACACCGAGTCGTTGAAATTCGCGTCACCGGCGTACGTCGCCGTCACTGGATGCGCCCCTGCGGTGCTGAACGCAATCGTGCACTGGCCGGCGGCGACCGTACCCGTGCAGCTCTGCGTGCCGTCCGACACGGTGACATTCCCTGCCGGCGTACCCGCTCCAGGTGCCGTCACCGCAACGTTGTATTTGATCGTCACGATCTCACCAACCAGCGACGGGTCCGGCGTATCGCTGGTGATGCCTGCGATCGTGTCCGCCTTGTTGACTTGATGGGGCGTCACCGGGCTCGACGTGTTGCCGTTGAAGTTGCTGTCGCCAGAGTACGTCGCCGTCAGGGACTTGGCTCCGGCAGTCGTAAAGGTCACCATGCAGGTTCCGGCCGCTACCGTGCCGATGCAGCTGTCCGTGCCATCGCTCACCGTCACGTTGCCGGTCGGGCTACCTGCACCTGGTGCATTGACCGTCACGTTGAAATTCACCACGACGCCCTGCCCCACCACCGACGGATCCGGCGTGTCGCTGGTAATCGCGGCGGTCGTGTTTGCCTTGTTGACCGTATGCGGCTCGGACGCCGACGTCGAACCGTTGAAGTTCGAATCACCGGCGTAGCTTGCCGTCAACGGGTGAGGTCCGGCCGTGGTGAAAGTGATCGAGCACTGGCCGGCGGCAACGATTGCTGTGCAGCTATCGGCTCCGCTGTTGATGATGATACTGCCCGTCGGCGTGCCAGCGCCGGGAGCGATTGGCGCTACCGCATAGCTGATCATCACAGACTGTCCAGGCACCGATGGGTCCGGCGTGTCGGACGCAATCGTCGTTGTCGTGTCGGCCTTCGCAATCGTCAATGAAGTCGAGCCGCTGCTCGCTTCATGATTGGCGTCGCCCGCGAAGCTGGCATCCGCTGAATAGCTGCCCGCGTTCACCGGCGCCCCCGGGCCCGGCGTGTAGGTCACGGCCACCGATTCGTTCAGCCCGCCTGCGCCCGTCACCGTCGCCGTCGCCGGATGCGGGTCGCCCGTGTACGGCGTCGTCGGTCCATCCGCAAACGTCACCGTCGTCGTGCTCGACGCCTTGTTGATCGTCAGCGTGGCTGACGCACTCTGCTTCCCGTTGTAGTTGGTGTCGCCGGCGAACCGCCCCGCCACCGAGTAGGTCCCCGCATTCACTGGCGCGCTGGTCAGCAAAGTGCCCACGCCGTCCTTGTAGGCTACATTCACCGGGGTCAGACTCTCGCCCTTCACCCCCGTCGCCGTGCCGCTTCCCGCGCAGGAATTCCCGTCATATGTGCAGGTATTTCCCGTCGCCGTCACCGTCGGGTCGACTTTGGTCACGGTCAACGCGGCCGAGCCCGTGCTCGGGTCGTGGTTGGCGTCGCCCGCGAAGCTGGCGTCCGCTGAATAGCTGCCCGCGTTCGCCGGCGCCCCCGGGCCCGGCGTGTAGGTCACGGCCACCGACTCGCTCAACCCGCCTGCGCCCGTCACCGTCGCCGTCGCCGGATGCGGGTCGCCCGTGTACGGCGTCGTCGGTCCATCCGCAAACGTGACGGTCGTCGTGCTCGACGCCTTGTTGATCGTCAGCGTGGCTGACGCACTCTGCTTCCCGTTGTAGTTGGTGTCGCCGGCGAACCGCGCCGCCACCGAGTAGGTCCCCGCATTCACCGGCGCGCTGGTCAGCAAAGTGCCCACGCCGTCCTTGTAGGCTACATTCACCGGGGTCAGGCTCTCGCCCTTGACCCCCGTCGCCGTGCCGCTTCCCGCGCAGGGATTCCCGTCATACGTGCAGGTATTTCCCGTCGCCGTCACCGTCGGGTCGACTTTGGTCACGGTCAACGCGGCCGAGCCCGTGCTCGGGTCGTGGTTGGCGTCGCCCGCGAAGCTGGCGTCCGCTGAATAGCTGCCCGCGTTCACCGGCGCCCCCGGGCCCGGCGTGTAGGTCACGGGTACGGACTCGCTCAACCCGCCTGCGCCCGTCACCGTCGCCGTCGCCGGATGCGGGTCGCCCGTGTACGGCGTCGTCGGTCCATCCGCAAACGTCACCGTCGTCGTGCTCGACGCCTTGTTGATCGTCAGCGTGGCTGACGCACTCTGTTTCCCGTTGTAGTTGGTGTCGCCAACGAACCGCGCCGCCACCGAGTAGGTCCCCGCATTCACTGGCGCGCTGGTCAGCAAAGTGCCCACGCCGTCCTTGTAGGCTACATTCACCGGGGTCAGACTCTCGCCCTTCACCCCCGTCGCCGTGCCGCTTCCCGCGCAGGGATTCCCGTCATACGTGCAGGTATTTCCCGTCGCCGTCACCGTCGGGTCGACTTTGGTCACGGTCAACGCGGCCGAGCCCGTGCTCGGGTCGTGGTTGGCGTCGCCCGCGAAGATGGCGTCCGCTGAATAGCTGCCCGCATTCACCGGCGCCGCCGGGCCCGGCGTGTAGGTCACGGCCACCGACTCGTTCAGGCCGCCCGCGCCCGTCACCGTCGCCGTCGCCGGATGCGGGTCGCCCGAATAGCTGGTCGTCGGCCCATCGGCAAATGTGACGATGGTCGTGCTCGACGCCTTGTCGATCGTCAGCGCAGCACTCACCGACGAGCTCGCGTCGTTGTAGTTCACGTTCGTTGCCGTAAAGGTCGCCGACGCGGTGTAGCTCCCGGCATCCGTGGGGGTACCGCTCGGCGACCCGCTCTTCAGGTATGTAATCGCTGTCGTCCCGTCGCCTGGCACCGCCAGCGGCCCGCTGACGCCGGTGACCGTCACCGTCGCCGCGTGACTCGCGCCGTCGTACGGGATGGGGCTCGCCACGAAGCTCACCGCCACTGTCGGCGTCGCCTTGTTGATCGTCAGCGTCGCGTTCACGGTCGAACTGGCATCGTTGTAGTTTGGATTCGTCGACGCAAATGTTGCCGACGCCGTGTAGCTCCCCGCATCCGTGGGCGTGCCGCTGGGCGACCCACTCTTCAGATACGCGATCGCTGTCGTCCCGTTGGCCGGCACCGTCAGTGGGCCGCTGACGCCGGTCACCGTCACTGTCGCCGCGTGACTCGCGCCGTCATATGCGATGGGGCTCGCCCCGAAGCTCACTGCCACAGCCGGCGTCGCCTTGTTCACTGTCAGCGAGGTGCTCGTGTCAGTCGTGCCGTTGAAGTTCGCGTCGCCGGAGTACGTGTAGGTAATGATGTACGGAACCGCGGAGGCCGCGATGGCCGCCGTGCTCAGCGTGCCATTGAAGTTGTTCGGGTTACCACCGAGCGACAGCGGCCCGGCCGAGACGCCGTCCATGGTGACGGTTACCGTTCCCGGGAGCATCGTCGCCCCGTCGATCCTGCCCGACACCGAGATGGTGGGCGTTCCGTAGGTGATCACGCTCGACGTGCTGAGACTGCTGAACGTGACGGTCCCCTTGTTCACGGTCAGCGTGAAGTTCTGCGTTGCGTTGCTGCCAACGCCGTTGGCGGCCGTAATCGCGATTGGATAGGTGCCGACCGCCCCGAGTGCTGGCGTGCCGCTCAGCACGCCGGCGGAACTGAGGGTCACTCCGGTTGGGAGCGTACCGGTGTTGGTGAAGGTCGGCGCCGGGAAGCCGGTCGCCGTCACCGTGAACGAAGCCGCCGTGTTCACCGTGAACGAGGTGTTGTCCGCGCTTGTGATGGTCGGCGGCTGGCCCACCGTCAACGTGAAGCTCTGCGTCGCATTGCTGCCAACGCCGTTGCTGGCCGTGAAATTGATCGGGAAACTGCCGCTTACGGTCGGGGTGCCACTGAGCAGGCCGGTTCCTGGAGCGAACGTCACTCCGGCTGGCAGCGGACCGCTCTGGCTCAACGTCGGTACCGGGAAGCCGGTGGCCGTCACCGTGAACGACCCAACGGTGTTCACCACAAAGGACGTGCTGTTCGCGCTCGTGATTGACGGAGCCTGATTGACCGTCAGGGTGAAGCTCTGCGAGGCGTTCGGCAGCACTCCGTTGGAGGCGGTGATGGTAACGGGGTACGCGCCGCCCGTGTTGGGTCCCGGCGTTCCGCTGAGCACGCCGGTAGTCGTGTTGAACGTCACACCGCTCGGGAGCGCGCCGGTCGCGCCGAATGTAGGTGCCGGGAACCCAGTTGCCGTGACCGTGAATGAGCCCGCGGCCCCCACCGTGAACGTCGTGCTGCTCGCGCTGGTGATCGACGGAACCTGGTTCACAGTGTGCGCCACGCCCGCCGACGTGCTGGTGTTGTAGTTCGGGTCGCCGGAGAAATTTGCCGTCAGCGTCTTGGCACCCGAGGAAGCAAAGGTGATGTCGCACGTCCCCGCAGCCACGGTTCCCGTGCAATTGTCGGCACCGGCGCTCACGGTGACGTTCCCCGTCGGCGTCCCGGCACCAGGCGCAGTCGCGGTCACCGTGTAGTTCACCGTCACCGATTCGCCGACGAGGGACGGGTCGGGCAGGTCACTGGTGACAGTGGTCGTCGTGTTGGCCTTGTTGACCGCGTGGGGCGTGCCCGATGACGCGCTGCCCGTGAAGTTCGTGTCGCTGGCATAGGTGGCGGTCAGCGTCTTCGACCCCGCCGCGGTAAGGGTCAGAGAGCACGTGCCCGCAGCTACGGTTCCTGAGCAGGTGTTCCCGCTGGCGTCGTTGACCGTGACAGTCACGTTGCCGGTGGGGGTGCCGCCGCCGGAAACGACCGTAAAATTCACGGTCACTGGCTGGCCCACAACAGACGGGTCGGGAAGATCGCTCGTGATCGTCGTGGTCGTGCCGGCCTGGTTCACCGTGTGCGACAACGCGGAAGACGTGCTGGACGTGAAATTGCCGTCTCCGCCGTAAACCGCGGTAATCGAGTGCGCGCCAACGGCAAACGTGGTCGTCGTGAGCGTGGCCACCCCGGATGCATTTACCGCGCCCGTCCCGATCGTGGCGGCGCCATCCATGAAGGTCACGATGCCGGTTCGTGTGCCGCCGCCTGGGGCGACAGGCGTCACGGTCGCGGTAAACGTGAGTGACTGGCCAAAGACCGAGGGGTTCGGCCCGGCTGTGCGCGCGACGGTGGTGGTGGTGCTGGCCTTGTTCACCACCTGCGACACCGTGTTCGAACTGCTGGCACCGAAAGCAGTGGCTCCAGCGTACGACGCCGTGAGGTTGTGAGGATTGCCTGCAACCGTCAACGCGGACGTTGACAGAGTTGCGACGCCCGACGCGTTCACCGCCACCAATCCCAGGGTCGTTGCGCCATCCTTGAAGGTGACGTTGCCTGCGTTCGGGGTTGTGGGACCGACCGTCTGAGTGACCGTTGCCGTCAGCGTGACGCTTTGGCCGAATGCGGACGGATTCGGCGCAGAGCCTAGCGTCGTTGTCGTTGGCTCCACCACGAGCAGACTGCCTGAGCCTGTCGCAATATCCGCATTGCAAGCAGGGCTGGTGACGCCGGCTGCCCGTACGGTGAATGACGTTAACCCAGGAGGAGTTGCACCTGTCGTAGTGATGGTGAGCGTTGACGTTTGATTGGCCCCGGTGCTGGTAACAGAAGAGGGGCTGAATGAGGCAACAGCTCCCGATGGCAGCACTGTGGAGACACTCAGACTCGCAGTGCAGGACTGGGCGTTACCGTTGAAGCCCACAGTGATCGCAAACGTGGAAGAACCGCCAGGGGCGATCGGGCTCGGACTCTGCAATCCCACAGTAATGGCATTCGGCTTGGCATCCGTGAACGTCATCTGCGCCGTCGAACCCGCACCTGTCGCTGTCAAATAGAAGCGCACGCCGTCGTCCTGCTCGTTCGGCGCGAACACGTCGTTGAAAATGTTCCCCTGCGCATCGGCCGTCGCGATCAGCGGCATGTCGGGCGCGCCCGTGTTCACTTCGTGCAGCACCAGGTTTACCGTCTCACCTGGTTGCCAGCCGCTGCCCGTGATCGTGACAAATTCGCCCGGCGCGTAGTCGCCCTTGTCGGTCTTCACCGTCGCGAACCCGTACGATTCGGTCGCTGCGACCGGTGCCCCATTGCCCGCCTTGCCGGCCGCCAGCAACGCGACGCCCTCCGTGCTCAAGTTCGAGAGCGCCGTGGCTGTGCGGGCTGCGGCTGGGGAGCCGGTGACCAGAAACTGCTCCGTCCAGGGGACATACTGTTCGGCGGTGCTGGCAACGGCGCCGTTGCTGGTGCCGCCCACGATGAGCACCGTGTTGTTCCGGTCGAGCCGAATGGCCTGGTGATCGCGGCGCGGCTGCGCCATCGACGCCACTCCGGTGGTCGTGCCCGACCTGGCGTCGATGATTTCGGCCGAGGCCAGCTCGTTGGCGCCGTCCGTGCCTCCGGCGACGAGCACTGTCCCATCGAGCAGTGTCGTGGCCGACGCGCCGGCGCGTGGCATGGTCAGGGTGACCTGCGAAACGGTGCCGGATTCCACGTCCACGAGGTCCGCAGTGTTCAACACGCCGTCGGCGTTTCGGCCACCGACCACAATCACTTGTGTTTTGCCGGCGAGCGCCGCCGCGTGCTCTGCACGCGCGCTCGATAGGAGACCGGCGACACGGAAGGCCATCTCTAACGGCTCGAACACTTCCATCGAGTCGAGAGCGCCTTGCTCGCCCGTGCCGCCGGCCACGAGAACACGTCCGTCCGCCAGCGCCGTCGCCGTGTGGCCCGTGCGCGCCGCATTGAGCGGATTCGCCGGAAACCACACGTTCGCTGCGGGCGCGAAGATTTCGGCCGACGCGGTGGGCACCTCTGCGGTACCCTGCTCGGTCGCGACTACGGTGGAGCCACCGGCCACCAGCACGCTGCCATCCGACAGCCGTACGGCGGTGTGACCCACGCGCGCCAGCGCCATCGGCGATGCCAGGCTGATGGACCCGTTCTCATCCACAACTTCCACGGTCGCGACCGGGCCGCCCGCCGTGCGCCCGCCAATCAACAGTACGCGCCCGTCGTCGAGCGCGACTGACACTGCCCCTTCACGTGGCTGCGCGACGCTTGGGCCAGCCAACCATTGACCGGTGGGAACGTCGGGCACGGCGCCCTGCAACCAGAGGCCGAACGCCGCGATCGCCAGGACAACGAGCACCGGAAGGGTCAGTCGCGATTTCATAAGCTCCTCGAGCCGCCGCCAGCGTGCTCAAACTTGTCCGAAGGGTCGCGGCTGCCGTCCAAGCCCGCCGCGGGTTGATTCGTCGTTCACGTCACGTGGGTGACGCGAGCACCGTCCTTGGGGGTGGGCGGCGGCCTGCCGGCGGCGTCATGCCGTTGGCGGGTCGAATAAGTATGGTTGAGCTTAGCAAGCCCAACAATGGGACGGAGGTACCAGGACTACGAGGGCGGGAGGTAGTACCCGGAGCGTATCGATTTGGCTACAAGGCAGGTCGATCGAACGACAACTCAGTGCAATCCTGACCGGCTGGCGAGAATCTGGTGGTTCACCGCGTACAGCGCCAACTCCAGACGATTCGATACACCCAGTTTGTCGAAGATGCTGCTCAAATGATTCTTCACGGTCTGTGGACTCACGCCGAACTGCTCGGCGATTTCGCGATTGCTCGCGCCGTCGACGATGGCGCCGACGATGTCCAGCTCGCGCGGAGTCAGTAAGGCCTTCGAGGGACCGTGGTCCGCCGGACGGAGGACAACAGCGTTGACCAGATCGCTGACGGTCTCGTGGCCCAGCCAATACTGCCCCGCCATCACGCAGCGGATGCACTCGACGAGCATCGCCGTCGCCGATTCCTTCGTCACGATGCCGCGGACGCCCAGCTGCACCGCGATCATTTGCTCGCCGCGATCAATCGCCGCCGTCAACATGATGGCGCGAGTGGCCGGCTCCGGTTCACGGGCAAGCTCGCGCAGGGCCGCGAGTCCGCCACCGTTCGGCATCAACAGATCGAGCAGCAGCACGTCTGGCTTGTGCTGCCGGACGAGAGCTATCGCATGGCCAGGCTCTGAGGCTTCACCGACGATGGTGATCCCTGGTTCCGACTCGAGCAGCTTCCGAAGGCCCTCACGAAAGATCGTGTGATCGTCGGCGATGACGATGCGGACTGCGGGACGATTGCTCATCGCGAACTCCGTGGGACGGCGACTTCCAGGCGACTGCCTCGGCCGGGTGACGAGTCCAACGTCAGCATTCCACCGATCACCCGCACACGCTCTTTGATGACGAGGGGTCCTCGGCGTGCCGTGTCGAGGTCATCCAGCGAGTGACGGCCTCCGAAATCGAATCCATCGCCATCATCGTCGATGGTGATCGCCCAGTGCGTCTCGGTCATGGCGAATCGGAGGACGACATGCCGGGCGCGACTGTGCTTGCGGATGTTGACGAGCGCTTCCTGCGCGATTCGCACGAGTTCTCGCGCCAGGCGGGGGGCGATACGTACGTCGTCCAATTCGCACTGGAACCGCGTGTCGATCCCCGTGTCTCGCCGAAACCGTTCGGCTACCGAGGCGAGCTGTCCGGGCAGGTCGCCCAAATCAGCCTCCACGGGCCGAACCTGCTGCATCAGCTCCCGTGCGTTCACGGCTTCGCTGTGAAGCTTGCCCTGAATGTCGGCGAGCTCGGCCGCGACGGAGTCGTCTTGCGCGCCCGGTCGCCGACGGAGCGCACCCACCTGCATCTCCAGGCCAACGAGCGACTGGATAATACCGTCGTGAAGCTCGCGGGCAATTCTCGATCGCTCCATCGCGGTCGCCTTCGAGCGGAGCCGTCCAAGCAGGTACTGGCTGTACAGCCCGGGCGCGAGCTGTGGGAGCAGGCCTGCGAGCCATTTCTTTGTGCGTTCACGATGCGCTGTCGCAGAATCGTAGAGAAACAGGCGGCCTGTCCACTCCCCACCGATACCGGTGTACCCGATTAGCACGTGACGCGCCTGTACGAGGTGATTGCAAAGGTGTTCCTGCGCCTCTCGTGGCAACGGCCGGCTGACCGCACCGCTGACGCGCACGTCGAGCGGCCGACCCGAGACAAGACACACAGGCGAGACCGCTGGCCACGGAAAGTTCCAACGCTCGCGGTCCGATGGCGCGACCGCGACGGGTTGTACCGAGCCGCCGGCGCGTGAGAGCTCCCACGCATACAGATTCCCTGACGTCTGTTCGTGGAACACCAGGACCGCACGACGCGCCTCGAATGCCGCCAGCAGTTCCTCGAGCAGCCGCTGCATCACGGCACGCAGGCCATGCCCGGCATTGAGGGTGGCCACGATGCGTCCGACTGACGCTGCCTCTTGTCGCGCGCGCTTCTGCTCCTGGGCAAGGTAGCCAATGAGCCAGGCGAGCGCGATCGCAAACCCGCACCGGCTCACCAGATGACTCACGGGAGGCGCGTGCCAGCCTCGGAGCGGCCCGGGCAGGGACACCACGGTCTCGACGATCAGGAGCGCAGCGGTGATGAGACCCGTCGCCAGGGTCTCCCGGAGGCCCCAGCGATAGGCCGCGCTGACGGCCACGAACACGAAAAATACGAAGAAAGTGTCGGCGGGGCCCTCGGTGGCCCCGCTGATTACGAGGGCCCAGACGACGTCCAGGGCCTGCAGCGCGACGCCGAGGGGCCGCAACGCCACCGCCGGAACGACGACCGACACCGCAGCCAGGGACGCATACGCGATGTACAGGCGGATCAGCCCGTTGGCCGCATAGAGCTCCATGCCGGCCGGGGGGTCGATCTGCACGACGATCATTGCCAGGAGCCCCAGGCTGAGACGCATCAGCGCGAGCACGCGCTCCAGGCGGACGCGCCGGTCGTCGTCAGGCGCCGGACCGGCAGTTCTCGGACACATCCGTGGATCTATCGTCAAACAGGCTGTCGAGCGTGAGGGCCGCGGCCGGATTCCCCGGATAGCCGGTAGGCTACAATTTGCACCAGTGCTCACGTGCGCGCGTTTCGCTGCTTCCTTCGCGCTCTTCCTCGCGACCACTGTTCAGTCTTCCTCGGTACCAGTCAGCGAAGAGCCCCGGCACAAGGTCGTTTTCGCGAACGAATACGTGAGGGTCATCGACGCGGTATTGCCCGTTGGTGATACGACGCTCTTTCACAGGCACGATCGCGATAACGTGCCCGTCGTCATTACCGGCGGGACAATGCGGACGCGGGTCATCGCCGGGGCGACCTCGGAAACGACGCTCGTCACCGGAGCCGTGTGGTTCGCCAAAGCGGCGTACACCCATCAGAGCGCGAATATCGGCACCACACCGCTTCGCTTCATCGACGCGGAAATTCTGGCGCGCTGGTTGCACGCAGGTGGGGATGGGGATCGAGCGCCAATCGCCGGCGAAACGCTTGTGCTCGAAAACGACCAGGTGCGAATCTCACGTGTCAGCCTTCGCCCGGGTGAATCCATCACCGCGCACGCGCACACGCGCCCCCTTCTGCACGTTGAGGTCTCCGGCGGATCGATCTCCGGCGCGGCGCGAGCGCCAGGCGCTTTTGCCTGGCTCGACGCGCGGTCCAGCCACTCGATCGAGAATACCGGCGACCGCTCGTACGATGCCGTCATCATCGAGTGGAAATAGACCATCGGGAGTAGCCGCGATGTCCCGACAAACCCCTCGTTCTGCCCACCTGGCGCTGGAGCGCTTTTCGAGCCTCGTTGCCCGCTGGACGGGCGGCAGTGTCGCGTTTGCCATGGCGTGCGGCGTCATCGTGGTGTGGGCCGCCACCGGGCCACTCTTCGCGTTCTCGAACACCTGGCAGCTCGTGATCAACACGGGCACGACCATTGTCACGTTCCTGATGGTGTTCCTCATTCAGCGCGCGCAGAACAAGGACGCCCGGGCCATTCAGATGAAGCTGAACGAGCTCGTCGCGGCCATGGAGGGCGCAAGCAATCGGCTGATCGACGTCGAGGATCTGTCGGAAGAAGAGCTGGACACGTTACACCGGTATTATGGCCAGTTGTCGAACATGGCCAAGTCCGATGCGCGCCTCACGCAGTCTCATTCGATCGAAGAGGCGGAGGTGCGCCACACCCTCAAGCTGCGGGCAACCAAGGGCAAGCGCACCTAGCCGGGATTCCGTCCTGGCGGCGCTCGCGGGCCTAGAGGCCCCGCCTCCACAGCTCGACACGAGCGAACACTGGTCTGAACGTGCTGGCTGTGTGCGCTGCCCTGCACTCGCTACGCTGGCGCCGCGTCGTTCTTGGAGATGGCTTCCACCAATGCCCCCGTGGTCGTGGGCTGGGCGATCCGTGTGGCCACGTCGGCTTGCGCGATGATGCCGACCACGCGTCGGTTCTCGTCGACCACGGGCATCCGCCGCAACTGGTGCTTGCCCATCGTCTGAAGCGCCTCCTGATAGAGATCGTTGGTCCTGCAACAGATCACCTCGGAGGACATCACGTCGCGCACCTGAGTGGTGCCAGGATCGCGCCCGTCGGCCACGACACGGATCGCGATATCACGATCGGTGATGACGCCTATGAGCACCGGGTTGTGTTCGTCGCGAACGACCGGCAGCGCGCCCACGTCGTAACTGCGCATCAGGCGAGCCGCATCAATCACCGCATCGTCGGGCCTGGAGGTCACCGGCGCGGGAGTCATCACTTCGTTACATGTCATGTGTCGTACTCCTTTGAGTCTACGAAGACACGGTGGGAGGCTTGCCGGCCGACACCGAGAGCATGATGCCGAGCCCGATGGCAATCACCAGCGCGATACCGATCCACGCCGGCGCGATGGCCTGCAACACGCCTGCGTACCACAATGCCAGTGCCCCGCCGACGAGCAGCACCACGTACCCGAACAGGTAGAGGTTGATGTACTTCACAGCGGCTCCTCCAGAAAGGTGAGAAAGCAAACGACCCGCCATCGGTCATCGGTCGGCAATCTCTTCCGCACCGTCGTCCTTTCTGGTGCTAAGCGCCGACGGCTTCCAGCTCGTCCTCTTGCGATTCGCGCGCGGCGTCCTTGGCTAACGAGGTCGTCGCCCAGTCTTGCTCGAATACGTCGCGCAGTTTCTTAACAATGCGCGCCTCGCGAACGATGAGGCCCACTTCCCGCCGCGAATCGAGCTCGAGGCTCCGCAAGCTTTGGCTGCCGAGAAACGCTTGCCGGCCGTCGCGGATGATGCAGCGGCCGTGCAACCGAAGCCCCTTCAACCTTTCGGCGCGGAGCTGCTTGGCTTTCCCACCCAGGCTCCCGATGATGCGGACGTCGACGCCTTTCTTGACGCGTTCCTCGAGCAGCCGCGCCATGGGGCCGTCACTCACCTTGGGATCGTAAATCAACAACTCTTTCTTCGCTTTACTCAGGAAGTCGCCGAGCTGCTTGCGTGCGGTCTCGGGGCTGACGACGAGCCCGGGGGTGCTGGTCGTATAAGGCTGCCGTGCGACGTCGGCTTCGAACAGGCGCGTCGCTTCGGTGACAAGGGAGCGCTGCCTCGTGGCTATCGCGAAGCTGCGGCTCTTGAGATCGAGCGCGGTGTAGTTGAAGAGCATGACGAACAGCGTGCGCCCGTCGACGATGAGCATCTTGCCGTGGTAGCGGGCGAGGTCGTCGCCGGTCCTACAGGTGGTCACGCCCGCGGCGAGCAGGGACTGTTCCAGCTTCCGCAGCCGCTTCTCGCCGCCCCGATTGGTGTGCGCGACGAGCGCGCGGACATGGACACCGCGGCCGACGGCGGCAGCGAGCGCCTTTTCAATCTCCGGGCGGTCGAGCCGGAAGATCGTCGTATCGATCGTCGAGCGCGCCCGTTTGATGGCGGCGACAATCGGGCTCAGGCCGTCTTCCGGAAGCACGATGAGGTTCACGTCCGGTTACTCACTTCTTGTCCTTCATTTCTTCCCAGTCGACGCCGACGTCCTTGCCGAGGCCGACGATCGCGTTCGAGACCTCATCGTGCTTCTGTCCCAGCGGCACGTTGACCGCATAGTGCAGCTCGCCCGCCCCCCAACTGCGCAACTCGTATTCGAGGTGCTGGCGCCGAAGCGCGGCCTGCACGCTTCTCCTGATGCGCCCGGGGTCGGGCGTGGTCACCTTCAGCAGGAAGCGAGCGGTCGCCTCGGGTTCATTCGACTCGAGGATGTACAGCAGGACCAGCAGGAACACTGTCGCGAATGGCGCCAGCCAGTACAGCCCGACGCCAGCGGCGAGGCCGACGCCGAGCGCGGCGAGCATCACACCTGCATCCTTCGGATCCTCGATCTTCGCTCGATATCGCACGAGACCTGCGATGCCCACGACGCCGAAGGCACGCGCAAGGCTGGCGCCGACGACGATCATCACCAGCGCGCCGACGACCGCGAGAATCACCTGCGTCTGAACGACCGCAGGGCGTCGCGGCGGCGTGCCCGCCCGGCGTGGACGCATCGCGAGCGCGGCGCCAAGGACCGCTGCGAGCGGCAGTCGGACCACCGCCTCGAAGAGCGATTCGCGCTCGGACTGCATGACGTCGGGCACTCCGCTCGGCAGCGCCTGGGCGGCAAGCGCGGCGTTGGCGATCACAAGCACCAGCACGGACGCTCCGAACGCCGCAGAGAGAGCCCATAGTGCCCGTCGGCGAGGCCTCATGAGGCAGCCCTGACCCGTTCGAGCGCGAGACCGTCGCGGATCTTGTCCTTGATCTTGCGCACGTATCGTGCGGTCATTTCCCCGCTGAAGCCGCCCGCGCGAAACGCATCGCGCCATTGCGTATCGGTGAGCTGCGCCAGACGCCTGCAGGTCCACCGGACGTCGGCTGGCAGAAGCCGCTCGAGCAGGTGCTGGTGGCGGCCTTTGAATACGAATTCGACGTAGGGGCCGGATCGTCCCTCGATGAAGCCGTGCCGCTCGAACTCGTCGATGTCCCCGCGCTTCGGACTGAAGCGGCCCGTGTCGCCGAGCGACGCCCCCAGGTCCTTGACGGTGTACCAAAGGACCGGACGCGTCCCACCGCGTCGCGCGAGGTAGAGCGCGTTGTTGTCGTCTTTGAGGTCCGAGCTGTTCAGCACCATCATCAGCACGAGCAACCCGCGGTACGGCTCGCTGTCGACGAACGGGTTCTCATTCCACGACCAGATGCCGCGGTTGTCGAGCCATTCGAGATCCGGACGCATCCGGGCGGCGCCTTCGTCGCGCACGCCGCCCTTCTCCTTCACGGCGAGGTGCGGCACGTAGTACGACGGGGGCTGCGGATAGCCCATGGCCCAGACGATTCTCGACGCCACGACTTCCGTGGCCGCTTCCGGTCCAATCTTGGCGCTCCACTTTCTGCCCGCCTTGTCGCGAATGTCGACGGACGTGCTGAAGCCGCCTGTGTCACGCTTGAGCAGCGTGTAGGTGGCGTCGGGCTCCGGTGCGCCGTCGCGGCCGCCGGCGCCGTAGAACAGTTGATCGCGTCCCGTCGGCTCTCGCCAGAATTCGACACTGGCGCCTGCGGGCGGTGGGATCCGCTTCACTGGAGGGGCGCACGACACGAGGCCGACGGCGACGAGCAGGACGAGGCGGGCCGCTCTCATGGCTGGGCCAGTTTGCAAGTTGTGCGCCGTGTTGGGGATCGGTGCCAACCTCATCATTATACGCCCGACGGTTGTCGTCGGCGTGGACGAGGCTGTCTGCCTTGCCTACACCCCTGTAGTTCGTTCCCAGTGCCAAAAAATGGCCGAACCGTCAGTTGGCGCCGGGAGGCTGTGCCTGCGACGGACGCTTGGGTTCGGGCCGGGGGTCGGGCCGGCGCGTTAGCGTGCCCTCGTCGACCCGAGCTCCTGTCCGCGAGATCGTTTGAAACTGAAAGACGTCCCCCACAACCTCGACGAGCATGAAGGAACGATCCGCATCGAAGGCCGCTGCGGTGAGTGGACCGCGGTTCACATCCCCTTCCCGCAGCTTCGCCCCGCCGCCACACGTGAAGTAGTGGATCCCCCGCTGCGGCTTGATCCGCTCGTAGAAGTGCTCGTGTCCCGCAAAGACGACATCAACGCCGTACTTCAGGAACCGTGGCTCGAGCTGCTGCCGCAGATCCACTTCTGAACCGTGCCGCTCGCCAGACGAGTACAGAGGGTGGTGAAAGTACGCCATCTTCCAGGGCTCGGTGGCGTTCTGGAGCTCGCGCTCGAGCCAGGTGACCTGGGTGACGTCCATGTAGTTGCTGTCGAGGACGAAGAACCTGATGGGGCCCTTCGAGAAAGTGTAGTACCGCTCGCCGTTCATGTTGAACGGCTTGTACAAGCGCTGGTTCGGATCGTCGTGGTTGCCGAGTGCCGCGTGGAACGTCACATCGGCATCGAGCAGGGGCTGGTATGGCTTCTCGAACTTGTTCGCGTAATCCTGCGGGCGCTCCGAGCCATACAGGTTGTCGCCCATCATGATCACGAATCCGTACGGGAACACCTCGCGACTCTTCACCAGGATCTGCGCGACGTGGTTCTGATATTTGTCGCCCGTCCCGGTGTCACCGATCACCGCAAACCGCGTCGAGCCCGCGTCGGTGGGGGGCCGCACCGCCAATTCCGCGGCGGCCAGGGAGATGAAGGAACAGAGCGTCAGGATAGGAGCGACACGATGCGGTGCCATGGTCTGCTCACGAGGGAATGACGTTGCGCCGCATGTCGGCGACGATGTTCGCCTTCACATCGCGCAGGATGAGATGATGCCCGTAAAAGCGATACTCGAGGCCGTCTGGAAGAGGCGGCAGCGTTTGCAACAGCGACGCCGGGAATGTCCCTAGAGGAACTGTGCTGGGATAGATGTCGTTGACTTTCAGCGGCGGCAACGGCGACGGCATCTCCGAGAAGAGCGCTTTGCGGTCAGTCGCGGTGCGGTGCCGGAGGTCGGCGCGTATGGTCTTCACGATGAGCGGCGCAATCTCACCGAAGATGTCTCCGGGCCGCGCGCCGCGCCGCGCGCCGCGAATGCCTTCGCCCAGGAGCTTCTCGCGCGCGGCGATTTTCTGCGGGTCGCTGGTCTCCTTGAGCGGCGGCAGGGAATCGGCGACCTTCTTGTGAATCGAAAGGTAAGCGTCGGCGCGGTCGCGAAATGCCTTCATCGCCGCCGCCTTCGGGTTGACGGGCGGCTGAGTGGCGCCCGCTGCGGACAGCAGCACCACTGAGACGACCCAGGCTGCGGCCATCGCGAACGCGCTCCCTGAATGTGCGCTCATGCTTCGGTGGGCATCAATCTCCGTGCCACGACGCAGCTCATCGGCGCGTCGATCCGGCATGCTCGTTGCTGTCGGCCTCGCCCGGAGGAACGACGTGCCACAGGAGCTGAGCAACGATGCGAAGGCGTGTATCGAGGCGTGTACAGCGTGTCACGACGTCTGCATGGAGACATCGGCACGCCTGCGCATGCAAGGGCATGGGGATGAAGGGCAGATTGGAGCCTTGCTCGATTGCGCCGAGTTGTGCCGCATGGCGGCCAATTTCGTGATGCGGGACTCCCCGCTGCACGCGATGGTGTGCGTCCTCGGCGCCGACGCATGCCTCCGGGCGGCCCGGGATTGCGAGCGTTTCGAAGACGACAGAATGCGCGAGGTCGCAAATACGTGCAGGCGCACGGCGGATCGGTGTCGCCGCGTCGCCGCCGTTGCGGCCGCCATCATGTGAGTTCCGAAACGCTTTACGATACGATCACGCCAGGGGGCTGACGCTGACGATGCCTGGCGGATACGAGACGATTCGGCAATGGGTCGATGAAGTCAGTCGGCTGACCACACCAGACCGGGTGCTCTACTGCGACGGTTCCGACGCGGAGCGCGAGACCCTCATCCGCGAATGCCTGGCGACGGGCGAGCTCCTGGCACTCAATCAAGACAAGCTGCCCGGGTGTTATCTGCATCGCAGCGCGCCGCATGACGTCGCGCGCACCGAGCATCTCACGTTCATCAGCACGGCCCGACCCGAAGATGCCGGCCCCACGAACAACTGGATATCGCCAGCCGATGCCAGGGCAAAGCTCTCGCCGCTCTTTCACGGCTGCATGGCCGGCCGCACGCTGTTCGTCGTCCCGTTCCTGATGGGGCCACCCAATTCGCGGTTCGCGCGAGTGGGTGTCCAGATCACCGACAGCCGCTATGTCGTGCTGAACATGCGCATCATGACGCGCGTGGGTCAGGTGGCGCTGGAGCACCTGCCGCCGTCGGGCGAATTCACCCGCTGCCTCCACTCGCTCGGAGATCTCAGCCCCGACCGGCGCTTCATCGTCCACTTCACGGAGAAGAATGCCGTCTGGTCGATCGGATCGGGATACGGCGGAAATGCACTGCTCGGAAAGAAGTGCATGGCGCTGCGCCTCGCGAGCTGGCTCGCGCGATCGGAAGGCTGGCTCGCCGAGCACATGCTGATCCTCGGCCTACGCACGCCCGCGGGGCGCACGCACTACGTCACGGGCGCGTTTCCGTCGGCGTGCGGGAAGACGAATCTCGCCATGCTGATGCCCCCTCCGTCAATGCCTGGGTGGCAGGCGTGGACCGTGGGCGACGATATCGCGTGGCTGCAACCCGGCGCCAATGGCCGGCTGTGGGGCGTGAATCCCGAGGCGGGATTCTTCGGCGTCGCGCCGGGCACCAGTCATCGAACGAACCCCACGGCGTTCGACATGATTCGGCGGAACACGATCTACACCAACGTGGCGCTCCGCCCCGATGGCACGCCGTGGTGGGAAGGACACGACGATCCCCCTCCGGAGATCGCGCTCGACTGGCAGGGCCGCCCGTGGACTCCGGCGTCGCCGGAAAAGGCGGCGCATCCGAACAGCCGTTTCACGACACCCGCGACCGAATGCGCCACGCTGTCGCCCGAGTTCGCCAACCCCGAAGGCGTCCCCATCGACGCCATTCTGTTCGGCGCTCGAAGGCAGCGCCGCGTGCCGCTCGTTTACGAAGCGCGATCGTGGCAGCACGGCACGTTTCTGGGCGCCACCTTGTCTTCGGAAACGACGGCGGCCGCAACAGGCCGCGTCGGGGTGCTGCGTCGCGATCCGATGGCGATGCTGCCGTTCTGCGGCTACAACATGGGAGATTACTTCGCACACTGGCTCGAGGTCGGGCGCCTCCTCCCACGCCCGCCGCGAGTCTTCCGCGTGAACTGGTTCCGGACCGACGATCGCGGACGGCTCCTGTGGCCGGGATATGGCGAAAATCTACGCGTGCTGAAGTGGATTCTCGAGCGCTGTGAAGGACGGGGCGCTGCCGTCGAAACGCCCATCGGGCTCGTGCCGGCGCTCGAGGCCATCGATCGCACGGGCCTCGACGTGTCGGATGAGACCCTCGCGACGCTCCTCAAAGTGGATCCTGCGGAGTGGGTCGAGGCCGTTGAAGGGCAGGATCGCTTCCTCGATTCGCTGGGCGCGCGCCTGCCGGATGCGATCCGCGACGAGCATGTGGCCCTCGCGCACCGCATCCACGACGTGATTACCCCGCCCGAGCTTCGCGGCCGCTAGATAGCGGGTACGCTACGGCCGGTTGCCCACCCTGACGCGTACTCCGGGAGGCAATCGGCGGGCGGCGTCAGGCGAGTCGCTGCGCCGAATGTATTGTCCGGCGTCAGTCTTCCAGAGGAAGCCGCTTTCGACCAGCGTCCGCAGCAGCGGTTCGACAACAACGCTGTTGACGCCCCAGAGGCGGGCGGCTTGTGGAAGGCTCAGCGCGAGGCCCGGCATTTCCAGGTATTCGGCACGAATGCGCACCAGACTCAGACTGGACGGACTATCCGCCACTGTGGGCTGCAGAGTGTGAAGCATGGAAGCCTCCCTCATTGCTTCCAGCAGGCGCGCTGGGGCAAGCGAAAGAAGAAAGCAGAATACCTGCCACGGACTCAGCTGTACAGTTCACCTGAAACGGTGGTTTCACGCATCCCCCACTTTCGCGGCTGAATTGCACTCATCCAATCTCAGCAGGAAGTGTTGGGATCCGCTACGCACGAGGTCCGAAGCCACACCTCTTGGGCGCCTCGCAAGTTCGATGTACGCTGATAGGCTGGAGCGGCGGAATCGCCCGGTGGTGGTATTACAGAAGCCACACAAGCCGAGGTCCGGCAGTAGTCTTGCAATCCCCTCCCGAGCGCGAACGACCCCCCACACACAGGAGCCGCGATGAACAGAGTTCGACCGACCGCCGACGATCAATTCACGATGCCCAGCACCGTGTTCGCCGTACTCGACATCTCCTCCGTCGAGGATGATTTGGAATTCCAGCTGGCTGCTGCTGGAGATGACGACCCCGACGAAGTGAGCGAAGACGAAGACGACGACGCTGAAGACGACGATGACGAAGACGATGAAGATGAGGAAGACGACGAGGATGACGATCCCGACGCCTTAGACGACGAGAGCGAATCGGCCAGCAGCGCGAATGGGTCCACGTCAGCGTACCTGCTGAGAACCTACGATGCCCGAGGGTGGCCAGCGGGCGCAGACTTCGCGAAGCCGACACAACAGAAAGCCACCCGCGATGGGGTCAAGCGTCTAGCGCGCCGCCTTTTTCCGAGAACCATCAGCAAGCAGACCACAATCTGCGCATTCTTCGCTCAGGTGAACTGGTCAAGCCCAGGCACCTGCCGAAGGCGCGAGCCCCGGTTGGGCGCGACACGTCGCGGCCGGGCGGGGCTCCCGCGGCTCGACGGTGCCGGAGCGTGCCTTGCACTCCCTGTGCGCTGGAACTCTTCGAGCCGCGGCCGTTCGGGCGCCAGGCTCGTTCGTGTTAATCACTTGCAGCGCGCTCGAAGAGGCGGCGCCCCAGCGGTGCCGGCAAGCTGAGGCTCTCCTTCGCTCGCGAAACAATGACGTGCTATGTCGCAGAAGCAAACACGCGTGTTGGCGGTGGACGATGAGCGGGAGAGCACCGAGTGGGTGCAGCTGTTTCTCGAGAGTCGCGGCTACGCCGTACGTACCGCCAACGACGCGCGGACATCCGAGCTGCTCTGTCAGCTTTGGCGCCCGAACGTCATTCTGCTCGATCTCGTCATGCCGGAGGTCGAGGGCGTGTCGCTCTTGCGCAGCCTGAAGTCGCACGCGCCGACGACTCCCATTGTCATCGTCTCCGGCGAAGCGACGGTATCGCGCACCGTGGAGGCGTTCACGGCCGGAGCCTCAACGCTGATCGAAAAGCCCGTCGCGCCGGCTCACCTGCTCGAGGTCGTCGAGCGGGTGACGCGCGCGGCCGAGATCGAGGTCGATCTGGCCAGCGTCGACGACCACGACTTCGAAGAGCTCGGCCCGATGCAGACGCGGGCGCCTGCGATGCGGCACCTCTTTCAGACGATCCGCACGATCGCGCCGACCAAAGTGAACGTGTTGATCGTCGGCGAGAACGGGACGGGCAAGGAGCTGATCGCCGCCTCCGTGCACGATCTCAGCGACCGCCGCGCGGCCCCGTTCGTGAAGGTCAACTGCGCCGCGATCCCAGCCGAACTCCTGGAATCAGAGCTCTTCGGGCATAGCCGCGGCGCCTTCACCGACGCGGCGTCGGACCGCAAGGGACTCTTCGAACTGGCACACCAGGGATCGATCCTGCTGGATGAAATCGGCGAGATGCCCCCGCGGCTTCAGGCGAAACTGCTGCGAGTGCTTCAGGAGCACGAGTTCCGGCCCGTCGGGTCGACCCAGACGGTGCGCACCGATTTTCGTCTGATCTGCGCGACCAATGTCGATCCCGACCAGGCGGTCCGCGAGGGCCGGCTTCGAGAAGATCTCTATTTTCGATTGAACACGATTCTCCTGTCCGTCCCGCCATTGCGCGACAGGCTTGAAGATGTGCCCTTGCTGGCGACGGAGTTCCTGCGAATGTATGCGGCGCGCCACCATCGGCGTCTGGAGGGGATCGCGCCCGCCGCGCTACGCGCCCTCGAACAGCACACATGGCCCGGCAACGTGCGTGAACTCGAGCACGCCATCGAGCGCGCCGTCATCCTCGCTCGCGGACCCGAAATCAGGGCGTCCGATCTTCCCGCGTTTCCCCGATCGCACGAGGTCAAACCGCCCTCCAACGGCGGCATCCCCCGCGGATGCACGCTCGAGGAAGTTGAACGCCTCGCCATCCTTCAGACGCTCGAGCTCACGGGCTGGAACAAACGCGCCACGGCGGACATCCTCGGCATCCACCGCCCGACGCTCTACAACAAGCTGCGCAAGTATCGCTTGTGGCGGCGCGAAGATCGATTTCACCGCGGAGAGGCTTCCAACAGCGATTCAGCGTAAGAGCTTTGCGGCAGCTCGCAGGTCTTCCCACCCTGTTCCAAACGGCTACCCTTCCTCGGACATTTCGGCGACGGCGGCCGGGCGCCTAAAGATGCGCCGGGCGCTCGCCGTGGCCCGTGCCTTGCACCGAAGAATGACGACCAGGCCGATCGGCGAGTCGCCTGACTGCTGGGGTTGCGATCCCGTGTCTCGCCGACCAGTCGAACCTAAATTACGGTGGAGGACCTATGTCGATAACACGGATATTCGGAACTGGCGCATGGACGAGCGGCGTCGTGCTCGCGGCGAGCATGGCGTTCGCCCAGACTCCTCCGACGACCCAGCCCGCGTCGCCGCAGACACCGTCGACACCGTCGACGTCGAGCCCAACGACGAGCGGCGATCAGTCGACGAGCTCAAGCTACGGCTCGCCCGTGACCATCACGGGCTGCGTGCAGCGAGCAGACAGTAGTGCGAGCGGGACGGGCGGCTCGGGCTTCGTGCTGAAGAGCACCGGCTCGGGCTCGAGCAGCAGCTCACCCTCCTCGGGCTCGCCAACCTCGAGCAGCACTCCGAGCTCGACTGGATCGCCGAGCTCACCATCGTCGACGACCGGGCAGGAGTATCAGCTGATGGCGGGCTCGTCCAGCGTGCAGCTGGCCGATCATGTGGGGCACCAGGTCGAGGTCACCGGAACGATGGGCTCGGGAGCCTCGCCCTCTTCGTCTGGCACGACGGGCAGCACGTCGGGGACGGGGACGTCGAGCACGACGCCGTCGCAGCCGGGCAGCACCCAGCCGGGTCAGGCCACGAGCCCCGCGGCCTCCAGCATGAGCGCGGGATCCACGTTCAACGTCACGTCCGTGCGGATGGTCTCGGCGAGCTGTCCGCAGTAGCGATCGGATCGCGGGAGTGATTAGTTCACCCGGCGTTCGCGGTCGTCGCGGCGCCGGGACATTTTCCAGTGCTGGAGCGCAAGATGCGTCGAAACGTCAGCACTCTCGAGCGCGTGGCGTCAGTCGCCGCGGGCCTCCTCCTCGTGACGGCAACTCGTCGTACGCGTGCCCGCCCGCTCGGCGCTGCCATCGGCACGGGGCTGGTGGCTCGGGGACTGATCGGGTACTGCCCGGTCAAGGCGGCGCGAGCGCACGAACGCGCGCGTGACGATACACGCGTGGCGCTTGGAGGACCGCGCGGCGTGCACGTAACCGAGGCGGTGATCGTGCACGCGCCACGTGAAGAGGTCTACGACTTCTGGCGCACACTCTCGAACCTGCCGAAGTTCATGTCGCATCTCGCACGCGTCGACGTCTCGAGCGACGGGCGTTCTCATTGGGTGGCACAAGGGCCTGCAGGCAGTCGCGTCGAGTGGGACGCCGAGATCATCAACGACAAGCGTCCCGAGCTCATCGCATGGCGTTCGCTCGCGGGCGCAGAGGTCGCCAGCGCGGGCTCGGTCCACTTCCGTCCCAGCCCGAGCGGCGGCACCGAGATTGTCGTTCGCCTGCAATACGAGCCGCCGGCGGGCAAGCTGGGCGCGTGGGTGGCGAAACTCTTCGGCGAGGAGCCTTCGCAGCAGATCCGCGATGACTTGCGCAGGCTGAAACAGCGCTTCGACCGGAGGGGGAGCGCCACGCCGAATTCGACGCTCGCCGACCGGCTGCAGCTGCAGCCAGAGGTCGGGTGAGAGGGAGGACACGACGATGTTGATGACGCTGGCGGTGATACTGCTCGTGCTGTGGCTGCTTGGAATCGTGACCGGGTATACGGTCTCGGCGTTCATTCACGTCCTGCTCGTGGTCGCGATCGCCCTGCTCATCGTGCAGTTTGCGACGGGACGCACCAGGGTCTGACCACGGCGGGCAGCGACTCCAGCTGAGCTGGACTTCAGTGTGAAGGTGACCCGGCGCCTGGCAGCGCTCGATTTTGCACAACACTTTTTCCAGTGGCCGTCGCGGCTCGCGTCGTCTCCTTCATAATTCCGGGTCGATGCGCCGCGTGAGGGTCTTTCTCTCGATCCCGCTCATCGTCTGCGGCGTGGGCTGTGCCGCAGCGGAATGGTCGCGACCGATTGAAGACTTCAAGACAAACGTCGACAAGACCGTTACGGTCGTGGGCGCCTACTACACCGCGCTCAACGATTACGAACGCCACATCTATCTCGAAACCGCGTTCGTCGATCCCGCACTCGAAATCCTCGCCGTCGATGCGGCCGGCGCCTCGACGCCGCTCACCGGGCAGGTCTTCACGGCCGACGCGATCAGGGCACGAACCGACGCACTCGCGCTGGTGGGCGTGTATGCCCGGCGACTCGTCGACCTGGCCGGCTCGAAAGCTCCAGGCGAGTTCTCGTCGGGCGCGGATGCGCTCGGGAAGGGCCTGTCGACACTGGCGGCGACGTTCTCGACGCTGGCGGAACGGGACGTGCGCGCCAAGCCCTACGTGCAGCCCGTGACGACACTTGCCGGTGTCATTGGACAGATCTATCTGGACGCCAGGCAGGAGCGCGCGCTGCAGACGGCCGTGGCCGAAGGCGCTCCGGCAGTGGACCAGATCCTGCGAGCCATCGAAGACGATCTCGGGGCAGCGGTCGATCCCTTGAAACAGAGCGGTGAGAAGCAGCTCCTCGCGCAACTCGTGCACGACTACAACGCAAATCGTGCGACCTGGAGCGAATCCCGGCGGCGCAGGCAGATTACCGACATTGAGCGCGCCGCGAAGGCGTACAGCACCGCGCTCGTCTTCAACCCGAGCGATGTCGTCAGCGGCCTGCGTGAAGCGCACACGGCGCTTGTCGCCTACGCACGATCGAGGAAGACCCCGTCGGATCTCTCCGCTGTCGCCAGCGCCCTGGAGATCTTCGCGCAACGCGTCGATCGGGCTGCCGCGGCGATCGAGACGCTGCGCGACGTCCGTTGACGAAACGGAGACCGACATGCCGGAGGTGAAATGCAACGCGCCACGTCTGGCGCAAATCGTCGAGCGCTGCTTCGACTACGCGATGGACGGCCGCGTATCTCCGGCTCGCCGCACGAGGTTTCTCGTCGCCGGCAAGCGGCTGCGTGGATCGCTCATGAACCTCATCGCCGCCCGCTTCAACGACACGGAGGCGATCAGGGCAGCGAATGCGCGCCTCGAGGCGGTCAACGCACAGTTGGCGCGTCAGAAGGGCGTGCTCGAACGGACGAGCCAGACACTCAGGGATCTCGGCACGCTCGTCTCCGCACTCGACCGTCTTCTGGGAACGGCGATCAGGTTCGTGTGAACTCGCGCGCCGGTTAGTCGGGTTCACCGCGAGGCTGTCCTCGTTCTTGGCCGTGGCATAATCCGGCCATGAAACCAAGTCGTCAGACCATTTTGACGTTCCTTATCGCGTGTACGCTGTCGGTCACCGTTTCTGGCCAGCAGCCTCCGCCCGCGTCGCAGGACACACCCCCGGGCCCCCTCACCGACGCGCAACAGAAGATGCGCGAGGGGCACCACAGCGAAGCGCTCGCGATCTATCGGAAGGTGCTCGCCGAAACGCCCGACTCGTATCAGGCCCACAGCCAGGCCGGCATTGCGCTTGACCTGCTCGGACAGTACGACGATGCGCGCACACACTTTGCCAAAGCCATCGAGATCGCGCCCGATGGAGACGCGAAGTCGCGGGCGATGCGAAACATGGCGATATCGTACGCGTTCTCGGGCGATTGTGCCGGCGCCACGAAGTATCAGGCGCCGATCTTCGATCAGAATGTGGCCGCCGGAAAGATGGCCGACGCCGGCGGCGTGGCGAACGAGCTTGCGCGGGTGTGCCTGGAGTCGGGGAAATTCGACAGCGCGCAGGAATGGTACAAGAAGGGCTACGACGCCGCCCTCAAGGAGCCGACGCTTTCAGCGGCTCAGAAGGATCTGTGGGCGTTCAGGTGGGAGCACGCGCAGGCACGGATCGCCGCGCGTCGCGGCCAGGCGGCTGACGCCAAGACGCACATGGCCGCGGCCAAGGCGATCCTCGACAAGGGAACGAACCCCGAGCAGGCGCCGTTCTTCCCGTATCTGGCCGGCTATGTCGCGTTCTATGGCGGCGACTACAAGACGGCCGTCACGGAGCTCGCGAAAGCGAACCAGGACGATCCGTTCATCGCGATCCTCATCGCGCAGTCGCACGAAAAGGTCGGCGACACGGCAAAGGCGATGGAGTTCTACAAGAAGGCGCTGACGAGCAACGCGCACAATCCTCCGAACGCGTTCGCCCGTCCGCTGGCGAAAAAGAAAGTGGGATAGACGAATCGGGCGCACACGGTGCGCCCGGCTTCGCGCTCTAGCGGGGCCGACTGCCGAACTCGACGGTGACGCTGCCGACGGGAGTCGGCGCCCGCTCGCTATCGAGGTCGACAGGCGGAATGAGGCGAGAAGCGGCGCCAAAACTGATTCGCACTTGGCTCGACAGGTTCCACAGAATCGGCGTCAGCGACTCGCCGACGAAGACCGCGTCGTCGCCTCTCCAAGGCCCCACCAGCGGGATGGCCACGATTCGGCAACAGGCGAATCGCCCCACCACTCGCGCTGGCCAAAGCGGTGCACCAATCCAAATGGGACGGGCGATGACGGCGCGAGCTCCATGCCGTACGCATCACCGAACGGCGTTAACACAGTGACCGGGCGGCGCGCGCCGCCTCCTTTCACGCCGAAAGCGATCCGCCCGTCGGACTGTGCGAGCTCGGCCCACGCGCTCGGCGTCCGCGCGAGGGTGTCGGCACGGCTCGCGGCCGGGCCTGGATCGAAGGGCGCGTCCTGCGCAGAGGCGATCGCGGGTAACCCCGCAGCGAGCGTCAACACGGCCACGAGCGACGCGACGGGGTTCACGGGCGATCGCATCTTGCAACCCTCCTATTGGAGTTTTACGGCCGGCCCTCGGGCAGGCTGACGTTCAACGGCGTCGTCTCGCCGGAGCGCACATCGATCTCGGTCGAGAAGCTCTCGTGTCCCCGCTTTCGCACGTCCACGCGGTGCGAGCCGGCTGGCACGTTCACGAGCAGCCGCCCATCCTGGTCACTGCCGAGCCACGCCTCGCCGTCGATCAACACTTCGGCGTCGGCGGGCTGAACGCGAACGGCGATCGATCCGAACCTGGCGTCGGCACTGACCCGTCCACGGCGCTCACCCGGCGGCGGCGGCTCTGGCCGCCCTGACTGCGCATCGGGCGGGGACTGCGACTCGTAATCGCGATCCCTGTCCGGAGGCGGGCCCGCCTTCGGGACCGGCGCGGCCTCGGCCGGCTCTCCGGCCCCAAGCTTGGCCAAATCGCCTCGAAGCTTGAAGGTGGATCCCGGCGTCAAGTATACCGTCTGCCGAAGGCTGCGATACCCATCGAGATAGACCTCGATCTCGTGCGGACCAGGCCTGAGACGCAGACGCTGGAACGTGCCGTCGTAATCGTCGACGACGCCAGCAAAGTAGCCATCGACGAAGACCTTGGCGTCCCGCGGCCGCACCTCGACCCTCACCGCGCCGAATGGATCTCCGTACGCACCGTAGCCGCCGTACGGTCCGTAGACCATCGGATACGGATACCAGAACGAATTGTAGAAGGAGGGCCCGTAGAACCCGTAGAAATAGGGCCGGTAATACGACCGGTAATAGTACGGCCGGTAGTACGGGCCGATAGTAATGCGACCGGGAGACGACATGGCCACCGGACCGCACGCCGTGCCCGCGGCGAACCTGAGCGGCCGCCTCTGGCACAACAGTCGTGAACAAGAGGGCGACAAGGGGAACAGTCACCCAGAACAAGGAAAATCTCCGACTCACCTGGACCTCCACGTCTGCGGCGCTACTGACATGACGAGCAATGGCTGTGCCGCAGGTGAAAAGCAATTTTGAAGGTGATTCCGTCACGATCTCCGTCGAGATTCTCCGACACGTCATCCCGGCGCGACAGGCTCGTGGCGCCGATGTCCTGGCCTGAGGACGTCGGTTCGCGGCCGCTTGCTACAATCCCAGCCCGTGACCCCCTCACTCGCCGCGCGGACACGGCAGACCGCCCGGCGAGCCATCGGCATGGCGAAGCATCCGGCCGCCGCCGTGGGCGCCGGCATCTTTGCCAGCCGCATCGTCGGACTCCTGCGCGTCCGCGCCTTCTCGTATTTCTTCGGCCTGCAGTCCGACGCTGCCGACGCCTTCAACGGCGCGTTCCGCATTCCGAATCTTCTTCAGAACCTGTTCGGCGAGGGCGCGCTCTCGGGATCGTTCATTCCCATCTACGCCGGACTGCGCGCGCAGGGCCGCGACGCCGAGGCGGCGCAGATGGCGCGGACGGTCTTCGCCCTGGTCGCCGTCGTCGTTTCTACGCTCGCGCTGGCCGGACTCCTGGGCGCGCCGTGGGTGGTGGCCGTCGTCGCACCCGGCTTCTCTGGCGCCAAACGCGATCTGACCATCGTGCTGGTGCGCATTCTGTTCCCGGGGGCAGGCGTGCTCGTCCTGTCCGCCTGGTGCCTGGGCGTGCTCAACGTCCATCGGAGATTTTTCCTGAGCTACGCAGCGCCCGTCGCGTGGAACGTGGCGATGATAGGCACGCTGGTGGCATTCGGACCGGGCCGCCCACTGCCCAGACTCGCCATTTACCTGGCGTGGGGATCCGTCGTGGGGAGCATCGCGCAGTTCGCAGTGCAGGCACGACAGGCGTGGTCGCTTTCGAGGGGCGGTCCCCCGATGGCGCTCACGCGGGCGGTGCGCGACGCGGCACGAAACTTCGGGCCAGTGATGGCCAGCCGGGGCGCCGTTCAGCTCTCGGCGTACATCGACACGGTGATTGCGAGCCTGCTGCCGACCGGTGCGGTCACGGGGCTCACGAACGCGCAGCTGCTCTATACGCTGCCGGTCAGCCTTTTCGGCATCTCCATTTCATCGGCGGCGCTGCCTTCGATTTCCGCCGATGCGCACGCGACAGACGCGATCGATCGCGTGCGCGCTCGGGTGACGGAGAACGCGCGGCGCATCGCGTACTTCGTCGTGCCTTCAGCCGTCAGCTTCCTGGTGCTCGGCGACCTCGTAGCGGCGACGCTGCTTGCAGACCGGCCGATTCACGGCGAGCGACTCGCAGTACGTCTGGGGAATCCTGGCCGGATCCGCGACCGGCCTTGTCGCCTCCACGACGAGCCGCTTGTACGGCGTGGCCCACTTTGCCATGGGCGATACGAAGACGCCGTTCCGCTTCACGATCGCGCGACTGACGATCGGCACACTCCTTGGCTACATTGCGGCTGTCGTGCTCCCGCCGATGCTTGCCCTCGATCCGAGATGGGGCGCCGCGGGACTCACAGCGGCCGGGGCCGCGGCCGGCTGGACGGAATTCCTCCTGCTGCGCGGGAGCCTGCAGAGGCGAATCGGCGACGTCACACCGCCGGCGGCTTACACGGTGACACTCTGGAGCGTCGCGCTCGGGTCCTCCGCGCTGTCGCGCCTGCTTTACGGATGGTTGCCCCCCTACCACCCTCTTGTCGCCGGGGTGGTCGTGCTCCCCTGCTTCGCGTTGCTGTTTCTGGCGGGGACGCAGGCACTGGGCGTGCCGTTCGGAGGGAGGCTCGCCGTTCGATCTCTTTCATCCTGAGTTGGCGATTTGTTCATTGCCTGGCGAACACGACGAGGCCGGCTGCCGGAATCACCACCTTCAGACCGCCACCGCTGGACTCGACGACCGCACCAAGGTTGCCGACATTCTGGCCGCCATAGCCCGCGCTGTCGCTGTTGAAGAGCTCCTTCCACCGGGCATTCGGGATGGCGACGAGGTCCTTCTGGATGACGTAGCCATTCGGAAAAGCCGCGTCGTTCAGGCTGGCGACGACGATGACCGCCTCGTCGCCGGTCCATCGCTTGAAGGCGAGGATGCGGTTGGAGTTGGACTGGTGGAGGATGTCGATGTTCTGACTGCGAATCGAGCGAAACCGGCGGGTGAGCGTGATGAGATCCTGATAACATCGAAAGAGCGCCTGCCCGTCGGTCGCCCGCTGACCGGGGATGTCCTCGCGCGCGGCGAGGAAGTTGTTGTAGGTGTACCGGTTCTGCGCCCCGACTTCTTCGCCCATGAAGAACATCGGCGTGCCCGCCGAGAGCAGCGACAACCCGCAGCAGACGCGCGCCCGCGCCTCGGCCCACGCGCGCGTGGGTCCCAGTAGCGGCGCGCCATTGACCGCGACCACGACGGTGCGCGCCGTGCCGCCCGCGTTCCCGGCTTCGTCGTGGGATTCGTGGAACACGACACGGTTGTATTGGCTGGTGTAGAGGATGTCCGAGAACGAGTCCATCGGCAGCGGTTCGTTCATCCCGAACCCGGCTCGCTTCAGCAGGCGCGCCCGGTCGCCGGCCATGTCGGAGTCGCCGATCAGGCTGTGATAGAACGCCACATCCCACGTGGCGTCGAACCCGAGTCCACCCTGAGCCGGCAGTTTTGTGACGGCGTCCCAGCCGGTGTGATCCTCGGCGATGAGCATCGCCGTCGGGCGAATCATGTGGAGCGTGCGACTCCACTCGCGCAGCAGCTTCTGCCCGAAGACATTGGCGCTCCCCACCGATCGCCCGTCGGCATGCAGGCGGTTGTCGCGATGAAGCGCCTGCGTCAGATCGACGCGGAGGCCGTCGACGTGCATCTCTTCGATCAGGAACGCGGCGCTGCTGATGAATTGCTGCCGGACGACTTCCTCCCAGAACCGCGGCGTCCGCCCCGTCGATCCGTTGTCGACATAGCCGCCGTCTGGTGCCCCGTAATCCGCCGGTCGGCCTTCGTACCAGTAATAGATGTCCTGTTCGGGCGCCGTCGAATCGTATTGCGACTGGGCGCGTTCCGCTTCGGGATCGTAATGGTTATAGACGACGTCCTGAATGACGGCGATGCCGCGCCGGTGGCACTCGCGGACGAAATGGCGGTACTTGTCGCGTCCGCCGGCGCTCGATTCGATGCAGAAGTGGTGCGTGTCGCCATAGCCCCAGCCGACTGTGCCCGAGAACTCCGCCATCGGCAGCAGCTCGACGGCGTTCACGCCGAGTTCGACCAGGTGATCGAGAAAGGCAATTGCGTCGCTCAGATCGCCGGGCCCGGCGTTGCCGAATCCGAGCGACCCGACGTGCAGCTCATAAATCACCAGGTCCGCGAGCGTCGTCGGCACCGGTAGGCCGGGTGTGGTTTCCGTCGACCAGAACTCTTCAGCAGGTATCAGATCCGGGAGTGATCCGGGCGGCGCTGACGCAAACCCGCGGCGCACGGCATCGGGGTCGATGACCACGCTGCAGCCTACCGTGCCGTCGAGCGTGTCGACCGTACCGGGCCAGCTGCCATTGGCCGGGTTGATCTTCCCTTTACCAATCTGGCTTCTGGAGAAGATGTCGGTGCGATAGACCGTCCGCCCCTGGGCGTTCACGACGCGAAACATGTACGGAAGACCCTTGAACGTCTCGAACGTCCCTGGGGGGCCTCCTTCCCAGATCCCGCCCGTCGATTGCACCAGCGGCACCACCGGCGCGGCCCCATCGATTCCGGTGCCGTCTTCGGCAATGTAACCGCGGGATAGCGTGCCGAATATCACGTCAACGGTTCGCGCGTTGGGTGCCCATACCGAGAACCGCAGGCTGGCGACCGCGCTCCCCGGCACGAAGTGTTTGTTCGCGCCGAGCCGCCGGCCGTAGGTGAGATAGTAGCGTTCGACCTGACTCGTACCGCCGGCCAGTCGAAACTGACGAGAGCGAGCGACGGAGTCGACGTCCTGCGCTTCTGTTGGGATCCCCCAGAAGTTGCTGCCCTGCGGGCCATCGAGGACGACGCCCCAACTGAAGGTGCGCGGCTGGTCCGCGAGGTCGAGCGCCACCGAGGCCCTGAAGATCGGGCAGCCATCGTCGCCGACAGCTTCCTGCATCGGCGACTCTGTCCAATCGTCCGAATACCGGCCGCTCGCATCCCAGCTGCCGCGCAACCGGCCATTGCGAAAGATCGCGCGCTTCAGGCCGGTGAGATACTGAAATTCGACCGTCTGCGTAGCCATTCCCGCCTCTTCTTTCCGTTGCAGCCGCTGTTGGAGCTTCCGTCCCATCGCCCCGACATCTCGAGACTATTCGTCCCCGACCGCTCACCGGGGGGATCAAACAACGGCTGGTGAGGCCTTCGGCACGGCCACCGCCCGATGTCCCACGCGCGTGGGCGCCACATCATAGCCAGCACGCCGGTCTTTCTCGACGCTGAACCCGTTCTCGCGAAGCAGTGCCGTCAGATATCGCGACGTCTCGAACTCCTGGAGGCCAAGCTCGCCGTGGCTCAACAGGGTCTCGACAATGACCTGCGTGACCTTCTGCCTGGCGGCGACATCCGCAATCGCGTCGCCCATCACAAAATGAAAAAGGGGACGGGCTACACTTTCAGCAGCCCGTCCCCTGCTGGGACTGGTCATCGCTCAGGGCTTCTACGTCTTCTCCGTGATCTCGAACCCCTTGCGGTACTCGCGCGTCAGGAGCTTGTCGGCCTCCCGGTCGTCCTTGAAGCGCTCGGACTTGCCGTCGAACTCGAGCGATCGCTTGACCTGGTAGGCGATGTTCGCCAGGTGCGGCAGCGTCGACGAGAGATGGCCCTCCATGATGTCGCACGTCAGGATCTTCGGATCGCCGGCGCGCAGCGCGTCCACGAAATTCTGATAATGCGGATACTCGATGCTGGTGAGGACGTTCGGATCGCTGCCGCCGCCGCTCTCCTGCGACGTCAGGTCGGCGCCTTCGCCCTTTTCATCTTTCGGCCCGTGGAACGACTGCCACTTGGCGCCGTCACCATCAATCCAGACCCATCCATCGGCGCCATAAAAGAGGTTGCCGATCTTCACCGTGCCCTCGTCGTTGGTGCCTTCGCCGCGCGTGGCGAACTCGAGGAGCGTACCGTCGGCGTATTCGAATGACGACGAGTGGACGTCCGGCGTTTCCTGAGACGCCGGTGGTCCGAAGTAGCCGCCGCTCGAGACAATACGGACCGGGTGCTCGTGCTTGGCAAGGCCCCAGCGCGCGATATCGAACTGGTGCGGGCCCTGGTTTCCCGTGTCGCCGTTGCCGTAGTCCCAGTGCCAGTGCCAGTTGTAGTGGAACCGATTCCGGTTGAACGTGCGCTTGGGCGCCGGCCCGAGCCACAGGTCGTAGTCGACCTTCGACAAATACGCTTCGTCGTAGGTGGGTTCGAACGCCTTGGCTTCGAGGTTCAGTTTGTACTGCTCGCCGGGCGCCATCGGACCGTCGGGATACTTGCCGATGCCCGCGCGGCGCTTGAAGCACAGTCCGCGAGCCAGGTAAACCTTGCCGATGCCGCCGTCCTGCACGAACTTGATGGCCTGTCGCACGGCCGGGCGGCTGCGATTCATCGTCCCGACCTGAACGACCCGGCTGTACTTGGCGGCGGCGTCCACCATCTTCCGGCCTTCCCACACCGTGTGGGACGCGGGCTTCTCGACGTAGACGTGTTTGCCGGCCTGCAGCGCCCAGATCGTCGCCAGCGCATGCCAGTGATTCGGCGTGGCGATGATGACGCCGTCGATGTCTTTGTCGTCCAGTACGCGGCGCAGATCCTGCACGAACGTCGGCTTGAAGGTTGCCACATCTTTCAGCTTCGGATCGTTGATGCGCTCGTCGGCGAGGTTCGCGTCGATGTCGCAGAGCGTCTTGATCTCGACGTTCGGCAGCGTCGCGAAGCCGCGCTTCAATGCGTTGCCCTGCCCACGCACGCCGATGCTGGCCAGGACCACGCGATCGTTGGCGCCCATCACCCGGGGGCCGAGACGCGGTGCGGCCTCGACGGCCGGAGGCGCGCCGACATCGCGGCCCACCACCAGTGCGGCTGCCGCAATGCCACTCAGCCGCGACGCAAACGCGCGGCGCGAGATTTCGTTCGGATCGTCATGCTTGCTCGACACAATCACCTCCAAGCCGATCGCGCAGGTTGGTCGAGTCACGATCAACCTCAAGTCCGCAGTTTGCCCAGTGGGGCGCAGTCTATCAAACCTGTCGGCTAAACGTGTCCTTTCCGCATCTCATCGAGGAGATAGTCCGTCGACCGGACGGTCAGCGCCATGATCGTCAGCGTCGGGTTCTGGCACGCGATCGACACGAAAGCCGATCCGTCCATGACATAAAGGTTCTCGACGTCGTGTGTCCGGCAGAACGAGGTCAGCACTGACGTCTTCGGATCGGCGCCCATACGCGCGATGCCGACCTCGTGAATGCCCCAACCCGGCACGGGGTTCGGGAGTACGTATGACTGGACCCCGACCGCGCCGGCGGCCTCCAGCATCTCGGCGGCTGTCACCGCCATGTCCTTCATCATGGCGAGCTCGTTGTCGCCGAACTTCATGTGAATCCTCAGCGTCGGGATGCCGAAGGCGTCGACCGCGCCGGACGGGTCGATCTCGACGAAGTTCTCGAACTTCGCGAGCGTCTCGCCGAAGCCGCCCAGGTGCACGCCGCTCTGCGGCTGCAGCACCGCCTTCTTGTAAGGAGCGCCGTAGCCAGGCGCGTCGAAATTGAAGCGGCTGCCGCCGCCGCCCTGGAATCCGTAACCACGAATGAAGTCCTTCTGCTGCGGTCCGTTCGGCGTGTTGCGGAACCGAATCACGTAAATGCCGTTCGGCCGATTCGGACCGTCCTCGCGCGGCTTCTCGGGCGCCAGGTCGGCAAAGCCGCCGAACGCTCCGGCCACGGCGTGATGATCCATCAGGTAATGCCCGAGCGCACCGCTCGAGTTGCCGAGGCCCTTCGGATGTTCGCGAGTCGCGGAGTTCAGCAGAATGCGCACCGACTCGAGCGCCTGCGCGCACAAGACAACGGCGCGAGCGTGGACTTCCTTCACGTCGTGCGTGATGCGATCCACATAGAGGATGCCGGTTGCGCGGTTGGTGCCAGAATCGGTCAGCACCTTCCAGGCCATGGCGTTGGGGATGAGCGTGCATTTTCCGGTCTTCAGCGCATCGGCGACTGTCGTGAACGCGGAATTGAAGTACGAGTGCGTCACGCAGCCACGCTCGCACGGTCCGCAATAGTGGCACGCCTGCCGGCCGTTGATTGGCTTCGTGAGATTGGCGGTCCGGCCGATGGTGACCGTGCGTCCCAGCCGCTGCTTCACGCGCGTTCGGAGCCGGGTCTCGACGCACGTCATCGGCATGGCCGGCTGGAACCTGCCATCGGGCAATTCCGCCACGCCTTCGGCCTGTCCCGAGATCCCGACGTAGTCTTCGACGATGTCGTAGTAGGGCGCGAGGTCGGTGTAGCTGATCGGCCAGTCCTGATCGTAGCCGTCGTGTGACCGCGCCTTGAAATCCAGCTCGCTGAGGCGGTAGCTCTGGCGGCCCCAGACGTTGGTCCGCCCGCCAATGACGCGCAGGCGTCCCTGCCAGCTGAATGGCTTGTCGTCGGGTGTCGAGTACGGCTCTTCGAGGTCGTTGGCGAACCAGTGTGCGTTGTACTCCATGCAGGCATAGCAGTCCTTCTGCACGGGACGCGTCTTACGCATGAGCGTGTCGGCGCGGTCTCGGTACGTGAGCTGCCAGGCCGGCTTGTGCTCGGTGAAATCCTCGTCGCCGTGCGGCCGGCCGCAGTCGACCAGGGCAACGTTCACGCCGGCCTCCGACAACCGCTTGGCCGCCCACCCGCCGGACGCCCCCGATCCCACCACGATCACGTCGAATCCCGGTGATGCCGCTCGCTGGGCCACGCCACGCTCCTGCTCCGCTTAACAATTTCTTAACAGTGCCAGGCACCGTTAATTGCCGTGCACGTTCTTTACAGTGCCTGGCACCGGGAAGTTGCTGATTGGCACCGGGAAGTTGCTGATTTGAAATCGTTTACTCGTGTTACAAGAATTGTTTCCGTGTTACAGTCGCCTCCGAATCTCCTGGAGCCGCTCTGATGCAAGAACAGCCCACGGGCACCCTCGGAAAAGACGCCGACGAGTTCCGGAACTTCGCCGCCGAAGCGCGCGATACCGTCAAGGAATTCTACCGCTTGAATCACGCGCACCAGACGCTGGACTTCGTGCGCGCGAAGAAGCAGGACTATCTGTCGCTCAGCCGCAGGCGCATGACGGTGTGGGAGGCGCTCGAGTACCTCGACACGCTCGTCGACGACAGCGACCCCGACGTCGACTTCACCCAGATCGAGCACGCGCTGCAGACGGCCGAATCCATCCGCCGCGCCAATCAGCCGCGCTGGTTCATCGTCACGGGCCTGATCCACGACCTTGGCAAGATCTTATGCCTGTACGGCGAGCCGCAATGGGCGGTCGTCGGCGACACGTTTCCGGTGGGCTGCCAGTTCTCGACGACGTGTGTGTATCCGGAATATTTTGCGCTCAACGCCGACAGCCTGCACGCGGTGTACTCCGCCAGGCTCGGTATCTACGAGGAACATTGCGGCCTCGACAACGTCCATCTGTCGTGGGGGCACGACGAGTACGTCTACCACGTCGTGAAGGGCCGCCTTCCGATCGAGGCCCTGTACGCGCTGCGGTATCACTCGTTCTACCCGTGGCACAAGGAAGGTGCGTACGACTATCTCGCCAATGATCAGGATCGCGAGATGTTGAAGTGGGTGCGCGCGTTCAACCGGTATGATCTGTACTCGAAAGCCGATGGCCGGCCGGACGTGAAGGCGCTGCGTCCTTACTACGAGGATCTCGTGGCGGAGTTCTTCCCGGATCCGTTGCAGTGGTAGTGGTCGTGCCAGGCTCTGTTAAACACGAATCCGATTAACAGAGCCTGGCACCCAAGTCATGCTCTCAGGGGGAACACGGGCGTGGCCCGGTGCGGGCACACCGGCCGCACCCGTTGTGTTATAACCAACTCGGCCATCCGTGGCGAGCATTCACACGCCGCTCGCATGCTCCACTTCCTTCGCGTCTGAGGGTGCCTGGTGTCTGAGTTCGAGCATTCGCGCTCTGTCGTCCCCCCCTTCGTTCCTGCCGTTCGCCCAGAAGCATTTCAGAACGACGATTTCGAGTCGACCGGGTTTTCCGGCGAAACGGAGTTCCAGCGTGAAGGGCTGCCTTCCGGCTTCCGGATGCGGCACGACGCGCACTATGTGGAGCAGTTGACGAATCGCAGCGGCGCGCCGCAGGTGCGGCTCATTCCCCTTCGCGACATCGACGGCCCGCGGCCGGACACGCGCGACCTCGGTGGCCTTGTGCGATCGGTGGAAACGCACGGCGTGCTGCAGCCCGTGCTGGTGCGCCCGCGTGGAGGGCGATTCGACCTGATTGCCGGCAAGAAGCGCCTGGCCGCGGCCCAGACGGCCGGCCTCACCGAGATCCCGTGCCTGGTCCACCACGCCGATGACGCGCGCGCCCGCGAGCTGGCGGAGGCCGACAACGTCCGCGTGGACGCGCACGTGCCGCCAGTCGCCGTTGGGACCGCGCCAGACGCCACCCACGCCGGATTGCGCGAGCTGTCACAGAGCTTCGGCACCATCGGCTCGTGCCTGAACCTGCTGGGCGATCGCGATCAGGCCCTTCGCGACCGCGTCGCACTCGACCTGATCCGAACTGAAGTGCACCGTGCCGAGCGCCTCGTGCAGTCGTTGAATGTCCTCGCACAGGATCCGACGCTGGCCGAAACCGAGCTTTCGCTGCCGGCACTCTTCGACCGCGTCCTCGACGGCTTTGCTCCCGAGCGCCGTTTGTCTGGCGTGGCGATCCAGGTCGAGGCGGCCGAAGGGCCCTCCACCGTCCGCGGCGATCACGACTGGCTGACCGTTGGCATCGCCGGCGCGCTTGGCGGCATGCTGGCCCTTGTCCAGGGGGCCGCCGCGCCCGCGCTGCAGGTGACAATGGCCTCGTCGCCATCGGGATCGTCGATGCTGCTCGAGATCGCGCAACAGATCGTGACCGTCCCCACGTGGGGACTGAGCCGCTTCTTCGAGCTCGCCTGGATCGACCGGCCGGGCGGATATCAGGCCGCCGCCGAACTGGCCGCGGCCCGCAAGGTCGCGACCTTGCACCACGGCGGCATCGAGGTGATCCCGGGCGAGCGCAGCGGGTGCCGCGTCGTGATGGTGCTGCCACAGGCGTAGTCTCAGATTCGCCCCATGCGCCTCAACGACGCGCATTGCCATTTCTTTTCCCGCCGCTTCTTCGAAACGCTGGCGCGCGACGACCCCCGCGGGCGCTTCACGTCCACGCCGGTTGAATCGGTCTGCGCCACGCTCGAGTGGCAAGCGCCGGGCACGCCGCACGAGCTCGCCGAGACGTGGCAGGCAGCCCTGGATCATCACGGCGTGTCGCGCGCCGCGCTCATCGCCAGCGTACCCGGCGACGAGGAATCCGTCGCGGCGGCCCTCGCCCATGCGCCCGATCGGTTCGTCGGCTTCTTCATGCTGAACCCGCTCGCCGAAGGCGCCGTCGAGCGAGTGGAGCGCGCGCTGGCCGCGGGATTGAGCGCGGTGTGCCTGTTTCCCGCCATGCACCGTTATGCGCTCAGCGACCCGCGCGTCGCCGCCGCCATCGCCGCCGTCGCGTCGTCTCGGAAGGCCGCGCTCTTCGTGCATTGCGGCGTGCTGACCGTCGGGATCCGCCGGAAGCTCGGGCTTCCGAGCCGCTTCGATATCCGGTATGGCAACCCCGTGGACCTTCACGGCATCGCGCTCGATCATCCCGAACTGCCGATCATCGTGCCGCACTTCGGCGCCGGGTTCTTCCGCGAGGCGTTGATGCTCGCGGATCTCTGTCCGAACGTGTGCCTCGATACGTCGAGCTCGAACCACTGGATGGCCTATCAACCGGGGCTCAGGCTCGAAGACGTCTTCCGGCAGTCGCTGCTCGTCACAGGGCCGTCGCGGCTGCTCTTCGGTACCGATTCGTCGTTCTTCCCTCGCGGTTGGAATCGCCCGGTCTTCGACGCGCAATTCGCGGCGCTGAGGCAACTGGGCGTGCCCGAGCCGGACATTGCCCAGATCTTCGGCGGCAACTTCGATCGAATCTTTCCGGTCGGCCCTCCGCGGTCATAACGGCTCGCGTTGTTGCCGGGCTTCGGAGGGCGATGCTACACTTGGGGGTTCCTCCCGGGACGGTGAGTGTAGCTCAGGGGTAGAGCGCTGGACTGTGGCTCCGGAGGTCGCGGGTTCGAAACCCGTCACTCACCCCAAACATCCCCAGTCAGGCAAAGTCTGAAGATTCGCGGGGCCCTGGATGCGAAGACGTGTAGCCCTGTTCCTGCTCCTGTGGCTTGCCGTGGCGAGGTGTGCCGGCGCGCAGGTGGATGTCGGCCCGCTGCAGGACGAGGCGGTCCGGTGGCTGCAGGCCTACATCCGCATTGATACGATCAACCCGCCGGGTAATGAAGCCTCGGGCGTGCAGTTCTTCAAGGCGATCTTCGACGCCGAGGGCATCACGTACGAGACGGCCGAATCGGCGCCGGGCCGAGGCAACATCTGGGCTCGACTGACGGGAGGCGATCAGCCAGCCCTGATGCTCCTCCATCACATCGACGTAGTGCCTGCCAACAAGGCGTCCTGGCGGATCGATCCCCTCTCTGGTGATATTCAGGACGGCTATGTGTACGGTCGGGGCGCCCTCGACACCAAGTCGAGCGGCATCCTGCACCTGGCGGCGTTCATCGCGCTTCATCGATCGAAGACGCCGCTGAATCGTGACGTCATCTTCATGGCCAGCGCAGATGAAGAGGCCGGCGGACTCTTCGGCGTCGGCTGGCTCGTGAAGAACCGTCCCGAGATCTTCAAGGGCGTGGAATATGTGCTCAACGAAGGCGGTGAAGGTCGGGTCCACGGCGGGCGAGTGCAATTCGGCATCGAGGTCACGCAGAAGGTGCCGTACTGGCTGCGCCTCACCGCGCGCGGGGAGCCAGGTCACGGCTCCACGCCCCGTCCAACCTCCGCCGTCACAACGCTGATCGCCGCTCTGGAGCGCCTGCGCCTCCACCAATTCGAGCCACGCATCGTCCCGGCAGTGGATGCGTTCTTCAAAGGCATCGCGCCCGCCGCATCGCCGACCTGGCGCGAGCGGTATGCGGACATGGCGACGAGCATTCGCACACCCGGCGTCGTTGCCGAGCTCCAGCGAGAAGACCCGGCGCTTCACGCGCTGGTCCAGAACACGTGTTCCATGACCCGGCTTGGCGGCAGCGCCAAAATCAACGTCGTGCCGCCCGAGGCGTGGGCCGAAATCGACTGCCGCCTGCTGCCAGACCAGGATCCGAAGGCGTTTCTCGACGGACTGGGGCGCGTCCTCGGCGACCAGATCGAAGTCGAGACAATCATGGGGTTCACGCCGGCCGTGTCGTCAGCCGACAGCGCGTTGTACCGCGTCCTGGAGACCGTGTGTCACGAGCAATTCCCTGGCGCGCCCGTTGTGCCATCCGTGCTCCCCGGGTTCACCGACAGCCATTTCCTCCGCGACCTGAACATCACTGCCTATGGATTCACGCCAGTGGTCATTCCCTCCCAGGATAAGGCGTCGATGCATGGCAACAACGAACGCATTTCGGTAGACAACGTGCGACGCGGAGTGGCGATGATGCTGGAGATCAGCCGGCGCTTTGCTGCAAACTAAGGGGCCTGACCGCATGATTCGTCACCTATGGCGAGTCTGACCGTCATTCGTTATTGAGGTGACCCATGTCGAATGGTGAGGGGGAACGCCTGCCGGAAGACGCCACAGACGACACCACTGACGCGGTAGACGCGCCTGCTGGCAAGACAAAGGCGCGCGCAGTCAAGAAGAAGACGAAGAAAGCGAAGAAGGCGGCAAAGAAGCGCACAGAGAAAGCTGCGGCTCCGAAGCCAACGGCCAAGAGCGCGCCCGTGAAAAAGCCGGCACCCACACTCGCGACGAACAAGCGATCCGAGCGCACGACCGGTGGCTACGTGCGCGTGGTGATTGGCAACAGCGACATGTTCGTGTCGAGCGAGACCGCCGCGGCGTTGAAGAACAAGGATCTGAAGCGGCTGCGCGCGGTCTTCAAGCGCTTGCGCAAGCGCGCGCAAAAAAGCACGGCGAGGAAGAAGCGCTGAGGGATCGCGAAGTCGCCCATTGGCTCGCTGCGTCGCGTGTGTGACACGCCGGCCGGCGCCGCGAGCGATCGGAGCATCCACTGACTCGGTCGAGCTGGCCGCCCCACTCGGGCGCATTGCCGCGCGCGGAATACCATTCCCGCCGACTCACGCACCGACCCATCCGAAGACGGCGTGTGTCGCGCTGGCTGACGTGTAGAAAAGACTCCCGTCGACTCCCTCGATCGCAATCGCTCGGCGATTGGCGCGATGCGCACGGCTGGCCCAGCGATGCGCTTGCGCGAATACTGGTCCAGTTTGTGCACAGCACCACCTCTTCAGGAGGACCGATATGAAGCGATTCCTTGGCCTCGGAATTGGGATTGTCTGTGCGGCTCTGCTGACGGGCTTAGCCCAAGCGGCGCAGGAGACGAAGAAGAGCGACGAGGTAGTGACCGTCACCGGTTGTCTGGAGAAAGGCGATGAGGCGAACACCTTCAAGCTGAGTCACACCGCTGAAACCGCAGGCGTCGCAGCCAAAGCGGCCGAGGCGATGAAGCCGGACTACGAGCTCATCGGCGCGCCGGCCAGTTTGAAACTCTCCGATCATGTCGGCCACAAGGTGACCATCACCGGCGCGAAAGTCGGCGCAAAGGAGGCCGCGAAAGTCGAAGGTAAGGAGTCGACGGCCGGAGAGGCGATGGAGCGCCATCTGAAGGTGACCGACATCAAGCACGTCGCGGCGACCTGCCCCTAACTACTGCCGACAGCTGAAGATCTTTGTCGGGCCGGAGCATTGCGCTCCGGCCCGTTTCGTAACTCTTCGTCGGGACTACTGCCGAGCTTCCTGATCGCCGGTGGGCGGCCGTTTCTTCAACGCTGCCAGGTACCTCATCGCCGCCTCGCGATCCACTGACTGCTCGATGATGAACCGAGTCCAGAGCTCCTCTTCTCGTCGTCGCGCGTCCGCTTCGCTGGCACCCTCGGCATGCGCCATCTCGTGCCAGATCACCGTCGCCAGCATATACGCGTGAAATCGCGATCCCTGGACCGCTTCTCGCAGTACGTCGCCGTGCTTCGTCAAGTAGATGACCGCGCTTCCGCGGAGAATGAACGCTTGAAGCTTCGACAGATTGGCGCGGTCTACTGGGTTTGCGTCGTTCACATCGATCACCACAACCTGCAGGGGCCGTCGTGGCAACAGCGCAACCGCCTGCTGCACCGCATGGGTGTATTGCGCGTCAGGACTAGCGACTGCTGCCGAGGCAGCCGCTCGGTTGCCCGACGCTAGTAGCAGAATCAGTCCTAACCCGCTCCAGTTGCCGACCATCAGCACCTCCGGAGGGGTGAAGGTGCGGCTCGGGAACGGCTACCTCAATGACGCGCGGCTCACGTATCTGTCGCGGTTCGCGTACGCGATAAGCGATTGTTTGCGAAACACTTGCGGACCGGGCTCACGGCGGCGTGATGCGGTTTTCGCGTGCTAGAATGCGCGCCTAACTCCGTCTCCAGTCCCGAGGTGAGGTCGGCAGATGCCCAGCCCGCCCGCATCGGCGCGTCGCTTGGTTCGGTTCGGCGTGTTCGAGCTGGACGCGCATTCCGGTGAGCTGCGCAAATCGGGCGTCAGGCTGAGCGTTCAGGATCAGCCGCTCCAAGTCCTCAAACTTCTTCTGGACCGGCCGGGCGAGCTGGTCACGCGCGAGGCACTGCGGCAGCAGCTCTGGCCGTCGGATACCTTCGTGGGATTCGAGCACGGGCTGAATGCCGCTGTCGGCCGGCTGCGGGAGACGCTCGGCGATTCCGCTGAAACTCCGCGCTTCATCGAAACGCTGCCGCGGCGGGGCTACCGATTCATCGGAGTAGTCGCAGACGAGGGAACCCAAACGGCGCGGCGAGACGCGGCCGTGGAGTTGCCAGTTGAATCACCTGAGGCACCTGTCAGTGCCGAGCGCCCCGAGAGGGCTAGAGCCGCTCGGCGGCGTCTCCTCGGCTGGGCAGCGGCGGTCAGCGCAGGTCTGGCTCTGCCACTCGTCTCTTGGGGCGCGTTCTCGCTTGGCAAGCGCGCGGGCGAACGACCCCACCCGACCTTCCACCAATTGACATTCCGGCGTGGCGGCGTGGTATCGGCGCGCTTCACTCCTGACGGCAAGACCGTCGTCTACGGTGCCGCGTGGGACGGAGACCCCGTTCGTCTGTTCTCGACTCGCGTTGAAGGCCCTGAGTCGAGCCCGCTGTCGCTTCCCGATGCCGACGTGGCTGATGTCTCGTCGGCCGCAGAATTTTGATTGTCGTCAACCGGCCGTATCTCTACGGGCTGCATCCCGGAACCCTCGCGCGCGTGCCGCTGGCGGGGGGCACGCCCCGGCCGCTCGCGGAAGGGGTCACCGGAGCCGATTGGAGCAGCGATCATCACCGTTTTGCGGTTACACGGGAAGTGGGAGAGCGATCGCGAGTGGAATTCCCGCTCGGAACCCTGATCCACGAAACCTATGGTGCGTATGCGCCCAAGCTATCGCGCGATGGAAGGCAGCTCGCGTTCTACGCGATGGAGACGCCGATGAGCGTCAAGACAGTCACAATCGCCGACCTGTCAGGGCGGACGACCATTCTGTCCGAGGGCTGGCAATGGACAGGCCGATATCTGGCGTGGTCCCCGCGCGGCGACGAGGTCTGGTTTTCGGCGACGAAGGGAGGGCGCGTCAGCCCGCTGCGTGCGGTCTCCCGTTCCGGCCAGGAGCGGATCGTCTTGAACCTGCCAGGCTATATCCATCTGCAAGAGGTTTTACCCGATGGCCGTGTCCTGCTGGCCTACGGGACCGCTCGTAGAGAGGTGCGCTGCCGAATCGCGGGCGAGCCTAATGAGCGCAACCTGACGTGGTTCGGGTGGTCAGGTGCCGAATGGCTGTCAGCGGATGGCAATACCCTCCTCTTTCATGAATTGGATGGCACTCCCAACATGGTGCCAAGGGCGTATCTGCGGGGAACCGACGGCTCGCCTGCCGTGCGCCTGGGTGAGTGCCGGCCGATCAACCTGTCGCCGGACGGCAAATGGACCGTTTGCCACGACGAGGTAGCCGATCAGGTTCTGCTCATCCCGACTGGCAGTGGCCAACCGAGGCGCATGGCCCGTCACGGTGTGGAGGCAGCTGGGTTCGGTTACGGTTGGCTGCCCGACAGCAAGCACGGACTCGAGGCGTGGCGTGAAGAAAAAGACAAACCCTTCCGCACCTATATCGTCGATATCGACGGGGGACCAGCCAAACCCATCGCGCCCGAGGGCTTCGTGTGCACGTGGGCATCACCCGACGGAAAGAGCGCCCTCTGCCAGCCAGGGCCGGATGGGATTTCGCACGTCTATTCGATGGAGCGTAACCAGGTGCGGCCGGTTCGAGGGCTGGGCGCCGGCGACAAAGTCATCTCATGGGTCGAGGACGGCCGATCGCTGTTCATCTGGACACGTTCCGAGTTCCCGATCCGAATCTACCGCCTTGATATTGACGCAGGCACTCGCGAAGTGTGGCGTGAAATAGAACCACCGGATCGAGCCGGGCTGTTTTACGACTGGATAGCAATCTACATGACCCCGGACGGAGCCTCGTACTGCTATACAACGCAGAACGCGCTCAACGACCTCTATCTCGTGGAGGGACTGCGATAAGGAGACCAGGAAGGTCGGCAGATGGCCAATGGTCCAGTACCCACACGTCGCCTGATCCGATTCGGCGTCTTCGAGCTGGACGCCTATACGGGGGAGCTGCGCAAAGCCGGAACCCGACTGAACGTGCAGGATCAGCCGCTCCAAGTTCTGAAGCTTTTATTGGAACGACCGGGCGAACTCGTCACACGCGAAGAGCTTCGTACGCGGTTGTGGCGGTCGGACACATTCGTCGGCTTCGAGCACGGATTGACCGTCGCCATCGGCCGCCTGCGCGAAACGCTCGGCGACTCGGCCGACACTGCGCGCTTCATCGAAACGTTGCCGCGGCGCGGATACCGCTTCATCGGGACCATCGCCGACGATGGCACTGCAGCGTTCCCCAAAGCCGCGGAGGATTCATCCTCCGACTTGGCAGTACGGCCTGCGGCTACGCCGCGCCCAGCGCCGACCCAGGCGAACCAGCGCTTCGTTCGCCGGGCCTCGCTCGTCGCCGGAATCGGCATCCCTCTGGCGTGTTGGGGCGCATTCTCCCTCAGCCAGCGCGTGGGCGATCGGCCACAGCTGACGTTCCGCCAGCTGACATTTCGTCGCGGGGGTGTGATGTCGGCACGCTTCACGCCTGACGGAAAAACCGTGATCTACGGAGCCGCATGGGAAGGCGAACCGGTTCGTCTTTTCTCGACTCGTGTCGAGGGTCCAGAGTCTACGCGGCTGCCACTTCCGGATGCTGATGTCGCCGCCATTTCGTCAGCGGCGGAAATGCTCGTCGTTCTCAACCGGCCGTACCAGGTACTCCTCACCGTCGACGAGCTCGGCGAGAAAATCGCTGCCTGCTGGCACCCTTGCTCGCGTTCCACTGGCGGGCGGCACCCCACGGCCGATCACTGAACAAGTCAACGCCGCAGACTGGAGCGCCGATCCTCGTCAATTCGCCGTGTCGCGCGACATTGGATCGCGCAACGCGGGAATCCGCTCGCAACTCGAGTTCCCGATGGGGACGCCAATTCACGCGGGCGACTCGTGGGCGCCCCGGATTGCGCCAGACGGCAACAGCATTGCCTTCTACACGCTCGGCCCGAAGGGAGCAGGGGTCGCGATCGCCGATCGGTCGGGACGAACCACTGTTCTGTCCGATGGCTGGCGATGGATGGGACGATACCTCGCATGGTCGCCGAGCGGCGATGAGGTCTGGTTCTCCGCGACGACGGGCGGTGACATCGGGGCATTGCGCGCGGTCACGCGGTCCGGAAAGAAACGGATTGTGTTGACCCTCCCCGGATCCATCCACCTGCAAGACGTCTCGGTCGACGGTCGCGTGCTGCTCACGTACGGAAACAGTCGTGTAGAGGTGCGCTGCCGCATTCGCAACGAGAGCGAAGAGCGTAACCTTTCCTGGTTCTCGTACTCCAAGATCGAAGATCTGTCATGAGACGGGAAGTTGCTCCTTTTCGGTGAAAGGGGATCTGCTTCGCCGGTGCCTGGCGCATATGTGCGACGCACCGATGGTTCTCCAGCAGTGCGGCTTGCCGATTGCCGCCCGATCAACCTGTCACCTGATGGCAAGTGGGTGGTATGCCATGACGAACTTGCCGACAACTGGACGGTGCTTCTCGTTCCGACAGGACCCGGCGAATCGAGACGGATGCGGCGGCGGGGCGATGAGGGCGCGGGCTTTGGGATGGGATGGCTGCCGGACAGCAAGCACGGACTCGAGGCCTGGCGGAAAACGGGCGGCCGTTTTCAGACGTACATCGTACCTGTCGACGGTGGACCGGCACAACCCATCGCACCCGAAGGTTCGATCTGCACCTGGGCATCTCCGGACGGAAAGAGTGCCCTTTGTGCGCCGGATGCGGATGAACTCTCGCGCATCTATTCGATCGAACGGAACGAACTCAGGGTGGCTCGTGGGTTACAGCCTGCCGATCGCGTGATCTCCTGGAACTCCGACAATCGATCGCTGTTCATCTGGGTACCTATGGCGTATCCCATTCGAATCTATCGGCTCGATACCGACGTTGGCAGAAGGGAGCTGTGGAGGGAGATCACTCTGCCGGATCGCGCGGGGATCGCTTACGACCGAACCGAGATTTACATGACGCCGGACGGAAGCTCGTATTGTTACTCGACGCAGAATGCGCCCAATGATCTCTATCTCGTGGAGGGGCTGCGATGAAAGTTGTGCGCAGCCCTACTCGCGTCAGAACCATCGGTACTGGCGAGTCTCCTGCTACTCAGCTCCCGCACGTCTCCTGCGCAGGAGGGCGGCATCACGGCGACCCTGCGAGGCACCGTTAACGATGCGAGCGGCGCCGTCCTGCAAGACGCGCAGGTCACTCTCACCAACACGGGGACGAAGGCACTCCAAGCCCTCGTCACCGATGAACGCGGCGGATTCAGCTTTGCCGGGCTCTGGCCGGGAACTTACGACTTGAAGGTCCGGCTGTCCGGGTTCAAGACCTCTGAGCAGCGCGGCATCGTTCTCAGCCCCAACGACACGCGCGGGATTGACGTACGGCTGGAGATTGGCTCACGGAGCGAGACCGTCGTGGTCGTTGCCCCGCGAGATGTCATCCAGACCGAGACCGGCGCGCGCGAACATGTCATAACGGCGCAGCACATCGAGAATCTGTCGGTCATCAGCCGCGGCGCGCTGGAGCTCCTGCGGATTCTGCCCGGCGTTGTCGCGCCAGACCAGAGCGTGCTCGAGCTCGTGAGCGTCCAGGACGGTGCGAACAACCCGCAGGGGTACACGGTCAATGGCATCCGCCCCACCAGAAATGCTGTGAGTCTCGACGGTTCAGATGTGGTCGATGCCACCTGCAACTGCGGGGTGGGCGTCTCGCTCAACGACGACATGGTGGAAGAGGTGAAATTACAGAGCTCGAATTTCGCGCCCGAGTTCGGATCGGGCGGTGTGAACGTGAGCGCCGTCACGAAAAGCGGCACCTCGCGCTTCCATGGTACCGGCTACTGGTACGGGCGCGACCACCGGTGGTCGGCGAACGACCGGTCCAACTCCATCACGGGCATCGAGAAGCCGAAGAGCAACTATTTCTACCCGGGCGGCAACCTGGGCGGGCCCATCCCCTTGCCGGGCTCCGACTACAACAAGGACAGAAACAGGCTGTTCTTCTGGTTCGGGCTGGAAGTCCAACGTCAACTGTTCGACCGAGGCAGCCACTTGAGCAACACGATGAGTCAGGCGGCACGCACGGGCGATCTGAGCGAGTTTCTCGCGAACCGCGGCCAGAACCTGAATCATCCCGACGTCGTGAACGTCCCCGGCGGCTTCCCCGGCGAAGGCACACCCGCGCCGGACAACGACCTGACACCCTACGTGACGCCACTTGGCCGGGCCATGGCGAATCTCTATCCGCTCCCGAACCACGCGGACCCGGACAATCGCTACAACTACGTTTTCAGCGCGCCGTATCCAATCAACCGCGTTGAATCGAAGGTGCGGTTCGACTGGAACATCAGCGCCACCACGAAGGCGTATGTGCGCGTGGCGCTCGAATCGGAGAAGGTCGACTTCCCGCGAGGCGTGTGGGGAGGGAACTCCGAGCTCCAACTAGCGACACCTGTCCTGGGCCGCAACCGCGGTCGATCGTACGTGGCGAACGTGGCGCAGGTGTTGAGCCCGACGATGACCAATGAGGCCCTGCTATCGTTCAGTCGTCTTACGTTTGACAACCCGTTTGGTGATCCATCGAGGCTCCGGAAGGACGCTGTCGCTCTCAACTTCGATGGCTTCTTCGACAGTCAGAGTCCCTACATGCCGATCGACCATATCCACAGCTGGGGCGGGTCGCAGCTCGGGGATTATTGGACTGGAGGAAACGACCTCTACGCGCGCACCGACGTGCTCCAGTTAGGCGACAAGCTGACGCGGGTCGTCGCAGCGCACACCCTGAGGGTTGGCGCGAGCATCGCTCGCTACGACAAGCAACAGAATTATCCAAACGACGAGAGCGGGCTGATGGTCTACGACCCGGGGTCGACGCCCGGCACCACGGGGAGCCAGATCGGCGACCTCCTGGTCGGCCGGCCCGCGCAGATTCTGCAGGGCACGCGCATCGGGGTGGGGTCGTTTCGCATGTGGAACCTCGACGCGTTCGCGCAGGACAGCTGGAAGATCCGGCCGAACATCACGCTGGAATACGGCGTGCGGGTGGGCTACTGGACCAACAACGCCGAGCGGCACGGCCTCGGCGCGTGGTTCGACGCGACCGCGTACGATCCGACCAAAGGCACGTTCATCGATCCCCCGCAGGACCAACAACTGAACGGCGTGCGGTACACGGCGCGCGGTCAGGCGCCATCGGGGGTGCTCCCCAATCGCAGGCCGTTTGCCATGCCGAGGATCAACGCCGCATGGGAGATCGGCGGGAACGCGACCACCGTGCTTCGAGGCGGATACGGCTTGTTCGAGAGCCGGCTCGCCGGCGACGGGGAGTCCAGCATCGCGCAATTCATGCCACCCAACGCGTTCCACGTCGGGGCGGATGCGTACTACGACACAAGTCTCGGAGGAACGGGCCTGACGTACGACACGGCTCACCTGATTCCGTTGGACGCGCTCCTCGGCTCGCAGAGCATTGTCACCCAGACGCCGAGCTCGTTCACGTTCCTCAAAACGCACAGCTATAGCGTTTCGCTGGCCCGACATATTCCCTGGAATCAGGTACTCGACGTGGCCTATGTGGGAACGACCGGGCGCGATCTCGGAAGCCTTGTCGACGGGAACGTGGTGCCGCTGGGTGCATTGAGCAGCGGCGTCGCCGGGAATGCCGACCTCTCGATCCCCGTGAATCGGGTCAACCTGGATGACAGCGTCGTCAACTCCAAGCGGCCCTTCCCGGCCTACGGCTTCATCCAGCACAACGAGTTCGAGGCGACGTCGCAGTATCACTCCCTGCAAGTCACTCTGAGCCGGCAGACTGGTAGGCGGCTGCAGTACTTTGTCGCCTACACGCTGAGCCGCAACACGGGCATGCTTCGAGGCTATCGTGATCCGTTCAACCCGTCGCGAACCGACGGCGTCCTGAACGAAGACCGCAGACACATCCTCAACGTGTCGTTGAACGCGCTGCTGCCTGATGGAGCGCGGGGACGCCTGGACAATGTCGTGGGTCGCGGCCTGTTGAATGGCTGGCAGCTCTCGGGCATCTCGACGTTCCTCAGCGGCATTCCGATTCACCTCGCGTTCGCCGGTGATGCCACAGGTGCTGGCATATCGCAGGCCTACTTCGGCACGCCAGACGTCATCGGGCCCGACCAGAGCGGGTTCATCGGTGGCGCCGGGAGCAGCCTGGCACCGGAGTTCACGTGCGATCCCCGGCTCGGAGGTTCGGCGATCGGCGAGAAAATGCTCGATATCAGCTGTATCAAGGTTCCCGATTTCGGCAAGAGCGCATCTCTCATCCCGCCGTACGACATGCGGACCCCATGGCGCATGAACCATGACCTGACGCTGTTCAAGAACTTCGTCGTGCACGGCGATCAGAAGCTGCAGTTCCGCGCCGGATTCTTCAACATCTTCAATATGGCGTACGCCACTCAATCCGGCAACGACATCGACCTCGGGCTCGAGACCATGTGCAATCGACGCGTCAATCAGGTGCCGAACGGGATCGGCGACTACGCCGACGATGTGTGCGATCCGACAAGCGGGTACTCGTTCACGCCAAATACAATCGAGAACTTCGGGAAGATCAATCTCAAGCGCGGGCGCAGGATCGTGGAGCTCGTGGTGAAGTATTACTTCTGAAGGCCTGTCATCATCCAGGCGTTGCCGGTCGTCGTGGTGGTCTGAATCGCCAGGTGCTTCGAATCCCGTGACGGGATGGCGGCGACGACCCTCGTTCGCTCAGGCGCCCACAGTGCGTGCGCACTCCCATCCCGAGTAACGTACATCAGCTCGGGCCGTTCACTCGTGTGATTGACTGACAGCCATCCACGGCCATCCGCCAGCGGGGTCGAGATTGTCGAGATCGTTGGCGCCTCGAACGACGATGTCCTTCGAGGGCCCTCCACGGAGCGAGACGATCCGGATGTGATTACGTGGCGGATCCCCCCATGGGATATAGGCGAACTCGGTTCCGTCGGGCAGGATGTAGCCGCTGTTTCTGCACGCTGGCCGCAACCTCGGTCGAGGTGCCCTCGCCGGCCAGTGGCGCTTCGAGGTAGACTCGCCGCCTCGCCACAAGGAGAGACACGATGACCCTGAATGGATTGCCACTTCGTATGGTCGCGATGTCCTTGGCCCTGGGGTTGGCCTCAATCGCCGGCGCCTCGCCCACCGGCCAGAACGCCGGCGCCGCGGCAGGCTCGCCGGACAGCGGCAAGATCCCGGTAACGACCGCGTCCGACGCGGCGAAGACAGAGTTTCTACAGGGGCGCGAGCTGGCCGAGAAGCTGCAAGGGCAGGATTCTATCCAGCACTTCGACAAAGCGATCTCGCTCGACCCGAACTTCGCGCTGGCGGAACTGAGCCGCGCGAACGCAGGTGCGACACCAAAGGAGTTTTTCGACCATCTGCGGAAAGCCGTCGCGCTCTCCCAAAAGGCGTCCGACGGCGAACGATGGCTCATCCTCGCCACCGAGGCCGGTGCCAACGGTGACGCGACCAAACAGAAGGGATACCTCGGGCAGCTGGTCGCCGCCTATCCGCGCGACGAGCGAGCGCATTTCAACCTGGGCGGCTATTACTTTGGCCAGCAGGACTTCGCCGCCGCCATCGAACACTACAAGAAGGCCACAGAACTGGCCCCCAGCTACTCGCCGGCGTACAACATTCTCGGTTACGCCTACCGGCAGCGGGCCGACTACGCGAACGCCGAGCAGGCGTTCAAGAAATACATCGAGCTCATCCCGAAGGATCCGAATCCGTACGACTGGTACGGCGAGCTCCTGTTGAAGATGGGGCGCTTCCAGGACTCGCTCGCACAGTACGCGAAAGCGCTGGCCCTCGATTCGAACTTCGTGGCCTCGCACCTGGGTCGGGCGGCGGATTTCATGTACATGGGCAAGACCGCCGAGGCCGCGTCGGAACTCGATGCGATTACGAAAAAGGCGCGCAGCGATGGCGACCGCCGCACGGCACTGTTCGGCCGCACGGTGCTCGCGGTCGACAGCGGAAAATGGGACGAGGCGCTCGCGGCCATCGACCAGCAGTACGCGATCGCAGAGCAGGCCAAGGACGCCGCAGCAATGGCTGGAGACGTCCAAACGAAGGGCCAGATTCTGCTCGAGATGGGAAAGTACGACGAGGCCAAGGCCGCTTTCGACCAGAGCCTGAAGGTGACCGAGGGTTCCAGTCTTTCAGACGACATCAAGAAAAACGCACGGCTGTTCGCGCACCTCAACAACGCACGTCTCGCACTCGGTCGGAACGACCTGGCCGGCGCGCGGACGGAAATGGAGGCGTTTCGCTCGGGCGCCGAGGCGTCACGCAATCCGGCGTTCATGCGCCAGGCGCACGAGTTGGCTGGCATCGTGGCGTTGCAGGAAAAAAAGCCCGACGTGGCGATTACAGAGCTTGAACAGGCGAGCAACCAGAATCCCTACAACCTCTATCGCCTCTGTCTGGCGTATCAGGCGAAGGGCGATACCGCCAAGGCGGGGCAGTGGTGCGGCAAGGCCGCGAAGTTCAACTCGCTGCCGCAGCTGAACTCTGCCTTCATTCGCGGCAAAGCGGCGAAGCTCGCCGGCGGTCCGACGTCGTAATACGGGGTCGGGTGTTCAGTAGTTGCCAAATCCCGGCCCCGTTAGTACGCAGGAATTGAAATTCATGCCGACCCCGAACTTGCCCGATCCAGCAGCTGCATCGTGTGGAGCACAGGAATGCTGTGACCGGCGCGCTCGAGATGCGCGGCGATCTGCACCACGCACCCGACATTGCCGGTGACGACGACTTGCGCCCCGACGGACGTCACCGCGCGCGCCTTGGCGGCGCCGAGCGACTCGGCGATGTCGGGATGCTCGAGGTTGTACAGCCCGGCGGAGCCGCAGCAGATGTCACCGTCCGGGATCTCGCGCACGGTCACATTCTCGACAGCGGCGAGCAGCCGGCGAGGAGCGGCGCGCACCTTCTGAGCGTGGGCCAGATGACACGCGTCGTGATAGGCCACGGTCAGCGGAGAAGGCCATGCCGGTGGCTTCACGAAGCCCAGTTCATCGAGAAACTCCGACACGTCACGCACCCGCGCTGCGAACCGCGACGCACGGTCTTCAGATGGCGTCCCGGCGAACAGAGAGCCGTATTCCTTCATCACCGATCCGCAGCCTGCGGCATTGGTGACAATCGCATCGACGTCCAGCGGAAGTGTTCGCAGCAAACGTTCGGCGCGCCACCTCGCGTGCGCGGCATGTCCCTCGTGCAGGGCCAGCGCCCCGCAACAGCCCTGACCTCTTGGGACAACGACCTCGACGCCATTGGCCGAGAGCACTCGCAGCGTGGCGTGGTTGATGTCGGGAGCGAGCACCTGCTGTGCGCACCCGGCCAGAAGCGCCACGCGTGCGCGGCGCGGACCTGCGGCGGGCACGAGGGCGGGCAGGGCGCGGAATGGACCAACAGCCGATGGCAGCAGGCCCAGCATCGACTGCGCCGAGGCGGGCAGAAGCGCGCGAGCGCGCCGGGCGAGCTGCCCCGCGCGTACAGCGATCCGGAAGAGCGGCGGCGACTCGAGCAGCCGCAAGAGCGCCAGCTGTCGCAGTCTGACGCCAGTCGATCGCACCTCGGCCTGCGCCTTGGCGCGGAACGGCACGAGCAACTCGCCGAAACGCACACCGGACGGGCACGCGGTGACGCACCCAAGGCAGCCGAGGCAGCGATCCACGTACGGCAGCACGTCCCGGATCGACAGGTCACCTTCGAGCGCCTGCTTCATCAGCACGATGCGGCCGCGAGGCGAATCCATCTCCTCCCCAAGCACACGGTATGTGGGACACGCGGGTAGACAGAAGCCGCAGTGAACGCAGGCTTCAACGGCGCGCGCCATTCCCGCACCACCGGGTGGGAGCGACTCGACCGGAATTCGATGCTGCATCAGCTCCCGGTCCCGAACCGGCCATCAGGATCCATGACTGCTCGCAAGCGCCGCTCGAACTCGTTTGGCGCGACGGCTCCGATAAACGATCGGCCAGGAGGGCCCATCAGCACTTGCCCCTTCAACCCAAGCGACTCGAGGCCGAGAGAAAGATCGTCGAGCGAACCTCGCCATGCAATAAGCGCGACATTGCCGGCGAGAGTGTAGCGACGGATGCTGTCGCTGCGCGCGACCAGGGTCTCGAGGGGCATCACGTGTGGCCTCGTCAGCGGCACACGCACGAGCATCGCGTCGGGAGACACCCACGAGAACTCCCGTGCGCGACGCCACACCTCCCCATCGTCCTCGCCTTGGAGCACGTCGGAGTCCCGGCCAATACAACGCTGCAGGGCGGCGATCCTCGCGGGCAGCGCCTCGGCAAAGCCACCCAGACGAATCCACATCGTCGATGGCGATTCGAGGTCCAGCGCCTCCAGATCGAATCGCCCGCACTGGACGGATGTCATCGCGTCAAGCGCCGTCTGGAGATCTGGCACCGACGCTTTGACGGTGGCGTACGCCTGCGCACGCGGAAACACCTTGAAGGTCAGCTCGGCGAGGATACCCAGACGACCGCAGCTGCCGACCAGCGCCTGGTGCAGCAGGAACCCGGCGGCATTTTTGACGACCTTGCCGCCGCTCGTGACAAGCTGTCCCCGACCATCCACGATCCGCGCGCCGATCAGAAAGTCGCGTATTCCGCCAAACCGATAACGGCACGAGCCGCTCGCGCCTGCGGCGACAGTGCCGCCAATCGTCGCGCCCGCGTCGACGAGCGGCGGATCGAAGGGCAGATACTGCCCGTGTGCCGCCAGGAGCCGCTCGATCTCGGCGACCGGAGTTCCGGCCAGCGCCGTGAATGTGCATTCCTCCGGCGTGTGTTCGACGACCCGGGTCAGGGCAGAAAGATCGACCACCGTCTCATCGTCAGTCACATCTGACAGGCCAGGTTTCGTCCCGTATCCGCGAACACGTACTCGCGGCTCGGTTGCGGCGATGTGCCGGAGCTCGTCGATCGAGGCGGGCCCGAGCGTCATGCGCGCGAGATGATGCCTGCCCGCTCCAGCGGGTGGAGGCCATGAGAAGCGGGCGCGCTGCCGGTATCGGAGAGCTTCTTCCCGCGATTGGCGAGCTCCGACGGGTCCATCGCCAGGCGCAGCCGGCGCATGCAGTCGAGATCGACCTCGCTGTACATTTCGCGCAGGAACTGCCGCTTCTCGAGCCCGACCCCGTGCTCTCCCGTGATCGATCCGCCCAGGCGGATGCACAGACGGATGATCTCTCCGGCAAGCACCTCGGCTCGATCGTGCGCGCCAGCTTCACGGCCGTCGTAAAGAATGAGCGGATGCAAGTTGCCATCGCCAGCATGGAACACGTTCGCCACGCGAATGCCGTGTTGTCGTGACAACGCTTCGATGGTCACCAGCGCCTCGCCGAGACGGGCTCGCGGCACCACGCCGTCCTGGACGATGAAGTCGGGGCTCAGGCGTCCCACCGCCGAGAACGCCGATTTGCGTCCCTTCCAGATACGAGCACGGTCCTGCTCGTCGGCGGCGATGCGCGTCTCGGTTGCGCCCGACTCGCCGAGAATCGTCATCAGGCGCTGGAGCTCGAGTGCGACCTGCGCACCTTCACCTTCGAGCTCCACGATGAGAAGGGCCGCGGCGCCTTCGGGGTAGTGCGGCTGCACCGCCGCCTCGGCGGCCTCTATCGCGAGCCGGTCCATGATCTCCATGGCGCCTGGCAGAAGACCCGACCGGATGATGCGCGACACGGCGTCGCCGGCCGCCTGGAGCGACGCGTACGCGGCGAGCACGGTGGAATAGGTCTCGGGACGGGCCACCAATCGCAGCGTGATCTCGAGTGCAACGCCGAACAGCCCTTCCGAACCGACAAAAAGGCCGGCGAGGTCGGGGCCTGCCTGCTCCAGGCTCTCGCCGCCGAGCGTCACGAGGGTGCCGTCGCCCAGAACAGCCTTGATCCCGAGCACATGATTCGCGGTCATGCCGTGCCGGAAGCAATGCGCGCCGCCTGAGTTGAAGGCGACGTTGCCGCCAATCGTGCAGATCTGCTGGCTCGACGGATCGGGCGCGTAGTAGAGACCGTGCGGCGCACCCAGCGCTGTGACAGCGAGGTTGACGACGCCGGGCTCCACGATCGCGACACGCGCAACGGGATCGAACCGCACGATTCGATTCAGGCGATTGAGGGCAATGACGATGCCGTCCTCAATTGGCACGGCGCCGCCGGAGAGGCTCGTGCCGCTGCCGCGGGCCATGAACGGCACATCGGCGGCATGGCACAACCGCACCGTGTCGACGACCTCTGCCTGAGACTCCACGATGACGACCGCCCGCGGCCGCGCGCGAAAGGCAGTCAGGCCGTCCGATTCATAGGCGGCAAGGGCCCCAGGCTGCGTCAGCAGACGATCTGGGGGCACCAGGCGCGCGAGTGCGGCCAGCAGATCCAAGTGTCTCAAAGCCAACTCACCATCCAGGCATTGCTCCGGCGGCTTGCCGCGTTGATGGCGACGTGCAGTCGCGATCCGTCAGGGCTGACGTCCACAGTTTCATTGTCAGGCCACTTGGCTCCCGTTTGCCGGCGCGGTCCGCCCACAAGAGGGATGTCCCATCCGATGCACGCCCCGTTCGCGCACTCGCCCGCTCGCACCTTCGTGCCGTCGCTGGCCCACCCATAAACGTCCATGCTCCGTGTGTCGGGCACGCGGTGGGTTTCTCCGGTCGCCACTTGCCGGAGTTGGATGCCGGTCGGGTCCGCGTACGCGAGGTAGATCCCGCGGTCCTCGGCCCCGGTCATCCCCTGTCAGTCCTCATGGTGCCAAGCCTCAATGGCGCCTATTTTGCGCCCAGTGTGCGCTCAAAGCGCTCAAACACAAAGACCACAGATCTCTCAAGCGGACCAAAGGACTTTCCAAACGCGCCGGCTTCATTAAGTCAAGCCGCGGCACATGCCGCCTCGAACCGGGAGGTGGAGTCATGGGACAGCGGCTTTCGGCATGTGCGATCTGCATTTCAGCAATGACCGCTGTCTCCCTGGGGGCCGAACAGACCGTCACTTCCGAAATTGGGAAATCGGTCCTCGACGGCTTCAAGGGCCACACCGACTCAACTATTGATGAGCTTCTGGATCGGCTTCGTCCCGCGCCGGCTGAAGCTGCCGCTCGCGCGGAGGTGATTGCGGCACTGCCAACCGAGGGCGAATTGCGCCCGAAGCCGGCCGAGATCGCCAAACTGCACGCCGCTGACGTCATTCTTGGCTATCACGGCCGCCGCGGCGTGATCATCCTCAAGATCATCGATCTCAATCACGCGTTCGTGGGGCTGCACGGGCGCGCGGTGCTCCTGGCATCAAGAGACGCGCTCGCGCTTGTCAGCGGAGAGGAGTTCGCGGCGCTCGTGTCGCACGAGATCGCGCACGAGTATGTGTGGGATGCCTACTGGGAGGCGATGCAACACGCAAATCACCCCAAGATGCAGGAACTCGAATTGCGATGCGACGCGATCGCCGTGCTCACCATGCGCCATCTCGGTCTCGATCCCGAGCATCTCGTGTCGGCGGTTCAAAAAATGACGCGGTTCAATGCGTGGCGGGGCACGCTCGCTCACGAACGGAGCTACGTGTCGCTGCGGGAACGCGTCGCCTTCATTCGTGCGATGCGGCATCTCTCGTGGCCCGACGACAACACGCATCGCTCACCGCAGTTGTGACGCTTAGGCGACGCGAGAGAATCGCGCTCTCGCGTCGCGCAGCAAGACACCCAGCCAGTCAGAATAGCTACTTCGCCGCCAGGTTCTTCTGGACCACGGTCACCTGCGCCGCGTGCATCTTCCCGTCCATATCGTGGTAAATGACTTTGACGATGTCATCAGTCGCAACGCCGTCGGTAAAGTGAAACGACTCGTTCTTGGCCTTCTTCTCGCGCATCATCCTCCCGAGCCCCCTACCGGTTAGCTTGGTGTCCGCGTTCACGACGAACGTCAACGCCTTCGATCCTTCTTCGATGGTGAGCGACTCGTTCGTCGCCGCGGTGACCTTCCCCTGCGCGGTCATCGTCTTGGGCTTCTCGGCGGCAGCGAATGCTCCGCCCACCCACCCGGTCAGCAGCAGCGCGAGCGCGAACGAGACGATCTTCTTCATGGCAACCTCCTTAGCGTGGGATCGTGAATCGATGATGTGCGACGGTTTCTTATGCGCCGGCGACGTCGGCCAGTGCCGCCTCCACCGACTCGTACACCGGAAACACGGTGTCAAGTCGCAGGATGCTGAAAACGCGCTGCACGTTGGCGCATAGGTGCACCAGGCTTACGCGGCCACCTTTCTTGTGGACGGTCAGGTGGCCGCGGACCAGCGCACGCACGCCGCCGCTATCGACGTGTCCGACCGAAGCAAGATCGACGATCAGATTCAAGTGACCGGCGCTGATGACATCCTGGATGACACCCTCTAATTGCTCCGCCCGCCCCCCGGCCATCAGCGAGTCGTCGGGGGTTAGAACCGTGTGCCCGTTGCGAGTCTCCTGACGTACCTGCATCACACACCTCGATGTCAGTCGAGATACTTTACGAACACCACCTCGTTGTGCGCTTCGTTATAGAGCAGCTCATCGACCATGCCTCGCACCAGGAAGATGCCGAAGCCACCTGCCCGTATGCCCATTTCCTCTCGGACGGCCACATGGTCGAGCGGCCGGTCGGGGGCATTGTTGATGGCCGAGTGCGCGAGGTCATCCATCTTGAATCCTTCGCCAGGATCCGCGATCCGATATACCAGCATTCGTTTCGCTCGCAGATACGCGATGCGCACCTTCCGGTTGGCGTCGAGCCTGCCTCCCCACTCAATCGCATTGCAGAGCAGCTCGCGAAATGCGTAGCCCACCGACTCGCGCACCGCATCAGGCAGATCCGCGTCGAGGCGCATCATGAAGCCTTGCAGCCGATCGGCGATCTCGAGGGAGCACGGGACGAGCAGCTCCACCCACTCGGGCCGCGCCGACAGCACTTCGATGGTCAGCGACCCGTCCGATGCGAGCGCCTTCTCCACGATGCCCGTGATGGTCGCCGGTGGAAACGGCTTCACGATGTAGTCCCAGGCGTGATTGCGAACAGCGCGCAGCAGCGTCTGTGGCGTGTCGTCGCCAGTCATCACGACCACCTTCGGCGACGGCGGGCCGCTCGGAAGGTGTGCGAGCACATCCAGGCCGTTCATGCCAGGCAGGCCGAGGTCGAGCAGCACGAGGTCGTAGGCACGAGATTCCAATCGAGCCAGCGCCTCGGTACCATCCGCGGCGTCATCCACCCGGAAGTGCTGCCGGAGAAGGCTCGTGAGCGCCAGGCGCAAGCCTCGGTCGTCCTCGACCACGAGGATGGACTTCGCCGCCGGGTCGGGCGCGTTCATGGCGTGTGTTCGCCTTTGTGGGAGGAACGTCGCATTCTAGCAGGATGCTGGAAGGGCCGCAGCCCCGAGGAATGGCGTAAGGTAGAAGCACTTTCCAAGGTCATCCGGCCCGGAGGGCGACGTGGACAACATCGTCGGGACACCTTCGTCGGACCCGCAGCGGTCCTGGGCGGAACGGCGGCTCACCGTTCTCTATGAGACCGCACACGCGCTGGCGTCGTCGGCATCGATGGCCGAAGCGGTCCCGCGGACGCTCGGGGCGGTGTGCCAGGCGCTCGGCTGGGACTATGGCGCGCTTTGGAACGTCGATCATCGGGAAACCGTCCTGCGCTGCGTCGCCACGTGGTCGCTGCCCTCGCTCAGCTTCGAAACATTTGCGGAGGCGAGTCGAAAGTATCGCTTTTCACGGGGGATCGGACTCCCCGGCCGAGTGTGGGCGAGCGGCGAGCCTGCATGGATTCCGGACGTGTTGCAGGACGCGAACTTTCCGCGGGCAGAGATGGCCAGTCGCGACGGACTGCACGCAGCGTTCGGTTTTCCGTTGTTGATGGACGGCGAGATCCGCGGGGTGATGGAATTCTTCAGCCGCCAGTTCCGGCCGCCGGATCCAGCGCTACTCGAACTGCTTGGCGCCATTGGCAGTCAGATTGGCCTGTTCATGGCGCAGCGCCAGGCGCAGGATCGGCTGGATCATTTCTTCACTCTGTCGCCCGATCTTTTCTGCATCGCCAATGTCGACGGCCAGTTTCTCCGCGTGAACCCCGCGTGGACGGAGTTTCTGGGATACTCGGAGCAGGAGCTGCTCAGCTCGCCGTACATCGACTTCATCCATCCTGACGATCGCGAGGCCACGAGAACCGCGGCGGCCCGGCTCGCGGCGGGCGAGTCGATCGTCTCATTCGAGAACCGTTATCGCGCGCGTGACGGATCGTATCGCCGGCTGGTGTGGACGGCGGCGCCCCGCCTCGAAGAACGTCTCGTCTTCGCGGCTGCACGCGACGTCACCGAGAGCAAGGCCAAGCAGGAAGAGCTCGAGCGCTACGCTCGCGAATTGGAGCTGGCGCAGCGAGCGCAGAGCGACAACGCGGCCAGACTTACCCAGCTCGTGCGGGAACTGGAGGTCGCAAAGCGTCGTGCCGAGGAAGCGACGGCGGCGAAAGGCCAGTTCCTCGCCAACATGAGCCACGAGATCCGGACACCGATGAACGCCGTGCTCGGCATGACCGACCTCGCCCTCAGAACGCGCCTGACCGCCCATCAGCGCGAGCTGATTGGCTCGGTGAAGGAGGCCGGCGATTCGCTCCTCTCGCTGGTCAACGACATCCTCGATTTCTCCAAGATTGAGGCGCGTAAGCTGGAACTCGAGGTGATCGGGTTCGGGCTGCGCGACACGGTCGCCGACGCTCTGCGGATCGTGGCCCCTCGCGCCCACGAGAAGGCGCTCGAGCTCGCCTGCCGAATCCACCCGGACGTGCCCGACACGCTGGTGGGCGATCCAGGCCGCCTTCGGCAAGTGCTGCTCAATCTGGTAGGCAATGCCATCAAGTTCACGGAGCGGGGCGAGGTCGTGGTCACCGCCGAGGTCACGGACAACGACAGCGACGACGTGCACATTCACTTTGTCGTTAGCGATACGGGGATCGGCATCCCGTCTTCCAAGCAGTGGGAGATCTTCGGCCCGTTCGTCCAGGCGGACGGTTCGACGACCCGTCGGTACGGCGGTACGGGGCTTGGGCTCGCCATTTCCGCGCAGCTGGTCGAGCTGATGGGTGGCCACATCTGGATCGATAGCGAGGTCGGCAAAGGGAGTGCCTTTCACTTCAAGGTCGCGCTGAAGCGTCAGCCGTCCGACGCGGCCGACATCGTCGGCGAGCCGGTCGATCTGCACGACCTCCGGGTCCTTATCGTCGACGACAACGGGACGAACCGTCGCATCCTCGACGAGATGCTCGCCGCGTGGCGTCTGCGGAGCTCGTCGGTCGACAGTGGCGCCGCCGCGCTCGACGCGCTCGCCCGCGCCGTCGAAGATGGAGACCCATTTCGTCTGGTGATCGTGGATGCGCTCATGCCCGACATGGATGGCTTCACGCTCGTCGAGCGCATCCGTCAAAACAGACGTCTCTCCGGCCTCAAGCTGATCATGCTCACGTCGGCCGGACCGTGGGCGGACCGTGGCCGCAGCCGCCGGCATCCGATCACCGCCATCACCAAACCCGTCAAACATTCGGATCTGCTGGATGCGATCATGGTGGCCGCGGGTGTCGCGACGCCATCGGCGCCCGCAGCCGATCGACCGGCGCCCCACCGTCGGCTACGTGCGCTTCGGGTACTGCTGGCGGAAGACAACGCGGTGAATCAGAAACTGGTGGTCGGCATGCTCGCGGAGCAAGGGCACGAGATTACGGTCGTTGACAACGGTCGGGACGCGGTCATGGCGGCAGGTCGCCAGTTGTTCGACATCGTGCTCATGGACGTCCAGATGCCCGTGATGAGCGGGATCGAGGCCACCGAAGCGATTCGCAAGGCCGAGCGCGGCTCCACGACCCATGTTCCGATCGTCGCGATGACTGCCCACGCGATGAAAGGAGATCGGGAGCGCTTCCTGGCGGCAGGCATGGACGAGTATCTTGCCAAGCCTCTGCGCATCGACGAGGTCTTTGCCGCCATCGACTCTGCCACCCGCGGGCGGCGTCCCGCCGCCGAGCCGCGTGCGCTGCTGGAGTCGGCAGCGCCCGAGCTCGACGTGCCTGCGATCCTGACCGGCATGGGTGGCAACCGCGACCTGGTCCGCGAGGTCGTCGACGTGTTTCTGACGGATGCGCCGCTTCGACTTGCCGAGGCGCGCGCAGCCCTCGAGAAGGGCGACGCCGCGGCGATTGCCGCGCAGGCCCACGGATTGAAGTCGATGGTCGGACTGTTCACGATGGCCGAGCCATTTTTCGCCGTCCGCGAGCTCGAGGCAATCGCCAGGCAGGGAGATCTACCCGGAGCCGCCAAGGCGATGACAACGCTCGAAGGCGCGGTCGCGGCGCTCGAGGCTCGCTTGCGCACGTTTCGCGCGGAGCTCGAGGCGCCGCCATCACCTACACCGCGCCGCAAGGCCGCGCGAAGAACACAAACGCGAACACAACAAAAACGTTAGCCAGGTGGCACTCGTCTCTGCTGGCTACTGCTTGTCGTAAACCGCAGGTACTACTGAACGCATTCCCTTTCGGGTCCATCCCGGCGGTCGAGACTGTACGGGTCTTGCCATCGGCCGAGACGGTGATTTTCCCTGTGACCGTGACCTGGCCACCTTTCTTGATGGTCATCGCCAACGTCTGGTCGTCGACCTTCGTGTACGACCGCATGTCCGAGGTCGGATCGCCGGTCACTGGATATTCCTTGCCGTCGAACGCACCGGTCCACTCGTTGTGCGTCGCCTTGCCATCTGGATCCGTTCCGTCGACGGTGACCTTGACCTTATCGCCTGCGGCCGCATACACAACAGTGTGGTTCTTCGCGTTTCCGGGACTGAGCTTGGACTTGCTCTCATTCAGTTTCCAGGTGCCGATCTGCGCGTCGGCAGCGAAGGCGGTCGCTGCGATCAGACACACGAACGCTCCTAACAGAATTCCTTGTCTTCTCATAATCCCCCCTCAGCGAAAGCAGATTGGCGTGGGAACACAGCGCGCAATAGTATTCCGGTGGTAACGGCGCAGGCAAGGCGCCAGTCGGGTGAGCGCGGAAGTCCACCACCAGCCGGGCTCGCGTTTTCACGGAAGGTGTCGCCTCCCCACATATCGTCTGAGGGCCCACTATCCAAACGGACAGCGACGTCAGCGTGGTGAGCGCAGACGCGGCATTCGTCCGGGCCGCGGCTGACTCCGTGTTCCCGACGGAAATCAGGTGGCTGGAGATTTTGACAGCATCCGCCGAGACGACGTTTCGATCGTCAAGCCAGCCGACGAGCGGCGGGCGGGGAGCCGCGCCTGCTACCGGCAGCGTTTCAGCACTCTCGCATGGATCTCCAGGCTGCTCGGCGGGTTCTCGCCCAGACCGAGTGTGTGCATCATCTCGTGGATGATGAGCGCCTCAACGTAGGTGGGTTTGCTGCGGTAGGTCTGCCACAGCCGGGTTCCGCAGATGAACAAATCGCGCTTGCCGACGTAGGCAAAGGCCAGTACTGCGGAGTCCCGGCACCGGGAGTCAAGATCACTTACTTCACGAAAGGTGAGCCGCGTCAGGTAATGGCGCGGCGTATCCCCAAGAGCGTCGAGTTTTTTTTGCATTGTCCGGCCGGAGGCGTCCCGAAAGTCGGAGAGCACCTGTCTACACTCGGGACGCTCCAGCCTCTCCGCGGCGGCTTTCACGGCTTTCTCGAGCGCGAACCGCGCGAACGGGTTGTGAATCGCAGCTGTGGCCGGTGGCGATCCCCCCTGCAGGTAGTTCCCTGGCGAGGGCACCGCAATCCAGACGACGAGTACGCACGTCGGGTAGAGACGCATTGGCGACTCCTTTTGCGGAGTCGCCTGGCCAGGCGCTTCCTTGTTGCTTCAGCGACGATAGGCGCTTAACATTTCGAAGTCCTCGGGAAGCCTTGACGTTTTCATGACCTCCCCAGACCGGAGGGCGTATGCCGTGGTCGTTTGGGGGGTTCAGGCTGGACGAGGAACGTCGCCAGCTGCTTCGGGGAGACACTCCTCTCCCTGTCGAGCCGAAGGCGTTCGAGCTTCTGAGTCTTCTCGTCGAGCGCCAGCCGCGTGCGCTGTCCAAGGCGCAAATTCACGGTGTGCTCTGGGCCGGCACCTTTGTTTCGGAGTCCGCCCTTGCCGGTCTGGTCGCCGACCTACGAGCCGCTCTCGGGGATGACGCGCGGCGACCACGCTTTATCCGGACGGTCCATGGCTTCGGTTACGCGTTCTGCGGCGAGGCTCGCGACGATGGGCAACCGCTAGGCGCACCAGCCGAGCCCATTCTTCGTACTCTTGTGCTGGGCACCACCGGGTCTTTGCCAAGCCCCGCAGCACTAGAGCTGCTGCCAGTGGCATTGCGTGTTCCGGTGACGGAGGCGGCGAGTTCGGCACCGGCGGCGGCGATCCAGGCGCCCACGGCGCCGCGGTGGCCTCGACGCGCGATCGGCGTCGGAGCGATAGTCGTCGTCCTGGGTCTGGCTGGTGCTCGGCTGCTTCCGCGGTCACCGGAAACTCCCGCATCGGTGCCGGCGATGCGCGTGGTCCAACTCACCGCGATGAACGGCTTCGAGGGCGGGGGGCTCTCGCCGGATGGCCGTCAGGTGACGTTCGACTGGGAAGGCGACGGGCCGTACAACCGGGACATCTACGTCAAGTCTGTCGGGTCATCCGAGCTGCGACGGCTCACGACGGATCCCGCGGGTGACATAGCAGGCATGTTGTCGCCGGACGGTGAGCAGATCGCGTACTTTCGTGATGAGCCGCGTCCTTTCTTCTCGTGGCGGCTCCGGGTGATGTCGTCGCTCGGGGGCTCCGATCGCAAAGTCAGTGACATCCCCGTCTGGGTGGGTGGCACATGGTCTCCGGACGGTCGCTACCTGGTGGCAGGACGAGCGTCCGCACCCGAGGCGCCGCACCCGAGCAACGGCCTCTATTTGATACCCGTGCAAGGCGGCGAGCCGCGCGCGATCACACGACCGAAGGCGCCGGAGGTTCACCAGTCGCCGAAGTTTTCACCGGACGGACATCGCCTCGCGTATGTCTCATGTGATGGCCCGATCATCCGTACGAATTGCCAAGTCAGCGTGTTGGACGTGGACTCTTCATTCGCCGCGGCCGGTTCCCCCCGGCGGCTTACCCGGTAAGTCCTCCCGACAGGAATCATTGGCCTCACCTGGAGCCGCGACGGGACGTCCGTCATCTATGGCGCCGAGGAACTTGGCTTCAACTATCTCTGGCGCGTCGGCGTGGCCGGCGAGCGCCCGCCGGAACGCATCGAGTTGGCGGGGGGCAATGCCATGTTTCCTTCAGTCGCGCGCGATGCTGATCGCCTGACCTTCACGCGTCTTATCAATGACGTAGACATTTACCGCTTCCAGCCAGGGCGACCCGCTGAGCCAGTCGCACGCTCTTCGGTGCTTGACGTCATCGTGCAGTTTTCTCCGGACGGCCGGCGAATCGCCTTCTGCTCGCAGCGGTCGGAAGATGCGACAGAGGTGTGGGTCGCCGATGCGGACGGGTCAACACCGGCGCAGCTGACACATGGCCCGGGTCGAGTGCAGTGTGGGCCTGCGTGGTCACCCGACGGCCGCCGGATCGCGTTCCATTCGCAAGCGTCGGATGGAAGCTGGCACCTATGGACCGTCGACATCGAGGGGGGCACACCGCAGCAGGTCACGAAGGATCCTGGCGACCAGAACTGGCCGACCTGGTCTCGCGACGGCGAATGGATCTACTTCTCGTGGAAGCAAGCGAATGAGCGCGACGTCTTGCGACGCGACATCTGGCGAACGCGGCCCGGGACCGCGTCAAAGGAGCAACTGACGCACTGCGGTTGTGGGCTGGTCGGGCGCGAGTCGGCGGACGGCATGACACTGTTGTACCAACCGAAGATCCACGAGTCGCCCTTACTGGCGCAGGCGCTTGCGGGCGGCGCACCCCGCCCACTCATCCCGTGCGTGGCCGGCAGTTCCGTGGCAATCTTACAAGCCGGTATTTACTACGTGCCGTGTTCGGACGCCGTGCGTGTCCCAAACCCAACTGTGCGCGTGATGGACCCTGCCACGGGCAGAGATCGGGAAGTCGCGAGGCTGGAGAAGTATCAGTATGACTTCCCGTCAAGCTTCAGTGTCTCGCCAGATGGCCGAACCATCCTCTACGGTCGGGAGGTTAATTCTGGGGCGACCTCATGATGATCGAGAACTTCAGGTGATCGGCGTGAGATGACGCTCCTTTCGCGCGGAATTCTCGCGCCCGTCTTACTTCTCGTATTGACCGTCTCGGTTTTGCCCTCCTCCGCTCAGGTGAGTGGCACCACGGCCACCCTGCGAGGGAGCGTCAGCGATGCCAGCGGCGGTGTGCTTCCTGGCGCCACTCTCACGCTGGTCAACAGCGCCACGAGAGCCCTCCTGACCGGCGCCACCGATGAACGTGGCGCGTTCACGTTCACCAGCCTGTTTCCCGGCTCATACGACCTGAGGGTGGAGCTCTCCGGGTTCAAGGCCTCTGAGCAGCAAGGCATCTCCTTCAGCGCCAACGACACGCGCGGCATCGCAGTACGGTTGGAGATTGGCAGCCAGAGCGAGGTCGTCATCGTCAGGGCCACCGATCTCGAAGTGATGCAAACGGAGACCGGCGCGCGCGAAAGCGTGTTGACGGCGCACCAGATCGACAACCTCTCCGTCATCAGCCGAAGCCCGCTCGAACTCTTGCGTATTCTGCCCGGTGTTGTGGCCCCCGACCAGCGTCAACTTGAAATCGTGAGCTTTCTTGTCGGCGCGAACTTCACGGTGGCCTACACGGTCAACGGCATCCGCTCGACCGGCAACACGGTCAGCCTCGATGGCTCGAACCTGGTTTCCATGGGGTGCAACTGCGCACTGAACAGCACTATGAACAACGACATGGTGCAGGAGGTCAAGGTCCAGAGCTCGAACTTCGGGGCCGAATTTGGGTCCGGCGCGATGAACGTGAGCGCTGTCACGAAGAGCGGCAGCTCGAAATTCAGCGGCAGCCTGTACGACTACATCCGCGATTGGCGGTTCGCCGCCAACGACCGGTCCAACTCGATAGCCGGCATCGAGCAGCCGAAGAGCAGTTTCTTCTATCCGGGCGGCAACGTTGGTGGTCCTATCCCGCTGCCGCTCTCCGACTACAACACCAACCGCGACAGGCTGTTTTTCTGGTTTGGCCTCGAAGTACAGCGACAGAAGGTGGATTCGGGCAGCCGCTTGAGTACGACGTTCAGCGAAAGGGCGCGGACCGGAGATCTCAGCGGGTTTCTTGCAAACCGGGGCCAGAATCTGAATCACCCTGCCATCGTCCTGATTCCGGGGGCATTTCCCGGTGAAGGCACTCCTGCCCCCGGCAACAACCTGGCCCCCTATGTCACGCCGCTCGGTCGGGCGATGGCCAGCCTGTACCCATTGCCGAACTACACGGATCCGAACAACCGATACAACTACGTCTACAGCGCGCTCGAGGCGACCAACCGCCTCGAGATCAAGATGCGGTTCGATTGGAGCATCAGCAGCAACACGAAAGCGTACGTCCGGATCGCGCGCGACTCCGAAGAGATCGAAGGCCCGCGCGGCCCGTGGGGAGGTGCGTCGGATCTCGCCCTGCCGACACCGGGAGTGAGCAACAGTCGCGGGCGATCCTACGTTGGCAACATCGTCCAAGTGCTGAGCCCAACGGTGACAAACGAGATCGTGATGACGTTCACCCGAGGCGCGGGCAACCACGCCTACCAGGATCCGTCGAAGCTACGATTGGACGCGTTGAACGTTGCCTTTCAGGGCGTCTTCCCTACACAGCAGAGTCCGTACGTGCCGTTCAATGCCTACTTGGGCGGCTCTCAACTCGGCAACTTCGGCCCCTATTTCAGCGACCTCAATGGGCACGAAGATCAGCTGCAGTTTGCCGACAAGCTCGTGAAAGTCTGGGGCGCTCACCTTCTGAAGGTCGGGGTGAGCATCGATCGCCTCCAGAGGCAACAACAGAACTTCAACGAGGAGAACGGCGTGCTGATCTACGCGCCTTGGACGCCCGGCAGTACGGGGAGCCAACTCGGCGATCTGCTGGTTGGCCGCCCTGCCCAGATCATCCAGGGGACGCGCCTCCACGAGGCCCGGTTTCGGATGTGGAACGTGGAGGGGTTCGCTCAGGACAGCTGGAAGATCCGGTCGAACCTCACCCTTGAATATGGCGCGCGCCTGGGTTACTGGACGAACAACGCGGAGCAGAACGGCCTCGAGAACTGGTTCGACCCCAGCATGTACGATCCCACTCGGGGCACCTTCATCGATCCGCAGCAATCCACGCAACTGAACGGTGTGCGGTACGTTGCGCGCGGCGAGGCGCCGCTGGGCGTGTTCCCGAACCGCCGTCCGTTCGCCCTTCCGCGCGTGAACGTCGCCTGGGACATCGGAGGGAACGGTGCCAGCGTGCTCCGTGGTGGGTACGGCGTGTTCGCGAACCGCCCCGCAGGCTATGTCGAGAATGGTTCGCTATACATTCCGCCTAACGCGTACCGCGTGGTAGCGGATGCGTTCTACGATACACAACTCGGCGGGACGGGATTGACCTACGACACGGTCCATCTGATCCCGCTCACGGCGTTGCTGGGCACCCAGGTAATCTACACGCCGACGCCGAGGTCGTTCAGCTTCGCGAAGACTGACAGCTACAGCGTGTCATTCGCGCAGCGACTTTTCTGGAACCAGGTGATCGAGATGGCCTATGTAGGCACGCGGGGACGCGACCTCGTGAGCAATGTCAACAGTAACGTCGTACCGCCGGACACATTGAGCAGCGGTGTGCTTGGAAATGCTGATCTCTCGATCCCAGTGAACCGTGTCAACCTCGATTCCAGCGTGGTGAACTCCCGGCGGCCGTTCGCGGCCTTTGGACCGATTTTAACCAGCGACTTCGAAGGCCGCTCGCGGTACCACTCGCTCCAGGTGACTCTGAGCCGGCAAACGAGCAAACGGTTGCAGGTACTTTGCAGTGTACACGCTCAGCAAAGCACAAGGGACGTTGGGAGGCGAGGGTTTGGAGCGCGATCCGTTCGACGCGTCACGGACCTACGGCGTACTGGACGAGGATCGCACGCACATCCTCAACGTGTCGTGGAATGCGGTGCTCCCGGACGGGAGCCGCGGGCTGGACAACGCATTCGGCCGCGCGCTGCTCGATGGCTGGCAGCTGTCCGGCATCTCGACCTTCACGAGTGGCATTCCGATTCGACTGTGGTTCGGAGGCGACGCCGCCGGTGGCGGCGTCTCGCAGGCTTTCTTGGGGACCCCGGACGTCGTGGGCCCGGGCGGCCCGTCCAACGGGCTCGCGCCAGACTTCATGTGCGACCCGCGGCTCGGGGATTCCGCCGTTGGCGAAAAGCTCCTCAACATCGATTGTATCGAGGTACCGGCCTTCGGGACCAGTCCGCCGCGCAACCCGCCTTACGACATGCGGACGCCCTTCCGAACAAACCACGATCTGACGGTGTTCAAGAACTTCATCATCCGCGGCTCGCAGAAGCTGCAATTCCGCGCCGGGTTTTTCAACATCTTCAACGCCGCCTTCGCGACAACGGGCGGCGCCGATATCGATCTGACTCTGGACACGCAGTGCAACCGCCGCGTGGACCATGTGCCGAACGGCATCGGCGGCTATTCAGATGGCGTGTGCGATCCGGCCGGTGGCTACACGTTCACAGACGTGGCGCGGGAGAACTTCGGGAAGATCAACGTCAAGCGGGGCCACCGCGTCGTCGAATTCGTGCTGAAGTATTACTTCTAGCGGATGCAAGACCGAGACGGCGACGAGGGATGCCCTTCAGTGACTGGATGTCGCGGTCGGCACGCGGCTGCGCAGCGTCCCGAGTGTGAAGACCAACGACTCTTTCGGCACGCTCGTCACGAACGGGCCAATAATCCATCCGAGCCCCAGCGGGATATCCCGACTCAAGCTCACGGTCTCGAACTGCACGATCGTGCCCCCATCACGCTTTTCGAGCCGCCCATACGTATTGAGACGCCACATGAACCCGCGGCCCGCGCCCGGCGGCTTGACCGATTCTCGTGACGTGCCGGCATCCGCCACCTCACGAATGCTGGTGCTGCGCGCGCGAAACTCCACACGACCTGGACCGAGCGCGATGTAGTGCACGTCGTTTTCCGTATCGAGCACCACGGTGAGCACCTTCGTCCGCATCAGCCGCAGATACATCGTGAAATCGTCGCCCCTCCGGCTGCGCAGCGTCGACCGCACCACCGCCGGCGCGAAGAGCTGCGCGTGCCGGTCGTAGTCCTGCAGGATGGGCACGACGCGCTCGAGCCCGACGGCCGGGAGATACACCGTGGCGATCCAGTGATGGATCATGCCGCCGGGCACGTGGATTGTCTGGCCCGCGTCACGGGTCTCGAGCCGCTCGAGGACGACCTCGCCGCGCTTCAGCCGCGTCATCGCGCTTTCCCGGCGCGTCGCAGGCAGCGAATCCAGCCAGAGGAACCGATCGTCGCGCCCGAGCTCGACGTCGAGGCGCGCTTCGGTGAGCCGGACGTACTGTGCGAACGCCGCGGACGCCTTGGCGGGCGGCTCGGCGGCTGCGGCCGGCGCCATCAGAAGAATCGCCAGCGCAGCCCCGCCCGCGGCGTTAGAGATCCCGGTAAGTTTGATCATTTCGCATGCCGCGGACCTATCCGCACGATGCCTCTCTTCTTAGAATGCGCGAACAGAAGGTGGATGGTCTCACGGCTGGGCCACGGAGGCAGACGGATCGGGACAGGCACCGCAGAGTCAGCCACGGACTCACACGGACACACGCCGACCAGGGCCGGCCACGGACTTACACGGACAGACACGGATCAGGAGTCGGCCACGGACTCACACGGACAGGCACGGATGTCGGGTCGGCCACGGACTCATCTATGAAAGGGCTGTGGGTGTCAAGACACACCGCTCCCGATCACACGGCGTCCTAACAAACGTCCTGCGCGGATGACGAGCGCCGCTCGCGCGAGGGTTGCGCAACACCACGTGCTCCGAGCGGCTGGTGCCTCTCATCAGCCATCTATTCGAGCGCCGCTCCGGCGACGCTCATGCCCAGCTCGGACAGGGCGGACGACTCAATCACACTTCGAGGCGCGACACCGATCGCGCCTCAGCATCCGTCCGGAGCTCAGCCCGCCCTGAGAGGAGGCGCGACTATCGCGCCAGACCGCCGCCACCTCGTCACACAAGCGCCGCGCCGCGGCCGCGGGGCCGTGAAGGCGTTCTTGCGGAGTGCCAGGCGTCGGGTCCAGCGGCCACTCGATCCCGCCGCCGCGTGGCATGCGTGGCAGCTTCGATGAACGCCCAGCGCAGCGACGGCGAGCCCGCCTTGGTCAACCGCCCGGTCCGCGTATGGCCGGCGCTGCGGCTTACCCGCGGCACCAGGCCGGCATAGCTCGCGAGCGCGGGGCCCGTGGGAAAGCGCGTGACATCGCCGACCTCGGCCCGGAGCACCAAGCCGAGGATTGGGCCAATCCCGGGAATCGGCTCAACGCCTGCACCGCCGGATCCGTGGCGGCCACGCGCTGCACGTCCGCCCGCACGGCGGCTTCCGTCTGCGCGACCTGCTGCCACAAGGTGCGCAGGCCCACCAGCGCGGCGCCTGCCTGGCCGTCGAGCGCGACGGTCGCCAGCCAGGCCTGGCCACGGGCCCCAAACAGATCACTCACCGGGCACCGTGATCTGGTGGCGCAGGAGGAGCGCGTGAATCCGCTGCGTTAACGCCACGCTCGTGCGCACCAACGTGCCTCACACGGACAGGCACGGATCTCGGATCGGCCGCGGACTCACACGGACGGGCACGGATCCGAGGTCGGCCGCGGACTCACACGCACACACGGATCAGGAGCCGGGGTGAAAGCCGGAAGGTCTTGATCGCGGAACACGTCTGCTGCTGCGTGAGGACATCGGGCTGGGTTCCCTGCCCATTACGCACGCACGTGCCTTGTCCGGATCCACGATCCGCCCCCGGTCCGCGCCAGTCCCACGTTTACGTCTTCACGCCGTCAGCACCGCTGCCAGCCGGTCGAGGCACCCGGAGTTCCTCAGTGCGTGCGCGCTTGCCAGTCGGCACGAGTTTCTTCACAATGTGCGATCAAATGACCGAGCGCTTTCTGACCGACTTTGAGCTCATGGTCATGCTCGCCGTGCTTCGCGTCCGTGACGACGCGTATGGAGTCCCCGTCGCGCGCGAGATTGAGGAGACCGCAGGCCGATGTGTGACGCACGCCGCTGTCTACCTCGCGCTCGATCGGCTGCGCCAACATGGGTTCGTCACGTCGCGGCTGGGAGATCCTACGCCAGAGCGCGGTGGGCGGGCGAAGAAGCTCTTCAGCATTACGCCGAGCGGCCTGCGCGCGATCCGCCGGACGCAGCGTGCCTTCATAGCTCTCTGGAATGGGATTCCCGAACTGAAAGGAACGCCGGTATGAGGAAGCCTCCTGCTTGCGCCACGGGCCTTCTATTGCGTCTCGGACCACAAGACGAGTCCTTTATCGGCGATCTTGTCGAGGAGTACGGCGGCGGACGATCGCGAGCGTGGTACTGGCGCCAGGTGCTGTCCGCCATCCGGCTGTCATCTGTTCGGCACATCCGCGCCCATCCAATGCGCACACTCGTCGCCGTTGCGACCGGCTGGGCTACATTGCTGCTCATCTTCTTCATCCTCGGCGACAGGATGGCAGACGGGTTGGCTGGCTGGTTCTGGAACTGGGATCGACAGACCGCGTACGAAACGCAGGTCTGGTGGCCGTTCGCGATCACGGCCCTCCTCGTGTCGTACACGGGCTTTGCGCTTTCGGCGTTGGTCGTCGTGCAGTTGCACCGGCGGCACGCCGGACCGATTCTCATCGCTTATGCCGTGTCAATGCTCCTCGTGCTTGCTGCGTCGGGGGCGCTCATCGAGGTCCTCACCCGAATGAATGGCGGCGTCGCTGTTCCACACACACTGTTCTACGTCATCTCCGTGGCGCTGCCGTATCACTGGCGTTCGGGACTGCTGTTTGCGCCGGCGCTCATTCTCGTTGTCGGGCTCAATTGGCTGTCCGCCGCCCCGGTTGCGAGTGGCCTCTTGCGTAGCAGGCCTTATTGAAACTCGCTGGGGGAATCGACACGAGCGATTTCATGTGGCGGACCGTGGGTGACTGCGTGGACGTTCGAGCGCGCGTCAGCGCTGCGACGCGGCACAATGACGATCGGATTCCTGACGCTCATGGCAAGGACAGCGCGAGACGGACCATCCCACGGGCTGCCACGGAGACGCTGGGCGAGGCGAACGACGCGTAACGTTTCAGCAGTTGCGAATGCGGCAGCAACGCTATTGCCGAAACAGTGGTGTCTGCGCAGAATCGCCCATGACGAAGCGTTTGAACTCGGGCCGATTTCCGAAGTTCAAGAGGAGTCCGACGCCACCGCCAGCCGCCTTGAGATAGTTCAGCAACTGCGCGGTGGCGCGCCCGTCCAGTTCGGCGAGTGCTTTGATCTCCACAAGGACAATGTCATCAACAATGATGTCCGCCCAGAACGTCCCGATCACCACGCCACGAAATGTCACCTGGAGCCGCGCCTCTTCTTCGGCCCTTACGCCCAGTTGTTGCAGCGCGACGACCATTGCACGCCGATACACTGCTTCGGAGAAGCCACGCCCAAGTTCCCGATACACGGCGTAGAAGCAGCTGATGATTCGCTCGGTCAGCTCGCGATAAAGGAGTACCGTCTGCGCTCCGTCGGTCGTCATGTGTCTGACGTTCGCAAGAAGCCGGCCATGTGAAATGACTCGAGATTAGGAGAGGAGGCGAACCAGTAGTGCAAAAATCTGCCAAGCGGGCAGTGCTGGATGACGCAGGAACTGCGCGACAGAAAGCAGAGCTTCGTTGCCTCCCCGCCGATCGCAGCGGCCGCGCCTATTCTGATCGGTGATTGTCCGTGATCAGATGAAAGGGCCGTCTCTCGGCCAGTCCCGGTAGCATGTGAGTTCCACCATCGCATGCCCGGGCTGAGAGGAGGACGGCCCATGCGTGATCAATACATCGGAATCGATTTGCACAAGGCGTTTTTCCAGGCGTGTGCAGTGACGGCGACAGGCGAGCGACTGTGGGAAGGCCGCTTCCCGCGCACCGCCGCGGGCGTGGCGGCGCTCACGGCTCGCTGTACGCCACGCAGCGCGTTGGCGGTCGAGGCGAGTACGCCCACCTGGCACTTTGCCGACGGCGTCGCGCCAGCGGTCGGCGACCTGCGGATCGTCGACCCGCTGAAGACGAAGCTGAAAGCCGGGTATGCGGCGAAGACGGACCGACTCGATGCTCGGCGGCTCGCCGACGCCTTGCGCCGGGACAGTGTCGTCGGCATTTACTACCCGCCGCTGGCGATGCGGGAGCTCCGCGAGCTGTGTCGCCAACGGCTCGCACTCGTGCAGGTCCGCACGGCGGTGATCAATCGCGTGCGGGCGGTGCTGCTGCGGCAGGGCCTGAGTGACGCGCGACGGCTCGCGAGGACGACCGACGACCGGTGGCTCGAGACCCTCGCCTTGCCGCCGCGCGCCGCGGCGAGTGTGACCGGGTTGCGCCAGGTGCTCGCGGTCGTCCGCACGCAGACGCAGCAGCTCGACGCCGAAGTGCAGGACGCCGCGGCCCGCGATCCCATTGCGACCGCGTTGCAGCAACTGCGCGGCATCGGCCCGGTCCTGGCGTTGGCGATCCGCGCCGAAGTGGGCGACATCGGCCGGTTCCCGACGCCGGGGCACCTGGCCAGCTATGCCGGACTCGTCCCGCGCGTCGACGCCAGTGCCGGGCGCATCCGCTATGGCCGCATCACGCGGCGCGGCTCGCCGTGGCTCCGCTGGGCGCTCGTGGAAGCCGCCGTGCATGGGACCCGGCGGACGGATTGCGTCGGCCGATGGGGACGCGGCTTGGCCGTCCGCAAAGGGGCGCTCAAAGCGCGTGTGGCGCTCGCGCGGGTCCTGGCGGAAGAGATCCATCGGTTGTGGACCGGGATCGCGTGATGCCTCTCCAGGACGGGACTGTCGAGGATGAACATGACCCCACGTGGTCGTTCCGTGAATGACGCCCGTCCTGGTCCAAACTGATGCTGAGCTCACGGGTGAGCTCGAATAGATGGCTGAATGAGACATCAGTGTCCCGGGCATGCGACGGTGGAACGTACGACCCGGCACACCTCGAGTGAGCGCGCGCGGACGGATGGCCAGTAGGCCGTCCCCGCGCGCTCACTCGACGTGTGCCTAGACAACGACGGCCCTTTCATAGATGTTCTTCCGCGGCCGATCCCTGATCGTGTGAGTCCGTGTTGCTGATCCCGGATCGGTGCGTGGCCGTGTCTGCCCGTCGCTGATTCGGATCCGTGCTCGTCCGTGTGAGTCCGCGGCCAACCCCGGATCCGTGCCCGTCCGTGTGAGTCCGAGGCCGACCCGAGATCCGTGCCTGTCCGTGTGAGTCCGTGGCTGACCCGGATCCGTGCCCGTCCGTGGCTGACCGGATCCGTGCCTGTCCGTGTGAATCCGCGGCCAACCCCGGATCCGTGCCTGTCCGTGTGAATCCGCAGCCAACCCCGGATCCGTGCCTGTCCGTGTGAGTCCGCGGCCAACCCCAGATCCGTGCCCGTCCGTGTGAGTCCGCGGCCGACCCGAGATCCGTGCCTGTCCGTGTGAGTCCGCGGCCGATCCCGGATCCGTGCCTGTCCGTGTGAGTCCGTGGCTGACCCGAGATCCGTGCCTGTCCGTGTGAGTCCGCGGCCGACCCCGGAGATCCGTGCCCGTCCGTGTGAGTCCGCGGCCGACCCCGGATCCGTGCCCGTCCGTGTGAGTCCGTGGCTGACCCGAGATCCGTGCCTGTCCGTGTGAGTCCGTGGCCGACCCGAGATCCGTGCCCGTCCGCGTGAGTCCGTGGCTGACCCGAGATCCGTCCCTGTCCGTGTGAGTCCGCGGCCGACCCCGGAGATCCGTGCCCGTCCGTGTGAGTCCGCGGCCGACCCCGGATCCGTGCCCGTCCGTGTGAGTCCGTGGCTGACCCGAGATCCGTGCCCGTCCGTGTGAGTCCGTGGCTGACCCGAGATCCGTCCCTGTCCGCGTGAGTCCGTGGCTGACCCGAGATCCGTCCCTGTCCGCGTGAGTCCGTGGCTGATTCGGATCCGTGCTCGTCCCTGGCTGATTCCCCGTTCCGTGGCACCAGCCCGACGCACTTAGCCGGGCTTCACCTTCAGCGCGCCGGTTTTCATCAGCACGCTGGAGAAGTCGAAGATGTGGCGGACGCTGGCAATCCCACCGTCCGCGAACGTGTACTCCGCCGCGCCTTGCATCTCAACTCGAGTGCCGGCGCCGGCGATGCCGAAAAACGGCCCGTGTGCCGTGCCGACGAACGACCAGAAGATCGCCACGCGGTCGCCGCTGATGATCGGCTCTGTCCAGCGCAGCTGCAAATCCGGAAACGCCGTGAACCAGTACCGGTAGATGCCGGCAATCCCCTGTCGGCCGCGGACCACGCCGTGCGCGGGACTCTCGAAAGAGCCGTCCTCCGCATGCTGGCTGGCGAGCACGTCGGCGTCGCGCCGCAGGAATGCATCCTGGTGACGAGCGAGCAGCACGTCAATCTCGTCGCGGGTCATCGGCGTCCTCCAAAGGTGCAAGGCAACTGTAAGCCCTCCCCTTCTCCTGATCGTGTGTGATGACGCGCTAGAACGACTGTGAACAGGAGAACCGGAGTTGAGGAAGTCAGCTCTTGAAGATCTTCTTCACTTCCACCTTGAACTCGGGTTTTCGGACCGGTCCCGCGATCCGGATCGGCACGACGGTCCCCGCGCCGTCTTTCGCAAACAACGGATCGAACAGCTTCAGCGGAAAGCGCCTCCAGCCGGTCACCATTTGCGACACGCGCGCGTTCAGCCTCGCGGTGCCGGTAAAGTCGAGCGTGCTGCGCACGAGCGAATATTCGCCCTGCAACTGAATGAGGGCGCCACGCACCGCGAACGACACGCGAGAGAGCTTCAGAACGCCGTGGCGGAGCTCGAACTGGCCCTGCAGATCCGAGGCGACGTTGTCGACCTTCACGTCGGTCGGCCGCCCGCGGCCACGCCGGCTGAGCTCGTCGATCTTGTCCTGAACCTTGTTGCTCGCAAACCGCGCCGACGCGACCCGAAACTGCCCCTTCAGGTACAAGCGTCTGGGCACCGATTGATCGCCCGGCGGCAGCTCGAGGCGCGTCCGCATCGTGAGGGCCCCCTTCATATCGGGCGGCTCGGAATCGACGGCCAGGTGCAGGATATCCTCGAGCCGCCCATCGTCGATGACCACATCGAGCTCGACGGTCCTGCCCTTTTTCCCGGGCGTGTGAAAGACGCCACCATCGGCAGTCACGTGCGTGCGGCCCAGCGTGGCGCGCACCGGCTTCAACAGGGTGTCGCCGTTGGTCCCATCGATGATGGCCGTATACACCGTGTCGAGCGGCAAGGGCTTGCCGCCGACGGCAAGAGTGAAGTCGGGGGTCTTCGTCGCGCCGTTGGCTTGAATGCGCTCGAGATGGCCTTCGAAGCGGCCTTCGGATTCGAGGATGCCGCCGATGCCCTTGATCGTGCTGAGATCGGCCTTACTGAATGCGTACTCGCCCGTGAGCGGCGAGAGCGAGGGGTCATCCGCGTTCCACGGTCCGAACGTGCCATTCGCCCGAATAGTGCCCACGGGCTTCGGGTTCGTCAGATGGGCATCGTAGCGTGTGGGACGATCAAACGCCGCCGACGTGAGCGTGAGATCGTGAATCACGAACAGGCGCGGCGGACGATCCGGCTTTCGCGACGCAATCGCCAGCTCCGCGTCGGTCGACGTCAGCCGGTCGATCACCACCGGCGAAGGACCGCGCAGGTGCCGCGAGAAACCCGCGTCGTCGTTCGCGTCCGGCTGGGGCGTCGATGGCGCGCCGGGTGACGCCGCCTCCGGCGCGTCGCTCGGCACTGGACGATCGTCGGCCTTCGCGTCATCGTCGGACTTCCGCGGCCGGGGCGGGATGAAAATCCGAAGCCCGCGCATCTCGACCGACGAGATGTGAATGGGCTTTCGAAGGATGGCCAGGATCGGCGCCTCGATCACGAACGACTCGATGCGCATGAGCGGTGGTCCCGCACGATAGACCTTGTGATGCAGCACGAGAGCTTGTCCCGACACGCGGACGATCGCGCCAAGCTGGACATCCAATGCGCCGAGCTCGACGTTCGCGCCGAGCTGTTGCGAAAGGATCGTCACGATTTGATCGCGCACCCGCGGCATGTGCCAGCGATAGAGCACGACTGCCGCGCCGACACCGACGACGATCAGGACGATGAGTACAGCACCCACCCAGAGCCGACGCGGCCACCATCTCACTGCAGCACCTCGGTCACTCGCTCTCCTGCATTCAGCGCGTCATCATCGTGCCGGAGCAATCAGACTGCACCGGCGGATCGGGCGCGCCATACGTCGAGCGAACGAGCCGAGGGGGCTCTCGCGCCATCGTCAAGACCGTGAAGAGTTGTCCGGTACTGTACGTCGCACAGAGGCGGCAGTTTGGGCCCGCCAAGCGCGTGGATGATTGCCGGAATCGTATCGCTGTGCCCCACCACAAGGACGACCGGCCCGAGACGGCGCACGGCCTCGGCGACGGCGCGGGCATGAGCCTCCACGTTGTCGTCGGTCGGAACCACGCCAGGCGTCAGGCGACGCTTGCGGGCGAGCGGCGCCGCCGTCTCCCGCGTCCGGCGCAATTGCGTCGTCACGATCGCGTCGACCCGGGCGTCAGCCAGCGCCGCCGCAAGCGCTTCAGCGCGAAGAAGTCCCTCGTCGCTCAACGCGACGTCGCCTTTCGGTGCTGTGGCTTTCTCGGCGTGCCGAACGAGAATGACCAGTTGTGGCGCGTCGAGCGCGAGGATTGGAGGAGGACTGAAGACGGCAAGGGCGACGAGCGCCGGAACCGCTCTGCGAAGTGTGCGGGTGCGAGCGGCCGGCGAGAACATCGCTCGATTCTAGCGTGTTCGAGCGGCGGAGCCGTGCGGTTGAGCTGCGTGGAGCTTTGCAACTGCCACGGCCGGGACGCCCACTTGTGTCGCGAGGCCATATCCCCGCGTCCTGTGGCGGCGGGGCTTTAGCCCTGCGTGCTTGTGGCGGCGGGGCTTTAGCCCCGCGTGCTGTGGCGGCGGGGCTTTAGCCCCGCGCGCGTCCCGGCCCCCGGAAGCAATAAGGGTCTTCGTCCGTCAGGCCTCCGCCGGCGCGGCCGCTTTCATCCGCTCCATGATCTCCTCGCCCGTCAGGTCCTCGACGTGCGTCGCGATCTGCCACTTGTGTCCGAACGGATCTTCGAGGAGCGACCACCGATCGCCCCAGAACATGTCGGTCGGGGGCTGCAAAGGCTTGGCGCCTGCTCCCGTTGCGCGCGCGAAGACCTCATCTACCCCCTCCACATAGTGCATCAGCATCACAGGCGTGCCGCCCAACGACTGTGGCGACGACGCGCCCATCTGCGCGTTCTCGTCGGTCATATAGATGCGGGCGTTTCCAATCTGAATCTCGGCGTGGGCAATAGCTCCGTCAGGCCCCGGCATCCTCAGAATCTCGGTCGCGCCAAACGCGCGCTTGTAGAAGTCGATTGCCTCTGCGGCGTCTTTGACGACGAGGTACGGGGTGACAGATGTGGTCCCATCCGGAATCGCTTTGGCTTTGGCCATGAAGTCGCTCCTTTCTCTACTTCTATTACCCGTATCACGATCGCCGTGTACGCCGTGCAACAACGGTGTCAATTCATCCCACGAGTTCTCATTCTCGAATGCTCGGTTTCTCGTGTTCTCGATTTCTCGATTTCTTCTTCTAGAAGGCCTGCCCAATCGAGAAATAGACGCGACCTTCCTGGTTCTGTGCGTCCTTGCTGAGCGGATATCCGTAGTCGACGCGCAGGATGAGGAACGGCAGCACGAGCCGGACGCCGCCGCCAACGCTATTGCGATTGCGCTCGCCCGGAAAATCGATGTCACCGAAAAGCACCGCGTGGTCGTAGAATGTCGCGCCGCGCAGCCGCCAGAAGAGCGGGAACCGCAGCTCCTGGTTCAGCACCACGAGCCCGGTCTTCGGGCTCGCGACACCAGGCAGCGTCAGCCGCCCGAGAATCACATCGTCGTAGCCGCGCACCGTGTTGGCGCCGCCGGCGCGCAGGCGCTCGGTGATGATGAAGTCCTGCCCGGGCCCCGTCGCGACCTCGAATCGGGCCGCCGAGCCGAGCACCACGGTCGTGCCGGGTGCACGGAGAAAGACGAATTGCTGCCCCAGATATTTGCGGAAGCCCAGCGTCGAGCCAAGCCACTCGGGTGCGAGTTCGTAGGTCGACGAGTGGAACCATCCGCGTCGGGTATCGATGGCATTGTCGCGTGCGTCCACGACGGCGGATGTGAACAGGCGGCCGATGTTGGCGCGGATCGTCTCGGGGAGCTCAGTCACCGGAAAATCCAGCAGCACGTTGGTCGTGATCTTCTCGAAGTCGTACCCGTAGGAGAATTGGACCTTGCGTCTGCGCAAGCGCTGCTCGAACGTAATCTCACGCCGCCGATCCTCGAGCGCCTGCGACACCGCGACCACGCGCTGCCACTGCTCGCTCAAATAGACACTGGTCTGAAGCGGCAGGCCAAAGAAGCTTCGGCTGGTCACGTACGTCCGCGCCAGCCTGTTGGACGAATTGTAGCGAACGCCTGCTCCTGCTGTGATGCCGCGACCGAACAGGCCGCGGCGCGTGAGGTCGGCGACGACGCCTGGATCGACCGTGCCAAATTTCGGACTCACGGCGGGCGTCGTTGGGTCGTAGAGCTGGAAGCCATAGCGCAGCCGATAGAGCGGCAGCGGCTCGACCGAAACCATGACGTCGGCCACCGACGACGGCGGCGCGCCCTCAGGCGTCGGCCGGGGCGTCGCCTCGATGTTCACGGTCCTGAAGACGTCAGCGTCGTACAGCCTGTCGCGCGCAACACTGATCGACTCGAGCGAGACCGGCTGTCCCGGTTGAAACGGCAGGAGCCGCGCGACGAGCCGCTGACGCCCGCCAGTGACGCCTGCCACCCGAATGTTCCCGATAGTGAGCAGGCGGCCCACGGTCACGTTGAACACGAGATCGACTGTGGAACGATCGTCGCGACGGGGCGTGCTTTGCGCCGACACGCGCGACCCACGATAGCCCGCGCGCCGGAACCGGGTTTGAATCTGGCGCACGGCTGCGGCAACGCGCGTATCGGTAAACGTCTCGCCGGACTTCACAGGAGGCGTGAGATCCACCGCCGCACCGCCCGTGCGCATTGGGGCATTGACCTTTACATTTCCCACGCGAAAGAGCGCTCCCTCGACGATCGTGAGGGGCAATTCCGCGCGGCCGGCCTGCAGCTTGGGATCGCCAGCGGTGACCTTGGCGTCGAGGTAGCCGCGGTTCCGGTAGGCGGCTCTGACGGCCTCTTCCGCGAGCCTTGGATCCGACCACATCTGCGCTTCGATGCCCGCCGCATCGATCGTCTTTTCGAGATCTTTCGTCTCGACCTGTGCGTTGCCGCCGAGGAGGACGCCGCGATCGCCGTATTTCTCACCAGCCGCGACGGCGAGATGCGCGACTTTCCTATTGCCAACTCGCTCGATGCGCGTCGCGATCTTTGGCCGCAAATAGCCTCGCTGCGCAAGCCAGGGCCGCAATCGTGTTTCGAACTCTTCGCCGAGCATGGCGTCGACTGGTGTGTCCTGCCAGACTTGGATGAGTGCCTTGCGCACGTCCTTTGGAAGATCGATTCCCGTAATGCGCAGCTCGGTAGGTGGCCCCGTCTCGATCGTGTAACCGAGATCGACCGGAGTGAGTGTGCCCGGCTTCGGCGCCGGCGGAGTCGTCGGATCGCGCCGGGCGGTGATGCGGGTCTCGTAGAAGCCGCGGTCGACGAAGAACTTCTGGAGGCGGTCCCGATCGCGCTGCCACTTGTAGAAGTCGAAGTGCCTTCCTTCCGTGATGCGGAGGAGTTTCCGAATCTCCTCTTCGGTGATTCCCCCAAAGATGGCGACGTAAACGTCGCGTACGACTTCCGTGGGCTGCCGGCGTCTGAAGTCGGCGGCCGTTCCGCCGCCACCGAAGGAGAGGTCGTTTCGAAACTCGTACGAGCGGTCACGATTGTCGAGCTGCGCGAAGCGGAGCTCGAAATGGCGAAATGGCTCCCACGCGACGACGTAGGTAATGTCACCACTATCCCGCAGGCTCTGGGACAGGATCACCTCGAGATTCGGGAGGACGCGTTTGGACAACGTGATCCGCTGCGAAGGGTTCGACGTGCTCGAAAGAAGCGTCGGGTCCAGGAGCAGGTCGGCCGGGTTACCGGACTCGACCCGCACCGCGTCGAGCCCAATCGCCCGGCCAACGGCGCCGACGATCTCACCCGACAGCGCCTGCATCAGTTGCGCCGTCACGACCTCACCGGCCGATCCAGACGTTGTCCGCTGGCCCGATAGCATCAGCGATGCCACGTCGTCTTCGGGGAGCGGAGGATCGGAGCTCAGTGTCGTCTCGACGTTCCCCTCGCGGCTCTCGACGCGCATCGTGATCTCGTAACCGCCAACTGTGGTGTGGGCGACCAGTCGCGCGTCGGGCCGAAGCCTGGTGGGATCGCGGAATTCGAAAATGCCCGACTCGATCTGGTAGGTGTGCCCACCGAAAAAGAGCTGACCGCCAGGAGCGATGTCGGCCTGTCCCAGGAGCCGGATGTTCGACGCTGGTCCAAACACCCGCAAGTTCGCCCCAAGGGCTACCCGGGCCAGACTCGTGTCGATGACGATGGAATCGTTGGCGAGCAAGCGGACGTCCAGAAAGAGTCCGCTGGGCCCCGCCGGACGCGCGGGTGCGGCAACGGTGAACGTGTCCTGCTGCTGCCGAAAGAGGGCCGCGAGCCCGCCCTGAAGAAGCGACTCGCGATAGGCGGCATCGGTGATCGTGGCCGTCCCCGTGAGGCCGTACCTGCCGTCCGGGCGGCCGGCGAAGCGGAGATCCGCATCCGCCGAGCTGCGGAATCCGCGAGGGATCTCGAAGAGCGCCCCGCGCACGACGATATTGAGGGCACCTGAGGCGGTGCCACGGCCGGGCTGACGCATCGCGCCGGTGATGTCGATCGTTCCGCCGTTGACCGTCCCGGTGATGTGTTCGACCGCGATCTGTTCACCCGAAAAACGCGCCGTGCCGTTGATTTGATTGAGCAGCAAGCGCGGGTCCCGGATGAGCAGTTCCGCATTCTCGAGCGTGACGAATCCGTCCACGTTCGGCTTTGCTAACGGACCGCTCACGTGTGCGTTCACGACAGCTGTGCCTGCCGGACGGTACGTGCCAAAAAGCAGGCTGAGCGCGCGCAGGTCGAGCCGCCCGTCGACGCGTGCATCCACGCTCGGTGTCCCCAGAAGCCTCGCCGATCCGCCGAGCGTCACCTTGGTGGCCGTCACTACTGTGGCCGCAATCGTCCATGGCTCCAAATTGACGACGCCTTTACGGAGAGTGACGCGGCTGGTGCCTTGCTGCGCAAGGCTGAGCTCCCGCGAGCGGATCACCGCATCAATGATGCGAGCCTCGGCGTTGACGGACTCCAACGTCGGCTCAGTTGCGTCGAGCGAGTACTCCGCCCGCATGTTGAAGTCCGTCGCGTTCAGCGCCTCGGAGCTGACAAACGGCTGCAGCACCCTGATCGTCACATCGTCCAGGTGGCCGACCAGGGAAACGCGGCCCTCGCGCGGCGCGCCCGGGATACCCAGAAACCATGCGGGCACGGAGCCGGAGATCGCGGTATGGGCGCCCTGCCACTTGAGCTCCGCCAGATCCAGCCGTAGCAGGTTCCGATCGAGCACGGCGCGAACCCAGACGTTCGTGAGCGGCGGATGCACCCCGTCGCCGATGACGGCAGCGTCGACCGCTAGCGACCCCACCAGCGTCGGCCGCCCGGGCGTGCCGGTCGCGGTGACGGTCGCATCGAGCGGCCCCTCCAGGACGACCTTCTCGACTGAAGAACCAACGAGTGCTCGAGCCGCCGGCTGCAGATCGTCGAGCCGGCCCTGCGCTCGAGCCGTGAGCTGGTGACCCGGCACGCCGTCGAGTATTCCGGCTGCGGAGAGGGTTGTGTTTCCGAACCCGACTCGAAAGCCGTCGACCTCGAGACGCGAGGGCCGCCACAAGAGATGCGCGCCGGGCTGGACGGTCATCGCGAGGCCAGCTCCGTTCAGCTCCAATCGAGTGGACGTCACGTCGAGCGACGCGAGTGCCGGCGTGCTGAGACTGCCAGTCGCGTGCGCATCGAGGTCCATCGCTCCGACTTCGATATCGGCGGACCCGATGTGTGTCGCGAGCGGCGAATCGGCAGTCTCGACCGAGGCCGTGAGGTCGAAGGGGCGCTCACCGCGGAGCCCGACGGTGCCGACGACGTGCGTGCCGAGCTCGCCTGCGCTCACGTCAATCTTCGCTTCATCGTCTGAGGTCGTGACTTTTCCTTCGACGCGTCCGAACGAGCGGCCATCGAGTGCCAGCTCTGGCGCCGAGAACGTCGCCGTGATGACAGGCGTTTCCGTGGTGCCCGTGATTGTCACGTTGCCGCTCGCGACTCCCCGGAGATCGCCGCCAGCCGTGCCTTCCGGGGTGGTGACGCCTGGGACGCGCAGTGCAACGGCGTATTGCTGAACGTCGGCCGTCGCATTGAGCGCTTCGGTGCGGGTGGAATAGACCACCTCGCCAGCGACCCGTCCGCCCCTGTTTTGTGCTAGCACGATCTGATCAACGCGCAGTGCGCCGTCCTGGTATTGCACGCGCCCGATGACCTGATCGAACGACTGACCGGTCGACGTGAGCGCTACAGGGCCGCCGTGGACGAGCGCCGCCACAAGTGGCCGCCGCAGCGGACCAGAGACGTTGCCCTCGACGTCGACCGGTCCGGTGGCGATCGTCGGCAGATCGAACCGGCGGGTCCACGACTCGGCTGGCACGGTCGACGCGCTGAAATCGGCGCGGATGGTGTCGCGGTCGAGATCGATGAACGACGTCGCCGAGGCCCGGCTGGGTCCCGACTCCGCCGTCCACTCGTCCACTCGCACGGCATCTGGATCCACTGTTGCTTTCGCGTGAACTGCGACTGCGGGTTGATCCGGCCATGCCATCGAGGCATCGAAGACGACGTCTGTCTGGATGGTGCGGAAGGTGCGGCTCAGCACCGCCTCGCCGGTGAGGTCGCCGCTGGCGTTCCAGAGTGGCGTCTCGAGCGTGAGTCCCGTGAGGCGCAGCCCGTCGCGGAACACCGCCGGCGCCGAGCCGCTCAGCGCCAGCCGGCCCGAGATTGGCCAGTCTCCGTAGTTTCGTACGCTGCCGCGCGTGTGGAGCGTTCCGTTCAGCTCGAGCGCGCCGTCGGCGCGACCGCGGACGTCGATGGTCCACGGACCGCGAGCGAAGGCCGAGACGATGCGGCCGTCGTACCAGAGGATCTCGCCGCGCCGCGAACCGCCCGGCCGGCGACGCCACGTGGTGTCGGCGCGCCCTTCGAGCAGATTGGCGTCCCACCCGGGCCACCGGCCCTCGAAGTGTCCGCTGACAATCGACCCGGGAGCAGCCCGTACGAAGCCCGGGGATCCGGCGAGAAGCCGTCTCCAGACATCGCCAGCGTCGACGTCGCGCCACCTAAGCACGGCGTGGCTTGCGCCCTTCCTGGACCAGGCCAGGCGCCCCGACCCTTCCGCCCATCCGCCGGCCACGCGGAGCGCGAGCCGCGATAAAGAGATGCCGCCGGTCGCCAGGCCGCCAACCGCATCGAAATCCTGGAACGGCAGATTGCGCCAGCTCAGATCTCGCCCGGTGAGCCGCACGTCGGCGAACGCGGGCGCCCCGACCGTGGACGGCATCGTGAAGTCGAGCGCGAGCGGCCCGCGCAGCGTGTCGAGCATCGGCGACCAGGCTTTCAGCGCTTCGCCCCGCACGTCGCCGCGCGCGTGCAGCTGCAGACGATCAGTGCCGTGGAAGGCAAACTTGACGGTGGTACTGATCGTCCCTTCAGGCGCCTCGACGGTGAGATCGTCGACACCCGCCAGTTCCGGTGTGTACAGCGCACGGCCGCTCAGGAGCCGGAGCGACGTCCCTCGCGGTTCCCAATTGAAGTTGCTGGTGGCGCCGGGTTGGAGCGGTCCCGCCAGCTCGCCGGCCCGGCCTCCCGCAGGCACCATGTCGACCCGGAGACCTTTCGTATCGGCGACGAAGTTGGCGTCGTGATCCTCGTAGCGCACATCGACGCCGTGGAGGCGCAGCGCCGCAAAGCCTGGCAGCCGACGACGCGCGGTGGTCGCCGTCGTCCGAGGTCGCGTCCACTGCTCCGGGAAACTGGCCCAGCGCCCGCCCTCCCGCACGAGCCGGACGCGCGCCGATTCGAGCGTGACGTCGAGACCGTCGAGGGATCCACGGAACGTGCGGTAGGGAAACGACACCGCGACGCGCCGGGCTTCGACGAGCGGAGGCCCTCCCGGGCGGCCAAAGCGCAGATCCTCAATGGTGACGCGGCGCGTCAGGAGGTTGTAGCGGACGTGGCTGTATTCGATTGAAACGCCAAGCGACAGGCGCAACCGCGAGAGGCCGAGTTCCACCAGCGCACGCTCGACCGGCGGCAGGTGAATCCCGACGGCGAGAAGCAGGATGAGGGCCAGGAGCGCCACCACCAGCCGCCGAAGCCACCGCCACAGTCTCGACGGGCGCGGGTCGGCAGGCTGGTGATCCACGCTCACAGTCTCTCGATATTACCGTGCGCGGCGTTTGTTCGAACCTGGGCCGGGGCTCATGGACGGCGCTTCGCGCCCCACCCACGAGCGAAGAAAGTGTGCCCTGCGCGAGCCGACGGCGGGCGCTCCACCGGCGCGAAGCGCCCGGCATTATGAAGCGCCAGCCTATAATTGATGGTTGTATGAGTGAAAAGCCGTCGGGTCAGCCACCAGAATCCGCGGCCGATGCCGTCAAGGTGGTCGATCGCCGTTGGTGGGCGCGCGGAGAGCATGCCTCCATCGGAGAGTCGTCTGTCGGCAAACCAAGCTACGTCGAAGAGCTGGAACAACGGCTTGCCGATCGCGATCGGCAGGTGCAGCAGTCGGTGCAGCAGCTGAAAGCGGCAACCACCGATTACGAAGAGGCGCGTGTCCGTGCCCGCCGCGAGGTGGTTCGGGAAGTGGAGCGCGGAAAGCGCGCCATGCTCGGTGAACTGCTCGAGGTCCTCGACAATCTGGACCGCGCTCTCGACGCCGCGGCCACCGCACAGTCGGTGGATGCCCTCCTCGAAGGCGTGCGGCTCGTGCGATCGCAGTTTCTCGGCCGCCTCGAAGGCTTCGGCATCACCACGATTGCCGCGCTGAATCAGCCGTTCGATCCCGCGGTCCACGAGGCGGTGACGACCGTGCCGGTCGCATCGCCAGACGACGAAGATCGAGTCATTGGCGTCGTCCGGCCGGGCTATCGGATCGGACACGACGTGCTGCGGCCGGCGTTGGTGGCCGTGGGAAAGGGCAACTGACCTAGATGGCGGCGATGGCGCATTTCACACGGGGAATTCTGGTGGCGACGGCGATCGCCGCGGCCGGCGGTGTGGTGGGCCTGCGGTTGTCCGTTGGTGCGCAGACGGCGCAGCAACGCCCCGAGTGGAATCAGCCCGTAACGCCGTTCCGCATCGTCGCGAACATCCACTACGTCGGCACCAACGAACTCGCGGCCTATCTGTTGACGACGCCCGCCGGACACATCCTGGTCGACGGCGGGTTACCCGAATCGGCGCCGCTCATCGAGCAGTCCATCCGCCAGCTTGGCTTCAAGGTGGAAGACGTGAACACGCTGGTCACCACGCAGGCCCATTTCGATCACGTCGGATCGCTGGCGGCACTGGCGGCGGCCTCGGGCGGCAAGGTGCTGGTGATGGCCGGCGACGACGCGCTGGTTGCGAACGGCGGCAAAGGCGACTACCTCTTCGGGGACACGGCGACGTTCCCGCCAGCGAGAGTTGACCGCGTGTTGCACGACGGAGATGAGGTGATGCTTGGGGGCACGACGCTCGTCGCGCACGCGACCCCGGGCCACACAAGAGGCTGCACGACCTGGACGACGAACGTGACCGAGGGTGGACGCAGCTATTCCGTGGTCTTTGCCGGCAGCACGAGTGTAAACCCGGGGACGAGGTTTGTTCACAATCCGTCGTATCCCGGTATTCGAGAAGATTACGAGCGGACGTTTGCGACACTCGGCGCGCTGCGCCCCGAGATCTTTTTCGGGGCCCATACCGGATTCTTCGACATGGCCGGCAAGCGCAAACGGCTCGATTCCGGCGAAACGCCAAACCCGTTCATCGACTCGGGCGGCTACGACGTCTGGCTGGTCAGGATGAAGGATCAGTTCGCCAAGCTCGTGGCCGAGGAACAGGCGGCGGTATCGAAAGACTAGTTCTCGAGTTCTCGATTTCTTTTATGGACTCCCTCGTCGAGCGTCGCCTTCGCTACATCGAGCGCCAGAAGCAGCTGCATGCCGAAACCGTCAACGTCGATCCCGCGACGCGTCCGGTGATGGGCACCGGTGCGGCGAATCGCCACGGCATGCCGCAGCTCCCGGTCGGACAGCACGTCGTCAGGAATTGGCCGGTTCTCGATCTCGGCGATGTGCCGGAAATTGATCTGCAGCAGTGGAAGCTCGAGGTCGGCGGCCTTGTAGAGAACCCCGTAACGCTGACCTGGGACGACTTCCTCGCCCTCCCGCAAGCCGAGGACGTGAGCGATTTTCATTGCGTCACGACCTGGAGCCGCTTCGAGAACCACTGGACAGGGCGTGCGATTCAAGACGATTGCCGAGCTCGTTGTCCCCCGCGACCATGCGCATTTCGTGTTGTGCACGGGCTACGATCGGATGCCAGGGACGCGCATCCCTTACACCACGAACGTGCCGCTCGCGCGGGCAGTCGAAGACGACGTACTGCTGGTGCACACGTGGGAGGGCGCGCCGCTGCCGCGTGAACACGGCGGACCCGTTCGGATGATTACGCCCAAGCTGTATGCGTGGAAGGGCGCGAAGTGGATCCGGAAAATCGAGTTTCTAGAGCGCGACGAGCGCGGATTCTGGGAAGTCCGCGGCTATTCCAACACCGCGGAACCGTGGGCGAACGACCGTTACAGCTAGATCGCTGGTCTAACCACTGCCCTTCCGTCCCCAAAAGGTTCCCTTTCCGGCTCCCGTTCGATGCCTTTGTTGCACAGGGTGACACGGTCTCCCGGCCCGCGTCGTTACAAGTGTGATGTCGGACCACGCGCGATTCGCCGAAACCCTTGCTACAATTGAGGAACCCATTTGATTGCGGCCGCCAGACGGTGCTCGCCGTTTGTGGTCGGATCATGTTTCAGGAGGACTGATTACTGATGAGCAAGCGTACGCCCAGCAAAGAGTCTTCCGAGTCCCCGAGCCCCTCCCCCCGCCGCCGCAAGGTGGCCGACACCGCCGAGCCCGCGGCTGCGGCGCCGAAAGTGACACGCACGCGCCGGAAGGCCACAGAGCCCGTTCAGGCAAGCGCACAGTCCAATGGCAATGGCCACTCGCATGCCGCCACCGGCGCCGGCGATCCGTTGGCCGGCTTCGACGCCGCGACACCGAGCTACGAACAGATTGCGACCCGCGCGTACTTCATCGCGCTTGAGCGAGGCTTCCAGACCGATCCGCTCTCGGATTGGCTGCTGGCCGAACGCGAACTGCGCAGCGTGTCTGCCCAGTCCTGATCGTCTAGTCGCGACGGGCCCTCAAGCTCAATGTCTGTTGCGGAGGCGGGGCTTCCGCCTCCGCTCGCTCGTTGCATGTGCATCTAGCTATGGCGAGACTCGCCGTAGCCTTGTCCGCCTTCGCGCGAAGCGTTACGGCGAGACCTCGACGAAGCTCGGAGAGCGGAGTCGGGGCGAAGGTGGCTTTAGCCCCGCGGATCGTGGCGGCGGGCCTTAACCCGGCGCTTTTCGCGCCCATCCGCCCGCGCTGATATCCTTGCTCCCGTGCCCGTGGGATCGGCGCCTGCCCCTTCGCCCTGGCGTGATGGTGACCGCGTCGTTCAGCCCATGTTGGCCTCGACCGTCGAGGTCCCGCTCCGCAGCCCCGATCTCATTTACGAGCCGAAGTACGACGGTGTCCGGACGCTGGCCACCCTCACGCCCGCGCGCCCTCGTCCTACCGTGCGCCTCCACTCGCGGCTCGGCAACGACAAGACCGCACAGTTTCCAGAGGTCACCGCTGAGCTCGAGCGATTTGCGAAAGAGAAGCTCAAATCGGCGCTCCTGATCGACGGCGAGATCGTGGCGCTCGACGATCGCGGCCGCCCCGTGAGTTTCCAGCACCTGCAGGGCCGCATTCACGTGAAATCGCCATCGAAGGCCACCGCCGATGCGCCGGTCGCGTTCGTCGCGTTCGATCTGCTTCGCGAAGGCCAAGACGATCTGCGCGGCCTGCCGCTGACCGCGCGCCGCGCGCGACTCGAGCGCATCTTCAGCGACACGGGAACGCCGCTGCTCCGGCTCTCGCCTCAGACGGCGGGCGATGGACGCGAGCTCTATCGTCAGGCGATTGCCGCTGGTTGGGAAGGACTGATTGCCAAGCGCGCGGATTCCCGTTACCACTCGGGAAAACGGTCCAGCGACTGGACGAAACTGAAGCTGATTCGCGCGCAGGAGTTCGTGATCGGCGGCTGGACGAGTCCGCGCGGAGCCCGGTCGCATTTCGGGGCTCTGCTGCTCGGTGTGTACGAGGATAAGAAACTCGTCTACGTAGGCCACGTCGGCAGCGGGTTCAATGAAAAGGAGCTCACGAAGCTGATGGCGCTGCTGCGGCCGCTCTCCGCGACGAAGTCCCCATTCGACGTGCCGCCTCCAGCCACCAACGACACACCACATTGGGTAAAGCCCGCCCTGATCGCTGAGGTGAAGTTCACCGAATGGACCGACGACAACCGCTTGCGCCATCCGACCTACCTCGGTCTTCGAGACGACGTGAAGCCGGCATCTGTACGCCGCGAAGAAGGGCACCAGTACAGCGCCGTGGCCCTCGATAGACTCGGTCCCGACGAGAAATCCCCTGCTGTAGGCCGAAGCCCCAAGTCGCATGTAGGCCGGAGCTTCAGCTCCGGCCCTTCTCAAATCCCCCGTACGCTCGAGCTCGAGTTCCCGCAAATCAAAGACCGCCGCGAAGGGCAAACCCGTAACGACTGCAGTCGATCCCGCCCTTCAGCTCGTGATCGATCAGCTGGACGACTTCGAACACAACCGCCGCAAAGGCGCCATCGTCCTTCCGGACGGCGACACGTTGGACGTCGGCAACCTCGAAAAGGTGTTCTGGCCCGAGCTGGGCCTGACGAAGGGCGATCTGCTCAGGTACTACGTGCGCGTCGCCCCCTACATCCTCCCCGTCGTCGAGGGCCGGCCGCTTGTGATGAAGCGCTATCCGAACGGCGTGAGCAGCCCGGCCTTCTATCAGCACCGCGCGCCGGACTACAAAGTGCCGCCGAACGTGCCCACGATCTCGCTGCCAGACGATGACGTGCCGAGCCGGATAGTGGGCGGCAATCTGAAGACGTTGCTGTACGTGACGCAATTGGCGGCGATCTCGGAGGATCCCTGGTTCTCGCGAGCCACCGCGCCGAACATCGTCGATCAGGTGGCGTTCGATCTCGATCCCATGCCTGGGACGTCGTTCGAGACAGTGCTCGATATCGCGCGCTGGCTGCGTGACGAGCTGGAACATGTTGGCGCGGTCGGCGTGCCGAAGACGTCGGGCGCCGACGGCCTGCACGTCTACGTGAGGATGCCGCCAAAGACTGAATACGAGGCAGGGCGCCTCTGGGCGCAAATCGTCGCGACCATGGTCGCGGCCAAACACCCGAAGGTCGCGACTGTCGAACGCACCGTTCGAAAACGCGGCGCCAAGGTGTATGTCGACTATCTGCAGAACATCGAGGGCAAGACACTGGCGTGCGCCTACAGCGCGCGCGCGAGCGCGTTTGCGGGAGCCTCCACGCCGGTCACCTGGGAAGAAATCGACCGCGGATTCGATCGACGGGAATTCACGATCCAGACGCTTCCCGCGCGGCTCGCGGAGGTTGGCGATTTGTGGAAGACGCTGCGGACGGCGAAGGCCGCGAACCTGCGCCGCGTCGAGAAGTATCTGCGCACGTAGTCCGAGCGCCCGACCGCTGCCGTAGGCCCGAGCTTCAGCTCGGGCATCTCATGATGCCTCCTCTCGTCCTGATCGAACGCGCCGACCCCCGCGCTCCGGAATCCGTCTCGCTGCTTGCGGCGCTCACGCGCGAGCTCGCCGCCTTGTATGCCGATCGCGGCGATGACGGCGGCGCAGGCTTCGATGTGTCGCAGGTGCTCGTGCCACGCGCGGCGTTCCTCAGGTTGGGAGCCGATGCTACGAGAAGCCGCTGTGAGCTCGTGCGTGGAGCCGCCTTGGGGTCGTCGACGAGCATGGCGTGGGAGGACGATTGGCAGGGTGTACCGGTTGGCCACAAAAATTGTCCGCCCGGACACAGTTGTGCTAACTTTTGGCACACTGAGGTTCGCCAGTGTCTGAAGATTCGCCGCTGGAAGAGCGCGCGGCTGCAGCCCGGCGCCGCGCTGAAAAGCTCCACGAGGAATCGGCCCAGCTTCGTGCCGACTCCGACGAGATCGTGCGCACCGCGAGCAGTGTGCGACAGTCTGCCAGCGCGCTCCCCCACTGCCCGATTTGCCGCCATGACGAGTCCCAAGCGGCCCTTCGCACGCCGTTCGTGCAGGACCACCGCTGCTCGCGGTGCGGCTACGTGTGGACCCGTTCGCATCAGGATTCGGACTCGGCTCCAAAATCCGCGTGAGCCCGCGCGCTGACACCTTGGCTGTTGTTGCCTGGCCTGCGGGCGTTCCAATATACTGGTCGTTCGTGCGCCCGTAGCTCAGTTGGATAGAGCGCCGGACTTCGAATCCGTAGGTCGCAGGTTCGAGTCCTGCCGGGCGCGCCACACCGCCCTTGGGCGGTGTGGGCGCTTCCGGCAGTCTCAGCTCACGGCGCGGCGCGCAAGCGCGCCGCGACCGTGGACGAGCCCTGCCGGGCGCGCGTGGAGTACCAGGCACGCGCGGCGTGCATAGCGCGCCGCGACCGTGGACGAGTCCTGCCGGGCGCGCGTGGAGTACCAGGCACGAGCGCTCGAGTCAATCGGGAGCGCGCCACGTCGCCGACGTCGATGTCGTCGCTTTGGGGTGATTGTTACTTGGCACTTCGCACTCAGCACTTCTTCGGGCCCGTAGCTCAACTGGCAGAGCAGCAGACTCTTAATCTGTAGGTTCTCGGTTCGATTCCGAGCGGGCTCACCACCTCTCACTTCCTTCGAAGTGGTTTCACCCTCACGTCCTCAGGCACGCGGCGCCAGCGGGCTCGATTCCGAGCGGGCTCACCAACTTTCCTTAACAAGACCTGCCAGTTCTGCTGGAATTTTCCGGTCGGACAGAAGGGTTGACCCCAATTCCGACCCCATCAAGCTGCTCAGCCGATTGCGGCGTTCAGTTTGGTGGCTGCGTCGGCCTGCATCGGCGCCGTGACGTGCGAGGACAGGTCCATGGTCACGCTGATTTGACTGTGCCCGAGGATTTCCATCACCACGCGGGAATGGACGCCCTGAGCGATGAGCAGCGTGGCGCAGGTGTGCCGGAGATCATGCAGCCGCATACGAGGCAGCTTCGCTTTTCGCAGCATCGCCATGAACGCTTTCCTCACCTTGCTGTCATCAAGGGCCGTACCCTTGGCCGAGGTGAACACCAGCCCGCTGTCAACCCAATCTCCTCCCGCAAGCAACCGCTGGCCGTTTTTGAGCGGTGCGATGCCTGATGAGCGACTTCGCCGCAAATTCAGCCAGGCTGATCGTTCGTCGGCTCGTGTGGCTCTTGGGTTCGACGAAGAGCGGCTTGCCGCGAATCCGTTGAAGCGCCCGTGCGACACGCACTGTTTTTCTGGGCAGGTCTACGTGTTCCCACCCCAACCCGAGGGCTTCCCCCAGCCTCAGTCCCAACGCAAGCGCGACCGAGAAAAGCGTTCCGAACTCCTGCTGTTTCGCAGCGGCGAGCGACCTCCGCGCTTCATCGGGGCTCAGAGTGACGGGTTCGTAGTGACCTGAATCGCTAATACGGATACCAGTATGCGCGGCTTTGTGTCGCTTGCAGCCTGTCCAAGGTGAAGTGCAGAAGCGCGATAGTCGGTAGGAGGAGTCCGCGGTCCTCCTGCTGATGGAGTCTGAAGACGGCAGCGCCGCGGCTGCCCCCTGAAGGAGGCTAACTGGTAGAGAGGGTGATGTGAGTTGGTTTTAGCAAGTATGGAGCATTGAACGTTTGTGCTTCGATTGCTGCTGAATCTTGCTGGGGAGGGCTATTTGGCTTCTTGCGGGTGAACGGACCTAGTGGACTGTAACCACTGAATCGATAGTGCTATACTGCGGCGCCATATGGCGCTGACGCTGACGGCCGATGAACGCACGAATTGGAACGGCGGACGCGCAGCCGCAAAATTCGGGCGGAAGACGCGCGGCGCGCGCAGGTGATCCTGATGCTGGCGGACGGCGAGTCGTTCACGACGATCGCGACGGCCGTCGGGCTGCTATCCCGGCGTACATCGCCCGATGGAAAGAGCGGTTCGAAACCGAGCGGCTCGCCGGGCTGCGGGCGAAGTATCGCGGACAGCCCGCCGACGGTGCGGACGCCCGCGCTGGAGGCACGCGTCTTGGCGAAGACGCGGCAGAAGCCGCCCGATGGCAGCACGCACTGGACGACGCGCAAGTTGGCCAAGGTGCTGGGCATCAGTCACATGCTGGTCGCCCGCGTGTGGCGCCGCGCCGGCTATCAGCCGCATCGGTTCGAGCGCTACATGCTGTCGGACGATCCGCAGTTCGAGGAGAAGGCGGCCGATGTGATCGGGCTCTACTTGAATCCGCCGCAGCACGCCGTGGTCTTTGCCGCCGATGAAAAGACGGCGATTCAAGCGCTGGATCGGTTGGATCCGGTACTGCCGCTGTCGCCGGGCCGTGCCGAACGCCACGGCTTTGAGTACTACCGGCATGGCACGCTCTCGCTGTATGCCGCGCTCAATACGAGCACCGGCGAGATCATCGGCCAGACCGTGCCGCGCCACACCAGTGCGGCGTTCGTGGAGTTCCTGGGCGACCTGTGGCGACGCAACCGCCCCGGCGTGAGATTCATGTGATTGTCGACAACCTCGCGGCGCACAAAACCAAAGGCGTGCAGGCGTTCCTCGACGCGCATCCGCGCGTGCATTTGCACTTCACGCCGACCTACGCGTCGTGGCTGAATCAAGTCGAACTCTGGTTTGGCAAAATCGAACGCGACCTGCTCGCGCGCGGCATCTTTACGTCGCTCCCCGATCTCGCGCGCAAGATCCGCCGCTACATCACGCGCTACAACGAAGACCCGAAACCGATCCGCTGGACCTACAGCAATCCAGCGCATCGAATTACTACCGATTCAGCTGATACAGTCCACTAGCTTAAGAGGCTCTAACAAAACCCCGACTTCGGCTGGTACCGATGCGGTCGAGGCCCGCTGGAAAATTGAGGCTTGCAGCGGCCCCTGGCCATCGATCGCGTCGCGTCCGTGGACATTGAACTCCGAGACGGGTGGGGCGCCTGGGAACGGTTGCTAGGCGCTGTACTGGCCGCCGAGCTTCGCCGCCTGGGGCCTACCTTTGTGCCCCGCTTCCTTCATGATCGGTGGGACCTCGGGGTCGGAGACGAAACTCTGCCAGCCCTTCTCATCCCAGTCGAAGATCACCCAGACCCGGTCGTCCTCATTGGGATCGCGAAAGACGAGCGCCCCCTTGGACCCGTGCTGCTTTCGCTTCTCAGCGCCCTTGGTTGAGAAGATTCTCAAGAAGCGATCGAAATCCTCGACGGTCGTCGTTGCGAGTATCATCTCTCTTCTCCTTTGTGGGACGTGCCGTTGCGCTCCTGCGACTTCGTTGCAAATTCAGACTGTAGGAACCCTGCGTGCTTAAATCTTTTGGTTCGAACCCGAACGTCGGAAGCTATCCAAGTAAGCGGATCAAGCCCAGTGTTCCGGTCATCACCCATTTGACGGCGTGACCGGGTCATCGTTTTAGCTGCCAATTCAAGATGACCGTGATAGGTGGGACGCTCGCTTGTTCCGTGAATATGTTCATCAGAAAGCGCTGGCCGTCGGGAGAGATCATGTACGCCTGGTTATAGCCAGCTTGCGGCGGCACGACGGGTGCCAACGTTCGCGGCGAACAGCGGCGCGGCCGTGCCGGGCTCGAGGGCCCCACTGTTAGGACCTAATGAATTGGAACCGCCATCAGGCGGCCGTCCAGCGCGATGTAGAACAACTCCTTGCCGTCGCGCCGCCAGCGCATCTGAGCCCCCCCATTTGTGGAGATTCGTACCTTGGCGCCGGGACCAGGAAAGGGCTGGACGTACACCTCATCGCGGCCCGATTCATTCGACTGGTAGGCGATCCACTTTCCGTCTGGAGAAAACTGCCCATACGGTTCATTGGAGTTCGTTCGGACGACGGGAAATGGCTTCTTGTCTCCATCCAACGGCAATGCCCACAAGTCGTGGCCCGTCGTGGGATCGACACTCCGATACAGGAGGAAGCCTCCGTCGACTGACCAATCCGTCACAGACTTGTTCTGGGAAGTCGCCAACACCAGTTCCTCACTTCCCGCGCCGGTCGCGGACTTCAGGTACAGATCGTACACGCCGTTCCGATTCGAATTGAAGACGATCTGGCTGCCATCCGGGGACCATCGAGGACAAATTCAGACGCGTCTTCGGCCGTGAACCGGCTGAGAACACCTCGCGCCAATTCGAGTAGCCAGATGTCAAGATTCCCATCCACAGTTCGGTGCAGCGCGACATAGCGGCCATCGGGTGACAGCGATGGGTCGCCCTCCGTCGATCCAATGCTGCTGTCGGGACTGCCGACTCTGCCAATCTCCTTGCCGGCTCGGTCGAACCACACAAACTGACGCCGTTCGCTGAGCCGAGCTCGTGCGATACGCGATGGGACCCGCGTCGGACACCGACACAGACGCCACCTGTTCGGCCACCGGCGAGGGATTCCCCGCCAGGGCCAGCCCAGCCAGATCAAAGGGTTGCGCAAACAACGTCCCTTGTCGGACGAAGAGCAATTGGTCGGTGAATCCGTGGACAACGGCCATGTCCGCATCGAGCACGCGCCGGGTCCCCGATCCGTCGATCTCACCGAGATACACGCCGCTAGCTTGGATGCGCCTGTTGCGGAGTAGAAGAAGCGTCGGCCATCAGGCAGGAACCGCGGAAAGCGATGATTTGTCTGTTGCTTCTCGAGTCGTGTCAACGCGGACGCTTCGCCGCCCGTAGCGCGGATGCGGAAGATCGGGCCCGAGAAGATCGGAGCAAAGAGGATCGTGTCGTCGTGGTTCCAGGCGCCGCCGTTACCAAATGGTGCTTTCGCCAGTGCCTGGATCGATCCACCGTCGATGTCGATCCGCTTGAGTTGGCTATCCGCAAAGAAGCCAACGGACCGACTGTCAGGCGACCAGAAGGGCATCACCGCGAGATCCGTTCCTGCGAGCGGGCGTGCTGACACGGAATCGAGCGAGCGCAGCCACAACTGAGGCCGGCCTTCCGAGAGGGCCGAAAAGACAATCTTCAGCCCGTCTGGTGAGATCGCCAGCGACTCGGCAACGTTTTCGAGGCGACGCCCAGCGAGCGCGTCAAGTGGCGCTGATGGCATCGCAATTTCAAACTTTATCTGCGGCGCCGGCGGCATTGGGCGCGACGGCCGCCGGAGCCACACAGCCTGTCCCGCCGCAATCAGGGTGACGAGCGCCAACGCCGACACCCATACCACCCGCTCCTTGCCTCGTGAGGTGGTCTGCACGTCATCCGGCCGTCCGCGTGCGGGCCGGTCAGCGCCTCGTCAACTTCAATCCGCGCGTCGGCGATGTCGTGAAGCCGACGCAAGCGGTCCTTCTGGAGGCAACGGCGCAACAAGCGCCTGATCTACCGGGGTCTCTGGCTGGGAGCTGACCCCAGTCCGGTTCTGATTTCAGCACCTCACTGATGACCTCACTCACCGTTTCGCCCGCAAACACGCGCACGCCCAGCCAGTATCTCGTAAAAAACGCATCCGAACGCCCAGATGTCACTTCGCTTGTCGACCGTGCAGCCCCTTTGCCTGCTCCGGGCTCATGTACGCCGCCGTGCCCAGAATCATCCCTTCCTGCGTGCCACGCCGATCGTCGTCGTCGGCGAATGGGACATGTCCGGGCTCGTGTTGACGTCGGCCCCGCCGCCTTCGCCAACCCGAAGTCCAGCACCTTCACGGTGCCGTCTGGCGTGACCTTGATATTCGCCGGCTTCAGATCGCGATGAATGATCCCCTGCTCGTGCGCGGCTTCGAGCGCTTCGGCAATCTGTCGCGATCGGCAGCGCCTCGTCGAGCGGAATCGGCGCCGCTGCGCGATCCGCTCGGCGAGTGTCTTCCCCTCCACCAGTTCCATCACGAGCGCCTGACGCCGCTCGACTGTCTTCGAGGCCATAAATACCGCCGATGTGCGGGTGATTCAGCGAGGCGAGCACCTTCGCCTCGCGCTGGAATCGGCCGAGCGATCGGGATCAGCGCGAAGGACTCGGGCAGGATCTTGATCGCGACGTCGCGGTCCGAGCTTCGTGTCGCGCGCGCGATACACCTCGCCCATCCCGCCGGCCCCGAGCGGCGCGACGATTTCATACGGGCCGAGGCGCGTGCCAGCGGACAGGGACATGAGTCGAGGCCGATTGTAGCGACGGTGCTCCCGTGCCGCAAAGGAGAAAGGGCCACCACTCAGGCCGTCATCCAGTCTTTCGCAGCGACTGCCAGCAAATCAGCGCGCACCCGAGCGAGAGGAACGCCTCGTGGATGTCGGCCCGCTTGTCATACCGCACGCGCAGGCGGCGAAACTGATTGAGCCAGGCAAACGTCCGCTCCACGACCCACCGCCACCGGCCCAGTCCACTCCCGTGCGCGGTGCGACGCATAGCGAGCCGCGGCACGATGTGCCGCGCCCGCAGTCCGCGCCGAATCGCCGCCGCGTCGTAGCCGCGATCCCCGAGCACACAGTCCGGCCGCTGCCGCGGTCGCCCGCGTTCGCCCTGGAGCGGGGGAATCGCATCCACCAAGGCCAAGGCTTCTTGCGAGTCGTTCCGGTTCGCGCCGGTCAGGCGAACCGCGAGCGGCACGCCCCGCCCGTCGCAGATCAGATGACGCTTGCTCCCGCGCTTGGCCCGATCGGTGGGATTCGGACCGGTCTGGTCACCTCCGTACACCGCGCGGATGGAACAACTGTCCACGACTGCCCGCGACCAATCAATTTGGTCGTCGCGCGCGAGCCAATCCAGTAGCGCAAAGTGGATGAGATCCCACACACCCGCCAATTGCCAGTCGCGCAAGCGACGCCAGCACGTCATCCCCGACCCGCACCCGAGTTCCGGCGGGAGCATCTGCCAGGGAATGCCGCTGCGAAGGACGAAGACAATGCCGGTGAGACACGCGCGATCCGAGACGCGCGGCCGTCCGCCTTTTGGTCGACGAGGTGGAATCGGCAAGAACGGTTCGACAAGATCCCACAACGGATCTGGAAGCAGCGCGGCGGCCATACCCGTTCACGCTACCTCGCCGACGAGGATCAGGTTTCGGAGGTTTTGTTACACGCTCTTAGGGACTACTCTCTTATTAGCCATTTTTGGGCGCGCAGTAATGCAGCGAGTAACCTCACTTGATACCGTGGCTCTGCTGGGTTGAAATTTGAAAACAACCTGTGAGGGCTGTTTTTTGTCGTCCGGCAGGCTGGCCTTACGGCCAGGATCATGATTGCTGCCGTGGTCCTGCGGGGTGTCAGGGCCGAGAATGGTGCAGAGTGTCGTGAGGTTGCTGAATATGCGCTTGTAGGTGAAGGTGGATTGGGCTTGGGATTTCACGTTCGTTCATTGATGTGTAGTTAATTACACTGGTATCATGGCAAGAGGAAATGAGAACGTCAAAGCCTTGCGTTTGCAGGGCTCTTTGATATTCTGGCAAGAGTTATCAACAAGGTGAGTCGACATGAACAAGTGGGCAAAGCTCGGTGGGGCGCTTGCGGCGATAGTCGCAGGTCGCTCACTATGGCGCTGGTTTCACCAAAGTGGGCCTAAGCCGACTAGAGTCGATTTGATGAAGCTTCGCGAATTAGAAGAACGCAGCAAGCGACGTAAGGAGTTGGAGCATCCTCTGGTGAGTCCCAATCGCGAGACGGTTGTAATAGACGGCCCTTTTGAACCCACTCGTACAGGGGGATGGGCGTGTACAAATCTCCTTATCAGAGGAGCGGCAGCGTTTAGACGAACAACTCAGGAGACGAGGCCAGGATTCTAGAACGAAAAAAGCCCAGCTCTGAAAGCTAGCGTCAACAAACCTGCCGCCGGTTGCAGCCGCAACCGCAGACAGGAATCGAACCGCGATCGATCCGACCAACTCGTGGGCGGCATTTGACATAACCTAGCGGTAGGTTTACGATCCCGACGTGGCCTGGGCTGAGGTGATCCGCAAGTTGAAGACCGCGGGATTCGTCGAAGTCCGGTCCGGGAAAGGCAGCCACCTGCTGTTGAAGCATCCCAGGTCCGGCAAGGAAGTCTGGGTGGCCGTTCACACCAAGAAGGACGCCGGGCGGCTGGGCAATCGCATCCTGCGCGAGGCTGGTGTCGAATGACGCTTTTCTATCCGATTGTCCTTGAAACCGAAGACAGCGGTGCTGTGAGCGCCTACGTGCCGGGGCTACCCGTCTACGCTGCGGCCGAGACCCTTGCGAAGGCGGAACGCGCCATTCGTGCAGTGTTGACGGCATACCTGAACGCGCACCCGGCCAGCCGGCCAGTGGCACGCGTTCGCGTGGCACGCTTCTCCGACAGAGGGAAGACGAAGGTCGATATCGTTGGCGTCGCGGCCCTGGTGGGCGCGCATCGGAGCGCCACGAAGGCGCGCGCCTCGCGAACGAACGGACGGCTTGGTGGTCGACCTCGCAAGACCGAGGCCGCGGCACGACCACGCACGAAGGCGCCACGCTGAGGAAGGCATGCTGTTCATGGTGATCGAGCACTTCCGTCCGGGGAAAGCTCAGGAGGTCTATCGCCGCTTCCGCGACCGCGGGCGTATGGCGCCCGACGGCGTGCATTACATCTCGAGCTGGGTCGACCAGGAGTTTCGACGGTGCTTTCAGGTGATGGAAGCCCCGAACGAGGCGCTGCTGACGGAATGGACGAAAAACTGGGGCGACCTGGTCGACTTCGAGATCGTTCCAGTGCGCACATCGTCGCAGGCAGCTGAGGCGATTGCCCCGCACTTGTGACAATCATGCCGCTGACGGCGCTCTCGCGCCGTGGATTCCTACGACTGCTTCCTAATCTCAGCGAAGCCCACCCGGTTCCCTCCTGGCTCCTTCACGTACAGCTCCGTGGTTCCGTAGAACGTGTCGTGGCGCGGCTTGACGACCGAGGCACCGGAGACCGCCCTCTCGATGCGATCGAGGTTGTCGACCGTGATGAAGAGCACCGTCGAGTGGCCAACGAAATCGTCCGCCGCTTCGGGCTGCTCCGCCAGCACGCTCGCGCGTGTCTGGTACATGACTTCGACGTCGCCGGCTTTCGCGCTGGCAAATACCAGCTTGCCGTCGTCGCCGTGGACCTGGTTCTCGGCGGTGAAGCCGAGCGTGTCAATCCAGAAGCGAAGGCAAGGCTCGACTTCCTCGACGACGAGAACGGGAGTCAGGTGCCGCAGGCCGAATGTGTTTGCTGTTGTCATGCGGCGAAGCGTATCAGCAGCCTGTGTCAGATTCTGTCAGCAGTCCAAAGCAATCAGAGTCGCCGAGGACAGTGGGCCTGGAGCAACTACACGGCCGCCTCCGCAACGCGCTCGGCTTCCCTCCACTCCGTCAGTAGCTCCGGGCGCCGGCGCGGCAATTGCTCGCCGGTCAATTCCGCCGACGTGATCCGATCGGTGCGGAAATGACGAAATGCCTGCCGCAGCTCGCACCAGGCGACGACGACGCGGACGCGTTCAAAGAAGGCGATGGCGATCGGCCAGATGACCCGCACGGTCTCCTGGTCGTCGTCGCGCAGGTACGCGATGCGCAGCTTGCGCTCCTCGCGGATCGCCTCGCGGACTATGCTGGCGTCGATGCGATCGAGAGCCGCAGCCGTCCGCGGCACGGCGAAAAGGCCGGCGTCTTCGACGCGGTGTCGCAGGCGATCCGGAAGGACGGCCATGATCTTCGCGACGGCGTCGGCGGCCGCGCGCGCCAGCAGTGCGTCGGGCAGCTGCGCCACCCAACGCGAGCCGAGCATCAGCGCCTCGATTTCTTCGTCGCGGAACATGAGCGGCGGCAGCATGAAGCCGGGGCGCATCACGAACCCGACACCAGCCTCGCCGGCAATTGATGCGCCCTGCGCCACGAGCGTCTCGATGTCGCGATAGATGGTGCGCACCGACACCGACAGCTCCGTCGCCAGCCGCCGCGCCGTGACCGGCCGTCGGTGTCGTCGCAGCGCCTGAATCAGGGCGAGCAACCGCTCGCTGCGTGATGCCATCGGTGAACGTCCGGCTGAAGCGCGAAGCTACAGGGTCCGTGTCGCAACGTCAACTCCCGGTGGCGCGCATTCTTGCTCCGGCCGCGGCAGAAAGGCCTACAACACTCGTCCGGCGCACGAGACTCACGGAAATCCATCGTGTCGGGTGATGCGGGGTGTACGCTGGTGGGCACAAATCGTGCGATGCTGAGGGCGCATTTCGAGCGAGGGTGCCTGTGGGAGTCGTCGTGCAGAAATATGGCGGCAGCAGCGTCGCCGATGTGGCCAGGCTCCGTTCCGTGGCGGAGCGGGTGATGCGCACGAAGCAGCAGGGCCACGATGTGGTCGTCGTCGTCTCAGCCATGGGCGACACGACCGACGACCTGCTGGGACTCGCCAAACAGCTCTCCGCCAACCCCGATCGTCGGGAGCTCGACATGCTGCTGTCCGCGGGCGAGCGCATTTCGATGGCGCTCCTCTCGATGGCGCTGCGCGAGATGGGCGGAGATGCCATCAGTTTCACCGGAAGCCAGTCGGGCATCATCACGAATGATCGTCACGTCGACGCCCGGATCGTCGAAGTGAGACCCTTCAGGGTTCAGGACGAGCTCGCCCGCGGACGCATCGTCGTGGTGGCGGGATACCAAGGCGTGTCGTACCGGCGCGAGGTGACCACGCTCGGACGAGGCGGTAGCGACACCACGGCTGTTGCGCTCGCGGCGGCGCTCGGGGCCGAGTGGTGCGAGATCTGTTCGGACGTCGACGGCGTGTACTCTGCGGATCCCCGGGTGGTGGACAAACCGCACCGCATCCCTATGCTGTCGTACGAGGAAACCCAGGAGATGGCGGAATCCGGCGCCAGGGTGCTGAACGCGCAGGCGGTGGAGTTTGCGAAAGAGCGCGGCATCGCGATCTATGCCCGCGCGACGGCGTCTCCCCTGCCCGGGACAGATCCTTCGGCAGACGGCACGGTGGTCCGGAAGTCCGCGCCTCGCATGCCGGGAACCGTCGTCGGAATCGCAAGCGAGCGCGACGTGTTGCTGTTGCGCGCCTCCTGCAACGGCCTCCGGGTGCTCGCGTTTCTCGACACGCACCACGTGGCGGGCAAGCAGCTGCACATCGTGACCGTCGATGGCGCCGACGACGAAGTATCGCTGGTTGTGTCCCGCGAAAACCTTCACGACGAAGATCGCGTTCGGGGCGACCTTGAACGAGAGCTTGGCATGCGTGCAAAGCTCATAGACGGCTTCGGAGCCGTCAGCGCGATCGGTGCCGGCATCAATCAGTCCTACGACAACCTGCGGCGTGGCACGGGAGCGCTCCAGACGGCGGGCCTTACGCCCCGCGACATTGCGACCTCTTCGTTCCGCATCACGTGGTTCGTTGAGCGCCAGCGCGTCGACGACGCCGCGCGCCTGCTGCACCACGCGTTGATCGACGCGCAGCCCTTGCCCGTCCCCTGATGACGCGGTGAGGACCCCCCTCAGCGATCGTGAGCAGCGTTCACGGCGCGAAGCGCCGGCGCGCGCGGCGTGCCGCTTCGTGCTTCAGAAGCCGCGCAGTAGAATCGCGAGAATTCTGAACGGAGCACGACATGCAGACGACCGAACTGAATTCCACACTCGCGCAACTCTTCGCGGAGCTGGTCAACGGCGCGCCGGAAGGCGGAGCCGCCTTCATCCTCAACTCGGGGGATGCGGGACTGCTGCGATCGCTCGAGAAGCTCTCCGCCGCCGATGCCTCTCGATCGGTGAACGACGGGGCGACGATTGCGGCGCACGCACGCCATCTGCAGGTACGGGCTGTCGCTGATGAATCGGTGGGCGCGCGAGGGAGGCAACCCCTTTGCCGACGCGGCCTGGGACGAGGCGTGGAAGATCTCGCGTGTCGACGATCCGGAATGGCTTTCGATTCGAGAGGGACTGGAACAGGAGGCCAGTCGCTGGCTGGAGGCGCTCGGTTCGCCGCGCGAGGTCTCAACACTGGAGTTGGCCGGCATGATCGCAAGCGTCGCGCACCTCGCGTATCACCTCGGGGCGACCAGACAGATCGCCAAGATCGCTCGCGGTCCGAAGGACGGCACGTTCCGCTAAAGCCAGTCCGGCGCTCGGTGCCGAGTGTCGGCTGTCCGAAGCGCCTGCACGCCTTCCATCAGTTTTCCGGTGCAGCAAAGAGTGAATGGCGCCTGGGGCCAGACTAATTGGTGCATCCGGCCAGAGTGTCGTCCGGCACGCGTGCCCCCAACCGGATGCCGAGCGAGAAGGTTCTGGCCTCGCGCTTGCTAGGGTTGCCTGCGGGGTTGGCGTGCGGTCACCGGCCTGGCACTGTTTGGGGTCGTCCAAGCCGTCCATCCGACAATCCGCTCGCGTCGCCGCTCGGCGTTGTGCGCACCGTGAAAGCAGCGCAACCTGGTTGAGGCACGTATCCAGCAGGCGCGCCTCAGCCCTAATGTGCGGTGTCGCTGAAAAGGACATTATGAAGAGGCTGATCGTGTTTGTGTTCCTGATGGCGATCATCGCGCTGCCTGCGGACGTGCTGGGCGCGCCAGATAAGAACAAAGAGGTCGGTCACGTAAGAGAAAAAAAAGAGAAAAAAGAGAAGAAAGAGAAGTCCGTGCCGGAACCATCTACGATGCTGCTGCTCGCCGCAGCCGCCGCCGGCCTGATTGGCGCACGCAAACTGCGGCGGCCTCACGCTGGCTAGACTTCCCGTGATTGTTCGCGTGTCGTCGACATCGCGATCCGCGTCATCGTGGAAGAACGCGTACATCGTCCTGGGCTGCTGTCTGGTGATCCTTGTCGTCCTCCATTGGGCGACGGTAGCGTCGATGCGGCAGACGTGGTCGCAGGATCCGTTTAGACACGGGTACTTCGTGGTTGCTGCAGTCGCATACCTCGCGTGGTCCCGCCGCGAACGCGTCGAGTCGGTGTATCCACGGCCGGCCTTCGTTGCTCTCCCGCTCCTCGGCCTCCTGTCGTTTCTCTGGTTGCTGGGCAATCTGACAAGCACCATGCAGGTTCAGCAGTTTTGCCTTGTGACGACTTCCGTTGCTGTGGCATGGGCGGTTCTGGGGACCGCCGCCGCGCGAGCCCTGCTCTTTCCGCTTGGACTCCTGTTCTTTACGCTGCCTTTCGGCGACCGGCTCGCCCCGTCGCTTCAGGAGTTCACGGCACGCTTCGCAGTGGGAATGCTCACGCTCAGCGACGTTCATCCAGTCCTCGAGGGTCAGGTGATCTCCATCGCCGGCGACAGCTGGCGGGTGACAGAAGCGTGCGGTGGCATCAACTATCTGGTTGCTTCCCTCGCTGTTGGTTACCTGTATGCCGGCGCGGTGTACCGCCAGTGGGGCCACCGCGTGGCATTTCTGGTCGCGTCAGCTCTGGTGCCTCTCGCAGCCAATGGGCTGCGCGTGTACACAACCATTCTGCTCGATTATCTAGGTGCGACCCGTGTGGTCGCAGGCATGGGGCATTACCTGTACGGGGTGCTCATCTTCGGGATCGTCATGAGCGTCCTGTTCATTACCTGTGGGCGCTGGCGCGAGGAACCGTCCGCCGGAGATGGTCCGATGTCCCTTCCGCAACGAGTGGTTGCCATCGATTCACCTGCGTCCGCCCGCCGCACCGTACTTTGCGCGACAATTGGAATGTTGCTCGTTGCGATCGGACCGGCGTCCGCCAGACTGCTCTGGCTGCCGCGTGGCCCTTAAGGTGGGGCGTTGGTGAAGCGCACTAGGTGTTTCGCTCGAGTTGTAGCCGTTCGGATACCCGCGTAGCCTGGTCGAGACGGGATCTGCGCACGACGTCTGCCCACGTTGCCCGTGCGGTCCTACACTGCCTACAGCCGAACCTGCAGCGTTCCTACGGCGCCGGCGGTCTCGAGGGTGTGGCGCCCTTCACCACTCGAGTGCGGAGCTCGCAGGTTCGGCGCCAAAAACTATAAACGCGACCTCGAAACGAACGTCTGAACCGACGGCGTCACCGGCCCCGCCTCAGCACGGACTTTCGCCCACTCAGTGAGGTCTCGGGCGAATTGCTCCTCAGCCTTCCTGTAGTCTCCGTAATTGCGCTCCGATCATCGCCGGAGTCCTGGCGGCGCTGACGAAGGCGATCCGGGCACGGTGTCGGCGGGGGTAACATGTCGTCGCGGATTCGCTGACGTGGAGTTCCAGCACAAGGTCGTCGCGGTCACCGGCGCAGCTGGCGGCATCGGTCAAGAGCTATGCGCCTACTTTTCGGCCGAGGGGGCCGCGATTGCGGCTTTGGATCGCAGCGATGCTGTGAACGCTGTCTCGGACCGCCTCCGGCACGCCGGCGGACGGATTGAACCTGCTGTCGTGGATATCGGCGACGCCGACCGTGTCGCCTGCGCGTTTGCCGCGCTGGCACGCGCTCTCGGTCCGGTGGACATCCTGATCAACAACGCAGGCTCTACTCTAAGTCCCTCGCTCGAACGCACCACGCCCGAGAGTTTCAGAGGCGACGTGAACGTCAACCTTAACGGGGCGTACAACTGCTCACACGCGGTCGTGCCGGCAATGAAGACTCGCCGCGCCGGTGTGATCATCAACATCGGCTCGGTGAACGGGCTGGCTGCGCTGGGCGATGCGGCCTACAGTGCCGGAAAGGCCGGCCTCATAAGCCTCACGCGGTCCCTCGCGCAGGAGCTGGGCCGCTACAACATCCGGGCGAACATCGTTTGTCCGGGGACCGTGCGTACGCCTATCTGGACCGAGCGCGCCTCGCGCAGTCCTGAGCTGCTGACGCAGCTGGCTCGCTGGTATCCACTCGGCCGCATCGTCGAGCCAATCGAAGTCGTACGGGCCGTGGCATTTCTCGCTTCCGACGCCGCGTCGGCGATCACCGGCGTGGTGCTGCCCGTTGATTGCGGGCTCACAGCGGGCAACATCGTCATGGCGCGCGAGCTGACACAGGAAGACTTCTGACGAGAGGATCATCTCCATGCGCCGCAACGATGGCGGCTGCCGGGCGACAAACGGCTCCGTCAGCCCGCCGTAGCGAACCAATCCTCAAACAGAGACCGCATAGGCGGGCCGAAGGTCTGCCTGAACGTCGGGATCAGGCAGGTCGAATCGATCGAGATTCATGACCGTGTCCCACGCGGCAACGAAGTCGCGCACGAACTTCTCCCGTGCGTCGTCGCACGCGTACACCTCCGCGAGCGCACGGAGCTCGGAGTTCGAACCGAAGACGAGGTCGACGCGGCTGCCGGTCCATTTGAGCTCGCCCGTCCCGCGACGACGGCCCTCGAAGATCTCCGCGGCGTCGGCCGTCGGCCGCCACTCCGTGTCCATGTCGAGGAGGTTCACGAAGAAGTCGTTGGTCAACGTCCCGGGCCGCTTGGTGAAGACTCCGCCCTCGGCCTGCGCGGTGTTCGCGTTGAGCACACGCATGCCGCCGACGAGCACGGTCATCTCGGGCGCCGTCAGAGTCAGCATCTGGGCCCGCTCGATGAGCAGCACCTCGGACGGCACCTGGTGGCCCTGTCCGAGGTAGTTGCGGAACGCGTCCGCCGTCGGCTCGAGCACAGCAAACGATTCCAGGTCGGTCTGCTCCTGCGACGCGTCCGTGCGTCCGGGCGTGAAGGGCACCTGCACCTCGTAGCCGGCGTTCTTGGCGGCCTGCTCGACGGCGGCGCACCCGCCCAGCACGATCAGATCGGCCAGCGAGACCTGCTTCTTGCCGCTGGCCTGCGCGTCGTTGAACGCCTTCTGGATCCCTTCGAGGGTCCCCAGCACTGTCGCGAGCTCGGGCGGATTGTTGACCGCCCAGTCCTTCTGCGGCGCGAGGCGAATGCGAGCCCCGTTTGCGCCACCGCGCTTGTCGGTGCCGCGGAACGTTGACGCTGACGCCCACGCAGTCGAAACCAGTTGGGAGATGGACAGTCCCGATGCGAGGACCTTGGCCTTGAGGGCAGCGATGTCCGTCGCTCCGATCAGCTCGTAAGTCACCGGGGGGACGGGGTCCTGCCACAACTGCGGCTCCGCCGGCACCAGCGGGCCCAGGTAACGCGCGATGGGTCCCATATCGCGGTGCGTCAGCTTGAACCACGCCTTGGCAAAGACATCAGCGAACTGATCCGGGTTCTCGTAGAAGCGTCTCGAGATCTTCTCGTAGGAAGGATCGAAGCGCAACGAAAGGTCGGTGGTCAGCATGGTTGGCGCGCGACGCTTGGATGGGTCGTGCGCATCCGGAATCGTGCCGGCGCCTGCGCCATCCTTCGCGATCCACTGATGCGCACTGGCCGGACTCTTCGTCACTTCCCATTCGTAGCCGAACAGGTTCGAGAAGAAGCTGTTGCTCCACTTGGTCGGGGTGGAGCTCCAGGTGACCTCGAGGCCACTGGTGATGGTGTCGCCCCCCTTGCCGGTGCCGTAGCTGTTGCTCCAGCCGAGGCCCTGCGCCTCGAGGGCAGCCGCCTCGGGTTCGGGGCCGACGTGGGTCGCCGGGCCCGCACCGTGGGTCTTGCCGAACGTGTGCCCGCCGGCGATGAGCGCCACCGTCTCCTCGTCGTTCATCGCCATGCGGCGAAAGGTCTCTCGAATGTCCCTGGCGGCAGCGATGGGATCCGGGTTGCCGTTCGGCCCTTCCGGATTCACGTAGATGAGGCCCATCTGCACGGCGCCGAGCGGATTCGCGAGTTGCCGGTCCCCGCTGTAGCGCGCATCAGCGAGCCACGTGTCCTCGGTCCCCCAATTGATCTCCTTGGGCTCCCAGACATCCTCGCGTCCGCCGCCGAAGCCGAACGTCTTGAGCCCCATCGACTCCAGGGCGCAGTTGCCGGCGAAGACCATCAAGTCGGCCCATGAGATTTTCCGACCGTACTTCCTCTTGATCGGCCACAGCAGCCGTCGCGCCTTGTCGAGGCTCACGTTGTCCGGCCAACTGTTTAGGGGTGCGAAGCGCTGTTCGCCGTCTCCCGCACCGCCGCGGCCGTCATAGATGCGGTAGGTGCCGGCACTGTGCCATGCCATCCGGATGAAGAGTGGCCCGTAGTGACCGAAGTCGGCGGGCCACCAGTCCTGCGATGTCGTCATCACCTGTTCGATGTCCTTCTTCAGGGCATCGAGATCGAGGGACTTGAACTCTTCGGCGTAATTGAACGCCGCGCCCATGGGATCCCGGGCGGGTGGGTTCTGGTGAAGGACCTTCAGGTTCAGCTGATTCGGCCACCAGTCCCGGTTCGACCTGCCGCTGTGCGCTTTGCCCGAGAACGGGCACCTCTTTTCGTTATCCATGCTGACGTTGACCTCTACTTGATTGGGGATGCAGCCCGGTTGTCAGTCCGGGGGATTCTCTTCACGCTCCGTTGTCGGGCTCTCGGCCCGTGCGATCCGCTGGCTTCGGCGTCGACGTGTCGGTGGGTCGGTGTCGGTGGGTCGGAGCGGGATGGCGCTTGGACTGGCCAGGCAATCCGGACAGCGCCCCCAGTAGGCGACCTCGGCCTCGTCGATCTCGTACCCCCCGTCGTCGAAGGCCGTGAGACAGGGGGCGGAGCCCACTGTGCAGTCGACGTCGACCACGCGGCCGCACATTCGACAGATCAAATGGTGGTGGTTGTCGCCGACCCGATCCTCGAAACGAGCCGGGGATCCGGCGGGCTGAATGCGCCGAAGAAGCCCTTCCGCGACCAAGAGGCCGAGGGCGTCGTACACCGACTGAAGCGAGATGGCACCGATCTCGGCCCTGACGACCTCGGCCACGCCGTCGGCCGCGATGTGGGGCTGACCCGCGACCGCCCGCAAGACCGCCAATCGTTGGGCGGTGACCTGAATACCGCGTTGACGAAGGAGGTCTGCCGGGTCGGTGACCATGTACGGCGACAGTGTAGGTCAAATCTTTGAGTAACTCAAATATTTGATCATCGCTTTGATGTCTACATGGGGCGCGAGCCGGTCCGGTCCGGAACGGTGACGCGTGCTAGGATCGCGCGCGTCCGACAACTCTTCTGGTGAAGGATGGCGCATGCCAGAAGCCTCCGCATCTGCCGAACTCGTCCGGTTCGGCGTTTTCGAGCTGGATGTCCGGTCAGGTGAGCTGCGGAAGGCGGGCGTGCGCGTCGGTCTCCAGGAACAAGCCCTCCAGGTTCTGACGACGCTCGTCGAGCGTCCCGGCAATCTCGTGACCCGCGACGAACTCCGTCAGCGGCTCTGGCCAAACGGTACGTTCGTCGATTTCGACCATGGGCTGAATGCGGTCGTCAATCGCCTCCGCGACACGCTGGGCGATTCGGCCGAATCGCCGCGCTTCATCGAAACCCTGCCCCGGCGCGGCTACCGGTTCGTTGCTCCAATCGAACGAAATCGAACAACCCGAGTGGACAGCGCGCCGCCGAGCGCTGATGCGCAGGGACGCGGCACGGTTCTGTCGCAACTACGGCGCGGTCGAACCCTGGTGGCGGTCCTGTCGGTTCTCCTCGTTGGTCGGCAGATCGGCAAGGATTCACGTCACCTCACCGATCGGCGGGTCTGATCTGAGACTGAGCGACTTTCCAGTTGCCGCAATGCTGGATCCCGCACTCACGGCCTCGCAGATCACCTGGTCTCCCGACAGCCGGCACGTCGTCGCGGGTCGCGACCACGTGGCCGCGACAGACGCGCCGGCCGGGATTTTCCTGGTTCCTCTGCATGGCGGGCAGCCTCGCCCGATCACGCGACCGAGACGTGCCGTCCGCGATTTTTCTCCTGCGTTCTCGCCGGACGGCCGCCAGCTTGCGTACGTGTCGTGTGATACGCGCTGCGACGTTCGTGTCGTGAGATCCAGCGGGTCTCCGTCGACGTTCTGCGCGTCGAGGAAGGGTCTCTCTATCCGGCCTTGCAGCGCCTGCTGCTGAAAGGATGGGTAGTGGGCGAATGGGGCCGCACGGCCGAGAACCGGCGCGCGCGCTACTACCGGTTGACGCCGGCGGGGCATCGCGACCAGCGCCAGGACTAATCACGTTATATCTGTCAACGTCACAGCACGCGCAGCGACGGGACGGCCCTTTACGGACGCTTTGCTGCAGAATCAGATCGAGCAGTTGGCCGTACTCACCACTGAAATGATGGCCCCGTCCGACCGACGCCAGTTGCACGTGAGGGCCTCTGATGTCGCGACACACAGAGTCGTCTTCATCCGTCGCGGACACGCAGGTCACGGGAACGGATGAGCGCTCGATCTCCTGGGGGACCGGGTACCGTGCGTCTTCGTCCCCCACAAGCCAATCGGTTACGTGGAATTCGAACGATGCTGTGGCCGACGGTCCCAGCAGCGTAAGGCCCGTCACGCGGGCCTTTACCGATTCCGGCAGACGATTGAAAAGGAAGGGCGCAACATCGGCCCCGAATGAATACCCGACGATCAGGACGCGCGATCTGCGCCAGGCCGTCGTGTAGTGTTCGATGATCCGCCTCAGATCGGCCGCCGCGCCCGCGGGGCTCCGTGGTGTCCAGTAGTAGTCGAGACTGCTCCAGGCAACGACCGGAACACCGTGTGCGCTCAGTCCGGCGGCAAGACGCTTATCGATGTCGGCCCAACCTCCGTCGCCCGTGAGCAGAATCGCCAAAGAGTCGCCATCCCCGCCATGCGTGGCCGGAATCTCGACCAGCGAGAGGTCGGCCAGTTGTGGTGTCGTGACCCGCTTGGACTCTTCAGGCCGTCGGGCAGTCGCGATAGCCCGATACGCCTCGACAAACTGCGCGTCCCAGTTCGGCGTAACCCCGAAGCCATGCCCAACCCGTGGCAACGAGAACAACCGCGCCGCGCCGGTCCCGGCCACGAACGCTCGCGTCACGTTCGCCGCGCAGACCTGGTCCCTTTCGCCCTGCAACACCATCCACGGGACAGTGGATTCTTTGAAGGGTGCGAGATCGTATCCGTGGTCGCCCCGACTCCGCTCCTCGAGCGTCGTCGAGGTGCCCTTGGCGCGCCTGGTCGCCCTCAGGCCCCGCATGGCACACAACGGCGTCCGGAGCTCGATATCGGGACAAAACCCCAGGCTGATCGCACCCGCAAACGTCTCCGGCGGCGCCGCAGCGATCGCCGCGTAGACCAGCGTCGCACCTGACGAGTAGCCGACGAGCATCGGACGCTGGTAGTGGGGCAACTTGAAGCGCACCTGCACGGCGCGGGAGAGCTCTTCAAGTGGACCGGCGGGATAGGCGCAGCCTCTGGAAGACTCGAGGCTTTTCACGAATGCGCGAGTGTCGATACCGACCACCAGCGCACCAGCGCCCCGAAGCCGCTCCGCCATGCCAATCACTCCAAGATTCCAACCACCATCCCCGGAAAGAAACAGCACGATCTGTTGCGGTGCCCCGTCGGGCTGGTAGATCGTCACGGTTCCAAAGGCCGGCACGGTGATGGTCTGAGTCGCCGGCGCCGCCCACACGTTGGCTCCCGTCGCCACGCCGACGGCAACTATCACCGCCGCTGCCCATCGCATCGTCATGGAATTGCGCTCTCCTTGCCGCAGACCTTCACCACGACGACGGTTCGATCGTCGTCCCATTCCTGAGCCGCAAGCGGGCCGTGTCCAGCGCGCGCGCGCGCCATCACCGCCTGACAGATGTCTGCGGCGGAGGGAGCGCCGTGACACTCGCGCGCCGCCTCGAGATCGCGCTCGAGAGGTGCGTCCCCTTCGAGCGCCTCGGTCACGCCATCGGTGACCAGCAGACAGGCGTCGCCCACGTACAACTGGAGCCGCTCGTGCTCGAATTCCGCCTCCGGCAGCAGGCCCGCCGGCGGGCCTCCTCGCGTCAAATGACGGATACCACCGCGCCCAGCCACAATCCCTGGCGGGTGACCCGCGTTGGTATAGGTCAATGTGCGCGCCGTCAGGTCGAACGCGCCGACAAGACATGTCAGGTAGGGGGCCCCACGCCACTCCTCGTAAAGGACCGTAGAGAGTTGAGTCACGACTCGCGCCGGATCGGCACTCTGGCGCGCGAATGCGCGAAATGCCGACCGCAACGATCCAAGTGCCATCGCGGCCGGGATCCCCTTGCCAGACACGTCGGCCACCAGCACGATCCAGACACTGGGAGCGATCTCGACGAAGTCGTAGAAGTCGCCACCAATCGTTCCGGCCGACGTCAGTGCGGCGGCCCATTCGAACCCGTTGTCCCTCGTGGGAACGGCTGGCAGCAACCGTCTCTGGATGTCAGCGGCGATTGACAGTTGCGTTTGCACGACGAGCTCGGCTCGGTCGCGCTCCTCGAGCTCACGGCGAGTGCTCACAAGGTGACGCCAGAGGTACACAGCAATGCCGAGAGCGACGGCAAGTACGGCGTCGCTCACCCAGGCGAGCTCCCACTCGGTCGGGCGCAACACGCGAATGACGCTCGCCTCGAGGATTGCGGCGCCGATGTAGCCGCACACCGCCGCTGCCACGCTCACCGCGACCGCCCGCCGGCCGGGCTTCACGAGGACCTCCGATGTACCAGGACAATCATCACGCGCTCATTTGAGAAAGATCCGTCGGTAGCCGCCGCCGACCAGCGCCGACACATCCGCCAGGATGCGTGGCAGACGCAGTCCTCCTGGATACGCCAGGTAGTGCGGCTCCCACACCGGATCGAACTTGTCCTTGTAGGCCCGCAAGCCCTGGAAGTTGTAGACCGCCTCGCCGTGCTCGTAGAGGAACGCGCCAATACGATTCCAGACCGACGCGACGGGTGATTGCTCGAACCCGGACAGGGGCGCCATACCCAACACGAACCAGTGGTAGCCCTGCTGCTTACCCCACTGCATGAGATGCACGAGCAGCGTTTCCATCACACCTTTTGGTGCGGTTCGGTGGTATCGCATCAAATCGATGGACAGCTCGACCCGCTGCGGGCCGGGCCACAAGTTCGCGAACGCCTGAATCTGCCCCTCGCGCTCGATCACGGCGATCGGAAACCGCGACAGGTACTCCTCGTCGAAGAAGCCCAGCGAGAAGCCCTTCTCTCCGCCGGCTTTCGCCGCGAGCCAGTCGTCGGATACCGTCCGCAGCGCGCTCAGAATCGCCGGCACACCGGCCGGTTCGACGATTCGGAACTGACCGCCGTCCTTTTCCAGTCGCCGCAGTATCTGGCGGTGCTTCGAGGCGGGCCCGCCTTCAAGGGTGAACGTCGTCAGATCGACCTTCGCCTCTTCGCCGAGCTTGACGAACGTCAATCCGAAGTCGGCGTAGCGATGCAGATGCGATCCTGTGACTTCGTAGAAGACCGGGACGCCGCCGAAATCGGCGCAGCGCTCGAGAAACAGTCGCACAAGGTCGGTGAGCCGCTCCTCGGGCCCGATTGGATCGCCCAGAGCGGCCCAGGTGCGCCCCTGGACCGCGTACATCACAAAGGCGGTGCGTGTCTCATCGAACAGCAGGGCCTTGTCCTTCAGGAACACCAGGTTGGGAAACGTCGACGCCTGAGCGGCGATCGCATTCTCCGCGTCCCGCAGATCGGCGTCGGTGGGAGCCGGCGCCTCGTGCGGCGCGTAGCCAATCAGCCGGGCCAGCCCAAAGAGCACGAGCACGACCGCGGCGCCGACGGACGCGCGCAGGAATCGCGACGCATCGCCCTGCAGCTCGAACTGCCACCAGAGCTCGCGCGAATAGTCCACGTGCTGGAACGCGAACAGCCCAAGCCAGACCGAGGCACTCACCGCACCGACAAGGGCCGCCACCCAGGCCGCTGAAAAGCGAGTCTCGAAAAACGCGGCGCGCCTGTCGAAGGCTGGCCTCGCCCGCCACAGGACCGCGAGAACCAGCAGCAGCAGCGCGGCTTCTTCGTAGTCGAAGCCCTTGAGCATCGACGTGGCGATGCCGAGGATCAGCAGCACTGACGCGAGATAGTAGGCACCGTCCAGACGACGGGCGAGCCCCTGCGAGAGCAGGAGCAGTCCGGCTCCGGCGACGCTTGCCAGAAAGTGCGATGCCTCGATCACCTGAAGCGGCAGCACACGGCCGAGCAGGGCCAGGCGTGTTTGGGATGCCGGTGTCGCGCCGGAAAACAACAGAACGAGGCCGCCGAGGAACGTGAAGATCGCCAGGACGCGCGGCGTGAACTGCTCCGTAACCCTGCCGAGCACGGCGCCGACCCGTACCGCCTGAGCGCGTCGCTGATGCACGTCGTCGACGACCAGACCAATCAACGCGACAGATAACGGCATGAGGTAATACACGCTGCGAAACACCACGAGCGCGGGGAGAAGCTGACCTGAGCTCAGGTACGGCTTCAGCAGCAGCACGATGACGCCTTCGAATACCCCGACGCCCCCGGGAACGTGGCTCGCCATCCCGAGCAGGATCGCGACGAAAAAGAGGCCGAGAAACGTGACAAACGACAGCGTACTGGGTGGCAGCAGCACGTACAGGACCGCGCCGGCCAGGGCCCAATCGAGAGTCGACAGCGCGAGCTGCGCAGCGGCAATGCGGGAGGACGGCATCGGCAGCTTCACCCTCCACAGGTGGAGCGGCCTAGGTCGACGTATGGAGATCACCACATACGCCACCGGGACCAACATCAGAAGCCAGCCGGCCAATGTCACGAGTTGGTAGCCCGGAAGCCCACGCGCCGTTGGCAGCGGCGTCACCACGAGACTGAGGCCGCCAAGTGCGAACAAGCCAAGCCAGAATGTCACGGAGTACCAGAAGACGATGCGTGACAGTTCCTCGGTGGTGACACCCCATCGCGTGTAGAAGCGATACCGCACCGACGCGCCCGACAGCATCGCCAAGCCGACGTTGTTGGAGATGGCGTACGCGAGAAACGACGTCAACGCGATTCTCGCGCGCGGCAGCGTCTTGCCGATATAGGCAAACGCCAGTTGGTCGTATCCAGTGAGGAGTGCGTAATTCATTACGGTCAGACCGATCGCCAGCGCGAGTTGCCGGCGAGGCACACCAACGACGGCGGCTGTCAATTCAGACCAGCTGACCGCCCGAAGCTCGACTCGCAGGACCTCGAGCGCCACCACAAAGAGCACGAGCCCCGCGACGACCGGCAGCGCCTGACGCACCCGCTCAGACAGTGCCGGTCTCACTTCACCGAGTGTTGAGTAATCCAGGTGATGGCTTCGAGTAAGCACCGGTCGAACTCTGCGAGGTTGTCGCTGAAACGGTGATCCGCGGCCTTGATGATCCAGAGTCTCTTTGGCTCCTTTGCGCGCTCCAGCACGTGCTGGACCTGCGCGATCGGCACGAACTCGTCCCGCGTGGAATGAATCGCGCCCAGCGGAACCGGCGCCACACCGTCGACAATCGACGAGACGCTGAACGTGGGCTCGTTCGGCATGCCGTGGGTCACGTAAATCAACGCGTCCTTCCAGCGCCATCCCAGCTCGTTGAGGTCGGGCAATCCCAGGCCGAGCACACCCGCGATCTGGGCCTTCATGCGGGGATCACGTGCCGCAAGGACCGATAACCCCGCTCCTTCAGACACGCCGACGAGGATTGGCTTTTCATTCGTCCCACGTGCCGCGAAGTCGGCGATCACGCTGTAGTCATTGGGTTCGTCTTCCGGGCGGAGCGTCGTCCTGCCGGACGTGAAGCGCTCGAGGTATGCCTTGACGTCGAAGCCGACGACGAAGAATCCCTTCGCGGCCAGGACCTCGGCCACGTGCGGCCCCAGATGGATCCAGCCTCCGTCCCCGCTCGAGACGATCACCGGGATGCCGCCGCGGGTACCGTAGAGGCGCAGCGATTGAGTCTGTCCGCGTATGGTGACGGTCTCGTGGGTCTGAGCCCAGGCGTCGCTCGTCATGGTGACGGCGCAGCTCACCGCCATCATCACGACAGTCACGATTCGTTGAACTGGGGCGATCATGCCCTGCAGTGGGGCGATCATGCATTCCCTCCGAGACCTATTTCGCGGCCGATGCCGGCAAGTGACGCGACGGATTGCCCGGCGGTGTGCGGTGCAAGGGCACGTACATCACGGAAGGTCGACCCTCTCCCGACTGGGGATAGAGGTCCATCAGCTCATAGACTTGAGCCGGCATGTTGGTGGACACGGGCAAGCCGAGTTGCTTTGCCGCTTCCACCGTAATCGGAAAGTCGTGCGTCCAGCGCCCTTCGGTGAGTGCGGTTGCGAGGGCAAGCGCCCGGTCTCTCGGCAAGTGCTTCAGCAGGACCTCGGCGACGAAGGAGATCTCCTGTATCCGGGCCTTCATTGCGATGTCTGCAAGGACGAGCATTTCGTCGCTAATCTGCGCGCGAGGCTTCAGGTCGAGGAGCTTCACGATGGACGCGGCGGGCATATCGTCGATCTGCGGATCCACGGGACCCAGCACCGCGTTGGGATCCATCACCACTTCGTCCGCCGTCAGCGCGAGGAGGGTGCCGCCGCTCATCGCGTAATGTGGCACGAACACCGTGACCTTTCCCTGACGCTCAACGAGCGCGTGCGCAATCTGCTCGGCTGCGAGCACGAGGCCACCAGGGGTGTGCAGGATGAGATCGATCGGCTGTTCCGGCGGCGTCGCCCGGATGGCCCGCAGAATCGCTTCGGAGTCTTCGATGTCGATTGAGGACGAGACTGGTACGCCGAACAGGCTGACCGTATCCTGGCGATGGATCATGGCGATGACGCGCGAGTGACGCTGCTGTTGCAAGTCATCGAGGGCGGCCGCGCGCGCGGCCGCGAGCCGCGCAGGCCCCCAGAGCTGTTGAAACACGATCAGAGCCATCGCCATCCAGAACAAGGTTCTGGCCGGTCTGAGCAACCGATCCCACCACGAGCGATGCGCGATCTCCATGAGTGCACCTCAGGGCAAATCTCTGGCCAGCTGGTTCGCGACCGTCTGGCATCGTCCGAGTGACGCCCAGCCTAGCGTTTTTGCGGATCAGCCGCCGCTGGCGTTGGAGCGCAGTCAGCTGGACGTGTGCAGAAATCCGCAAAGCAGCGTCTCGATGAACGTCGGGCAGCTGAGCCGCGCGGCCTGGCGGCTGGTCGGTTGCGGCTGAACTCGCCCGATAGGCCGAGTCCATCGCCGACAGCCGGTCTGGCCTCCCGTTTGCTCTCCGAGTCGTTTAGTGTCGAGAGTCTTCTGGGAGGCGGACATGAAAAAGTTCGTAGGCCTTTTAGTGATGGTGTTCGTGTATGGCGTCCCCGCGTTTGCGCAGCACGATGGCGGCGGTCATCCTCGCGGCGGTGGCAATCACGTGGCTGGTGGCGGATTCATCCCGCCCCACGGTCCTGCCGCGGTTCGCGGTCGGCCGGAACCGCGCGGAGACCACCCGTCATTCCGTGATGGCGATGGACATCCCAATGCGCCTCACGTGCATCCGGACGGCCGCTGGATCGGACATGAGACTGGGCGTGACGACAGGCACTACCACCTGGATCACCCCTGGGAGCATGGCCGTTTCACGGGCGGCTTCGGCCGTGGCCATGCCTTTCGGCTCGCGGGCGGTGGGCCTCGACGTTTCTGGTTCGGCGGGTTCTTCTTCGGTGTGGCAGCGTACGATCTGGCCTTCTGCAACGATTGGTTGTGGAACTCCGATCAGGTCGTGATCTACGAGGATCCGGATCACGAGGGCTGGTACCTGGCGTATAACGTCAGGCTCGGCACGTACGTGCACGTTCAGTATTTCGGCACGACCTAGTGTACAGGCTGGCGATGCGGGAGGGGCTCGCCGACCTCGATACGTCGGCCATCTGCGAATTTCTGAATGGCGCCGGCGATCGAGTCACCGCAGTCTCTCCTCGCCCGAATACACGACGAACCGTTGGCCGCGCAGGAACCCGATCAGCGTGAGCCCATGCTCGCGCGCGAGGTCGACAGCCAGGCTCGACGGCGCCGACACGGACGCGACGATGGGCACACCGGCGACGAGCGCCTTCTGCACGATCTCGAATGCGCCGCGGCCACTGACGAACAAGATGTGTTGCGAAAGCGGAAGGGTCCCTTCGAGCAGCGCATGCCCGATGATTTTGTCGACCGTGTTGTGCCGGCCGACGTCTTCGCGGATGTCGTGGAGCGCACCGCCGGCGTCGAAGAGGGCCGCGGCATGAAGGCCGCCGGTGCGTTCGAACACCGCCTGCACGTCGCGTAGCACGCCGGGCAGACGAGCCAGCAGCGCGGGACCGACTCGCAGGTCTCCACCGGGGCGTTGGATGCCCGCAACACGCACGGCGCAAATCGACGTCTTCCCGCACACGCCACAGCTCGACGCCGCGTAGAAATGCCGCTGAAGCCGCGAGAGGTCGACGCGCTTGTCCGCGCGCAATGTCACATCGACCACGTTGCCGCTCGGCTGGCCATCAGGATCCTGACCGTAGTCAACACGAGCGATGTCGTCGCGTCGCGCGATGATGCGTTCTGTGAACAGAAATCCGGTGGCGAGCTCGAAGTCGTCGCCCGGCGTCCGCATCGTGACGCTGACGGCGGCGCCGCCCAGGCGAATCTCCAACGGCTCCTCGACCGCCACGTCGTCTTCGACCCGCCGGTCCTGGCCCGCATTCCACTCGACGACTGGCGTGGTCTTCACGCGTTCAGGAGGATGGCGCATCGAAATCCTGTCCTTTCGAGAATCGTCCAGCCCTGAATGAGGCACTTATCGAATCCGGACGTCTGGCTCCACCGACATCCCAAGCCGCAGCAGGTGCTCGGGATCCTGCCCCCGGTCGAAGACAATCTTGACGGGAATTCGCTGGACCACCTTGACATAGTTGCCCGTCGCATTCTCGGGCGGCAGCAGGCTGTACCGCGCGCCGCTGGCACCGGCGATGTTGAGGACGCGTCCATCATAGGTGCGGCCGTAGGCGTCGACGGAAATCTTCGCAGGCTGCCCCGGCCGCATGTACTTCAGTTGCGTTTCCTTGAAGTTGGCGGTCACCCAGATGTTGCTGCTGTCGAGCGGCACGACGGTCAGCAGCTGCTGACCTGCCGAGACGTTCTGGCCCGGCTGAACCGATCGTCGTCCGACGATCCCGGCGATCGGCGCGACGATCGTGGTGTATTGAAGATTCAGTTGCGCCTGCTGCAACTCCGCCGCAGAGCTCCGGGTCTGCGCCTCGGCGGCGCGCGCACGAGAGCGTTGCACCGAGACCTGTTGTGGAGCGGTACGGGCGGACTGCAGCGCGGCCTGGGCCTGCGCGATCTTGGCGCGCGCTTGCGTCACGGCGTCTTCAGCGGCGGCGGCCGACGCACGAGCGGCCTCGACGGCTGCGGCCGTGGCCCGCTGGCTGCTGACTGCCGTCGTATATTGCTGCTGCGGGATCTCGTCCTTCGCTGCCAGCGGCTTATATCGCGCCACGTCGTCCTGCGCCTTGAGATCGTTGGCCTCCGCCTCGCGCAGTGACGCCTGGGCTGCTTCGAATTGCCGCTCGGCGGCAGCGACTCCTGCTGTCGCACCGGCGATATCCGCCTGCGCCGTCGAGATGTGGCTGGCCGTGTCCGTCGACGTGATGGGGACCCCGGTCGTCAGCGCTGCGGCGCTGGCCTCATCGTTGGCCAGCTTGCCCTGAGCGATCGCCACGGCGACCTCGTAGTCCTTCGAGTCGAGTTGGACCAGCACCGTGCCTGCTTCCACATACTGGTTGTCGTCCACCATCACGCGCGTCACATATCCCGACACACGTGAGCTGACCGGAAAGACAAACCCGTCGATCTGTGCGTTGTCCGTCGACTCCCACGCGGCGGAGCGCCAATAGATCGCCCCCGCGATCACGATCACGGCGAGGCCCAGCACGACCATCACACGTCTCCGAAGCAGCTTCGTGCGCTTCGCAGGAGCGTGGCCAGGACCTACCCCTGGTCCATTGGGCCTCCCCTCATTCCCTGGCGTTTCTGTCACTGAAGGTTCCATGGTTACTTCGCTCCAAGATAGTGCAGCGCCGACTGCTCGGCGACGCCCATGGCCTGCGCGAGAGAGATTTTCGCGTAGTTGTACGCATACAGGCTGGCGATATACGACTGGTTGGCGGAAGCCACCGATTCCTGTGCCTGGACGACATCAAGGTTGTTGGCCACCCCGGCGGCGAAGCGGTCCTGCGCCTGCACGAGGGTCTGATTTGCAAGATCGATGTTGCTCTGCGCCGCGGTCACGAGATCGGACGAGGACCGGAGATTGAGGAAGGCCGTGCGCACCTGCTCGTCGATCCGGCCATCCAGATCTGCCAGTTCTGCCTTCCGCTGTTGCAACAACGAATCGGCTTCCAGCGTATCGGCCCGCACGCGTGTGCCTTGAAAGATCGGCACGTTCAACGTGACGGCGACGCTGAAGGTTCCGTGCGACGTGCCGAAATTGGGGCTTCCAATATCGCCGTAGTTCGCGTCCGTGGAGAGCGAGGGATAGTTGCCGGCGGCAGCCGACTGCCGCGCGAGCTCCGCCGCCCGGACCGCAGATTTGGCACTGAGGTAATCGGGGCGAGTCGTGGCGGCGCGTTCGAGTGCCTGGTCGAGCGTGATCGCGTCCAGCGGTGCGTACGGCACGGAGTCTGTGATCTGAAACTCCTGCCCCTTTGGCAGGCCGATGATCCGCGCCAGCATCAGCTTGTCGATCGCAAGCTGATTTTCGGCGGCGATGAGCCGCTGCTGCTGCGTCTGCCGCTCGACGCTCGCCCGCAGCACATCGATCCCCGCAATCACGCCCGCTTTGTTTTGATCCACCGCCCGCTCGTGGAGCGTCTGGGCCGTCGTGAGCTGAGCCCGGGTCGACTCCACGGTCGCGCGATCCGAGATCACCGTGAGATAGGCGTTGCCCGCTGCCAACACCACCGTTTCGCGATCGCTCCTGTTCGAGGTACTGTGAGGCTCGTTCGGACTCTGCCGTCGACTTCCAGTGCTTGATGTCGGACCAGTTGACGATCCGCTGCGAGAGGTACACGCGTGCGTCGGCCACGCCGAATGGTCCGACAATCGTGGGAATGTTCGCGCCCGGGACAGTGAAGTTGAAGCCGGACGCGGCGAGGTTGATCTGTTGGCGTGAGCCGCTTAGCTCGGCCGAGACGTCCGGCAGCAGTGCGTTCAGCCCACGAAGACGCAATGCCCGGGCGGCACGGACGTCCTGATCGCTCTCGAGGATACCGAGGTTGTATTTCAACGCGCGGTCGAACGTTTCCTTGAGAGAGAGCAGAAGCGTCGTACCGGTGGCCTCGCCTGTGGGCACGCTCCCGAGAAACCGGCTTTGCGTTTGCCCCACCGACTGCGCCGCGCTCGAGTGCGCAGATCCCAGGAGCAACAACATCAGGACCACCACGACCGCTCCAGCTTTTCGATGACGCCGACGTCTCACCGTATCAATCACGTCCTCTTCTCCCCATACCTGGTCACCGCATCGAGAATCGTGTCCACGACGACGGTGTCCCCGATGCTGGAATTGATCATGAGGTGGAACCGATGAATGGCGGGCCACTCGAGATCGAAATACCGTCTGATGAACGCGGCGCGGTCGCGGTCGACCGTCTCTGCCAGCTCGTTGGCTTCCTGCTCTGTCTTGCCGATTGACCGCAGGCGGCGCACCTTGTTCTCGAACGGCGCATAAATGAACACGTGAAACGCGTCGTGCCGTTCCCCGAGGTAGTACGCGGACCCTCGTCCCACGATTACGCAGTTGCCAGCCTCCGCGGCCTCGAGTTGAATCGCTCGCACGAGCTCGCGGACGCGGTCGGTGTCCACCATCTTCAGTCGCGGCGCGTTCACACTGCCCTCGAAGGACCCGCGCATGAAGGCCTTGAACAGCCGGTAGTACGTCGGGTCCGATCGCTCTTCACGCGCTTCGACCGTGCGGCGGTCGCAGTCCAATCGCCGCGCAATCTCGTCCGTGAGCAACTGATCCCACAGCGTCCATCCGAGCCGCGCCGCCACGGCCGCGGCGATCACGCCCCCGCCGCTGCCGAATTCGCGCTCGATGGTGATGATTCGTTTCATCGTGAGCTCTGTTCCGCCGTGAGCGTCAGTGCGCCGGCGCTGCAGCACCACCGCCTGGCTCATTCCTCCGCAGCGCAAATGACAGGAAAAACATGACGCCGGCGCCGACGGCCAGTATTCGGAAGGTGTCGAGGTACGCAAGCGTCGTGGCCTGTGCGATCACCATCTGATAGACGAGGCCGTGGGCCTGCTGCGCCGCCTGCACGGCGTCCGCGCCCGACGTCGTCAGGCGTGCGGTCAACCCCGATATCAGGCCGGTGAACGCCGAATCGTCCGGTGCCGTGTGCGCGACGAGATGCACTTGATGGAACTGCGCCCGGCGCGCGAGGAGCGTGGTGACCATCGACGTGCCGATGCTGCTCCCGATGTTGCGCATGAAGCTCACGAGACCGGCGATCTCGTTGCTCTTTTCCGCCGGCAGCCCGATATATGAGACCAAAATGATCGGAACAAACAGGAGGGGCAGGCCGGCCACCTGAAACACCCGCAACAGACTCGCGTCCCAGAAGCCGATCTCCAGGTCCAGGTGCTGTGCCGTGTAGTACATCGCCCCGCATGTCAGAAGCCAGCCAGTGGCAATGATGTAGCGTGCCTGCACTCTCGACGTCAGGGTCCCGGCGATGGGCATCAGCACCAGCAACAGGATGCCGCCCCCCGAGAGTACGAGGCCTGCGCTCTCCGACGAGTAGCCCATGAGGAGCTGGAGAAACTGCGGCATCATGACGAGGCTCGAGAACAGCATGATTCCGGCGACGAACATCATTGCGTTGGCGCTCAGGAAGTTGAGATTTCTGAACAGCCGTACGTCGACGATCGGATCCTTGTGAGACCACTCCCAGACCACCAGTGACACGAGTCCGACGGCGGCGAGCACCGCGAGCGTCAGGATGAATTGCGAGGAGAACCAATCCAGCTCCTGTCCTTTGTCGAGCATGATTTGCAGAGCACCCACACCGAGGACGAGCAGCGCAACGCCCACGTAATCGATCCTCACGCCACCGGCCGTGAGACGCTGCTGCCAGGGTGGGTCTTCGACCAGTCGAAACACCAGGAACGACGCGCCAATCCCTACCGGCAGGTTGATGAGGAAAATCCACCGCCACGTATAGTTGTCCGTGATCCAGCCGCCCAACGTCGGTCCCAGGATCGGCGCGACGACGACCGTGACGCCGAAAAGCGCGAACGCCAGACCGCGCTGCTGCGGCGGAAACGTGTCTGCCAGGATCGCCTGCGCCATGGGCTGCAGGCCGCCGCCACCCGCCCCCTGCAGGACGCGAAACACGATCATGGTCGCCAGAGTCGGAGCGGTCCCGCAAAGGAGTGAGCTCGCCGTGAAGATGGCCAGACAGATCATGAAGAACCGCTTGCGGCCGAGCAGGCTGACGAACCACCCGCTGATGGGCAGGACGATCGCGTTCGAGACGAAGTACGACGTGAGCACCCAGGTGCTCTGGTCCGGGGTGGCGCCGAGGCTGCCCGCCATGTAAGGCAACGCCACGTTGGCGATGCTCGTGTCGAGCACCTCCATGAACGCGGCCAGCGCGACCACGACTGCGATCAGCCACGGGTTTGCCTTCGGGCGCCACGTGCGGTCTTCCTGAGCTTGTGACGTGTCGCTCATGACGCGGGCTCTCTCACGCGTGTCGTTCGCATCGCGTCAGGGTCACGTCAAACACCGTGCCGAAATATCACCGTTGGAACGGTTGGGATGCGGGCAAGGACCTGCGCAGGCCTGAGCGTTTGTGCACACCCCTGCCCATCGCGCCGCCACACGAGCCCCGCGGTAAAACGTCTGAGCGCTGACCTCGCCGCAAAGCTCAGAACGCGCGTGCCCGATCAGGCACGGATCAGAGGCGCACCGTGTGCTGAGGCAACCATCACGCCACATCAATAGAGGCGATTCGGTCGACAGCCAGTGGTTTCCCAGAATCTCTGCACACGCACGCGCAAGGCTGCGCAGCGACAAACAGCCGAATGATGCGCTGTCACCTTCAACGGCTGTGAAGTGCGGCTCTTGGCCAGTCGCGCACGGCTGGCATCGCACTTGCCCTGCTCCTCTACGGAGGGCATACATGCGAATCTTACGAATCTCTCTCGGCTTCGCTCTGATGATGATGGTGATCGCCAACGCGGCGTTCGCGCAGAAGGTGACGACGGACTACAACAAGAGCGCGGACTTCGCGCGGTACAAGACGTTCATGTGGATCAAGGAACCGAAAGCCAGCAACCCGCTCACGCGACAGCGCGTGATCGAAGACGTCAACTCGGCGCTTGCGGGCAGGGGCCTGAAGCTCGTCACGAGCGACGCGGACCTGTGCATCGCTGCGCACGCCGCAACGAAGCAGGAGCGCACGCTCAACACCTTCTACGACGGGTTCGGCGGCGGCTGGCGCTGGCGCGGCGGCTTTGGCTCCGCCACCACGACTGTGAACACCTATGAGGTCGGGACGCTGGTGGTCGACATCTTCGATGCGCGGACGAAAGAAGCCGTCTGGAGAGGCACCTCGACCAAGACGCTCTCGGGGAATCCTCAAAAGAATGCCGACAGTCTGAACAAAGCCGTCGTGAAGATGTTCAAGGACTTCCCGCCAGCGGCAAGGGCGAACTAGGACCTAGAGCTCATTTGTGACGGCGTGCCGCTCACGTGGCGGCGGGGCTTCCGCCTGCGCGTAAAGCTTCGGCGGACTCGCCAGAGCCTTTGGCGAAGGCGGTCAGCCCCGCAACTCGCGGCGTACGCGGGCCTAGAGGCCCGCCTTTACAACGGTCAATAGAAGTGAGCTCGCGAACTGGCACTAGAGCACGGGACGGATATATGGAGACAGGCAACCGAATCGATGGCTGATGGCAGCGGCCGGCGTGGTGATGCAGATCGCGCTCGGCGCCGTCTATGCGTGGAGCGTGTTTCGCATCCCGCTGACCACCGCTTATGGATGGTCGATCCCGCAGGTGACGCTGGTGTTCGAGCTCGCGATCCTCATGCTCGGCTTCGCGTCGTTCGCCGGCGGCCTGTGGATGAAACGGGTGGGCCCGCGGCGCGTCGCGCTCGTGGCCGGACTCTGCTACGGCCTCGGCACGATCCTCGCGGGGCAGGCCGACGGAGCATCGGCCGCTCTATCTCGCCTACGGCGTGCTCGGCGGCGTCGGGCTCGGGCTCGGCTACATCGTGCCGCTGGCGACGCTGATCAAGTGGTTTCCCGACAGGCGCGGCATGATCACGGGCCTCGCCGTCGCCGGTTCGGCGCGGGCGCGCTCGTCACCGCGCCGGTCGCGGAGCGGCTGATCGCCTCGGTGGGCATCCCGACGACGTTCGCGATCCTCGGCGCGGTGTATCTCGTCGCGGTCACGGGCTCCGCCCTCTTCATGAAGAACCCGCCGGCCGGCTACCGGCCCGCGGGTGGCACCGCCGGCGACCAGCGCGCGGCGCGCGCGGCTGGCGATCGCACGCTGGAGGAGGCGCTGCGAAGCTGGCAGTGGTATGCGCTGTGGAGCATCCTGTTCCTCAACGCCACCGCCGGCATCTCGATCATTTCGCAGGCCGCGCCGATGGGGCAGGAGATCGGCGCACGTCACGGCCGCGGCCGCCGCGGCTGGTCGGCACTCATCGCGATCGCCAACGGCGCCGGTCGGTTGTTTGGGCGTGGGCGTCTGATTTCTCGGGGCGACGTCAGGTGTTCCTTCTCATGTTCCTGTTGCAGGCGAT
>CAWHTD010000003.1:0-23405 GCA_963832135.1 Vicinamibacteria bacterium | reverse complement strand
CTCAACGTCGGCGAAGCCCCCGCGCAGGAAGAGCCCGGCGTCGCCCATGAGGCCGCCGCGGCGGATCCGGCGCAGCTGCAGGAGGAGTTCGACACGCAGGCCGCGGCCTCGCTCGTCGCGAGCGAAGCGCTCGAGAGCGAGGCGGGACTGCAGGAGGCCTTCGGGCGTGACGCCGAGGCCGGCGACGCGCTGCGCGAGCTGGAGCAATGCCGGCGCATGTTCGCGCAATCGCGTGACGAAGCTGCAGAGCGACGAGCAGCTGGCGCCCGAAGTCGAACGGTTCGTGCCCGCGATCCTCGGCGCCCTGCGCCTGGGCATCAAGATCGTGGGACGCCCGCGCGTGGTGAACTTTCTCGCCGGGCTCGTCGCGAAGCTGATCTCTCGCTATGTCGGGCCGGAGCAGGCGGCCACGCTCTCGCGCGCGCTGGTCGACGCCGGCCTCGGCCTCGTCAGCCTCGAAGCCGCCGACGCCCGCGGCCCAGCGTCTCGGGTTACGCGCTCGCCTCTACAGTCGAGGACACCGTCAACCGGCTGGTCGAGACCGCGCCGGAAGCGGCCTGGGAGAACGAGGATCTGCTCGAGGCGTACACGCTCGAGGCGTTCCAGAAGGCGGCGTCCGCGCACTTCCCCGATCCGCTCATTCGATCGGAGTTGCACGAAGCATCGCAGGCGAGCGGCGCATGGGTCGCGCTCCCGCACCGCACCTCGCGCAAGCGCTACAAGAAATACACGCGCATCATCGACGTGACCATCACGCCGCAGATTGCGGCCACGGTCCGGACGTTTCGCGGGATTCCGCTCGCCGATTTCCTCAGGGATCGGCTCGGCATCAAGGTGGACCGGCCGGTTCGGGCTCGCGTCCATCTCTACGAAGCGATCCCCGGCACCACGCTGAGCCTCATCGCGCTGCACGACAAGGCCGTTCCGGGCCTCGGGTCGCCGCGCCGCGGCGCCGTCTCGCTGTTCCACCCGTTGACCCCGGAGGTCGCGGGCGCACTGCTTGGCGAGCCCGGGCTCGGGCGCCGCGCTTCGCGACGGTTCCTCGCCAGGCGCCGGCACATTGCGGTCGGACAGCGCGTGTATTTCCTCGAGATCCACGGCGCACGCGTGCGCTACGGCCGGAGAGGACGTCGCGCCGCTCACCCGGCCGGCGCGGTCGACCGAGACGCGCGTAGTCATCGATTTCCCGAAGCGCGAAATGCGCGCGCTCCTCTTCTACAGCGAGGCCGACGCGCAGGAGATCGCCAAGACGCTTCGCAAAGGTCTGGCGCCGGCCGCGATCCTGAGCGCCCTCAAGGCGAAGCACGACACCGGGCTCGCGCAGCTTTTCCAGGGGCAGCCCCCGGGCAATCTCCGCATCGTCACGGAGACGGCGCCGGCCGCGGCGTCCACCGCGACGACGACGCCGGCAGCCAGCGCGCTGGCTGCGGTGGCGGCGCCACTGTCGGAGGTCGTGCTGAAAGGTGTCCTCGGAGGCCTGGCGACGGAGTTGAAGGAGCGTCTCGATCGCTTCATCGGCCAGTTCGAGACCGCGGCGCGCGCGGAAGTGGACGGCGTCACGCTCGTCGTCACCTTCGCGGCGCCGCCGCTGCTCGCGCAGCTCCGGCCGCTGGTGCAACCCGGGGGCGGTGCGGCGGCGACGGCGTCGCAGTCGGCGATTGCGGGGCAGACGCTGGGCGACGCGCGAATCGAGATTCGTCCTGGCTTCGCGTCCGCGTGAGGAGACCCGTGCCGATTTCTCCCGCACTTCGTCACGAGCTCGCGCGCGAGCTCGAGCACTGGGACGCCGCAACCGAGCGTCTTGCCGATCTCGACGCCGTGGCGCCGGCGCAGGCGTGGCGCGCGCTCGAGCACTATCTCGGGGTCGCGTTGCGGCAGGCGCTCGCGACGGTGATTGCGCGGCTGAAAAGCAAGGTCGCGCACGCCAAGGCGGAGCTCGCCGCGAGCAGTCTGGGAGTCGAGGCGCTGCAGGCGCGTCTCGCGGACCTGCGGCAGGCGTACCTGCAGATCGGAGATGACCGTCGACTTCTTCGCCGACGCGTTGCAGACGCGATCGACGCCGCGCATCGCCGCCCTGCTGCGCGCGTGCGACCACATCGCGACGCGCAGCATGGCCGAGGCGCTGACGCCGATGGGTCGCGAAGTGCCGGCCGCGCTCACCTACATCGACAAGGGCATGGGCGCCTCGATCATCAAGAGCGGCCTGCGGCTGTGGGACGGCACGATCGACAACCCGGTGGCGACGATCAAGGTCACCCGGCACCATCTGCTGCGTCCCTCGCAGGTGCTGCACGAGAGCGGGCATCAGGTGTCTCACATGCTCGCCTGGCATCCCGAGCTCGCGCAGGTCATTCTCGCGCAGGCTCGGGGCCGAGGTCGGCCGGGCGTGGGCCTCGTGGGCCTCCGAAGTCGCCGCCGACGCCTTTGCCCACGTGCACGCCGGCTTCGCGTCCGCGTCCGCGCTGCACGACGTCGTCGATGGCGGCCAGGACGCGGTGTTCCAGTTCCTGCCCGGCGATCCCGCATCCGGTCTCCTACGTGCGGGTTCGATTCGCGCTCGAAATGTGCCGCCGCAGCTTTGGCCCCGGGCCATGGGACGCGACGGTGGAGGCGTGGACGGCCAAGCATCCAATCGCGCGATGTCCGTCGGACATCCGGCCGCTGCTCGAGGCCTCGGTGGCGGCGCTGCCGGAGATCGTCGAGCTGGTGCTGTACACGCCGTACCGCGCATTCAACGGCCGTCCGTTGACGCGTCTCATCGATCCGCGGCGGGTCTCGCCGGCGGCGTTGGAGCGCCTCGAGCGCGAGGCGGGCGACGCCATCTTCACGTCGCCGTATTGGGCGTGGAACGAAGCCATCAGGCTTCTCGCGCTGAACGGGTATCGCGCCGCGCTCGGCGCGCGAGATTTGCGACAGGCAGTTCGTCAACAGGAAGAGTGGATGTTGCGCCTTGGCAGCCTCAAGAGCGCGGCGTGAGCGGAGGACTTATGACACCACGTGGCCGGACAGGCAGACCGAGAGACGACGCGGCACTTCGTGAACAGGTCAGGGCGATCTTCGACGCCCTGACCGACGTGCGGGCGGACGTCCTCAGACAGGGCACCGAGCTCTCGCTCGAATCGAAGGAGAACAGTGCCGTGCTCACCTCGTCGCCCAACCGGATCAAGGACGAGGCGAAGGATTACTTCGAGGCGTTCGACGTCGAGGATCTGCCGGCGACGATCCAGATCGTCAACGGCGATGGTCAGTACGCCGAGACGGGCCACGAGGTCGGTCCCATCGACGTCAAGGTGTTCAACGGCAACGGCGGCGCCGTGCGCGGCGCGATCGTGCTGTTCACCACGCCTGCCGGCAGCGGGTCGATCCGGAATTCGAGCGCGAAGACAAACAACGAAGGTGTTGCGACAGCGCGCGACTGGCGGCTGGGTCGCCGGGGCACGAACCAGCTCATTGCGACGGTCACCGGCATCGGCCGCGCGACCACGAGCACGACCATCACCGCCACCGCGACGACATACACGACGACGGCCGGCGTCGAGAAGGCTTAGGAAATCGCGCAACGTTCATCCGCGCCGCCGCACGGCGCGGTCAGCCATACCGGTGCGTGCCGGGAATAGAGGAGAAGACTCATGTTTCGTCAGCTCGCAACCGCTCTCGTGGTCGGCCCGCCCCCTCTGACCGACACGGCCGCAGCCAACGCCGTGCTCACCGACTTCCGTCCGTCCCAGCTGGGCGAGTACCCTGGAGACCCTGTGGCACACCGGCCGCAACCCGGACCGGCAGGTCGCCCTCGGGCAAGGTCTGATCGCCGCCGACCACCAGGAGATGGCGCGTCCCGATCGCCTCGATCCGCTGGCGCCGGGTTTGGCGATCCCGCCGCCGGCTCCGGCGCCGGTCACGTGGCATCACCTCGTGTATGCCGCGCTCCTCGAGCAGACCCGCATCACCGACATCTTCAGGCGCGTGGTCTTCGAATGGCTGCACGGCGAGCGGCTGCCGACGGCATCGGCGGACAGCCATCGGTGGCTGCAGGCGACCGAGCAGCTCTTCTTCGGCTACGGCTGGCCCTACTCGGTGCGCACCGTGACCAGCACGCTGCGGCCAGATCAGTACGCCGTCCGCCGCAACGCCTACTGGCGCATGTTCGCGTGGGACCTGCAGCACGGGACGGACGAGGGGAAGCCCTACCCGTACGTCAAGACCGACGCAGCCAACCGCGATTTCACCCTCTTCTTCGAAGCGCTGCTCACCGAGGTGTGGCGCGGGTTCGCGAACGCCTTCAACCTGATTGGACCGAACGAGACCGACGTCAACGCCATCGACACGCTGGTGCGGCGGCTGCGCGAGATGCTGCAGACGCGCCGGCTGGCCGGCGCGCTCAGCCGCGAAGAGTTCGATGCCGTCGCGACGCTCTCGTGGTTCCACCTCACGGTGGAGTTCAACACGCAGGTCGTCGTCGATCTGAATGCCCAGGCCGACGGCATCGCCGATCGCCTGCGGAAGATCGGCGAGCGCGTCGGCGTGCCGGCGCACTCCCGCTCGGACGCGTTCTTCCAGCTCGCGGCGCCGATGTCGAACATCCTCACCGCGATCGAAAGCGGTGCGGTCACCGCGGCTGGACCGACCAGCCTGTTCACGGCGCCGCAGTTCACCGCGGACATGCTGCAGATCGTCACGCATTGGTCCGTGGCGACCGGGCGCAACGTCAAGGATCCGACGCTGCGGCAGCCGCTCGGCACCGTGCTGACGCAGCCGCGCGTGGCAACGCCGGAGCTCGTGCCGCGCACAACGTTGGCTCGATGATGCAGCCCGCGTGCGGCGCCGCCGCGCGCTCAGCGCGGCGAATAGCTGCCGCACGCTCAATGGGCTGCCCCCGCGGTTGCCGAGGGCAAGCGCGGCTCGATGATGCAGCCCGCGTGCGGCGCCGCCGCGCGCTCAGCGCGGCGAATAGCTGCCGCACGCTCAATGGGCTGCCCCGCGGTTGCTGAGGGCAACCGCGGCTAGCAAGACGAGCATTGGAGGATCGAAGTGGGGGCCAAAGATTTCGAATCACCGTTCGTCGAGCGGGAGTCGTCCGAAGATGCATTCGGGGAAGCGTTCGACGATCGCACCGGCGCACCACAGCGCGAGAGCCCGTTCGCACCGGAGCGATCGTTTGCCGGCGAAGCGGAACCTGCGACTGGCTATGAATCCTTCGAAGACTCGGAGCGCGGCGACCAGCCCGAAGCGGAGGGCCCCGCGTTCGAGTCGGAGGAGATCGGAATCATCAACAACGACGATCGACGGCCAGTCCCGTCCACGACCGCGGTGCCCTTTCGGTGGATCTGTCACGTTCACCTCAAAACGTGGAACGGCCGCCTGCTCGAGCCTGGCTCGGGCGTGATGGTGTCCGATCGGCACGTCCTCACTGCCGGGCACGTCATCAGGGCCGCCGCCGTGAACCCACAGCAGCACACCGTCGAAGTAAAACCTGCATTCGACCGCGGGCGTGAGCCCTTCGACTCGTGGACGGCCGCCAAACTGCGCGTCGCGCCCGGACATGTGGCGGACCCCGACAATGGCGACCACGACTACGGCCTAATCACCTTGAACACGCGGATCGGCCAGAAGACCTTTTCCGCGATTGGCAAGGCAAAGCTCTCGCATTGGGGCTCGGCGCAGTTCGACGGGAAGCACACGATCAGGCCTGGCGATCCGAACGTATTGCGGCGCGCTGATGTCATCACCGCGGGCTATCCCGGCATGCTGGGTGGCGGCAAGCAGATGTTCACCACGCGGGGGCGCATCGTCGCGGTCGGCGACACGATGTGGACCACCGTCGATGCCACGAAGGGCCAGAGCGGGTCGCCGCTGTGGATTGCGAATGGCGATCGCCTGGAGATGGTCGGCATCATGACGGGCGCCGCGCGGAACCTCACCCGGGCTCGCCGCACGACCGACCAGATGATCCGGCAGATCGCGGACTGGATCATCGAGGACGGCGATGCGCCGTGGATGCGTGAGTCGGCAGACGAATCGGAGCAGGAGGCATTCCAGCCAGGCTTCGAGAATCCCTCGTCGCGAGACGAAGCGCTCGAAGCGGAGACCCGATACGCCAGCAGCGATCGCGGGCGCGATCCATGGGCGATGGAGGAACCCGAGGCGTTCGAGAGCGAGGCGTTCGAGGCCGAGCCTCCGGACGCCGCGCGCGAAGACGAAGCCGAGTACCGGCAACCCGGTCGCCCGGTTCCTTCCGCGTCGGATCGTGACCACTGAGCTCGAAGGCGAGACGGGGCAGCCGTCGTTCGAGGACGAGAGTCTCAAACTGCCGGCCGGCGTGCCGGCGTTTCGCCACCAGGTTCAGGGCATGAAGACCGACGCGCGGTCGAACACGTGGGTGAGCGACGGCGGCAACATCGAGCTCTCGCCACTCAACCCTGGCTTCGTCGATGCCAGCGACGCCTTGATCACGTCCACGCTGCACACGAAGCTGGCAGACGTGATGGTGGCCAACGCAACCGTCAAGAAGTATCTCGCGGCGGAATCGGTGCGCACGCGCAAGGCGACCGGCGGCGATCGGATTCGCGTCGCGATTGTGGATCTGACCGGCGCGCGTCTCATCAAACCGGATTTTGCCGGCTGGGGATCGCCCGTGGCAGTGGAAGCGGCGAGTTGCGCCAAGGTCGCCGGCCTCCATGCCGTGTTCCAGCTCCGGCACGAGCTCGAGCAAGTCATCAAAGCCGACCCCGCGATCACGACGGTCGCCCGGCTCGCCGCGGCCATGCGCAAACAATGGGAGCGCTTCGCGGGTGCGCCCAACCTGGCCAGGCTCCTGGACGCCAGCGTCAGTCCGCCCGCGCTGGAGTTCTCGCGCGACGTGAAGTGGGCGGTCAGCAACATCATCGATCACGACAACGCCAACGAAGCGGCTCGAATCCTGATCGAGGCGGCCGGCTTCCCCTACATCGCATCGCTCATGTGGCAGTCCGGGCTGCGGCATCCCACGCGCGGCGGCATGTGGTTGACCAGCAGCTACAACTCGTCGGCGCGATGGGGCGGCGCTCTTCCCCCGCCGGGACCTCATTACGGGCACACCACGACCGCGCTCTCGATGGCGACGTTCTTCGCGCTGCTGGCCCAGGGGCGGCTCACCAGTCCTGCAGCGTCGACGGCAATGAAGGCCGCGCTGACGCAGGCGAGCTGGTTCGGTCAGACGCTCACATCGGCGCGCATCTCCTCCAAAGTCGGCCTGCTGCTGCGGTGCATCCGCAAGAAGCCGAAGATGGTGCGCGGCCAGCCGGTGCCCGGCAAGGACGGCCAGCCGGTCATGGTGTGCGACGCGTACGAAGCGACGCACGCACACGAGGCCGGGCTGATCGAGAACGGCTCGCTGAGGTACGCGGTGGCGATCATGACCGTCGGCGTTCCCGACGGCGTCAAGGTAATGAAGGAGCTGGTCGCCGAGATCGACACCCTGGTTCGCGCCAACAACCCGTAGAAAGGTTGTCAGTCTGCGTGTCGGGTCAGGCGAAAGGGACGTCCGAATCGCGGCCGGGCTCCAGCAGGAGGACGAGCGTCTCGCCGAAGGCGCCCGGCACCGTGGACACTTTCCGGAACCCTAGTTCTCCAGCACGCGCAGCGACGCGACGTTCACCGCGTCCACCCCGGCGACGATCGTGCCGAAGCCGGGGTGGCGGCGCGCTTCGGCGATTGACGCCCGCGCCATCTCGGTGGCGTATCCCGCGCCAGTGAAGCGCTCGAAGAGCGCGTAGACAAGCTGCGGCTCCGCGTGCATCGACGGAATCTCGAGGAACCCGCAGAAGCCCACGAGATTGCCGCTCTCCTTCTCGTGCGCCAGCCACAGGCCGACGCCGCGCCGGGCGAAGAGCGTGACGCTGTCGCCAACCCGGGCCTCACTCCACTCTCTTGGGAACCGCTGGCCGTCCATCAGATAGCGCCGGACGTGCGCGTCCTCGACCAGCCGATGGAAGTCGTCCAGAGTTGGCAGCGATACGGGCTGATACGTCAACCGCTCGGACGTCATGGTTGAATCGATCGCGACGTCACGCCGGCGGGGTCGGTCGCGCTTCGACGGCGTGATCGGGATCGGACGACTGCCGGAGCGTCTGCGACAGCTGCAGCAGCGTCGACGACAGACGCAGCCATGCCTGCGCATCGTTTCCGGACTTTTCCGCCGCTTCGAGGTCGCGCCGGAAGCGAACCATCGCGGTCTCGACCTCGGCGCTCTCCTTGACGTATGGGAGCTCGGCCCAATAGAGCTGTTCGAACCGCGCCCGCGCCTGGAGACGGTGCGCATCGGTCGTCGCGCCGGGAGGGGTCACCAGCTGCGAGGCAACTTGCAGCGTCTCGCGGTAGAGGGTGTCGCGAGCCGCGAAGCGCTCGATGTAGACGCGCTCGGCTCGCGCCCACGCCTTCATGTTCTCGTCGCGCGCGAAGTTCTCGAGGATGCGGAGCTTGCGCTTCCAGACCTCGGGCTGCGGCGTTTCGGTGGCTTTCAAATACGCCTCGAGCACCTGGCGATGGGCCTCGCCGTCCATCTTCACCTTCTCGAGTTGCAGCCTGCCGTAGTCGATGACCGCGAACGACGCCGCCGCCCCCAACGCGACCACGATCCACTTCGCAATGTCGGCGCGGAAGCGGGATTGTTCCAGTCGTAGCCGCAGCAGCTCGACGGGGACGGGCTCGGTGGGCTCAGGGTCTGGCATGGTCGTCCGCTGGAGTTGAGGCGTGAGCCCTCGAGTTCCGAGCATTTAGAATCCGAGTGCCCGGCGCCGACAGGATGTGGTGCTCGATTGGCGCCCATCGTAGCGCGCGACGCGCGTCTTGCCCATCGCGGATGCTGCCGAGGCGCCCGGTCGCCGCCGCGTCGATCGTGTACAAGAGTCCCGCGTCGCGCGTTAGGGACAGTGGCGCCCCTGGCCGTGTCACGGCGAGCCGCGCAACCTTTCGGAGGGATGTCGATGCCCGTACGGCGGTTCGTCCTGCGCTTGTCTCACGACGGTCCTTACGAAATCAGGGGACTCACCGTCAACACGACGCCAGTCATCGAGGATCCAGTGTCCGACAGCAAACGCGTCTTTTCCGTGGACATTTCGAGCGCGTACCGAGGAACCGGCCACCATTCGCTGGACGGTGCTGGCCGGGCACCGGATTCCTCGCGTGACGGCGTTTCTCAAGAAGGATTCCGAGGAGATCCTGCTGGGAGACAAGCGCGACTTGGCGGAAGGCGAGCGGTGGCGCAGCGCGGCGAAACATCCCAAAGGGGACAAGTGAGCCGTGACCCGCGCGCCAGCGTTCCTCGTTTTCCTTTGGGCTGCGGTCGCGGCTGGAGCGGCCTGGGCTCAGCAGCCGCAGTTCGCCAAGCCGACGCCGTTCGTGGGGCCTGAGCAACCGACGATCGGCAAGGAGCTGAAGCTCCATGCCTCGGATCTGCTCGACCTGAATCTGACGGTTGAAGACAAGGGCGCCAGCCTCACCTACGCTCCCCTGCTCTACGGCCTTCGCGAGTATCACTCTCTCTGGTCCGAGCTCCGGTTCAAGTTCGTGCAGGCCGATGGACGCGTCAGCTTCGGCGCCGGGTTCGTCATCAACCCGTTGTCACCGCGCGGCCGGCGTGGGGTGCAGGCGTGGAATGACACGAAAGGGAAATCCAGGGAAAGCCAGATTCAGGTGCTCGAGGAGAAACAGGAACGCGCCAGGCAGGACCTGGCGACGTTGCGCGCGGCGCTCGCGGCGTCGAGCGAGGCGACGCAACAGATCGATCTGCTGCGTCGCATTGCCGCGATAACGGCGACACTCGAGAGCCAGGCGGAGGAGATCGCCGCGCTGAACAAGGAGGAGGACAAACTCGTCGTCGACCGGACGGTTCGTTACCACGAGGCGCTGCAGAAGATCCGTCGACCGGTGGTGTCGGTGCTCTATACGGCCCAACTCTTCGAACCATTCAGCGCCACCGCGATCGATGTCGACAGCGACGGCCTTCGTGACAACGCGCGACACCTGCGTTCGCATCGCCTCTCGAGCTCTGTCGACGTGCGGGTGTCGAGCCGCCTTTCAGTGTCCGGACTGATGGCGTGGACGTCGCAGTTCGGCACCGCCGAGGAGGCGAGCGCGCGTTCGGCAGTGTGGGTGGGCGGGTGGACGATCGGCGGGGTCGCGAAGGTGCTGAACGCCGAATACAAGGAGACCGACGACTACAAGAAGACGCTGTTCGTGCCGGCGGTGGTCTGGGGGTTCGCCCACGAGTTCGGCATCTGCAACGACGGCCAGGACTGCCCCGACGCCACGACGCGGCGGCATTCGTTCACCCTGTTCCTCGACATCAAGCTGAAGCCCGCCGCACAGTTCAGGATCGGGTTTCCCTTCACCACGAAGACGGTTGCCGACACGGACGGCAAGACCGAGGTGGGTGCGATTGCCGCGTTCACCATCCAGGTCGGAGCTCCCAAATAGATTTCAGTGAGGTGGCGCACACGCGCGACCAAACATCGCGTCGCTGCGCCGCGAAGATGGTCTAGCATCGACGCACACGGTGGCCTATGGATCTCATTCGACTCCCCGCGCTGCCCCCGACCACGTCTACCGAGTCGGCCCTCGACATCCTCCGGACGAGCAACCGCTCCGGCCTGGTCACGACCCACGACGATGAAACGCGACTGATCACGGCGCGACGGCTGAAGCGCGCGCTGCACGACGGCGTCAAGCGCCTGTCGGAGGTCCAGGACTTCGTCAGCCTTCCGGCGTTGGCGGTCGCCGCCGTTCCTTACTACGGCGTGCGACATGGTGTTGCGGTGACGGCGGGCGGTCCGCCATCGCTGGGCGCGCCGCATGAAGGCTACTATCCGGGGCACCCCTACGAGAGCGCCGTGGTCTCGGCGCTGCCGCCGGGCACCGAGATGTACTACCTGGTCGGCTACGAGGCCGGCACCGCATTCGTTCTTACGCGATCCGAGAGTGCCGGGAGAGCCAGGGGCACCGGGCCGCGCACCTGTTCGTGCAGCGGTGAGTTCGAGCACGAGGTCGACGAGTCCGAACTGCTGCCCGGTCGTCTCTGCCCGCACTGCCTTTCGTCCGTGTCCTGCCGCCGGTAACACAACATGCTCGGCACGCTGCTCGCGAAGCTGCAGGGTCTGTTCTCGAATCGGCTCGTCGTGTCGAGCCTGATTCCCCTCGTCATCTTCGCGCTGGCATGGACGCTGCTCCTCGCGAGCGTCGACGCGCGCTTCCAGGGAGCAATCACCTGGCTGCTCAAGGAAGATGCGACGCTGGGGCAGACGGCGGCGACTGCAGTCGTTCTCTCGTTCGTGCTGAGTGTCGTCGCGTTCGTCTTCTCCACGGGCAACACGCTGCTCCGCGAGATCATGGAAGGGAGTTTCTGGCCCGCCCGTCTGGCGAACGCGTTCAGGGCGCGCCAGCACGAGATCCTCCAACAACTCGACGATCGGCTCACCCGGCTGCGGCGCGAGCGCTGGCAGCTCGAGGACCAGAATTTCGACGAGCAGTTGAGGCAGGCGCGCTCGGTTCACCCCAAGCTGGGGGTCTGCAGTTACTCGAGCGCGACGCCGGCGGCCGCTCGTCTCACGAAGTTGAAGCACCAGCGCTCCCGCGGCGAGCCCGTGGAGAAGGAGCACATCGTCGACGCGTTCCAGGGGCTCGAGCGGGAGCTCTCGCGCAGTCTGCTCCGGAAGGGCGACGCGGCCAGCGAGCGGCTGGACGAGGATCAGGTCGCGTTTTCAGGGATCGCCCGCTACGCAATCGACTGGCGCCGGCGCGAGGAGATCCGCCTCCAGAACGAACGCCAGCTGAAATTCGGCGTGGCGGGCGCTTACGTCGCGCTCGGTCCCACGTCGATGGCGAACATCGCCGAATCGATGCGCGCCTACGCGGATTCACGCTACGGCATTGCGTTCGACGTGGTCTGGCCGAGACTCCAGAAGATCCTCCAGGGCGACGACAAGTTCTACGAGGTCCTGCAGGACGCCAAGACGACCGTTGATTTTTTCGTGTCGATGTTCTGGCTGGCTATGGCGTACGTCGCTGGTGCGCTCGTGTACCTGGCACTCGAGAGCCATACCCTCGTCCTCTACCTCGGCATGGCGATCGCCGGCGCCGCTGTCGTCGTGCTGTGTTATCGGCTGACCGTGATCAACTACGGCGCCTTCGCGGAGCTGGTGCGCAGCGGTCTGGATCTCTATCGGATCAAGTTGCTCGAAGCCTTGCAGATGCCGGTCCCCAAGGGATCGTCGGAAGAGCGCGACCTGTGGGAGGCGCTCAACCGTCGGCTCAGTTACGGCGAGAAGTTCGAGCTTCCCTACGAGCCGCCGAAGGCACCATGAAATCGCCTGGCGCCGCATTCGCCCTCGGATACGTCGCCCTGGTCATGACCGGGCTCGCGGCCATCGAGATCCGTGCGCATCTCCGGCCCTATCCGCCCTGCGAGACGGTCGTCTGCAGTGCGCGCGCGCCGCATCCCGGCTATGACGTGACGAGGTCGCTGCCGCAGTGGCATCGACTGCGCGCGGAGGATTTCGAGCCCGCTGATGGCGTCGACTCGACGCTGAAGATCTACCTGCCGGACGCGGCGAAGTACGTCGGAAAATATCTCGCTGACTCGAAGCAACGAGGCTGGCCGCTTCGACCGGATGGTTTGAGCGATCACCCGTGGGTGACCGTGCCCGCCAATCGAACCAGCCTCTCGATTCCGATCTTCGGCGACGACGCACTGGTCAAGAAGCTCGGCGTCGGCTGGAAGGTCGACCTCTGTGACGATTCCGACTGCCCGGTCAGGAGCGCCGATGTGCTCGCTCTCGACTGTCTCGATCTCAAGGACACGCGCTGCTCGGTGATCCTGAGCCTGGGCCACGGCGACAGGCAGAAGTACGACAGCTTCTCGAAGAAGCAGGCTCTGGCGGTCGTGATCCACAGCGCCTCGAAGTGAGGAAGCCATGTGCGACGAACCCGACTGGAAGCAGCACGGCGCCGACCTCAAGGTGCCGGCAAAGCCCATTGGCGGCTATTGGACGCTGGTCGTGCCGTTCGTCAAGCCCGACACCCTCGTTCGCATCGAGGCACAGAGTGACGAATGGCACTACACTGCCGACAGGGCCTGCGGGCCCGACGGCGTGGCCGCGTCCTATATCAGCAACGCGAGCTGTCTCAATACAGACGCGCCCGTCGGGGCGTTGATTGGCAAGATTGGCGGCAGTACCGCCGATACCAAGGGCGACCTCTTCGTCGTCGGACGGTATTGCGTCGTCAAAGTGAAGACCGACCACGAGGGCCCGTTGTTCCTCACGATCAACGACGCGCGCGCGGGCTTTCAGGACAATACCGGCGAGATTCAGGTGACGGTTTCGACCTCGGACTGCTCGAAGGTCAAGACCGAACCCGAGTAGCGCGCAGCTTGTACGGAACGACGCCGCTATACGTTGATTCCAGCAGGGCGCGCGGCAAGCGTTCAGCGAGCGGCGCGACGTGTGAAACGTATGCATCACCCTCTCCGGTTCATGCGGAGTGTTGCGGTGGTGGCCGCGCTCGGCGGCGCTGCGGCCTGCGCCTACCCGAGGACGCCAGTGCTCGAGCAGTGGAGCATGGCGCGGGGCTATCGTTTCACCAGGGTCGACGCGCCAGGCGCCTCGGCGGCGTCGCCGCTCGACGCGCGCCGGCAGGCCCTGGAACGCGCCGACAAGACCTTCGTGGTGCTGACGTTCTCGGGCGGCGGCACCCGCGCCGGCGCCCTGGCCTACGGCGTCCTCCGGCAGCTCGAACGGGTTCGCATCCACGTCTCGCCCCAGGGCGAGCTCGTCGACTGCCACAACTGGGAGTCGGCGTCGTGCAAGCAGATTCGAGCGGAGCCTCCTCGACGAAGTCGACGTCATCTCGTCAGTCTCGGGCGGCAGCTTCACCTCGGCGTACTACGCGCTCAAGGGCAAGGAGATCTTCTCGCCCGAGAGCACCTTCCACCGCCGATTCCTCTTTCACAACGTCCAGCGCGATCTCCTCGGCAGTGCTGTGTATCACCCGCGAAGTTGGCCGCATCTCGGGTCGCGTGTCGAGATTGCCTCGCGCTACTACCAGCAGCACATCTTCGGGCGCGCCACCTTCGACGACCTCGCGCGGCGATCGCGTCCCTTCGTGATCATCAACGCCGACGACATGTCGACTGGCAACCGCTTCGAGTTCACGCAGGATCAGTTCGATCTGCTCTGCGCGGATCTGGCACCCGTCTCGGTCGCGCGCGCGGTGACCGCTTCGTCCGCATTCCCGGGTCTCCTCAACTCGATGACGATCGATTCGCACAACGGCCGCGATCCCGCGAAGAGTCCGTGCAAGTACGCCGGGGCCGGGCTCACCGGCCGCCGACGAAGGCGCGAAGTGGGTCGAGGATGTGCTGGCGAACAAGGCGGTCAACCGCCGCCGGTATCGCGAGGCGCTGGCGTTGCAGTCGTATCGCAACCCCTCGCGGCGACACCTTCATCTGCTCGATGGCGGCCTTGCAGACAACGTCGGGCTGCGGACGGTGTTGAGCTCGGTTTCGTCCGCCGATCGACTGAGTGCGCCAACCGACGAGGACAAGGAACTCAACGCCGATGCCGGCCGCCTGGTCGGCGGATGGAGCCTGCAGCAACTCATCAACGACGGCCGGGTTCGCACGCTGGTCGTGATAGCCGTCAATGCGCGCACTGAAAAGACGAAGACGTGGGATGCGCATGCGCGGGGGCCGTCGACGTTCGCCGTGCTCGGGGCGTCGCGTGGCACGCCGATGGGCAATTTCTCGCACGAGACCGTCGATCTGATTCAAGAGGAGACGACGAAGCTCACCGACAGCCTTGCGCAGATCGGCAAGAAGCTCGACGTGTTCACCTTCGAGGTCGCGTTCGACGACATCGAGGACGAAGCGGAGCGCACCTACTTCCTCAATTTGCCAACCAGCTTCGGCCTGGCACGCGAGCAGGCCACCTGCCTGATCGATCGTGGCCCGGTTCTCCTGCGTGCGGCGCGGGTGTTGAACTGGAACCCGAAATCCGATCCCGACGCTCCTCCGACCTTTACCGATGTCATGACGAAACGGCTGTTCGGCCGCGTCGATGCTCCATCAATCGAAGGTACGCCATCGGCCTGCCGATCGAACAAATCCGGGAAGGGGCCCTGAGATGGCGAGGCTGTGGCGATCGCCGGCGGTGACGCTCGTGTGGCTCCTGTGCTCGGCCGGCGCCGCGTCGGGACAGACGGGGTCATACATCAGCGTCGGCGTGGACTACGGCGTCGACATCCCGGTCTCCGATCGTCTCGAGGTGCGTGACGCGTTCGGCCTGGCGTTCCGGCTTCCCAGACCGGACGCCTGGAGCTTTGCGTGGGACTTCGGATCGATCGAATCCACGCTCTCTCATCCTGTCGCCGGTTCGGTAGGCCCGATTGGGAGGCTCCGCGTCCGGCCGGTGTCGGCCGGTGCCGCCTATACATGGACGCGAGGACGGCTCGAGGCGACGGCGCTCGTCACCGCCGGGGTTGCGTTCGCCAACGTCGACCTCGACGCGGCCGGGCGCGAACGGCTGGTCAACGCGTTCAACGTCAGCGACGTCAGCGCCGACGGTGGGGCCACCTTCACGGTGCAGCCCAAGCTGACGCTGTGGCTCGATCTCAATCGCTGGATCGGCTTGACGACGTCAGCCGCTTATCTTCACCTCCGCCCTCGCGCAACGCTGTCGGACGACGGCACGCTCGAGCGATTCCGGATCAACGCCGACACGTTCCGCATCAGCGGCGGGGTCGTGGTGAAAGTCTATTGACGAAGGAGGAAGCAGATGCCCGAGTTCATCCGCGTGCTCTTTCCCAACCGCCGACGGGTGATCGTCGACGGCGGACCGAACGGCTTCTCCGGCGACGTCGTGATGGTGTCGCGGGGACCGCATCGGGTCACGCTCGGCCCGCCGCCGAACTTCTCACCGACGTTTCGTCTGCCGAACGTCGCGGGGACCACGGCGACCAGCCCGATGCCGATTGCCTTCTCGTCGCCAGCGACTGACGCCTCCATCGGCGGGCCGCCCGCGCCGCCGGTACCGGCCGCGCGCCAACGGAAGCGGGTGCGCCGCAGGAAGGCGTCGCACCCCAAGGCATCGCGCGCGTCGAAGGCGGCCGCCAAAACGAGCCGCAAGCGCGTTCGCAAGCCGCGTCACAAATGACACCAGATGCACGCGGAGCCTTCGAGGCTCCGGCTCCGCCGCTCTCAATCGCCGAGGCGAGGCGTCACCGCAGCGCCGGTTGACCGTCGCCACTATTCACGCCGTAGTCACCGCTTGGCGAGGTGTGACGGTTCGACATGTCGGCCTACGATCACGCGAGATTGTCTTCACGCGGCTCGATTGGGTGGACCACGCCGCCATCATCGAGCTCATGAATCACCCGCTCGTGCGGCGCCACCTGCCGCTCGCGCGCGAAGCGTTCGACCGTGAGGCGTGCGAGCGTTTCGTCGCTGCCAAAGAGCGGCTCTGGGAAGAACACGGCTACGGGCCGTGGGCGTTCGTCATCAATGGTGAGTTCGCCGGTTGGGGCGGCATTCAGCCCGAAGGCGGCGACGCCGATCTCGGGCTGGTCCTGCATCCGAAACACTGGGGCGCCGGGAAGTACTCTACGAGCGGCTGATCTCCTTCGCCTTCGGCGAGCTGGGGGTCAGCTCGGTCATTGTGCTTCTTCCCCCGAGCAGGACGCGCGTCAGCGGCGTGCTGAAACTCGGCTTTCAGCCAGACGGAGAGATGACGATCGACGGCGAGCGATTCATTCGCTATCGACTCATCGCTCCGCCGGAACGACGGCAACAGGGCGTAACGCCGGCCGGGAGGAAGCCGCCACGATGACGGCCCGCGTCTGCGAGGCCGACCGTCAGACACCGAGCCTGGCGCACGCACGTGAAATGCCGGCATCACACGCTTGCTTCAACAGCGTTCGGGCGCGTGCCTTCTGTTGAGTGCTGGCGGCGGGATCCTCGAGGTAGAGCGAGCCGAGGTTGGCGCAGGCCTCGAGGTGTCCGGCGTGGCAGGCGCGTTCGTAGAGCGCGGCCGCCCGGGCACGATCGGCGGCGAGACCGAGGGCGCCGAACTGATAGATCGTACCGAGATTGTTGCATCCGGCGGGGTCGCCGCCGTCGCAGCCGCGCTGATAGTAGAGTGCCGCGACCGCAAGATCGCGCGCGGTTCCCGTGCCGCGATTGTGGAGGACGCCGAGCTGCGTGCACGCCGCAGCGACCTTTGCGTCGCACGCCACGCGGCACGCCTCGGCGTCACCGCGGGTGCAGCTCGCCACCAGGCTCGCCGCGGTCGGCGTGCCTGCCGCCGTCTGCGAGGCGGTCGCGCGGGTGTCGGTCGGCCTGTCGGCCGTTGGCGCCGGGCCGGCCGACTTCGGGGGGTCGAGAGCTGGTGGCGCGGCCGGTTGGGTTGGCGCAGACGTTCGAGATTCGGCCACCGGCGGCGACGCGTCAGTCTGATTGCGGGGAGCACGCAGCGTCAGCAGGCTGGATGCCGTCACGGCAAGGACGAGCACGCTTGCGGCCGTGAGGAGTTGCCACAGGCCGCGTCTCGTCATCTTCCGAGGGCGTGCCGGCGTTGCTGCTGCTCGAGGCGCAGACTTGGCGGCGTCGCTCGGCTGGTGGCCGCCCGCGTCCGGTGAGCCGCGCAGCTGCTTCACTCGCGAGACAATCGTGTCGGTCGTGCCGGCAACCGTGGTCGCGAGCGACGCACGCGCGCGCAGCAGTTCGCGTCTGAGCTCAGTGGCCGTGGCGTAGCGGTCGTCGCGATTCTTCGCCAGGACCTTCTGGATGATCGGCTTCACCGGCGTGGGAATCGACTGCGCCGCCGGCGAATCGAGCGACGGCTCTTCGTGCACGTGCTTGTAGATCACCGCCATGGCGCTGTCCGCCGTGAACGGCCGCGTCCCCGTGAACAGCTCGAAGAGCACGATGCCCATGGCGTACAGATCGCTGCGCGGATCGAGCGGCTCGCCGGCGCGCCTGCTCGGGGCTCATGTACTCCGGCGTGCCCGACGATGTGGCCCTCGCAGCGTCAGCCCGGTCCTGGCTCCGCGTTCCACAGCTTGGCGATGCCGAAGTCCATGAGCCGCGGACTGGCCGCGGCCGTCCACCATCATGTTCGCGGACTTGAAGTCGCGGTGGACGATGCCTTCGTCGTGGATGGCCTGCAGGCCATCCGCGAGCTGGATCGGCACCTCGTAGGCTTCGTCGACCGGAGAGCCGCGCCGGCTGGCGCAACGAGCGCCTTGAGCTCGACGCCGTCGACGAACTGCATGGAGATGTAGCGGAGCGCGCCGTCCTCGCCGTAGTCGTGGATGCGGCAGACGTTCCGGTGGGTCACCTTGCGCGCCAGCTTGATCTCGCTGAGGAAAGCGCTGGCGCATCAGCGTCGTCTGTCGAGCAGATGCGGGCGCAGCACCTTGATCGCGACGACCTCGTCGAGCGCCCGATCGTGGGCCTTGTAGACCAGGCCCATGCCGCCCTCGCCGACGTAGTCGAGGATCTCGTAGCGAGCGCTCAGGACCGCGCCCTTGCGAGCACCGACCCGGAGCTGCCGTGCGCCGACTGAACGGCAGGTCCTGGTCGCGCATCGCCCGCGTCTGGTGCGCGCGTCTCGACGCGTACGGCTCACAGGCGCTCGCCCGCCTGGCAGGGCGCTGGATCGTCTGCGTTGGCGCGAGTATAGTCAATCCACTCACATCACGCGCGTTGACCGGCTCCCAGGCCTCTGAGGTCCGTGGAGCGCCTGCTCCACGCCCTCGGAGTCGATCATGCGCACAGCACGCTGCCGTTCGGCGTGTGGTCTGTGGCTCGTCGTCGGCCGTCGCGCTCGACGCGCAGTCCGCGCGCGTGCAGATCGTTCTGGACGTGAGCGGGTCCATGAAGGCGTCGATGGGCGCGCAGCCCAAGATCGACGCTGCCAAGAGCGCCATCCGCGAGACCTCTCGGGGCTCCAGGACGGCAGCGTCGTCGCGCTGCGGTACTACGGACATCGCGTGCGCAGGAGCAGAAGGACGAGAGCTGCAAGGACACGGAGCTGGTCATCCCGTTTCAGCCGCTCGACCGCAGCCGCATGCTCGCCGCGCTTAACCAGGCCGTGCCGAGCGGACAGACGCCGATCTCGCTACTCCCTCGAGCAGGCGGCCGGCGACTTCGGCGGCGCGAGCGACGAGGAGCGCGGGATCATCCTCGTCAGCGACGGCGTGGAGACCTGTGGCGGCGATCCGCTGGCCACGGTGCGCGGGCTGCAGGCTCGCGGGATCAAGGTGAAGATTCACACCATCGGGTTCGACGTCGACGCCGCGGCACGGGCGCAGCTCGAGGCCATCTCGCAGGCGACCGGAGGCGAGTATCACGATGCGCGAAACGCCGCCGCGCTCGCCGACTCCCTGCGACAGCTGACCGCAGCGCGCGCTGCTGATCGAGCGCAATTCCGCGTTACGGCCAGGAGATCCGCGGCGGCAACACCTACGACGATGCGGTGGCGATTCAGGCGGGCACGACCTACTTCCTCGATCACCACCAGCGCAAGGACAACTACGACTACTTCGCCATCGACGGCGCACGACGGACAGAAAATCGTGGCGGCCATCCAGGCGCACGATCGTCGGCGTCGACATCAAGGACGACAAATTCAAGGAGCGCGGGCACGCCGCTATTCCGGCATCGCGCTGCATGCGCCCGACAAGCAGCGCATCGATGACGATGGATCGGCGGCACCCGGGGCAGAAAGCGGCGATCGCGCTGCCGATTGGCGCCGGACAGTGGCGGCCGGTTCTACGTGCTGATCGGCAACGAGCACAACGATCAGCACAGGAACGCCCGCTTCGACGTGCAGCTCGTCGACATCTCCGATGCGAAGAGCGGTCGAGATGCCGGCGCCGACGACGCCGGGGCGATTCCGATCGAGCCTGGCGTCACGAACGGCTATCTCACCGCCAACGACGAGATCGACTACTACGCGTTCAAAGTCGCGCCGAAGGCGACCTACTCGGTGAGGGTCAAACCGGTCGCGCAGGAGAAGGAGATCGTGCTCGCGATTCTCGATCGTGACGGCGTCGAGAAGAAGGAAGTCACGGCGCCCAACGGCAGGAGCCGCCGTGCGCATCGAAGGTCTCGAGTTCCCTTACGAGGGCAACGCGCTTATTCGCGTCGCGACCCGCAAGTATGTGCAGGAACGGCTCGAGTCGCAGTACACCCTGGAGCTGACGAACACGGGAGGCGCCGCACCGTCCACCGCGGCGCCAGCCACGTCGGCGCAAGCGCCGGTACAACCGGACCGGCCTGCCGGGTCGGGAATCTCCATGCTGTGGATAGGGCTGGGCGTCGTCGCCGTCGCGCTCCTGCTGGGCGGGGCGTATCGCCTGGGCCGACGTACCGCACCACCTCGCTGACGCCAGCGTCGATCGCGGCGTGCAGGGCAAGGTCGCGCGCGGCCGCCGACGTCTCGGTATGAATGCGGGATCGCCGGAGATCCTTCGACGAGTGGACCGCTGGAGTCGGCTAGGACTTGGCCGATCTGAGGAGGCTGAACGACCAGATGCTCAGGGTCGCAGCGAGGAGCGTCAACGCGACGTACGCCGGGTCTTTCGCGAGTTGAGATCCCTCCGCGCTGACGCGCAGGATGTGAGCGAGGACGATCAGGCCGTAGATGGTTCCGTTCGTGATCAGATACGCCTTCATGCCTCCTCCGGGGATCAGAAGTTAGGAAGTCGGAAGTCGGAAAATGAAATCGAAAGCCGGGAAGTCCTGCTTCCGGCCCACACGCACACGTTTGTTACGGCCTGCTACCGGAGCGTCGCCATCCACACGTCGCCTTCTTCGGGTCCGCTCGTCACGTAGAGGCGCCGGCCGTCAGGGCTCACGCTGAAGCCGCGAATCAGGCCCGGGCGCACCGACAGCAGCTCGCGCTGCGACTCGCGTCTGGCGGTCGACGATCAGGAGCGATTCGTAGCCTGGGCCGGGCAGCACGAGCCGCTGACTGTCGGGAAGCCATGCGGCCGGTCCGCCGGCGTTGATCGTGTTCAGTGCGGTGAGCCGATCGTACCGGCGCGCGACGAGGTCGAACGTGGCGAGGCTGCTGTCGGCGCTGCCCGCGAGCAGGCGGCCGTCGGGCGACCACGCGCGCGGCACGAACGTGCCGGCCGGCGGTCGGCGGCAACTGGTCGACGCGCGCCGTCGGCCCACGGGCGCATCGGATCGAAGACGAACGTCGCCGCCTGTTCCGGGCCTTGCGAGATCGCCATGCGAGTGCCATCGGGCGACCACACCGGGCAGCCAAGCCAGCCCGCGGTGCCGATCGGGCTGAGCCGTCGCGTCACGCCACTGTCGGCGTCGACGAGGAAGATGCTGCGATCGCTGCGCAGGAACGTGACGAACGCCAGCGTGCGGTTGTCGGCCGACCAATCGGGACAGCGTGCGCCGACCGGCATCGCCGGTGAGCTGGCGCAGCGCGCTGCCGTCGGTGTTCATGACGAACAGATCCTGCTGGTTGCTCCAGCGGATCAGCGCGAGCCGGCGTCCGTCGCGGTGACACGTTCGCGCCCGCCCAGTGATGCGGTCCGCCCACCAGCCACGTCGGCTGTCCCGTGAGCACGCCGTCGCGCGTATCGAGCGGGAACGCGCGCACCCGCCCTTCCGACAGCATGGTGCTGTAGGCCAGCCGGCTGCCATCGCGCGAAAGCGTCGGCCGAACCGCCGACGGCGCCGGTGTCGTCACCGGCTCGGGCGCGCCGGCGGCCCGCCCGCTGCCATCGACCGCGATGCGCCACAGATTGAGCGGTCCGCCGCGATCGCTCGCGAAGTACACGTAGCGTCCGTCGGGGGACCACGTCGGGCTGCTGTCGGCGGGCGCGTCCTGGGTCAGGCGCGTCGGCGATCCGCCGGACGCCGGCACCAGCCCAGATCTCGCGGTAGTGCGTCGCCGGATCGATGCCCCAGTAGGCAATCAGATCGTTCTTCGGCGACCACGCCGGCCGCACCGCGTTCTCCTTGACGAGCAGCCGCTGCTTGCCGCTCTCGATGCTCGACGATCCAGAGCTCACCGGTGCCGGGATGCGCGTACGGGTTGTCGCCGGCCCACGACGTGCTGTAGACCAGCCGCTTGCCGTCCGGCGACCACGCCGAGGCTGAAGCCGTGCTGGCTGACGCGCCGCGCCAGCTCGCCGGTGCGTCCCATCACGAACAGCCCGCCGCCTTGCCGGCTCGAGGCGAACGCGATGCTTTCGCCGTCGGGCGAGAACACCGCCATCGAGTTGCTCGACGCGCGACCCTTCGGTCAGGTTGATCGGGCGGTCGCCGCCGACCGCCTGCAGGAAGACATCGTTGTGCTCGCCGCTGCTGCGGTGATAGACGACCCATTTGCCGTCGGGCGAGATGCTGGGCGACGCTTCGACGCCAGGCTCGAACGTGAACTGCATCGTGCTGCATCGGCAGCGCCGTGGCGGCCGGTGCGATTGCGCGCGCCGCGATCCAGCCGAGCGCCGCAGCGACGAGCGCCATGGCCGCCGGGATTGCCGACGCGCGCCCACTCGCCGCGGGCCTGCGGTCGCAGCCGGCGCCGGCATGTCGCCCGAGCTCAGGTCCTGCCGCAGATCGTTGAGATCGTTCCGCAGATCCTTCGCCGACTGATAGCGCTCGTCGGGGTCCTTCGCCAGGCAGCGGCGGATGATGCGCGAGAGCTCGCGCGGCAGGCGGGGATTGACGTCGTTGATCGAGCGCGGCGTGTCGCGCAGGATCGCGGAGAGCACCGACACCACCGACTCGCCGGCGAATGGCCGCGCGCCGGTCGCCATCTCGTAGAGCACGATGCCGATCGAGAAGATGTCGGTGCGGTGATCGAGCGGGCGCCCTTCGGCCTGCTCCGGCGACATGTAGGCCGCCGTGCCGACGATGCGACCCTCGCCGGTGAGCTCCCAGAGCGGCGCGGTGGAATGCGTGTGCAGGCCGTCCCGGAGGCGTCGCGCAGCTTCGCCAGGCCGAAATCGAGAACCTTCACCCGGCCGTCGGTCGTGACCATGACGTTCGCGCGGCTTGAGATCGCGGTGCGCGATGCCGCGCTCGTGCGCCGCGCCGATCGCGTCGGCAATCTGCACCGCGAGCTTCATCAGCCGGTCGAGCGCCATGCCGCCCCTCGGAATCAGCTCCGCCAGCGTCTTCCCTTCGACCAGCTCCATCGTCAGGACGAAGCCGCCGCCGGCGCTTCGTCGGCGGTGAAGATGGTGACGATGTTGGGGTGATTGAGCGCGGCAATCGCCTGCGCTTCACGCCGGAACCGTTCGCGGCGCACGAGGCTGGCGGCGAACTCGTCGGGAATCAGCTTGAGCGCGACGGCGCGATTGAGCCGGGGGTCGCGGGCGCGATACACCTCGCCCATGCCCCCGCT
>CAWHTD010000002.1:0-20626 GCA_963832135.1 Vicinamibacteria bacterium | reverse complement strand
ACGGATCATCACGGACAGTGGATCGGCCACAGGTCCGCAACGGACGTGCCCGGACACAAGATCGGCCACGGTAAACACGGACGTTCACGGACTGAGGATCAGCCACGACGGAGGCGGAACGGCGCATCGAGCGTGGCCCATTTGCGAGGTTCAGGCGCGGCGGGGAAGGGCGAGCGCCGCGGATCACAAGCACCACTCGCATCAGGGCGTGCTTGTGATCCACGGCACTCGTCCTTCCCAGCGCCGGCCTACGGGTAGCCCTCCGGCCGGAGCGCGACCGGCATGTCCGTGTAATGTCCGTGTCCGTCCGTGGCGGCGTGTAACAGCGCCGCGCCTCGCCGCGCGCGTTGGTTCGGTCCGCTTGGGCTAGCCGCCCGGTCGCTTCGTCTCACAGCGGCATGAATTGCGCTCCTCGCTGCTCTCATCGGAACAGCCGCGCCGTGTCAGCAGCCGCGATCGCTGCGGCTCATCGATCAATCTCACGTGCGCCGCCGCACGGCCGATGACGTCCTCCGGCGTGACTCCCGCCGCCCTCAGCTCGCGAATGCCGGTGTCGTTACTGGACTTGCTCAATTTCTTGCCGTCGACTCCGGCGACCAGAGGATGGTGCAGGAAGACGGGCGGTGTCGCTCGCCCGAGCAGACGGGCGAGCCGCGCTGTCGGCCGGTCGAGGCAAGCAGGTCCTCGCCGCGGATGACGAGCGTGATCTCCTCCACCAGGTCGTCGACCGTGACGGCGAACTGATAGGTCCAGTTTCCCACGCGATCGCGGATCAACAAGTCGCCGCACTGACGCGCCGGATTCTGGCGTGCCGGTCCCAGCAGTCCATCGTCGAACGCCTCGGCGCCTTCGTCGAGCCTCACGCGTATGCCCCGACCGGTGGCCGGTCCAAGCCCTCGATCGCGGCAGTGGCCGTCATACCGGGGCTCCGCGTCGATGGCACCGGTGTCGCGGGCGATTCTCTGTCTCGAGCAGTCGCACCAGTACGTCAGCCCGGCCCCGTGCAACGAGGTCAAAGCATCGGCGTAGCGCTGAGGATGATCGCTTTGACGTGCATCTGATATCGCATCAACACGGAGCGTGCGCCATGCGGGCAGGTCGGGGACGAAGCCGAGCCACTGCAGGTCCTCGATGATGCTCCGCTCGAACTCCGGGCGCGCCCGCTCGCGATCGTGATCCTCGATCCGGAGCCGGACGGTCCCACCGAGCGCACGCGCGAGTCCCCACACGTAGATGGCGTTCGCCACGTGTCCCAGGTGGAGGTGCCCGGTCAGTGAGGGCGCAAAGCGCGTGACAGGCGCCTCGACGAGGCGTGCGCGCAACGCGGCGATCATGAGGCGCGGTTCAGGCCAGCGGCGTTTCGCCGATCGTCTGGTGCTCGGCGGCAATGGGATAGCGGCGTCCGACCCCGAACGCCTTCGACGTGATCTTCAGGCCGGGTGCCGCCTGTCGGCGTTTGTACTCGTTCAGATCGATCCGCCGCACGATGTCCTCGACCGTTGCGCGATCCAGCCCGGATCCGACGATCGTGGCGATGTCTTCGTCGCGCTCGATGTAGGCCTCGATCACGCGATCGATCGTCTCGTACGGCGGAAGCGTGTCCTGATCGGTCTGATTCGGCTTGAGCTCGGCGCTGGGCGCCTTCGTCAGGCTGGACCTCGGAATGATCTCGTGATCGCGGTTGACGTATCGGGCGAGATCGTAGACGAGTGTCTTCGGCACGTCGCTGATGACGGCCAGTCCGCCGCACATGTCGCCATAGAGCGTGCAGTAGCCGACCGCGAGCTCGGACTTGTTCCCCGTCGAGAGGAGCATCGAGCCGCGCGTGTTGGAGAAGGCCATCAAGACCGCTCCGCGCACCCGGGCCTGAATGTTCTGCTCCGCGACGTCGCACGACGGGAGTACAGGTGTCAGCGCCTCGAGATAGCTCTGGAAGATGTCGTCGATCGGCACGACATGGAACCCAATCCCCAGGTTGCGCGCCAGGTGTTCGGCATCGCGCACAGAGTGATCGGACGAGTAGCGGGTCGGCATGGCGACGCCGGTCACGTGCGCCGGACCGAGCGCGTCGGCGGCGAGGGCCGCCGTCACCGCCGAATCGATGCCGCCCGACAGGCCGAGCACCACCTCGCGGAAGCCGCACTTGCCCGTGTAATCCCTGAGCCCCAGCCGCAAGGCCTTCCAGGCTTCCTCGTCGCGCGACGCGCTCACCTCGCGGAGCTCCACCGGCACCTGTGGCGCTCCGGACGTGTCGAGATCGATCACGACGAAGTCCTCGTCGAAGTCCCGCGCGCGCACGAGCAGCGTGCCGTCGCCGGCGAATCCGGTGGAGTGACCGTCGAAGATCAGCTCGTCGTTGCCACCCACCTGGTTGACGTATAGGAACGGCCGGCCATGTTTGATGGCCTGTTGCCGGATCATCTCCCGTCTCAGGCTCGCCTTGCCGATGGTGAACGGGCTCGACGAGATATTGACGAAGATCTCCGCGCCGGCGTCGGCCAGCTCCGCGATCGGATCGCGCGGGTACAGGCGGCGCGGCCAGAACTCCGCGTCGTTCCAGATCTCCTCGCACACGGTGACGCCGAGCCGGACGCCCTTGAGCGTCATCGGCGCCACCGTCGTGCCGGGCTCGAAGTAGCGGTCCTCGTCGAAGACGTCGTAGGTCGGCAGCAACGTCTTGTGGTGGCGCGCGACGATGCGCCCGGCGTGGCAGAGGGTGGCGGTGTTGAAGAGTCGCTTGCCGTCGCCGGCGGGGTTCGGGTCTGCGGTGCCGACCAGAATGCCAAGCCGGTCGTCCGACAGCCGCGCGACCCGGTCGCGGAGCGCGAGATTGGCGTCGACGAAGCCCCGGTGGTTCAGCAGATCCCGCGCTGGATATCCGGTCGTCGCCAGCTCCGTCAGCACGAGCAGATCAGCGCCCGCCGCGCGCGCCTGTGCCGCGGCGCTCACGATACGGGCGAAGTTGGCGTCGAACGCGCCCACGGTGAAATTGAGTTGTGCGAGGGCGAAGCGCATTTGTGCAGCCTCATCTATTTTACCGTGTTCGTTTCGGCAGTATCCGCCGACGCGGTGCGCGGGGCTAAAGCCCCGCTGCCACAGCTGAAGAGGCCGCCGCGATTCGTTTGTTACCGACCGCTTTGACGCGGGGCTAAAGCCCCGCCGCCACGATCGCGGTGGACGGCCCAAAGCCGCACCTTCAGCTGTGGCGGCGGGGCTTTAGCCCCGCTTTAGCCCCGCTTTAGCCCAGCTTTAACCCCGCGTGTCATCGCATCGCGCTGCCGGCTCGGGCGCGGGTCCCCCGTTGCTTGAGGCGGGCTTCGAGCGCCCGACCGAGCGCCGCCTGGTGGGCCGATTCGGCCGTGCGCCCCTCCCGCGCATAGACGTCCGCCATCACGTAATGCCCGAGCGGCGCATATTCCGAGGACGGGTTGAGCTCGAGGCCCTTGCGCGCCAGCCTGGCCGCTTCGTCCAACGTCCTGTTCAGGTCCAGATAGAGCTTCGCCAGGAACAGATGGCCCTCGGCGAAGCCCGGATTGATTTCAATGGCCTTCTGATACGCGTCGACCTGAGCCGGCACGTCGCCAATCTGTTCATAGAGCCGTCCAAGATTGAACTGGGCCTTGTAGCTCGTCGGATAGAGCTCGATCTCGCGCCTGTACTCCGCAACCGCGGCGCTGAAATCTCCTCGCTTCTCCGCGAGCAGCGCGAGGTTGAAATGCGCCAATCGGACGTCGGCCTTGAGATGGATGGCCGACCGGAGCTCGCGTTCGGCCTGCGCGGCGTCGCCGTTCTGGAGGGCGATGATGCCGAGCGCATTGCGCGCGGCGGCCATTGAAGGCTGCAGCTTCAGCGCCGTGTCGAGATGAGCGCGCGCTTCTCCAAGCCGACCCCTATCGATTAGGATTTGCGCGGCCTCATACCGAATCTGCGCGTTCTTCGGATCGAGCTCCAGAAAGCGTTGATAGCCCACCAGCGCTTCCTCGTCTTGACCGAGCTGACGGTAGGCATTGGCCATGTTGATGACGACCAGGTCGTAGTCGGATTTCAGACTGAGCGCCCGCTTGTAGCTGTCGATCGCGCGCGTGAACTCCTGCCTCTGGTAGTACTCGTTGCCGAGCATGAACCAGGCGTCAATGACCTGTGGATCCTGCCGCGTCACTTCCAGGAGCGAATTGATCGCTTCGTCTGACTTCTTGTCGTGACGCGACAGATCGCGCGCGTGCGTGATCAGATTGAAGAGCCCGATCTTGTCCTTCGGATCCGCCAGTGCCGACGTCGCCTCGCCCGCGTTCGGGTGGAACGTGCTGACGTACCCGAGCGAAGCCAGCCGATCGCGCGTGTCGGGATCGATTTCCGCAGGCGCGCGAGCCGGAGAGGCGGTCGCCGAGAGCCGCTGCTCGATGGTTCGTAATCGTGCCTGCATTTGCGCGCCGAGCGCCCGGCGCTGCGGGTAGATGTTCGTGGATTCCCCCGGATCCTTTTCAAGGTCGTAGAGCTCCGGGCGTGGCGCCTCGATATACTTGAACCGTCCGGCCCTGAGCGTGCGCAGGTCGCTCCATCCGAAGTGGTAGCGCGGATACATCGCCTCGCCGTACGCCTCCAGCCCAAGCTCGCTCCGAGCTCCAGTCATGAGCGGCGCCAGGCTTTGACCTTCGAGCTTGTCGCTCGGGGCAATGCCCATCAAATCGAGGATCGTCGGCAGCACGTCCACGCTGCGGACGACACCGGCGACTTTTCTGCCCAACATCGCGTCGTACGGCGCCCTGATCATCATCGGGACGTGGAGCACGCCCTCGTAGACGAAGAAGCCGTGCGTGCCCTCGCCGTGGTCCCCCAGACTCTCGCCGTGGTCGCCAATCACGACGACGATGGTTTTCTCCAGGAGGTGATGGGCGTCGAGCCAGGCGAGCAATCGTCCGACCTGGGAATCCACGAACGCGATTTCGCCGGCGTACGGTCGATCGGCGAAGCGGGTCTTGAATGGTTCGGGCGGGTCATAGGGCGAGTGCGCATCATAGAAGTGCACCCAGCCGAAAAATTTCGACGAGCCAACGGTGTCGAGCCACTCGAGGGCGTGATCGGCGACCTCGTTGCCCGGCCGCTCGACGCTGCTGAGCGACACGGAGCGATATTTAGAGAGATCGAAGTTGTCGAAGTACTGATCGAAGCCCTGTGCCACGCCCCACTTGTGATCCAGCACGTAGGCGCCCACGAACCCGCCGGTCCGGAACCCGCGTCCCTTCAGCCGCTCTGCGAGCGTTGTCTCGCGGTCGTCCAGAAAGAAGCCGCCGTTGTCGCGGACGCCGTGAGCGGGCGGCAGCTTGCCGGTGAAGAGCGATGCGTGCGCGGGCAGTGTCAGGGGCGCGGGCGCCGCCGCGTGCTCGAACAGCACGCCTTCCCGCGCGATCCGATCGAGGTTGGGCGTCACGCCCGCAGCGAACCCGTACGCGCCCAGTCGGTCCGCGCGCGTCGTGTCGAGTGTCACGAGCAGAAGATTGAGATCCGATGGCCGTACGCCCGACGGGAGATGGCCAATCCGGACGCCGCCAGGCGTCGTGATCGCGCGGGACGCGAATGCGAACCATCCGGCGAGCGCGGCTGCGACCACCGCCAGGACAAGCGCCACGCGATGGTGTGTGAGGCGCGCCAGCACGCCCGAGCTCGCCCGGTTCGTCTGCTTGCGAGCATTCATTCGAAGGCTCTGACGTGGAGACGCTCGTGAAGGCCGCGGCCGCTCATCGCCGTTTCTCCAATCGCGCAATTGCCTCGCGCGCTTGAATCATCGCGGCGTCCCCGATCAGGGCGCGCCGATAGTGGCTCAGCGCGTCGACCCGGTCGCCCGCGTGCTCGGCGAGCGCGCCGAGCTGTACTCGGCAATTGCGAGGCCGGGACTCAATGCCAGGGCCTTCTGGAATGCGGCGATCGCGTCGCCGCGCCGTCCGGCCGTGCGGTGTATCTGTCCCGCGGTGACGAAGCCGTAGAACGTGTCGGGCTCGAGCGTGAGACCGTGCTCGACCCGCGCAACCGCCTCGGAAAACCTGCGCAGTGCCGCGAGCGATCGAGCCACATCGAAATCAATCATCGCTGTCCGGGGGCTCAGCCGGCGCGCCGTCTCGAACGATCGAAGCGCCTCGTCGTGCGCTCCGCGGGCCGCCTGAGCGCGGCCCAGATACTCGTGGACCTCGAAGCTCGCGGGGAACGAACGGACGAGGCGCTCGAACGTTCGCTCGGCGTCACGCGTGTGTCCAGCCTGGAGGGCGTCGAGCCCCTCCGTGAATTGCGAGACGTACGCGACATATTCGGCGATGTGCGCTTTCGGATCAGCGCCGGTGCTCGCAGCCCCAAGCTCGACTCGCCCCGAAAGATACCCCAGCGTCCTCAATCGTTCGGCTGTCGCGGTATCCACGCGAGCGCCAGCCGGCGGAGCGTCCGGCCCGGATGGGGACACGAGGGCCGCCAGCGCCTTCGAGAGGGCAGACGCGGTCTTGCGCGTCGTGCCGAGCAGGTTCGAGCGCTCGGCCGGGTCTACTCGAACGTCGTAGAGTTCGGCTGCCGGGGCATCGATGTACTTCCAGTTTCCATCTCTAATCGCGTGCAGCTCACTCCAACCGAAGTGCAACTGACCGAACGCGCTCTCGGCGTATGACGCCGGAGTCGACGCCCGGGTTTGGCCCTCGACGAGCGACCTGAGGCTGATGCCGTTCAGCCGACCGGGCGGCGGCATGTGCGCCAGGTCGAGCACGGTCGGCACGATGTCGACGTGCCTGACCTGCTGGCGCACACGGTTTCCCGGCCGCACGCCCGGCCCGGCAATGACGAGCGGCACCCGCAGCGTGGCGTCGTACAGGAAGATGCCGTGTTCCGGCTCGCCGTGTTCGCCAAGGCTTTCGCCGTGATCCGCGGTGACCACCACGAGCGCGTTCGCCGACTTCTTCTCGATCGCGCGCAACACCTCGCCCAGGGCCCAGTCGCTCGTGGCGACCTCGCCTTCGTAGGCGCGGCCGGGGAATCGGGCGCCGAATGCCGGCGGTGGATCGTACGGCGCGTGCGGATCGTAGAAGTGCACCCAGAGAAAGAAGGGACGCGGCGCTGTCGCGAGCCACTGAACCGCGTCGCGCGCGACCTCGGGACCGCGACGCTGCAGGCTCGAAAGCGACAGATGACGAGCGGCCGTGTCGAAGCGATCGGAGTATGCGTCGAACCCTCGGGCAAGGCCGGTACCGCGATTCAGCACGTACGACGCCACGAACGCCGCGGTATGGTATCCGCCTTGATGGAGCATCTCTGCAAGCGTCCGAACTCCGGCCGGCAGTGGGAACCCCGCGTTGTCTCTGACGTGATGTTCCGTGGGGTAGAGCCCCGTGAGGATCGACGCGTGGGATGGCACCGTGAGCGGCGCGTGAGCCGTTGAATCGAGGAAGGTCACCCCGCGCCGGGCGAGGCCGTCCAGGTTCGGGGTCGCCGTCGGCGCGCTCCCATATGCTCCCACGCGATCGGCGCGGAGCGTGTCGACGGTGACCAGTATGACATCAGGCGGCGCGGGTGGGCGCGAGTCTGTCGCACTCTCCCCACAGCCGCCAGCCATCCAACTAAGGATCGAACATGTGACGAGCAGCAGTAGAGAGGGACGAACCGCTGGGCTGAGGCTGCGAGGAATGGCTGGGCTTGTCGGCGTTAAGCGATCCGGATCCGAACCATCGGAAAAATTCTTCAACTGTTTGGACCCGACGCGCTGCCAGCCAAGCGATGCTTCCATTTTCTCACGGCATCCGCAAATGCGCAGGTGTATACTCCGCGGGCATCGGAATTGCTCCCTCTCCCTTCGCCATTGAGATGGTTGTGAGCCGCTGGACCTTCCGGCAGGTTCACTCGTCACAGCGAGAGCGTGTCGAAAGGAGCCGCGCGGTGCACGACCGAAAGTGGTTCTGTCTCACCGTCCTGTTTCTCGCACTGGGCGCTGGCACTTCGCCCTTACTGTTCGCCCAAGCACAGACGACGTCGACGCTGACCGGCACGATCAGCGACAGCACGGGGGCCGTCGTGCCAGGAGCGACGGTATCGATCAGCAGCCCCAGCCTGATTGGTGGCATACACTCCACGGTTTCGGACGGTCAGGGCGTTTACCGATTCCCGTCATTGCAGCCAGGCGTGTACGAATTGACGGCCGAGCTGCAGGGATTTCGCACGGTCAAGCAGAGTGACATCAGGCTTCCATTGGGCACGACGATCACCCAGGATGTGGCCCTGCCTCAGGTCACCGCAGCTGAGGCGATTGTCGTCTCTGGCCGGGCGGGCATGGTCGACGTGAAGAGCTCCGCTTCCAACACTCAGATCGATAACGCACTGCTGCAGAACCTGCCGACCGCACGCTTCCAGCCGGATGTCATCGACCTCGCGCCTGGAATCACGAACAGTGTCGCCTATGGCGGCACCCAAGGCTCGAATGCCTTGTTGATAGATGGCGTGGACGTGAGCGACCCCGATGGTGGGTCGGCCTGGTCGTTCTTCAACTACAACTGGATCCAGGAAGTGCAAGTCGTCGGGCTCGGCGCGAACGCCGAATATGGCGAGTTCACCGGCGCCGCCGCCAACAGCATCGTCAGATCGGGCAGTAACCGGTTCTCGGGGTTGTTCGAGTACTTGACCGAACGGAATGGCTGGGTCAGCGACAACACGACGAATCTTTCCGAGGAACTTCGAGAGGACTTCAAGCCGCGCGAAATCAACACGTGGTGGGACACGACCGCGCAGGTCGGTGGACCCATCATGAAGGACAAGCTGTGGTTCTTTACCGGCATTCAGTACTTCAAGCGTCTCGATCGCCCGGCTGGCTTCAATGGGCCGTACACGAGTGAGAAGGATCCGCGCTACATCGGAAAGGTCAACTGGGCCGCCAGCCCCAACGTCAAGGTCGAGGGCTTCTACGAGTGGGACAAGTACGACATCACCGGCCGGGGGGCCGGTCCGGACCGCCCGCCGGAAACGACGGTGATCGAACCTTCGCCGGAGAGCAACTGGAACGGCCGTGTCACCTGGACGATCAATTCGAAGACCCTGCTGGACGTCCGCAACGGCGGGTACGTCGGTTACTTCCCCTTGGAGCCGACGCCGCCCCAGACTCGCAACGGTCCGTACCCGCGTTTCGACGAGTCGTTCAACTACTCGGTGAACTCGCCGTACTACTATCGGGCAGATCGAAAGCGCAACGTCACCGCCGCCGCATTGACGCGGTACGCCGATAAATTCGCGGGGAAGAGCCACGAGTTCAAGTTCGGATTCGAGTTCGAACGGTCGAAGATAGTGAACGAGTACGGCTATCCTGGCGGCCGTCTGTACTACGATTACGGTAGTGGGGCGCCATACCTCGTGACCCTCTGGGATGGATACGTCGTCACAGCCACGAGCAAGCGCGCGAGCCTCTATGCGCAAGATACGTGGACGGTCAACGATCGCTTGACCATCAACCCGGGGATCCGGTTCAACTTCAATCGCGGGTCAGTGCCGGATAGAGGGACGGTGCTCAAGACGAATCCGATTTCACCGCGGATTGGTGCGGCGTGGGATGTCACCGGTGACCACCGCACGGTCGTACGTCTCCACTACGGCCGCTACCATGATGCGCTGCTCGGCGGCACGTACTACCACATGGACACGAGCCAGCAGCACCCGAAGTTCACGGCGCTCGTCCTGGGGGAAAACGATTTCGAGATCATCGACACGGTCGATATCGCGAACAATGTCGGCATGGATCCGGATCTCAAACCGTCGTACGTCGACCAGTACCTGGCCGGGATCGAACACGAGTTGTTCCCAGACCTCTCGGTTCAGGTGCAGTACATACGCCGGAATTACGAAAACTTCATGGGCTTCGTCGACACCGGGGCGACTTACGACCCGGTGCAACGCCGCGATCCAGGGCCTGACGGCGAGCTGGATACCGAAGACGATGGCCAATTGATAACGGTGTTCAACAAATCGGGCGATACGTTTTACCTGATGACGAACCCCGACGGTGCGACTCGTACCTACAACGGCTTCCAGATCAACGTCAGCAAGCGCTTTTCGCACAACTGGCAGACCGCCACGTCGTACACCTGGTCACGAACGCGTGGGAACGTGAACAACAACTTCGGAGCGAACGCGGCCGGAAGCAGTTCGACGAGTGATACCGGTCAGCAAGGCGTCTTCGCGAACCCGAATCGCGCAATCCTCAGCGACGGCCCAGCCGTCTTCGACTACACGCATCACTTCAAGGCCGAGGGCACCTACCGCATCCCGGTCTGGGGTGGATTCAACATCAGCGGCATCTACCGTTACATCACCGGCGCAGCATGGGGCCGTCGGACAGCCATACGTGACCTGGACCAGGGAAGCGAGACCGTGCGGATCGAGCCACGAGGGACGCGGCGGGTCGACGCCTTGAACAACCTTGATTTCCGAGTGGAGAAGACGTTCGTGTTCGGTCAGCAGTCCCGCACCGCTGGCGTGTTCCTGGACGTGTTCAATCTTAACAATCAGGGTATTCCGGACTCCCGAGAGGAGCGGCCAGTGGCCGACACGTCCGGGTCCACGTTCGGAGATCCTCTTGAGTGGATCGACCCGAGGCTCCTCCGGCTCGGCGTTCGCTTCACTTTCTGACGGGTCGCAGTCTCTCCCCGCCCGCCGTCGGGCGGGGCTTTCGTTCGTCGCGCTCGATCCGAGCATGACATTCGCTGGCGCGCTGGTGATCGCCGTAGCGCTGGGTCAGAAGCACGACCTGACGCCACAGGATCGCCTCTGGCTTGCCTCAGTCGATCACGCGATCACGAAAGAGGAGCGGAAGCAATACTCTTCGCTCGACGTGCCGGAGCGTCGGAGCTTTCAAGAGTCCTTCTGGAAGTCGCGAGATCCAAACTCGGCGACGCCTGAGAACGAAGCACTCCAGGAGCACATCACACGGCTCCGGTTCGTCGAGAAGTACTTTCAGGAAAACGAAGTGCCCGGCGTCTTCACCGAGCGCGGCACGCTGTACATGCGGTTCGGCGCTCCTGCCTATCGTAAGATTGCTGAGATGCCGGCGCAGGCGGGAGGCAGCATGTCGGGCTCTCGGCGCGCCTGGGCGAATGGCGATGTGCCGGTCGAGATCTGGGTGTACGACAAGCCGCCCGCTTCAAAGCCTGGAAAATATCGGGTCGTCACCTTCGTGGACGAGAACAAGACCAACCGTTACGGCGTGCTCAACGACGAGCTCAGACCGCTGCAGCATGGCAGCCGGCCATGAGATCAGTAGGCCACACCTCACCATCCTCGCAGCGGCTGAGGCCGAGAGACCGATTGACCTCGGCTGCCGCATCGCAGACAATCCGGGTTCTTGAAGGAGTTTAAAAATGGAGCGCCCGGTTAATCGCCGTGACTTTCTTGGATCCATCGCTACCGTCGCAGGCGCGTCAGTCGCGCTCTCGGCACGCGCCCAGGCACAGCCCGTCGCCCCTCAGACGCTCGGCGCTCCCCGAGCCCCCGATGGCAAGCCCCTTCGCGCGGGTTTGATCGGCTGCGGCGGCCGCGGCCGCGGCGCGATGATCAACTTCCTCGACGCGGGGCCAAACCTCCAGCTCGTCGCGCTGGCCGACGTCTTTCCCGATCGCATCGAGGCCGCTCGGACCGAGCTGAAGAAAGACAAGGGTATCGAGGTCGCGGAGAATCGGTGTTACACCGGCTTCGACGCGTACGAAAAGCTGATCGCGTCGGACGTCGACATCGTCCTCAACTGCACGCCGCCCCATTTTCGCCCGGCTCACTTCGCCGCCTGTGTCGAGGCCGGCAAGCACTGTTTCCTCGAGAAGCCGGTTGGCGTCGACCCGGTTGGTGTGCGTTCGGTGCTCGCCACCTCGGAGAAGGCGTCAGCGAAAGGGCTTGCGGTGATGACCGGCACGCAGCTCCGCCGCGAATTGCCGCGCCTCGAGGTCCGCAATCGCGTGCTCGACGGGATGATCGGCGACATCGTGTCGGTGCGCGCCTTCCGCAACCAGGGTGCGCTGTGGTACCGGCCGCGGGAAGCCGGCTGGTCCGACATGGAATTCATGATCCGTGACTGGGTGAACTGGAACTGGCTCTCGGGCGATCACATCGTCGAGCAGCACATTCACCACCTGGATGGGATGCTGTGGGTGATGGGGAAGGCGCCCGTGAAGGCGGTCGGCATGGGTGCGAGGATGCGGCGTCCGCAGGGCGATCAGTACGACTTCTTCAGCATCGACTACACGTTCGACGATGGCGTCCATATGCACAGCACCATCCGCCAGATCGGCGGCTGCGCCAACGTGCGCGACGAGACGCTTGTGGGCACGAAGGGCAGCGCGAGCCTCGACCAGGGCGCGATCTTCGACCGCGATGGCAAAGTGGTCTGGAAGTTCAGCGGCGAGGTGAACGACGCGCTCATTCAGGAGCATGCCGACCTCGTGTCGTCGATCCGCGCCGGTTCGCCGGTGAACACGGTGAAGGACACCGCTATTGCCACACTCGTGGCCATCATGGGCCGTGAATCGGCTTACACGGGCAAGGCCGTCACCTTCGACGAGATGATGGCATCCGACCTGCGGCTGGGTCCAACGACCTACGCGCTCGGGCCGCTCGACATGCCGGCCAAGGCCCCCGTACCCGGCCAGGACAGCGAACCGAATACGCAGTAGGGGCGCATTTGCAATGCGCCCCGTGCGGGTGCATCCGAATGTCATGTGTGGCGGCGGGGCTTCCGCCTACGCATAAAGCTTCGGCGAGACTCGCCGTAGCCTTGGCGAAGGCGGTTAGCCCCGCCTGATGTGCCGCGCGAGTTTTCAGGGCGAACGCAGCGGCCCCTACGGCCGCCTCGGAATCGCCGCGAACGTCTTTTCCACGTTCTCGATAACCGCGATCGTCGAGGCGACGCCTGCCTCCAGGTACTCTTCGCCCGTCTGCGGGTTGGCCGACCGTGCGTCGCCCCAGGTTCCTGACTTGGTCGCCCAGTACACCGACCGCGGGTTGGAAAAGAAGAACGCCGTGTGTACCGGCGCCGGGTTCACCGTAAACGAAGGGAAGTTCGGGAACTCGGCGTTCGCCTTCTCCATGTCGACGAGCTTCGGATTGATCGCGAGAATCGCCGACGTCTCGGCGGCGTTGGCGTGCATGCCTTTCTCGAGGCTCGAGTACTTCTTCGCGTACCTCCGGCGGCATCCCATCCCAGTAATTCAGCGGATACGCACGCGCGTCCTCCGGCAAGCGCTCTGCGGCGGTCGCGCACGCATAGGCGAGGGCGTACGTGTTGTCGTAGTGCCCGTTCAGAAAGATGATCCGCTTGAACCCGACGGCGCCAAAAGCCGCCGCGAGATCCTCGATCATCGCCATGAACGTCGGAATGCGCAGATACACGAGCCCCTTGAAGCCAACGTGCGGATAGGACAGCGCGTAGTTCACCGGCGGCGCCACCACGGCATTGAGCCGCGGCGCGGCGCGTCGCGCGACCTCCTGCGGAATCAGGACGTCGGTGAGGAGCGGCCCATGCGGTCCATGCTGCTCGGTGGCGCCGACCGGGATGATCACCGTGTGGTGTTCTTTCAAAAAGGACTCGACCTCGAGCGTGGTCATCTCGCCGAGGAATACGGTCGCTGGTTTCATGAGGCTCCTTTGGACGTCGAAACTCGGTGCCAATGGGGTCAGACGCTGTTAGGGCCTCCGGGACTCCTTAACAGCGTGCTGACCCCGGTGGGGGAAACGGCAAGCGCTCGGGTGTGACGAGCACGCTGGTCGTGAAGATGAATGGATAACGGCCGCCGCTCGGAAACGTGAGCTCGACGAAGGCGGCGGTCCATCCGGCTGGCGGCGGCCGCACACGGGCACTCCAGGTGTTCGGCCCCGACGATGTGAGCTCCGACATCGACCACTTCGCGCCGAGGGTCTCGAGGCGGAAGTCGCGCGTCTTCGGATTGGTCGCTTGCCAGAGCCGTACGGCGGACGGCGTCGTCTTCGATGTCACGGTGATTCTGCCGGTGGCGTCGGTTGCCCAGGTAAAGTGCGGCCGAGGCGTCCCGGTGACGATCGCCGCGTAAAACGCCTGCAGAGTTTCAAACGCATTCGTCGCGTCGAGGGAATGGTCTGAATTCGGAATGTAGCGCAGATGCTTCTCGCCGGCGAGTGCTTCGAAGTAGAACCGCGACGAGTCGGGCAGGAAGAACTGATCGCCCGCCGAGTTCAACAGCAGCTTCGGCATCGTCAGACGCGCCCGGTACAACCACGGGTCCTCGATCGCCATCAACGCGGCGAACTGCGGCGTATCGAGCCACGCCATGATCTTCATGTCCTGATAGTCGACCACGGCAGGCGCCCAGAATCCATACGCCCGCCAGTGATGCTTGAACGAAGGCACGATGTTCAGGGCATCGATGACGGCTGGAACGAGGGCGACGACACGGCGGTCGACGGCGGCGGCCGTCCACGCCGTCCAGCCGCGCTTCGATCCTCCGGCGAGCACAAATCGCGTGACCGTGCGACCGCCACCCTCTGCGCTGGCGGTCCACGCCGTCAGGGTGTCCATGGCTCGGACCGCGGCCTTCGTCATTGGAAGGCGCAGCGGCCATCGCTCGTCGCCAGTACGGAGATAGCGGTCCCACGTGAACGCTACGATCTCGTCCTCGGACCGTTCCTTGTGACTCGGATCGCTTCTGAAGGTGAGCGGCTGATTCGGGATCATGCGCAACTCGGCCGTCACGCTGCCGGTGTCGCGCGCCAGCGCGGCAAGCACGCTGTTGGCTTTCTGTGGTCGCTTGCCGGTGTTGCTGCCGCCACCGAGGTAGAGAAGAGCCGTGTCGCGTGTCACGCGGCCTGGCCGGTACACGAGGAGCCAATGACGCCAGATCGGGCGATCGACTTCCTTGGGCGTGAGCCATTGCTGCGAGGTGAGCTCGAGGATCGTGACCGACACGTCGCCGAGCGCTCTGAGCTCGCCGGCCTTCGCGAACCTGAAGTTGGGATCCGGTGCGGCGACGTACCGGTCGAGGGCCGTTTCCTGATGTCGAGCGGCCGCAGGCGTTTGGGCCCGAGCCGCGGACGGGGCGACCAGCAAGAGAAAGCAAAGGACGAGCGACCAACGAGAGCGCGTGACCACATCAGCCACAGATTGCACAGATTACACGGATTCCACGGATGCGTTCGCTCCGCCTGAGGGCCACGGCATGCCGTGGCGGGACGCACGAGAGAGCGGAGAGGAGAACCGTTCGCTGTTCTTATTTGCGGCTCTCCTCTCCGCTCTCTCGTTCGTCCCAGCCGGCCGCTGCGCGGCCGGCCCTCAGGCGGAGCGAACGAATCCGGAGGTCACGCGCGTGACGCGATGAGTTCTGCCGAGTGTGCGCCTTCAGCCTGAGAACGCGGCTGCTGCAAGTTCAGCTGAGATTCTCGCGTTGCCCGTAAGAATCAGAGAAATCCTGAAATCTCTGGATTGAATTTCTCTTAGGTCGGTGTGATCGCGGCAGTAACCCTACACGCTGACGGTAAGCGCCTTCGGCAGGCTGCGGGCGTGGATCTCGTCGGCGGCACCCAGGTCCTCACCGTCACCGATGATCCGGCTGCCGCCCTTCCATCGAATCTGCGCTTCGGATGTGCGTTCGATGATCATCGTGCCTGCCGGAAGGCGCCGGTTGCTGCGGAGGCACCCCAGGCTCCACGCGAGTCGCCGGCGTGTGTTAGACGGCAGCACCGCGAGCTCGAAGGCGCCGTCACTAGTCTGAGACGACAGTGGCAGCCGCAGTCCGGCGCCGAGCGTCGGCAGGTTGGCGAGGAACACGCCGTGCAGACGCCCTTCCCACTCGAACCATGTCCCCTTCAAATCCCGCCATCGGATCTCGGCGTCGTAAGCGATCTTCGGGACCACAAGGACTCGTGCGGCCGCCCCCATGAGATAGGCAGATCGGCCGAGGCGCCTCACAACCGGCCGCCACGCCGAACCGGGCGCGAGCAGCCGTCCCACCTGCAGCCCTGTATCGGCCACGAGCCCCGCGCCGGCGACGGTGCAGACGCGTCGTCCGTTCACCTCTATCAGATCGATCGTGCGGGAGCGCCGTTCCGCGAGGGCCTGCACAGTCCGGGCGACATTCACGCCAACACCCAGCGCCCTGGTGAAGTCGTTGCCGCTGCCGATCGGGATGGGCACCACGATCACCGATGCACCGCCGAGCGCATTCACCGCGTGATGTATTGTGCCGTCGCCACCGGCGACGGCCAGATGCGTCGCGCCGTCCTTGATTTCCGCGGCGACCGCCTCCCGCAGCGCAGGCAGGGAGTCTGGATAGGAAAAGACGGGATCGGCCGAGGCCGAGAGAGCCGCCCGCAGCGCCTCCTCGTGCTGGCGCGGACGCGCATCGCCGGCCGTGACGGACATGATGACCGGGAGGCGAAGTCGCGACATCGACGCGGTCACCATAACAGAAAGGCTCCTCCAACACCCGCCCGCGATCACGGCTGAAGCGACGCGTACGGTTGACGAGCGGGCGCTCGCGTTTGTTCCAGTACTTGAGGCACGATAGCCGGGCGATGATCCGTCTGTCGTTCGACTCGATCGTGTCGGAGCTCTCCCGCGTCCTCGTGGCGCTCGGGTTCACGGGCGAGCGCGCGCGGGCGTGCGCGACGCTCTTTGCCGAGACGCAGCTCGACGGCGTGACAACACATGGTGTAAACCGATTTCCACGCTTCGTGCGACAGATCAGGGCCGGTCACGTCCGGCCGGACGTCGCACCCGTGAATGTTGCGCGCTTCGGCGTCTGGGAGCAGTGGGACGGGCAACTGGGGCCCGGTAACCTGAACGCCACCGCGGCGACGGCGCGCGCCATCGACCTGTCGCGCGAGCACGGCTTGGGCCTGGTGGCCCTGCGCAATACGAACCACTGGATGCGGGGCGGCACCTACGGCTGGCAGGCAGCCCGAGCCGGGTTCGCGTTCATCGGCTGGACGAACACCATTCCCAACATGCCGCCCTGGGGAGCGACCGATTCGAAGCTCGGAAACAATCCGCTGATCGTCGCCGTGCCGCGCGTCGACGCGCCCATCGTCTTGGACGTGGCGATGTCGCAGTTCTCCTACGGAAAGCTGGAGCGGCTCGAGCTTCGCGGAGAGCGTCTCCCATTTGCGGGCGGGTACGATGCCGATGGGCAGCTCACGACGGACCCGGGCGCCATCCTCGCCGCACAGCGTCCGCTTCCGATTGGGTACTGGAAGGGCGCTGGATTGGCGCTCGTGATGGACCTCCTCGCCGCGCTCCTCGCCAGCGGCCAGACGACGCGAGAGATCGGCGCGCAGGGTGAGGAACACGGCCTGTCACAAGTTTTTTTCGTGATCGATGTGACGCGTCCTGCGGGCGCGGAGGCGGCCGGGCGCCTGGTGGCGAACGTCATCGACGATCTGCACTCCGCCACACCGGTTGACGCGGCGACGGGTGTCCGCTATCCGGGCGAAGGCGTCCTGCGCACACGCGAGGAAAACCGGCGGCTCGGCATCCCCGTCGATGAGCCCGTCTGGGCGGAGATTCAGCGGCTGCCGTAAGGGGCGCAAACAACATCAGGTTGGTCGGGTGGATTGGGTTCGTCAGGTTGATCAGGTTGGGGGGAGCGATGAATCGACTGCTGGTGTTGGCTCTTGCGCTTTGGGCTGGCGGCGCGCCCTTGCGCGCGCAGACGCTCGACCTTCGCACCTATCGCGTCATCGATTTGACGCACGCCTTCGACGATACGACCGTTTATTGGCCGACGTCGCCCTCACGCTTCGAGCTGAAGCCGCTGGCCTTCGGCAAGTCGCCGGGCGGCTATTTCTATGCGTCGTTCGTGATGTGCACGCCCGAACACGGCGGCACACACCTCGATGCCCCGCTGCACTTCGCTGAAGGTCACCCGTCGATTGGCGAAATCGCGCTCGACCGGTTGATGGGCCCGGCAGTCGTCATCGACGTGTCGAAGCAGGCGGCAGCGGATCCGGTCTATCGCCTGACGCCCGAGGACATTGCGGCTTTCGAGCGCAATCACGGCCCGATCCCTGCCGGTGCGATCGTGCTCCTGCGCACTGGCTGGAGCCGCTTCTGGCCGGACGTCAAACAGTACCTGGGCGACGACACGCCCGGCGACGCCTCGAAGCTGCGATTTCCCGGCTACGGCATCGAGGCCGCACGGCTGCTCGTGGAGCAACGACAGGTCGCGGTGCTCGGGATCGACACCGCGTCGATCGACTACGGGCCGTCCACCGATTTCATGGCGCACCGTATCGGCGCGGCGAGGGACGTGGCGAATCTCGAGAACCTGACGGGGCTTGCCGAGCTCCCGGCGACGGGGGCGACGGTGATTGCGCTGCCGATGAAAGTGGCGAAGGGGTCTGGCGGGCCGGTGCGGGTGATTGCGCTCGTGGCGCGATGAAAGCGGCTCTTCCTCAGCGTGCGTCTGTCATCGGGGCAACGGGTCCCCCCGAACCGTAAGCGGGTCGCTTTTCCGCAATCCGAGTGCCCAGCGCGTCAAAGGCTTCGACGGCAACTACTAACGGGCTTGCGCCTTCCGATTGAGTCACTTTTCAATCGAGGTAACGAGTGTGCGTATCGTCGGTTGCGATCGTGCGTGGCTTCCAGCACGCACGACCCGGTTCGAGACGTGACGACCAAGGGGACGTGGGACAAAAAGTAGCCGTCGGTGCTGCTTCGCCTTAGAATTTACCCTTCTGCAGGAGGCCGCACATGCCCGACACCTACACCTACGAGGAGCTGAAGAGCCTGACGGTTGCCGATCTCAGAGAAATCGCGAAAGGCCTACACCACGACGTGGTGCAGGGCTACACGCAGATGAACAAGGAGCACCTGCTCCCCGCCATCTGCGCGGCGCTCGGCATCGACACACATCATCATCGCCATCAGCACCACGCCCACACGATCGCGTTCGACAAGTCGGCCGCCAAGGCCCAGGTGCGGGCGCTCAAGGTCGAGCGCGACAAGGTAATCGCCATGGGTAATCACGCGCAACTCAAGGCGATTCGTCATCAGATCCACACACTGAAACACAGGCTGCGTATCGCGAGTGCGTGAGAAATGAAACAGGAGGCGAGCTGATCGGGCACGATCGCCGTCCGCGCGTCGAAAACGCGAAACGTTTCAGTGCCCAGCGAGTTGCCGGCCGAGTGACGGTTGCGAGGTACCCGGCAGCGCTACCCCGAGCCATTCCGCAATCGTCGGCGCGATCTGGAGCGAGTGCACCGTATCGAGTGACTGCCCGCGAGCGACGCCCGCGCCCCAGGCGATGAAGATTGCTTCCATCTCGGGATCTGTTTCGAGCGCGCCGTGATGGCCGAGGTGATCCGCGCTCACTTCGGTCACCGACGGCCCCGTGTCGTTTCCGCCGAACTCGAATCCACGTCTCGCGCTCAGCACGAGGTCAGGCGCCTGATCGAGTGCCGCCGGATCCGGAAAGTTCGCGTCCGTCAGCGCCGCACCCTGAAGGACGCGATCCACACCCTCGAGGTTCTTGAAGAGCGGCGCGATTCGGGCGACGACTTCTTCTCGCCGCTGCCGGTCGGTCACGTAGACGCCCGCGGCTCCGCCCCAGGATCTGGCCCATGCATCCGCTCGAAGGTCCACGCCACTCCCACGTATCAATCCGGCGTCGCGGATCACGGCGTTCGGGTGGATGGAACGGTCAGCGCTGCGGAACCCGTGGTCCGAGACGATCAGGATTGTCGTCTGCGCGGTCAGACCGGCACGGTCGATGGCCGACGTGAGCCGACCTACCTGGGCGTCGAGAAAGGCCATGGCCATTTGCGACGCGGGAGTGCCCGGCCCATAGCGGTGGTTCGCGCTGTCGAGCGCGAGCAAATGGAAGAGCAGCAGGTTGGGGGCGTGACGCTCGATGATGTGAACAGCCGCGTCGGTCCATCGCTGGTCGCGCCACGCACTTGAGGTCTTGGCGTGAAATCCCGAGACATCCTCCGCGGTCAGCACACGCGCGGCGATCATTTCCTTTTCGACTGTACCTGCAACGCTCGGCACCTCCGGAAACGCCCACGTAATCGTCTTCGCGTCATAGATGGCGACCCAGTCCACCTGCGCCGTCGTCAAGCCCTTCGCGTGGGCTGCGTCATAGACAGTCATGGCGCGTACCATGTTGTCCTTGGGTCGCCACGGCTCGACGCGCGGCGGGACACCGGAAGGGTCCCGAACGAGAAACCCGTTCCACATCACGCCATGCACGGCAGGCCGCACGCCGGTCACCATCGTCGTGTGATTTGGCCAGGTCACCACGGGGTTCACCGGCATGAAGGCGCGCGCAATCGCGCCTTCGCGCGCAAGCCGGCGCAGCGTCGGCACCGGCGTCCGTGGGTCGGCGAGGGCCGCCGCCGGGAATCCGTCAAGGCTGATGAGAACGACGTGGCGGGAGGACGCGCCGGGCTGCCGTGGAGCGAAGACGCCCGCCATGAGCCCGGCCAGGGCCAGGCAAAGGGCCAACGCGGTGCGAGACATCATCCGAGCTTAACGTGCGATTGCTGCTGCACTCCGGAAATCGAGGTCGGCGAAGGGGCGCGCAGGTGTCTGCCGGACCTTCAGGTCCGGCCTACATGCGACGCGATGGCCGCTACCAGAAGCCGAGTTGCAGCTTGGCGG
>CAWHTD010000001.1:0-18124 GCA_963832135.1 Vicinamibacteria bacterium | reverse complement strand
GTGGAGACAAGGAACCGGCATGATCGGCCACAACCGGCGCGTTCAGCTCGCCGACGATCTGCTCCGCCGGTTCGCGTCGGCCCTCAAAGGCGCGCAGCTCTACACGGCGACCCATCCGCTCGTCTCGCGCAACACCAGCGCCTTCGCCGAGGCGGTCAGTGTCGTCATCGGCCAGCAGCGTTCGCTCACGCTCGGTGTGGTCGGCGGCGAGTTCGTGGTCGGCGACGTCCCGGTCCCGAAAGCCAGCGGCACCATGAGCGATCTCCTGCGCCGGCTGCAGCGGGCGGGCGTCGAGCGCATCGTGATCGACCGCGACGTCATGCCCGAGGAGATCGCCGGGCTTGTGACCGCGCTGGCATCGATCGATCGGCGGCTCGAAGCCGATGCCGCGGCGGCGCTGCCTATCTTTCCGCATATCCAGATCGGACGCATTCAGGTCGAGCAGCGGATCGACATGTCGTTCGCTGACACCGCCGCGATCCGGACGATGTACAACGACGCCGCGAAGGTCGCCGAACGATTGTGGGAGCAGACGGCGCAGGAAGGACGGCCCGATCCCGGCGCGGCGCGGGGCATGGTCGACACGCTCGCGCAGGCCGTCGCGCAGAACCGCACGGCGCTCATCGCCCTCACGGCCTTGAAGAACTATGACAACTACACGTTCACACACATGGTGAACGTCTCGATTCTCACCATGGCGCAAGGGCGTGCGCTCGGGGTCGATGGTCCGCTTCTGCGCGAGTTCGGACTCGCCGGCCTGATGCACGACATCGGCAAGGTCCGCACCCCCACCGACATTCTCAACAAGCCGGAGAAGCTCACCGACGCCGAGTTCGCGATCATGAAGCGGCACGTGGTCGACGGCGCAGAGATCCTGCGACGCACGCCGGAAATGCCACCGATCTCGGCGATCGTCGCCTTCGAACATCACCTGAGGCAGGATGGAACCGGCTATCCAGGCGGCGTCTCGCGATTGCGGCTCAACCTCGCCACCATCCTCTGCTCGATCTCGGATGTCTACGACGCGATGCGCTCGCAGCGCAAGTATCAGCAGTCATTTCCGACCGATCGCATCAAGGCCGTCCTCGAACGCAACGATGGCCAGCAGTTCGATCAGCACCTCGTCCGTCGGTTCGTCCAGTTGATTGGCATCTATCCGCCCGGCACGCTCGTCAGGCTGAATACTGGCGAGGTCGCCGTCGTCGTGCGGCCGTATGCGCCCGATCCGCACCGGCCCCGGGTGCGCGTGGTGATGGCCACCGCGACAGATTCCAGCCGAACTGCGCCCTCGAGCCTCCCTTCGGTGGGCAGCCTGTCTCCGATCCAACCGTATGACGTCAACCTGTGGGAAAGCGCACCCGGAAGCCAGTGGCCGGCATCGATCGAGATGCCGCTCAATCCGGCCGAGTACCGGGATCGACCCGCTCACGCTACTCTAGATACCGCGTGCCCTCCCGTTTCCGGCTCACAACGGCCCTGATCGGCGCCTTCCTCCTCACGACAGCAGCTGGCATCGGCCGGACTGTGGAGAGTCCGGCCTCACCCGAGGCGTTCTTCGGCTTCCGGATGGGCGCCCCCGATCGGCTCGTCGACTGGAAGGGCATGGTGCGGTATTTCGCCGAGCTCGATCGTGTGTCGGACCGCATCGTGGTCGACACCGTGGGCGAGACAACCGGTGGACGCCCCTATCTGGTCGCGGCCATTTCGAGTCCCGACACGATTGCGGCGCTGGCACAGGCGCGCGCCAGGCACCGTCGCCTGGCGGACCCCCGTGAGACATCCGAAGCCGAAGCCCTCAGCATCGCCCGAGAAGGGAAAGTCGTGGTGCTCATCGGCGCCGGCGTGCACAGCACGGAAATCGGCAGCACGCAGGCGATGAACGAGCTGGCATGGACGCTGGCGCTCGACAAGAGCCCGCAGACGGAGCGGATTCTTCGACGAGTCATCGTGCTTCTGGTGCCCTGTGAGAACCCGGACGGGCTGCAGCAGATTGTCGAGTGGTACCGGGACAATCGCGGGACGCCGTACGAGGACTCTCCCACGCCGGAGCTCTATCACCGCTACGCGGGGCACGACAACAACCGCGACGCGTACATGTTGACGCAGACCGAGACGGCGCACCTCGCGCGCATCATGTATCGCGACTGGCTGCCCGAGGTGTACCTCGACCTGCATCAGATGGGGCCCTCGCGCGCCCGAATCTTTCTTCCGCCGTACCGGAGCCCGTCGAATCCCAACGTGGACCCGCTCCTGTGGAGCGAGGTGAATCTGCTCGGCCAGACGATGGCCGCGCACTTGCAGGGAGCGGGCCGCACGGGCGTGCTGTGGGGCGAGACCTACACGGGGTTCTGGCAAGGCGCCAACAGCACGGCGCCCTGGTGGCACAACATCGTTGGCCTCCTGTCGGAAGTCGCCGGCGCGCGGCTGGCCGGACCCGTGGAGCAGGAGCGCGCCGATCCGGCCCCAGGCAGCCTCGCGCGGCCAACACCGAAGCGTGATTCCGACCCGGGCGCGGTGCTCATCCAGCCGCCAAGCGACACGCAATATCGGATGAACTACCCCGAGCCATGGCTCGGCGGATCGTGGACCGCGCGGGATGTGGTCGAATACCACCTTCTGGCGACGATGGGCCTGCTCGAAGGCGCCGCGAACAACCACGAGATGCTCTCGCGCAACTTCTATCGCATGCACCAACGGACGATCGCCCGGTTCAGCGCCGGCAATCCCTACGCCTTCATCCTCCCGGCGCGTCAACGCGATCCCGGCGCGGCGGCCGAGCTCATGCGACTTCTGGAGGCGGGCGGCGCCGAGATCGCGACGGCGAGGGAGGCGATCGTGGCCGACGGGCAGAGGTATGAGGCCGGCAGCACCATCGTACCGCTCGCACAGCCTTTCGGCCGCTGGATCAAGGATCTGCTCGAGCCGCAGACGTATCCCGACGTGCGGCCCGCGCCTGGCGCTTCACCAGAGAGGCCCTACGACGTCACCGCATGGACGCTCGGCATGCTGCTCGGAGTCGATGTTCGCCAGATCAATCAACCGTTCGAGGCGCCACCCTCGCGCTCGTCCGCGTCCGGTCGAGTGCCAGCGAGCAAGATCATCGGCGACGGCGCCAATACCGTCATCGCGCGCGAGGCCAACGCGGATCTCGTCGTTATCAACCGATTGCTTGCCGCCGATGCCCGTCTGTCGTGGACACCAGGCGCCATCCGCCTCGCAGGCCGCGACTGGCCCGCGGGAACGGTCTTCGCGAAGGACCTGCCGCAACAGATTCTCGAGCGGGCCATGCGCCGGCTCGATGTGACCGTCGAGACCATCGATGCCTGGCCCGAATCGACACTCGTGCCGATGCGGCTGCCACGAGTGGCCATCGTCGAGCCCTGGGGCGGCCATATCGACTCCGGATGGACGCGCTGGGTGTTCGACCGGCACGATCTGCCCTACACGCGACTTCGGCCTCCCGAAATACGTGGCTCCGACCTCGCGCGCCGATTCGACGCGATCGTCCTGCCGGAGATCCCGGTGCCCCAGCTGCTGCATGGGATGCAGGGCCCTCGCGTGCGGCCGGAATACCGGGGTGGCCTTGAAGAGGCAGGGATCGTCGCTCTGCGCGCCTTCGTGGATGCGGGCGGCACACTCGTCACATTTGGCAATGCGGCGGAGCTTGCCATCGATCGCCTCGACGTGCCGCTCGCGGTTGCGGCGCGAGGCGACGACATCGACGCGACGTACTGCCCCGGTGCACTGCTGCGGATCAGACTCACGCCCGATCACCCGGTCACCTTCGGGATGCCTGAGGAGACCGACGCGATGTTCGTCCTGAACTCGGGGTATGTACCTTCACGCGGCGCGGACGGCATCGTGCCTCTGGCGCGGTACGCCACAGAGGGCTTGCGGCGAAGCGGATACCTCGCCGGAGGCAACCGTCTGGCCGGCACGCTGGCGGCGGCGGAAGTGGCGATGGGTCGCGGGCGCGTGATCATCTTGGGGTTCCGGCCTCAGCATCGAGGGCAAACATGGGCAACATTCAAGCTGATTTTCAACGCGCTGTATTACGCCGCCGCGCGCGGCGCGCAATTTCCTCCGCCAACCCAGATGTTCTGAAAGGCGCTGACGCTTTCAGTTGGACAGGTGCAACGGGTTAATCAGGTTTGGCGGGTTGGCAGCGTGGCTGAACCCGACCAACCCGTTTACCTGAAAACCCGAGGAACCGCGAGCGCGACGCAGGACAAGAGCGTCCAGGGTTGTCATGATCACTAGAAGGTTTCTGTTCATAGTAGTGGCGCTCATTTCGATGAGCGAACTCGTAGCCGACGCACAAGACAGGGTGCCCTCCCTCATCATCCACGGCGGAACGATCTACACGGCGAATACCGCCCAGCCGACGGCAGAAGCTGTCGCCGTCGGCGACGGCCGCATCGTGCAGGTGGGCACGGCGTCCGATGTGTTGCGGATGAAAGGGCCCCGGACGCAAGTCATCGATCTCGGCGGCGCCACGCTGGTGCCTGGCCTTCAGGACGCGCACGGCCATGTCCTCGGACTCGGAACAAGCCTCGCGGAGCTGGACCTGCGCGACACGCCAAGCCTGGAGCGCATCACGGAGCTCGTGGCTGCGCGCGCAAAGTCGGTCCCTGCCGGCACGTGGATTCTCGGCAGAGGCTGGGACCAGAACGACTGGCCGGACACGCAATGGCCGACGCGCGCCGCGCTGGACCGCGGCGCGCCCAACCATCCCGTTCTTCTGGGCAGAATTGACGGACACGCGTCGTTGGCCAACAGCCGTGCGCTTCAGGCGGCCGGTCTCGACGCCGGAACCCCCGACCCGCCGGGCGGGCGAATCATTCGCGACAAGGACAACGCGCCGACCGGCGTCCTCGTGGACACCGCCCAGGATCTCGTCGAGCGGCATGTCGCCGCGCCCGACGACAGCGAGATCGAGTCCCGGATTCTGGCGGCCGACCGCGATCTGTCACGCGTCGGACTCACCATGGTCCACGATGCCGGCGTGTCGAGCGGTACGATCGCCATCTACCGCCGGCTCGAGGCGGATCGACGGCTGTCCACTCGCCTCTATGTCATGATCGACAGCTCGCCGGGAACCACGGCCGAGTGGTTCGCGCGCGGACCGCTGATCGATCCCAACCAGCGTTTGACCGTCCGCGCCGTGAAAATGATCGCAGACGGGGCGCTCGGCTCGCGCGGCGCCGCGATGCTCGAGCCATACGACGATGAGCCCGGCAATCGTGGGTTGCTCGTGACGCCATCGGCACAGCTCACCACGATTACCCGCGCCGCGGCTCGTGCCGGCTTCCAGCCAGCCACCCACGCGATTGGTGATGCCGCGAACCGGACCGTCCTCGACGTCTACGCGCAGGTCGAGCGGGAGGTCCCAGGCGCCAGGGCGCTGCGGCCGCGCATCGAGCACGCGCAGATCCTTGATAGGCTCGACATCCCGCGATTCGCCTCCCTCGGCGTCATCGCCTCGATGCAGCCGACGCACTGCACGTCGGACATGCCATGGGCCCCGGCGCGCATCGGCGCGGCACGCATCGCGGAGGGTGCGTACGTCTGGCAGACGTTGATTGGCGCGGGTGCGCGGCTGGCCGCCGGGTCGGACTTCCCTGTCGAACGCCCGGATCCTCTTCTGGGTTTCTACGCCGCCATCACACGTCAGGACATCCATGGACAGCCGGCGAACGGGTGGGCGCCCGCCGAGCGGCTCACCCGCGAGCAGGCCCTGCGCGCGTTCACGCTGGACGCCGCGTACGCGGCGCATGCCGAGCGCGATCTCGGGTCGATCGAAGTGGGCAAGCTGGCAGACTTCGTCGTGCTCTCCCGCGATATCATGAAGGTTCCAGCCGCCGACATTCCGCGGATCACGGTTCTGCGCACGATTGTAGCGGGCCGCACCGTATATCAGGCGCTTCCGTCGTCTTCGTCCTCAAAATGACACTACGCATCCTCGTCGCAATCGTGCTCGTGCTGTCGCCCTTCCGCTCGCTGCCGGCGGCGGCCGCCAACGTGCGGCCTGCCCTCGTCGTGCTGCTCGTCGTCGACCAGATGCGCCGGGATTACATCGACGGCTACGGGACACCGTGGACGGGCGGCCTCCGCCATCTGATCGACCAGGGCGCGTGGTTTACGAAGGCGTCGTATCCGTACCTGACGACCCTGACGTGTCCGGGCCACGCGACGATCTCGACCGGCACTTTGCCATCGACCCACGGCATCATCAGCAATCAGTGGTGGGACCGCGATACGCAGCGACTGGTAACGTGCACGAGCGATCCCGACTCGAAAGAGGTCCCTTATGGGCAGCGCCAGATCGGCGAAGCGGCAAGCGGCCGGCTTCTGGCCGTCCCGACGCTTGCGAGTGTCCTCGCCGAGACAAAGCCCGCCGGCGGACGTGTCGTCGCCTTGTCGGTGAAGGCCGCCGCGGCGGCGATGCTGTCCGGTATCAAGGGCGACGCCGTCATATGGCGGGAGGGCGGTGGCTGGAGCACGTCGACCAGGTACGCCGATGCGCCCGAGAAATCCCTTCTCCGGTTTGTCGAGCGGAATCCCATTGAGCGGGACTTCGGCGCGAGCTGGAGCCGCGCGGGCAAGAAAAGTGACTACAAGTACGAGGACAAGGGCGTCGGTGAAAAGCCGCCTGCCGAGTGGACCGCCGAAATGCCGCACATGCTGCAGGAGCGATCCGGCAAGCCCACCGTTTTTTTCTATGAGGCGTGGCAGGAGAGTCCATTTTCAGACGCCTATGTTGGCGGTCTCGCGGCCGCAGCGATCGACGGCATGAAGCTGGGGCAGGGTCCCGGGACCGACTATCTGGCCGTGAGCTTTTCAGCGCTCGACATCGTCGGGCACGATTTTGGTCCACGCAGCCACGAAGTACAGGACGTGCTTCGGCGGTTGGATGAGACCGTCGGCAAGCTGCTCGTACAACTCGACAAAAAGGTGGGACGCGACCGATACGTCGTCGCGCTGACGGCCGATCACGGGGTGGCCACGATTCCCGAGCAGCTGACCGCCGAAGGCGCCGACGCCGGACGCGTGAAGATGGCCGAGATGATGACGCTCGTCGATGGGGTGGTCTCGAAGAAATTCGGCCGCGGCCGATGGGTCGCTATACAGGCGTACAGCGAGCTCTACTTCCGGGCCGGCGTCTTCGAGAGGATCGCGGCCGATCCGGAGTTGCTCGCGGAAGTCATGCGCACACTCGAAGCGCAGCCCGGTGTCCAGAAAGTGTACGACGGGCGCGCGCTTGCCTCGAATGGCAGCGCGGCCAGCGATCCCGGTACCGAGGCGGCCGCGAAGAGCTACTTCCGTGGACGGAGCGGCGATCTGCTCATCGTGCTGAAACCGAACTGGATCTTCGTGTCCGATGACAAGGCGGTCATTCCAGGCAATGCCACCACACACGGGAGCCCCTATGCGTACCGACCGCGATGTGCCGCTCGTGCTCTTCGGGGCGGGGGTCAAGCCCGGTCGCTACGAGCAGCCCGTGAGTCCCGCCGACATCGCACCAACCCTCGCGCGACTCTGCGGGGTGACGCTCCCGACCGCGACGGGCCGCGTCCTCGAAGAGGCCCTCACACCTGTTCCGTCGCAGTAACCACAATGACCAAATCGGCGAACGTCTCGCGTCAGTGTTTCCGTCTGGCGATTGTGACCGCTCTCGCGTCGGTCGCCATCCCACGGACTCACGCGCAGGGCGGACGGTCGGAGCTCGTGCTCGCTGCCGCTCGTCCAGACACGCTGCGCGCAGCCGACGCCGAGGTCCAGTCGATGCTTCAGCGCGGCGAGCTGGACCTCGCCAGCGTCGACGCTGACCCGCTCCTCGAAGGCCGCACGCACGAACGGCTCGTCCAGCGCCACGAGGGGCTGCCGGTCTTCGGCGGCGGTGTCATGCGGCAAGTGGAACGCGATTCCGTGCGGACCATATTCGGACGGATCTACCAGGGGATTGCAATCCCCCTGCAGCCCGCAATCGACGAGGCCACAGCCGCGGAGCGCGCGGTCGCGGCCGTGGACCGTTCTGAGGCGTCGGCGGAAGAGGCCACGCTTGGCATCCTGCCGGGCGCCCGCGGGGGCTATGCGCTCGTGTGGCGCATGACGGTGCGATCGGGCGTCGACGTGCGGGACGTCTCGATCAACGCGTCGACGGGCGCCGTCGAGCTGAATCGATCGCGGCTCCGCCGCCAGGTTCCGAATATCGGCATCGGCAAGGGCTCGGGCGGTGACGACAAGAAGGTGCCGGCGAGCGCCAGCTCGCAGGGGTTCGTCGCCACCGATCGGACGCGTCCGGCGGTATTGGCCGCGTTCGACTTCCGCGGCTCGCTGAGCCGCTTGAACGTGTACCTGCTGAACGGCCTGCTCGTCGACTCGGACCGGGCCGCCGACAGCGACAACGTCTGGACAGACGGCGCCACCGTCGACGCGCATGTGTACCAGGGCTGGACGTATGACTACTACTTCAAGCGCTTCGGTCGCCGCGGCATGGACGATCGCAACTCGGAAATCTCGACCATCGTTCACCCCGTAAGCCGCGCCGACGCCGACAGCGTCGACGACGATACGCGCGACTTCTTTGTGAACAACGCCATCTATCTTGGCGGACGACAGCTCATGTTCGGTGACGGCGACGGCCAGAGCTTCGACTACTTCGGCTCTGCGCTCGACATCGTCGCGCACGAGTACACCCACGGTGTGACGGAGTACTCGTCGAATCTCGACTACGTCGACGAATCGGGCGCGCTCAACGAGGCCTTTTCCGACATCATGGGCGTCTCGGCCGAGTTCGTCTTCGAGCCGATCGGTAACGGCCCGCGTCAGGCCGACTGGCTGGTCGGCGAAGACGCCACGCTCTTTGCGCCGAAGTTCATCCGGTCTCTCAGCGATCCGAGAAGCGGCGGGCAGCCGGACCACTATTCGCTGCGTCGCTTCATCGGCACCGACACCGACGAGGGGGGCGTCCACTACAACGCGACGATTCCCAGTCACGCGTTCTATCTCGCAACCGCCGGCGGCACGAACCGCGTCTCCGGCATCAACGTGGCGGGCATCGGCCAGGCCAACATCGAGCGCATGGAAAAGGTCTTCTACCGCGCGTTCGTCTTCTTTCTGGGACCCGGTGCCCAGTTCCGCGATGCGCGCGCGGCAACGCTGCAGGCGGCCGCGGAACTCTATGGCGGCGCCAGCGCGGACTATGTGCAGCTCGAACGGGCCTGGACGGCCGTCGGAGTCAATTGATGCGGCGCCGGATCACGGTCCTCTCACTCATCGCCGTCATCGCCGTCGCGGCACAAGCCGAAGCGCAGCGGCCTTTGCCGACGCGAGGCCAGCGCCCTCCGAGCGAGCCGCGGGGCTTCATCGGCGCGTCCGCGGGCGCACAGGCGATCGGCAGCGACTTCGACGCCAGCACGGATTTCCAGCTGTATCGCCAAGACACCCACTTCGACGCGTCGTATGACCTGCCTCCCGCCTTCAGCTTCGAGGTGGCGGGCGGCGCCCGAGTGTGGCGCAGTCTCGGTGTCGCGGTTGCGGTGTCGCGCCATGAACAATCGGGCGATGCCGCGCTCGATGCGTCCCTGCCCCATCCGTTCTTCTTCGATCGCGCGCGATTGCTCGACCTCACGATCCCTGACCTCTCACGTTCAGAGACGGCAATACACGTCGGCGTGCTCTGGTTCAAGCCGCTCACGAGACGCGTGCTGCTCTCCTTGAGCGCCGGACCATCTTTCATCTCGTATACGCAGGACATCATTACGAATCTGGTCCTCACGGAAACGTATCCCTACGATTCCGTCCCGGTCTCGCGCGGCATCACCGCACAGCGAGACGGCGCGGCCATCGGCGGCTACGCCTCGGGCGATGCGTACCTCCGGCTCACGCGCCGCGTGGCTGTCGGCGGTGGCGCACGCTTCTCGCGGGCAACCGACGACGTCGAGTCCTTGCCGGGCCAGTCGGTGTCGATCGAGACCGGAGGCCTTCAAGTAGGCGGAGGCGTCCGGTGGCTGTTCTGAAGCGGGCCACGACCACGCCGTTTGCACGGCGCGTCCTGACAGTTGTCCGAAGAATCCCGCCGGGTCGCGTGGCAACCTATGGCGATATCGCGGCCTTGGCAGGCCGGCCTGGCGCCGCGCGTGCCGTTGGGAACATCATGAGAGAAGGCGGGCAGCCTGGGGTGCCCTATCACCGGGTGATCGCCGCAGGAGGGCGCTGCGGGGGATATGGTGGCCACGAGGCATTGAAGCACGAGCTCCTCCGCCGCGAGGGGCTCACGGTCATCGGCGGCCGCGTGCGACGATTTGCCGCCGTGCGCTGGCCGGGCAGTCCTCGGTGAACCTCCCACACGGGGCTTCGTAGATCTCAGAGGCGCCTGCCGCCCGGGCAACGCCAGCCGCCCATGCCACCGTCTAACGAAACAGCTGGAGAACGGACCGCCGAAATGCGCCTCGTGGAGCGCTGTCGGCAAGGTGAGCCAGGGGCGTTCGAGGAGTTGTACCGCCTGCACGCCACGCGGATTTACGGTCTGGCGTGCCGGATGACCGGTTCGACCCACGACGGCGAAGACCTGCTGCAGGAGATCTTCCTCCTCGTGCATCGGAAGCTCGAGAGCTTCAAGGGGGACGCGGCGCTCGGCACCTGGATTTACCGGCTGGCGACGAATTGCTGCCTGGATTTCCTCCGGAGCCGCCAGCACCGGCAGCAACAGACGACCGACCCCCTCGATGAGGCGCTGCCGCCCGCGCGGCGAGTCACCTCCGGCTTCCGGGTGGACCGGCTGGATCTCGAGCGCGCGATCCTACAATTGCCCCCAGGATATCGCGCGGCCTTCGTGCTGCACGACGTCGAAGGGTTCGACCACGCGGAAGTGGCCGCGCAACTCGGCATCGCCGAAGGCACGTCGAAATCACAGGTGCACAAGGCGCGGCTTCGGATCCGGGCGATGCTCGCGGCGACGGTTGGAGAGGCGTCCTAGGCGACGGGAATGAGATGACCTGCGACGACTACAACGATGCGATCCAGGAACTGGTGGACGGCACCCTGACGGGGACGCTGCGCCAGGAACTGGAGGCGCACCTGACCCGCTGCCCGTCCTGCACGGCGCTGGTCGAGGAGTTGCTGGTCGTGCGCCGCGCATCGCGCGGCCTTCCGGCCATGACGCCTCCGGAGCGCGTCTGGGACCGCCTCGCGCCCATCGTATCGGCGCGTGCGCCCGCGCCGGCACCGCGTTTTGCCTGGCGCGAGCAAGTCGTGGTGCCCCTCGCCGTGGCGGCCGTGATCCTGGCGGCGGTGCTGATCACGCTCGTGATGCGGCGGCTGCCGGACGCGAGTCGGCCGGAAGAGACCGCCGTTACGGCCTCGCGGCCGGCAACGAACACGGCGGCGGAGGCGGATCTCGGCTCGCTCGAAGCGGAGTTGCGACTAGCCGAAACGCACTACGAAAACGCCATCCAGAAGCTCGAGGCGCTGGCGCAGGATCAGCAGACGCTCGATCCCATGGTGGCGACGGATCTGAAGAAGAACCTGATCGTGATCGATCAGGCCATCGGCGAGAGCCGCGCCGCGCTCAGGGTGCAGCCGGCCAACGAGCGAGCGCAGGAAAGCCTGTTCGAGGCCTTCCGCTCGAAGATCACACTGCTCCAGGACACGCTCGCGCTCATCAACGAGATGCGCAAAGGCAATCAGGACGAAGCCGCGCGGATTGCGGCCGGCCTGAGCAAATCATGAGACGCCCCGATATCACCCATATGACTGTGCGATTCCTCTTGATCGTCGCCTCACTGGCCTTCTTCGTTCCCTCGCCGGCGGCCGCCCAGACGGAGCGCTCGATCCTCCACGCCGACACGGCGCGATCGAGCCTCGTCCTGGTCGCGGCGCGCGGCCCCTCTCCGCAGGCGCGCGACGATCAGGAATCGAGCGACACCGTGACGCGCACGTTCAAGGTGGGGCCCAAGGGTTCGCTCGACATCTCGAACTTCTCGGGCACGATCGTCATCACCGGGGTCTCGGGCGACGAGATCCGCGTGAAAGCCGTGAAGCAGGTGTGGGGCGGGAAGAATTCGCAGGGCCAGCTCGAAGGCATCATGATCGACGCGAGCGAGACGCCAGGACGTATCGAGGTCCGCACCATGTTCGGCAAGCACAAGCAGAACAAGGCCGAGGTCGACTACACCGTGGACGTGCCGTTCGACACGACGATCACGGCCCGCTCGATGTCGGGCGACGTGAAGGTGACGAAGGTGCGCGGCGAGGTCCAGCTCGATAGCACGAGCGGCAACATCGAGGCGATGGGTACGCCGCGCCTGGTTCGGCTGAAGACATTCTCCGGCGACATCGTGGTGACCGAGGGCGGCGCCGCCGACGTGCTGTCGGCGAGCACGATCAGCGGCAATCTCATGATCAAATCGCTCAAGGCGCGCACGCTGGATCTCGTCACGGTCAGCGGCGATCTCACGCTCCTCGGCACCTCCTGCGAGCGTGCGCAGCTTCGCACGGTGAACGGATCGGTGGAATTTTCGGGCCGCATCGTAAAGGGCGGCCGGTACGAGTTCAACAGCCACTCGGGCGACGTGAACCTGCGGCTCGCCGGAAGCCAGGGGTTCGAGCTCTCAGCGACGACCTTCAGCGGTGGCGTGCACTCCGACATCCCCCTCGTGATGGCCACGCGGCCCGACGAGCGCGACCTCCCGGAGGGCGTGCCGCGCAGCCAGGACATCCGGGGCACCTTCGGCGACGGCGGAGCCCTGCTGCTCGTGAAGACCTTCAGCGGCGACGTCAGTGTGAGCCGCGCGGAAGCCCAGCCGGGCAAAGAAAAACCGCAGAAGCAGAAATAGATCCCCGCTCCCGCGCACGACGTAGGAGCGTGCTTCCGCCTTCGCATCGCTTCGGCGGACTCGCCGTAGCCTTGGCAGAGGCGGTTAGCTCGGGCACCAGGCTTCGGGAGCACGACGTCAAGCCCAAGCTAAGGCTCAGGCCTACAGCACACCCGCACCTCCCAGCACTAAGGTCCTTACACAACCGTAGGTTCGCACTATAATTGCGCCAGGAGGCGACAATGACGCGAGTGTTCGTGGCGGGGGTTCTCGCAGCCGTGTTCGGGCTGACGAGCTCTGCACCTCTGGTGGCGCAGTCGGCAACGACGGCGTTGGGGTCGGTCACTTTGAAGCGGAGCGTGATGGCGGACGGCAAGCCTCTTCCGGCCGGCACTTACGTGGTTCGGCTGACCACCGAGGAAGCCAAGCCCGCGACCGGGCAAAGCGCTGGCGCCGAGCGCTGGGTGGAGTTCGTGCAGCGTGGCCAGGTCAAGGGCCGCGAGGTCGTCAGCGTCGTGCAGGACACCGACATCGCCCAGGTCGCAAAAGGCCCCAAGCCCGTCAAGGGGGGCTATCGCGTCGACACGCTGAAGGGCAACGACTACCTGCGCGTCTGGATCAACAAGCAGGGCGCCAACTATCTGATCCACTTTCCCGTGGCGTAACCTGACCAACCTCACCCGGCTAACCCTGACAACCTGAGCAACCCGTCGAACTGCAGTTTGGCGGGTCTGTCGGGTTGACCAGGTTTGTCGGGTTCGTGTGGTTCGTCGGGTTAGCCAGGTTGGTCGGGTTACCCTATCGCCATCAAGTCGAACTGCTCGTGATGCAGATGTGCGTCCGGCCGAAGCGTGATCGGACGGCCAAGCGCCTGCTGCAAATCTCGCAGGACGCCGCTTTCTTCTTCCTTCAGCGCACGCGCAATGTCCGGGTTCACGCGCAGCACGACGCCGTGCCCGTTGAGATCCATGTTCAGCTTCTTCACTTCCGACAGAATCTCGTAACAAATCGTCGAACTCGACTTGATCACGCCGCTGCCCGAGCAGTACGGGCAGGGCTCGGTGAGCACACGCTCCAGGCTTTGTTTCACCCGCTTGCGCGTGACGACGACCAGGCCGAAGTCGGAAACCTGCAGCGCCTTTGACGGCGCGCGATCGCGCCGCAGTTCCTGCTCGACCGCCTGATAGACCTTCTGTCGGTTCTTCTTCTCCTCCATGTCGATGAAGTCGAGCACGATGATGCCGCCGAGGTCGCGCAGGCGCATCTGTCGAACGATTTCGCGCGCCGCCTCCAGGTTGGTCTTGACGATCGTGTCTTCGAGCCGCCCGGCCGATCGCTTGCCGACATACCGGCCGGTGTTCACGTCGACGGCGACGAGCGCCTCGGTCTGATTGATCACGATCGATCCGCCCGACTTCAGCCACACCTTGCTGCGCAGCGCCTTGTCGAGCTCGGCCTGGACGCCGTATTCCTCCAGGATGGGGAAATTCTTGTTGTAGTGCTTCACCTTGTTGACGAGCGCCGGCATCATGCGCTCGACGAGCTCCAGGACGCGCTGGTACTCCTGGTAACTGTCAATCCGGATCGCCGTGAAGTCGTCGGTCAGCAGGTCGCGAAGGAGCTTTGCGACGAGGCTCTGTTCCCGATAGACGACGACCGGCGGGCGCAACGAGTCGAGCTTCTGCCGAATCTCCTTCCAGATCCTGTTGAAGAACTGGAGGTCGCTGACGATGTCGTCTTTCGGCCGGCCTGCCGCCGCGGTGCGTATGATGATGCCGCCCGTGAAGCCCTCGGCTTCGCGGAACTCGCGCACGATGCCGCGCAGCCGGCTGCGCTCTTCCCGGGCTTCGATCTTGCGAGACACGCCGACGTGGTCGACCGTCGGCATGAAAACAAGGAAGCGGCCCGCGAGCGATGCATGGCAGGTGAGACGCGCCCCCTTGGTGCCGAGCGGCTCTTTCACGACCTGGACGAGCACGTCCTGGCCTTCCTTGAGGAGGGCCTCGATCCGCGGCTCCTCAGCGGGGCCGGGCTCCTCACCCTTCGGCCCTCGTCCGCGGCCACGGCCTCGTCCGGCATCGCCCCGCGGCGCGTCCGCGGGCTTTGCGTCGCCGGCCGCCTCGGTCTCCTTTGGCGCCTCGACCGCCTCGCCCTCCGTCTCGTCGCCCGCCTCGAGACGATCGAGTTCGTCGACCGTTTGCGCAACGTCGGAGACATACAGGAAGCCGTCGCGCTCGAGGCCGATGTCGACAAACGCCGACTGCATCCCGGGAAGGACCTTCGACACGCGCCCTTTGTAGATGTTTCCAACCACCCCTCGCTGCCGCTCGCGCTCGACGAAGAGCTCGGCGACGAGATCGTCTTCCAGGATCGCGACGCGCGTTTCGTGGTCGTTGGAGGAGATGATCATCTCCTTGGTCATGCTGGCCAGTCTCTCAATTCTCGAAGCGCCGCATCCGGACGTTCAGGATGAGCCCGAACCCGGTCAGCGTGGCGATGAGCGACGAGCCGCCGTAACTCATGAGCGGCAGCGTCAATCCCTTCACCGGCGCCAGACCTGCGGACATCGTGATGTTGTAGAACACTTGGAAAGTGAAGCTCGCCAGTACGCCGAGGACCAGGTACGCGCCCAGGCGATCCTTCGACAGGCGCGCCGCCTGCAGCGCGCGCGTCATGACGAGCAGATACAGCGCGAGCGCGACAATCACGCCAGCGAAGCCCTGTTCCTCGGCCCATGCCGAGAAAATGAAATCGTTGTGGGCGACCGGCAGGAACCGCAACTGCCCCTGCGTGCCCTTCTGGAAGCCCTTGCCCCACATCCCGCCCGACCCGACGGTGATGCGCGCCTGGATCTGCTGATATCCGGCGCCCTTCTGGTCCTTCGACGGGTCGATGAACATCTGGATGCGCGACTTCTGGTAGTCCTTCAGCGCGAATTTCCACGCAACGGGAGCCGCGAGCACCGCGGCGAGCGCGAGAATCCCGAGCACGCGCATCGGGAGCCCCGCAACATACGCAATCCCCAGATAGACGGGCACGAGCGTGACCGCGGTGCCGAGATCTGGCTGACGCGCGATGAGCAGCAGCGGGACCGCACACATCGCGGCCCCCGTCAGCAGGTCGCCGCTGGTCGGCGAGAGACGCCGGCTGTCGCCGAAGAACTTCGCCAGCACGAGCGCGACGGCGAGCTTCGCAAACTCCGACGGCTGCAGGTTGAAAACGCCAAGAGGAATCCATCGACGGGCTCCCCCGCGGACGGCGCCGAAGAACAGGACGTAGATCAGCAACGCGAGCGTGAGAACGAAAATCCAGTGCGACTTGTCGGCCAGTGTCCGGTAGTCGATCGAGACGGCGACGAGCAGCGCAATCAGCCCGAGTCCAAGCGCGTACACCTGCGACACGTAGAGCCGTGGCGTGGTCGCCTGCGTCGCGCTGTAGATCATCGTGATGCCCATGGCACAGATGACCAGCAGCGTCACGAGCAGGAGCCAATCGAAGTGGAAGAACAGCCGGCGCTCGATGAACGGCACTAGCGGCCTCCCTGCGTCACGGGCGCCGCTTCCGGAACCGGAGGAGCCGCGTCGGGCTCGACCGGCACTTCCTCCTGCGGCGGCGGCTGCGGGATGCCTGGCGCCGTGAAGACCGGCAGCGGCTGCCCGAGCTTTTTGGCGAAGTAGGTGGCGATCATGTACTTCGCGATGGGCGCGGCCAGGTACCCGTGCTCCGCGTGTTCGCCGAAAATCACGCCCGCGATCTCGGGGTTGTCGCGTGGCGCGAAGAAGACGAACCATCCGTGATCGCGCAGATCCACGTCGCTATTGCGCGCGGCCTTGCGGCCCTGGAGCGAAATCACCTGTGCGGTTCCGGTCTTGCCGGCGACGTCCAGTCCCGGGATGCGGCCTCGCCCACCCGTACCGGCCCCGTTCACGACCAGCCAGAGGCCATCATGGAGCGCAGTGGCAGTCTGGGCCTTGAAGTCGAACCTCCCCGCCGGAGGCGGCGGCGCCACCTGCTTCCAGCCGTTCCCGTCGTCATAGGCCCGAACCAGGTGCGGCACGTAGCGGGTGCCGCCGTTGGCGACGACCGACATCATCACAGCCAGTGAGATCGGAGTGACAGAGACCTGCCCCTGCCCGATGGCAACCGAAATGGTCTCGCCCGCGTACCACTTCTCGTTGTAGCGCTTCCGCTTCCACGCCGTCGATGGCATGATGCCTTCGATCTCGTTCGGAAGGTCGATGCCGGACTTCACACCGAGCCCGAGGCGCGTGGCCCACTTGTGCATCCTGTCGACGCCAAGCATGTTCCCCAGCGTGTAGAAATACACGTTGCACGACTTCTCGATGGCGTGCCGCATGTCGACAGTGCCATGTCCACCCTTCAAGTGGCACTTGAAGTACCGGCCATAGAACGTCCCGCCGCCCGAACAGTGCACGCGGAAGTCGGGCGTCACGAGCCCCTCTTCGAGGGCCGCGGTGGCGACGACGATCTTGAACGTGGAGCCCGGCGAGTAGCGCCCCTGGATCGCGCGATCCTGGAGCGGGCGCAGCTTGTCGGTGTTGAGCGCCGCCCACGCCGCGCGATCGATGCCCGACGCAAACGCGTTCGGATCGTAGGACGGCAGGCTGACGAGCGAAAGGACCTCACCGCTTCGCGGATCCAGCGCGATCGCAGCGCCCCAGAGTCCCAGGGCGCGGAACCCCTCTTCGGCCGCCTTCTGCACGTCGTAGTCAATCGTCAACTGCAGGCGTCGACCCTCGATCGGATCGACATCGTCGTCGAGCGTGCGGATCTCGCGGCCGAGGCTGTTCACGACGACCGTGCGTGACCCGTCCTTGCCCATCAGGTCCTTGTTGTGCGTCCGCTCCAGGCCGGCCTGCCCGACAATGTCGCCGGGTTTGAGAACACCATCCGCCGCCACCTGCGCGTCGGTGGCCTCGCCGACGTACCCGAGAAGATGACCGGCGAGGGCGTCTGTGGGATAGCGGCGCGTGGGCACCCGCTCCACGACCACGTCGGGGAGCTCGAAGTCGAGACGACGGGCCATGATGGCGGCAACCTGCGCCAGGGTCGCGTCCTGAATGACGAGGATCGGCCGGTAGGAGGGCTCGCCCCTGTGACGGTCCACGATCTCGCGAACGTGCGACTCCTCGAGTCCAGCCACGGCCGCCAGCACCCGGATCGTCCGATCCAGGCTCGCCGTGTGCAGCCGCACGATCGAGACGTTGTATGACGGTCGATTCTCGACGATGACCTTGCCGTTGCGGTCGTAGAGGACGCCGCGCGGCGCGCGCAGCACGAGCTCG